>NZ_CP166992.1:0-3077762 GCF_054408485.1 Candidatus Nitrosocosmicus sp. T
AATAACCGATTAGCATTCTATTCTAAGTGCATACTTTACGACTATTTTTACAAATGCATTCAAAAAGTTGGAGCCTTTCACACTTAATTTATGTAGGGTACTAAATTTGTTAACTTTA
Source organism: Candidatus Nitrosocosmicus sp. T (assembly GCF_054408485.1). Lineage (NCBI taxonomy): Archaea > Thermoproteati > Nitrososphaerota > Nitrososphaeria > Nitrososphaerales > Nitrososphaeraceae > Candidatus Nitrosocosmicus > Candidatus Nitrosocosmicus sp. T. The sequence goes on from NZ_CP166992.1 coordinate 119, forward strand.
CTTTCAGTAACACGATAGTCATATTGACCATAACCACAATGATCAAAAAACATTTTGATATTCAAACTTTAGTTAAATCAAGTAAAAGATATGATAAAAATAAAGCCAATCAAATAATTAAATCAAGCATTATTTTATGAAATTTTAGAGCCAGATCAGAATCACATTTTAATGAAGCATCTCTCTTCTAATCTGAATTCAATTCAAATCAATTCTTTTAACTTATCTACTTTGCAGTTAAGACATAGACACCTTACCAAAATCCCATGTAGAGAAAAACTTTGGTGTTATTTCAATTACGATACCTTCTCCGCTTTTAGAGCGTTCACTAATAGTCTTTGCCATTGGATTATCGAGTGTACCCAAATATTTGATGATAATCTTATCAGATATTGATATGACTGTTTGAACATCGTCGGAAATAGTTGCTACACCTTTACCTTTTACACCTTTATATGGACTGTTACCATCTTCGATACAGAAATAGATGGTAGGTCTTTGACATTTTGACTCTTATTTGTCTTTTTGCCTGTCATGATGAATAGTTTTTCTTCATTTTTGTCGTAGTAGAACCATACAGGTTGAATGTTAGGATCTCCTTTATTATCGATGGTAGCAAACTGTAAATTTAATTTATTTTCGAGAAATCGCTGGACCTCTTCCATAGTCATGCTAGGAATCTCGAGCTTGCTTTAAGGATCTTCACATTCTGAAATCATTCTTGTCGTATAAAAGTATTGTAGATCTAAGCCACCGTGTCGATCTTGAACTTTATTACCTGTAAACTGAATTATTTAAGTTACAACGTGTTATCATGGTCCAATAATTCTATGCCGATATATAATAGAAAGTATAGTAAATTAGTCAGGGCGCATGGGATTAAGTTACTTGTGATAATGGGGTTCTAATGCAAATACGGATCTTCCTATGACAAGAGGATTTGAAAGGATGTGACGGTATTGAAATTAAGTTGAGTTCATAACGTTCTTAGGGCATATTTTATCCCCCTCAATAATCACGTAGATATTGTTTAACGATAAGATTATTTGAAAATAAATATAACCGATAATATCAAAGATCTGCACGTTACTAGTATGAGAAAATAAAATATCCAGTATCAAAAGTATTAGTATCGTGGGATAAACCTGGCTAGGTATGCAATTTTAGTACTGGACATGTTAAATGACTTCATAAAAGGTAGTTTAAAATGTGAAAGGGCATTAGAGATTATTCCAAATATTCATGCTTTGTTGGATATAGCTAGGAAGAATCAAATTCCAATTTTTTATTGTGTAGATGAGCATCTTCTGACTGATAGATATGAATTAGACCTGTGGGGGCCTCATGCAATTAAAGGGACTATCGGACAGCAAGTTATTCATGAGTTAAAACCACTTAGGAGTGACAGAGTTATTCCCAAAAGAACGTATAGCGCTTTTGACCGAACTAACTTGGATAGAGAGCTAAATGAAGAATATAACGGAAAAGGTGTTGACACAATAATAATCACGGGTGCACACACACATTTGCGGAAAACATACATCTTACGACGCTTTTACAAGAGGTATGAAAATAATAATAGCAGAAGATGGAGTCCAAGCCTTTTCAGAAGATGATCATCTATCGGGTCTTGAATATATTAAAAAAATTTATGGCGCGGATATAATGAAGATAGACAAGATCATCAAACTTCTCGTTGCTAATAAACAGTAACTAACTCAGTATAACAAGAAAAGACGTGTGCAAGTTCCTGATATGGATCAGGACTATAAATTATTCAAATTTCAGCTAACTACATTATGTGCCAATTTAAAAGATGTTTCAATATTAGAAGTTATAAAAAGTATATAATTTATTATTCTAACTAATGCAGTTCTCATCTATTTTAACAGATCACTTTTTAACAATGTATGAAATTCATTATCAGTTAGTTCTTTTTTAAGCCTCGAGTATTTTTTTGAATCGTTTCCAACTGTTATTCTTAAGACGGGACTAGAAGTATTTGATTCATCAGAGACAATTCCAATACTAGTGATTATTTCGTCTGCAACAACCCCCGGATGAGGAGCTTTACTCATTGCATTAAAGTAAAATGTCAAGAATCTTTGCATGGTTTCATTATAGAAAGATAATGAAGTATCCTTATTATCATCGTCAAACTGGTTAATCTGAATCCCTTTTTTATCTACTCCATATTTATTTGAAGGTAAAACTAAATCTTGTACAAATTCGGTATTTATTACTCCAGGTTCAATTAATACCATTTTGATTCCATAAGGTTCTAATTCGTATGATAAAGCTTCACTCATTCCCTCTACTGCAAATTTTGTAGCAGAATAAACGGATTGAGAAGGTATTCCGGCCAATCCCGACATAGAACTAACATTGATTATTATTCCACCTTTTTGTTGTCTCATGGTTGGAAGAACATTTCGAATTACTCTCATAACACCAAAAACATTAGTCTCAAATTGTTTCTTGATTTCATCCATTGTAAAGTCCTCCATTGCTCCAAACAAACCATAGCCAGCGTTATTAATTAGGATGTCAATTCGACCATATTCATTTATTATTTTTGTTATTGCTGTTTTTACTGAATTATCATTATCAACATTCATTTCGAATACTTTTATCGGAATATTTTCTTTCTGTGCTACGCTTTCTATTTTATTGGACTTTTGTAAATCTCTCATGGTGGCACAAGTTAAATAACCATTTCGAGCTAGGGCCAAAGATGTCTCAAGGCCTATGCCTGTTGAGCTTCCAGTCACTACTGCAACTTTATTGTATTCGTTAGACATAACAAAAATCATGAGATGGAACAAGACTAAAAATGTTTTATTAGTCGTATAGAGAGTTTATTTTTCAAAGTATTTTCACTATGTTTTCGTTAAAAAATAGGAATAAGCTGTCATCCCGGTGTCCATGATATCATGCGTATATCAAAGATTCCTAGTGTTGATGGGTTCGGGATACAGAGTTGTACCTTATACATTATGCAAGCATACTCACTTGAATCCATATTTTCGGTTACTTTAAGAGATACTTTTGATAAATATCACAACTATAATAATCTGGCGAAATTATGTCCCATTATCTAATAAATAGATACAATTTTATTATTTGTAAGCAATAGAAAAAGTCTACTCTCATAAGGATTTGTTCGGACTTAACCATCATAAAAAGTTATATATCGATTTAGAATTGGAAACCTCATGGAAAAAATGATGATAATCTTATTGCTTATTATAGTTCTAACTGTAGTGTTACCTGTTAACTCCCTGTTTGCAATCAAAGGAAATGAAAGCTTTATAAATCAAGATAAGGTTAATCTGAATGCTAATATTTCTAGTTTAGTATATGACTTGAATTCAAAGCCATTTAATATAACCTATGCTGATTGGACTGAAAAATGGTGGCAATGGACGTATGCAATCCCTGGGAACAAGAATCCGTCTTATGATGACACTGGGGAATACTGTGACGAATATCAACATGGACCAGTATGGTTTTTGACTCAAGCGTTTGAGCATCCAGTAGAACGCAATTGTAACATACCTCAAAATACTGCATTGTTAATTACGCTATTAAATTCCGAATGTTCTTATGCTGAGTTTAAACATCTAAAAACAGAAAATGAACTAAGAGAGTGTGCTAAAAATATGCAAGATTTAGTTACTGGAGGAGAAGCATTCCTTAATAATATCACTATCCCTCATGTAGAAAAGTACCGTATTCAAACTGATCTATTTAACTTTACATTGCCTCAAGATAATATCTTAAATTTAACTGCTCAGACAACACAAGCTGTAGCGGATGGAAACTGGCTTTTTCTAAAGTCCCTACCTCCAGGTAAGTATGAGTTGAAGGTAAAAGGAGAAATAGATTCAAAAGTCTCTGCAAATGAAACGGGTGGTAATGAATATAGTGGTCCAATTGGTTGGAATCAAACTACTACATATAATTTATGGGTTAAATAATGGATTGTCACTAGTATCTTATCTCTTCGTCATCTAGTTTGAATTTAAGTAAATATTGATCCTTGAATATATTTTATTAGTTTGGATGCACCAATATGTTATCATTTTGAGTATAAATAAAAGCCTGTTCCTGAGTGACTTTTATCAATATATTTAGCAACTTTTTTATACAAGACAAAATTCATGGTGCTGTATTCTAGTAATAATTCTTATTCGTAGTTGGGGTTAAGTTCCTAGCTATAGTAGGATTCTAATGCAATGTAGATTTATTTGATGTTAAATCTTAGGATAAAGATTTGGTGGGTGTATGTTCTCCACTAATTATAGCTTGTACAATTGACCTTCTTGGCGTTGGCAATACTTCTCTATCGGAATAGCCTATTCGTAGAAGTAATTGTGGATTTGTGTCGCTATGACTAGGTATTAAACTGCCAAGACTTTTTCTCAATTCGGGGACCTCAATAGGCTGATTTAGATGGGAAGACCATATATTCTCGAATTTGAGATATAATAATATGTTTGATAATGCCAGGACTGCATTAAGCCATGAAAGCGTGTTATCGGAGTTTGTACCTATCACTAATAGAACAGGAGAACCTATAGCAAGTTCCTTGTCCTTGGCTGCTTGTCCTTTACCAAAGTCAAATGTTCGTATTACAAACGGGCCGACTAAAGACATGATATCGCCAAATCCAAACGCATAACCGGGCATCCCATCCCTAAGATGACTCCTATTTGTGTCGACCCATGAAGCCAATTCCCTCCTAAACTTTTTGTCTGACATTTGAATGATATCTCCTTGTGTAATCAGTTTAGCAAGTTGCTCTTTTTCCTCCCTGTTCTTCTCAATATGAAGTCATACGCTTTCAAATTTTTGAGCGATAAATTGAAGGTTGGAGAGAATTTCTTGTGAGATTTCCTTATCATCGTCAAATCTAAATCTATTTGTTCTTCTCATAGTAATTGAGTTAAACAACTTTTTAGTCCTTAATCTTTGATTTTCTCTAGTTTTTCATTAATGTCTATCACCCTAACGGTAGCCAACAAATCATCATGATCACTCTCGTCTTCTCCTTTTTGTTGTGGTAACAAGGATATTTCAAATCTATAGCCAAAGTATGATATTATCAACTGCAAATTAAACAAGGCAGTTCCACAACTAATGGTCAATTCCCTATCCTCAGGGTCTACAACAGGCAATGCTCTTGTTCTGTCTGCATAGAGATGAATTGTGTTATCATCATCAAATATTCTAAATGCTGATGGTTGAGCATTGTGGCCTGATGGGGCTAAAATAGCATAATTGAGAAAAAAAATATTAACTTATCAAATGGTTTATCATAACTAGAAAACCCAGTTTCAGACACATTCCAAGGTTTAAGACCCATTTGATCCATGGGTTTTTTTGTTGATAGCGGCATGATATTAAAAGAAGGAGCAATTAGAAAAGTATTATTCAATGTATAAAGCTATTAGACAGTATTTTTTTAGCATTCTAAAAATATATAATGCTAAATTTGGTTGGGACTTTTCATTGGTTCATATTATAAGTATAATTAAACCTTGGATTTAAAGACAATTGCTTATTGATAGGTTACCTTTATTATCTATAATATCTGTGTAAGCATTTATCACATAAAATATTGAAAACCAATTTGGGCGCGCGGGGATACGGTTCAATGTTGAATAGAATCCAATATTTAGAGCAATGAACACAGTATCAATATCCTGAAAAGTTTAGCAAGATAATAGAGACATTTCTTTCAACAACGCCATAGTATTATGTTGTTTAATATTCTACTTTTCTTATACTCAACCAACTCTCTCTTCTACCGTTTCTGATTTATAAAATCTTTCATCTATATGAATTGATGAAATTATTCGTGAAATTCCTATATCCTTAAGAGATAGATGGGCATACTCTATTGCTTTTAAAATATTTTGAATCGATTTAGATTTTATTTGAATACTCATGCCCGTTACCACAACATTAATTCCTTTAACTTTTTTAATAGCATAAGTAGCAATTGCTAGTTCGTCCCTCATGCTTGGAGGTAATTGATCATTTGAATAATGTTTTTCTAGGAGGACTATATTAAACTCCGCAACAACCTCACGATTTTCACAAGTCATTTTTAATCTAAAGTATTCTTGTTAATTAAGTCTTGATTTCAACTAAAATCTATAATCGATAGGTAAATTACACCATTTGAAAGTCGTACAATTCTTTTATATCCAAATGTGATAGTCTTTAATAATCGGACAATATATTTACTATATTAAAGAACGGGCATCCACCATTAAAATTCAACGTGCTTTACGATATAAGAATAACAAGTGGTATGAATTATTGCTCCAAATATATCAGCAATGGGTGCAAAATTGTGGCTATTTTAATTTGTAAACTAAAAGTGTTTGTTCAGAAGATATGTAATGGAGTATGATAGTGTCTTAGCGGTATTTGGATTGGGAATTTGTCTCTGGGTCCATATAGAGAAGGACCATACGTAATGTGAAAACCTTATTAGTTTTTGCAATTATACATAAGCGAAAGTAAGATGACCGATTCACTCTCTGACGGTATGGGCTGGAGGGTTACCATATCTATTATTACCTTTTTCGCTTCTATAATAGGTATTATCATCTGGTTATTCTTCTTTGCTGAAAGTTTCACTATCTATCAGAACGTTGCCATAATTATTGTGATCTTCTTAGGATTCATCGCTGTAATGGCGGCCACGTGGGCCTCTTGGGGTATGAAGCAAAGTAGAGAAGGAAAATGGCGAAGTAGCAGCAGGAAGAAAGGCGATCTTCAATAAGATAGGTCATTTAGTTTTGGCGCGTGGGATTAAGTTCCCAGTGGTAATAGAGTTCTATGAAATAATTAATTATACCAGATTAATCCTAAATTAAACTGAAAGTACAAATTAAAAAAAAGATAGGTGAATTTGGACTTAGCTTTGTGCTAATGCGTTGTTTCCTGAATTTTCTTGATTCTGAACGTTTATGTTGTTACCAGAGCCTATTGTATCTCCACCAGAAACTACATGACTATTTTGGTTGGATGATTGTGATTGGCTGATGCTTTGTTCTGCAGAGTTTCCACCTTTTCCACTACCACTGCCTTGTTGTGCTAATGCGTTGTTTCCACTGTTCTTTTGGTTTTGGAAGCTAAGGTTATTACACGACACGAATATTTCAGTTCCAGATGCACACAATGCGTTCTGCACTGATGCTTGTAATTGAGATATTGATTGTTGAGCTACGTTTCCACCTTTGTATTTCTTTTTGGTTGCAAAGGCGTCGTTATCCATAGCCACAATGGGGCTTGCAAAAAGAGCTAATGCGACCACTATTGCAATTGAGGCGACAATGAGTTTGTTTTTGGAAATTCTTTATTGTTAAGAAGATTTAAAAGTTCATTATAAATACTCGTGTAGTGAGAACATTCTATTTTTCTTTCTAGATTAGCGAGTGATTCTTTTGGACTTTCACATAATTGATTGGTGTTACTGGAAAGATTCAACTAATAAAATTTTGCTCTTTGAATATATAACAATATAGGCAGAACCCACACTTGAGGCGCCGGGAGTGGGACTCGAAGCCCTGTTATAAAAACAGGGAATCTAATTCTAAATGGATTGTCAAAAATTAGAAAGAAATGGGATTTGTTTGCTCATATGTTAGGTAGTGATACATAGTTAGTAAATATCAAACTGGATACAAAATCATGAAATTAAAGGTATCAAGATTCAATAAAACTCTAATTAGTTCTTGAACGATTGTTATTAATTGCTTGTGTGTGGAGTTGATTACCATCCTCATAAATAAACCTTATATATATTTTGAAGCAATTGAAAACTATGGGTAAGTTAAAGCTTGGAGATTTAAATCTATATTACGAGGAGGCTGGTAGTGGTGACCCTCCGATTTTGTTGGTCCATGGTGGGATGGATGATCATACCCACTTTGCTCCTCAGTTTGAGCATTTTGGAATTAATCATAGAACAATAGCTGTAGATTTAAGAGGATATGGCAAAAGTGATAAACCAAGACAACACTATACTATAGCTGGTTACGCCGACGATCTTGTTTGGTTATGTAAGGAATTAAAGATCGTAAAACCTGTAATCATAGGACATAGTATGGGAGGATTAATAGCTTTAGAACTTGCTTCAAAGTTTTCCGATTTACCCTCAGCCATAGTGATCCTCGATTCTCCGGTTATCCCTCCCAAGGAGTTCATTGAAGGATTGAAACCACTTGTCTTGGCAATGCAAACACAACAATATCGTGAGAATTTAAAGAATTTTCTGCTTCCATTCATTGGGTTTACTAATGATCCTAATCGTAAAGATCGACTGTTGCAAGAGCTGCTGTTGGTCGAACAACACGTAATTGCTTCCACTCTAGTTAGCTACTCTACATATGACTCCGTTTCAGCTGCTTTAGCCTGTAAGGTGCCGGTACTTTATATAGGATCGGGAATTCCATTCTCAGATTTATCTCACTTCAATAGTCTATGTCCTCAGCTTATTGTAGAGAAAACCTTTGGCTCGGGACATTATCATCAGCTTGAAGTTCCACAACAGGTTAATTCACTTATCGACAGGTTTCTAATAAAAATACTAAACTCCAAACGTGTTTCTTCACAATAAAACATTAGATATTGAAACGATGATTTTCTACCATGGGGAACATAAGAAGAAGGATTATTACTCATACGAATAATTAGGTCATTGCAAAGATTCAAGTATTGTTCTTGCTTCCTGAATATCTTTTGTCTCAAAACCTTCTGTAAATTTTTCAAAGACTGCGCGAAGCATCTTTTGAGCTTCTTTAATCTTTCCTCTTTTTTTCCACAAGTGAAATAAACTTAATACACTGCGTAATTCAAAAGATAATGCCATTCTTCTATTGGCCAAGTCAATAGCTATGAGATAGGATTTTTCAGCCTCAAGTTCATTTTTATCGGCCATTATAGCTAGGTCTCCTTTTATTCGGTATAACTCAGATTCGTACCATAGTTCTTTGTTTCTACTGACCATATCTAATGCCTCTGACACTACTTTTTGTCCCTCTATAACATCTCCATTTTTCTTGTGAGCCTCTGCCAATAAGGCAAGATAATATGTCTTGTTTACGGCCGATTCTGTCATCTTTAAATTAGCTAGGCCATCTTGAATTTGGATTATTCCTCCTTTGATGTCTCCTTTTTCTACCACTGACCAACCTTTCAAAATACTAGATATTGACCCAAAATAAGGAAAATCATTGTCAGTTGAAAGGATTATTGCCTCCTCGGCCCATCGGTAAGTCATAAGGTGATCATGACGAAGCTGATAAATTTTAGATGTACCAAATAAAGCATATGCCAAACTAAAGGGATGATTACGGTTCCTAGCCAAGTTAACGGCTTCGCTGATTTTTTTCAATGATTGATCTGGATATCCCATAGTCCAAAGGATAAATGCGTCATAGGATAAACAAACAAACAAAGGATCTTGACCTAAAAGAAATGTATGTATGTAATGAAGTTGGGGATCGTACATTGCAATGACTTTTTCGAAATTTCTATGTGCATATTGAAAATCTCCACGCCAAAATGATGTTACACCTATTATAAAGTAAGTGTCCATCAGAAATTGCTGGTGTGTATTTTGGTTAACGAGCTTTACAAGTCTGTTTGCCAGATCCTGTGCGACTTCAAAATTTGCTCTGAGCAAATAAAATCTCCATAATCCAAAAAAAACAGGAAATAGTAACGACGATTGTCCGACTTGTTCACATAACGTTTTGGCTCTGTCATATACTCTTTTTACCTCAGCCGATGCCGGCCCCTTGGTTGCCATAAGAGCTGGTCCAATAGTGGTAAGTACATCTATTTCCTGTTGTACGCGCATAGGTGAATCTGCTAAATTATTGAGTAACTCTAATCCTTTTGTGAGGTGACTTACTGCCTCTACATTAGAAGATCTTTGAATAGCTTTTCTTCCTCCTGATTGCCATAATGGGATTGCTATTTCAAAGAGTTCTGCTTCTGTGTAATGATGAGCCAAAAGTTCAGGCTGTGTTTCGATTACGTACGGAAGTACCTGCTTGATTGCGTCAGCTGCTTTCCTATGCAATATTCGACGACTGGACTTTAACAATGTTTCATAAGCTACATCTCTTGTTAATGCATGCTTGAAAGTATAAGATGTGTTGTTCTGTATCTGCATCGTGAATCCATTTCTAGTAAGATTATCTAGATTCTTTATTAGATCAGTACTTTCAAGTTCTGATACTTTTTCTAACACGCGAATGTTTAACTCGCGTCCTATAACACTCGCAACTTGTAGTATATTCTTTGACTGGGTATCAAGTCTATCTATACGTGCAGCCAAAACACCATGAACCGTTTGTGGAATATTTAGCTTGTTGAAATGCATTACAAAAGAATAAGAGCCGTTTAAATCAACAGAGTTAGTTTCTCTTAGATTGTGGATAAGCTCTTCAATAAAAAAAGGATTCCCTTCGGTGCGATCCATAATAAAGTCCTGTAGCTTCTTAGAGACGGGAGCATCAAATAGGGCTCGTACAAGTGTATAGCCTTGGGTAACGGGAAGCGAAGTTAACTGAATTGATATATATGATTTTAATCCCTTCCAAGGAGGCTGGAACTCAGGACGTGACACAAGAATTAACATAATATGATTAGGTTCCGTCTCTTTCATCATCCAATCTAAGAACTCTAGAGATGTTTCGTCCATCCACTGTAAGTCATCAAGAACCAAAACCAAAGGTCGATCCACAGAAGCTTGTTGAAACAGAGCCCCAAGACCTTCAAAGGTTTTTCTTCTTCTTATCTCAGGCGAAAGCTGATTGTAGTTTTTATCACTAGGTTCAAGGGAAAAAAACTCTTCAAAACAAGAGATGTGCTCTTTAATCCCGTCAAGCTTTTGTTTTAGATATTCTCTCTTGTCTTCAGTAACCGGTTCTAGTAGACCCAGATATTGAGCGACTATATCAATAAAAGGTTGATAGGGAGATATTCGACCATAGGGTTTGCATTGTCCTTCAAGAAAGGTGATTGAAGACGAAGATATCTGTTGAAAAAACTCGTGTAATAACCGTGATTTACCAACTCCTGGATCCGCAGAAATACCTACGATACATCCTTCCCCTTTTATCAGTTTGGAGAACAGATTTTTTAACAAAGCTAACTCATGTTCACGCCCAACAAAAGGACTTAATCCTTTAGACTTTAACTTATTAAAACGGCTTTGTATAGGTCGCATACTCAGAGGGAGGTATACTTTAATAGGTTTTTCCTTTCCCTTAACAGTAATTTCACCTACTTGGTCAAAATTAAAGACATCTTTGGTAAGGGTATATACGCTTTCACCTACAAGTATCTGACCTGATTGAGCTGCACTTTGAATTCTTGATGCAGTATTGACAGTGTCCCCTATAACGGTATATTGTTTTCTTAAATAGGAACCTATACTTCCGGCTACAACCAAACCAGTGTTAATTCCCACATGCATATGAATTGGAATAGGCAAAGTCTTATTCAATTCATCTAAAGCCTCCATTATCTCCATGGCTGTCTTAACTGCGCGCTCAGGATCATCTTCGTGTGCCACGGGAGCACCAAATAATGCAATAATACAGTCTCCCATATACTTGTCAACAGTTCCCTCATATCTGTAAATGATTTCTGTAAGCTTGTCAAAACAATTGTTTAGAATATCTATCACCTCTTCCGGATCAAGTTTCTCAGACATTTTCGTGAATCCACTAATGTCTGTAAATAACACAGTAACATTTTTTCTCTCACCTTTCATCTGTATTGCATTAGGGTGAATTCTCCTTGATGGTAACTGTACAGATGATGCTAATGAGTTTATCTTAAAATACCATGCTGATTCAGATTCGGGTGCAGCAAGTTCGATTCCACATTCATCACAAAACTTTGCTGTTGTTCGGACCTTATGTCCGCAATCAGTACATGATGTATTTAAATCCGTGTGACATTCTCTACACGTCTGAGATCCAGGCAAGTTCTCAGAATTACATCTGGGACATGTATGTTTTAGATTTTTGTTATTGTTGATGGGCCTCATTACTTCCACCAATATTCCATTATAACCAAAGCCTGGAATTGTAGATTTTGGTCGATATTCCCCATTACTGTATATAATTACCAAAGTCGAATATAAGGATTCTTTAAATCTAAATGGTTTATTATTTTAATAGAAAACAGAATAATTACATGAAAACCTGTTTTAAAGAATCATATAATAACGCATGATACGATGGCATTTTATGGATTTGTTTACATATTAGGTGGTCATGAGTTTAAACATTGCAAGTCAGTTTTAATAATAATAGATGAACCAAGATCGCTAGAAGTGGGACTCGAACCCCGATGGTCAACTTGGGGATTCTCTATCGAAATTTAAATTTCTCAATTATGTATAAAATGAGTATATTGATTCACTAATATTCTATAGTTTATCATGAAGCGTCATATGATTTCTACCAATGAACAGTAATTTTTTATTATTAGTGTTTACATCGGTAATCATGAGAGGCTCATTTAATTTACGAGTTATTGTAATACTTTATTTTACGTTTATCATATTCCAAAGTGCCAATACTAACTTAGTGGTTACATATGCACAAGAATCATCTTTGGATTCTTTACAGAATGGCTTATCGCAACCTATGAATAGTCACAATATGACTCAAATGATGCAAAGAGGTAATCTTGCCATGGGGTTTGATCAGTCCAAGATCGCTCATGAATTCTCTACAACTAAGGATGGAGGACAAATAAAGATAACAGCCTTGGATGAGAAAGACAACAATATTATTAACCAAATTAAAAGCCACACAAGAGATATACAAAATGACTTTACTGAAGGAAACTTTACAAAACCTTTCTTTATTCACGCAGAATCTGTTCCTGGCACAGATGCTATGACTCAAAATAAAGATCAAATACAATACAAGATACAGGATTTAAAAAATGGCTCGATCTTGTTATTAATTACAAATAATTCAAGTCTAGTAAGTTCTATTAATCAATTTATGACTTATCAATCAACAGAGCATACAGGTCACTGAATAAAGCTCAAAAGAATTAACCTGAAATAGTATTCGCTGTTTTCATCTTCTGATTTTTCATTTACTCTCTGTTCCTTAAGGTTTTTTAAAATCTTATTGACTCTATACTCTTGATGTAACTTTTTAACACCTTTCATCATAATTGGAGCTAAAATCATACCGATTATCATGCCTAACGACATATCAATAATATTGACCATTAACTGCTTCAAAATAGGATAGACCTCGACCAAATTAAATTATGCAAATTATCAATTTGCTTTTCTCTCTTCTGGTTAACAAAGTTCTCAATCAAATATACGTTAAATAGCCAAGAGTAAATTTGAAGCTCACAAAAATAGGGAATCCAAAAAAGTGGAACATTGCAATAAGCAGTAGGATGGGATTTGTATACATGTCAGATAGTCATGGGTTTAGTTATTCCATTTTATCATTTGATAGATATCATTTTGGAAAGGATAATTCCGCAAATTGATCCATTGATTCTTGGCATTTCTTTAAACATTCTTTTAGATTTGTAATTTTAGGTGATGTTTTTATCCAGTCTTTCGACATGACCTTCTCTACCCACCTGTTTAATCCATCAAGAACTTCTTCCATCTCTTCTACCTCTTCCTGTGTAAATTTTTTGTTTTTAATGTTCAAGTCAGTCTCTTCTATGAACTCTTCACATTCCTCATAGATTTCGTCGTACTGCTTGTCTCTTTCTTCTCTGAACATTTCTAACATCTTATTATGTTCTTTTTCGTCATATTCATTAGTAGATATTTGGATGAATTTACCATTGTCAAGTATGATTCTGGAAATATCTTCAATTTTTTCCCTATTTTCCTTGTTGTTAGGCAGTATGCAAAACGACATTTGAGGGTACAATGCCCCTATTTTTTTAAACTCCCTCCATATCCTTACCCTTAGTTTTGTAGGTTCGGTAGGAACATCATAAAAAACAATTATCCATGATGTTGGCTTATCAATCATTTGGTTGCTATAAGACGACACCTATTAAATAATAAAAATTATCCTTTACCTAGTTCATTCGATTAGTCAACATGATTCCCTTAAAAAAGGCTATTCGGATATTAAGAATTAATAATTTCGATAATGTATATTGCTGAATAGCATAAATGTAACTGCCGTTACATTTATTAATTCTTGTATTTGCTTTAACCCTTGTTTGGATAATAATTGTAAAATTATCGCAATCTTGTCTGATTATGATGGCACGCTATGTCCAACATCTCATATCGATTTACAAGATAACAATTCAGGATTTGTTCCGGGGGAATTAGAAGATATATTAGTTGATGTTTCATCTACTATTCCAATTTGTATAATATCTAGCAAGGATTTCTATTTTTTATATAAACGAGTTAGAAAATTTTCTAAAATAATATCATGTATGCTAGGAATAGAAACATTGTTTTTGAACGATGCTAGGAAAACGAACGATAAAGACCGAAAAGTTACAAACGCAGATAATTCAAAACCTCAAATTGATTCTTTAGATATAGAGATTGACAAACTTAGTACTTTTAGACATTTATTGATTGACAATGAGACCATAATAGAAAACTCCATCATATTAAAAGAGATTTCAAGTTTTCTTGAAATTAATTTTCCTTTCATTAACGTAGAAAAGAAATTCTCAACAATAGCCAAGGACGTGGTAGGTGGAATAACAATAGATTGGAGAAATGATAAAAGTGAGGATTGGGTGTCCAACGCCAAAAAATATAAAAAAATCGTCAAGGAGAGTATGTACAATGCGTTCAAAAAAGCCAAACTAGTAAAAAAGGAGTCTAACAAGAATTTTGAATATTATCTTAAAAAATTCTTTATCCAAGAATATGCAACTCACCCGTTCATCGATATTTATGGTACAAAAACAAGTAAAGGAGATGCCTATGATTGTGTTGTTTCAGAGCTATTTAACCTAAACAATGGTATTGGAAAAGTATTATATTTAGGAGATTCAGAAAACGACAATCCTGCTTTTAGGAAAGCTGATATCTCTATAGGTATAAATTCAGATACAAGGCTTAGACCTGACCTGACGTCTAAATACAGATTAGACTATCAAGACTTGCCTAACTTTTTAAGAAAATTATCTCAAAATAATTTTGAATTTCAAGAATCATTGTTGAACGCTAATTGAGAGCACAATTCATACTCGGTCTATTTAGAAATTTTGGGTTTTTAACTTGATTAAAGAATTAGTAGACATTTTATTTCTTAGTATAGGTGCAATCGGAGGAGCGTTCATTAGATACAAAATCACATCATATCCTGAAATATATGGTGTCATGGGATCAAATGTTATAATTGTTAACATAATTGGAAGTTTTATCTTGGGAGCTTTTTCAATTATTTCTGCTTATTATAACTTGGATACAAAATATTCATTTCTTATTGCGATTGGATTCTGTGGGTCTTTAACTACGATGTCTTCTTTAGCATTGGAAAGTACTATTATGTTTGAGAACAGAGAACTCTTGAATGTGTTCATAAATGTAGTGGCAAATGTGTCTTTCTCCATATTGTCGTTGGTTGGTGGCAGAATTTTATTAACAATGCTTTTGCTATCATAAGATATGACATTTAAGAAAATGATCTGTTTAACCATTCGAATGAAAAAAAATGACGTTGTTGATGGTAAAAGAATGGAAAAAAGGATCATTGATTTTTTGATCAAAGCAAATATTCTTGGTGCAATCGTTTGGCTTGGGGTAGATGGATTTGGTAGAAGAGGTAAGTCAACAGTGCATTTAGAAGGACTAATGATAAATCAACCAATGATGATCGAATCAGTAGATGAGAGAGAGAAAATTGAACCACTATTAATACCATTAAAAAGACTAATAGGAGATAATGGCTTTATTACCATCCACGAAGTAGATGTGGTATAATGTACTATATGTAATTGGATTACCTCGGTGATAGCATTGATATATAGAAAAAAGTTTGAATGAATAACAAATATTGATCTACTATTGGTAACATCAGCAACCTGGTGCCATTTGATTTGACCTGTTGTTTCGCATAGACAATATTTGATGTACATATTATAATACGACTATTAAATATCAGGGTTTGTTAAGACAATTCTGCAATATTTTATAGTATCTTTTTTTCTTAAGGAACAAAAACTTGATAAGTTGAACAATAAAAAACCAGACGAACTTGGGACTCGAAGCCCTGTGATAAAAACAGGGAATTTAATTCCTCATGAACATGTACTTACAATCCTAGTATGCGAATAGTATATCATCAGAACCTATCTGTGGGCTTAAATTCTTTCAACTAATTTGTTGTTATTTGTTCCTTCTAGTGTCCAGGTTTTTCCATCGTCTTTACTGCTGAATACACTTGATGCTACATCAGTTTCCATACTATCCTGAGTTACAGCAACATATACTTCTCCATTGTTACCGAAGGCAAATTTACTTACAAATACTGATCCTGTAATTTGTCCATCTGTCTTCGTCCATGTTTTTCCACCATCCATTGATTTTATGATAAATCCGCTTTCGGTCTGACCAGCTGAATTAGGAACTGCAAAGGCATATGCTGTATTGCCATCTGAGGATATTCCTATACCAGCAATCATTGTATCATTGCCACTGATTAATTCATTGTTTATTTTTTGCCAGTTCTCTCCTTGGTCCATACTTGAGAATAATCCACCAGTTGTAGCTGCATAGACGTTATTTGAATTAGATTGATTGGCAGCCAATGTAATAACTTGTTGCCCGTCAGGGGGGCTGGTGATGGTCCAATTCTTACCGCCATCGGTAGAAATAAAGATGTTATCACCCATTCCACTTGCGGCATAAATAATTTCAGGATTATTTCCAATAGTCATTGTATGAAGATCAATAGGGGTTGGAGTCGTTACATCTGATACTTTTTGCCATGTTACTCCATAATCATCACTTATTCTAAAGCCCAAATTACCACCTGTTTGAGGATGTCCACTTGAATACATAACACCTTTGTTTGATGGATCAATTGTAAAACCCATTAAATCTGACTTATCGCTACCAACTTCAACCCAACCAGAAGTATTAGAAGAATTATTACCGATTTCCTTTTTGAACAAGCCATTATGGGTTGCTAAATATAGTGAATTACTATCGTCACCTGTCTCTGAGGAGTAAATCCCTACACCATGTACATCCATCCAATTGCCTGTTAGGTTTTGACTTGAAGAAGTGGAACTGATATTTTCAGTGGCAGAAGTGGTCATAAAACCTATTATTGCTATACTAGCAGTTAACACAACAACAATGGATACAGCTAACACAATCCGTTTTGATTTTTGACTGTTTTTGTTTAATATTTTCTTATTATTAGCTTTGTTATTTGATTTAATTTTCTTTGTACCCAATTAATTCACTAACCTAAAGCTAGTATACCCATATTAAACAGGACCGGTTTACAATTGCAAAATTATGACCATGATAGAATTTAACAAAAGTAAAGAAATATTTATCTAAATGTTTTCTTTGTATAGTCAAAGTTAGTGGAATTACCCAAAAGTTTTAGTATCTTGTATTAACATATTAACATATCATTGAGTGATAATATGTCAATCAATATTCAGAAATTATCTCTAAAAGCCAAGCTATTTAGAGGCTTGGCTGATACTACAAGACTTTCCATTCTAGAATGTCTTAGAAACGGAGAGAAAACTACGTCAGAAATAGTAAAGGAGACTAACCAAAACCAATCAAATATATCGAATCATTTAGCTTGTCTACTAGATTGTGGATTAGTTAGAAATAGACGAGAAGGAAAGAACGTCTTTTATAATCTAAATAATGAACGAGTCGCACGATTATTAGCGGAAAGTGATTCTGTTCTAACTGAGATTATTAGCGGATTGTATAGGTGTGTAAATTACAATGAATCTTTGGTAGACATAAAGAAAAAGAAGGAAAGCTCAAATTGAAAAGGAAATTTACCTTATCTTCTGATATCCCAGTAGGAAATAAAAAAGATAATTTGATACAAAAGGATAAAAACAATCTCGAAAATTTAAATGAGATTGAGGATAATTGCGGTTGTGGTTGTTCTTGCAGTTCAGAATCATCACAAATACCGTCATCATCATTGTCTACAGGAACCATGATGGAAAACTCTTTTGAAAAACAACACATGCAAAAGGAAAGAGAAAGGAAACAAGACAAACAAGCAAAGATACTCATTCTGATAGGACTAGCACTAACTATTCCATTAGTCATATTAGAATTACTAGAATTCTATAATCTAGTTAGAGATAGCGTACTTTTTGGATATATTCTTTTAATCTTAGCCACTCCTATCCAGTTTCTATTAGGTAGACCATTTTACAAACGTTTTTACAATTCTATTAGAAAAAGAAAAAGTTTTACCGTTGATACATTAGTGGTATTAAGCACATCTGTAGCATATGTATATAGTGTAATTGCTCTCTTTACCAATCAAGGCGTGAGTTTTTTTGAAGCGTCTGCATCAGTATTAACAATATTTACAATCGGAGAATACATTGAAAGTAGAACGTTAAAGACAACTTCGGAATCTATCAAAAAACTTGTAGCTCTTAAACCTAAAAAGACCATTATCATCAGAGAAAATGGAAAACAAGATGAGATACAAGTTGATAATTTAAAAATCAATGATGTTTTTATTGTAAAACCTGGTGAAAACATCGCAACTGATGGTATTATCATCTATGGAGAAACCTATGTCGATGAATCTGCAATAACCGGTGAATCAATTCCAGTTGAAAAAAGGTTGAAGGATAAGGTTATCGGAGGTACTGTAAATAAAAATGGCTACATTCACGTTAAAGCAACAAGTGTTGGAAGCCAAACAGTATTAGCAAATATCATAGAATTAGTTTCAAAGGCACGAACAAACAAGCCTTCAATCCAAAGAATTGCAGATAAGTGTGCCAAATATTTTATTCCCATTGTATTTTCTATGGCAATTGTTTCTTCTCTCTACTGGTTAATAATAGCACAGGTTCCAATACAATTTGCTATCACAGTTTTTGCGACAGTTTTGGTAGTATCATGTCCATGTGCTTTAGGTATTGCAACTCCTATGGTTGTATCTTTGGCAATTGGTATAGCCGCTAAACAAGGTATTATAATTAAAGGGGGTGTGTATCTTGAGAAATTAGCCTCTGTAAATACAATAGTATTTGATAAGACAGGAACGTTGACTAAAGGTAAACCAGAAGTAACAGATCTTATTCCAATTAAAGGATATGATAAATATTATCTACTACAAATGGCAGCTTCTTCTGAAATAAAATCAGAACATCCAATAGCACAAGCGATTGTAAAAAAGGCAAAAGAAGAAAAAATAGCCTTACATGAAGTTACTGAATTCAATACAGTGACTGGTCATGGAGTTATGGCTAAATATGACCAAAAACAGATATTGATTACAAGTCCACACTCCAACAAGCAAAATGTTCTCAAAAGCAATGAAAATTCCTTGCCTCGTTTTCAATCTAAGGTTCCCATAGAACTGGAACCAAAAATAACAGAATTAGAGTCAGAAGGCAAAACCGTAGTATTAATTTTTTTAGAATCGAAGTTAGTTGGTCTCATAGCAGTCGCAGATGTAATAAGAGAAGATGCAGTATCAATAGTTAAAAAAATCAGATCAATGGGAAAGGAAGTAATTCTTTTAAGTGGAGATAATCAAAGAACAACTCAAGCTATAGCCAATAAAATAGGCATCACAAATGTATTTTCAGAAATGTTACCACAACAAAAGGTAGAAAAAATAAAAAATTTACAGGAGAAGGAAAATCGTGTGGTAGCTATGATTGGAGATGGAATTAATGATGCGCCCGCCTTAACTCAAGCCGATATTGGAATAGCAATAGGGTCAGGTACAGATGTAGCCAAAGAAGCAGGACATATTATTTTAATAAAAAATAATCTATCGGATATCTTGTTCACACTACAGTTATCTAGCTACTCATTAAAAAAAATAAAACAAAACCTAACGATTTCTTTTGCTTATAACTCTATAACTATTCCTATAGCTGCTGGCTTGTTATTTGGATTTACCAATTCTCTCATATTAACACCTGCTTTGGCAGCGTTAGGATGGGTAATAAGTGATACACTCGTTTTTGGTAATTCCTTACTATTAAGGAGATTTAAAACTTAAAAATAGAATTCATTTCTACATTTGGAAAACATATTGATCGGAGTCATTATGTTTATGTTATTTAAATACATATACAATCTCGAATTATATTAAACTTTGACAAATTATTGATATGTTTTCATCTGGAAGGGTTTTGTTTTTTAAATATGTTATTTTGCTAGGTTTAACATCTCTTGTAAATAATTATCATCCTTCACTAGTCAGGTTCTTTGGACGTTTACAACCGTCAGAAATATGGTTATTGTTCTTCGTATCTATCTTTTTTATGTTGGGAGTATTTTGTTTCTCTCTAGTTGGCAATGAGCAACTAGCTTTTGCACATTCTTTTTTTGGAGATACTGATGCTGATTTTAATGGTACTCAAAATCAATCAATAGGGAATTATACGGTGGCTCTTTTGGTAAATCCATCAAAACCCATTATTGATAGAAATGTATCTTTTCTTTTCCGTCTTACTTCTAACGCGGGAGACCAACTAATCGAGCTTCCTGTTTCCTTTTATATTTTTAAAGACGGTAAGCCTGTATTCTCCAATCCCAATAATTATACACTAGTAAGGCAAGGGCATTACGATTTTAATTACACCTTTAGTAAGCCCGGAAAGTATCTCTTGCATATGGATATCAAGGATATTTTCTATACATTAGACATCGTGAATTTTGTATTTGAGATTGATGTCGGGGTACCAGTAACAGAAAGAGTCCTTAATTTATTGAAAGCATTTTTGATGAATTACTATTACATTTACATTCCATTTATTATATTAATTGGATTATCTATTGTTGTAAAATCAAGGAGACCCAAAGATGTAAAAAAGGTGGATGAACGGTTTGATGAATGAACTAAAAAAGCGATTAAAAATTGAAAATATAAGAATCAAGTTTTAATAACGAACAATCGTATATGTTCCAAAGTCTATAATATGATGAGGAATTTTTCGAGGTGAGCTTAAACAAGAAGTGTTCAAAGGTGTTATCGGTCAAAATAAGACATTATCTTAATGAAATAATTATTCCTTATGATCTCCCAAATAAAGAATGCATATTTCACAAAAGAGACGGGCTTCCAATAAAGGTATCAGTTCAAAGCTTTTTAATTATTATTATCCAATGCAATCACGAAATAAACCATGTATTCAGGCTTCCAATAGAACCATTAATTGAGTGGAAGATTGTAAATGGCATAAAAGATGGAGCGTTTAAACATGGAAATGGATTGACTGCAAAATATTCCGACGCCGATAATGAGAATTGTGTCATATACTACCCCATTATAAGAGGAAGTAAAGACGATTACAGAGATAAAGAAATACCTATTTCAATAAGAATTCGACCATGTAGAATAAAAGGATCAATTGAAAATTTCTCAGCAAATAATTATTGCCATGAAAACAAAGGTACTGTATTAACTGAGGATATTGCGACTCAACTTTTAATATTACGATTAAAACAAAAACAAGGTTTTTTGAATAAGATGTATTATGAGAGTTACATAACAGTTAAACAATCAGCTCAAGAAGATCTAAAATATTCATCCTCTCAGCTAATTACAAACAATAGAAATGATGAGAATTCAAATTGTAGATATTCATTTGATGAAAATAGAAAGATTTTATCTGTTGAAAGCAAATACATACCTGAATGTGCTGAATGTAATGTGAGCATAACTTTTCAATTGCCTGCTAGCTATTCGGTTATGAATCAGACAAAAATAACTATGGATACGAACCGATTCTTATCTTCGGAATATATTAAAATTTCAAACAGTATGTCTGAATATGTTTACACTGTAGATAGATCTGATATAGATTTTGACATAAAAAACAACAATAAAAGTATTGATAAGTTAAGTATTAGTAATTGTCCAGTAATCAAAATTAAAGAAACCTTTTGGACATCTACTGCGGGTTCATTTCCATGCGGAGGAGGTAATAGTAATTCCATAATTTATTATTCACTAAATGAAAAAGAATTGTCCAAATCACCAATTACTTTTAAACTCTACGAGAGAAATCTATATGAACAGAAAGAGGAAGACATTCCTCATCCTATTGATGAAAAAAAGTTTTGGATTGTAAGGAAAGCAATCATGGGAGGATAAAGTGTAAAGTGTAAAGTGTAAAGTGTAAAGTGTAAAGTGTAAAGTGTAAAGTGTAAAGTGTAAAGTGTAAAGTGTAAAGTGTAAAGTGTAAAGTGTAAAGTGTAAAGTGTAAAGTGTAAAGTGTAAAGTGTAAAGTGTAAAGTGTAAAGTGTAAAGTGTAAAGTGTAAAGTGTAAAGTGTAAAGTGTAAAGTGTAAAGTGTAAAGTGTAAAGTGTAAAGTGCATCTTCCTTTCATATCGCCCCATAAGACATAAAAACTAATTAGTACAAACCTTACAATTATTTTATCATCCTTATTTATCGATAACTTGTTATTTGTAATTACGATAGATCCCGAAAGTGTAAAGTATCATTTTGGTAATTCGTCTTTAAGATACGGTATTAGTACCAATCCAGAATTTGTGAAAATACCTCATTTAGCATGATATATTGGGACTTTTTAATATATCAAATTGTAAGATTGATTCGAAATTAATATTGAATTTGATAATTACCTCATACTACCAACTGATTTGACAGTGCTTGGAAGTCTATATAAGTGATAGTAATTATAGAAGAACAAATTGACTGTTTTCTATGTATTATTCTCCTTATTGACACTGTCATGTTTTTATTATGTTTATGTCCAACAGTCGGACCCATCATCGTTTTTGTATGCACAAGAACAGGATTCTAACAAGACTTTGGTTAGTATACCTATAGGATCTGCAAATCCCGAAGTAGATATAACGAATCTATCTCCAAGGCAGTGGTACGTACCAAGTCAAATTAAAATTAATGTTAATGACACAGTTACTTGGAATAATAATGATACTGAACCTCACACTGTAACCAGTGGTATAGGTGGAGGATTAAACAGTTTATTGACCAATTCACAAGGAAAGCCCAGTGGTTTATTTGATAGCGGTCTGTTTTCCACAGGCAATTCCATATCTATCAAATTTAATAACTCTGGTACTTTCAATTATTTCTGTACTATTCATCCCTGGATGGAAGGTATTGTTCAAGTAGTTAATGTTACTGGAAGTAATATACCTTCTTTTGCAGTTGATGAATTGGGTAATAGAATTGACGACTTTCCTCTTTACAATTTAACAGATGATGGTAAGGTAGAGATTGGTTTGTCATGGACTCCTGACTCTATTGTAACAAACGAGCCCGTATCCTTTATTATGGATTTTTTTGAATCCCCAGAAAACTCCAGATTACATTTATGGTCGTATAACTTTGTAATAATGCAAAATGGTACAGAAATTTATAGAACTGACGAAATTACACAAATCGGTTCATCTGTTCAGACATATACTTTTTCTTCACCTGGAAAAACTACTATCAGAATTGAAAGTGGCGAAAATAAGAGTTCATTTGTGCAATTTGGTACTGTGGTCTATCAAAATCCATATGGAAATGCAGAAAGCATACAAAATGTGTCTGATAGTTCATTTAGATTAATATCTCCATTGACTTTGGTATATGCGGTATATGCAATTATAATAATATTGCCACTGTTTCTAATAGTCATACTAATACTATACAAGAAAAAAAAGATATGAGGTATCACTGTAACAATGTTTTAATTGAGGCATTTTCCATACATACTTTGATCATATTATAATTGTTCTTGAAGATAGAGTTAGAATTTTAGTATAGTATGTTATTTAGAGATTTTATTTTTTTATATTACAATAAAGATACTGTGTCTTTACCCATATTTTTATTAAATTTCGTAATCCACCACATTAGAAAAGGGATGTCATAGAGTAACAATTAGATTCTCAATTCAAATATAGATCGATTATCCTCCTTTAACTAGTATCTGCCTGAGTAACTATGGAGTTAATCTGTTTTCGATTCTTCCTAAAATTCACGATGCCAATTATAGCGATAATGACAGCTAAAGTCATGATTAGATATAGGAAAAATGAATTGCTAGTATTTCCAAGATTATTATCTTGAATACTAGTCAAGCCTTGATCTCGGGCCTCTAATGAGGGCGGTGAGGTCACTGAAAGAAATGCGGCTACAATAAGGACAGAGGTGCCCCATAGTGATTCTATTATCAGAGATTTATTTAAAGCGATATATACAGTAGTCCTCTTTTCTTGATATTTTTTTAGAATGTTATTATCTTTAGCATTTCTCAGCTCTTTTACAATACTGGAAGTCAAGGATGTGTATTTTTGTATTTTAAGCTGGTTATATCTTCCGATAAAAATTAATGGAAATGCCAATGCAAGCTTTAGAACAAGTATTTGTCCATACTGTGTATTAAATACCGAATTTAAATTCAGAAGGTGCACATAACCCAGATAGAGACCAGATATTCCAATTATACAGAGGGCAATAATGACTATAAAAGAAAAGTACATTAAAGCAATAGACATGTTGTGAATGCTCATTATACTATTAGAAACGTTAGAAATTGTGATTGTACTGTTTGATTTATCATCGTGGTCATCAATAGGTTTGAGATTTTTTACAAGAACTAGCGAAAGATGAAACAAGCCACCTATCCAAATCGACACAGCCATGAAATGGATCCAATCCATAGATACTGCAAATCCAGAAAATGATGGTAACGAATTGCTATGTCCTACCATACTGTTAGAAAAGAGATTGATAGAAGACAAAGCAATTACAGTTAACAATAATATTTGATTTGGTATGTTGTTACCATGATATATTTTATTTACTAAGGTGTTTTCTCTCTTCGAGGTAATCTCTTAATTCCCTGCATACACAATGGAGTCGATCTTTGTCTATTATCTGGTTCTTCTTGATTAAATAGCCATCTGAAGAATTTTGATAGAACTATATATCTGCCATTGAAACTTCCAATCCATTTGTGAGATGGGTCTTCATCTTGAGATTTTCTCAATTTGTTTAAAAATGCAAGAATATCTTCTTTAGTCATTTGTTCATAATTTTTGCCACTGTGAAAATTTGATAACCATACCAGAATTTTTATTTTGGTCTCCTTAGTTGTATTCTTTATGTTTATTTCATTTTGTTCAGCCATGATGTAATTACATAATGTCTCTGCATTGTGGAAGTTTTGTTCAGCCAATTTCTTTAATGTATTTTTATAATATTGTCTAGGTAATGATTTAGTTATTATATCCATTCTAACATCTAAGCTATTGCCCTTTTCTAAACCAAATCTGTTTTTATCATCGTAGTTACCCAAAGTTGACGTTACAACGTGATTCGTCAGATTATTTAAGAGTATTGATAGAATCCACAAGTTAGGCGCCGGGAGTGGGACTCGAACCCACGAGTCCGGAAGGACATCAGCTATCTATCCTATTATTTCCTCATTATTAGATCTCGAGGCTGACCCCTTTTAGGGCTGGATTTTTTGATTGCTTACCTAGCTTGGGTACCCCGGCTTTTTACCTTACATTTACTTTAATTGTTATATTTTTAAACTTATGTTAATGAATTTTTATTTCGCCATAAATAATTAATAGCCTACATTATAACTTATGATATGCTTTCATTAAATACTAAAGGGCCTACTCTAGCTACTGTAAAAGCGTTGTCTCTTACTGATCTAGCCATTATGTCTTATTCATCACACCTATTAAGAAACAGATTGTCTAGTTATTTTCATATAGATAGTTTTACCACACCTGATCCATTTTCTGAAGAGGATGAATTTAGCTATTTTATAGTTGTAGACAAAGCAAATACCAACAGGATAATTTCTTTCATTGCACTAAAAGAAGTTGTTGATATTGATCTATGGGATTTACTATTTGGTAAAGATATGTTAAGATTGGACATATCAAAAGAAGATGCATTATCTTTAAAAGAAGAATTAATGCCTAAATATACTGATAATTTTTTCCCAATTCGGAAGGAGAGCTCCGTAATCGGGTATATTGCTTTTACTTTCGAAATCTGTGGTATGAAAAATTAACTTGATTATTGTTGATGATAAATTCATTCAGTATGTAAGATTCTTTTTATTATAGCTCCATACTTACTGAAATTGGTAATTCCAATTCTCCATTTTTTAGTATATTTATTTTCATATCTTTCAAAATTTTCCTTGCTCTAGTAATTCCCTCTCTGCGGATAATCTTGTTTGCTATATCCTTCCTAAATGAATCAGACCACTCTTGTCCGATTTTATATTTACCATCAATTGTATCAACATTAATTTTTATTACTGTTAGATAGATAATGGATTTTGCATTTTGAGTTAATTCAATGTACTTACCTTCGGATTGATATTTTTGCATCATCTTATTCATTGCAAATGCTTTTTCTTGATTGTCAGAAACAATAGATGCTTTCCCTTTTATTACTATACTTGTATACAATGTGTCCGCAAAAGAAGCATCGGTAGGATGAAAATAGTACGAGGGTAAAAAACAAATTTCCTTATCGACTTCAAATCCTACTTTTTGATTTCGCGTAAGGTTTTCAATTTTCTCCCCCTTGTGATGGGAGTGCATATAAATTACATGTTTATGAAGACTTGGGTTTTTGGTAGAGACATAATTTACTAGCTTGAAATCTTTGACTGTATTTCCAATCTTGTCATCTTGATATGTTGGTTTCCCGTAACTAAGGCTAAAGTTTTTACTGCTTAAATCTGTAACTGTATGAACAAAATTCATCGGAATTATTTGAGGATATCCGTTTACGTCGATTGTTGCTAATCTCCCAACATGTATATCATTCAAAAATTCTATTATATTAATGATATTTTTTATTCTAAATCTGGACGTTAATTGCATTTTTCTATTCTTTTAGAATTACAAAACCGACATTTTTGATTCATTCCTTTCTCATTCCTTTCTCATTCGCTTCTTCTGCAGTAGTAACCGGAGAAATTCTTTCTTTCCTTGCTATAATTATTAATAAAATCCCAAATAGTCCCAATATTAATGATAAACCCTGAGCACCGCCATAGGGTATAAATATATAATAACCAATCGAAAAGCAAAAACAGATTATGGCTTGTAAGGCATAGGTAATTGTCTTTCTTAAATCTATTTTTCTTGTGATAAAGCCTATTGCAAAAAATGCTATACTAGGATATATAATCAACAGTATATACTGATCTATATCTATGCCATTGTGTGACATATTGTATTCTATCTTTTTGTACTAATTAAGATATCAAAAAGTATGCCAAAAGAAAAAAAATATCTAACGATATGATTTCTGTTTTCTTCTTCTAGCCCCTGGGCCACCATATTTCTTTGATTCTGTTTGTCTTGGATCCCCAACCAGCAAATGTCTATCAAATTCTGTTATCTTTTTCTTGATTTCTTCTCGGATGTTTCTTGTAAATGGATGATCCCTTGGATCCTTTGCACCCTTTGTTTCTCCTGTTAATGCACGTGAAATTGCTACTGCGCTTGCAAACGCTTGCCCCATAAAACCGCCTCCATTGACGTGCACGTTAACATCTACCCTATCCCGTAGTTCGCCAATTATGTTCGTAGGTGTTAAAATGAGTTCCTTTGCTACTTCTGGTTGAATGACTTCTACAGGAATATTATTAATTCTAATTTTTCCATTTCCTTTGACTATTGTAGCTACTGCTCTACATGTTTTTCTTTGGCCCGGATAAAGATCTATTTTATTCATATTATTGAACTACTCCTTTCCAACCTATCTGTTTTGCCACTTCACTCATGGATATGTAAAATGATTCGGGTCTAGTAATTTTTGCGTCCTCAAATGATTGCATTGCTGAATTTTTTAACTCATCTGGTACTCCTATATATACCCTTAATCTCTTAAAAGATTGCATTCCACTGGATTTTCTTTTTGGGACCATGCCTCTTATCATTTTTGTAATTATGGTGTCTGGTCTTCTTGGGTGAAATGGACCGTGTATGGGATTAACAACTGATCCTACTTCTAATCGTTTCTTGTAACTCTCGATGACCTCATACTTGTTTCCGGATACCATCACTTTTTCAGCATTTACTACGGATACTCTATTACCTTGCAATAGTAATTTTGATACCTTGGAACAGAGCCTTCCCGAAATACAATTTGTTGCATCAACTACTATAAGCTTATTTTGTTGAGATTGACTTTCTTCGGGTTTTGTATCCAATTTTGTTTCCTTAACCAATTATTTTTACACCTTTACCATCAGGATATTTACTTATTAATGATTGTAATGAAACAACTTCTGCCCCTGCCGTGTTCAATTTACTGATGGCAGTTTCTGAAAATGAATATGCATATACTGTTAATTTGTGCCCCAACGTTCCATTGCCTAAAATCTTGCCCGGAACTACTACTATATCCCCGTTATTAGTAATTTTATCCAACCTTTGGATGTTGACTTGTCTTCTGTTTGATCTAAATCTGGAAAATTCTTTCTCTAATGCTTTCCAAACCTGTGCCTTGTTACTTTTAAATGCTTTACGGAGGATCCAAATTGTATTATCTATTAAAGTATCGTTAAACATTATTTGCTATTCCACTTAAAAGAGTATAAAGTACCAAATAAATTTACCTAGAGGTTGTTCGGTATTTGGAGTGCGTTAATTGTTTCGCCAAACTCCTTTATGCTTTTATTTAATTGCTCAATTGCTGCTATGATTATTTCTTCTGCAGTTAATGCTCCATTAGATTCCACAGTTAAAAAAATTTCATTTTCATTTTCATTTTCACCATATTTTACTACTGCTATCGTAGCTGGCTGCCATTTTGCATGATCCCTACCAAATCCCAGCCTCGCATATGCCTCAAACTTTATTTTTTGACCAGGAGCAAGCACAATGATGGGGATATCCTGACTAACCGGTTTTACAAATTCATCTTCTGAAATTAACTCTGAAGTAGTAATTGTTTTAGTTTTTTCATTAGCTTCTGCATCTAGTTGCAATAAAACTCGGCAATTCGTACATCCCAATGTACTCTTACAACTACATTCTTCAGGTAATGAAAATTTCTTCAAGTCAGTCCTTAGTGGAATTAAACCAAGCCTGTGAGCAACTGCTTCATCATGCATTACTGATGAGTTTTCTAGAATAACTACGTCATCAATAGCAAAAGTAGGCACCTCGCTAATTGATAATCGCCTAATTGCATTTACGTACTGACGAGGTACGTTATTAAATTTAATGGTTATTCTTTCATCATGTTTCTCAATAACCTTTAAATCTATGGAGATCAAATCAAATAATTTTAATCTTAAGTATATTAAAAATGTAATGAATCTATAATGAATATTGCGTCCTGCTAAATATTATTATATTAATATATCACAGTTAATTTTCTATTGTATGGCTGATTCAAAAGTTACCGTTGTAAAATTAACTGTTGGAAATGATAGATTTGAAATTTTAGTAAAGCCAGATCCTGCATTAGAATATAAATTGGGCAAACGAACTGATTTGTCATCCGTATTAGTCTCAGACGAAATATATTCAGATGCAAATAAAGGATCTAGAGTTGCCGCTGATAAATTAAATAAACATTTCAAAACTAGTGACTCTAATGAAATAATCAAACAAATATTACTTAAGGGAGAACTAAATCTTACCACAGATCAAAGGCGCAAAATGGTAGAGGACAAGCGAAAACAGGTTGTTCAATACATAAATAAAAATTTTGTAGATCCTAAAACAAAACTTCCTCATCCTGTTCAACGAATAGAAAATGCACTAGAAGATGTAAGAGTCACAATTGATCCTTTCAAGAAACCAGAAGACCAAGTCAAATCTATTGTTGACTCTCTTAGAAAAATTCTTCCATTAAAATCTGAAATGTTGCAACTTGTTATTCTTATACCAAGCTCGTTTTCCTCCACTAGTTATAATTTTATTAAAAGCTCAGGCGTTCTAACTTCTGAAGAATGGCTATCAGATGGTTCTTTAAAAGTAAATATAGAAATAAATGCTGGTATGAAAGGGAACTTTCTCGAACGCATAGGTTCTTTGACTAAAGGATCCGCACAAGTTAAGGAATAACTACTTACAGATTATATTATAGAACAATTTCTAGATAATTAGATATAGAAATATGAAAAAGTTTCATTTTACATCTATTTTGTTATTGGAGGTAGACAATTTCTAAAATGCAGGAAATAAAGAGGAGATATGTTATACCTGGAGATAAAATTATTGAAGGTAATTATAAACCTTTAATGAATGTTATTAAGAGTGGTAATTATTTAGTATCTACCAGAGTGGGGATTGCTGAAGCTGGTAAAGATGGTGTTAAAGTTATACCTTTATCGGGTGTTTATATTCCACGTGTTAACGACTTAGTAATAGGAAAGATTATTGATCGATCTTCTCTATCTTGGGATGTTGATATTAATGCATGCTTTTTCGCTCATCTGCCTGCACAAGATGTGTTTGGGCGAGATTTTTCACCAGCCAAAGATGATATGGGCCGACAACTAAGCATAGGCGACTTAATTATTGCGAGGATTGTATCTTTTGATAGAACTAGAGACCCCATGCTTACAGTTCAAGATAAGGATTTGGGAAAGATCCCTTACGGCGAATTCATAAAAATTTCTCCTACTCGAGTTCCAAGATTAATTGGAAAACGTGGTTCCATGATTCAAACTATAGAACAAGCTACCCAAACAAGAGTAATAATCGGTCAAAATGGTATCGTAGTTGTTACAGGCAGAGACCCAGATGGCCTCAGTTTGGCTGCAAAGGCTATCAAATTGGTAGAGGAAGAGTCTCATACTACTAATCTTACTCAACGAGTCAAAACTTTACTAAATGTTCAAGACCCTGAAGATCCAGAACAACCAGAATCAATGAATGTTTCTTCCAGTACCTGAATCACCCACTGAATCACCCAAACAGCCACAATCCAGTACCTGAATCACCCACTGAATCACCCACTGAATCACCCACTGAATCACCCAAACAGCCACAATCCAGTACCGAATCACCTACACCGAATAATAGTAAATCTGGCTCTACTTCAAAAGAAAAGCATAGACATGATAATTCTGAAAAGTCATCCAACAACGATAGCAATGATGATCAAAAAGAAAAAAAACAAGAGTGATCAAATAGGATATGTCTAATTTGAAAGAATTAACTTTAATGGATGAAAATGGAAAAAGATCCGATGGTAGAGGGATAGATGAATTGCGGTCAATCAAGATTACCGTCGGTGTGGTGAAAAATGCTGACGGTTCAGCTTTTATAGAATTCGGAAAGAATAAAATAATTGTAGCTGTTTACGGGCCACGTGAAGTTCATCCAAAACACATGGCTCTTCCAGATAGGTGTGTTCTGAGGTGCAGATATCACATGTCTCCATTTTCTACGGATACCAGAAAGAATCCTGCTCCTTCTCGACGAGAAGTAGAAATATCTAAAGTAATGCGTGAATCTTTGGAACCCTCCTTAATATTAAGTGACTACCCGCGAGCAGTAATTGATGTTTTTGTTGAAGTATTACAAGCCGATGGTGGATCTAGGTGTGCTGGCATAAATGCAGCATCTGTAGCATTAGCTGATGCTGGAATTAATATGCGAGATTTGGTTTCTGCTTGTGCTGCTGGACGGTTATCAGAAAATATTGTACTAGACATTAATGATCTTGAAGATAAAGAAGGAGATGCTGATATGCCTGTAGCTTATTTGCCCAATTTGGAACAAGTAACTTTGCTGCAGTTAGATGGTAAGCTAACTACAGCTCAATTTAGTGAATGTTTAGAAAAAGCAATAAGTGGATGCAAGTTGGTATATGAAATACAAAAAGAAGCACTAATGAAAAAATATTTTGGTAATGAAATGGAGTTGAAGGAAGAAGCATGAGTTCCTCTAAACGTTCTACAGTAATTGTTGAACAATTACGAAAACAACAAATGATAGAAGCTTTATCTAGGGGAAAAAGATTGGATGGTCGCGATTTTGAGTCGTACAGAAATTTTGAAATTGAGGTAGGAATAATAGATAAAGCCTCTGGTTCTGCAAAGGTAAAGCTAGGGAATACCGAAGTCATAGCAGGTGTTAAAGTTGAAACAGGCGAACCATTTGAAGGATTAGAAAATAAAGGTGCATTGATCATGTCCGCAGAAGTTTTACCTACAGCCTCATCACATGTTGAACCTGGACCTCCTGACGAGGACGCAATAGAATTATCAAGGGTTGTTGATAGAGGAATACGCGAATCAGAAATGCTAGATTTAGATAAATTGGTTTTGATTCCTGGAAAAATAGTTTATACTGTTTTTGTTGACTGTAGCATCATAAATAGCGACGGTAATTTGTTAGATGCTACATCTTATGCAGTAGTGTCTGCTCTTTTAACAAGTAAATTTCCGATCTATGAAATTAAAGATGAACAGGTGGTTGATACTGGTAAAACCATGCCTCCACCCATTACTACAATGCCAATATCTATTACAGCGGTTAGAATTGGAGAATCAGTCTTATTAGATCCCACAACAGAAGAGGAAGCTTGCATGGATGCGCGCATAACTATGACAACTCAATCCGATGGAAATATAGTTGCTGTACAAAAAGGCTTTACGGGTCCATTTTCCATCAATCAGATTGTCCAGTTCTCTGAAATAGCAAGAATTAAAGGAGAGGAAATGCGCTCTAAAATAAAGGAGTTGAATTAAAGGTTAAAAGAAAAAAGGGTTCAACAGCATTAAAAGGTTTGGGTGTTAAGTTTGGTGCTACCGTACGAAAAAGATATGGTAAGGTCTATAGGACATTAAAGCAAAAAAGGAGATGTCCAAGCTGTACTTCATTTCAATTTAAAAGAGTAGCAATGGGTATATGGCAGTGTCGTAAATGCGAATATAAAGTCGCAGCAGGAGCCTATGACGTAAATCTTGGAAAGCTTCAAGGCTAAAATTTTTATTTATTTTGATATAGACCATAATAACAGATTTTTCCACTCTAATAATGATGACGGTGATTTTTTAAAAAAACCGTTGAATTCTATTTTTGTTGCATTAAAAGGCGATATTCAATCTACGCCCGATTTTGATACTCATGTTACTGTTTCTATAGAAAATGATTGTATAATATTGTCAATATCCGGTAACAACATATCTAAGTTCCGTGCGTCACTACTATCTCTTTTGAGACTATTAGATTTAGCATATTCTGTACTGTATGTTGACTTATGATATATTATTGTAATAATTTTTATCTTAGTGAATATTTAGTTACTTTGTATTAACAATGAGTGAACAAGAGCTTCCTCCATGGCTAAAAGAGCAACTTGCAAGATTACAACAATTACAGCAAAACCTTCAAGCAATAATGATGCAAAAACAACAGGTTGAACTAGAAATATCTGAAACGGAAAGGGCTTTGGAGGAGTTAAAGAAAACTACTTCTGATGATGTCGTATACAAGCTTGCAGGCCCTTTACTGGTTAAATCTGATAGGGATAATTTAATAAAAGAACTAGAAGAAAAGAAAGAACTATCCAATACCAGGACTGTAGTTTTAGGCAAACAAGAATCTAGGGTCAAGGAAAATCTAAAAGAAGTGGAAAATAAGATTAATCAAATGATGCATATGGCCCAAGGGGGATCTCAATCCAATAAATTTAATCAACCTCCACAATAACAACTTTTTTCTTATGAATGTTAATTAAGAATATGCTTTTTTATTATTGCATTGGCTATTCGAATTGTTGCAGATGAGCGAGAGAAAAATAGTCGAGTTCCTAACCTACTTAAACTTAAGGGGGTATTTGTCGATTATAAACAATTAACAGTTGGAGATTATATTGTTTCTCCTGAGACCGTTATTGAAAGAAAAACCATATATGATTTGATAAATTCTGTCTATGATGGTCGCATATTTATTCAATGTTCCAATTTAATAAATTATTATACTAAGCCACTGATTATTATAGAAGGAAATTTAACAGACCTCGATACAAGAGAACATTTTGAAAATGATCCTAAATTAATTATCGATAAAATACGGATAGCATATGAAACTTTGATAAGAGTAGCACTTGATTTTCGAATACCTATTTTATATACTAATTCTGTATTTTATACTGCTGAATTATTGGTTTTATTAGCTTCCCATCAATTTAAGAGTAAAAATGATGGGCCTTTGCTTAAAAAGATAAAAAAATCAAATCCTTTCCTTCTTCAACAATTATATGTTCTTACCTCTTTACCTGGAATAGGTTCTAAGTTAGCTACCAGATTGTTGGATAAATTTCATTCTCCTGCGAATGTTTTGAATGCTTCGATAGCAGAGCTTGCTAGGATACCAGGTCTTGGAAACATACGTGCAGAAAAAATTCGAAAGATTTTGGATACTCCTGTAGCCAAAGAAGTAGATATCTATACTCAAAAAAAATTGATGATTGATAATACAAACGAAAATACTGATGATGATAATGATGATGCGCGTGATAACGATATGAAAAACTGATATTATCAATATAAAATTTTATTCTTGACTTATTAACCAAAGATCACTATATCGACAATGACTTTTCAATTACAGATATTACCTTTTCATTCATCTCTGTATTTCCTATTGTAATTCTCATTGCTCCATTGTAGTTCCCAATGTCTCCAAAATTCTTTATTAGTATTCTTTCATCTAATAATTGGTTTTTGATTTTATTGTAGTGATTAAATGTTTGAAAGAAAAAGAAGTTAGAATCTGATTTAAATATTTTGATTTTGTCTAATTTATTTAGCCGTTCAAACATTTTTGATCTTTCCCTCTTTATTACTTCTATACTTCTATTTACAATCTGGATATTTTCAAGTGCTTCAATTGCCAATTGCATAGAGAAACTACTTAATGGATACGGTAATTGAATATATTGATTGAAAACATCTGATATCTCTTCGTTAGACAAGATATATCCTATTCTGGCTCCAGCCAGACCAAAAGCTTTTGAAAATGTTCTCATAATTAAAACATTGCGATATTTTGTTACTATATTAGATAAACTATATTCAGCAAATTCTACATAGGCTTCATCGATTATTATCAACTTATCTTTTAAAATATCTATTATACTTGAAATATCATCGAGTTTAAATTGATTTCCAGTAGGATTATTTGGTGATGCTATATATATAATATCATAATCTCTCGCTTTCTTGATAAAGAGTTCAAGGTTAAAGGAATTATCAATAGCGGAAAGATCTATTAATTTAGTGGGTATTTTATACAGATTACATCTATCTGTAAAATAAGAAAAGGTAGGGTTCACTGTTATAACCTTTTTTCCTTTGCCTATTGTTGATAATAATAAATCCATTATTTGGTCAGATCCACTACCTATGCCAATATTTCTTGTACTTAGTTTAGTATAATCTGCCAATTTCATATACAGTTTTTCAAATTGTTCTAATGGATATTCTCTAAAGTCGCTTTCATGAAGAGATTTTGATGCGATTAATTTTATAAATCTCGGTTCTAAAACTAAATTTTCGTTTGAATCTAGTTTATAGAAGTCATGAATTTTTTCTGGCCTTGTATAAGGTTTGTGTGATTTAATGTGGGAAAGTTCCTTATCTAACCAATCCGCCATCATTTTATCCTTCCCTTTACCGCTTCATAGTGATTAAATAATCCTTCGGTTGATGTTATTTCTTTTATGATTGGAGCAATTTTTTTTAAAGCATCTCTTTTCATTTCTATCACATTTACCAGTTTGATAAAATCTAAAACAGATAGTGCTGATCTGGATTTTGCGAATCTGTAAGTTGGAAGTACATGATTAGAGCCAAGACAATAATCACTTACAGATGATGGAGTATATTCTCCAATCAATATCAATCCTGCATTATAAATCTCCTTTACTATTTTTTTATCGTTACTTGCAAATATTTCAAGATGTTCAGGAGCAAATTCATTAATGAATTCTATTATTTCTTCATTATTTTCACATAATGCTATGAATCCATTATCATTTATACTTTTTTCGACAAATTCTCTTCTAGGTATTTCACCCTCTTTAATTATTATTCTATTTAATTCTTCAGAAATCTTTGTGGCTACAATTGTTGATTTCGTTACTACCCCACATAGTGTATCTTCACTATGTTCTGCCTGTGAGATCAAGTCTAATGCAATATATCGTGGATTTGAATTTTCGTCAGCATATATTAATAATTCGGTCGGACCTGCTATCATGTCTATTGATACATCTTTTGATACCACTGACTTTGCAACAGACGCATATACTCCACCTGGTCCGACTATTTTATCCACTTTTTTTATAGTCTTCGTACCGTAAGCCAGTGCTGCTATTCCATACGCACCGCCTGCCTTATAAAACTCATCTACACCACAGATGTTACCTGCAACAAGAGTCAAGGGGTCCACCTTTCCATTTTTCATAGGTGGTGTAATAGCCACGATTTGCTTTACTCCTGCAACTTTTGCTGGTATGGTGCACATTACTATTGTACTTGGATATCTAGCTTTGCCCCCTGGGATATAACATCCTACTCTAAAAATAGGCATTATTGTTTTGTTTATCTTAATTCCGTCTGAATCAATTTTTATATTCTTAAGATTATCGATTACTGCTTTTTCACTTTTCTCTAATTTGGATTTCATGTATTTTATTATTCTTATTTGCTTGGCTGAGACGTTCTCATAGGCTTCTTTAATCTCAGCATTACTAACAACAAATGAATCAATCTTAACGTTTTCGTATTTCTCAATACATTTTGATAACCCTTCATCTCCATCTCTTCTTATATCGTTTATGATTTTTAGAACATTCTTTGTTGGAATTGAAAGGTCCTTATTCCAAGATCTTTCTCTTAATTCATTAGCTTGAACTTGAGGCTCTCTAATTCTTATAATCTTAATCAAACTTTATTTCATCTTTATTATCTAGAATGATCTTATCCATTGATAATATTTGACTTGGTTCCAAAATTACCAACCCCTGCGCAACTTTTCTGATGGTTGGAATAAGTCTGATAAACTCATTTTTGTCTATTATGGTATTTACTCCATACCATCCCTCTTTACTTAAGTTACTTATAGTTGGACCTTTCAATGATGGAAGAATACTTAATAACTCTTCAAGATTGTCTTTTTCTACATTAACAAAAATATGTAGTTTTTTTCTTGCTTCTACTACTCCTCTCAATAGGACAATCATGTCTATTATTTTTTCCTTTTTTATAGGATCCTTTAGAGCATCTTTATTTGCGATGAGCACTGCTGTAGATTCCATTACTTGATCTATGATCTTTAAATTATTTTGAATAAGGGTGGTTCCTGTTTCTGTAATGTCAAAAACTGCATCTACATCTTCTGGAGGTTTTGCCTCTGTTGCTCCGAATGATAAAAAAATCTCTATCATTTTATTATTACCAGTCCTAGACCAGGGAGTTACTATTATGGGGTCGAGATCTCCAAAGTGTTTTTTATAACTCTCCTTAGATTTTATATACGTGGATGCTGATTTTAGATACTCTGTTGAAAATCTCAAAGTCTTTTTGTTATGAGCAAAATTATCTATCAACTCATCAAGATTATTGAACTCAAAAAATTCCGGAATAGCTATTACCTGCCTAACTTTGCCGTATTCTAAATCTAACAATACTCTGACATCAGCATTCGTTTCCTTTATCCAGTCTTTACCTGTTATTCCAACATCATGAAATCCCTCTTGTACGTATGTTGGAATCTCCTGAGGTCTTAGAATCTTTACTTCTATATCTGGGTCTGCAATCTTTACTCTGTATATTCTACCCCTACCACTAACACTACATTGCCATGCTTGTTCTATCATTTTAAAAGTAGCCTCTTCTATACTGCCTTTGGGCACCACGAATTTTATAAGACCCATATTTGATACCTATATCGAATATACTAATTATTACGTTGTTTATTTGTTTTATTAATTCGACTTTTTATTCTATCAAGTAAGGCCTAATTTTCTTTTAATGATTCTAAAATTTCCTTGGCTCTTGA
Organism: Candidatus Nitrosocosmicus sp. T; assembly: GCF_054408485.1. NCBI lineage: Archaea > Thermoproteati > Nitrososphaerota > Nitrososphaeria > Nitrososphaerales > Nitrososphaeraceae > Candidatus Nitrosocosmicus > Candidatus Nitrosocosmicus sp. T. The sequence goes on from NZ_CP166992.1 coordinate 38,394, forward strand.
AACCGATACATTTCTCTCTTCAACCATTTTTCTGGAAACCATTTCTATTTTGTCATTTGTAGCTCCTGCTATTATTGCAATATTTTTTGAGTGCAATTTCATATGTCCCTTCTGGATACCTTCGTTAGATAAAGCTCTTATGGCTGAGAAATTCTGAGCTAATCCTGAAGCAGCTATAACAGTTGCTAATTCTTGCGAATTTGATATATTCATTAATTTCAAGCAAGCTTTAACGATAGGATGCGTATTTGTTATTCCACCAATTATTCCTACTGCCATTGGAATTTCTATTTCTCCCACAAGATCTCCATTAGAATCTTGATACCATTTAGTCAAAGATCTATATTGTCCATCTCTACACGCATATGCATGACATCCTGCCTCAATAGCTCTAAAATCCTGACCGGTAGCTATTGCTACGCTGTCAATTCCATTCATAATTCCTTTGTTATGAGTGACAGCTCTATGGACATCAGTGAACGCTAGGGAATAAGCAAATAAAATCCTTTTAAGAATTTCTTCGCCACCGATTAATTGTTTTGGAAATATAGCTCTACATCTTACCAAGCGCTGCGTTGCATAATTGGATAAAATTTTTAGTATTACCTTACAACTTGTTAATGATTCTATTTCGGGTGCAATGGTTTCACACATGGTATTAATTACATTTGCACCCATTGCATCTTTGGTATCTACCATAATTTCTATTATTATCATTAGTCCGAGTTTGTTTATGCTTTCATCGTTGACTTGTTTAATTTTAATGTCTATACATTTCGCAAATTTGCTTTTAGTATTTGCTAGGGATATTATTTCCATCTTATTATCTGATATTAACTCAATTAGATGTTGAACTACTGTTTGATCGTTTGAACTATTTGGGATTAATTGAATTTGACCTATCATGATAGAATCATCTGCGTGAGCCATAAAACCTCCGCCTTTACTTGCTATCTTTGCAGCATTGCTTGCAGCAGCTATAACAGATGGTTCTTCTATTGCCATCGGAATTAAATACTCCTTATTGTTGATGACAAAATTATTTGCTATTCCAATAGGGAGTGGAAAAATTCCAATAGCGTTTTCAATCATTCCATCGATATTATCAAATTTAAATATTGATGTATTTTTAAACAAATCAATTTCGCTGTCATTCAAGCTTGTTTTTATCTTGATATATTGAAGTCTTTCTTCATGACCCATGTCTCTAAATTTTTTTTTTCCCAAATTTTTCCTCACTTTTCCTCATTTTTAACTATTTTCAAGATCCTGTCACCACCACCATTGTTATCAAAAAATTCTCTATTATTTGTTATTAGATACAATGATCCATTGTTATCTTCTACTACCTCTCTAATTTTACCGTATCCAGTTAATATGGAAGATTGATCTTTTGAAACAAGATCAATACTTCTCAAATGTTCTCCTTTTAAAGTAGCCACAATTAACTTTCCATAATAATTTAGTTCCGTGGAATTGCTTATCAAAATTCCAGAGGGATATATAGAAGGAGTAAAACAGAATTTTGCATTAACAAATAAACTTTCTTCTAAATTCCCACACTCCTCTATTGGCCAGCCATAGTTCTCGCCTTGATTGATTATATTGATTTCGTCATTTCCAATCCTGCCAGCTTCACTAGCATACATTGTATTATTGTTAAAATCCCATGTAATACCTACAACATTTCTATGGCCATATGAATAAATTGAAGAGTTAGGAAATGGGTTATCATTTGGTGTGGTTCCATCATCGTTTATACGGAGTATTTTTCCTGCCAAACTAGATAAATTCTGAGATAACTCTGAATTTGTAGTGTCGCCAACACTTATGTACAATTTTCCATCCGGTCCAAACTTTAATACTCCACCGTTATGGAGTTTTGAAGCCGGTATATTATCGATTATTGTCTCTGTTTCAGTGAGTGAGTTATTTTTTTCTTGTAATCGAATTACTTTATTGAATATCTGATTATCATTGTTTTTATATGTATGATAAAGATACAAATAATGATTATTAACGAATTGAGGATGTATTGCTACTCCTAATAGTCCTGCCCCTTCATCAAAATAATTATCAATTACTTCGTAATTATTTAGCTGTGATCCGTTACTATTAAGAATTAGTATCTTTCCTGTCTGTTCTGTTATTAGGATTCTTTTATCTGGTAAAACTGCTATTCCTGTAGGAAACTCTAAACCACCCGCTATAACGTTGACAGCAGATGCACTATCTTCTGCATATGGTGAAGGTAAAAGGATCGTTGTATCTGAAGGAGTATTTAGTATTGTTAATGCGCTTATTATTACAACTATAATTCCTATTACTATGACTAGATATTTATTCATCATCTTATCTTATAACCTACATTTTGCGTTAGAGTCAATATAAAATATTATTCTTTAGCAAATTAAGTTCCTTTATGTTTCTATATCTACATCGATTATTCTACTCTTCATCTGGTTGCCATACCACTCATGATTATTGGTATTTTGTTTTTTCATTTGATTCAGCCCATATATTTTTAAATTGTATGATCTTTCATGCCGAATTGGAAAATAAGCCAATGTGCTAGTCCTACATCAAAATCAAAAATTTTCAGCGCAGATGAGGAGATTTGAACTCCTGATCGCCGTATGGCGAATCGGCTTTCTTTTAATCTACCTTGTTATTGACTCAAGGCCGACGCATTACTATGGTCCTAATAATTTTGTATTAGGATGACCACTCTGCCACATCTGCACTAAAACTAATTATTATTGCCCTCTATTATATTTTAACACATATTGTATCCTCACTCCGTTTAGAAAATCAGTAGAGGCACTTGTCTACCTATACTATGGTTTATGGTTAAATAAAGTAGTACAAAAAATATAAATTGTTAGACATTTACTAATTTGTTGCATATTTTGCTGGAGTAGGGTCACCACAATAGAGGTTTGTAATTTTAGAATTTTCGAATATCATAAATTGGTTGGTTGGTTAATTGATTGGTCTTTTTAATATCTATTAGTGGGCGCTCTGTACGTGACGAGCTATAAAAATAATCGATTTCTCTTTATTTAGACCCGTTTATTACTGATTTTTATATCTGTTTAATAATAATTATCAAATAATGATTCCGATAAATAAGCCGTGGTTGGATGACGAAACTAAACAAGAAGTTTTGAAAGTATTAGATGAAAATGCTTTGACTTCTCCAGCTAAGAATGGTGGAAAACGGGTACAAGAATTTGAGAATCTTTTAAAATCATATCTCAAAGTAAAGCATGTAATAGCCGTTAATTCGGGAACATCTGCTATACATGCCTCTTTGCTGTCTTTGGGAGTTAAACAAGGCGACGAAGTAATTCTTCCATCATTTACCTTTGTAGCTACGGCTAATTCAGTTATTGCCGCTGGAGCAAAGCCTGTTTTTGTCGATATAAACAAGAATGACTACACATTAGACATTTCAGATGTTGTAAAAAAAATTAATAGCAACACAAAAGCAATTATCCCAGTTCACCTTTACGGTCATCCTTCTGATATGGATGAAATCAATTCTATTGCAAAAGATAATTCACTACAAGTAGTAGAAGATTCATGTCAGTCATTAGGTTCATTATATGATCAAAAACAAACTGGTACAATAGGAAATTTAGGTTGTTTTAGTTTTTATGCTAGTAAAGTACTCACGACTGGAGAAGGAGGGGCGATTGTTACTAATGATGATAATCTATATGAAAAATTGTTAATGATAAGAAACCATGGCATGGTACATGGATATGACACACAGGTATTTGGTCTGAACTTGAGGTTACCAGAAATAAGTGCAGCCATTGGAATAGCCCAAATGCGAAAGCTAGACAGGATGCTAAAAATGAGAAAAACAAATGCAGAATTATTGTTTGATGGATTAAAGAAATTTGAACAAAAAGGCTTACTTACATTGCCTCACGAACCTGAAAATAAGAAATTCAATTGGTATCTCTTTACTATTGGATTCAAAGAAGATTCTCAACGAGAGTTGATCAAAAATAATCTTATTGAAGAAGAAATTGGTGCTACTGTCTATTATGATCCACCGATACATAGGACTCCTTATTATAGTCACTCCAACGATCTTAGCTCTGATACTCTTCTCTCCAACACTATTTGGGCTTGGAATCATGTATTGTCATTACCCGTTCACCCTCTGATAACTGAAGCCGATATAAACAAAATTTTAAAAACATTTGAAAATAATTTACAATGACTAACAATACAGAATGAACTAATTGGAACTGGGCTTTCTCTTAATAAAATACCATTTTTATATGAGTTCTTAAATCGGTTTTAATATAAATGAAAATGAAATTAACAATAGAAAAAGACGAATTTCTTTCTAGGAGATTTTACCTCGTCATTTTTTATTTATGTGCATTTTTTATGGCAACAATTACTTTTTATTCATTATATATAAGCCTTGATGAATATTTGAATACCGGAAGGGTCATAATAGGAGAGGTATTGGTTAATACCGAATTTCCAGTTAAAGGGTTAGCAAAATTGGTAACCTATCTTATGATAGTGTCTGTCGTAGCTTGGTATTGCGTTACTAAACTTGGAGCAGATAAGGTAAAAAATATACCAAAAAGTGTCAGATCCATTTTGCAATTGATAGTTCTTGCAATACTAATAATTTCAATTTATGAATTCTTTTATAATTTTATAATATGGAATGCATTAATCACTGCTGATTTAATCAACGGTGAATTAAGATTAGATGATTTATTTATGCCCTATCCTAATCCTGATACACCATGGAACTTGGTATTTGCTACAAAGATGTCTTTGGCTGCTTTGATTATTTCTGCTCATGGTTTCTACATAATATCAAAAAGAACCTGAGAACCCGAGAAGCTTAGAAAGCCACAAGGCTAGAAATTAATACTTGTTTAATTCCATAAACAGTTAGTTATCATTATGATTCTTGTTGTCTGTCTAATTCATTTATGATACTTGAATACCCCATTATATTAAAAGCAAATAAGATTTTATTACAGAAAAACTGAAAAATTTTACCATGGGTAATATTGATAAGAAGAATATTCAATTAACTGAACAAGAGTGGCAAGTAATCCTTGATTCTTTGAGCAATACTATTTTTAACGAAGAAATAACTGAAGAAGCCAGAAAAAATGCTAAAGATTTATTTATCAAAATAAACAAGAATGTGTAAATTTATTAGATTTGATATAATTAGTGCAAGTTAGTATAATAGATCATCAGTGGCATATTATGTAAGAAAGAGTTTATCTTTGATTTCGTAGGAAATTTATCGCATTGTAGCATGACCGAGCTTGCTTATCACATTTACTTAATCTTCAGCTGAATCTATACGTACATCATGTTGATCATTTAACGGGTTTTCATTATTTGCTATATTTAAGATCTAACACTTGAAGAAAAAATGCCAATTTTGACATAAATTTAGGTTGGATTTTATTCCTATTTAACTACTATTTATATTCTAGCAATATGCAAAGTCCGATATAGACTTTATTGATTATAGATTGTGGTTTGTGGCTTTATCAAATTATTAATTTTGTCAAACAATGTCCCACATTGAGAAATTAAAATGCCCGTCAGCAGATCATTATATATTTCCAACTGCATAATACTGCTAATTTCCAAATCTATTTCAAGAATATAGTCAAGATCAATTATAATTTCACAGCTACTTTGTAAGCGTATTTCTAATTTGCTTTACTAATTCCAATATTCTGTCAATATCGTCTGCTTCTGGATTCAAATCTATATAATTATAAAGAATTTCTAAAGCCTGCTGATATTTTTTATTTCTGTATAAAATTATACCTTTATCTCTTAGTGCTTCAGAACTAGAACTATCTAAGGAGAGAATCATTTCATTTATTTTCATTATTTTGTTTAAATCATCCACTTCCATGTATCCATTTTTTAAATTATTCAAAACTCTGATTAAAATTTGTGATGAATTAGTCTTCTTCATCAAATTATTAGACAAAGAAATCGTAGATTTAGGGTATGCCTTGTTCAAAAGATCTTGTAAGATATAGTCATCCATTATTCGACCTTTATTGAAAGTATCAATTACTATAGATTCGTCCGTATCTTCGTCTAGTACATATTTGACTAAAAAGTGGGATGGAAAATTTACGGGATGGAGTTTAAAATCCATGTAAGTAGCAAGGTGAATATAGATTAATGATAGCGTTATTGGAATTCCTGTCCTTTTTTCTAATACTATATTTAAATAATTATTGATAGGGTTATAATAGTCACTAACATTTGGTTGAAATTTCTTATCGTCAAAGAAAAATTCATTTAATTTTTCAATAAGGTGGGTTGGTCTCATACTTTTTGTATTTTTTATTTGTGATTTTAACTCTTTTCCCATCTCATCCATCATATTCATATAATCTGAAATTTTCAGGTCGGGATAGTCGATAATTCTAGCAATATGAAGTACGTATTCTGTTATCTTTATTATGTCATCATTTTCTTGCACCTTATCTATTACTGTCTCTTTCCAATCTTTCAGGTAGTCTTCTTTGTCTATCTTATCTTCAAAACCCAATATTAGTAAAAGCTTGTTTCATGCTTATAAGTAAAATCAAAAAATATATCATGTTACAGTCGTTGAAATATTATCGATAATTTTTATCATACATTTAGTAGTTTTTTCAAGAAGGTCGATCCTAGCAAATTCGTTGGGTGAATGTATTCTTGAAAATATATAGGTCCCACCAATAGAAATACAAGGGGCTTTTAGTAAATCAATAAAATCATACATGGGTCCCGTACCCGCAGATGAAATTGATATTATTGAATCTCCAAAAATTTCATTTGCAGATTTTCCAATTATTTTTACATACGGATTATCTAATGCAGTTCTTCCAGCGGCTTCTCCATGAATAAGTGTAACTTTGATATCATCAAATCCATTTTCTACTAGGTGTTTCTCTAACCTTTTAAACTGGAGGTTTGGGTCCATATTTGGAACCAAACGAAAGTCAATCTTGACCATTGCTTTTGAAGGTGTAATAGTTTTTGCGCCAGGTCCTGAATATCCCGAATTTAATCCAGATATATTACATGTTGGTTCACAAGTCAATGCTTTCTTAACTTTTTTGCCACTAAGATTATTGATAAATTTACTGATTCCATATTCATTTTTAAAACTTTCCTCATCAAATGGTTCGCTGTTTACAACCAAACTTTCCTCTTCAGATAATTCTTTAACTTCTTTGAACCAATCATTTATCAAAATATTTCCTTCTCTATCTACCAATGTTGATAACGCTTGGACTATTCTCCAAGCAGGATTTTCTATCAAAACGGCTAAACTAGAATGAACATCTCTAGATGCACCCTGTGCCGTCAATTCTACGTATAAAAGACCTTTCATTCCCAAACTGATAATAGGTTTTTGTTCCTGATCTATATATCCAAATTCCCAAATGACCACGTCAGTCTTGAATTTTGTATTATATCTTTTTAGATATTTTGATATGTTATTACTTCCAATCTCCTCTTCTCCTTCGATTAGAAACTTTATATTTATTGGAACATCGCCTCTTTGTTTTAGAAAAAATTCTATCGCTTTTAATCGGGTTACAAGTTCACCCTTATCATCAGAAGCACCCCTCCCATAAATCAGATTACCTTCTACTTTACCTTCAAATGGCTCATATTCCCATAATTCCTTGGGTTCTTCTGGTTGTACATCGTAATGATTATAAAATAATAAGGTCTTGCCATTGGGATTTGATTTGGATTTGATCTCTCCATACACTAGGGGAGGGGGTACAGAATTATTTTTATCATCCTCTAAATATATCAACTCTGGGACAATTCCTATTCTTTTCATCATTACAACGATCTCTTTAGCGCACTCTTCCAAATTTTGCTTTCTTGCAGAAACACTCGGAATTTTTATCAATTTCTGCAGATCGCTTATCAGCCCATGAGTATCAATATCTATTGTCAACTTATTTGAAGACATTTAGCTATGATGATAAATATTTCTTTAATATAAAAACTAAATTTTTTTAATATTTTTATAACCAGACGGTATTACTTTTTTTTATTGAGTAATGAAAATTTAAAGAACATTTTCCTTTCACCATCTTCTATTGCTGTAATAGGAGCATCAGAAAAACCTGGAGTAGGTAAAGCTATTTTTTCAAATATATTGAGCGGCTATAAGGGAAAAATATATCCAATTACCCCATCAAGTGTATCTGTAGCTGGTATAAAGGCGTACAAAAGCGTCCTTGATGTAGATGACGACATTGACCTTGCTGTAGTCGCCACTCCTAATAGAACTGTTCCTGCAGTCATGGAGGAAATAGGGAAAAAAAATATAAAATCTTGTATAATTGTTTCTGCAGGCTTTAAAGAAGTTGACGAAACTGGTGCAAAATTAGAACAACAAGTACAAGACATTGGTAAAAAATATGGAATCAGAATAATAGGACCAAATTGTCTTGGAATAATGAGTCTTACCGATCAAAATCTTATGAATTTAACATTTTTGAAAATTACTCCTAAACATGGCGAAATAGCTCTTGTTTCTCAGAGCGGTGCTATTTGCGCAGCAACGGTAGAGGATGCCATAGCTCAGGGAATAGGCTTTTCCAAAGTAATTAGTATGGGAAACAAGGTAGATATGGATGAAACTGATATACTTGAATTATTAGAAGATGATCCTTATACCAAAGTAATCGTGATGTATTTAGAGGATATCCATGATGGACGTAGATTCATGAATACTTCTAAAAGAATTACTTTAGAAAAAAGAAAGCCAATTGTTGTTTTAAAATCTGGTAGGACTCCAGAAGGCGCCAAGGCCGCAATGTCTCATACAGGTGCATTGATGGGTTCAGATGAAGTATACGATGCTGTGTTTAAGCAAGCTGGTGTGATTCGTGTAGATACAATGCAGGAATTATTCGAATTAGCAACCGCTTTTTCAAAACAACCTTTACCAATGAATAATAAGGGAGTAGTAATTGTTTCTAATGCAGGTGGACCTGCAATTATTTCCACCGATTCTTGTTCCAAATACAACATACAAATGGCCGATATTTCTAATTCGAGGGAAAATATATCTAGAGTTATCCCGCCCCATGGATCCTCTCGAAATCCCGTTGATATAGTAGGAGATGCGGATTTCAATAGATTTGAAAAAGTATTGATCGAAGTATTAGCTAATTCTAACGTTGGGTCTGTAGTAACAATGTGTACTCCATCTGCGACTTTAGATTATAATGAGTTAGCCAAAACAATAATTCGAACATCAAAAAATAGTGGCAAGACCATGTTAGCTGCGTTAATGGGTTTAGCTGAAGGTGTTGAAAATAAGTCTATATTGTCAGAAGGAGAAGTGCCTCATTTTATGTATGCAGAGCCTGCCATAAGAACATTAGATTCAATGTATAGGTTTAGTAATTGGTTAAATAGTAAAAAGGAATCGATGCCTTCTTTTTCCGTTAATAAGGAGAAGGTTAGGGGTGTTATATCAAGTGTTTACAAACAAGGTAGAACAAATCTTCTAGAGGATGAGGGCTATGCTGTACTTCAAGCATATGGATTTCCAGTTCCAAAGAGTGTGCTAGTAAATATTGAAGATGATGCAGTTAAATCTGCAATGGAAATTGGTTATCCTGTAGTCATGAAAATATCTTCAAAAGACATCATACACAAATCAGAATCTGGCGGTGTAAAAATTGGTTTAAAAAATACTGATGATGTTCGAAATGCATATAGTTCTATCATGTCTAATGTAAAAAATTATAATCCGAACGCAAGAATTGAAGGCATTTTGGTTCAGGAAATGGTAACCAATTCCAAAGAATTAATCCTTGGTGCAAAACAAGACAAATTATTTGGGCCGTTACTGATGTTTGGATTAGGAGGAATCTATGTTGAGATCTTGAAGGATGTAAATTTTAGACTGGCTCCTATTTCTGAATCAGAAGCTAGGGAAATGGTGGATTCAATCAAAACTATTTCATTATTGAAAGGTGTGAGAGGTGAAAAATCATCAGATATTTCATCAGTAATTGATTGTTTGCTGAGATTATCTCAGTTAATTGTAGATTTTCCAGAAATCGAAGAATTTGATATTAATCCGTTACTGGTCCTAGAAGAAGGCCGTGGGTCACGAGTAGTGGATGTGAGAATTGGATTGAAAAATAAATAAATAAATAAATAAATAAACTCTATTTCATTCTAGTTTTTTTCCACATTCCTCACAAAAAACGGATTCTGCCTCATTAGGGGATTTGCAATTTTTACATGTTTTAGTATCTAATTTTCCTGTTAATGATGATGATGCTAATGATGAACTATTGGTGTTTATATTACTATTATCACCACTAACGTTACTAATATCATCTCTCAAACCTCTTGATTTGTTCTCACTATCTTGTAAACTCTGATCTGCCAAAATAATTATGTCTCCTATTTTAGAAATCTTATTCCATTCTATCTCTCTAATTTCATTATTTGAATCTTTTATCTTGAAACTAAATTCAACATTTCCATCTAATAATTTTCTTAAACCTATTTCTTGTACATTGCCAATTAGGTGTGCATTATTATCATAAGTTGACATTCCGATTATTTTTTCAATATGCACATAAGTGGATTTTAAATCTGGAATAGCTTTATCATTATCGCTGTTTTCAGTTGGATTGATCGAGTTAATTGGGTTAATACTGCTCTTATTGTTGCTTTCATTTTTATTTTCTGTTTCTACTACCTCGTCATAACTTTTATTCCCATTTTCTTTTTCTTTTTCATTCTGATCTTTTGATTCTAAGGTAGCATTATCTTTCGATTCATCAAATTTTCTATACTGGGCTATAATATAATCACAGTTTTTGCATTTGTATTCTCCTTTTTCTTTTAGTATTATATTCTCACCCAAATCTTCATTAGGGTTTTCAAATTCAAGATTTGGTGCTCCCTGATATTCTTTTTCACATTTATTACAATAATATTTTTTAAATCTATCATTATCTAACTTACCTACGCCTGCCAAAAAAAGCTCAGGACCGCCTAAATTTGCTTTCTTTTGTTCATCGTCACTAACCTTTGCAATTGCATATCCTCCAGACCCTCTCAATTTTTTTTCGACAAATGTTTTTTCCTTATTCATGGTTACAAGGCCAATTAAACGGTGAGATTTAAATAATATATAGGTATCTTGGTTTGAATATCAAATTATAAAGACAAAAAAAATTTAATCGGGGCCTACTATAGGTAATGCCTTGGCAGCGGGCAAAGTTATTATTTTTTCTTGTTGGTCTTTATCTATTCTCTCAAATTCAAGTGTCATCTCAATCGGTGCGTTATATCTTGAACTCAGTTGTTCCGCAAGTTGGGCTATAGATTGTTTGTCTGCAAATTCTTTAGATCCTTGCAAGAATGCCCTTGTTTGTCTATAGGCTATATGGCCACCAAACTTTGAACTGAGAAAATTTGCGATATCTTTTACCTTTTCAACAGGTATCTCGTTGTAATAGAAACATATTCCATTAACAGGTTCCTTATCAAATGGAGTTCCATATCTATACCAAAATACACCAAAATGCTCGTGATCACCTTGTAAACATTTAATCTCCCAATGATTTACATTGTCAATAGGATAAGTTCCATTTCTTAAATCATCTAGGCTAAGCCTCCAGTATCTTACACGCATTTATTTATGGATAAGATTATGCATTTTATATTTGTAGATTTAAAGTAATGTTATAAATTAGTCTTCTTTGAATCAAGGCGTTTGACTGTCCTTAATGTGATTTTGCTAGAAAAAAGGGATAGATAATAAATTATCGTTAGGGAGAATTTTACAAACCGTTATAAATCCTTGTAATTTTTCTAAATCTATTTGGATAATAGACTAGACCTGTTGATGGAAATGGAACAACACTTTGATAATAAAGACGAGGAGTATTTTAAGAATCTAGTTGATCATAAGGATTATGTAATAAGAACTAGAGCCGTATGCATACTAGCAGATATCTCTGGAGAAAAAGCCATTGAAGCTATCGGACAAGTTCTATTAAATGATTCAGACCAGCTTGTAAGACACGAAGCAGCTTTTTCTCTAGGCCAATTAGGATATACAAGTGGAATAGATGTTCTATCAAAAGCCGTCTTAAATGATCCCAGTTTTTTTGTAAGACACGAAGCCGCAGTAGCATTGGGAGTTATAGGATCCGAGCAATCACGAAAAACCCTTGAGCGAGCACTAAATGATGAGAGCGAAGAGGTAAGAGAATCTGTCATGATAGCACTGGCGAATTTAGACTATATTGCACATGTAAAAAGAACTAATAAGTTTACAAGCTTGACCGGTGGATGATTGGATGATTGCCAATCCAAATCAAGAAAGAAGAAGGCTGTCAATTATTAACAGGGAATATGATATGATTAGTTTTCAGCTAATAGATGAACTGGCAACCAAAAAAATCGACAAATTAATATTGATTCTCTAAATATAGTATATAAAATGGCTGATCCCAAACAAGATGAGGGCTTAACACTACTTCTTGAGGAAAATGTAAACGAATTTAATGAGTGGCGGTTAAAAAATCTAACTTTAAAATTAGATTTTACTGAAACTGATTTTTCAAATAAAGATATCTCTAAAACATATCTTAACGGTGTTAATTTTGCTGAATGTAATTTTACAAATTCAATAGTGATGGGCACAAATTTCGTACAATCCAATTTAACAGGAACTAATTTCGAAAGTTCTGATATGTCTGAAGCTTTGATAATGTACGCTACAGTAAAAGATTCTAATATTTCTAAAAGCCAATTAAGCAATACCAATTTCATGTGGTCAGATTTGCAAAACTCTGATTTTAGACAAAGCAGTATGTACAAGACCATTTTCGTTGAGGCAAATCTTAGAAATGCCAATACAGAAGGACTAGATAGGAATAATGCATATTTAAAATATGCAAAATTAAATGGAACCACTTGGGAATAACATTATCTATTTACTATTATACAGTAATAACAATAGATGTAGGTGGATATTCTTTTAGTGATGACAAACCGATTTGCTGGCTTTTAAAAGCTCCAACAAAGTTAAAGTTAAAGTAAGCTTACAATCAACCTACCAATCAACCCAACATGATCACTTTTACCTTTTATTTTGAATCGTTTTGTATCATATCGGGTTCATTCATTTGTATATGTATGCATATATCCAAAGTTAATAATTATTTTTAAAATTTTGATGATCTGCATTCATAACAATACATTATATTTACCATATCATATTTTATCAAATTCTTATATGACAATATTAGATCGAGTTCACTCGATCAATTTTTTAATTACTGCCTGAATGCTATTGTGACTAATATCTCTTGTTTTTTATTCGTTACTTTATTAAAGATCTTTATGTAAATATCGTCACATATTTGTTTAATGTAATTAGTCTTTTTAAGGCAATAAAAATATCCAAGTAATAAATTTTATATTTTACGGATTATTTTAGGATCGATTCTGGAGCCAATTTTGTTACTAGGCTACGATTCTAATATAGATATTCTCATAAAATTAGGATAATTTAAACTATTTACACTATTAGCACAAAATTAATTATAATACGTATACCAAATTCACAAACCGTATCTTCAGATTCATTTCTAGTAAAATTCTCCGGTCGTCCCTATACTAGGATCATATCTATATTTATCACGATATTATTAATATAAGCACGAGTTCTTAATCAACAAATTTATCGTTAGCCACCCTGTATTAGATGAAACATACTCATTCCACATCTATGTTTAAGGAATACGCCTATATCATCGTTAAGAGGATTGTTGTCATCTTCGACGAATATAGATAAATATCAAATCGTCATCCAATATATGTCATTAATAATTCTGAATATTTTTATATATATCAGCATTATACAAATCTGTTATACCGTGTCACAGAATATATCTCCAGATTCCAAAAATAAAAACTGTATAGTAATTATCGATGATGAAATGGATTTGCTTGTAGTTTATAAGAAAGCATTGGAATTATCTGGACTAATAGTTTCTGCTTTTGTAGATCCCATTAAGGCACTAGATGAATTTAAAGTGAACTACTCAAAATACGATCTAGTGATGTCTGACATACGTATGCCCGGTATGGATGGATATGAATTGATTAATCAATTTAAAAAAATTAATCCAAATATAAAGGTAATTTTTGTTACTGCACAAGATATAACAAAATCAGATATCCTTTCCAAATTGAATGATGGGGTCTCAATTGATGAATTTATTAGCAAACCTGTATCTTTAGATAAGTTGAACAAGGTCGTTCAATCAGTAATCAATAACTCCTGATCCAGAATCATTTCAAAAATATTCATACTACTATGATTTGTATTGATATAAATAAATCATCTATACCACTATAAATTAAAATAGTTTATTCTCCATAATAAGGCAATATAGGTGATAATGGAATTATAAAAACAAAAGAAGCTCCCTTTTCATTCAGGTTGTTCTCAGCCCAGATTTGACCGCCGTGTGCTTTTATTATATTTTTACAGATGTACAAGCCTAATCCCGTTCCTTTACTTGATTTGGTAGTAAATTTTGAGAATAGTTTGGGAAATATTTCGGAATCGATACCCTTACCTGTATCTTTTACAGAAATTTTTACAAAATCCGAACCTTCTGTTCTAAATTTTTCTGTGTTTATTATAATTTGTTCATATTCATCAGTAAACTTTAGAGCATTATCTATGAGGTTCGTAAGAACCTGTAAAATTCTAGACTTATCAATCTCAACATAACAGCTTTGTATCTTTGAGCGAGAATCATTAAATGAATTTTCAACTTCGTCTTCCACAAACAATAGTTTAGGAGGATTATTTTTCAATTCTCCATCATCAATGTGAGGATCTATAAGATACTTGTTCCTGTCTAAATTAAGTTGATTGTTAAAATCAAAGACGCTCTCAGATAAGAGTTTCCTAATATCCACTAATTCTCTCTCTAATCTAAGAGAATTAGACTCAATTCGAGTTATATCTAGTACATTATTGGTTAGTTGGGAGAGCTTTTTAGTATTTCTAATAATAATATCCACTAACTCATTTAAATGAGCTCGACTGACCTTTATCTCGTCTTTGCCATCATGAAGTATATCTTGATCTAAAATAGACTTAATTAAATCAGACATCATTAATATTGGCTGCAATGGATTTTTCAGTTCATGAGCGGCAATATGAATAAAATCGTTTTGTAGTACTTCACTTTCCTTTAATTTCTCATTGGCTTTTTTTAACTTCATTGAAATCTCGGTTTGTTCCCATAAATTCTCAAAGAAAAGTACATATGACAAAACACCTGCCTTGCTATTTGAATAAGTTGATAATCCTATAGCATCATAAAATGAATCTTTAGAATCATCTTTTAACTCCATTACCAAGGAAACTCTTTTGTCTACTATTAAAATAGTTGACTTGGTCTCTAAAAAGTTTTCAATAACTCTAAACTCCATATCGAAAGACTTTGACGTCAATAGATCTTTGTCAGCTTTGAGTTCTTGTATAATCAAAGATATTCTACGATCGGAAGGCACTAATGCCTTTAATTTTATATTATTATTTTTTACGGATTCAAAGATAGATGGAATCAAGCCTGCTTGTGCTGTCTTATAAAGGCTCCAGCGGATGGAAAAATAATCATTATTTCCTTTTTGGCAGAACGTACTATTGTTTGATAGAGACTGTGTATATTCTTAGACTTTGAAAGAATATCTATTCTCTCTGGATCATAGCCCATGTCAATATCATTAATGATATCCTTTACATCGGTACTATTTTTCCATAAATCTTCAAAGATTGAAGAATAATATTTAATATGAAAAGGATCGTTACTAGCTAGCATATTCTTTATTTGTTTACCATCGGTTATAGTATCATTACTTTCAATATTCGCGAGAAGTATTTTATTGGTAACCAAAAAGTTAACAATAGGAAGACTTTTTATGTTCCTTATTTTAATTCCGATATCCATAAACAATCTCGCTATCTCTATGTCTTCTTTTCCATTTATTGAGATTATCCATCTAATTCCCTCATGATGCTTTTTCTCATATTTGTCTATTATTTTCTGGTACACGTCAAAAAGAGACTGATATGCTAATCTAAGCATGCTCATATCTGAACAAATCAATACTTCTTCGGATGTCTCCGCTAGATTGCTAATAATCTTATGAATTTCATTCCAATTGTCAATTACTTTTGTGGATATTCTCTGATATCCTTCTCTAATTTCCATAATCCTCTGCTCAGCAGGGATAGCTTTTTCCCAAAGGCTCTCAAAAACCTCTTGCTGTTGTTCAACAATTTCCATAACATTACTATAAATTAGATGGGCAACCGGTTGTGCTTCCTGTAGGTTAGCAGTAGCTATATACTCCTTTTCAGTTACCGCCATCCCGCCTTTTGCATTATCGAGATGACGCAATTCGGCAATTTTCATAAATTCTTCGCAATAACGTAAGTTACTGTTACTAATCTCCGTAATGAAGCGTATTATAATTCCCCTTTTATAGGCATCTATAAAACCATTTCTTATGGGGTTAACTCCCATCCCAATGGAAGGTCCTTGGGAGTTTGTGTAGTTGTCCCATTTAATTGACGTATTATCAATAACTTTTAAGATCATTTGGGTCGTTTTTTCACTTCCATATATAACCTCAGTCCTTTCCCGTTTTGACTTGGTTCCTCTTATGGTATTGATAAATTTTGAAGTATCGTTGTTAGAGGTTTCCTTGCCTTCACCATGGAAACTTTTATCTCTCAAATATCCGTTTTCCTCATGCAACTTTCGCTCATGCATTTATTATGCACCTATGACAATATGAATTGAAGCTGGAGTATTTCACGATATTGTATTTAAAATAAAATATTCAAATATATAAGGATTTTTCAGGATAAGTAGATTTGTTATCAGAAAAAAGTAATAAGAAATAGAAATAAAACATATAATATAATTCTACCGTAACATCACTTGGCACAACATTTTTCTCAAGAAAATTGAGAATAATAGACGTGTTCTTGTTTTTGAGAATAATAAGAATCCCCGATCCAAAAGCTGGAACTCTATAGTATTAAGCTAAAATTACACATGTCTTTTATGTTATTGTCATTATTAAACATTCTATGCCATTTACTACCATTTTATATAAAAAATTAATATGTATGAGTAACTTTTTAGATAACATGGAGGAAATAGGTACTGCAGAAGGATTAGAAGAGTCCACTAAAACCATCCTCAATGTCTTAAATAATTCTAGAAATAATCTTTTAATCTGTGCAGACCAGTACTGGCCTTCAGTCGCTATCGGAATAGAAGTTTTTAATAAAGGGATGTTTGACTTGAAGAAAAGAAATGTGAAATCTAGATTTATTACCGAGGTAACTAAAGAAAATATTGCTTTTTGTAAAGAATTATTGAAGATAGCTGCAGTACATCATTTACCCGGCCTAAAAGGAAATTTTGCGGTAAATGAAAACGAGTACATTGCATCGGCGACAATGAAAAATTTACGATTATTGTCTCAAGTTGTGTACAGTAATTCAAAGGCAGTTGTAGAACAACATAATTTCTTTTTTGAGAACCTATGGGATAAATCTATTTCTGCAACAGAGAAGATTGATGAAATTGAGAAGGGCATAGTTCCCGAAATTGTAGATGTCATTAAGAGTCCTTTTGAAATAAAGAAAATTTATTTTGATGTTTTAAAATCTAGTGCTACCGAGATAATGCTTATTCTTACAACTTCAACTGTTTTTATGAGAGAGGAAAACGACGGAATAATGCAATCTTTGATAGATGCTTCAAGAAGAAATATAAAAATAAGAATAATTACTCCATCATTTAGTCATGCAGAAAATGAGTTGATAATCTAAGTCAAAACGACAATATTGAAGTTAGACGTATTGAATCGCCATTTGATGCGAGGATAAATATATTGGTCGTGGATAAAAAGTACTCGCTGATAGTGGAATTAAAGAATGACAAAAAGCAAAAGTTTACCGAAGCTATTGGCTCTGCAATATCTTCTACAAGTAAACCAAATGTTATATCATTTGTTACCATTTTTGAAACTTTATGGAAACAAACCGAACTGTATGAAAAACTAAAAGACACCGACAATCTCAAAGAAGAATATATAAAAAAGCTGCGACTGGCAGACAAAGCAAAAGATGAGTTTGTAAATATTGCTGCTCATGAGCTAAGAACTCCAACACAAAGTATCTTGACTTTTGCAAATTTGTTAAAATATGATATCAATAAGAATGAATCTATAGAAGCGATTCATAGAAATGCCAAAAGACTCAACGTTCTGATAAAAAATATTTTAGATGTTACCAAGATTGAAGGTAACAAACTTTTGTTGCATCAAGAAACTTTTAACTTAAACGATTTATTAACTACCATCATCAAGGATTACACAAGACAGTTAAAAAAACTCACTTCTTATAAAAGGCGTATAAAGTTACATTATACCTTACAAAATGAAGACTTGGGGCCGGATGCTCTTATTCATGCTGATAAGGAAAGAATTATTCAGGTTATTTCAAATTTGCTCGACAATGCTATAAAATTCATTGAAAAAGATGGATTGATCAGGATAACTCTTAAGATATCAAAAGGAGTTAGTGTACATACGTACGGCTATGCAGAAATAATAATTAAAGACACGGGAAGCGGGATATCAGAAGAAATCCTTCCTCATCTTTTTAGCAAATTTTCTACTAGATCGTTTCAAGGTACTGGATTGGGTTTGTACATTTGTAAAAATATCATTATGTCTCATGGTGGAAGTATGTGGGCTGAAAATAATAAAGATGAGAAAGGTGCAACTTTCTCTTTTAAAATCCCATTAATTAAGACCGACCTGATTCAAAATAGTTCTGGGATGAGTTAATGAAATGAAAATCAAAAAAATAAAATAAAAATTCTTATCGTAGACGACGAAGATGACATTACGTTATCTTTTAAACGCATATTAGAAATCCATGGATTTGAAGTGGATACGTTCAATGACTCTTGTTTAGCGTTGTCAAAATTTAAGGTAAATTACTATGACATAGCACTCCTTGATATCAAGATGCCACATCTAGATGGTTTTGATTTGTACAAGAAAATAAAGGAAATGGACAATAATATTAGAATATATTTTTTGACCGCTAGCGAGGCATATTATCAACAATTTCGAGAAAAAGACTATTCCCAATTAAGCAGAGATTTGTTTATCCAAAAACCAATTGAACTTGAAGAATTACTAAAAAGAATTGACGATATGATGGAATAATTATGTTGATAGAATTGGATGTTATTGACATAAAGGGCAAGTCTTACGACCTTCATCATAACATCCAAAAATCCGTGATATATAATATCTGTTCTCGTTTTTTTGATCTATATAACAGCATTGTAGTGTTACAAATAGAAATATTTTTAAATCTTGTTTTAATAAGCTATGTTAGCTTAAGCTATTGAACTACAATGACCATTATTGCAAGTTTTTCACTAAAATGAGGCTGCTATACCGATATTGGTATTTATTTGCAATAATAAACAAAAACCATAAATAGTACGTGATCTATATTATCCATATAAACATGATAGATAAATTAAACAATCTATCTAATTACGATAAAGATAATAACTTTGAAAATACTTTCAATAATCCCAGCGCTGACCTTCCAAGTTCAAACACCAATTCAAATAGTTTAACTAAGGAAAGTAGTCAAGAACAAATAAATTTTATTAATTTCACACAACAATATTGCATAGGATTTATAGATATAATTAATTCCACTCAAGAAACTGCGAAAATAAAAGACCCTAAAAAGTTAAGAAAATATTATTCGCTTTTTTTGAATTCCATGAGTGCCATACTTAATCAATATAATGGAAAGATTGTTAAAAATAGTGGGGATAATTTGTTTTTTTACTTTCCAAAAACATCAAATCTCCGTAATCAACAGGCATTGCAAGACGTTTTTGATTGCAGCACTTCAATGATTAAATCATGCAAACCTTTGAATCAAGAATTAGCAGAAGAAGACTTGCCCCCAATCAATTATAGAATTAGTCTGAATTATGGGTTGGTAGAGGTCGCCCTGGGCTCTAATAACAAGGAAGTAGACTTGTTTGGCTCGGTAGTAAATGAGTGCGCCAAAATAAACAGCTTATCTAAATCAAATGGATTGGTAATAGGAAAGAACTTGTATTCCTTATTAATTAATTCAACCTTTAGTAAAGAATTTGAAATATCTGAGATTAAACTATCATTAGATGGGGATAGCAGAAATATTAATTCCTGTTACACAATAATGAATAACAGAAAAATATTAACCCCAGACAAACGTAAAGCCCTCCTCCTCAAGCATCAATCCCCTTCGAATGAAATCAAGCAACCTAGTAAAATGGAAAACAAACAGTACAATATCTTATTAATAGATGATGATGAGGATATCTTATACACATATCATGCACTGTTGAGAAAGGAAGGATATGTAGTACATTCCTATTCAAATCCTATTGAAGCTCTAAAAAACTTGGCAAAAAAAAATTCACATAACTATGACTTGGCAGTTATGGATATAAGAATGCCCGAGATGAGCGGAATAAAGCTATTCTACAGGTTTAAAGCTATAGATCCATATTTGAATATTCTTTTTATAACTGCTTTGGATTTGGTAGGCGAGTTCGTAGAAGCATTGCCTGAAATAAAAATAACTGAAATTGCTAGAAAGCCCTTAAGCGGTGAACAATTTGTCTCGATTATAAAAGAGAAGTTATCCAAAGCCAATCGTTGGTAATTGACAGTATTGAATTCTATAATTTATACTGTCGTTGGGATTGAAAACAACAAATTAGGACTTGAATTAATAACAAATAGACTAATAGAATTTATTAACCCGTCAAATACTTGCTCAAACTTTTTTATGATCGTTATTTAAAGATGATAATTTTGAAAAATCTTACATATATTTTCTCCCCGGATTCCATTTTATCAAGTCTAATCAAGCTAGTAATATTGCCATCTCTACTGCTGTCTCTGATCTTGGCAATTTCATTAGATCCTACTTTATGGATTTCTTCAGAAATACATCACTTTTACATCGAACTAATTGCTGTAATATTAGGCTCGGCTCTATCATTTTATTACATTTTGCGTTATAGAGTTCTAAGAGACAGATTTAGTCTTTTTGTTGGTATAGGATTTTTTATTAGTGTTTCTATTGATATGTTCCATGTTATAGTATCTTATGCATTAATGGAGAATATATCATTTGTAAAGTATTTTATTCCCCAAACTTGGTTTGCAGGCCGATTATTCCTTGGGGCGATGCTCTTAATTGCTATTTTAAAATATTCCTCACTTTCACAAAGAGAAGAAATAGGACAACTAAATGATATCAACTCTCCATCAAATACTCCAAAAGAAGTAACTGAAAAGAAAAACATTACTGAAAAAAAAGATAGTATGATTTTTTATATATCTATTCTGGGGATTATTGCAATAGTAACAGCTGTGTCCTCACTCTTTTTGGTTTATCCTGCATCTGTTCTGGATAATTATTCGGTGCACAGGCCATACGAAATACCTCCTCTAATACTATTTTGTTTAGTACCTGTTCTTTTATTACAAGAAAAAACTTTATCAAAAAAAAGATTTGGTATATAAAGGCCTTGTCTTGTATCTTGTAATTGATGTTTTTACACAGGTCGTAATGTCTTTTTCTGCTATGTCTTTTGATACTGCCCACAATATGGCACATGTTCTTAAAGACGTGGGATATTTTGTAAATATTATTGCACTTATCATGTCAAGTATACAATATAGTATATATCTGAAAAAGGCGAATTCATTAATTAGAGAAAATCTTAAAAAATTGCAGGAGAACGAAAAACTCAAGGATGATTTTATTAATATAGCTGCCCATGAACTACGTACACCAATTCAGCCCATTCTAGGACTTTCTGATTTGATTAATCGTACTCTTCAGAATAACACAAGTGAGATCGATAAGTCAGAATTGAAAGATGATATTAAAGTGATATATAGAAACGCAAAGAAATTGCAAAAACTAACCAATGATATTCTGGACGTCTCCAGAATAGATAGTCATAAATTAAATCTTGATGTCTCAAACTTTGATTTTGTGGATCTTATTAAAAATACTATTCAGGACGTCACCATAAATGCAGAAAAAAAGGAAGAAAACATATCAATCGATTGTAATTTCGACCATGAAACTAAATCAAAAGTTGTATTTGATCAATCAATTTTAGTAGAAGGTGATAAGGCTAGAATATCACAGGTGTTGTTAAACCTGTTAAATAATGCAAGAAAGTTTACTAAAGAAGGGAAAATAGTCGTAACAGTATTAAGGAAAAAGGACGGAAAAGAAGTAGTTGTGAGCATCAGTGACAAGGGTAATGGAATTGATTCTGAAGTAATGAATCATCTATTTGAAAAATTTATTTCAAAATCAGAGAGTGGAACTGGTTTAGGGTTATACATTTCAAAAAACATAGTAGAAGCACATGGAGGTAAAATATGGGCATCAAACAACCTGGATGGAATTGGCAGTACTTTTAGCTTTAGTATTCCTGTTGAATTAAGACCTGTTTCAGATTCCGAATCCCAACCACCAAACTCAGAAACAAATATCGCCTGAACATATCAATAATCAAACATATTATTGAAAATTATGATAATGGAGATAAGAGTAAATAACTTGAGTCCGACCTTAGCATCGGTATCAGTATCATCATCGGTATCGGTTTATATGGTAAGTATAGACTCTTGAATTAAGGAATTACCAAAAAAATTTAGTCTCTTTTCAACTAGCAGAAAGTACAAGAAACCTCTGCTTTGGCCTAACGGACACCCCCACCACCTTCAACAGAATCGATCCAATGGCCGTGGGTCCCAATTTACCTAAACTATGGAGTCTGTCCAGTAGGCCTTGCATATTTAAAGAGTGACTAACCCATCAACTCTAAACCTATAGAAAGAGAAAAAGAAAAAGAAAGAGAAAATAATTGGATTGAAGCTTATAGACAAATAAATCATCTAATTGTTGTAATGTCTGAAATTCTTTTGTCAGGAGAAGCTTTATCTGATGATCTGCCGCTACCTTCTAAATAGAAAGAAAGAATTCATGTTTTATACGCATAATCGATGTGGGACTCATTATCATACCTAGAATGACAATGCACCATTATTATTACAATTTCTAGTCCAGTATCTAATCATTTACTTTATAACATCATTAAATAGTGCAAAATACTACATCAAGGTAGTTTATCATCTAAAACAAATCGTTCAAGTCGATATCTTAGATGATCTCAAGCCGCCCTGTTCTCCCTAATTCTAAAATAAGCAGAATAAAATCAGCACATAGGCTATGATATTTAAATAAATTTGTACATACATAGAATATATTTGGTTAATTATCTAAGGTTTTGTGTCTCTAGAGACACACTTTAATTCTCATTAGGATGTATTGATCTGTCTAATGATATAATGAAATTCGCATTTAAGCCACAAGACGTGAGTGCTATATTGAATTTTGGATCTAGTCATATGTATCTGCATTGATTGTATTTGCAAGCCTACGCGATCCTCGGTCACCAGGAGTGCCTGCACCTCCTCTGTCCCTTCCTCCTCCTCCATCCCTCTGTCCCTTCCTCCTCCTCCTATATTCAATGCTAGTCATCTGCAGAAGATAATCATAAAATGTTATAATTTTGGGGCTGATATCATTACATTTTTCAAGCATAGTATGGCCTTTTTGCTGACCGAAATACAAGTATAGTATGCCTTCTACCAACAGCCACACTTTTTTTCATTTGATTTTTTAATATCTTATACCATACCATACCATACCATACCATAGAATCACTTCTATTGCCTAGCTGTTCAATATTCAATATTTGCTCTTAATCATAATTATAAATTTGCAGCTACTAATCGACAGCTACTAATCGACAGTTATGGATAATTAAAAAAATAATATCAGGTCTGTTGCTTATTGAAGCTAACTCCAGCTTTCCCTGATTTTCCAATTCTACCTACAATAGTTGGATTAAACTTATGCTTGGATAGCTCCTCCATAATGGTTGTGGCAAAGTCTATTGATACTACTATCATATTTGTATCAGGAGTAGATGCACTGATATTTGATATTAAGTGCTCCTTTGATACAAAATTTTTAATATCATTATCCACATATGGAATATGGTCAATTATTATTTCGTTGTTAATTAATTTTGATAGTTCCAAAAATGACGCAACACCATTCTTTGAGATAGGATGCGTTACTAGTATATGAGACTGTAAATCAAATAGATTCTCAAAATCGGGCAGGTATTTTGATATTATTTTCCCAATTGATACCTTTGGCTCTATGAGATTTTTTAGAGCAATATCCTTTAATCGGATTACTTTCTCTCTATCTATGCCATATTTGTTCATTTTTTCAAAAATTATATCATCTAGATTGGTGATTATGTACAAGCCAAGACATGCCAAAAGTCCCAAGCTGTCGGTTGCTATTATTTGCATATCTTGTTCTACTAAATCGTATCTGTTTGGTAATTCTTTGTGAGTGTTGCCTACTGCCGTAGTACCAAAAAAAAGACCTCCCAACTTTAATGAACTATAATCTTCAAATGTATAATTATATTTTGCTGTAAAACTATCAATATTTCTTCTTATATTATCTAATAATTCATCAGTCGGTGCATCATATATTGGATAAAGTTTAATATCCTTAGAACACCCAAGTAAATTTAAAAGGCTAATAGATTCGGTAAATGATATTTCCATGTGAATTGGAGACTCTATTGGCTGAGTAACATCTGTTGCTTGGGTATTGGAATTAGTAACAATTGTATACCCAGTTTTGGTTCCTCTTTGAGTTTTAATATGATCAAATAAGATAAATTGAAAATCCCTTTTACTATTTGTAGGTACTATAGATACTCTGTCTACTTCTATTTTTGTATCAAATGAGTTTGATATTCTCTTAATCTCGCTAATTATTAGGCTGTCGTCATTAACTATATTTTTATCATACTTTAATATTGATACGGCCTTTTTGGTTTTCAGGTCTTCGTGTCTGAACTCTTCGTCTATTTTGTAAATTCTTCTAATTATTTCTACATCTTTTTTTTCTGGATACTGGAAATAGCTATAGTGATTTGGTATTATTCTTAAATTACTTCTTTTGAATTCATCTGCAATACCATCAAATTTTTCATAGTTTAACTCGTTATAACAATCAGGTAACCATCTAAGTGGATCAAAGCCCAAATTATTATATTCTGAAAATAATTCCCATTTTTCTAAACTCAGACCCTACTTTCACCACGAGTTCTGTTTACTATGATAACCTCCCTAATAAACTAGATGTCTTTGAAACGTCATCTTTTTTTTAGATGATATCAAATAATACGAGATAATATTATATGACTTATACTTGCAATTAAGAATATGTCCATCACCGATGATAAGAAAATTGAATTTATGAAACTTTATTCTGCAAATCCAGCTAAGTATGAAGCAGAAACTGCAAAAGATATCTTATCTTTGTCAATCAAGACCTTTTCTCCAAAAATAGCTTTTGCATCCAGTTTTGGTGCAGAAGACATGGTAATAATTGATTTGATATATAATATTCATGGTGACAATGCTCGAGTTTTTACTTTGGATACAGGTAGACTTAATCCAGAAACTTATGATGTAATGGACAAAATAAGAAAAAAGTACTCTATATCTATTGAAACTATGTTTCCAGACTTTATGGAAGTAGAGAAAATGGTGACAGAAAATGGAGTAAATCTAATGTACAACAGCGTTCAAGAAAGGAAATTGTGTTGTGAAATCCGTAAAGTCCATCCTTTAAGAAGAATGTTAAAGGATCTGGATGCTTGGATAACCGGATTAAGACGTGAGCAGACTTTTACTAGATCTAGTGCAAAAAAAGTTGAAATTGATGAATCAAATAACAACATTATCAAAATTAATCCAATCGTAGACTGGACTAATGACATGGTTTGGAATTACATAAAAAAGTATAACATACCATATAATAAATTACACGATAAGGGATATCCAAGTATAGGTTGTGCCCCATGCACACGTGCAATAGCAGCAGGTGAAGACCTAAGAGCTGGTAGATGGTGGTGGGAAAATGATTTACATAAAGAATGCGGGCTACATTGGAATAAGAGTTAAGTGAAGGATCAGCCCTTACGAATTAAGATAAGGCGTATAAAAAAAAGAAAGAAATAACCTTTATTATTTCATAGAAGGATGCCTAGACCACATGGTGGTAGTTTAACAAATAATTTTATAGATCTATCTAAAATTGACAAAGATTTATTTACAGTAGATGTGGATACCGGATTAAAAAAAGAAATAGAAAATATTTCATTTGGAGTATTTAGTCCATTAAAAGGATTTATGGATGAAGAAGATTTTACTAGCGTAGTAAAAAAGGGGAGACTAGCCAACGATTTACCTTGGACGATACCTATCATTTTAGATGCCAACGAAGAGTTAGCAAAAAAAGTAAAAGATTCGTCACAAATTGCTTTACGTAACAACGGTCAAATTTTTGGAGTAATGCTGATAGGAGACTTGTATAAATTTGATAAAACTGAAAGCGCTAAATCCGTTTTTCAAACTGACGATCCATCCCATCCCGGATTCAACAAATTTGTTACTATGCAAGATATACTTATTGCAGGAGAGGTTAAAATAGTCAATACCCAACCCAACAATAAATTTGTAGACAAATTTCGCTTAACTCCTGCAGAATCTCGAAAAGAAATTGAAGATCAAGGTTGGAGGAGTGCAGTCGCATTTCAAACACGAAATGTTCCACATGTGGCTCATGAAATGTTACAAAAAGCTGCATTGAACATTTACGATGGCTTATTTATAAATCCTTTAATAGGTAAAAAAAAGATTGGAGATTTTAAAGACGATGTAATAGTGAATTCCTATACAGTTTTAATAGATAATTATTATCCCAAATCTAGAATCATTTTTTCTACCTTACATACCGAGATGAAATATGCCGGGCCAAGGGAAGCTATTCATCATGCAATTATGCGTCAAAATTTTGGATGCTCTCATATAATAATAGGCAGAGATCATGCCGGTGTAGGTAATTATTATTCGCCATTTGCAGCTCACGATATTTTTAAAGATTATCCAGAACTTGAAATTGAGCCTATCTTTTTTCCAGCTTTTTATTTCTGCAAAAAATGTCAATGCTATGTTAACGAACGCACCTGTCCTCACGATTTGAGCTTTAGAGAAGAATTAAGTGGAACTAAAATGCGAAAAATGTTTTCCTCCGGTGAATTACCACCTTCTCATCTAATGAGACCTGAAATTTCTAAAGTAATATTGTCATATTCCAGACCATTTGTAGATTGATTTATTTGTAAAATTTACAAATATATAATCGCATTATGAAGAATTAGTATGATAATTAATTATAAATTTTCGACTTATAATTTATCATATTACCACATTTTATTAGTTCTTGGTTTAAATATTGTTATGGTAACTGTTCTTTTTCAGAATCCCTCCTTCTCTCAATTAACTAATGGTTCTCAAGATTTACAAACAACCAAAACCAATGTCTCAGAAAGTTTTGTTTTGCCTTTTAATAATACTAATAATGATAGGCGTAATCCTGTTGAATATATTTTTGATGAGCCAAAGGTAAATAATTGGCTTATCACTATAAACAACAATCTCAGCTACTATAATAGTAATGATTCTAAAACCATCGTAAGAATTAAGGAGGCACCTCCTAGTGAGAAATTTATCGAATTGATGATGTTTGGTGATCAGTCAAAGAGGTTCATAGTATCTGTGAATACAAATGAAACTGGATATATGCGAATGTATGAAAACGATCAAAACGGTTGGTCTACGGACGGTCTGGTGACCATCTCTCACGCAAATGTCCAAGGATTGTCTGTCACTAACGGACAAAGAGTAGTATTAGATAAACTTGGATTAAGTGGATTCGATGTTGGATCTATAGTTGTTTATGGAAAAGATGAACCTTCGATGCCAAATTCTACATTTGCAGGTTCTATCCAATTCGAAGTTCTCAGTGGCAATCTGTCCGAATCTATTCTTTACTACATGCCATTAGTAATGGTAGTAGGTGTAGGTGGAATTGTGATATTTCTATTGATTTGGAAGAAGCGAAATTAAAGTTATCAATATATATAGATAACCAAATACAAGCAAAGAACTTTCTTAGGCCTTTTTGCTTGGTTTTATATTTTCTTCACTTTCTTTATAATATTTACAAATATGTCTTAAATTACAGTAATTACATTTTGGTTTTAGCGGCAGGCAAATATTTTGGCCATATCTCACAAATACAGAATTTAGCCTAATCCAATGTTTTTTGGCAACTGACATATACAACTCTTCTTCTGTTTCTTCTGGACTTTTTGTATTTACTATTCCTAGTCTATTGCAAATTCTATGCACATGAGTATCTACAGGTATAGCAGATTTTTGGAAGGCATACACTAGTACGCAATTTGCAGTTTTTCTTCCTACTCCTGGTAGTTTCAACAGTTCTTCTGCATTATCTGGTACTTGTCCATGAAATTTACTTTCTATAATATTTGCAACTTCTTTTATTCTACTTGCCTTAATATTGTAAAAACCGACGGATGATATCTCCTCTTTAATATCGTCTATATTCGCTTTAGAAATCTCTTTTACTCCTTTGTATTTATTAAATAGTTTTATAAGTGCATGTGTAGTATTCTCGTCTCTTGTTCTAGATGAAAGTATAGTACCAATCAAAATTTTGAAGGGATCACCTTTTTCATTTTTATGCAAATCCTCCAAAGCAGTTAATCTCAAAAAGTGGTTGGTGTTTAGAGCAAATTCCATTTCACCAAGTATTTTTGAGATGTCATACATTACAATAAATTTTTTGATTTCTTAATTTATTGTCTCCTTTTAACTCTTGCTCTTCCTGTCTTCCTGGGTGCAATATTACCTACTTTGGCACCAGGCGGGGTGTTCCTTGCAACAGATGATGGATGACCTATGTGTTGATGTCTTCCTCCACCATGTGGGTGATAAACTGCTGCTTGAGCAATTCCTCTTACTACTGGATATAATCTTCCTCTGGATTGCATAAATTTTGCTTTATTACCTGCTTTAAGGAACGGTTTTTCTGATTTTCCACCTCCTGCAACAATTCCAATCATTGCACGACATTTAGGATTCATATCTAGGATCATTCCCGATGGAAACTTCACCTTTACACTATCTACAGAATGTGAAAAAACTATAGCTGATGATCCTGCTGCCTTTATCAATTTTCCACCGTCACCAATGTTTTTTTCAATATTGCAAACAAGTGTTCCATCTGGTATAGATCCTAAGTCTAGAATATTTTTAGACAAAGGTTGTGCTCCGTTTCCTATCTCAATTTTGCTTCCGACTGTTGTGCCTTCTGGTGCCGGAATATATGAATAATTATTGTCATCAAATTTAATTTTAGCAACTGGTGCATCTCTTCCTCTTTCATGTACCAAATCCATTACAATGCCATGATGAACTTCATTAATCTCAAAATTAGGATATTTAGTGGGAGCTATTTTTCCAGTTATGATTGCTCTAAATTGTTTTCCTCCTTTCCCTCTTCTTCTTACTAATGTCCTCTTTCCCAATTAAATCTAATTTATTGTTCTAAAAAGCCCGCTATTAAATTTACTCTTGATATTTTTAGAAATTTTGATAGTATGACATAATTTCTATTATAATGGAATCAGACACATTAATTTGAAATTTCCTAACTAAAGATATCTAAGAAATTAGCCTAGTAGTTGATAATAAAGTTATAAAGAGTTGCGTCGTTATATAATTATGAGCCAAAACACCATATCACTAAAAGTGCTTGAAGCTTATACACGAGATGTTGGCCGTGGTGTTGCTAGAATTGATTATGATTCTATGGATGCTTTAAGCGCGTCTACAGGTGATGTCGTGGAAATTAGAGGTAAACGTAAAACAGTTGCAAAATGCTTACCTCTATATCCTTCGGACGAAGGTAAGGGTATAATCAGAGTTGATGGTCTGGTTAGGAATAATGCGGGTGTAGCTATTGGAGACACTGTAATTGTTAGAAAGATTAAAGCTGTTCCTGCAGAAAAAGTCATTGTTGCACCATTAGAAGCTATTCCTCCAATTGATGAACGATATTTAGCTGATGCTCTTGAAAGTGTACCATTAATCAAAGGTGACAATGTGATGGTACCATATTTTGGCGGTAGACTTACATTTCAAGTCATTGGTGTCACACCTGGCCCCGGTGTTGATGCCGTTTTAGTTACTCAAAAAACTGTATTTCATATAGCTGAACGTGGAGAAACTCTCCGTGGAGTACCACAAGTAACATACGAAGATATTGGTGGCTTAAAAGAAGAAGCCCAAAAAGTTCGTGAAATGATAGAACTGCCATTACGACATCCCGAAATATTTGAAAAACTGGGTATAGAGGCACCAAAGGGAGTGTTGTTGTATGGACCTCCAGGTACCGGTAAAACCTTGTTGGCAAAAGCAGTGGCCAATGAGAGTAATGCACATTTCGTAAGTATCTCTGGTCCAGAAATAATGAGCAAATTCTACGGTGAATCTGAAGCAAGACTGCGTGAGATATTTAAAGAAACCAAGGAAAAGGCTCCTTCTATAATGTTCATTGATGAAATAGACTCTATAACTCCAAAGAGAGAAGAAGTAACGGGAGAAGTTGAACGAAGAGTTGTATCTCAGTTATTATCTTTGATGGATGGATTAGAAGCAAGAGGTAAAGTTATAGTTATTGCTGCCACAAATAGACCCAATGCTATCGATCCAGCTCTAAGAAGACCTGGTCGATTTGACCGGGAGATTGAAATCAAAGTCCCTGATAAGCGTGGTAGATTGGAAATTCTACAAATTCATACAAGAAATATGCCTTTAGAATCAGATGTAAATCAAGAAAAGATAGCATCTGTAAGTCATGGTTTTGTTGGTGCAGATTTGGAATATCTCTGTAAGGAAGCTGCAATGAAATGTCTTCGACGATTGTTACCCGAACTTAACTTGGAAGATGAGAAAATAAATCCTGAAGTATTGAATAAATTGATTGTTACCATGTCTGACTTTGAAAATGCCCTTAAAGAAGTAATGCCTTCTGCCATGAGAGAAGTTTATCTAGAATCTCCTGATGTTGAGTGGAATGATATAGGTGGATTAGATGAAGTTAAACGAGAACTACAAGAAGCAGTGGAATGGCCATTAAGGTATCCTGACCTTTATACCAAACTGGGTCACTCTAATCCCAAAGGAATCCTGATGCACGGTCCATCTGGTACCGGAAAAACAATGCTTGCCAAGGCAGTTGCTACAGAATCCGAAGCCAATTTCATCAGTGTGAAAGGACCAGAATTATTGTCAAAATGGGTTGGCGAGTCTGAAAGAGGGGTTCGGGAAATTTTCCGACGTGCAAGACAGGCCGCACCATGTGTTGTTTTCTTTGATGAAATAGATTCTATTGCACCGGTAAGAGGACTGGGTGGCGATAGCATGGTAACTGAAAGAGTCGTTTCGCAACTATTAACCGAATTAGATGGAATTCAACAATTAAACAGTGTAGTTATTATTGCCGCAACTAATCGATCGGACATGATCGATCCTGCATTGTTGAGACCCGGTAGGTTTGACAAGATAGTATATGTGCCTTTACCTGATAAGACTACAAGAAAGAAAATATTGGAGATTCATTCATTAGAAAAACCTATTTCTGACATCGTTGATTTTGATAGAATCGCTGAACTTACTGATGGATTTAGCGGAGCTGATGTATCTGCAGTTGCAAATACGGCGGTTTCACTTGTGTTACATGAGTATCTTCAAAAATATAGTAATCCTGAAGACGCTGCAAAACACGCAACGGAGGCACATGTTACTATGAAGCATTTCGAAGATGCTGTTAAAAAGATAAAAACTCAGAGAGATAGCAAGTCTGGTGAAAAACTTACAGTACCTTATTATAGGTAATTTTTCTATTTTCTCCCATTTTTCAATTTCTTTATTACTTGAAAAAAATCTTATTCTTATATTTTTTATCAATATAGCATAAAAATTATTATAAATTATTTAATATAATTATTAAAATAGAAATAATTTTTAGGGGCAATGTTTTTAAGTATAATCTCTTTGAATAACTTTCACAAAAGGAATGGTTGAAAATGTACTGCAGATTATTCAAAACAAAGTAACGTTATCTAAGATAAATCGTTTTTTTACAGACGAAGAAATTAGCCAGTTGGTTGAAAAATATGGGACTCCTTTATATCTAGTAAACGAAGAGGCTCTGCATAATAAAGTTTTAGAACTTAACAGAGCTTATGAAAAATTTCATGGTCAGGTAAAGATTGCTTATTCAATTAAAGCTAATTTTAATCCATCTATTCTTAGAACATTCATGAAAGACCGTATTACTTTTGATTCTACCTCTCTTGGTGAATTGTTTTTTATAAGGGAATTAAACATTAGTCCTGAAAATATTATCTACACAAGTGTAACAGAAGAACTAGATGAGTATAAACAGGTCCTTTCTTATGGAATTACGAGAATTGTCGTTAGTTCCTACTTTGGATTAGTTAATTTGTCTCAAGCTGCTAACATTATTGGCATTATTCCTAAAGTAATGGTACGTATAAATCCTGAAGTAGGTGTTAAAGCCGAGGTGCGGGCATCTTACAAAAATGGAAAATTTGGAGTTCCTTTAAACGGTGGGAAAGTTGATTCAGCTTATTTTATTGCTAAATCGATTTTTGATAATCCCTTATTGGAGTTTGAAGGTTTTCATTTTCATCTGGGATCCCAAATTACAGACTTTGTGTGTTATGTTAATGCTCTAGACAGGTTAAATTCTTTATTAAATAAACTAAAAAAAGATATCCCCAACTTTTCACTGAAAACACTAGATATTGGTGGGGGGACTCCTGTATTTTATAACGAGCCCGTTCCTACCCCAAGTGAAATGTCATCTGTATATATAGAAAAACTAAATAATCTAGTATCCTCTCATGGTAAATTTATACTAATGATAGAAAGCGGTAGATACCTAGTTGCAGAATCGTCTATAATGGTTTCAAAAATTGTCAATACTAAAGAATACAATGATCATAAAATAGTTGTTTTAGATACGGGATACCATCTATTGTTAGATGCTGCTTTACTCAAACAAGAATATCCTCAGCAAGTGATATCAAACAAAAACAATAATAATCATCTTTATTTTTCAAATTCTAACAAACAGTATCTGGAGAAGAATATTCATCTTGTGGGAAGGTTGTGTGATACTTTGGACGTTTTTCCTACCTCCAAACTATTCGGCCTGTCATATGCGAACATTGGAGATTATATTTTGTTTTATAATGTGGGTGCCTATTCTCTAGTGTTTAATATGCCCTTTCATTGTCAAACTAAACCTCCAGTTCTGATGAAAACTTGTGAGGGTGATATAAAATTGATAAGAAAAGGTACCTCTTATAAGGATCTTTATGAAGAAGAAGGAGGCTTAATTCTATAACTTTAATTAGTATGATTCAGATATAATGTGGTTTTGACTTGATGAATTATACTAGAGTCCATATTTTTGTAAGTGGAAAGGTACAGGGTGTATATTATCGTCAAAATACTGCACAAAAGGCACAGGAGCTAGGCATTGTTGGTTGGGTTAGAAATTTGTCAGATGGACGGGTAGAATCTGTAATGGAGGGTGTGGATGTTAATATTGATAAAATGCTTAGTTGGTGTAAGTCGGGACCTAAAGATGCTCTGGTGACAGATATCAAAATTATGAATGAGGACTATAAGAAGGAGTTTTCTACTTTTGATATCATTAAAACACTTTAAATGTTAAAGTGTTTCCCTGACAAGTAATACACTTTAAATTCTAGAATATTGTTACTGCTTTATTTTTACAATATTAACTCTTAATGCTATGGTCTTACTAATATATTATTTTTCTCTAGGTATTTTTTAACCTCTTTTAGCTTTGCCTTATTAAAATGGAACAGAGATGCTGCCAATGCTGCATCGACCTCTGTTTTTTTATATACTTTTAATATATCATCAACCGATCCGCATCCTCCTGAAGCTATAACAGGAATATTTATTTTATCGCAAATCGAATTAATTAATTCAATATCGTATCCATTTTCTGTCCCGTCTGTATCTATGCTTGTCAAAAGTATTTCTCCTGCCCCCATCTTTTCAACTTTTTTAGCCCATTCGATTGCATCAATTCCTGTAGATTTTTTCCCACCGAAAATCTTAATTTCAAACCAATATTTTTTTCCATCCTTGAAAAAAAAATTTTTTCCACCTTGATCATAGTTTCTTTTTACATCTAAGGCCACTACTATACACTGTTTTCCGAAAATACACATCAATTCTTGAATCAATTTCGGCTCTACTACTGCTGCGGTATTTATTGAAACCCTGTCTGCACCACTCAGGAGCAGATCACGTG
This sequence comes from Candidatus Nitrosocosmicus sp. T, assembly GCF_054408485.1. Taxonomy (NCBI): domain Archaea; kingdom Thermoproteati; phylum Nitrososphaerota; class Nitrososphaeria; order Nitrososphaerales; family Nitrososphaeraceae; genus Candidatus Nitrosocosmicus; species Candidatus Nitrosocosmicus sp. T. Next base: position 73,066 of record NZ_CP166992.1, read on the forward strand.
CATCTTCTAATGTCTTTATACCGCCCCCTACTGTAAATGGTATGTTTATTACACTTGCTACATTTTTTACAATATCTTTCATTGTTTTACGATGTTCCTCAGCAGCAGTAATATCTAAAAATATTAATTCATCGGCGCCTTCGTCGCTATATTGTTTGGCTAATTTGACAGGATCTCCGGCATCTTTCAGCTCCTTAAAGTTAATACCTTTTACAACTCTACCTTTGTTTACATCCAGACAGGGAATGATTCTTTTTGCCACTGCCATATTAAATCAATTCTTGAACATGTTTTATTTTCAATTTCTCGTCATACAGTGCTTTACCTAAGATTACTGCATAACAATTAACGTTCCTTAACTTTAATATATCTATGATATTGCTGACTCCTCCGCTAGAAACTATTTTTATATCTTTAAAGGTATTATTTATTTTGATTAATGTTTCTATATCTGGACCTTCTAAAGTGCCATCTTTGTCAATATTTGTCAACAAGAACTCATTAATACCCAGCTCTTTGTAAAACCTGATCGCATCAAATAATTTTATACCTGAAAATTCCTTCCATCCAGAGATCATTACGTTTTCTTTATTATGATCTACAGAAATTATAATCCGATTTAGTCTTTTCTTTGATATCTTTTGTATTATTTCGGGCTGTTTGAAAGCAAATGTTCCTATTACAACCTTTATCGGCTTTTTTATATCTAAGAATCTATTTATACTATTAATCGTTCGGATACCGCCTGCAACCTGTACTGGAATATTTACCGAATCAATGATCTTTTGTATTATTTCGCTATTGCTCTTTCCTGTATTCAATGCTGCATTTAGATCAACTATGTGTAACATGTCAACCCCTTCTAATTCCCATTTTTTTGCTATTTCTAATGGATTGTCATCGTACACGGTCTTATTTTCTAATTTACCATTAACCAATCTGACTACTTGGCCATCTAATAGATCGATTGCTGCGATGCTTTTCATTTTGATCGTTTACAAATATTTATAAAGTTTTTAATCATTTTTTCGCCAATTGTACTTGATTTTTCTGGATGAAACTGTGTACAATAAATACTGTTAATTTCTATTGAGGCAGGAATGTGTACTCCGTAATTCGATCTTGATGTTATTATGTCGCTATTCTTAGGTGTAGTATAATAAGAATGTACAAAGTAGACCCAAGATTGATTCGGTACTCCTTCAAATAGTTTACTTTTTTTATCTGTGATCTCCAAACTATTCCAACCTATATGAGGGATTTTTACCAAGTTTTTGGGAAGGGATAACACTTCTCCTTCAATTATGTCCAGTCCTGCTAATTTTCCCTCTTCGCTTTTCTCAAATAACATCTCCATTCCCAAGCATATTCCCAACACTGGAATATTTTTTTCCATAAATTGTGAGAATCCAGTTTTACATTTGTTTATAGAAATAATTGCTGGATCAAAATTTCCAACACCAGGCAATACTATTCCATCTACTTCTGTTGATTCTTCAAAATCATTTATAATTGATACTTGTGCTCCGTTTCTTTGCAAGGATGATTGAAGACTAAAAATATTTCCGGCTCCATAGTCAAAAATTGCTATTTTCACCATATACTACATCATTCCTTTGGTAGTAGGACCTCCTTCACTATCTGGATCGATCCCGATGGCATTCCTTAATGCAACGGCGGTAGCTTTTATGGCCGACTCGATTTTATGGTGATCATTTGTTCCATAATGTACTATAATATGCATACAACAATTAATATTTCCAATAAATGATTGAAAGAAATGAATAATATCTTCTTGTGAAATACTTTCAATCTTTTCCCTTTCTAATTTCATGTCGATGTGACTATATTGTCTCTTTATTAGATCTACAGCGACGCTCGAAACGGATTCATCCATTGGAACTGTGGCATTTCCGAAACGATTAATGCTCTCTCTCTTGTCTAGGGCCTTATTGATAGCTTGACCTAATATGATGCCTGTATCTTCTATTAGATGATGCTTAATACCATCCTCACTTTTAGCTTTCAAATCAATGTCAATCCTACTGTGTTTCGAAAAAGATACTACAATATGATCTAAAAAATCAATTCCTGTATTAACGTTTGAATTTCCTTTTCCGTCTAAATTAATTTTAGTCACGATATTTACTTCCTTCGTCCTTCTTTCCATTTCACACGTACGTTGATGATCCTCTATAATCACTATGTGCTTTTAATTTTTTGTATTATTTAATATATTTGGTAAATCGTTTACATTCTTAATGATTACATCTGCATGATTTGATTTTAGTAGCCTTTTCTTATCAATTGATTCCTTGCTATTTCCACCATCACCATATACTCCACAAAAAAATATTCTATCCTCAATTGTTTGCTTCCTAAAATTTTCTACCATTAGAAGATCTGCCATGGAGTCTCCGACATACAGTGCACTACTTAATTTTAAACTATCAAATACTTTGTGGAGGGAAAATGCATGAGGTTTGGAAAATTCCCTCTTTTCGTCCTCTAAAAATACACACGCATTTTCATTAAAGTAATCTATGATACTGTTTAGAGTGAAATAAGAAGCAACCTTGCTCCGTCCGGATATCAATCCCAAATTTCCATTAAATTTCTGTGAAAGGAGACGCATAGTATTCTCCTTTATTATTAGAATATCATTAGTTATTAGTGGCTTGTCAAAATAATATATTGGCTCCTTATTGAACCGCTTTTTATATAAAATTGGACCATAAAAGATTTCATTAAAAAGAGTAGAAATCATATCGTCATTGCTAGGATATTTTAATTTTTTTGTTATGGGTGTTATATTTCCGAACTTCTCGAGCTCTTTTTCTACAGAATCTTTGCCTTTGTCATCTAATTTCTCCAATAAATTATGAAAAATTTGAACTGTCTTGTCTATATTCATTTTATTTATTACAATACAATATAGAATTATTAGCACTATTGAATAAGCCGTATCAATATCATTATTAAATCCGCCAGTATCTCGAAGTTTTGAAATCAACTCCTGAAAAGGAAAATTATTTAAACTTATGTCAAAATTCTTGACCAAAATAAGCTCGACTGTTTTTATTATTGCTTCATTATAGGATTTGTTTACATCAACTAATACTCCATCTATATCAAAGATAATCGCTTCACATTCTGAAATATTGATTTTCTTATTAGTCAACTTTATAGATATAGATAATCACGATTCAATAATTAATATCCTGTTATTCCCTAGTATGTCCTATGTATGCCAACTAATCGACCATAGTATATTGATATAGAATAATCAACGATACAAGTTATATAATACATTCTTCTATATTATTGTGTGAAATATCGGAATAGGACCGAAATAATTTCTAATATCTTAAATGCCGCTAATGGAGGCATTTCAAAAACTAAGATAATGTACAAGGCATTTCTATCATATGCTCAAATAAAGGAATATTTGCCTATACTATTAGAAAATAATCTGTTGGCTCTTGGTACCGATGGCAAATACAGAACTACTGAAAAGGGTATTAGATTCTTAAAAATGAATGAGGAAATTCAAGAATTAATCGAATCAAAATCACTTCAGGATGATTTTACCTAAATATCATTTATTCTGATATTAATAATTTCACAAAAATAATAGTATAGTATTTAATAAAATGGGGACTTTAGCTTATCAAAAACCATTTTTTCAGCTTAAATATAAAAAACAATATATTGTTATGGTAAGAAATAGAAAAGGAATTACGCAATGCTAGTTGTTAAAATTTTTCATCTAGGAATCTTGTTTACCATTTTTATCTTTATTATTCATATTGATTCTGTTTATGGTACGGTTGATGCCAAAAATAGCAGTAGTTCTTCAACCGGTAATAACACCTCATCACTAGAATCTGATAACTATGCTATTAAAGTGGGAGAAGGAAATAATACTGTATCCGTTACAAAGTATTTCCCTGCTTATGTAGAAATAACTGCCGGAGATAGCATAACGTGGTATAATGGAGTCGACGTTCCAAATCCTCATACTGTTACCTTTATAAGGGATTTAGATAATATCGAAAAGATTGGAGTACCCTTCTACGTTTCTAATAATACAAAATTTGTCCCTGTACTAAATAATCTGGGCGAACCATTAGAAGAAAATACTAGCAATGGAACACGGATTGTTATGATGTTAAATGCCCGAGCATTAACTCCTACTGTGATTACATCGGATGATAAAGTAATGGAACTAAAAAAAGATTCCGTATATGTTTATAACGAAAATGACAAATTTATTAACTCTGGACCATTGCTATCTTTAGATAAAGAACAGAACTTTGATTATTCTTTTAGCAGCTCCTTCACTGTTGTTTTTAATAAACCTGGATTTTTTGAATATACCTGTCTATTTCATCCATGGATGATCGGAAAGTTATTAGTGAAACCATGAGTAGCTATATACTTTCTTAAAATTTACCTCTCATGATCTAACTATATATTTTCTAACCTTTTTCATACTTCTATAAATGACACGAAATACTGATCTCGGTCCCAATGATAGCTCTGATAAAAGCTATAGTAGAAATTCTCAACAATTTTTAAACAAATTTAAAGTTAATGTAGGTGATGAGGTAAAAATAGTTACTAAAAAAGCAGAATTTTTTGGCATTATTCTACCTCGATATGAAACCTTTAGCGACAAATATATCGTTTTAAAATTAAAAAGCGGTTACAATATTGGAATTGAAATAGAAAATATTTTAGAAATTATTAATAAAAATGTTGATAGCTTATCAAGAAAAAATATAGTAAAATCAGATCTCGGTAATAATGCCAATTCTAACTATGAGAAATATGACCATAATTTATTCGATAAAATGAAAGGTTCTAAATTATTGCCAAAAATATTGCTAATTAGTACAGGTGGCACAATTGCAAGTAAAATTGATTACAGAACAGGTGGCGTAACTTCACTTTTGACTGCATCAGAATTGTATTCTGCTTTTCCAGAACTTTCTGACTATGGATACATTTATCCTGAATTCTTATTCAATGAATATAGTGAAAACATGAATCCTCATCATTGGTCTGCTCTAGCTGATAGGATATCATATGCCATCAAGAATGAACAATATGATGGAATTATTATATCTCACGGTACGGATACTATGCATTATACTTCCTCTGCATTAAGCTTCGCTCTCCAGAATATCCCAATTCCTGTGGTTTTGGTTGGTTCTCAGCGATCATCTGATAGACCATCTTCAGATGCATTCAGTAATCTGGTTGGTGCAATAAGATTTATCAAGGATGCAAAATATTCAGGCATTTTTGTTTGTATGCACCATAATACTTCAGATGAAGTGATTGCGTGTCATCTTGGTACCCGAGTAAGAAAAAATCATACAAGCAAACGTGATGCATTTAAATCGCTTGATGGTATGCCTTTTGCCTTAATTGAGAATTCAAACATAAAATACAACAAGTTATTACACAATGGAGTAGAAAGTGCGAATATTTCAAAAAATTTTACTTCAAGGACAGCTTTTAACGATAGAGTGTTTCTATTGAAATTCTATCCTGGGTTTAGTTCTTCATTTCTTGAGAACTTTTTACAGATGGATTATAAAGTCATCATATTGGAAGGAACTGGGCTTGGACATGTAAGTAAAGACTGCTTTCCTATTTTAAAAAAACTAATAAATTCAGGCATTTTTGTTTTTATGACTTCGCAATGTATATTTGGTAAGGTACAGATGACTGTTTACGACACAGGCAGAGACCTTGTGGATCTGGGTGTTATCCCACTTTCAAATATGAGTTCAGAGACAGCTGTTGTTAAAGCAATGTGGGCATTAGGCAATAATACAGATGCTGAGGATTTTGTTAGGATGATGAAAACTGAATATTCTAATGAAATTTCTAACATGTTGCCACTAGTTTAATAGGTTTAAAGAGGACAAGTTTGATGAATCTAGATATCGACAAATTAAACGTAAAGGTTGGCTTTGAAATACATCAACAACTAAGTACATCATCTAAACTCTTTTGTTGTTGTAAAGGCGATGGATCCAACGATGGAGGTTATGATTTTAACTTTATACGAGTTTTGAGACCTACAAAAAGTGAATTAGGTGATTTTGATAAAGCTGCATTATTTGAACACGCCAAAATGAATTCAATTAAGTATTATTCTAAAGTAGGATATAGCTGTTTAGTCGAAGCTGACGAGGAGCCCCCACATGAAGTAAGCAAAGATGCACTTGAAACAGCATTATTGTTTTCACTTGCCCTAAATTCAAATATTGTTGATGAAATTCATGTCATGAGGAAATTAGTTATAGACGGCTCTAATGTCAGTGGATTTCAAAGAACTATGCTGATATCGACTGGAGGTTACTTAGAAGTCGATAATTTCAACAAGATAGGTGTTCAGGGTATATGTTTAGAAGAGGATGCAGCAAAATTAATTTCTACCAATCCTCTATTAAAGGAATATGGACTAGATCGACTGGGGATTCCACTGGTTGAAATCGCACTTGATCCTATATCTGGGACTCCTGCAGAAATTGTAAACGTCGCATTAACTCTCGGTAGACTACTACGAAGTAGTAAAAGAGTCACGAGAGGTATTGGAAGTATAAGACAGGATGTAAATATATCTGTCAATGGTGGTCAAGTAGTCGAAGTCAAAGGGGTACAACAATTATCACAACTTATCAAAGTATTAGACTATGAAACAAAAAGACAGTACGGATTAATCAAAATTTCGGAAGAATTTAAGAATAGAAATATAGATGATTCATATATCGGCGATAAAATTGAAGACATTACATCCTTGTTCTCCAATTCGTCAGCTAAGGTCATAAATAAAATTTTAAAAGATCCGGATCCAGTCATTAATTGTATCCGTTTGAGGGGTCTAAGAGGACTGATTGGCTACGAACCTACGAAAGATGTAAGAATGGGTAAAGAGTTGGGAGAGTTTGTTAGATTTTTTGGATTGGGTGGTGTCTTTCATTCCGATGAATTACCTAATTATGGAATTACTATCAACGAGATAGATAGCCTTAAGAAATCTGTTGATATTTGTTCTGACGATGCCTTTATAATAATAGGTGGTAACAGGGAAAAAATAAACAATCTTCTTGAACCATTAATTAAAAGGATAATTCAATTTAAATATGGTGTAATCGCTGAAACTCGTTCTGTTACTTTAGAAGGAACTACTATTTTTTCACGACCCAGACCAGGTTCTTCCAGAATGTATCCTGAAACCGATATAATGCCAATTCCTGTTGATAATACCTTACTTGATAGTTTGAAAGATAAAATACCTTTGCCGTGGAATGAATTAATCAAAGGAATTATGAAAAAGTATCAATTAAATAAGAAATTATCTGAACAAATCTTTGATTCTGATTATTATAATTTATTTGAGAGACTATTGAATTCCAATCCCGCTATTTCACCTACCTTCGTTGCATCAAAACTTACTGAAGATATTGTTAGTCTCTCAAGAAATAATCTTGATAAGGATCTCTTGACAGACGAAATGATTCTAGACATTTTCAATAGGCTTGATAAGGGACTTATTGCAAAAGAGTCTATAATATTAATTTTTGAAAAATTAATGAAAAAAGATTGCATGTCGGTAGAGGATGCAATAAATTCTCTCAACCTAACTAAATTAGATGATACAGACTTATTTTCTACATTGGATAAATTGTTTGATGATAATTTGAGCATCATAAGAGAGAAAGGAGCCAATTCCATGGGGGTATTGATGGGGAAAAGTATGGCAGTACTAAGGGGAAAAGTAGACGGCAGTAAAATTAATGACTACTTAAAACACAAATTAGAAACATTTCTTAATGAAGGATCATCCTCTTCATCATCCTCTTCTTAACATGACTCGCGTACCTAAATCAATCAAGAACCATTATATCGATTCATTTATCATAAATTCAGAAAACTTGAAGTCATTTCTCTCCTCTCACGAGATTTCAAACCCTGAACTGGAGGATGTGTCAATTACAATTTCCAAACTATATGATCAAAAGGTTGATGATATTTTAGCCTCGTGTGGGAATGATTGGACTAGGCTCGATTCTGCTTCTTCTCCTTTAATTTTGTTCATTCAATGCATTGATGAATTACTCTCTGCAAATAACTTGAATATTACATCGCGATGTAGATTTATTCTAAATTCATTCTCAAAAACGTTAGAATCTTGGATGAACTGGTAGTTCCTATTTGGCAATTTAACTTTATTTACTTTTATAATTCTAAGTGAGAATAATATTATCAGTAATTATTGCTTATTCTAAAAAAAATGTTTAGTGTGCGTGAGGCGGTGGTGCACTACCTTTTGATAATTCTTCGTTAAATGTTCCTGATGCTTTTTCGTGGAATTCTAATGCGGCTTGATCTACCTTAATTGCTTGAGGCGGACATACTGACACGCATGCCATACACCAGATACAATCATGTTCTCGGATTGGATCTGCTTTATCTGTGTAGTCTTTTCTTTCTTCTTTAACTGAAGAACCAGTACCTTCAAATACTTGATTTATTGCCTCTTTTGCTGGTACATCATGTTCAGTTCTGTACCACTGAAAAACTTGTACAGGACATGCTTCGATGCATGCTCCATCTGCTACACATGAGTCCCAGTCTACAGCTACCATAGTTCCACTTACACCCAAAGGCCCTATTTCTTCTCCTTTTGCTTGGAATGCTTCTTTAACTTCTGGATTCTCTGCTGCCTCTTTTAGTGAACCTGGACCCCATAAATAGTGAAAATGTTCATCGTCTGAAGTTTTTATCTTTCCAATTACCTGATGATTGTTTGGAAAATCTGGATCGATTGGCATATTTTTTGCAGAGATACTTGATCCTTCTAAATATATAAATCATGTGTAGAAATATCTATAAGAGGCAAGATATTTCCAGTAATTTTTCACAATTCCTCTGATCTGACTAACTGACTTATTCTTTCATATTCACCAATTGAATATATTGATATGCCGAGGTTTCATTATCAAAAGCATAATGTACCTTTTGAAAGTTCTTTTTGAACTCTGTCACATTTTGCAAAATCTTAACATTATCTTGTTTGTCAATTACAACTTTTTTAATAAAGGTTGCTATTTCCTGCATTTCGTTTTCCTTCATTCCTAGTCTGGTCACTTCAGGTACTCCTATTCTAATGCCGCTTGGATGAAAGTAATTTCTTCCCTCTTTTATATCTCCAGGAAGTAATTGTCTGTTAAGGATTATATTGCATTTTTCCAGATCCTTTTCTATTGTTCCACCGTCGCCATAATTTGAGACATCGACGGCTAGTTGATGTGATTCTGTATAACCCCTTTTTTCCCCTAGAACATTAAATCCATGATTTGCAAGGGAATACGCAAGCATTTTTGCATTTTTGATGACTTGTTTGGCATATTCCTCTCCAAATTCTAATGATTCAGCTAATGCTACCGCCTTGCCCGCAACATGATGCAAGTGATGACTACTTGTATTTCCTGGGAAAATTGCCTTCTTTATAGAATCCGAATATTTTTCAACTGATACTATAATGCCTCCCTGGGGTCCCCATAATGTCTTATGGGAGCTCATTGTCATTGAATCAGCGCCTTCTCGCAACGGGTCTTGAAATTGTCCACCGGCGATTAGACCTGCTACGTGAGCTCCATCATAATTTATATACACATTTCGATCATGCAAGAATTCTGATAATTCCTTTACAGGGTGTGGAAACAAAAAAAGACTACCACCAAACATGGCTATTTTTGGTCCTTTTCCTTCGTCAATCATAGTGTCTATTTTTTTCTTGGTCAGCTCAACATCGATGGTCATGTTTTCTTTTGAAAAAGGAAAGTGTTCAATTACTAATCCGTGAACCAAGCCGGCCGTTCCTGAGTGTTCCTTTTTTCCGTGTGAAATATGTCCACCAGTAGGAATTGATGAGGCTATCATAGTGTCTCCCGGATTTGAGAATGCAGAATATATTGCTAAATTTGCAACGACTCCTGATGTTGCCCTACAATCTGCAAATTCTGCTTTAAATACCGATCTTGCTAAATCATTACAGATATTTTCAACCTTGTCTATAAAAGTGCAACCTGCATACACTCTTTCTCCAGGCCAACCCTCTGCGTACCTATTTCCGAAATCAGAAGCTACGGCTTCTCTGACGGCTGGACTGGGGATGTTTTCACTTGCTATGAGAGGAATGGAGTTATTGAACCACTCATGATGCTCTTTAATTAATTTTAAAATATTATCCTGAATTTCTTTTGCATTCAATATCATTTTTTGAAATAATTACTTATATAAAATATCGTAATTCAGCAAAATAGTACTATTTTAGTGATGATTTTTTAGTCATTTATAACAATAATTTTATACTACATGTATTTTATTTACTCATGCAGAAGGTTAAACAGATGGAAGGATATTGTGTTAAATGCAAAGCAAAACGAGAAATGAAAGATGAAAAACAGGTAACTATGAAAAATGGAAGACCTGCTACTCAAGGTATATGTACTGTGTGTAATACGAAAATGTTCAAGATAGGAGGAAGTAAGAAATAATAAAAAGTAGCCAAGTTTGCAATAAATTCGTCGATTTATATCGATATTTCTATATTTATCTTATTTTGATTTGTTTTGTTATCCACAACTTGATTGATTTCAACGTCAGTATTATTGAGAATGCGCTGACTTTTGTATAGATGAATTAAATTATATACAGTGAAAATAGAAATTCTGTCATTATATATTTATTTAGTGACCTGAAAAACTAATTAATATTTTTATAGGTGTCATTATTTTATGATATTGCAGTAATGATGACAACCTTCTAGCTCTGAACTGTTGTATTTTAATTAATGGCTATTATATATAGGAATTTATGAAAGGATCAGACAGAGAATTTGAAAGACCTGATTGGGATGTTTATTTTATGATACAAGCTTTTTTGGCCAAGCTACAATCCAACTGCCTTACCAGGCAAATTGGAGCTGTAATAGTTAAGAATAATAGACAAATATCAACAGGTTACAACGGTACTCCATCTGGATTTCCAAATTGCTTTGAGGGTGGATGTAAAAGATGTACAGATAGAATTAATGGTATTGTTAAATCAGGTGAATCTTTGGAAAGGTGTATTTGTGTACATGCGGAAGCCAATGCAATAATGCAATGTGTTATGTTTGGAAATGCCGGTAGTACTAAAAATGCTACTCTGTACTCCACTCTGGCTCCATGTATAGAATGTAGCAAGATGGCTATTACAGTTGGAATCAATAAAGTGGTCATTTTGTCTAAATATGACGAGGACGGAACAGAGATTTTGAGACATGGAAATGTACAAATATTAGAAATGGATTCGTCTAAATTACAAATTTGGACCTCAAAGCTATTTGGATGATGAATGCTTAGAAGTACATACAATTTCTATTTAATCGAACCTGGCTATCCTAAAATCTCGTTAAATAACGCAGGTATAAAATTAATTATAATTAGCTAAAAAACAAACAAACAAAAATCAAATCAAAAAACAAACTAGACCAAATTAAAACTAAAACTGATAAAACAAACTGATTCTAAAACTGATTCTAAAACTAAAAATAAAAAAGATTAAGGAACTGATCTGCTGTAGAGTTTTCCTTCTAATGCTAGTTTGTACATTTCTGCTACATAGGGGTTTCTTGCAGGAGTTTCCGCGCCAAGTTCCACCAAACGTGCGTATACCCTAACTACATAGGCCAAAGCACCCATGAAAGCTACTACTACACCCATGTTAAACATCCAGTGGTTAGGTACTGAAAATATTTCTTCAACAAACCAAAAGTGCCACATTTCATTGATACCAATAGTGAACATGGTAGCTAAATAACCGATAATGGTTATCTTTAGACCAGTATTCATTGAATTGTTTGGTCCTCTTAAAACTGGTACTCTCCTGTCATACATTGCAACAAATCCCCAACCTAGTGGGAGTGCAATAAAGTGACTGTATAACCACCAATGAGCTGGTGTAAATGCACTGTCTCTGATAGCTGTTTGATGTAATGATCCGTCAACAAAGTTGTCTACTTCTACTGATGCAGCAATAGACCCTAGCATAATGACCATCAAATATATCTTTTTTAGCCTTTGGATTTCTACTTCCTTTGGAATTAATGCAGGCATTTGTGCCATTTTACTATCACTGTATCTTCACTGATTAAATATATAAGATGTGAACTAAAATATTTGGAAATAATTCTAGCAATTAATATAACATTATTAAATTATTAGACTATTAGTCAATTAATTAACTAAATTTTACACATTTTATTAGTTTTATCAAGCTTATCATCTTTGATTATCATGGATGATAAAATAATCCAAACTATAAATAATTAATTGTTTTAAAATACTTGGTGAAACCATTCATCTTCTTTGACCTTGGGCAAACTCTCATTGATGAATGGAACTACGTTACTTATTTTGATAAACTATTATTCCAGACACTTAATGACTATGGAGCTAGGATAGATCAAAGAAACTATTATACGTTGAGAAATGATTTAGTTCGAAACAGAAAATTTGGCTCATCAGGATTTCTGGAAATTATTTCTTTAATGGTGCGTCTTATACTTCCTCAAGGGTATGATTCTGTAATTTTCAATGTTCTAAAGACTGATTTGCTAGAAAATAAAAGAAAACTAGTCAGACTATTTAGTCAGGTTAACTACCTGATCCCATTATTATCAAAGAAATATTCGTTAGGTATTATTAGCAACAATTCATCCGGTTCGGCAAATTTATTGCATAAACACGATCTAGACAAGCACTTTAAAATAGTATGTTTGGCAGAAGATATTGGATTTAAAAAGCCCCATTATAAAATATTTCAAAAGGCGTTACTTGACTCTAATTCAACTGTTGACAATTGCATAATGGTAGGAGATAGGTTGGATATCGACATTTTACCTGCCAATGAGCTTGGAATGAAGACTATAAGAACAATGGACTCTTTATACAAAATTCAAGAGCCTGTGAATAAGAAGGAGACGCCACTTTTTACTATAAACTCCCTTTCTGAATTACCTAAAGTATTATCCCATATATCTTAACTTCTTTGTATTTCCTTGGATATTTTTTCCCATTGTTCGTCCAAATTACTTTCTCGAGTGTCTCCCTTACCAAAAAGGGAATGGATTGAAATCTTTTCATTTGATTCTGCAATTGGAATAACATGAATATGGAAATGCGGAATTTCTTGCCCCGCATCCTTTCCGTTATGTATACCTACTAGTGAAGAATTACAGTTCATTGATTTTTCTATTTTTTCAGTCAAGAAATGCAATACATCAAAAATGTCCTTATTTTCTATCAAACTCAAATCTTGGATTTTGGGTATATGTGATTTGGAAATTACAAGCGAATGTCCATCCTTGAGAGGAAATGCATCTAGAATTGCTATTGAGTGTTCAGTTTCATATAACTTTCTCGCTTTGATATTTCCATTAATTATTTCACAAAACACACACTTGTTTGTCGAATTCATATTCTTATTTTGTGCAACTGTTCAATAAAGGATTATGATCAATATATTTATCAAGATTAATAAAATTGGATTGAAAAAGTAACCTATGGGAAAAACTATAGTTCATGAAAGACCATTAATTACAATTATGATGAATGAGAATATTGCAAAAGTACTAAGCGATCACCACAGACTAAAAATTTTAGATTTTCTTTATCACAGGAACCTCTCGACTAAGGATTTATTTGATTTATTAAGAAGAGCTAAATTTAGCATTGCCATGACTACTTTGAGACATCACATAACCATATTGAAAAAAAATGGTTTGATTAGTGTCTATAAAACACAAGAGGTTAAAGGAACTTTGGTAAAATATTATAAGGCTAATGTAAAGATGTTGACTTATGAAAACTTTCCATTTGTTTCCTTTGTAAGAGATAATAAGGAAATTATTGATCTGCTATATCCAAAATTCTATAAAGTAATTAAGAAAATCATGATAAATGAAAAAAATTTTATGACAACTATTTCATCCGAATCAAAATCTAAATGCAGAATTTGCAAAACTTTTCACTATGCTGAATTTTTGATTTTTATGATTCTGAATATGATAATAACGAAAGTTTTACGAAAGTTAATGAAAAGTAGGACCAATGGTGAGACGTAGTTGATATTAATGACAAAAATATAGTATATCTCTGATATTCTCTATTTCAATTCCTCACCATATGCTCTCTTGCGGCTTTAATATAGGTAAGAAATCGGTAGTTATTATTTACAGGCACAAAAAAGGTCTAAAGGTGGCATGGTTTACAATGTCTATATGCCTACAATAGGCTTGATATTACTTAATCATAAATGCGTTTACAAACACAAGTAAATATGTGACTCTAGTTCTTAACCACTTTTTGACTATCCGACATAAGAAAATTTGAATTCAATCTGTGACGTCGAATCAGTGTTTATAAACACTAATAGATATATTTTAAAATACCAATAAGTCCATATTTTATTTATGTCGCCTTTACTTCAGCTCAAGAAAGTGAACAAAACCTTTCCAATTCATAGGAATATTTTCCACCTTTTTTCTTCATCAAATCCAATCATAAAAGCAATTGACAATGTATCTTTTGATTTGGGGCAGGGCGAAGTACTGGTGATAGCCGGTGAATCTGGTTCTGGAAAAACTACTCTCGCTAAACTAATAATGGGTTCATTAATCCCAGACGACGGTACTATATCCTTTGAAGGGAATGACGTTCACTCTCTAAAAAAAAAGAAGGCGTTTTACTCGATGATCCAAATGATCCATCAGGATCCTTATAGCTCACTAAACCCCCACATGAAAATAAAAGACATAGTCATGGAGCCATTAAAAATTCATGAGAATAAATTAAGTCGTAACGAAAAAGATGAGAAAGTACGGCTTGCGCTACGTAGAACAAGACTTGAACCAGTTGAAGAGATTTTAGAGAAATATCCAACGATGCTTTCAGGCGGTCAAAGACAACGTGTTTCAATTGCAAGAGCTATTGTAAAAATTCCAAAATTAATAATAGCCGATGAGCCTGTTTCGATGTTAGACATTTCTGTTAGAGCTGAAATTTTGTCATTATTAAATGAGTTAAGAAAGACTCTGAATATTTCTATTATTTATATTACACACGATTTAGCAACATCACGATTCATTGGTGATAAGATTGGAATTATGTTTGCTGGCAGCATCGTCGAATATGGAGAAATTGATGAAGTGCTACATAATCCGCTTCATCCATATACTTGGATGTTACTTGATGCAGTTACCTTTTCAACCAAGGAATCTAAATTCTATAAAAGCTTCGGTGGAATAAATTTATCTGAATTACCCTTAAAGGGGTGTAAATTTTATGATAGGTGTAAATTGTCTTTTATGGATTGTACCAATGATATAGAACAATTTGATATTAGTAAAAGACATGCTGTTTCTTGTTTCTATTATAGAAATCTAAACCTAAATGATACTATTAATTAAAATTCAATCTATCTATAGTATAATCATACTATGTCACTCTACTTATAATTTGACCTTACTTGGATGATTATACTTTACCACTTGAGATATTCCATTCTTTGGATAAACCCCAAATATTAAATCTGATTTTGCTACTGTAGAATCTTTGAGTGTTACCATTATTATTTGATTGTTGACAGATCTAAGTAATAGTATTCTTGATAGTCTGTCGGTATTTTGGGCATCAAGATGGGCGTCTACTTCATCCATTAAATAGAATGGAGATGGTTTTAGCGATTGTAATGCTAGGAGGAATACTATTGCCGCCATTGTTTTTTCACCTCCAGACAAGGATGTGGATTCCCTGGCTGGCTTGTTAGGAAACTGTACCATTAATAAGATACCGCCGGAAAAAATATTATCTGGATCCTCCAGTTCCAAATATGCATTACCTCCGGTAATATCTGAGAATGTTTTTCTAATGTCATCATCCACCTTCTTATATGCATCAGTGAATAGTTTTTCTTTTTCTTTACCTATTTCTTCTATAAAGTTCACAATAGAATTTCTCTCTTCTTCAAGATGGTTTCTTTTATCTGATAAACCTCTGTATCCTTCTATTATTTCTAAATAAGTTTCATCTGCTCTAAAATTTACTTTATCTCTGATATTTTCATACTCTTCCTTTAATTCGCGATATAAGTTGTCTACATCAAAACTTTCCAGCAAGGATTTGTGACCTAATCTGGCAAGATCGTTAGTTTGATTCATTTTTTGATATTCCAGATCTAGAATGTCTTTTTTCAAAAAACCAATATCTTTTTCTAATTGATTCACTTCTTTATCAAGCTTCCTTTCCAGTTCGTTTAACTTTTTGATCTCCATTTCATACTCTTGTAATTTTGAGTAAGTAGTGCTTGTTGCTTGAATTATTTCATCTTCTTTTTCCCTGAGAGTTCTTAGTTCTGATTCTGTATCTTTTATCTCTGATATGGCTTTTTCTAGAATCCTATTTCTCTCAATCTTTTCTATCTTGAATTGTTCATATTCTTGTATCGATTTATTATATGCTCGAGTGGTATTTTCTATATCATTCTTTACCATCGAATTTGTTAATTTCAATTGATTTAGTCTGTTGTTTATAATATCTAGTTCACCATCGATTTTCCGTCCGTCTTCTTCAATTTTCATTATCTTTTGCATGTCGATTCTCTCATCCGTATTTTTTATTTCAACGTCAATTCTACTATTAGTACTAGTAATAATTTTGAACCTCCTTTTAGAATAGTTAAAATTGCGAAAAAGGTCGTCTAGGTGCATACTATGTTCCTCGTTTATAGTATATAGTATACTTAAATTTTTATTATTTTCTACCAAAAGATTTTCCAACTCATTGACGTTTTGTATGATATTGGACCTTTCTAAAGTAAATGTATCTAATTTTCCTTCCAAGGGTGTTCTCTCATTATTTAGAATATCAAGTTCCGAAATTCTTATTCTTGTTAACTCTTGTAATTTTCCTATATTGATCCTTAGATTTTCAATTGAATCAGATAGAAGTAAATCCTTTGTAACATCTGCAATCTTTGATCCATAATCAAATTGCATTAACGACAAGTTTGGGAAAAAAATTTCTCCACTCGTTGATACGGCTTTAAAACCATTAATGGATAATAAATATGCTGTCAATGGATTCTTCGTAAGAATTATGTTTCCAAATAAAAATTCTGGTAGGTATTTTACTTTGCTCGAGACAAAATCTGAAAGTACTCCTAAAATCGATGGATTGTCTTCAATGTCTTTTAACTTATCTCCATTAAGTAATTCTAGTGGAATTATCTTAAGAAAATGTATCCCTTTATTTTTTGAGAATTCTGCGAGTGTAATCATACTTTTGATATCTTTTACAATTACAGCTTTCATCCATTCGTTTCCGGAGGCTACTACAGCTTTTTGATATTTATCATTCCATTTTATCAAATTAAATACGTATCCGATTACATCTAAATTCTTAAAGTCCTTTAATAGGGTTGCAATCGCATAATCCTCAGTTAAACTATTCTTCGCTAGTTCTATTTTCTCTTGGTATTTCATGATCACACTTTCTGCATTTTCTATTACTCTTTTTGAAATATTTGTTTCGGTGGTAACCTTGAAAAATTTACTGTCAATTGTTTCTTTCTCATCTTTCATCTTCCCTATTTCTATATCGATCTCATTAATTCTGGCCCTTGAGCTGAGAATAGTACTTTGAATTTCCTGATTTTTTGCAAGGAAATTGTAAATTTGTGAGTCATTTTCTTTCATCTTTTCGGAATAATTCTTGATGTTCTCTTCCAATCTGGCTATGGTTATTTCAATTTTTCCTTTTATGGGAATTAATTTATTTATCCTATCTGTTAAGAAATTTTTGTGTGTTATCTCGCCTGAGTTTATCTTGTTAATTTCAGCTATTTCTTTGGCTCTCTCCGATTGTTTCTTTCTTAACTCATTTTGAGTTTCCTCATCTGTTCTGATCTTGGATTCAATATCTCTTAATTTATTGTTTAATTCGATCTCTTTTTCTCTAAAGGTTTTTTGTTCGATCTCATTGGCTCTCTCCTTTTGATTTAATTGATCAAAATAATGTTCTGCCTCTTTTATAGTAGCTCTATTTCTTTCATATTCATATGCTACTGTTGATAGTCTTTTCTCATTTTTTGTTCTTTCACTGCTTGCCGAATCCGCCTTAACCAAAAATTGCTTTTTCTCTTGGCTAAGGTTTTCGGCTTGAGCAGTTACTTCTTCTAGTTTTTTTGAAACCTCTTGACTTTTAAGTTCCTTATTTTTTTGTTCCTCACTGAATTCTGATATTTTTTCGGTTAGATTATTTAGACTTCCAGACAGTTTTATCGCTTTTAGTCGATTAATCTCTGATTCTATTTGCAAATATCTGTGTTGATCATTTCTCTCTTCTTCTAACTCATCAATCCTGTTTCTTACTTGATCCATTTTAGCCATTGCTATCTCAAGTCTTCTATCTGATTCCTCAAGTTGTTTATAGGCCTGATCTTTCTTTTCATCAAAATATGAGAGTCCTACGATATCTTCAATTATTCTCCTCCTTTCTTCTGAATTTAGCTCTGATATTCTAGTAATCATTCCTTGTTGGACTATATTCAGCTTATTAGGGGACGCAACTACTATCTCTAATAGTTCCAAGATGTTGTTTCGCGATACTCTCTTTTTGTTCAGATAGTATTGACTTTCTCCAGTATTGACTCCGGACATTTCTCTTGTTATGGTAACAAGATTATCATCCACGGGGATTCCTCTATCTTCATTGTCAAAAGTTACGCTGACTTTAACTATTTTGTGAGAATTATCATTTGAACTACTGTCATGAAAAAGCGATTGAAATTTGTCTACACGGAGAGCCTTTGGACTGTTCTCTCCTAACGCAAATATGATTGCATCAAGAATATTGCTTTTGCCCGACCCATTTGGTCCAGTTACAGCTATTAGACCTTTTTGAAAATTTAGTGAAATGTTCTTTGATCCAAACGATTTAAATCCAAAAACATCTAATTTTTTAATATAGACCAAAATTGTATTATATTTGGATGTTTTCTTTCTTTATTATTTCTTTTTTTATAGAGGCTCATTTTTGTGTACTATTGTTATTGCTTTGTAGCTTTTGAATAGTTATTATTTTGACATTTTCAATGTGATTAGTGTGTTTAGATTTATCTGGATTCAGTGCTTCTAAAGTAACCTTATCAGATGTGCTAACTATTTTGAAACCATGTTCGGGTATTAATGACATTATTTTCCTAAAATCCTTTTCATTTTCCACAATAATTTGAATAGTTCCATCTTGGCTTAATTTAGACCTGTAAGAATGAAGTAGATTTTTTAGTATCCTTTCTTTATTGACTGTTTTTTCAGAATTATCACAAAATATTGTGATAATGAAATTATCGACGAATTTATCTTTTATGAAAGGAAGAATGTTATCCGGGTTGCCTGGAAGAATCTCTAAATTCTCAACTTGAAGTCCTGCTAATTTTGCTTGTGCCTTTATTATTTCTTCTTTATCCTTTACAATTCCTATATAATATTCATTCTTATTTTGAAGAGCAATATTAATTAAATAATCGCAATTACCAGTCGACACATCCATGTCAATTTTCTCATATTTTGTTTTAGCATCTAAAATTAGATTATTTATTTTGTTCGATGGATTTCCCTCGTGAAAAAATTGATATACATTATCCCATTTTTGTCTAAAAACATCTGGAAAGTTTTTTCTGGATACTATGTCCTTAAATAATGAACCTTCTGAAAATAAAGATAAGAATCTGTCAGTTCTAGAAACCGCCTCTACCAACGGAAAATCTAGTTCTTCGTACAATTTTACAACCCTGTTCCACGCTAGGAGAGGATCCGAACTAAGATAGGTTACTGATAGATCAGCTAATGATAGAATTTCTGCAATTAGGTTAATTTTTTCTACGGAAAAATCTTGGTCCTTTATTTCTTTTAGCAATTGATTAATGTTATTATACGCATTTTCATTAAAGGGATAATCTGTTCTCCATATTAATGCTTCAACTATTTTACTTTCGATCTTATCTTCTTTACCATTTAACATTTCTGGATGAGTAGTAGCAAATTCCTGTGCATCCACTAAAGGAGACTCATATTTTCTAAAAAATCTAATCAGTTCTTCACTATTTAACATATAATAGGCATCATGAATTCTTTTTCTTTTTATTTCTACTATGGTGTTTGCTACTGTGGGGACTCTTGAATACCTTAAATCGTAATGCGAGGTGCCTTGCACTGGATCGTAATCATGTAACAATGCAGAAACTAGCATTATTTCATAGTCCCTTTTGGTAATAGTGTAGCCATGAATTTCCTTTGGTAACATGTTTAGGCTCATATAGGCGACCTCTAGAGAATGATGTAGATTATGATATTCGCTCGATCCTTCTCCTAAGCCTAACTTATCATATTCTTTTTTTAGATATTGGGTCAATAAATGCAATTTAGTCAATGATTCCTCATTGATTTCTATGCTTCTAGCTTTTAACAAAATGGATTCAATTAGATAATCTAGAGATAAACTTGAAAGATTTTCATTCGTGTATTGTATTTGACGCTTTTTAGCACCTGGAAGTATTTCTTTGATTTTACCATACACTATCCTAATGGGTAGACTTTTGTTTAGGTATGTATAGAAAGATGTCAGAATATTTCCAGAATTTTTCAGAACAGGTTTTTCTTTAAAAATTATTTCATCAATTATTTGGGGTATGTTTTTATTAACACCTGAAATTATGTTTGTTACTGTATTTATCTCTGTTTGCGAGAAAATATTAAATCTTTTATATTCTGTGTTAATTACTAGCCATTGCGGAATCATAATCCTAAATATTGCACTCTTGTTATCAGGCATTTCGTTTCTCTTCGCGGGGGAATCCATCTGATTGAATTTTTTTAATATCACTACTACGTTGCCTTTTCCTCTTTTAAAAGGGAGATCTGCATCCTTTGTCACTTCCAGCCTTACATTCTTATTTATTTTCCGCAACTCCAATAATATCTTCCAGTATTTTCCTTTATCGAGCCAGTGGGGTACTTCGTTTTCCCTATCCCAAAAATCTACTAAACTATGATAAGCATATCCGTCTTCTAAATGATTTGTTTCTGGATTGAGAGTTGCATAGTCATATTCTCCAATGAATGGGTCTAGTTTACGACATAAATGCCAGGTATTCCTTATCACTTTCGTATTTATATCAAACTGTGAATGTGCCATAAGACCCCATATACAACCCAACGCGCTAGTTATAGTGAATAGTACGTTGGTCCAATCCCTATTCCAATCAAATTCTTTATCTAAAAAAAAATCTGATACTAGCGGGATGGCGAAAATACCTGTTGTGATCATCGAGGCAAACGATAATGTAATGAAAAAGCAACTCGCATAATCATAATAGGCCAAATTAAAAGTCCATTTCTGAGGCGACTTGCCTACATTCAAATCAATTTTCCACCCCAAATGGAAATTGGGTTCTGATTAATATTCCATTTATTAATATTTAACTTGAATTATCCATCATTCTATCTTATGAATGTTATTTTTTCTTACCATCGCTATTGATGCTGTACATTATGAATTAATATGTACGTTTGACGGAATACCGTAAAAGTTGGGAAGATGCTTTGAGATTTTCAATTGAACTAGTATTCGAAATTGAGAGGAATGCTTTGATAAAAAATTGTAGAAACCATCATTAGGAAATATTCATTTGTTTAGCTTTATTTACTATATTTCTTATAATGTTCTTCGATGCAGAAAGCTGACTTTGAGGATTAAATATTACTTCTAATTCCTCTTTGCTTACATTGTTGATAATTTCTTCTTCTTTTATTAAAGCATCAAAAAAATGTTCGTGTTTTTCAACTGCATTAAAGGCTACTGATTGAATATCTCTATATGCTTTGAATCTCGGAATACCTTTTAATACCAAAACTTGCAGGACAAATTCTGCAAATATTTGACCTTTGGTCAATTCTATGTTATTTACTATTTTTTCCTTGTTTATTTTCAGACCTGCTATGATCTTTATCATTGTACTTATCATTTCATCCACCAGGATTGATGACATTGGAATGATAAAACGTTCGTTAGCCGAATTTGATAAATCTCTTTCATGCCATAATGCTATATTTTCTAAAGAGACGTTCAGATTTGATTTAACGATTCTAGCCAATGAAGATATTCTTTCACTCTTTATTGGATTTTTTTTTACTGGTACTGCACTACTTCCCATTTGTCCTTTTTTAAATGGTTCTTGAACTTCTCCAATCTCCGTACGCTGCAGGTTTCTAATCTCAATGGCTATTTTATCTAATGTTAAAGCTATGAGTGTAATAATGAATAACATTTCTGAATATCTCTCCCTTGGAACCAGCTGTGTTGCAGCTTCGGCGGGGAAGAGGTCTAGTTTCTTTGCAACTATTTTTTGGACTTCTAATGCATTCTCTCTCATCAAAGATCCTGTTCCTACTACTCCGAGGGTTTTGCAAATGAGAAATCTTTTTTTCCCCTCGTTAATTCTTGTTATATGGTCAAGTAATTCATTTGACCAAATAGCAAATTTGAGTCCAAAGGAAGTAATACTTGCATGTTGTCCATGAGTTCTACCTACTGCAGGCAAATCTTGATATTCTATTGATTTTTTTAGTAATTCTTTGATTAGCTGGTGCAATTTTGATTCCACTATCGTAAATACGTCCCGCATCTGCATTGAGGTACTACTATCAACCACATCATTACTAGTCAAACCATAATGGATCCAAGGTTTTGAACTTTCTGAACATAGCTCGCTTATTGCTTCTACTATTGCAGCAGTATCATGATCGCTTATACTTTCTAATTCTTTTACTCTTTGTACTGTTATTTTATTAGATGAAACAACCTCTTCTATATTTTTAGAAGCATCTTTCGGAATTATGCTTAATTCAGCCTGCGCACCTGCAACTGCAGATTCGAAAATTAATTCATAATTTAGTTTTCTATCTTCTTCAAAAATGTCTTTCATCTCTTTCGTTCCATATCTTCCGCTGTCTATAGGTAAAATAGGCATCAGTCTAAAGTCAGATATTGATTATCTAATTTATTATTTAGGATGATTAATATTTGACAAATTAAAATATTTATCATAAAGGGAATAATGTCTGGTTCATTAGTAACAAAAAATGGTAAGCATTTGATTAATAAAATTTCTGACTATCAATTTCAGATAAATAAAGAAGATTCACGTGGAATGAATGTTCCTGTCACAATATTTGCGAATGATTTATTGATATCTAAAATGGCCCTTGATCGAACACTCGATCAAGCAGTTAATGTCACAACCCTGCCTGGGGTAAAAAAGCATGTAGTTGTACTTCCCGATGGTCATGAAGGATATGGATTTCCTGTGGGTGGCGTGGCTGCATCAGATTTAGAAGAGGGTATCATTAGTCCTGGTGGAGTAGGTTATGATATTAATTGTGGCGTCAGACTGATTAGAACTAATCTTGTAGAGGCTGATATTCGTTCTAAACTCAAAAACCTAGTTGATTCTCTATTTTCCTCTATTCCCACAGGAGTTGGAAGTGAAGGGGCTATTAAGCTGACCAGCTCAGAGCTGGATGATCTACTCATCGACGGCGCAAAATGGTCTGTAGAGAATGGCTATGGAATAGATACCGATCTTGAATCTTGTGAAGAAAATGGAAAAATGAAAGGAGCAGATCCTATAAATATTTCAACTAACGCCAGAAAACGCGGTTCAATGCAACTGGGAAGTTTGGGGTCAGGAAATCATTTTCTTGAGATTCAAAAAGTGGACAAGATATATGATGAAGTAGCGGCCAATACGATGGGAATTAGAAAAGAAGGGGAAATACAAATTTTAATACATTGTGGCTCCCGTGGATTTGGGCATCAAGTTTGTAGCGATTACCTGCGATTATCAGAACAAGCCATGAAAAAATATAATCTACATGTTGTAGATAGAGAATTGGCGTGTGTGCCTAATACATCAGTGGAAGGAGAGAGTTATAGAAAGTCCATGTTTTCAGCGCTAAATTTTGCTTGGGCAAATAGACAAATGCTTACTCACTGGACGAGAAAGACATTTCAACGAGTTCTTCAACTAAGCGAGCAAGATCTAGGCATGGAATTAGTATACGATGTATCTCATAATATTGCAAAGGTGGAACGTCATAGAATTGATGGCGAGGGCACTCGTGATTTAGTAGTACATAGGAAAGGCGCAACACGTGCTTTCCCTTCCGGAATGGAACAACTATCCGCTAAATTTCGATCAATAGGACAACCGGTAATTATTCCGGGGTCCATGGGTACTGCAAGTTGGGTTCTTTTGGGCTCACCTAAATCAATGGACCTTAGCTTTGGATCAACGGCTCATGGGGCCGGAAGAACTATGTCGAGATCAGAAGCAAAAAGAACCTATACATTAGATGATGTAAAGAAAAAGCTAGAATCACGCGGTATATATGTAAAATCTTTAACTAAAAATGGATTGATCGAAGAATCTCCAGATTCCTATAAGGATGTCGATATGGTTGCCGACGTGTCACATAAGGTAGGGATTGCCACAAAAGCTGTTAGATTAGTTCCCATGGGAGTTATTAAAGGTTAAATTGGACGACGATAAAAATTCAAGCATGGATGATTCAGATCTTGAATTAATTAAAGCAAGAAAGATGAAAAAGCTGCAAGAGCAATTAGCCTCCAAAGAAAAAGACAAGATCAATTTGGAACTCCAGAATAAAACAAATAAAAATAAACCAGAAGGAATCGATTCAGAAAGGAATTTCTTATTGCGCTATCTGTATGATAGAGGTGACGAAGTTTTAAAACTTGCAGAAAAGCAATTTCCTTTACAAACCAAAATTATTATAAAGAGGTTAAATGAATTGATTCGATTTGGGGAGATTTCTAAAATATCGGGTGGAGATATGCTAGCCGTATATAGATCATTAGGTTTGAACATTCGAGTTGATACCCATATTTCCATATCTGATCATGGTAAAACGATAAGTTTCTCTGATAAATTGAAACAGTCTAATGATGATGCAGATCTAGATTCTGATGGATTACTATAATTACCACCTCGTTTACTTTAACATATATTTTATTTAAAGAAAGGAACGATTAGATTTTTTTTTGACGATTTATTAAATATTATTAGCTCTATCCTAAAATCTCGTTAAATAACGCAGGTATAAAATTAATTATAATTAGCTAAAAAACAAACAAACAAAAATCAAATCAAAAAACAAACTAGACCAAATTAAAACTAAAACTGATAAAACAAACTAAAACTAAAACTAAAACTGATAAAACAAACTAAAACTAAAACTAAAAATAAAAATAAAAAAGATTAAGGAACTGATCTGCTGTAGAGTTTTCCTTCTAATGCTAGTTTGTACATTTCTGCTACATAGGGGTTTCTTGCAGGAGTTTCCGCGCCAAGTTCCACCAAACGTGCGTATACCCTAACTACATAGGCCAAAGCACCCATGAAAGCTACTACTACACCCATGTTAAACATCCAGTGGTTAGGTACTGAAAATATTTCTTCAACAAACCAAAAGTGCCACATTTCATTGATACCAATAGTGAACATGGTAGCTAAATAACCGATAATGGTTATCTTTAGACCAGTATTCATTGAATTGTTTGGTCCTCTTAAAACTGGTACTCTCCTGTCATACATTGCAACAAATCCCCAACCTAGTGGGAGTGCAATAAAGTGACTGTATAACCACCAATGAGCTGGTGTAAATGCACTGTCTCTGATAGCTGTTTGATGTAATGATCCGTCAACAAAGTTGTCTACTTCTACTGATGCAGCAATAGACCCTAGCATAATGACCATCAAATATATCTTTTTTAGCCTTTGGATTTCTACTTCCTTTGGAATTAATGCAGGCATTTGTGCCATTTTACTATCACTGTATCTTCACTGATTAAATATATAAGATGTGAACTAAAATATTTGGAAATAATTCTAGCAATTAATATAACATTATTAAATTATTAGACTATTAGTCAATTAATTAACTAAATTTTACACATTTTATTAGTTTTATCAAGCTTATCATCTTTGATTATCATGGGTGATAAACAGATGGCATTTCCTATGAAATAATAGGGTCAACTCTTTGAACAGTTAGTGCATGATTATCTGTCAATGTATCTGAGATAATTTCTGTGTCTCTAATTAATATTTCAGAGGTATTGATATCAATTTTCTCATTTGTATTATTCTCCGAAATCTTCTTCTTAATTAGTGATAATGGATCAATAATTTCATCAGGATTAATATTAAATATAGCAGTGTAATTGCTTACTTTACTCTTATCTTTTGATAGAGTTGAAAAGTCTGCTTTCAAATATACTACCTCTTTGTTTAAATCGTCCAAAGTATTCACCGTGTGAAGGACATCCACGTTAATTAGATTACCAATTTCGGATTCGTTCAAGATAGTATTCACTTGCTGATTATTTAGAAAGTTATTTACCAATAATCCATTATCAATACTGATTTCTAGTTTTATGATGCCCTCTGTGAATTTGTTAGATAAAGTAGGGATAGATTTAGTCGCGTTTTTATCCTGGATTGGAAGTAGTTTTGCGCAATTAATATTAGCAATATTTTCTGAGGGAATATTTAAAATATTGAAATTATTCTTGACTTGCTGATCTATTGCAATAGCTTTCCAAATTATGGTAATTGGATAGCTTTTCTTGTTGAATATTGTAATATCCGAATCATATTTTCCGGGTCTCAATGGACCACTGTCGTCACTGATTGTGCCACAATTAAATCTTGCATAGTAGTTTACTGTTTTGTAGTTTCCTAGATCGTTACTTGGTTGACTCGAGGCCAATCCCATATTTATTGTTCCATTCGAACCTAAAACCATAGATTGAAGGATAAAAACGACTAATGTTACAGTAAATATGCATCGGATCATATATGAACGAGATTATTTCGTTGATATAATTTTTTTCTTATTACCTTATCAATAATAATTATATAGTCAAAATTCCTTCTTTATTTTATGAAGTTTCTGCTATCAATAATTTTGATTTTTTGTTTGATGTCTAGTCCTTTGTTAACTTTTTTTGTTTTTTCTAAGAATGTATACGGTGATGGACTTTTCATGGAAGAATTAACCGCATCATTTGGTGATCGAACTGCAGATCTGCTAATAAAAATGAACCCCCCTACAGTAACCACAGAGACAATTCAAGATCAAGCCCAAAAGCCCACCGTTCAGTTTAAACTACTTGATTCCAAAACAAACCAAACTTTCAAAGAGGTTACCTATTTTATTACAATTGAAAAGGACGGGAAAACTTTACTGTCTGACTGGTTCTTTAATTCTGGTGGCGACTTATTAATACAGATGCAACCACGAAATCAAAGTCAAATATCGGTATATGGCGAACTTGATCCTATACTTGAAGCCTATACCAGTAGAGAGGGGTCCCCAGTAGTGGCTGCTGGACCAATATTTTTAGACGGGGGTTTATATCACTTTATCGTAAGAATTGTAACCGTGGACTATTCTCGCACAATTTTGCCAGATGATCAACAACCTGTATTTGATGGTTGGCTTAGTATTGGAGCAGCAAAGAATGCAAACTTGACTGTAGATGGTAAAACTCTTCCAACGAAAGTTCTTTCTTATTATGATGAAATAGGGAATATAACATACAATCAAGCATCTAATTCCATCAACTTTACAATGCCGTTTAATTATGACCCTAAGAGACTAGATGATCCTAAAAACACCGTATTTATTCATCAGGAGATAGAAGTTCCAAAACCTAGTGTTCTATCCTCTGACGGTGCATATCAGGGCTATACCAATGGAAAGGATGTTACAAATGTTTTAATGGTCGATGGGAATAATCCGACAAAGGATATCATACATTTCATGCTTGCTAAACCAATGGTGCAACAAATTTCCGACGAATACTTGAAAAATATAAATAAAACATCTACAGACGGACTCATGACCTTCTCACTGATTCCATCTAAAAATGGATCCATGGCAATGGGCGGTGGTGGTGGTAGTGGAGCCATGAATCACACCATGCCGATGACAATGCAATAAGAGTTTTGTTTTGAATTTAATACAAAAGGTGGCAAGAAAAAGATTGACTAACAATCTGCAAATTTTATTTTATTTATTGATCTTTCAATATATAGATTCAAGATAATTAGTCCACTCAGTACTATAACAATTTATATTATGAATTTAATTAAGAAATAAATTTGGGTAATCGATTCTCTTTTCTTCCTTTTTTGCTTGTATTATTTCCACTTACCTTGATTTTTACTCTTTTTTTAGTACTTTTTTTCTCCTTTGATCTTGGGTTGGTTGTTGCACCATCTGGAAATGAGGAACCTAAATTCGGGAATTATGTAGGATTGGCACAAGGCGTGACTTTAGATAATTTTCTCTTGTCCGTCAATTCTCAAACAGTTGGAGGAATGGATGACGATGAGGGATTACCATCGATCAACAATTCTAATACCTTTTATACAAAAGGATTATTGTCCACTGTAGTATTCCATGATTATAGCGAAATAAACCAAAATTTATCCGAACCTGTTCCTCCTCCTCCTCCTCCTCCATCTCTGAATCAAACTTCTGAATCCACTATACTCTATAGTTTTCCAAAACTGGTCTCTGGAACTTGGTCTTTGAATGTATCAAGAGGTTTAGTTACAGATTTTCAAGCCAATTTTAAATTGCTTACTGTAAATGGTATCGAGAAACATTTTATAGAAATAATCAATTTTCAAAATAGCAACGGTTCTTCTATTACTTTTAATCAATTTTCAAATACTCCAATATATGGATTTGCTGATATAAAAATTGATGATGAGCTATTCCAAAGTAAGTTTCCCTTGACAATTCAAATTTTTAATATCAACACTATTGTCTTGACTATCAGAGATGAAACAATAGGCAATATTTTCTATAACAATGATTTGTTGGGCATTACTGATTCCTTTAAGAATTTCAAGGGTGATGAACTTTTGATTTTTGAAGAGGATAATTAAAAGTAACAATAGTTTCAAAATTATTATATTGGTTGTTCTAGTCTTTGTAGTCAATTATTTAATATAACAGAAAGTACATATAGTAGAATATGGTCGAAAAAAGAAATAGTGAAAGAATGAAAGATGAAGATGTTGTAAATGCTCTATCCAGCGAAACCCAAGAAATTTCTGATAACGATTTAGAAGAATCAAAACCTATTCCTACTATTATTGATGATTTAGATATACAAGATATTCCAGGTATTGGACCAACCACTGCAAAAAAATTACGTGATGCCGGTGTACTTACTGTGATGGACCTCGCCGTTACAAGTTCAGAAGAACTTTCTGTGGAGATCAACTCTTCAAAAGAAAGTGCAGCCGCGTTCATTATTGCTGCTCAACAACTTTTGCGAGATTCTAATCTTTTAGACAAGGAATTTGTTACTGCAGATGTCGCATTAGAAAAAAGAAAATCATTGTTGCGATGTACAACTGGTTCAAATGCTTTGGATAAACTACTTTTGGGGGGTATAGAGACCCAAGCTGTTACTGAATTTTATGGTGAGTTTGGTTCTGGCAAGTCTCAAATTTGTCATACTCTGTGTGTGACGGCTAGTCGACCAGTTGAAAATGGTGGATTTGGAAGCGGTTCAATATATATCGATACAGAAGGTACTTTCAGACCTGAAAGAGTAGATCAAATAGCTGTGTCTAGAGGACTTGATCCAACTACTGTCTTAAAAAGTATCGCAGTTTGTAAGGTTTACAATAGCTCTCATCTTGAATTGATCATAAAAGATCTTGGAAAATATATCAATGATTTTAAAGCCAGACTTGTTATCATAGACAGTATTATTTCTTTGCATAGGGCAGAATTTGCAGGAAGAGGCACACTAGCCGATAGACAGCAGCGACTCAATTCCATGTTGCACAAAATCATTAGACTTGCAGAGATTTATAATATTTCTGTGGTTATAACAAATCAGGTTCAGTCTTCACCCGATACCTTTTTTGGAGATCCTACAAAAGCTGCAGGCGGAAATGTATTAGGTCATGCCTCAACCTATAGGATTTATCTCAGAAAGTCAGGTGAAAATCGAACCGCTAAGATGATCGACTCTCCCTATCATCCATATTCTGACACTAAATTTACTGTAACTGAGAAAGGTGTAGATGATATGGAAGAAGAAACAAGTTCAAAGAGAGGAAAATTAAAGGAATAAATCTAATCTTTATTTTTTTATTGTCGTGTTATCGTTATTTGAAGACGTAGTAGTATCACTCTTTGTGTCTTCTTTTTCTTCTTTGCTATTCTGACCTTCTTTTGGGGTATTATGAACTAAAATAATAATAGGTATTGCTATCCGATCAGCCACAATATTAAGACCGTTCTATTTATTATAATTATTAAAAAATTCTTTATAATAGAAATAGTGGTCATTTTGAGTTCAGGACGATAAGAAACTTGTCAAATTAAGATTATGATAGAACCATGAGAAATTATGATGAGTCGTTTGAATATTCATTATTTTATCCTCGTTGAGAGGATTTGTTATCCAAATGTAAATGCATAAGATTGAAATCCTTTTCCTTTAACATCTATTATTAAAGAATAATAGTCATCACTATATGATTGATGATTTACTATGTTATACAACCTGGGGTAATCAATTACGAATTGAGAATCATTTTCTGTATCTGCACCACTGGAATAATTTGATAATAAGGAATTATTCTCATGAACTATCCCCTGACCACTACCTCCTGCTACCAAGTTTACAGACTTTGCAGAGTAGAGTATACCAATACGTCCTGAGTCGCTTTGTAATTCAACATTGTCATGATTGGTTTTCCATTTTCCTTCGAGATATATTGTATTAGGTTTGATTGATCCATTCAACGATGGTATTGTATAGGTTATAGTTTGTCCAAGACGAACTCCTTCGGAATTTCCTATTGCTGATTTTGACCCTTGATTTCCAAAATACAATTCTGGTGTTTTAATTTTTGAAAAATCAACAGGCTGTTTAATAAAATTACTAATATTATTGGTAGAGACTAATCGAGATATGTACTCATAGAGAAAGGTTGTATTTTGATCCGTATTTTCTATTTCTTTGTTACCATTTCTTTCAACTAAGAGTGATTGAATTACCTTCTCTGTTTGATTATACTCTCCCTCACCAATTTTATCATATACTATATACCCTTGAGAATCGATAAGATACATTCTTGGCCAATAATTATTCTCATAGGCATTCCAAATTTTACGGTCATTATCTTGTATTACAGGATATTTTATACCGTATTTTTGTAATGAAGTATTTACATAATCAATATTTTTTTCAAATTCAAATTCTGGTGTATGAACTCCAACTATTACCAGTCCTTTATCTGAATACTTTGCATTCCATTCTATAATATGTGGAACAGTTCTTAGAACATTAATACAACTATAAGTCCAAAAATTGACAAGAACTACTTTTCCTTTCAAACCTGCCATTGTTAATGGCTGACCATCATTAATATTGATGATATTTACGCCTTCATCAGGTTTTTCAAATTCTGGTGCAATTTTATATTGAGATTTATTGCCTGACACGTTCTTTTCATCAATATATGGTATTAATGACGTATGCTTTGGAAAAATTGTTCTATCCGAGTTAGTATCTGCGTTAACAGGATACAGAAATGGGGAATATGTTAAATAACTAATAGTTAAAGTAGATGCTATTATTACCGTTATTAAGATAATGAACTTTTGTTTAAATTTAATCACTTTTCCCAATTCATTTTATATTGGTGGACTTTTCCCAACGGAATTGGACTCGTTTGCTTCTGTCTCTCAAATATAGAGATACTTGCTATTGACAAGCATATGAACGTGGATACAAATTCTATAAATATTAAAAAAAATTTTTGTATAACAATTAAAGGTATTTTATTTCCTCCATAATTTTTCATGTATAATGACCCATTCATCTAATATTTAAGATAGATGAGTTCTGTAATCAAGAATTATCCATTAAATAGTACACCGAATCTGGATGAATTCATTGGAAATATGCTTGTGCAATATTTTGATGAACATAGAGAAGCCGTGGACGACTAAACTTTCCAATACAAAAACAATAATCGTCACAAACTTCTAATCTATTCTGATTTGTATTAGGGTTAACATGCTTATTGACAAAAAATTATGAAGTATTTATCCTATATACCTATTCAAGCACTTAGCTACCTTGGTGTTTATCAACAGAAGCCTGTCATAATGAGCAATTATGCATTGTAAAAGATATCTATAAAACATAGAGTTTTTAAAAATTGTCCATTCATAAGCATTATTGCCCGTATATCATCCATTCTTAAACTTCACTAGCAGTATAAGGCTACCCGAATATGGATATGTTGGAATTACAGATATAGAGAAAAAAATAATCAATACAAGATATTTTCAACGCCTCCGAAGAATAAAACAAAGTTCCAATCTCTTTATGGCTTTTCCAGGGGCGTCTCATTCAAGATTTGAACACTCTTTGGGTGCCATGCATATTGCTGGCGAGGCTTCCACCCATATCATCTTGAATTCCAATAACAAGATCGATTCTACATCTATAATTGACTTGATGGATTCCATTAACTGCAAAATTGAAATCAAAAAACAAATTCAAATGACAAGACTGGCAGCCTTATTACATGACATAGGACATGCTCCATTTTCTCATACCTTTGAAGAATTTCTAAAACTAGTCAACCCGTCTTTAGATTGGAAACATGAATACTTGAGTTTGGAAATAATATACAAGAAATTTACCAATTTACTTAAAGAATCATCTGAAAACAAAATCGAGTCTTATGAAATAATGGCATTATTATGCGATTTATCACCTAATTTTAGAATAATCGAAAATACAAAAAGGATTCTAGAAGGCATAGGCGTCAGCGAAGAGGTTATTGCCAGGATGGATACTTTTTTGGAGTCAAATTGGTATTTGAATCATCTTATAAAAGAAGATCCTGTACAATGTTGACAGATTTAACTACCTGATATTGGATTCTAATAGGACTGGAGCAAAAGAGTATGGTTTTGTAGATGTAGGAAGAATTGTTCAAAATTTATACTTCTTAAGAGAAGATAGAATTGTAACTGTTTCAACCCAAGCAAGAGAGGCAGCAATGAGATTCTTTGAAGCCTATGCCCAAATGCACAGGTCAATTTATTTGCATAAAATATCCCAAGGTGCTGATGTCCATTTGTCTTACATAATGAAGGAAGCTGCAAAAGAATCTAACTCTGCCTTTCAGAAACTATCTAATCCCGAGATGGAATCTATATTAGAATTATCTGATGATGTCTTGATACATGAATTAACAAAAGTAGAGAATGAAAAAACAAGGATACTTGTAGATGATTACCTGAACAGAAATATTTTATCACTTGTTCACGAATTTGATCTGAGCGATAATAACAAAATTACAAGGATTATGGATTCAAAAGGATCAAAGGGATTACAAGATGAAATTAGAAAGGAAGCAGGGTTGCCCGATGATGGGGTAGTATTGGTTATAAATATTACACGTAAGAAGGTAACAAAACCACCTGTTGATGAGACTACATTGAAAAGGCTAATGTTTTATAATACTAAATCTAAAAAATTGGAACCATTGGATCTGGATTTTATCAGACAATTTTACCCTAACAAGAAGTATAGAATATTTACCGAAAAAGGATACAAGGAAAAAATTAAAAGTATTATTTCGGCGTGGGTAGATACAAACTTTTGAGATTTTTATTTATGATTTAACCGACAGTTTGGGCAACTAAAGAAATCCGAAAAGTCCCTATTGGACTATCTGCCTATAAACTCGGCTAATTTTATTGAGGATTAGGCAGCAGAATAATGGTAAAGAAATGAAATTTAAAATGAATTGATTAAAAGCAATGAATAATTACTATTAATCAAAACTAAAATCTATTCCGCTGTCTCTAATATTATCTTCTACTTGATCCATTATACTCCCCCCGTCGTTATCGTCGTTATCGTCATCACTGTTACTATTGTCATTACTCTCCTCCTCAACTTCCTCCTCCTCATCATTCCTGTTGCTGTCATCGTCATTACTCTCCTCCTCAACTTCCTCCTCCTCATCATTTGTGGTAACAACATCTGTATCATCTTCAGTTATTGGGGGGACCGCTGTAGTGTCAGTAACTGCATTGACCTGTCCTGGACTGCTTCCTGCTATCTTACAACAGATTGGACCATTTCCTGTATCTTGGTTAAATTGTTGAATTTGTGCAAAAGGTTGCTGTAATCCACCTGAAACCTGACTCATATTACCACCATTAGCTGTCGAATTGGAAGATTCTAACATCATGTTATAGCTTGATAACTGTGCTTGTGTAAAGTTAGTAGCAGTGATGTTTACCGAGTAATAGGCTTGTAATGTTTGAGGACCACCTAAACATAAGATTTTAGAGGTTATCTTGTTATTTCCTTCATTGATGTTTGTATAATTGCTTGATACTGTGTATTGCCAGTTAGAATAGTCGTTGGCTCCTTGAGCACCTGTGGGTTGAACATTCTGATATGGCTTTATATTATTTATGATAACAGAAACATCACAATCTGATGTTGCATTATCCTTTGAAATACCGTGAATAACAAGTGATTGGTTTGAATTTAATGGAACTAGATCTCCTTTATCTGGAGACATTATCTTTACTCCGCCTGTAAGCTTTGTAATATTTGATACCGTGTCAGAAGAAACAATGGGAACAGAGGTGTTTGTAGTGCTTACCGAAGTATTTTGCTGTGCTAATACTTGCACGTTTGCATTAGAATTGATGTTAGATAGTAATAACAGTATTAATAGTCCTGAAAAAATAATAGCAAGCCTTTTTATCATGATTAAATTTGTTACTTATATATATATTAAAGTTTGAATAGATTTTTCTATATGATAAAACTACAAAATGCTATTGATACGTGTTCTTATGAAAGTGAGTTTTCCCTTCTTCCTATCTCTCAAGTAATCTGTTCTTTTTTTAACAGAATAAACCATAAACTTTAACAATTCCGAAATAACATTATCGACGTGGAAGAAAATACTGACAGAAATCAAAAGACTCTGCTTACATTCTCAAACATCCAATACTTGGTTGAGGGTTTAGATGTATTACTCCATACAAATCTAGATGGTGATAAAAGAATAAAAGTAATAAAATTAAGAGACGATCTTAACGATTACATCAATAATTTCTTCAATGAATATTCTTAGAACGTTGTTTAATTCATTCATTCTTAAAATAATGAAAAAGAGAAAATTTGAGAATATGAGATAATGGTATAGTATTTTGAAAATAATACTTTCTGGAACACCTGGTGTTGGTAAACACACCATCGCTACTATGCTCTCCTCTTTGTTTAATAAAGTAACAATTGTTGATATAAATAAGATAATTTTATCCGAAGATCTTTTGATTCCTTCTCAAATAAGAGGAAATCATGATGTAGATATTCAAAAGTCATTGAATTTTTTGACTTTGTTGCTTTCTAAGAAAGAATATCAGGATAGTATCATCGTTGGACATCTTGCACCTTATGTAATAGATCCGTTGTTAGTAGATCTTGCAGTAATATTGAGAAGATCTCCATACGAGTTAAGAAAAATATATGAAGAAAGATCATATTCACAAAGTAAAATTAGTGACAATATAGTTGCTGAGATTCTGGGCATAATATCTTATGATGCATTAAGAAACTTTGAATTTTCTAAACTTTCTGAATTGGAGATTGCAACTAGTGTTTTACCGTCCTTATCTGCTCAAAAGATTGTCAATATGTATATGGATAAGAAGCAAAGATCTTTCGGAAACATCGATTGGTTGCCACTTATTCAAAATGATCCGAATATGTTGAAATTTTTGAAATAAATCTAGGTTGAACTAACTTCATATATATATACCTTAAGACATTATCCTCTTGGATTATGGCTGCTTTAATTTCAAGAAAATTTGCTGAAGAAAGTGTACAATTTTTAGGAAAGAAAGTTTCAATTGAGACTTCCGACAATAAAACTTATTCTGGTATTTTAACTGGTTTAAATGAAAAATTTGATTTAATATTGGACCATGTAGACTCTCAACAAATCCAAAAACTAATGATAAACGGTTTATTCGTAAAAGAGGTAAAGCTTCTAGAGAGGCCATTTGATTTGAAAGCTCTTTCTGAAAGATTGTCAAGGGTATTCCCTGGATTAGTTAAGATTCGAGAGGATGTAGGTGCAATCATTGTGATGGATAAAATTAAAGTGACCGAGTCTGGAGTCGAAGAAGGATCTGGATTATCTGCATCACGTGTAAAAGCTATTTACGATGAATTCCTTAGGGAGTCAAAGAATTAATCTTGGTATTTGAGGTGAAATGTACTGATTTAGCTGCTCGGATCGGTAAATTAACCACTCCTCATGGTTCTTTTGAAACTCCATCGTTTATACCTGTAATTCATCCAGTCAAACAACAAATCAGCCCAAGTTTTTTAAAAAGCCTTGGGTTTGAATGTATCATAACAAATGCCTATATAGCATTCAAATTTTATGGCGAGAAGGCCGAAAAACAGGGAATTCATAAAATAGTTAATTTTGATGGGCCTATCATGACAGATTCAGGTGGTTACCAAGTGCTAGAATATGGTAAAGTCAATGTAACCCCCTCGATAATGGCCCAATTTGAACTTGATATTGGTAGTGATATTCCAGTTCCATTAGATAAGCCAACAGGCTATGGTTTGCCTTATCATACGGCCAAATCCTATGTAGATGAAACCCTTTCAAATATAGATGAAACAATCGATGTCATAAGAAGAAATAGAACTGATCAGAATGATTACAGTAGTAACAATGATGATATTTTATCATCAAAAGGTGAAATATGGACCGGAACAATCCAGGGAGCTGAGCATTTTGATCTTGTACGATATTCTGCCTCCATGTTAGATAAAAAGGGCTTTTCATTTTTTGCAATTGGTAGCCCAGTGGAACTGATGGAAGCTTACGAGTTTTCTACACTCGCTCGACTTATAGAAGCTACTAGATTAACCATACCAAACAAGCCTATCCATTTATTTGGTGCAGGTCATCCATTAACAATACCTCTTGCTGTTGCCTTAGGTTGTGATACATTTGATTCCGCATCGTATATTTTATATGCAAAAGCTAATCGTTATATGAGTTCTTCAGGGACGCTGAGGTTAGAAGATCTTTCATATTTGCCGTGCTGCTGTCCTGTTTGCTCATATTATTCAGTTAAAGAATTGATCGATGAAACCCCTCAAACCAGAATTATTAATCTTGCTAAACATAACTTGTACGTTCTAAAACAGGAGATGTCTGCAGTAAGGCAATCAATTTACGACGGTAGGCTTTGGGAATATATACTGCAAAAAGCAAGATCTCATCCCAAATTAATGGATGCGATTCATGCAATTAAAAATTTTGAATATATTCAACAAAATACTCCTGTCTTCAAGCAAAAAGCAATCTATTTGTTTGAACCAATAGATCAGTTTAGACCAGAGCTAAAAAATTATCGACGTATGCTGATTGATAACTACAAATCACCCAATAATAATGTCCTGCTTTTATATCCAGATCAGGGTATAAGACCATTCTATTCCTCCTCTATATTGCGAAAACTTTCCAGTGCATTTCCCGATGCATCAATTTGTCTTTATAATGCTTTTTTCGGCTTGATTCCAGTTGAAATATCGGATATTTATCCTACATCTCATAATATCTTTACAAAACATTTTGACGAATATGATCCTAAAAGTTATACCGAATTCCTAAAATTATTAAACTCCTTCTTAAAAAATAATGCTTTTAAATCAATTCATATAATTGCTAATAAGTTCATTAAAAAATTGCTCCCTATTATTGAACTACCTAAGGAAACGGAGGTAGTAATTGAAGATTTTATTGGTTATAAATTAGACTAAGGTGTATAAAGTTAGAATGATTTCTATTTCTATTTTTATATTATGATTATCTGATTGGATAAAAAAAGTTAAAAATTAAAATTTAGCGCCTACACTATCTTTAATTTCTTTAGATAATTCTGTATATCCATTTTTATCTATTATCACTGCATTTATACTGTCTCCTGTACCTGCATTTCTTCTAATTGCTGCAGCAATGGCTTGAATTGCTACTTTATAAGCTTCATTTACGCTCATTCCTTCTTTAAATTCTGATTCTAAATATCCGTATGCAACAGGGGACCCACTACCCGTTGAAATAAAGCTTTCTGTAGTCATAGAACCAAATAAATCTATATTATAAATTTGTCCTTTTTGCTGACGAAAATCAAATCCTCCCATGATAATTTGAACATAAAAGGGAAAATATCTTTGATTAAATAGAATGTTGGAACATAATCTAGCAGCAGAACTGACTGGAATGGGCTCTTTTTTAGATAATCTGTATATATTTGCGTTATATCTCATTGTATCAACTAGATTTTGGGCATCTGCAACACCGCCTGCAATTGTCATACCTAAATGATTATCAACTTTTTGTATTTTCATTACATGCCTATCTGCAATAAATAATCCTGCACTTGCTCTTGTATCTGCAGCTAATACTACACCATCACTACATGTAAGAGCACAAGTAGTTGTTCCTTTTTTAATTTGATCTAAAATTTGCTGAGGATATCGATCATCATTAACATGCATTTATATCAAATGATAAAAGACTACATTTAAGCATTGTTAATTCCCAATTAATTATAAAATAATTATTATTATAGTCGTTTTGTTATTATATATTATAGTTGGCACAAACTCTATACGATAAGATCTGGGATAATCACGTAGTATATTCTGATGAAAATAGTGATTTGTCGCTTTTATACATTGATAGACATTATGTGCATGAAGTAACCTCACCCCAAGCTTTTGATGGTCTTAGGATCAACAAAAGAAGTGTTAGAAGACCAGATCTTACCTTTGCTACTGTAGATCATAACGTTCCCACCACCAATAGGTCCTTGCCCATTGTGGATCAAATCTCATCATTACAGATAAAAACATTGGAAAATAATTGTAAAGAATTTGGAATAAGACTTTTTGATATTCATGATAAGTATCAAGGGATAGTTCATGTAATTGGCCCAGAATTGGGATTGACACTTCCTGGTAGTACGATTGTTTGTGGTGATAGCCATACATCTACTCACGGGGCATTTGGATCTCTGGCTTTTGGTATAGGTACCAGTGAGGTAGAACACGTATTGGCAACTCAGTGTCTATGGATGAAAAAGTCAAAAAATTTTGAAATAGTTTTGAATGGTGGTTTGAAGCAAAAGCATCCAATATCATCTAAAGATGTCATATTAAACATTATTAGAAAGATAGGTACATCTGGCGGTTCAGGATCGGTGATTGAATATAAAGGAAACTATATTTCATCCCTCTCAATGGAAAAACGCATGACTATTTGTAATATGTCTATCGAAGCAGGTGCTCGAGCTGGTCTTGTTGCTCCAGATGATGTTACTTTTGAATATTTAAGGGGAAGAGTCTTTTCTCCCAAAAATGAATTATTTGATAAACAAGTAGACAATTGGAAGGATCTCAGATCGGATAACGGAGCACAATACGACAAGACTTTCTCTATTGATATCGATAATCTTGCTCCTCAAGTTACTTGGGGCACTAATCCAGCTATGACTATTGATGTGGACTCTGCAATTCCATCTCCTGATGAATATTCTAAAGGAAATGATGATGAAAAAAAATCAGCTATTAAAGCCCTCGAATACATGAATTTGAAACCGGGTTTACCAATTACTGATATTACAGTGGATCGAGTTTTCATCGGTTCTTGTACAAATGCAAGATTAGAAGATTTAATTGAAGCTTCCAATGCAGTAAAAGGAAAAAAGGTATCTTCTAATGTTAAAGCCATGGTCGTTCCCGGATCACAGCAGGTAAAAATTGCTGCCGAAAAGTTGGGATTAGATAAGATTTTTATCAATGCTGGTTTTGAATGGAGAGAGCCTGGTTGCAGTATGTGTTTAGGTATGA
Source organism: Candidatus Nitrosocosmicus sp. T (assembly GCF_054408485.1). Classification (NCBI taxonomy): domain Archaea; kingdom Thermoproteati; phylum Nitrososphaerota; class Nitrososphaeria; order Nitrososphaerales; family Nitrososphaeraceae; genus Candidatus Nitrosocosmicus; species Candidatus Nitrosocosmicus sp. T. The sequence goes on from NZ_CP166992.1 coordinate 113,310, forward strand.
ATCCTGACATACTTCAAGCAGGTGAAAGGTGTGCTAGCACTTCAAATAGAAATTTCGAAGGACGCCAAGGTACAGGAGGACGTACTCACCTTGTAAGTCCTTTAATGGCTGCAGCCGCCGCAATAGCCGGAAAATTTGTTGATGTTAGAGAATGGATTTAAGTTTGATTTATTACAGATAAAAATTACAGGATTATTATGGAACCGTTTAAAAATCTGACAAGCAAGGTAGTTCCGCTTGATATTGCGAATATTGATACAGATCAGATCATTCCAAAGCAGTTCCTAAAACTTTTGGGAAAAACTGGATACGGTGAATATTTATTTTTTAATTGGCGTTATGATAATCAAGGTACACCATTAAAGGATTTTGTATTGAACTTGCCTCTATATAGTGGAAGACAGATTCTCTTAACCCGTGAAAATTTTGGTATTGGAAGCTCAAGAGAGCATGCGGTATGGGCCATCAAGGATTATGGATTTAAAGTAATTCTTGGGGTATCTTTTGCAGATATTTTTTACAATAATTGTTTTAAAAATGGTGTTTTGGTCATCAAGATGGACAAAAATATAATCGAAGATTTCTTTACCGACAAGATAAACGAAAACTTTGAAATTGATTTGATACGACAACAAGTGAGGATAAATTCTAAAGCCTTCGGTTTTGATATCGATCCTACATTAAAGAGTTACTTGGTAAATGGATTAGATGAAATTTCCAAAACTCTAGAACTAGCAAGTCATATCAAGAAATATGAGGATAAAAATAAAGTTTCTGTGGAATCTAAAAGTATGATATAAACATTAAGATAAAATACTATAGAAAAAAAAATAGTTGATTTTACTAGGGGTAAATCTAATTAAATTTATTACTGTAACGATTGAAGAGTTTCTTATAAGATATATAACTACTATTTTTTAAGATATGAAAATAATTACATCAAAATTGACTCTGTTAATTATACTGTCGACAATTATTGTTGTTGGTAATTTGACGATTTCACAAACCAGTATGGCTGATAATATTGATAAAAGTTTTACATCTTCATCTTCATCTTCATCTTCACACCCTATTTCTGTACAAAATCTTGATACTACAGCCGATTCTAATCAATATCATGACTCTTTTGTTTGGTCCCATCCAAGTACCTCTAAAATGACTGATGTTTTGACTGCTAGTTTTACAAATATCCTTGATACACAAATTTACACCGGTTTAGACAAGGTTACAAACTAGTAAAACATCTTTTTTTAGATTGATAGCAGATGAACGTTCATGAGCATCTGATCAAAAATCAATACATAATTGTCAAATTCCTTTTGCTCAGCTAAAAGAGAAAAAATATAGATATTATTGTTAACAGTCAAAAAAACTTGTTTAGTTTTGAACAAAAGACCTGCATTTTCAAAGCTGTATATTATACTTTCAGCAGGTTTGTTTATACCCTCAATATGTATGGTAGATATGTTGTCAAACCTAAATCCCTCATTCTGAATCTCAAGTTTTTGAACTATATCTTGTGTATTGATGCTTTCATTTATTGTAAGGTCATTTTTTGGTCTCAAAATATTCACGACAATGTTTTCTTGAAAGAGATCTTCAGTGTTTTCTTTTGGTGATAGAAATACTATTATATCATTGGTTTGATTTTCGTCATTCTTTTTATCTTCAATAATCTCCCAATCTGTGGGATATGTTATGCTTAGAGTGCTTTCATTGGTTGTGTAATTTGACCAAGTAGATTCTTGAGCGAATACTTTATTCACAGTAAAAAAAGGAAGGTTCTGCATAGTGTCGGTTAGGCCATTATGACCAAACCAACTAGAAAAAAACAATAAGAGTAATACACAGGGTAATGCAAAAATAATTAAGTTGACTTTCCTGATAGACATACTACATTCTATTACCATATTATAATTAGTATTTTTTACATTTCTACTTATTATTATATTACTCTTTAATCAATAGGTTCATATGATAATCTACCTATGTTCTAAATTATTTGGGTATTTTCAGGTATGATTTGTATAAAAGTCCTAATGTAGGTATATTTGCAAAATCTAACGATAAAATAGTATTACTTCCACATGGTTATGCAGAGACGAAGTTAAAGAAAATAACGGAAATTTTAGAAGTGGATCCAATTTTTGTTTCTATAGCAGGAAATAGAATAATTGGTCCTATGGTGGTCCTAAACAATAATGGAATGCTACTACCATCCACAGCATCAGAGGATGAGGTGATACATCTAAAACAAGTAACTGGATTGAATGTATCCAAGCTAGATTCAAAATTGACGGCAATAGGCAATCTAATATCCACTAATGATAAAGGAGCAATAGTATCTCCATTGTTTAAGAATGAGTTTGATAAACAGATAGCTGATGTTTTAGGGGTGGAACCTTACACCATGTCCATTGCTGATTTCAGCCAAACAGGTTCGATGATTGTATCGACAAATGATGGTGGTGCGGTACATCCAAAGGCCACAGAGAAAGAGGTTGAAATTATTTCATCAGTCTTAAAGGTAGAGGTAGAGCCTTTAACTATCAATGGTGGCATTCCATATCTTTCATCGGGCATTGTTTGGAACACTCGGTCTTTACTTGTAGGTAACCTAACTACCGGACCAGAATTAATAATGTTGAGTAGGGCATTTAAAATGTAGATCCTTATTACTCGACTGGTATCTTCTGAGGATGATGATTTTATATTATAGATGACCCGGTCTTGAAGACTACTTTGGGGGTCTTTCGATTGATTAATTGATAAAATGTACTTTTAATTAAAATAAAATACTATAAAATAAACCATAATATTTTCAAAATCAGGTGACCTTGATCCTATACATCAAATTTTCATACAATTAAAAGTAATATTTATTTCGTAGTTTTTGAAGATAATGAGTGGGATAGGATATCCAAGTCATATCTATAAATTTGATTAACTACTGAATTTCTTTATACCTTTAAGGATATTCTTGGATGTTTTTTTAATGCCTTTTAATTCCTTTAAAACTTGCCTTTCGTAATATGAAAGTTTTTCTTTTTCTTTACTGTCTAATTCTTTTAAAATTGGACTTGATGTATTGATACTGTCCTTTTTTGTAGAATCAATTACATCTTTATTTTCATTTTTGATTTTACTATTTTCTACATTTTTTTTATTGTTTTTTGTAGAATCAATTACATCTTTATTTTCATTTTTGATTTTACTATTTTCTACATTTTTTTTATTATTATTATTAATTACCATATTTGTTCTATAATCTACTCTCTTAATAAGTATCTTGATTATTTTAGTTTTTATTGATTTTATGGCTTTTATTCCAAACACATATCATTTGAAAAAGAAACTAGAATTACAATACAAAGCAAGATTCATCAAAGTCATTGTAGGATCGCCTTCCTACAAAATGAAGTCTAATAGAGTCATACCTGTCTATACTGAGAATAATTGAAGGATTTGTAGTATGTCAATCAGGCTTTCTAATGGCCGGATTTATTTAATCTAAATATTTCAATGGACCTCATATGTAAAATATCGATATCGATATAGACTATATACAATATGACTATAAGAAATACAAACTATGTTTGTACATGAATCCGCAAATGTTTATGGACTGTGGACTTGATAAATTAAGAGAGTTAAAAAATGATTACAAATGGCTTTATTCCAATTATGAAGTTTTTAGAAGAGATTACAAGAATCAATTCATAGCAGTAAAAGATGAAGAGCATTTAGACAATGATATTAATCTTGAGAGATTATTACAAAGATTGAAACAGAACAAATTCGATGGGCCAATTGCAATTGAGTATATCTATGGTTAATTCCTTTACTTTTTCTTAGAAGTATGAAACTGGTTAGCCAATATACAATATTTTATCACTTTTGAATTACTATGCTAATAAGATATATCTTTTTTTCTAAATAAATATCGGAGAATAAAGATAGACAAAGACATCAGAATCAATTAATAATGCAAATCTGGATATGTCTAAAGGACATTTTAATACAGCAAAATTTTTCTTCTTTATTGATATCTTTTAAAACCATATACAAATTTATTTTTCAATTCGTCTAATTACAAACTTGTGATCTGTGCTTTTGGTTAATACTAGAGTAATAGTTATCGCTGTATACTACATCTTCTCGTGGAATTATGATCTCCTTTACTGATACTATAACTGGTGACAAATCAATAATATATTTTCTATTACAGTTAATATTATAAACAGATCTGTATTCGAATTTTCCTGTTTTTTCAAATGTTATCTCGTGTCCATGAATGTCAATGTAACTTTCATTAAGGATTTCGGATATTTTTAAATTTAATCCGTCAGTAATTTTTTTTTTCATCTTTATATTGTCTGATCTAATTCTACTCGCCGGCATTATTATCGTGTTTCAATATATTATCATTAGATAACATAGATTGTAATTATTTTCATTTCGATTTACTTAAATATAACTTCAGATTGAAAACTGATACTCAGGTTGTTCTATCCTGTCTGAAAAGTCGATGAATCAATAATGTCTACGTTATTACGTTATACTACATTCTAGTACTTATGCCTAAAATGACTAAAGAATCTTCGTTGCTTTTTATGTCTCAGATCTTTATGGAATGATAATTTCTTATATTTTCAAACATTCGTTATTGTATTAACAAATTTAATTCCAAATTTATTCGAATGTATGTGATGATATTGCTGGTCCATATGACTCAGAGTTTGGATGAATCGTGAAAGAAATCTGTGGTTAATAAGGATAATTACTTTAATTGAGTTCTGAACCACATTTAAAGCATTTAAGGTTTCCAATTATATATTCTCCCATTCTAAAACCGCATTTTATACAATCAATGGTATGTCTTCCATAGTCTTCCTTGTCTTCATGTGAATTCTCTAACTCCTCTAATCTAATATATTGAAACAACAAATTTGGAATGACAATAATTTTCATTCTGAAATTGTTACAATTGAATGTCTTTTAATATTTGTCAATATATTTTAAATGATTCTATATAGTTACAGAATAGTAATCAACTACTCTACTTTGGTAAAGGTGATTATATGCTAAATTGACTATGTATTAACGATGTTAGAGTATCTATTTTAACCTCCTCTTTGAATCGACCCATCACCTTCACCTTCAATCTCTTTTCTTATTATGGACCGCTATTATCTCATGGTCCTCACAATAAGAAGTGTACTATTTCTTTATCTATTTTACCAGCAACTTGTAATATCATCTCTTCCTTCAATTCCTCCTCATTCCGTATAAATTACAAAATACCAGATCTTTGTTAATGTGCATCAAATTATTACTGTTAATACACATGCAAGAGAGGTTTCAAAGGCTTGCATTATCATGTCATTATAAAGTTCACAATCATGAAACAAGCGGTATTGATTTCTTTCTTTCTTTCTTATACGATTATTACCCTATTGATTATAGCCATAGTAACATCATATACATAATGGATATAGTCTATTGCGATCATTATATTAATAATGAAAATAAAATAATGGGCATTTGACTTTTCGTGCACAATAATCAGTTGAATTTATGTATCCAATAATAAAGGACGAACACGTCATATCATTCGTTTAGAAGCTTTTAGAAGTATATGTTCTATATATAATAATGTCAAATACAATAAATACATCCTGAAATATGTTAAAGTGAAACATGACTTCTCATAATCAATCCGGTGCTTATTTATTTTATGAGATAGCAAATCATCGGTGATAATGAATTGCAGGCAATGGAAGGCAGCAATATTAATAATAAAAATAATGAATCCGGTATCCTAATAGTTGTTGAAGGAATAGATGGATCAGGCAAATCCACACAAATCCATTTAGTTGACAGATGGTTACGCTCCAAGGGATATGATGTTTTTTTTACTGAATGGAATTCGTCAGAGACTGTTAAGGAAATCACGTCGAAAGGAAAAAAAAAGGCAAGATTAACACCAATGACTTTTTCACTATTGCATTCTACAGATTTTGCAGACAGATATGAAAAGAATATCTATCCTTTACTCAGAGCGGGCTATATTGTTCTAGCGGACAGATATATCTACACTGCTTTGGCGAGAGATACTGTAAGAGGATGCGATCAATCATGGGTACGAAATATGTACAACTATGCCCGAAAACCTGACTTGGTTTTTTATTTTAGAGTACCTATTGAGATTGCTGTGACTAGGATCATTTCAGGGAGACCTAAACTGAAGCACTACGAGGCTGGAATGGATCTAGGATTAAGCAAGGATGAGTATGAAAGTTATAAAATATTTCAAGGTAGGATAGTTGATGAGTATGAATCAATGGTGAGTGATGAAAATTTCACAGTAATAGATGGAACACTTGATATAGAAAAACAACAAAATACTGTAAGAAGAAACGTCCTAAGGATCTTGAAGTTGAAAAACCAGATTCGGGGAAATATTGCTAGATTGTCACAATTAGAAACGAACACTGATGAATAAGATGATTTCAAGAAAATTAACTAAGAATAAAGATTATTCTACTACCAAGAAGGAAAGTAATAATAAAATTAAATTCATTAACCATTCCGGAATCAAATATCTCAAAGATATCGAGATAAATGGGTCATTCATAGTAATAGAAGGCCCAGATGCTTCAGGTAGAAAGTACCCAAATTCAGAAAATAACCGAAAAATTAGAAGCTGATGGACATGCAGTTGTTAACGCCGGCCTGAAACGGTCTGACCTAATTTCAAAGGGAATAATTGAAGCAAAAAGAAATTTTCAGGTAGGAAGAAGAACTATGGCTCTATATTATGCAGCCGATTTCGCAGATCAGTTGGAAAATAAGATAGTTCCTGCGCTAAAGGCCGGTTTTATCGTAATTTCTGATCGATATATATATACTCTAATAGCAAGGAGTTCAGTTAGAGGAATAAATAAAAATTGGTTGCACCAATTACATGGCTTTGCTATCAAACCCGATCTTATTTTCTATCTAAATGTGGATCCATTTAATTTGATTCATAGGGTATTCAAAAAAAACAAATCACTTGATTATTATGAATCAGGATCAGATCTGGGTATATCTGCAGACATATTTGATTCCTTCATTAAATATCAGTACTTATTAAAGAAAGAATTCACTCTGATGCAAAAAAAATATGGTCTAATAGATGTTGATGGTAATAAGAGTATTGAAGATATTTACCATAATATTCAAACAAAAATCAGTGAATATCTCGACCAAACTAAAAAAAATGAAACATTATTTAGATAGACAATTTGTATTTTTATTTGAGCGCTTCATTGATGTATTACAACTAGAGATTTTATTTGATATATAGAATATATTGACCATTAGGACAATCATTAAATCTGTTACCTCAATACAATAAACATGGTGAGCTTGAGGACAAAACTATATACTGAGGGAGGAAAATTATGCATGGGTTGTTTTCATCAAAGGCGTATTCATAGCTATAATATGAGTCAACAAAATAATCGTCTTCTGTGTAATCATCACACTTGTAGTTGTACCCAATTCATAGAATGGAATTGATAATCTGTTGTCATAATTTTTGAGATTAAAGTGATAAAGAAAATATTATGATGCTGTGACTGGGAATCGTTCTTTATTTACAATTATTACTATCTATCCTATTTTAAAACGCATTTCACATCCAAATTCGTTGGTTTATTATAATCAACAAATTCATTAAATTTTTTCTTTCTTACCTTCATAATATTTTCTATTATATCGGAGATTAGAGAATTATTTGATAGATGTTGTTGATTCAGATAATCAATGGTAACATCATAGTCATGGATTTCGCCAAGCATTCCTTGAATCTTTTCAAGCTGTCGTAGGATTCTATTATGATTTTCTCCCAGTTGCTCGTTGGAGCCTTCATCTCCAGTGGACCTCTCACCAGCTCTCTCATAATCTCTTTTTGTGACAAGTTCTATTAGATAGCGCAACTTTTTTGTGTCTTTTCTGAGTTCATGTAACACCAATATTCTGTCTTCATTATTAATAACGATCGGAAGCTTTCTTTCTATCTTGGTCTTTAGTTTTCTTACCATCTTTAGCAGTCTTTTTCTTGACTTGCCTGTAAAGCTCCTATTAATTTTTTTTCTATCGTAAAAATTTGGAATAATTTGTCTTCTTAAATCTAAAGCAATTATGCGTGCTTGTTTAAGGTATTTCTGCTTGTCATTTTCATAATGATTTTTAAATTCTTCTAATTTATCCTGCGGCATTTTACCTTCATTTGCTAACATTTTTAGAATTATGTCGACATCTCGTATCTTGCTATTGATTCTAAATAGCTTTTTAGCTGAACTTGCAAATTTCTTTATTTTTTTTTTGTTTCGTATTTGTTTGGGACTTGACTGGTATGCTGCTTCTAGTCTTCGAAGTGATGTACGCATATGATGGATATTATCTTCATTTGGATTTTCTACATATTTGTCTAACTTAGCAAGAACTTTTTCATAATTCTCATAACAGTTATTAGCATGGGTGTCTGAATCATATCGAACATGGAAACACTGTAACATACAATTAGATATCGTTATTGTAATATTAAGTGTTATAAAGCTCTGATGGATTCTTTATTGCTAGTTTATTTAAATTATAGGTAGTTGATTTTTCCGCCCTCAGTAAATGAGAATCATGAAATAAAATTAATGTTGTATTTATTTTTAAATAATAAAATAATCTTACACATTTATTTGATGAGATTAAAAGGCTACCGTTTTGTTTAATTTGTAATTGAGCATTTTCAAATTATATAACCCTACAAATTATTACTTTCCATTGGATCCTTTGGCCGCCATATATTCACAATTTCTGACGTAGCAATATCGTGCAAACTGAATATATCTCGATTTTTCAAAATTAGATTAATTTGAACTAGTGTGCACGTTGGTAAAATCATAATCTTGTTTGTAATAAGGCTCACTAATTCTTCTAGTGCTGGATTGTGACCAATTATTAGAACTCTGTCTTTAGTTTTGAATGCGGTAGATATTGCAGATATGTAATTGTCAATATCACTTCCATACAGTGAGGAATCGACTTCAATAAGATTCTCATACCCGGCATGTTTACATACATATTTAGTAGTTTCAATAGCTCTAAGGGCCGAGGAGGTTATGATCAAATTGGGCAAAATAGCCATTTCCTTTAAATATTTTCCCATCTTAATAGCCTCAGATTTACCTCTCTTGTTGAGTGGTCTATCATAGTCTTCCAATTTTTTATTCTTCCAACTTGATTTTGCATGTCGGAGTATTAACAAAATCTTGTTAAATTTCTTATCTTTCATATCATACATGAAAAATTAAAGATAACATGTTAAAAAGGTACTTGCAAATGGATCAAGAATCTTATTCAGAAATATGAATATTTCCATAACATCTTTTCCTATTCGTGCTAATTCATAATTTTTTGTTTATTTAAGATTAATTATAGTTATTATTTTTATTACCTACATATTATTCAAAAAATCGATCAACTAAAAAACAATGATATACGGAGAAGATAAATTGAAAAGCAAAGAAAAAAATTGGTTCATATTCAAAATATTATTACAGAATTATTTGTTGTTGATGATAGAATACGGAGGGGATGTAAACAGTTTATAATAAATAGCTAATCAGTATCACCTAGAAACAAAAAACATGACCGTTGATATCGTTCAATCCCTAATTCTAGGAATAGTACAAGGAATCACCGAATGGCTACCAATATCCAGTTCAGGCCATCTAGCCCTAACTCAACTATTACTTAATATTCATGTACCTATCTTCTTTGATTTAATTCTTCATATAGGAACTCTGGCAGGTCTAATAGGATTTTATCGAACTGATTTATTAATGATATTCAGGTCTATTTTTTATTCTCGTTCCATGTCTTTGCAAGATGTCAAAGACTATCGCAATCTACTCATGCTCATAATAATTGGTACAATTCCAACGGCAGTTATCGCATTTGCGTTAAAGTCTTTGTTTGAATTTTCTTTTTATGATTTCTTTTTGTTATCTATAGGATTCTTCATAAGTGGAATATTCATTTATATCACTAAATTTTTCAAGAAAGGTACCAAAGGCATCAATAGACTTGACGCTGTTTTAATCGGGATAGCACAGGGATTTTCTGTGTTCTCTAGCATATCTAGGAGTGGGGTCACAATTTCCTTAGGTATGATGCGACAAATTAACCATTCCCAACTGGTAAAGTTTTCATTCCTACTATCCATTCCTGCAATTATTGGAGGCTTGGTATTTGATTTTCTATTGATGGATGACACTCAGATGTCCAGAATAGGTGAAATTCATATTTCTTCTTACGTAATGGGATTTGTATCATCGGCAATAGTTGGATATTTAACAATCAAATTATTGATAGATATTGTCAATAGAGGAAAACTATACTATTTTGCATATTACTGCTTAGCATTGGCTGCGATCTTATTAGTATATTCTATCTTATTTGCATGAAATATTAAAAGTAAATGCAAGATACCATAATTTAGTAGTCATATAATTAGATAAATATATCTCTATTAGATATCACTTCATCTGTTTAGATTCATACTATCGTTAGACGAACTTATTTCAAAAAGATATTGCGATCTTTTGTGAACATAAATCCAAACTAGTAACTTTAGATGAAAGTACAATTGGTAACGATATATCAAACGATTAAGATGGTTGATTTGTTAAAACTCTTACCCTGAGTTGTAAAAGTATTTCCAAAAATATGATGGTCTAAGAACAATCCACTCATGCCTAACGTTGATTAGTATACTATATTGAACATGTAGATAAATAATTAATATGTTTCATAATTAGATAGTATATGGAAGAAAGACAATTTCTCCATAGCTTATGCGCTATTGCACTTCAAGTAGATATTTCTATAGAATTTGCTGGCATAGTTGATCCAAATGGCAAATTGTTAGTAGGAAAGTCAAAAAGCATACCTCGCAATTTTCCTAGCAGTAAAAGATGTAAAAATACTGTTTATGCAAGAAGTTTTAACGATCATCCTAGACCATTTTTTAAGGACAATTCGTTATCAACAAATAATATAAAAAATATAACGTCTCTGCAATCCAGCAGTCTGATTGATAATCACTCATTATTTAGGCTAATTCACCTAAACGATAATGTTTTTCTCGCATACATCCCAATAAACGAAATGAGCGATAGGTTCCTTTACATTTACTTTAGAACTAACGACTATTTAGAGAATGTTCTACAAAAACTTGATTCTGAATTTATATGATGGGTTTATTTACAATTAGTAATTCCAGAATCTCATAATTATATGGATATTCAATTATATGTCTTGCAACTTTTGAAAACCGAATATTTACCAATTTACAAAAAAGGGTAGAATGTTAATATCTTCTTCTAAACAATAGTATATTTAATTTGCTGCATACAACGACTATATCTGTTCTCTTTTCTAAGAAGTTCAAGAATTTTTCCTGCCCTATTATTGGTCCTCCTTAGATAATCAAATACTAGAGTGCAAGATATTTTTCCCACAATTTTTACTATCGAGTTGTACACTCTCTTTATAATCTCATCCTTCACCTTTGATCTTTTATTTAATTGCTCTATGGTAGCTTTGGAATCACTTCTGATGACGATTACTTTTCTTTTCCCTCTTTTCTTTAGTTTCGTTGCGAATGCTTTGAGGTTGTCTGAAATTGCAAAATATACTGCCAACATTTCCATTCTCTGGACACCGTATTTTTCATTTTTTTTATATGGTTTTAAAGTTCTTACTTTGCTTTTGTTTTGAAAATGATTATGCCAGGAAATATATCCAGATGGTGATCCGTCTACATCAATTGCGATTTGTATGTTGCGCAATCCATTTTGTTATGAACTATGTCAGAATATAACCATTATCTATATAGTTACCATAAAAATATTATGTTTAATTAATCATTATTCAAGACCATTCTATTAGTATATCAGCTAAATTTAACCGACCTGAAAATTTGCATATGGTAACAAATCATTGAAAATTTTGGACCGCATATGTAAACAACATGCATCCATAAACCACAGCTTTAATCATATATCGTTACTGTGTAGTAGTTGCAGATGGAAAAAGGTAATTCCATAATGCAATAGTTTGACTTAAGATTAATCACAATTTTCTGTATAGATTCATTTCTGCATATATTAGTAGATTCTGTTTTTTTGAAGAATTGTGACATTTATAAATAATCCTGGCTGTAGAGTCGAACAAATTAATCAGGTCTATAGCTTTATATTTAGAGCTTCCAAGAAAATCCTATCTTTTTTCTTGTCAGCTATAATTATACTACTTTAAACTATTCTATATAGTATATGAATAATATATAGACAATTGATTAATAATTATATAGTTATACAAATATGATGACTAATTTAACTAACTATAGGATACTAGGTATATCACTTTTAGCCGTATCGCTATTAGTTCCAGTCTATGTGAATTCAGTAAATGCACAGCAAGTTACGATTAATGGAGCCGGAGCAACTTTTCCGTTTCCTTTAATAGATACTTGGAGAGTGGAATATCAAAAAGTAAATCCTGATGTAAGTATTAATTATGCTTCTATCGGAAGTGGGGGAGGAGTTAAACAGTTTCTAGAAAAAACAGTTGACTTTGGTGCAACCGACGCTCCACTAACTCCAACCGAATTTCAACAAGCAGGAAATCCTGTTCATATTCCAGAAACAATAGGGTCTGTTGTTCTTGCATATAATCTACCAGAAATAACAACACCTCTTAAACTAACAGGGCCCGTTATAGCTGATATATTTCTAGGAAAGATTGCTAAATGGGATGATCCGAAGATTAAAGAACTTAATCCAGACATAGCTTTACCATCAGAGGATATAATTTCAGTTCACCGCTCTGATGGCTCCGGTACAACTTTTGTTTTTACAGACTATTTATCTAAAGTAAGCAGCGAATGGCTTGACAGAATAGGCGTTGGAAAATCTGTACAATGGCCTTCTGGTATAGGATCACCAGGAAATGAAGGTGTAGCAGCATCAATTCAAGGATCACCTTACTCCATAGGATATATCGAATTAGCCTATGCAATAACAACACAGATGAATTATGCGTCAATACAAAACAAGGAAGGTAACTTCATAACTCCATCATTTAATTCAACTATGGCCGCAGTAGAAGCAGCCGCAGGAACATTGCCTTCAGGCTCACAACCCTGGAATAATGTAACATTAACAGATCCATCTGGACCAAATTCCTATCCAATCTCTAGTTTCTCATATCTTTTGCTCTATCAAGACATGAGTACTAATCCAAACATGAATGAACAAAAAGCTGCAGCACTTGTCGAATTTATTGAATGGGCTATAACGGAAGGACAGCAATTCTCCGAACCATTGGGATATGTTCCACTACCTCAATCTGTAATTGACATCAACGAAGAAACATTGGGATCACTAACTTTTAATGGAAATCCATTACTCACTAACTAATTTTTATTTTTTTCTATATAGAATATATGTTCTATATTAATTATATATGTAAAATATATTATTAAATAGTTTTTACTTTATTGGTATACTTTGCCTCTAAAAGATTCTAAAGATACGCATGCCGAGCTGGTAAAGAAGCTGGATCTACAATCCAAAAAATCAATTTTTGGAGACAAGTTTTTTAAAGCTCTTGCAATTGGGGCATCTCTTTATACGCTGTTAATGGTTGCTCTCGTGTTATTTGCCTTAGCTGATGGCTCTATACCTATTTTTCTTAAAGAAGGCATTAATTTTGTGATTGGAACTAACTGGAATGCTGTTGAGGGGAGGGAATCATTTGGTGCCTTGCCTTATATAATAGGAACACTGGTTAGCTCAGCAATTGCAATGGTCATAGCTGTTCCCATTAGCATAGGAATAGCCATATTTATTACTGAAATGATTCCAAAAAAACTTGGTACTGTTTTATCTTTTGTAGTTGAATTATTGGCAGCTGTTCCTAGTATCATTTATGGTCTGTGGGCGTTATTTGTGTTCAGATTCTGGATAAGAGATTTTATAGAAGAACCTCTTCATAACTCATTTGGAGATTATATATCAATTTTTGCAAGAGCTCCTTTTGGACTGGATGTCTTTACAGCTGGAATTGTACTTGCGATAATGATTATCCCTATTATATCAGCTGTATCAAGGGAAGTCATTAAGGCTATTCCTCATTCGCAGAAAGAAGCTGCATATGCATTAGGTGCAACACGATGGGAGATGGTTAAAACAGCTATTCTGCCTTCCTCAAGAACTGGTATAATGGGCGCATCCTTTTTGGGATTAGGAAGAGCTATCGGAGAAACTATGCTAGTGACCTTAATTATTGGAAATGCAATTGGAATGGCCGCTATTCCTACTTCTTTGTTCTCTCAAAGTCAGACCCTCTCTAGTATTATCGCAAATGAGTTTAATGAAGCATCAAATGATCTTCATCTTTCAGCATTAATTGGCCTTGGCTTGGTTCTTTTTGTAATTACTATCTTCATAAACGTCCTTGCCATTTTCATAATTTCAAGGGTTTCAAAATCCTATTCTAATATGAGGGAATAATATGAGCAAAGATAATAAGAATCCAAATCAAAATCCAAATCCAAACGAGAATAAGAATTACAAATCAATAGTTCAAGAGTATGTCAAAAAAAATTCTTCAAAAAGAAAGATAATAAATAATTTGGTTACTATTTTGTTATGTAGTTTTGTAATAATTGCTATTATCCCTTTAGGCTCTATTTTAATAGAAGTATTTAAAAATGGTGCAGGGGCTCTGAGCCTCAGTTTTCTATTTGATCCCCCGGGTTCTATGGGTTCAGGCGATGGAGGTATAGGGCCTGCTATTCAAGGAACTCTGTTGGTTGTAGGATTTGCTACTTTAATTGGAGCTCCTGTTGGCGTTTTGGCAGGAGTATTCCTGTCTGAATATTCTAGTTCAAGCAGATTGTTTGCATATTTCCTTAGACTTTTTAATGATGTATTGACTGGTATTCCTTCCATCGTAATAGGAATTGCAGGATATATTACACTCGTGCTTACCTTGGGCTCATTTTCAATCTTGGCAGGAGCCTTTGTTTTATCTGTAATAATGATTCCTATTATTGCAAGGGTTTCTGAAGAGACATTAAAACTAGTTCCAAACACTTTAAGAGAAGCAGCCTATGGTTTGGGCCTTCCCAAGTGGAAGGTAGTATGGCATATAGTAATTAAAGGATCTAAGAGCGGTATACTAACTGGCATTGTTCTGGCGATATCCAGAATAGCGGGCGAAACTGCACCATTAATTATGACTATTCTAGGGACGAGCCTATTCTTTAGTGGCTTTAATTCACCTGTAGATGCGTTGCCTCTGAGAATTTGGAGATTAGCTTCGCAACCGTATCCATCAGCTCACGAACAAGGTTGGGGTGCCGCATTATTGCTTATATTGCTAGTATTATCACTAAGCATTGCTCTAAGGATGTTTGCTCAAAAAAGGAGTATTACGTTTAAATCGACTACTTGATAATTTATCTACCTTATCTATATAATACTATATATTTCATATAGAAAAGAAATATTATGAATTTGTGGTATAATTAAGTATCTCGTGGACGAATTGAACAACTTCTTAAAACCTTCTATAAATAAAGAGATTGATTCTATAACAACTTACCCTAAAACCCGACCCGAGAATGATGTTAATAATGTTTCTACCTATGATAGTTCTACATCTAGGGATAATTCTACTTTAGATTTGAAAATAGAAAATCCTAAACTATCAGTCCAATCTTTGAAAGCTTGGTTTAGTGGTAAACTAGCTTTAAAGGATATTAATCTTGATGTTAAGGAAAACTGTGTCACCGCATTGATTGGTCCATCTGGATGCGGTAAAACAACCCTGCTAAGATGCATTAATAGGATGCATGATTTAACTCCTAATGCTACTGCGGACGGTAAAATTCTTTTAGACGATATTAATATTTACGACAAACAATCAGATCCTGTCCTTATAAGGAGACGAATGGGTATGGTCTTTCAAAAACCAAATCCATTTCCTACTATGAGTATATATGATAACGTAGCCGCTGGTTTGAAACTCAATGGTATTAAGGATAAAAATTTGATAAAGGATATAGTCCATGATAGCTTGCGTGGAGCTGCATTATGGGAAGAAGTAAAAAATGACCTTGATAAACCAGGAATAAGTTTGTCTGGTGGTCAACAACAAAGACTATGTATTGCAAGAGCTCTTGCAATGCAGCCTGAAATTCTATTAATGGATGAGCCTACTTCTGCCTTAGACCCTATTGCATCTGCAAAAATTGAAGAGTTGATAAATGATCTTAAGAAGAATTTGACTGTGATAATTGTAACTCATAATATGCAACAAGCGGCCAGAGTTTCGGATTATACTGCATTTATGTATTTAGGAGATTTAATCGAATTCGGTCCAACCGATCAAATATTTAAGTATCCTAAAAAAGAATTAACTGAAAGATATATTTCCGGAAAATTCGGATAGGCTTATTATTAAGTTTTTTAACTTTTAATCAAAGTGGTACGATTACTTGATTTAGGGCTAACTAAGGTTAGCAGCATTGTTTTTGATATGGCTAGTTTAGCTGAAAATACAGTGTCCAAGGCTATTACATCCTATAAGGATGATGATCCCTCCACAAAAAAACAAATATTTGAGTCATCTGCAAAATTGAGGTTTCTTCAAGATGAGGTATCAGAATTATGTATAGAATTAATTGCTCGATTTCAGCCTGTAGCAACAGACTTGAGATACATAAAATCTTGCATGGAGCTATCTTACGTTTTTTCAAGATTCGGTAGGTATGCTTATGATATTATTACAGTATTAGAAATTCTAGGACCATTAGAATTGTGCGATAAATCTTCAGTAATTCGCATGTCAAAACTTGTTTTAGATATGATGGGTCTTGGGACATCTGCATTACGATTGCGAGACAATTCTATTTTATCTAAAATTTATGAAATGGAGGAAATGGTTGATATGTTGTACCGAAAAAACACGCGCGAATCATCTCAAATTGTCACAGCAAACAATTATTCAGATATCCGATGCAATATCTCCACCGCTTTAATACTAAAATATTTGGAACGCATTTCTGATCATGCATGCTATATTGCAGATTCAGTTAATTATATCGAAACTGGTATGGCTAGTCCAAGAAGATAGTTAACGTGTCTTTTTGGCGATTCTTTTTCTCTCATCAATCATAATCGTGGATTCATCTTCTTCATATCCCAGACTTTACTCATATTTCTCTGCCGGAAAAGCATGGATCATATACTTATTACGCTATATTAGTACAAAATCAAAGACCTTGGATTTTTTGCTCATTGTGAATTTAATTATTATTAAATAAATTTAACTATATTGATGCTTTGAATATATTGAATAGGTTGAATAAAAACAATAAGAAGTGTATAATATGTGGATGCTCTGGTCATTCTCTTTTTGGCTGTTTTTCTCATTGGACCGGTCATAAAAAAAATAACGGCATGTGTAATAATCTCTAAAATCTCTATCTCTAATCTCTTATTTCAATTCATAAAGCGCTATCACTAGTTTTAATAAAATTTTTTCATTAGTTGTTTCAGCCAATGGTATAAAATGTTTTTGAGTTTCTTCCTTAATTCTAGCTATTTTGTCCTTCCTCCTTGAATTTTTCAAAGATCGAAGCTCATCTAGTCGTTCAGCTAGTATGATATTCTTTACCATGTTGTCCGCTTGCTTTATTTTTCCAAACTGTTTTTCTACTTTTAATTCTTCATTTTTATAAGATTCTGAATTGAAATATTTACTAAAAAATGATACTATTGTAAATGTTTTTTCACTTATTTCTTGTTTTATGTAGTCATTCGTCTCATTGGATATTCCTTGTTTATTAGAAATATCATGAAGTAGTGCCGAACAAACCAGATCTGAACTATTCGAGTTCATCTCTTCGTTTAGAATTAATGCTACCCTTAGTGAGTGATTAATTTGAGGTTCAATTTTATCATATTGATATTTTCTAGTCATACCGCTGTAAATCCTCAATGCTAATCCGAAGGCTTTCGAAATTTTTTCTACTTCGTTCATTGAATCCTCAAATGGTTTTAATAATTTGGTAAATCCTGTTTTAATGAAATTATTTTTATTATCATTATCCTTAGACATATCTAGTAATTTGACCTAAGACTTTTTGGCATTTCATCCATTAATGTACTTTTCATCTGATTCTTAAACTACCTTGATAAAAGTTCATACCCTGGATAACAGATATATACATTCATAAGTTTATAACATTTTATCAGTTTATTGAATATATTTACATGGTTAACGATGATTCAAGCAATAATAATGTTGTAAATATCTCAGTCCAATATAACGATATTAAGGTGCAATTTAGTGGAGAGCCTGAGAATGTTCTTTTGTCTACCATTTCTTTTCTTACCAAAAATATTCCAGAAATACGCTTAGCTCAGAAAATTTCCTTAAATTATTCTGTATCCGAATTAATCGAGATGTATTCATCAATCATCAAAATTACCCCCGAGGGACCCAAGATATTACCTAACCTGGCAGAAATTCATAATAAAAAATTTTCAGATAAGGAAATAGTTATGCTATTTTTATTAGGGTCAAAAATAGCATTCGAATTGGGCAAAATTTCTGAAAAATCGTCTCCTGTATCCGAAATCCAATCTACAACAAACCTGAATCCAAAATCTATCAGTTCAAGATTGTCTGAATTAGTTAAAGTTGGATATGTTATAAAAAGTGTAAATAAGGAAAACCAAGCAGAATCAGTAGTGTATGGGATTACCACTATTGGAATTAAATGGTTAAATGATATTATGGCAAAAAAATTACTCTAAAATAGTTACTTTTCAAACAATGGTTTCTTCTGAATATATCTGTAGTTTCTTAGAGTTCCTACACGGGTTAATATCCCTTCTCTTACCATGTCACTTAAAGAATGTGATACTGCTGTTTTATCATAATTATATCCAATTCTTGACAACTCTTGATGAACCTCTATAAGTAATCTCTCACTTTCAAAAAATTTCTCATAAAAGATCTTTTCCATCAAACTTCTACACGTATTTCCGTTCTTAGCAAGTTCCTTTAATGAAACATTGTTTCTTTTTTGATTAATATTTTGCAAATTACTATCTCCATTAATTTTAGATTTTAATGAATCAATTTCCATCTTTAGTTTTTCAATTTCACTATCGGTATTTGTACCTGAGAGAGAGGCGATATCTATTCCAGTAAGGACATTCTCTACTACATTCTTAACTTTATCCTCTACACATGTAATTTCCACTTCCCATTCTTTATATTTCAATTTTATCTTTGTATCCAAAGATAATTTCGATACCGCTTCACTCATCTTTGATGTTTGTATATACTTCCTGTCTGATAAAGATGTTGTTGAACAACATGCACATCATGAACAACACTTATTAATATCCTATTGTTGTTGAACAACATGCACAATCAATTAAATCTTCATGATCTGGAATCAAATATAGAGAATATGAAAAAATCTTTAATAAATAACTTTAGCAATTCCTACTTCTGTAAAGACTATAGAAATTTAATTGAAAATAAAAAACTGGTCTTTGTAGACGATGAGGAGGGCGTACCCATACAAAATTGGGGAATTCACTCTGAAAGATACGCAAACCTGAAAATAAATGAAGTTGAATTAGTGGAGAAGGAAAAATTAGTTTTTGGAATTGATTCTAGCTGTATTAAGATTGCAGAAGTTGAGGACGGTGGTTTATATGCTGTAAAGGGATCCATTTGTATATCTTTCAAGGGCAAACCTGCTGCTCATTTGAAAATAGGCCCTTTAATTTTTTACCTTAATGAAGAAGCTCTCAAGAATCTTCGAGTTGAGCACAATGTATCCAAACTAATACTCTTTAATGATGATTATGCAAAAAAATTTTTGAGAGTAAACATAGAAAGATATATTCAGTTTTGGCTATCAAAATTAGTTTCAGACTCTATAATACTGATTGACGGTTCATTGAAATCTTCAATATTTGAAAATCATTTTTACGATATTTCGAAAATTATAGAAAATTCTGTTATCAATAAAAATTCATTAATTGGAATAAGTAAAAACTCCAAAATAAAGGTACTAAAGTATTTATCATATCCTTTGATAAAATCCAAAGTTTCTTCTTTTGTCGAAATAAACCTAATTATTCGAAGCTTGATATCCCGGATACATGGAGACCATCTACTAGTAAAGTTGTCTAGTAATCAATACTCCAACATATTGAGGGCTGATGTAGTATCATATAACAACGATACCAGTGGAACCTTAGGAACATTACTATATAATGAATTAATTTATTTTGGTTATCCAAGCACTCTCCAACTTTCACATCATGTCTCTGTTTTTTCAAATACAGACTTGGCAAGTATGAAGAGTTTTATAAAATCTAGCTATTCTGTTAGAGAAATTTCACATGATAATGCTAGATCTTCTGTTTTGGGAACCGCCTGGAGATGAAAATCCTATCAAAAACAGGCGATGAAATTCTGTTACTGGCGGTAACAAATGATTTTGCAAATAAGGGTGACTACTTTGTTATCGAAGATTTTAACAATAATAAGAAATTGCTTGTTCAATTCTACGACGAAGAATATTTTTCATCATCGTCCCTTATAGAAGAGATAATAAAGGATGAGGTGATTTCTAAATTTAGTACTGAAAACATATTTGATCCCTTGGAGATTACCAACCTGTCTCAAACAATAAGGGATGTTAGGATCTTCAAAACTAAAATAAGAGCTTCTATTGATAATGACAATCAAATATCCACCGATGTAGATTGGGTACCATCGAGAGTAAACTCCAAGATCGTCAAAATTGGTTCAAACGAAATAAAGGCTTTATTGAAGAAAAACATGAGGTATCCAATTTCCTTAGGTAGATGTGGATCTGACAATCAAAACTTTGAAATTTTTGCTGAAGATCTAGATGGTAAATTAAACATAATCACAGGCAAAAAAGAAACGGGTAAATCTCATCTTTCCAAAATATTGATCAACTCTCTCATACAATATGGTGCCTATGTAATAGTATTTGATCTAAATAATGAGTATAGTGGGCTGTCCTATAATATTGATGGAACACCCTCATCTATCAGTGATAAGCTTCTTTTATTAGATCCCGGAAAAGAATTGAAATTCAATTTAACATATTTTGGTAAACCTTCTATTTCTAATATGTTAAAAAATGCATTAGATATGCCTTCTGCTTCATTAAGAGAATTTTTTAGAATATGGGATTCTCTAGAGAATAAAAAGATACTTAGTTTGTTGGAGCTTGGTAAAGCTTTTGGAACTTGGACTATTAATGAATTGGTGAGGGATGCACTTTTATCCCGATTCCATATGATTAATTCCTCTCGTCTGTTTACGTCCAATAGTGTATACGAAAGAGGGTTTCAATTTGAGGATGTAATAAAAACAAAACCAAGAGGAGCTGCTATGATAGTTAATATGAGCAAGATTTCTCCTGTAGTCAGACGGATGATTGTTGAGCTGGTGATGAATAAATTAATTGAATTATTAGAAAAATCTCTAATTCCACCTATTTTTATATTTGCTGAAGAAGCTCAACTATACATTCGTGATACATATTGGGAAGATCTGATAACCAGGATGAGGCATTTTGGAATTTATTCTACATTTATTACAAATCAACCAGATGCTATAAATGATACTATATATAGACAGGTTGATAATATTTTTTTATTTAATTTTACAAACGATTCAGATCTAGAAAAAATTTCAAAGGTATCGTTAGTAGACTCCTCAACTATCAAGTCCTTAGTTAAGACACTTTCACATAGAAATTGTTTGGCAATCGGAAAGGCTGTGTCAAATTTGCCAATGGTAATTAAAATAAATCCCGTAGACGTGTTAACTTTGGGAGAAACAAAAAAATTTTTCAAATGAGTGGATTGCCTTCAATCGATAATATGAATTCGTTTTCAGAGATTCTCTCAAAATGATACTCGATAGAATTGAGCATTCTAATCACTTCCAAATTTGTTAATAGATGAGTCGTTATTCTTGATATTTTGCACCTGGATTTTCCGTTAACAAAGCTTAATGGCAGGACTAGCATATCTGCTAAATGTTGATCAATACATGCGTGAAATTCATAATCATCTATAAATTTCTTTGCGACTCTACTTCCTATTATTTCTGCTTTGACGCCTTTTTCACCGATAGAATCAGCCCCCAAATATATACCTGATTCGGAAGTGCTGTATACTAGAATCGAAGATCCTGGACTCTCTGCATTTTCTAAGATAGACTTATGTTTAGAGTATCTGATGCCTTTTTTCTCCAATGTTGCTATTGCACTCCCAATTTGTCTCTCTGGAATGTGTTTTGGCAACCTTCCTGCAATGCTTATTATACTCGGTTCAACTTCTTTGAAATTACAAAACTCTATAGGATGAAGATGGGTGGCTTTTCTTATTCTAATTTCAACAAGCCCTTGTCCTCTGGGATAGAATCCTCTTTTTAGGACATTTAGGTCGAATATGATCCCAATTTTGGAATATGCCTCTCTTAATACATATTTAATATAATCTATGGTTGGACTATATTTCACATCGGTTCCGCCTGATAATCTGATTACCAAGTCTTTTTCAGAAATTGCTATTGCTGGAATTAATGTCTGCAATAGTAGTGGTATACTACCTGCAGTTCCAATGTCTGCTACTATCGTGTCATTTGCAGGTTTATCATATTCATTTAACCTATTATCTTTAGATGCGTCAAACCCGATCCATTCCGATCCCAAACTTACATTTTCGGTATGTATGTTAAATATTCTTGAAAGTAACTGAATTGTTAAGACATGTTGATGCTTTAAACCTGGATCCCTTCTACTTGATCTTATATTTATTACTTTTACTGGGGTGCCGATTATTGTTGAAATAGTAATTGCACTTCTAAGAATCTGTCCACCTCCTTCGCCGATTGAACCATCTACTAATAACATTTACAACTATTCCTCAAAATATGATCAGTGTGATTAATGACGATATTCTGTGGTAGCATGTGATTTTGATAAGTTGTATAATTCCTTTATCCTGTCTGTTCCACCTATTTCATTGATTAGTTTTATCGTGGGCTTGGGTACCAGCTCTTGCCAATTCTTGTCACTTGCCATCCTGTACCTTACTTCTGTGGCAGACAGACATTCTCTATTAATCAAACCTGGATTTATTATTTCAATTTCTCTTTCCTTGTATAGCATACTAGTAAAGAGATCGTTTGTAAAAACAGTACTATATCTAGGAACTAATAGATCCATATTATGTGTCCATAATAAGTGTACCCCGACATCCGGAACTGGGATGGGAATAATTTTATCACGTTTTTCTATGATCTCAGTGATTATATTTTCTCTAATTATTTCTATTCTTTCTCCAGCTGTGAAAGGATTTCTTAATTCAAAACTTTTGTCTGAGCTTCCCACAGCTACTATCAACTCATCTACCCTATCGCTGCACCATTTAAGCGAATATAAATGCCCTTTATGGAATGGTTGAAATCTCCCAATATACAGTCCTCTTTTCAATAATTTTTTTATATTGTTTTTGATTAAAAATATATCTAAATTACTTGTATTCTTTTAGAAGTTCGTGTTATTATATATATTAAAAAAGTTATTATAATTTATCTGCTAAAAGAGTCTAGTATTGTCGTATAGTAGATTTGGACGCGAAGCAGAATATGCAGCAGGATCGTGTCTTAATAACTATGGTTGGGCCGTATTTTTTTCAAAGGGCAGTAGAGGACCAGCTGACATAATAGCGAGTCGGGACAATACCCTTTTGTTAATCCAAGTAAAATCTAGCACAAAGATACCAAAGATTCGTGGAGCCGAAGTACATAATCTCATACAAATGTCTGAAAAAATAAGTAACAGCTATCCATTACTTTCGTTGGTTCACCCTCATTTAGAGTGTAATGTGAACAATAATACAATTCTGTTTGGAAACTATTTGATTAATTTCTTCATTTTACCTCGATGGGATAGCGTCGATTTTCTAAAATAAAATGTTTAACGCTCAATTTTTGATTAACAAATCAGTGTATGTGCGAACCTACATCATTCTCTACTAAAGCTTTTCCAAAACTCTTTTACCATTTTTTCATTCATCCTGATAGAATTTACTGTAAACTCCTTCCAAAATTCAATTAGATTAGAGATATAATTTTGCCATGGATTTTCGAGTTGACTTGGATCTGTTTGAACTTGAGTCGGTTCCGCTTTTATTCTCAATGCCTTGTCATAATCTTTAATCTTTTCTCCTTGAAACTGAGGCACTAATTCAGTCTGAAAATCTGTTACATTGCTGGAAACCAATTTCATTATCTCTTCATTATTAATCTCTTTATTGGTTCCGAAAATGACTGTTTCTTCGCCCAATGGAAAATTATATAATTTCATTTTGTCATATTCAAATATTACGGACTCCAAATTTCCCAGGTCCGTAAACCTTTTTCCAGCTTCCAGTATATGAGGCGTTTGAATAATACTTAGTTTAACGTCATTCTCATCAATTTTGTTATCTGGGCTAAAACTTATATCTTGATTACCATTCTTTATTTTTCCAATAAATTTTATTCTTGAATCACGCTGTAATATTACATTAGATTCTTGTCTCACGCTCATCGCTTTATTTTTTTTACAATTACGACTATATTTAGATTCTTTTATTGAAGGAATTATTGTTAGATCGTATTGAAGGAATTATCATTTCATATTAATTCCTCGATTTTTCTTGCTAATATTATATCATTTTTGCTTATACTATTTATATCATGAGTTGTTAGGTCAATATGAACACTATTATATGATATTGTGATGTCGGGATGATGATTCATTTTTTCAGATATTATTGCAATCCTCGTAATAAAACTAAAAGATTCAATAAAGTCTTTAAATTTAAAGTTCTTACTTAGTTTATTTTCTACTTTCTCCCATCCAACTAAATCCTTTATTTCCTTTTCCAAGCTTTCCATGAAACTTTATGAATCCAAAAATTATTAAACATTGTTAAATCCAGAACCCTGGTACTTTTAATTTAGAATTAATAGAGTAAATAGATTTGTAATAGGTTGATTTCTGGAATGAGGTGTCTTAATACTATTTGTTGAGGCCAAGGTAAGGATAAGGACAACAGTAACATAATTTTTCAGTTCTTTTAGTGTGTAGAGTCTACTAATTCTAACCGTTGATAACTAATTTAATATTAAACTTCCTTATACTTTTGTATAATTATGGTAAGGATTTCGATTGTCCAAATGAAGTCGTCAACAGACAAAAAAGAAAATCTGGCATTCTCTTTGGAACAGATTGAGCAATCTGCAAAAAGAGATGCAAAGATTATTTGCTTCCCAGAATTCCAGATGTCATTTTCTCCACCATCACAATCTAGCAAAGAATTGTTTTCGATTTCTGAATCCCTTGAGGGTAATTTTGTTAAGCAATTAAAGAAAAGTGCCAGAGAAAACAATATCTTTGTTGTTGGTTCTATTTATGAGCATACAAATCTAGTATTAACCAATATGAAACAAGGTCAGGATAGTAAAATTAACAAAAACTCTTATCGTGTTTATGATACAGTGGTATTAATAAATGGTCAAGGTAAATTAATCTCTTATTATAGAAAGCTGCATCTTTACGATGCACTTGGTTTTAAGGAATCCACCAAATTATTGGCTGGAAGTAAACTATTTTCTCCTGTTATTTCTCCTTTGGGTAAACTTGGAACTTTGGTTTGTTATGATTTGAGATTTCCTGAGCTGTCTCGAATCCTTGCCATTAAAGGCTCTAATGCATTGATAGCTCCATCAGGTTGGGTGCAGGGAACAATGAAAGAAGATCATTGGTTAATAATGTGTAAAGCTAGGGCCATAGAAAACGGAGTTTTTCTGATTGCTCCTAACCAAATTGGCAATATTTTCTGTGGTCGAAGTTTAATTGTTGATCCTTTTGGTATTGTTGTTATGGATATGGGTAATACTGAAGGATTTGAGATTCTAGATTTGGATCTATCTAGGATTGACGTGGTTAGAAAGAATCTTCCGTTGTTAAAGAATAGGAGAAAGGATTTGTACCACATACACTAGATAGTAATTGAATTTGACCGTATCGATGACTTTCTGTATTAGGATTCATGGCATCAAGCGTTACTGAACTTTATCAGAATATTTTTCTCTATTTTCAGTTGCTTACTATAAATGTGAGTAAAATCGATAATGTTACCTATAGAAGGTTATTGTAAGGCGCGTATCCGATTAGTACTCATAGAATATTCAAATAATCAAAACAGAATCAACCATATTGAGATTTTATGCATTCACTTTACATTTTTATTATGCTAAAGCCCTTTCTAAGATATATGGGTGAAAAGGTCTATGTACTTGGTGCTGGCAGTACAAAGTATGGCAAATTACATGAGAGTATTATTGAGATAGCCTTAAATGCTTCAAGAGATGCCATTGAATCAGCCGGTATAACTCCAAGAGACGTGAAAGCTGGATATATTTCAAACGTCTTTGGTGTGGCTGATAAACAAGTGCATATGGCTCCTGTAATTATGAGTAATCTTGGGATCCCTGATGTACCAGGACTTACTATCGAATCTGCTTGTGGTTCTGGCTCTGTAATGTTTAGAGAAGCATTTGCAAATGTATCTGCTGGATTTTATGATTGTGTTTTAGCACTAGGAGTTGAAAAAGTAACTCATACCAGTACAGTTGAAAGCACAACCCTCTTTTCCTACTGCTCTGATTTTTTTTATGAGGGAGGTAACGGAGCATCATTTCCTGGTCTTTTTGGTTCTATGGCTAGGGCCTATTTGGCTACTTATAAAGCGACAGAAGAGGATCTGGCCCGAGTTGCTGTAAAAAATCATGAAAATGGTCTTCTTAATCCTAAGGCCCATGTTAGGAAGAAAATTACTGTAGAAGATGTATTAAAATCTCCTGTAGTCGCATCTCCACTGAAATTATATGATTGTTGTCCCTTTTCTGATGGCGCCTCAGCAGTCATATTGTGTAATGAGGAATTCGCAAAAAAAAGTGGAAATCCATATATGGAAGTAGTGGGCTCAGGCAGGGGTGCATCGCCTGCTTCAGTCCAATCTAGAAAAGATATTACCACTATTCCAAGTACCGTTGAAGCATCCCGTCAAGCCTATAAAATGGCAAATCTATCGCCAAAAGATATTGATTTTGTTGAGGTACATGATTGTTTTACCATAGCCGAATTAATAGACATCGAAGATCTAGGATTCTTTCCCAAGGGATCTGCTGCTCAGGCTGTTAGAGAAGGACGTACCAGATTAAATAGTGATATTACTGTTAACCCGTCCGGAGGATTAAAATCTAAAGGTCATCCAATAGGAGCAACTGGTGTTGGCCAAGTTGTAGAAGTGTTTGAACAGTTTACTAATAAAGCGGGAGAACGCACGGTTAAAGATGCAGAAATAGCTATGACTCATAACTTTGGTGCTACCGGGGCTAGCGCAGCCGTACATATATTTAAGAAAATAAAATAGACGGTGATACTGCAATTGACCGAATCAAAACCAATGAATCAAAGCTCACGAGAACGGTTCATCAAATCTGCAAAAAATGGGAACATACTTCTTAATAAGTGCAATAAATGCAATAATATTATATTAGAAACCGTATATTATTGTGATAGATGTTTTTCTAGCTCTTTTAAACCAATATCATATAGCGGTAAGGGCACAGTTGTAACCTTTACAATTCAAGCAGTCGCACCAGAAGGATTTGAAGATGCCAATTCGTATGCTTGGGTTATTTTTAAATTAGATGATGGTGACATAAATGTTTCCGGGTTTCTACCTGGAATATCTTCCCCCTCTGATTTGCCATTGGGTTCTAGAATTAAAGTGATTGATTTCCACGAAAAGCATGGTTTAATATTGCAAAAATATTAGTAGGTTAATGTCGTAGCATCTAGCTAAATTTAATCTTCCTTTTTGTTTACAGAGTTTAACATTTGTTTTTAACAAATGTATTGATTACTCATTGCTAGATGGAAAAAAGTAGCTTTTATTATGATGTTAACAGCGCCATATCAGTGATAAATACGCAAATTTCCCAACTCAAAATAATGGATACAAAATTTTCTAATATTGATGCTAATTTTAGCTCTAAAATAACTCAAAATATAAAATCAGGAAACAACGCACGTGCAAACATCATAGCAAATGAGTTATCTGCTATGAGAAGACTTAGAAAGAACACTCACAATGCAACCACGGCATTAGAGGTAGTTGCAATCCGATTCACTACGATAACCGAATTCTCAACCGTTATGGATACTATTAATCCGACAGTAGAAATGCTTCAAGATATACAGAAAGATCTTTCAAAGGCTGTTCCGTCTGCAACCGATGTGTTGAATGACATTCATACGCTAACTGGTGATGTATTAATTAATTCTAATATCGACACTGATGCTGGTAAAATAAGCTCTGTGATCGATAAAGATGCCTTGGCCATATTAAGTGATGTTCAAAATAGTTTGGAAGACGAAGCAAAAGAAAAACTACCTGAAGTTCCGGTTTCTGTAATTTCAAAAAGACCGAGTATTAATTTAAAGGACGATATACTCAATAGTGGACAAGTGTTATTAGAAAACTAGGTTTTAATCAAACCAAAGCCTCTAATCCTTATCCTGATTGATAGTTTTATTTATATACTAATAATCAGACTGCTCTTTGTAGTTGAGGTATACATATCTGCCCCCATCCGAAACTAAACGTGGAGTTTTGGAATCCACATCCAAACGAGTAAGAATGATTTTTTCAGTAATGGCAAGTCCCAATAGAATTGATATTTTGCGTATTCTTAATAATAAAGGACCTCTAACCTACTCTGAATTAAAATCTCTGGCAGGATTTAAATCAAAGAAAGAATCTGGAAAATTTGCATATCATCTGAGAAAACTACTGAGACAATCCTTGGTGGGTCTGAATAAGGGAGAAAGGAGGTATACCATTACTAATCTAGGTAAATTGGTATTAAACTTGGCTAGACAGATAGAAGAAAAGTCTATAGTTGAAAGTGGAAAGATGTATGTTAGAACTAGTCAACAGACCATTGAAGAATTTAATCCTCATAAAATAATTCAATGCTTGGTTAGAGAAGCAAATATGTCTTTAGAACAAGCTACAAAAATTACCGAAGAGGTTGAAAATAAAATATATAAACTCTCAACCTCTTACTTGACATCTAGACTAATAAGAGATTGCGTAAATAATGTATTACTAGAGCATGGCTTAGAGGAACAAATGAATAAGTTAATTCGAATCGGAATTCCCATTTTTGACTTAAGTAAAAAATTCCTCCATAATGATAATTTATTAAAAAATGGCATAAATGACCTGATTACAGATGTTTCGGAAAAAGTCTTTTCAGATTATTTTGCAAATAATTTTCAAAAAGATATTATGGATATGCATTATAGTGGTGAGGTTCATTTAGATGCATTAGGTCATTGGGGCATAGGCGCTGATACTGTTTTTATTGATATTGAACAAGTAAACAAGAACTTGAATCTCAAAGGCCATTTTCTTTTTTTGCCTAGAACTACACATACTCACAAATTAAATATCACTCTGCCTATCTTGGTCTCATTACTTCAAAGGGAAGTATCCCGAGAGATAGTTATAGAAAACATCGATAAAATTTTTGGTAATTATACGATTGATAAAATATCTGAATATTTTTCACTCTCATTGATTTCATCCTCTGTTTCAATGCAATTTGCCAGATCTCCATTTATAACACTTGTTTTAAGTGGAAAGGAAAATAGCGAACGTTTACTCCAAATGCTAAGTGGATATTTGTCATATATAGAACAAGTATCTCTACCCAATTTTGGACTTTTTATAACTTTTGCAAATTCCTTATCTGATGACTTATTGTCCATTCTTACAAAGATCATAAAGTTAGGTGGTAGAATATCTCTTTCACAAAAATCAGCTCGTAGTAGCAGAGGTATTCATAAGATAAATCAAGATATGGGGCTGCCAATCGTCGCACTACATTCACTTTCTATAAATCTGCCACGTTTAGCTTATCAGTCAAATAAAGATGAAACCTATTTTAGGACTAAATTAGCCTTACTAATGAGACCATCCATAAATACTTTATTACTAAAGAAGGAGATATTATTAGAAAATATTCGGCAAGATATATTGCCTACTCTATCCAATACGATAGGCTTTCCACAATTGGGTACTACTTCCATAATTATTAACTTGACTGGGTTAGATGAATCTATTCATGATATATTGGGATTTTCCAAAGATATGGGATTTGATATTGTAAAGAAAGTGGTTAAAACGGCTAACGACGTACTACTTGATTTTGGGCAAGATAATACAGACAAATTTGGTGTTTCCATCATAAATGATTCTAGTTCAACAAGATTTGTTGACCTTGATTCCGAGAAATTTGGTAAATTGACCCACGATTTCAAATCATATTCACAAGGACTAGTTATTACCAAAAAAATGCTTGATGAGGAAGATTCATTATCTAAAAATATAATTGAATTGGATAATCTTATGACTGGAGGTTTGTACATAAAACTACTCACTGGTGATGTTTCTCCTCAGGAAATGGTGAAATTGTTACATAAAGCTATTCATATTATTCCCTGCTTTGATATATTTGAGGAGAATCGCATATGTTCTATATGCGGAACTCGAGTGGTTAGTAGTGATGTTTGTTCAGTATGTGGATCTCGAAATATTGGTACATCTAATTAATATCAATATATTCGTACATGTCCCATAAACTACACCATTGTAGAATCCTTAGCCATTTTTATATATCTGTTAGATTGTTCATAATTAATTATTCTAGGTCCATTATAACATGAAAACCTATTATATCTGCTATACTTTCAGCCTAGATGTAATCTTATTTGAAACTCGCTAATTTGTAAAATAAGCTATCGAAATTAATATAAACGATCTATAAATAATATATAAATGTTATATGGCTGAAACTGATCTTCATGATTCAAAAAATAAAACCATTGTACATATAAAAAAAAGAAATAGTACAATAGTGAATTTTGAGCAATCAAAAATATCGAATGCAATTTACAAAGCATTGGTTGCAGCTGGTAAACCCGATAATAAATTGGCTGAACTACTTGCATCAAAATTGGTAAATAAAATTATTAAAAATGGATACTTGGAGTCCATTCATAAAGATCATGTTTTGAGTGTGGAAGATGTTCAAGATATGGTCGAATCAATTTTAATTGAAGAAGGTTTGGCTGAGACCGCTAAAGCTTACATCCTATATCGTCATGAAAGGAGAAAATTAAGGGAAATGAAAATGAAGATCCTAAATAAAAAAGATCTTGATGAAGTAGATAAAACCCTGGATGTCAATTCTCTGCGTGTTTTATCTTCAAGATATTTATTGAGGGATAATAATGGTGAAATTGTCGAAGGTCCCAAGCAGTTATTTGAACGAGTCGCAATATTGGTTGCTATATCGGATATTATTCATGACTCTCGGGTATATGATTTTCATGATAGTCATACACAGACTTTATCTGAAGCAGAATTATATTATAAGAAATTAGATGATTTCGATAGCAAGTTAAAAATTGGAGGTTATTATTTCAATAAATATCATTTTGAAGCATTAATCAGATCATATCTTGATGAGGCAAAACTGGGAAGAATGAGAATTAGTTTTAAAGATCTTTTACGATTGATTGCAGAAGGAAAAATGAGCAATTATGGCAACAAAATAACAGAATATTATAATTTGATGGTTTCGAACGAGTTTCTTCCTAATACCCCAACTCTTATGAATGCTGGTGCGAGGTTGGGTCAACTATCTGCCTGTTTTGTTCTTGATATGCCTGATGATATGTATTCCATAATGAAATCATCCACTGATGCCGCTATGATTTTTAAATCTGGAGGAGGCGTGGGAATAAATTATTCTGATTTAAGACCTGAAGGGGATATCGTTGCATCTACTAGTGGTGTTGCATCAGGACCAACATCTTTTATGCAAATTATCGATTCCATTACAGACGTAGTTAAGCAGGGTGGAAAAAGGCGTGGTGCAAATATGGGTATTTTGGAATCTTGGCATCCTGATATTGAAAAATTCATTACAATGAAAACTAAACCGGGGACGTATGAAAATTTTAACGTAAGTGTAGGAATATGGTCGGATTTTTGGAAATCATTAGTAAATAAAGAGGACCATAAATATACCTTGAAAAATCCACGAACTAAGGCTAATGTGAAAAATATTGATTCTCATCAATTAATGGAGTTAATAGCTTTGAGTGCATGGAAAAGTGCTGAACCTGGTGTTATCTTTTTTGATAATATAAATAAATACAATCCTTGTATCAATGCTAAAGGGGGGCCACTTAGAGCAACTAATCCATGTGGTGAACAGTCATTGTATCCATGCGAGTCCTGTAATCTCGGATCTATTAATTTATCCAAATTTGTAAAACGAAAAGCAGATGGAATGTATGAATTTGATTGGCCCAAATATGAACAATCCATCAGAACTGCTACACGATTTTTGGATAATATTATAGACGTTAATAAATATCCTGTAGAGGAAATTGATATCAATACAAAACTAACTAGGCGAATAGGATTGGGGATTATGGGTATAGCTGACTTGTTGTTTATGTTACAGATCCCATATGACTCAAAGGAAGGGTATGAATTCATGGGTAAACTGGCTGAAACATTGTCATACTTTAGTATGGATGAAAGTGTCGTCATTTCAAAATCTCGTGGTGCATTCCCGTTATTTGATCAGACCGAGTATAAAAATGGGGATATTCCACTGTCGGGTTATTATGAGATCCCTAAGGATTCACATTATTATGATTGGGACTCTTTAATTGGAAAAATTAAAAATTATGGAATCAGGAATTCATGGACTACTACTATCGCGCCTACTGGCACTTTATCGATGATTTCGGATGTATCTAATGGTGTTGAGCCTGTGTTTGCCTTGGTGTTTGAAAAACGTGTTACTGTTGGTAGGTTCTTTTATACAAATAAGATTTTTGAGAATATTTTGAAAGAACATGGATTATACACCGACGAAATTTTGATAAAAATTGCAAATAATTATGGATCCGTACGGGGATTAAATGAAATACCTGAATGGATGCAAAAGCTATTTGTTACAGCCATAGATATTCACTGGACCGATCATGTTATGGCTCAAGCTGTGTGGCAAAAATGGATTAGTAATGCGATTGCAAAAACAATCAATATGCCTGGAGATGTTACAGTTGAAGATGTAAAGTGTGCATATCTACTTGCCCATGAATTTGGATTAAAAGGGGTGACTATCTATCGAGATGGCTCTAGGAATGAACAAGTTTTACACATAACTGGTAATGATCG
Organism: Candidatus Nitrosocosmicus sp. T; assembly: GCF_054408485.1. Taxonomy (NCBI): domain Archaea; kingdom Thermoproteati; phylum Nitrososphaerota; class Nitrososphaeria; order Nitrososphaerales; family Nitrososphaeraceae; genus Candidatus Nitrosocosmicus; species Candidatus Nitrosocosmicus sp. T. Next base: position 146,897 of record NZ_CP166992.1, read on the forward strand.
TGAAAAAAGATTCCAAGTTAAACCAAGTAAGTATTTGCATGATTACATTTTAGCAAACATACATGAACCTTATGTTCTTGATCAGGTAAATCCAATTTTTAAGGATTCTGAATCGAGTGATCAAAATACCGTTGCAACTAATATAATCGATAATCCACTAGAACCCAATAGTTTTGAATCCGATATTGTATCGATTAATACTAAACCTGATCTGTACTCTCTTTCTAGAACAGAGAACGATAAAGAAGCTTGCCCGGTTTGTAAAAATTACTTAATTATTACAGAAGGATGTAACATGTGCATTGAATGTGGATTTAGTAGCTGTGGCTCAGGATAATTTTTTTTATCCTTGCTATCTACTGAATGATAGCATATTTTAGCAGTATTAATTACATGGTTATTCATGATTAAAAATAGATTTTTTAATCGCAACATAGTGTCCATTCGTGATTTTAATATGGATGATTTTACTTATCTCTTTAATATTACTGATAAAATACAAACATTGAGATCTAGAGAGCGTGGGGAAATCGCAAAAGGCTTAATTCTTGGGTATATCTTTTATGAGTACAGGTACTAGAACCCGATTAAGTTTCGAATCTGCCATGTCATCTATTGGAGGCAGATCTTTGGGAATATCTGACGTGGATTCTTCTTCTATCATGAAAGGAGAAAGTTATGCCGATACCATTAAGACTATCTCCTTATACTCCGATATCATTTTAATACGTCATCCTTCTGATGGTTCGAGTAGATATGCTTGTGAAATATCAGAGAAACCTGTGATAAATGGAGGTAGTGGTAGCGAAGAACATCCCACTCAAGCTATGTTGGACATTTATACCATATTCAAAGAAAAAAAAAGAATCGATGGTCTATCTATTGGAATAATAGGAGATCTAAAGTATGGCCGCACAGTATATTCTCTAATCTATGCACTATCTAATTATAAAGTCGAAATTCATCTTGTTTCTCCCTCCATACTAAAAGTTCGAAGCGAATCGATATACGATATCTCAACTAAGGTAAAAATGTATCATCACATTGAATTATCCGATGACTTGTTAGAAAAATTAGATGTGATATATGTAACACGTATTCAAAGAGAACGATTTCCGGATCTTCAAGAATATAAAAAAATTCAAGGATTGTATACTATTGATGAAAATACTTTGAAGAAGTCAAAACCTGATATTTCTATTTTGCATCCATTACCTAGAGTTGATGAAATTTCTTCATCAATTGATAATACTGTAAATGCCCTTTATTTTAAGCAAGCCGCTTATGGAAAAGAGTTAAGGGCAGCTTTGTTATCCGCACTCCTGCATGAAGAACCTTTCTGATCCAAAAAGTTATTTCCAACTATTATTTTAATATGATAATACTCTCTTGTATTAAAGTATCAATCTCAAACAAAAGAATCCATTACCTCTTTCATATATTTCCAACTATAGGTTTCGTTTATCGAGTTTAATGACACTCGACTTCTAATGATCATTTTACAGTAACTACTAAGGTAATTCATACATGAGGCTAGCTTTAACTTTATCACATTTTATGAAATCAAATTTACATTAATCTTTGATAATGGATGTCCAAAAATTTTTCAACCGAGCAATTTTTAAGAGATATTTTCCCTAATTGGAGAAATGTTGTAAATAGTTTGCTATTGAGTGATCTCTTTCAAAAACACTCTTGAATCTAGCTTAGAAAATTCTTGTAAATTAATATTTGCTCCATCCTTTATCATTCTTCTTAAATATTTTCCGGCTTCTTCTGATTCCCACCAATTTTCTTCATATAATTCTTCAATTTTTTTTCTAACTTTGTAGCCCTCACAGCAGCTAATAAATAACTTGGTACATGTATTATTGATTCTGGCTTTATAAGGTGAAGCATCCAGTACTGCCCTAGCATTTCTATATTTGTATATTTTTTGATCATCGATGAGTAAATTTTATTAGTATTTTCGATGGATGAACCCTTTATTCATCCAAATATCCATTTTTGTTAATGAGTTTGCAGAATAGAAAGTCACGAAAAATAATTTCATAATATTATTTAGTTCAATTATTTTATCCAACTCTCCTCTATTTGATATCTTTATATTTTTTTAAGTATTTCTTATCTCTATCTTATTTCTAGTTAGTCTTTCCAAAAAGATCGAGAATATCTCGTTAATTCCCATTGGAATATGATATTTTCTTCGTATTCATTCTTAAATCCCTTAGAGTCTTGATAACAGCTGAAATAGGATTTACATTTGCAAATTCATCTGAGATATCTTTAAAAACCCTGTTCCTAAAATAGTAAAAATCATAATACTCTGGATTTCTATCAGAAATTTTATTAGATAGAATGACAAGCCTTTCGTTAAATAGTTTACTTGTTGCATTTGCTAAACCTTGTACAAATTCTTTTAACTTGTTGTATGATACTCCTTCACTTTCTAAATACTAATACAGAAGATTCGTTCCTCCATCATATTTGTATATGTGCCTAATTCTGTTGAACCTCTTTTCTATAACTGGTTTTAATACTTCTGTTTTCTCAATAAAACAATCAAAAATATTCTTTCTATGATTATGATTTGTTTCTATCGCGCTAAATTGTCTCAAGTTGCTCCAGTTTATATAATTATCTTCAATTCTCTATCTCTTGTACACTAATTTTGTATTTCTGAGCTCATGTAATTCACGCTCTAAACCTTTAGTCTTATCTTCCGCAAGACTTTCTAAGAATGACAAAAACAATTCTCTAGGTGTATCAAACAATTTCAAAAATAATCGGCAACCTTGAATCTTCAATTTTGATGTTTCTTGAATTATGGCGGGATTGTACTTTAGACCTGCAAATTGGTAATATGGTTCTGATTTTGGATTATATGAGCGTTTTCTAATATGTTCCTTATATTATCTATTTTCATGAATTGATTATAAAAATTAGGTTAGAGTGACCTTATTTATATTTGCATATTTAATCCATTTCATAAATTTCAAAATAGGTTTCCATGCTAACCTTTTGCAATTCAATGAATGATGGCAGACGTAGTTGACTAACTCGATATAAATAGGCCTCTGTATACCAATACATATAATTTAACTAGTATCAAATAAATGATGCAAATGCAAGATGAACGATCTAGTTGTAATGGCAGGATTCTGATATCTACCTTCTCTGATGAGCAATCTTTAATCAATTTATCTAAAACACTAATAGTGGAGAAGAAATTATGTGCATGCGTAAATTATACAAAAATAAATTCTTTGTATGTTTGGGAATCTGAATTAAAACAAGAAGAAGAATTTATTGCTTTTTTTAAAACTACCTCAAGTTGTATCCCAACATTGAAGGCTGAAATTCTAGCACAACATCCCTATAAATTACCTGAAATTGTCATTATTAAGATGGACGATGTTTCATCAGAATATCTTTCATGGATTATTAATAATACACACAAGAATACTCCTAATCTCTAATTTGGATTGATATCATATACATAATTTCTTCTACATCTTAACATTCATAATCTAATGAATAAATGATATTTTGTGGACTTCCATTAAATATTAATATTGAAAGCCTTTTTTCAATTTAACGTATAATACCTAAATTGTGTTGTGTTATATGATTACAAGTCTTACTTCAATTTATTCGGTACCGCAATAATGCAATTATTCCACCTAGTGATGACACCCTTAATCCAATATCGGTAGTTGAATCAGTTGCAAAAATTTTTGCGTTATTGTATTCCATATCATTTAGCAGTTTTATGAATTCGTCTTCTTTTATCTCTGAAAAAACTTTGTCAGAATAAACCAACGCATCAATGGCATTTAATGAATGAGCGTACTTTATCTCTTTGATTCCCATTGCATATTTTTTTTCTCCGTTGTTTATTTGCTGCATTACTCTATCTAGAATCATAGAAACCATAGCAATTTTGCTACTGGACATAAGATCCTTCATGGCTTCTGATCTTAAAAATACATAAATCCCATCTTCACCAGCTGTTTCAATCCCATCCGCTATCACAAAATTTTTGTTTTGATAGGATTCATTTTTTCCCCTTAGGTAGTTAAGGAATCTTCTCTTTGTTTCTCCTGGACCAAATATTACCATTTTAATTCCTTGTTCTTCCAAATAAATATCTAAGGCAGTTCTTATGTTCTCAAAATAGATTTTATTATTTGACTCATTTCTTTGATCAGTAACGTATCTTTTGCCACTCTTTCCGGAATATATGTTAGGTGTTATTTTTAAATTTGTTCCAGTTAATTTTGCAATAGCTGTCTCTTGTGAGTCCATTGAGATAAATAAATATTTAAATTCAAGAGCCGACTTTGAAAGTATTTTTATATAGTTTTCATTCCAATTTGATTTTTCTAAGATGATTGTATCATTAATTTTTACGTTAATAGAATGATGTAAACCCCTGGGTATGTTATCATTGTTCGATGTAATTATTATTCCTGATATCTTTAATCTATCTATTGCGTCATCAAAACTAATTTTTTCTATTCTTAAACTTATCCTGATTTTGATTCTTTCTCCTCTGTCTGGTCTAGAGTATTCATTATCCTGTTTGATTACTCTTGTAGTATCTGCAATAATGCTATCTCCGATATCTATTACTCTTCTTAGACTAAAGAGATCATCTGGTTCTTCTAAGGTTAAGACTATTCTATTTTCTGAATCCTTTACTTTATTGAATTTCATTTCTTATTTGTGTCATATTTAACCAATTCTTTACCTTGTTTCTGAATTTTCAAACAATGTTCAAACCACTGTCTGGTTAAAAGTCTTGATTCCACCCCATTGGCTACTGCTTTAGGTAATGCTCTGGCTATAACTTTTCCAGTCTTGTTCTTTAATTGTCTCACTTTCAAAATGGTATTTCCAGTTTTCGATGAATAGATTATTCCAAGTACTTCTTTTGCATTTACAAAGGTAATTTCTTTTAATTTTTTTACCATGATTTTATCTGCTGCTTCAATGTAAATATCGCCTAGTCTGATATCTCTTTCGGGAAAAGTGTCTGTCTCTCCATTATAATTACTAGGAATGAATGATTTACAAGTAATGAAAATCATAAATTTTCTAAAACTTTCCAATGATGTAGTTTCTATGCGGATCACTACTTTTCTACACTATGTGTTATTGGTACAATGCATATATGTATTTGAAATTTAAATCTAAATTCAAATTATTACAAATAAACATAAATAAATCGGACAAACTCTTTACTCAAGATCTACTTCATCTAATCAGTAGGGCTTTTCACATCATTGTTTGTCCTTACTATTTTTAATTATTCTGTTATAAGGCTTTAGCTATTCGACCTATTTTTTTGCATCTTGCCACAAATAATGGAAATAGTCTTTAGCAAAACTAGCTAACCCCGTGTGCTCTGCCCATATGGCTATAGTGTCATAACTAGAGGCAGTTGTTGGATCGTTTTTTCCTTCTCCAAGTAGAATTAATACATGCTTGGAATCTCCTATGACTCCACCTCCAAACATATCATTCTTGAGTCTTACTTCAGCTACTCTAGACATTGCTTTTACGGTATCACTATTAGTTTCATCGGAGGCTAAAATAATAATTTTTACTCCTTTTTCAGCGAGTTCGCGGAGCACTGGCTGAATCGATCTTACAACATTCTCAGGGATTTTAGGGATGGCTATCAAGAGCTCTTCTTTTGTTGATCTAATTATTTCAGTTACTTTTATTGCTATGTTGTATAATCCACTTACCACCCAAATATCAGGTTTTTCCTTTAATCCGGTTTTTTCATAGATTGGCATTAATTCATTTACAATTACATTTTTATTACTCCTCAAATTGTTCTCCATTTCTATCATCATGGCTTCCACTGCATTTGATGGTGATTTAGGAAAAAAATTCTGTGGCCTTTGATTATCCGAATATATCCATCCTCTTACATACAGACTATTTAAAACATCATAGATTTTTGAGTATGGTACTCCAGATTTCTTACTAATTTCTGATGCTGTATTTGAACTGGCAAACAACAATGAAGTATATACTCGAATTTCGTAATTTGTTAATCCAAGGCTTTCCATAGATTTCTTGGCCTTGTCGCTAATTTCCATCGTTTTATGTGATTAGTTTAAACTTGGATATTAAATCTTTCATCTATGTTGTGCTTTACTAACTAAACACCGTAGGATTCGTCAGATCATCTTTATAAAGTTAATCATATGAAGTATTAAAGGTCAACATTATGGATTTAATACAGATTTCCAATTTAACTAGTAAAACTATTGGTTCTAAACGCACCATTAGGTATACTCAAAGTATATGCCCAGATTGCAATATGATTCTAGACGCTGAGGTCTTTGAAAGAGAAGGCAAAGTTTTCATGACAAAAACTTGTCCTAGCCATGGTGAGTGTGAGGAACTATACTTTGGTTCATATGAAATGTACAAGAAATTTAGTACATATTGGATGGATGGAAAAGGTGCGCAGGCTCCTAATGTTATGGTTGATAAATGTGCCTGTCCTACTAATTGTGGTTTATGTACTAACCATCTTTCACATTCTGGCTTAGCAAATATTATAGTCACTAATAGGTGTGACCTTACATGCTGGTATTGCTTCTTTTATGTTAAAAAGGGTTTAGAGGGAGCTTATCTCTATGAACCTTCACATGAGCAAGTGCGTGCAATGATGAAAACTTTAAAGGCTGAGAAACCTATAGCAGGCAATTCTATTCAAATAACAGGTGGCGAGCCAATGTTAAGAGATGACATTACAGAACTTATCCAAATAATGAAAGAAGAGGGTGTCGATCATGTACAACTCAACACTAATGGCATAAAACTAGCACTTTCACCGGAGACAATGAGGCAGGTTAGAATGTCTGGTGTTAGTAACCTCTATTTGTCATTTGATGGAGTAACAGCCAGAACAAATCCAAAAAATCACTGGGAAGTTCCATATACGCTAGAATCTGCAAGGAAATGTGGAATGACTGTTGTTTTTGTTCCAACCGTAATAAAATCTATTAATGATCATGAGTTAGGCGGCATAATACGATTTGCTCAAAAAAATATGGATGTAGTACATGCTGTAAATTTCCAGCCAGTTTCATTAACTGGTAGAATGAGTAAAAAAGAACGAGAAAAGTATAGAATTACAATACCTGATTGCATTGAACGAATTGAAGAACAAACTAACGGTGAAATATCAAAAGATGGTTGGTTCCCGGTTCCATCATGTATGCCATTAACAAATGTGATAGAGGCCTTTAGCAAGAAACCAAAATATGAATTATCCATCCACTTTGCTTGTGGTGCTGGAACATACGTTTTTGAAGATGTTCAAACAAAGAAGCTGACACCTTTAACGTCCTTTGTTGACATAAAAGGACTCTTAGAGTATTTTGAAGAAAAAACTGAAGAGATTAAATCGGGTTCAAATAGGTATTGGACCATGTTGGAAGTAATACGAAAACTTAATCAGTTTGTAGATCGCAGTAAACAACCATACGGACTTGATTTAGGACGCATGTTTTCGAGTATTCTTCTGAAACAGAACTTCGATTCTGTTGGTTCATGGCATGTAAGATCATTATTCTTAGGGATGATGCATTTCCAAGATAAGTATAATGAGGATCTAGAAAGATTGCAGAGATGTGACATTCACTATTTGACTCCTGATTTGCGTATAGTACCATTCTGCGCATTTAATGTAATACCTGAATGGTATAGGGATAGGATACAAAAGAAATACAGTGTACCAGTTGAAGATTGGGAAAAAGAGCATGGACAGACATTAGAAGCTGGATTGTATCGTGGTATTATGAGAAAGGGCAAATCAGAAGCTCAAATGGGATGTGCGATGTCTGAGATGCATAAAGCAGCTGCAGAAGCAGAATCCAATGAGGAACATCGAGGAGTCGAGCTCCGAAACGGAATGGCTGGTGCATAAAAACCAATCTTCTTTTAAAAAGTAAATTTTTTATTTTTTTTATTTTTGTAATCGATGGCTTAACCTTCAAATTTATTATTATAGATGTTTTTGTAGATAATTTTAAATAGCTTGAAAGTGTAGTAATATACGTAAATGCCGTCATCATCAATAAATGCAATTACTCGCATGAGCGCGACCTTAAAGGATCTCTTTATTTATATTTATGATCTGTCGCCACTAGATATGGATCTGTTGCTTACCTTAATAGCACATAATAATAAACAAATGACTTTGGAGGATTTGTCTAAAGCTGTAAATCGTGACAAGAGTACGGTATTTAGATCTTTACAAAAATTAACAGGATTAGGAATCTGTGTAAAAGAAAGCAGAACTTTGAAAGAAGGAGGACATTTCCACGTATATTCTGCTATCTCTAGAGAAATATTTAAACTCGAAACTGAAAAACGTGTAAAGGAATTAGAACAGAGTTTAAGAAGAATATTGAAGAAATTTGAAGATGATCTAGAAGTCATGTTGGATGATGTTTTTGACACCAAAAAGAAAATAATAAAGTAGATAAAAATAACCTCAAAATACATGGATTTTAATTTAGATAAGGTATTTGAGAGGTCTGATCAACAACAATTTGATATTTTTTTAAATTCTTATTATTCATTTCTTTTTTTAAAAAAGAATTCATTCTATGATGTTATAAAATCGAAAAGTGTGGTCAATTCACCTTCAATACGACTGTTGATTTCATGTAAGGATAATGATCAATATGATTCGATAGTGGATTTTTTTAAGCCCTTTAAGAATGTACAAGTAAAAAATGTCTTATCGTCTACTGAACCCACTGAACACATGATTACAATTATTGTTGACCAAGGTCAAGTTTATTTTTTCAAAATAGAGTATAATATCAATAAGCGAATATTTAGATGTAAGTTATCCGATTCGATTACAGGTGATATTGCTAATTTTTTCGATACCCTTTTTGTCAATCTCTGGAATACTATAGATAAAAATATCATACTCGAAAAACGTAATATTTTTCAACAGGATTTCGTTGATATTGCCTCCCATCAATTAAGAAATCCTATATTACCTATCATAGGATTCTCTAAAACATTGAAATCAAAAATTGAAGATCCTGACATGTTGGAATATCTCAATATTATTATTAAGAATGCCGAAAAACTGAAGAATATTGCAAATGATATTTTGGATATTTCTAAAATTGAAGCAAATCCGCTAAAATTGTATTTTGAAATTTTTGATTTATGCGAACTTTTGGAGATTATTGCTAGAGATTATAATCAACTTTCAAACAAAGACTCTTCAGGCATTCAGATACTTTTTCAAGGCCGCCCTAATGTACTTATAGAGGCTGATAAAGAATACATTAAACAAGCATTTGAAAATATTCTAAATAATTCCTATTTTTTTACAAAAAAAAATGAAGGGAATAAGATTATTATCAGTGTCTTTGAGAATGATGATTTCTATGCTAATATATTAATAGAAGATGAAGGACCTGGCATTCCAGATGATGATCCAGAAAGAATTTTTACTAAATTCTATCCAAATTCTGGAGGGGCTGGACTTGGATTGTTCATTTCAAAAAAGATTGTAGAAATTCATGGGGGAAGTGTTGCTGTTGGAAATAGGGTGGACGACATTGGAGCAAAATTTCTTATTAAAATCCCATTGAAAGGGACAAATGTGGCTAGTCAGACTGACTACAATAAACCTTCTGATGGTCTTAAACTCTTAATTATTGACGAGTTTTCAGAAAACTTGGAAACGATTAAAGAATCAATAGTAAGTTTGGGATACAATGTTGATTATTTTGAAGATCCTTACAATGCGATAGAAAGTTTTGTCCCGGGAAAATATTCTTTTGTTTTCTTAGGTATTAATGTCAAAGGGCTAGACGGCTTTGACCTATACGATGATTTAAAAAAAAGAGATAAGAAAATTAAGGGCTATTTTATGTCCTCAAGTAAAATAAACAAGGAAGCTATGGAATTTTTGAATATCAATATGATGTATGATCACTTTATTTATAAACCCCTTTCTCTCGATGTATTTGTAAATATTTTACAAAATGAACAAGTGAATTAAAAGTATCGGCCGCACAACAGTAATATTTTATTATTCGTTTGCTTTAACTGGGGTTAGCATGAATGTTCTAATCATCGAGGATGATGATGATATTTGTCAATTGTATTCTATATGGTTAGAAGAAAACAGACATGATTACATTATTGCAAAAAACTATGAAGATGGAATATCAGAATACGAAAAGTCGATTCAACAAAGCGACGAGGATCATAAATCGAATAATGTTATATTTGATTTGGTTGTCCTAGATTACGATTTACCATCAAAAGATATGTCTTCCAATCAAAATGGTTTACATATAGCAAAAGAGATCTTGGAGTTAAAGGGCGATCAACGAATCATGTTCGCATCAGCTTGGCCAAAAAAAGCATTCGTCGAATACGTTTCAAGACTAAAAAGTGTACCTGAAGTTCTTCCAAAACCTTTCGAAAAAGAGGAGTTTATTAATCTAGCTGAAAAAATTAACTTATATGATATTGCCAAAAAATTTACCAAACAACTTCGAGAATTGAAAAATCCAAATAGTCCTGATGTTGATATCAAATCACTAGAATCTTTGTTTAAACTTATGAACAATGCGAGAAGAGAATTTTTGCAGAAAGATAATAATAAAAATGATGATATCGATTTTATTGAATAATATTTGATAAGATTTATTTTAAAGAGCCATCGAAGTTTGATTATGTCTTCCATGAAATATGTTCAAATAGATTTACTTAATGAAATTGCAATTTTAAGGATAAATAGACCTGAAGCTTTGAATGCAATGAATCTAGATGTAATATTCGAGCTGACTAGAGCAATTGACATAATTTCTGCAGATGAGGGAATTAAGCTACTAATAATTACCGGGGCAGGAGAACGCTCTTTCTGTGCGGGTGCTGACATTTCGTACATGGTAAATATTGATGCTGTAACTGCTGAAAAATATGCCTCATCTGCACAATCCATGCTAAATAAAATTGAAAAGATGGAGAAACCCGTAATTGCTGCAATAAATGGTTTTGCACTTGGTGGTGGTTGTGAACTATCTTTAGTTTGTGATATAAGGATTGCCTCTGAAAATGCCAAGATTGGTCAACCAGAAGTAACTATTGGCATTCCTCCTGGGTGGGGTGGTACTCAGCGACTACTTAGGGTAGTTGGACCTGCAAAAGCTAAAGAAATGATTTTTACCGGAAAAATGATTACTGCTCATGAAGCTTCCACTATAGGATTAGTCAACCAAGTAATTTCCTTATCAGATGAGGAAAAGTCTAGTTTAGATCCATCTATCGATCAAAATAATGAAAAGGAGAAAAGTATTGCACTTTCAAAGTTACTAAATAAGAAACTTTTGGAATATTGTATAACTTTTGCTAGAGAGATCACTAAAAATAGTTTCAATGCTGTAAAAATCAGTAAAATGCTAATTAATAAAGGTATGGATGCAGATATTGATACTGGATTGAGGCTAGAAATTTATGGATGGGCTTTGTGTTTTGCTCACGAAGATAGACAGAAAATGATGGAGGCATTCCTCAGTAAAAATATTAAAAAATAATCTATTTTCTCAGCAAAGAACGGATTTTCATTTCAACGAAATTATTTTTGATCCATTACCTGATCTAGATATAAATGTTTTACATTTTACATTTATTTTCTCATATTCCTCTTCCATGACTTCTGATAGACGTAGCCCCTTTTTGCTTGAATCTAAAAAAGCTACCGTAGAAGGACCAGCTCCACTGATGGTAAAAGCCATCGCTCCCTCTTCTAACGATCTTTGTTTAATTTTTTCATATCCTGGGATCAATTTCTTTCTGGCGGGTTCTATAATACAATCATTTATACCATTACAAATCATTTCTATATCCTTGCAATAAAAGCCTGCAACTACGGAACATGCATTAGCGACATTATGAACCATTTTTTCCAAAGGTACTTGCTGAGGAATGACTTTTCTTGAAAACTCTGTCTTCATTTTAGGAACTTGAATAAGTGGTACGCATATAACCATAGATAGATTATTTGGAGATTCTATTCTGATAAATTCCAATTTTGGGTAAGTCTTGACTATTACAAAATTTCCAAAAAATGAGCCTGCGACATTATCGAAGTGCTTTACACCTGCACTTGCGAGTTCGCCTTCCGCAGAATAATCTAATAATTTGGTATCGTTAATATTCAATCCAAATAATGCATTTAGGGAAACTGCAGTTGCTACTGATGATGCGGCACTACTTCCCATCCCATAACCCGGTGGAATATTTTTTTTAATTTCTATTAAATAGTTGTAATTATATAAATCATAATCTGAAATAATTTTCTTTGCTACTTTTCCTGCTGAGTTAGAATCAAGATCATGTGGAATATTTTTGCCTAGATCGCCACTCATTATTATTTTTACATTGTTTTTCTTTGCTATTGTTTTTCTCTCTATTTTGATGGATACTACATCCTGTAATACATCCAGACCTAACCCAAATACGTCATATCCTGGACCCAAATTTGCAGTTGAGGCAGATGCACTTGCAGTGCATTCCATATATTCAGCTACAATCTCATGCTTTTCCTTTTTCAATCGTATTTCTGCTCCTCTTCACCTTGTGTTAATATCCTTGATAATGCGGCAGTTAAATTTATCATTCCATTCATAGTTAAGTTAGATACTGCAATAGGACTCAACATATTTCCACCTTTATAAAGTGCTTTTATAATATCTTTACCCAATAAAGATTGCTCTGAATCTTTTTCTAGATTTAGGGAGTCTTGAAGTGAGGTAATAGAGTTAGACCAATTTAAAATTTCTGTTAATTTCTCAGTTATTTTATCTCTTTTCGTTAGGACGTTGATTTGTGGGATGTTTAAACGCAATCTAACTGATTGTGACAAGAACATCAAAGAAACGAAACTAATTGGAGATATTGCTAATGTCCCATCTATGGTAAATAGTGTTACTTTAGAATCAGAATAAAAATTTGAAACAAAATAAGGACCACTAGACCTGAAGGCAAACAATTCTATTTGTCCGGGAGTATCGATTATTACATAATCTGGATTAAGTTCCTGAACTTGAGTTTGGATTTCATCTATTTTTGTTGATATCAAGTCATTAGCCAATATCAGTGACCCATTGGGTCCTAACTTATAATCATCCATTATCGAATAAAAATCAATAAACTCTCTTACGTCTATATCTGGATCATACGGTAAACTGGATACTCCTGGGTCTAAATTGATTGAAATTGGTGAGACATCATTGCTTTGGTACCATTCCAACAATCTCGAAGTTAATAGTGTTTTCCCTGAACCGGCCGTACCAGTCACGAATATAGTATGCATTTCAAAAATTTTTAGTTGTTATTCTAATTTTATTGTTATATTTGTATGATTATTATATTCCTTCTTTTGAACTAGTTGATATACCTTGAATTGGAGAATAATTTTCATTTTTATAAGCGTTATACCCATAATACTTATTTTTCTTTTTACTCCTGTTTCACTAAATGATGTTTTATCTGTAGGCATTGTCCCTTTTTTACTTTCTTTTCTTGCAACAATGACAAGAATTTTTCTTCAAGCAGTTAGATTTTACTATTTTGTCCGAAAATTTATCGGAAAAAGTATCAGTTCATTTTGGAAAATTGTTTTTGCCAGGTTAGCTGGAGAATTTGTAACTCAAACTACTCCTTCCTATATTGGAGGCGAACTAGTTCGTATTGCTTTCTTAACTAAGAGTGGTGTGCCAGCAGGACGAGCAGCATGGGTTACTACGATGGAAATTATTGCCGATGTATTTGTTGGTACAATTTTAGCTTTTATCGCTGGATTTGTTGCAATAGCTAGCGGCTCCATGTTTATTGGTCTGTTAATTATTGCGATCGCTGCTCCTACATTTGGATTCTGGTTTTTTATCTTGATATATTCAGCAAAAAAAAATATCCAATTACCTTCATTTTCTTTAGAATTGGCAAAAAAATTTATTTCAGAACAAAAAGCTCAACGGGGGATCAATTCTGTGAATAAAGCATTGGATGATTTGTGCATAATGAGCAGAGAAAACTTTGGATCATTTAAATCAGTAAAAATATTTTCCGTGGGCATTGCAATTACAGTGGTCGCATTTATTTTCCAAGGTCTTTCATTTCTAGTTTTAACACATTCTGTAGATATGTACATAGGTCTATTTTTGTCATTTATGGCTACAGCTTCTTCCACAATTTTGGGCACCCTTCCCATCACAATAGGGGGTTCAGGCTTAGCTGAATGGGGGTTATGGGCATATATCAATCAACTGAATAACGTTTCCCAAATTGGTAATATAGTAAATGATATCGATCAATTAAACGTCATAATTGCATGGAGGATTGCTTCTTACTATTTGCCATTACTAATAATGTGGATTGCATTGATGAGGTTGGCATTGGGAACTAATTATTCAAAATCTAATTCATCCCCTTCCACTGCACCTGACAGTAGAGTTAATTGATATTATTTTAAATAATGATTATTTCTTTTTTATATTGTGAAGATGTTAACCGACATACTAAAAAACAAGGTTGTTCTTATTACTGGGGCATCGAGTGGAATAGGCAGATGTATTGCAAGCGATTTTTCACAATTTGGTTTGAAATCTTTAATTCTAATTGCCAGAAAAATGGATAGACTGAATGATTCTATTGTATCTATGAAGGAAAGGGACTTTGATATATTGCCTTTAAGTTGCGATGTGTCCAACAAGGAGGAAGTTAAGCGCGTTGGTAATCTGATACTCCAACAATATGGGTATATAGATGTCTTAATCAATAACGCGGGAATTGGTATATTTGGAAAGGTCGAGAAAACGTCCATTGAGGAAATCGAAAAAGTCAGTTTCACTAATTATTTTGGCATGATTTATTTTACAAAAATTTTTCTTGATTCCATGATTAGGAGAAATAGCGGTCATATAATTAATATTGCTTCCCTAGCTGCCAGTTTTGGTATACCTGGAATGGCCGCATACTGTGGCTCAAAATTTGCCATGCTGGGTTTTTCCGAGTCCTTACGTCGTGAATTAAGAAAAACAAGTGTAAAGATATCTGTTATAAGTCCAATAGGCGTAAAGACCAATTTTTTTAACAATGAATATTTTAATAATAAAATCCCAATGAAATATATGTTAAACCCTGAGGCGGTTTCCAAAGCGGTATTAAACTCACTTACGTCTGATTCGTTTCAAATTTTTGTGCCAACATTAGCTGGACTGTCCGTACCGTTCAAAGGTTGTTTTCCTGCGATAGTTGATTCAATTATTGAGAACCAATTTCGTAAAAAGCTAGGCTGAATTGAATTTATTATTCATCTTCATCTTCATCCTTGTCCTTCTTATTTGGATCAAAGTCTGATTCTACATCCATCATTTGTGCGCTCTCCAAATCAAATTTAAAAATTTCATCCATATCAATTTGATACTTTGTTTTCAATAATTCACATAATTGATCACTTAATTTGGATTTTGATATTTTGATTTTAAACTCGTAGACGAAACCTTTCATAAGGTCTGAAACCTTAATATCGTCTACTAAATCGATTTCTTCAATTATGGTTCTACCGTCGGGTAGTGATTCATAGAGTTGAATATCTGCTTTTTTAGTTTGTTCGTTGATGTCTAGAAAATAACCTGTCCTATTGATAGTGTCTAATATTTGAAAATTTGCATTTTTTAGTTCATTGTCAGCCCATTCGGGAAGACCACTCTCCTCTGATTTTGTCTTTGCCGCTTTTCTTGCCATTTCTTGCCCGTTATGTATTCTAGTACTTTTTATTAAAAACTTTTTCAAATTTATTTTTGGGCTTCTAGAAAGCATTATCTATAGGATCCGGTATATCTAGGTTCTTGAACACCGTTATAAATGGTGAATCTTTACATGATCTAATCCAGAATCAACATTCTGAATTGATACTTGTTGATACCCGATCATTTGCTGAGTATGCGAATGGTCATATTCCTGGTGCCATTAATATCGATTTGATGCATTTTCATTGGATTGATACCTCTACAATGGGAATTTTGCAATTTGAAAAACAAATGAGTTTACTATTAAATTATCTAGGCATTAATCCATCAAATAAGGTTGTCTTTTATGATGATATTTCAGGTCCTAGTGCATCCCGAGGTGTTTGGCTATTACATTATTTCTCTCATCTTGATTCATATATATTAGACGGTGGGTTTGAAAACTGGTCAAAACTTAAATATCCAGTTGAAATGAAGACAAATCAATATTCACATTCCACATCCAATTTTTACACTAATAGGGCTGTATTAGCTGATTTAAAATATGTAAAAAACTGTGTAGACAAAAATTCACAGGATGTGGTAATTGTTGATTGCCGATCCCCTGCTGAGTACAACGGGTCTGTTGGTCGTGCTTTTCATCGAGGACATATTCCTAAATCCGTTAATATTGATTGGTCAAATAATCTTGGCGAAGGAAAATTCTTGAAATTTGAAGCATTGGCGAGCTTATATTCCTTTATATCAAAGGAAACAGAGGTTATAACGTATTGTCAAGGTGGTTACCGAGCTGCAAACACTTATCTTGCTCTTAAACAACTTGGATATCTAAATGTAAGAATGTATCTAGGTTCTTGGGGAGAATGGGGGAATAATCCTACACTTCCAGTTGAATGCAATTAATACTATCTGTCGTTTTACTTTCTAATGAATAATCTGAATGTTCTAATAAAAAATGGAGGTAAATTATTTTACATTGATTGGAAGATTGTTTAATTCTTGTAGTTGTCTACTTATCTCCGTTGAATTTTCTTTTCCGTATGTTATCAATATTCTATCGTCATCGTTTATTACATAACTCATTATATCTTCAGTTTCATTACCATTCACATAGAAACTTAATTTATATTGGTCATCCTCACAAAGGCGCTGATTACTATCTGTATTGAAACATTGATTGGAAGCGTCCATTCTAATACTCTTGAGGAATTCGCCCATTGGAACATTAGACGAGTGTTTATGGATAGTTGTTCCATCTAATGTGCCATTATAGCTTTCCACATGAATATAGTTAGATCTTACCATGTATTTTTGTTGTGCTAAGTCCAAGTTTGTACCATTTAGGTTAATCAATACTGCTGCATGTTCATGTGCTGATCCTAGAGCACCATATTTAGCTGCTACATTTTCGCTGGGAAAAAATATTGCTAACACAATGGCAAGAGCTGCTATTCCAACAACAACAGGAACTATTAATTTTAAATATTGTTTTCTTTTCTTCCGACCCCTTGCAAAATAACTGCTATCGTTATTATTATTCTTGTTAGAAGCATTATTTCTGTTACTATCACTATCTGAATTCTTTTTCTTCTTGCTCATTCTACTGTAATTCTACTGACATGCTCTCTAATTTAAAATTAATATTGTTATTTTAACTATTATTTGTCATTTCACTTATAATGCTTCTCAATTTTAAAGAAAATGGATGGTTTGGATTGTTAATTACTGTCAAAAACTCTCTAGGACTAAATTGTATGTCGCAATAACATGGGAGTGGGGAAAGAGAGTTTGCGCCAGTAACGGAGTGAAGTTCTTCTAAAACTTTCTTATGATCTTGGTTTTGTTCGATATTTGAATCGGGTATGATAGCCGGGATACAATATCCTGATATCCTATTGAGCAATATATAAGAAATAGCACCAAATCGTACAAATGTTGTATAAATTTCAAATAACAGTTTTTTAGTTCCTTCAATGTCCAAATCATCCATTTTCATAGTAAGTATTAATTTATCAGCTATTGATAGGGCATTAATGGACCAATGTCTTATTCCTGGACTCGTATCAATAATAATATAATCTGTATCGAGCTTGGTAATAATTTGTTCTCTAAGAAAAACCAATTTCCTAAACTGTTTTTTCCAATAGTCTGTTCCATTACCCATTTCGAATTTAAATATCGCGTCTCTGCTAGGATTAGAAAATCCTGTATAGAGTCTCCCCGTAAAATTGTTCTGCTTTTGGTCCTCTTTAAACAGAATTTCAGTCATATCAATTACTGATTCGTAGATATCTGCATTATTATCCAAAAAGTCGTTTATCCATTTTTTTGGATTTATCTTAAAATAATTATGTAAGCTAGGTGCATAAACGTCTAAATCTAGTATGGCAACCTTTTTCCCCATTTTTACAAGTAATGCTGCGGTATTTGCAGCTATTGTTGTCTTTCCCGTACCTCCTTTGTAGGAATGTATTGCTATACAATGAGTCATACTAAGCTTGCCTATTACATTATTTCAAAGTTCAATATTAAATCTTTTGACAATTTGTTATTGAAATAAATATATGTTATTGTAAATTTCAGACCGGTATATCTTCCTTGATGAATCATTAGATTTCAGATTATTACTTTTCTGCATGCTATTAAATAAAGCATAGAATATATTCGATAAGAACTAATCATACGAATTGTCATAAAATCCATCGTATCTATATACCGTATTCATAAATCCTTTGTCATCAGCACGGATCAAACGAAAACCAATACTTCGACATTTCAATGCAATCCAAATTTTTTGATTTGTCCGATTATTTTGACCAGCATAATGAGTCCGATCATGTGATGAAGTATATATAATTTATAATAAATTGTAATTAATGGCTAAGAAGGGTAAATTAGAGGAAATTATTAGTAAAGCACTGTATGCAGACGATGCATCCTCGTATTTTGTAACATATAGGGATTATGAAGATTATAAACAAATTAACTTATTAGATTTCATTATAGTTTCTGAAAATTTTCAAACAATCCCGGCCTCAAGGATAACAAAAATTGAACTAAATGGACAATTACTGTATAAAAAAAATTAAAATAATACATTGTCGAAACTCCAATAATAATAGAACATGGAAAAATATGTTACCGAATTCAAAAACCTATGCAATGAAATTGTGGAAATCGATTCGAGAATACGATTCATTGGGCTTGCTGACAAGCATGGCATAATCCTTACTACTGCGGAACGTAAAGGAATAATTCCACTTTTAAGCGATGAAGAAACTGAGCAATATGCCATCACTGCCTCTACTAGGCAGTATACTAGGTTAAGATGGCAAGATATCCTTGGAAAACTAAATTATACGTGTTCACTTTATGAAAAAATTTTAAGGATTACAATACCAATAACAAATCATAAAAATAGATTAGAATATCTATTGATCTTTACATTAGATCCACATACAGAGGATTTTGATAATTTAATCATGGAAAAAATAATGCCGTCGATTACTACTTTCTTTTCAAAGCTTTTCAAGGTAAACTAGTTCAGGATTAATAGCCAATGTATGAAAACAACTAGAATTAAAACTAAGTCTCTGTTGGGTCTATGTAAAAGAGACGGAGGCTTATAATTGTAATTTATGATTAAGGTAACATTCATGCGTTAATATTATTATCTTTTGTACATTTTTTCCCAAATTAACGACTGTATACCATCAAGGAATTTTTTTATTGGTAAAATACAATCTAAAAACTCAAATATTCATCCTCTAGTGATGGTGATGGTATCGAATCAATTACCAGAATTAATAGCAATAGTTCAATCGTATTTATAGAAAATTCTCTATTTTCCTTTCTAGGTCTTTACTAGAATTTCAAAAAATTTCTCTGAATTTGGAACATCTAGTCTCTATGTCTGATAATAATATAGTGCTTTAATAGATTTATCTGAATGTTTTTAAAAGAAAAAAATCTATTTTATTTGTTGACAATAGTGGGCAATGTTTCGGTCACTCCCTCTGAAAAGACTCGGATTATGGGTATCATAAATGTGAGTCCAGAATCATTTTACAAAGACTCGATAAAACATCAAGAAGACGAGATTCAAGATATGATTATTAGAATGCAGAATCATGGTGTTGATATAGTGGATGTTGGTGGTATGTCAACTGCTCCATACTTAAAAACACTGATTCCAAAGGACCTCGAATCAAAACGATTGCACAATGCTATATCAGCTATTAGGCAAATTAGTAATATTCCTATATCTGTTGATACAGTTAGATCTGATGTAATCCGTTCCTTATTAAAATTAGAAGTAAATGCGATTAACGACGTTACTGGTTTGAAATATGATAAGAACATGTCAAACTTGGCTTTTGAACATGATCTTCCTGTAATCCTCGGTGCTTACTTGTCAGAAGGCGAAAATCTTTATCGTGATGGGGACATACAAGATACTAGTTCTCTATTATCTGAAAGTATTAGAATTGCCAAGAAATCCAAAATTGACAATGATAAAATGATAATTGATCCTTCAATTGGTTTTTTTAGAAAAGAAGGATTCAATCCATTTTATTCCAAGACTCAAGGTATGAATTGGTACGTGCGTGATATCGATATAATTGCTAATATTAAGTTACTAACGTCTTTGAAAAAACCAATATGTATTTCAATTTCCAGAAAATCCTTTATGGGATCTTTATTTGGTTTGGATATAGAAGATAGACTGATTCCTTCAATTATTGCTGAGATGTATAGCGTGATGAATGGTGCCTCTCTGGTAAGAACTCATAATGTCAAAGAAACTAGACAAGCAATAGAAATGCTCGAAATGATCCATTAGACATATGAGTTAATGTAACAATTATAACTATTAGAATACAAATATCGTTTGATTTGATTAAAACTCATGAAATTGATCATATTATTCCTGGGAAATCATTAGCTATAATTGAGGAATTTGATGCGGGTAAAAATACTTATTTAGATGACGGTGAGGTTAGATCTTCTGTTATAGGAAAATCTAGTATTAATATGGTCGACCGTATTTTGAATGTCAAACAAAAAAATCCACCTATGATACCTAAGATTGGTGATATTGTTGTTGGATATATCGATATGCTATTTGGAAATATGATATCGGTAAGGATTGTTTATATCAATGAAAAATATTCTAAATCTGGGTTTTCTGCGATAGCATCCACTCGTATGTCTAATTCTGGAGGAAACTATAGTTCAGGCTGGCGTGAGAGAAGTTATAAAGGTAAATTTGTTTTTAAGGTAGGCGATATAATAAGGGGAAGAGTATTCAGCTTACTAAATTCTTCAATTCATTTGACATTAGAGGACAGAGACATGGGAGTTGTATACACAATTTGCTTTTCTTGCGGGAATGAATTTGTCAAAGTACCAGGAGGATTAAAATGCAATTCCTGTGGTAACTTTGAAGACAGGAAAGTTTCATTTGATTATGGAAAAGAATCATTTACACTTCTATATGACAAACAATTTCCTATGACATGAAAGCCTTAAAGGTAGGTTTTCAAGGAGAATCTGGATCTTACAGCGAAGCATCTGCCCGTATTCAATATCCTGATCCAAATTATTCATTCGTTCCGTTTAGATCATTTCGTGAATTGTTTGAGGGAGTTGAAAGTTCTACCGTGGATCTGGCAGTAGTTCCTATCGAAAATTCTACAGAAGGAAGTGTAAATGAAACTTATGACTTATTAGTTGAAAAGCCTCTTTACGTTATCGGGGAAATTTATCAGAAAATACATCATTGTTTGATTATCAATAAGAATTCATCTCCAGACGAAATTTCTGTTATTTATTCTCATCCACAGGCATTGGCCCAGTGTAGAAAATATATTCAAAATAGACACTTAGAATCAGTCCCTATGTACGATACTGCAGGATCTGTTAAATTTATTAAAGAAACTCGCAATGCTAGCGCAGCAGCAATAGCTAGCAAACATGCGGCCCAAATCTATGACATGAAGGTTGTAGAAGAAGATATCGAGGATAATTCTAATAATTTCACTCGATTTCTAATAATTTCTAATAGATATGATAGTAATACCGATGACAATAAAATATCAGTTATTTTTTCTATCTCTCATACTCCTGGATCATTATATTCTATACTTCAAGAGTTTGCATTAAGGAACATTAATCTAACAAAAATTGAATCAAGACCTACTAAGAATATACCTTGGGAGTATTATTTTTTCGTAGATTTAGAGGGAAACATTAATGATGATAAAGTATCTACCTCTCTTTCAGCTGTTAAAACCGCTACTATATTCTTTAAATTATTAGGTTCATATAAGAAAGACGAAATATGATAGTTATGACTGCATTCTGGTTCTAATTCCTAGCCCTACGACCACAATACCTGTTATAATCAACATCATTTGGCCACTAAAAGCAAGTGGACTGGCCTTCGAAAACGCTCCTAAATTCAAATTCAATGTATCTTCTCCTTCGTTAATAACCTGAATTTTGTACTTTCCATTTACTTCAGATGTAACAGTTTCATTTAATGCCCCAATATTTCTAGTCTTATTCATTATCAACTTGTTGTTGGGGTCTATCACTAGCACTGTAGATTCAGATCCATTAGCATAAATATTTGCGATGTTACCTGAATTCATATCGGGGGTAAATATTCCCGATTGATTTGGTTTTATTGTCTCAGTAATTTCAACAAATCTAGGGATGTTGGAATCAATAATTGAAGCACTACCTATTCCAATAAAAATGAAACCTGCAACAAAAAATATTATCAGGGAAAGCCTTTTTGATATAACTACCATAAATTTGCTTATGTTAGCAGATCGATTAAATATAATCTTTACAAATTCTATTGCAACAATTACTGGAGATATTAATTGTTGTTTGAAAAACCAAATAATACTAGTTATGATATGATTTATTTTTTTATTAAACTCTACTGATTACGAGCCGTCATTTCAATAAAATGTCAGTCATGCTGAAGAGATGTAAACCTAATATGCTACCGCAAGCATAGTACCAAATACTTTCTGAATTGTAGCGTTATCCAAACTATCCTATAACCAGTGCTGAATTTTGAAAAATTCTTCGATAGGTTCTTTCTTCAATAACTTTATCAAAGCTAATCCTTGTGGAACTGATAGTACTGGTTTGGAAAAATAATTATCAGTTCCAAGTCGTGGACATGCTACTTGAATAAAGGCATCAATTTCTCTAAAGTTCTCTAACTTCTCATTTGAAATATCGGTCAAAGCTATTAGTTGTATATTAATTCCTAATTTACTTAGTTCTTTCTTAAATTCTAAAGCTTTAATGTTTGCAAATTGTCCTTCTTTTAATCCTATTATTATCCCTATTGTTCTTGCATCTAGTGCCTTGTACACGGAGAGTATTGCTCGCTTCTTGACAACTTCTGCTTCATTATTAATTTGCAAAAATTCCTCAAAATATGGATCGAGCATAAATGTCGGTTTTTCTGTAGAAAGTGCGATCCCTATCGAATGAAATCTACTCTGGCCCAGAAAAATAAAGGCATCAATTTCACTTTTGATGTTATGTAGCGGATGAAATTCGCAACCAAAGACTTGTGCATCATTTAATTGTCCTTTACCTTTCCCCTTTACCACGATAAAACCATTATCCTCGAAAATCTTTCTGACTGTGTCAATTTGATGCAAGTGTTGACTGTCTGTAACTAATGATATAGTTTTAAATCGCCCCTTTAATTCCATTGCACATTTTAATGCAATATTGTCAAACTCTATGGTATCAAAAGCATTTATCATAAATACTTTCTCTCCAAAATTTTCTAGAGTTATAGTGTGCCCTATGTTGAATAATATATCTGCACCCAGCATCTCTGCAGCATGTGTATTAAGATCACAAGAACCCCAGCTTTTCTCTCCTATTATATATGAAATTATGTTAAATTTATTTTCAATTTTTTCAGAAACTTTTTGAATTTTTGGTAATAGGGGTTCAGGACCATTCAAAGCTACATAACGAGGCTTCCTCTCTCTAATGATATCAAAAATCATGTCTTCATCTATCTGGATCAAATCAAACGCCTTTCTGAATCGTATCGGACTATACATTAATATTTTTATGTATTTTTAGATATCTTATTTCTACAACAAAAAACATGCGGGGCTTTTCCTTTCCACGCTCAATATACAACATGATCTATGTTTTTCTAAAATCCTGCATCGCTAATCAATAGTTCAATCTAATTATTATAATTGCATTTTTTGGTAATGGATAAATAATTTGTTTCTTATCGTCATCTAGTTAAACTAGTAATCAATTTTTGTTTTTAAGCTCCTTTACTTTAGTTGCATGATTTCGTAGATTAAGTATGCCAAATAAGACTATGATAATTGATAATATGATAACAAGCAGTGAAAAAGCATTGTTATCTAGGTAGATGAATACTTGCATTGTAGATATGTCGTCATCTGTCCGGCTTTCTAAGGTGTTTATATTAGACAAAGAGGGAGGTGACGTTACCGACAGAAAGGATGCTATTGTTATAATTGATATTCCCAACAATGATTCTATTTTAATTGATTTCTTTATTTTTTTGATTATTGTTCTCTCAATATAGCTTTCTAAATATTCATGATTCTTGTTGACTTGCATATCAGCTCTAGTTATACTTATACGTGATAATTCATCTATCCTGTCCTGATTGTATTTGCCTAGTATTATCATTGGAAGAGTCAAGCTTATTTTAATAATTAGGATATTTCCATAGACTGTAAATAATAATGACTCAATATTTTGTAAATGAATCCTTCCCAAATATAATCCAGTTATTCCAATTATAGTTAGTGCTATAATAGCTACATAAGAAAAATTCATCAAAAAACTTAATATTGATTGATTTTCGTTGCGCTTTTCTAAATCTAAATTTCCGTTATTTTTTCCCTTGGATTGAAGAAGGTTATGTCTATGTTTTTCTAAAATTAAAGTTGAAATGTAAAATAATCCTCCAATCCATATCGATATTGCCACCAAGTGTACCCAATCGGTAAAAACTGCTATCCCTGTAAATGATGATAGGGCATTACTGTGACCAATCATGCTATTAGAAAAAAGGCTCAATAAGACACATAAGAGAAAAATACCTGGAAATACAAAACTGATGAGGGTTTTCCTATTAATGAATATTATTTTTTTGTTTTTAAGTTTCTTATCTTCACTAGGGTTGATTCTCAAAACTAAAACATAATAAATTATTGCAGAACCAATAATCAACACTGAAGTACAAATTCTTAACATCCATACAAAACCGACAGACGTAGAGAGTGTTATCTCAAATGTTGAATGTGTATCTAATCCCAATTCTTGTTCCAAACTGAATACTTGGAGAAATAACAATAATGTGGAGGTAGCTATTATTACTATAGCGCATAATATTATTAGCTTTAAAAATCGAGTTGAGCTCCGAAAAAGAATCATTGCTATTCCTTCCTCCATTTTCTCTTTCTGATTTATTCCTTCGATAATTTAGAGATTTATAAAAAATTTCATTAAAAGTTATTCCTGCAACAGCTACCTGAGATACAATCAAAATGGCCTTAACTATTGCATCATTCGTAGACGTTACCGCCTCTGAGGAGGAGATGAGAGTATAGGATTCTTCCTGAGCAATGGCAATTGAAATATTAGTTAAGATGCAAATTGATATACCAATTGAGATAAAAAGAAAAAGTATTACTCGAAAGGCCAAGATGTATTACAATATTTATAAAAATAAATAAAAAATTAGGTGGAGGTTCTATTTAGCTGTTGGCTCATCTCATATTGTGAAATATATGGTTCAGGGAATCCTACTCTATCTTCAGGACATCCAAAACCTCCTTGCAGTGCCTTTCTCACAACATTTTCAGAAATGTCGACTGTAGAGTTATCGGAAGGTGCAGTTTCTCCGCCTGGTTGACATGAGAATGTTACATCAAAGTTTGTCCCATTGATGTTTCCATAAATACGATAATCAAATGTTGTTGCAACTGTTGGATAGAATGTCTCAGATTCATATTTTCCTACTTCACCAAATGCAGGGTCCATATTGGATGTCATGTTTTTGTCACCTGCTAATATTTCCACCTTTAACATGTTTTCTAGCCCCGTGATTGGTTGAGTGCCATTTGCTCTACTGTTAGTTGGATCAGAAGCATCCGGCCAGTATCCATCAAGTGTTGCGGCTGTCTTGTCATCTACATATAATGGTTCATTTGCAGAACCAATAACAAACAAGTAATCTTTCCCGTTTATATCAAAAAGTGCCCTTTGGTGTGCATATGACATTTGCAATGAATGAGCTGTCAACATCGAGGCTGTGATTACAGCTCCCAAAATAATCAGATGATTTTTATTCATTAAAAGTTTATGTCTAAAGTTTATTATAACAATTGTTGTACAATCTTCGAACGCATTAGTTGGCTCCGAGAATTTGACATGAGTTGCGTAGTCATGATCTTGTATCCGAAGGAAACTCACATTCCAACTATTATCTTGAAATCATATATACTAGAGAATTCGACATTTGTACAATAATGATATTATACCTTAGTAGTAAAGAATAGAATGTGAATTTTTCAACAATTTTGCCTATTGCTGTGGTTTCTATCATAGGAACTGGTATATTGATTTTGGCATCTGTATCCTTGTTACCCGTATTTGGTCATGCAAGCCCAGTCACTTATTCACCTACACCCAATGAAATAATTGATTCTTTAAAGTCTGTGCCTGACCAAGTAATTATCACATTTACTGAAAATCCTGAGCCAAGAGCAAGCAATATCAAAATTATGAATTCTAATAATGAAAGAATTGATAACAATGATTTAAAAGCATCTGATTCAAATAAGTCGCTTTCTGTTACTTTAGATTCCTCTAAAATCATCTCAGGTGTTTATACTGTCAATTGGCTTGTATTATCAAAAGACGATGGCCATATTACAAAAGGCTCTTATGTTTTTTCAGTTGAAGATAACAGTAGTAAACCTCAACAACTACACAAACAAAATATATCAAATGTGTCACCAGGTTATTCTACTAACATTACAACCGCTAACGATGTAGTTCTTAATTTTGATATTACTCCCTTTGAACTGGGTCCTAATACCTTTGACCTTTATATCTATCATGTAAATGGTACCGCCGTTGAAAATATTAGGAGTGTATTTTTAGAATTTAATAATCCTGACAAGAACTTGGGACCACTTGTTGATACTATGAAAAAAGTAGGGGCAGGGAATTATTCCTCTGCTGGAAATTATCTTAGTCAAGAGGGTAAATGGGAAATAAAAATAACTGTTCAAAGAATTGGTGAATATGACATCAACCAGCGAGTCGAGGTGGATGTCAAATAAGCAATTTGTAAATGCTAAGATATTACAGGGTCGTTCAGAATATAACTAAACATATTCACTCCTCGAGTATCTACGTTAAATGAAATATGATTTATCAAACTAATTCTATTATTCGTTGATATTTTTGATTTTGGATCAAGACATGGGTCAAATCGTAGTAAAAGCCGGGATATAATTTGCAATAATTCTCGTCCAATATCTGCTTCTAATCAAATATATTCGTAACCTAAGGTTAATATTATGCTGCACAAAAATCTATTTTGACTTGCAATATGCAAGTCGTACAGGAGTTAGAAAGTGAATAGAAAAATTAGTAGCTATACAAAGTAACTACTTTTCCATGAAACAACTAATCGATGTCATTAATCTAGTTAACATGAAATGATGAGGGAGATTCGATCAAAAAATCAGTGCTGACCTGATAGATTGAATCTGACATGGGAATGATCAGATAGATGATATCGAATAATAGGTCATTATAATGCTATTATAATTGCATTAAAGATGATCCTATAGAACAAATCTAGTTAATTGTAATTTTTTATTTGTAACTAAAAAACAACATACAAATCTAGTTTTTCGATCGTACTCTTTCTCTTTATTGTTAATCTCTAAAAAATAGAGCTTTAATAATAAAGAAAGAACTCAATAAACGTCCTTTCAAATCTTATTACTTTTCCTTATTCCTTATTTTGTCTACAATCTAAAATCTAAATGAGATAAGAAGTAAGAAGTAAGAAGTAAGAAGAGAATTGGACGAATTATTATATAAACACATACAAGTAAACAGACAAACAAACTCGTAAAAAAAAGTTAGTTTGTTTGTTTATTTATATGAGAATCAACCGACGATTTATAATAAAGTAAATAATAATTCTACAGCCGTTATTTACTTTATTTGACTCCGGTTGATCCTGCCGGACCCGACTGCTATCAGAGTGGGACTAAGCCATGCGAGTCAACATAGCAATATGTGGCATACGGCTCAGTAACACGTAGTCAACATGCCCAGGGGACGTGGATAACCTCGGGAAACTGAGGATAAACCGCGATAGGTCATCACTTCTGGAATGGGTAATGACTTAAATCTATATGGCCCCTGGATTGGACTGCGGCCGATCAGGCTGTTGGTGAGGTAATGGCCCACCAAACCTGTAACCGGTACGGGCTCTGAGAGGAGGAGCCCGGAGATGGGCACTGAGACAAGGGCCCAGGCCCTATGGGGCGCAGCAGGCGCGAAACCTCTGCAATAGGCGAAAGCTTGACAGGGTTACTCTGAGTGATTTCCGTTAAGGAGATCTTTTGGCACCTCTAAAAATGGTGCAGAATAAGGGGTGGGCAAGTCTGGTGTCAGCCGCCGCGGTAATACCAGCACCCCGAGTGGTCGGGACGTTTATTGGGCCTAAAGCATCCGTAGCCGGTTCTACAAGTCTTCCGTTAAATCCACCTGCTTAACAGATGGGCTGCGGAAGATACTATAGAGCTAGGAGGCGGGAGAGGCAAGCGGTACTCGATGGGTAGGGGTAAAATCCGTTGATCCATTGAAGACCACCAGTGGCGAAGGCGGCTTGCCAGAACGCGCTCGACGGTGAGGGATGAAAGCTGGGGGAGCAAACCGGATTAGATACCCGGGTAGTCCCAGCTGTAAACGATGCAGACTCGGTGATGAGTTGGCTTATTGCTAACTCAGTGCCGCAGGGAAGCCGTTAAGTTTGCCGCCTGGGGAGTACGGTCGCAAGACTGAAACTTAAAGGAATTGGCGGGGGAGCACCACAAGGGGTGAAGCCTGCGGTTCAATTGGAGTCAACGCCGGAAATCTTACCGGGGGCGACAGCAGAGTGAAGGTCAAGCTGAAGACTTTACCAGACAAGCTGAGAGGAGGTGCATGGCCGTCGCCAGCTCGTGCCGTGAGGTGTCCTGTTAAGTCAGGTAACGAGCGAGATCCCTGCCTCTAGTTGCTACCATTATTCTCAGGAGTAGTGGAGCTAATTAGAGGGACCGCCGTCGCTGAGACGGAGGAAGGTGGGGGCTACGGCAGGTCAGTATGCCCCGAAACCCTCGGGCCACACGCGGGCTGCAATGGTAAGGACAATGAGTTTCGATTCCGAAAGGAGGAGGCAATCTCTAAACCTTACCACAGTTATGATTGAGGGCTGAAACTCGCCCTCATGAATATGGAATCCCTAGTAACCGCGTGTCACTATCGCGCGGTGAATACGTCCCTGCTCCTTGCACACACCGCCCGTCGCTTCATCGAAGTTGGTTCTTGGCGAGGTGGTGCCTAATTGGTACTATCGAACCTGGGGTCAGCAACGAGGGAGAAGTCGTAACAAGGTGGCCGTAGGGGAACCTGCGGCCGGATCACCTCCTTAGTTATTATATTGTAGTAGTGGTAGTGGGTTAGAATGGGCCTTGTGCTCTTTCTAATCTGCGAGACTTTACAATACTTATACTAATAAAATAAATAAATCCCTAAAAGGGAGTGCAATCAAATCAAAACTGATCAATCAATTCCTTCATTTTTCATACGGTTTGAAAAATTAGAATTGTATGTTGTAATTTTATGCAAAAAAATAATTATATTTACTAGCCCAAATTTTATAGGTGTAGTCTGTGTAAATATTATAATAGATATCACTAAAGTGAAGAATTATGATATCATCTATCTGATCATCCCAATTAAAAAAAAATCAGCAAATGTAGTATCGGATGCAATTCTTTGTCTCATGTAAATGAGAAGGAGTAGAAGATAAAGAATGAAGTTGATGTAGTAAACGTGAGTTTACAATAATCATCATGTATAGGAAAACTCCAATCATATGTGAATAGAAAGTAAAATACATAGAATAGATAATACTAATTCAAAATTATTTATGATAATAGATAATATTCTATTCGCGTAATAATGGAATAGTGAAATGTAGTAAAATATTATGTGTAACTGGTTTGTAGTGCAAACAGAGATTTAATGTATATGTATATAAAAAATATGCATATACTTTTACATCATACAAAATACGAAATACCAATACCAATACGAAATACATATACCAACCATTGAATTGAATTAGACTTTTCTACCACAAGTGGAACTAAGAACTAACTAGATCCAAAGGACAAAGAAAGAAAGGAAAAAACTCCAAAAATTAGTTTATAATAACTACTGGACTGGTGCAAAGACGCCGATTGGTGGATGACTCGGCTTGATAAGCGATGAAGGACGTGGCAAGCTGCGATAAGCCTGGGTTAGGTGCATGCGACCGACGACCCCGGGATTTCCGAATGAGGTCTCTCTATACACTCCCATGCTTTAGTTAGCTAGGGAGAGCAAACCGTCCGAAGTGAAGCATCTGAGTAGGACGAGGAAGAGAAATCAATTGAGATTCCGTTAGTAGCGGCGAGCGAAAGCGGAACAGCCCAAACTGAATCTGTTATGGTAACATGATAGAGATGTGGTGTTACGGATATGACGTATAGGATCCTGTAATCGAAGCTAAAGTGTATGGAAAGTACCGGAATAGAGGGTGATACCCCCGTAGGCGAATGAGAGCAGGATTCTGTCATATTCAGAGTAACTGGCCTTGGCAGTGGCCAGTGAAGATGGGTGAAAGTAGCATCCAAGGCTAAATATTCATCAAGACCGATAGAATACTAGTACCGTGAGGGAAAGTTGAAAAGTACCCCGGAAGGGGGGTTAAAAGCGCCTGAAACCAATCGGTTACAGACGTGTATGGCTCGAAAGGATTTCTAGAGTCATACGTTCCGTCTAGAAACACGGGCCAGGGAGATTGCTGTCATGGCGAGCTTAACCTTTAACAGAGGGAAGGCGAAGGGAAACCGAATTTGCGCATTTTTTCATCTGAAAAAAGAGGCAATGGATCTGAAAGGGTCTTGAGTCATGGCAGTAAGGCTAGAAACCGGACGATCTAGTCCTGGATAAGACGAAGGTGAGCGAAAGCTCGCTGGAGGTCTGCAAGGGTCCTGACGTGCAAATCGGTCCCCTGATCTGGGATTAGGGGTCAAAAACCAATCTAGTCCGGTGATCGCTAGTTCCCACCGAAGTGGATCGCAGTCCTGCCTTAGCTGAGATTGCTTGTACTGTAGAGCACCGATCGGGCGGTAAGGGCTCGAAAGAGCTCGCCATCCATTCGAACTCCGAATGTGCAAGCGTCGTAGAAGCTAGGAGGCGGGTTTATGTGGGGTAAGCCTCATAACCGAGAGGGGGACAACCCAGACTAAAGTTAAGGTCCCCAAATGTCTACTAAGTGTCAAACCAAAGGGTGTTTTCGAGCAAAGACAGCAGGAAGGTAGGCTCAGAAGCAGCCATCCTTCAAAGAGTGCGTAACAGCTCACCTGCCGAGCTCGAAAGCCCCGAAAATGTTCGGGGCTCAAGTAGACTACCGATACTTTAGACCACCGACGATGTCGGTGCGTGGTAGGTGGGCGTAGTGTTTGGGTAGAAGCTGGGCTGTAAAGTCCAGTGGACCGAACTACTAGTGCAGATCCTGGTGGTAGTAACAGCATAGCCGGGTGAGAATCTCGGCGACCGCATGGGCAAGGGTTTCCCGGCAATGCGTCATCAGCCGGGAGTTAGCCGGTCCTAAAAACAACCTCAACAGAATTGTTTGAATGGGAAACTGGTTAATATTCCAGTGCCTTGAAAGTTCGTTATACCTCTTCTGTCGCTTCCGGATAGGGTAAGCAGAACCGTCGTTCTGTCTAAGTACTCTAGCTTTGAGGAGTGCCGTAATGGCGAGAATTAAAGCGAGATACCAATGGCCTTCCGCAAGGAGGGTTTGCTTGATTCCAGGAGACAATGAAAGCAGAAATAGGAAGATACTTTCAAGACCGTACCGAGATCCGACACTGGTGCCCTGGATGAGAAGTCTAAGGTCTATCGGGTATACCGTATGGCAAGGGAACTCGGCAAAATAGCTCCGTACCTATGGTATAAGGAGTGCCTGCAGTTTTTACGAGGAGTAGGGACTGCAGGTCGCAGTGACTAGGGGGTCCCGACTGTTTAATAAAAACACAGGTGGTCGCTAGTCCGAAAGGATGTGTATGGCCTCTGTATCCTGGCCAGTGGCGGTACCTAAAACCTGGGTTCAACTGGGCTAAGGGCCGCTAAACGCCGGGAGTAACTCTGACTCTCTTAAGGTAGCCAAATGCCTTGTCGGGTAAGTTCCGACGTGCATGAATGGAACAACGAGGGCCCCGCTGTCCCTGCCTACAACCCGGTGAAGCCACATAACGGGGACGAACAGTCCCCGAACCTCTGTCGGGGAGAGAAGACCCTGTGGAGCTTTACTGCAGCCTGTTGTTGCGATATGGTGTCAAATGCAGAGAGTAGCTGGGAGCCGTTATGGTCAGTTCTCCGGGACTGATCTAGGCAAAAGTGTAACACCAGCCATTTGTTACCGTATCGCTAACCTGTTTAACAGGGACATCGGCAGGTGGGCAGTTCGGCTGGGGCGGCACCCCCTTGAAAATGTATCGAGGGGGCCCAAAGATTGGCTCAGGCGGGACAGAACTCCGCCGGTGAGGGCAAAGCCAAAAGCCAGTCTGACTGGATTCCCAATGATACGGGATTCAGAGGCGAAAGCCGGGCTTAGCGATCCATCATGTCCTCACTATTGGGGGCTGGTGGTGACAGAAAAGTTACCCTAGGGATAACAGGCTCGTCGCGGGCGAGAGCTCCCATCGACCCCGCGGTTTGGTACCTCGATGTCGGCTCTTCCCATCCTGGTTCTGCAGCAGGAGCCAAGGGTGGGGCTGCTCGCCCATTAAAGGGGAACGTGAGCTGGGTTTAGACCGTCGTGAGACAGGTCGGTCTCTGCCTGACAGGGGCGTGGTTGTCTGAGGGGAAGTTGCCCCTAGTACGAGAGGAACAGGGCAGCGCAGCCTCTGGTTTATCAGTTGTCCGACAGGGCAAGCTGAGCAGCTAAGCTGTTTAGGATAACTCCTGAAAGCATCTAAGGAGGAAGCCTTTCCCGAGAAAAGACAACCTTCCGTAAGGAGGAGGGCGGCCATAGAAGATGGCGTTGATGGAATGGAGGTGTAATTATCAAGCCTTCGGGCGAGATATTCAGCCTGCCATCACCAATAGCCCAACGCACCTGATCTGTAATTAAAAATAAAATAAAATAAAATAATTACAACCGACAGAAAAAAAAGTAGGTTAAAAATAGATAGATAGATAGAAGGTATAAGGCATAAGGCATAAAACAACAACAGCAGCAAAGCACTACACGCACACAAAAATATGAACTACAACTTGCTATTTCATGCGTAAAGAATAGATTTACTATTTGTCTAAGTATGATAGTATGATAATGTTTAAAGAATTTTATGATATTTTTTCTAAATGAAATTTTATGATTGGATTTTCTTTCAGTTTATGATAGCACATAATGAATTCAAACTAATCTGCTATTTGAAATCAATGCTCGAGTTCTGTTACTATCTATGGCTTCTTCGATAAATGCATTTACGGTCTCAATCGAATATAATTTCAAAATTTCAACCAATTTAGACTCCCTGTTCAATTCATAATTTTTAATTTTGTCTTTGTATTTATTTTCTATTACAATTTTGTTTTGAACTAAGTGAGGGATGATTCTTTGGACTGTTCTTAGAGGTATTTCGCTAGATCTGCTTATTTCTGCAGTGGTAAAATTAAACTGCTGATTTATTATAAGAAAATCAATTACTCTAGCTATACTGTTTCTGAAAATTCTTTCCAGTGGTCTGTTCTTTATGAGTGTTGATTCTGTATTTTCATTCATGTTTAATATTCTTTGTAATAATATAAATTGTTTGCGCCAAAACTGGCGCTATAAGTCGAATCTTAACATTATAGCTCTCTTCTTGAAGCCTATTTTCTCGTAAAATTTCGATACTTTTTCATCACAATCAAGAATTACTTTATAGCATCCACGTTCCCGCGATATAGTGATTAGCTTTTTTATTATTTCTTTTCCAATACCCCTACCTTCATACCCCTTTCTTGTTGCTACATCTTCTATGTGTCCTACCTTACCTCCGTTATGTATGAATTTTTGTTCTATGAATAATGTGGCCGTGCCGATGACTTCTCGACTCTTTGCATCTTCTGATATAATTATCACATAATCCTTGTTCGCCATGATTTCCTTTATGATTTCTTTTTTTATCTCTTCATTTGTATTGATACTGCCTATCGTTGATAAGTTTGAGAGGGTTTCAAAGAATCCATTATCAAAATCATTCTCTTCAATTTCTCTTATTGTGAATGACATGCTTTTTAAATTATTTAGCATTGTTAAATTAATCTTTATTATTAAGTAATTATTATAAAACACGAAAATTAGATTGATGATATTAAAATCATATAAAATCTCTTCTCGGTGGTTGAATGTACAATTAGTATCTATATTCATGATGCTGTCTCGATTAATCCAAGTCTTTTGGGCCCTGTAGTCTGTTCCCCAATTTATCATTCTCATCATACTGTATCTTGAGATGGTCTTAGTTTTGAAATGAACACTCTCTGGGTAGATGATATCACTTGTTAAATACATTTTACTATTGCTGACCTTATTTTTTCATGGAAGGACTTTATTCTATTATAATTAAACTATTAAATGTCTTTAGCTCATAATATTGTATAAAGAAATTATTGATTCTTTAGAAATGCTAATTAATATATTTCCTTTAATCAATTATTAGTGTAAAAATAATATCCATGACGTCCGAAGTTGAAATTAACAATCCTTACAAGAATAAGATGGCTAGAATAATGGTAGTGGATGATGAAAAAGATATTCTTAGAATTATTAAGAGAGATTTGGAAATAACAAATGAATTTCAGGTAGAAGTATTTTCGAGTGGACAAGATGCATTGAGCTCATTTAAGAATCATGAATTAGGCTACTATGACGTAATCATCACTGATATTAGAATGCCTAGAATGAATGGATTTGAATTGTATAGACATATCAAGGAAATGCGCCCTAATACCAAAATTGCTTTCATTACTGCGTTTGAAATAAACAGAGATGAATTTACAAAAGTTCTTCCTTCAATTGATGTTAAAGACTTTATTATTAAACCGATCGATATGAATGATTTAATTTTTAAGATTAAATCTATGTTAGCAATTTAAATGGCACTTTCATATCAAAAATGTTAAACAGCTTGTAAATGATAAGCATAGTATCGTCTAGAAATAATATTTTCTTGCTAATTCTTGTAATTGGCGTAGGTATTTCTTTATCTATACTATCTTATCATTATTCTGGTCTAACCGCAGATCAAATTGGTGAAATTGCTTCCAGTGATATCCGGTCAAACGCTATAATTGAAACAGACGGTCTTTCTAAAACTCTGTTGCACATTATAGATCCAGTATCTACTAACCTCGAGATCTTATCCAAAATTGTAAATTACAGCAATATAGATGGAACCAAAATAATTATGGATGAAGTTCAGAACTCCACAAAATCATTGACGGAGGGATACTATTGGATAAATGAAGATGGTCGAATAGTCTCAATAAGCAACGTTAACTCTAGTATAATTAAATCATATAGTAGTATTGATTTGAGTAACAGAGAATATTTTGTTATCCCTAAGGAGACTCATACTAGCTATTATAGTAGTGCAATCGAATCTATAGATAAAATTCCACGACTTTATATTTCGTTTCCTATTTTGGAAAATTCCACTAGAGAGTCTGTATTTAAAGGGGTCATCGTTGCTTCAATCAAAATCCATGAATTGGGTCGTTTTTTACAAAGCGAGTTAGCCCCTCAAGTAGCAGGAAATGTTGGATTAATGGATAAGAATGGTATTATTATTTACGGTAGTAATCCTTCGCTCATTGGAAAATCCTATCTCGGGGAAGAACTTCAATCCCTAGTACCTGAGGAAATTCGAGGACCTTATAATTCTCTTTTGGCTAGATCTCTTCAAGGATCTGCAGGAGCCGAAGATCTAATATTGATTGGAGGAAACAAGACTACTATTACATATCAACCTGTCTACATAGGTGGAAAGTTTCTGTGGACTTTGTTTGTAAGCTCTCCTCATCAGTTAGCAGCTGAGGTGGGATTTTTGATAAATAATCAGAAAAATTTTAGCACTTTAATGATCCTAATAATTGGAGCAGTAGCCTTGGGCATTGCGTTTTTGATCCTTTCCTGGAATAAACGACTGGAGTCGGCAGTAAATTCGAGAACTATCGAGCTAAAGGATGCCAATAATTCATTGATAAAATATAATAAATTACTTGAATCGGCCAATGAGAAATTAAGCATTCATGATAAAATGCAAAAAGAATTCATAAATATTGCCGCTCATGAATTGAGAACTCCCATAATGCCTATTCTTGGAGATGCGATATTTCTTGAAAAGCAATTCGAGGAGGGGAAAGAAGAAGTCAAAGTTGACAGAGAACAAGTGAGTTCTATTATTAGGAATGCCAAACGCCTAAAGAGATTGGCATCAGATATTTTGGATATTACCAAGATCGAAAGTCAGTCCTTGAAGCTTAACAAAGAACGCTTTAATATTAAGGACATTATTTTGTCATCTATCAGTGATACAAAAACCCAGTTATCAAGTAGTAATCCAGAACAGCTAGAAAATTTGAATATAGTGTATGAACCCAAAGACATCTTTGTATTTGCAGATAAGAATCGAATAACCCAGGTTATTTTTAACCTTCTTGGTAATTCTGTAAAGTTTACTGATAAAGGGTCGATCGGCATTGATGTAAAAATCGAGAGAGATGGGGTAAAAAATGTTGAAAATGTGATCGTCAGTATATGGGATACTGGACAAGGTATCGATCCTGATATGCTCCCAAGATTATTTACGAAATTTGCTTCGAAGTCTTTTGAAGGTACGGGTCTAGGCTTGTTTATATCAAAAAGTATTATTAATTCTCATCATGGAAAAATCTGGGCGGTAAATAATCAAGATGGAGGTGCTACCTTTTATTTTAAAATACCTCAACAATGAATTGAATGGGGAGCAATCATTGTAGCTTTTCAACTTTTATATAATTCGAGTTGATCTCGACTTTGAAGTATAGTATTAGAATGGAGGAAATACTATCCTACAAAGTACAATGAAACAAGATACAGGTGCTGGGTCTAACGATGCTTAGTTTTTTAATATTATGCAGGGTTATTTTCTTTTTCGCGTTTGGTTTTTTTGTCTAGTCTTTTATTCCATAACCTACTTGCGACGAATAGTAAAACTATGGTTATTATCAATGATATTTCGAGGATTATTAAACTCGTAATGGTTAGTGTCTCAAATATTTGAATCAATACTATGCCCATTATATTTCCGGTAATAAGTGCGATAAAAAAAATCTTTAATATCTCCTTCCTTGTCATGCCGCGACTATCTCTCCATATAATAAAATTAAATATATTTTTATTGAATTGACTTGTTTACCTTGATCGAATAAATATTGAATTGATGTAGTCCATATTTAGAATCTACCGTATAAAATATCAAATAAATAATGTTTTATTGAAAACTATCAAATCCTCAATCGTCAAAATCAAACCTTCCTCCTATGTCTCCACCTTGCAAGTCTACATTTTCTGTTCCGCCTGTTTCTGTGCCCGCTCCAGAATCAGATTTCGTCCCTGTGGCACCGGTATTGCCTGTGTATTCAGCCATCGAACTCTCGATTGGATTAAGGGCCATACCCAAAAGGGATATTAACGATATAAAGAACACCATATCCATAATACCCGAGAAAATCAAAAATGGCTCCATGATCTGTTGTTTCCATAAATGTTTGGAGTTGGGCTTTATCACCTTGTAAACACCACTGCTGAACTTGTCTTAACTTATTCTCTAGTTCATGTTATTTTGAAGTTAATACCTTCACCCCGTGTCTGTTAATCTATACTGCGCTTTCTTACCTAAGAAAAATATTTTCTTTTCTAATTTAATGACCTATCGTTCAATTTCTAATTTCTTGAGAATTGTCTCAACTTCTGACTTTGTAAGTTTGGTAAGTTTTATGATTTTATCTAAAGTGTTAATATTCTTATATATTGTATTAAGAACTATAAAATGTGTTGGACTATCATAAAGATTAATTGATATATTTATAAAATATATAAAGTTATACTTGAATACTATCGTATTTTCTGCTTTTCTATTGAATTTGTTTTGATAATCAAAAAAGGTAACAACTTGAAATCCCTATCATTTTGAAAAATTTAACTAAATAGAGATATTTCCCATTTTCAATAGAGTCCATTGAAAAATCCTTAGACCTAATAATCCTGCCATCATTTCTACGGCCTATGCCCTTGATATCTATATGTCCTTTCCATACACTTTTAATAAATGTCCTGTTATGATAATTGAAATCATAACGAGAACCAAAGCATCAATAGAAACTGGGAGATTAAAAATGGTTGTAGTATTACTAACTGTTTATCTAGTGGTAGAAATCGTGGCTGGATATATCACCGGGAGTCTAGCGTTAATTGCTGATGCTCTGCACATGTTTGCCGATGTCTTTGGGATTTCGCTTGTTCTTGTGGCTTCCATTTATAGTAAAAAACCTCCAACTCCTTTACATACCTATGGATTCTATAGATTCTGAAATTCTATCTTCTCTTGCCAATTGTGTTATCCTGTTATTGGTATCAATCTTTATCATATTTGAAGCCTATCGACGTATTTTTGAACCTCACAATATAGATAGCTCCTTTATGTTGATCGTTGCTATAGTGGGATTAGTTGTAAACATTTTTGGGCTTAGACTATTAAAGGGAACACACACACATACACATAATATATTTTCTGAATCAACTCCGGAATATAGTAATCTAGGAAAGACTGATGCTCTTCATATTCAGGGCGCAAGACTAGAACTAATTAGTGATCTTCTTGGATCTATTGCAATCATCGTTGGAGCTGTTCTCATATTCTATACTAATTATTATATGATAGATTCTGTGATTAGCTTTGGTCTCGCTCTATTCATTATACCTCGTGTTTGGTATTTGTTACAAAGATCAGTATCTGTTTTGATGGAGAGTTCTCCTTCAAGTTTATTATATAGGGAAATAAAGGATTCAATTATAAAGATAAAAGGTGTGACCGGAGTGTTTGATCTCCACATATGGAGTATAACATCCGGAAATATTGCATTATCTGCGCATATAGTTATTTTTGATTCAACCAAATCGCAAGAGATACTCCAAGA
Organism: Candidatus Nitrosocosmicus sp. T; assembly: GCF_054408485.1. NCBI lineage: Archaea > Thermoproteati > Nitrososphaerota > Nitrososphaeria > Nitrososphaerales > Nitrososphaeraceae > Candidatus Nitrosocosmicus > Candidatus Nitrosocosmicus sp. T. The sequence continues at coordinate 186,343 of NZ_CP166992.1, forward strand.
AATAAATTCACTATTAGAAAAGAAATTTGGAATCTATCATACTACAATTCAAATCGAAAAATATCATACAGTTGATGATAGGGACCACTAATTTTTTTTATTATTTTAACATTGAATTTGACTATAATATCGTCATCAGTATTGGATAAAGTAGATATTTATGTATGCAACTTGATCAATATTCGTTCTTAATGATTTCTGAAATAACTATTGCGCTGGATCTCGATTCTGTTTTGGCTGATGTGATGCAAATCTGGTTAGAAGAATATAATGCAATTTTCAATACCAACATAAAAAAACAAGACATAACTGATTGGCACATTCATAACATATTACCAATAGGCAAACAACAGATAACGGATTTATTCATATTGGTCTGGAAAAAACGATGGCAGGACATACCCCCTACTAGTAATGATCTTTTAGAAGTAATAAATCAATTACAAGACAAGGGCTTTCGAATATCCATTATTACAAAGAGGGAGAGAGTTACGATACCATTTGTGGCTCATTGGCTCGATCTAAACAATATACCTTTCAATGACATTGTTTTCATTTTTGATGATGTATCAAAGAGCCATTTTCCTTTCTTTCTATTAGTTGATGACTCTCCGATCAATGTGAAGGAAGTTGTTCCTCCCAAGCAAATTGTCATTTTTAATCAACCTTGGAATAAATCTTTAGTATCTTATACAAGGATAAACAAATTGAACGAGCTAATTGACTTGGTATAGGATATAATACTTGACCTTCTGTTTTATTTTATTTTACTATCTAACTCTATAAACAATCTATTTAAGGCTGAGGATAGTCCGTTATAATTACAAAGGAAATTGAAACTTTCTTCGAATTTGTCTTTATCCGAAGTTGGTTTTCCTAAGTAATCTAATTCTATATCTTCCAGATCTGTCTTTAAATAAATTACTATGGAAAATGTTTCATCTTCTTTGGTATTACTTAGTTTGTATTCTCTAAGCTCAACCTTCATTACCGTCCTCCCTTCAATCATAAATTTTTTCTCTAGAATAACTTTCTTTCTTTTTAAGCTCAACAGTATAGAAATATTATAATAACCATTTAATATTAACGTTCTCTTTATAAGTATATTCTTGTCCACTTATTTATAATCCAAAAATCGTATCCATTCAGGAAACCATAGCTGACTTTCATGAACACCAATACCTTTCGCCAGGATCTCCGGAGAGTTATAAAATACTGAATCAGCCCCTAATTCTAATGCTATCTTCTTATTCAGGTCGTCTATATAAGATATCTTGCCAACGTGTTTTCTCCCAATAAGATCTTTTTGTTGAGTATATAATCCGACTTGACGGCCATCAATGGTGGGAACATAACTAACTATTATATCAATTTTATTTACATTAGCTTTTCTTAAATAGAATACTGTTTCAATTATAGTGCTTCCAGTTTGTATTGTACCTTGAACGGATAGAATATTCTTGTTTTGAGTGACTGGAGTAATGATAAACTTAAGAGTTTTACCATTAGATAGTAATTTATTCTTACTTACTTGTTCTGAATAGTCTATCATTGGATCTGAATCATCATATCTGTCTTTTATTATACCTTCAACCATTTCAAATTTTTTTCTATTATTTTTGAATCCTATGTTTAACCCTAGAGCCATTGGTCTCGTATAATCTGGTTCCGCAAAGATCATGTCAGCGTCAATGTTTTTGTTTGATAGATATTGTGCCTGAATATTTCCAATATTCTTTCTTATAGAATAAATGCTCTTATTATTAAAAATACTTGACACATGTGACTCGCGAATGAATTCGAATGGATCCATTAAGATTCTATTTTTATCTAGTTGTGTCAGGATATCCATACCGTACTTGGGACTCAAACGAATTAGCTGTCCAGGATTTATTTCTGTTAATTTTAAGTGGAAAAAACTCTCGAGGTAGTTTTCGGAAGTAACCATGAATAATAATTCGTTTTCATCCTTTCCAAGAAATAGGGGTTTAAATCCCGTACTATTTCTAAAAACATAGATTTCCCTATTAATATTTATTACGTAATTTCCCCTTAAATGCCTGTCCAAAAATTCAGCTGCTTTATATGGATCTTTTTGTGCCATTAGCAGTTCTTTGAAAATGTAATGGATTTGCTCTAAGGGTTCGGATTTTCTGTTTCTTATTAACGGATGTGTTGTCAATTTATCTAAATCTATAAAAAATCCATCCAGAGCAAAATTTATTCTCCCCATTCTTTTCGACTTCGGTTTTTTTTTTGAAAGATGGCCAATCGTCGTTTGCATTGAATTATTCAGCTGCTTTATGATTTTTCCATGAATAGTATCAAATGATGGTAATGAACCATATCCGCTGACCTCAAATTTACCTGAACTAATTTTCCACACTGCCTTTCCACGGTGTTGGAGTAATTGCATTCCGCGAAATACTTGATAAATTATCTTTTCATCATTGACATTCTCATCGAGTATGCACACTGCAACTATTCCGCCCACTAAAATTCAGAATTGCTTTATCACTAGAGCGATAAAAATTTTGATATTTATACATTTATTTATTATCTCATCATTTTGGTCTAAAATACTAAAGTAAATATATATTCCATTGTCAACTAATCTTCTAAAATTGATAATTGGCTTATTGGGTAAAGCAAATGTTGGTAAATCAACATTCTTTAATGCAGCTACAGATTCATCAATACCAATTGCTAATTTTCCGTTTACTACTATTAATCCAAATATCGGCATTGCATTTGTGAGAGTAACTTGTGTTTGTAAAGAGTTAGGTGTTTCTGATAATCCCATTAATTCTCAGTGCATTGGTGGAATAAGATATATCCCAATAAAACTAATAGACGTAGCAGGACTAGTTCCCGGTGCACACTCAGGAAGAGGTCTAGGTAATAAATTTTTAGATGATGCTCGTCAGGCTGACGTTCTTATCCATGTAATAGATGTCTCCGGGTCTACCGATGTAGAAGGCAGACCCGTTAATCCAGGTGAAGGAAATCCTCTTTTTGATTTAGAGTTCATAGAAGATGAATTTGATCTTTGGATACATTCTTTAATTCTGAGAGATTGGGACAAGATAATAAGAGAAAGTGAAAATTTAAAACAAAGGATAGAAACCGTATTGGCTAGTAGACTTTCTGGTTTATCAATTAACGAGCAATTGATCAAAAATTCCTTGGACTATATTAGTTTGATTAAGAAGCCAAGCGAATGGACTGACGAAGATTTACTCATACTAAGCAAACAAATACGAATCCGTTCTAAACCAATTATTTTAGCAGCCAACAAGGCCGATATCACTTCATCAGATATCAATATTGAAAAATTGAAAAAACTAGAAAGACCGTTTTTTCCCACTGTATGTGAGGCTGAATTATTGTTAAGAAGAGCTGCTCACAAGAATCTCATTTATTATTTGCCTGGAGATTCGAGTTTTGAAATCAAGCAGCCTGAAACACTTTCCAACAAACAAAATGAGGCTTTGGAGGTTGTATCTAATATATTACACAAGTTCGGCTCGACAGGGATTCAACAAGTAATAAATCATGCTTGTTTTGAAATATTGCAAAATATTGTAGTTTACCCAGTTGAAGATGAATATAAATTTACAGACAAAAAGGGGAATATCTTGCCAGATGCAAGATTAATTTCCAATGAATCCACTGCCAAAGATTTGGCATATTTGATTCACAATGACTTGGGAAAAGGATTTCTTTATGCTATTGATGCAAGAACAAAACAACGAATTGGTGCTGAGCATAAGCTAAAAAATGGCGATATAATTAAGATAGTATCCACAACCAGTAGGAATTAATACATGTTATGTTTAGGAATTGAAAGCACTGCCCATACATTCGGATGCTCTATAATAGAAATCGACAAAAGTGGTGATGCTGGTAGTGCAGATGAAGAGTTTATTTTATCAGAAGTAAGGGATATTTATAAAGCATCAGAAGGATGGGGTATTCACCCTAGAGATGCATCTAAACATCATACCATGGTAGCTACCAACATCTTAAAAAAGTGTTTAGAAGAAGCTGGAGTCAGTATTAAGGATATTGATATTATTTCTTATTCAGCTGGCCCGGGATTGGGACCTTGTTTAAGAATAGGTGCTGTTATTTCTCGATCATTGGCTTCATTTCATAATATACCTTTAATTCCTGTAAATCACGCAGTAGGCCATATAGAATTAGGGATTAAACTTACTGGATCTGAAAATCCATTAACATTATTGGTTTCTGGTGGACATACCATGTTACTTCTTTATTATAGGAATAAATGGAGAATATTTGGAGAGACTTTAGATATTACACTGGGACAGCTTTTTGATCAAGTGGGAAGAAAAATGGGGTTTTCCTCCCCATGTGGAAGTAAGATCGAAGAGATGTCTTATTTATCACAGGGTCGAATGGTCTATCCGCTTCCATACATTATCAAAGGGAATGACGTATCGTTTTCAGGATTACTCAGTGCAGTTAAGATTTTACTAAACGACAACGATAATGATGTCCATGACATATGTTATTCATTGCAAGAAACAGCATTTTCTATCATTGTAGAGGCGGTAGAACGTGCATTAGCCTTTACTGGAAATAAGGAATTGCTAATTGTTGGAGGTGTTTCTGCGAATAAGAGGTTGTCCAACATGCTTGAAATCGCATGTGACATACATAATTCCAATTTTAATTCTTGTCCACGAAGGTTTTGCGGAGATAACGGAGCACAGATAGCATGGACTGGCGCTCAGATGTACTTAAATCGTCCTTCTAGTAGTGTTAAACCCGAAAATGCAGCTGTTAATCAGTCTTGGAGATTGGATAGCGTACATATTCCATGGAGGTAACTAATCTCATGAATTACTTTTAGTTTAATCTTCCATCTGCAATTTAATTTCTTTTGCCCAGTTGCCAGGATTCAAAACTCCGAACTTGTAGATTTTATTACTATCATTGAGTTCTATCACTAATTTTTTGATAATTCTACCTTCAGATCTTGCTTGGGCAATGTCCTTTAATTTAAATTCTATTTTTTCACCTAGTAGTTCTTTAGATAATGTTGCTATTCGACCTTTGGTTTTTTCAAAGGCAAGTTTTCTATTTGTTAGAGTAAGAATTCCACTCTTCAATGTATCTTCTGAACAGTCTTCAAACAGAATATTTTTTTCACTATTTGATGAATATGATGTTTTGTCCATAATTTTTAAAGTAATAACGTATTACTAAAATTATCTATTAATGAAAGATAGAATATTATTAAAAAAAGGTGCTGAATCAGAATTGTACCTTATTGATTGGCATGATGCTCTTGCTATTTCCAAGATTCGAATTGCTAAAGCATATCGTAACCCTTTTATCGATATTCCATTGAGAAAACGGCGAACAATTCATGAAGCTAATATTTTATCTCAAGTAAAGTTTTTTGGGATCAATACTCCTTTCATTTATTTTCTTGACATGAATAATTTTGAAATCATAATGGAATACATTGAAGGAAAAACGATCAAAGACTTTTTTTCCTCAGATCTTTGTATAAATCTTGGGGAAATCGTTGGAACCCTTCATTGTAATAACATAATTCATGGCGATATTACCACATCCAATTTTATTATATCTTCAAATGGAGCCATTTTTGTGATCGATTTTGGATTGTCTTTCTTTTCTGAACGATATGAAGACAAAGCCGCGGATATACGGTTATTTAAAGAAATATTGACCAGCTTCCATGTTGATGATTTTGATATATCTTTTAAAAATTTCTATGATGGATATAAGAAAATATGTGGCAATATAACATCAAGAGTATTCAAAACAGTAGGCGAAATTGAAAAAAGAGGTCGCTATTCAAGATCTGATTTTTAAGATAGTGTATAATTTTCTTCTATTATTGAAATAACTATTGTATAATTTTTTTACACAATGCTTTTTCCTTGTGTTGCACAAAATGATCTTGACAAAAATCAGTTTCGCATTCATAGCAGTGCCACCCGCATAAAGTATAACATACCTTGCATTTCGAAATCGGTTTATTATAGTCGAATTCTTTAGTTTGTTTCACAATTCTTGGTTTTTGTATTCTTTTCTGCTGTTGCCTCATAAATTTATCCTCTATTAAAGCGCAAAACATCGTAGTGATGTTTGAAAATTCTTCTCCAACTCTGTGGGTCTATCAACCTGTTTCATAAAATCAGAATGTTATTTAAGCTTTTCAACCGATAATTAAGGAACTTACAACTGCCATTATATTTGTAATTTAGATTATTTCATTAATGCGGGAGGTGGGATTCGAACCCACGAATCCCTAAGGAACAGGGTTGTAGGAAACTTCCAAGCTCATTCTAAGCCTCGCACAATTTCTGACCTGCGCCGTTGACCGGGCTTGGCAACCCCCGCATTACTTTGGACTACATTAAAGCCAAATTTATCTATTGTTAATAAGAATCATGCTGGATTCATTAATCGATGATCTCTCTTACAAGATAGGTTATCCATCTCTTTAGTGTTTAAATAATTATTAGGATGGCATAAATATTGATTTAACTGGGGAGATGTTTTGACGGAGAAAAAACTATTTGGGACAAACGGCATAAGGGGGATATTTGGAAAAGATCTATCAATCGAGTTTTTAATAGATATCGCTTTTTCTATAGGGCATTTTTTTGAGAGGGGGCCGATAGTGTTGGGATATGATGGTCGTTCTTCTAGTTTTGCAATTCAAAAGATTATCTCGGCCGTGTTAATGTCAATGGGTATCAATGTGTATACAATGGGCTTGACACCTACACCTTGTCTACAATTTGCTGTCAAAAATTCGAGATTTTCCGGTGGAATTATGATTACGGCATCACATAATCCTAAGGAGTACAACGGAATAAAACCTATTTCGAGTCAAGGGTTTGAATTATCTAGAGATGATGAAATAAAAATTGAGTCAATATATTATCAAAAAAAGTTCGTGAGAGATCATTCTACCTCCTTTGGGAACTTATTCAAAATGGATGTTTTGGAACAGTATATCGACAAGGTACTTTCTCTTATAGATGTTAATATTATTATACAATCAAATCTCAAGATTACTATGGATTGTGGTAACGGGGTTCAATCGTTAGTAGCTCCTCTGATTGGAAAAAAATTAGGATGTGAAGTGTTGATAATGAATGGCTATATCGATCCAAATTTTTCTGCAAGGGGCTCAGAGCCTAAGATGGATAATTTATGTAGTCTTACTGAAATGGTAAAGAGGACTAACTCTGATTTGGGTGTTGCGTATGACGGGGATGGTGACAGAAGCATTTTTTGTGATGAGAAGGGAATTATCCATTGGGGTGATAAAACTGGATCAATTCTATCTTATCATTTAATTAAAAATAAGAAAATGGATACGTCAATCGTATGCCCTGTTAATTCTTCACAAGTTATTTCAAAAATTGGTGAGTTAGTTAAGAAGGATGTTTATTTTACTAAGGTTGGAAGCGTCGAGGTTTCTTATGGCATGAAAAATACAAATTCTCTTATCGGATTTGAAGAAAATGGAGGTTTTTTTTATGGGCCTCTAAATTTGGTTCGGGACGGAGCGATCACAACAGCTTTGGTTTTAGAAATGATGAGCTTTCATAAGCAGGAAAAACTGATACAAAACACAAATCGTAGTGGCAAGTTATCGGATAAAAAATCGTCTCTGTCTGATATTTTCTCTTTGTTCGATAACACCTTTCAATATAAATCCAGCCTAAATTTGTCTAGCAATGATGATATGCAACATGTTTTAGATGCATGTACTGCACATGGATCCGTATATAAGATAGAAAGAATCGATGGGGTGAAAATATGGTTTGATGCTGAATCTTGGATAATGTTTAGACCTAGTGGTACAGAACCTCTGATTCGAATCTATGCCGAATCCAATGATAAAAGCTTACTGGATTCAAAAGTAAAGGAATACCTAAACTTGATAAATAAAATTCTGAACGCTGCTGATTGACACATGATAACATTTTTAATACTCTTTTTTACCATAAGAAAGAGTGGAAATGAGCCCAATGGGTGATTATAAATTATGAGTAAACCGTATTATGTAAAGTTTGAGATACCTACAGATCTAGTTAGTGCAATTTATGAGGCAGTAAGACTGGCAAAACAGAGTGGTAAGATTAGAAAAGGAACAAATGAAACTACGAAAGCAATAGAAAGAGGAATCAGCAAATTAGTTGTTATTGCAGAAGATGTTGAACCACCAGAGGTTGTAGCACATTTGCCAATATTGTGCGATGAACGTTCATCTAAATACGTTTTCGTTCCTAGTAAGAAAGACTTGGGTAATGCGTTAGGAATTGATGTTGGTTCTGCTGCTGCAACTATAATAGATCCTGGCGAATCTCAACAAATTCTTGACCAGATTACAAATACTATTGATAGCATAAAAAACAAGTCTGAGTAAAACAGGTGTATTTTAATAAATGAGCAAGACTGAGGAAAAGGTCATTCCTGCAGAAGTAATTCAAATAGTAGGTAGAACTGGTATCGCTGGAGAAGTAATTCAAGTTCGTGTAAGGATTTCTGAAGGAAAAGACAAAGGCAGGATTCTAACTCGAAACGTTAAGGGACCTGTTCGAATGAATGATATTTTAATGCTTAGAGAAACAGAACGCGAGGCAAGAAAAATAAAGTAATGCTTAAAATATGGAGTTATTGCAGGTGGTTAAATAATGAGTAAGAATGTTGCGTCATTACGAAAGTGTTTTTTTTGTGGGAGGCATGTTGATACTGGTAAAGGAATAATGTTGGTTAAAAATGATGGATCGATTCAATGGACTTGTTCATCAAAATGTAAAAAGAATCTGCGCGATTTGAAACGTGATCCACGAGTGTTTAAATGGACTGATAAATATATCAAAGGTGGAATCAGGAAGCAAAAGTGAAATGGGGGTAGAACAAACTCTAATACTTGTTAAACCAGATGCATTTAAACGAAAATTGGTAGGAAAAATAATACAACGTTTTGAAGAGAAGGGATTTGACATCAAACAACTTAAGACCTATGATTTTACAGATGAAAAAGCTCAAGATTTTTATTCAATTCACCAAAGTAAATCTTTTTTTAAGGAACTAGTTTCATTTATTTGCTCTGGTACCGTCGTTGCATGTATCTTGGAAGGAAATAATGCGATCAGCACAGTTAGGATAATGATCGGACTTACAAAATCTTTTGATGCTGCCCCAGGAACAATAAGAGGTGATTTTGGTCTGGGAATAACTGATAATATTATTCATGCTTCTGATTCGCATGAAAGCTTCATAAAAGAGTCATCAGTAGTATTTTTATAAGTGCATCTACGTCAGCCTGTAGTAGTCGTTCTAGGTCATGTAGACTCTGGTAAAACATCTTTACTAGATAAGATGAGGGGAACATTCGTTCAATCACGAGAAGCAGGGGGTATTACTCAACACATCGGAGCAAGTTTTTTTCCAATAGAAATAATTCAGAGTTTGACAGGTTCGTTATTTAAGAAATTATTAGCACATGATCATGCTATTCCTGGGTTACTGGTTATTGATACACCTGGACATGAGGTTTTTGCAAATTTAAGACTAAGGGGAGGATCGGCAGCAGATATAGCAATTGTTGTAGTTGATGTGAATAAGGGATTTGAACCCCAGACTATAGAAAGTATAAACATTTTAAAGAATAGGAAAGTGCCATTTGTAGTCGCGATAAACAAAGTCGATCGTATTACAGGGTGGAAAAAAGGAATCACCAATTTCATTACCGAAGAAATCAAAATTCAACCAAAGGAAGTTCAATTAGATCTTGATAATAAAACATACAGTATATTAGGATCTCTTTCACAATTGGGATTTAATTCAGAGGCTTTTTGGCGTGTTAAGGATTTTACAAAAGAAGTGGCATTAGTTCCAGTTAGTGCATCAAGTGGTGTTGGGATTCCTGAGCTTTTGACAGTCCTGGTAGGACTGGCTCAACAATTCATGATAAAAAAATTAGAAAGACATGAAGGATCCGCTAAAGGAATTATTCTAGAAGTAAATGAAGAAGTTGGATTAGGACCTTCTGCTAATGTCATTCTTTTAGATGGTATCATAAAACAAGGTGATTCAGTAGTGGTCGCAAAACGTAATTCTGTTATCGTAACTAGGATCAAATCTTTACTTCTACCAAAGCCACTTGATGAAATGCGTGATCCACGAGATAAATTTCGTCATGTAGATATGGTAATTTCCGCTGCGGGATTAAAAATAACTTCTCCTGATTTAGATGGCGTAATAGCCGGCAGTCCATTGTACGGTCTTGCACCTACCGATAATGAAGAAAAAGTAAAAAATCTAGTTGAATCAGAAGTAAAATCTGCGCTTATTAATACAGACTCAAATGGTATTATTCTAAGGTGCGACACTATTGGTTCGATTGAGGCAATTTCGGAAATGCTAAAAAAAGAGAACATCCCAATCCGTTCTGCAGACATTGGACAGATAAGTAGAAGAGATGTGATGACTGCATCTGCAGTTAAAGAAAAGGATAGATATCTAGGCATAATATTGGGGTTTAATGTCAAAATTTTAGAAGATGCAGAAAAAGAGTCATTTGAAAGGGATGTCAAGATCTTTAATGAAAAAGTCATTTATAATCTAGTGCGTAGCTATACCGACTGGGTATCTTATCAAAAGAATCATGAGGATTCGATCTTATTTAATGAAATATCTCCAATTTGTAAATTTGAATTTATGAAAGGCTATGTTTTTAGAAGAAGTGATCCTGCTGTGTTTGGTGCAGAAATTACCATAGGTAAAATGAAGCAAAAAATGTCGATAATGAATCCTGAGGGGAAAAAAGTGGGAGTAATACATCAGATCCAGGATAAAGGCAAATCAATTGACGAAGCTACTAGGGGAATGCAAGTAGCGGTATCAGTTAATGGACCTCAGATAGGTCGGCAAATTAATGAAGGTGACGTTTTTTATACATATCTGGATAGTAGGCAAGCCAAATTACTACTTAATCGTTTTAATAATAAATTAGATGAAGAAGAAAAAGTAATTTTAGGTCATATCGTTAGCCTAAGAAGAAAAACAGATCCTGCTTTTGGATACATATAGTAAATTCATGTTTGATGTCATCTGATATTTATATAGTGTTAAATTTGTAAATAATATAAAACCTATGAATGAATTTAATTTAATAGGAAAAATTTTCTTTGCTCCTAATACTTCTGATTCTGATTTAATCGAAAAAGCCAAACTAAGACTAAAAGAACATGGAATACCTGAAGAAATAATTGAAATTAATTATAATGTTCAAGAACTAAATGAAGGTGATTTATATATAAGTTATGATCCACCCGATTTGGTATTGAGAAAAGTATATGCCAAAACCCCAAGTGGATTTATTAAAATGAAAAGTATAAAATCTATTAAACTTTGAATTTATCTGGATCTTATTTTGACTAACTCATTAATTAATTCATCAAAATCCTTAATTATGTTTATCTTTTTATCTATCTTCTTAACTGCATCTCTTAGTATAACTTGACCCTTTTTTTCTAAATTCTCTTTACTTAAAATTATGATTTTTTTACTCTTCCTATTTTCTGCTTCCGCAATTTGTTTTGAAAATGATCTTCCTAATAAGTCATAGTCAACTGGAAAATTGTTTCTCCTTAATGACGAGGCTAATCGTTCCACATTATCAAATATTTCGATAGAGTCGTATACTACATAATTCAAATCTTCAAACTCATCATTTTGATCTTTCTTAAATGCTCCCTGTTGTTTCATCGCTAAAACAATACGCTCCACCCCCCCAGCTGCCCCGATTGCTCCAACTTCTTTTCTTCCAAAGGCATCGGTAAGCTTGTTATATCGACCACCACCAACAAGCGATCCTAGATTATTTCCTGTGTCTACTGCTTCAAAAACTAACCCCGAATAATAATCCAGCCCTCTTACGATGCCCAAATTTATACGAATGTTGTTTATTCCTTTATTTGATAACGACCTGTTGATTTTTTCTATCTCTGTCCAGCTCTTCAATTTTAGCGATTTCATAGCACCGTCTAATTCCTTAAAACTCCCTTTTTTCTCTGCAAAATTAATCACTTTTTCTAAGACTTTGCTATCAATTCTTTCATTATATTCTTTTAACACATTATCTTTTCCCTTCTTTGGTATTTTGTCAATCGCTCTAAATATCTCAAATAGCTCTTCATCATCTGATATCTTGATAATGTTTTTGATATACTCTTCAATTAGATTTCTACTGCTAATATCGATAAGTATATTTCTTAAACCAAGTTTCTGTAGAAAAATTGATGTAAATTCAATTATTTCGGTATCGGATTCTATTATTGAAGGTCCATATATTTCAATGTCCCATTGATGGAAAAATCTGTATCTTCCTGCTTGTGGCTCATCATATCTCCATACCCCCCCAAATGAGGCGATTTTTGTGGGAATCTTTAGATCTCTTCGTGATACAAAGTATCTTGTTAATCCTATGGTTAAATCAAATCTAAGAGCAATCTTCCTATTCCCTTTATCTACGAAATTGTAGATTTCTTTAGTTATGGAAGGACCTGACTTTGCCTCGAGGGTAGTCAATAATTCTAATGGAGAAGGTTCCATCAAAATAAAATTAAAAATTCTTGCAGATTCTATGAACGCGTTTCTTATTACATTCATGTCCTCGTACTCATCTGGCTCCAGATCTCTCATCCCTCTTGGCAGTTGAAATTTCATTGTTGTTTAGACTGTTAATATTTTTTAAATTTAGATTTTCCGGTTCATTATAATATCAATTAGCTTAATACAACTATATGTTTCTAGATAATATTGAGTATCTTGACCATATGACTGATGCATACTTACGAATCAGGGGTCAAACCATGAAGGAAGCTTTTGAATTTTCGGCAATGGGATTGGTTAATATCATGTATGATATAGAAAACATAGAGAAAAAGCAGCGTATTCCTATTTTTGCAGAAGGTAGAGATCTAGAGAATCTATTGTTTGAATGGCTTGATAAAATCTTGTTGATGATGCTCATTGATAAATTGGTCTTTTCAAAGTTTAATATTGAAATTACCTTTGATAAACCTTCTGATAAATACATTATTACTGGCTATGGCGAGGGTGAACTTGTAGATCCTAATAAACATGAACTTAAAGTAGAGATCAAGGGGATAACCTATCATGAAATGAAAATACTCGATTATAAAGATACAAACGAAATCATAATTGAATATATAGTAGATTTATAGCTTTTAACATAACAAATACATCCAGTCTGTTCTTATAATTCCAATTCATAAGAAGATTAGATTATTCTGTTAAATAAATTTTTGAGAATATAAAAGTATATAATAAAATTAATATGGCTCATTCATGTTTATCTTTTTTTATATACTGGTTCATATTTCCTTAGGAATGTCATAAATTTTTTCTCTTAATAGGACACGTGTGATCATAAAGTCTTATATATCAAATATTAATATAGATTATCCGTAAAAATGACTAACGAATCAGGATCTACCTCCTCATCCTCATCCTCCACTAATACAATAGTAGAATTATCTGAGAATAATTTTGAACGCTTTATATCTGATAACGAGATCGTCTTGGTCGATTTTTGGGCAACTTGGTGTGGCCCTTGCCAATTTATGCTCCCAATATTTGATAAACTTTCCAAAAAATACATGGACAAAGTCAAATTCGGTAGATTAAACGTAGATGACAATCAATCAATAGCAATGCGCCTAGAAGTGTATGCAATACCCACGTTTGTAATGTTTGTACGTGGTAATGCAGTAGATAGAGCAGTGGGCGCAGTAGGTGAAAAGGGATTGGAAAGTGTACTACAAAAAACCCAATCTCAATAAATAGAATCTATCAGCATAATTACTTTGCATTCTATTCTTAAATTTCATATTTATAAAGTCGTATCACGTATTGATGATAAATAACAGATACCTTGAGAACTTGTGATTAATTATTAGAAAGAATTTATTATTGACTTAATTTAGATATCATGAGATAAAGTATTTGACGGAAACTCTTTCTTACGATATACTTATAGTAGGGTCCGGCTTGGCAGGACTAAGGGCCGCCATTACTGCAGCATCGAAAAACAAGAATCTAAAAATTGCTGTTCTGTCAAAAGTTCAGGTAATGCGTTCTCACTCTGTCTCTGCTGAAGGAGGCACAGCTGCTGTATTATATGAAAATGAAGGCGATAATATAGAATCGCATATATATGATACTATTAAAGGTAGTGACTTTTTAGCAGATCAAGATGTTGCAGAAAGACTTGTAAATTGGATTCCATCCGAAATTATACAGCTTGATAGATGGGGAATGCCATGGTCGAGACGGAATAATGGAAGAATCGATCAACGGAAATTTGGTGGCTATTCTTTTCCTAGAGCTACTTATGCTCAGGATAAAGTGGGATTTTATGAGATGCAAACGCTCTATGATACATGTCTTAAATATGATAATATTTTTTTCTTTAATGAATGGTTTTGTACTTCCATCCTTCATGAAGGTAATACATTTCAAGGATTTACTTGCATAGAGATGAAAAATGGCAATTTTATTAAGGTCGTTGCCCCATCAGGCATAATTTGCACCGGAGGCGCAGGCAGAATTTATAGCTTCTCTACTTATGCTTATTCTTCTACTCCCGACGGTTTAGATATGGCATACCGTGCTGGTATGGCTTTAAAGGATATGGAATTTGTTCAATTCCATCCTACGGGTATTTTGCCATCCGGAATCTTGATTACCGAAGGTGCACGGGGAGAGGGGGGCTATTTGATTAATTCTAAAGGTGAACGGTTTATGAAAAATTATGCAGGCGAAAAATTGGAACTTGCTCCAAGGGATGTGGTGTCTCGTTCTATGATTACTGAAATTCAGGCAGGGAGAGGATTTAAGCATATTACAGGTGCCGATTGTCTTAAATTAGATCTAACCCATCTCGGTGCAGAAAGAATTAAAGAAAAACTTGCAGGAATCAGGGAAATTGGTATTAAATTTTCTGGAATAGATGTAATTGATGAACCTATCGAAGTGAGACCTGTATGTCATTATATGATGGGAGGTATTCATTCTAATGTGGATGGTGCTACTGAATTTAATGGACTATGGGTAGCCGGTGAAGCTTCATGTAATAGTACTCATGGAGCAAATCGATTGGGAGCAAATTCTACATCTGAATGCTTGGTATGGGGTGCTATTACTGGAGAATTGGCTGCCAATCATGCTTTAAGTAAAAAGAATACCATTCCAAGTACTGATAATCATCAATTTTTAATAGAAGAAAAGAGAATCTATGATGGGATATTTAGAGGTCGTGGAGATGCAAATCCTTATGAAATTAGAAAGAATCTGACAGACACTATGGATGAAAGATCTTATGTCTACAGAAATGAAAGTGATCTTATAGAGGGATTGAAAAGAATTCGTAGTCTTAAATCATTAAGTTGGAAACATGTTGATGATCAAGCAAAAGAATACAACACAAATTTCATTAATGTAATGGAGATTGATTCCATGATGCGAGTTGCCGAAATAGTATTGATGGGTGCAATAAATAGACGTGAATCTAGAGGAGCTCATGCAAGAATTGATTATCCCAATCGCGATGATAATAACTTTTTAAAACATACTCTAGCATATTATAATGGTGACAGGGAACCTCGGATGGAATGGCATCCGGTTATATTTACTCGATATGCACCAGTGGAGAGAAAATACTAGATGGGTATAAAACCTAATAGTGACAATAATTCTAGTACAGGTCGCGACATTCGGCTCAAATCTGGACGTGAAGGATTAATGGGCTGGTTGAACCCTACTAGATATGGTTGGGAAAGAGTATCTTATTGGCTGCAACGTTTAACCGGAGTCGGTCTATTAATTTATTTTATTGGGCATATATATGAAACCAGCTCACTAGTAAATGGGATTAATGCTTGGAATAGTATGCTGGAGTTAACTCAGACAACAGGAGGCCACATATTTCTATTGTTGGTTATAGGTGCAAGCACTTTTCATACAGTTAATGGATTACGACTTATTTTTACCGAGTCGGGAATAGGCATTGGTAGACCAGGACGACCGGACTATCCTTATGATGCAACTTCTTTGAATTATAAGCAAAAATCAGGTATATGGGTTGCCCTATTACTAGCAACTATTGCCATGTTGTATGGCGGTATGGTTATGTTTGGAGATGTGAACTAAGATTGGACACAACAAATACCTTTAGCATTTTGAAATATTTTATGGAGTTTGGAATCTAGAATGCCATTATTAAAATTACGTGAAAGTCAGATAATGAAAATTCATTATCTGACTGGAATATGTGCCGTATTCTTTGTAGCCATTCATATATTATTTAGACTCATTATGCCATTTGGCCAAAGTTTAGAATATCATAACGTAGTAGCTAATTATCATAACATATACTATGTCATACTATTGGAATTAATCCTTGTTTTTATCTCCATTCATGGATTCAATGGGTTGAGAATTATTTTATTAGAACTTAAACAAAATCAATGGTGGGAGTCCACAATAACTATATTGGTGTTGGCCGCAATGATTGGTGTTATAGCATATGGTACAAGAACGATTATCATTGGGAGTCAATTATAATATGTATCAACAAAATTTTATACTCTGGTCATTTTTTATACCAATTCTGATTGCTAAACTTGAACATGAAATAGAAAATATGTGTGGATAGACATGAGTGAAGAAACTAATAATATAAAATTAAAAGTATATAGAACTAATTATAATATAGAAGAGTCTCCGCATTATGACGAATTTGATGTGTCCGTTAAACGATGGACTACCGTTTTGGATGCATTGTTAGATGCCAAATCTTATTCTGACAGTAGTTTGGGTATTAGATATTCATGTAGAATGGCTTCTTGCGGTTCATGCGGCATGAAAATAAATGGCAAACCCCGATTAGCATGTTATACAAAAATATCTGAACTAAATGACCAAACAATAGTTTGTGAGCCCCTACCTAATTTCCCAAGGATAAGAGACTTGGTCACAGATTTTACGGAATTCTTCGCTCATCATAAAAAGATAGAACCGTATATACACAATGAAAAGGTGCCAATTGATGTTATAAAAAAAGATGACTTGGTTGAATTTAAACAAACTCCAGAAGATGTAGACAAGTATTTGCAATTTTCTTATTGTATTAAATGCGGTTTATGTTATTCTGCATGTCCCACAGTAGCAACGGATACAAAGTTTCCAGGACCTCAAGCTTTGTCTCAGGCATATCGATATACAGCAGACAATAGAGATTCTGGAGAATCAACTAGATTCAATATAATTGATGATAGACACGGAATTTGGAGATGCCATTTTGCGGGATCTTGCAGTAATGTATGCCCTAAAGGAGTTGACCCAGCCTTAGGAATTCAGCTTCTTAAAGGTCATCTGATCGGAATTACAAAAAATGATAAAAAAATCGCGACCCTAAGGTCAAAAGAGGAATAGCAAAAAAATCAGCGACTGCTCGACAATAAGCTAGTATTCACTCTTTCTCTTTTTGTTGTTCTGAAGGTTTTTTACTTTCATTTACCTGCTTGTTTATCGCTTCTGCCATGAAGTGGTTACTTACATTTACTTTTACATCCTTGATGCCTCCAACTTTGAAAATATTGTCTCTTACATCTTGTGCTATTTTAAATCCAAATACTGCTGGACAGAAGGGGCTTGTAAGATGTAAATCGACATCGACTTTTCCTTTATCGATGTCTACCTTGTCAATTAATTCTAATTCCATGATCGAAACTCCTATTTCAGGGTCAACTATTTTTGTAAGTTCATCAAATATTAGACGTCTAGTTAGTTGTAGATCTTGAGACATGATAACATATATTGTCATCTTTCCTATTTATTAATTATTTACTAAATCCAATATTTTTAACCTCCTCTATTTTATTATGTTAAAATATCCGATCAAATTAAAATTTTTTAATGTATAGGTCCAGGCCCAGCGGAAATTTGGATAACAAAGCTCTCTCATTCCTGTCCTCATTAGACGAAGATGCTGAGTTATTTTATTACGATATCCTTGGAAGTCAAGCTCATGTAATAATGTTGTATGAAGTTGGTATCTTGGCTAAAAAAGAACTGATCGCCATTCTAAAAGGTATGAATCAATTACTGATCCATTCGGATTTATTAAACAGATATGGTGATAGCGCTTCTGAAGATATCCATGAATTGGTAGAATCTGCTATTATAAGAATTACCGATATCAATTCGGGTGGGAAAATGCATACCGCAAGATCGAGAAATGATCAAGTAATATTAGATATTAGAATGAAACTTCGAGACGATTTAAATCGAATTAGTGCTAATATAATATTATTAATAAAATCATTATTATTGCAGGCAAACAATAATGTTGATTCCATAATGCCTATGTACACTCATTTGCAACAGGCTCAATTGGGTGTTTTTTCTCATTATTTATTATCATATTGCTTTTCTTTAACCCGAGACTTTGAAAGATTTACTGAATCATACAAAAGGATTAATTGTTCTCCCCTTGGAGCTTGTGCTATCGGAGGAAGCAGTATGAACATAAATCGTGAAAAGGTGTCATCTATGTTAGGTTTTTCAGATATTATTTATAATAGTATAGATGCGACGAGTTCGAGAGATTCTTTGTTAGAATTTGCTTCTGCTTCTCTTATTTGTATGTTAAACCTGTGCAAAATTGCAGAAGATTTTATTATTTGGTCTACATCTGAATTTGGTTTTGTTTTATTGAATGATCAATTTAGCTCATCCTCTTCTGTGATGCCACAAAAAAAGAATCCTGATCCCTTGGAACTAATTCGTGGAAAGACTGGTGTTATTCAGGGCATTCTTGTATCAATTTCTACAATCATGAAAGGATTACCTTCAGGATATAGCCGAGATTTACAGGAGATAAAACCTTTGTTATGGAAGATTACTTCAATACTTGAAGATTCTATATCTATTATGGTCGATGTGATATCTACCATGAGTATCAATAAAAACAAAATGTATGTAGATTCATCTAAAAGCTATGCTATATCCCTAGATATTGCAGAACAACTTATCAAAAATGGAGGAATATCTTTTAGAGAGTCTCACAAATTAATCGGCACTATAGTGGATTATGCTGTAAAGAAAGGCAATATCCCTCTGAATCTATTAAAATTAAGTGATATATCTGAAGCATTAGGACTGATTAACTCTTCGAATCCTGATCTAACCGCAGAAAAAATTCAAAATATAATCCAAAGTTTGACTCCGGAAAATTCAATAGCATATCGCACTACTAAGGGTTCTCCTAATAAAAAAGAACAAAAAGAGATGATTTCAGATATAACTACGAAAGTAAATGATTATGAGAAAATTCTTGAAGAACGTTCTAATAGGTTAACGATTGCAAAAGATAAACTTAATTCAAAAATAAAAGAATTTATTAATGAATCTTCATAACGTTTTAATAAGCGAATGCTCTCTATTACTAAAAAATCTTAGATTTAAATTATCCTCTCGAATTACTTACATTGATGTCAGAAGTACAATCACAACCCAATCAACAAAACAAAGAAAATAGCCCTACAAGAGATGCAATATATATCGGGAAAAAACCACTGATGGCTTATGTAACTTCAACACTTATTCAATTGGCGAATCAACCTTCTGTAACTATTAAAGCGCGTGGTTTAAGCATTGGCAGAGCTGTGGATGTATCACAAATAATATTAAAGAGAATGGAAAATGCTGGCTATGCTGTTGGTGATATCGTTATAGGATCTGAAACCGTTCAAGCAGAGGATGGTAGAACAAGAAATGTTTCGACAATAGAAATTCAGATAAAAAGAAATTCTTAAATACCTGTAGTTTACTTTTTCTCCCTTTGTGCTATGGAAAAAAAAATTGCAGCGATATTTTTAGCACATATCAACCCTTTGACCGTTTCACATGAGTCGATTATCCAGAATCTTTTACAGAATTATAGCGTTTATATATTTCCGGTAAGGTTCCTAAAAGATGGGATAGAAGTAAATACAAGAAGTTTTCCATTTTCGTACGAAATTAGAAAACAAATGATATTGGAATCCTTTAATTACCATAAAAACATTCATGTTCTTGAAGATTATGCTTTTCTTTCTCCATACATACAATACTTTCCACCATTCGTATCTCCCGCATTTAAAAGATTAAAAAATAAGATAATTTTTAATATTCATGAAAATTCTTTTATAACCTACACCGGAGATAGAGCAGAGCGGGTTCTGTTATCCCTCTTTGGTTTTAATCCAGTTAAAGCTAATAGGCAAGTTATCTCGTCGACGAATGTAAAAAATCTTTTATATAAATCGGTTTTATCCACAGACAATTCAATCTCGAATAAATCACAAAATAATGATTTAAAATGGCATGAATTTGTTTCCCCTAAGGTCGGCCAAGTAATAGAAGACAATTGGGAAACTATAAAAAATTTTTCCAGTACTAAGGATGAAACTATACGTGTTATAGGTATGAAATTCCCAAAAAATGGATTTATTTAAATTAATTACTATGGATTTAACACTTTTATAGAAGTAAAAAACTTGCAAATCTATGAATACCAAGAATGCTGATTTCATTTGGTTTGACGGCGAATTTAAGTCATGGGATTCCGTTACCGTTCCAATTACGACTCATGCATTACACTACGGAACGTCAGTCTTTGAGGGCGTTAGAGGATACTCAAATGATCAAAATCTATTTATTTTTAAACTTAAAGAACATATGCAAAGATTACTTCAGTCTGCAGAGGTCTATTCTATCAATTCAAATTATACTCTTTCTGAAATATGTACCTCTACTGTTGAATTATTAAGGAAAAATAATATTAAAAAGTCTTGTTATATTAGGCCCCTATTATTTGTGGGGGATAAAGGAATAGACCTTAATGTTACTAAAGACTCTCCTTCCCATCTAGCTATTATTGCTTTCCCTTTTAACAGATATTTTCCAGAAAGCGGGATAAGAACATGTATATCTTCATGGAGACGAATAAATGAGAACTCTACTCCGCCTATGGCAAAAGCCGGAGGAAATTATATGAATTCTGTGTTAGCTACTCAAGAATGTAAAAGAAATGGGTATGATGAATCAATATTACTCGATTATTATGGCAATGTAAGTGAAGCACCAGGAGAAAATATTTTTCTAGTCCGAAATAATATGATTTATACGCCATCACTATCTGATTCAGTACTTGAAGGAATAACTAGGGATACAGCTATCACGATAGCAAAGCATCTTGGTTATGATGTATGTGAGCGATCCATTACTCGCACAGAATTATACATTGCCGATGAAATCTTTGTTACTGGTACTGCAGCTGAAATAACTCCGATAATAAGCGTGGATAATCATAAAGTTGGAAACGGAACAGTTGGCGAACGTACAAAAAAAATCTCTGACTACTACCAAAAAATAGTAGTATCTCAAATACCCGATTTCAATACATGGATTACTCCAGTGTGGTAAATCCGATGTTAACAATTCTAAAAACAAGACGAAATAGTATAAATTTAGGAGATGTTGAAAAAATTGGATAAATCCATTAAAATCGCCGTAATCGGAACTGGTGGCTGGGGAAAGAACCACGTACGCGTATTAAATGATTTGGGGGTATTATCTGCAATATGCGATTCAGATGAGAATAGAGCCCAAGCATTGGCAAAAAAATTTAAGATCAAAAGCTATTCAACTGTTGAACAATTACTTGAAAAGGAAACTTCTCTTGATGCTTGTCTAGTATGTACCCCGACCAAAACACACTTTCCGGTTGCGCAAGAAATAATTAATCATGGGATAAATGTTTTTGTAGAAAAACCATTGTCTTTCTCGTCAATTGAATGCGAAGAGCTTACAAAATTATCAAAACAGAACAATGTACTTTTAACTGCGGGGTACATAGAACGTTTTAATCCTGCTGTACAGGATCTCAAGCAAATCATTGATGACAACACTTATGGGGAATTATTAATGATGGAGTTTCATCGTGAAAATAGAATGCCCATGCATATAAAGGACGTAGGTATAATCTATGATACTTCAGTGCATGATATTGATACTGCTTTGTTTATCTTTAATAGTAAGCCAAATGTCGTTTTTGCTCGTGCAGGTAAGAAGTTTCATAATTCTGAAGATTTTGCAACAATAATGTTGGGATTCCCCAATCAGAAAGTGGCAATTATTGCATCTAATTGGATTACTCCAAAAAAAGTTAGAAGATTTTCGGCTGTGTGTTCTGAGGGAACCATCACGGGCGACTTTATCACGCAAGAAATAAGAATAGATGATGAGAATCAAACACTTATTCCCAGAAGAAACATCCGAGAGCCATTAACCTTGGAACTAGAAAACTTTGTTAAATCTTTATCTGGGGATATTACAAAGTACCTAGTAACTCCTGAGGATGCCACTGCAGTAACAAAAATCGCTGAAGCAGCTTTAATATCAAGCAATACTGGTACACCTGTTTACCTTTCTTTCTGAGATATCGACATATATGCTTATAATATTCACATTTTTGAAAGGCGTCTTGAATTGTAGTGTTCTCTTATAAAGACAAAAAGTCGGCAACTAATAATATTTTCATTAAGGGTAATTGTCCTGCGCCGCCTTAGAGTTATATTGTATGCTTAATTTGCTGACACATCTCCAGTGCTCATTTGACAGGCAAATTGGTATTTTAAGTTAATTATAAATGGACTGAAATACAAGTCTAATTGAATTAGAATGTCTGAAAAAAAAGAAAGTTCTGTAATAAATTTCATTTCTCCTAAAGCAACGGTTGGTGAAAATGTTAAAATATGGCATTTTGCGTATGTTGGGGATAATACCGTTATAGGTAATGATGTTATGATCGGCTCACTTACCCACGTGGATTACAATGTTAAGATTGGAAATAACTGTAGGATAGAAGGTTCTGTATATATTCCACCACTTACAGAAATTGGGAATAATGTTTTCATCGGCCCTGGAACTACCTTTACCAATGATCCTTATCCTATGAGCAAAAGAATGATTGGGGTGATCGTTGAGGATGGAGCAATCATCGGAGGTAGATCCATTATTAAAGCTGGCGTAACAATAGGTAAGAATAGTGTAATTGCAATGGCCTCTGTTGTAACTAAAGATATACCTTCGGATGTAGTAGTGATGGGACATCCAGCGAGGATAAAATATACTAGATCCGAATATGATATAAAAAAAACTAATTGGGATGTTTAGTATCTCTTTATATTTTGTTTTTTATACTTATGACAAATTTGTGTGATAAATTAAATCCTTTCTATAGGAAACTTGATTTCATACAGCGCGACGTGATATTGAACCTAAATGGAGAACAAATAATAAAGTCCACAATTAACGCTTTATTTGTATTCAGATTTTCAGCATAAAGGTGATACTACATTTCCATTGTGTTGAAAGTAGAATTTGCCGCTACTATAATTAACTTGTAGTTTGGATGGCGATGATTGATATTCTTTTCCATTCGGTCAATTATTTTCTTATGATCTGCACTAGAACAGGCAATTATGATGTTATTAGTAGAAGTGGGGATATAATTTTCAACGTCTTCGATTTCTACTTCTGCAATATAATCTCGTAGTTTTGATTCCAGCAATTCTCGAATAATTGTTTTATCTCCTCTTATTTCATGATTATCAATTGTCCAAAAAATAGTAACCTTAGTTCTACTAGCCTTTATCTCTCTGAATTTCAGTTGACTTCTTGTTTCATCAACCAAACTTTTTATGAACCCTTCGATCGACCTTATTGTGCCATTTACCACATAGCTTAGTGCAGTAGAGCTAGATATGGATAAGCCAATAATCCGAAGATCGAACAAGCCATTTGCTATTTCATCAAAATATATTGACTCTACATTATTGTAAAAGATTTCTCGTCTATCTTCTTTTGATTTACCTAATCTTGAAATTTCATTGATGCAACTTAACTTTGAATACTTGGATATAATATTAATCGAATAGACTAATTCTGCTAATGTTATACTAGTTAACTTGACGTCATTTTGAATGGGATCGCTTTCATTAATCAAATTAAAAATGCTATTTAAAAATAAATTTCCATTCCCTTGCTGATGTGAACCTAATATTGTCTGGGAGGTCTTGTCTGAATTTATTGGATTGTAATAATAAGTGACATCTGTTCCAACTATCAAACCCGATTGATGTTCAATGAGTGTAATTATTTCATTATTTCCTCCAATTCCTAATGGAATATTAATTACAATTACAGTATTTTTCTTTAAATAAGTGATTATCTCCTTAAATTTTAAAATTATTTCATTTTTTACATCTTGATTTACCTTTCTTATTCTAGGTGCAAAAAAGACTATTGGAGCATTACTAATTGCTTTATCGAAAGGTTCTAAATTTAATAGCAACTCTTCTTCATTTAGGAAGTTAATATGCGGATATTCTTTTACAATTTCTGAAGTGAGAATAATTCCCAACCTAGAATTTTCATCAATAATAATTACTTTTGATTGTTTACGAAGTATCTTTTTTGCAATTTCATATCCCTCCGTACTTAATCCATAAATGACAATAAGCTTGTCCTTAGGATCACTCATTTCAATTTCAAGATTTTCAATATTTTTATCATTATTATTATCTGTATAATCTGATAACTTTTCAGGTTCTTCACTAATACTGTCATTTGGTTTAGCTATCCTGTCTGAAATTCTCTACTCCCCCAATACCTTAATTTTATATTTCTTTATTTAGTTTTGGATTTATTGATTTTTATTACAATTTCGACTAACTAGCGATATTAAAGCGAAAGAATTTTTTAATATTAAAGAATAATTCTAATTGTGAAGATTTGGTTTGACATTTTGACTCCAAAACAAATAATGTTTTTTAAATCAGCGATTATCATGTTGCAAAAACAGGGTCATGAAGTCTTATGTACATCACGAAATTATAGAGAAGCCAATGAATTATCCCGAATAATGAAATTGAATCTCCTGATGGTTGGTAACCATGGAGGATCAGATCTTTTTGATAAACTTTTTCAAAGTTCAAAGAGAATTATGGAGCTGGCTAAAATAATTTCCAAATTTTCCCCTAATTTAGTTATCAGTTTTTCATCTCCTGAGGCTTCTAGAGTTTCTTTTGGTTTGGGAATAAATCACATCGGTTTCAATGATTCACCACATGCCGAAGCTGTTGCAAGATTAACTATTCCTTTGTTGACAAAGTTATTTACTCCAACTGCAATACCCATTTCCGCTTGGAAAAGATATGGTATATCTTCAAAGCAAATCATACGTTATAAAGGCTTAGATCCTGTTGCATGGTTGACCCGAGATCTTTATGAAACCACCTTCCGGCAGCAAGGCAAGAAACGACCGTGGGTAGATAAAGATTTGGAATTCTTAGAAGAGTTAAAGATAGACCACTTGAGAAAATCTATTCTGATAAGACTTGAAGAATCAAAGGCCGCTTATATATCTAACAAGCATTTGCGGATACGACCATTAGATTTAGTAGATTATGTTGCAAATAATTTTGCTGATAATAACAACATCATTATTCTATGTAGATATCCCGATCAAATCACAGAAATGTCTAAAAGATTCAGAAATAAAGCCATAGTATTGAGACAGGTTGTCGATGGGGTTAAACTACTGAATAATATTGATATTTTCGTTGGTGCAGGGGGCACAATGACTGCAGAGTCCGCACTGCTAGGCAAACCCACTATCTCTATAGCCCCTATTCGATTCTATATTGATGATTATTTAAGAAAAATTGGATTAGTTACCCAAGCTTCTAGCCCACTTCAAATTGAGAAGTTATTAAAATCATTCTTAGACGATGAACAAAAATGTATTTTGATACAAAATCGTGCTGCAAGGATACTAGATAAAATGGAAGATCCAATTGAAAAACTCCTAACATATGTATCAACAATTAATAAAAAATAGATTCGTAAAATTAATAACGTCCGTACTTACAATATAAAAATGCCCGGAAGCCCGGTAGTATTACAAGTGCCGAGTGTAGTGGCCAAGCATAGAGGCCTTTGGAGCCTTTGACCCCAGTTCGAATCTGGGCCGGGCTATTTCTATGAATAAGCAAATAAAAGTATTATTATATTCGTGTTTTATTTTGCTCTCTTCTTGATACCTATTAAAAGATTTATCATATAATTTAGCAATAAATCTGTGGACTTGTTTCAAAACTACACAATAACCTAAATGCTAAATAAAAAAAATTTTTCTTATTAGTGGTTGTGACTTTAACTGATATTAATTTTCTCTATTGTCAAACCGATTTCATAGATGCGATGTCTAGGACGATTCTTCAACCTATTGTTAGTAGTATCGATGCCTCGACAAAATGTAACGTGATCATCTATGTCATAAAACCATGTTTTTATGACTTAACTATATGATTCATGTTCGTAACACCATTTCCACGATTTTTTTGGTAATTCTACTATGACTGGATGCTTATGATTCTCAAAGTGTTTCCTAGCATGAAGTCCAATTGAAGAGTCACAACAACCAACATGCCCACAAGTTAGACACATTCGTAATGCAATCCAATTCGTTCCTTCATTTTGACATTCTTCGCATCCTATGGTATTTGGGATCAATTCCTTTTCGTTAGATTTATCGATATGTTCACAATTGTGTGGCATGTATAATTCATAAATTTCAATGAATTTAAACTATTAATCGTTGAATCTGAATTTTTGAGAAATGAATTCAGATAGCGACAAACTACTGGTGAGTTTCCAATATGAAATCTGTAGCACTGGTTTTAAATGTTTTCTAAAATGCCAATCAGTTCTTCACAACTCGGCTTTGATTGTATAATTTACATAGTTTATAGTTAAATCCACTTTCTTTAATTGACAGAACAACAAAATCTAATTCTTGTATATCCGATATTTGGTGTTACTATTGAGCAATTGGCAATAAGTTATATCTTAGAAATTACTAGATTTTGATTTATAGTAAATATTATTAATGGACTGTTACTCCAAAATTAAATTAGATTATTGTATCCTCTTACTTCAGTTTATAATGCCATTTTCTTAAAGATTATTTATACTATTATGACAAAATATTCTATAATGTAATAATTCGTGTTATTAGATATATCGGATTTCACAAATTAAAATTGTCTGAAGTTACTATGATTTTTTTTAATACATGTAACTGCTTCAATTTCTATTTGAATTAATTAAGGTGTATAATCGATATAGATATTACTTGTCTTTGGAAAATTCCTATTTTTGTTTGATTTGTTCTTTCAGGGTTATAACAGTCTTGAATCCTTGACAATATGCCTTAACACTTGATTATCCTTGACAAAGGTAATAGAGATTAAATAGTATGTTTCACATGTCTTGATATTATGCCTCAAAATAATAATAAAAATGGTAATAATAGAGGATTAGCATCAGCTAATGAAGAAACTAGGACGAGAGTAGCAAGGGCAGGTGGGAAAGCCCAACATGATGAAAGAGGATTACAAGCAGCTAATGAAGAAACTAGGACGAGAGTAGCAAAGGCAGGTGGGAAAGCCTCACGTAAGAAAACGTAGTCCTTTTCACTACGGGTTTCTATCCTATTTACCTTCCTTTTATTCGATGATTGTAATGTTCTTCATATATTGTAAATTAAATATTGATATATCTTGATATAATCACAAAGTATCCTGCAATTTCATGTTCAATACTTTTACGTTAGAGTTATAAACAAATAAACAAATGTGATACTGGATTGAGAATTAGAATTTGATCTGGTTTATTTAATTTCGTGTTTTTCTGGATTATTTCAAATGTTGTCTTAACCTGTTAGTCATCTGTTTAACTATCCATTAAATTTATACAGCTGATTTTTAGATTTTTTAGATGATTCTTGAAGATTATTGATCTTTGACAAATTTTGAATAATCATGTCACCAAAGCTCAGTAAATAAATATTAGAAATAATTGATAAAAAAAGAAAAAAATATGTTTATTGTTGACCGACAGCGTTACTACCGGTATTATTTTGGCTTTGTGTGTTTGCGTTATTTCCTGATCCAGCTGTATTGCCTCCTGATACTACACCACTGTTTTGGGTAGAGGATTGTGATTGGCTTATACCTTGGTTAGCTGTGTTGCCACCGCCGCTGCCACTACCACCACTTTGTGCTGCTGCATTATTTCCAGTGTTTGTTTGGCTTTGTGTGTTTGCGTTATTTCCAGAATTATTGGTATTTCCACCTGATACTACACCACTGTTTTGGTTGGAGGATTGTGATTGGCCTATACCTTGGTTAGCACTGTTACCGCCACCTTTACCACTACCACCTTGTTGTCCTACTGCATTACTTCCAGTGTTTGTTTGGCTTTGTGTGTTTGCGTTATTTCCTGAACCAGTTGTGTTGCCTCCTGATACTACACCACTGTTTTGGTTGGAGGATTGTGATTGGCCTATACCTTGGTTAGCTGTGTTGCCACCGCCGCTGCCACTACCACTACCACCACTTTGTGCTGCTGCATTATTTCCAGTGTTTGTTTGGCTTTGTGTGTTTGCGTTATTTCCTGAACCAGTTGTGTTGCCTCCTGATACTACACCACTGTTTTGGTTGGAGGATTGTGATTGCCCGATTGCTTGGTTAGCTAAATTGCCACCGCCGCTGCCACTACCACTACCACTACCTTGTTGAGCTAATGCATTGTTTCCACTGTTTGCTTGGTTTTGTGCATTCAAATTATTACAAGAAACAAAAGTACCAGAACCGGATACACATAGAGCATTTTGGTTAGAGGATTGTGATTGGCCTATACCTTGGTTAGCTGTGTTGCCACTGTCATCATCATCGTCATCATCATCATTGTTGCCACCACTTTGTGCTGCTGCATTGTTTCCACTGTTTGCTTGGTTTTGTGCATTCAAGTTGTTACATGAAAAAAGGGTGCCATCACCTGATACACAAACACCAAGTTGGGTTGAGGATTGTGATTGGCCTATACCTTGATTAGCTGAGTTGGCTGTAGCAAATACATTCATGGTCATTGAAGTTGGACCTAAAAGTAGTACGAATGATATTGCTAGTACGGCTGAACTCACTAAAATTTTATTTAGAGTAATAATACTATTCATCCAATCTATATTACTAATAAAAGTATATAAACTCTTTTTATATAATTATTGAACCTAATAGTATTTTACATATATTTCCTGCTATTTTCTTCTATATATCACGAACCGGATATTTCACTAGTAATTGAATTCTGGTTTTAAATCAAACCCCACATTGAATCTTATTTATATAAAAATGATTGTTGTATTACTAACAAGATATATTTTATTTGGTGTTTTCATCTTGTTTGGTATTTCTATTCATATATGTAGGTCTTTTTAATTTTATATTCCTGAACCGATCCATTCTTGAAGTTACACGTGTCTCAGAAGCAGAATAGGGATGTGGTATTACTAGAACTCTTTCAATAGACGGAAATTGAGAACTAATTACCAACTGTATCTTTAAAGATAACATTTCGACTTCTTCTAGTGATTCCTTTCCATCAACTGCTATGTGAATCTCTGCTTGATCTATCATGCCAGAAGAGCGTAGTAGTACGTCTCTAACAACTATCTTTTCATCGCTAAATTGTTCTGAAATTATATTTTTTATTACTACTGTTAATTTGGGGTTTTGCCATGAATCTATGAGTATCAAAGAAGATTTTTTAAGAGATATATATGAAACTGAGAAGATATAGCAAGCAATTATCATTGCTCCTATTCCATCCATTTGTAAAAATCCAAATTGTGTTGCAACAAGTATACTAAAGAAACCAATAACAGAAGCTGATCCATCTTTTATAGAATTTCTGGCATCTGTTTTTAGTGAGAGCAAGTTATACTTGTTAGCTATAATACGCATTTGAAATGCTCTGTGAAGAGATAGTGCACTTGCTCCGGCTAGAACTGCCATAACAATATAAGGATTGTTTATTTCGTGCGGATGAATTAATGCCTGATAGCCATTATAAAGTATAACCAGACCAATCACTATCATTCCTATTGCAGCAACTAATGCTGTAAAGCTTTCAACTTTGTGATACCCAAAATGAAACTTTTTATCAGCTGGTTTATGGGCGATCCTTAGACCCAATAACACTATGAAAGAAATTGCTGCATCAGATATCGAATCTATACCATCCGCAGTAGCAACTACACTACCACTAAGAATTCCTGTGATTATTTCTACAACACCTATGGCCAACAAAGTTACGACAGAAACCTTTGCAATCCTTTTACCTGCTACGATTCCTTCTTGAACTAAATTGGGTGATTGTTGTGTTTTAGTACCATTTTTTATTAGATTTTCCTTGAGGTCTGCAAGTTCATCAGTAGATTTATTTTCTTTACTGTCTTCTACATCGTCCAAATTAATAATTTATTTTAATATCTTGAATACACTATTTAAAATTTGCTAGCAAATCTGTCTTTGTAAAAAATTTTTCTAAATATTCAAATAAAATTAGCAATTTATAAGTAAAATATTACCAGTTTTAAATTATTCTGAACATTTCCTGTTCAATAATATAATAATGTGAAGTTCATGCCATCATTGAATGGTATTGGTAATATTTTTATATCCGTTTCCATTTGAATCTATCATATCTTTAGACTTTTATTATGATATATAGGATGTTCATTGATTTATTATTCTAAAATGGGATCAGCCGGATTCGAACCGACGACCTCCAGCGCCCGAGGCTGGCATCATACCAAGCTAGACTATGATCCCCTCACCTATTTTCACAGTATCCTATATTATGTCTATGGCAAAAGTATGTGAAAAGTATGTGAAAAGTATGTGAAAAGTATGTGAAAAGTATGTGAAAAGTATGTGAAAAGTATGTGAGTAACTGTTGTCTGCTTTTAATCCTTAATTTATTAACTTTATGATCAAGTAAAATCAAGATCTATTTCATACTTACAAGCTTCAATTAGTTTCTGGTCAAAACATGCTACTCCAATATCATTGTAGTTGTCCTCTCGATCATTTTTCAAAATTCCTCGCTCGATAAGTTTAAAAATTATTGAATAGCTTATGGGGAATGCACCTGTTGCTCCTGGAGAATTGTAATTTAATATATGAAGCATGTTATTTCTAAGCATAAAAATTGGATTCATTAGAAAATTACCATCCTTGTCTATCAAGTTTGATCGAATTCCAGCGGTTCCACGAATTTTAAAGTCCCTATATTCGATAATGGGAAGAAATTTTTTTACTCTATTTATCATATATTTTTTAGAAATACTACTTAATCCTTCTTTGTAAACTAGATTAAGCATTTCTCTACTAAATAACGTTCTATTTATATTGCTATTTTTTCCCTTCATGAGTTTGTATATTTTAGGTAGAAATTCTTTGGTATTAACGAATTTATTATAACCATATGGTGAAAAAACCGGACAAGCATTGGGTCCTACTTCTCTATTTCCGTTAGCCCTAATTATCCAGTGAGGATCCAGAAATGGAAATTGTTGGAATTCAGGTACAGAATAAATGCTATGGTTTGTGAGTGTGCTATATTTTGGGGGTGCTAACCAATATTCACCACGAAAAAAAAGGTCACTATATTGATGGTTTATTTTGGCCATATCTAAAATACTAATTGAATTGCTTCCAGCGGCATTGATCAGGAAATCACATTTGATTTCTTTTATTGTATTTTCAAAAAGGTTGATATATTCTAGGACAATTTCTGGACTTGTATCAGTTCCTTTTTTTATCTTTAGA
The DNA here is from genome assembly GCF_054408485.1 of Candidatus Nitrosocosmicus sp. T. Taxonomy (NCBI): domain Archaea; kingdom Thermoproteati; phylum Nitrososphaerota; class Nitrososphaeria; order Nitrososphaerales; family Nitrososphaeraceae; genus Candidatus Nitrosocosmicus; species Candidatus Nitrosocosmicus sp. T. Next base: position 218,241 of record NZ_CP166992.1, read on the forward strand.
ACTTTAGATCGCGTTATGAAGGTTACTTGCTGATTTTCATTAGTTATCTGAGTTGCTAATCTATGGGTAATTTGACCATAATTTACCGATGCATCTTTATGACATAAGATCGCTGACTGACATTTCAGATTCGGTTCGATAATTGATATCTCCTTTTCATCCATCATCACTATTTCCTTTTCATCCAAACCATTTTTTATTCCCCATTCCAAATGCAGCGAAAGTGTACTTAATGATTTATCATCATTTGCTACTTCAATTACCCCATCCTCTACAAATAAAATTTTGTTTACTTGACAATATCTCTTCCAAAAATCATAGCCATATAATGCAGCTTTGGCCCAAATTTTCTTCTTTTCAGGATTGTAGATGAAAGGTGCATGGACCTTGCCAGTATTTCTTGAACTAGTATGTAATCCTGCACTTTCTTCCTGCTCAATTATTGTTATCTTTGAGTTCGATAGGGAAGAAATTACATATGCTAGAGTTGTTCCTAGAATACCTGCACCAACAATTACAATATGGTTATTATTTATGATTAGACACTCTTTCTTCTATCCTGTTTTATTTTTATACTCCAGTCATAGTTACCTTGCCCATCATCAGCGATTGGTTAATTTCATTTATTTCATGGCTCTTGTGTTTTCTTCTTTCTATCACATACCCTGATTTAGAATGATAATATATTATCATGTCTGTAGGATAAAATGAAATTATCGAATGATTGTCGGAATCAGACGCAAGATGTCGAAGATGAATGTTTTCCCACTCAAAGAGTTTGTCTATATTGCCATCAAAATGGAAGTTGCTTCCACAAGTGCACTGAACATTTCTCCAGCTCTCCTTGATATTTCTTAACCATTTGTCCTTTTTTGGCCCTACTTCAACTTTTTCAATGTTATTCTTTTTATCAATCATTTTTGAATTATTGGATAGCTGCAAATCCTTTTTCTCCGCGCTCTTCAAATACAATATATGATCTTCATATTTTAAATCTGTTTACTTTTGTGAACCCTTATTTTCACATCTACTAGTTTTTTTGAACCGAATGCCTCAAATTAATTGAGAAATATGATCTACTCTGACCGCTATTTGGCGATTATTCGAAAAATCTATTTTTTATATTTTATAAATAATCTCTATAGCGATAAATTGCTGTTTTTCAGTGTCATTTTAGCTTTTGAATAGTCAAGACCATTCCACTCGATATGGAATCCTAGAAATGTGAGTATACTAACATGTATTTTTTCAGGTATTTTTTTGGAATCTAAAATATTACATGCTGCTCCCAGATTAATGACATTTTTTATCTCATTCCAAATCTCTTCAATAAACTGTGTTTTAAGAATATAATCATCAATTAGTAGTAGTCGCTTTTTTGATAACTCATTCTCAAACGTGTACTTGAATTCTTTATTCTTGTCTATCAACTCCTTGAGACTTGCCTTTAAGAATACGTCACCATCTGTGCATTCTTGCTTCAATAATCCATCTAGTTTATCTAAATGTATGTAACTCATTGCAGAAATTCTAAATTCTTCTATGATTCTGATTACATTTTGAATGATCTTATTATAATTCTCTGTATTGAGAACATTACGACTTATGTAAGTGTTTTCTATATCTTTTATATATCTTATTAACTCCTTAAATGAAATCTTTTCGTTTTTGTAAGAAGTTATTAACACATTCTTGTTATTTTTAATATGGGTTATCTTATTTTCTTCATTTAATTCGTATGACATCAAATTTTCAAGATTGATGATGAGGATCATGAAAAATTTTTCATCATCAACCTTGTTTTGTACGATTTCGAATATTTTAGATATTTTCCTTTCAAGGTATTCTTTTGTCCAAAAACCAATAATCTCAACAAATACTCTATTGTCAAATTTTGATAAGATAAAGTCTGGTATAAATGCAGTTTTTTGTTTTGTTATAATAGGTTCTGGTTCCCGCTCTATCTTCCATCCTGTCTTAAATATCTCAAATTTTTGTAAGAATATCTTTTCTATTTTGCTATCAAAAAGCTTCGGCACATAAGAATTATCTTTGGAATTCTCAATATTGATTTCTAGCATTTCTGCACTGTTACTATCTCGAGGATTATATTCACTATGAGATTTGCTGGTTAATGACAAAGATTTTTTTCTTGATTCTTTATACTGATAAAAGGAATTTTCTAAGCCTATTTTAATCATTTTATCCGAAGGAAATGAGTTTGGATAGGATTTTTCAGAAATTTCAAATTCGTAAACTAGTTTCTTTCCACTATATGTTATCCTAAGAATATCGGCATCTATGTGCCATCTTTCTGATTTCATAATTACAGGTAATAATTTTGCTATCGCGACCCCGTATCTGTCAGTCAATTTTATTACATTCAAAGCGCCTTCAATGGAACAGATTATCTTGTTTTCTTTAGGTTCCTGGGCTGTTTCATCTACCAAATCTAACCAGTACATTAGGCCGAGTCTTTTTACTTCTCTCGTATTTCTTTCCACCGTGTTCCTAGATTTAGATCCGATCCTAATCCTATTCTCACTTTTAGGCAACCAAAAAGCAAAGTTTGAATTAACGATATATTATAAAGGAGAAGTAACTTCTCGGCATTAATTGGTACATATGTATCCATTATCATATTTTCATCCAGATCAGACCACATCACCTTTGACAACATCTCATTGGATATTCTTAATTTGTTGGAAATTTTCTCAAGAATCGATTTCCTTGTTTGATCAGTTAAGGCAATATTTTGTCTGACCGATTCATCAAAAACACTTCTCCTAATATCCATAGCATTGAGATCTTTTAACAACTCAGTTGTCTGTTTTGAATCGTCTTGATGAGGATTCTTTGAGTGAATTTGCGAAATGGATCCAAATGTACATCTTTTTTCTAAAACTGCTGCTAATCCTCTAATAAGCTTGTAATCTTTATCAGTTTGTTCGAGACCCTTAAGAGACTGATCCAGCTTTTCTTTTATAAGTCTATGTTGATAGGAATGTTCAAAAACTTGAATGACTTGTTTCGCTATCTCGATGTCTTTAGAATTCTGTTCTAAAGAACATAATAGAGGATATATTTTATGATTTTTATTATCCAATTTATATCTAAGTAAATCTGAAGCTATCATTTTTTATTCTTTAACCATGTCCTGGTAATACTCAGGCTAATAGATGATCTTGTCATTTAGTACTTATTTGATCTGATTTGTCTATTAATTGCTTTTTATTGTTTATCCCTTTGTTTCTTCTGTTGCTAGTAAATATTTCACTTGTATCAGATGAAATTATTTCAATAAGATCAGCCACGTTTTCAACATCCTTTTTAGGTCTGAGTAATCTTCCTAGTCTTTGAACAAACTCCCTTTTACTTCCTGTACCACTTAATATTATACCCAAATTGGCATCAGGAACATCTGTTCCTTCATCTAAAACCTTGGTGGTGACTATAATTCTATATAGTCCTTTCTTAAATTTTTCTAATATTTCATTTCTTTCTTCATTCTTTGTTCTGTGTGTAATGACAGGAATCAAAAATCGGTCTGAAATACTATAAGCCAGTTTAGTATGAACCGTAAAAATAATCGTTTTGTCAGTAAGATGTTGTTTTAAGATCTTTTCTAATTCTACAATTTTTGCATAGCTGTTTAGGGCTATATCTAAAGCTTCATTTTTAAGAAGTAGTGCCTTTCTAAGATTAATATTGTTTGCAGAAAGTATGATTAATTTTTCTAGTCTTATAGGATAAAAGATCTTTGATTCTTTTAACAATTGATTATATTGAAATATTCTTCGGTTATATTGTAAAATTTCGTCTGGTAACATCCTTACTTTAATTTTTTTCAATCTAAATTTGGCTAGATGGTTATCTTGAGATAATTCATAAAAATCTTTACTGAATACTGTATTTCCTACTAATTTGTAAATATTTACATGTTTACCATCTTCTCGCTCTATTGTTGCAGTTAAACCTAATCGGTAGGGAGAAATAAATTGTTCTCCAATCAAAGAATATTTGTCAGAAGCCAGGTGATGAACTTCATCGAATATTAAGAATTCAAATTTGTTACCTAAATATGATGATTTCAAATAAGCTGAGTCATATGTTGTAATTGTAATGCTTTTTATATCTTCATTGCCTCCTCCAAGCTTGCCTATTTGATTCTTGACTGTTAAGATATTTTCCATGGCTTTAAACCATTGTTCCATTAAATTTAATGTAGGAACTATTACAAGTGTTGATGTATATGTTTTCAATATTGCATGTAATGCAATTAGTGTTTTGCCTGCACCAGTTGGTAGAATTATGCATCCTTTCAAATTATTTGTTATCCATCTTTTCAACGCTTCTTTTTGATAGTCTCTTAACTCATTAGTGGTATCGAATTGGTTCCTATTGAGTGGAATGATGTAGTCTTGTACTTTATCTATATAATCAATTTTATTTCTTCTGAAATAATTAATTATTTCTGGGTAGTAGATACCTAAAGCTCGATATTTATTAATTCTAGGGTCGAATACAGAATATGGCGTGTGAAAATCGCCGGTTACTAGAATAGTCCCCTTATCATATTTTAGCTCGGTCACAGCATTATTTTTATATATGATATATCAAGTGGCTTTTTTATTTAAATCTATTTTTCTTTTTATGGCCCCAAGACTCTAATTTGTATCTCAGTAATCAACAACAACTTTCAATGTCTTATTTTGATTAAGTTTGAATTATCTAGACAGACATTTTCATTCCAGTTATCTATATCATATAAAACTTTTGGTATTTTATTCTAATTATTGATGGAATAGATAAAATTAAAAGGATAGTAAATGAAATAACCATTGATAGTAAAAATGTCAGGTGACGAAAGATTATCACAATTTCTAAAAGAAGGTAAAGATTGGGAGAGAAAACCTACCACCATAGCCGGCGTTTTTTTATTTAAACTACCTGAGTATCGTGGTAGACCCGCATCGATAGCTATAGAAATTAACCCACTCAATTCGAATGGTACTCCAAGTAAAAAAAGAGGGATTGTAATCAAATCACTAGAAGAATTAAATTCTATCTTGGAATTGATTAGTAATTCTAAGGTTTCACAATTGGCACAATCCATCGATAGCGTTAACCCGGAAAGGAAGACTATGGTAAAGAGTGAATCAACTGAAGTATTTGAGATCTGAATATTGATAAATTCAATCTATACTGCCATCACTACTTCTTTCTCATATTTAATAATCTAACTTTGGTCAAGAACTATTTTACTCATCCTCTCTTAAGGCATGAAACGATTAAGTATAGACAATATCAGGAGGACATTGTAAATAGGGCATTATATAAGAATTCATTAATTGTGATCCCAACCTCTTTAGGAAAAACAATTGTTGCATTATTAGTTTGTCTTGATATTTTACTTAACTGGAAAAAAGCAAAGATCTTAGTTCTTGCTCCTACTCGTCCATTGGTGTTTCAACATTTTGAATTATTCAAAATGAATACTCTCCTTTCAGACCAATGTATTGCGCTAACAGGAGAGATAGCATCAGAAATTAGAAAAACAATTTGGAAGTCCTCTTCAATTAGAGTATACTTTGCTACACCAGAGTTAGTAAAGAATGATATCCGAGATAGTATACTTAAAAAAGATGAATTTTATTTAATAGTATTTGATGAGGCCCATCGAGCCGTTAAGGACTATAGTTATACATCCATTTCTAAACAATTTTACGAAAATTCTGATCATGCTAAACTACCACTAGTCCTAGGCTTATCGGCTAGCCCCGGAGCTAAAGAAGAAAAAATTAAAGAGATTTGTTCAAATCTATTTATAGAGCGAATCATTGTTAAATCCGAACGAGATGATGATGTCTTACCCTATGTTTTTGATACTAACATAGAGCATTGCTCAATCGAGATGAATGATTATCATAAGGACCTATCCACATTATTGAATTCTATGATTTTCGATAATATTAACTGGTTAATCAATAAACGACTCATAAAAAAGAAGAGAGTTGAAAGTGTATATAGAAAGGATCTCTTGGCACTTGGGGAATATATAAAATTAAATTTGAATCCAAAAAATATGAACTTTTTCTTACTGACTGCATTAAAGTTTCAATCTTTATCCTTGATTTTGTTATACTGTCGTGATTTGGTTGAATCTCAGGGTAGCTTTGCTCTCAAAAAATTCTTATACAATGCTAAAGAGAACTCCGAAAGTAAAACTTATCAGGAACTATTTGCAGATTCCCGAATAAAAGAAATAATCAAAATATTAAAAGATCATGATAACGAACCTCCACCTAAACTAGAAAAGGTGTTATCGGTAGTTAATCAGTTTCTTGATTTAAGAGGAGATATAAAGACTTCCAAAAATTCCTTTCAAGATACTGATGATGATACTATTAATGTTACTACTACGAAACAGAATTATTCTGGTTACGAAGACAAGCAGGTTCCTACTAATTATCAAAAAAAAATTTTGATTTTTTCGCAATACCGTGATACGCTTGAAGTAATAACAACCTTTCTAAATGACAACGGTATACCCTGCAAGGGATTTTACGGTCAATCAAATAAAAATGGGCAGAAAGGTCTCAGTCAGGATAAACAATTATCTATTCTTGGTGATTTTAGACTTGGAAAATTCCCGGTACTTGTTGCTACGTCAGTAGCCGAGGAAGGTCTTAACATCCCTAATGTTGATCTTGTGCTATTTTATGAACCTGTTCCAAGCGAGATCAGGTTTATACAAAGAAAAGGAAGGACTGGCAGGTTTTCCAACGGAAAGGTGGTAATTCTAATTTCTGAAAATTCTATCGATACAAAATATTTGGAGATCTCTAAAAGAAAAGTTAATCGAATGAAATCAAGTCTCCAGAATACAAATTTTACTTTGGAAAAATATGACAAGAGAACTTTTGAAAATCCAGACAAAATGCTTGATTCTGAACTCCAAATTCTTTACGAAAGATCCAAAGCATATTCTGCATTTGGAAAGGAAGATAATTACAACGAAAATATTAATCCTATTTTGGATTCTATTTCTTCAAATTCTAATAAGAAAATTAAAGGTCTTGTCAAGAAATTATCCTATCGTCATAGGATCTCCGCTGATTCCGAATTATCTGCATCTTTTACAAGAAAAAACTTGGAAGATCTTTATGAAATCTCTTTGAATTTGGATCGAAAGAAGATAGTTGAGAGAGTTCAACGACAAATTCATAACTTACTCGGAAAAGCTGGAAAAAATGGACTCGAAGTTTCATATCTAAATGAGGTGATAGGTGTTGACCAAGAGATTATCAGAAAGGCTATAGAAAATCTGACTAAAATGAAACGAACTGTTTGGGTTAATAAAAATACAATTGCATTAATCGAATCCATCAAGTTTCTGTCCGGGAGTAAATATTCTGTCTCTATTGAAAAGATAGTGAGGGGTAAAGCAATCGTGCTCGTAAATGAAAAATGGTATGCTGACTTGGAACACCAAGATTACTTTGGTCCTAGGGCGTTATTAAAAAAAGGTAATACTTTTAGTATTATTGGTGAAATGTATCGAAGTGCAGGAAGACTTCATTTGATTATAAAAAAAATAATATAGTTATTGATATAGTATGATGTCAAAATTATTCCCAATAGGTAGTCATATGAAGAACTTGCAATATTTGAATGATCACTATCCACCAGAAACCTTTATGATTATGAAACCTAGCATGAATCCCAATATGGCTCCAAATGTTGGTATCCATTTTCGTTCTTTATGTGCTTTTGGTATCATGTCATAATATAACATGTAGAAAATACCGCCTGCAGATAGAGCAAGAATTAAGGATATAATAAATTGCATTCCCTGAAAATAGAATAAACCTGCAAGTCCAAAGATTATAGGTAGTACAGATACTGCGCCGATTGCCCCTAGCGCTTTCTTTGAATTATTACTAAAAGCGGTCTTTCCTGTCATCATTTCTTTATATGATGCAATTCCTTCGGGTATGTTTTGAATTCCTATGATAACAGCTAAAGCAGTTATAGGCCCTGCTGCTGCAGCTATCGATGCACCGATTGCTAGAGACTCCGGGATCGAATCTAATCCTATTCCTAGTAATATACCAGCACCTCCTCCCTTCTTTTCAGCAATATAGTCTGCAATAGTGAATATTACTGCTCCTGCAACAAACGAAATTATAGTTAAAACCAATCCTATGTCTTTTTCTGCTTCCACAACCATTTGAAAAATCGCTGCAGACATAAGTAGTCCAGCACCAAAGGCAGTTAGTGTTAGTATTTTTGATTCTGAAAACCAAACCTTATGCGATATTAATGCGCCTATAAAGGATGTACATCCTGCAAACGCAGTTATTGCAATAACCGTAATTACGGTTGATATTTCTATCGTCAATGGGCTGGACTATGGTATTTTCTATATATGTCTCATTGCTATAAAAAAAGACTAGTCTTTATCCATACATTAATCTATGACTTGGAACGTTCCCATCCTCAGGTCCGACTCCTCCTCCTCCAGCAGCACGCTGCTCTTGTTCTGCTTTGATAATTTGTTCTAACTGTTTTTTCAATTTTTGTCCTTGTTCTCTTAATTGACTCGTATCAATCTTTAGTTTATTGTCATTCATAAAATTATTAAAAGATTCTATCAGTAAGGAGGCACCTTCAGGATCAGGAATTCCACTGGAAGATGGAATGAGAATTGCAGCGCATGGAATTTGATTAGATAAACTAGCAGACAATAATCCTCCTGCAATACCCCCAATGAATGTAGTATACTTCTTAGTTGAATCTTCAATCGCGTTTCTATTGAAATTACTTTGTGGATTAGCTACATCATCAGAGGCAAATTTATCCTCACTTGCATCGTCTTTTTTGCCTTCATTGTCTGTAACTTTAATTTCTTTACTTGTGTTATGTTCCATATTCTCGCTTGCCAGAATCACTGTATTTCTTTCCGAATCTGGTATACCTTGAACAGGAATTCCATCTAAAACCATCACTTCTTCTATTGAATTTTTCATTGCCCAATCCATTACTGCATCTAGAACAAAATGTATGCCATCCATCATTATGGGCGCTTCGCATACCAAAACGCAAACATTTCCTTCTTTGTTAGCGTATAGCCTAAATGGATGTCTTAACTTGCCATCAATAAATATTACTCCTGGAGATATGTAATGGGATTCTACAAATGCAATCTGATACATTTCTAGTTTGTCGATTATGTAGCTTGTACTTATCGAACCGACTAGACCGGGACCTGGAAATCCAGCAATAAGAATTGTTCGGTCTTTTTTTAAGTTATTTAAGTCTGCAATAGTGATAATTTTTGTCGTAATAGGAGTTGTGTTTGCTGTTTCACTACTACCTGATAATGCCGAAGACATAGAATTCATTAATTACCTATACCTCTCATGTTCGCCTATTAATTAATATAGTTATTATGGTTATATAGCAAAAAATATTGGCGCTAGGCACGGTCTCCTTCACAATTTCTGAAGTGGTTTTTCTCCAGGTCTTAGACAATCTAAAATGATAAGTCTGGTATTGTATCGTCCGCCAATCCTCTAAATATCGTGGTTCTTAGAGATAATCGTTGAATATATTGATGTTTATTAACCAATGAGATGTTAACATCTTAATTCTATATTCCAAACCTTTGGTCTATCACACTCAATACCTTAAATAACTGCTTTGGTACACGTGAGACCGATCACGATACAGTTAACATTGACCAGACTATAGAATCTAAAGGCTAAATACTGAATATGTAGATTTACAATGATTATCGCTCCTGCGTTATCTTTATGAATCACAAGCGAGTATATCTATAGAATAATAATGCGTTCAATTGGCCACCGAAGAACAAGAATGTGGGATGTAGAAGATTTATTCGCCATTGTTCACTCGGTAAATTTCAAAAAAGTTAAGCCGATTGATTAGAATAATATGTGGATAGATGTTTGCTTTGAGGAAAGTTTTGTTATTCTTTTGGCCTATGTTAGTCTAATAAAATCATCAAAGGTTTCGTTCAGCCTGAAAACCAGGTAGTACATATGGTGTGAATGTGTTATTAAAGAATTGAGTGAGCATTTAAAAAATACAAACATGAAAATAACTGCAAAAAAACAAAATAACAAAAAATATGGTGCGAATATGGCTAGAAGTTTGAAAATATCAGACTAAATCATACCGTCACATTCTCCAATATCATACATAATTAATCAAAGAAACAATAGAATCAATACATCGCTATTAAGCTGTGCATGTGAGATTCAAAGCCCCTTGGATTCGGAGCGCGTTGTATACTCTCATCTATACGAATATTTCTATTTAATTTTGTTTCATACTATAATCAACCACGATAAGTCGTTGGTCTTTAACGTTGAATATCTTTTGATGAAGACAATCATTCCTATAATTTCACAAAAAGATAATGATACACTATAAGTTATTGCCATATTGAAATTATAATTATCCCAGATAAAACCAAATGTAATGTTGCTTACAAAAACACAAACTCCAATCATTAACGAGGGACTCTAACGAATTTGTAACCTGAATTTTCTAAACTTTCTTTTATTTCTTTAATATTTGTTAAAGTGGGATCAAATTCAATAACCACACTATCTGTCATATAGTTTATATCAATTTTTTTAATTCCAATATTGTTTTTTAGTTGTTTTTCTACAATGGGTTTGCAGGTTGTACAATACATTCCGACAACTTTAAGATGAGTCTTTTCATAAGATGGCAATATCCGTTATATCACCCTCTTAGTTTAATATTTTAATTTCATATTTCAAAATAGAGAAAAGAGTATCTAGAATCTATAGATTTATCGTTAAGTTAACAGCACCAACTACTAGGTTGTAAGACTCCGTCCATCTAGATATTAAAATTAATTGTATAGCCTACTACCTGCTACTATCTGTATCACAAATCCAACTATCAAAAGGATTGCACCTAGACGTGCCAATTGTGTTTCTAATATTCTGTGTTTTATTTCATGTTCACTGTGTTTTGAGATTTGCTCAATGGTTTCTGTGGACCTAAATATTTTACCATACTACATCATTAATGCGGCAACTACGTCGATTACTAATCCAATTACAATTACAATATCTAGCATCCTATAACTAATTCAAAATGGGTTTTATTAATAATCAGATACTTATTCTCTGTCGCGGTTGCTCTCTTTCAGTCGACATTATCTATCTAGCATCCTAATTTGTTCATTTTATATCTAAAATTTTCTAGTTCATTTATCTTTATATCGTATCTAAAAAAACAATTCGTTTTTGAAAAAATAATTTTACTTCTGAATACTCTTATTTTCTTACTGCAATAAGCTATAGTCATCAAACAATAAGTTGATACAACCCACGTCCTAAAGACAAAGATTCGAGTCTCCCAACTACGTGTGGTATTGGCTTAAATTGTTTTTATGTCTCACCTCAAAAGTCAATGCGATAGGATGTTGTTTTAATAGTTTAATTCTATTTCATGCCTAGAAGAATTGAAAATGAGGTATCACTTTAAAAACCATATTAAAATTTTATGATACTTCTCATCTCTTGATCATTATAGAAAATTGTAAATATTTCCTTTTACAATATATTGTACAGGTGATGATGTGCAATGGATACTTCCAACACACAAAGTCATGTGTTTGAATCCATCCTTTTTAGAGACCGTCTCATTGTGAAAGATCCCTTTTTTCACAAAGGATCAACATGGTAACCAGGAAGACCATCAGACCATTGGCTTGCACTCAATGGTCTTCCTGTATTCTTGATCCAAATACAAATACAGTTATAGGGAAAAATTTTTTGTGACTAATTGCGGATAAGTCAAATTGCATAATATCAATAATTATGAGGTTCAGAAAGTAATTATACTCTCAAATTAAATGAATAAAACAGATTCTTATTTGCAGTATGTTCAATATCTTTTAATCATTTCCTCTCTATACTGCTTTCTCATTCCAAAACCTCTGAATGATCGTGTTCTTAATTTATAGTTACAACAAGGACAATAAGTTTCGTCCCATTTTATAAAAATCTCACAGACACTACATCTTTTCTGTCCTTCCTTATATCTAGAGGGCATAATATGATTTCTTTTTGCTTTGAATCTTTCGCATATACCATTGCAACTCATAATGATTCATTCATCCACCAAAATCTAAAAATTGAGAAATAAATATTTTTTTCTCATGTTTAGATAGTAGGTAAAATAAAAAAGGTTTTAATCTTTGCATATTAACTAAATCTTTTCTTGCCAAAGAGCAATCTCATTTTCATTTCTGATATGAGATGATGCTACCTTTTTTTCCTGCATGTCTTGGACGAGATAGCCACATTCTAATAGTCATGAAAGCTAAAATACTCACCATGACAGATATCCCAATGGCCATCAGAATTTCATATGTTGAAAAGTTCTGTAAGCCCAGAACACCGTGTCCATATGCTCCAGGGGACAGCGCTGCTTCAACTTTGGAACGTGCTACCTCTAGTGATTGATACCATAAATCAGTTGTTGTTGTTTGTAATTGTACTTGCTGCGCATAAGCTCCAACACTTCTGTTAGGTATTGAGGTTAGAGGAAGCAATCCTAGTACGGCGATCAAGCCTACTGACAATAGTTTAGGTAGCGATTTTACTCTCTGTATTATTTGGTCTTGACCCATAGTGATGATTTTAGTTACAAACTCTTTTGTGTTCATAATGTAATCACCGAAATTATTGTTCATATTTAGAAATTTAAATTTTACTTTATGTAATAGATTTAACATTATGTTAGAAAAAAATTCAAGCGCCGAACTTCGATTTATTTTATTTTCCTAATTCATTTTTAAATTGAGAAAATATGGGAAGATCAGTTCAGTATTTCAATAATTCATAATCACAGAAATATATAATAGGCAAAATATAATATTCAAAATTTGTTATTCTCCAAATGGAGAATTTACCATTGGATTAAATATATAATTCTTGATACTTTTAGAGTGTTTACATACATTCAACAAAAAAAAATAATTTTGATTGTTATTGTAGCTGCAATAACTTCATTAACATATGATACAACATTTACAGTATCATTTGCACAGGTAAATAATACTGCAAATAATACCTCATCAGATAATGAACAAAGCACTCAAGACTATATTTCGAATATTAGATTATTACTCAATCAAACAATAGATGCTTATTCCGCAAACGATACTGAAAAGGCTAAAGAACTAGCAACGACTGCTTATCTAGATAATTTTGAACATATAGAGGATCCCATTGGTGAAGAATTATCAGAAGAAGGAGAAGAGCTATTAAGAGAACAATTAGGTGCACAGATAGACAGCAATGCATCAATAGAAGAGATCAAACAGACCATCAATGCAACAAACAATGTATTAGATGAGGCAGAAGAATCCATAACATCTTAATTTTTTATTTAACTCAGATTCAGTAACCTATTCCTTTTTAGTAAAGAATAGTGAATCGAAAGGGGTTTGATTTACGGAATTATTTTGTTATTCTTTAGGTCTATATTCGTTTAATAAAATCATCAAAGTTTTTTTTGGCCAACCTGAAAGTCAAGTAGTACGTATGGTGTGAATGTGTTATTAAAGAATTGAGTGAGCATTTAAAAAATACAAACATGAAAATAACTGCAAAAAAACAAAATAACAAAAAATATGGTGCGAATATGGCTAGAAGTTTGAAAATATCAGACTAAATCATACCGTCACATTCTCCAATATCATACATAATTAATCAAAGAAACAATAGAATCAATACATCGCTATTGAACTATACTCTAGGGATTAAAATCCCATCGTACCTGTTTTAATTATTTATTGTCTGATGTTCTCTAAGCTGATCGATTATATGATGAGATAATTTGAAGTCCAATATTCAATTTATTCAAAACCCTAACATAGTATACATGTCATTAGACTAAAACTAAAATGAATTTAGTTGAAACATTTGTTATCCCCATATTTTTTCCTTGAATGTCCATTTTTTATTAAACAAGAAGTTGCTAACTGATGCTATTGTAACTCCTAGTAAGAGTGAAACATCATATGAAACGCCTGATTCTCTGAGTATATATATTGACAAGAACTGTATGAGGATTCCTAATGAGCTACACCCAATGAACATTCCATATTGTCTAATAAATCGTGTCAAATTGACATTTTTATCTTCAAATGTCCAGAATTTATTTAATAAGAAATTTGTAGTTACAGATACGGCAATCCCTACTGCGGTAGCTTGCAAATATCCAAAGCTTCCTAGGATTCCATTTGATAAAAGAATTGATACCAGATAATTCAAAACAAAGCCGCTAGCTCCTACTGTATAGAACCTGGCCGCTTTTGAAATAAATCGAACTGAACTCCTCTTTTCTAATTGAGTGTTTTGTTGCTTTGATTTTCTTCCATATCGATAGAGTTTCCAAACTGCCTTAATATAATCAAAAATTATTTGAAAGTTAAGTTTGCTCTGTCCGTATTTTCGATCCCTAAAAGTATAGGGTATTTCTTTTACCTTGATACCGTTTTTCTTCTTTATTAAAATTTCTAGTAGTATTTTAAATCCGTCAGTATTAAATTCCATGCCGTGAAGTGTATGCTTTGGAAAAGCAAAAAATCCTGACATCGGATCGTAAACATTTTTTAAACATAATCCATGTCTCGCAATAAAATTTGCTCCTACGCTAAGCAAAAATCTCTTAAAGGGCATCCCATTGATAGCTCCGCCTGTGATATACCTAGAACCAATAATAATGCAATTGGGTTCCTTCTTTAATTCTGATATCATTCTATTTATTACCTCTGGAGGATGTGAAAAATCAGCGTCCATGATTAGGACGTTTTGTCCCTTACTAGTACCTGATTCCGTTCATAACGGCCGGAATCAAGCCAGTCTTTTCCTTTCTATGAATTATCTTTATTGAGATGTTTAGATTTGGTTGGTCTACATCCAAGCCCATTTTCTCCTCAATATATTTTTCAACCATAAGGCCGGTTCCATCAGGAGAGTTATCGTCCACTATTATAATTTCAGCATCCGTTCCAGCAGGTATGTTAGATTGAATTTGATTAAGTAAATCTGTAATATTCTTTGATTCGTTAAAAGTTGGTATAATGATGGATACAAATTTTTTATATTCTGTAGCTTTTTGTATGGTATCATTTACATTTAACATCGTCATTGCGTATCCATCATCTCACACACCTTAATTTATTAAAATAGTATATAATACATGCGTTTGTTTTCTAATATTATTTATAAGATGGCCGTATTTTGATGGGGAATCAGTATAGTTATTTATTTTTATCTCTGTGATGATATCAGATTTGCGATCGATTACCTTTTTATAATTACAAAAATCTTGCCCCATTTTACTAATTTATCCTGTTGATGGGTGATTTTTATGATTTATTGAAGAAGAATTTAGATAAAACATATCAGTTTAATTTCAAAATCCGACAATTCTATGAAAAAAATAAGTAGTTATTCTGAATTTGCAACTATTCTATAGAGATTACCGTGGATATGAGAGAGAACGTGAAGATATCCATCTGATCCTTCAATTGCCTCACAAAACTGAATTATCCTATTTTTCATGCATGTTAAATTGCTGTAACAACCTGGGACTATCAACCACAAGATCATGAAATTTATCTATCTCAATAGTTTTAATCGGATCCATCAAGACCAGTTGATTATTTGATTTGGTATTAGTATCAAGACTTTCTTTTTGCTGTAACATGAGTAAATGATTTTTAATATCTGTTGTAATTTCAGTATTACAAATCTTACTATTGTTAATTACATTCAGGGACTCCTCAAGCATTCCTTGAATATGTTCATTTCCTTTATCTTCATGAAAATGTGGATTCCTTGTTTCTACTTGATATATTTCTACATTATTCTGTCCAATGTCTGATAATTCATTGGATATAATACCTCCAAATTTTTCTAAAATATTTATTAGTTCATATGGTTCTACGGAATATCCGCTAGAGAAATTTAAGTTTTCGGCAAGCGACATTGAAAGTGAATGTTCTCCAGCGTTTCCAGTAGTAATGATATCTCTCTCATATCCTGTAATATATGAGATCAAGTCATTTAGATATTTGTTACTGTATTCAGATATTCTTCCCCATTTCGGGAAATATACTTTGTTGTTAACTATTTTTGGCTTGGAGTTCCAACATATTCTGACATTACAAAAAGGAGATTTCGACATGGCAAAACCCGATGCAAAAATCTTAATATATTCATTTATGGCTCCCGGAAAATAATTATCGCTATCAACAAATCCTACATAATCTTTCTTACACATCTTTGATAACAAAATTCCAATTATCATCCCCTCAGCTTTGCCTTGTCTAACTTGGTTATTATGATCCAAAATTGATGTATAGTTTACTTTATGAAAAATTCTACTGAGGTTAGGATCCGTTTGATGTATTGTGATGATCCTTTTATTTGAAAACAAAGAATATTGTTTAACCATTTCTACTTCCATAGCATATCTATCAAAGGGATTTCGTCGACTATTTGATACTATAATTATCAAACATTCGTTTGGAATACCGCTTAAAACACCTTCCAAAAGACTTAATTTTTCATCCTTAACTGGAATCACTACTGCCATGTGCTTGAATATCTTTGATAATGTGTTATTATCAAATGCCATGGTCGTACTGTTAAAGTTCTGCAAAGTGGTACCATGAGTGTGCCCAGAATCTATTTCGTATACTTTTTGAAGTGAGTGAATCTTCACAGATCCTATGGTTTCTGTATATTTTGGTGGAAAATCTAACCTCATCTGTCCTAATGCGTATGTACATGATTATTTAATAATATGATATATCTATATATTCATTAGCCGTTTCTTTGGAGTATAAGTATTTAACTTTTGCCATTGAAATGATCTTTTCAAAATGATTTAGGTTTTATCTAGTCTATTGATCTATTGATCCAGTCTGTTCGATTAATCCTAATCCTGATTTTAATCTCGGTGAGAATTCTGATCTAACAATTATCACTAAATAAAGTTCTCTTTTCTTGATCGATTTTTATATATTTTGCATCACGGTTTTAATATATTATCTGAAATCTTATCAAGATTATTAACGTTATTCAAAAGTGATATTAGATAATTGACTGTATCATTAGAAAAACTACATTAGATGTTTTGGAGTGTTACAATATTTCCCTACTGAGCAAATTCAAAATTTAGACCATGAAAATGTATCGCTACATCTTCTTGTTTAGTTTCGGTTATCATGGAAATAGTTGAGAAAATTGAAATAGATTATATTTTTGTTCTTGAAGTTAATGAATACTGTTGAATTGATCCATCGATTTCTAAGTTTCTTTGCGCTTCTGATTCTCAAGAATATGATGTTATCATATTTGAGGATTGCCATCAATCTTATATTTATTATGATTAGATTATAAATATGAAAAATTTTCTTTCCCCTATAATATTTTCTGTTTATATCTTGTTGATCTTTTCCTCCGTAGTTTTCTTGTTTTATGTGTCCCATCTCTCCTTTGCAACACAGAATCCATCTGGCGCAGATATTTGGATGGAGGGTGCGGATATGCCAAATGCGAGAACTGAGGTTACTGCAGCCAATTTGGATACGGAAGTATATATAATAGGCGGTTTTACTTCAGACGGTAAAATTACAGATATCATAGAGATGTACAATTCCACTGATAATACCTGGACTCAAAACATCAAGTCGCTTCCTTTGCCTCTTCACCATGCTACAGCAGATGTTTATGGCGATCAAATTTATGTGATCGGAGGATATACCGGCGATTGGATCCCTAGTAACAACCTATTCATTTATGATCCAGATACCAATAATTGGACCTTGGGTGCCCCTATGTCTACGCCACGAGGGTCACCAAATGCAAATTTCGTTAATGGAATATTGTATGTAATTGGTGGAGATAGTTACGATCATTCTCATGTAGTTGTAGAAGGGTATGATCCGAATACCAATGAATGGGTGACCCTATCTTCCATGCCTACAGCTAGACATCATGCTGCTTCTGCAGTAGTTGATGGTAATATTTATGTGATGGGGGGTAGACTTAGTGGTTCTCTAGTAAACGTAGATGTAAACGAGAAATATGATACTGTTTTAGATCAGTGGATTACAGATCTTGAACCAATGCCGTCAAAAAGAAGTGGTATTGCAGCCACCGCAGTAAATGGATCCATTTATGTATTGGGTGGAGAACAAAACCAAGGAACGTTTGATAAAAATGAACGTTATGATCCGGATACTGATACTTGGAGTAAAGAACTTCCTATGCCAACCGCTCGACATGGGTTGGGCGTCGCCTCATATGATGACAGGATATTTGCTATAGGAGGAGGTCCACATACTGGATTGACTGTTTCAGATCAAAATGAGATCTATTATTTGAATCAAGACTGAATCTAGTTGATTGAAACCTTTCAAATAGTTGTATCAAAGTTAGCCATAGAAACCTATTTTGGTGAATGGATTACTAATAGCAAAAATTAAAAGAGGGTATAACTATAAGGGTAAGAAATAAACGGTTTTTTACTCATTGCTATGTGTTGGATAGACCATACATTCATAACTAAACACTATGGATTTAACTGCTAATCCCTTTTATCCTTGAGGTTTCAGCAATACTCATGGTTATGATATTGGTATTTTTATGATTATCCTTGAAATAACTCTATAGCCATAAACAACAATGTGATGCATTCTTACGAAACCTTAATTAATTTAAAATATTTCTCTATATTCATAGACTAACTTATGTTTAATGGACTAAAACTATTGATTTGCTTTTTCGCTATATCTATGATTTTACTTTCTACCGTAACTTCTTCCTATATTCAGGTTTCTTATGGAGCTTATGCTAAGGCGCCTCTGTCCCCTAGTGGACCCACAGTCAACGATGATACCCTGACGGTTGAAAAAGTAACTGATGGATTGGACTTTCCTACCAGTATGGCGTTTTTGGGTCCTAACGATATTCTAGTCACTGAGAAAGCTACAGGTAAGGTGATGCGAGTTGTAAATGGTTTTGTGATGCCTCAACCTGTACTTGATGTACCTGTAGCAACTGCAATAGAACGCGGCTTGTTAGGAATTGCCATTTCAAAACAACCTGATGGAAAAACTTATGTTTTCCTATCTTATACTGAATCAGGCAATGGTGTAGATAAAAGTGATGTTGATGCGCTTATTGATCCATTAGGAAATAGACTATATCGCTATGAATTTGTTGATGGTAGATTGATAAATCCTGTCCTTCTATTTGATTTAACTGCTATTCCGCCCAATGGTAGGGGCGAGCATAATGGCGGTAAAATTCGAATTGGTCCAGATAACAATGTCTACTATATGGTAGGAGAAGTAGGGGGTCATAGAACCCAGGCCCAAAATATATTTGATGGGCCCGCCCCGAATGGTCTTGGAGGCGTACTTCGAATTACTCAAGAGGGTGGCATTGTGGATCCTGGCGATCCAATATTTGGTGCAGGGTTGCCACTTAACGTCTATTATGCCATGGGTATTCGAAATAGTTTTGGTATGGATTTTGACCCATTGACAGGGAATTTATGGGATACCGAGAATGGACCAGTAGCGGGCGACGAAATAAATCTTGTTTTTCCTGGATTTAATAGTGGTTGGTTTCAAGTCCAAGGCTTTGTAGATGAGGACATACTAGAACATGCTACCACAGAAGCAGATTTGGTATATTTTGGAA
This sequence comes from Candidatus Nitrosocosmicus sp. T, assembly GCF_054408485.1. Lineage (NCBI taxonomy): Archaea > Thermoproteati > Nitrososphaerota > Nitrososphaeria > Nitrososphaerales > Nitrososphaeraceae > Candidatus Nitrosocosmicus > Candidatus Nitrosocosmicus sp. T. The sequence goes on from NZ_CP166992.1 coordinate 238,043, forward strand.
AAAGCCAATATGCCGATCCAAAGTTTGTGTGGACGCTGCCTGTCGGTGTAACAGCCCTTAAATTTTTAAATTCATTTAAACTTGGAGATCAATTTGCAAATAATATGTTTGTAGGTGATATCAACAATGGTTTATTATATAGATTTACTTTGAATGAGGAACGTGATTCTATATTTATAAATGATACTTATGTTGGTAATGTAGAATTATTAGAAGATAATGAAATAGACGATCCTAAAGAGAATCAACCTTTAGTCTTTGGGCAAGGTTTCGGGGGAATAACTGATATTCAGGTGGGTCCAGATGGTTACTTGTATATATTAAGCTACACTGGGTCAATTTATCGAATATTGCCCATAGCTGATAGCATTATTCCAAGCTCCCCTCCAAGCTCCCCTCCAAGCTCCCCTCTGAACTCTACTGCTCGAAATGGCACTATAACATCTCAGTCCGTTCCTGCAGTTATTCTGGGAATAGATGGTAGTGATTCCTATTCACCAAATCCACTTGAAATTGATATAGGTCAAACAGTAACATGGTACAACGGAGATACAGTATCTCATACAGTAACCTCCGGACAGGATGGTAACTTAGATGAAGGGACTTTATTTGATTCTGATGCTATAATTCCAAATCAATCCTACAGTTTGAAATTTATTGAGGCTGGTGAATTTGATTACTATTGCATTTATCATCCAACTATGGTTGGCGAAGTATTGGTGAATCAGCCCGGTACTTTTTCACCTGCGTCAGAAGATTCCTCAGATGAAGAGTCAGATGAAGAGTCAGAAGAAGGAAGTTGAAAATATGGATCTCCTTTGATTTCTCACCTGACTCTTTCTCATTGAAATAACTAACTATACTTTCAGTCCCATACTCATTTTTATAACATGTAGAGTATACTCACCTATGAAACAATTGATTCATGATCAAAAACAATTACTACCCGACTTTCTTTTAAGCCTGTATTTTTATAGGAATGTTGACATGTCTAATTCATAATGGGGTAAATTATTGTGTTAAGTAATAATAATGCGTTAGCAAATATAGCTGTAAAGAATCTAGAAATTTCTAGAAAGTTTTATGAGAATATTTTGGGATTAGAGAAAATAGACTCTGTCGGAGATGAAGTAGTAGTGTATAAGTGTGGTAACACTACCGTAATAGTATATCAATCACAGTACGCTGGAACTAATAAAGCCACTAGCGCCACTTGGGTAGTAGGTGAAGATATAGAGATCCTGGTAAAGGAACTTAAATCTAAAGGCATACAGTTTGAACATTATAATATGCCTAATACAACACTAAAAGATGATATTCATTTTGATGGTGATATGAAAGTTGCATGGTTTAAAGATCCCGATGGTAATATCCTAAATATCGTTAACATGTGACCTAATGGCTCTAATTATCAAGCAAATATACTCCCCTTTTTTAGTTCTCAGTCATAAAGAATTCCATTTATAATACAATGAAAGCAAAAGGAAAACAATATGATATATTACTTATTGTTAAATAGATAATAATCTTGTGGTACTATTATTTCTTAAAGTTAACATTCTGCTATTGCAATAGACGATTCTAACACTTCTTTTCTGATCCTTGTGATGTGCTAAATAAAATCATCATGTCATTCAGTCACTTACTAAGTGAATGACATGGTAACGAGTTCTTTATCTTTGGTTGTTGTTTTCAATATGTTATTACGAATATTTTTGTAAACCGACACTCAATATTGTGCTATCTAGTTATTTGAATTGGTATTTGAGTTTGGGGCAATGTCATTGCTGTCATCAACATTGGTGTTGCTATCATCAGCATTATCACTGGAAGCTGAGCTAGTGTCTGCCTCTGGGTCATAAATTGGTCTAAAACAGTCTCTTATTTCGCTTTCAGATGCATATCCTTTGTCGCCTTCTGATTGAGCTAGACAACTAACAAATTCTTCATAATTGTTTGTTCCTGTTTCATCATCTTCACCATTGGATTGGGCAAATGTGGCACTACTTGTTATACCAGATGCAGCAAATAATGATGCTATCGCTATGACCATGGTAACAGTTACTTTTTTATTAATATTCATTAAATTTAGATTATTAACATCCTATAAAAGCGGGGGCTTATCTTTCTACTCTTACGGATTTATCCCATATTTTTCTATACAAATATTTATTTTGGAATTTTTATCATCAATAGTTGGACAAAATATGGCTTTATCAATAATTGCCTGATATTTGCATGTTTAGAAGGTCAAAATTCGTCAGATGATATCTATTTTGTTGTTGCGAAATAAGAGTAGGAATAATTCCAATCTTGTTGTTTGGACAAACCTCATTTGTTATACATGTTGTCTAATCAATTCTGCAATTTGTATCTGCTATTGGATACAAACACCCAAATCTGCCAAATCGGACCGGACGGCTGCACCTGCATACCATCGGGATATACACAATCGCGGAGTGAAGGAGACTCAAAAGCCACAATGGCAGAAGTAGCCGTCTGTTGGCTCCAAAAGAGCGGGTCGGCAGGTCCTCACTCAAGGACATTGCTTATTGTAAAGTCATGGTGATCAACCAGTTTGATAGAAATTACAAAGGTAAACTTTCTAGAACAAGACCCGGAATTTTATTCATTACCTTCAGCTTTGGTGTTGGTACCAGATTTCGACTCTGCTTTGCCTTCGCAATCTAGTTATATTAGAGAAATAAGGTCTTACAGGTAGAATTTGTAAGACCTTAATGGAAGTAATTGACTATGGACGACTGTAACAAAATATACTTTGAACGTATTAAAAAAGTTTTTGATATTTAATTTTTGATGAAATATTATAATGGATTATCTTTTACCCGACCTTACTTTAGGAAGAGTAATAAAATGTGAGGTCAAGATTGGTCCACACTTGGAATTTAAGACAAATGACTAAAAAAATATGCAATGACCTTTCTATATGTCATTCTATGTGACAAATTTACAAGTTAATGTATGTTATCAATACGACCGGAAGGTTACAGTCCTGTCTCCTGTACTCTTCTAACTTAACAAATCGACAAGTAGGGGTTTCAAAGCCAAAGATGTTGAAGGATCACGCAACACGCCATCTAAATAAAAATAAATAGTTTGCCATATTTAGTTGCAACTTATTTTTCAGGACAAATTTCGTCAAATCTTTATAAAGATATTCATACATACATAGAATATAATTGGTTAATTATAGGTAGTTTTGTGTCTCAAGAGACACACCTTTATTTCTTTAAAAAAATGTTTAGACACCTAATCAGACAATGTTAATTCATTGCTAATAGTATATACCCATTTAGAGTTTTAAACTTAGAGGCCTAACCGAGGGAGGATGTCTAACAATTGAGTATGTTGATTTTAAGGATTTTATAATACTATTAATCATGATGCTATTTGGTGAAAAACGAACCTTAGAATGTTTAACTTTTAAAAATTCCGTGTCTATTTATATAACCTTTTTACAAATATAGAATCATTTGAATTATTATATACATATATCTATTTGATACAATAATCGTAATTTTCTTTAAATACGACCCATATAATATTTAAATTAAAATGAAGAAAATTATCTTCCTGAATTCAGCAATCATATCTGTGCTTTTTATAACTTTTGGCATATCTTTTGGAGGATGGATGTTAAACAATGAAGCCTCTGCTCAAACTAATAATCAAGAAAATAGCCAGGTACTTGCTCAATTGATCGAAAATTTAACCCAAGCCCAAAATACTGTATCTAGTGATAATTCAACAGTCTCAACCACTCAATTAACTGCAATAATAGGGGAGCTTTCTGATATTCTAGGTAAAATTACAACAGATAACAACGGTCAATATTTAGATGAACACACTCACTTCTTTACTCACAAAGATCATACCCATACCGTGACCCATACTCATCCTCATCATTCAGATCATCATAGTCACCACCAGAGTTGGACCGAAAAACATCATATCTTTGATCCCAGTAATTGTAAACCAGGTAGAATGTGTTAAATATCCTACCTACCCTATTACCTTAACTTTTTTTCACTGTTCTGAAATATTTATTATTTGAAGGTTTTCGTTATATTTAGTAGTGGTATTGGTATCTTATCTGATAACTTCTACGCTTTGTGTTCCTTAGTCTATCATAAAAAGATATTTTTGTTTGTTGATAGTTGAGTCTGATAGATAAATTACTGAATCCTAGTTAAAGGCTTTAACATTTATTGATAAACTTTATTGATCATCTTCTGGATATGTGGCGTGAGATAAACCCTAATTTCTTTCTCAGGTTTTAAGCAAGTCTTTACAATAAATAAACTAAAAATGTGACTAATATGAACTAAACTTGGTCAATAAATTCGACCATAATCTATAATATTATAATAAATGACTACTATAATAGGAATTAAAACAACCGAAGGAGTAGTACTTGCGTCCGATAAACGAGCCAGCAAGGGCTTCTTTATAGGATCTAAAATAGTACAAAAAATTTCCAAAATAGATAATACACTCGCAATTGCTATTGCAGGACAACTATCTGATGCGGAACATTTAATCAAAGTTACCGCAGCTGAGAGAAAATTGATAGAACTACGAAGAGGATTTCCATTAAGTGTAAAGGAATCCTCGAGACTAATCGCAAATCTAGCCTACTCGGGTATGAAGAACTACCAACCATATTATGTAGAGTTACTAGTGGCAGGAGTAGATGCTAGCGGATCGCATGTAAATGTTGCCGATATGAGTGGTGCGATTACAAATGAAGATTATGCTGCATCAGGTTCGGGAGCACCCATAGCTTATGGAGTGCTTGAAAGTCTTTACCGTCTTGATATTACAAACGACGAAGCGAAGGAAATTGCTAAAAAAGCCGTCTCAGCGGCAATGGAGCGGGATCCAGGTTCTGGCAATGGAATTGATGTTTTAGTCATACCTAAATTGGTAACAGCCGATCAGGTTATAATATGAGGATAGGAGAATAACACAAAATGTCTGAAGATAATAATTCTATAGGTTCTCCTTATAGTTTTGGAAACAACAGTAGATATCCATCCTACTATGGACAAGGTGGTCGGCTGGTATTAGTAGATAATGCTTTAGAAGCGGTAAATAAGGGTTCAACAACTATTGGATTAAAAACACCGGAATTTGCTTTAATTTCAAGTCATATAAAGCCTACTTTGCCGTTAGTCGATCCAAATGAAAAAATATTTGTCATTGATAATCACATTGGAGCAACGGGAGCAGGATATATAGCAGATATAGAACATCTAATCGAAGAAATAAGGTTACAAGCACAGAAACATCACATTTCATACGATAGCGCTATAGATATAAGATCCATCACAAAACATCTAAGTACTTATTTACACAATTACACTATTTATGCTGTAAGACCTCAAGCGGCCTCAATAATCATTGCTGGAGTAGATGAAAATGGCATACATTTGTATCGGGTTGACCCCAGTGGAACTTATTTAAAGGGAGGTGGGTTTGCGATAGGTTACTCCTCCGATTTGGCATTAGATGTCCTTCACAAAGGGTATGACACAAATATGAACATTGAACAGGCATTGAAATTGTCAAATGAGGCGATAGAAAAAGCAATTGGAGAAAAACCGGTGGTTGAGTCGGGGATAGTTACGTTAAAAGGATTTACAAAAATAAGCACGTAACTCTAACATGCTGAGATAACAACTTATCATTAAACTTATCATAGTGTGGTGTGACAACAATAATTCACAAGCACAACAACTTTTTTACTATTTTATTCTAAATATTATAGTTCCATATATGCGCGGAAAAATAGATTGATAGATTGATAGATTGATAGATTGATAGATTGATAGATTGATAGATATCCTGCATCTTACCATATTTTTAATTCCCTGTTTAGGTGAAATCATGATAGAATAAGTTTAACATTCTATCATTTATTCCGATTGTGCGAAAATTTTATATCCGTATAAATAGGGGTGAATTCCTTTTCTGGTATGGATTCTTCATGTAAGTTCTCCTGCAGAACTTTTATTATCTCCTCAATTATCCTGTTTGAGTAATACATAGCTTCAACTTTCTCATTATCCGAAACGGCATCGGACTCTACAATAACATATTCTGATAAAATACTAACATTAATCTGAAATATTTTATTGTTACTGTATCTATCTACCACTATCCATTGAAGTCTAAATCCTGTTTCCTTTGTTATCAGGCCAAACCATCTTAAATTACCGAACCATTTCCCGGTTAAATGATCCACTATGGCTTCCATGTTACCCTTTACAGGCATGTAGATCTGGACTAACTGCTTGTATTTTCTAATTTTTTTTGATTTAATTATTTCTGGCTCTTCATTTAAAAGATTATCATCCAATATTGGATTCAAGTTATAGGCATTTCTTTCAACTAACTTGTATCCTGATGATGTTTTTTCAATTAGGTTCAAGTCCAAAAGCCTTTTTAAAGCCCTTGACAGACTTTGTTGGTGAATTTCAAGCTTTCTCTCGAGAGCTTTAAATGAATATGTTGACCACATTTCTTTACGCAGCAATAAAAGAATTTTCTTATCGTTGTTATGAACATCATTGATAGCTATCGTAAGCTTATCATTATCTACGGGATAGCCCGTATTCTGATTTGAATATATTGAAAAGTAATTATCATATATTTTTGAATTAGTTGTCTGATCTTGAATCTTCTGATCTATGTGGAGAAGTTCCATAGAGCCCTGAATATTATTGCAGTTACTAGTTTCACATTGTGGTAACAATAGCGTTGTTATTTGCAATTTAGATTCAATCCATTACTTAGATGGGTAGATAATTTTATGAGAGTTGATGCAGAAATTTTCCCAGACATAAGTTTTATTTCATTAATGGATAATTCTTTCCTCAATTCCATGCATAACATATTGGTTGATCCGCTTAAATACTTATTTCATAGACTATCATCATATTTGTTATATACCTCATTATAGAGTCTGATAAGGTTGATTTTATCTATTTATGATAGTCAAGATAAATCTATGGATTCTATTAATATATAATTGGATTTTTTATGAGTTGAGTTTACTTATCTTAGTTTTTTTTATGATTGTTATTTAGCTCAAATTTTTGGATTACTTTGTAATATGATTTCTTTTTATCTTAACGTCTGACGCTTAAACAACCATGTTGCCACAGGCATTGCAATCACGATTATACCCGTACACCAGACAAACGCAAGCCATCCCGAATCACCTATTGGTGTCCCAACTAACCAAGAACGAATTGCTTCTATCACATGTGTAAGAGGCTGATTTTCAGCAAAGAATCTTAACGGACCTGGCATGGTATCGGTAGGTACGAAAGCACTACTCACAAAGGTAAGTGGAAAAATAACGATAAAACCAGTCCACTGGGCAGCTTCGATACTCTTTACGATTAGGCCCATAATGGCTGATATCCAAGAGATAGCTAAAGAAAAAAGGATGGCTATACCAAATATCGATATCCAATCAGTAACGCTAGCCACTGGATGAAATCCTACCAGAAAACTAACCCCAATCACAATTAGACCTGAAATCATGTTTCTGACCAGATCCGCTCCGACATGACCTATTAGTAAAGCAGATCGTGATATGGGAAGGGATCGGAACCTATTAACTATGCCTCTTTGAAGATCGATGGCTAAATTCATAGTTGTATAGTTCGCACCAAAAGCAAGCATTTGGACAAAGATACCTGCAACCAAAAAGTTGACATAGCTCATATCACCCGTATCTATGGCACCTCCAAATACGTACCGAAACAACAAGAAAAACATGATGGGAAATAGAGCGACTGAAAAGAGTTGATCTAAATTCCTTGTAATATGTTTGATGCTTCGCTGTGCCAGTACAAAAGAATCACTGATCATCCAATAGAATCTTGAGCGATTTTCTGGTTTGATATTGGTTCTAAAGGATGGTCTGGTCATTGCTTAAAGACCTCTTTTTCCCTTTCTTCTATATTTGAATGCTCTGTTGAATGACCAGTAAGAATGAGGAAAACATCATCTAGAGTAGGACCATGAAAAGATACATTTTCTACCTCTATATTTTCTTCCTCTAGTTGACTAAGAACCTGTCTTAGTTGATGGACTCCACCTGTAGTGACGAAACTTATGGTACGCATCTTGTTATCTGCGTGAAATTTTCCTACCTGGATAATTTCTTTAGCTTTTTCAAAATAGCCGGTATTGATAAAGGTTATCTCTAATCGTTCGGAACCCACCTGTTGTTTTAGTTCGTCTGAAGTGCCCTCGGCTATAATTTTGCCACCGTTAAGAACCACGATTCTACTTGCCAAATGATCAGCTTCGTCCATATCTTGAGTGGTTAGAAGTATTGTTGTACCACTTTCAGCTAACTGTTTAATAGTGTCCCACATAATTAACCGACTTCTTGGATCGAGGCCTGTAGTAGGTTCATCTAAAAAAATAATCGGTGGAGACGCAATCAAACTAACAGCAAGGTCTAAACGACGGCGCATGCCACCCGAATAAGTCTTGACCGCCCGATTAGCTGCATCCACCAGATCAAATAACTCAAGTAATTCTTCTGTCCGTTGTTTGATGTCTTGGCGACTTAAACGATATAAACGACCTATCATTTGCAGATTTTCCCTTCCTGTTAGGTATTCATCTAAAGCTGCATATTGACCAGTCAAGCCAATTAAACCACGTACTTTGTCTACTTCCTTAACCACGTCAAAACCGCTAATCCGAGCAATGCCCTTATCAGGCAAAAGTAATGTACTCAAAATATGTATTGTTGTTGTTTTTCCAGCTCCATTTGGTCCCAGTAAAGCAAGAATAGTGCCTTTTTTAATATTAAAGTCAATCCCGTCTAGCACAGTCAGATTTTTAAAGGATTTTCTTAATCCTTTGACTGACACAATGTTTTCATTCAAATAAATACTATCGGTTGAGATGTTAAAATTTTTTTTTGCATTGTAATTATCATCTTTAATTGTAGACATTTATTGATAGCCCTTAATTAGCAAACGTGCAATCTTTTAAGCACATATTAAACCTCTTTAAAGATATCCCGATCAAATTCCATATATGTATAATAGAGAATCGATAGGGTGAATTCGTAAAGTGAGATGAATCCATTGTACTCACATTATATTGTGATGCAAATATCATAATATGTTTGTTACTACATGACAAATCGATCGAATTATGAAAGCGATCCGAAGTTTCTTGAGTCATTCGATCTGTTGGTAATATCATCGTATTAATCAAATCTGGAACAATCGAATATACTTTGTGATTAACTTCCCTCATTTTTATAATACGGAAAATATAGTATAAAAATGAATAAGGTACAAAAAGTATAGTGAAAACTATTGGCAATGGATCGTGGTTTGGTTTGTACTTTTATTCTCTTGATCCTTTTGTGCTTACTAATGAGATTGGCAGAATCACTCTAGATAAATAGATGAATGGATTAAACAAAGTACATCATTCAATCACTTGACTTGTTTTTATTCATAAGTTTCATCATGCCATAATATTTTTCAATGTATTGACATACAGAAAACCTTGACATTGAAGAAGGGCTTTTAGTAATTGTAGATCCAATTGCTGACCTATTGGGTAGAAAATTTTTTTTGATTACGATAGTATTATTTAATATCTAATTTTGATAATCATAATACTAATATGTAGTAACTAGGTAGATAAGAAAGTAGACAAGAAATTTATATTAGTAGGTACTAATATTAAAAATGGATTTTGATAAGAATTTTATTGCAACAAAACATAAAAGAAGAATTATTTTTTCGTTTAGTTCTACTATTTTCTTAGTAGCAGGAATATTTGTCTTGGCTACCATTGCTTCTTCTGTTACATACGGACAGTTGGGCGATAATAAAACCGGTGTATTCAATCATACTCAGACCGATTCTTCAGGAAACATAACCTGGCTGAATTCAGGTAACTGGTCATTGACGGGAATAAATTCCTCATCTCCCGGCTTTACTGCCATTATAGATATGGTCAAACCAAATGGAAGTGCAGGACACGAACATGAGATAGGTGATTTCAAATTAGTAGGATCACCAGTTATTGAAAACCAAACGATTCATCTTAACGGCACCTCAACTATAACCATGAGGGATGGTCCAGTTACAAATGAACCAACAATAATTGCTCTCTCACAGGAAAAAATTGACATTTACTTTGACCCTGAGAATATAAACAATCATTTTGAGAATCAGTCTATCTCAGGAATAGGGAATTGATTACATCGAATTTTCAATAATTAAAAAACCATATTTCTACTTTTATCGATACTACAAAGATCATAATACTTTCTATAATCACAATTTTTATGATGACTGGAATCTATCTTCTGAATCCTTCTCGCTATTGGGATATTATTTACTTTTATTAATGAAGCTGATAATTACGCTAGCATTGGTAATATGTATGTTAGTCGAGTTAAAATGAGGTCAAGGTTCTGTTCTTATAAAACTAACGACTGTTTTATGAGTATAATTGTCTTTGTATCAAATAAATACCGATAAGCTTGGCATTTTACTAGTGTTCAAATTAAGGATATCTGATTTATATCACTTGTAATTTTTTTGTTTTTGGCCTAAATCAGAAGAATAGGAAGTACTACTTTTTATGGAAACTCAATAAATGTTAATAAAAAAATTCTCTTAAATTCTTATTATATTCTAGATATACCTTTAAGCAGCAAATCATCTGAGTCCAACCTTGGCAGTTACTATATGATTCATCTAGCGAGGGCTGGTCTTCACTTATCCATCCTGACTCTGAAATCTTTACTAACGTAATACCATCTCCAAGACGTTCAAAGTCCATCTTAACTGTTAAGCGATTAGATTCTACCGCACTGGCCCATTCAAAAACGATTTTCTGGTTTTTGATTGTCTGTTTTACGTATACTGAAAAAGCACCAGGATAGTCATGAAAATCCCACATAACCTCTTTTCCTTCCTCGAGTGGTCCACTTGCACCACCTGTGGTAAAATATTTGCTTAGTTTCTTTGGATTATAGACTGCGTCAAATACCTCTTCTACAGGCTTTTTTATCTTGGCTTGTACACTAAATTTTAAATCCACGGTTATACACCTTTATAAGGTTTATTAGTGGTATATGTTATATAAAGGTAACATGTATTCTGAGAGTGAGTATGATTGTATACTTAAGGCACTTGGTCACACTGGTAGACGTAAAATTCTCGATTTAATCAAGGGTAAACCACACACCACCATGGAATTGTGTCTAATCTTAAAAGAAATGGACCGATGTACGGTAATGCAACATTTGAATGTCTTAGAAAAGGCTGATTTGATCATAGTTAAGCATATTGGAAAATACCGATGGAACTACATCAATCTTCTACCTATCAAAGAATTACATGCCCGTTGGATAACCAAATTTTCCGTGGATGCGATAGACTTGCTTGCAAAGTTGAAACAAGATATGGGATGAGATCGACGAATACGGAAAGTGGAATATCTGCTCAAGAGATGTTTTGGATTATTAACATGTCTTCGTTAAATGCTAAACATACTTTTGAATAGCAATTATATTTAATAGAGATATCGGATCAGATCAAAATGGAACTTCTGATGAGAAACAGTATATTTTTCTAATTGTTGCTAAATTAATTTCCATATCGAAAAATCTTGCTAAAATCATTTAGATTAAGAGTTAAGTAAAAAATAAAATCTTACTGTATGATTATTATGCATTTGAAAGAATCTGCAAGTCAAAAGCCCCTATCAAATTAGGATGAATCTGTGTATGAACAATCATCATTATGTCCATTGGGGAAACTTTGTATTCTATCGCGTTTTCAAGTTGTATAATACCGCTTTCAAGATTAGTACCGTAAAAAGCAGTCCCATTTTGGGATAAGGTGGGTTTGAGTTCTTTATTAAATATATACGATAATTTTTCAGCCATGCCATTTGCACTTTGATAATTTGCCATATTTACAATATGTTTATTTGTACTCATTTTGGTATCTGAATCCTTCATTGATGATGACATATTCATAATACTCATATTCATATCGCTACTGTTATTAGAATCATAACTATTACTATTCTTAATTGCAGATTGTTGGTTCATGTTTCCCATTTTTTCCATATTTATCATATCAGTCATATCAAAGTCAACACCATAAGCATCGCCATAATTTCTTAGTACGTTGTCTACCCCTTCGGCAAATCTCATTGGATGAATTGATCCATTGCTGTTATCGTTTTTTTGGCTAAATATATTTGATATGAACGTTGTAACTTGATTTAGAAGGTTAGAATCTTCTGATTGTTTTTGTGTTTCAGTTATGGCTATGATTTTGTCTACATTTGTATTGATACTCGCAATTAATTGATTTGATTGTTCTATTCTTTGTTTTTCACCTTGAACTGCTAGGGGGGTATCTGGAAATGACGCCGTCAGATTGCGTAAATTTTCTACTGCTGTTTTAAGATCATCTCCAATTTTTTTATCATGCTTTACTATTTCTACCAGCAAGTCCCAGTAAAAAATACTAACAGCTTCATCTGCATGTTTTTGAGCTAAGGTAATGTTATGATTTAGAAGATTTGACTGGACAAGATTCGATTCTATCTGAAATTGATCTAAGGATGCTACAAAGGAAGCATAATTATTGGGAGGAAAATTATGGCCGTACACATTTGGGAAAAAAGTAGAATCATGAATAATATTTGTATTATTGTGGGTGATTATGCTAAATAAAATACCTAATATTAATAGAACATAGTGATGGGTATTTTTCTGCTTCACAATAGTAAAATTATGTTTAATTGTTATAATAATACTTCGCTTAACTGCAATTGATAATCTATGATTTTATGACACATCGATATATTGTTTCATAAATGCTTTAATGAATCTCTATTAAACTAATATGTCAAAAGATGTTAAGATGAGTTTATTTTAACGGTGATTTAATTAGTTACTGTTATCCTACGATAACTCAAAGGATACTCATAACAATTATTGTACACCAAAATACAATGTCGTTTTTCTTATAATTCGATCTTGTAATGAAATTTCTACAAAAAATTAAATCAGTTTATTTCTAGGTTCCACATCGTATAATTATAAGGAAGCAGAGTTATATGTGTAGAAAGGAAACATCATGCCCTAATTGCTTTGTGGACATAGATTTTAACTCGGGACAACTATTGAGTATCATATCTAATTTTTGTAATTCCTCTTGTGATCGATTTGATATGGTCCCATTTTCATAAGATGTACGAAAATTTTCTTTATTTCCTTCCAGTGCATACAAATTGTTTATTATTTCACTGGCTTTTTGTTTACATTGTTCTTCAAAAGCGGATGGAGCAAGCAATCCTACTACTGCTATAGTTATGATGATTATTGGTATAGATAAAACTATGATGATCTTTATACTCTTTTCCATAGTATATTGGATTAGTCCAATGGTGTTGTAATAAAGATATCATTACGATCTCATTTATTGAGCTGAATTTGGATCTCACATTCCTTCTACTTTAGTGAGCTACTGATTGTCCTTTTCTTTTTTATTGCTTTCAATCTAATATTTTGTCTCTCATTGTCAGATGTATTGACTTTTCTAATTTCAATTTTATGAACATATTAGACTTTTTTAGACCCGTAGCAATATATCGTGGTGGTATATTAATGAATATAAGGTGTTGTTTATCGCTGTCACTATGTATAACACAATGAGCTCAAGTATTCTTGCATGATGATACTTAAAATTAGTTATATTATTATGGAAAGATGTGAGAATTAAGATAAAAACGACGATTAAGTCGAATGTGTCGCGAATTATGTTTTGCCGATGTCAAAAATATTATGGATTATCATAGCATATTGCATAAGCCTGGACAGTTAATGCTGAATCCGAATTTGAACTACTGGTAATTGTGGTTGTAAATGTGCTAAAAGAATCCGGGATTGCAGAGAAAGAAATTGCATTTGCATCGGTAATATCATAAATGGATCCGCCTCCCAAGGTTAAATCATTGGAGTAACATGCTGCAGTAGAGGAATAAGGATTACCACCAGTTTTGTGGTCGGTCCATGAGTTATGTAGATTTTTCCAGCTAACGATGATGAATCAGTTGAGGATGATGAATCAGAAACCACTACATTATTTGTAGTAGCCGAGGAACCATCTATATAAGTAGGACTAGTCGTAGGATTAGTCGAACAACTCATCTCATCTGTACCTTTAGGACCAGTTGGACAACCTACCCATCCCATACTTTTAGCATTACCTTGACCTGCTTGACCTACACCTCCCGCATTTTCCATGCCTTGATTGCCAAATTGAAAATTACCCTTTTGTGCTAACGAAAAATTTATCTGACTGAAATTGGAAGGGACAGAGAATTACAAAAATTAATCCACATATTATTATACTAATTAAACTAGCCATGATTTAAAAATTAGAGGATAGTAATAGAGATTTTATTCATTACAGTTTGTTTATTTTGATTCTATTACTTCGTGATAAAAATTGCTCTTTTGATTGAATAGAAGTTTATGTGTGATTAATGACACTATATAAGACTCTTAATAATCGAGTCCAATAGAGATGATGTCCATGAATATTGTTATCATTGATTCACTCATTTTTTAAGAGTATATCAGTTAAATGTAAATCATAGTCATTTATTTTTCAATCCTTGGGCAACTAGTATTGAATAACATCCCAGTCCACATTTTTCACATATCGGCTTCATCGCTTTACTGTCAGAGCTTCCAATACAACAAGGTTGTTTTGACTTTCCTTTGTGATCCAAAGATAAGATCGCCCATGAAGGACAGTCCACTGGAGTCGTTTTAATGCCTCCCCAGTTACCCTTCATTAATTCCAGCTGTTTTTCTGTGTTCATAATGAAATCAGGATATTTACTTCTTAATCTCAAAATATTGTTAATTATATCTGTTCTTATATCACCGAATGGTAGCCAGAGGGGATCATTATCTGCAAAGGGAGTATGAAATTGAAACCCTATTTTATTTATCGTACCTTTCCATTCATTAATCAGATCTTCAATGGTAGTATAATTCAGCGAATTTATAGTCATTGTAATCCAAATGTCCTTCCATGCTGGTTTTCCATTGCGAGCAGGTCCTTTGATGTAGTCAAAAATGTTCTTTTTGGTTTTTGAATATGCACCTTTTCCTCTTATGCTATCATGTACTTGTTCTGTCCCATCAAGGGATACCCAGTAAAAGTAAAGATTGTCAAATCTGACTAAAGGATAAGTACCGTTTGTTACTACACATATTCTTCTGGGCATCTCATCGCAAAAAACTTTTATTATATCCTGACGCATCATTGGCTCGCCTCCTACGAGTGTGACTACGTAAACACTGTGTTTCTTAAAGGTCTGTTTTATTATTTCTCTCCAGTCCCCAGGACTCAATTCATCTATTTCATTTCTTCTAGTTTTCCACCAGTAACAATGGGAACAATGTAAATTACAGACGTTGATAATATCTGCAGAACCATAGATGAATGGTTTTGAGTTAAAAAACTTTATTGATATATATTTGCTTAGGATACTAAAAATTGTGGGGGCATCTTTTATTATATCTGTTATACCCATACCGTATACAAGATCTACCAACAGTTATCAGAGAGAATATAGATTCTAAAGTATATTAAGAATACGTGAAATTTAGAAATATTCTTTGGTGGGGCTTCACTCATCTGGAAAAGGTTAAACTTTCTAAATCTCTCTTCTATTAATAAAGTCCAATTTAGGTGGAATGTCTTTTAAAGATCATTCGGACCGTAAGATCAAAATGACCCCTATTTCCATAATCAAGATCTGTCAATTCTTCCCTTTTTTTATTTCGTAGCAGTATGAATAGTTTTTAGCAGAATTTCAAATCTATGTGCCGGTGATTGATAACATATAGTATTTATTAATATTTCATATTCTAATTATACAATTTACTTTGGAGACTATGAATTTGAAATAAATTGTTCAAAAATCATAAGAAGCTGGGACCTGCTACGATACCCTTTGTTTCTCTCCCGGCAGGTTTATCATGGTATTCCTCTAAAACATTTCCCAAACCAATTTGGCTCAAAAATTCTATTCATTGAGTGATGTCTATAAAAATGGAATTTATTTTATACATTCTTGATAATGCTATATATGTTATCAGCTGCAGTAAACGACCCTACGACCTTCAAAGATCACTGCAATATGGTGAATAATGTAAATAGTTATTGTATTTGTTACTCTATTTTCAGATCAAGCTGTTTGCTATTAAATTAATGGTTCAATTGAAGGAATCATTTTTAATGGATGTTAAAATGGTGATTAACTTGAACTGAAAACGATATTCATCATAATATACTTAAGAGACACGGTGTGTATATAGAAACATGGTAATAGAAAAAAGTTATAATAATAATCACCTTCCCCTTATGTCATTAGATTCCCTTCATAAAAACACTATAATCAATCAAGCTAAAAAAGAAAATGTGGTCGTCCTTACTACAGAACAATCAAGTGAAAATATAGAAACATCTTTTCGTCAAAGATACTCTCTAGAATTAAGAACTAAAAAACAACAAATAAATAATTTTGAAAGAGGATTTGTTGAATTAGATGACGAAAGAAGAAATGTTAGACAGCAGATGATGCGAACTCCAGGACGAAGAGGGGAGATTATAAAAGAAGAAGAAATCTCCAAGGAATTTGGCAGGAGATTTTGTGAAAATGAAGGGATTGTTGCAAACTAGAGCCCTTCACTATCTCATAATATCATAATTTTTATATAGTTTTATCTAGTTATCTCCAAAAAATTAGTTTTTACCAGTTTGTAGCATTGCATTTCATGTTAGGGCGGCTTTTCCATATACCTGTAACGACATCAATATGCTCTAGCCATGGTTATGGCAAAGATATGTGGTATAGGTGTTTATGAACAGCCTTTAATCTCACATCCGCTCAGACAGCCGCGTTTTTCTTTGAAGATGTGATTCATACCTTGAATAAATATGAATATGATGACGGTTTTTCCAACACATTCAATGGTAAAATGCCACTATGATATCTATTCATAATCAGGTCAAAGTTTCAGGTAAATATACCCAAAAGTCAAACGAAAGGAATTGGCGTATTTAAACTTTAAACTTATTTTTAATATATTATCATTAGCAGTGATCTTCAAATCTTGAGATCTATTAAGACATGATGGTTAGATAACAAAAGAAGTTTATTTGGTTCTATTGCAATTACCTTATACCTAGTTTCGTCTGATTATATATGCCATCTAGTACCCTTTTTGCTAATCCTTAATATTGTATCATGTATATAGTATATTGTGAGTAACATGAATAACCTTCAATTGCTAATGTGTAAGAATTGTACCCATTCAAAGAATGAGCATAGACAACAACCCAGCGGCCCAAGATTTTATGATCATCGCTGTTTATTTTGTAAGTGCCAGCAATTTACATAAAATTATTTTTTTGTCTCATTTCTATTACTCTTATTTAATGACATACGTCCCTGGTTATACTTGAACATGAGTATATTTCTCTGATAATTCACACGCTATCCATCATTATTGCCATTTTCCTTGCAGTTTTCTATACTAGAATAAAGATTGTAACTACATTGTTTACTAAAGTCACTAGGACTAATTGATTATCAAAATGCAATAAACCTATCCCAGACCAAGATACCAGTAAAACATTGCTTTTAATATACTGTTTAAATACTATGGAAACAGCTTTATTCAATGTATATACCAATTATAAGCAACATCATCTCAAAATATAAATTCTGCGTTAGCGATCTATCCAATTGAAGTCCGTCCAATTGAAGTCCGAAATCCTAAAACGATATTCAAATAATCCTATACTTATTCCCAATAAGAATAACTGGTGGGAATCAGAAGCTGTTTTTAACTGTGCCATATTATATGATGGGAAAAAAATTCATATGCTTTATCGTGCGATCGGAGAATATGAGCACTACCTTTCAAGGATAGGATATGCATCCAGTGATGATGGTTATCTCTTTAGTAGGCGTGATGGAATAGCGTTTGATCCAACATTGGACTATGAAAAGTATGGTATCGAAGATCCTCGATTGTCCGAAATCGACAATCAAATCTATATTACTTATGTAGTATTACCCGATCGTCCAAAAAAAGGTCCAATGGTGTCAACCGCATTGGCAACTACTAAAGATTATTCAAAATTTGAGAGACTGGGCATCATTACAAATGAAGGAATGGATAACAAAGATGTGGTTCTTTTTCCAACCAAATTGCCGTCTAAAAATACCCCTAATAACGAAAAGTTGACCTATTTCAGCCTGCATAGACCAAGTTCTTGGATAGGTGATGCATATGGAATAGATAAACCTAGTATTTGGATTGGGGAGGGGACTACATTGACAAGTTTTGAAACCCATACTTTGCTCATGAAACCAGAACAGAAATGGGAAGAATTAAAGATCGGTGCTGGTTCTCCGCCTATTAGAACAAAATATGGGTGGTTAGTAATATACCATGGTGTGAGTGCGGACAGAACTTATAGTGCTGGTGCTGCACTTCTTGATTTAGACGATCCATATAAAATAATTTGTAGAAGCAAAGAACCCATTTTAGTACCTACCACAAAATATGAGAAATATGGTGATGTAAACAATGTGGTCTTTCCCACTGGTGCTTGCATTATCAATGGAGAACTTTTTGTTTATTATGGTGGTGCGGACAAGGTGTGTTGCGTTGCAACGGCCAAAATAAGCGATCTTGTAGATTATATTTTTCAAAATAGTTAGTCTATCATATGTCGTTAAATCAATCCAATATTGTAGGACGAAGAAACTAATTTTGTTGTAAAATAGAATGGAATAGAAACAGGTCGGTAATTTCGCTGTCTATCTTTTATATCTTATTTCTTTGTTCTATAAAATGCATTTTAGAATCTTCAAATCATTACCTTTTACCTTTACTATTAAGTACTGTGGTATACAGTGAAAACAAATCTAAAGTAATGTTCTTACTTGTTACTCTCAGGTTAAAAAAATAATCGCTTCTATAATATATGAATTTGGATCTAAATTGGCCTGGGAATGATTAGTTATACGTATCTATTGAGCATAACCTAGATGTCGATTATTATACAATAATCATCTATTGAATTTCTTATGATGGGCTGGCATAAGGTAATAGATTGTTTTTGATTCCCGTGTTACCCAAAACAGCAGTATAAAGTGCAAAATGCTGCAACGCAACATTATCCCATGTTAATTCCTTATTGAATTCCTCAATTCTTTTATAATACTGAGAGTAATTTGCTTCTAGTTTCTTGATTGCTTTAGCAAATTCATTAGGTCTTCTTTTTACTACTATTCCTAATCCTTTATTTGCAAATTCTTTGAAGAAACCTAAATCAGTTGCTATGAATGGTAATCCGTGAGCGAGGGCATCAAACATTACCCCTGAACCAGAGGTTACTGTATAGGGGAGGATGATTATATCACATGCATAAAAAAGAATTGAAAGTTCTTTATCTGTTAAGAAGCCTCGATTCAAATTAATTATTTTACTTTGATGTGTATCTTTACTTTCTAGGCGGGAATCTCTTTTCTGGTTATCATGACCATCAATTGAAGACGGCTTTATTGTATTGAATGAATTTTTTGATTGATTAATTACCATGACCCAATCATCCGGAATGTCCAAATTATTCAATATGTCCCAACCTTTTGTATGCGTCATGAATCCAAAGAATAGACCTATTTTACGATTTAGTGGTAAGGAGTACGTGTTTCTTGCCTCTTTTTTCTTTAAAGGCATATTCAAATTTGGTTCAGCTCCATGGTATATCACTGTGAAATTTTTCGATATTTTTCCGTCATTACTGGTATTTTCATTTTTGGATATTTGATTGGCTAAATAATTTGAAAAAACGATATTAGCTTGACTCATTTGCATTTTTTGCTTGTTTGCTGCATTAAAAGATTGGTAGTTTATGAAACGTTTCCAATAGGCTAGTATTTGCTTGCTTAGGTTAATAGGAAAAGTAATAATGTTTTTATCCAAAAGATTAGGGTGTTTGGATAGCTCCATCCATTGTCGTAGGGGATATGCTGAATGAAATGTCGTAATTATGGGTATTTTACATTCTTTATAAAATTCATCTATATTGGTACTTAAGTTACTTGGATTGATAGCATCCATTTTTAGTCCATATAGTCCATGTTCTAATTGGATATGCACAAGATCAGGGACGTACTCATCAATTACATCTAGTATTATTTTCGAATTATTGCCATTTTCAGGATCAATACCCATATAATCACCTTTTCCTTTCTCGTTACATAAAACAGAAACTTTCATACCTGATCTTTTTAATCCCTCGGTGAGATTCTTTGCATACCTTCCAACGCCTCCGGGAATAGGGGGATATTCGGTGGAAACCATTAGAATTTTTAATGAAAATTTATCTAATTTATCTAATTTATAAGACATCATTGTATAGGTTATATATCACATCCAAGACATATAAGGGAATATAATAACACTATAAATTCATCGATATTTACACATTTTTTACCGGTAATTACTATATTTTGGTTATCTTACCAAAACAACTGGACACGTTGCTACTTCTGAAATCCACCGTGAAATACTTCCTATACCTTTTCTATCATGTCTTTTCTTCAATGATCCACTACTACCCATTACTATCATACTTGAATTCTCTTCTTTAGATACGGTAAGGATCTCATCTGCCGGATGGCCTACCCGAATTACTGACTTGGCCACAACACCTTCATGGGTTAATCTATCTACCTCCTTTCCAATCATCATCTCCGCTCCCTCCCTAATTGTCTTTTCAAAATAGTGCCTAGTTTTGTCAAGATCATCCATATTCGAAATAAACTTTGTAATTTCTTTAGGATAGAAACTTGTATCATCTATAATATATAGAATAATTATCGCAGAGCTCTGATTTGATGCAAGATCTCTAGCTTTATTTAAGGCCTTTACTGACAGCTCAGTAGCATCAAATGGAACCAAAATGTTAGATTTATTGTCGTTCATTACTATTACATGATTT
The DNA here is from genome assembly GCF_054408485.1 of Candidatus Nitrosocosmicus sp. T. Lineage (NCBI taxonomy): Archaea > Thermoproteati > Nitrososphaerota > Nitrososphaeria > Nitrososphaerales > Nitrososphaeraceae > Candidatus Nitrosocosmicus > Candidatus Nitrosocosmicus sp. T. The sequence goes on from NZ_CP166992.1 coordinate 259,192, forward strand.
TTTGAATATATAGACATACACATCACCTTTTCGCTAAATGGTTCCATTTTTTTGGTATCTATGATTAGGGTATAAAGGCGTTTTGACGACCATCCTTGCTAATTTTATTTCTTTAGACCCGCCTAATTATTTCCCTTCATTACACGGTTTGACTACAAACTTTATTTTCAAAATTAAGACTATCGTTTGGATTTTGGTTCATCAATATTTTACTTATGAGGTCTTCAATACGTAAAAAAATGGTCCTGCCACCATAAAAGAACATATATTAGTAATTTCGATTCTTATTAACACGATAGATATTTTAACTTAGATTCAATACTTGTAAATTCAATATTGCAAAACCTTGAAAAATGATTTAGGAGATTTATCATAGATTTTCTTCTTTAATTGTGAATTTAATAAATTTTAGGAAATACTGCCTGTGGACTTGAAGGCGATAACTTTCTAAAAGTTGTTATTAATGAAATATACTAATGAATTAAGGATTAAAGTTTTGACCCAGCAAAAAACAAACTTATATTCAATAGATGCTTTAAGAAAACAATAGAATGAAGAAAATTACTTATAACATCGAGCGTCAATAATAAAATGCCGAATAAAGATAAACAAGATAAACAAGATAAACAAGTTAAACCATCAGCTAAAATAGAAATATTAAAAAAAGCAAAGAAAAAGGTTTCTGACGTATCACAATGTGATAATCTATCTATCGCTGAAATAGATGCACTTCATTATCATTATAGTAAGTTTTCTCCATTATTTAAAAATGCGCCTCATCCTACATTCGTGGTTTTAAGGATCTTAGAACGTTATATCCAAATAGATAATATTGTTATTGGAGATGTAATAAATGAAATCAAACAAAGAGGACTTGATATCTCTCATACTGATGCGCAAATAGATGCATTAGTGAATGAGTTAGCATCCAATAATAAAAAATATAAATCAAAATCCAATGCTTAAGATAAGCATCATTTGAATGTCATGAATTTATGAAAGATCCACATAATCCTCAAGAACATAATTATTCAAATGCCCTTTAGAGCACTTGAATGTTGAGTTTGGATTCTTCTCAGATTCATTTCTAAATTCTTTCATGTCGTCTGCATATACTCCACTAAAAATAGTGCCACAAGTTTTACATTTTAACATAAGCATTGGCATTTTTATACCTTCTTCCTCGACGTTCTCTATACGTTGAACTTGTTATTATGCTTGCAGTCCATAAAAAAAAATCAATTATAAATCAAAATGGTAGTCTGACAAGATTGGCAAATATCCACGAATTAACTTTTAAACGTATATTCTAATTTTGACCTTATTTTTAATGTAGTTTTTCATTCACCTTGAAATTTACACTTTTGTATTTATTGAAGGGAAAAATATGTTAAAGTCGATTCCAAAGACAAAATATATTTATGTCCTTCATAGGAGAATGCTAGTGTTCCCAATACTTGTATAGATTCAAATTCTTGATGATATCAATACGTAGTATATTCACTCATTGAGGATCTTTTTTCCTGATGTGATCTAAATGATGTATATGCTTGTAATTATGCATTTAAGCAAAAGTAAATCTTCTAGAAAAACATTTGATACTTTAGGTTATTATTTTCATCTAAACGGGCTAGAGTAGCCAATTATCGTTACATGTATTTATCTATTTCTAACAGAGTAATGAACTGACTTTGAATTGAAATAAACAGCAAATATGTCATGAACTTGAACTTCAAAGACTATTCCACAGGATGGATTAAAACGATAGTAAGCACATCCCTTGACGAGGGATTCTAATTTATGGTTTAATCGAGTTATCTAATATGTACGTGAAAATCTCCAGCTGCCGTTATGAAATGTCTCAAGGAATCTAACCCCTTCGGTATTGTTTCTTATCCTGGTGTTGCCATTCTTAGGGTTATTAAGCTGATTTCTCTTATTAATGACTTCAATAAGTTTTCTCATATTTATATATACATTTCCTCATATAAGAACGTATAAAATATTGATATCAAACCAAATTTTACTTTAGAATAGTAAATGGGTTTGACTTTTGAATCATGCTTGTACTTGCGTAAAGTAAAATTGTGCTTTTTAGGGTGATATATTTGCGTGCTCTAACCTCGGTAATATGCGAATCATTGCATCTATGAATGAATTGGGTCTACCACATTTCAAGAAGGAGTGTAAGAAAGATCGTTCACAATAACCTAAGTTTTATATCAATCTTGATCTTCTATTGCAAGTTGCTAGAGGCAAATTATTCTATCAAATTATAGAATAATATTCGTTATCATACTTTTTGCTAATGTCATTAATTCTTTGAATAAGATCACATTTTCATCTGATTGGGTAAAATTTTGATTTATGCTCTTCGATGAATTAATGAAAAACAGATCCAATTCATATTTACGATTTAAAATACTATCGTTTTATTTTTATTCTTTCATTTATTCAAGAGGCCAGAAAGGTATGGCATTATCTTCTTTGGTTAATTTCAATCAGTATTATTCTTTTGAGTATTTTCATTTTGAGTATTTTCATTTTGGAAGTACATGTGGTTATTACCTTTAGTACGCTTTGGCACGTTGGCAATTGTGGCTTCATCATCATTCTTGCTATATGACATGTATTACTATTGGGCTTCATCTTATATAAAATTATATTAGGTCTCAGTTTCTAAGAGGAAATCACTATTCTGAAAGATAATATAATAAACAATCTTATTCATTCTTTTGACCGTATAGCTTTTCACAAAATTCAAATGTAAAGATCTGGTTTTTTTGGCCATTGGCTCATTTCCTGGTCCATCCATATATTATTGGGTAATAAGCTAAAATTCACCCGTTGGTAATATTATTATGAAAGTCCAACTTATTTCCCTGTAGGAAGAAAAAAGAGGGTTTTTTGTAATAAAGTCTCGACGTAAATGCAATTAATCCCCGTGAATCCAGTGAATTCAGAAATCATTCAATTATTATATGATGATCGATATACATTTAATTTCACATTCTAATCTCATAGTTTGATTCTATAATATTATCTATACATCCTTGACATCTGTTTCAACCATAACTTATCACCTTTGTGGGATAAAAAAAACAGCGAGCATTTTGGGAGGATACTATCATATTCTATCGGGTTAATCACCTTTATCAACAGACTGAAATTACTATTGTCTAGTAGTTTTTCCAACCATTAATATATTTGTAAGGCGAATAATTAGTAATGAGTGAAGCTAGTTTTCAACTATTAATATGTAAAAATTGTATCCATTCAAAGAACGAGCACAGAAACGAACCTAATGGTCCAAAATTTTATGACCATAGGTGTCTTTTATGTAAATGTCAACAATTTACATGACCGTTCTTTCAATACTTTTCTGAAGATAGATATTAAAAAATGCCGTTATAATATTAATACGAATATGGGTAAGGTCAAAAAGATGTCTACTAAAGAAATTATATCAGACAAATTCTTTATGAAATTTTGACTTGTTTCCTTTCTACTTTATTATTCTGTCTTTAATCTATTCATTTCCTCCAGACAAATTGGTTAACAGAGTTATATTCAGGATCATTAAATAATACATTCTGTTAATGATTGTCACTTTTTAAGTAAAGATATGGCCCTGATTGCAATTAAAGAAAAGGATGAAATGGTTCAAGTTTCAACGTAAAATAAGTGATCCTATGATAGTATATATGAGTCATAAAAAGTTCCTATTAGGCGAAATATTAATCAAAATCAATTAGTTATAAATCCATTGCATGCTTAATATGATAAATGAGAAATCAAGAGTGTGTGATTAATAGAAATTGCTGATATGGAAACTGAGACCATTTCAAGAGCCACTGTATTTCCAGTATAGAATAATGTTATGAACAATCTTGCATTATCATTTTTAAATTAATGTCTGTAATATTAGTAAGATGGATAGTGTTAAAGTATTGGTATTTTGGAGTATTGTTTTTTGCTTTGGGTTAATAACTCTATCATATTATGAATACAGCAATGTATACGGTTCATTGGCATCAAATAATTCTACACAAAACAATTTGAATTATACTATATACTCTAATGATCGGTTGGGAATCAGTTTTGAATATCCTTCTGACTGGAACGTTGAGGAGAAAATCAATAGGTTTTCAAAATATTCCGATGTCCAAGTTCACAATGGTAGTAGTTCCTTCAAAGTTATGAAATCTCAATCAAGTTCTGATACTGAAATGGCCGAGAAAATAGGAGGTTTAAAGGAAGTAGTAGGAATAATTTTACCCCCAGAAGAAAGGGTAGTGGGAGCAATAGAAGAAAACATGTATGCAATAGATGGTACAGATACCGTGTCAGTGCTAACGGCAATGGAGAGTTTGACTAATGTTCCTGACCAAGGTTTGGAAAGAATTCTATTGATACAGAATGATGTTTTATATATCCTTACGTATCAAAATACCGTGGATCAATTTGATTCAAAGCAAAGTCAGGAAACAATTGGACACATATTGGCTTCCTTTAGATTTATAGATTCAAGCAATGAGGATGGCCGAGGGAGTGATAACGAAGATGGCGACGACAACGACTAAAAAAATCCCACAAGCCAGAATGCTGATATACTTTATAGTATTAACAAATATACCTCACCAATTTTTTTATCATCAGATTTGCAAGATGAGTTGAGTGGAGTATTGATCTCTGATCTCTGAATTATAGTTATTCATCGGATCAAAAATATTTTTAATGTTGCTGAGTGCTTATCAATTTTTGTGCACCGTTCTAAACTGTCTCCATAAAATAGTTCTTCTAGTGTTTTCGTTCCATTTTAGCATCTATTCACTATAGGAGCAAAGAGTCTATTGTAAAAAAATCATGTACTTTTCTCATCATATGTCTGAATACTATATAAATATCTCCTCTTTTCTGTTCTCATTAAATAAATGATTCCAACTACTAGTATTATTTCAAACGACTTGGCAATAATTCCTCCAAGATCGACATCTTCGGGAGTTGAATTTGGTGAAAGAGGAGGGGGAAGAATAACTGAATATAAATATAAAAATATTAGAACCAAAGACCCTGCTAGTCCAATCCAGTTTAAGATTAAAGACTTTTTGTAATACTCTTTTGATATATACTTTTTGTCCGTTTTCTTGACAGTTAGTTTATCATCAGAGAAAATTAATAAAATATATGAAATCCCATAGAAGAGTTGTCCGCCTGCAGCAGATATTAGGAAAATACTATATTCATATCTTAAAGTAGCATGACCAGAATAAACTGCGAGGTGAACTATAGCAGCACCTAATGCTAAGAACAAGACTGAATATTTAATGAATTCATCATTAGATATTGGATTTGTTTTGCTTTTTCTTCTACTTAGAAACATCCAGCTTAAAACTGATCCGATTATCAAGATCACACCAAAAACTGAACCATAAATCACTGTAGTGAAAATGAAGCCAAATGATTCAGTTATGGCGATATTAAATACAGCTCTTTCACAGTTGCAGTTTGAATTGTCACCTAATATTGTACGGGAAGGGGGAGTTGTATTGATAATTTCCTCACTCGAATTATTCGAATTAACATTTAGTATGCTCAAAACAATTTGATAATTTCCTATCTTTGGAAATACATAGGGAATTTGGAAATCGCCTACTTCTAGCTCTGTCCAAGGATAAGCAGCCAATCGCTCATTGGTAAGGGTTGAATATATTTCAACCATCGCTATTACATTGCTCGTGTCTCTGCCTTGCTTATCCTGAATGCTAAACTGGATGTGTGATAATTCATTAGGTTTGGTATATTCGGGCTCCATTTGTTGAAGAACCATATACTTATCCCCAATTCCTGTATCCCCATTATTATAGTGAGAAGAGTGGCTGAAATGCGCCTCTGCAGAACTAAATGAGCATGAGATAAGATAAGAAAAAGATAATAATAAAGATATTGAAATCAAGAATTTGGTGATTTGTCTACAAGAATAAATATCATTTATTCTATGATTTTTCAATTATATTCAATTATACAAAATCGAGCTATAAATACCGTTATCCTATGTACGATCTTTAGATCTCTTATAAGATCTTAAAATTTATCAGTCTGATAACTATTTTGCTACAAAATTATATGTTAAAAAGCCGCTAATTACTTAAATCGGCAACAATTTGTGGTACTTTAGCCTTGAATTAACCACATATACTGCATACTTCAAAGTGTTTGTTAAAATTAAATAAGTAAACTTATTTTCACTGTCTAAATATAAAGGGCAAAATCTTATTAAAAATTGTAAATTGTTATATTTAATTTAGAGTACAGTCATTTAGCCAGAGCCATGTAAATGATTCAAATTTGTAAAATTGTCTATAGGTTTGGGGTTAATTGCATTATTGGAATTATAACCCTCCAATCCTATACCACTAATAAGATCTCCAAACATTTCATTAGAACTCGAAAAATGACTTTTAGTTTTGTTAACATCAATCATCAGACCCAAAACCTTTTTGCCCATAAGATGAATGGTTATTGACACCTGTGTATATTTAGTTCCATTATCAGAATAGATGCTTGATATTCCTGTCACAATTATGTCCTTTCCGGCAAAAATAATATCATTTGAAGTAAAATTATTAATTACGTGATTATGGGAAAGGCTACCATCGGTTTTATCATAATAAAATTGGCACCAAAGGCTGCACTCATATTTTGATTTTTCAAATTTTTATTGCTAGAATCTATGATCTCTAGATTCCATAGTCCTTCTTGAATCCAATTTACTATGCCATTTCCATCTGATTGTTTGCAAAATAGCCAGATGCCAATACTAACATTGGCTCATTTTGTTCAGGCGTTCTGAGGCTATTGTTGTTATGACCTAAATGAACTGCTTGTAGAACATGTAACAGACTCTGAGTTCATTTGCGCACACGCCATTATCAAATACGGTTTCTGCTATATGAAATCTAAAATCGGAAATGACATTCCGATGGTGGTAGCGAATAAAAATATTACAAGCAATAGGATGATAGACATCTTATACTTTGATTTGGAAAAAATATATTCACTAGTTTATGTATTAAATAATTACATAAATTATTTTCGTAAAGGGATCTTATCTTCTATACAACATGTACAAATCCATATTTATTTTTATAGATGTTTTACTTTGGCTTGAATAAATTTGTAAATCCAATAGGGGTTGATAACAAATAATATACTATACGTTTCCCTTCATTAGTTTTGGTCTATATTTTCGAAGTAACAAGGGTTTTGTACAACTGTTACTAAGAGGCCACGATATGCGACTATGTGTCTTGAAATTAATCAAGTCGAGTCGACCTAATTCACAATTATTCTGTATCATTATTCTAATACTAATGAGTAGAATAATTTTTGTTAATAATATTAACAAATTATTTTAATAAATGTTCTTGTTAAATAATTAATAATTAATTTGTTAAGATCAAAAAAAACTAAAAGCCTTTTTTTACAAACTACTTTGATAGCATTGCTCTCTTTCATTTTTACTTTTACATTTACCGGATCTGATCCTTCATTAGCAGTCAATTTTGGATTTGCTCAACTTTCTACTAATAACAGTATAATCCAGATCATTAGCACCTCAACTTTTATAGATGACTTTGGTAATTTTCATGTTATAGGTGAAGTAAATAATACCTCTTCCGACCCCCAAACAAACATCCTAATTACAACGATTTTATCTGATACAACAAACAATGCTATAATTGGCAACCATTCTGCTTTCTCATCAATCGGAACCTTAAGATCTGGTGAACTATCTCCTTTTGATATATTAATACCAGATCCTCAAATTGTAGGCAAGTTTAACTTTATTGAATTCTCCACTAGTTCTCAACCTGCTACAATAGAAAAACCAGCAAATCTTGTTTTAAATGGTAGCAGTGCCTTCTTAGACAATATTGGAAATCCTCACATCACTGGTAATATAATTAACCAAGGGCCATCTCCAGAACAGTTTTTGAATCTTGTTGCAACATTTTATGATAATTCAAGTCTTGGTATTGTTGGAACTCAAAGTTTTGGCCTAAATGTTGCTAATCTGACTCAGAATCAGATAGCCCCATTTGATATTACTATCACAGACAATAAAACTAAATCTCAAGCTGCTTTCTATTCACTTAACGTAGATTCGGTCCAGAATTCCATGGGCTTTCCCCTTAATCCCAAGTTTTCATTTGAACCTATTGATGGATTTGTCGATAGCGGATTATTTCTGGATTCACCATTAAATAATGATCTCGGATTTACGAACAACGATAATATCAACAATGGTTTAAACAACCCTGGGAATGATTCCGACAATGATAATCAAAATAATAATGATAATGGTGATAATCAGCGCGGAGAAGAGAAAACAGATGATAGTGGGAATCCTTATTACAATGACGAAAACTGTAGTGAGAGCACCGGTTCTTCTGGAGGAAATTCTTCTGAATGCCAGGATGCGGAAAATGAAGAACAAAGTGAGCAGGAAGACGAGGATTCTTCAGAAACTGATCAAGGCCCACCATCTAACTCCGATTCTGCAGGAGGTAACAGTGATGAAGGGGATGGCACTAGCAACGAAAGCGATGGCGGAGAAAACACAAATAGTAATGAAGAGAATGACAATATCGATAATAGCAATAACAACTAAATAATTACCTTCAAATTAACAATAAACCAACTTTTTTTTATGAAAACTATCTCATCATGATAAAAAAAGCCGTTGTATGGATTGTTTCGTCAACCTTAACCAAGTAAGTGAAGATAAGGAATAAAATTAATTAAACTTATTTCTTCGTTATCTAGTTGTTCACGGATCAAACAAAATTAATGCATTTATTTAGTCGATAAAGATAAAAGCAGAAATTACTTTCATGAATTAGAGGTGTTTTCTAAAAAATGGCTTTCATGGTTGAAAGGCAATGATAAATTAATTATTGAGATGTTAGAAAAACAATCTGCTAATTTAGTAATTGCAACAACGTCTCTAGTTGATATCATACTTGAAAGCCCGGAAAAAAACATTAGTAAAGGGAAGATATCGCAAATCAAGGATCTGGAACACGAAGGTGATAATATTACTCATAATTTATTTACTACTTTGTCGCAAACTTTTGTAACTCCTTTAGATAGGGAGGATATTGCCGGGCTCGCTAGTGCAATAGATGAAGTATTGGATTATACGGATGGTATAGCAGATAGGTTTTTGCTATTTAATATTCAGAGACCTACTTCTTATATGATAGATCTTTCTAAAATTCTTCTTGCTGCAACCAAAGAAATACATTTCGTTACCAAAGCACTATACAAAATGAAGAATGCTTTTGAATTGCTGCCTCATTGTAATAATATCAAGAAATATGAGCAACAAGCCGATAGTTTGTATAGAAGAGCGATTGCTACCTTATTTGAAACCAACACCAATGCAATTGAAGTAATAAAATTAAAAGAAATATACGAGAATTTTGAGTCTTCATTAGATAAATGTCAAGATGTAGCTGATATAATAGAAGATATTGTCCTTAAATATGGATAGTATGTCCGCATGTTAGTTCATTAAATATTTAGAGTAGTATATTTCTTGGATAGAAAGATATAGTCTCTTTAATAATTTTTATATTCAACCATGGAAGACGGTTTGTTATATATTACCATTGGGGCAATATCTGCCGCCCTTTTGTTTGATTTCGTAAATGGCTTTCATGATTCAGCAAATGCAATTGCAACAGTGGTTGGAACTAGAACTCTTAAACCATTACATGCGGTGTTTATAGCATCAATTACGAATTTTATAGGACCATTTCTTTTTGGAACTGCTGTGGCCACAACTGTTGGGAAGGGGATAATTCAGCCGGAATTTGCTACTACCGAAGTAATATTGGCTGGCTTAATTGGAGCTATTATATGGAATTTAATTACTTGGTATTTTGGTTTGCCTTCTTCTAGTAGCCATGCATTGATTGGAGGTTTAATTGGCTCTGCATTAATCTCCGGTGGGATACAAACTATAGTATTTGAAGGAATAGAAAAAACTATTATTTTTATGATCGTGTCTCCCGCCTTGGGATTTTTCATGGCATTTATTTTTGCAGTACTTTTGGTGTATTTTCTACATAGAAAAAAACCACATTTAATCAATATGGTGTTTGGCAAACTACAGATAGGCTCATCAATTTTTTTTTCGTTAACTCATGGTGCTAACGATGGACAAAAAACCATGGGAGTAATAACAGCATTGTTGATATCTGGAGGCTTTTTGCAGTCTAATGAATTTGTTGTTCCTTTCTGGGTTATACTAAGTGCGGCGATCGCGATAGGATTAGGTACCTTTTTCGGTGGATGGAGAATTGTAAAAACGATGGCATTTAAGCTTACAGATTTAAAACCCTATCAGGGATTCTGTGCAGAAACTGGAGGCGGAGTAATTCTTGCAGCTATGGCTTGGCTTGGGATACCGGTCAGCACAACACATGCTATTTCTGGAGCAATAATGGGAGTGGGAGCAACTCGGAGGCTTTCCGCAGTGCGATGGGGTGTAGGCAGGAGAATTGTTTATGCATGGATAATAACTATACCCGCTAGCGCTGCTATTGCTGCCTTAATTCTTGTAGCTATTAGCAGCATTTCTGGATATTTGCTTTAAATATTCATAGCATAAGGAAAAAACGACTCTTTTTTGTTTATTGAAATGTAATGATTGATTTATCTTTTTTACCATGTATATTGAACGATATTTTAATAATTGATTACTTTTCATAATAGCCCAGAATCACTATTTCATTAAAATATGAAATAGTATTCTCTAAAACTGAAATTATAGATAGAATCTGTCAACTTTGCAAACTCCAAATCATATACTATCCAAAAGAGGATGATATATTATTATTATTATTATTATTATTATTTAGTATCGTAACCTTTTATTTTTTGCCTTCTATATCATGACTGCAGTTATGAACGAAAACATCTCTTTTTTTAGATGTGCAGATTGATTTTCATAATGGTCTATTATTTTCAAGTATAAAATGATGGCATTTGTATGTTCGATATATACAGTAGTAACGCAATTTTACTGACGTCAAGTCTTTAACAAATAGGCGTATCTTTGAGATAAATGATTATAAAAAGGTACAAAGACTATTCATCTGAACTAATCGTCGCTATAAATTTGAAAGTGATTTTATGTATACTGTTATTATTAATCTTTTATTCTAAATAAATTTCCAGTTTTTTACAAAATTTCGGTAGCATGAATCTAAATGAATCTATATGATGACCACAGGCAACTATACTTTTATTCCCTTGTAAACTTATAACTTATAATTTAATAGATCCTTTATGAGTCAAGTGAAAAAAATCCCTGACGGATATCATTCTATAACTCCATATTTGATAGTGAAAAATGGATCAGAAGCGATTGAATATTATAAAAAGATATTCGGAGCCAAAGAACACGGACGGATGATGACTCCAGATGGGAAAAGAATAGCTCATGCAGAAATTGAGATTGGTAATTCTAAATTAATGTTGGCAGATGAATTTCCGGAAATGAATTCTCTTTCGCCTAAAACAATAGGTGGAAGCCCTGTAGGATTATTTCTGTATGTAGACGACGTAGATAAAGTGTTCAGTCAAGCAGTTGCCGAGGGAGCAAAGGTTTTGATGAGAGTTGAAGATCAGTTCTGGGGAGATAGATATGGTAGTATAGAAGATCCATTTGGTCACAGATGGTCCATATCTACTCATATCAAGGATCTAACTGAAGAGGAACTGAAAAAAGCAGCAGAAGAAGCTTTCACAAAAATGCCTGAAAATAAACCAAACTAATTTCTTCTTTGAACAATTATGACAACATTGTCATAGGTTGTACAGTTCTTAAAAAGATATTAGTTCACAATAAGCTTCGCTGATAATATCATATTTCTTGATAGTAACTAAAATTGATACTTACACTTTCGTTATCCAATAACCTGTTACAAATATTTGTTTAGTTTATTTTTGTGATCTAATATTCCTTATATTTACAATTCTACATCTCTCAAAAAAGCCAGGAATGAATTGGAAACTGATTTGAACATTGCATTTTTTTGATACCAGTGGCAATAGAATATTACCAATCTGCTTGAATTCATGTTTATTCTAAAAGATATAATCTATTATCAAGAAATGAATTATATGATTACTTTCTTCCTATTCATATAATATGAATACTTGGCGCGTACATTTTCTACTTCTCTTATTTAGCATTATTTTTATTGTTAGGATGTTAAAATATATCTGATGAATATGATCCGTGAGCAAAAAAATATTTCACAACAATCAACGGATAAAGAGAATCGATCCGATCGAGATATCCTTTTCAAATACTTTCTAAAATGTGACTGTTGTTCATGGAATGCATCCTTTTATGAAGTGTCTGGAAATATTCATCTAGATATTATGACATTACGTTGCCCGACATGTTTTAAAAAGGAAGTAAGATGGAAGAAAGTTCCATTTTGAACAATTATGAATAGATCCATGCATATCGGCAAAAGAAGTTTCAATCAATTTTACTTTCAAGTCTATTATACCATCTTTGAATAATTGAGAGAAAAGTAATATTACAGAAAGTTCTACAGATCAAAATTACATGTATGTATACATTCCATGTTGTGATAGCAATACTTAACATGGGGCATGCAGTATGTACATTGTGAATGCAAAAGGAAGAAAAGGTGACAGAAATTCCATGGTTACATGTAGTTTATGTCATGGCGGATTAAGTATATCGACAGACGCAGATCTAAAAATGCATGATGAAATATGGCATCAGAAAAACTCAATTAGTTATTTTATTAGGAATAAAAAACCAATTAACTAGAATAATTCTATTCTTATAGTTAGAAGAAACCTAATTATTAATCATAAATTTATTAAGATTACTGGTAATGATATCTATCAGATAGAAGGAGTGTACAAATTTATTTTTTTATAATTTAGTTTTTATCTTGTACTGGTATTAAATTCATACGGTATGAGATGATGTCCTCATTCATTTAAATTGTTGTAAATTGTAAATAGTAGGCATTAATTTTTTGTTGATACATATTTATCATATTATTTATTTTCGCTAAAAATCATGGGGTATTACCATGTACCTGAGTCAGGTGTTTATTTAGTTCTTTCTCATTTTTAGCAACATAGTTACACATTATGCAAGTCCTTTTATCTTTACGTCCTTGCAGGTAATCTGCGAGGTGCATTAATAATATTGTTATTCCCCACATATACTATAGTATTTATGATACTATTTAATCCTCATTTTTTAAGTTAATATTTTACTTTTTCTATCTGATTATTCGATTTATGTTCAGCCATATTGTTACATACGTAATTTCTTTTGGTTCTAATAGTATAGTAAACTTACAATGAGCCCTGTGGCTTCTAATCCATAAAGTTCAAGGGAATTATTATAGTACTTTATAATTAGAAAGCTTATTGTTGTATTCATTACTATTGGCAAGGGGAATCCTGCTCACGAGTAGGCGCATACTATAGAAAAGAGGTATAATCTGTGTTATTTTTATAAATGAAATCATGGTTGAGAATTTATCCAGTTCAATAAGGGATTTATTAAATAATGGTAAAATGAACGAGGTGGTTAAAATGATGTTATCAGTAAGTCAAACAACTATTTTGTAAGCAACTTGTTGATTTGAATCTATGATCATTCTATAAATACTATTATAATAAAATAATTTTACCGAACATCTCTAGTATCTATTGATTACTAGTTTCTGCATAGAAATGAGGCACGGGTTGTTTTCCACGAGCAATCGCCTCATTTCTAATATCTGAATGGTTATTGTCAATTAGATCCCCGCTTTTTAGACCCTTTATAGCAGGTTCTGTTATTCTAGTATTGGCAATAATCCGAGCTTTGTATTTTGGATTAACTAGATTATTTATGACATTTTAACTATATTTATTAGATTTAATATTTGATGTTAAATATATGGAATATCGAGCAGACAAGGTAACTCAGAGTTAGATCATATTTTGAAAATATGATAACTTTAATTAGTATTTTTTCTCTCTATATTAACATCACAATAATCTATCTTAGTTGAAATCTTATTAACATCTATGATGCATTATTACCATGCCTATAATTAGTGTGCAAATGTACAGCGGAAGAACTCAAAGAGAAAAAGATAGATTGGCAGAAGCCATTACGGAGGACGTAGTTAAAATATTAAATGTTAGCAGGGAAGAAGTTATAATACTATTTACAGAAGCCACTCATGGAAATTGGTATTCTTCGGGTGTACGTCTATAAAGAACAACTAAAATTTTTTGGCTTATTACATCTCGCACTACAAATTATACCTTTTCATAATATTAGAGATAATATTCTTGGTAATCGGTCTAATCATCTATTATTATCATGATAGTAGACGAACCGCTTTTATTAGTAGTAGATAATAAAAATGATTCATATGAAATTGAGGGCTCTATAGTATTCGATACCTATTCTAACATAGAAACAACATTAATACTTATGCATATTTGAGAAAGCTTGGTATCAAACGAGAAAATATTTACAACAAAAAATTTAGACTATAAATTTGATGAATCTAAAAATGAGCTAAAGATTGAGAGGTAATAAGAAGAAACAGATAGAAATAAATGGGTAGTAACAATTTAAATCGTCTATACTATTTTATTGAGAAATGAAAGTGTTAACTCAATTTTATCAAATTGTTTAGTTGCTACTTAAATTCCTTGGTTCGGAAGTCTGACTTGACTATTATTTGATCATTCTTTTAACTCATCATCTTGAGTTTCTAAAATACTCTTTGTATCATCGTCTGAGCCTGTCTCTACAACAGGATCTTGTTGATTTTCCAAAGATGTGGATGATTGTTCAATCTTTGATAATTTTTTCTTATTTAATCTTTTTGTAGATTCTATTGTTTCATCTATCTTCTGTTGCTCAGGCATATCTTCATAGCATTCAATGAGAATATAAAACCTTTGTTACAAAATTATTGACCCCAAATCTTAAGTAATAAATTATTGTATTAATACTACTACCCCAATCAACGGCATACAATTAATTGGCGTTTACAGAAGTCTTGACGTCATAAAATGTAATATCTGTTATATCAAAAATTTTTTTATTTTTTATATTGCTACAGATTGTACATTATTTGAATATCAACTTCAAGACATCTCTAGTTTTCATTTAAATTGCCAATGGTGATTCTGCAATTGTATATTGTCATATTTATAATATGTTTAATAAATAATATTATGAGTTCAACTATTGATTGGAAGGATGTTATAAAAAAAGAGGCAAGAGGATTAAATGATGCTGATTTTGGCGAAGTTCAAGAAGTTTCTAATGGTATGGTTTTAACTCAAAAGGGTATAGTAAACAAGGTACTTTTTAGTATTCCGCAAAGTGTAGTGGAAAGTTATGATGGAGAGGTTCTTAGATTTAGGTTATCGGAGATTGAGGCAGTCGACAAATATCAGAAACTTTTCGAACCAAAATCTGTAGAAATTGAAACAAGTTCTGACACTGAAATTGACCGTGTTTCTACTAATACTGATTCAAGGAAAATTAATGCAGTAGTCGATGAGGCAATAGATGATACAATTAAGGATGTCCTCATTGAACCAACTAAAGAAGAAGAATTGGAAATAGAAAAGAAAGTAGAAAAGGAAGTTGCTGTATTGAATGAAGAATCGGGTATAAAAAATGAGAACATAAACTCGGTCTCTGCTCGTGAAACAACTCAGTCTGAAAATACTGTGAATCCTCCATCGAGGCAGGATAAAAAACGTTCAAAATTTTTAACAAAAGAAGATGAAGAAACACCACTAAAAAAAGAGGAGGCAGGAATCTCTTAAAATTTTTATCATCATCCTTTGTTTCAAAAATAAAAAAATTCTAGATTGATCATTAGAGATTATCTGAGTTTACCAAATAATGGAAAACCCCAATTAAATACTTCCTTATAGAATTGCTGCTATATCTTAATGGAATATATAATTATTCTAAATTTCTAGATTTTTATTACGATATAACAATGTTTTTTTATCTTGTCCTTAAAAAAGGTAAACTTCAAGGAGATTCTAGTTTTTGTTTTACTGTTTGTGCTGCTTGTTCAATACCTTGTCTTAGCTTGTCTTCAGCTTGGCTTCCAGTCAAAAAGTTTACTATTTTTCCAGTTTTTGGTAATTGATAGTTTATAACGTGTCTAACTAAGGTAGCTTTATCGCCATTACTTTGAAATTCTTGTATGCTTTCCCAAGACTGAAATGGACCTTCTGTTTGCCTTGTAACTAACCTGTTATTTTGATCTTTTTCTGTAACTTCAATAGTCATCTCTTCTTTTTTGCCCATGTATTGTCCCTCCACTTTCATTTCTACACCCTCTTCATTACTTTGACCAGAAATTCTTTCTGACTCTTTTATGATATCGCTAGGCCATGACTGTTTTATATTATCTGGATTTGTGTAATACTCAAAAACTTCGCCTATAGGTGCATTGATTATGATTTCAGCTTGAATTTTCGTCATACAATTCACTAGATAAAAAACTATATCTATTATATGGATTTGTTGGCATTGTAATAATTACAATCATCAGAATTATCTTATAAGATTCTTGGCATTTTACATCCATTTCACTAAAAAAATTTTTAGCATGTTATTTTAATAAGGGCTTAAGGACCATATTAGCCGAGTATATAGGTTCTATTGTATTGCATTATTGATTATTTCAAAAAATAAATATTTAGATTTCATTTATTTGATGTGAATCGAATAAAATAATGAACCTTTCTCAGCTACATGCTTTTTATATTTTCTTCGATTACTCGTCTAATCTATCTTTTTCCTGAGCAGTAAGATCTTGGTTGTATTATTCTAGATATGCTTTAAGATAAGTGACTATCCGAATTTACCTATATAATAATAGTAGATTCTCTTGGTAGAGAATAAAAGTAGCTTTGGCTTAGAACGTAGAAACTACATCGCGATTCAATGATATTTAGATACTATCAAATCTGAAAATCTAGATCAAAAATAAATAAGATTTTCTCCATACAATAATTGCACTCAGACTCATAGAATAGGCGTATCACAATCTTTGAAAGCGTATCTATTCGCAGACTCAAGAAAAGATAGGAAAGTACTAGAGGCTACAATCATGTGATAAGTATCTTATTAATATAAGAACGGTCCATATTGGTCTTCATTTGCCACACGACTACCATGATCAATGATGATGATTTGACTGATACTGTACTTCAGTTTGATATAAAAGCATGAGAAAGTTCCCTAAGTGAGCTTCTAATTGATACCTTTGGTACTTTCCTTTCTTCAAATCCTTAATGGTCTAAATATATTGTGATTCTCAAGCCTCTAACATGACAGGAATAATTAACATTACGACTCTAGTTTGTAGTAAGAGATCTAGATGGGTATTTAACATCTGCCCGTCCCTAAAGCATATATCGAGATAGACGTAGATGAGGAAGTATATTCTTTATATACTCTAAGTAGGATCATATTACGAATTCAATAAGTCGTCTAAAATATAACTAATAACGAAAAGTCAATATATATTCAAAAGTCATGATTTTTTTAATTTTTTGGGAATTTAACGTCTACTGCTAGCTTTTTATAAATAATAATTTTTATATTCTATGCTAAAATAATACACATATATAATAATTATGTAAGGATATATCAATGTGTTATTAACCATTATTCAAGAAAATTATATTTTTTAATTATTAAGATATATTAAAGGTAAAAATAAAAGTAAGACAATGTTAAAAAAGCAATTTTTGATAATCAGTTCTATTCTATTGGCTTCATTTTCAATTTTTTCTGTTATAGATGTGTTTGCTCAGAATCAGAGTATGAATTTTGTGTATTATACTAATTGGGGTTCAGCAGGTGAAGAAGATGGGCAATTTGGTGGACAGAATGATGTTGACTATTTTAATGGAAAGGTTTATGTTCCAGATTATGAGAACCATAGAATTCAAATATTTGATCCGGAAGGTAATTTTATAGCCAAATTTGGTGAAGGAGGTGAAGGCGATGGACAATTCCATAAGGCATCAGCTTTATCGATGGATTCTGAAGGTAACATTTATGTTGCAGATCAATTTAACTACAGAATCCAAAAGTTCGATAATAATGGTACATTCCTAACTAAATGGGGCTCTGAAGGTGCTGGTGACGGTCAATTTCTGCATCCACATGTTCCTGCAAATGATGCCGAAGGTAAGTTGTTTGTAACCGACAGAGATCATCCAAGTGTCCAAGTATTTTCAACGGATGGTGACTTTCTTTATAGATGGGGCTCTGAAGGTGAAGGCAATAGTCAACTCTCAAATCCTGAAAGTTCTATAGTGGATTCTCAGGGGAATGTGTATATAGCAGATTATGGAAATGACAGGATACAAAAGTTTAGTAACGATGGTACATACCTTTCTCAATGGGGTACCAAGGGAACTGGTGACGGTCAATTTCAAGGACCTTCTGGTCTCTCAGTAGATAGTAACGACAATATCTATGTTACTGATAAAAATAACAACAGGGTAGAAGTATTTACAAGCGATGGTCAATATATTACACAATTTGGTGGCGCAGGTGCTGGTGAGGGGCAATTACTTGATCCAGAAGGTGTTGGTGTCGACAAAGAATCCGGTGATGTATATGTAGCTGATACAGGCAATTCCCGTATAGTCGTATTCAAACCCACTGCATAGTTCTAATATTTATATTTTTTATAAAAATTCTAAATAGTAACATTGGCTACCTACAATATCAGATTAAAAGGTGTTTGGTAAATGAAAAACCATTTGCTTTATACTTGCTTGTTAATTATAACTTTGAGCTTTGCCAATGTGGTTGGAACTACGGTAACAGCTCATAACTTTAGTACAGACGACAATTCTACCTTCCTTACTCTTATAAATATGATATTAATCGAAAATCGACTCATAAACAATAGCTTTATCGATAGTTCATCTGATACATCGTTGCATACTAACTATGTTAAGAATATTAACGAGATAATTGATGATATTCTTGTAAGCGAAGACTCTTTGCTTATTGATAGTGATCAGTTCTATAACAATACCATAATTGCAACAATGATGGCTAATCTGGGAGATGAAGTTTTGAGAAAATATGGCTATGCCTTTGGCATTCCTTCAAACATTATGCTTTACATGAATTTTTCAGCCGTAGATAATTTAGAAAAAAACGTTATCAAAGATTTGAATTCAGAGGACCGTTCTAGTCATGATCCCTTCGATATAGATAATGCGGGCAATTATTCGGCTAATCTTAAAGATAAGTCCCAGTATTATGATGCACTGGAAACATCCAAAAGGATGATAGAAATTTACGAAAATGACTTGGAATCCGCAGACACATCCATGCAAGTTAATAGCTCTTTATCCCTTTTAAAAAAGTCATTAAATGATCTTTATGAAAACATATACAATTATAATAACCCTTCAAAGATTATGGAAATTGTTCATGGCAAAGTACATCCGAATTTGCAATTAGCATTCAATCTCACATTGAAACGATAAAAGCCCGATAGATTGTTTGACAAGACCGAAAATATATATTTCCAAAGATAGGTGATCCCCAAAACAACATGTGTGTACTTTTACTCTATTGATTTTAAAAATATATCGTGTAACTAGTTAATGCTAATCAAACAAGCTACTTATATAATCATGACCGTGATGCAGAAGTTGAGTCAATATCAAGAATATTTAGGAATTATCAAATAATGGGGCTTTCCTTGCAATTTCTAACATATCCTTGCAATTTCTAACATTTCCTTGCAATTTCTAACATATCCTTGTTAACATCAAATCCTACATATTGCAAGTCCAAATCTAAAAGATATGGATGCGATTTCAAAAAATTTAATGTTGATCCTATCTGTATATTATTATTGATATTATGAAAAGTCGTCAATCGATAATCAAAATAAGTATCTTAATTTCTTTTACTTTATCAATCGTTATATCCCTTGTTATTACCTATAAAAACACAATACAAACTAATAGTAATTGTAGTATTGATTGCAATAGTAATATTGGCTTGTCCTCTATTATTAATCCAATGAATTTGACAAAACAACTAATCAGCAGTACGGTTGACCCTAAATATGATACTCAACTGGTCTCTCTTGGTAAATCTGTACAAATGCCTGAAATCCATGGTTACCATGATATTATTTCAACTCAGATCAGTAAGATGTATGGTAACAAATTGCTTTTAGCCATTAGTTTAGATGATGATCCGAATAAAAATAAAAAATACGAAACAACATATCTTTGGCTAATAAGTCACATTGATCCATTGAATCACAGAAACCAGATATACACCATAATTATTCCTAACTTTGGCAGTGATTCTAATTTTCAAGCTGAAGGCTGGTACTTAGCCATATACGATAACGTCAACACCAAATATATCTTACCGCTATCAAAGCTAGGTAAAATGACCAATAATAGAGTCGAAATAGCCATCGATCCTATATTTATTGGAAATAACCTCGATTTCAACTACACAACAGCAATTATGATTAGAGTAAACGATACTTTCCTTGTTAAACCACCAGATTTTCTGGTAGACTCATCTCCAAACGATAATGATTTTTGGTCTAAATGGTTTCTTTGAAATATGGTCCTCCTCTCACTTAGTATACTCCATATCACTTTTGAAGTTGAATAAGCTGGATTGGCGATATTATCTCGATAAAGAAACAAACATATCTACAATATAAAGAATTTAATAGTATTAGAAGAATAATAAAATGAATAAGGATAGAATTCATTAGTTACATAATTTTAATATTGATTACGCACTATCATATGTTTTTTAAATGGTTTTGTTCTACAAAAACATGGGAATAGGATTGACGTTTTAATCACTAATTTTACCAGTCTTTAGGTGATAAACAATATTAAAGTGCTTGAATTCAAACCCTTAATCAAGAAATTGTAGATAGGGAATAAAAAATTCATGAATAAATTATTAAGCTACTATTACGTCCTTTATAACAATGGTGGAACTTGTATGCGAGACATGTTATTATAAAGGAGATAAAACTGAATTTGAGGCGAGTAGTGAATACTGTAAAGAATGTCTTAGTGATCACGCGATGTGTCCAAAATGTGGTGTCCCTTACCATTCGGCTACTATCACCGATTAAAATAAGACTATGCCGCCAAGAATTATTTGAATTCCATACAATTAACTGGCCCTGTCGGCTTCAAGACGATATTGGTAGGCAAGGAAGGTTGCAGTAGGGGAACTAGCAACTATGAATGAATAAAGGACTTAAGGGTAAATAATTAGCGAAAAACTCTTCCTCATTCCCATAACCATATTTTCGACCAATTAGTTCCATTGTTACCTGACCATGTAATGTAAAGACCTATTTGATTATCTAATTTTGAAAATATTCCAACAGGCTCGGTAGAATCAAAGATTATTGCTCCTTTATACATGAAATTACCTTCACCGTCAGCGAATCCAGTGTCTGTTGATGTAAAAGTTATAAATTGTCCATCCTCTGAAAATATAATACCTTCACCTTCACTTAGATATCCTTTAGCTGAATATGTTAAGACGTAAGTTCCCTGATCAGTAACATTACCAATTCCTTGCATAAACCCTTTGTGTGTATACGAATCCTTGGTTATCGGAGGATTAGAACTGAGTACTTCAGATCCGATATTATTAGAACTTGTTAATTCATAAAATGGCTTACCAAAGATCGAGGCAAATGCAGCTATTTCTTCAGAATGATTGAAATAAGATGGAGTAAGATTGGTCAAATTATTTGATATGTTTGAAACATTTTGAATTTGATTAGTGGAATTTGCTATTTGTGTTGAGGTCATTGTTAGGATTAATATTGTCAAAAATCCAAGTAAGATAAATATTTTCATATTGCACTTGTGTAATAGTAAGTAAGTATAATGACCTATTATCTTATGACTATTAAACTAAACAGATATTATTGATCAAAGTTAGTCGGAATATGATTTAGAGCTGTAATCAAGTAGTATGTTATAGCAACCCCTCGGTAGGCTTCGAAACCATTAGGTATGAAATCTATTATTTTATTTATCTATTTGTTGATTACAAGTGTACTATATACTATATGTTAACAGTCATAGAATAATTTAAGAACTCAATTTTTTCGTTATTCAGATTCATATTCATAGATCAAACTTATTGAAAAACCGAGGGTCCTAAAGTAAATAATGATATACAGGAAAAAACTAAATATATTTTTCTATTCCAATCTCCCAATAATATGATATTAATAAGAATACCATAATAAGTTGTAAAAACCATGAAGTTATCTATCTCAAAAGTGTTTTGATAATAATGTCTATAATAATAAGCTGATTCAAATCACAAGTGGATTTGAGAAAAGTAATAATAAATAAAATAGTAATAGTACATTAATGGACAACACTAAATAGAAAATAAAAATGTTCTAGTTATAGAAGTGAATCGGACATTCACTAACAAAAATACTAATTCAATTTATCTGAAAGTGGCTATTACCGAGCCGATATTACTAGCATGCATAGACGGAGCATCATTATCTGAAATTCATCAAAGTGTACATAAGACAATACCGACTACTGAACGTATTGTAAGAAATTATCTATTCTATCTGATAAACAGTTTTTTAGTATCCTATAAGGGGATCATGAAAATGTATTTTATCACACCAAGGGGCTTAGATATGTTAGAAATAATTTATTTTCAACGAGAAAGAGAAATTGCACATTATGCCGATCTTACCATTAAGATAGAGTAACTAATAGCATTACAATCAATTAGTTGGGATCGATTTGATTTTCACCTTCTTTGTATTTGTATATTAATTGAATCTGTGTAATTTTTAATAATTATACAAAGTTTGGAAATCAAGTTTTATGGGAAGGCTAATTTACTTTCCAAAATATGCTTTGACATTTGGTTGGTAAAGATAGTAAATGACAATTCCATTAATAATTATTAGAAATAGTGAACCAACATGTCCAACAACGATGGAGCCTATACCCACTATAATCGCTATGCCGGACAATATCAAGGTAATGATCCATGCCCAGCTTGACCCATTCCACAATCCATATGCAACAGCAAAATAAGCTAGTCCAATTATAAAGAGAGCTCCCGCAAGAATTATGCCCAGTATGGGTATTAAAGCTAAAACCGTCAATCCGCTTAACAAGGATCCTATGCCCCCAATAGCAGCAAGTATCGCAATTATTGTAACACCGAAAGGTCTGTATTTTTGCATTCATTATGATTAATGACCATTACCTTTTAAACTTGAACTTGAAATTTGGTTTGGCTTGGTTTGGTTTGGTTAGTGTAGGATAGGATAGGATAGGATTATGGATTTATCACATGTAAAGAAGTTGAATAATTTTTCTAATATCTATCACAGTTAAATAGTAAATTAGGCTGTATCTATGAGCAACGAAGATTAAAAGAACGAGGCAAAGATTTGCTTATACTCTCCTAATCCATGAGAAATTGAGTTACTAATACAGATGATATTAATTGGATGAAAAGCCGCTTAAGTCCGATGTCATTCCATACTGGTGATGAGCATTTAAGATACAAGAGACTAAATCCAAAAGGTTATCTAAAAATTACATAAAAGTACCGATTTCGGATATTCAATGTTTCATAGTATGGGATCAAAAGAAATAGATGACTGGCATTATTTTAAACTCCAAAGAGGTCATAATACAATAATTAGGAAATAAGAGGAACTATCTGGATTATTGCTAAATATCTAAATGATGATTAGTAGGTATATTTATCATATTTGCGAGATGTTAAGCTACGACTGTGCCTGATGTATTAGTAATAGATGTACTACAAGTCTAATTTTATCTATAATTTGACTTAAATTTATTAGAGTTTGTAGTATTGCTGGGAATTATCTACTCCTTTTTTGTTTGTTAGAAGAAAATGTAGTTATGTTACTTTTGGAATAATCCTTAGATAAACCAAATTACTTTAATACCGAATGTTAAATACTATTCTATATTATGTTTATAAATGCGAAATTCAAGTATTAAATCAGAACTGCTTAAAAAATATTTTCGTACGTTATCCATAAGATTGGTTCTAATAATTATTGTTTCAGGATTATTAGGAATTTCGTCTTTTGATTTGACCTATAATAATATAACCGCACAGACTCTTCAAGAAAAATGTCTTCCAGATATGGGAACAAACGTATCAAAGTCTAACTGTTTCTCAAACACTCCTACTGAACCAACATATAATGTTACGAATACTGACAATGCTAGACCACCATCTGAAAGTACGACTACCTATTCTAATAATACAAATACAAATACAAATACATCTGCTAGATAATCTAAACACTCACAGCTCCGGTACAAATACCGTTGCGACAGCATAGGAGTCAACATTCTTATTATATAGCTCAAAGCAGTTGTAGACCTCAATTGCGTTTTTTTTGCAGCGGAGGGTCCACTTTTTTAGATATCGTAATATTGCCTTCATGAATTTCTATTATGCAATTATATAAAATTTTAAGAAAAAATAGAAACGGTTATAGAATTAAAGTCTTTAGATCAGTCTTAACTTGTAAAGTGAGGCATTTTTACAGTTTCTGGATTGATACTAATGCCATATATTAAAGATGAGTTACCAAAATGATAATCAACGCTTTCAGGATTTATCGTTATCATAAATACCCTATCGTTATTTGATTTTTGAATAGTGGTAGGAACGTCAACAGCAGGACCCTCTCTCAAACTTATGCTTCAGTAGATAGCATGACTAACATTTGGTAAAGTGTCAATAGTTGAGAATGGAAGAGCCGAAAAAAAGTGTAAAGCTAATCTACTCTTTCGCTAATTATCATTCTTTCGCAATGCTCATCTGTCCATACCCCTACTCCATCCAGCTTACCTTGCCATTCCGCTTCTATCTTATCGGCGCACGATTTAGTAAGGGCATTAAAATATGCCTCGGTAATCGCGTTAGTGCCATTTATACCTTGAATGACTTGTGTGCGATTAACTTCAGTTAAGGCTGCCATAGCGTTTTCGCGCAGGTCGTTTACGTATTCTTGCTGGACTACAATATCTTGCTTTGTCCCGGGCTGACCATGTCCACCCACGAAAACGTCAAATTCCAAAGCCAGTATCTGGTCAATAGAGTTTATTAAGGTAGGGACGTCGGGAGTAACGCCTAGGTGTTTCCACAGGAGGCCGCCAGGTACAACATTGTCTACTGCCATCAGAACCTTATGTTCAGGGAGATAAACAAAGATGTTACCGAGTTGATGGTATGGACCAGGATAAATGAGCTGGAGGCTTTGGTTGCCTATTGTTAAGTTCATCTCCTTATTGAAATTCATGTTCGGCACAGGTCTATCCGTGTCATTTCTTTCATTCAGAATTTTGGCAGTTTCATTGTGAGCGATTATTGTGACATTTTCAAATAGATTTGCAGCTCCTATGTGGTCTTTGTGGGCATGGCTGTATATCAGATGGGTAATAGGCTTATCTGTGACATTCGACACCGCTGCAAATATCTTGTCACCTATCCCTGGCGGCGCGTCGACTACAACGACTCCTTCCTGAGTTACCAAGAACATGGAGTTGGATCCACCTGCAGATACCACGTATACACTCGGCTTGATTTCTAGCAGCTCATAGTCTGCAACCTGCGAGTATACAAGGTTTGAGAAAAGGCTATAAAAGAGGATAAAAGCGAAGGCTATTAAAGAATACCGAATTATATTTGTGTTCATAAAGAATATTTGCCACCGTTACTAATAAGCATGTTGTTGGACTCCATGGTGTCATCTCGACCTTGTTCTGCTATATATAAATTCATAGAATCGTTTAGTTATCTAGGATTCTGTTTTAAAGTACAGATTTCATACCAACGAGCCGGCTTTCTCAATGATAAAAAAACCTATCTTCATTTTGGTATCGAGAATTGTACATCCTAATGAATAGTCTAAGAAAAGAAGAGGGCATAATTAAATCAGTAACAAGATTTATGACCTATCAACAACCTGGAAATAAATCTAATAATATTTTTTTAAATGATTGTCTGTCTTATTTCTTCGATATGGCAGTTTTTAATGGTTATATCTATTGGAGGAATGTTATACCTCTTCATCCTCCTCCTCATCCTCCTATCTAATCTATTATATGATTTCGAATTATTTGAATCCATGTAAATAACGGGTCCGGTTAACAAGCTCGCAAAGCTCTTTTGCTATATGGTTAAAAACAATGGTGTTTAAGGTTTGTTTATGAAACATTATATCATTTTTTCATTACTGGCACTTTTGACTGGTGCCTCCATTGTTGCTGCACCAACTCAAAATGCTTACTCACAAGAAACTACTGGCCTGTCCGCAATGACCCTAGTAAACTTTGGTAACGGAAATTCTACTGTTACTTCGAATCCCCAACCAACAGAAAACAAGACGGTCACGTATTTTGGAGGAAATACTACTGGCTATCTGGTTTATCCGAATCAAAATCAAAGCGGCGAAAAAGCAAAACTTCCAGCTGTAATTCTGATTCATGAAAACAAGGGATTAAATGACTATATCAAAGAATCAGCCGATCTTCTTGCCAAAAACGGATATGTGGTATTAGCAGTCGACCTTTTTAACGGGGAAGTCGTCACCAACAACCAAGAACGATCAGGGGAGTTGACTGGAGCAATAAGGGAAAATCCAGACCTTGCGATACAAAACATGAAAGCGGCTGTAAACTATTTAAAATCCCTTGACAATGTTAATCCATCAAAGATAGCATCCCTGGGTTGGTGCTTTGGAGGTCAACAATCATTGCAACTGGCCATTAACAGCAAGGAAGATCCTCTAGCAGCCACTATTATCTACTATGGCAGACTAACCAATGATACACAGGCGATTTCAAATATTACATCGCCAGTTCTAGGAATATTTGGAGGCAAGGACCAGTCAATTTCCGTTGACTCTGTCATGCAGTTCCAAAAGGCCTTAAATGACACTGGAATAATAAATGAGATTTATGTTTATCCAAATGTGGGTCATGCTTTTGCAAATCCATCTAACGACAATTACACCCCCACAGAAACAGCGGACGCATGGAAAAAGACTTTGGACTTTCTAAAAAGAAACCTGTAATCTTGATGATAAATAGACATACGTGTATTTTTACGGAATAAATCCAAAACATTCCATATTTTTGTTTGATCAAAATCCTGGTTAATCTTAAACAGCCAAAGGCATGTAGTTTCCAAGTTCACCGAAAAAAGCGTGTAGAAGAACAAAGAACAATCTTACTAATAGAATCCTTGCAATTCACTTAGAACCAAAATATCCTATTGAAATATTGTAATATGCTCTAATTCAATAGTGAATGTGTGGTAATATTGTTATGCTCATCAATTGTAAAGCAAATTAATTTGCTATCCTTAACTACTTTGCTAGATAATATATGTATCATGTCCGTTCCAGATAAAAATTATACCGACCCAACTAATACCGGAGAAGACTCTAAACTATCTCGAGTAGGTGATAAAACTAATACTCCAGCCATAAATGAAGCTACCAATAGAGAAATTGTTGCCAAGATGGCCAATTTATTAGAAGGATTACAATTTCCTGCTACAAAAGAGGATATAAAAGATTATTTGAATACCAAATCACCCGCAATGGGTAATCGAATTAACGATGTTATTGAAAAGGTACAAAACAATCTAGAAGAAGACGGAACAAAATACCAAGATGTCTACGATATAGCAAGAGCTACAGGATTAGTTAAGCAGAATATGTAGGTTCTAAAGCAACACTAACATAATCTGGGTTAGAATTTATTGACTTAGTATTTAATCCTATCAAATAATATACATATACAAATAAATCAAGTCTAAGCCCGACTCTTTTTTTAGATCAAACGTCATTGTGGGCTTCAGGTGATATCAGTCCTTTAGGCTGAGTTCTGTTCCATTTAGAAACTTCTAAATTACTATATCCAATCTTCAAAAAAAGGGAAGATCGATCTTTAAGTATTATTAACGAAAATATGAATATGAATATGAATATGAATATGAATATGAATATGAATATGAATACTGAAAGTCCGAAAATCAATTCTGGTAGGTCAAATACATTTATTGTAATCATTTTACAAAGGTATCAATGGTAAAAGTCTCTGTTTTTATTGGTACTAGTCTAGACGGATTCATTGCAAGAGAAGATGGAGATATAGGTTGGTTGGATGCTGCTAACATGAAAGTAACTCCTGGAGAGGATTTTGGATTCAGTAGTTTCTTAGAATCTGTAGACCTAATAATCATGGGAAGGAAAACTTTTGAGCAGGTCATAACCTTTGACAAATGGCCATATAAAGACACTAAAATAATTGTTTTGACCTCAAAGAATATAGAAGTCCCTGAGAAATTAAAGAAAACTGTAACAATATCTAACACCCCATCGCCGGAACAATTGATTAGAGAATTGTTTGATCAATCTGTCAATCACATATATGTAGATGGCGGTATAGTGATTCAAGATTTTTTATCAGCAGGGTTGGTTGATGAAATTACCGTTACTATTGTACCAATACTTATAGGAAAAGGAAAGTCATTTAGTAGATTGTTACCAAAAGATGTAATTTTGCATCATCTAAAAACAACAATTTATGATTTTGGTTTTGTTCAAAATAAATATAAGATCAATAAACAAGAACAATGAATAAACTTGATAAAGATAATATTTGAAATAATTGCTATTACTTTTCTGTTTGAGTTATTCGGTATATACTTCCATCAAAATAAGTTAATATATATAAATTTCCATCCGGACCTGTTTCAATATCCGTAATTCTTCCATCAAACCCTTTAGCAAATATAATCTTCTCTAATTCATCTTTATTGTCTACTACTAAATCTTCTAGTCCTCTTTCATTTCCCTGATCAAGAACACTATTATTTATATCAATTCCGGACCTATTTGAATCTATTTTAAAGAAATACAAGTTCCCATTATTAATGTCTCCTACGAACATATTATTTTCCAGATCATCACCTAACAATGAAGAATCTAAAAATTCAATGTCTGTAACCCCAACAGGCACCCTCCAGCTAAATTCTGGATCTGAATAGTGAGAGCCATTCAAAACAACAAGATCAGAAACTGAAGTGTTATTATTTCTTTGAATAGGTCCCATTATTTTAGACCATCCACTGTTAAAACCCGGTTGGACTAGGTTAATCTCATCATAGTTATCCTCCCCATTTTCAGTATTCCATAGTATCCCAGTCAGCGGATCAATGTCCAATCCGAAACTGTTTCTAATTCCATATGCGTAATAATATTCTGTCAAATTAATTTTAGTATTGTTAGGATTGTATGGATAGAACGGATTATGAGATGGTATAAGCGATTCAGTAGATGGATCCACCCTAATAATAACAGAGGAATTATTAGGTATAGAAATGGATTGATTTTTTCCTTGTGGATAATTTTGTAGTATATTATTTATGGTCGTGAGGTCTCCTATTACTGCATATAAAATACCTGATTTATCCATATGTATTTTCCCACCGTTGTGAAAAGGCCCCGGTTCTGCAGGCATGTCCATTATAAGCCTTGGATTTAAGAAAGTACCTATCCCATCCCAGGTATATTCATAAACCCTGTTTCGGGTAGTATGGTTCAAATCCTTTTGCTGTACTCCAATACTATTGTTATACTCCGATTTGTATATTTTCTCGGTAAAATATAAGTAAATCACATAGTTGGAATTATGACCTATTGGCTCATGAAAAGAGGCTGATGCGTCTTTGCTGAAGATGGAATGGGAGGTTGAACTAAAATTTAAATAACCTACTGGGGTTTCTTTTTTGGATTCGTATTTGCTTGAGGAAGTAATTCCCAACAAACCCTGTTCCTTTTCATTTGAAATGTTGTTTATCCTATAAATAGGATCTTCTTGCAGCGTGCCATTAGATATAATGCGAACATTCCCTTGATCCTTTTCCGATACCAATAGAGTATTATTGTCTACAAAGATCATGCTAGTGGGAAACGACAAACCCTCTACATAGAGATCCACGTTGACTCTATCCTTGTAATTTGGACTAATTTCTATTTGTTTCTGGTTTTGTAGTGGATTTAAATAACTTTCAATAAATAGTGAAAAATCAAAATCAAAATCAAAGTATTTGAATACAACGACTGTTATGACAATTAAAGCAATTAAGAATATAACAAGTCTCTTCATCCAAATACCGTACTAAATATGGATATCTTATGTATTTATTTTATTTTATTAAGATTTCTTCATTATTTTTTTCCTTTGCTGCAGAGAGTAATCACTATTACTATTGAAGGGATAAAAAATGAATAATGATATGTTGTTTCATAATTGAGATGCTAGGTGAAGAATTCTAATAAATTTATATTATAATGAATACAAAGAATTTCTAAAGTAATAGATATTCCTAATTATAGTACTATATTCACTATCATATTAACATTATAATGATGAAAAATCTCAAACATATTTATGATTTTTCTGATTGTTGTTGGATTAGTAATAGTTCCTGTAATTAGTATGAATCCTATAAATAGTGTTAACGCTCAATCACAATCTGCAACTTCACAACAAACTTCACAACCTCACTCCCAAAACAATAGTAAGGCACAAGTAGGACAAGTATTTACCTTCAACGAAAAAAGTAAGCCTGCTAACGATCCAGAAAAGTGTGCTGCATTAGCAAGCGAAGTAAAGGGAAAAGCAATACCTGATTATAATTTATGTGACGTAGTTGTATATAGACAAGCTCCTGCAATTGTAAGACATGACGGCTTAGTATTAAACAACTTCTCTGGAATAGGACACTATATTGAAATGGTTCTTGCATCAGTATTAAATAATACTGCGATGTATGCTGGTAATAGTAGTAACAGTAATGATAATGCTACCAATCTCAAAGCTGGATTTGGAGAATTTGCATTGATTGATTCTGAAGTAATTCCTGTAAGAGAAATAATGCAAAAGGATAACTGGACTGAAACCGCATTGCATCACCACATGTTAGGCGAGACTCCAAAGATATTGTTCCTACACTGGTCAGTAACCGGAGATGCAAATGATCTAATAAACCAAGCCAAGGAGATGATGATGCAAACAGCAACTTATCAAAATCTCTCAGAAAATAGCAAAACTCCTACATCTACTGGACCATAAATCCAATTTTTTTAAAAATATTACAACTCATTTAATATCTTATTAGAAAATTACTATTTTAAAATTCATAAATTTATTGTAGTGATTCTATTATTTTTAACAATGTATACAAACAAAAAGATAATGGTCCAGTAATTCAGAGATATCTAACGATTATTTATAAAGAAATAATTCTGTACAAAATATTATCCAATAAACAGTAGCATAAATAACTAGATTTGCTCGGTTTATAATGTATAATTTCAATCAATTGGTATAAACTGTGCATAACAGTCGGTTAAATAATATGTTATTTCATTTTAAGTGTGACGAATTCAAACACAGATAATATTAATAAACAAAATTTACTCTAGAATTAAATACTGCATTAGCCATGGAAAATGCTGAATTAGAGCGATTACAAACAAGGATTCAAGAGACAAGCTTAGCAGATGTCAAACAACAGTTGCAACATCATTTACAAGAAACAACAGAACATCAAAAGAGATTACAGCAATTGATAATCGATATGGGTGGTCAAGCAACACAAGAAAAATTAGGACTTCCTTTACTAAAAATTCCACAAGATATGCTGGAGATGATGAATAATACGATGACTCAAAATGAATTGGAGCTAAAAAAGACTGAAGAAGATCTAATTATAGAGAATACAGAACTAGGATGTTACCATATGCTTATACAGAAGGCAAAAATTGCTGGTGTTAAATTTCAACCAGCTGTAAATACTTTGTCCCTTAATATGCAAGATGAGGCTAAAATGATTGACTGGATCTGGAGCAATACTTCAAATATGATGAGGCAATTGTGACCAAAAATACAGAGGCCCCCACGCCTTCCAATGATAACAGCAATAGATGAAGAGATGATATTGATTATCATCTATAACAAGTTTATTTACTGACTAACTTTTTAAAATCTATTCCAAGGTCAGCGAGGATTATTAGGGCGGCATGTCTTCCGGAGGCCAGTGAAACACCCGGGGCCGAATGACTTCTGGATCTACACACATATGCATTATCTATTGCTGGTATTTGTAATTATATAATTGTGATATTGGATGGACGTATTGATGCAATTTATGAAATTAGGATTTTTGGATTTATTTATTATTATTATCACTACTACTACTACTACTATGGTTATAGAGTTAGATTCACTTGTGGAACACTAATTTTAACTAATTGATTTGCCTGGAATTGCGGTAGTTCGGTGAATCCCCATGGTTTTAGTCCAACGAGCCCGTTATTATTGTAAAAAACATTTGGGAAAACTTTCAGATAAGTGTTGTAATCTCTAACTCCGTCATTATAATAAGTCCTTGCAACCGTTATTCTATTCTCGGTTCCTGCTAATTCGTCCATTAGTCTAGTCACGACCTGATCCGATTTCAAAGAAGGATATGCCTCATAAGTTAATACAATCCTACCAAGAGCACCTTCAATCAAATTGCTTAACTGGTTTTTTTGCGAGATATCGCTGCTTGAAGTGGACATCCATTGTGTTCTCAATTTAGTTATTTCATTGAGAGTTTGTTGTTCAAATTGCATGTATCCCCTTACGGATTGAACCAAATTAGGGATTAAGTCATATCGTCTTTGCAATTGTGTATCAGTATCTGCTGCCAACCTCTTTACATTTTCATTTTTTGCTAAAGCAGCATTAAATCCAGAAAAGTAGGTAACAATGAGTATGACAATGATAATTACAATAAGTACCACTATACCTAAGGCCACTGCTATACTCTTGCTTACCACTTTGTTCCTCTGTCTAAATTGACATTACCATGCTATAAATAAACATTATCGTCCCGCGCCTCCACCACTAGAGCGACCCCCACCGCCCCCACCACCTCCAAATCCCCCTCCAAATCCACCGCCCCCACCACCACTACTCCACCCACTTCCACCACTCCCTCCGTACCATCCTGCTCCTCCATAGCTTCCCCATCTTCTCCAGGCTCGTCCTCCTCTTCGAAAAGATAGTATTAAGACCGCCAAGAATATTATTACGATGATAATTATTCCAATGTAGTCTGCTTGAGACTGTTGCTGTATTTCTCTTGTTAGTTTGTAGTTCGGATCATCGTTAGAATATCCAATATATTGTCCCAATGAAACTACCGTATATAAAAGACCCTGATCGAGTAAAGTAATATTTCCATTTTTAGCATAGACATCTTTTGCAGGGACTAGATAAGTGTCCAATATTTCTCCTGCAATGCCATCGGTGATGTTACCTTCAAGTCCTCTACCAACCTCAATCCTCATGGAACCGCCCGCTGAGTCAGGATTTGAAGAAAATAACACTAATATACCGTTGTCCTTTGCACCCTTGCCAATTCCCTTTATTCCATCAAGATATAATTCATTAAATATATAATTTGAAAGTGTATCTCTTTCCTGAATTTCTTGTCCGTCTTTCATGATGCCGTGTCCAGTAAAACCTGGAATAGTATACACAATAACTTCAGCTGTAGTTGAGTCATCTAATTGACGAAGATAATTGTCTAACAAATTCTCATATTTTTCATTTATGATTCCAGCCCTGTCATAGATATAATGAGTACGAGTTCCAATCGGCGATGCTCCAATTTGCAATGATTGCAATGTTGATCCTATTAATAATGAGATGAAAATCAGAACGGATACAAAGACCATAAGTTTGGACAATTGAACGTTTATAGCCACGTCTATTTAAAAATGTTAATTATAAAGTTTGATTACTGATAGATTGAACAAAAGTGCCTTACAAAATGAGTTAAAATGATATCAATGTTTTATTTATCTAATTGTTATTTAGAATACTACCATCGGCTTTTGGTAAACTAAAGATAAATGTGGCGCCAACTCCATCTTTATTGTTAAAGGCCCATATTCTACCACCATGTGCCTCAACTATGTTTCGAGCAATATATAATCCCAGACCTGTTCCTATTTCTGAATCTGTGGCAAACTTTTCAAATAATTTTGGCATAATATGAGGGGAGATTCCTTCACCTTTATCTGAAATGCCTATGAGAACGGATTTATTTAAGTCACTAATGGGTTTATCATAGTTCTCTGTAGTTTCGTTAGGATGATCATAATCATTGTCTTTTAGTCGAATGTCTATTATACCATTGTTTGGGGAGAACTTGATTGCATTATCAATTAAATTAACTAAGACCTGATTCAATCGCGCTTTATCGGCATAAACCCAACAGTGTTCTTCTAATGCTAGGTTAATGAAATTGATTTTAATATTCTTCGCTTTTATTTTTTGTTCTAGTTGTAAATTATTTACTTCATTAATTTCCTTAACCAAATCTATCCTTTTCTTTTGAATTTGTAAACTATTGTTTCTATTTGATTCAATCCTAGCCATATCCAGTAAATTCTTTATCAGGTCATTCAATCGAGAGGCATTTCTAGAAATGGCCTCAAAATCCTTATGAAGATGGATGACATCGCTTGTTAATTCTTGATCTTCAATTACTTTTCTATGCTTCAAAATATCATCAAATAACTCTTGATCTAATTCTGTATACCCTATTATAGCTTGAGTGGGAGTTCTAAGTTCATGGGCTGCAATATTGATAAACTCTTTTTGCAATTTGTCCTGAACATTCAGTTGCTCATTAGATGTTTTAAGGCGTATATTTGAATCTTCTAAATCCTTTGTTCTTCTTTTAACTTGTTCATTTAGTATGCTATTTAGTTTTACTAAAAATAAAACCAAAACTAAAATGGCAGCTGTAATTCCCGCAATCAACAAAAAAAACTTTGATCTTTCTTCAGATAAAGTCTCATTGATATCATTGTAAACCGATGCGGTAGGTGTAATTATGAAAACAAAATATCTGGGTTTTTCATCAACAGAAATGGGGTATCCAGTATTCAATCTTTCTCCAGTTCCAAAATCATATATGGCATAACCACCAAATAGTTGACCCGCAAAAACATTTTGATAATAATTATTTTGGATATCATTGAAACGGAAAAAGCTTTGAACTTCATCACTGAATAAACTCTTTCCTAAAAAGTTTGTTCGAGGTGTGGATATATAATTTGAATTTCTGTCGTATGTTACCAAAAATTGAGAATCGACATTATGTACATTTCCGTATCGTGCAAAGAAGTCCACAGACGGTATTTCCACTCCAACCATTCCAAGGTATTCATTACTGTCTCTATTTATTATTGGAAAGGTCAAAGCTATTTTATGTGTGCCATCAATTCCTTTAAACCCGTTTGAAAATACAGGATTTAAAGTACTCCTCGTTTCATTGACATACTCTCTTAGTGAAATATCTATGTTGACAAAGCTCCTTTGTCCTTCTGATACTTTATTATACGTTATTATATTATTCTTATCTGCAATAAAAAGCCCATCGATTTTACTAATGTTGTTAATTTGATTAAAGCGTTCTACTACTATATTTTCAACTTTGTCTCCATACAATTCATCCTGTTGTAAATAACTAGAACCAGATAAACCTTGTAGAATCGATGATATCAACCTAAGATCGGAACTAATGTGTTCTGACAATGCCTCTGTAATTTCTATCTGATTATTTCTATATTCTTGAAAAATACTGTTTCTAATATTCTGCTCTCCGATATATTGTTGAGAAAATAATAATGAATAAAATGCAGCAATTATAAGTATCATTGAAATAATGATTATCTGTTTTCTTCTGCCAAATAGGTATCCGTTATCCATCTTTAAATCACTTCTGTAATACTTTTAGAAGGATCAGAAAAATGAGTAGTCATCAAGGATCTTAACCTACATTATTAGCAAGATAGTTTCCATTGCTATTGGAATTGGAATTGGAATATCTTTCTGGTATTTTGATATTGTCGTTGATGATATCTTCTTTTAACAGTTCGAGCCGTTCCTTGACGCCTTCTGGAACCGCATAATCAAGATTATGGAATGGAGCTATATACACGATGCCGTCTCCAGAAGCACCCTTTTCTGATTCTAGCCCTGGTTTAAATATTTTCCCAGTGAAATTGCCTGTTTGAATCGATTTAATAACTTGATCAAATGCCTTTTCGGTATCTAATACAAAAGATGATAGTATAGTTTCAGGGGCTAACTTATTCTGGTCAGAAATTGCACCAAGAGCATATATTCCTCTTTCTTTAGCAGCTTCAATAACCCCGAAGCCAGATGTATCAGCCACATGTAATAGAATGTCTGCCCCTTGGTCTATTTGAGAATTGGCTGCTTTTTTTCCTTTGGTGGAATTATCCCAATCATCCAAATAGGTGACAAGTACCTTTACTGTAGGATTAACATCCTGTGCACCTTCTTTATATCCTTCGTAAATATTAATTAGGTTAGGATAAGGTTCTCCGCCTACAAAGCCAATTATCTCAGTTTTTGACATCATCGCTGCAAGTACTCCCAATAGGTATGTTCCTTCTTGTTGCATTGGATAGATCGAAGCTACATTACTGGAGTTAACAAGTCCTGTAAAAATTACAAACTTTGTTTTCGGATAATCTTTACCTACTTTAACTGATGGTTCTCCCCATTCAAAGCCATGCGATATTATCAAGTCATAACCTATCTTGGCATGATCTCTCAAAGTTTCTTCTATCTTTTCAATTGGAACGTTTTCTTTAAGATCAACTATATAAGAATATTTTTCCTGTATTGCCTGTGCCGCATTGTACCCGAATGCACCCCACCCTGCATCACTAAATAATCCATCCGTTAGAAAAGCTATTTTTAGTTCTTTTTCATGATTTGATGTAGTCTGATTCGGTAAGGAGGTGATTATGGAGTTTTCTACTTTTATCATATTGTCAATACCAAAAGCGGACATGCTAGAAGAGAAAATGATGGATACTCCAAACGTGATGATAGCAAGCATAAGGAGTATCTTAATTTGCAAAGGTATTTGTTATTTGTCTAATTTTAATGTATTAATGTTTGTTTTTGATTTTTGACATCATTTGGACATCCTTTATGTTTTAATCTTTTCCCTTTTCATTTGATTCCACAATCCTTTATCTAGGCAATTCCATTATCATTGACTGTTTTATCCATTTTATATGGGGGTAGAATCCCTCATGAACAGCTTAATATGGATACATAGATCTACTATTTCTTTGATTTAGGTATGCAAAATATGGTGGGATATGACGGCAGATTTTAGACTGATATTTTCAAATCCCTAGCTATATTTTCATAATATTTCTTTATCTTTTGTTTTTTTGCAGTTAGTGTCATGTCTGTATTTTTGGATACTCACTCAGTTCTTAAATAATATTCTCACACCATATACGCCACCTGGTTTTCAGGCTGACCCGAAAACTTTGATGATTTTATTAAACCAACATGAGCCAAAAGAATAACGAAATAATTCCTCAAATCAAACACTTACCCTACATTATTCTTATTCAATTGGAATAGCTTTTTTGAATTTATAAAATGAAAAGACCAATAGATCTTATATATTCCTCATTCTTGTTCTTCGGCCGACAATTGATTGCATTCTTGTGCCATAAAATACTCACTCGTGGTTTATGAATAACTCTAGCCCAGGGTCTCAGAACTAGGCTTGTCCAAGGCTTATAGTCACCTCTTTCAGCAATTTACCCTCAGAAAATAACTAAAGAATGACAGGGTTATTAATAACCCTTGGTAGCCTCGGTAACTTTACCTAGCGTTTTCTTTTTCATCATTTAAACAAAACTAAAAGATACGTGAGCTGCCTTTGCTATCTTCTGAAAATTATTGCCCTCTTACAATAATTTCATTACTAACCTTTGTTTGTCATAAAGAATCCATCGTCATAAGACAATTAGTATTGGGTTTGTTTAAAAAGAAAATAAACTGCTACAAGAATTACTGATGGATACTATTACTACTTTAGTTGGTTTTTATGCTGTCGTCCACAACAGACAAATAGATATACTGAATAATCAGTTGCCTTTTATTTTTTTATGGTCCAAATAAAATAAACTGACATAACAATCATCTGATTGAAACGAAAAAGTCATTTAATCCACATATTAGTAGACGAGCAAACAAGAACGGCATTCGGAGGAGAATGTCTATATCTAGATATGATAACTTTGACTATTGATCTTCTAAATGTAATAATATTTGATTATTTTGATACCATGCACATTCATTTTGTAATTATGATTAAACAGTTTACAAATAATGTGCAGTGTTTGTCAAATAGGTGACACAGATTATAAAATATTCGGATAAGAGTTACCATAAATGTCATTTTTTAACTAAATTATAGGTTTAAATCTTATGTTTTTGTTAGTAGCTGTACATTGTGATAAAAATAAAATCTGATGATAATCCTGAAAATAAAAAAGATTCTGATAATGCAAATGGGATTGCTTACCTCCATCTCTTACGAAAAAATACTTACAATGATTCATCAAAAAAAAGTATCAATATATTAAAAGAGACGACGAAAGTTGTAGACGCTAACGACGAAAAAAGCACGAATAGTAGTGAATATTCTAATTCTAGTCTTACTACCTTTATAACAGCAGATAAGTTTGACATACTTATTATCAAAGAGCTCTTAAAAGACCCATCTATTACAACATTAGAAATTTCTATTAAACTTGGAATTCCTCTTCATATTGCCAATAAAAAAAGAAGACTGATAGAGTCAAAAGTGTTGCAAATAAAATATTTTCTTGACCTCCAAAAACTGGGGTTTAACTTTCAATTCGCCGATGTATTTGCAGATATACAGATAGACAAGGTTAATGATTTTGTAAGACAATTATATGCAACATCTTTTACTAAGAACATAATCAAAATTATGAGAGTCAAAGGTGAAGCAGACGGGATTTGTATAAAGACTTTATATAAAAATTCAGAAGAATTATTCTTTTTGATGGATGAGATAAAGTCAAATCCTTCTATTTCTAATGTACGCTTTTCAGAGCAAGTAGAGGTAGTAGGAGACAATACTTTAGATGTTATTTTAAATATACTTCATACAGATTCTAAAAATAAGAAATAATACTCATATCAGGCTGTAAATACAAGACTATAGGATTATTTTTCAAGACGAAAACTAATTTATCTTGCCTACTTGCTTGACACGAATATCTCATATGTATGGTTAAATATAACAAACGTTAATACAATAATGAGATGTTGTATCATATCCAAGAGAAAACTTGATAAAAAGATAGACATAACTGATATTAGAATTATTGATTTATTGGTTTCTAATAAAAATAACAAAGAAATTTCTAAAACCCTTAAAATTCCTTTATCTACGGTACAGAGAAGGGTTCGAGACTTAATATCTGCTGAGTATATATTTTCCAAAGTGGAAGTAAATCCCCACAAGTTAGGATTCAAAACAGGGTTAGTACATGTGTATCTAAGTGACGGTCATATTGAGGAATTGTCAAAGAAAATACATAATCTAGACCACATAAAGAGTGTAGAAATTCACATAGGCAATTCCGATATTTTAGGTCAGGTAGTTTACAAGGAGGGCAAAGATTTGCTGAATTTAATTTCTGCAATAAAAAAGATGGAAGGAGTAGATAGAATAGTATGGTCTGAAAGAATCGATCAAAGTCCTTCTAAAGGAATGGAGATCTTGTCAAATGTCTTAAATGGCTAAATGAACCAATTTAAGTGATATAAATTTCATATACTAAACGATTGTCGATGCTGCAACTATAGCGAAAAGGTTATTACGAGTAAAATGATATTATTCCTGAAGTTTAATGTCTATTGAGGATAACTATACAGGATTAGATTACATTAACGGAACAATCCTAATAGTCACAGACGATGATGATATAAATATTGTATTGTGGCGTATTTGCATTAAATGGCTTTAAGTGTTTTAAGTGTCATTCAGCAGAAGAGGCCCTTAAGACTCTTGACGAGAATATTGATACGGTGGATTCGATGCTCCTTGATGGTAGGATAGCAGCAGACCGGGGCGCCATGATAATTGTAAAGTCGAAGACAAAAAAGCCAAGTGTCAAGATTGTTGTTGTTGCAAGCAGTGACACTGCCAAGACACGAG
The DNA here is from genome assembly GCF_054408485.1 of Candidatus Nitrosocosmicus sp. T. Taxonomy (NCBI): domain Archaea; kingdom Thermoproteati; phylum Nitrososphaerota; class Nitrososphaeria; order Nitrososphaerales; family Nitrososphaeraceae; genus Candidatus Nitrosocosmicus; species Candidatus Nitrosocosmicus sp. T. The sequence goes on from NZ_CP166992.1 coordinate 299,570, forward strand.
TACTCAGTTATGGAGCGGATGATTTTTTGATTAAGCCAGTTAGTGCTGAGGTGCTTACAAACAGGGTAATAACTCAATTGGCAAGAAGGCCGATAGTTAGTTAGTTTTTATTTAATCAGTTAATGTCTTAAAACCGTAGCAAGCTTTGCTAGTTTAAAAGGCATTGTGAGAACATCTATATCTTTTAGTGCTGTGGTTCTTAAGCACTCTTCTGATAAATGCTCCATGGGCGTTGTTGTGACTAATACAAGTTTTTGGTCGGGCTTTTCACTTCGTATTTTTTTAGCAACATCAAAACCAGAGGGATTATACAAATGGGTGTCAAGCAAAATAGCTTCATATGGTATTCGCCTCTCTTTGCTTTGAAGAAAATAGTCTAGAGCCTCCTGTCCACTACTAGCGGTTTCTGTGCCTATACCTAATGAAGATAAATAAGTCCTAAATAGTAATAGCAACTCGTTGTCAGACTCTCCAATCAAAATTTGTGGTTGTGATAACTCTTTTTTTCTTTGCGAACAAGTGTCTCCTACTTTCTTATTTTGAAGTAAACCACCATTATTCAAAATGTTTCACCAGAAATATAATTATGTAGTTAACATTACATATAAAGCCATGTTTTTTTATTTTTTAAAGCATTTCATCATTTATTAATAAAAATTAGGATTAAAATGTCATTTTTTTAATTCACATTTCAAGAAGAACAAAAAACTTGACCAGACTTTGTATATCAAGAAATACTGTCTTCAATTGCTGATAGATACAAAGAGCAAATATACAATAAGGAGAAGGGAGACATCACGAGAAATTAACGTATTTTGTCTTCTACGATAAATCATATGGATATCATTTGAGTGTCTCTTCAACCGTGCCACTCTGTACTTAGAACCGTCCATCCAATTGAATTTGGGAATCCACCATCGATATACGTAAACTTTGTGCTATTTTGCTAATAACGATTAAATATTATCCATTTATATCAAAGTAGTGCCAAGCCCATTATCTATTCTCATAATAGATGATGAAGAAGAACTAGCTACTCTCTTTAAACATTCGGTTGAGGCTATGGGTCTGGATGCAGTATCTTTTACTAACCCATTGTTAGCATTTGAATATTTTAAGAATAATGAGAATAAATTTTCATTAGTAATTACAGATTTAAGGATGCCTGGTATGTGTGGAATGGAATTAGCCAAAAAGGTAAGAGAGTTAAATGATTCAGTAAAGATATTTTTAATCACTGCTTTTGATACTAGGGATTTAGAAAGCAGTGAAGCGTATAAATCAGCGAAGATTGATAAAGTTATTCAAAAACCAATAAGACTTTCTATTTTAAAAAAATTAATTGAAGAGAAACTTTATAATTAATAAAGGACAAAAATCGTCCACCGACAGTGGGATTAAGTTGCTATCCAAATGCATCAAGTTTGAATACTATTATTTCTGTTACTTAGATAGACGGTCAATGCATTTGAGCTTTATAGCCATGCCATGATGATTTACCATTTCTAATTTTTATCTCTCAGATAACCTATTATCAAAATTGAGTTGGTTGTATATACAAATACCTTTTAGTAGTGAATCAAATATGTGGGTAATCTTAATTCATAGTATATCAGTTCCTTGTACAGCATTTTTAAAAAAATAGGAACCCATGTGTGATAATATAGAAACACCGTCTTTTCTCTTCTCAACAGCGAACTTGACTAATTTATCTTTGAATTCCACCATGGCCACTTTCCCAAAGTGTTGATTTAAAGAATCGGCAATTATCTGGGAATATCGCTTTTATGTTGAAATTCATCCATCTAGATATTATCGATTGAAAGATTTTATCTTACTGATCTTACTGTTTCATAAAAAGGATAGAAGAGAGTTATTTCATTTTTTATATCAATTTGTCTTTGTATAAAGAGAGTATAAAATTCCCTGAATGTTTGAAGATTTGGATATATGAGTATCCAATATAATCCATACTTTGATTTACCTATTTTTTCTACAGCATCTTCAATTGAGAGGTTATAAACTTTGTTGGTGACTTTAATAACAAAACCATCCTATTATTCATTAACCTGTAAACCGAAACTTAATAGGATGAGTCTTTTTGTCTATCTAGATTATTGACTTAACCATCCATCATTAGACCAAACTACAATGAAGCTAACTAATAATATTATTTATATCATGATAGTAGAGTTAGATAAAGTATTGAAATTAGTGGATTTCAATATGATAATCATCATTTTACCTTATCTGTAGAGTATGACTATTGCGGATTAAATTAAATAAGCGGCAATATTAATAATCACAGATAATATAGAGGGATGAATATCCTACGTAATCGATGATGATTCACACTTGCCTTGAGGCCAATGGCAAGCTAAACGAAAATGTTACTCCTTTTCCGTCTATGTTACTATCAAACCATATGTTACCCCCATGTGCTTTGACAATGGCTTCGCAGATGAATAAACCTAAACCTGTACCGCCACTATCAAATGTGGAAAAAGATTTTAAAAAGACTTTGGAACGATCTTGAGGGTCTAAACCCTTCCCAACATCTTTTACGCTGACAATTATTTCTTTATGATGATGGCGGTTAGAATCTTCTACGTGTTTATGAGATTCGTTTTTACTAGTAGTAACAACTATTGTACCGGCGTCAGTAAACTTAATGGCATTGTCCAAAAGATTGACTATTACTTGCGCTATTCTATCTCTATCGGCTTCTATGAAAGTCCCTCTCTCTTCTCCCTCTTCTCCTTCTATTTGTGATTTAGTATCACAAAATATATTTAGATTTTTTTTGGAATGGCTAATCTGAATTTTGAAATCCTGGATAATCGAGGACACCAAATCATCTAAATTAAATTCCTCTTTTGATAATATAAGAGAATCATTATCTATTTTTGCCATGTCCAGTATATTAGAAAGAATCTTTTGAATCCGGACTGCATTCTGCATTATAAGTTTTATATATTCTACGCTGGTTTGTGGTTGAGAAATCAATATTTCACCGTATCCGAGAATCGCTTGAATAGGGGTTCTGATTTCATGAGCTGTAATATCTATGAAATCTTTTTGCTTTAATACAAATTGTTTTATCCTTTCGTTAGCCTCTATGAGCTCTTCGGTGACCTTTAGAATTTCTTTATTATTTATTTCGAATCTTTCATTGGTTTCTGCTAGCTTATCAACAGCAGTAACAAGTTTTTCTTCTGATTCTGTTAAAGACTTTCTGCTAACTTTTATCTCTTCTGCATTTATCCTAATTGCTTGGTTTAAAAGACGAAGAGATTCATTTGACTCCTTTAAATCTTCTGTTTTTGCCAGAAGTTCGCCTGTTTTTATTTCCAGCAAGCCCTTTATGGACATCCGATTTTTGCTCGTTCCATCTGACTGTGAAATGATTATTCTATGTTTATTGTGAGAAATACCTTAAATAGTTAACCTAGTTTTCGCCGTACAACCAATAATCACAAACCTGTAGAAATATCTAATTTAGAATAAGTTGGATTTACATTCTAATTAGTAAAGATGAACCCGAAATTCCAACGAATAACTCGATAGGCCGCTGATTAAAATAAATAATTATTTGTTTGACCACTTTCGCATCCATTGAAGCAAGTTGATTATAGATTCTACAAGTTCTTGTCCTTTAGGGGTAAGACGATATTCTACTCTAGGTGGAATTTCATTAAAATATTGTCTATTTAATATTCCATTTTTTTCTAGCTCTCTTAAGCGAGTGGTAAGAGTTTTGCTACTAAAGCCTTTCATAGAGTTTTTGAATGTCAGATATCTTACCGGATCTGTGGAACAACAGAGAGGTATCAAGATTTCTAAAGTTCCTCTTTTTGTAATAATATTTCTCAACTCAGATGTTTCTTTCATTAGGCTTTCAACGCTATATCCATAAAAATCACAAGGGTTCATTTTATCATTATTTAGAATAGGTAATTTCTTTGAAGTTTTTACTTTATTTGGAAGAATCTTTTCTCCTATTAGTTTCTCTGATTTCACTTACTTTACCAAATTCCTCTTACTAACTTAAATAGTTTCCTTAGTAAATCAATATCTATGGATAAACAATTAGATTTAAAGGGAAAGATCAAGGAACAATATGGAAAGATTGCTACAAATGGCAATTCCGATTCTTGTTGTATGCCGTCTAGCGATTGCTGCGGTACATCATCTGAAATTCTCATTTCTCCATTTGAGTCATCAAAAGCTGTTGGATATGATTCAGACAAATTGAAACTGATTCCCGAATCTTCTGTATTAGGTGTAGGATGTGGGAATCCCACTAGATTCGCAGATATTGATGAAGGCAATGTCGTTGTCGATTTAGGTTCAGGAGCAGGTATAGACGCATTTCTTGCAGCCAATATTGTCAAAGAAAGTGGTAAAGTCATTGGAATTGATATGACAGAAAATATGCTCAAAAAAGCAAGGGAAAACGCTGAAAAACATGGTTACAAGAATGTCGAGTTCAGACATGGCGATATCGAACAGGAAATACCTGTTGAGGACAATTCTGTTGATGTAGTCATAAGTAATTGCGTTCTTAACCTGACAATAAACAAAGAAAATACGTTTAGAGAAATTTACCGAATCCTCAAACCAGAAGGAAAAGGAAAAATGGTTATATCGAATCTAGTTACCTCCAAAGAAATAGATGCCGATTCTATTAGTACAGACAGTTGGTGTGGTTGTATAGATGGTGCATTAACAAAAGAACACTACATTACTAGTATTAAAAAAGCTGGATTTACTAATATTGAGATATTAGATGAGAAACTGTACATGGAGTTGGATGAGACCCGGGACATAGAAGGTCAAGAAAAAAGACAAATTACCAGTATCTCTATCAAGGCTGTTAAAGAGTAAAAAAAGTAATAAGAGAAGTGGATTGTATGAAATTTTCATTTGGCAAACGCAAACGAGATCATGATCGTGACATTGCAACAAAAACCATACTCTTTGTATGTGTTCAAAACGCTGGAAGAAGTCAGATGGCTGAGGCTTTCTTCAGAAAGTATGCTCAAAAAGACTACAAAACTATTAGTGCTGGTACAGTTCCCACTTCTCAAATCAATCCAATTGCAGTAGAGGTTATGAAGGAAGTTGGAATAGATATAAGTAAACAAAAACCTAAAGACTTGACAGAAGACATGATTCGAAATGCAACAGCTATTATCAATATGGGTTGTATGGATGACAAATTCTGTCCCGCTTTATTTGTACCAAAAGTTATAGACTGGGCTATAGAAGATCCAAAAGACAAACCAATAGAGAAAGTTAGAGAAATAAGAGACGAAATTAAAAAAAGAGTGTTGGAAATAGTTAGCGCCTCCGAAAATCATAAAATTCCAATCTAAGATAACGGTTCATGTAATCCAACTAAACGGATATCCTATAATTAATCGATTTTCATGTCAAAGGAATCTACTTTTGAATCTGTAGTCGATAAACTAACTGTTAATCAAAAAAGGTTTGTTGCAGAACTCATAGGAGCATTTATTGTTGTTGTTTTAGCTACAGGTTCAGTAGTTATTGATGCAAAGTTTAATGGTATTCTTGGTTTACCATTTGTTGCATTTGCTCCTTTCGTGGGTGTTGCAATAGGCGTATATCTTTTTGGAAAAATCTCTATGGCTCATTTTAATCCTGCTGTATCTGTCGCGTTTTTGATAACAAGGCATATTACAAGAAAGCTACTTGTTTTGTATCTTTTAGAGGAGATTATTGGTGCTTTGTTAGCAAGTCTTTTCGTAAGTATTGTAATAGGCAAAGAGGTAAATCTAGGAATCAATGTGCCAAATTATTTATATCCTTTACCTTTGATATTTGGAATAGAAGTTTTAGCATCAGCTCTTTTGATGGCGGTGATATTGACTGTTGTTTATACAAAAGGTTTGAAAAGATTCGGCGGAATAGCTATCGGAGGTATTGTTGGATTAGACATTTTATTTTTGGCGTTTATATCTGGAGCATCGATGAATCCTGCTCGGTCATTGGCTCCCGCAATGTTATCTGGAGTATGGACCGATCTATGGTTATACTGGACTGCAACATTTGTAGGTACCTCTGTGATTGCATGGATATATAGAAAAAAGATTTGAATAAATAACAAAATTTGATGAGTTATAGATTTAAAAACAATGCTAGTAGAAAAGACGTCACTAGCTCATTTTCATCTACAGAATAGGTTTAAAGAAAGGTTAAGAAACTTTTAAAACCGGAATTTAAAGTCTCTATATTATAATATTTTAGAAGGTAAAATATTACATTATTTATACTATGTACGATAGTTGATTTCATGATAAGAACAAAGACATATTTAGCAATTGTCATTGCTACTATTATATCAATGACTTTTGGAGGCCTTCAATTTTCAAATGCTGAACCCGTGACTATGGATATTAATAAAGCAAAGGATCCAGGTCCTGGATTTGGCACAGAAAAGATAGGAACATTGTCTATTGATGTACAGGGAAAAACGATAGATACCTCTGTTAACATGACGGCAGTACCTAAACAAGATAAAGTTTTTGAAGCATGGTTAGTTGATGCCGATGGATCCAACTATAAATTAAGCCTAGGTACATTGGCTGGAAATAGTTTAAATACTTCAGACCACTTGGTAAATCCTTTTACCTATACAGAGTTCATTATCACTGAAGAACCAGTTGACGATGTCGATCCTAACGCAGCAGGTACATATGGTGGAGCTGAATTACAGGCCCCATTTGGACGATAATAACCTTTAATTTTTTTTGATCCTATTTTCAAAAAGGACTAGCAAATGGAAAGACATCTTTAACATCGAATTTACTGTCTGTAGGTATTTCACAATTTTAATTCCTCATTTCTTTTTTATTTCACTCGGCAATATCATACTGTTATTTATTTTGTGATTTTTTCATATCTTAATAGTTGAATAAAACTTTTGATACGTCATAATTACCATGCGTCTATTTCAAATAACTGCAAACACAATTGGAGGAGTCGAGATTTTCACAGAGGTCGGGTGTAACGAAATCACCTTTGTCAATTGATAATATTGAAATATCCTATGGTGAGAAATTTGATATGGATCTTACAATAAAATGTAAGTATTGTGGCTTTGAATATACCTCCAATTTATATCGAGAAGATAAACAGAGCGTTGAAAAAAGACTTCTAATCATGAAAGTTGTCCAAACTGTGGGCTGGTTTCTACCTATGATGAGTTCGATTATGAATAGAGTATATACTATAATACTTGTAATCTGATGTATCATATTAAATTCTATCAAGTTTCAGAGATGTAAACGCAGTCAATTTTTAAAAATAGTTTCTCATTTTTTTCGCAATCATTATAAAATACGTAAAATAAGTTCCGATAAAAGATAGGAATAATTCTATTGTTGTTCTATGATGGATCTGCATCAAATCTTTTCTTGTACTTGTTTATTGCTTCATCCTCTGAGATAGCAAATTTTAAAACTTTACCATCATAACTTTCTACTTTGTATTGAGGAATGCTAAAAATTTCCTTGTTTCCTATACCTCTCTGAGTCAAGATTAAACCGTTAGAAACTTCTTGGACCTCGCCGAAATCTGCATCGCTAAGGCCTCTGGCCTCTTTCTTTATTACATTATTCCAATCAATCTGTTCAAGTGTAATCTCGCCTTGAGAATCATCTCCAAATCTTTTCTTGTACTTGTTTATTGCTTCATCCTCTGAGATAGCAAATTTTAAAACTTTACCATCATAACTTTCTACTTTGTATTGAGGAATGCTAAAAATTTCCTTGTTTCCTATACCTCTCTGAGTCAAGATTAAACCGTTAGAAACTTCTTGGACCTCGCCTAGGTCAAAATCATTATCACCTTTTGCTTCCTTCTTTATTACATCGTTCCAGTCAATATCCTTATACATACATATTCAAAAGAAACATATTATAAATACCTCCATAATTAAAAATTAATTTATCCTCTAGTTTTCCCTTTCCTCAATAGTCTTGAGGAACGATATTAGAGTAAATCTAAGAATATGAAACAAACAAAATGGAAATGGCGAATGAAGAAACTTGGTCTTGTTGAATTTTCTGTTAGTGAACTAAGTAGTTGAAAAAAATTATTAAAGATAAAATTTAGAATTAGTAAACATTCTATATCAATTCATTATTGAATTTACAATCAACAATTTGAAATTATGTTGTAATACCACTATAAAAACAATAATCATCAAATAATAATGCCGTGCCAATACGTAATAGTGATGATTTAGATGCTACTTCGACAAAAACAGTAGTTATTATAGGACTAGGCCAGCTTGGTCTTCCAGTTGCAAAATATGTTAAAGAACATGGTTTTGATACCTATGGATACGATATAAATCAAAAAACCATGCAATCAGCTGAGACCAATTATGGAATAAAACAAGCAACAAACTTTGGTGATTTTGACGTATTAATTATCTGTGTATCCACACATAGACCAGATGATATGTTTACACCACAAGTAGATGGTTTGATGTCCGTTGTTGAAAAGATATCTAGAGAAGCAAAGACAGGTGCACTAATATCAGTTGAAAGTACTATACCAAAAGGTACATCAAAAAAAGTATTTGAAAAAGTAGATCATAGACTACACGTTGTACATGCACCACATAGATGGTATGCATTAGAAGAAGAAATTCACGGTGTAAATCAATTACGTATTGTAGGAGGTGTAAGCAACTGTTGTCTACAACATGGTCTTAACTTTTATGATGGACGTGAGGTAATCCCACAACAAACAACAGGAACAGAAGGAATGCCAACTACAAGAGCAGGAAGAATAGAAGGAATAGATACAACTACAACTACAACTACAACTACAACTACAGCGACAAAAGAAGGGCTAAAAAGTCTATCAATTCCAATGCATCCAGTATCATCAGTTGAAGTAGCAGAGCTAACCAAAATAGTAGAGAATGCTCATAGATATCTCCAAATAGCATTTGCAGAAGAGCTTTACCTTTATTGCAAGTCTAATAGTATCAGTTTTTCGGAATTACGTGAATCACTCAATACAAAATGGAATGTAGAAGTACTAGAACCAAGAGATGGAATAGGTGGTCACTGTCTTCCCAAAGATACAAAGATGTTTATTAATTCATCTAATACAATAAAAAGCAAGATTTTACAAGCAGCCATGGAAATTGATGAGGACTACACAAATTTCAGGCGTCAACTAAATAGGGCGAAAACTTCTATTTCCATTTAAGATGACAATTGGTAATAATAACTCATTGCTTTTATTGATAAATCAATTCATATATACTACTGGATTATTCTCCAAATTCCGAGAATAATGATTTACCAAATTCCTTTCTTATTTTAGGAAAATCTTTTTTCTTAACTTTAAAAATTAATTGATTTAAGATAATATTAAAAAAAATTATGCTACGCTATTGGAACTCCAAAAAAGAATGAAGATTTTACTTTGATAATATTTTTTTCTATAGGATTCACAAAATAGAGTAATTCCAAGTGATCATTGTCATAGAAATAATAATAGTAAACATCACTATAAGTTAAGGAATTGCGTTTGTATTAGAACCTTGATACCACAGGGAACTAATCTCCAATATGAGAACTGTAACTAAATTGCGAGTTCAGAGATTCACCATGCTATTGAGTTTTAACATCTTTTATATTTGATTGAATTGTTTATTCATCAGTAAAATTAGTCCCTATTAAACTCCAAACTTTATTTGACTATGCGTTCGTACTACATAATAAGATTATAACATATCATAATTAATAGTAATCTGCAATGGTCAACGCAGAATCATCTTTTTCACACTCAAATTTAGGATCTAATGTGGAGAAATACCAGATGGAGAGTAGTTCCGGATGGAGAGAAATAGACGAATGGGGCCCCGAAAAAGTATTGCAGGTATATGATCCTGACACCGGTATGAAAGGTGTTTTGGTTATTGATAATACCTCTACTGGTCCTGGCAAAGGAGGAATAAGGTTTGCAGAAAGTGTTACTCCTACAGAAGTGTTTAGGCTTGCAAGAACAATGACTTGGAAATGTGCGTCAGCTGGCCTGCCATTTGGTGGCGCTAAAGGAGGAATTATAGCAAACCCAAGTAAAGTAAACCAAGTAGAATGGATTAAATCTTTTGCCAAAATGATAAGACCATATTGTCCCCTACAATATATTGCAGCTACTGACGTTGGTACGACCGAATTGGATATGGCAGTATTTGCACATGAGATCGGAGACATGCGAGCATGTACAGGTAAACCACAGGAACTAGGAGGAATTCCTCACGAATTAGGTACAACTGGCTATGGGGTAAGTGTTGCATTAAGAACTACGCTAGACTTTTTAAAAGACATCAAACGTAAAGGATTAACGGCTTCCAGGCCCTTTCTTGATCTCACCAACAGTTTAGATAAAAAAAGCAATGATATTAAAGTAGTAATTCAGGGATTTGGTAATGTAGGTTCATTTACTGCAAAGTTTCTAAATGATCTGAATATAAAAGTTGTAGGCGTTAGTGATGTCTCGGGATTTGTATTTAATGATAACGGCTTGGATATTCCGCAATTAATGAGTGATATGAAAGACAAGTCTAAATTAGGTGATCTGCTAGAGAATAAACAGCATCAACACCTTTATAATATTTTGGATAAAGACGAAATTTTTAATGTAGATGCGGATATTTTTATTCCTGCGGCATTAACTGGCGTTATCAACGATAAGACTGCTCCCAAATTATTAGAACATAATGTGAAGATTGTTGTAGAGGGTGCAAATATTCCTACTACACCATCAGCCGATCAATATTTAGTGAATAATAATATTTTAATCATTCCGGATTTTATTGCAAATTCTGGCGGTGTGATCGGATCGTTTGTTGAGTATCAAGGCCGAACAGAAAAAGAAGCCTTTGATCTAATTGAATATAAAATTACAAATAATGTCAAAAGGACACTTTACAACTCACTACAATTAATAGACCAAGAAGGTGATACTTCACAACTTAATGTTAGAAAGACTGCAATGGAAACAGCAAAACAAATAGTGTATAGAGCAATGTTATTAAGAAAGGGGGCAATTAGTGTAGCTAGGGAAGCCTATGCAAGAAAGGAACGAGTTATTTATTAGGTGGATTAAATTGTTGTTACTGATTCAAAAAGATTAGAAAAGTTATTGTTAGATTATTTATTTTATCAGCCTCGTTCATCTCTTTTACAATATGAATGAATCAATTTCTAATTCTCATTAATTTCCGTTGTGGCATTCTGCATTGTTTTTGTAAGGTTCTCTTGCCAGTCAATCATGCTCACGGGTTTTGTAATCGCAATGTCTTTTCCATCTACGAGGTTAGACGTAGGCTGGGACACATTAAAGTAGCCCATAGCGCCTCTGTCCTCAGGAATCCCATGTTGGTGAAATACATATTTTCCCTCCCAGGGCCATTTCATTTCAAATATTGCTGCGTCTCCTGAAGATGTTGCCCATGTTTGAGTGTGTACTGGTTCATTCATCCAGATACCCGAAATCCATGTCTTAAAGAGAGTTCCATGAACGTGATATCCATATGCGGGCAGTTGGGACAGATTAATCATATATACTCTTGCTGTTTCATTTGTGTAAACTGGTAGGGGATTATCGTAGTAAATGTTCTCGTAGCCATTGTAGAAAGCACTTTCAGGATCTGACGTGTGTATGTCCTTGGTATCATAATCACCAAATACCACTACAAACTCCTTGGCGGGTGGTAAAGGTGTTTTTGGATCAACAATAAAAGCCCCATATAATCCCATCCTAACATGCTCAACAACTGGCATTACATGGCAATGGTACATAAGGGCACCTGATGGTGCTGCTGTAAACTCATAAGTAAATGTCTTATTTGGCGCAACAATCTCAAATACTCCATCCATTGTGCCATTATGGCCACCATGAAAATGAACTGTGTGAGGTAAATCTAGCTTGTTTATAAAATGGACTATTACCTTATCACCCTCTGTTACACGAAGTGTTGGTCCAGGGATACTTCCATTGTATGTCCAAGCCTTAATTTTCTTACTTGGTGATATGTCTAGTGTAGTCTCTTCGGCAATCAAGGTAAATTCTTTTGTATTTGAATCGGAAGTAGATACATAGGTCTGAGTGTTTGTTTGATTAGTAATTGTAGTAGCTATTGCTTTATGATTTTCCAAATTATTAAGCGAGAAAGCAACTAAATAAAAACCTAGTATCATGATGAGTGTCATCGATTTTGACTTGTGAGGTGGTATTGATAGAAATGTATTGTTCATCCGAACAATTGAAGTTCTAAGTTAATAACATAGACGTATTGTTTGCGTGTTGATGTATTCAAATGTATTTAGATGTATTCTTATATTTTCAAAATTTGCATCGCTTATTATATTAATGTAGTTTTTAAAGATCAAACATCGCATTAAGGATTAATCGTGTATAAAAGCGCAAAGGCTGGATGTATAATGTATATGACAATGCAATAGTCTGTTGAATATTTACCCCTTGAAGTAACATATTCTCGAAGTGATTTCCATGACACAAGACTCAATGATAAAGGACATGAAACAAAGCTCAATAATACTGCATTCTTTGAAATACTGAGACTAGTAATATTGAACCATGGACCTGCTAACCAAAACTTGGATTCATAAATATGAAGGTTAATTTAACTACTGATAAAATTAACTGCTAGTTTCTTGATTTAGAATTTTTTTATATTCCACAGTATCTGTTAATTGTTTTGTCTTCAGTAAAAAAAGATGATAATTCTGTTACACCTGTCTATATACTATGTTAATTAATAAATAATGAGTAGATATTATTTTGGATAATTTATTAAAATCTGTATTAAAACGTCAAATACCCTTTCTTATAGGTGGTACAATAACTGGCACAATTATGGCTTATTATTATGGGTTCTTGTTCACTATTATAGTAAACAGTATTATCTGGTTTGCTATCTCAACACTTGTCAACAAATTTTATTGGAAATATACCGGCTTCAAAGAAGAATTTCAGCTTGTCTCGAAATATATTGGACGTATAAAAAAGAGAAAATCTAAAAATAATTTTAATATTAAAGAGGATAAACATACAGAAGGAGAGAATGTCAAAACGGATTTCTCCTTAAACAATACCAATAGTAACAATACTGATACTGATAATTTGGGAAGCCCAATAAAAATCTAAAATATTGGTATACTATATCCATGTCAATTTTAAACAAACGTTCTATTCCTTCAGTTCAAAGAGCATTAGTTTTGCAAGGAGGAGGGGCACTAGGAGCATACCAGGCTGGTGTTTTTAAATGTCTTTATGAAAAAATTAAAGGAAGTCAAGCAGATGATAACGAAAAAGATGTTCCTTTATTTGACATTGTTGCAGGAACTTCCATAGGTGCCATCAATGGTGCAATTCTTGTTAGTCATTTTGTTGAAAATAAAACATGGGAAGGCGCTTCAGAAAAGCTTGAGGCATTTTGGAAGTATTTGTCCACCCCTACACCAAATATTTCAGAAGCATTAAAACAATGGAAAGTCGAGAATGAAAAAGGAAATCCCTTAATAGCATCTGAAGAATCTGCACGAAGATATTATTCAGCAAGAGAATTTTCTAAATCAGGTGTAGAAAAAGTATTCAAGCCTATTTACCCACCAAAACAAGATAATAGATTTTGCGATTCGCAAAATCAATGGCTTGTGTACGATAACAAACCATTGAGAAAGAGTATAGAAAAATTTGCTAAATTTCCTATTGCAACTAGTTTTGATAAAGGGGAACCGAGACTGCTTGTAGTAAGCGTAGACGCGACAGAAGGAACAACAGTCACATTTGATAGCTATGAGAGCGACCAAGGGAAAAGAGAAACAGAATATGGTGTTTCACATTTAGGAAAATCCATTATCATGCAATACAACGAAGGCATTAGTATCAATTATCTTATTGCAAGCTCAAGCATACCTGAAGTCTACGCTTACGAGGAAATAAATGGACGTAAATTTTGGGATGGAGGGGTATTGAGCAATACTCCAATTAAAGAGTTGATAGATGCACATCAAAGATTCTGGGAAAAACGAATAGGTTCTAAAAATCTCGAGAACTCTGTCCGAAGAAAAATGAGGCATGATGAAAGGGATGAGGAAACGAATAATTACAACAACAACAACAACAACAACAACAACAACAGCAGCAGCAGCAGCAGCAGCTCATCGCAAGAGAAGCAACAGATACAAAGAATTCCAAATTTGGAAATATATGTTGTAAATTTATTTGATCCTAAGGAAAATAATAGCAATACTGTTAGGAACGTAGCCTCATATGATTTTGAATGGATTAAAGACAGGAGTATTGACATAAAACTTGGTAAAGAATTCGATACAAAAACATATGAACTATGTACTGACTATGTGAATTTAATCGAAAGACTGATTAGCCTTGGAGATGAGAATGAAATACTAAAAGAGAAAATTAACAGAATATTAGAAGAATATACGCCAAGACGACTTATGACAGAAGAAATTAAGAGAAATATCGATATACTAAAGAACACTTTTAAAATAGTTAAAATTATTCAAATACAACGTAAAGATGACAATAATAGTATTTCAGGAAAACTTACTGACTTTACCTATGAAACCATAGATAGATTGATCCAAGAAGGATACCAGGACGCTATGAGTAAATGATTTACCTGCTAATAGGGGCGCGCCGTTAACTTGATAAACGCCTATAGTTAGGAACAGAGCACCTGCTGCTACTGCTCTTTATGTGGTTCTATTCGTTGAATGTATTATATAAAAATAATTACAAAATAATGAATAAATAAAAATCAAATTCAAGGCAGTATCGTCCTTGTAAATCTTATTAATTATTGTTACTAAGGTATATAACGGGTCTGTGATTTTAGTAATAGATATATTATGAGTCTAATTTGTGGTAAGATATGATAAGAGAATAAGAGATGAAGTTACTAAAGTAATAATCAAATATTCATTTTTATATACATTTAATAATTAACTTGTTATTAATGGGACTTGACTAGGTCAAGGTTTTTAGATAAAATAAAAATTATGGAAGAAGTTAGTTAAGGTATTGTAGAATTATTTCTGAGGCTCATATTCAGAGATTCGTTGGCTATCGATTGATTTGTCACCGACTTATTCGAGATATTTCCTGCATCAATTTTTAATGCATTCATCGTATTTTGTAACATTAAGGGAATCCATTTGTCCATAAACTTGGAATCCTCTGCCATCATATTGACAATCTCCATCTCCTTTTCAGGGGTTAATTCCAGGCCATAAATAGGAGTATCGCCAAAGTGATGGTTAATCTTTGATGGGTCCATAGATATTGCAAGTATATTGTTATTATTTATTGTCCAGTTAGTAGGCACATTTGAAATAGGGCCATCCTTCATTGTCACTGTAACTGACCCTTTCAAAACTGTGTTGTTTCCATCCATCGTAAAATCATTTATAGTTGTATTTGATATTTGATGGATGTGGTAAGCAGAGCCATTCTCCATTACCATGCTAAATGTAGAGTGAAAACCTGAATCCGAAAGATTTGACGGATTACCATAACCCATATAGTTACCCGCCAGAACCCAATCATTATTAATACTGGCTATAGGACCATAACCATATTCATAATCAGTCACTGCTGGTATAGTTGATGCATAGGCATTTAATCCTGTTAGAGATAACAAGGCTCCAACAATTATAGAAGGTATAAGAATCTTGATTGACTTTGTGTTAATCATTAGACTAATCCAATCATAATGTGGTTATTAAATTTAAAGGTAAAAGTAAACCTGATTATCAGACAAACTGTGAAAAATGAGGTACTTATTTTGATTAATGAAAGCAAAAGAAAGAAAGAAAAAACATCAAACGGGACCGGTTGGCTTCAGGTGATATCAGTCCTTTACAGTAGGTTCTAATGTTTGTAAAAGATTTTAAGATTCTGTATATCGACTCAAATCGTAAAATCAATTCACTCATCATTGTCACACTGTTCCGTGCATATTTCACGTCAGAGTTGAATTTCTAACTTTTCCTTAAGTATGGGTCTGGCTTTGTTCTCTGTTAATCTGACGGTTATTTGACGATTACCCTATTTCTTTCGGGATCTTAGAGTAAAAGATAGGCCCACTCTAATATTATCACTATTGTTACTCCTCATATCTAAAGTGACTAGGACTCTGAAGAAAGATTGTCTTTAATATATCATCTGTAATAGAGAACTAATGGGGTCAGAAGGCCTGTGTTGTGAACAATCTTTTCCATTTGATGGCTATACCCTGCTTGACTTCTGTTGCTTTATTTCTAATCTTATCCGGAAGGCCTTAATCCCAAATGCTACATACAATATTATGATTACACCGAATATTTCTAATTATATTAAGGTCAATTACTTGACTGTAGGGGATATAAATTACAAAGATAGATGTAATATCATCGTCTACTTCATCTAAATGTTTTATTTTATATGTCTTGTTTTTACTTTGCTCTTTTGTAGTAACTACTGCTGATTATATGAATAAATCATTTTAATTTAAATTTATTTTATTCATATATTTAATATCTTTTTTAAAACTTCAGTTATTTTTAATTAACTTTTAAAATAATTTTTTAAAGTTAAATTTATATCCTTCACTTTAATACTATATTATAGTAAAGGCGTGTTATTCAAGATTTGTTATAATCCTTATTAGTATTTGACTCTGTTAGATTGTTGGTTCTTTCAGATTCTTGGTCTTCTAGTCCCATTTTTTTTCTTAAATCCTTTCTATAAGGTATTGGATCTTTCGATGTATCAGCTGACATTTAACAAATATGTCAAACATACTATATAATATATGCACGTAATATTACCATACTGATAACATTAGTGCGTTCCTATAGATATTACCTAACTAAATTGAATGATCTATTAACTCTGATATTCAATATTCAAAAAAATGAAGATAGGATATCCCTATGACATTAAATGTTAGTATTGGATAAAAATATCTGTGTACTGGCTCAGATTCAAATATGATGTGTGCAATTTTATCCATTCAGAGCAGTCCCTTAATAGCGTGAGCATCCGGGGATTGTACAGCAATCCAATCGAATATTCTTTAAAACTTATTAGCCACACGTAATTGATTCTTCTTTCCATTTAGAATCAAACTAATCTCTCCACTTTTTATACTCGCGAGTTAGACAACTCAACAATTAGAATGAATTTAATGAATAGCTTTGATATTAAAACGTCTAATATGACTCCTGGAAAGATATTCTAATACCATATTGTAGAATACCCAAGATATATGAGTCATAAAATGTCTTTTGAATGCTGGAATTTATCTGGCTTATCCAACTTAACAGCGGCATAAAAGGTTTGATTTAATGCCTGATGAAACAAAGAAAAGATTCTAGGCTGTGACTAACCTCTCTTATGTGTTGAAAATGAATCCCGCCAAGCAGATTAGTATTTCATGATAGTGATACTCACATGGAGAGGCTAAACATTCACAAAGGTTGAGCAAAAGAAAGTTGAAATCCATCTGGTTCACGTATATGAAAGTATCGTTCATTCCAGGATGCATCAATAGGCTCATTTTCAAGCAAAATTAGACTTGAAATTGATTTGTCGGTCTTAAAATAAGAATAGAGTCTGTTAACATCATCTGTATAAAAAATAATCCTAACGAAATTATTGTTATTGTTCTCATGACCAACATGATCATTTGGTGAATTCTTAAGCTCCAAGTTCAAATATGAGGTATTTTTATATTTACCGATCCGATAAGTAGTAAAAGAATCTTTAGAATCTCCACCATAAATGAGTTTGAATCCCGGAATATTAGAGTAAAATCTGCAAGACCTTTCCATATTACTAATTATCAAGGTTACAGCAGATAGCATAGTTATTTGACTCATTTCATATGCGTTAATACCTAATACCAATATATTTTAAATATATAATTTCCTACAACAACATTAGAAAATTGATATATATCTATGAATATTTAGGTTTTAAATCAATACTAGTGAATTTCAAAAATAAATGGATGTTTCTCAGTCAACTATCTTCAAATTATATCCTAAAGTCATAACTATCAAAAATACGTCTTCTAGATTTATAACAATGGCTGGTAGATTGACAAGGCCTAATGAAGAGTAGTTAAAGATCTGTGGACAGATAGGAAGCTATATTCTAAAAAGTTTGAGTTGGAAAGAGAGGTTGAATATATGCTAAAGGAATTAGATAAATATGATGTCAGTCTAATAGATAAAAGTCAAATATATGATATGTTACTATTTTAGTTTGATGATAATAATTTATGTTGAAATTTGTTCACCGAGTACAAATCAAAGCCTGTCATATGCCTGATCACTGGATAATCAAAATACGTAATTGCACCTGTCGAACCGAAATTCTTAATTTGTTAATGTTCATATATTGTAGGGTTATAGGTTAACTCCATTTAATTTCTGTCAGTTTTTTGCATGACACTTTTATATTATTTTGCAAATATCTCAAAAAGATATTCCGTTTTTTCAAAAAGTCATTGTTCTATTGATAATATGTAAAAATGAGGAAATGGAATTGTATTTTCGTTAGTTCTCAGGGATTATTAAGTAGATCCAATTGGTTTTGCAAAACTTTCAATTCTAAAAGCACCTCAGTCATATTTTCTTGTTCTGTTGCTTTTATTGCATTATTTATAGTACTATTTAATTCACTAATTTGTGACGAAGTTATAACTATTTGAGAAAATTCCTCTGTATTTAATTCTTCTATGTTAGCAGGTGTAGTCATATTGGAGCTGTTATCTTGAGGATAGACATATTGGTTGCTAACCACTAATGTCATAAATAGCATTAGGATTGGTAAAACCGCCACAAGTAATTTAGAATAGGAAGAACCATTGGTTTTGAAACTGAAATCTGTAATGTTTGTCATACTCTATAATATTATCATATTTTATATACCTATAATACCAACAAGTTGAAGACATAGTGACTCGTTATGCCTGCAATGAGAATAAACATGTGGATAGTGTTAGTAAGACTTAATGTTTCTGCAGAAATAGTAACTTGTCTTTAATAAGTAAAAATTTAAGAAAGATGATATTGTTCATACCTAATGAATAATAGCACTTTCTATACGCTATTTGCAGCTTTAGCACTTTTAGTGGGACCTTTAGTAGTTGACGTTTTTGCCCAAAATGTTACCATGTGGGAGGATCATGCTCAAAATAATACTCAAGATACGATCAAGGAGACTAATGAAACCACTGGCAATGTAACAATAGGCTTAATTGGAGTAGCAAATGGGACTGGTAATGCAGCGGGCAACATAACTGAAGGATTGGGTGATGCAGTGAATGAAACTAGTAAAGTCTTCTTGAACACTACTGAAGTTGTAATAGAAGGAATTAAAGACGTAGTTAATGGATCAAGTAGATAACTAAATTTAATCTTTTTTTGATCAAATTCAATCAAAACTAATTAAACGAATCTAGATATATTGCAAGGATAATTTGCATACAAAATTTTTATCATAGCGAATAGAAAATATTCAATAGATTAAAAAATATCAGGGAGCATTGCTATCAGTGTGTTTATGATACCTACAGCACGACAAATCATATATTAACTTCTAATAAAAATAATGTGCCCTCTGATGGATGTATTTTTCGTCTTCACTATGAAATACTGCACCGCAAAAATCACAAACCAATATTCCCAACTGTCTTATATCACCAGCTTTTAATATTGCAATGGTATTTTCTTTTTCCATGTCTTGTGCTATGACATATTCTTTTATGGAATTTTTAAGCAGTATAGAAGTTAACAGACCTTCAAATTCCTTTATGGAGCCATGGAATTCAAAAACAGCGGATATTGTATTGATGTTATCCTTATCCTTGTCAGTAACATAGTTATCCTTAATTAAAAATTGTTTTACCTCTATCGATTCTGTAATAATTGGTATCAAGTAATCAGGAAAAAAAGATAAATTCACATGAATCCTCATAGTTTTCTTCTTTTCTTATGATTTTGTAGTATTATGAATGTTGTAGTCTGATTAATTTTAAATGATGTTTTTGAGATTTAAAAAATTGGTAAGATGAAACAAATCAACAATAAATGGTGAAGACTATTCTATGGAGATTATTATATGATGAACATTATCCTTGTCTGACATTAAATATTTTCTGAAATATTCTACTGACTATTGTAATTGTACATTTATTATGCATCACATAGGGAATTAGTGAAATGATTGTGATTACCAATCTTGAGAATTGTTAACTCTGATTCGGCATATGGTTATTTCTATCTCTGTTTATTCAATTCTGAGCAATAACACTTTTACTCTACACCTTGATCTTTAATGGATGCTAAGTAAAAATAGAAAAAAGTTCTGATTTCATTGTGTTCATATAAATAGAATAAATCTTATTCTAAATGACATTGACAGTTTAATTCAGATACCTTTATTTCGCGTTGTGATAAAGGATTTTCTTTCATCCATTGCTTCGATTATGTCTGTTTTACTGACAACCCCTTCTACTATATCAATGTCGTTGCACACAAAAATCTTGTCCTGATTTTCTTTAATCATGACAGACAGTGCCTTTTCAGCAGTATCATTTACATTTAACAACTTTATTTCACTCTTGGGGGACATGATATTTCTTACAATGGTGGTATCTCTTTCTATTTCGGGAACATTTAAACATCTTTTAAGAGTGACTATTCCAACAATCTCGTAGTTTAATTTTGTTACTGGAAAAGAACTCTTCATATAAATATTAAAGTAGTTCCTCAAGATGGTATTTACTGTTATATCTTGTGGGACCGAAATAATATTAGTTTTCATTAGCTCTTCTAATCTTACCTTGGATAATATCTTCATTATATCATACTGATACAAATATGATTGAGCTCCGTTCTGCAAAAACCAACCGATCAAAATAATCCAAAGTCCACTAACAAATGATCCAGAAAGTATTGTTAATATTCCAAAACCAAAGAATACATATGACATAATTACACCTATTCTTACTGCAATTCGTGTAGATTTGTCGTAATTCTTGTTTCTGCTAAATAGCAGTGATCTTAATATTCTTCCACCATCCATTGGAAAAGCTGGAATCAAATTAAAAATTCCTAATATCAGATTCAATATTGACGAATAATAAAGTATCGCATTTACCATAGTTAACACTGTTGTGGAAAAATCGTCAGTTGGTGATGATGATTGTATGATTATGACATTGGTGATCCACCAAAAGAGGGCAAAAAAAGCCGAGAGAGCTAAACTTATGAGAGGACCAGCTATTGCCATCTTAAACTCTTTTTTAAAGTCTTTGGGTTCTTCCTCTATGTCTGAAACTCCTCCAAAAATAAACAACATTATTTGTTTTACTCGGATTCCATAAGATCTTGCTACTATAGAATGAGATAACTCATGTATCAATACAGATAAGAATAATATAATGGATCCTGTTATACCCATAATCCAATATTGTAACTGATTCAAATCTGGTACGTATCGAGGCATGAAACCGGTTGCAAGGGTCCATGTAATTAAAAAAAATACTAAAATAAGTGAAAAATGTAATTTAATCGGAATTTGTTTAATTTCTGCGACTTGTAATGACATCGAATATACATTTATAATAAATCTAATATACTAGTGCCCTAAATCTACTAATATTTATTATTTAAAATATTGTAAGGTCAATGGTAAGATGGTTTTCTATGCATGACTTTGTGTGTTGGAAGAATCCCTATCACCACATCAGCACCTATCATGATATGGTGTAGAAGAAATATTTACAATTTTCAATATTAATTTAAAACGAGACAATAACATAAAATTACAATTAGATCTTATGTTATTTCATTGTTGTAGTTATCTAAATATTATGCTGATTACGTCTACTCGTCCTGATTAAAATATTAACATCAAAAATGACCATGATAAGGACAGAGATTAATAAAGCAAAAAAAAGTAGGTTATATAGTTTTATATCTTTGTATTAATATGAATAGGATTCTGTTAATTTCCATCGCTGCAGCCATATGTACAGGTATTGCAGGAATCCTTCATTTAAGTATGTTACCTGCTTTTAATACTCAAACGACTATTTTGTTTCTAGTTGGAGGATTAGCACAAGTATTCTGGATAATTCCTACAGTGAAGAATTGGGGCAAAATTTGGGACTATATAGGTATAGTAGGAACAGTTGCATTTACCCTCATCTGGATTATTACAAGAATCCCCGGTAATCCAATAACTGGAAGAGGAGGCATGATAAGCGATACGGCAATTGTTATCGAGGTCTTTCAAATCGCATTTATAATCCTTATGGGAAGTCTAATTGCCATGAAATCATCTAAAAAAACTATCAGAAATTATTCTGAGGAAAAGTCTTAGAAAAATATTACCATACTATTTTTTTTCAATTTGAATAATATGATTGTAATTTTCTGTTCAAGCGGTGTAGCTTCAATCGATATGAAATATGTTACCATACAATAATAAACATGGAGAGGACCCGGTGGGCTTCGAGACGATATCGGCACTAAAGGGCGATTCCGATTCTTAACTGCCGGATAAAAATTATCTCCTGCTGTCTAGATTATGTACTTTTTTCGAAATCCTCCAATATCTCCCTTTTTAGTGTATATTAGACGAACAAGATAAATTCTTAATTCTTCACTTTCGCGTACATTAGGAAAAGTTACGCAATGACTAAATCAAAAAAATTTACTATGATTTATCCTCGTAATGTGATTAAAAGTAATCAGGATTTAAAAATCAGTAGCATATTATCGAAATATTCCAAGATAACAAGATCGGATATAAAATATCGCTTTTGTCCAAAAAATTATGATTTTAAGAAATTTCAACAAATTAATAAAAATTGTGTGTTATTGGATGGTATTGTTTAGTTGTGGAGCAACCTCATTAACTCTTATATGTATGGTGGATGTCGATGGAAAAACAATATCCTCAGTAGAGTTGTTGTATATTGCAATGTCCGTAATACTGGTGGAATTATTTACTAAAATATCACCTGTGTACATACAAAGGCCTCCAGCTTGTGAAAGCAAAGGCGATAAAGCTAATCCAACTATAGGCATTGGATTGTCTGGCCCAATTAGGAAAATAATAGGTGTGGTAAAGTCCTCATTACATGGAATTTTTGCAGTAATATGACTATTCATAATATTGTATGGAGATGAGTCATAAAGATGAAGATAATTTCCTTCAGGTAATGTTCTATCCTCTAGTAATAAAGTTTGAGAATCACTCATAACAAGGTTTTCTGCCACATTTGTGCTACGGGGTTGTATTTCTTCCTTAGACAACTCCTGGCTTTGAGAATATGATAATTGTATCCCGATGGGAGTTATCACCATAAATGTAGAAAACAATAAAATAAATGTGTTATTTGCTATTTTCATTAGAAAATGATTAAAATACATGCATAAAAACCTATCTTAATGTATTTCTTTAGCTATATTTGTTGTGCTAAGAGCCACATGATAGTGACAAAGCTTCTCTTATTCATTATGTTGTTTTAGCAAGAATTATTTGAAATCCTGTGATTAACGCTCCCGGTGGGCTTCGAGATGATATCTGCCCTAAAGGGTGGATTCCGATATCCTTATTGACTCATTTATGATTCATTTGTTACTTCAAGTAAGTAAATATGATTCGTAGTTCAAAAGCAAAAAACTTTTGATAGAAATATTGGAAACTTCTAAATATATATGACACAAAAAAATCTACTAAAAACTCGACCGGCTAGGTTTAGTAATAGTATATTATGAGTCCAAATTTACGCTGACCCTATCAACCAATATTCAATACCTGCAATTCTACACCGCGGGACTTTGAATCCATGAGGTTGATCTAATTATTGGTTATCCAAGAAACCGATTACTTTAACAATGTCAAATTATTTTTCTCCTGACGACTAACAATAAATTGAGTTTTAATTTCCTATGTTATCTATCATTCATAACCTCTGCCTTAATATTTTCGAAATAGATAGTAGAATTAGTCCATTTCATATCATACAGAAATTTTTTTTAAGTTTGGAATACCAAAAGTAAAGTTAAACAATATGCCAATTATTCCCGAAATGGATCTGTTTACTTGATGTGACTTTTAGAATAGAATTATTATATTAAATAATCACAGAGAGAACTAATTTCCAAATAGTCATGATTTAAAAAATAAGGGGTGTCTTACAGTTCAACTCACATAGCCTTGTTACTATTACCAGTAGAAGATACTAATCTTTATAATTTATAAAATGAATATATCTGTTATATATTATTAAAAATTAAAAGATGATACTGTTGTGTTAGTTGTATCCACCACCTGAATATCTTAAAGATTCTTTTTGGTGTTCCGTCTTTACATCTCCTATCTGATTCTTTAAGCCTTCAATCATCTCATCAAAAATAGGTGCAAGATCCCACTTGTTGGATGAGGAATATGAATAAAGCCTATGTGCAGTGTAGATATTCGCAGATACCTCATATCTTCTTCTTCCGCCCTCCCTATCTTTAATTTTTATCTTGCAACGTGCCTCTTGAATTTGGGGAGATATTTTGCTTAGATGTTCTACAATATTATGAAATTTAGATTTTACAAGTTCTGCTTCCGTAGAATCATCCGGCATTCCCATTATATAAATGGGTATTTCGCTTGAGTTTGCTCTCCTGATACCGAAATTATATCCCTATATGTAATTATTCCTAATGGCATACCATCGAAGGATTGAACTATCGCGTATGTTGAATTTGCATTCAATAATGACTCTATTATAGATATGAAGGTGTCATCTGGTTTCACTGTTAAAATATTTTTTCGATCTGCCAATCTGATTATTTCCGTTTCAGATGCTATATCCAGTGATCCCTCTCCCTCAACAGTCCCATTAGGTACCAAGGTTTGTATTAGGCGGTTGGATGTTACTACTCCTTTTATTACCGTCTTTCCATCTGCTTGGGTTTCAGCAACCGGTAGATGATCTATTGATTCTTTCATCATTGTAATGTTGGCGGCATCCAATTTGCCTGTGGGATCTATGATTATTAATCCCTGAGTCATAATATCGGATGCTGACATCATAGCTTGATCCTTTATTTTTTTATTTAAAAATGCATCATAAATATAATTTATAATTCTCTTTGATGAAATTTGTCCTATCACCTCTTGGCTGTTTGAATTTATCACTGGCAACGATCTCAATCGGTACAGACTCATTATTCTTGCAACGTTTCCTATGCTGTCATCCTCAGTAAGACTTGGAATAGTTACTTTTATGGATGAGGATTTTAATGATTCATTGTTTGTTGCTAATAAAATATCCCTGATGTTTATACATGAAACGGACTTATCATCTGGTAGTTGAATAAATACTTCATGAGCATTTTCTTTTATCATTATTGCAATAATTTTGATAATGCTGCGTCCTCTTTTGTTAAAACAGGATTTTCTACAAGTTCCTTTATCTCCTTAATGCGTATATCTTTTAGATTCATACAGATTTCTGCTTGTCTCTTGAGAAATCATTACCTATACATTACAAATAATAATTTATAAATAAGTAAAAAAATTTTAATTTTTAAATGATATGAAATGATAACGAATATTTGCCTATTCTTTGGCTTGTAATATTCTTTATAATTGCTAAGAGTCCTTTTAGATAAATATTGTGAGTGTTTATGAGACTGGTCTATTCTATTCTTTTTTGTGTGCATTCAGAAATGTAATAGAAAAGACATTATTAATGAGATGGTTTTGAACAAGTTCTTTAATATCATCATGACCAGTCTTATTAATCTCCTCTATAATGGGGTAGAATTCTGATGATTTCCACCCAATGAAAATACTTGTTGGAAGAATCCGATCTGTAAGTCATTGGTATGATGCTGATTAGAATTGTAGAAAACATTGTTATCAACCATAGTAAATCCTCTACTTACTTTACAGAAGAATGTGAAATAAAATCAATAGTCAGTTTGATTCGTCGCAATATTTTCCATAATTTTGATAGATGAAACCCGTTCTGGTCTCCCACTAGATAATCGGGTGACAGTTGACCAAAAATTAGATTGGCAAAAACATTAAAATTGATTCAATAATTAGTATCGACATCCAATGAAACTCGTAGTCGAAGTACCTGTGGCACAGAGGAATTATTTATAGTATGTTTTCTCAAATAACATGAAGATTATTCAATGGAGATGTAGATATATAAAAATAATAAAAGCAGCTCATTTGTTTGATGGTATTAATGAAAGAAAAAACGTTTTCATAGGTTTTGAAAATGATGAAATAAAATATGTTGATACTCAAAGGCCTAGGGAAGAGGATGGAGAATTAATTACAGACGGTGATAATATGTTCGTAACACCCGCTTTTATTGACTCACATAGTCACATTGGTTTACAACGTTCTGCCGAATATAGCGGACAATACGAAGAAAATGAACAAATGGATCCTTTTACTCCTTTAGCAAATGCGTTACATAGTGTCTATATGGATGATCCAATGTTTAAAGAGTCGATAGAACATGGAGTACTTTATTCAGGTGCCTTCCCTGGCAGCGGTAACATTATTGGAGTAAAGATTGTTCTAATAAGAAATTTTGCCAAAGATATTGAAGATGCTTTCATTGGTGATATAGGGATAAAAGCAGTATTAGGATTTCATCCAAGAAGTACTACCACTTGGAAAGGAAAAAGATCATCAACTCGCATGGGTCTTATACCTCTACTAAGAGAAAATTTAATCAAGGCCAGAAAGACACAAAACCTTTTGAATGAAGGATCAAAAAAAAGGGATGATATCGATCCCATAACTGAAGTATTGATGGATATCTTAAATCAAAAGTACCCCGTAATGATGCATGTACATCGAGAAGATGATGTTCGAATTTTAATTCAATTGGTAAAGGAGTTTGATTTAAAAGTAGTTGCAAATCACTGTCTTGACGTTCATAGAGTCGAAATTTTTGAAGCATTGAAAGCAAATTCAATACCCATATTTACGGGCCAATGGACTCTTTTTCCAATAAAGATGAGTTAAGGCACAATAGTTGGAGAAACGCTGAACTTTTGTTGAGATCAGGAGCAAAATTTTCTCTTATGAGCGATCATCCTATCATTCTTCAAAGAAACATGTTTTATACAGTGAGGCACTTGATGCGCTTTGGACTGTCAAAACCAGATGCTATTTCAAAAATCACTTCAGAAGCTGCTGACATCATTGGTGTACAGAAGATAGGTCAGGTAAAGCCAGGTTATAAAGCATCATTAATAGTTTGGAATGGAGATCCTTTTTCATTTACAGGTTATCCAATATTAGTAATAGGTGAAGGACAGGTGGTATATAAGGACTGAATTTAAATTTTATTATAGTGGGTATATCAGGTAAGAAGCACATGGTGCTTATCCTTAAACATATGTTCTGCTTGAGTAACATGTTTTTTAAGAAGAAATTTCTGCATATAGTCCAGCCAATCACGTACTCTAACCATAATTTGAAACTATAGAACTTAAATTTCTTGAATTAGCTTCCCACTGCATTGCGTACAATAAGAGGTTTACAACTATCAGCTATTACGCTACTATTACACTACCTGATATTTGATTTATCTTGTCCTTACTAATATTGGACCAGAAATTATATAAATTTCGATGTATTGTCTAAGTGTCTTTAATTTAGGTTTTGATTCTTTCATTTGTTATTTTTTTCTATGTAGTCTATTTACTTTGTACACCATTATTACTTATGCGAGAATTTAAAAAGCGTGGATATCTGTATGTTACTATCATATTTTTTGCAGTTTCATGGCTAATACATGGGGTAACAGCATTCAACCAATTTGTTGAAGAGCAAAATCAACATAGCCAACCCATATTAATGAATGTTTTCTGGAATGAGTTTATTAGACAAACTACAGAAAACTGGCAATCTGAATTTCTACAACTTTCTTGGCAGATAGGCGGCCTGATGATATTATTTGCGGTAGCATCTCCACAGGATAGACTAGGGGATCAAAGAAAAGAAAAGATTTTAGAGAAAATATTGGAATTAGGAATGGACAAGAAGGAATATGATCGATTTATGAAAAGCCTTGAGGAAAAGTATCCAGAAAAGTAGGCTAGTGGAGACAGAAAATTATGCACATATATTAGCTGGTTTAAAAGACATATATAATCAAAATATTAACTCATAGAATGTTATATAGTACTTAATGGAGGAGGCACTGTAACAGATCAGACTATATGAGGAAGTTTAGAGATTCCGTAGATTTTTTAAAAAAAATAACCAAATCAATCATAGAAAATATTTTAGCTTGGATACAATGGGGAGACTTGTGTAATCTGGGTAAAAGTTAAGTCAAAATAAAATGTAAAGTTAGGTATGAAAGTAAGGACGTTACTATTCTAAGATTTGCCGCCTTCGCGTGCTACTCTTTTGCGGGTTTCTTCGTCCGCTGCTTGCAATCCTCTTTCATCATGTGGTGCTTCTCCACCTGCTCTTGCTACTCTTTCTCTTGTTTCTTCATCTGCTGAGGCTAATCCCCTGTTACTATTGTCATTATTATCGTTTTTATTGTTACCTTTTGTCATTGTAATAATTATTAAAAAACAGGGTATTTAATGAAAAGATAATGTTAATTAGAGTGTTTACTGCTATGGTATCATAAGTTTTTTTGTACTCAGATTTAAGCGTCAGGATGTTAATCGTCAACGTATTATTAATTAATTGCGAATTAGGATAGAGCAAGTATTGCTGATTAAATACTATGTTAGACCAGATTAAGTAATGTCAAACAATAGTGAAAGCACTCAGTTAAGGAATTCTACATACAATGTTCTATCTGCATTAGGTAGAGAGGCTGATTTTCTGTATTCCACGGTTAATAAGTATATACAAGATGCTCAAAATGACGGAAATACTCAATTAGTTGATCTCTGGAATCAAATAAAACAAGATAAGCAAAGACATCTGTCAAGGCTTATGGAATGCCTTGAAAAAGAAGCGAAAGATGAAAAGTTGTCTACATAGTAAAGTCAACTTTTCATTTTCCTTATATTCGTAGTTTAACTAGGTCCTAATTGTTACTATAATACGACTAATTCTACCTAGTGTCGTCATATAGCACTTAAAAGATATCAGTACATTCTTTCAATTTAGCAAGATGAAGAACAATAAAAAATCCATATCCTGTCATAGAATGGATTGTTTACTTAAAGCCGTTTACAGATGTACGAGCGCTCATCCTATCACGATTATGAATACATTCAAACACATCTACATATAAGACAGATAGAGTCATAGAGGATACAACTAAGTAATTTTTATAGAAATTTACTCATTGTTGCTAAGATATTCATTTATAATATAACCAAATTCGAATCTATTATGATTTCATTCTCTTGCCTCTAAAAAATCAAAAGGTTGATTAAATTATATGATAATGTATTTTTCAATTTTACCTTCTCAATTCGATGCTATTTGTTGATCGGTGCAAAGCGGGGAAAATTATACTGCTGATCGATATTTACATTATATATCAACTTGTTTATGATTAATTGAAATTGTCTCTTATAGTTTGTGTCTGAAAACTGGATAACAGAATCACTTATTCTTTGCCTTTCCTCATTCCCAACATCCAGAACAGAGGCTACTATTTGGGATGCTTGCTCTAACGAATTATACTGATACATTGTTGGAACGAACTCTGCTTGTCCTCCAATGCTTGGTACAACAGGAACCAAACCTGCACTCATTGCCTCTACTACTGAAATTCCAAAGTGTTCGCCCTCTCGAGGATGAAAATATACTTTACCTTTCTTCATTAACTCGAGTAGCTCCTCAAAGCTGGCATTTATCTTAAAAGTTATAATATCTGAAACATCTTTATCTATTATGAGCCTCTCTAAACTTTCATAGTAATCTTGATAAAATGGTTCCCAACTGCCTACTATAATCATCTTCGTTTCAATCTTCTTTTCCTTTAGTAGTTTTGCGAGGTAAATAGCATTTTCAATTCTTTTGCTAGGTTCTATTCTACAAATTACCAAAACTAGGTTATTTCTATGCTCAGATGAAACTTTTGTAGGGGAAGAAAAACCTAAACTATCGCGAATATTATTAACTGCTACCGGTGGGCTTAGGACAACTGCCTCATCAATACCATAAGCCTCAATAATTGCTTTCCTACTAT
Source organism: Candidatus Nitrosocosmicus sp. T (assembly GCF_054408485.1). NCBI lineage: Archaea > Thermoproteati > Nitrososphaerota > Nitrososphaeria > Nitrososphaerales > Nitrososphaeraceae > Candidatus Nitrosocosmicus > Candidatus Nitrosocosmicus sp. T. The sequence continues at coordinate 329,883 of NZ_CP166992.1, forward strand.
ATTGCGAATTAGTAATCAGAAATGAATTCCTAATCATCTTATCATAAGTTTCTTTTACCCATTTGATATAGCAATTCACTTTCTCAAGGGTATCAATTGTTGAATCCGGATCAGTTCTTTTGTTGACGGAAGACAAATAACTTATGGATTGGTCCGCGTTGATGATAGACACTGCATTTGACTTTAGCGACGAGGAGTGCATTCTATTGACTTTAAGGTGATATTCAAAATAATTTGAATCCTTATTTTCAATAAATGACTTAGCCGATGGATAGTGGCAATAAGTAACTACTATTGTCTTTGAAAGTTTAGGACTATAATAGGGATCAATATCGCCATGAGTATTAATTATTAAATCATAATCGTTATCAGTAATATTGCTATCGATACTTTCCTGATCAAACATTTGTAATACATTTATTTTCCTTATTTGCTTCATGATCGAAGTTAAATCCTTGCCAAATGCATTCTCTAATTTAGAAAGATTTGGATTCTCTAGGGTAGTCAAATCAACCTTTATTCCCATCTCTACTACCGCATTCATCGTAACAAGAGTAAAACGCTCGCCACCTCCACAAGGGTTTAAATTTGAATAAATGAAATTTGCTTTCAATTATTTGCTTGCCACCTTAATTAAATGTGGTCGTGAAAGCAGTTGTACGTGAATGTCGGTAAAGACAAATAGTTTGCTTGTTTGAATCAAGGTTGTTTTTTATTATTGATAATATTTTATATTGATGATACTTTTCTACAGCCTTCTAAGAATCAGATTAACGCCCATGATCAAGTGTTAAAGGGTTTAAATGGGTTTGATAACGAATATATCGATTTACCGGTGATAGTGGGTTCTAATTCATAAACTACGATATTATAGTTTTAGACATAATTAGGCTTACAAGACAGAACTACAAAAATGAACCATCGTATAATAGGTATATCATGAAGCAAAAAAATAAGGATTATGTTAGAGTTATTGATGGACTAATCCTGCTGAAGTAGTTACCTCCGATACATTAAGATGATGCTTTTGGATCGCGAAGTTTGTTATAATCTGATTGATATCCATTGCAACACCCATGCGGTGCTATTATACCAGATACTTTTCCAGAAACGTCAGGACCTTCATCAGATACAATCATGCATTTTCCACCCATAGAATCAATCCAGTATATACAATTATAACAAAAATACCCTGAATGTAGATCAGAATCCTTAAACTCTTCGCGTTCGACATAAGCCGATTTTAATTTAGATTGCTTTTGAAATTTAGTTATATTCCCAACAACATCTGCGGCCTTTTCAATTATGTTTTTATCAGACATTTTACTTTATTTAATCTCCTTTTCATTTGGTGTCCAAAGTGAGCAGATACCATATGGTGCTATTACATTAGATACATTACCGTCTACATCTTGTCCTTCATCAGTAACAATTGCACAGTGATTTGGCTTCATAAAATATATACAATTATAGCAAAAGTAGCCTCTATGTGTATCAGAGTTTTTAAAAGCAGAAATTTCTAAATATCCTGAGGATACCTTGGTCAATTTATTAAGCTGTAATGCTTCCTGTGGTATTTTTTGGGTAGATTTAAAATTAGATGATGTCGCACTCATTATATTTCTTATAAAACATACTATAAATAGATAAAACTTTGATGAATAAATGAAAAAGTAGTCTGAATTCTAGGAAAATATTAGAACAACTGGCAAATCTTAATATAGAAAGTGACTGTTTATTATAGTTTGACTGATGAATTTTATTAATTTCATAATCGGACTAGAATGTTAGATATTTAAGCAAACACCAATGTTGCCTTGATGCCGTTACTTTACTTATAGATAACAACTTACTTTAGTTTTCTTTGATTCTAGTGTTATTGTTATACGTTATATAATTTGTTAATTAAGATTGCATATGACAAATTCAAATGATAAAGAGTATGAAGAAGGCGCAGCCGGCACTAATAAAGAAAGGAAAAGTGATCCGCTAAAAGAATATTCAGACAAAGAACCCATGACACCAGCCAAAATAAATGCGGGTGAACCTACCGCAGTAAGGAGAGATCCAAGCGATCAAAGTATTGCATCAGAAGGTCAAACTGGAAGTAATACAGAACAAGCTCAAGAAGAGTATCGCAAACGTGGTATGACAAAAATAGAGTCGGATTCATCCAAAGATTAATCTAATAATTATTAAATGGAAAGGGGGGGTTTACCCCTCTACAGTTAAATTTAAGGAACTAGGGAATTATAAAACATCAGATAGGCAAGGTCTATATCAATTTGAAATGGTAAAACATTGAGGATAGACGTCACATTTCCTACAAAAAGTGAATATTTGATTCTATCAGTCTAATTAACATTAATTACTTCTAATAAATGTAAACGTGCCAGTAAATTTTTACGTAGTCGAATCTACTCTTTTGGACGTAGATATTGTCAGATAAGCGTAATTATAACATGAGAGATTTACTAATAACGAGATAATTTAAGCTCTTTAAGATAAACTTAGTTACAAAAACAGGAACTCAATCCTTCATATTAGAAATTAGTTTTATATTTTATGTTTGATTTACCTAAACGATAATGCCTTTTATGAATTTTTCTAGATTTACCCAGGCAGTACTTATCTCTCTTTCAGCCCAAAATTCTTATCAAACATATTGAACCGCCAATTAAAAGTAACAAATAATTATCTTAACTATCCTGAACAACTGTTTTTCTAACCTTGTGGATAGCTGAAATTATATTTAAAACCTTAATTGCTACTTTATATGAATAAAATCGAGTGAGCGGAACATTCCTTAAACAATAGATTACTTAATGTAGACAAGATGAGACTTTTATGCATGTAAAACAATATAATTGACTTTTTATCTTGTAACTAATGATAGTATCAACGATCCAAAGTCCAACTATGATGTTTTGAATCATTATATAGTATTTGATGAGTGGAGATATCATAAAATCAAGAAAAAGTGAGATATATAAGCAATGTTGAATAAGAAAGGAGAAGGCAAGAGACAATGTTCACTGAATCCAATTACTCCGAGATGATCCAAGGATTAAGACGAAGACCTGAACTAAGAGATGTCGGGCTAAACCCATTTTATGAAAATCAAGGAGGATTTTTGGTAAAAGTTCGTAGCAATAATCCTAAAAATACATTAATTCTATATCAACAACAAAAAAAAGAGCAAGATACATTTACAAATGTAAAAAATGATCAATTATTTTCAAAATTAATAAATTATACTCGCGTTTTACTGGCGGAATCTGATACAGAAATACTTTTACTATTCAAAGAATTTTTCGAATTAGTTGGTATTGAATCAATAGCAACTGACAATGGAGATAAAGCTCTGCATATCTTCCAAGAGGATAAGGAAGAAGGAAAGAAATACAATGTAGTCATTTTAAACACTCAGTTGAAAGGCACACGGGGACTAGATGTTGCGAAGAAAATACATACAAATAGCCCAAATCAACGTATAGTTTTGTTAACAACTACAATAAAAGAAGAATTATTACAAGAGGCTTTAAACTCCACAGCAATTGAGAAAAAAGATATCCTTGTCATGCCATTCAAGCTTTCACAATTGCATGCGATAATAAATCAGTAAGCAACATTTTATTCATTTTGTTAAAGGTATTCGGCATGATATTTCAAATATAAAATCAAATGTTTGATCTATGAGTATCTTGAATTAGTAATAAACTTTATAATACATTTTTCGAAAGCCATTTTAGATAAATAATATCTTCAATCAAGATTCCAATAGACCTTTTCGCTAAATTGGCAATTGTGTACAATCTAAATTAGAGATGTAAAATAATCTAACTTGTCAAAGTTTGTTTAATCATTGGTTTTAAATCCTTAAAATGAATGGGCTTTTCAAGGACAGCGGATACGCCTACTTCCTTTACCAAATCCTGATCTAGATTTTCCTCTACTAAAAATCCAGTGATTAATAAGATCTTGACAGTTTTATTATATATCCGTAATCTTCTAGTAAGTTCTAATCCATCAAGTCCAGGCATCCTTAAATCCGTAATTACTAAACTATAACTATTAAAATTCTTAGCAAAGTCATCGATAGCCGCATGGGGATCAGTAAAGTACATACAATTAAATCCACTTACCTCTAAAAACTTGCTATATAGTTCTGCAAGTTCATCTTCATCATCTACTACCAAAACTGATGGATTAGAGGTGGACATAATTATATCTACGATGAACACTATTTAAGATTATGCGCTAGAGGATCTAAAATTCTAAATAAATGGGTTATTCTATCAACAGTACGAATTTCAAGGTCATTAAAACGTTATTAATTGACTAGAGGCATTAAAGTAATATTTTAAAAAATCTAGTGGATATTGAATTATAATTTATTGTAGACATGAATTGTATTAAATACAAATATGAATCAATAGTAAAATTTCGATTTGAACAGTTCAAGTAAACTTGTTGACTCTAACCCTTTCAAATGTAACTAGAATGTTTGTTCTATAATATTCTGTTTCTCTACAAATAAAATATCTTGTAATCTCTATTACCTTTTATCTAGTTTATATCTCTTTTATTACACGAGAATATCTCAATTGCCAGCAACACCCTTTCTTTTTTCCATGTATAGATTTATCTTGCAAGCTGGATAAAATTAAAGTGTTCAAATAGAATGCATTTAGTAATAAAAGATAAGCTAAAATTTAATATCTAAATGATTGTCATTTATTCGTCTCTTTATACAAGAAGTACCAATTTTGCTGTATTTGAGGTAATTGTTTTTGAAAAATCTTTATAACAGTCTTCAGTAAGATAAACATTGATACTTTTAATCATACTATCTCTTGGATTGCTTGCTGGAATTAATTTGATAACATCCGATGCGTTGGCTATTTTTCATAAGGAGGATTTCCAGATAACTAATTTTGGGTTAAAAGATGGTAATCCATACATCCAAGTACAAGGTCAAGCCGGCCGATCATTTTCAACAGACTGTGGTGATGAATGTTATTACTCTTATGTGTTCGTAACAGATCAAGGTACACTTGCTTCATCTGTAGCCAATGATGATGACACCAAACCTTATTATAGTGTAGATCATTTTGGAAACAAATCTTTTAAAATCGGAGACTGCATTATACATAAGACGGCTACTGGAAACTATAAATTTTCAGGTAACACAGCTGAATATATACCAAAAAACTTGAAATTTAATACTGTTTTGAATGTATATACCATTGAGATAACGCTAGATGATCCTGATGATAGATGCAGCACCGGTGAACATGTATACAAGATATTCTCTTCAAAATAATTTATTTTAAAAATCAAGAAATTTTTTTTGTTGTATTATTAGGATTATGAATAGTAAAAGGCCTTAAGGTTTCCCGATGTGTCAGGACGGAATATTAAAAAACAATATGTTATTCACTAGTTTCGGGTAGCGTTTATGGTAATCTTCGCTTTGGTGGTTTAATCATTATATGGTGGTGAAGTTGATTTGCTCAATTGGCATGAGCCAACCAACAATCGCGATATATCTCCAATTCTTTATGAGTTATAAAAAAAAATTTTTGAAAAAAAGATAAAAATAGTCCTAAGAATTTGAGTAGAAAAGAAGGAAAGGTACAGCAATTTTTAGCAATTCTATAGGCGGCACACCAGTGAAATAATAACTGCATAGTATTACCATGCCTATTTGTTTGGATGGATTAGAACCAATGCTCTCCTTTGACTTTAGAAATATCTAACAATTCATTATATAAGAACAAGAACTTTCTGGTCATCTGGATATGAGATTTCCATTCCTTGATAAGGAATTACTTTCCCATACTCAGACAAGATTGAATTTCCATCTAGATCATGATAAGGCTTCGTGTAATCGATGCTTTTTCCTCTAGGTAAGAATAATCCATTTGTATGAATACTATCCTTACTGCATTAAAAAAATCAAAAATGATTAACGCTTTTTGAGAATTAATTTATTTGAATACTCGATTTAACTCAACAATCTAATAAAGTTAAAATCAGTTGATAAATAATTTTTGGTCTCACCATTGTACGTTACTATGACTTTGTTAATAAAAAACCCTAAAATATTGTGATTAGCAGTTCAGTCTTTGTCAATCAACATTACAGACCCGACATTAACGAAATTATTACAAAAAGGATAGGCTGGTGTCGGATGAGTTGAGTATTGGATTGAGGATAATGCTATTTAATTGTTATATTAATTGTGAATCAAAATATTATGATTGTTGCACTATGTGGGTTGGTAGCAAATATAAAATATGAGTTTAATAAATATTTTACTTAAATTACCCCTAATTACATTTCGCAAAATCTCAATGAAATATGATATAAATAACAACTATACCAATAAGAAATGATGATATGAATCGACTGTATGTATTTTCGGTATAACTCTAATCTGTTTAACGGTTATATATTGCACTGCTATATTATTAGGAGTGTCATCGCCGTATTCAGTGATGGTGGTGGACGATGAACCAGAGATCGCAAATCTTTATAGAGACTTTCTACAAAGGTCTGGTTTTGATTCGACATCTTTCATCGACCCGCTACTTGCCCTTGAGCACTATAACCAAAACCCTAGTCGATACTCTCTTATAATTACGGATTTGTGTATGCCTAGCCTTGACGGAATTAGATTTGCTAAAAGGATACGAAAACTTGATACCAAAATAAAGATACTCTTAAGTACAGCATTTTATTTCAATGACATGATAGATACTGAAGAATATAGAGAAGCCAAATTGTCTGGACTAATTCAAAAGCCAACAAAGCTCTCAGAATTAAAACAGAGAATAGTTGAGCTGTTATCAAAATGACCATTTTAAGCATTTGCTTTCACATAATTTAGAATCCAATTTATGTAAAACAATCTGAGTATAATTTTAAAAGTTCTAATCAATATTATTTTGAAAATCAAACGGGCCTGGTGGACTTCGAGATGATATGAGTCGTCTAATGTGGGTTCTAACATTTCATTACCCATGTATTATTATATATTGCAATGCATGTTTTATACTAAAATCTATGACTACAGTGATATCCTTAAAGTCTAAAGATGGAATTATTTTAGCGAGTGACAGCCAAGGCACATCTTCCAAAATCAAAACCACCATAAAAAAAGTTTTCAAAATAAATAGTCATGCAGGTATAGGTGCTTCTGGAGATAGTTCTCAAATTGAATTATTTGTTGATGAACTTAAACAAAACTTTCGGAATGAAATCGAATTGGAATCGGGATTTAAAACCCAAATGTATAGTATTATGATAAATTTGCATAGAATATACAACTATAACCACTCATTTTTGTGCGGATATAATGGACCACGATTGTTCTTTACCCCAATCTCTATAGTAGCCGTAAAACCAAAGAACGGCGATTCATATCTTTACCGTATGGGTTTTGGAACAATGGGAAAAAACAATGAAATATCTCCCTATATATATAAGGTAAATAGTGATCATGTGTCAATAGGTTCTGGTTCCACATATGCACGCTTGATTCTTACACAACAAGACAGACTTTATTCTGCAATAAATATGAAAGTATCTGATTTATCGACGGAAAACAATGTTGGCATAGCGGCATACATTATTAGTGAAATAAAGCAATTGGATCTAGAAACAGGGGGAAAGTCTCAGATCGCAGTAATTAACCGTGACGGTTATAAGGAACTTTCATATGATGAGCAAACCAAATGCCATCAAATAATGACCGATAATCTTTCCTCTTCTTTAAACGAATATTATTCTAATAAGGATAAAATAAGTAAAATTGTTAAGTCGCTTTTTCCATATGAGTAACCTATTTTCAATTGGTTTGTATTTTTGATCCTAAAGGAAATGACCAATACTCCTATTTCCTCATTCGAAATTTTCTAATTGTCTATATTCCAGAATTTGCCCGCCTGTGAAAGATTACAAATTATTTCAGAATTTCTAAAAGCTTAGCATTATGCCGGTAGTAAATTCTCCTACATTCATGATGTATATAATTATCGAGCAGTATTTTGTTATAGAATATTAAACATCGTATCAATTGTGAAGCAATCAAGGTATTTCGAAGGGATATTGCAAACTCCTTATTGGTGGAATTAGGTTAATGGTAATTTTTTGATTGATTAATATCATTTCAATCTGGCTTAATCCTGTTATAATATGATAGTAAAGATAAAACGGGCAAGGCGGGCTTCAGAACTATATCAGTCCTCAGATGTGGATTCTAATAGTCATAGATTGAAATCTGAAGATCGTAATAAAGATTCAGTTTAATACTATCTTACAATTAGAATTTCATGAGATTTATTTAATATATAAAGTACAAGTATAATGTTAGAAGTCTTTTTAACAGTATAAAAAGGATTATAAGAGTTATAGTTGATTTTATTTCCAAATGTCTAAATCATCACTTTCAGTATCTAGTCACACATTTGTCAATAAACTGCTTAGTTTAGATAATGAAATGAACGCTGAGATTTGTGGCAAAGATAAAAGTGCTGATGAAATTTATCAGATATATTTTGATAGATTGTCATTGTATGAAAAATTATCTATCCTACCTTTAAATGAAAGTGACAAGTTACTATTGCAGGATAAGAAAGAAGATATCTATGTAGAGTTGAAGTTGTTCAAGTTTAAGCAAGATATGAAAGAACAATTAGACGAGGTAGTGACTCAATTAAATGATTTAAAGAAAAACTTGGGTCTAGGCGAAATGAATTAGTGTCTTAATTATTTTCAGCAAAAGTTAACAAGATCGGGGATTAAATAGTATGTTGTCTAAATTGTACTACCTTATCTGGACGACGCACTGATCAACAATCTGTGATAATCCAAATAAGGTGTAATAAGGCTACAATCATGTCATAAGTTTACCTCTAGTAGGAAAATAAAAACATGAGAAGGTCTGAGGCATTCTATGAAATAGAGATGCCAAGTTCATCATCATAAGAAACAAGACCTTTATTGAAACCTTATTGCAATTTGCATAAATTGTCTTTGAGTAATGATTCGCAGATAGATAGGAAATTAATTTTCTAAACGAATCTGGAAAATCCTTGTTATAGACATTCTCTATACGAATTAAATGGGAACATACAACAGAATATTAATTCAGTCGGCTTCGAATTCATAAGGTATATGGGATCTGTTACCTTTATTTATTGTTTGAATTCGATGATTTGGTTAATGAAAATATAATTTCTGATGAGCGTGGCAGTTGGGGATCGATTATATAGCCATGAGGAGTTTTAATATGAATGTAAATTGGGTATAGGGCTAGTTTCATAATAATAAATTAGGTGGTAAAGAATTAAAGTAATTTATTGGTTGTTAGTCATTTATAAGCATATGAGAGATATCAATTCTATATTGAATAAAGAGGACGTCGGCTTTAATGCAAAAAATATAGTTATCTTTGTGTCCTATTTCTGGAGAACACATTTCTATGAGATGTAGTACAGTATCCACAAAAATCTACGATACCGGCTTTGCCATGACACATACATTCACAATTATTTCCTAATGAAAATCTTTGTCTCACAACCATATGTACCATCTATACCTTATAATATTATGTAATGATTTGGCTTTAGTATATTAGTTATATCAGGCTTGTTTTTTAAAAAAAGAATGTTGTCAAAGTCCATACTATTATCTATCAAAATAGAATTATCGGATACTCAATCAGTTAGTATACGTTATAAATTTAATATTGATCCTAATGGCAAAGGATGATCATTCCATTCTATAAAAACTTAGATTATCCATTGTCTTTTGAAAATCTTCTTCATAAATATCAGTGTACTCTTGATATTGACGGACTGCTATTATGATTTGGTTGCATGTAGAACATTCTTGATGATAGATCTTATATTCTCCTTTACTTTTTGAAAATGGGAGCGTAAGATTATTTGAATCTGGATTAAAATCTGCATTACAATTAGGACATTTCATCTTCATATAGAAATTAAAGATTATGAACTATATTAATCGATTTAAATTAGCTATTTAAATATTACGATAGATCTACAAACAGTAAAATGATATTGGAATTGAAAATTTATCTAAACAATTATTAATTTAGCTCTAACCATAATTTGACCTCATTATTATGATCCTTATCTTGAATATTACTTATGATATCTAAAACCTAGGGGGGGGGGGGGTTACAGCTGGGTTATCCTTGTGGTCTTCAATATATTTTACAATTTCAGCATTTTTTTTGGAAATTGGTAGATTTTTAACATTTTATTAAATGACTGAAAATCCAATAATAAATTTGATTTCACAACTAACCAGGAAATATTGCTACTTTTAGTTTTTGAACGATCTCTTCATTTACTTTCCCATCATCTTCCTTTTACCAAATCTATTTATTATCTAAATAATTTTATCTCGAGTTTGCTTATTGAATAAGATTTTTACCCCGTCACTATGAGGAGTTACTAATATAATTTTTTTTGCAGTGTCTATAGATTTTTCAAACGTATTTCTAATAAAAATATCTCTGAATGAGTCCAATTACTATCCGAATCTTATTTTTCTCAATTCTTTTTCCAGATAATTGAATAATTGAACAAATGGAGCTGGATACCATTGCTTTTGGCTCCATGGATATATAATTATCTCTTCTCTGATACAGTCCTCCCATTACTTATCTCACTACTTTAATAGATTCAGCAAGACGTTTTTGAACTAAATTTCTATCTTTATCTTTAATCCAATTATTAGATCCGCAATTGATCAAATAGTAATAAAGGAAAATTGGTGAAGAAAGAAAAAGGAAAGTTAGTCAAGTCTTGCTACTGGTTTTGATTGATCCTATTCAGTACGTCTTGATAATCGGTTAATGGCACAATCTTTACGGTATTAGTTGAAGATATTCCAGATTCGATACAAATCTGTTCTACATCATGAGCGCTATTTGCTTTAACGAGAATTATCCATTCGTGTTCTAAAACAGACATATAAAATCCGTTAATTTCTTGGACTCCATATTTGGCAGAATTTGATTTCAGTTTATTGTATATCTCCTTAAAGATCTCTTTGCTTTTGTTATTATTGAGAGGACAAGATTCTGGACTATGAATTGCAAATATTCCAAATAGTTTATGTGATGAACTCATCGAATTTTCAAAAGAATTTTTTATATATAAATTTAAGCCATAATAAACATACAAAAATCACAATCAAGCGAACTAAATTTTATATATTCGAAAATAAATTCTCGAAAGGATGATATGGCGTAAAGTAATTAAACCTTCTAAAAAAAATTTTTGAATACTCTAATGCATTCAAGGGGATCAAAGTATATTTGAAATTCTAAATGATGGCAAAACTATCTACTATGATCGTCATTTATTTAGACCATGATGTCGTCAAGTTACATACCTGAATTTTTCATATGGAGAAACTTAGGGGACTATTCAGCATTGTCAAATCTTGAGCAGAGGTTAAAGGAGTCATTATTGTTGGATATACTATAATACTGGCCCTAAAAAAGCAAGAGATATCAAACGGGCCCGGTGGGTTTAGTAATAGATATATTACGAGTCTGAATTTTAGGTTTGAAAAAGACATGAACTCATTGTTATATATCGCTTTGAGACCATATTTACTGTAATTCATCTATGATTTCAAAGAATAATTATGAAGGACATCTTACGGAAGAATCACGATCAATAAAACTGTTTTTGATAATAAAGCAAGAGATCTAGTCCTTATAATAAAACAAAAGCAATAAATCAATCAGGCATATTACTCTTCGGTATACTTATTCATAATCAAAAGTAATGACTTTTAAAAGATAACGACAAAAAACCCAAGAATGTTTATTTTCCCAATGCTATTAACTAAATATAATCAGAATGAATTATCATAAACATACTATAGTACAAAAAATTAGCATTTTAATAATACCCACATTATTAATAATCTTATTTGCAGTATCTCTTCCCGTTGTCTATGCACAGCTGCAACAGGGGCCCGTAGGATCTGTCCCACCATTACCTGATAGAATAAACCTTTCTATATCGAACATAACAGTTATCGAAAGCCCTACAGGCTTGACGGGTATAGATGGCATTGTTTTAAACAATTCAACTGAAAATGTAAAAGATGTCAAAGTAGATATTATCTTATTTGATTCACTAAACAAAACAATAGAGGATACAACCCGGTCTATTACATCTCCACTTTCTACAATGGAACCAGGCTCTACAGAAGGTTTTAGTTTCCTTATGAGTACGAAGGATATTGATCATTATGATGCACGTTCATACGGTCTAAGAACAGAATAAAAGACCTGACCTGAAGGATTTTGAAGATTGAACAATAGATTTGTTACAGGTTCTCAACAATCACATTATATGATATTGTATAATTAAATCAATAGAAAATTATTATTAAATCTGTATCTATCATGTGAATTCATAGACCGAATAATTTTACAAATTATTGGTCGTCAACTCAGTATCGATGGTCAACATAGTTTACGTGAAAACAGCAAAGCCTTTGTAGACTATAGAAAAATATGTATTTAATTTTGTAATAACTTGTAAAATACAAGTCCTGACGAATAAGTATAACATATTTCTTGATACAGTACTACTTTGCATTTAACTTTGTTCAAATCTTAGATCTTAATGGCTTAATTCCGTTTCTTCCACTTATACTAGTGAAGCCACAGATTTCTCTTCTTCCTATTACCTTATCTAATGGTCTCGGTACAAAGGTCATCATTCTAGCAAGGAATATGCCAAAAATGGTTGCTAGACCTATATTACTCAATACGAGAACACCAAACTTGATTATCTTATCCAACTATTCCATCTGGTTATAAATTTTAGTAACCTAAATCCTCATAATAGAACGGTGACCTATAAGGATTAGTTTACTAAATATTTTGTAAAGTTATTTTATTTATATAAAATATTGAAATATGTATATAAAACTTGTATAATAATCTAAACTATAATTTAAACTATTGAATAATGTAGTATATTTTATAAATGTTGTCATACTAAAAAAGAGTGGCTATAAGATGTTTTGTTTGGATTTTATGATAATGATCTTCTCTAGGGGGGATTATCAGGAAAAATATTACTTTCCTAGTAAGACTATATGGATGATATACAAATATTTTTATGTGATAGTTGAATAATACATCTTTAGACATGACATGAATCAGGAATTTGTAAATTATGTCGATACAGTTAAAATAGAAAAAATAAAAGATGGACTTGAATGGTTTTATTCAAATTATGAATCGTTTAAAAAATATTATCCGTGTAAGCATGTTGCAATAAAAAATAAAATAGTAATAGATTGTGATACAAACCTAGATACATTACTAGAAAGATTGCAAATAAAAGATTATAATGACTCTATTGCTATTGAGTTTGTTTACTCATAATATGGAAATTTAATGTATCAATGGCATAAGAAAAAGAAGATTGTTTCACAAAATTATATTAAAGGTGAATCTGTTCTTATGGCAAAGTAAGCATAGCTAAAAGAAATATGCTGAAGTTTATCCTATGAAATCCTCTAGCCCTCCCACATACCTCTAGTTATCTATAAATTGTTTGTATCAATTCTTTCAGATGTTACTTCCTCTGTAACTTCTTTGGTTTCTGTTACTGGTTTCTTTTTTATGGATACCTCTTCTTTAACATATGGAGTTCTAGTTACCTCAATATCTTCTTTAATGGAATTTTTATTTCTTCTTGTGATGTGACTGGTCCTTGTGAAGTTTCTGTTTGTCCACCTGCAGGTTGTCTCCTTTCAATAGATACTTCTTCGTGAACTACTGGAACCTCAACTGTTTTTGTTTCCGTTACAGGTTCTTTTGTAATTGTAGCTTGACTATCTTCAACTTTTTATTTTATCTAGTTTTTCTTCAGTTATCGGTACCGTTACTTCTTCTTCTGCACCCTCTGGAGCTGTAGTTGCAGATTTAGGTTGTGTCGACGATGATTTAGAAGAAGAATCAGGATAAGAGTCTCCTTGATACTGCTCGGTTACCTCATCCTTTGAAATACTGAATCTAAGGATGTCACCATCATAGCTTTGGACCTTATCTTGAGGAATAAAAATTTTTTTTATTGATAATTCCTTTCTGAACTAGAACATATCCATTTGTTGATTAATTTCATATTTCTAATCTACCGGCTTTGTTAAAGATGGATCTGCTAAGGAGAAAGCCAGTCGATAAATGTTGGTATGAGATTAGATGTAAAAGCTCAGAATAATAGTGCACGTTCTCGTTTAGTTCATAATATCATCTTAACATGGACTGTGGATTTCTTTTGTTCTTTTTGTTTATTGGGATGATGACTTTCTGACCTTTATTTTCTTTTTTTATAGATTAAAGAATAAGAATTACACCATCTCTGATTGTATATTAAGTAGTTACTAAATAAGATATCTGGATCGGTGGAAATCATGAGGATATTTAAATGGGTTTGGTAAAGTATTATTTAGAAAATGAATGGTTTTAGTGTATAGCCCAATACTACTACTACCAATAGTTCCATTAGCTGCAAGCTCCAGTAGTGGCCCAAATATTTTACCATTATCTGTACCTATTCTTCATTTTTTCCTCTATCTGCTTTCCTAATTTTTGGTATGTGTGAAATAATAACAACGAATCCGATTGAAACAAGCGCAATAAAATAATAATTAAAACCAATTGCCATTCCAATGGCTGCCGAAAACCATATACTCGCAGCTGTTGTTAAATTTACTACTTTATGACTGCTCTCTTGTACCTCTGATTTGGTTTTACCTTCAATCTCGCCTTTGAGTATCACTCCAGCACCAAGAAAACCTATTCCAGTAATAATTTGAGCAGCTATTCTTGAAGTAGAGGAGGGATCTACTTGGGATGATATGAACGTAAAAATCATTGAACCTCCTATAACCAAACAATGAGTACCTATTCCTGCAGGTTTACCTTTTAACTCTCTTTCAGCACCTATAACAACTCCAGCGAGTAATGTAATACCAATATCTATTAAAAAGTCCAGTTCATTTCCTTTAAGAATAGTCTCAAGCATAAAATATCATGAAGACAATGTCTTAAAATATTATTAAGTACACCAACCGGCTTAATTTAATATAGATATGAATCTATATTAAAAGCTGCTACGGCCGAAGTTATCTTTATAATTTATTGAATGGATTATTGATGAAACAATTTGGATAGATTAAGTTTGCTGTATAATTATATTACACTTTTAGATAATCACCAATTTTGATACCCGCTCTTGAAATACATGGGAACGTACTATTTTTTTCTAATCCTGTGGGCTTCGATCCCATGATGTATATGGGATTTGTTAATATTAAAAGGTACTTGAGAATTCATGGATGATTTTAACTCGGACTATTTGGAAAAACAATAGCCATGGCATTATTTTTAATTGTTACTAATTACAAATACAATAAAAGAAAGTATAGGTACAAACCATAGCCAATGTATTCTAAAGTTTGTTTTATTTCTTTTAATATACATAAGAAAAAGAGATAGGTCATATTTAGCTATAGAATTTTCTTTAAGTTAAGAGCCTGAGCCCTACATTTCCTACTTTTATGCTTTTCAGTACAAATCAATAGTTGCTGTTGCAAAAAATTTGGAAATATTTTTATTAATTTTCAATACCGGGATAAGAATTTAAAGTTCAATAGTTAAAAACATGTAACATACACTAGAAGCTCTTAAACAAGATGCATCTGTGCATCTATTATGAGTCTCAACATTGCGGTAATTATTAAATTAGAGCCGGATTTTTCAGATGGAAATGTAAGTTATAATCCGGATGGAACATTAAACAGAGCAGAAACTAAAACCATTTTGGGACATCATAGTGCAATTGCATCACAAGCTGCCTTTTATGCTAAAGTAAAGTATGGTGCGCGTATATGTATTGGGACTATGGGTCCGCCAATGGCCGAATTGGCTCTTGAGCAATCCCTATTATTATCTGACGCCGAAGAATTACATCTATACAGCGACAGATCGTTTGCGGGTGCAGATACCCTGTCTACAGCAGAGGTTCTAAGAGCAGGGATATCCAAGATGAATGATGGAAAATCAATGGACATTGTATTTTCGGGATTTAGAGCATCAGATGGCGAAACAGGTCAGACCGGTCCTCAAACGGCTTGGAAATTGGGTTTTACTTTTTTAGGTAATGTTATTAGCTACGAAATAGACAATGAAAAACGGGTAGTAACTGCTTTACGCCTTGTTTCATATGGAAATAATAACTTGATAGAACAGGTTCGGGCCCCTCTACCCGTTTTTATTGCTATAGATCCATCTTACAAATCTACTTTTATTACAGTTTCTCAAAGATTGAGCGCATCAAGATTTCAAAAAGAAGCTATGATAAGTTCTAGTAATTATAAATCTCTTTTGAAAGTATTTAATGCCAAAGAATTGGGAGTTGATCCAAAATTAGTGGGGTTGCCTGGTTCACCTACAATTGTATACAAAGTGGAAAAAATTCCAAAAATAAAATCAAGTAGGAGTGCACAAACCGTTGAGAATATTGATCCTGGTGAAATCTCTAACATTCTTGAGAAAATCCATGAAACAATTACATGAATAATGTCTGGGTGTATGAGTGAATGAGCGTGAATAAAATGAATGAAAATATTAACGAGACAATAGATCGTAATGCTTGTTCGACAGAGGATAGGAAGACCGAGGTGCTAGACACCATCGATAAAAAGAATGAGACCAGTAAATACAGAAACCTGTACGTTATTATCGAACAGTTAGATGGTAAAATTGTTCCTGTTGGTCTTGAAATGTTATCTGAAGCCAGGAGGCTTATAGACGATTTTAATAAAAAATATTTACTAAATGAGAAGGTAATTGCAGTAATTCTAGGTAATGGTATTAAACATTTATGCAAGGAATTGATTTACTATGGCGCAGATGCTGTCCTTTATGCAGACGACCCAAAACTACAATATCATATAAATAAAATATACACTAAAGTAATTGTTCAAATAGCAACCAATGCAAAATATGTCGAAAAAATAACACCAGAATATTCTAAACAGTTTAAACGACCTAGATACATGTTCTTTGCTGCTGATGGTACAGGACGACACTTGTCATCCACAGTTCTCGCAGAGCTAGAATCTGGATTGGCATCTGATATAAATAAACTTGTAATAGAAGATATCGACTTTAGACATGAACATAAAACGAAGGGACAAATATTAACATTTGAAAAAACACTAATGATGTATAGACCAGATTTCTCCGGATTTCTTTGGACCACTATTCTCTGTCTAGATAACAAAAATCCAGAAATAAAGAGGGATTATCATCCTCAAGCCTGTAGTATTATTCCAGGTGTATTTGAACCATTAGAAAAAAATATGTCTAGGACTGGGATAATTGAAGAATTTAGTCCAGAATTTGATACAAAAGATCTTGAAATTAAAGTTCTAAGTAGAAGTATTCTTAAAGACATGATCGATTTTGGCAACTATAAAACAATAATAAGTTTTGGGAGGGGTATAAAAGAATCTCCAGAACAGAACATAAAGTTAATAGAAAAACTCGCAAAATTATTAAATGCTGAAATAGGTATCTCATTGCCCATTTCAAAAAAACTATTTAAATTGAGTGACAAAATTAATTCGCGGTATATTACTCCAGAAAGAGTAATAGGAACAAGCGGTCAAAAAGTCGAACCCACTATTTATATTGCGTTAGGTATTAGCGGGGCCACTCAACATCTAGCAGGCATGAAAAATTCTGGATTTATCATAGCAGTTAATCCTGATGAAAACGCGCCAATAAGAAATGAATGCGATGTATTCATTAAAGGAAGAATAGAGGATGTTTTGCCTATTATGATAGAAGAGCTTGAGCGGGAAAAAATGACACAAACAAAAGAAGGAGGTAGTGCCGTAGTTGGAACAAGTTGAAGTTGTTATAATTGGCGGAGGTTCTGCAGGTCTAGCGGCATTAAAGCATCTATCTTCTATCGGAATTCAGTCGGTATTGATAGAAGCTGGATTTACTATAGGAACAAAGAACGTCTCAGGCGGTATACTCTATTCAAAAAATCCTCAAATTGGTAAGGTTTATAATGTTGATGAAATTTTCGAGAATTTTCTACAAGAAAAACCGTGGGAAAGACAAATTACAAAATATATCCTAAATTGTGTATCTAAAGACAAAGTCCTGTCAATCGATTTGACCGATTCCCATGAATATCAATCTAATTTTGGTTGTTCTGTGTTATTAAACAAATTAAATTCTTGGTTTGCCAAACAATCTTTGGAGGTTGCAGAGAGAAATGGTGGAGGGATCATAAGTGGAGTTCATGTTAGAAATATTAGTTGGGATGATGAAAGAGGCAAAACAATTATACAAACAGATGAGTTAGATGATTTTGAAGCTAAAGCTGTTATTGCTTCTGACGGAGTAAATTCAGAGGTTGCAGAAATTACAGGAGCTCGAAAAAAATTTTCGCCCTCAGAATTATATCAGGGAGTAAAGGTTGTTGTCAAACTACCTGAAGAAATAATAGAAGAAAGATTTAGTTTAATTCCTGGAGAAGGAACGGCCCATATTTTTGCTGGCGACGTAACTCTCGGTCACATTGGGGGAGGTTTTTTATATACTAATATTAATTCTTTATCTGCAGGAGTTGTATGTCATTATGACTCTTTGATTTCAAATCCAACCGGACCAAACAACCTTGTAAACGCATTACTAACTAATCCAGTTGTCAAAGAATATATCAAAGATGAAGTAGCCTTAGAACCTTATTCCGACAAAAGTTTGTCTAAGATGGAACAATTACGTATTAAATTTGCAGTCAATAAACAGATAAAAAGATGGGAGAAATTAAGGTTTGAGTATTATTCGCATGAGGGAAAAAAGAGATTTCTTGAAGATAAGGAATTCAATTCTATTGAGGATGTAAAGTCAAAAATAGATGCTATTCACAAGGAATTGCTTGAAAAATATAATACAAGATTTGAAACAGATTATGTAGAATTAGAATATAGTACGAAATTAATTCCAGATGGAAAACGGTGTAGAATGAAAAAACCCTATATCAAAAACATATTATTCATAGGTGATGCCGCAGGAAGAGGCCTATTCATTGGACCACGAATCGAGGGTCTAAATGTAGGTATCGATGATGCAGCAAGAGCATCTAATGCAATAAAACAAGCCTTGGAGAAAAATAATCTTGATATTACATCAAACTATTTGGGTGAGCTTTATTCACAATCTGTCCAACAAAGTCCTTATACAACGGACATGGAGAGAATTGATAAATATTATATCAAAACAATTGTTGATGCCGCAGGCAAGCAAATTCCATCGCAAAAAATAGGCAAGTATGGATTACTATTCAAGTTATTCCTAAATGAAAAATTAAGAAATGTTTCTATCGACATTGTTAACAAAATAGGATATAATAATATGTTATCCTTAATAGAATCAGAAGAGACATATATACGTACTCCAATAAATATCGCGGATAAACTCGGTACCAAAATCATTTCTGAATATTCAATATCTATTCCAGAATTGTCTAAAAGGATATCAAGTTTAAGTTACAATGATGATCCACAAAGTCATATCAAAGTAACAAACTCAAGGAGCGAATTTATGAAAAAAATGGTTACACTGTGTCCCACTAAATGCTATAGTCTTGAAGGAGAAGACGTGGTTTTACAACATGAAGGTTGCATAGAATGTGGTACATGTTCCCTAGAAACAGAATGGAGACATCCCAGAGGAGAAAAAGGAATACAATACCAGTATGGATAAATCGATCAATCGGTTCTATTGCACCTTATACTAAATTTCGTCTTCTAATCAAGTATATCTTGTTTTATTATTATAAATCTTAATTCCTGCGTAGCGAGGGATTTTATATTTTTGACATTTCATCACATTCCATACAAAGTATTTTAATGGAGAGCTCGAAAATGGATTGATTGTCGATTGCCTGAACATAATTTAAAATTAATAACCTCAGGAAGCCTATTAGTCACAATTATCGTAGCATCATTAATAGCATCTTCTATTTCCCAAGTAGCCTTGTCTTCACTTTCATTTACAGAACTATATTGGGATGTAGGGGCGTCTATGCCAATGGCAAGGTCGGAAATTGCTAGTGCTGTACTAAATGGCAAAATATACATTATTGGAGGATTTGATAACGGTGGTAGCAGTACGACTACTGTACAGGTGTATGACCCAGTAACTGATAAATGGACTCAAGCGACTTCATTACCTCAACCATTAGACCATACCGCTGCGGCATCGCATAACGGGAAACTGTATGTCGTCGGAGGAGGCTACCTTAATAGAGATGCATTATCAGACAAATTGTACATATTTGATCCCGATACCAACAATTGGACTGAGGGAGCAAATCTTCCGAATGCCCGTGGTGCATTAACTGCTAACTTTATCAACGGTACACTTTATGTGACTGGGGGGGTGGATTCCGAAAAAACATTGACAAGTACATTAGCATACAATCTATCTACAGACCAATGGACAGAAAAAGCACCTATGCCAACTGCAAGAGAACATCTAACCTCGGCAGTCATTAATGATAAATTATATGTTATAGGCGGAAGAACCAATGGAATGGCTTCCAACGTTGATGTAAATGAGGTGTACGATCATGTTACTGATAAGTGGACCACAATGGAACCAATGCCTTCAAAAAGAGGTGGCTTATCTTCTGCGGCAGCAGAAGTAAACGAATCAATTTATGTCTTTGGAGGAGAACAGCCAACAGGCACCTTTAACAATAATGAAAGGTTCAAAGTGATTTCAAATACATGGACCTCTGAAAAGAGTATGCCAACAGCACGTCATGGATTGGTGGCAGTAGCAATTGACAACAAAATTTACGTAGTGGGTGGTGGACCACAGCCTGGAGGGTCCACTAGTAACCTAAATGAGATATTTAATATTAGTATAAAATAGACATAGAATGATATCCACCTATTTGTTTTTTCAAAGTGGACCCGCTGGGAGGAATGGTGATATCGGTCTTTAAAAAGTAGAAGTTATCTGAAGAATAATGCTTGAAATGATTTCCATTAGATTTCAGAAAGAAGATGAGATATTATTCAGAAATTGGTATTTACAGATTATTTAAGTAATTGTCAGGTATTCTAGAGTACATGGATGTCATCATAAGACGTCTACAAGACAGCGATCTTGAGGAAGCAGACAAAATACTGAGGCTCTCTTTTGGGACCTTTATGGGTCTTGCTGATCCAATGACTTGTTTTGGTGATGCAGATTATGTTAAAACTCGTTTTCATGCTGATCCGGATCTTACCATTGCTGCAGAAGTTAATGGTAGATTGGTGGGGTTTAATTTTATAACAAATTGGGGGAGTGTGGGATTTTTTGGTCCATTGTGCATACATCCTGAGTTTTGGAATAAAGGAATTGCAAATATACTTCTTAGTCCAACGATGGATCTGTTCAAAAAAATGAATATAAGATATGCTGGGCTGTTTACTTTTGCCCATAAGTACAAAACATGTTCATCTTTACCAAAAATATGGTTTTTGGCCTCGATTTCTTACTGCCATAATGTCAAAGAACATAAAAGACGTTCCTGAAACAAAAGAGGAAATAGAGAATAATACTACAAAGGGAAAACATTTTATCAAAAGATTTTCTGAAATATCAAAAGACAAACAAGTATCTGTTTTAGAAGACTGCCTACACCTTACAAACAATATCTATGAGGGATTGGATTTGCGAAAGGAGATTAGAGCAACACATAATCAAAAACTGGGAGATACTATAGTTTTATACGACAATATATACAGAGATGAAAAAGCATTTGGGTTAGCGGTATGTCATCACGGAGCAGGAACTGAAGCGGGAAGTGATGTGTGTTATATCAAATTTGGAGCAGTGTTACCAAGTGAAGGTGCAAAATGGAAATTTGCGGAGTTACTGTCGGCAGTTAAACAACTAGCATCAGAAAAGGGTATTTCAAGAATCAATGCTGGAGTCAACATGGAACGTCATAATGCAGTCATAACAATGTTAAATGACGGATTTAAAACAGATTTGCAAGGCGTATCAATGTACAAACCCAATGAGCAAGGCTACAATTCACCAAATGCATACGTAATCGATGATATGAGATAAACAGTATATCCCTACTCATGCATGTCATAAAATACAAATAATATACTTGAGACTTAATTTTTTTAACAACTATGAATCCTGCCTCTAGACTATCTTATCAATCGGTTATACGCGGATATCATTCTCAACTATTAAAAAACCATTTGATCTGTAGTGCAACTAGATCATACTAGATTTACTATTCGTCAATAAACTGTTACTAAAATGAAGGCGGGCCCGGTGGGTTTAGTAATAGATATATTACGAGTCCAAATTTCGAAATTAGTTATTCTGAATTTGAAGGTTGTTGGTATGGGCCGGGTCGGATTTATGTTGTTAACGGTACAAAAATAGGGTTTGTGAAACGTGTTTACGGTGCAAGGATATGATCCCAGAAATTATGGATTTATTGCAATGAACAATAGGAGGACTCATTTGTCAGTTCTTTTTATCGACCAGATATTAACGATATTATTAAAAAAAAGATAACCTAGGTATTGGATGAGTTGATAGAGGATCTTAGAGGAAGAAATCTTAGGATAATATACTTAACATCATAAAGGTCTATGCTGACCTTTGTTATAATCAGATTCAGTGGTACACCTATAGAACCAATTGAAATAAGGTAATAATCCCGAATAGTCGACACTGTAATTAGTAAAATCTATCAATGCTGTTGTACTTTTAATTAATTAGTTTTAAACTTTATAATGAAACAATTTATTTCATAGATGTAATTATAAAAAAATAATAGTACTGGAGAAATTTTAATCCTTAAAGTTTTTTTTGGTATTTTTTGTAGTCTTTTTAGAATCCTTTAAGGAAGGCATTTTTCCTAGGCGTCTCTTACCTTGAGAGGTTATTGCAACCGATGATTTATCAGGTGCCAACATAATGAACTCATCTACAAGTAAGCATTGCAAAACGTTATGTCTCAATCTTACATTGTCTGGAGAATATTTTCCACTTACTTCCTTATATACCGCAATGAAATTTACCTCTTCCCATTCGTCTCCTTCCGTAGCATCATATAATCTCATTAAAAGCTTCTCAGCCAAATCTTGAACGGTTTCATTTGAAAAAGTCTCGATCAATAAACCTATTCTGAATCTTATGATTAAAAATATGTCGTTTGAGTAAAAATCTATTGCACTTTACTTAAAAATATCGAAAACTCAATATCTTAATTTACCATGTGTCTCTGTAGTTAAGAGAAAACAATAGAGCGAAATCAAAGGACGACCGTATTCCCTCTTTTGATGAATGGTGGATATTTTTTTAAATACCACTATAGGTGACAATACGGGTACTCTATTGTAAATTTCTTTAGACATGATTTTTGTATCTGAATACATTGAATTAGAAAGGGAAGGATGGAGATGATTTTTTGCCTGGACATTGCAGTATCATAAATTCAGATCATACAACCTGGGTATAGGAAAAAATGAATGGAGTGTTGGTAACGTTATGGGTAAGATTTCTTATCAAATTATTTGAAAAATCCATGCCATTTGGTCAATTAGAAGAATCATAATTAATTTATCCTTTAAGAGGGTTTCACTTGAAGTCCTAGTTATTTTTTACTACGATGAATTCATTTAGATTACCCTTTTAGATAGATCTTTTCTATATTTGTAAACAAGCTCCGCCAAAGGATGGGCAGACCACTTTTCAGCTATGACTAACGGCTTTGAGTATGAGATAACGGAGTTTAAGTAATTTATATCACAGTTTCAGTCTATTTATCTTTCAAAACATACAATCAAAAATGAATTATCGAATCCACATTGAACCTAATTTTCGATTTGATCCTTATAAAAAGAAAGAGGGGTTGTTATAAAGGTCTATAGATTTATTCTATCGAGGCAGAGACCATCAATTTATTGGAGTATCTTAAAATCTTTAAATAACATATTGAATTGAAGACAAGGATTCAAATACTCGTCTATCGGCAAGGATGCCAACTATCACATATGTTAAATGATTGAATTATCATTATTTTTTCCTGGATTTCAAAATTGTTTGTATACAACATTTTATTATTTTGGTAAGGAATTATAATTATCCACTTCATAAGATACAAATTCTTTGATATTCATGTTTAGAATGATGTTATCTCCAACTTCATATGTTTTTGATTTTGGAACATCATATCTTTGTACATAATTCCCAAATACAACGATCGTATCTTTTGTTTCCTTCATTATAAAGCCTACAAAGTCGTCATTTAATGTTTTGACTCCTTTGCTGAACAATGAATTAGGGTACTTGCTTGGTAAGCTATGGTCAATGTATGTGGGAAGCTGTCGTGCATTAATTTCATAATCAACATGTGACAGACCATTTCTTTTTACTAGATTCTTTCTTGACATTTTCTTAATTGTTAGATCCGTTAACAGATTTCTGGCCGTAGTTTTAATCTCAGAAAAGTGAATATTATTTCTCCCATTTTGTTCTTCATGTATGACCAAATTATCAATGGTCTCTTTATTTTCATGCACTATATAGGGAGAATTTAAACCCCATTACACCTCGATTAAATATTTAATAATTGTCATAATTACATATATCTATTGTATCTATTAAGGGTATCAATCAATATCTCGTTATTAATGCAATTTAATCACTATTATATCATAAATTATGAATTATTCCTTCTATAGAATCATTAAATAGTCATTAAACATCTCCGATAAAGAATTAGATCAAGTACTTCATGAATTCTAATAAAAAGAATCGGTCATCTAAGTTTATTCAAGCCTAATTTAAAAACGTATAAGTGATGACTAGTTATCAAGCGTCGAATCAGTTAGGACTCTACTTGTTAATGATTGCTTCTGGCTTTCATATTTTCTCTCCTGGTAATTTATTTTGTAAAGTCCATTTAGTATGTTGTCTAGGGGTGTAGGAATGGAGATATTATACTTAAAACCAACTAGTATCAACGTCAGGTTAATGATCGGCTTTCAAATTTAAATGTCCTATTTAAGTGTTTTCTTGCCCTTTTAAGTTCGGTAGAGTACATCTTCTATATGTATTCTATCTTTGATGATAAAAACAACTACAATAATGAGAAGGTAGTTATTATAGGACTAGGCCAGCTTGGTCTTCCAGTTGCAAAATATGTTAAAGAACATGGTTTTGATACCTATGGATACGATATAAATCAAAAAACCATGCAATCAGCTGAGACCAATTATGGAATAAAACAAGCAACAAACTTTGGTGATTTTGACGTATTAATTATCTGTGTATCCACACATAGACCAGATGATATGTTTACACCACAAGTAGATGGTTTGATGTCCGTTGTTGAAAAGATATCTAGAGAAGCAAAGACAGGTGCACTAATATCAGTTGAAAGTACTATACCAAAAGGTACATCAAAAAAAGTATTTGAAAAAGTAGATCATAGACTACACGTTGTACATGCACCACATAGATGGTATGCATTAGAAGAAGAAATTCACGGTGTAAATCAATTACGTATTGTAGGAGGTGTAAGCAACTGTTGTCTACAACATGGTCTTGATTTTTATGATGTCCGACCACCTAAGATGATGATAAAACCATTACCGTCTTCAGTAAATTTGTCTAATAATTTACAAGACTTGGCAAGTAAAATGGACTATAGAATCACTACGACTGTTACAGTGCCCCCAATAAGGAACCTATCAATTCCCATACATTCAGTAGCATCAGCTGAAATTGCAGAACTAACAAAAATAGTGGAAAATGCTCATAGATATCTCCAAATAGCATTTGCAGAAGAGCTGTATTTATATTGCCAATCAAACAGCATCCAGTTTCAAGAACTAGTCAAATCAATTAACACAAAATGGAATGTTGAAATCCTTGAACCAAGAGATGGAATAGGTGGTCACTGCCTTCCCAAAGATACGAAGATGTTTGTCAATTCATCTAGCACAATAAAAAATAAGATACTTCAAGCAGCCATGGGGATTGATGAGGACTATAGAGAATATATCCAAAGTAGAGAAAAGTAAGGAGTTAGTCTATTTCTCAAGTAAACCCTGGACTAGTTGTTACATCTATACAAATGTATTATAAATAGAATATGTAGCAATTTTTTAACAAGCAATTATCTGAAACCTGTCAACATTAAAATGATATTGATCAAAATTTTGAAAATTATATTAAATGCACAATATGACTCCGATTATCTAACATACAAGAGAAAATACAATACATTTTCAGTACAAAAAGCAAGGGAATCAGAAAATAATGACCGAATAGTTCTGCTTTCCTCATATCACCACCATCAATTAGACCTTTTATTAGAAATATTTTTGTTACTAACAACAAGAAGCGCTTATATACCATTACGTATATTACTATATTAGGAGAATATTACAAATGAATAATAAAAATATATTACCATATGATTGGTTTAGCAATTTTTTCAATCCACTTAACAGCAGAGGATTAATTGATAGAAGCGAGGTATTCAGGGACTTTGAGGACAGGCATAGAGGGATGGATGCCATGCTCAATGTATTTAATGACATTTCAACGAATGCACCAGAGGAACTAGTAAGAGAGTATGAGACAGAAGAAGGTGTTAAAGTGCGTGAAGTAGGTCCTATAGTTTATGGATATTCAATGACCATTGGACCAGATGGTAAACCTCAAGTAAGGGAGTTTGGAAATGTCAGGTCTCTTGGAGAAATTGGCGGCATTGTCAAAAAAATAGGACAAAACATTGGTAAATCTTCACAGATATCTGCAGAAAGAGAACCCCTTGTGGACGTTAATACAACTGACACAGAAGTCAAAGTAGTAGTTGAAATGCCTGGTATCAGAAAAGAGGATATAAAAATAAATACATATGATTCTCAACTTGAGATAGCAACATCGAAGGATGCCCAACGAAAGTATCATAAAAATATTGAACTTCCAGAGCAAGCAGAAATCGAAACTGCCAGGTCCGTCTATAACAATGGTGTGTTAGAAGTAACTTTTAATGTGAAGAAGAAAGAGGCAAAGTCCAAGAGAAAAGAGATAAAGATAGAGTAGAATCAATCAACTCGTCGTATCTTTATTTTGGTCCTGTCTTATTAAGATATATAAATAATAGGATTTAAATTGATACTCAAATAGAGATCTTATTAAGTGGATTTCGAATCCGAACCTTATAATGTGGATTATTTAAAAATAAATTTTTTATTCTGTTGAATGCCTATATCATGTCAATATTTGGCAATAAACATAAATAATACTATTTAAAAAATTAATACCAAATGTCAAACTCTCGTTCTATTATCGTCGTAGATGACGAACTAGAACTTGCATCTCTATTCAAAGCATTTTTAACAAATGAAGGGTATGATGTAGTTTCTTTCACCGACCCGGTATTGGCTTTGGAATATTATAAGGAAACTGCCAATAAACATTCGTTGATAATTTCAGACTTGAGAATGCCTGGTTTATGTGGGATAGACCTTGCAAAGAGTATAAGGGAAATTGACAGCAAAATAAAAATTTTCTTGATGACTGCTTTTGAAACTAAAGATTTAGAAGATAGAGAAGACTTTAAAAATGCAAAAATAGACCGACTGATTCAAAAACCTATTCGTTTTTCTGAACTACGAGAAATGATTAATGATGCTTGGAAAAACTACACATAGATCTATATTTTTACTGCAATCATGTGATGATTAAGTAATTTTTGCCTTTGCTCCTCGGATACTCTGTTGAAATCTTTTTCATGATATACGCATACCCTCTTTAAATCAATATCATATTTAGAAGGAAGCGATAATTCAAAATTTACAAGGTCGTCTATGCGATGTTTAAAAGGAAAGGTGCCTTTATCGGCTATGATCGATACACCGGATTTTCCCATCGCCTTAGCATACTCCACCAAATTTTTGTTATAATCATAATCAGTATCTGGTGATACGTTATTACCTATGTACTTTTTTAATGAATCGACAATTATTAGTGACTTTTCGGCCTTTTCCCATTTTTCTATATCCAAAGAATTGTGTCCTTCAGATATATACTTTTCTTACAGAATCTTCAGTTTCATAGAAGGGGGCTACTTGAATAACTTCGTTTCTTTCCTCGATTCCTTTCTTAATATATTGAGAATAAAATTCTCTTAGTATTGCCAAGTCTTCATATACAACTAATGAATGAATCCCGTAATCTAATTCTGATATGGTATTGGACGCATTTGCTGCATCCATCTGAATAATGTTATTTTCGAAAGATATGTAGTAACACCTACCTATCCTATTTGTGCAGAATACATTATAAACTTCGTCAAAGTTGCAAGAAATTGCTTTAAAAAATTAAATCATTCTCTTTTATTTTAGTTAGTGAAGCCTCTTTGATGTAATATATTTACAAAGATCTGCTTATTTGATTGATCTGGGCTTGGTGGAGTGTATCTTAGCTATAGATTTATTCCGTTTCTCAATCTCAATGATCATATGTTGAACGTTCAGATATTAATGGTTAAACAGAATAAAATGAAAAGAATATGAGGTATCTAAGAATTTAATATCCTTTGATAAAGTATGACCGGATGGATTGCTTATCCTCTCTTAATGGTGGTATTGTTATATGATACAAGAGACCCAGGCTCAAGTTCTTTGTTACTAATGAATTATGAATCGAAAATAAGACGCATAAAACTATATTTTAGGTAGTAAATGACGAAAGAATTACGAAAATAAAAAAGTAGATATTTAGGTAATAATACACAATCTCATTTTCTTACTTAAAAGAACAATCAATATTGTAAGTAATAGGGTATGATAAATATATATCGGATGTTAATTCCACATTTAATAAAACTATAGATATATCAGTTAATTAAATAAGATAATCATTTTATATGATATTTTGAAGATATTATTGAACCTTAAACCTCCGTCATGAAGGATTTTCCATATATTAAATAACTTGAAAAGTAATAATCAAGAAAAACCACCAATGTTTATCATAGCGATATTTCATATACAAATAAGTGGCTCGGAGATAAAACTTCATTATATTTGTGTACCCACATCAAAGTAAATCATTTTTTCGGTCGGTAAGAAAAATAACCATGAGTAATCATTTTTGATAGATGTAGTTACCTGCTACCATTTACTTTGGTATTTGTTAGTATCGAACCAAATCTAAAGCCAGTCTTAATTTGGCTATTTCTTCCATTAGAACATCAATTTCCTCCCCATCCTTTGCATATTTTAATAATCTTTCACAAGCTTGAATTTGAGCTAACAATAATTCACCTTTTTCCAGACAAAGACTATGAGAAGATTCAATGAAATGGTAGGAAACACTATGTCCTCTCTCTTTACATCCACATGTTCTTGCTTCTACCACATATGGTATTTCACTTTCAATTATATTCATGTCTATATATCGCATAGCTGACTAATATTATTTCTTTAATGTAAATGATATTAGTGGAATCATATAGATTACAACCCAATTCGCCTAAAGAGATTAAGGATATTCTGATAGATGATAACCTAGACAATGACCAACTGGTTTGTGAATTAATAGATTCGGATGATGAAAATACTATATCTAACATTAGGGAAATTTTTAATTGCTAATTGAGAATTATTTGAAAGTCGGGTCTTGCACTAACAGCGTGGAACTAGAGACGCAAGACCCTCACTATGGAATTATGGTGGAAGGTGATTATCACTATCTTGATGGGTTTAAAAACATCATGCATTCGTAGACAACCGTCACTATAGTCACAGTGCACTTTTGAACAACAATAGGAAAACAGCGAGGGCTGTTTCAGAAATCAACCTGAGAGTGTCATGAAAAACTACCCTAACCGATGTTTTTTTGATAGATAAAGTCCAATACTACTATCGATATACAATTAACATATAGGACTTTTAATGATTGGTTGAACAAATGAGATTTTTATTATATCTCAAATTGACCTATTTTTCCTCTAGACCATAATAATATAATTTATTGGTAAAGATAATAATTTAAGTATAGAATGCAGTTAAGATCATGGATAAAGTATCCAGTGATCAGGATGACAAAGGTGCCCTTCATAATGTTGAAAGCTTTGTTTTGGATAGATTATTAACCCAACATACTTCAGCAGGCGGTGATTATTCAATCAACATTGGAGAATTGATGGATTCAATAGATAATACAATGTCCCCTTTATTTGATCAAGCTGTTGAGGATTTGATTGCTCAAAGCCTGATACATTCTTCCGATGGTGAAAATTATCAAATTACTCCAGATGGGATTAATGAACTAGAAAATAGAAAGAGAGAAGCAATACCACTTTAGATCTAAAAATTACTTTTATATAATCTAAATCAAAAGTTAAGACAATTAAATATGGTATGTGAATAGAAATATAATATCAAGTAGGATGAAATACTATTCTCACATTTTTTTGAACAAACTTAGTTGGAATTAAATTCTATTCGTCATTCACTTTTCTCGAGTCTATCATTAGCCGCTTTGATCATTTTCTCTTTCTCTTGATTAAGTTCATCATCAGTTAAATTAATTGCAGAAATGATAGTAGAACTAATCGCATTATCAAAGTCTTCAGTAAAGATAATTGCATGTGTGGATGCTCTCAAGATGTTTATTACAGAATTATCATAAGACAGTAGATTTAATCTTAGTTCTTTCATGGGGATGACTGAGCCAAGTTCAACTATATCTAACAATGTCACACTTACTTTGTTTTCTGCTTCGTCAATTTTATTTACTCTAACTAGCATTAATCATAATATACATAATCATAACTAATACATTTTTTGTTTGGCCAGGTAGGCTATAACCTAAGAAATGATATCAGTAAGCGAGTAACTCGAGGTAAATTTTCTTAACACTGTTGAAAGAATATCGCCGACTCAACTAAAATATATACTATGACCCTACCACACCCCCAAATGAATTAGAAAAACAGGATGCGCCTCTCTATACCGGTAATTATTATGTAACTGCTTTCTTCTCCCTTTGATCAAATATACAATCAAGATGGTTTATGTGGTTATGACTTAAATTCACTGTTTAATTTAATATGGAAATTAAATAAAATCATACAATAACTAATCCACTAATAGATCGACTCATTACTATATATTGGTAACTAATCCTCTATTGTGTCCCTTCTTTGTATCCCATTTCCAACGCATAAGCCAATTTTTCTCGTTTATTTCTTCACCTGCATCTTTTCTGTATTCTATCCATTTTACTAATTCAAGGTACTATTCGAAAGTGATGAAGGTAAAATATTCTTCTGGATCTCCTGCATATACAATCACCTTTGCTGCCACAATATTTCCATCTCTCTTAACAGGTCTAACATGACCCCACCGTAGATAATCCCACGCACTGAGCCTTATTCCTGATGATGCCATGGTATACAACAAAGCCTTCATACGACGATCCGGATATTCGGCTATTTTTTGAATCTCTGAGAGAGTGGGTGCTCTGTCATCGGCATACCTTCTTGTTTTTGGTAATCCACGAGTTATCCTTTTCCATCCTATTTCGATATCTGTCATCTCACATAGCAACTTGATGGATTTTACGAAATTTTTTAATGTTGCAGGAAATATCTCTCTCCTTTCCACCCTCTCTTTTTGAAATTGTAGAAAGTTCAAAATTTGAGAAAAAGCCCATCCAGGGGTGGTTCTTGATTTATCCACAAACAAGTTACAACGAACATTCATGGGTTCTTCATTAGATAGCAATTGAATATGATTAAAGAAAATTCTTAATCGTCTGACATACGTATCTCTTGTAACAGGGGATCTCATTCCATATAAATACAAAGAATAAGCGTCACTTTCTTTTGGCTTGTCTTCTTGCTCATTTTCTTTATATAATTCTGTTTCCAACTACTTTTTTCTCACTTTTTATTTATTTTGAGTCCTAATAAAGTAGTAAAATTACAACGGGCCCGGTGGGCTTCAGGACGATATCAGTCCTTTATGGTGGATTCCAATGGCGGTCATTTGGCAATGACGATGAATCTATCAATATGCGTATACCGTTGTGTCTCAGTACGTCACAGGAAATAGAATTAAATGTATACATTATCTTTTACAAACGTTTTTAAGATTTCAAATGTCTGTTCTAATGGTTGTAAAGAACTAAACATAATTAAAGTATGATTTCCGCTTTTGTTATCTGGCCAATATCCTTCTGGACAATAATCACATCTAGAATAGGTAAAATTGTATTCACTTAGTATTTTAATTCCATTTTCATTAAACGCTTGTCTATAATATGCTAAAGAACCGGGATGCGAGTTACCGTCATTATCCTTTGTGTCTTCAACTTGATTTGTGGGGGTGTAGAATCCTCCAACAATTAATTTGTTGTTACCGCTGCCATCGATATTTTCTTGATTGTTTTTGAGCACTGTAATTGTTCCTTCTTTTATTTCATAATCACTATCAGTTATTGAATAATTTCCAACGGGAAGTGTAAATGGTTCTGAATTATTTGTATAATCTAAGATACCAGTTGAAAATGATGAAGCATCGCTTTTTTCCTCATTATTGACATTGACTAATTCTAAATCATGTGGATGGGGGGTATCCCATGGTGCGTCGGCGTCCAAGAACACTAACTTTGTACCTTCATAGATAATGAGATTTGTAGGAATAAAATATGCATTCTTATCTGTAATTAGTTTATGCTGCTCCTCTTTCCAACTTTCATGTGCCTCATTTGCAATTAACATTACAAAGATGTTTGTGTTAGCAGGTAGTTTCAACATCTCAGTGGTATGTACGGATTCTGCAGAAGGAACATTAGAATAATTTGTAGTAACATTAGATGCAATCTCTTGAGCATTTGCAAAAAATAACTTATTAATTGCATTACTCTCAAAACAAATAACTGATAGTGCCGATACAGCCAGAAGAGCGAATAAATACACTCTGAGTATGTTCCCGTTAGATTCCATATCTATAAGATAGAGAGTGCATTCATACCTTATCGTATTTACTATAGTCTATTGCTAAAACGATTCGATTCAAATGAAGATGCATTTGAAAATACGCGTGCATCGATAAATGAGCGAATATGTTTTAGATTTACAATGATTTGTGTTTCAACTTACAGAAGCGTTTAGAATAAGCATGACGGTGGACTTCGAATCCATGAGGTATATGGGAAATGTTAATTAATAAGGAATCAGTTTTGTTATTTTACAAAGTAACTTAATTTACAACGGGCCCGGTGGTTTCCGCTGTATTTTCACAACTAAAAAAGGACTCGATTATGTAAACCGGATACATACTTAAACCTTTTTCGATTTCTGTAACGAAAATTAAATATTCAAAATGATTACTTCGATACTACGAGTCTAAATTCAATTTTATTATAAAAATTATTTTTACTTTGTAGTGTATTTACTTGTCAAATAATTTTCATACAATCGTTCGAATTCACCGAGAGAAATATCTATAATTATAGTTCTTGGGGTTGTGACGCCATCAAATTTACTACAATAAAGGAGCGATAGATAGATATAATAGTTTCCTAATTATTTTTATTTCGCGTCGAATTAGAAATTTTCTTCATATTCTATACTACTAAGAATTGCTATGAATGAATTCTCAATTCTTGCACAAGATATTATTTATTTTTTCAAATGGATGACGTTCCTCCCCTATTAGATAAAAAGTGAAAAGAATATCTATCTTTGAGCTCCACTATCTTGCGGTAGGTTTTCATTGTTACTATCCTCTGCTGTTTGTGGTTCTGAGACTGTTGGATTTTGTGGTACAACATTCATCAAACCAGGATTTGACGGGTTAGTATCCGCTGATTCACTATTTTGGTTGTTTGATGAATCTTCTAATTGTTCTAACACACCGACATTACCAGGTGGAACACGTTGGTCGGTTAATGGTGAACTTGGGTTTGGTTGTTGTTCATCTATAGCGTTACTATCGTCATTTGGAAATACTGATTCATCTGTCGTAGGTCCTGTGCGATATTGAAGTTCAGGTTCGGAGCAATTAATTTTTCCTCGACTTCCTCCATCCTCACATTCAGAACAGTATTCTTCAACACTTCCTCCCCCGAATCCTGTCCCTGGTTTAACGAAATCGAACCAACAGCATTCAACTATTTCTAGACCATTCGCGGATTCCTTACCTGTAGACTTACATGTTGTTTCTTTATCATTGGATTTATTGGGAACTGCATCAACATTTGACAATGTAATAGATAGTACCAAAACAATAGTAGCTATCATAGTTACTCTTTTCAAATATGTTTTTGCGCTTGTTTGGGCATTAATAATATTATTCATATCCTTGACTATTCGAACAAGCATATGAGGTTGACCCTAAAATTCTAAAACTCTTGTATTCTCATAGTTTAGGAATTATTATTCATTCATATAGTCAAATTAGACATGCTAGAATCATAAACCAACAGTAATAGAACATAAACCCTTTAGTCCGTATGAATACTACAGACGTCTCTTCTCTCGAAAGATGAGGTTCAATTTCTTCAATGCCAAAACCAAGTATCCAAGTCATAGAATAAGAATTTAATTGGCTTATTTTGACAATGAATTTCTAATTAAGGTTATTCTCAGGTAAGAATTCATTTACATAAAGATCAAATAGGAGTCTTTTTGATAATCTGTAATTGACCCGATGCCAGAATTGTCATAAAGGACTTAACTCTAGCTATATTAGATTGGGTTCAAAAGAATCCTCCAAGAAAACAGGACTTTACTGTATGACTTGCGATATTTACTATTCCCCTAACCTGACAAAACAGTATACTGTAATGCAAAAACAGTATACACTTAAAAGTTCAAATCAACCTTATCTTCCAAATCAAACGGGCCCGGTGGGTTTAGTAATAGATATATTACGAGTCTAAAATCATTTCAGGTAAAAATCTATCCAGATAACTAGTGTTTGACTATAAAAATTTCTTAAACGGATAGAATAGTTTGAAAGGATCTTAATCTTAAACGTTTTAGACATTCTAGTGATTAGTTAGCCTTGTACCGTTCCATTGTTTTCTAAATATTCTTGATTTTAAGCGGGCGTAAGTGATCTGTAATCACTCAAATAATCTAGTTTCTTATATTATGTCAGCTCGACATTTGTGCAACTTACAGTTTCAAACATGCCTTCAAATTTTAACTCAAGAATAACTTGTGAATACTTTCTTTGGTAATATTCAATTTGTACAATTCGTTTCCTTTTACTGCGAAAATCTGTTGATGGGCATCAAATAGCACTATAATGTCAGATACAGAAGAATTTAACAGATCTTTTATTTTGTATGGACAAAATACGAGACCCTCTAACTTGTTCTGGTTATAAGCGCTTTCAATTTCAATAGTCTCTTTAATCGAAAACTTTGCGATATCATTAAGCAGAAAATCAACACAACATAATTCTTTATTTTTGGATTTCTTTTTAATCTTCTGCAATATATTACTAAAATATTTCATAACATCACCATGAGAATAATCAAATTGTGTACTGTTATGGTCTATATCAATCCAATTCAAGTCTTTCAATAATTCTACATAGTTTTCATTTGAAGGTGGAATAAAACATCTGAACCATTTGTTATTACTATTTGTAAATATATCTAGGGATTTTAACAAGCGTGTCAAATCTTTATCATCGTCATAAAGGATCAAGTGGTGTCTCTTTGGAATCTCTTTTTGTTTTTTAATCCATTGATCTACGGCATCTTTTACTATCGAGTTTATAGATACCCCCTTCTGTCTAGATAGATCTCCCAACTGTGAGTGAGTGTCATTATCAAATCCACGAATAACTAGAGTATGTGACATTTACTTATTATGTGACTACTATAAATATAAATGCTAGCACGCTAGCGATATTAGCAATCCTTAAATAATGCTAGCGTGCTAGCATTATTATGAATCAAATATCAAAAGAAATTGATCAGGAAAAATTAAATAAATTTATTGAAAAAGTTGTAATCGATTGGGGTGCTGCAGGAGGCGTCTTCAATACATTCGTAGGAGACAAGTTGGGATTGTTCAAAGCGATGGCAGGAGCAGGTGAATTGACACATGAGCAGATAGCAGAAAAGACAGGAACACATCCACGGATTATAAAAGAGTGGCTGGCAGGTCAGGCAGCCGGAGGGTATGTTATTTACAATAGCATTAATAGGACATACTCTCTTCCTGAAGAACAGGCTTTGGCACTCACCAATGAAAATAGCCCCGCGTATGTAACAGGTTTCTATCAATCTTTGGTTAGCCTTTTTAAAGATGAAGAAAAAATTATTCAAGCATTCAGAAGTGGAAAAGGACTTGGGTGGGGAGATCACCATCATTATCTTTTTGAAGGAACAGAGAAATTCTTTAAACCTAACTATGTGGCCAATCTAACAAATAGTTGGATTCCTTCGCTTGAAAACGTAGAACCTAAACTCAAAATCGAAGGAGCAAAAATAGCAGACGTTGGATGTGGACATGGAGCTTCATCAATTCTAATGGCAAAGGCATATCCTAACTCACACATAATAGGATTTGATTCTCACAAGCCATCAATTGATTGGGCTAAAGACTTGGCGAAAAAAGAAAATCTTAAAAACCTAACTTTTGAAGTGGCCAAGTCAACTGACTACCCTGGTGATGATTATGATTTGGTCACTTTCTTTGATTGCTTCCACGATATGGGTGATCCCAAAGGAGCTGCTAGACATGTTCTCCAAACAATAGAGAAAAAAAATGGTACTTGGATGATAGTGGAACCATTCGCCAATGATAAATTAGAAGATAATTTAAATCCGCTTGGAAGAGTGTTTTTCTCAGTATCTTCTGTTGTGTGTGTTCCTGCTTCTTTAAACGAAAACGGTCCAGGTCTGGGAGCACAAGCAGGTGAACAAATGATAACAGAATTGATAAAGTCGGTAGGTTTTTCTAAAGTTCGAAAGTCCACTCAAACACCATTCAACTTGATCTTTGAGGCGAAGCCTTAGAGGGTGGATAAAGCCATGTCGGCTACAAATAATGAACAGTATAAACACTACGACCAAACCCTTCAATCATATGATTTGGATACAGCCTTACCCCGTATAGTTTTGATTCACGGTGCTTTTAGTGATGGAACTATATGGCACAAGGTTGTTCCTATTCTAAAAAAAGCAGGCCATAATGTTAGGGCAGTGCAATTACCTCTACATTCATTAACTGATGATATATCTACGGTTAATCGTGCAATCGATTTAATGGGTGCACCAACACTTCTTGTAGCCCATTCTTACGGGGGATTTGTAATGACTAATGCTGCTCACAATAATCCTCGTGTAACGGGTTTAGTTTATGTCGCTGCATTTGCTCCAAAAGAAGGTGAATCAATCTCAGATTATATTGACGTTACCAAGTTGCCAAAAGATTTTTTGATTAGTGATAGTGGTGGATTCTTGTACTTGAATCCTGTATTTTTCCACGGTGCAATGGCTCACGATGTTAATCCTTCGGAGGTGACCATATGGAATTCAGCACAAAAACCAATTAACCGTTCTATTCTTGAAGCAAAATCGGGTCCACCTGCTTGGATAGATCTTCCATCATGGTATCAGATGTCTATAAAAGATCAGTTAATTCCACTACAATTACAACAGAAATTTGCAGATCAAATAAATGCAACAACTATATCTATCAACTCTAGTCACGCATCTCTTGTATCTAATCCAGATAAAATCGCGGACTTTATCATGAGGGCTGCAGAAAATGTACAAAAATAATAGATGAAAGTTGTTTCATTATCCTTAGTCCGAGTCGCTAATCTGAGAACTTGATTATTCTCTAGATTTTTTAATCAAATAAAAATTATTATTATAATGTAAAATGGGCCCGGTGGGCTTCGAATCCATGAGGTATATGGGAACTGTTAATTTAATAAATTATAACTTGGATGAAATCAAATTTGGACCTTTCCTAATATGGTGATAAAATTAATTCAATGCTTTTATTATATTAGAAGAGATCTTTTCTCTACTAATTTGCCTAGGGAAGCAATAATCATAAATTGGCTGGAAGCAAAACCACATTGATAGGTTTGGTTACTTCCTAATATCCCTACCTTATTTACTGTTCTATTTTCAACAAGAGAATTAACTAATATCCCTTTGAAGGTAGGGCTAAGGCTATGAAAAATATTTTCAATGTAAAATAAAGTGGTTCTGTTCGCAGATAGTTTGATGATACAAATAGGGGCATAGGATGTCTTTTCAAATAGAATTATAATTTCTATACATGTTCAGTAACTGTCTTGCAAAATTCTCGTCATCTTCATCCAGATGAACACCTTTATTTACAAAATTGCGATTCGTTAGAGAAACTTTTTTGTCTAATGTTTCAATATATCCTCTTAATACGAGAATCTTAAATATTTTATCTAAAATTTCATTATCTGCATTTTTTTTCATAAAAGTTTCATATTCATCTAATCTCATGGTTGTTATTCCTCTAGACTTAAATTCATCCGTTAAGTTTGCATATTTAATATTAGCTTTTTCTATTAACAGTTTGATTTTTAACAGTTCATCCATATTATTCAATATTCAATCTATCTCGCAACCTGTGTTTAAAGATTAATTTTGAACTAATGACGATGGTATTTAGTTACATTCAACTTGGGAATGCTCTAGTAAAAGGCTTGACAATTTTTTTTTCGCTATCTAGTGTTTGTTCTAATAAAATAGTAGAATTACAGCGGGCCCGGTGGTTTCCGCTGCATTTTCACCACTAAAAGAGGACTCTAATTCTATGAATAATGAATAAAATAAACGTTTCATCTAAAGGAAGAAAGATAATATTATTAACTATCGGTATATTCTAAAATTTCGAGTGTAACTAATTTTTATTCTCCCTTTCTAAATTTATTATGGACTGCGTAAACATGAATTTTATTTTTGAATAATGACACTAATTCATCGCTAAATCGTGATCCTCATTGAAATAATTAGTGTTCTGATATTCAAATCCCTTTATAGTATGTCATACTATGTATATCATGAACTTCGGATTAGTCTTATTACCTATATTCTTCTTATCTATCGTGCAAGTTGCACATGCTCAGAGTCTTACAGATTCGATAAATAATGCAGTAAATAACGACATTGCAAATACATTTGACTCGATAAATCAGGCCTCGAATAGTAGCAATAATTCCCTATCTGGAAATGATACTGGCTCTCAGTCTACTACAACTACTACGACTACAAGCGGGCCTGGCAATTCAAATTTTACTACTACAATGAAAACCAACAGTCAGTAGTAGGTTGAAAATTTATTTCTGATTGTTATAGCATACGTACATAGATTTTATTTATATTTCATTGATTTTTCTCATATCATAAACAAGTATACGCTATTCAATTCTAGGTTTAAAGAAAGCCAAAAACGAATGAAAAGCAGCGTTCATTGAAGCCACCCTCAAGGTATTTGACCTTTTGATCGAAAATATAAAGTTGAAGAAACTCCACAACTTAATACTCCTTAATTATGCAGCTAATTCTGAATAGTCCAGGATTAGATTCTATGTTCATAGAAATGCCGACCTAAAAACAATCATTATCGAACTGCAAAACCAGATATTTATAATTTTTCTGAAAATGGAAAATAATACTAACAAGTAGTGTTATTAGTATTGTATCTTGACAGCAAAGCATTTTACAAAAGAGGATGCCAAAAGAATTGGTGAGTCTATAGGTATTGATTGGACTAAGTTTGACGTAGAGCAATTTAGAATGGGGTTAGATGTAGAATTAGAACACGGAAGTCGCGAATTATCAACGAATGTAACAAATGATGATGAAATAACGACTGGAAAGATTGCACTAGCACATTTAAATGAATTTTCTGATTATTATACACGACTGCAAAAAATGGAAAGTCAAGCAAAAGAAGAGCAGTCATAGAGCCATTATTAATAATTAATTTTAATTTCAGAAAGACTGATCAATTGTACGGTAATTCCTAATGTATTTTTATAAATATTTATACAAGTTTTCAATATTTTCATATGAAAAAGATCAATACCTTCAAATGTCTTTAGGAGTTGGTCAGCATTTAACCTTACAGAAGTAAAGAACACTTCTTGACTTCCAGCAGCTGATAGTGGTACTCAATAGGACAACACCTATAGCACATAATATTACAATGCTAAGGGACAATAATAGTACATTATTTACAGGACCATTTGTTACCGCTGGCAAATCATTGCCCTTGAAATTAATAAAGAGCAATAATAACGAAACAAACCTATATGGTCCTGATTTTTGCATCACTGGGGCATATCATATCGATGCACCATTTCTAGAAGGTAATGGAAACTATACTATAAGAACAGATGCGACCTCGAATAATTCTATACGGCCCAAAATTCCCGAGTGAAAGAGTTCACGTAACGTACTGTGAAATAAC
Source organism: Candidatus Nitrosocosmicus sp. T (assembly GCF_054408485.1). NCBI lineage: Archaea > Thermoproteati > Nitrososphaerota > Nitrososphaeria > Nitrososphaerales > Nitrososphaeraceae > Candidatus Nitrosocosmicus > Candidatus Nitrosocosmicus sp. T. Next base: position 370,538 of record NZ_CP166992.1, read on the forward strand.
ACAGTATGATATCGGCTGGAAGCGATAATGGCATCTAATCTACTACTATTATGACTACTACAAGTCGATCAGTCAAACACGAAAAGGGATAATCAAATAAGCCAAATAGATTGATTTATGTAAAAAAGCGTTTCTAAAACTATGATTGTCGAATGATATATCAAAATGAATTATGACCTGTCTCCATTAACTACATGGCAGTGTATCAATGGGGACTAGTAATAAAGAAACCATTATACAAAATCCTATAGAAAAAAATATTTCTATATTGGAGAAAACGAATTTTTTTGATAAATAGATTTTGTGAATAAAGAATGAATGTTACTAGATTAACATTTATGCCCAATTTGTAGTTCTCATTGATCAAACCATTAGAAAAGAGTTAATTTGATTCCAAAAATACGATAAAGTCTGTATTGTTATTAATTATAGCTCTAATGTCATAAAAATGTGTAAAATGATCGATTGTAGAATTACATACATTTGAAGTATCCCATCGCAATACAACAAATGGAGGAGGGGGGTATAGATTCGCCTCTTATTACACATAATGGATTAATATTAGATTGAGCATATATGCCGTCAAAAAGAAAGGGCAGACAAACTGTTACACTACTGGTCAAAAAGAGAAATACTAACACAATTATATATCGTATCATTAAACTGCTAAATTAACAAACAAATATTATTTAAGGTAGCTTTGTCTCAGCTAAAGCAGCGCGGTATAATCGATAGTGTCCTCAATATAATAATAGTAAAATCTATCTCACCAAAACAAATACTCACCATATTAAACTAGTATAATCATCTGATAGAATATGAATAGATTTTTTATTAATTATTTTATTACAAAAAAAAGATATATTTTATTGGCTATAATTGAAGTGTTCTTGTTTGTAGCATATTTTTATATTGTTTCACCGTCAAACTTCGGGTCTTTTTCTGACACGCTAAGATATTATATATCTGCATTAGGGACATTACTTGCAGTCGTAGTTTCATTTAACACTCTAGCATTACAAAATCAAATGAAAAACCTTCCTAAAGATCTATCCCAAGTACAAGACCAGGTCAATAATTTGAATGATTTGCTAAGACCTGTTCAAAGTATAAAAGAAAGTAATTCTAGATCTTCTATGAATAACGTTAATACAACTAAAAATTCAGATAAGATTAAAAACATTAAATTAAATGATAATGAGGAGAAAGAGATTTTATCTCGCGCTGCTGAAAATTTAACAGACGCCGTCAGGGGTATGATTATCATAGTCAGACTTTTATCAAAACAGGCTATCGAAGATAAAAGCAATTTAAAAGAGGGAGAACATGATAGGAAGTTATCCTCTATATATGATGGCATTATTACAGAGTGTAACTCTCGATTATCTTTATACAAAAAGACCCCACACATTTTCTCCGTTATCGTCATCTCTACTACAGGGTTCATTCAGAGACTCAATTTTAGTATGAATTCAGATAAAGAAGATAATGCAAAAGCAGTTTATGAATCTCTGAAAAGACTACATGTTTTAAAAAGTATTGGTTATTCTATTTTTATTCGAAATATGCTAGCAGATCTATCTAAAGAATTGTTAATTTCTTCCATTCCAGTTATCACGTTTATCGGCTTGATAGCTTCCATCTCTAATTATGAAAATTACGATATATTGATGTTACGAGTTCTATTTGCAATTAGTATTACAATAGCATCTATTCCATTTATACTGCTATTTATTAGAACAATGCCAATACTCTATCTAATTAAGGCATCCTCTACAATTCCTTTTTCTCGGTAATACATGTTCGAGGTTCTAAAACGGAAAATAGCATCAATTCAGGTCAGGATTGTAGAGTGTGTTAATAGCGACCTCCAAAAAAATCGAGCAGCACTCTTCTGTAATCATCTAGAATTCTACTATTATAATAAATATTAGGGTATGTATTTAATAAACAAAGATAATTCATAATTCGTATAAGTGGCATCATATGAATTATCCAACATTCCTATTGTTATTCGTTCTAAATGGAAGGTGTTTACCAAGTCTATTCTGTTTTATCCTGTTCTATTTGCAGTTGCTGCATTAATACTATTCTTAATAACATCCTTGGTTGACAATTCTTTTCCTACCGGCTACAGCGTTGATATAGAATACGTGGATCCTTTAGTATTTACTGGAAGTCCTGGTGCGGCCAGAAGTATCCTGTCAGCTATAGCTACTGGATGGGCAACTATTCTTGGAGTAGCATTTTCTGTAACCTTGATTACCTTGCAGCTTTCTGTTTCAAAATACATATCTCATTTAGTAAATCGCTTTGAGGAAGATAAAATCAATCAACTTGCCTTGAGTTGGTTTATCTTTACTGTTACTTATTCTCTTTTGGTTTTAAAAACTGTTAGGACCGGAGAATCGTCTATAAATTTAGCATCAATGATGAATATGTCTAGTTTGTCCGTAAGTGGCAATCAACAACTTGAGTTATCCGTCTTCACTCCAATCATTGGAGTAAATTTGGCTATAATCATCTCTATTGTAGGGTTGTTTATGCTTATATTATATCTTCATAATATCAGCTCTTATCTTAAACCAAATATACTCATATCAAAGCTTATTGATCAAATCCTCAATGCCCTAAAACCATATGAGAAGAGAACGTCAAGCCAATCATCAAATGACAAGAGGATTTACAAATCAAAAATACTTGAAATAAACTCTCCCCGTAAGGGCCTACTTGCCTTTATAGATTGGAGTAAGGTTTCAGAAAATCTAATGGATTTAGCACTAAAGAAACAAAAGAATCTGTGGATCGATTATTCTAAATCAATTGGAGATTGGATTGAAGAACAGGATAACATAGCTATTGTTTACGAATTCGATGAGTTTAGTACAAGTGAGAAAAAGGCCTGGAGTCAGATATCCGGAGAAAAACGGATTTCCATAGGAAACCTAAGTCAGAAGAAGGATAGAAGAAACCAACACAATAAAGCCGATATCAGCAAAACCAAACAGAAGTTTCTTCGATGTATGGAAATAACTGATGATAGAGATTTAGCACGTGATCCATTATTTGGTATAGAAGTACTAAGAAGTGTTGCTGTAAAGTCTGCAGAATTGGGCGATACCGATGTAATTAAATCTTGTATAACAGGTCTGTTTAGGGTATTACATTATGCTCTCATACATAAAGAAATAATTGGTATTCCATTCACTTTAACTACAGAAGATTCCAAGAGAACGGTTAATAAGATAAAATTCCAAGAAATGGAAAATAACAATAGCGAAGAAAATCATATTCGTACAAACAATGAATCACTTCAGACGTCTACGTTAAAAGCAATAATAAATCCAAAGGAGATATTATTAGATACCATAATTCTAGTAGAATTATCGACCATGATGGACAAAATTCTAACAACTAGAAACGTTCCTCTTGTTTATCATATGGTTAGTGAATACATTGCACAGTGTAAGAACCTTGTTCGTCAAGATAAACACGAAGAATTTAGAGTGCTCACAGACTGGTGCTCGGGTCAGCTATCTTTGGTTTTAAAGACCTTCCCACCACATTTAACCTCTTCCTTTATTAAACAACTACTAAACTTCAAAAAGGATTTAGAAAATGATCAGCCTCGATTTGCAAAATTATTTGACATATATATGAAGGATATTATTTCTAGGCCATGAGAAAAGAAATTCAAAAGGAAAGGAGAAAGGAAAACCGAGACGGACTGGCACTCAATTAAATTAAGTCAGTCAATTAAAGAAGTTATAGAAATCAATTTAACAAGATTATTAAATTATCAAAACTAGGAATTTTAGATTTAAGAAAATGCATAACTAATCAACAAGACATCTTTTAACATTTTATCCGCTAAATTTACATTAATGATGGATTGTTTTCCTAACGAGATACAATGTTTTAATAGCGAAGATGATGACCTCAAGATACTATTTGAATAACAAAGTTAATAATATCAAATGATTGGTAAATATTAAAATTATATATCGAATTTATAGATAACATACAAGAATATATTAGAAATAATTCCCTCTTTTCATTTTGGTAGTTATGTATCAGTATATTTTATTATTTTTACCTATATGATAAATTTGCTAAACAGGAAGCCGGTGCTGACGAGACCAAGATTATGTTGTATTTTATGTAGGACGTTGACGAGTAATCTCTTTTAAGCAATATTAATCATTAGCATTTACAGTACATGTTAGACGCCATCCTAAATGACATTCTAAAAGTTTATGGACAAGATGAGGTTGATGTCGGAATAGAAACTGGTGGTGGGGGCGGTGGAGGAGAGCCATCCATAGTGGGGGAACAATCAGAATCTGCATCACCTCTTCGATCCACAGAAGCAATTGCAGGTATTGGCAGTTATTGGGATAGTATCATTTTTTCCATTATAGTCATAACTGCTGCTATAGCCGCTTATTTTGTCATACGATTTTTCATAAACAAATCGGCCAACTCCTTAAATCTCGATAGAAGACAATTATCCGGGATTAATTCAATAACTAAGATGGCTATTATTGTAACAGCCGTTATCGCCATTATATTTCATTTCTCTTCATTAAGCGGTGTAGCAGCTGGAGCAATTAGCGTGGCAGCTGGAACAATTATCGGTTTTTCTTCAAGAAATACAATTAGTAATGCTATTGCGGGGATATTGCTGTTATCCGCTCGTCCTTTCAAACTAGGCGATAGAATTAGAACAACTGAGGATGAAAGCCTAATCGGAGACGTTGTGGAAATTTCATTGCTATATACAAAAATCAAAACCATAAGAAATGAGCTTGTAGCAATTCCAAATCAAACACTATTACAAAGACAAATAGTAAACTATAGTGGACTGGATGTCCTTTCAATTACGGTGAATGTATCATTAATTTATAATAACAACCGAAATCTAATCGAAAAAATATTGATAGATTGTGCAAAGGATACGGAAGGAATAGTAACATCAGATGATTTTCCTTCTGATGTAGCAAAGACTTCTAGATCTTTCCATACTGCAGATAATTTTGTAACAGATCCGTTTGTTTTACTTGTAAAGTTTGGAGATTATGGTGCAGTATATGACCTCAGGGCATTTACAAACAAACCAAGGGAATTTCTAAAAATTACTTCTGAGATTAGAAAGAGAATCTATGATTCATTTCAAAGGAATGGTATTGATTTAACCGTCCCACAAGCACAAGTATCTTTGCAAAATGATATTGACAATGATAACAAATTTAACAAAAGTGTGACAGACAAGATAACATAAACAATCTTCCAGAGTTTAAAGATGACAATCTGAATTTCTGCATAAAAATTATACTAACAAAAGCAAATTGAAAAGCTTCTGAAAAACCAGATTATTATATATGAAACAACTAGCTTTAGCAAATAGCCGACGGGTCATTCTTTTATTTTTAGTAACCTAATGTTTTGCGGTGTATGGTTGTAAGTGGGCATATATACATAGAGATAATCTCTGGTGTTATATGTACCGCTATAAATCGATAATTATATTATCGTAACTTGTTGTTTCCAAGGACCTAATAGTAATAAATATTCGAATTCATTTAATAAAATGTTAAACTTGAGCGGCTGTTAACCTATCACTGTACATTTACTCTAAAGATGTATGAAACATATCCTGAGCTTTCCAAATAATTATCTGGACTTGGTATCCAGGTCGCTATAGTAAGGATAAGATACTGACCTTTATCCAAATCTATAATGAACCTATCTGATTTTCCATCCTCTGATATCGATAAGACCTTAACTTGAGTACCATTTATGTGGTAAGCTGTAGCTGATAGAGTATTGGGTTGATTTTCAGGCTTTGGATTTCCTTCTATTACAAGTTGCATCTGTTCATCTTTTGAAATATTTATAGTCTGTTCTGGAATTATAGACGTGATGTTGGAACTATTGTTTCCAAAAGATTCCAGGTTATCATTAACATCCCCGTAAGAAAATGCAGCTGATCGTAATTCTCCAACATAGGTATTGTTATCATGTTTTATTGAAATAGATGGAGCACCTTCTGTAGTACTAAATGGATTGCGAGGTTCGGGATTTGGCTGGCCAACTTGAAGAGCGGATGTTGTATTCTCTTTGTAAGGAAACGATGCTATAACAGAGATTAATACAACATATGTTATTATTAGAATAGCAAAAATCCTCTTTTTTTTCACATATCGATATATTTAAGAAAGTATATATTCTGTAATAATTTGTAATATTTTGAAGCTTTAGTGGGGTATCATATCTATTCCTAATCTCCACAACCTTATCCCTGGTTACCGGAGACCTCATTCCAAATAAATATAAGGAATATGCACTTCCTTGGGTCCTATTTTCCACTGGTTCATGTTGTAACTCTAAATCCAACTAATCTTTTCTCACTCTATATTTATTTTGAGTCCTAATAAAGTAGTAAAATTACAGCGGGCCCGGTGGGCTTAGTAATAGATATATTACGAGTCTAATTTTAAAAGTAAAATACATTAATCAAATAAAAAAATTATTTAATTCAAAATTATTGCGAATTTATTTCTCCTTGCAGACACCAGGTTTTCCAGGAACTTCACCTGCTGTTCCACCCTTGCATCCTACCACAACAAGTTCATCTGCTTCAATATCTACTGAACTATCTGTCGGTGTGTTACTGCTTGTAGATTGATCGTCTTCTTTGCAGACACCAGGTTTTCCAGGAACTTCACCTGCTGTTCCACCCTTGCATCCTACCACAACAAGTTCATCTGCTTCAATATCTACTGAACTATCTGTCGGTGTGTTACTGCTTAAGAAATTACTTTCTAGAACTAACAGGCGGCTGTCGCTTGGGTTATCCAATATTATGATATCATCTGGAAAACAATCCGTATCTGTTTTTGGATTACATCCAGTTTTATCAGGATCATTTGGCTTAGCTGCGAATATATCACTTGTAGGCAATACATAACATGTTAGTAATGCAAATGTGACTATCATAGCAATTATTGCATGTTCGTGTCCTTTCTTTTCATAATGTTGAGTTGTTATTTTGTTACTCATATCATCAATAAGGAATAAAAAATATATTGGATTTGCTAACAAGTTGCAATACTCTAATATTCTAATACTTTTAGAATGGAAAGCAAATTATAAAAACATCATAAAACTCCATCCATGGTATAATGATTATTAACAATATTCATGACAACCTAAGTTTGTACACGCCTTAGGAGTTGACGAAAGAATGATTGAGTTAGATAGAGTAGTAGATCCAATTAGATTTTGAACTATTGACTTTAACTTAAGCGTATAAGTCAGAGTAGGTCCGAATCGAACTTATATTGCATGAATCAAAAGTAAGAATATTTCTTTTATTTTGAGTAGAATTTAAGAACTTTTGTAAATGCAGTTATCTAACGGGGCATAAGATATTGGATATCAAGTGAAAAATTTCCTTAAGGCTACAGAGCATAGTTTTCAAATAAATACTCATTATCAATTGTAGAAAAAGGTTTAGGGACACGGAACAATAATAATGGAAGCGAGCGACCTACCACCCATCTTCGAATCTATACTCAAAAGATGTTTGAGTGATTTCATCTTCAACACCGCAAATCTCTCCGTTAACAATAATGGTTTTTTCCAACTTGAAATCATCATCTTCAGCCGCAGCATCACCATTACCTTCGCCTTGTAATCCTATATAGGGATCTTGGGGCATAACTAATAATTCTCTATTTGAATCTTCATCAGCTATTTTGAATTAAATTTTCTCCCATTGCTTCATGGGTGTTTAATACCATTACTGATATTGACCCAGTTATTAGGAACGCTATAAAAAGAAAACAGCCTCCTGAAATTGTCATTATGTTTTTGTGAGTTATGATTTTTTTCATACTGCTTCTTGATAAAGAAAATATATTGGATTTTCTAACTAGGTGCAATATTCTAAAACTCTCATACTATTGGAACTTAAAATTTATAATGGCAAGTCACACGCAAAGACAAGGTTTGAGGCGGTAAAGTATCACATGGTCTTTGTAATTAATTTTAAATAGATTTCATGTTATTTAGTATGGTATTACATTATACGAGTTAATAAAGTAACGTCATCAAAACTAATAGTGATGTTATAATCAGGGAGAATATAACTTTTGTAATATGAATTGAACTTGTTTATTAGATATTATTTCGTCCCCACTAATACGATAAAACTATCATTTTCAAATCTTCTTAGACTATTAGAATATTGCAATTTAAGGATAAATTCTAAATAATTTGGCTTTCTATCAAAGTGTATGAGTAAAAGATCACATATTAAAATGAATAAACTGAATCAAGATGGGAAGCTATTTCATATTTTCTTATCTGTAGTAACAGCCCTAACTCTTCTAGCCAATTCCCCAATGATTATGGATGTAGCAATAGCAACTCAAGGTGAAAATCAGAGTAATTTTATTATACGGGCCACTCTGGTTGACGATTTGGATATTGATATTGATCACGTTTTCTCTGATTTAGTGGATATATACGTAAAAGAGCATCCTGAATATGGTCATTTTAACATAGATTTATCTGATGCACTATATAGTGACACATCTAATGGAGAATATACGACAGATATAGTAATGCCATCTGGAGTGTTAGAGGTAAACGAGACATTTCACATCTGTATAGAAGGTTCTGTAACTGGCGGGGGTAATGGAATGATATGTTATAATCTCTTAAATAATCCTCAACAAGGACCAGAGGAGATAACAATAAGGATATAAATTTGAATAATCTAATAGATGTTAACTTGAAAGTATTTTTTCTTTATTGTTCGCATTAATCTAAAAAAGTAATTGGATCCAGGTTATTTGTTTTTCGATTTCTCTATCCTGTTTCACCTAACTATGCATTGTCATTTATGATGGTTATTAGGCTGGATATTTTTTCGTATATCATTTTTTCAGCCATTTTTTTTGTATTGATACATATCGAGATTACATTTGTCTTTATCGTTATAATTTTCTCGAATAAATTTTAATCTATACACTTTATAGTGTTATCTTAAAAGTTTGCCTTTGGATTAATTCTTAATCTTTGTCTGAAATAACCTTTACATATTCTCCTTTTTCCGTTCAATACCTATCATACTCCATTATTCTACTTCGATGAAATTTTTCCTTAATTTTACTATTTCGGGGTTTTGTCCTTAACATACTTTTACAACAAGGACATCTAGTATCCTTATCCCATTTCAAAAAGATTTGACAAATTTGACATCTTTTATGGTTAGATAGATAATGTGAATAGTGACTATTTTTAAGTGATCTACTAGCTTTGTGTATGATACATTTACCTTTACAATTTAACATAAATAAATAGATCAAGCTTAGAAGTCAATGTATTTAAAAAACCTATAACCAATGCAATTGACTTCTGTGACAAAACGGTCGACATTAGCAATCCAGTAGAAGTCCAGTTTCTTATATGCTATTTAATTCAATAAATAAATACGATGAGAGCTTTGTATTACCTCTATCATGTCTATTTCAAAAGATTTAGACGAAGTAACTACAGTTATCGTCTGTCCTTTTTGCATCGAGCAGGGACCAAAATATTGGATTACTCGATATATGAATTTCCCAGGAAGACCTCGCAAAGCAAGTCCACTAAAAGTATACTTTTTATGCCTTACCTGTGGCCATAAAACTCGGGTTTTAGATAAAAAACTGATTCAGTTCATAGAAAAAGAATTTGAAAATCGATATAACGAATTAGATAGATAAATGAGATTAAGAGGCACACTAACTATCATCTATGCAAGATTTCGCACTTTCGACGTCTTGAGTTAACAGACGAGGTCTTGATATAATGTCAACTCTTCCAAAATCATTTTTATAAACATACACTTTAATTTTAAAATCTTCAAAACAACTGGTATTAATAATGGAAACTGTGTTATCATCATCTATGGTTTCGTCTACATCGCAGACTGGATCTTTCTTTAGTCAATCAATTATATTCCTCTATTGTGAATCAACATTTCTTCTTGCTTATGACACTAATATGGTATTGAGTTAAATTATATTAAGAACTACTTTGACTTGTAGATCAAGGTCTATTTGATTTGATGTGCTGTGGTAGAATGCTCCTCTAATTCCTGTTTTGATTTAAGCGTCTGACTACACTTTTCACATGAGAATACTGCACCAACATTTGATGAACTTTCATTTGAATTTTTTCCACCATCTACTTCAAAATTGTCGCTTATAGTATTAATATGACTGCAAATTATATACATGATTTCTCGTCGAAACAAAAAGTCAATTATAGTTTATCCAGAGAAATTTATTAAAGGTGTTTAATAGGATTGTTATTAAGACATTTTAATATTAAAACATATTGATAGGACCGCGACCGGTGGGCTTCAAGACGATATCAGTCCTATTCGGCGGATTCTCAAGCGAGTTTGAATCATAGTTATTGAACCGCTGGATACAAAATTTTATTTTTCTGACTGCTCTATACATACTAGTTTTAAAAATATAAGATACTGGCTAACAGATGGGCATTCATATATACAGATAGATTTGAAGAAGCAAAATATCAGGCGGGCCACTATGATTGACCATGAGACATATACATGTGTGTCAATAGAAGAGAAATTTAAGAAGTAATGATGTGAGTCAACAAAAAATTCATTCACCAATTTCCGTTACCCAAAATTTCACCCGCTTTCCTACCCAAGTTTTTGGCATTGATATTCTACCTGAGTTTCCATGAGCAGTTACAATGGTCTCCCTCTCATGTAGTTCATGGTTTAATAGATAGTTATGAATAAGCGAGTATTGTTCATCATAAGACATTAATGATGATAACCCTATATCACTTTCAAAATCTAAAACTTCATTCGGATACTCTATTACATTATTTTCATCTGTTTTTTGTATCCTTCCGTTAAAATAGAAGTATTTAGGAGAATCAAATTTAAACTTCGTTGGTGTATTCCCTTCCTTTTGAACCTTGAAGTAACTGATTACTATGTATAAACATATGTATAACGAAGGATTATACGACTAATAAACCTTACTACATTAGTTAATGTAAAATTGTGAAAGTGTTAGACCACTATGAATGTGCAGATTATTATGGAAAACTTATTGAATTCAATCTAACCATACACGAATGTGATTCACTTAGAAGTTTCACCTAATTATCCCTGTCGGTTCTAATAATCTGTCTAGCTTAAATCCTATCTCTTTTAATTTTCGTTCTAAGTTGATATCGATTGGGATTAGATTGCCTGAAACATCTACCAATAACTCTCGCTCAATATTCCAAATGGCTGTTCCAATTTGTTTGGTGATGCTAATGTTATCTTTTTTCATAAGATAAAAGAACCTATAAGACTATTATTTGTATTTATTAATGATATATCGGATTCAATACTTGATTCTGTCATAGGATGGATTAAGAATATTTCTTTCCCTTCAAATATAATGGATTGAAATGAAAAATGAATTAACGGATTATTAATAATATATATGTGATTATTTAATTATGTGGGAGACGCTACACTGTTTGGTTATAAAGCAACTAGAAATTTGATGCAAGTTACTGGAGATACAGGCAGTACGCCAAATATCGCCTCATTAAGCCAAAAATTATTTGGTGCGTTACCTGACGTCTATTATCCGTATACAAATAAAGATTTTGACAGGGAGCCAAATACCTTTCATTATTTCCTAGCTCAAAATTTTAAGGATGCAAGAACTAAAAGAATAGATGAACCAGGTATGGATGGAATATCTCTCTTGGAATCCATCAAGGAACATTTGGTCATGACTAAATCTGGATTGTCTTTTGGATTTATTGTATATGATTCAATAAAACAAGCAAAGAAATCTGGAAAGATTCCCTTTCCTTGTTTTGGTGAGAAACCCAAGACCGGACATGCAGTCTCAGCGATAGGATACGATGATAACATGAAAATAAAGAATGATAAATGCGGAAAGATTACAACTGGTGCAATTCATATTCGGAATTCGTGGGGAGAGAAGTGGGGTGAAAAGGGATATGGATGGCTACCATATGATTACATACTAAAATCCAAGACAAGAGAATGGTGGACTCCTCCCAAAATCAATGAATTCTATTCTGATGCACTTTTTCCATTCTTAATGCATATTAGAGATTCTGGAAAAGTTCAATCATGAGCCCTCATATGGAAGTAGATGAGAAGATAGTTGACTGTCACGCATGTGGTAAAAAGCATAAATTAATTATCTCGGTTCATTATGAAATAATATACTTCTATACTCCTGAGACTGACTCTCCTAATACATTGTCTACAGAACCATATATCTTATTTTATATTTGTCCCATTAAAGGAGCAGATATGAAGTATGAATATTACTATGAGGAAGGATTAGGAGCTAAATTTAAGTACGCCAGTATAAGTAAAATTAAAATTGTCGAAAGAAAATGAAAATATGGAAGAAGGGTACTCAAATCAATTCTGAAGAGCGAGTCATATTACAATATGGCTTAGATTCCCTTATCAATTCTATTACTGTAATTAAGGATTACACCAAATTAATGATTCCGTTAACTACGGGTTTGATTACAACCTATTTTGCCATCTTCAAGCTTATTGGGATTGATTTCATTAATGATACAAATGATGTAGCTTATTCATTTCTCCCAGTACAACTAATGCTAGCTGCATTGGTGGTATTTGTTACATCGTCATTTCCTGTTCCAATGAGGATAAATGTAGGAAATTACAATAGCATTAAAAGATATAGAAACGTCTCTCTGACAATGAAATACATTGGAGCCGCCTTAGGTTCGGTCTTGTTTCTATTGGGCATTTTTTTTATGATTTATACCTTAAACCTTAACATGTAGAATTTGTTATTTGGCTAGTTCTGTTTCTGATTCAAAGGAGGAATATTTGAATTAATTGTCTCTATGTATTCTGTAACTCATAAGCTTATATCCATAAGAAATTAAATCTTAACCATATATGATTGACTGGAGGGAATACTGCTCGAATATTAAATCCCAGCAAAATCTTGCTTGTGCTCCTTCCTTCGCAATTACCGCATTATATGAGTTTAGGTTCAAATCCATTATGAACAAGAATTGTAGAATGTCACCATTATTTCATTATAAGGTGACTCGTAATCTATTGAATCAAACTGGAGAAATGGGTTTTTCTATTAATAAAGCTATGATGTCGTTCCTCTTATTTGGTACAACACCAGAAAAATACTGGCCATTTGATGTAACCAAATTTGATGTGGAACCTTCAGCCTTTTGTTATGCTCTAGCGCAAAACTTTAAGATAAAAGAGCCGATTAGACTAGACTGGCACGGTATATCACCTTTCTATCTTTTAGAAAGAATTAGAAGCTTTCTAAATAACAAATTCGCTGTATGTATTGGCGTTCAGATTACTGAAGAACCAATAAATCAGGCTTCTGAAGATGGAAAAATCCCATTCTCTGATTCTAAATCATTGTATGGACATGCCGTATTGGTTGTAGGATATGATGATAATATTAAAATCAAGAGTATTAATGATGAAAAGACGACTACCGGAGCCGTTCTAATTCAGAACTCCAGAGGAAAAGCTTGGGGAGATAATGGTTTTGGATGGTTACCCTATGAATATATTAATTTGGGTCAGATTCAAGATTGCTGGACAATTTCTGATTCATTCTTTATAGACTTGGGGGAGTATGGTTTATCATATTAAGGTATTTGATTACATTCTATTAGTTTATCTAATAGAAGATGTATATATGCAAGTTTGATTAAAATGAAATTTCAGATATAGTACTTTTACCTAACATATTTTTCATATTCTAAACGAGAAAGGTATCGGTCATATTACGTTGGTGTCTTATGTAGACAGCGTACCCTAAGTAATTAAGATAAAGCGTATCTCCTTTTTTCTTACCAAGTCAAATTCTCTAATCTTAATCATTTTTATTTTTTCTTCCTCTTTTTTAGTAATCGATTTCTAAATGACTGTCACGAATATATATTTCATTTTACAAAAGAAGGTAATACAACTTTAGAAAAGTTGTCTATCGGAGTTCCATATCAGGATAAATCAAATATTAATAGATGGAAAACTGCAAAGGAAGATATTAGAGATAGAGGTAACACTTGGTTTATTTCCTATAAAACTATACAAAAAAGAGAAGAAAGACCTCATCCTGCAACCTTTCCAATAAAATTGCCAGAAATGTGTATAAAACTACATGGCATAAAAGAAAATTTAGTTGTTATGGATTCATTTCTAGGTATCGGATCAACTACTATCGCATCACTTAGGTTAGGTGTTTCCTTTATTGGATTTGAAGTTGATAGAGATTATATGGATGAGGCAATAACAAGAGTAAGTCTACAATTGAATAAATAAAATAATTAAATAATACCGGAACAAAAAATAATTTGGTAACAAGAATAAAGAAAATTTCTCTAAACCCTGATATCTACCTAGAATAGACTATAATTACGGATTAATTGTTAGAATTTTGATTAAAATTTTTGTAGAAAATATGAAATTATACCTTTTTTTGCATTTATCTTTGTAATCAGAAACAAATATGAAAGTTTTTCTCCTGACTTGATGTATCATCGAATGTAGTTTTTTAATCCACACTTGGACATGCTCATATCTTGATTATATGGTTTATCGCAATTAGTACAAATTATATTGTTATCTTAAAATGGAATTAAAATTACATTCAGGCATTACCACATTGGAATATTTGTTCATCTGGACTATAGTGTTTTTTATCCTCTAAAAATGAATTTGAATTAAAAGAGTTTGCAATTTGTACTGAGTAGAGCGGATAATTGATAAGTTCTTTTTAAAATTTTACGGCATCTAATATTCTCATTACTTCAATAATTAGAGGGAACATAATAGTTTCGGTTGATAATCGAATCTATAGCATCATCTCCTAATTCTTTTTTGTAATCCCCCACATCTACAATTTTGATATTTCTGGAGAATTCTTCAATTATCTGATTGTCATTCACCCTTCCCATATCCTTATAATAAGGACAGGTGATGACACATTGTTCCTTATTACATCCATAGCCCTCAAATCCGACTCGACCGTCCTCTTTAAAAATTACTGAACCATGATAAAACATGTCCTTTTTTCTTTTCTGATAGCGTTCTTCTGGGGATAACCCGTTATTTGGTTCAAGACTAACATAATATTCAAACTCTTCGGTCGTGCTTTCGAAATAATCGAGTCTCTCTAACTCTGGATTCCCACCCATTCTAACCAATTTTTTAAGTCTAATCAACCTATATTGCTGGAACCTTTCTTCTCTCTCCCTTTCGTATTTTTCTGACTCTGATTCTCTTCTTATACCATGCTTCTTTTCCAGCATCCCTATTTTTTTAGAGATGCTGTTTAGCGACTTTGCCATTTTCCTCAATTCTTTCTAGTCTTTCCTCCAGTTCTCTTATGTAGAGCAAGGATGGACCTTCTGACACAAGTTTAAACAGAGACTCGTTACATTCCTTGGCCAGCTTCAATGAGTTCAGTTTATGAAGATAGGTTATGGATGCATTATCACTCTGATAAATATTCCAGCATTCTTGTAAAATATTCTTAATGCCTTCGATTGAGCTTTGATAGAGAAATGGTAGGGTTTCCTTAACAATGGAGTTTAAATTGTTACTTGATACCCTTGATAAATATTGAATGTCTCTGCTAATGGTAGCCGGATCGACGTCGAGCTCATTTGCAATCTGGTAGCCCTTGAGCCCTTTGGTTAAGAGCACCATCACCTTTTCTCTTCTATCGACTATCATTTTGCAATTCGATCGAATACCGGACTTTGTCAGTTGCATTGCAGATATTGCATATAATCAAGTTCAAAGCTAAAAAGATATTGCACGATGATAAGACTATTGATTTTCACCGTTTTGTGAGAATATGGAATATATCGTAGTAGCCGTAGTATCGTCGTATTTCTCATATTTGATTTTCCTGTCCTTGGCTATGATCACGGGACAACTCTAGATGTCTTTTTATTTCTTCAAAATGTATATTTTGCACTTTGGGGTGTTGCTTACAATAATAGAAAGGGTAGTGGTATCCGATTCTATGTTCTGTTCTTAACAGGGTATCAACATTATTATTAAACATGTCAACCCTATTGTCACCATTTTTCTCATTTACTATGTCTTTGATTAAAGATTTGTCGTCTATATCGATTGTCTCCATATTTTCTATCACGTGAATGTCAACACTAGTTTTTCCATCCTCCTTTACATTACTACTACGATACGACGATAACGACGGTATTTTCTCTATGTTTCTAACAACGATTGTCCTACCTTTTTTGTAGTTATCATATTTATGAGAAATATCAATTCCTTTTTCTTTCAATGTAGAGGCTAGCTCATTTAATTTTCTTGACAATGAATTGGCAGCATTTGGCCATGTTCTACTTCTTGCTAGTCTTTGGTCCTTGGTTTCTAAAAAGGAAGTTAAAGTGGCCTGTAATTCACTTGCCGAGCCTTCCCACTTTTCTTGGCTTTCCATGAATTCTAATACTACCTTGGCCAATAGAGATGACTCTACTACTTCATCGTTTTGAATTTGAATGTTTTCAAAGTATGCATTTATGAACTCATTTTCTTTATATCCCATACATCTAGATATTATCTCACCATTTTCAGCAAAGTCAGCCAATCTAGGATATTCTGGTAGTTTTATTTTTTCAGGACTTTTTTCTTTGTATCTTAAGGCTTTAACCAAAATATCAAATATCCAGCCTAATATATCAGGCAACAGTCGTCTGAACTCATTCTTTATGTCCTGTTCTTTTCTTCTCTTATTTTTTGGAATGGTATCGACCTTAATGATGAGAGATCTATCCAAAAAGTCAGGCCTTGCAGAAGCTATGTTAATACCATTTATTCCTATACATCTCTTATAATTATAAGAGATGTCTTCATCATCAGTATACAATTTTCGTTTTGAAAACCCTGTTCCTGTTACTGCTCTACAAAGCAAATCTGAAAGCGTATCAGGTATCTTTGAAATATTGTCAAAATACGCTAGATAATTATGACTCAACATCTGTATCAAATCATTTACCTCCTTAGGAAAGGACGAGGTGTCAACTATGGTCGGGTCCACAATGTTTTTGATTAATTCAAATGTTGTAGTTTTTGAGGCTCCCTTACTACCATGAATTAACAAGATGGGTTTAGAAATATCAGGTATAAATAAGGATAAGATATACACCAATACTAATAATTTGTCTTTATGGCTGTGAAGATTGATTAATTTTAAGAAACGTTCGATACAATCATCTGAATACTGTCTTTTAGGATATACTTGTTCAGAACTATTTTTGTATCTTCGAAAAATAGGTTTATTGTCAGATACAACATCCCAACCTTCTGACGATATTTTTATAACTTCCCACTTTGCATTTGTAAGATCATAATAGTAGTAGAAATTAGTATCCCCACCTCTAGCAACCCTTAGGTTTAAAGTATTTTTAGCAATATTGGTATTGAATTCTTTCCTTGACTTTATGATTTCAACTATATATTTGATTTTATCTTTGTTTATTTTTTTAATATCATTTTCAAAACATTCCTTAAGTATCAGACTTTGAAACCTGCTACTATCTATTGGAAGAGTTTCAGTATGATCGTTTATCTCAACTGAAACAAAAATATCATTAAACTGATCAATAAAAAAAAGCATACATCTTTGTTCGACAAGGGTTACAAGTTGTTTATCTGAGGATTCATTTTCATCGTCATTAGATTCCATTGTCTCATTTATTGAATCAGCTTGGGTTTGTTTGATCTTGTAGTCGTTCTTTCGTGGTTTATCTTTATTGTTGTCAGATCTTACAATGTACTTCTTTGCACATTTCCATTGTTTTTCAAAATCATCTTCATCTAATGGTGGTATACAATGCTTTTGATTCCAGTAGTAAGCCAGTTTTTTTATTATATTCTCTTCTAAAATTTCATGATTTCTCTTGATTAAAGACTCCATTGTTCTAAGTAAAAATAGATGTCTGTTGTTTCCTTGGTATACTTCAAATTCATTTGTAAACAATTCTGAAATTGGAATTTGTTCTTTGTCTTTAGCCTCTTTAAAATATTTGGTGTATATTGAGTTAATTGCATTTTCAAGTTCACCCGATTGGTCATCATTCAAAACAGCAGGCTCTCTAGTTCCTATAATCTCATAAGGATATCCATCCTTATGTATAGATGGACTGACAATCATTATTCCATGGTGTCCTTCCGATTTTACCTCTATTGCAGGAATTTCCGTAATGTCTATTTCGCCCTCTTGTTTAATTCCTCCAATACCACTTTTCTTTGAAAGCGGTTTTTCCACTATGAAGTATATGTGTGCTCTATAGGGATCATCTTTATGTTGTTCTACTAAGGTGTATTGAGCTAGTTTTTCTAAGGTATCATATTTTCTAATATGAGAAAGAAATTCTTCGACTCCTTTCTTATTATCGATATCTATACAAGCAAGATATTTGCCTTTATTTTCGCCTCTCCAAATCTTTCCGCATATAACTGCCATACCCTTTTCAAAAAAACCATTTGTTTTCCAAGCCTCATATACCTCTATGGGAATAGGCTGATCTTGCCATTTTGACCATGGTTCATGGGTTACTTTATTCTTTGAATCAAAAGGGATACAATTTACGCCGATATATTTACACCAAAAATCAAATGGCTTATCTGGGTCTGGTGAAGTAGACATGAATCTCAAATTTCTTAGACAGGAAGAATTCTTCCTTTCATCTTCTCTACAATAACCTCAAAACCAATTTTAAGGATTCTTGCAACTCTTTCATAAACTTTGTACAAAAATTCTTCCTCAAAGATTTGTTTACTATGATATTCTAATTTAGTAATTACATATTTTGGTACTCTAATTATGCCATTAGGATTGATATCACATACTATGTCAATAACCTGGTTCACTAAATCTTTGAAGAATTTATCACTGGTAATATTCAACTTATTCATGGTGTTTTCTGTTGAACTAATTGCGATTTGAATAAAGATTCACTTGATCAAGGTCATCGATTAAGATGTAGTCCTTACTGCCCCAGTCTACAAAGTTAATTTTTCCCATAAAGCACCAGATTGCATCAAAGACGCTTTGGAATATGTCTTCAGCACATCCTTCTGGTAATTTTCTTATAGCTTTTAGTAGCGGTAAATCTTCAACGAAAAATGAGCACTTGAGCAGAATCTGGGTATTGTTAATAGTTATATATCTGGGATTTAATACACGATTCCCATTGCTATCTAATTTGATACCAAATCTGCGGATGTAATCATATGTGTTATTGGATATCTCAACTACATCTGCCTCCATATCGTAGGGTATATAGCTACCTTTGCAAATCTTATTGTCCTTCATCATTTACCCATCAACATTTAGTGTATAGCCTCAATTTCCTTTGTATCTATTTCAGGTACCATACTTCCAATGATCTGATTTCTATGTGTATGACATTTACATCTGCATAGAATTCTGTGATTAAGTTGCCTGTTTACATATATTTGATTACATTTCTTGCAGCTTATGGGACAATTCTTTAATTCGATGTCCCGTAGTTTTTCTTTTATTAATTCCATAATAATCACTCTGAATTGCTGATCTTTAGATAACGGTCAGATTGCGAGAGGTTTACTTTTAGCAGTTTTGTGATAACATCGTTAAATGATTCACCAGCTTTGCCCAGATTCTTTAGCTTCTCATAATTCTCCTTATCAATAACTATTTGTTTTAAACTTGTTGTCAATAAACATACATTAATATTGTAATAATAAAGTATATGTATTACATTTATCATGTGTACATAATCGATAATGTCAATTAAATATTACATGCCGGATCCGAAACTTGTCGCCTACCTCCAGCAAGAGTTACAAAGTATTCGAGTAGGTAAAACCCAGTCTAATGCGGAGGTGGGCGACAAACCTCCTCACAGATCAAAACAGAGTAGAAATAAGATTGCTAGAAAAAAAACCTATAACATTGATTCAGTTTTTCAGGCCTTTGTAGATATTTTGTATTTCCTAGAATTCATAAGAGATAATCATGAAGACCTTGGCGAAATGTTCGAGGAAGATCTGAAAGATTTGTTCGGCTATAATAAATACTATACACAGGATGAATTTCAGTTTAGCCCTAAGGATTTTCAAGAAGGTCATCGCAACAATTCGGGTGGCCCATTACAAAGATTGGTAAATGCAATAGTTTTGAGAAATCCATCACGACCAATTTACAATAGAGAATCTCTAGATTTTAGAACAGTGCTAATTACAGATATTTTCATTCATACTTGTATTATGGAACTGACTCAAAGATTTACTGAGCCTGAAGAACGCAATATGATGATTAGCGATTCAAGGAGATTTAGTTTCTGGGCTAATTTTTTAGCAAAACAAGTACAGGCCAGAAGAAAAGGTGCAAACAGAAGGATAGGATATGTTCCTTATAAATATACATGATTTGAATCAATTACGTCCAATTTAACTATAATTTCCGCAAAAATGGGATTAACTGGATTTAATCAAGTATTATGGGTTACCGGTATATACCCCATCTTGTATAAGATGAGCTGCAATAGATTGTTTTCCTTTTTCATCCACTGAAGTAAAAGCCCGAAGCAGGCTTTGTAAAACGCTATTCATTTCCCGATATTTTGATTCGAGCTCATTAACCTTTTTATTTTCTTCTTCTTTGATTTCATCAAATGCTTCTGGTTTCAATGGATAACTGCATTTTGAACAATATTTATTTTCTACTGTATTAACCAACTCACACCGGGGACAATTTGCTACTGATGGTTTCCTTTTAGATATTTCTTCTGAAATGATTCCATTATGTTCTAATATTTTGTTTTTCAATTCGTTACCCATTCTTTTCTTTATGTATCTAGATCCCTGCTTACTGTTCATACTCCAACGGACTTTCTTCTTCAATGCATATTCGGGGAGATAATCTGAGTCATGGGATATGGATGAATGGCGAATACAATATGGGTTCCATTTCTTGGTATCTAGCAAATAGCGAATATGATCTAATTCGTTTGAATTAGAGATTGTATTGCAGTCAATCAATCTCTGAATTCTTTTTTTAAGTTGTCTCATTACATCATATATCTGGTCAGGTCCAATTGATGATCCTGTTAAGAGATTGCATATTAGTCGTGCTTCAGGTTCATTCTTGAAAGGATGTTCATTTAGCCAATCTCTGACATATGGGAAAGAGAGAGTAAGTAACATGGGTCCGCTTCCTGTTTTTGCTTGGTGAGGTATTTCACCTTCTCCGTATTTCTCTTTTAATCGAATATGCTTAATTTTTAATAATGTGATCTCATGAGGTCTGGCGTCTAAATCCCATAATAATGCCAGAATAGCTTTGTTTCTCTTATGTGGTTCATACTTGATAATTGTAATTAATTCATCCTTTTCCCATATTTCTGTTTCTAAGTATGGGCTCAATCTCTTTGTCCTTTTCATTTTAAGATTGATAAAGTCGGGAGTATTCCATGTGTCATAGGATTTTACATTTATTCCTTTATCTCTGGCATTATGTAACCATCTGTAAAAATATTTTATTCTCCAGAGGTAATCATTCCATGTTGTAATCCATTTTTTATCCGGATCATCTTTGTCTGTTTTTCTTTTTGAATCTAAGAAACCTAATATCTGTCCTTTTTCTTGAATTTGATAAAAAGTTGTGTTTTCACCTATATACTCTGCATATCTTATCAAGACTTTTAACAGTCCATTTTGATAGTTTTCAGAGGTATCTATGTTCTGAAGATATTCATAAAAGTCATAAATTATTTGGCTGTTGGTCTGATTTATTACCTTGATTTCTATATTTTTGAAAGTTGTGGTTAACTTAGCGGGCAATATTATACCTCCTTTTTCTATCTACTCTCCTATACAACCTTGAATTATTTGAACCCATGTGATTAACGGGCCCGGTGGGCTTCGATCCCATGACCTGCGGTTCCGAAGACCTTAGTTTAGTAACGTCCACCTATCAAGTAAATACAAACTTGGAATTAAAAGAGACAAGTCCAAACGAACAATGTAATGAAGAGAATATTAAAGAATCTTATTTTGACTGGAAAGGATATAAAGAATATCTAACAAATCTAAACAAATCAAATCGAGAAATACAAAATAAAATAAGCTATGGGAAGACTTACTTCTATATTTTGGAAACAGGCAACGCACAGGACTTGATGAAAGTCTCGAACGGTTCCAGAGTTCATGCCATGCGAGCATTATCAACTCTTTCGAAGTACACAGGCTGCTACGATGAATGGATTAAGATAATAAAGAAGTATCAGCTAAAGTGGAAGAATGAAAATTATAATTCACTAAATACCTTTAAGAACATATTTGGAATAGAAAATGGAACCGACCAAAGCATTTTACAAATGATGAACTGGATAAGGTCGAGTATACTTGAACTCCCTATTGAAGTTGGCAAAATCATATTATTCAACACACTTACAGGGTTAAGACCAGAAGAAGCACAAAAAGCAATCTATCTTATCAAGACTAAAGGAGATGAATATGTCAATAAGGACAAAGGATTATTGTTACACTATCAATATCCTAACATTTTCTTTAGGACTACAAAAAAGTGTTACATCTCAATAATCAATAAAAGTATTTTAGACCTAGTAAAATCTATTGAGCTAAGAAACTCCTATCACTATGCAATAAGAAGTGCATTCGACAAGAGAAACAAGAAGATTAATATGTATTACTGTCGCAAGGTCTTTGCCACCTACTTACGAAATAAAGGTATAGAACCTGAAATTATAGATTTATTGCAAGGAAGGATAAGTAGTTCTGTTTTTGTTAATCACTATTACAGGCCCGATATTAATGAAATAATAACAAAGAGGATTAGGCCTGTGCTGGATGAGCTAAGGAGGGAGTTGATCAATTAAGTACATATTTATTTCCACCATTTTATTATTTTTCACGTTCTAGTCGGTATGAGTTGTAATGGAATATGTATAAGGTATAAAGCTAGAAGGAACCACAAAATTCCATCGAGATATAAAGAAGGCCAAAAAAGGTGTAGTATTTGCGAGATATTTATAAATTGGAATGGAAGCACGTATTGTCCTTGTTGTAACTATAAACTGAGAACAAGGTCATTTCGAGGTTGGGAAATGAGGAAAAAGTATAGAGAAGAAACAATAAAACGGTATTAATGCGCATGGTGATCTTTATGGATAAAGTATGTTAGACAATCAGAATTCTCCTTGAATATTTATAGTAAAACTAACCTTAATGTATAATTGATAATAATACAATCTGTCGATAGTAATTGAATAACACTAATCAAAACAATAAAGGGACTTGGGCATTAGGTGATTATAGAAGTATTGGTCGAGTAATTTCACCTGTATCTGCCAAATTAATAGGACTTGTTAAAGTTAAACCTACAGATTCTATCTTAGATATAGCATGTGGGTTTGGTAACACCGCAATAACTGCAAGGAGAGTAGGAGCAAAGGTGACAGGTATAGACATTACACCCGAGCTTCTTGCACTCGCAAAACAAGAAGAGGATATTGCAGGAGTTAGTGACATAGAGTGGAGAGAAGGAAATGCAGAGAACCTTCCATTTGAAGATGAATCCTTTGACATCGTTCTCTCAACGTTTGGACATATGTTTGCTCCTGACCAACAAAGTACAGCAAAAGAAATGTTAAGAGTTCTCAAGAAGGGTGGACGTATTGGATTTGCAACCTGGCCACCTGAACTTGCCATAGGAAGAATCTTTTCCGTCGTCTCCAAGTACGCTCCCACTCCGGTAACACCAATAACTTCATCGCCCATTGAATGGGGGAATCCAGATAAGGTGAAAGAACTTTTGAGTGGTGTTAAAGAACTATACTTTGAGAGAGATACTATAAACTATCCAATTCTTAGTCCAAATCACTACTGGAATGAAATGATAACAAAATCAGGTTCTATGATTCAACTTATTCAATCCATCAAGAGAGAAAACAATAATGAAAAGATAGAATCACTTAGGAAAGAATATCTTAATACTGTCGAACCATACATAGTTGACAATGCAGTACGATTAGGCTATCTGCTAGTAATTGCGGCTAAGGAGTAATGGATTATTTCTACAACTATTTACTCATTTCATTGGCTAGACTTTTCCACAGAGTTATCAGATATAATGCAATAGATATTAGACTTTCAACGAAAAGGATATTACGCCTAAAACACAGGAGGGAGATTGAAGACTATATTCCTATTTAAGAGAGGAAAATAAGGTATCGGAAATAATAATTGGAAGTAAGGAGACCAAAGGCCGATTCATCTAATATCTTGTACTTCCAATTCATTTTATAAAAACCTCTTTCTAAACTATCTTGTAAATTGTGCTAATTATTATTGGATAATATTATCATAATCCAGTACACCTGTATGTGCTATCAACTTCCATTCTTTATCATTTATCTTGGTATATATCTTGCATACTCTGCCCTTCCAATGAAAATCCTCGTCCGTATTGATATTCTTCCAAAGTGTGTCAATGTCAACTACTGCAAATGCGCCGTCGCCTTCATTTGAAATTGCTATCTTTTGTATGATCCTATTGTTTTGTATTAATTCATGATTGCCAAATAATTCACTATAGATATTACTCCACCGTTGATAATTAAATCGGCCTAATTCCATTACCCATTCGACTGGGTCATGTGACTTCGGTGTTCTGGGCCAAGGCCACACCATGTCAGGATGAAAGATACTCAGCAACTTTTCAACATCCTTATGGTTCCATGCTTCTGTTTCTCTATTTACTATTTCTCTAATTTCTGATTCTAGTTCCATGATAGAACACCTAAGACTATGCCTTGCAAAAGAGATAAGCGTTACATTAATGACTATCTACCTGGAATACTAATCTAATTCATGTATCGGTATATCGACCCTTCAGATGATTCCTTTTTGAAAAAAGATGAAACATATCAAAGACTAAAGGAGCAACTAGAGCCTTTTATTTCTAATCTTACATCTGAAGATAAAGAGACAATACTAAAAACAATATCTAACTGTTATCATCAATATCATAATTCTATAACAGCTAAATCAAGAGGTGATACTGAGATTATGCTTTCTACGGTAATGTCCTTACTAATAAAACAGAGCAATGAAATTGAAAGACTGCATTTGTTAACAAAGGCTAGATAATGCTAACTTCTAGAATATTGATATTACATTAGTCCCAAGGTGTAAGGAAATAGAATAAATGTTAACTATAGCACGGATCAATGTAGGGCGAATTTCTTATCTATTATTAAGTTAATCTTGGTTCAAATCGATATAGTAATAAAATACCGTTATTGTCCAAGATGCGACTTTGTTTACCAATTTCATATGCTCTTGATTCTTAAGGGCAATTAAATTAGTTGGTCGTCCATGAGATATAGAATTACGTTCGACTGTATAGCACTCTTGCCAATCTGAATTAAATTGATGTACATCAAACTTTGAATCCTTTATCTTCATAACTTCCGCAATCTTATTTCTAAACTCTTTCGTTTCCAAGTGATAGGAGTTTTCTTCGCCTAAAAGATCTTTAATCAGAACAGACATGCTGCTAAACAGTGTCTCCAATCGCAAAGGATTAAAGTAATGGCTTAATTGATAATAGGCCAATGCCAACTCCATTACTCCTTTCTTATCCGTATTAATCTTAGATAGTTTCGGTAATACAACTTTCGGATCTTCTTTAACATAGTTCCACCTTATTCCAAAGCTTCTAACAAACTGTGGAATCTTGTTGGGACTGTCGAGGTCAATGTAATTAAAGGCTTTATCATCAATAAATGCTTCAGTATTATAAGCAAAAACTATCTTTGATAATGCAGTGCTGACCAAGTACTTAGCCTCATTCAATCCTTCCACCATTACATCTTCTGTAGTGATTATTATGGATGCGGCATAATCGTTTCCATCATGATAAAATACTACATTATCAATTGGTAACTGGTCGTTCTTATCTTTCAATACATCGTGAAGGCCATTTATCTTAAGAAGATATTGGACAGAACCCATACTACTCATTGTACTTATTGATTAAATAACTAATTATGATATCTAGACGATACAAATTTGATTATAACTGAGGATAAAAGGAAAGAACAAGCATCAGGGTTTAACCCCTGAGAGACAAGTGGCTAGACCTATGACGACGAGATTGAAGCCTTTACCAGTTACTTAGATACCAGGTTGCAACATTTAACGCCTTACCAAACGTTACCCATCTCACCACAAGATTAGCTTTATCAATTTGCTTAAAATCATCATATTTATGACAAAGTATTGTTTCAATTGTCAGCATAAGATAACTATGCATTTAGATAAAGACTCTCCGCCTGAACTTCGATATAGAGGTTCTTGTAAGTATCCTAACTGTGATTGTAGGCATTGTGAGTATACTTTATAGAAACAGTTTTGTTTATTAATTATTGATTCTGAATTGAGAATGCCAAAAGAAGAAAGCCCAAAGGCGGAAGCCTTTGGGCGACACAAGGTAAAGGATAATTGACGATGAGATAGAAGCCTTTGCCAAGAATTAAGGAAATTTGATTACTGAACGCAATCGTATTTACTATGTGTGTAAACATTTATATTTAGAGAACGAATCATGTATGATGATAAGTAATAACTAGGGAAACAGGTATCCTCATATTAGTAACGATTATATAGTATGTATCTACAGTAAATACTATGGGCGTAAGCACTTTGGTCTGTCCGCGATGCGGTAATTTATGGAATTATACAGGTACTAATCAATATGTAACATCCTGTAGTAAATGTAAAACTTCTGTAAGTATTAGAAAGAATAGAGTAATTGAAGAGATGGTTCCTCTTCAACTATCGCATTAGGAGTTGACGACGAGATAAATGACGACAACAGCTAATATTGAATATACCCATCATTCATCTAATAACTTTTTCGACTTCAATAATCATCTAATGAAGGATTTAGGAATAGAATTAGCAGGAGTAAACAGAGTCAATAGATGTATTCAAATGGAAACTCATGATAGGGTAATGTGGATTCCTATTTTCTTCGACTTCCGATATCTACCAATGGCAGTAGAGTGGGGACTAAGACGATTGAAAATTTCCGAGGTAAAGATTCTAGAAATACTTGCGTCCTTAAGAACTCGTTTTTGTATCATTGTTCAGGAGATTAATAAATTGGAGGAGTTAGTGTAATGTTACATTGCAAAATATTGTCTTTTAATGACTGGGCAGACTTTTGGAGAAATGAGTGCGGACTAAATGCTATCCCCGCCGATACGAAAAATAAGAAAATATACGAGAAATGGTCATCATGGCAGAACGAAGCAATTAACATGGAACAGCATGAAGAATGGAAGGAAAGGAACGCATTTGATAACGGAATGGCCATTATGGCTGGTAACATATGGCATAGGAAAGATTTAGAAAAATATTCTCTATGCTTTATTGACCTTGATAATCAGAAAGCAATCGAAGAGATTTGTACCATTTTTGGTACTAATGACCTTAATCAATTGGCACAGAGAACTATTGTAGAACAGCATCGGGACAATCCATACAAAGCGCACATTTATTTTTATACTGAATATATACTCAAGAAAAAGAGCAGTGATACAACCAGAAAGTTAAAAGATAAACTAGATAGTAACGAAATACCTGCCATTGAAGTAAAATGTCAAAGCGATGGACTGGCATATTGTACTCCTTCCCTTCACAAGGATGGATACAATTATGAAATTACAGGTACTAAAGTAATTGGAAAATTTGATGGTAAGAAAATTGAAGATAGGCTCTTTGAAGTTTATGAAAAGTATGGAATGTCGGTGGGAAATAGCAATAATGAAAATAAAGGTAAGATCCCGATTGAAGACCTGTTTAATCCAGAATTTATAGTAAAGAAAGGTCACAATAGACATGAAGCAGTTTTAAGAGTTATTGATTCCCTATATCTGAGGAATAAAGAATCCAAGTCTTTAGAGTACATTTATGAAGAGTCATGGAATTGGAACTTGAATCACTGTGACCCTCCTATTAGTAAATTTGACTTTGATAGACAGTGGAAGGATGGTACAAAATTTGTAGATAGAACTAACAGCGGTAGAAATCAAGAAACCATGTTGTTACAGCGACAAAATCAACAGAATCAGCAATTAAAGATCGACCCCCAGCTAATCTGCAAAATTGTGAGTTGTATAAATAATATTCTTAAAGCTTATTACGTTGATGAAAATTCTGGACAGGTTTGCTATGGAGTTCTTAAGGAATACGGAATAAACTTAGAGAAATGCATCATTGATATTGCTCCAAAGAAGATTAGGTATTATAATAATCCTTTATTCCCTATTGCTGAACCTAAAGTCGAATTGGAATATTATGACGGAAAGAAGAGTGGAAAAATTGGTCCATGCGCCAGCCTAGCTGAGCTGTTAAAGATATTAGAAATCAAAGGTTACGTTCTCTCCAGGAACAAAGCTGCCGATGCTTTTAACAGTGTAGTGAGTGCCATGAGGGAAAAGGAGAATGACATGGTGGAGTATGTCAATGACGTAACTACTTTAGGGTACTATTTAGTTGATGGAAAATTGGTGACCAAAAGTATAACTCAGAATATGGAAGAAATAAAGAAAGAAGAGGTAATAGAATGCTGCGAATTACTTGATATTTTAGCAACAGGATGGAAGAACAAAGATGTATTTCCAACGGTCCTAAAATGGGGATTACTAGCTCCATATAGCTTCATAATAAAGTCAAATTCTGATAAATGGATGCCCTATTTGCAAATGTTCGGCCAGGGCCAGTCGGGAAAGACTACTTTAGGTTTATTAGTATTGCAAATTTGGAATAGGTCGACAATGCTTAAGAAGGGATTTAATAATATTGATACACCTGCAAGATTCGGAGAGACAGTCAGTAAAGATACCTACCCTGTCCTTGTCAATGAAGTAGGCTCGCTCTATGAAACAGGCAAGTTTAGGAGATATACTAACATTATAGAGATGATAAAGCATTCGGTTGAAAGCACAACTGCCAGAGCAAAATTCGTAGAACAGAATAACTTTCAAGATATTCCAGCTTTAAGTCCGCTAATATTGACCTCAAACTATGCTCCACCTAATGACGGTGGATTTGGCCGAAGATTCATTTCCATTCATTTTCCCAAGGACGAGAAGAAAGAAGATGATAAACGAGCATTGTTTGACAAGCTTTTGGAAGACAAGAAAGGATACTTGAAAACCCTTGGCGACTTTACTGCCCAGTATGTTTCCAAATACCCTTCCGTATTGTTGAGAGAAGATTGGAAAGTGATTTCAAAAGAAATATTAGCGAATTTTTTCCAATTTGCAGATAAAGAAGTTCCAGATTGGATTGAATACTTTGTAGAACAAAAGGACGCAGTCGATGAAAGTAATGAAAATACGATGTTTGCTTTAAGGTCATTTTTGGTAACTAAAATTAATGAAATCTATTCGAGACATAAGGATAAGGACAATACAGCTAATAGGTTAAGTGAAAGACTTGATTATTGTTTGAAGAATGAATTGATACCCTTTATACAGGACATGAAAGGCGACATAATCATTACTCATGATATTCTAGACGAAATTAATAACAGGAACAGAATCGAAAATATCACTTCATTGAAGGATATAGGACTACAATTAGGCTTAGAATACAAGTCAAAGTACTTGAACAATAAGAAAATGAGAGTACTGTGCGGACCATTAGATGAGTTGTTGAAATTTATCAATCAAGATGTTATTTCAGAACATTAGAACACGTTCTATACCATACGCTACTATATTTATCTAAAGGTTAATTTTTTTTAAAAATGTCTAAGCCTTTATTATTAATATATTGTATTTCAATATGATGTTCTAATGTTCTATTATCATATGTAATCTCAACAAATGCTCATTTTGGTAAAATAAGTCCAAAATGGACTTATTTTTAGAACAAGTTAGATTGTTCTATTATGTTCTAATGTTCTATTTCATGACAATTTTAACACAACTTATCGTTCTTGTCTAATATGGTACAAAATAGACTAAATTAGAATCGCTTATAGGTTAACAATCCATTGATAGATCTTCATAATATATTTCCCTCTTTTGGATTCTAATTGATTAGCAAGTAATGGTCAGAAATAAAAGTGATAAATATGACTATGCATACAATTTTAGATTGGCATCTTATGAAACTGCATGAATGTAACAAGCTTATTCAACATATGCTTAATCTGGTGGACTATAATATCGAGTCTTCAATTGCCGAAAGCGAAATTCTTGCAGGCTCCGGCTTTAATTCAAATGAATTAAAGAGTTGCCTAAATTATCTTAAGAGTAAAGGATTCATTGTCAAAGACCCCGTAGTCCCGGTTAATACGGGTGATCCCAAGATCTTACACGACTTCTACAAAGTTACTACGAAAGCTATAGACTATCTTGACCAAGCTAATGTTAACCCCAAGACTGGAGATACCTATAACGTTAGCATAGCTACTATGAGTAGTTCCCAAGCACAGTTTGGAAGGGGAAATATTATGGATATCGATCATCTTCAACTAATAGGGCCATTTTTGGATGAAATCGACCGTTGTATTGATAGTTCACAGTTGCAAGACGATGAGAAAAATCGTAGAAAATCAATTATTAAGACAATTAGAACTGCCATTACGAATAAATCTATTAAAGAGATCAAAATGGGCTTGCTAGAGTTGTATGGATTGATAAATAGTACTACTTCATGTATCGTTCTCGCTGCAAAGATACCAGAATTATTATCAAGTCTGCCACCTAATTAATTCGAACGACACGGTTTTACTGTTTCATGTTACGCCAAGTATTATCATATTTAATAACATTCTAAGAGCTTTTTTATAATGACCCTAAATTATTTCCTCAACCTGCTAATTTTTGGTCCAGGGTCTTGAATGCTCTTCAGCCAGGTTTAAATAAAAAGGGTATGATTTTATGCAATTCAGGTCTAACAATGCAAAAAGGGGGACAAGATCATTGATTTAACCTTTCAGTATTTTACAGAGCGAAATCAAGTAGCTGAGCAAAAAGAATTGAAAGTACAATCCATATGAATATGGGAAGTTTTTTTAAGACCCCCATTGACGACCATAGAAATTGTTGTATTAGACTGTCTTAAGTTCTTATTTACTAAATGTCAAAGGACTCAGAAGAGGATACGACTAAAATCTTGGAAGAATGGTTAGATAAATATAATAATTTAAGAATCTAGAATATCTGTGATTGAATTCTATATCGTAAAATCGAATATAACATATATACAAAAAGATTATTGAGTGGATTGATTGATAGAAACAAGTTACTCTTGGTGGAAGATTGTGATATTTGTTCTTACTATTGGATTATTCGTTGCTTCCTCATTTCAATTTATCCGTTCATACATGATAACAGATATGGATGCTCTGAGTACAACGGATTTCAGGGCCATAGAAAATCACTTCCCTATTGTTTCAACAGAGATAACTTTTCATACCAAACCATTTCAAACAATTAAACCGAATGTTATTGCTGACTTCAAACTCGAGCTATATCCTAACAGTAGTGAAACTTTTAGAAATATGTCTTTGGTATTTACCGAAAGGACGTACGCAAATTTGGATCCATTATTAGTCGACCAGATTTTGAAGTTTTATAACGAAACGTCTATAGTCTTTGACACTACTAATGAAACAAATGTAATGAAAGAGAATGTCCTCTTAAAGTTTCCATATTCTGGTAACTTCGATATGTACATCTTTGCTTTTACGAAAGATAATCGATTAATTAGTTATGTTTATCATGATAATGTATTTATTTTAGAATCCAATCAATTAGATGAAAAAATAGCGTTAGACACTGTGCGAAATGGGATTAGGCTCGAAGGACTCACTTTAGGTGGTTTAGGAATAGCTCTTTTAATGTTTTTACTAGAAATTGGGATAAAGAAAGATAACTAAGTTTTTATACCTAAAATTATTCTGTTATGGTCATAACGAAAAGGTAATTGCATGCCATAGAAATTAAATGTGTATACTGTGGAACTATGAACTATTGTGATAATAACCACATACCAAAAATGAATTTTATCAAAAAATTAATATGCGATTATAAACTGACTAATACGTCTGAACTTTTCATCGATTGTGGTACATGTCTAAGAAAATATTACCTGACTCGTATAAGTAATTTGGTTGTTTGGAAAAAAAACTTAAATTACAACCTGACCGTATTAGAGGATATCAAGAGAAATCTAAACTCCGGTGAACTGGGTCTCGAAGACATTGTGCAATCGCTAACGGGAGTTGTGAGATATGAAAAACAGACTAACATTCACATATGTTTCTCTTTAAGAGGTGCACTTGGTTATTTTGATTGCATTCGCTCTGAGGACAACAAATTCAATTTGTTATCTGTTTGGTGGCTATAATGATGATAAATCCAAATAATAACAAAAAAATGAAGATAAATAAGTATCAGTTAAATGATGAAACAAAATTAATAAACTATGAAGAGGCAGCTCAAATTTATAAATCTATTCAGCCTAAGGAGATTGGACCAGAAGAAACAATATTGATGCTTTTAGCAATTACACCCACCAAACCGATAAAAGGCAAGACAATGATAATCAAGCAATTATTCTTGATTGAAAGGGAAATTTTTCAACAAATTCAAGATTTAAAATTTGTTGGACACAAGTTTGGCCCACATAGTTTCCTTATAGAAAATATCTTGAAGAATATGGAGTTTATTGGATTAATCAAAAAATCATCTAATAAATATAGAATAACTGATAAGGGTTTGAAAAAGATACGGCCCCTTATGGAACGTCTGGATAGTCACAAATTACAACACTTGAAAAATCAGCGAATTGCGTGGGATGAGTTGGGAAGTGAAGGTTTGATACACTTGGTTTATGATAAATATCCTGAATTTACCGATCAATCAATAATAAAATATCGTTACCATATTATAGATTGGATAAAATAACATGAAGATCGATTCGATTAGAGTAAAAAACGTTGATACAAGAGTAAAACCAGTTCGAACCGCAGAAATTAGAATAGGTCCTGAAACAATTACGACTCCTACGAGGGCAGCCAATCTGTACGAATATAATTCTAAAGCCAAAATTCCTTCAGATCTATTAATTGGTAATAAAATAAGTTTAAAATATACAAGCTTAAGTTATGGTCAACTTTCAAGACTATTAACCGACACAAAGGAATTTGAAAGCCTGCATAATGCTTTAGATAATACCAGATACAGAGTACAACATTCTCCCCTAAACATCGCAGTTTATCAACCTACTATAACAAGAGATAGGAAAAGAAACATCCCGTCAGCAATGGAGATTTTAGAGAACGATAATAATTTAGTCAAATTTGTTGACCTAATTACTGCTCTTCAGATATCAGCAGGTTATGATGTTATTGCAATACCTTCAATCCTGCGGCCTTTTGAAAAACTTAAAGAAATTTATCGAAAAAAAGCTGATGAAATCTACAAAATTGGAAAAGAGCCTTTTTTTATAATTGATCTAAAATATAATCATGCCAATTTTCAAGAGCTTTTAAAGTTCCTCACTGATGATTTACAAGCAAGACTGGTGGGATTAAATTATAAAAGATTTGCAAGTGCTGCTTTGAACTACAGAGAGTTATCAAATTACCACGACAAGGATACTATATTTTTTACCATCCAGGTTGCAAGAGCAGATTTGGCTTTTAATAGCATTTCGGTTTCACATTATATTCCTTTTTTAATAAATGATATTTCTTGTGTTGCCGCTCCTCCGAGAGTATTTGACAGTGGCGAGACCATTGGCAATAATTCAAAGAATAAACTAGAGTTATCTTACCCTGAGAAATTAATGAAACTTAAACTTTTTAATTCTGAAGATCTATTACTAGAACCTTTCGGAAATCGAGTCAATGCCGGAAAAATATTACAAGATCTAGATCGATCAGATGACTCACGTCTACGTGGAATATTAGATAACTATTCGAACTCGGGCGATAGTGCAAAAGAAACAGACAAGAGATATGAAATCTTGAATGCGTTTACGAGAGTACATGAATTGAAGTGTAGTACAAAAGAGTTTGATAACTTTTCTAATTTTATCAAAACTAATGATATTCGTAATTATATATCCACACATTCCGTATTGGATAGGACTGTTTCATTATTGGATTATCCGACTTCGTAATTCATTTTGCTGCAACGAAAATTTTGGTTAAAATGTTTTATTAATATATTTTGGATTATATGCCAACGTTTTTTTAACTTCTTGGACCAATCGTGTTATGGTTAGATGCTCAATTTGTCATAGAGGTCTTAATTCCAGCTACATTAGAATCGGGACTAAAGAATCTTTCAAGAAAGTAGGACTCTACTGTATCACTTGCGATATGTATTATTCACCTGATTTATCAAAACAGTATACTGTAATGCAAAAACAGTATACTCTTAAAAGTTCAAATCCACCTTATCTTCTTAATCAAACGGGCCCGGTGGGCTTCGAATCCATGAGGTACATGGGATCTGTTAATTTATTTATAGTTTGTATGTTGTACTAATGCATTAGGAGATCTATAAGATCGGTGGCTGTAATTTCTAAAATAATTCATGATGCATCACCTTGAGAATGTCTTTCTTTTCACATGTTGGAGTATATGGCTCAACGTTAGCAAGAAAATTAGTGCTTTTTAGAGGAAGACGGTATTATGGTAAAATTTTGCAACTATTATTTTCTTTAATTCTATTCTTATATGCTTCCTTAATAGCCTCATCATGTTCTGCATTGGCTTCCTTGTTCTTCTGGTCTAACCTGCAATTTGCATTATCTACTTTATTTTCTGGATTAATCTTTTCTTTATAATCACATTCGTTTTCTTGATCCTTCACTTCTCTCTTGGATTTTGCAGCCAACAAATCTAATATTAATTCTACATCTTTTTCACGGGATAACATATCATAATATTAATGAAAAAGATAATTAAAGCTGTTTATTCTTGAGCTAGTTAGTACTCCAAATCCTTATTGTTACTACAAACATATCCCCTATACTGATGCATGCATTGCTTATGTTCGAATTGATAGATGTTGAGGAATTTCGACATAAATACTAATTTAGGGGGTTTAAGAAAAAATATCATTGACTGATGCAAATTATATAGATTAGTCCTATTACGATTCTTGAAATAATTCTGGAAGGATTTAGGTTGAGATTAGCTGAAATAGTGATCCTACATCCCATATTGGCCTGTTTTTCCTCTTAATCGCTTTGCTATTTACAACTAGTAAAGATAATAATTTAAGCGTAAAATGCAGTTATGATCATGGATAACTTATCCATGGATGAGGACAGTGGTGCCCTTCACAATGTCGAAAGTTTTGTATTGGTTAGATTATTAACTCAACATGCATCAGCAAGTGACCCTTCAATCAGCATCAGTGTATTGACGGAATTCTTAGACCCTACAATGTCTCCCTTATTTGATCAAGCAATCGAGGATTTGATTGCTCAAAGCCTTATACATTCTTCAGATGGTGAAAATTATCAAATTACTCGAGATGGGATTAATGAACTAGACACTAGAAAGAAAGAGGCAATACCACTTTAGAGTGAAGTAACCAGAATAAAATTTAGAACATTCAGTTACTATTACCAGAATCTAGTTGCATCAACGACTATTCTCTTTATTTTATTTGATGTGTATCAAGATATACTTTATCTCTCAAAATATAGTCAAAATTGGAAAGGAATTGCTAATGTCTAGATAATTATGGATAAAAGGATGATAATTTTAAAGAATGGACTTGAATAAATAAATATTAAATTCGCTAGTATAAAAAAGTTTTAGTGATAAACTCTCTCTTAGATTATACCAAAATCGACAGCGAGATAATACAGTGAATAGATCAGTCGCTATAGTAGTCTGTAA
This sequence comes from Candidatus Nitrosocosmicus sp. T, assembly GCF_054408485.1. Taxonomy (NCBI): domain Archaea; kingdom Thermoproteati; phylum Nitrososphaerota; class Nitrososphaeria; order Nitrososphaerales; family Nitrososphaeraceae; genus Candidatus Nitrosocosmicus; species Candidatus Nitrosocosmicus sp. T. Next base: position 406,636 of record NZ_CP166992.1, read on the forward strand.
AAATAACTTCATAAACTATTATCTCTTGGCTTGAGAAATATGACATTGACAATTCTTTATGTAGACCACTGAAAAACTCGTAAAATTCACAATCATCTAAATAAGTTGTTTATTAAATTAATGAATTATTCTAGTTAATTTACAAGTAATTCATATAATTATTTTTTTGACAGAAAGTTTATTGAATAGGGTCAATCCAAGGCTACATTGTCATTATTTAATGATGATGGCTTTAGTCATGGTTGTAACGAGTATTTCAACTAGTTGGACATTAGCTCAAGAGACTGATGAAAATAGTTGTATTACTTTTAGTATCGACAGCGATAGGAATACAATTTCGATTTCTTGTATTCAAGACGTCAACCTTACTGATATATATAACACTTTACAAAATCCTGAGATCTTAGAAAAGGAGGATAATGGCACATGGACTTTAGATTCTCGCATAGTAGTTGAAAAAGGTGCTACCTTGGTTATTGACTCAAAGGATACGAGCTGGCTAAAAATGCTTGCAGGAGATAAAAAGGTGGATGGTGATAGAGATAATGTTAACTCTATAACTGTTTTGGGTAATTTAATTATAGATTCTGTAAAAGTTTCTTCATGGGATCCTGAAAGCAATGATTATATAAAATTTGAATTTGATATATTACCTGATAGAGAACATGAGCATACCGGCATTGATGCGGTACCAAGACCATATATCAAAATAGATGATGAAACTACAGGTACTGCAAATATTACAAATTCAGAACTAGCCTACTTAGGATATGAATGCGGTGGTGGTTGCTCTGGTTTAAGTTACTATGGAAGTAATGGTACTAGTATGGTAAAGAATAATGAAATACACCATAATCGCTTTGGATTCTATTCTGTGGGTGTAGGCAACATGGTTTTGGAAGATAACCATGTTCATCATAACTTTATGTATGGGTTTGACCCGCATACAGCTACTCATGATATGATAATAAGAAACAACACTGTCCATGACCATGGAGCTATGGGTATAATATGTTCTTTGGATTGTTACAACATTACTATAGAAGATAATGAAGTATACAATAGCGCTGGCTCTGGAATAATGTTTAGTAGAAACATGTATGATTCAGTGGCTAGAAATAATCACGTTCATGATGAAGTAAAGTGCATATTCCTATCTCAATCACACAATAATGAAGTTTATGGCAATACAGTAAGCAATTGTGAAAGCCAAGGAATTTACTTGTACCATAATTCTATCGAAAATAAAATTTACAATAACACTTTGATTAATGCGACAGAAGGAATAGAATATAGCTATGATTCTATGGGCAATACGGTAGAAAATAATATTATCCAATGAACAAAACACCTATGCTAATAAAAGCCAGTGACTATATCTGTAAGAAATCAAATAATCCAAGGTCTGCGATTCAATGAAAATGAGTATTCTTCCTTTTTTCGAACTTGGTATTGACTACAATAATAATAGAGATCACGAACTAAAATTGACAAAAGTCAAAAGGATTCTCTTTTGCTAAATAATCCGAGTATCCTTTTCCTGAATAAAATACCAAAGCACAATAGTATAAAGACAATCCATAATACTGCCACAGTTACTTCTGAATATTCTATCATTTCTGACCATTGATTATTTAATAGATATTATATTTGTACACGGCTTTCCTAAAACCCAAATCGTTCCTATGTAAGGTAAACAACATTCAATTAATAAGCAATTTCATCATAGGTGAGGGGAGTACATGAACCAAGTAATTTGACTAGGTATATTATTCGAGGTGATGTCTATGAATAACTTTATGCTCATCACAATAATGAGTTTTACATTGAGGACATTGAATTGTAGGAGGGTTATTGCACCCAAGCATACCACATAATTCACCACTTTCAGAGCGTTTCTCCCATTCCCGTGGATCAATAGACATTCGATACAATATATTGGGTCTATTCACCTAAAAGTTTTCGGTTTAGTCGATTTATGAATATATTAAGGATTGATGGATTCAATGATAGGTCTAGATTTCATACACTATCTACATCAGCTTTATCATATGCTAATTTTAAAATTCGAATTCATGATGTTACACTATAGCAGGAAAAGAAATTGAGCTTTCTATTTCATTTCTACTAAATACAGACGTATTTTCGATGAATTGGAGCCATTACTAACCGGTCTTCATTTGATGGTGAATTAAATTTGAATCTTGATTCATTTTCATTTAGAAATATCATGAATATACAAGAGATACAATCTGAAAGATTTGACATGTGTTCCAAGACACTAACATTGACTGTAATAGTTATTGCGATGGGCTTGTTGTTTTCCTTTTCTATTCCCATGGATAAAGGAGTATTGATAAGTGATTATAATGTATATGCGCAATCTGAACAAGAACAAACACCACAAAGTGTAGCTGACAATTCATCTTACCCCGTAATAATCAAGTTAGATTCTGTATCTTTTGCACCACTTACAGATTCTGAGATAAATCAGCTAAAAGTTGACATTACCTACCAAACTAATGATCCTTCCTTGGTAAATACCATCATGGCTGACGTTATGAAAGTATATACAGTTGATGGAACTCTAATAAAAACCTCGAGCATTCCTAGTGGTTATGTACTAGGGCAAGCAGGTCCAATGCAATTTGCAACATCGTTTGAAGATCAAACTATTGAAGATGTTAAAGCTGAAATTGCAATGACTGATACTACTCATACAGAAAAGATATCAAACACCCTTGATGTTGAAACTACCCTAACAAAGTGAAAATCTATACTTTGGATGAGATATCTAGATATTACGAATTAAGAAAAATCAGCAGATCCTCATTTATTTACCATATTACTTGATTTAATGCCATTTAACTGATAAATTGATATCTAATTAAATATAATTAGATTTGCAAGTTACTAATCATCTAGATATAGTGTAGTAATTTACATGACCGTAATATTTTATATCCATTCTACGTTAATAATAGATGCATCATTTAGGCTTTGATGTTTACATCCAGGATGGTCTGAGAGAGGCTTCCCGGATGTAATTTTCAATTATTCTTACTGAACTATCTTTTTTCCTTGATTTAACATCGTGTTTTTTACTTGTCTTTCATGATAAATTACATTACAATGGCAACACTTTTTCCCTTTCAAAAGCCGAGTATACGCAAATCTGCGGTATAATAAATATTCAAATTTAGTTTTTGATAGCAGGTTATTAGATAACCAAGATTGACAAGATTATATTTTTAATATTGTAATCCCCAGTCTAAAGAAAAAAAATAAGATAACTACGGAAAGGTTAGTCTGGGCAGGATAAGATAAAATGATAAATACAAAAGGGTATTTCAAAGATCAGGTAAGGTTATAGTTTCAAAATTGATTTGCAAAGATTGTTAAAGTTTTACAATGTAATTTTAATTTGTTCTATCATCAGAAGAAGATTGAAATATCATTATTATATCAATTCTACAGGTAGATTGATAAATAATCTATAACATAACAATATACAAAGAATGAACATTGAGAAAGAGAATAAAATTTAGATTATTTGGTTTATCTTTATTTTGTATATTTTTAATACTATACTCGAACAATTCTATAGTTAACCTATCGTATGGAGCATACATTAAAGCGCCTTTATCGCCTGCCGGTCCAACTGTAAAGGACGATAATCTGGTAGTTGAAAAAGTGACAGATGGATTATTAGACTTTCCTACAAGCATGGCATTTTTAGGTCCTGATGACATTTTGGTAACTGAAAAAAACACCGGTAAAGTTATGCGGGTAATAGATGGTCAGGTGCAGGAAGAACCAGTACTGGATGTAGCTGTTGCTAATAGTATTGAACGCGGTCTACTAGGTATTGCAGTAGCAAAGCAACAACCGGATGGAACCAGATACGTGTTTCTCTCTTACACAGAATCTGGAAATGATGAAGACGGTAGCGACGTAGAAGATAACGTGGGTCCGGAAGGAAACAGACTCTATCGCTATGAATTTGTTGATGGGCAACTGACAAACCCTGTAATACTTTTAGATTTGACAGCAACTCCACCTAATGATAGAGGCGAGCATAATGGAGGTAAGATTAGGATTGGTCCAGATAACAACGTTTACTTTATAGTAGGAGAAGTTGGAGGACACACAACTCAAGCACAGAATATTGAAGATGGTCCAGAACCCAATGGTTTAGGAGGGATATTACGGATAACTCAAGACGGTCAAATTGTACCTGGAGATGCCATTTTTGGTGATGAATCACCCCTTGACATGTATTATGCAATGGGCATTCGAAACAGTTTTGGAATGGATTTTGATCCAGTTACAGGAAACTTGTGGGATACAGAGAATGGACCTACAGCTGGCGACGAAATCAATCTGGTTTATCCAGGTTTTAATAGTGGCTGGTCGTTGATTCAAGGATTATCAAAGAATGATCTATTAAATGACGGTGCAACTCCTGAGGACCTTGTTTATTTTGGAAAGGGATCATATGCAGAGCCTAAATTATCATGGGTGACTCCTATTGGAATTACAGCTTTAAAATTTCTAAATTCAGATAAACTGGGAGAACAATATCAAAATGACATGTTTGTAGGCGATATAAATAACGGTCTTTTGTATAGATTCATTCTAAATGAAGCACGTGATGGTTTATTATTTGATAAAGGATATGCAGGAAATATATCCCTATTAAACGATAGAGTTGTTAACGATCCAAAGGAAAATCAACCGTTCATCTTCGGGCAGGGCTTTGGCGGTATAACAGACATTGGAGTGGGTCCTGACGGATACCTGTATGTTCTTAGCTTTACTGGATCACTCTTTAGAATTCTACCTGCTTCCGCGAGTACCACTACTAACTCCGCTCCTTCTGCTGATACTTCTACCGCAGAAGCTAAAGAAGATGATGACCGGTCCATAAGCGATGATCGATCTACTTCTCAAGATAAAAACTCTATTCCAGCAGTCATATTAGGAATTAATGGTGACAGTTCCTACTCTCCAAATCCAGTCACGATACAAAGCGGTCAGACAATAACATGGTATAATGGTGACACCATTTCGCATACTGTAACTTCCGGACAGGACAACGGCGAGAATGCAGGTGAAGCGTTTGATTCCGAAGCAATAATACCAAACCAATACTATAGTATTACATTCGATGATTCCGGCGAATATCAATATTATTGCTTTTATCACCCTTCAATGGTAGGAGAAGTAATAGTTGAATAAACATAATATTTTTTTTTAATATTTAATTTTTCTAGGATATAGGATTTGGATTGTTAACTGAATCCTAAAGATTTCTGTAAGAAGATATATTTTGTATCATTCAGACTGAATTGTTGCAAATCAACTTTTTAATGCCAAGTATGGAGTCTGCTTTCCGCAGTAGAGATTATTTCCTACTGTGAAAAACCTACATTTTGAATTTCTCATTATTTTGCATAAATCAATATTTGATATTAAATCTGGATCATACTGAACTATCATAATATTGGGAATATAGATTAACTCGACTTTATGAATTCCCATCTTAACAGATCCACTACTAAATAACAGGAAGTGTATGAGAGTAGAACACTGTAGTTATAGGCAGCTAGAGATCAATATCGAAAAAATCAAATACTATTAAATAATTTCAAATTGTTAATGAGATGAGTTACTATTGATGTTATATATGTTATATTTGTGAGGCTAATTAATTAACTTATATGCATAATGGGCTCTGTTCATTTACCGAAATCTTATAGCTTGAAGATGCTTTATCTCCTTTATGATTACCAGAAACAAAACACCTTCAGAGTATGTTTGTTATGGTCTGTATTTGTACTTTTCAGGCTTATCGCTTAGGAGAACGTCTGCAAGATTATCTTGCTTTATCAAACGAAACCACGTCACTGTCTGGAATTGGATTCAGAAATACCATCCGCAAAAGATTTCCTCAAGAAGGAATAAGATATCAAAGTTCATCATTTATAAGACATTAATCAAGGTAGGTTCCGAATACATATGGTTATGGGTTGCAATAGATGCAAAAAGTAAGGAAATTCTCGCACTAACTATCTCTAAGGAAAGAAATATGTTTGTTGCTGAGCGGTTTCTATCAGACATTGTAAGAGATTATGGAAAGCATCACGTTTCTACAGATGGTGGTACATGGTACCCAATGGCATGTAGATTCCTTGGACTTGAACATCACATTCATTCCCCTATGGAGAAAAGCCTGATTGAAAGAACGATGCAGTACATAAAGGACAGGACCGAATGCTTTGATGATTACTTTCCTCGCAGACTGAAGAATTGTAAACTAAAGCATGTACGGAACGAATGGTTGAATCTATTTGTTGATTATCATAACAGTGAACTAAAAACGCTTAAGTGAACAGGGCCGCATAATGCTTTATTACAATTCTTTACGATTAAGAATTAGGTTTTTGGTGATGTTTATTATCTATTAAAAATGTATTCCCGTGTCTTCATCTTCTATAATGCCATAACATAAATAACATGCATAACATAAATAATTCTGATAGGCCGAAATGATAATTATTTATTTTTGTCAGCAATACTTTAAAAAACCACTTTTTTGTAATAGACACACTATTCATTATACAAAATAGATTTTCTATTCCTAATCTAGGTCCATATTATGATGGCTTCGGTAGGATTAGGTTCCTACTGATAATCGGATTTAGATACAAATAACAATTTATTTATTTGGAAAAGTCAAGATAATATCAGTCTGATTTCATAAGGAATATGCGATCCGTATTTTTATGTAATGTTATCTAAGCAATTTATAATGATTTGTAATCCAATTGACATAAGGGTAAAGAATCATCGAGGTAGTTCAAATCTTGTTCTTACCAAAAGTAGCCGTTATCAACAATAGAATAATAAAATCTGCGATAACATATGTTAAAACAGCAACATATTTGGCAAATACCTGAATATAAGTATCCAATACCTTGAATACGAATATATTTTTTTTGAAATAAATTTTTTTAATAAATTAGTCTCTCAGATACTACTTTTAGGTTAAATTTAGTCGATGCAATAAAAAATGTTAATCCGATTTTATTTTACTTGAGAATTATCTAAAACAATAGCATTTGTCGTTATAGTGTCTTCTCTTTTACCTTTTGACCTTTGAGAAATTTCGATTTCCTTCTCAGCTATATGAATAAGCCGATAAATATTTTTACCTTGATTAATCTCTTTAATGATCTTTTTTCCTTTCATGTCTCGCTTACTGGTTAGATATTGCATAGCAAATGCATGATTTATCCTAGTAACATAAGAAAAGTCTATCACTACAGTGTTAACGACTATATTAGATATTACGTTAGTAAAAAACCATTTAGCACTTTCGCCATTTAATAATTCTGATGACGAAATTGCATCCTTAATAGATATGACATAAATGATGACCATGTTGTTGTTAAAAAATATTAGAGATCGGTTCTAATATCCTCGCAGTTATTGGATGCGACATCTTTAGAGGGATCAAAATCTATTATTATGTCATAGTCGTCACCACAATCAAAATAATTCGAACCTGGCCCCCCTTCTAATATATCTTCACCTGATCCTGCATATAATTCATCATTGCCCTTTCCACCTACCAAGTAGTCTCCTTCTAGACCGCCATAAATTAGATCACTACCGTCCTCTCCATAGATGCTGTCACTCCCCTCGCCGCCTTGTATATCGTCATCCCCATTTCCTCCAAAAATATCATCAGAAGAAGCTCTTCCTTGCAAAGCATCATCGGAACCTTTGCCTTCTATAAAGTCCTCCTGTAATGTGCCTATTATAATATCACTTCGAGATGTACCTTCACATAACGGCGCCTTCACCTCTTGATTAAAGGTACAGTAAATTATCTTTTCACGAGAATCTCCCTGATTTATGGGCCCAGCATATCTTTCCCCGTCACCATCACCGCCAGCATATACCATCCAATTATGATTCAGAAAAACACTTGAAAATAACAAGGCAATTAAAATATTCATCAACATAAAAACATTTGAAAATAATTTCATCATAATATTCTCTCTATATTATTACTTATAAAGGATTGATAAATAAATTATGAGAAACATTTCGCTACCATTTTTAATAATTGCTTCGTGTGATACTTTGTTATACGATCAGTCATCAAAAACCCTTATGTTGATTTAATACCATTCAAAATCAATTGATTAATTTGCACCCATACTTTTTTATTATAAGTTTCAGGAATACCTAAGATTCTTCCAATTGTTAGTCCATCGAATAATGACAAAACTCCGGCAGCGATTAACTCCAGGTTTACATCCTCTTTAAACCATCCTTTTTTAATCTGAAGTTGCATATGATCATAAGTTATTTTATATAATTTCTTTCTGTGATCTCTCAAGATCTTTTGAAGTTTAGGATTCCTTGAAGACTCTGCTATGGCTTCAAAAAAAACTTTTTCACTGCCTTCTCTTTGTATTTTTCGAAATTCATCGTAGAATCGTTCAGTATTAGATAGTATATCCTCTCTATTTTTTATGAAGGTATTAGTAAGTTGTAAGTTAAGTAAATTCAAACTATCTTCAGCAATAGCCTGAAATAAATCTTCCTTGCTGCTAAAATAGTTATACAAAGTTCCTTTGCTTAATTCGGATTCATTAACTATGTCATCCATTCGTGTCTTATCAAATCCGTATTTTGAAAAACATTTTATTGCTGAGCGTATTATCTGGCTCTTTTTTTCTTTTTTGTATTCAGTGGTAACTCTTGGACACAAATCTATCCACTTTTACTATATCATGGCGATGTTTTAAACTCTTGCGATAATACATTGGGAAGATCAAATTTACTAACAAAATAGTCCGATATTACATTTAAAAAAAATAACTCCGTGTTTCTAAATATCTTAACCTATTTATACAGTTCTGATATTTAAATGTGTCCGACTGGTCAGTTTACTTTATTAAGGAGATTGATTGATACTGTTGTATTAGAGATCCAATGAATATCAGCAGGGCTCAACATAATCAAAATAACCCAAATCAATCAAGAGATGAAGATCATTTGGTTAATTTGAATTTGAAACCTTCTTATAGTAATCATCAAACTCGTGTTAGCCAAAAAGATTTACAACACAATATGGTAGAAGGCAACAATATTGGTATGGTTGATTCTACACATTATCAGAACGCTAAGCAAATTAATAGGACTAAGATTGCAATGGAAGTGAGAAATCTTCATAAAGTTTATCAATCAGAGGCTGGAAAGGCTGTAGTATTAGAGGGGATTAATTTTATCATAAAAAAAGGCGAATTCGTTTCAATTGTGGGGCCCTCAGGAAGCGGAAAATCTACGCTATTAAATATTATGGGTGCACTAGATACTCCGTCCTCGGGTAAAGTTTTTATCAATTACGTGGACATATTCGCATTATCTAAATCACAAATTGCAGACATGAGAAATAAGTTAATAGGGTATATTTTTCAGTCCTATAATCTGATAAACAGAACAACCGTTCAAAAAAATGTTGAAATTCCTGCAATTATCTCGGGTATGGGCAATAAACAAAGAAAATCACGTGCTTTAAAACTATTGGACTTGCTAGGAATTAAAGATAAATCGAATTACAAACCAACTAATCTTAGCGGTGGACAACAACAGCGAGTTGCAATTGCAAGATCACTGATGAATAATCCCGCGATTATTCTGGCTGATGAGGCAACGGGTAATCTAGATACTAAAACGGGTGAAGAAGTTTTTGAGCTTCTTAGAATGTTGACTAAAAAATATAATCGGACTATTGTTTTTGTAACGCATAATCCCGAACTTGCAGCAAGAACTGACAGGACAATATTTATCAAAGACGGGAAAGTTGAAAAAGAGTCAATTAACGAAAAATTTGCATTAGCAAAGTGATCAAATTCCAAAATTTTGTGAGATAAAATAAATGGACACTAAAGAATTATTACATGAGAAGAAAACTCTATGGGCTTTTGCTTTGATTTTATTGATTCTTATTTACTAGTTTACCACTTTATTCTAATTATTTTGTACATGGTCAATTCCTGTCTACTTCGGATATTCGAAATCCTTTGTTTCTTGATTCTTACTGGACCGATACTCCTTCCACAAATTCATCACCCATGGATTTAACCAAACCTAATAGAATAGAAGTGGGGCCAGGCGAGGGACCTTCCACCCTTGCGGTCATTATTGTAAACACGGGTAGAACGGATATTACTGGACTAAAAGGATATCTTGCCCTTCCAAACGAATTTAGATCTATTCCGGGCCAAAATGGTGTAAATACTACCAAAGTTTCTATAGCTAGTTATAATGCTATAGTTAAACCAGGAGAGAGTTTCCCATTGTATTTTTCTGTCGATGTGCTAAGAAATGCTACGGTAGGACCATATGTGTCTAACTTAGAGATAGTTTATTCAAAAGTTCAAGAAGTTGGACAAGTCTCAACCACCTTGGAAATTCCCTTTAGAATAACAGGTAAAGTAATATTGGATGCTACTTCACTTACTCAAAATCTCACCACAGGTACTTTAAACAATGCAATTATTGCCATAAAGAACAAAGGTTCGGCTGATGCAAATGGTGTGATAGCCACCATTACAAATCTAAATGGTAACACAGTTACAAATTTGGGAGATAGTTCTACCAACCAGCAAAATAACAATATTGGCAACAACGAAGATAATGCTACCTCGTCTACAGCACAAACAGGATCTCAAGAGTTAAACGAAATAAATCAAACTGATTCGAATATTGCAACACTTGAGGCAAACACCTTTGACATAGGGAAAATTCGAGCAAATGAGTTAGTCCAGATAAGGCCATTATTGTATGCGGATTATAATGCTGGTGGAACAATTCAATCCATGAACTTGGAAATATCCTATAATGATGCATATGGAAATAAAAAAACTCTTGATACCTCAGTAGGCTTGGTAGTTTCACCTAATCCTCCTGAATCAACATTGAGCATTCGACCGGCAGATAATAGATCCTCGTTATCAAATACAAGTTTCAACAATGGCTCAACAAGTGAAATACAACAACTACCGCAAAATAACGACCTCGATTCAAGAGAATCAATTACGATTAGTTCTGGTAAGATTGAGGAAATGAAATTTGTCATAACCAACACTGGAAGTAGCGCTTTAGAAAATGCCATACTATCACTTTCCTCTCCTTCAGATTCGGTCAAAATTCTAGGAAACACGAGGTGGTCGGTTCCTCTTTTTACTCCAGGAATGGAAAAAGAGATATCTACGTTGGTTTTTGCTTCTGAAGATATGATAAGTAAACCCATATCATTTACAATAGATGCAGAATATATTACAGGGGGAAAAACAAGATCTGATGTTCTCAACCTTGGAGCATATGTTGAAGGACAAATAAAAGTAGCATTATATGATCTAGCCATAAATGAGATAGGGGGATTTCCAAATTTGGTTGGTAATCTACTAAACGAAGGAAACACCATGGCATTTTTTACTCGAATACAAGCTGAAAATGACGCATCCCTCACTTCAAAATTAGAGAATAATACAGTTTCCACTTCTGAGGCTGGCTTACAAAACGAAAGTTCTAAACTTGTAAACAGAGTTAATGAATCAAATGCTGAATTGTTTTCAATTCTTCCCCCTTCCCAATATTTAGGTGATCTTACGGAGAATTCGCCACTTCCTTTTGGAATTCCAATCAATATTACAGAAAGCATACCTTCCGGAGAATATCCTATTACGTTAAAAGTAAGTTTTAAGGACAATTTGAGAAACGATCATATAATACTGCTTAATGATAACGTAACGTTCAAAGCTAATGCTCAAGAAACAGAACAGAATGACCAAAATATTCTTGGGATCAATTACAATCTATTTGTATTGCTTGTAATACTTTTAGTAGGTATAATTTTAGCTGTATTCTTCATAAGACGAAGGAAAAGACTACAAAAAAAATCTAAAGATCCAACAACAAATGACTCGATGAGTGAGGGCGATAGCAATAGTACAAATGATTCTTTATTTGATGATGAAACATGACTATCAGGATACAATGAGATCGCGAGGAAAAATTTAAAGGAGTAGTAGGATTCAAATGAACTTTAAACAAATATTTATTTTATCTTTTGATGCAATTAAAGAAAGAAAAGTCAAATCTATATTGACTATAATTATGGTAATGGTTGGTAGCAGTCTCATGGTAGCTGTGGGTGGAATTGGAGCTGGATTTTCTGAATTCTTCAACAAGCAAACAAGCAACCTCGCTGGAAATATTATGTTCATTAGTCCTGCCCAGCAGACATCAGGTGGCGCTACAGCTGGGCCATCTACAGGTGCACCCGTTCCTCCAAAGATTACTTTAAATGAAGCTGTAGAAAATCGATTAAAGTCTTTACCCTATGTGAAAGAAACTATTCCCGTATACCAGGCTTCAGTGACACTAACGTCTCAAGGTAAAACCAAGGATTATTCAGTATTTGCCATTAATCCAGAAAAACTATCAGTGTTGTCTCCCACATTAGAATATGTAGAGGGATCTGCTGTAAGACAAAATGATCCATCATCGGTCATTATATCTGAAGATATTGCACATCCTCCTGGAGATCCAGTACCGTATTTAACTTTAGGGCAGACAGTGAGGATGTCATATTCTTTTGTAGATCCTGTAACAGGTGATGAAGATGAAGAGGTTAAAAGCTTCGTAGTAAGAGCAATCATGAAATCTACTGGTAATCCCAATATAGATAACGCCGTAGTTATTAGTCCTCAAGTAGCTAATACGTTATTCCATAAATCCGGAAAATTTGATGCCATCATTGTTGTAGGGATGACCGCAGATCTAATAGATACGATCGAACAGGAAATCCGAAAACTATATGGAAACAATATTGGCGTTACGACCGTACAAGCCATTATAGAAACAATAAAGGAATTTACTAGTGGTATAAGTGCTTTTTTGCTAAGCATAGCTATAGTATCTTTAATTGTAGGAGCTGTAGGAATAATTACCACCTTATATACATCAGTAGTTGAAAGAACAAGAGAAATAGGAACGCTTAAGGCTATTGGAGCTAGAGACTCTTATGTCTTGTCACTATTTCTAGTGGAAGCTCTACTAATAGGCATATTGGGTGCGTCATCAGGATTAAGTACGGGCATAGTATTTGGGTATTTGTTAAGTTCAGGAATGGGATCAGGCGACCAACCACCAATTAACCCCGTATATACTATACCAGATTTAACTAGGGTATGGCTTATTACAGTAGCACTAAGCTTTATGGCAGGTCTTTTTCCATCGCTAAAAGCTGCTAGATTACTCCCTGTTCTAGCTCTTAAAAGAGATTAAACCAATAGATGAAACGGTAATTAAACAAGATTACTTCTTAATATCATAAAAAATTAGATACCCCTGGAGAGGATTTTCAATTACCGACACTGGATAGGATCTCAATTGTCATATCAAAACCAATCGTTGGTTAACTCATTGTTTGATTTTGTTTGCTATGAAGATACTCTTTATAATCTTCATCAATTTCCATAGCTGCTTGTAAAATCTTGCTTTTTATTGTATTAGATGAATTAATAAACATCTTTGTATCCTTTGGAAGACAGTGACCTCCTATTCCATCTCTTGGTTCAAGTATGTCTACATTCCATTTGGTATTGAGAGATTCTCGTAGTTCTGAAAATCTTATTCCATTTGATTTGCAATAAAGGTAAAGCTCTTCTGCAAATGCTATTTGAAGATATCTGTGAGCATTCTCTACTATCTTTGTTAACTCGGCTACTTCGACAGAAGAGACTGGATGCATTGGTATACCCAAGCCTTGCTTTGGTTTAATTTCTTCATAGTAATCCTTGTGCTCTTTAACTGGCTCTGTACTGATTCGGTAATCCATTTTATCTATCAAGTTGATTTTATTTTCTGATGTTATTACGGTCGATAGCCGGTCCTTAACAGCAGTATCAGTAGTGGTGATACTAACCGCTGCAGTAGTATTGTCTATTACATTAGTGCCACCTATATGCTTCCTTGTCGTATCGCCATAAAAATCCAGTCCATGTTGCAAACAACAGTTGCTTACACCGCCAATAACACGCAATTGATTAACACCATGAATTTCTTCTTCTAATGCATACCATCTGTGAGGTGCATGTACTACATGAAGTCTATGATCTAATTTTTCAAAAACTTTTTTTGATGTACCTTTTGGTATTGTACTTTCAATTGAAATGAGTGCACTACTCTTTGCCTCTTTTGAGATCTTTTGAACAACTGACATTATACTATCTACTTGGGGTGAGAACATATCATCTGGTCTGTGTGTGGATACGCAGATTATAATTACATCAAAGTCACCAAAGTTTGTTGCTTGTTTTATTCCATAGTTGGCTTCAGCTGATTGCATGGTTTTTTGATTTATATCGTATCCATAGGTATCAAAACCATGTTCTTTAACATATTTTGCAACTGGAAGACCAAGCTGGCCTAGTCCTATGACTAGGACTTTCTGAAACACATTTTGAGATGCGTTATCATTCTTGGTTGTTCTAATCATGTCCCTCATCAAAAGAGTTTGAATAATGTAATGTTGAACATTATAATCATGTCCCTCATCAAAAGAGTTTGAACGATATGACAGATATCCAGATGATAAATTATCATATTTCATATAATAAATAAAAGGATATAAATCTAATATATTAAACTGACTGGTCGGGTTATATTTATGATCTCATTAACAAATGTATATTAAAAAGAAGATAATCAAGGAGGTTACTAAGCGACACCTTTTTTTATATTTTGTTTAGAGAAAAAACTAAACAAGTGAGGCGATATACAATCTAAACCTCAGCAAGATGGATTTGAGCTAGATCATGAAGGGGATGTATGCTAGAAATAAAACTATAACAGAAATTAGTCACGCTTTATCTTTTTGTTATACAAAAAAATTTAAAACAAAGGGAGAATGATAAGGTATTACAAAATTAATTTTGGATTTCTTCACAGTTTCCAGCATTGTCATCACCCTCGTCTATATTGAAATCAGTGATAACATCTATTCCCTCACCACAATCAAAGTAATCTGCTCCAGGTCCGCCAACTAAAATATCGTCACCTACATCTCCGTAAAGTTTGTCATTTCCTGCTTCTCCTACTAAATAATCATCATCTATACCACCGGCAAGCACGTCGTGTCCTTCATTTCCATTTAGTTGATCACTTCCAATTCCTCCTTGTAGAACGTCATTACCCTCTTCGCCTGATAACTGATCAGCACCTTCATTTCCTTGGATTTTATCATCTCCGGCCATTCCGTGAACATTATCTGAACCATCTAAGGCTACTATCAAATCGACTCCCTCTGTTCCTGTAATTCTATCATTACCAAAAGAAGCAGGCATAAAATTTACTCCACTAATTTCATTTCCTTCTTCGTCCTGTGGTATTGAAGAATTAGAAATAGGAGATGAAATGCTGGTATTTGACGACGAATTATTAAACGGCATTGATTGATTGCCGCCGGAATTAATTGCTGGTGAGCTAATTCTAGTAGTAGCGTAAATAGCCTCATAACCAATACTGTTAGAGAGTATAACAAAGGACAAAAATGAAAGCATTAGTAAAATTTTTAAAACCATACTTAAGAATCAACCTTCTCCTTAATAAAGGAAACTGACCGGTCGGACATGTATAAGAATACTAATACTACATTTATCCTCTGTAACATCAGTATCAATTACTCACTTTTAGATTATATTAAATATTAATTCTGATTTCCTCACAATTGTTTTGAGCCACATCTCCTTCATTTTTTCTAAAATCTACTATAACATCATATCCGCCACCACAATCAAAGTAATCTTTGCCCATTTCGCCCTCCAGTACATCATCACCTTCATCACCATACAGACGGTCATTACCTAAACCTCCATTCAAATAATCTCCTTCTGTTCCGGCAAAAATGACATCATCGCCTTCATCACCAAATATGACATCTGCTCCAGAATTGCCTTGCAAAATATCATTACCTCTATTTCCATACAAAAAATCATTATCCTGTCGTCCCATCAAAACGTCATCTGCATCTTTTCCTTTAATAGTATTAACAATACTATTTCCTATAATGACATCACTTTTATCAGTGCCCTTTGTGGTATTTGATTCACCTGGCTCGGGAACAATTTCAAGATTTTCTCTTGTGTCTTCTCCCATAACAAGCACTGAATTAGAATTAACAAAGAATAATATTATTAATCCAAATAAAGAATAATGCAGTATAGGACTTCTAAAAGTCTTCTTCATTTTTATGTTAAAAGTATTAAAATTCTATTTATACATTTGAAAGAAATGTTATGGTGTGATTTATGTATCTAATTATTTAATAAAATATACATAACTGCTAATAAAGGAAACTGACCGGTCGGACTATATAGAAAATTGTAATACTACATTATCATGGAGTAACATCCACATTTTTGAAATTCTTTTTAATTACATTCGCTTTTATTTTAAATTCTTAGAGCATAATTAATATAAATACGTCTAATAATTATAATCCGACAATAATTAAAGTTATGCTCAAACAGTGGCCTTTAAGAGTGTCGCGTTAGTCCCTTTTTTGAAATTATCATACGCCATCTTCAATTGTGGTATCATAAATCATGCAATATATTTACAATAAAATAAATTGCAATGCTTCAGCCATTAGTTAATTATTAGAAAATTGTATTTATACTCTGAAGCCATTTAATCCAACAAAGAGAATTGGATTGGTGTACTTCATAGTATCTATCGCCTTAGTTTGAGTGCCGCGAATAGAATGGTCAATTAAAAACCCATTTATCATTAGTGAGTGTTAAGAGTATTACACAATTTTCAGATTCTGAAGTATCACCTTCGTCAATTAGCTTTCCTTCTGTAATTTCTAATCGGACCTTCAGGCTTTTAATGCGGTCATTGAGGCTCATCATGCTGATGAAGTTTTTTGTCCTATGAACTACTTTTTTAAGGTCATCTTGTGTATTGGTTGATATATAGTGTTTAGTTTTCAATTTTTCTTACTTGAGATATATCATACCATATAATTGCAAAAATATTTTTTTATGAATGTGTGTCCATTCCTTAAATAAAAGTAAGAATATTGAGCGTATAAAAGAAGACCAAGAATTGTCATTTATAAACAATTCGGCTATGTTAGAAGATTAGTTCTATATGTAACATCTTACGTTCAAAGTGAGATAATCAATTGTATTTCGTATACAAATAATTTATATATTATTAATTGGCATATGAATTGTATTGAGTCAAAGTAAGGAGAAAATTGACTTTGAAAATTCCATTCTATTTATAATTAACAAGACTGCAAAAGCGCTAATTCATACAGTTGATCAAATGTTGCGTGCCAAAGTTGGCATAACATATGGTCAATGGAGGGTCATCACAGTTTTAGCTAAAAATGACAATGAGGATAAGCATCAAAACAAAGGTTTGACTCAGAAAGAGATTGCGTCCATGATAGGCATTGAGGATTCTACCATTATTCCGATTATTGATAAATTAGAAAAAAATGGACTGGTCCTTAGACAGTCAGATAGTTACGATAGACGCAATAACAGGATTTTGTTAACTGAGAAATCTAGTGAAGTGCTAGACGTGGTAATCAATTACGGAGAAAAAGTAAAAAACATTTTATTGATGAATATTTCTGATAACGAATTATCAATAACCAAAAATACATTAGAGAAAATGTGGAACAATATACAATCTAGAAGACAACAAGAATGTCATTCTGATATAGCATCAAAAGAGAATCCTAGTAACAAATCTAAATTAGAAGTAAATTGCTTTGAAGAAGGCACAAACAACTTAATACAGTAGATCTATTACCTTAAGAAATCTTTAGAATTATGTAGTTGATATATATGGTTTCGAATAAAATAAGTCCTAAAAATAATAGAAAAAATGAAATGAAAAAAAATCAATCTATTACTAACAATATTGCTTCCATACAACATCAAGAAAAAGTTCCTTTTTCGTCTTGGAAAGTCCTAGTCATACTAAGCTGTATTGCTACAATGGTTATGTACGCAGAAACAATGCTGATACCGGCAATCCCTACACTCGTTAATGATTTTCACATAAACTATGGATTATCGTCTTGGCTTTTGACAGCTTATCTTGTATCAGCAGCAGTCATGACTCCCATAGCAGGAAAGCTTTCCGATATTTATGGAAGAAAAAAGGTGTTGTTAATTATCATGGCAATATATTCTACAGGGATAGTTGTTGGAGCAATTTCAAATGATATTTATTTAATGATATTTGGAAGAGCAATACAAGGTATTGGAATGTCAATGTTTCCAATAGCGTTTGGTATGGTAAGGGATCAGTTTCCGCTTAATAAATTGTCAATAGCACAAGGATTGATTACATCCATGTTTGCAATAGGTGCGGTAATAGGTTTATCAGTTGGAGGTATCATTATCCAAAACTTTGGATGGCGGATGACATTCATAACGATAATTCCAATTTCGATAATACTTTTGGTAGTAATAAAGAAGTATATTAATGAAAGTACTTATTGTGGCTATGAAACTCAGAATTTGAAATCAGAAATCAAAATAGATAATAAACAAGGTGAAATAAAAACTAAACATCAGGATTTAAAAAGGTCAGAAAAAGTTAGTAAAAGTCAAATTGATATTAAGGGTTCGGTATTGCTTGCGATATTTATTACGTCGCTTCTCCTTGAAATAACGTTATTACAACCTGACTCCTATAAACACGATGTCTCTCCAAGCGGAGATGCTGCCTTAACTGTTTTACCTATTTTTGTAGTGTCCTTAGTATCGCTCATACTGTTTATACTAGTTGAAAGGCGCGCTATGCATCCACTTATGAACTTTAAAATATTTTTAGAATCCAAGATTTTGTTTTCTAGCATCATAATAATGATCGTAGGATTATCAATGTTTATGGTGTTTCAGACTATTCCAATCCTTGTACAAACTCCAAAACCAATTGGGTTTAGTGGAAATCCATCTGACACAGGACAAATTCAATTACCGTTTGCGATCGTACTATTAATATTTGGACCAACATCTGGACTAATCATATCTCGACTGGGTTCCTTGAAACCAACAATCTTAGGCTCTGTTTTGACAACCACCGGATTTACAATAATATTCTTATTACATTCATCTGAAATATTGATATCCGTTGGATTAGCGATCGTGTCAGCAGGCTTATCCTTAGCTGCAGTCGGCGCTATGAACATCATCCTTGTTGCTACACCTAGAGAATTTTCGGGAGTAACAATAGGAATGAGCAGTATGTTAAGGATAATAGGTAGCTCTATCGGTCCCGCCCTAGCTGCAATGCACATGCAAACAAATCAGTCAACGATCACTAACACAAATGGAATTACTCAAATGCTGCCATCATCTCTTTCCTTTGACCTTATTTTTCTTACAGCCGTGATACTGTCAAGCATTTCAATTTTGATATCACTGCTGCTCATGAAAAAAGCAAAATCTCAATCTGAAATTATTGCCTGAGCAACATTCCAAATGATAAAAGAGGTCAAATAAATAAAGAATATCTTTCTTCTAACTGTGGAGAGTCACACGTAATGTTCGGTTCGTCTATAAATCTAAAAAATATTTTATCTGTCATCAAACAGCAGAAGAAATCAGATATATTATCACAACATTGATTCTAAGTATAATATAGAGAGACTGTATCCTATGTAGGATTGATGTGTGATCTTTATAATGTTAGTATAAAGTGAAAATATACTATGAGTCACTATATGTATCTTATAATACACTAAAAATGTATTTTGCTTGACAAAAACTACAGTTTTTTTATGATCTCCAACTAAAATTTCTATGTTCAAATTTGAATTTTTCATTGATTTTAAATATGCTTCAATATAAAATATCTGAACAGGACAATCCAATTATGACTATTTTAAATATTTGCAATTCTAAAAATAAACAAAGTGCCTACTGAAGAATTAAGGAAAAAATTTACTAAATGGTTTAAAAAATACCAGCCTCAAGAATATTATTTCTTTAGTACGATAATTTCGGCCTTCACGATGGAGAATATGCCCAAATTTCACTAAATGTAAAAAAAAACAAGAAGAAGATAAATATCATTTAGCCGCAGATCCCTTTACAGCCATATTCCTCGGATCAGTATGTAAAACTATTATGGAAGAAATTACAAGCAATTTGGAAACAATAATTTCATATCGAGTTCAAAAGGAATTGGAGAATAACTTTGAAATCAAATGTATAAATTGTAATGCTCTGAATCTCAAAACAGCAGAATTTTGTAACCGATGTGGACAGAATCTTGAAAAAATAGCAAAGGAATTTAGAATTATCATCTCTTATCTCTGTATTGCCTGTTAGTAATAGGGGAAAGAAAATTAAATTAATAATGAGGCCAAGATTATAAATAAAAAGAGGAACAATCCATTAGATTTTATTGATGAATCTAGATTTAGTTCCTAAGTGTCATTATAATAAAGATTGGGATTTAGTTTTATATGACATCTAAATTTATGAGGAGGTATTAAATTTAATTATCCAGCCAAGATCCTCTGAAACCATTCTTTTTTAAGCATAAAAAAATAGAATTTATAATTACATTTTTTATTTATTATTATCTCCTATTTTAATAGATTTACGTTATTTCCAAGCGGTAACACTAAATTCATTCTGCTTGTAAAAGTCTGGAAGTAGATGAATCTATACATTTATACGATTAATTGCGATTTACATTTTAATATGTTTTCCTTTAAAACGGAACATGATGATTCTAATCTATCAGGTAAGATAAGAGAAGATATGAAAGACTATATCAATTTTATGTTTCCAGAAAAAAGTTTCAAAGAAAGGGAAAAACCAATTTTGTATTTGATTAAAAGTTGTGAGAATTACGATCTTAACGAAAGAGAATCGATTGAATCAATTAACAAGGTTTTAGGAGATAAGAGTATATCCAGAAGAACATACTACAACTATAAGAAAAAATTGTATGACAGTCAGACTTTTGGTTTACTAAAAAATAGTTGCTATAATACAATTGGTGTAAAGTTGTTCATATTAGATGACATTTTAAGTGATGGGGAACGTACGGAGAAAGCAGACAAGCTAATAGGTCAACAATTTCCAAAACGAAAACAAGTTCTTGAAGATGAAGGAAAACAAAAAGAGGAGTTAGACAGAATTATGAATAGAGCTCAATCGGATATAAGCAAATTCCAAGAAATGGAAACTAGACGATCACGTATGGATTCTACATTACCTTCAAATCATACAATAAGAGAAGAGTTTGTCAAGTGTGGAAAAGAATTTTGTTTGCAGTGTCCACATGGACCATATTACTATGCCTATTGGAAAGATTCAACTACCAAAAAATTAAAGAAAAAGTATCTAGGATCCATAGACCCAAGACAATGAACGATTTATTTAATTCATGATTTAGGTTAATTGATTGAATTAAGCGTAATATTT
This sequence comes from Candidatus Nitrosocosmicus sp. T, assembly GCF_054408485.1. Lineage (NCBI taxonomy): Archaea > Thermoproteati > Nitrososphaerota > Nitrososphaeria > Nitrososphaerales > Nitrososphaeraceae > Candidatus Nitrosocosmicus > Candidatus Nitrosocosmicus sp. T. The sequence goes on from NZ_CP166992.1 coordinate 428,196, forward strand.
AGTCCTAATAGTAAAATTTTGCACTTTTCAAAATATCTTATGTAACTAATCCAATCATGCCATGATAATCTAATTTTATCTTCATCCTAATTCCAGAATATTTTTAAATATAAAGATCAAAGTATGAGTATGGGAGATGTTGAAAATTTTACAAATGCTCCTATTATAGGTAAGACTATTCAAGATATCAACGAGGCTAATTCTACAGCTTTGGTTATTCCTAAAGAATTTGTTAAAGAATTGCAAATTGAAAACTCCAAAGTGTCAATGTCCTTGATTAAGGATTTAGATGGAAATAAGCATCTGTTGGTTTCAAAAGCCTATATGGAGATTGTTTTAGATTAGAAGGTTGGTATTCGACAGCTATTCCGATTCCAACAGTTTTACTATGCCTAAGATGAATAATTCACTGACTTCATTTGAATTATGATATCCCTCTCCAGTCTAAAAAGTTCGAGTGTGTGACAATACTCACCATAGATATTGTTATCACAGGAACTAATTAATCACAAAAGGGAGAGAAACTATACTGAAAGGTTAAAGAAAAAGTATCCAGGCGCAATTTGCCCTATAATATACAAATAAATTACTTCAGTTAGTTTTGAAAAGTTTGACTATGATATTTTTAATGCCTTGATTGTTCAATGAGTCTGTGATTTTTGAAGATTCCTAAACCTTACCCTTTTCAAAATATCATATGTAACTATCCTCAACTTTCTTGATTTTATTCCAAAGTATTGCTATGTTTATAAACAATCAAATTATTTTATTATTCAGATGGAATACTAATACACTTTAACTTGCTTTTGACGTTATGTGTGTTATGCATGTTATGATATTACAGTAATCTGATAGAAAAGATCAATATTCTATTAGAATAATGAGCTAGTCAAATCCTTGATCAAAACCATTACAAAATTCTAATTTAGAATCTTATTACATGTAGATTAATTATCCTCTCAATCATAACATACATAACATGCATAATATCTTAAAATATATTTGTACATCACTTAGTTGACTTTCTTAAGCTAAACTGTTAATCGAGTAAATCTCATCTTTGCTTTTTTAGAAATGATCTACTTTGTTATAGACCTTCTCATTTGGTCTTTCTTATATCAAGTTTGATAATGCTCGACATATTTTATTATCGTTTTACAAATTGGACAATCGTTCTATTCAGAAGATAAAATAAAGTATAAGTATTTTTGCTTACAAATAACCAGAAATGAAACGCCCGCGCCTAATTGTATACCTGCTAACAGTTCTAAAGGATAATTGCCTCCAGTGGTTTTAACACTCCGAATTTATTTAGACCATTACAGGTAAAAAGTAAATTAACCCTAAGCAAAGTATCCTAAGAATATAGCCGGCCTAATTTATTAAATGTTGTTACAGGTAGTAAGGAGGCTCTGGGTGCAGTTTTGTTACTTTAAATATATGAATATAAGGAATAATAAAATTTTCTCCGTAGAGCTTTGTCATTGGAATTATGAGCAATTCAATTGAAAGAATACTTGAGGTTAAAGCGTTGAATAATATTTTATATTAATTAGACATGTAAGATAATAATCCGTCTTTACGTCAGGTTTGAAGAATGCAAATATTCAAGCCACCTAGTTTATAATTTTATTTATAGGACAGTGGTATTTAGAATTAATAATTAGTAGATAGAAGTTAATTTTGCTAACTAATGCTATTTAGTGAAGATTAAAGGAATATGATTAAAACAAAGTGATCTAATATCATACGGTATTTTGGTTTCCCATATATTGACAATATTTAACTCGAAAGTAATCAAAATTGACCATTAAGACTTATTAACATGTCCAAATACTCATATATAATGTTACGATCTGAAACTAAAGTTGTATTTTATACAGCAGATCAGGAACGTAACCTTTTTGTTAAGAATATAGAAAACGAAATTGAAAAACTAGAAGAGTTAAATGTAAGGTTTGTCGTGTTCAGAGATGGAAATTCAAACATTCCTAAAATGTTATTTAATGGCTATGTTACAATGGGTATGGAGAATATCAAGAATGAATTAATACAAATTACATCAAATCTTTAATAATATTATGCAAAAAACTCTGATATTGATTTTTAGTCCTCCTGATAAAAGAAAACACCTATCTTCTTTTTTTAAGAAACAAGGCGTTACTGTTTATGATATTGATGACAAAATAAAATCTTTACCACAAAATGCTAATCAAGGATTAAGAGATATAATAACCAAAAATTCAAGAACTACTTTACAATCATTTTGGAGAACAGCTGTGGATGAAGTGTTGATAACCATATCAAATTCATCTGCTCGTACAGCCGTTCTGCTCGGACATTTACTTTACTATAAGGATTTCACAAAGGAATTTTTTTCTATTTTTGATACAAGTTTCCTTATTCAAAAAGCTACTGAAAGAGAAATTTACACTGGTTATACAGTTTTGATTATTGATGACATTTATGATATATTTAATAGTCTTAAAAAGCCGGACGAACTGTTCGGAACTAGTGCATTCTATGACTTTCTTGATAATAATTTTGGTAGATCTATTTCTGAAAACAAACCTGATTATAAACCTCATATGAGTTGGATTCACTACTGCCTCAATTCAATCCTTAACTGGAGAATTCAGGAGATTACTCTAGGACAAAATATATCTAATCAAACAAATTCTAGGTTTATTTTATGGGGTCTTAAACAGAATCCTCATGTTTTGTTAAAACTTATCTCGCCTAGTCCTCAGCAGGAAATTCTTTATTTATCCCATCCAATTTCTGAACCAAGAAGAGAGTTTAAGGAAAAAGGGGATTGGCCGAATTTAGTAAAAATCCTAAATAATTTTCAACGCGAATTGTTGAAAAAGGATATTTTAATTCAAATGCCTACTTCAATTGACGAATACAGATTGGATAAAGATCATCATGGTAATTATACCACTTTTCTAACACCAAGGTGGCCATTAGAAGGTGAATCAAAAAAAATACTTATTGAGAATGATCTAATTGATGAGGATATAGATAAATTAAGTATTATCCATCCTGGGAAAATTGAAAATCAAAATGGATCATTCAAAATAATAACTTCAAATGAAAACCTTCAAGATAATTTGGCCCAAGAATACATGAACGGAGTGATTACAACCTTGGAAATGTGCATTAAAGAACAACTAGCGAATCGGGATCATTTATTGGTTTTATCTACAAATGGCATTATCGTAATTGATCCATATTCCATAAAGGAAAGAAAAATTCATCGAGGAGTTCAAAAAGAAATTGAGTATTTAAAACAAATTAATTCATCATTAACTTCGGAGAGAAGAAGAATTTGCGGAATATTTCTAGAATCAATGGCTATGGAATTGATCAATGATGATATATTTAAAAAAGAATATGTCTATGAATTAGCAACTATAATTTCTCAGGATCAGAAATTAAAGTTAAAGGATGTTTTAAATTCTTTGGACAGTAATGGACTTTTATCTTCTTCATCAGGTAGCATGGGTAAGCAGTTTATTCCAAATCATATTTTTACTAAAATAATAAATAACTTGAGAGTGTATCAGGAAAGAGCACTTGCAACAACTTTTATTTCGGTTACACTGGGGCTGGAAGAAAATGATCAAGAATTTGTTTTGATGAAATTTGTAGTTAATTTTGATATGGTTTCAAATACTGAGATAATTGAACAGATACAATCTTTTTTTAAATCAGGCAATATCGATATGGAATGGAAATACAAGTTGAAAAAATGGTTTAATTTAATTAACCTCAGTAAAAATTTAGACCGAAGTACATACATGCTATAAGTATAAAAAAACTCTTAACAAGTTATATGTATTCAATGATTTGAGTATTTGTTGGAAGATTTCTGTTTACGGTTATTCTTAGATACTCGTTTATAATTTTCAAAATCATTATTAATATTGTTTATTTGTATTGATATTATTGTAATAATAGAATTCAATGATAGCTGTCAAATTTTTAAGGCTTAACTTAATAATATCAAAATAAACTCATCGGTTAAACTAAACCTTGTTTTTAATTTGTAATTTCTATACGTATATTCTCAAGATGGAAAAGAATAGAAAATTTGTTAATATATATTTGCACTTTTGAAAATTTCTTATGTAACTAAATTCTTATTTCCAAATCCCTTTTTATTGGACAAAGTCGGGAACCGAAGATGAGAGTGGTTGTCAAAGATCATCGTGGGAGATCATAAAAGTTGTCTTCATATCACTTTTTTTTAATACTGACGTCTGCTATCTCTAGTGTATCTTTCAGTTTACCTAATAGTAATGACTCATATTTTTGGAAATTAATGTTGTTCATGTCAGGAATATTGGTTGAATATTTAGCACCAGTGTATTCATCTACTGAATTTGTTTCAAACCAATAGACTTCTTCACCTTGATCTTTACCCAATAATCTACCTAATCGTCCTGCTCTTACGCTTTGTTTATATTGTTCTGGATTATATTTTAGCTTCTGCGCAAATTTTAACTCTCTATCAATTCTTTCTGCTGATTTGCTAATTTCATTTTTCAGCTCAAGCATTGCGTCTCTAAGTAAATTTGGTATTGTTTCAAATCTTTTATCGGGTCTTTTAATGATTTCAGTTAGAATCTTGGAAAACCATCGTCTTACCCACAAAGGGTTTGATTTTGACAGGCCGTCTAACCCTTTTATAATGATATCTTCATTTTCTTTACCGGACCAACCTACGAATCTATTTTTCTTACCATTAATAATCGAATTTACAAACTTGTTTTTTATTTCAATAGTAATTCCAAGTTCTTTCTTACAACTGCTGATGAACTGGTGAATCTTTTCATCTTCGGTTTCTCCTATTCCTACCTTATTTACCCTTACAAATATCGAATCAGTAAATCCAAATACTATATCAAAATTAAATGGTGGTTGTTTTGCAATGGTTTCCATTTGAATGTGAATCCGCCTTGCTTCTCCAGTTATACATTCTGCTACCATATAGTTTGAAAACAGAAAGTATTTGGCTCCAAATAATCCATATCCAGCATTTGCAAATAGTTTTGCACCTAATTGATAAGTTTGAAATTCTTCTAAAAGCAAAGTATTTGGATTGGATTTGGATTTCTCTTTCTTTAGTAAATTCAAATACTTTTCACGTTCTGATAAAATGTTTAGTAGTATCAAAGGTAATGCTCCTTGTCTTTTTTTACATATCCAATAATTTGAGACCCTCCTGCTAAATTTTTTCTCCATCAGATATTCATTTATTAAATCAATGGTATTTTGGTTCAAATAGGCAGAATGATCATTTTTGCAACAATCGCAATTTAGTGTATCAAAGGACAGATTATTTTTAATGATAATAGAAGGATACATTCCTTTTACGTCTAATTCATAAACAACAGAATCATAAAAGAAACCTTTTTTTGGTATAGTATGATGTCCACCACCATATTCTTGCTTTTCTAACTTGTAGTTTGGAGTATGGTCAAGCGTAACGTCTCCTCTAGAAATCATCTTCTCATATTTATTCTCGTACCATTTGCTGACATCAGTATTACAGACTTTGAAATAATCCATTTCAGCATATTTTGAAAATTCTTTCATCAAACGCAGGACAAGACAGTTATTATATTGAGCAAGAAGCATTGCAAGTTCGGCATCTCTTTTCACATATTTTTTTTGTTCATCAATTGGTTTATCTAATATATTTACCGTCCCAGCATTAATGTTATCATATTTTGAAATTCCTAATAATGCAGAGCTTACATTTTCTAGACTAGGAGTTCCATATTTTCCTTCAAATACATTATCCTGTATTACATTTTTCTCAAATACTTTGATAAGATCAATGTGTTTATTTACTGATCCTTTTTTTAGAGCTATATAGTTCCTATTATATCCTATTTCAAATGGTGAATCCAAGTTATAATATAGGCATCTTTGATGTAGTATGAAAAAGTCTGAATCTCTACCTTTCAGTCTTTTTCCATTTTTAGCATCATAGATAGCTATTCCTGTAGTATACCAACCAAATGTTAATGGAAATTGGTTAAAGTAAGATAAAATATCCTTTATCAGTTCCTTTTCTGGATACGGACAATTAGGTGTCTCGTATTTAGAAATATGTAATACAATCCTTTCACCCCAATTGGTACAAAATGCTGCTGCAAATATCTTGGTTTTTGAATGTTGGTATTTACCTTTGTAAGGAACCCATTCTAAATCTAAACTTGCTGAGTTTATGACTTCGTTCCTATAACTTTTTATTTCATTAATTTCGTTAATTCGTGAATTAAGTTTATCAATTTCTAATAGTTTCATAAATATACTCACCTGGTATTAGACCTAGAAGTAGGAGGATTGTCTATAGGGGATGGCTGTTCTTTAGAGTCTCTTACTTTTTGAATATCTTCGTTAGTAAAGACGTCTGCATTGGGAGAGTGTTTTAGTTGGATTTTAGGTTCTAGTTGTTGTTGATGATCAACTTCTTGGTTATTTTCGGAGTTTTTTGAATCTTGTCTATAAGAAGAATTTTCATTACTGGTATGTGATGTATGTGATACATGTGATGAAGAATTATGATTTGATTCTAATGTTTCTTTACTGTTGTTATCCTTCTTTGTATTTGCGGCACTGTTTGTTATACTTGTTTGATTTTTACTGATAGTGGAATTATCACTCTCGTTAATAACTGATTTATTCGAACTAGACTCATCTTTTGTTGAATTTTCAATTAATAGTGAAGAAGTATCAATAGCACTAGTATCTGTGTTAACTGGAATAATTTCTGTTGATTCAGTTTTGTCGTCATCACATACATCATATTCGTCACATTTTTGAGTTATTGAACTGGGCAGCTTACTGGTGACTTTTTGATTTTTCTGTTTCTCAACTTCTCTAAGGGTTGGATCAACTGCTACTTCAGTATTAACAATCTCTTTATAATCTTTATCTAATAAATGTACAATTTTATTATTATTTTTCTCATTTTCTTTTGTTTTTACCCATCTTAGCGTTATAGGCTTTTCCTGAATGATTTGTATAGCAGTATCGTTTCTAAGCAAAATTAGAATCTCTTGTAGAGCATGGCTATTATTTAGTCTAAGACTATCTATGTTAGTATTATTTTTGAATTTTCCTTGTCCAAGCAAATGATATTTGACATCTTGATTTCTTCTTGAGGCTTCTATTGCAGCATCCGTTAGGAAAATAGGTGATCCGTTACTTTCCTTTATAATTTCTTTGATAGCCAAATATGCTCCGTCCCGAGGTCTTGTTACTAATTGAGTAGCTAGATTAAAGTATTTTAAGCCTTCATTATAGAACAACATTGCTTCTTCGGCATCATCAACATCAGCTATATCTTTTAATTTCAATTTTGCAATGGCTAGAGTGATTCTGATTAGAGAATCAAATTTACGGGCAAGACCTGAAACTCCTGCATATCCCATATTGATAAAGTATTCTTTTAATAGTGAAAAAGCATCACTAGATAATACGGGTTTAAAATTGCGAGCATACAAGATATATTTTCTGACAAATTCTTCGTTTCCCTCATAAAGGCCAGCTTTATAATTTTCAGAAACTTTTTTCTTTTCTTCTACATATCTTTGAAGGTATTCAGGATCCTTTTTTTCACGTAATACAAATATCAAATCGAATCTGTCTATTATTTGAGATAGGGTGGGAAATTCTGCAAAACTAGCGACCTCTTCGTTCTGCCATTTGTTGTTTATAGGATTAGCCGATGCAATGATAGAAGGATGTGCTTCTATAAATGTTGAAAAACCGTATTTAGCCATTGGATGGCCATTTTCTTCCATTGTATCTAGTAGATGCTTGTGTTCTGATAGAGGAAGCTGACCTAGCTCATTAATACAACACAAAGAATTCTTGGCTAACACTACTGGACCAAATCTAAGCGTATACATTCCACCATCTTCTTTACTTATTTGAGAAGTGAGGCTTAGTCCTGTGGAGCTTTGGCCTCCTGCATATTGTGAGTTGGGAACCAATCTAGTAGACTTTTCTAATATTGTTGTTTTTGCAAGTCCAGGGTCGCCGATTAAGAGCGCATTTATCCTTTGTCTTTTGGGAAACCTACTGTCTATATTTCTCAGACCCGCATTTACACATACAAGTAAAACACCTTTTTTTATTCTATCTAGGTCTATAAGCTCAGGTGCAAATAACTTTACTACTTCGTCTATAGGATTTTTATGGTCGTTTTGTATTTTTTGCTTCCAGTCTTGTATTTCTTGTATATCTTTATCTGTTAAAACAAACTCTTTTCTTCTTTCATATTCTAAGGTATCAGCAAACAAAACGGTTTCAAGTTTGTTGTTGGGATTATCGTTTTTTCTTATAACTCGCAGTTGACCTACTACATTTACTACTTCTCCTGCTATGACATCATAGGTATTCTTTTCAAATACTTTGACTGAAAGTCTTTCAATTTCACTAAACGTTTCTAAATCTTGTAGTTCTAAGTCGACCACGGAAATGTATTCAGGAGTAGCTGATATCGAGTTACCAGTGTTTTGTCCTTTAGGGCAAAACGGACATTTGCTTTTATCTTTATAGGGTAGCTTGAAAATGGGTTGATCAAAGTCGATATTTGTGTCATATCCACAATTATCGCAGCACAACTCTACAGATACTATCATATTGTAAACAGGTGTTAACCCAATAATCGTCCCTTTTACCTTTACAAACCCTGATTTTTCTCTCTTTGCTGGTCCTATTGATAAATCTCTTGGAACTGGGTTACCCTGTTTACTGTCAGGATTCTTTGTATGGTAAATATCATTCTTCCACAGTGTTTTAAGATTGTTGATTAAATTATTTGAAAACTGCTTATCATAACCCTTAAGATTGACAATAAGATCTGCAAGAGACGGCGCTCCCGTTATGGGTCGTCCATTAAGGCCATTTCTATAAGTAGATTGCAAAGTAATTACTCTATTTTTTTTCTCAGAGTCCTCAGATTTGTCACATATTTTTTCTATTATTTTTTTGGCTGATTCTTCAGATATTCGTAAATGAAACGTGGTTCCAGAAAAGGCAAGTACAAAATTGTTTCTGTCATGTTCTATATAATAAGGTAAAAGATAATCGACAGTAGTTTGAATAGTTCCTTCTGAAAGATCACAATATTCTTTGTTTCTGTGTTGAAGATTCTCAATATTTTTACTTTCATTTCTTATATTTTTCCTATCATTGTAATCCTCTCTTAAACAACCATTGAAAAGTTCTCTGAAAAGGGCATATAACTCGTCATTGAGTAATATTTTGTCAGTTATACCTAGTGGGTAATATCGAAATTTCTTATCATCTCTGTGAGTTGATGGAGGTAATGTACATAGAGCTTTGTCTGTTATTATTTCAAAAACACTATCTATTTTACAATCATTCTTTCGTATTGCTATATTTTGGTTATGCGATAGCCACCAGATATGGTAGCCATGTTCTTTTCTCGTCTTTGTTACATATGTAAACATCTTTAAAATGTCAAGAATTGTAGAATCCGAGAATTCTCTTTCTGTTATATTCCAAGAATTTGCAAAGATATTGTAGAATCTTGAACCTAGTTTTTCATAGTCAGCCAGCTGAGATATGGGCGTATTAATTAGAGCGGATGCGATTTCAGAATCAATGTCTAATACTTGAATATATAATTCACGATCTTGAGAATCTCTGATATGTGTTCTCCCTAAAGCACTAGCCACATTTTTGAATTTTAAATAAACACTTGGATCGTTAAAATCCTCAAGTTTCCAATAATGTGGATTCTCAAAAACCGGAGTCCATTCATCTACTGGACCATGATTCTCATATAATGCAACAGGTTTGAAACCAATTTTGTATAGATTTGCTAATTCCTCAGGATTTATGTGATTTTGCTGTTGGGTGCGATTACTACTATAATCTTTGTTATAATTATTATCTGATGAAGTTGATAATTCAGATCACCTCTTGGTTTACTGCAAAGTGGCAACTGCATCTACAAATAATTCTAATTCCTGTTAATTTGTTTGAATATACCGTTTTACAATCGTTACAGGTTATTGGACATTTAGCAATCAATAGTTCTAATGTTGTAGGACTGCTTACTGAGCTATTTTGTAATTCATAAAGTTTAATTTTATGTTTATCGCTTATAGATATTGGAAATTCTTTTTCATCCTTCACTTTTTTAACCCTCCAATTTTTTAATAATTATTTTGTTATTGTCTCTGTTAATTTTTACAAAGTCGCCTTTTTGAATATGTAGTTCATCAATGAAATTTTTCGGTAAAACTACGCTGTGGGAAGCCTTACCTAAAACTCCATTTATCTTGTGGATATATTCTTCCATATGTATATAATGTATAAACTGTTATTAGTAAGTAGCGTTTAATACTAACTTAGTATGATGCCTATTGAAAAAGACCTTACTAAGAAAAAAAATAAAAAAGAGCTGACTATTGAGGAAATTTTACAGTATAGAGAGAATAAGGGAGACTTTAGCAAGGAAGAAAGAAAAGATCTAAGACTTTATAGGGACATTCTGCGATTTGTTATTTGTCAGGATAGCCTCAAATCATCGGATATTACTGAAATTGACGGAATAAAACTAAGAGAAGTCTTCAAGTCAAGAGTCTTGTGTAATTGGTTACTCGATAATAACGTTGATTTAATTGATGACTTCAGAGGTTCTCCTATTGCTAAAACTTATCGTGCTCATACTATAGATGCAAGAATCTCCAATAGAATTCAAAAACTCATAGATCTTGGATTAATTGACATTGATGATGAAGTGGTAGATTCTGAACGGGGTAAATCAAAAACACATCAGTATGTAGTAACTAGAAGCGGTATACTAATTGCCTCTTTATTAAATCTACAAAAATACGAAAAAGATTCAGATGAATATGTGAAAAATTTGCAATTCGTATTAAATAGGTTTCTTGAATACCTTCCTTATACCTATAAAAATTCTGAAAATTACTATTTTCATTTTTTAAAGGATATATTTCAAAATTGTTTTAATCGATTTCAGGATATCTTGTTCTATTTTTTTAATTTGATGCTACAATATCAGCATAGTCTTGCCATTAATTTCTCTGTAATAAGAATTAAGCTTAATGAATTACTTTATAGAAATATCATAGAAGAAACCGAGTTTAAACAAATATTTTATAAATCATTAGCTGAGTTTAATACTCCTTTTTGGTTACGTGGGTTGAAAGATAAAGAAATAGATGAGTCACTGATTTACGAAGAAAAGACTAAAGCACAGTATCTTATAAGAGCACAATTTAAATTGGATGTTGAGGCTCAAATTGATAAAGAGATATCAGAAGTATTAAAAATCAATACGGATATTACAAAATCTTTTCAACTTGCAACCAAATTAAAAAGACGTTTCTCTGAAAAAGACGTTTTTGAAAAAGGACTATATGAACAAATCCAGGAACAACATGTCTTAGACTATGCAATTAGAACTAAATGGGAGATAGAACGAAATAGCAATCTTTCAAATTCCAGTTGTATAACTATAATTGTAAAATGTCAAACATGTGGTTTTATATCTCCCTATTCAATTGAAATGGAAAAGGAATCTTTTAACCAAGTAACTTGTATAAATTGTAAAGAAAATGGAGGAATAACGTCATATGATTAATAAAAGGGATAAACCATATTTTTGGTTATATAATTAATATTAAACCCTGACATTATCTGAACTTTCCTGATTCGATTAATTGCTTTGCTATTAACTGTTTTCCTTGTTCATCAACTGAAGAAAAGGCTTTAAGAAGGTTTTGTAAAATAGAATCCATCTCATTGTATTTACCTTCTAGTTCTGTTATTTTCTTGTTCTCCTCTTCTTTGATTTCATCAAATGCTTCGGAATTTAGTGGGTAACTGCATTTTGAACAGTATCGATTCTCCAATACATTAGATAAATCACAGCGTGGACATATCGATTGTATTGGTTTCTTTTTTTGTATTTCTTCTGTAATTATCCCATTGTATTCTAATATTTTGTTTTTTAGTTCATTACCCATTCTTCTTTTTATATACCGGGTCCCTTGCTTAGAATTCATTGACCATCTAACTTTCTTTTTCAAAGCATATTCCGGCAGGTAATCACTATCGGCTGTGATCGCCGAATGCCTGATGCAATATGGGTTCCATTTCTTTGTTTTTAGTAAATGACGAATACGTTCCAATTCATTGATATCATTAATTTTATTGTTTTCAATTAATTTTTCAATTCTTTTTTTAAGTTGTCTCATTACATCATATATCTGATCAGGTCCAATTGATGATCCTGTTAAGAGATTGCATATCAGCCTCGCTTCAGGCTCATTCTTAAAAGGGTGCTCATTTAACCAGTCTCTCACGTAAGGAAAAGAAAAAGTAAGTAACATTGGACCGCTTCCTGTTTTGGCTTCATGTGGAATCTCTCCTTCACCATACTTTTCCTTTAGTCTAATATGTTTGATTTTTAATAACGTGATCTCGTGAGGTCTGGCGTCCAAATCCCATAACAAAGATAGAATAGCTTTGTTTCTTTTATATGGATCATATTTAATAATCGTAGCCAATTCGTCTTTGTCCCAAATTTCTGTTTCTAGATATGGACTTAGTCTCTTTGTCCTTTTCATTTTAAGATTGATAAAGTCTGGAGTATTCCATGTATCATAGGATTTTGCATTTGAGCCTTTATTTCTAGCATTGTATAACCATCTAAAGAAATACTTTAATCTCCAGAGATAATCATTCCATGTGGTGATCCATTTTTTATCTGGGTCGTCTTTGTCTGTTTTTCTTTTCAAATCCAAGAAATCTAATACTTGTTCTTTTTCTTGAATTTGATAAAATGTTGTATAATTTCCCAGGTATTCTGCATATCTTATCAAGACTTTTAGTAATCCATTTTGATAGCTCTCAGAAGTATCTATGTTCTGAAGATATTCATAAAAGTCGTTAATTATTTGTCTATTGGTCTGATTTGTGACCTTGATTTCTATATTCTTAACGGTTGTGGTTAACTTAGCGGGCAATAATATACCTCCTTTTATCTAATCTCCTGTACAACGTTGAATTATTTGAACCCATGTGATTAACGGGCCCGGTGGGCTTCGATCCCATGACCTGCGGTTCCGAAGACCGCCGCGATATCCTGACTACGCTACGGACCCTCCTCTTCGTTTGATGTATATGTCTTGTTGGCAGTTATATAATTTATTGCGATTTAACCTTGTAGAATTTTCATAAAAACGCGAATTTATTGGGATCTTTACAGATTCATGAGACGTTATTAATTACTAAACCTTCTAACGTCGAGATCGGGGATTGATGAGAGCATAATGGAAGTATTTACGAATCATGCTATTACCTATATCCTGGCGAGGCTCTGATATTGCACTTTGACATGGATTTTACTAAATAAAAGGTCATACTAGTATTTGGACATACTTATTCATAAAATATATAAATTATTAAAAACAGTATATAAATCAAAAAATATGTAATTTTTCAATGATACAATAATATAATGTATAAACTTTTTATGCAAGTATGATTTTATTTAGTAATTATGCAGGCAACTAAAACTATAGCATTTGATCCATTCAAAAATGGCATACAATCCTTAGTAGTACAACTCTATACCTTTTGTACATCATACCCTAATAAAGAAACATGGTCTATTGATGAAATTTACGAAAGTAGATATCCCAATTCGAGCCACGATAGAGTAAAGACTATGGAAATTCTTAAAAATAATTTAAAATGGCTAAAATCTAAGGACGCAATAGAGTATCCAAATAATAATTCGATTAAGTTGGTAAAATATAGATTAAGCAGTATGATCGATGGAGTATGAAAATTTCGAGAGTAATCTTCTCAGATTCCTTGAATTGGTATTTAATAAGTATATTGAACTTAAGCACACCTTTATAGTAACGATACTAATGAAAATTACAAATACGAATTAAGTAGATGTACTAACTTATCTCTATAATCTCTGCAAGCATGTAGACCAACTAAAGATGATCTCCTGTTTTTTTTCAAAGCAAGCACAACTTTTAATCTTAATAGAATATCAAAGATCTGGTTAAACATTCCTTAAAAAGAAAACAATAGCTAAGAATGATGTGAAATAATTCAAATAATGATTACAATATTCTGTGAATCATATCTAGATTTTTGGGGCTATTTGCACATTATTTATTTTGATTATCGCGAAACCGGAATCAAAATAGTTCTTATTTATATGTCTGAAAACTCTATCTCTCTCTATCATGACTGATATAAAATGCAAGATTATTCCAGAACCTCATTCCGATCGAAAGGCGGTATTTAGACAATCCTCTCTAAAGACCCCTTACATTAATGGAGATGACTATGAAGAAGTTGAATCTCCAAAGGTGTCTTATCTCTGTGGTAATTGCAACTTCATTCTTGCAAAAAATATCCACTCAGATCAGATCGCTCAACTTTTAAGTATAAATAGTAAAGGCTTAGATATCGTACTACAATGTCCAGGATGTAATGAATTTAATGAATTGAATTCAGACATACATTCTTCCTAACTTGCCTGTATTGATGTTATTATTAATGATTTTTAGATTGCTTACTACGAAAAATGATGGAATCCCCCTTATAATGCAATATTTGACCTTGTCTATCTTTTGTACAAAAGACTAATTGCATCTATAATAATTTCTAACAAAAGCATATTTCGATGTATGTTATAGATTATCCTATAGTTTTCTCATCATTTGCATCTGCACGTTCATGTAAGCCTTGCACAACAGCGCTTAAATACGTTAACGATATCGCCGAAAAATTCAAAATGGAAGTATGAGCTGTATTATTTAAATAATAGTAATTTCATTTTATGTAGAAAAATATAGATACCTTTAATACCTTTTCTGATAAAAACTGGTTGGAAAGGAAAGATAGGAAAAGATTGTCTGGAAAGTCCCAACTAATTGAAAAAGATCATACCATGTCTACTCTTGACTTTGGCACTATGGAGTTTATGAAATGGCTAATGGCAGAAGAAACAGGATCAAAAGACTGCCTAATAGTAATAAAAGATTTTTTCAAAAACAAATATGTAATTTTATTTGACAAAAATATTTCTAGCTCAGTTATAGTCAGTTATAGAGAAAGCATGCCTTGGTGTATTACTTGTGATACTGATGACTGCGGTCATGTAGGATTTGCAATATGTCTTAAACAGCACTATGATAGAAATGACCAAATTGTTTATTGATTTAACCGATCATTTAAGGCACTTTTGAATTGTCTCTTGTGCCTGATGGTGGTAATTCATTATCTTTATCCTGATCTTTTCTGTATCTCTCAGTGAATTTCCAACCAAACTTGATAACATAAGGTGAAATAAATGTGGTGATGATCGTCATAGTTCCTATCATTGGTAATATAAAAGCACTTGTAGCTCCGACGTCTATTCCGCCTTTGGCTACTACTAATGCGATTTCTCCTCCTGATGATGATAATCCTACAGCGGTACGGGTTGAAGACAGATTACTTACTCCTTGGATTCTTGAGGAAACATAAACCGTTAAGAATTTTGCACCTATTGAAACCCCTATTAGGATCAATGCTGGAACTATAAATAATGGAATAAGTTTAAAGTCCATCAGTGCTCCAACAGAGACAAAAAACAAAGCCGCAAAAATATCTTTAACCGGCGTAGCCAAAACACTAGTTACAGCATGCGACCTTGACTCTGCAATTAGGACGCCAGCAAAGAATGCACCAGCTGCTACTGATATTCCCAACTGAAAAGATATAAACGCAAATCCAAAAGCAACTCCGACGGCAGCGACGATTAGTACATCATGTTGATTGGTTCTTGCAATAACGTCAATTAATTTTGGAACTATTTTTGATCCTACTACAAGTACTCCTGCTATAAATCCAATTGTTATTGCTATTGATATCATAATTTCATTGACCGATATGTCTCCGCTCACTCCAGAGGACTGAAATATAGCTAACAAGGAGATTATGAGAATATCCTCGATAATTGCAGTTCCTAGTATTAAAGTAGCAGCTTCATCTTTCATCATATTAAGTTCTCCTAGAACTCTCATTACAATGACTGTACTAGTTACTGATATCGCTAATGCTATGAATAAACTGTCATAGAATCCGAGTCCAAGTGCCTGTGCAGTAAAGAATCCTATAGCTAATGTTCCGAAGGCTTCACTGGTAGCAATGATAATAGCTTTTCTTCCTATTCTTCTTAGTTTCTTTATGGGGAATTCCATTCCTACCGTAAAAAGTAACAATATTACACCCATCTCAGCAAATAAATTAAGAACATCTGAATTATGAATTAGACTAAAAGGTGGAGTGTGAGGACCGATTATGATACCTGCAACAATAAAACCTATCACTACAGGTTGTTTTAGTCTGTAAAAGATCAAAGTCATTACAGAGGCAATAATCATTATAACGGCAAAATCTTGTAAAATTTGTTCAATCGGTATTTCCACAACAGAAATTTGTGATTTACGTTATTTAAATAGTCACTATATCGTCCCAACCAAAATGATTTAGTTATTTTGATCATCAATGATCAATGTTTTGTTATATTATTACCAAATGGTTCATCTTATCTTCCTACTTTTTCAAGGTAAATAAATCTGAAATGAGTTACCTAATTAAGAATCGTGTTAATTATAATATGCTATAGATTTAACATATGAATGGTATATTTAGTTCATACAAAAAAAGATACAATGCAAATGTTTTAATCATGAGAAATAAACTGTAAAATAAATCTCGTCATGTTCCTTTTTATTATTTTGACATCTGATTCTACCATACTACCAATAAATTCTAAATTTTTTACAAATGAAAAAATTGATCTGATCACATGAAAAAATATATCTCTATTTCCATTTCTTCATAAAGTTTCCTATTTCATAGGAAACAAGAAATTTGAATTGGTGCTTTAATAATATTTTTGTCTTATGAAAACCGTGATATTATTTTGAATGAAACTGATCGGGATCGGGCTTTTAAATAGCTTGATATAGTTATCTCCTATCCTAGACTGGCTTGTAGACCATACAATCTCTTATCTATGAAATCCTTTGTTATCATTGTAGGTGATTCTATCTTTAAATCCCGTGGGAGAAGTTTATTTATCTTGATAAATAATTTTATTTTATCATCTGTATCTTCCTCATAAATACATTTCATAATCATGCGTTTAACCGTATTTGCATTAATCATATTATAGTATTGATAACAATGTTTATATTCATATCTTTTACTATGGGTAGGATATAACCATCCTTAATTCTTTAAATTATTCTGCACATAAATAATCAAATTGGACGTGATAAATTGTAGCTCTTTAGGCGAGATTAGGAAAAATATTGATTCAATAGACATGGAAATTGTTTTATTATTAGTTAGGCGCGGTAAATATGTACAGCAAGCTGCAAAATTTAAGAGCAATTATTCTAAGATAGAGGACAAAAAAAGGATAGATGAAATTTTAGATAAGGTCACAAACTATTCAAGAGAATTAGATTTTGATTCTACTGTGATAGAAAAAATATACTCCTTTATGATTGAAGTTTATATTCAATTTGAAAAGAAGAAGTTTCTGAATCCTTAGCAATCGTCTATCACAAATAATCAGATTTAAATTCTGTCATTCTACTCAACTTTGTTTAGCAAAGAATTTTGCTCGATTGGTCAAAAGGCACTCCGATAATTTTGTATATCGGATTCCTTTGATCCATCTTCTAAATTTTGTTTGCCTATTTATATGAGGGATTGACTCTGGTCGACTATTAACCGACGCTTAAAATCATTAACCCGGTTACTTGGAACTATTAAGCATGAAACGTAATGTTAATTTTAAAAAAATACAAATATTAAATCAGTTTAAGATACAATTGGAACTAGAGCGTTGATGAAAATATCAGATAGGATTAGTCGAGTTGAATATGCAATTCGAGATGTCATGTTACATGCAAGAGAATATCAAAAAACTGGAAAAGAAATTATGTATTTAAATATAGGTGATCCTGTAGCTTTTGATTTTAAAACTCCTTTGCATATTAAGAATGCGCTAGTAGATGCACTTGCTAGTGATAATGATTATTATACTGATTCCGAAGGTTGGAACGAACTTAGACAATCTATAGTGGGAAAGGAAAAAGGAAAAAAAGGTCTAGACTTGACCCCAGAAGATGTTTTGGTTACTAATGGAGTATCTGAGGGTTTGGACATGGTTATGGGCTCTATTGTTGAAGATGGCGACCAAGTTTTATTGCCTGGGCCTTATTACCCTCCATATTCCTCATATGCAAAATTTTATGGTGGTAGCATAACTGAATTTGGGATACATGAAGACGGTACACCTAATCTAGACGATATAAAAAATAAAATCTCATCTAAATCAAAGGCTATCTGTATCATAAATCCTAATAATCCTACAGGCGAAGTCTTCAGTCGTAAGAGCCTGAAATCTTTGATAGATTTAGCTGCAGAAAATAACTTGTATATTATTTGTGATGAAATTTACGATGAAATTGTATTTGATGAAGAATTTAACGGGATTGGCCACATTTCTAGCGATGCCCCGGTTATACTTCTCAATGGATTTTCCAAGACTTATTTGATGACTGGACTACGATGCGGATATGTTTGCATGAATAACAATTCTAGGCAACTCGATCCATTGAGGCAGAATATTTTTAAACTTGCACGTGTCAGGATTGCATCCAATTTTCCAGTTCAAATTGCTGCAAATGCTGCTTTAAACGGATCACAGGAACATTTGCCCATTATGGTACAGAAATTAAAGAAAAGAAGAGATCTTGTTTACAAGCGATTAAATGAGATTAATGATTTGGAATGCACAAAACCAAAAGGTGCTTTCTATATGTTCCCAAAAATTGATTTAAAGAATAAATGGAAAAATGATTTGGAATTTGTGATCGATTTATTAAATTCCACTGGCGTTTTAACGGTCCACGGGTCGGGATTTGGAAATTCAGGAACCGGGCATTTTAGAATCGTTTATCTACCACAAGAGGAAATTTTAGAAAAATCCATGGATAAAATACAAACATTTATCACAAAAAAAGCCGATATGACGTAGTCACTGATAATAGGAACGATAAGGATAGTGTCATATTTCAATTCATAAATAGATCTTGCCTCTTTCTTCTCCCAAAATAAACTAGGACTAGACCAATCGCATACATCACTACCGTGAATTTTTCATTGGTTATGTCGGAGTTAAAAAAATTATCGACAAAAAATTCTGGCCCTAATTCTGTTGATATGAGAATAAGGTTTCTTATTAGAATAATAGTTGCCATTATTATGAATAGTACTCCAAGTGGAAACATCCATTCTTTACGTCTGTCCCTTATCCTCTTATCTATTTTATCAAAGTCCATTTTAAAAATTATTTAGTGAAAAAATAATGTTTATACCAGCTTTATCCCTGGATGTTTTAACTTATTCTGTTTCGAAGCGTTAAGGATCATTGGTGTCATAACTTCTGCCTGATAGGATAATATGAGGGGCCCTAAATAAATTGACCTCAAGCCGTTTATTTCTGATACTAAATTCGAGATTATTCCTAGCGATTCCTTGTTATCAGTACAAATAAAAGTGTCTGCATTCAATGCTGAATCTATATCTTTAAGTTTTATTTCAGATATTGTATGAAATGCTGAAACTATTTTATTACAGTTAGGTAAATTTTCAGCGACCATTGTTCCAGCTGATTTTTTCCCTTCTTGAAAAGGAATGTAATAGAATCCATCTTGATTCCTACTCATAGGAACTATAGGTGAAACTACGATGCATTTGTCATCAATAGTATTTGCTATATCCATACATGTGCTTTGAATGTTTTCATAAGGGATAGAAAGTATTAATACGTCACTCTGTTTTGCTACCGAGAGATTGTCATCGCCTCTAATTGTTCCTTTGACTTTTTCAGCATTTTTGCTATTTTTAATATTTTTTATATGATTTTCTGATACAGTCTGAGCTTTTTGTTTATCTCTTGATCCTAGTATGATTTCATGATTGGCACACCATCTTAAGGCAAACCCTTCGCCCATGCCACCCGTACCTCCAATGATTCCAATTTTCATATTAATGTGTTAGATATCAAGTTCTAATATATTAAAGCACGTCTGGTCTAGATGGAGCTGGCTTCAAAGCCAAGATTAAATCGTTTCTTTAATCCATATATGATGTATCTTTATTTTAGGATACGAATGGAATGAGCCTGTAAAAAAAATAAAGCCAAAAACACTAAACCATTACAATTACCAAAATATATATGAATAGTTTAATATTGAAATAATTTTTAATATATTTTAAGTAAATTATGTCACTTATTATTTTCATGAGGCATGGTCAAGCCTATAATAATGTCAAGAGACTGTTAGTTGGAAGAAACCTTGAATCTCACTTGACCGAATTAGGTCGAAAACAGGTAGAACAAAGTAGCGAATTACTAAAGACAATTCCAATACACAAGATTTATTCTAGTCCCGTAATCAGGACTGTAGAAACTGCAGAAATTGCATCAGCAGCACTAGGGCTAGATTATGAATTAGATGAAAGATTATTTGAAATCGAGTTAGGAAAACTAGTTGGCCTTTATTATGATGATGTCCTATCTACTCACGGTGATTTGTTTGCAAAATTTTATTCTGATAACGATGACGAAAACTCCTTGCTCGAATTTGAAGTGGAATCCTTTGGTTCTGTAAGGGAAAGAATTCGAAATTTATTGCAAGAATTCGTTGGCAAACATGTCGATGAAAACATACTCTTAATTTCTCATTTGGATCCAATCAAAGCTGCGATTTCATTGGCTATGAATATAAAGCCATCATCAGTATATAGCGTCCAAATCCCAAATGCTTCTATCAATGTATTAAAGAATTATCAAGATAGTCTATCGTTATGTGGTCTTAATATCTTAAATATGGAACGATTTCTTACTGAATTTTAATTTTTTCATTCTGCTTTAATTGGTTAAAGTATAGTAATTTAAGTTTCGTTTTTATTTCGTTTGTTATTTTGTACGATTATGAACTTGGCCTTTATCAAATCAACATTAGCAAAAACCTTAAATGACAGAAAGATTCACCAATCCAAAGAGAGTGGAGATTAAGGTATGGCTTTTTCCTCTGTTAACAAAATGTTGTTAATTTTCATATTTAGTTCTATGGCTGTAATAGGTATTCAAAGTATAATCGAAATAGCGTATGCTGCAGAAGGTGGTGAAACTGTAATCCGTAGAGTTGAAATTTGGGGCTTATTTTATAGGATGATGGTTGCAGCTTTTATTGTTGGAGCTGTAGTCCAGGGTTTGAATGTTTATCTTTGCTGGAGATTTAGGGAGTCTCATCCACGTTTCAAAAATATTGATAATGCTGGAGGTAAAATTTAGTGGGGCACAGTACACCGGAATGGGTGTATATAGGAGCTGTCACTGCAATACTCATTTGGGTGGGGGCTGAATCATGGAATATAGAACATACCTTAGAATATGCGCCCCCTAATTCGGAAACCGTACGGGTAGTAGGTCAGCAATGGTTTTGGTCATTTCAACACGCTGATGGTACTCAAGAAATTAATGAACTTCATCTAAAAGAGGGAGTACCTTATAGGTTTGAGATAGTTTCAAGCGATGTAGTTCATAGTTTTAGCGTACCGGATTTTGCCATGCTTATGGATGCTGTTCCTGGAAGAGTTAATACAATGTGGAATGTATTCGACGAACCAGGTGAATATCTGATTCAGTGTAGAGAATATTGTGGTATGCTTCATCAGGATATGAGGGCCAGGTTATTTATTGAACCCAATACTGACAATACTACGGCTAGTTCAGGTCAATCGGAGCCTACAATATCCCAAGGTAGCGGAACTGCTACTGTAATTGCACCAGGTGGCGGTGAAGTGGGTTCTACTGGAAGTGGAACAATGAGAGTGGTAGAACCAGGAAATTTGACCCAGGCGACTGAAAACGACTCTACTACCTCTACGAATGCTACAAGCGGTGCCAATGGAACTTCGTCTGGTAATGCGTCCTCAACCGCATCATCAGCGGCTGGTCCAACTTTGTCAATCCCTGTAGGTGCTGCAACCCCTGGAAATCCTGCATATACTCCAGATACACTAACAGTTACTAAGGGAGATGTGATCACGGTGACAAACGACGATACAGCCCCGCATACTGTAACTAATGGAGCCAGTCCAGGAGATGCTAATGCTGGACAATTATTTGATACCGGTATTATGATGCCTGGAGCAACAGCACAAATAGATACTGCCACCGTAGAAGCGGGAGAGCATCCCTTCCATTGTACCGTACATCCATTCATGACCGGAACGCTGACGGTACAATAACCACCATTTTTTTAAATTCCCATTTTTTTCTATAATTAATATAATATAGATATTACAATAAAAAAGAAAATTTTTTTAGAAATTTCTGATTTTTGAGACTTTTTTATTTATTTTAATATTTTTTATGAAAAAGAAAAATCCAAATGCTTTTATAGACATATTTCGAATTTATTGGATATAGGGGTGCTATTGTAAGAAAATGGTTCTAGAATTAAAAAAACCTCGACCCATATGGGAGATCATATTTTCTACCCATCATACTGATATCGGGTTATTGTATATTATAGCCTCATTGGTGGCGTTATTTGCTGGAGGCGCTTTGGCTATGGCTATCAGGGCCGAATTATTTGTACCGGGTCTACAAATTTTTTCCGGGCAACCAGATTTTGCTAGATTCTTCACAGTTCATGGAACAACATTATTGTTTTTGTGGTTGATTCCATTTGCCTCTGGAGTTGGTAACTATCTAATTCCTATTATGGTTAGATACAAAGATATGGCATGGCCAAAGCTTAATGCTGTTGCGTTTTGGATGATTCCTCCTTGTATGTGCTTGCTCTGGGGGGGATTTGCTGATCTTACTTGGAATGCCTATCCACCATACTCTACATTAAAAGCTCCAGGACCAGCCGCAGATATGTGGATAATTTCATTAAAGTTGCTGGGTCTGTCTTCTGTATTAGGTGCCATTAACTTTACTGTTACAATACTAAAGATGAAACATCCCGATTTACCATTGATGAAAATGTCGCTGTTTAGTTGGGCTATGCTGGTAACTTCGCTTATGATACTTGTTGCTATACCTACCTTTGCGGCGTCATTGGTCATGCTTTATACTGATAGGTTAGGAGTGACAGGGTTCTTTAATCCAGAAATGGGTGGGGATCCAATAGCGTATCAACACTTGTTCTGGTTCACATTCCATCCGGAAGTTTACATATTTGTCCTCCCGGCTATAGGTATGATGTATGAGATGATACCCACATTCTCCCGAAAACCTTTGTTTAGCTATTATTCGGGAGTAATAGCGTTAATCGTAATTGCTGTCATTGGATTTGGTTCATGGGCTCATCACATGTTTGCGGTTGGTATGAGCTTTACGGAAAAGACTGTATTTATGGTGGGAACTCTAGCCGCCGTACCTTCTTCTGCTATGCATGTCTTTAACTTCCTGGCTACCATGTGGGGTGGAAGAATCAAGTTTGCAGCACCCATGTTATTTAGTGTGGGTGCGATACTGTTATTCTTCTCAGCAGGAGCTGGGGGTGTTGTTAATACTGCAATGCCGTTGGACTTTTTGACTCATGACAGCTACTGGGTCGTAGGGCACATGCACTTGTTTATCATGGGAACTATAACATTGGCATTTATTGGATTCATTTACTATCTATTCCCGTTAATTACAGGTCGAATGTACGACGAGAGATTGGCGAAAATTCATTTCGTAATGACATTTGTAGGAATAGCGCTCATATTTGGTGTGCAGCATATTCTTGGTCTCTACGGAATGCCAAGAAGAGTTGTAGATTATCTACCTTTTCCAGAGCTGATAATAATGAACCAAATAGCGAGTTTTGGTGGATGGGCAATAGGAACATCCTTCGCACTGTTCCTATATAACATGATAAGGTCCGCAATGTACGGTAAGCCAGCTGATCCAAGAGATCCATTCAAGTTAGGACAGGGAGTTGAATATTATTATGACTACGCACGACGAGAACCACATCATTAGAACCTCCCCTCAGCGTTTCGCCAAGGGATTGATAATTATCGTTATCACTCTTGCTGTGTTAGGGTATGTAACGGTATTTCATTGGGAGGATACTGCAAGTATTCCGCCACCGGTTTCTGCTCCTCCTCCATCACCAGCATCCGCCCCCACATCCGCGCCCACACCTGCACCTGCACCCGGAGCATCAGAATCTGCAACTACTGGAGCTAGTTCTTCGGCTCCTGCAGCCCCTGCTGCTTCAGGCGGTCCCACGTTATCAATTCCTACAGGCGCTGCAACCCCTGGAAACCCTGACTATGCTCCAGACACACTAACAGTTGCAAAGGGAGATGTGATCACAGTGACAAACGATGATACTGTGCCGCACACTGCAACAAGTGGCGACGGACCACAAGATCCCAACTCTGCAAAACTATTTGATAGCAGCATTATCATGGCCGGTGAGACCGCACAAATAGATACGGCTAGTTTGGAAGCAGATACCTATGCTTATTATTGCACTGTACATCCATTTATGAAGGGAACAATTACAGTACAATAACTTTCTTTTGTGTGTAGAAACATAAGACAGACTACAAAATTTTATACCATGAATTACGATAAGTTTCTCCAGATTTTTTCGATTGGTACGTTGTGTGTATTGTTTGGATTAATGACTCTAGGTGGGTACGTTAGTTCTACTGGTGTGGGCTTATCTTGTCCACAGTGGCCGTTGTGTCCACAGGGATTGATTCCTTCCTATGAGTTTTTGATAGAATATATTCATAGAACAACTGCTGCTTCGACAGGACTTCTAGTGTTTTTAACTATGGCATTTGTACTTAGAGGAAAGCATTCGCTCAAATCCACCAAGATATTCTCAGTCATAGCATCGGCTACTGTTGTGGGCCAAATAACGTTAGGGGCAATTGTTATCAATGAAAAATTACATGCAGATTTAGTAACTGCCCACTTGGGTTTGGGCTTGGTATTGTATAGTAGCATGATTTTTGTTGTAATAAATATCTATTACACAAATCTCAAACTAAAGTCCTCAGTGGATCCATCTAAGCCATCTGGGCATGATAGTAGTAATACACCTGAAGTAAGTTCCTCAGCATAGTAGCTAAAGAAAATGTAAGATGAAATACCATGCCATCGTTTTCTGTGAGAAACTCGAGTAAGGTTAAAGGAACAACTACGACAAAAAATCCTAGATCAAAGTTTGCAATAGTTTTCTTTGTATTTTTTATATATTCTTTGATTACGTCTACGTTTTTTACTGCATATGCTCATTTCGATCAATTTGCTTCATATAATAGCTCTGGAATGGGGATAGGTAACAAATATTACATACTACAACAGTTGGAACCGGAATATGCAAAATCTAATGAACCATCAAAAATTATGTTTAGTATTCAAGACAAACATGGTAGAGACATCTATGATGTTACAGTCATGGTCGAAATCTACTCTATAAATGGAGAACGTGTATTTGTATTCCCATGGACTACTCTAGAAACTGGAGATTTCAATATTCCTTTTGTATTTGCAAATAATGGTAATTATCAAATTGTATTGAGCATACTAAATGAGGATATTGCACGGAACAAAATACTTGATACCGTTCCTCCGCCAAGAACTATTTTAAACGATAGCGTAAACTGCAATTGTGAAAGAGCCGTATTTAATGTTTCGATAACCGAGACTTTTGGATTGATCTCTACTGTCGCTCTATATGGTACAATTTTAGGAGCCATCATTATATTGGGAGCCATATCAATCTGGATATTTAAAAGTAGAAGAAAGAACAGATCCAATCCTGTTTAATGATGAATTCGCTAAACATTAGTGCAATTTTGACTCGCGGTGAATTCAGAGTTTGTCTTACAACATATCCAATTTACTACTGGTGTTGATCCTTAGTACATAGCAGAGTAAATTTTCTATTGGGCCACTTATAATTTCGCTTTTATATAACACCATGCATCCATTGACTTGAGTTGTTGTTGCCATCTTTTTCATTCACCTCCGCCGTAGTAGTAGTAGTAGAACAATTTAGTGACAAATTATCTTAATTATGTTGTTAATTTATATAATTTGATAATCATTTTATTTTAGTTGTATTTATATTGGTGTATTTCCTATTTTTTCACTATTATGAATAAATTAAAGAAAATCTCTTTAATTTTTATACTGAGCACCTTTGTTATATCTTTGTTAGCATTAGTAACTCTAAATGCCTTTTTTATTCTGGGTGGAGTTGCTAGTTTTGTGATGGCGTTATTTTATTTGTATTTACAACGGGCTAGACAAACATTTAAGAAAGATTTACTGGATGCTATGAAATAATACATTAATTGTTTTAGTTGCATGATCATTTTTTCAAAGGAGAATATTATCCATCGGGGATCTTTGAATATTCTAATATTCTAATGCATATAGCATATTTCTTCAGTTTTTTCAATTCGTATCTTTGAAAAGAAATATGCCTAATATTCAGTATTGTTTCAAAATCCTCCACTAATTGAATAGTTTTTCCTGTTTGTGTGATTAATCAATTTAAAAATGTTTTTTACTTCTATTTTATATTGGTATTGTAATTGGTATTACTTGCTTAATTACAATAAGGACTGGATTAACCAGTTTTATTTATCTCATATTCGAAAATAAAGTTGAATCTTATACCGCCTTTTGTTATAACGATAATTTCACAGTCCCCTTTAGTGTCGGGCTATTTCTTTTAATCAACAGAAATTTTTCTTACTAATTTATTGATGTTTTACCATAATAGAATTATCTCTTCATCGGAGTATTTCAAGTGATCTAACCTATAACCCATAACCTATGACCTACAACCTATAAGGAAATATACATTCATTGTCATAACAATTGTGCAGGGATGTGGTTTGCCTCGTACATATGTTGTGAAAGTAAAGTTTGATCCAAGTGGTCTATTGAATGTTAATGAAGAGAAAATGGAGATCAATATTTCATTACGTTGTGCTCCTGTGAAAGGAAGGGCAAATAGGGAATTAATAAACATCATTTCGAAGCATTTTGATATAAAACCTTCAAATATTAAGATAATTCATGGATTATTTTCTAAAACTAAGGTGATTCTGATGTCTGATTCTTAGGTTTCAGTAGCAGGTTCATTGATTTAGTATAAAGATAACTCAACAAAGTATCGTGTTCTAGTTAGAATTTATTAAATCAAGTTTGTTTGTTGGAACAATGACTACTTTTATATCTATAATATTACTATTCTCATAAAAAATATTATTTGTAGTATAGTAAAATAAATATTGTAATCTGTTATTCTATTTGTCTTTCCAATAGTCTCTGTATTATTTTTTCACCAATCACTGTCGATGCTAATTCTTGTCCTTCTTTTGTTTGAGCTGCAATATGTGGAGTGCACACTATGTTATTAAGTTCTAGTAACTCCTTGTTCGTAGGAGGTTCGACTTCATAAACGTCCAAAGCAGCCCCGCCTATTCTCTTATTTCTTAAAAAGTCTATGAGTGCCTCTTCATCTATGACTTCCCCTCTTGAAGTGTTGATCAAGAAAGCAGTATCTTTCATTCTTGACAACATTTCTTTGTCTATCAGATGTTTTGTCTGTTCTGTAAATGGAACATGGCATGTTATGAAATCCGAACTTTCTACCAACGTTTTGAGGTCTGTCGTAATAAGTGAAACTTCTTGAACAAAGCTCTTATCAATAGGAACAACATCATATCCTATCAAGTTCATTCTTAATCCCCTTGCCAGTCTGGCTACGTTTCTTCCAATCTTTCCCAATCCAATAATTCCTAAATATTTGCCTTTTAATTCTACACCAATCAGATCTTTCTTAATCCATTTACCATTCTTTGTAGCATTATTGGCAACAGGTATATTTCTGCTTAATGAGAATATAAATCCTAATACTAATTCAGAAACTGCATTTACTGAAGCCTCGCCTGCGTTAATTACCTCCATATTGTTCTTTTGAGCTTCATTTGTGTCTATATTATCCAATCCTACCCCCACTCTTGCAATTATTTTTGCTCTCTTTGCATTCTCTATTACTTCCTTTGTAACCTTGGTTCTACTGCGTACAACAATTACATCATAATCTTTTACTTTAGATATTAATTCTTGATTTGTTATCTCAGGTAAATAATCAACAGTGAGTCCTGCATTTTTTAAAATCTCAATTCCTCTTTCATCAATGGAATCACATACTATTACACTGCCCTCAATATGCATATTTGAAATTTTTTTTATGGGAATATATTGATTGCTTTTTTTATATTAAGGAAAATGTTTCCAATGTTAGGTAGACCTAACTAACTGGTTGAAAATATTTGTATACTTAATACTTTCTCTTCTCAGTCGGTGTGTTCCATAATAAAAATACTTATAATACATAACGCCGTTATTAACAGTATGACCGCAAAAGAACTAGATATGGATTATAGTAAATATGATTTTAAAGATTCAACTCAACTTTATGTATATTTAAGTAAAAAGGGCCTTTCTAGAGGTACAGTAGAAGAAATCAGCAAAATGAAAGGGGAACCTGATTGGATGCGTGATTTTAGATTAAGGTCATATGATGTTTTTATGAGTAAACCCATGCCAAACTGGGGAGGAGACTTGTCTCACATAGATTTTCAGAATATTTATTATTACGCTAAAGCTGCCGAAAAGCAAAGTAAAAACTGGGATGATGTTCCAGAAGCAGTTAGAAATACCTTTGAAAAGTTAGGTATACCAGAAGCAGAAAGAAAATTCTTAGCTGGTGTGGGTGCCCAATATGAATCAGAGACAGTTTATCATCATTTGCGTGAAGATCTTGAGCAACAGGGTGTGATATTCCTAGATACTGATACAGCAGTTAAGAAATTCCCTGATCTATTAAGAAAGCATTTTGGAAAAGTTATTCCACCAGAAGATAATAAATTTGCAGCACTAAATAGTGCTGTATGGTCAGGTGGTTCATTTATTTATATTCCTCCAAATGTAAAAGTGGATTTACCATTACAAGCATATTTCAGGATTAATGCCGAAAATATTGGACAATTTGAGAGAACTTTGATTATTGCCGATGAGGGTGCTGATGTTCATTATATAGAAGGATGTACTGCTCCTGTCTATTCTACCGAGTCTTTACATTCTGCTGTAGTCGAATTGATTGCAAAAAGAGGAGCACGAATCAGATACACCACCATTCAAAATTGGAGCAAGGATGTATACAACCTGGTTACAAAGAGAGCATATGCTTATGAAAATGCATCTGTTGAATGGATAGACGGCAATCTAGGCAGTAAACTCACCATGAAGTATCCTGGCGTTTACATGCTAGGTAAGAATGCTCATGCTGAAATAGTTTCTGTGGCATTTGCAGGAAAGGGTCAACATCAGGATGCTGGCGCAAAAGTGGTCCATCTTGCACCCCATACTACATCTCGAATTACAAGTAAATCTGTCAGTAAGGATACCGGAAGAACCACGTACAGGGGATTATTGCATGTAGCAAAAGGAGCATATGGAGTAAAATCAAATGTTCGATGCGATGCATTATTACTTGATGAATTTTCGAGAACTGATACATATCCATATGTTGAAGTTAATCAAGATGATGCGACCATTACTCATGAGGCAACCGTGGGAAAAATAGGTGATGAGCAAATATTTTACCTAATGAGTAGAGGCTATTCTGAATCCGATGCCTTGAGTATGATTATAGGTGGATTTATGGAACCATTTACCAAAGAACTCCCAATGGAATATGCTGTAGAACTAAATAGAATGGTAAAAATGGAGATGGAGGGTTCGGTAGGTTAATGGTTAGTTTAACTTCATTACTAGTCTTTTTATTTTTTCATGAAGATTGATCATAATGATTCCATTATCATTACTTTCAGAAAATAATGTACATGAAATACTTTCTAATAAGGGCGATGAACCCCAGTGGATGCTGTCTTCTAGAAAAGCGATTTTATCCAAATTTTCTGGCTTGCCTAATGAAGTTTCACCTTTGTATTCTAAATACTCTGGATTAACTCTTTTAGAACCAGACAAAGTTTACTTTTCTAACGAGAATACAAATTCTATTTCAACAGACCTAGAGATGCGACTACAAGAGATAAAGTCTTCTCCAAGCATACTTTTAATTGGCTCATTTGTTGCACATATTTTTGTCCCAGAGGCATTATCTAAAAAAGGTTTAGTTATTTCGACAATTCAAGACGCCATAAAGAACAATTTAGAACTAGTAAAAAAATACTTTTTAGATAAATCAATCAATTACGAAGATGATCGTTTTCTCGCATTAGGTTCCTCTGCCTTTCAATCTGGATTCTTTATTTACATTCCAAGAAATTTGATGATTGAGGAGCCAATTAGAATCGTATATTCTCTAAAAGATGATCGTACATCATCAATTTGTAGGAATATTGTTATTGCTGATGAAGGCTCAAAAGGAACAATAGTGCAAGAATTGTACTCATCGTCTCCTACGTTTTCCTCCACCTCCACCTCCACCTCCACCTCCACCTCCACCTCATCAACAAATCCTGAATTATCAAAGTCAAAAGAAGAAACTCAAGGAAATGATTCAAACGAAAAAAGACAAGAATGCTATTTTGAGGTTCTTGAATGTATTGTAAAACCCGCTGCGGAACTTGAGTTTATCACATTACAAGCTATGAATTCTGATACTGTTTGTGTTGCTAATAGAAAGGCCTTTGTTGAAAAGGACGGCAAAATGTCTTGGTATTCTGGAATGTTTGGTGCACGCCTTTGTCGATTCAAGACTGATAGTGTTATGAAAGGCTCAGGCGCACGAGCCGAAGATGTAGAAATAGTTTTTGGTACAAATAATCAATCATTTGACATTTCATCTAATCTTGATCATATTGGATTTAGCACTAGAGGTAAAGTCCTAGTTAAATCAATTGTAAAAGATACCGCCAAGTCCTTATTTAAAGGAATGATAAAAATTCGAAAGGATGCACAAGCCTCAGAATCTTTTTTGGCCGGGCATGCAATTTTATTAAATAAAGGCGCCCAGGCTGATGCTATTCCCGGATTGGAGATAGAGACCAACGAAGTCAAAGCTACGCATGCTGCTTCAGTATCTCAAATTGATGAAGAACAAATCTTCTACTTGATGTGTAAGGGTTTGGATAGAGAAAGTGCTAAACGTGAGATAATAAACGGGTTTGTAGAGCCTTTATCTCGGAAAATGGGTCCATTCATTCGTGCTTGGATAAGTTATCTGTTTGAGAACAAGTGGACTGGAAAACCTCTAATGTTAAAGGGCGATGAGGTCATGGAACAGATTCTTGAAGTAGAAAAGTCAAGGTATAAAGAAACTGTAGATATATTTGAGAAACATTACAAATATAGGTAAGAAAAAACTTGAACAATAAACATTTACCTTGTCAAATTACTTTTATTTTCAATGTCTGAATTAGGTATTGTAAAATGGCTAGCACACAAAAATGGATAGATGTTTCCCAATTTCTCAAATTAAAGAAAGGAGAAATAGATGAATTTGATTATGAAGATAAAAAAATAATGATATTGAACCTAAACGGCGAATTTTGTGCCTCAGATCGTATTTGCACTCATGCATACGTTGACCTGACAGGAGGGATGCTAAATGAATCTGAAAGAACTGTGACCTGTCCGCTACATTTATCGTCCTTTGATTTAAAAAGTGGTAGTGCTTTGAACCTGCCTGCAGAAAAACCACTTGAGATCTATCCCATGAAAAAGGAAAAAAACAAGCTATTAATTTTGATATAATTTTTTATAGTCTTTAGATTTTTATCTATGTTTTGGAAGTCCATATATAATCGACATCTAAAACAGATCACTATTTGATCAATCGGATTATCAATTCCAGAGCACCATTAATTGTATATTCAGATGATTCCGTATAATCTATTTTTTTTTTCTTTAATTCAAGTGAAGTCTTGGGCCCTATTGAAATCACCTTATTTACATTTAAGGCTTGGATTACTTCTCTTTGACTTTTATGATTAGATATTTGAGAGAATTGAGTATACATTATTTTAAAAAAAGATCTTACAGTGGAGGGACTTGTAAAAATCAGAAAAGTTTTTTCAATGCGATTAGGTAATTGCAATAATTCCTTCCAGTTCTCTGAATTTGATACATTTTTGTTTTCACTTATTTCATAAAAGAAAACTTGATCTAATATTATGTATTTGAATTTCGTATTGATATAATTATTAGACTTTATTGATTCTGCACTTCGGGGCATCAGAATTTTTGGAATTTCTTTTTGATACTTTGTTTTATATTCTCTTTCCAAGTTTTCCAAAAACTCTATTATTTCTGATGAAGAATATTTCTTATCATTGATATTGGTAATAGAAGATCCTAACTTTGACTCAAATCCGTAGTTTTGTAGTATTTTCTTGGTTTTAGGTCCAATTGCTATTATATTCGTTTTATTTAACTCATCCATTATTCTTTCATAGTTATGTTCGTTTTTTGCCATATCAAAAAATATTCTAACTGCATTAGAGCTCAAGAAAATGCAATAGTTATAAAAGCCATTACTGAGCCTTTTAAAAGATTCCTTTACTTCTTGTGAATCGATTTTATTGATATGAATAATAGGTAACGCAATTAATTTAATATTGTCTAAATGATCTTGGTCAATGTTTTGGTTTTGGATATCATTCATCAACACCGATTCATTTGTAATCACAATAATTATTTTTTCCAAATTATTTGATTATCTCTTTCTTTTTGATTAGAATCATATTTTGCACCGGCTTCTTAAATATACCATTTGATTTTCTTGTTAAGATTTACTATATCTCCAATTATGACTATGGCAGGAGGTTTTATATTATGTTCTTTTGCTAAACTTGCTATGTTACCTAGGTTGCCGGTAATTACTATCTGATTTTTTAACGTACCGTTTTGGATTATTGCAACTAGGGTTCTATTACTAATTCTTCCTCCTTTTATTTTATTTATGATTAATTCTAACTTTTCTGTTCCCATATAAATTACCACGGTATCAACCGCTTCAAATAATTTGTTCCAATTTACTTCGGGAGTTTTCTTATCTGGGTCTTCATGACCAGTAACAAATGCAACTGATGAACCATACCTTCTATGTGTGAGTGGTATGCCAGAATAATTAGCTGCTCCGATACCAGAGGTAATTCCAGGAACGATTTCAAATGAGATTTCGTTCTCAACCAAAATCTCTGCTTCTTCTCCGCCTCTACCAAAAATAAAAGGGTCACCGCCTTTGAGTCTCAATACTTTTCTCCCCATCTTTGCATATTTTATCATCAACTTATTGGTCTTATCTTGATGCGTAGTCGGATCCCCAACATTTCTTCCGACATAAACTTTCTCTGATGTATCTGGAAATAGTTTTACAATTTCATCTCCTATCAGCCTGTCATATAAAATTACATCAGCTTGTTTTATCAACTCAAATGCCTTTATTGTTAATAATTTTGGATCACCTGGACCTGCTCCGCAGATGTAAACTTTGCCAAGGCCGTCGTTATTTTTCATTCTATCAACTCATCTAGTAAATCGATGTTCATTCTAGTATTATTCCAGTCTTTTGTTATTTCTTTAGCTCCTTTTGAAATTAAAGCTTCTGCCACTATCTTGCCCAATTTTCGGGGGTAAGCAGCGTTATATTGTTTCTTTACTTTAATGGATTTTCTTCCGTCTAAGGAATAAACTACGGCAAAAAGTGTCATTAATCTATCCTTATTTTTTAAAGTGGCTAACGCTCCCATTGGGACTGTACAACCGGCTCCAATACTTTCAGTAAGGGATCTTTCAGCCTGGATTTCCTTGTATGATGTCTTGTTTTCAATACGCTTTAGCATTTTCAAGAGATCTTTATCGTCTTTTCTACAAACAATCGCTAAAGCTCCTTGCCCCGGGACCGGTGTAAAGCTTTGAGTACTTAGTCTTTGTGTTATTTGATTTTTCATACCCAATCTCTCAATTCCTGCTTCTGCTAAGATAATTCCAGAATATTGATTTTCTTTTGATTTGTTTATTCTTGTTTCTATATTGCCTCTTATTGACTTGACCCTTAATTTTGGATACTTGTTTCTAATTTGTATTGCTCTTCTAATACTACTTGTTCCTATTATAGAACCTGTTTCTAATTGATGAAGCTTGTGGTTATCTATACTATTTATGAAAACATCGTTAGGTCTTTCTCTTTTGGGAATGCATGCAACTACTAACTTCTCTGATATGCCTGCATGAAGGTCTTTAAAGCTATGTACTGCAAAATCAGCTTTATACTGAAGTAGTCTTTCATTTACTTCTTTTTCAAATACTCCACTTTGATTGATAACATAAAATGGTCTGTTATCTTTATCACCTTTCGTGGTGACTTTGTCCATTCTAATCTTTAGGTTTGGTTCGATTTCCATTAAAGATGAAATGACCAATTGAGTTTGATAAGTGGCTAATTTACTTGCTCTTGTAGCCGCAACTATTTCTTTAATGATTTTTCACCTTGGATAATGCCGTTTCATAAGCATCTAATGTTTTTTCCAGATCTTCTTCGTTATGTAGAGTTGAAATAAAACAGGTTTCAAATGGGGATGGTGGAATAAATATACCTTTTGAGAGTAGTATTCTAAACATATCCATAAATAACTTAGTATTTGATGATTTTACTGAATAATAATTTCTTATTATTTTATCAGAAAAAAACAATTGAAACATAGAGCCAATAGAATTTACAATAGCGTCAATTTTCTTGTCTTGTATCATGTTTCTTACTGCTTCGACTAATTTGTCACAAGTTCTGGCTACTTTAGGATAGATTGTATTCTTTTCGTCAACTAAGATTTCTAAAGTTTTCAGGGCTGCGGTTACTGAAATTGGATTTCCAGCGAATGTACTTGCTTGATATACCGACCCGCTGGGAGATAATCCCAACAATATTTCCTTCCTGCCTGCGAGAAGTGAAATGGGATATCCATTTCCCAAAGTTTTAGCAAATGTGGCAATATCTGGTTTTATGCCAAAGAATTCGCTTGCTCCACCCAAGGCCAGTCTAAATCCTGTTACCACTTCATCAAATATCAAAACTATATTGTTTTGTTTAGTTAGATTTCGAATACTATTGAGATAATCTTTTTCAGGAAGAATGAGGCCCGTATTAGCCATAACGGGTTCAACTATCACACAGGCTATGTCATTGTGATTTTGTTCATTATCTATCACCGATTGCAGTGACTCGATATCATTATATGGAACATTTATAGTTTTCGAGGCACTCTCTGGTAGTATGCCATCCGAATATTCTTGTTCAGCTGCCCCTGAACCAGCTTTATTAAGAACATAATCATATGCACCATGATAGCCGCCCTCAAATTTTATTATCTTTGTTTTTCTTGTAAATGCTCTTGCTAAGCGAATAGAATGCATTGTAGCCTCAGCTCCAGTATTCATTATTCTTACCATTTCAGCACAGGGAATTATTTCGGAACAAATTTCTGCTAACTGAGTTTCTTTCTCTGTAGGTGTGCAAAACAAATTTCCTTTATCTATCTGACTTTTTATTTCAGAACCTATTTGTTGATTACCATGTCCTAGAAAAACTGATCCGTAACCTAGGCAATAATCAATTAATACATTACCATCATTTGTAAATAGTTTACTTCCATTGGCAGATTCAACAAAAAATGGATGCGGTCGAAAATATCTAACTGGACTATTAACTCCTCCTGGAATCACCTTGGATGATTTTTCAAATAGAATACGCGATTTCTCAAATGTTATATCAGTCATGAGGTATAATGATAATTATTTGTTATATGTTCTAGATATACATTATCTAATTACTATTTGAATAATCGAAAACAATGCCGTAATTATAAAACATAATTAATCCTCAATTATCTATTTATTGGTAGTTGTGGGCGATTCGTTGATAGGTTTGATCTTCTGTTTACTTGCCTATTTTCAAAGGATCAAAACGGGGCTGTTTTTCCTTAAATTGTATTTGGTTTTTCTCTCATATGTATCAACAAAGTATCAAGTGGCCGACTGTATCATCTTTAATATCATATTTATCAGCAATAAGAAAGGATTAATCTCTAATAGCTAAATCTTAACCTGAAGTAAAAGTAAGCAAAAAAAATATAATGTGATTAAAATGGAGTTATGAAGAAAGCTATTCCTACCGCTGCCAATATTATTATTATTATTCCAATTATTGCGAGAATGATTCCACCAATCCTTGCTATGGTAGTTGCACCAGGAGGCAACATGCTAGAAACTGCATACAATATTACACCAATTATGGTAATTATAATTCCAGTAACGAAACTCATGTAATATTGGTAACCTTATTAGAATATCAATGTTTGGTGACAATCTTTGGGTAAATTTTAGTACTACCATCAAAATGCTGGGTATATTTATGCGATGATTTTATGAATTGCTCAGAACCCAGTTCTGATTTTGATTTCATTGTGATCTAGTTACGATTTTGGTTTACTAAAGCGTCTAATTTCTGATTCAATCTACTCGAATACGGTAGAGGACTATGATATAAGAAGTGTGTATACATAAATCATCTACAATATAATTTAAAAACTAGTAGATTGATTCCTGATTTTGGTTTTTTTTCCAAATTTTCTAGCCTTCTCTAGAATACGGTAATAGGTCACTGTTTGATTAAAAACTAGTGAAATAATGAATATGGTTGCAAGTATTACAGCCAGCATGAAAGTTAATTGCTGTAAAAAACTCATACCTATTATAAAAAGTCATACACTTATATGTCTAATCATTTACTTGAGTCTACTGCAATCGCGAGCAATAATAACTTGTCTAAATTTCTAATCAATAATCCTCTAGTCGGGGATTGGGATTGCTATGTATTTCTATAAGGTGAAAGTGAATCCTAACATCAACTAATTGTATAAAGCGGCAGAATAAAGCCTCTTAAAAAACTTCAAATCTTATGGGTTATTCTCTGATAAGAAATTCATAAAAGATAATAATGGCAAATTTGCATATTATTCAATGAAGACTATTAAAACATTAACATTATTATTTGCTGCTATATTAGTTTCTAGTTTTGGATACACTGAATTCATTTCAAATCCTGTAATGGCTGTCCCTCCACATTTAATAGATGAAAAATTTATTTTTGGTCCAATTGCTGGACTTTCACAAGATGAATCCGGAGCCATTGATTGGATAATGGTTGGAAACTGGAGGTCAAATATAATTAATGATACAAGTGTTCAGAATAATCAATCCTCAAATGTCTTTAATGCTGCTATTGAAATGATAAAATCTGACGGTACAGCAAGACATACTCATACCTTAACAGATTTTGTTATTTCTAATGTGTCTCATCCAGACAATAACTCTACACTTTATAATGGTACTTCCACGGTAAGTTTGCAAGCTGGTCCCGCAACGGATATTCATACCTCAATACTAAAATCAAATAACAATGTTATAACTCTAAATATCGATTCACAAAGTGTAGATAATCATTTTGGTAAGTTACCTATCTACGGAGTGACTATTAATCCAGACTTGCTCAAGCCTCCTCATATGATGAAAGACATAAACAACAACGTCTCTCACTAGTCCACTTTCTATTTATTTTTTCCTTCTTATTTTAAAAAACTATTTAAATAATGGATCATTGATATTACGAGATGACTCTTGTTCTATTTGCTATTTTAAGCACACTTGTATTAGGTGTGATGTTATTAACAGCAAACCACTTCTCTGCTTATGCCCTAGAATTTGCACATAAAACTATGTGGGGAGAGAAAGGTGTTGCTCAAGGTCAATTTAACCAAGTATCTGGTATTGGTGTTGACTCTGAGGATAACGTATATGTATCAGACTTTGCAGGATACACAACCAACATGATTCAAAAGTTTACTCCTAATGGCACCTTTATCCTTGGTTTTGGTACTTTTGGTAATGGGCCTCAGTACTTTACTAATCCTGCAGGCATTGCAATAAATTCCAATGATTCAGTTTACATTGCTGACTTTGGAAATCCAACATATGCAATAAAAGAATTTACGTCCAATGGCACCTTTATTCAATCTATAGGATCATTTGGCCTTGGCCCTGGATTATTTATCAGCCCTGGTGGTGTAGGCGTAGACAAAGAAAATAATCTTTATGCCACCGACTTTGGAGAAAATAACAACGTACAAAAATTCGACCAGAATGGGAATTTATTGATGAGTTTTGGGTCTCCGGGTATCAGTGATGGTCAATTTAATAATCCATCAGATGTAGCCGTGGATTCAAATAATAATATTTATGTAACTGATTCTAGTAACAACAGGGTACAAAAATTCGACCAGAATGGGAATTATTTGATGAAATTCGGAACCTTTGGATCAGGCAATGGTCAATTTAAAACACCTATTGATTTAGCAATAGATCCTTCCAACAATATATACGTGTCAGATAGTGATAATAACAGAATTCAAGTTTTTAGTAATAATGGTACATATATCACTCAATTTGGAAATACAGGTGCATTGCATGAAATGATCGAGGACCCTGTTGGAATTGCATTAAATTCGCAAGGGGATGTATACGTAGCCGATGGCAGAGATACAGACATTCACGTATTCTATCCAGTCCCTTAATTTTTTCTAATTCTACTATTTCTATAATATTATATTATACATGTTTACATATTTTTGACTGTACTATACTATCTATACCATACTATACTATACTTCTTTCTCTAACTATTCCTTAAAATTTCTGCCATTTTTTTTGAATAGTATGAGATTATTATATTTGCACCCGCTCGTTTAATGGCAGTCAAAGATTCGGTAACAGCAAGATTTTCATCCATCCAATTATTCAATGTAGCTGCCTTTATCATTGAATATTCTCCAGATACGCTATACGCTGCAATAGGATGAAGGGTATTTTGATTTGCAGCGTAAATTAAGTCTAAATTGGGTATAGCTGGCTTTATCATTAGTACATCTGCTCCTTCTTCCATGTCTGATTTGATTTCTCTACCCGCTTCCCTTGAATTATGATAACTCATTTGATATGAAAGTCTATTTCCAAATTCCGGTCTAGAGTGTGCTGCGTCTCTAAATGGCGAGAAAAAAGATGATGCCTGTTTAGCGGAATATCCCATTATCATTGTATCCTTGAATCCATTATCATCAAGGATATCCCTTATTGTTTTTACCTGCCCATCCATCATGGCTGAGGGTGCTACTATATCCGCACCGGCAATTGCGTGGCTTAAAGCGGTCTTTGACAATATATCCAGAGATTTATCGTTGTTTATCTCCTTTCCTTGGATGATTCCACAATGGCCGTGCGATGTATACTGGCATAGACATACATCTGTAATTATGGCTAGTTTGTCTCCAAAGTTTTTCTTGATAGATTTGATGGTTTCTTGAACAATACCTTTGTCATTGAATGAGTTTTTTCCATCTAAATCTTTTTTTAATGGGATCCCAAAGAGAAGTATTGCCTTAATTCCAAGAGTTGAGATATAATCAATCTCCTCCAAAATTTTATCTGGTGAGTATCTAAATATTCCTGGCATCGATTCTATTTCTAGATTTTTATTTGTTCCCTCCTGAATAAATAAGGGCATAACAAAGTCTTTTGGAGATAAACGTATCTCTTGGAAGAGCTCCCTTATAGCAGCCGTTTTTCTCAATCTCCTTAATCGCATTTTTGGAAAAAGTTCATAATTAAAATGATTGTTTGATATGAAAGTTACGTTCTCTTTAAAATCATTATCTATACTTTTGTTTCTGTTTCTGTTTCTGGATTTATCTACGTTACGGTTTTTCATAATTAAATAACTTTAGAGCCAAATTTATTAATTCATTTTCGTTTCTATTATTTGTGAATTCCTTTCGTAAATTATTCATAGGTGTGGATAATATCCCTTCTACTAATGCATAAGAAAACTGTTCAAGTATCTTTATATCCTCACCACTTATTCTGTTATCAATTAATGATAAGGCTTTTTTGAACTCTTTATTTCTTATAGAATCTGCATTCTTGAATATGCTTATTATGGCTGGTTCGGAACTCTTTCTTTTTAAAATTTCTTTGATCGTTATCATCTCATCATCTATTATCTTTTCTGCTGATTGAATTTCCTTCCTTCTTCTTCCAACGTTCTTTTCTACGATTTCTGAAATTTGGTCGATATTCACCAATTTAATATTATTTAGAGTAGCAATTTTGTCTTCTACTGTTCTGGGATTTGACAAATCAAAAATCATTAATCCTTTATTTCTATTTTTCATCATATTGGCAATTCTGTCATATGTTAGTAAATAGTATGGTGCAATCGTTGAGATGAATACAATGTCTATATCATCATTGAGTTTTTCCAATGCCGTCTCAAAAGGTATGGGAGAACCCGCGACAGTATCTGCGAATGATCGTGCTCTATCAAAAGTTCGACTGGTAACAAAAAACTTCATATTTCTTTGTTTTAGGGCTTTCGCGATTAAACTAGCTCCTTCTCCAGAACCAATAAGAAGAATCTCTTTTTCTTTTATATCATCAAAGTATTCATAGGCTAAATTTACTGCCATAGACCCCACTGATGTGCTGCCTTTGTTTATACCAGTTAAAGTTCTAACTCTGCCACCTATTTTTATTGTCTTGTCAAATAGAATATTTAGATTATGACCTGCAAACCCGTTTTTTCTTGAAAACTCGAGGGATCTTTTGACTTGACCCAAAATTTGATCCTCTCCTACTACCAACGAATCAAGACCGGATGTTAATTTCACTAGATGTTTTAAGGCATCTTCTCCGTCGTTTACTATCACATTATTTTTCACTTGATCTGCTGGTAAATTGATCAAAGAGGACCATGCGTTAATTATATTATCATAATGAGGATTTATTCCTACGCCGTAGATTTCAACACGATTACAAGTCTGTAAAATTATGCATTCTTGCAACTCAGATGAATTTAACAGGCTCTGATGAGCATTAAAAATATCTTTAAAAGCAAATTTTTCTAAGATATGGATAGGAGAATTTTTAAAAGTGACTCTTATATTGACAAATTGTGATGATTGTACTCCTAGAT
Source organism: Candidatus Nitrosocosmicus sp. T (assembly GCF_054408485.1). Classification (NCBI taxonomy): domain Archaea; kingdom Thermoproteati; phylum Nitrososphaerota; class Nitrososphaeria; order Nitrososphaerales; family Nitrososphaeraceae; genus Candidatus Nitrosocosmicus; species Candidatus Nitrosocosmicus sp. T. The sequence continues at coordinate 469,478 of NZ_CP166992.1, forward strand.
ATAACGTCATCTGCTTCTATTATCCTCCCATTTATCTAATGTATTAATAATTCTTTCTTTGACCTTATCAATGTTATTTTTTGCTATTAATTCTTGAATTTCCTGATCTTCTACTACGCTGCACAAAAACTTCCTCCTCTCATGTTGATTCTCGATATAGTTTCTTGCATGTTCTCTGGCGAATTCTTGAATTTTAATATTATCTGTATCTTTTTTCCCTATTATATTTTTTATAGCATTTTCAATTCTGTCTCTAATGATTTTACTCATCAAGGGGCTTTTGCCCGAAGTGGAGATTGCTACCTGGATTACTTCATCAATATTTATTATTGAAGTAAAAAAGAAATCACTTGCTGCCGCATTATCAATGCTGTAACAAAGTATTCCTTTTTCCTTTGCTTTATCTATAATTTTTTTATTCAAAAATGGATCATTAGTAGAAGCAAAAACTACAAAAATGTCATTAAACTCGTCTAAAATATTGGGATCTTCGATTTTTCTTCTTATTAATAAGATGGGGTTATTTTTTCCTTCTATTTCATATAGTGAATCGTTGAGAGTTTCGCTTATTATTATGATTTTACAATCATGTTTAGACAGTGATTTTATCCTCTTTGTACCCTCAATTCCAGCCCCTATTACCAAGATATTTCTGCCCCTCAAGTTTAAATCAATAATCACATCTAGTATAGATCGTTTTCAATTAGAATTAATATAGTTTATTTATTGAGCCAATGACTTTATCATGCTTGGGATAATAAGTTTGAATTCTTGCATCCATCCTTTTTAAGTTAGATTTGATCAGCCCTAGTGCGCATATCTTTTTAAATTTCCTTTAACATTGTTTAGTCCAAATTATTAGCATTATTGAAATATTGGATTCGATAAAAATAGAGTATATTTGAATTTTAGTCCCGACTCTAGTCCATTCTTTAATCCTAAAACGAATAAAGATTCTTTTTCTTTAGATTTATTACCTAATTTGCCTGATGATATTATAAAGTTATTAAAAGAGTCAGGCTTTTTGTCCATAAAAGATCTAGTTATAGAGGGACCTTTTGAAATTTCTAATCGAATTGGAATTGGTATCGATGATTCTACATTCATCTATAATCAGTCTATTACATTTCTTGAGGATCTTGGAATAATGGAAAAGAGATTTACCCCAGCTACAACGTTGTATCATAAACGAAAAAGAATTGGAAGGATTTCTACTGGTTCTAAAAACTTTGACAAGCTTCTTGGTGGCGGAATTGAAATTAATGCTATTACCGAAGTCTATGGGGAATTCGGAACCGGGAAAACGCAATTATGTCATACTGCTTGCGTAATGGTACAACTAGATCAATCGGAAGGTGGACTAAAAGGCGGGGCACTCTATATTGATACTGAAAATACTTTCAGACCAGAAAGAATTGATGCCATTTCAAGAGCGCGAAATCTAAACCCAACCAAAATCCTAGATAACATTGTGGTTGCAAAGGCATACAGTAGTTCACATCAGGAACTAATATTGTCTGAGTCAAGTAGAATAATTGAGTCTCAAGATATAAAGTTGATGATATTTGATTCTGCTATCTCTTTATATCGCTCAGAATTCCTGGGATTATCTACGCTTTCAATCCGTCAACAGCGTTTGAATAAGTTAGTTCATACTATTATGCGGATAGCTCAAGCTCATCAAATCGCAGTCTTATTAACCAATCAGGTTCAATCATCACCAGAGTCGGGTTTTGCCGGCAATACTTTTAAAGCTGCTGGAGGAAATATCTTTGCTCATTCTAGCACATATAGGATTTTTCTGAGAAAGGCCGATAGGAATCGAATTGCTAGAATTGTAGATTCACCAAATCATCCTGAGAGTGAAATTTTGTTTTCAATAGGGGAATTCGGAATTTCTGATCCTATAAAAAAATAAAGTACATATAGGAATAGTATTTTAATTGTAAATAATTTTTATTAGGGTATTTATCAAGTGTGTTATATGCCCTCATCACACGGAACTAGAAGGAAATCCAGATCGATATTAACAAAATCTAACAAGATTACAGGTGTATCATATTTGCTTATAGAATACAAACCAGGTGATAAAGTTGTAATTGATATAGATCCAAGCGAGCATAACACTATGCCTCATAGACGTTTTCAGGGCAAAGTTGGAATAATCGAACAAGTTGGCAGACGCATCGTTAAAGTCGTTGTGGTGTTTGGAAGTAAGCCAAAGTACTTGCAAACAAAACTTAATCATATTCGACCAATAGTTGTCTAACTAATCAAAAAGTGTGTGTTTGATTTGCCCGAAGTAATAAAAAGAGAGATCGTCACTTTGTCTGAAGTAAAAAAAATATTAGAGACTATCCCTGTGGATGAGATGGATCAAATTCAACGTTGGACCTTTGATTACTCTAAGAAGTTTTCAAAGGTTGATTATGAGCCCGCTAAAGAAATGGTTGATCGCCTTGTGGCTGAAGGTGATTTGACTAATGAAGAGGCTGTAGAATTGGTCAATGTAATGCCACGGTCCATAGAAGAATTAAGGGCTTTTACATTTGGATGGAAAAAATTAATAGTAACAGAAAAGCTTGAAAGGATAAAATCCATTTTGCTCTCTAAGAATGAGAATAGTGGGGACGAACAACTTCAATCACAAGTTGAAACTTAAATAAAAAGCCATCTCTTATATAATTGTAAAGGTAAAGCAAATTTTGTCAAGGTATAATTCAAATAGAGATAATTATAGTAGACACAGTGATACTTTTTCTCCACGAAAATTCGAAGAATATGCTTACATCTTAGACTATATTCAAAATGGAAAATCATCAATTGTAAGAATGAGGGAGGGAGTCATCATTCATGCAATAGGTGAAGAACATTTAACATTATTAGAATTATTAGGAATCAGTAATGAAAAATTTAGCATTGGTGAACGCGTGTATATCGGTAAAGATGGACGGGAGAAAATTATTAGTGTATTGGGTAGACTTGATTATAATCACATCTCTCAATCGGCAAAAAATGAAATACCAATTGTAATTGAAAAAATAGTAGATGTAAATGAAAAACGATTTATAGAATATTTCAATTCCGCTCAGCCAATGACTCCTCGGGTTCATTCTCTTGAGCTTATCCCGGGGATAGGTAAAACATACATGAAATCGATACTGGATGAAAGGGATAAGCGAAAATTCGAATCATTTTCAGATCTACAAAATAGGACAGGATTACGAGATGCAACAAAATTAATTGCAAAAAGAATCTATGATGAAATTTCTGGTGAAACTCGCATGAATATCTTTGTAAGAAAATAGGGATAATTTTCACCCCAGAATTTCATTAGAATTCCATTTAAAAAGTTAAACCATAACCTTTTCTCAAATCACATTGATAAAGAAAACTAAATTAGGACAAAATTTTCTGATAGATCCTAATATAGTAAAAAAAATAATTCAGGAATCTCGGATCAGTAAAGATGATGTGATATACGAGGTTGGAACAGGAAAGGGTATACTTACTACAGAACTATGTAAAATTTCAAAATTTGTATATTCATTTGAACTGGATTCTGTTCTATACTCTAGTTGTAAGAGAAATTTGACACAAGCGAATTTAAAATTATTGAATACGGATGGTTTTAATGAACATCTGGCTATTCAATTTGATGTTTTTTTCTCTAGTTTGCCTTATTATGAGAGTCGAAATGCAATAACGTGGCTATGTCAAAGAGATTTTAGAAAGGGGGTAATTCTATTACAACGCGAATTTGCTGAAAAACTTCTTTCAAAGCCTGGAGAAAAGAATTATAGGGCTATTACTATATTGTCTCAATATAGATTCTCAATCAGTATATTATTTGATGTTCCCAGTACATCCTTTTCACCATCACCAAAAGTTGATTCGGTATTAATTGAGATCTGTCCGAGAACATTACCATTAACCAATAAAGTCATCAAAGATATTCGATTCTTGTTATCGTTTAGGAAAAAGACTACTTCATTTATTGTCAATTATTTTAAAAAGAATTATAACCGTAATTTCGATGATTTTGATCATTATGAATTTGGAAAAAATAAACTGATGAATTTGTCTCCAGAGGATATAGTTCGTTTTAGTCAATACCTTAATAATGATAATGATACTTGTAATAATAGCTAAATTATTGCAAATTAATTGAATAGCTACCCATAAATTTCAGGAAGAGGAATTGGTATTTAGAGTAGATCAGCTAATTTAATATTTCCTTGTGAATTCTTCATTTCATAGTAGACACGAATAAGCCTCCTCTACTTAAAATAAACATTGTCTTGGATCTATCTTATTTTACCTATTTTTTAATGAAGCACATAATCATATTGATTAATTTTAAGCCTGGTGAAATATCGGTAATTATATAAGGATTTCTGCAGCTATACTATTATCTAACCGATTATATTAGAAACATTTAGAAATTTGAATCAAAAAGATAGTTTGTGTTGTCTTGATTGGCGAATACAGTATACTAATTCAAGGTATTCATTTAATTACATCCATTTTATGGTGGAGTATTACTTTGATTGTTATTACTATTATTAGACCCTTAAACAAAGTGGGGAATCTATCTATAATATCGCCACCGATTCGTAGACTTGTGATATTTGCATCTACTATTTCTATCGCGAGCGGTTTTGTCCTATTTGGCTTTAATTCAAATTTCCAATTTGAGGATTTGGTTTATACAACAAATGGTAGTGTCATTCTATTTAGTGGATTTCTATCACTAATAGTTTATTATCATGTTTTATCTGGATCAAATCATAATTCAATGGTATCAAAGTTGCACAAAGTGTTAAAATTAAATAAATTCATTCCATCTATCATGTTTGGTTTTCTTACCACTGCCATGGTATCAATGATTCTTGCATCTGCTATAATATTATAACTAAATCGTACTATATTAAGAAGTAAATTCTATGTTTCTACTACTTGTCAAAACTTGATGGTAACATTATTTTACTATCAGGATAGGACAATGGGCATAGGTAGAAATTCCGGAGGCCACACTTCCTACTATTAGTTTTTTCCACCCGGATTTGCCTTTGGATCCGATAATTATTAAATCAATATTTTCCTTCTCTGCATATGTTAGGATACCTTCTAATATTGATATTACTGTAAACACGACTTCAGTTTTAATTTGTACATTCATTTTCTCAGCTCTCTTGTTTATTTCTTTAAACCCTTTTTCTGCTTCTTGTTTTGCCTCAAGGTTCAAATCATTTAATGAACTTGATGTAATGGTACCTGCTACTGTTTCTTTGTGAAAAGCAAATCCTGTTTGTGAATATAAAACGTGCAACGCTATTAGCTCACCTTTATATTTTTCAGCTAGGTCGACTGCGTAGTCAATGGCTTTCATCGAATTTATAGAACCATCTACAGGGGCCAAAATCTTGCTAAATATGCTGTTATTCACGTTTATCTATGAAAACATTCTCCAACATAAAACTATTTTTTTCAACTGTTTTAATTAAATATCAGAAACTAGGTGTTTGTTGGTCATAAAAAGCAGAGTCCGTCAGTAGGTCGATCTTATGAAAATATCATTTAATTAAGCCTAGATCTATATCCTCAAAGATAAAATGGGATGGTGATCCTTTCATTAAGCCGCCATCCTACTATGGTGATATCTGAAGACAATGCAATTTATCAGAGTAATTCTTAATATTTGCAGAATGAAGTTCTTTTGATGATTAATGCAGAGTTTATAATTAAAAAATTACAATTAGAGAAACATATCCATGAAGGCGGATATTTTAAAGAATCATACCGTTCTCCTGATATTATATCTAACGATAAATCTCATGACAAAAAACACGAAAGTAAAATTTCTGAAGAGAAAACTTATACTAAAAAAATACGACCTGCTTCAACGTTAATATATTATTTATTGGTCGGAACTCAATACTCTGCTATACATAGAGTCAAGAGCGATGAAATTTGGCATTTCTATTTGGGTAGTCCTGTTACCATTCATATAATTAACGACGAGAATATCAGTCCAAGAGTACAACTTGGCAATAGTTTTGAAAACGATGATAATATTCATTACGTAGTAACAAAGGATACTTGGTTTTGTGCTGAAATAAACGATAAGACATCATTTGCATTGATGGGTTGTACCGTATCCCCAGGATTTGATTATGAAGATTTTGAGTTAGGTAGTAAGGATAAATTGTTACTTCAGTATCCCCAACATAAGGATCTCATAGAAAGGTTCTCAAATCAATGAAATCTAAACCAAATTTCTATTTTTCCGTTATATAACTATAGTTATTTCTACTAATATATGATTATCACATCAGATAATACTTATAATACTCATAGCATTTTATCCATCTAGTAGTCTCCCCAAATCATGCAGTTTATTTGATTTGATTTGATTTGAATTGAATTGATAACTGTTATTCTGATGGTGTAATTATTTTAAACTTCTTTCTACATAGTTTGTGGATTTGTTCTTCGATATCTCTAATTGTCGATACCATTTGTTCCTCAAGCTCTATTTTTTGCTTAGTAATTTCCTCCCTCCTTTGAGTTTCCGATATGATGATTCTCTCCTCTTCCTTTCTCTCCTCTTCCTTTCTCTTTATATCGTCGAGGATTGCTATTTTGTCTTTGTCTTTTAGTCGATCTATTTTTGAATCTAATTCTTTGATCTCTGCTTTAAATTTCGGTAGTTCATCTATTAGAATATCAAAATATTGTAATACCTTTTTAGAGTCTTTTAATACAATTTTATTACTGTTTACAGATTCTTTGATATTCTTTAGTAATGTAATATATTCTGACATATCTGGTTTAGAAACTATTTCTGCGGGTTTATTTACAATTGTTTCTATTTTTTCTACTGTTCCTCTTGATAGTCCATAAGAATACTTATTTGCTGCTTTTGTCAAGTGATTGGAAATTTCGTAGAGATCATTCATTGATTTAATCCTCTTCCTATCAATTTCTTCTTTTTCTTGTAGATATTTTAAACATTTATTATAATCTGAGGATGATTTTATTAAATTAATTTCCTTTTCCTTCCTATCTTTCCCTTCTTCAAGTTGTCTGATCTTTTCATCAAGATTTTTCAATGTAGTAATAGCCCTGTTAATTTCATCTATTTTGGAATGTATCCCTAGGAGGTTAGATCGACAATCTTCTATCATTTTTCTTTCCTCGGTTATCTCCTTATATCCATCGTTTAATTTTTCAGAACTATCACTAATTCTTTTTAATTCTCCCCTTAAACTATTAGCATGTTTTTTCATAAAGGTATTGACGATTCTGCTATGCGAACTTGTAACTTCGCCAAACCTGTTTATTGACGCATCAACGGAATCCCTGAATTTGATAAACTCTTCAAAGGTCTTGGGAACAGGCAATATGTTGGACGATTCGCGTTTTAATGCCCTTACAATGGTGTTTTTTGTATTCTGCACTAATGGCATCAGCTTTTGTTCTTCCGTAGTTATGACTTCTGAGTCCAAATCCTCTGCAATATTGTTAATGTGTTGGAAGGCCAGATTCGTATCCTCAAATATCTTTTCGAAATTAATCAAGAGTGTCTTAGTTATCCTTCCTTCACTTTTTTCTAACTCCTTTACCGCATCCTCAATAGTAATTTTATTGTCTGGAGCCTGAACCGTCGGTGTTGTTGAATTTGCAGCAGCAGCAGCAGCAGCACTCTTTTTATTATTTAATTTTGAAATATCTTTATCTCTTCTCTTGAAAAAATTAAATGAGGGCATGAAATCTATATTAATTTCGACAAAAATAAGTATATATGTTAACATGGAAAAGTTCAATATTTATTCCGTGCTATCTTGATTATGATATGGTGTTGAGCAACAAAGATATCATTCATAGATCATAATTCGGGATTCTTTGAAATTATCTCTTCTCTAATTGTTGGTATTTTCGAATCTATCCTGTCGACTATTTTTAACTTGATTGTTTGCAATTTAGACCTTATTTTATCATCCGATAAAATTGAAAAGAGCTATAAAAGATGGCCTATTAGTATCTATTAAGTGAAAATGATTATTATTTTTCTCTTAGGTTATCCCGTCTATTTATTAGATTGTAAAAACATTCTTTGAAGGCAAGATATTCGAGGAGTAGTCCGGTATCAATATCTACATCTCTTGCCTTGTTTATTAGTACTTTGCAGGTCTTCGTCACCATGGAAAAATTATTATGAATGGATTCTGCAATTGAAACGCATTCAAGCATTAATTTTTCTTTTAATAAAACATCGTTCTGGGTCGTAGATCTATCCTGAAGCTTTTCATTGTCGTTTAATTTAATTACTTTATTGACGAGTTTTATTTTATATGCTTCGTTGGCGTCAATTATTTTTCCTGTATATATCAATTCTTTTGCTTTCGAGATGCCTACTACTCTTGATAATCTTTGTGTGCCTCCCCACCCAGGTGAAATTCCAATCTTGACCTCTGGTTGCCCTATTTTTGCATTAACGGATGCAATTCTAATATCACAGGCTAGTGCGATTTGGCATCCACCCCCTAATGCAAAACCATTAATTGCAGCAATCACCGGCTTGTCTAACCCTTCAATATTGTTTAATAGTTGATGAACATGATTTGCGTAATGAATTGCTTCATTAGGTGACATTTTAATAACATGGTTTAAGTCCCCCCCAGCACTAAAAGCGGTAGATCCTTCTCCTGTTAATATTACGGCAGAAATTTTTTCGTTGGTTTCACATAAACCGATTTCGCGCTTTAATTCTGTAACCAAATCAAAATTAATCGCATTAAGAACCTCTGGTCTATTTATCTTGATTATTCTAATATTTCCTCGTTGTTCAGTAATAGTGTATCTCGTATTCGGCAATTAAATAGTGTATTTTCATTATTTAGTTATTTAGACTTTGAATTTCTTAGAGCTAGATACTATTAGTTCAACAGTCTTATTCTTTTTATCCTTTTAATATAGAATGATTCGCACACCCCAATAGATCTTTGCTAATGACATTCTTTATAACTTGCAGACAATCAAAAATGTTATGCCTGCAAATACACAACATTTTGAAAATGAATCCTATTTAAAGCTTGAAACGTATAGAAAAAACAATGATCCCGTGATTACACCTGTTTGGTTCGTCTTAAAGGATAATAATATTTTCGTAGTAACTAGAGAAAAGACCGGAAAGGTTAAACGAATTAAGAATAATAGTGTAGTGAGAGTGGCTCCGTGCAATTATAGGGGCGTATTAAAGGGAACATGGGTACTCGGTAAAGCACATTTTGTTGATTCTCATGAAAAAAGCGATATTTTAAAAATAAGAAGTAAGAAATATGGCATTAAAGCAAAAATAGCAAACATACTAAGTATACGAAAAGGAAATTATGTGGTAATTGCAGTACAAGTTTGATTTTTCATTCTTGATATCCTCACACAAAATTAGTTTCCTTAGTGTTTGGGCTGATACCAACATTATTCAATTATCATTTATCTGCATTAGACACGTAATAGATAACAAAAAATAAATATCATCACTAAATAGTAATCAGTATATCAGAGACAAAAAAAGAGAAACCAGTAAGTTCTAAAAAAAATAGAATAGAACAATATGCAGCCGCAGACGAGAATTCTTTTGATGATTTATTAAAAAAACTCGATGAAGATGAGATCAAAATAATTGTTCAACTATACGTGATTAAGCGAGGTAAACGGGTAACAAACATCAAGGGGTTTACCGATCAAGAAAAAATGGAGTCAATTGCTCATGAATTAAAAAAGACTATAGGAACAGGTGGGACTGCAAAAAATGGCATGATCGTATTGCAAGGGGATCATAGATCCAAGGTAACTGAATTTTTGTTGACCAAGGGTTATTCTAGAGAATCTATAGAAGTAATTTGATTGATTTAGAATAATATTCAATGATTTTTTTATAACCTGATTATTACTGCATTGAATTCTTCTCTTTATCATTCTCTTTTTAGATTTAATATAGGTGCTTATGATCTGATTTCCCATATATAAAAACACAGTGTAAAACTCAATTCTGTGATTTGAACATGTTTTGTTTCAACAATTGTCTTAAAATGTGGTATAATTCAATATACCTCTTTTCCTATTGATACTTATGCTCGACCATTTGTCTACTAAGAGGATTGATTGGCAGAAGCCGCGAAATGAAGGTATTACGTACATCGTAGATAAATTTCAAGGGTTTGATAGTGCAAACTTCAAAGTAATTTCTCCATTAATCGATATTGTAAAAATTTATGGTCCTTTACCCCTTTTGATTTCAAACGATCAATTGATGGATCGGATAAATTTCTACCATGAACATGACATATTGGTTTCCGTTGGGAGTACACTCACAGAATACGCACTGCTGGAAAAATCATTTGATAAATACATTGAAGATGCCTCAAAACTGGGGTTTGACATTATTGAAGTAGGTGAAAATAATATTGAATTATCTCTAGAAAAAAAGAAACACATTGCAGTCAAAATAAAGTCTAAAAATCTCATAGCACTTTGGAAGGTGGGCAAAAAAGATCCGAGCCGGCAACTCACATTTGATCAGACAATCGCTAAAATCAATGAGGCCATAGAAGTGGGTTCAGAAAAAATTCTCCTTGAGGGTAATCTGGGGTACGCTGTAGGAATATATGATGAAAAAGGAAATATTAAGTGGAATGTAGTTGGTGCAGTAACATCAAAAATATCTCCAAATAAGATCATATTTGAAACTCCTCTGGAAATTCAACAGTCAGCAATGATTGCAGAATTTGGTCAAAGGGTAAATCTTGGTGAAACAAATTTGGAGAACGTAATATCCATTGAATCGCAGAGAAGGGGATTTTTATCCCGATCAAGTTATGGAATTTCCAGTATGAAAAAAATAGCCAAAGGTAGTCCGGCTACAAAATTTATTTATTATATTATTCGAACAAAAAATTCTATGGAACAAGGTGAATTAATTAATATTACTAATTTACCGCGTAGAACAGTTCAAACAGGGTTAGAAGAACTAAAAGATCAAGGACTAATTGTTGAAAAGACTAATCTAGATGATATAAGGAAGAAGATTTATCATATAGTGAAAGATGAATGGATATAAAATCATTTAATTGATTTTATGAACATCTGATAATAATTTTCTCGATTCAATACAATATGAAACATTAAAAGGAAGCGGGTTGATTGGGAATTAATTATATAATGGTGATAACTGGAATTGCTTCAACATCTATATTTGTAAAAGATCAACAGGAATCTTTGAATTTTTGGGTTGATAAGGTAGGCTTTGAAGTTATATGTGATCTACTATTGGAATCAAACTTCAGATGGGTTGAGATTGCCCCCAGATCATCAGATTCCTCGATGAATCTATATCCAAAATCACTAATTTCCAAAAAAGATCTAAAACCAATGCCCGTGATAGTTTTTAGAACTAATGATATTCGGAGCACCTTCAATAATCTTAAAGCAAGAGGAGTCACATTTTCTCGTAATCCTTTAAAATCTATTCTAGGAATTCATGCGATGTTTAAAGATGTCGATGGAAATGAATTTCTAATTCTGGAGAAGCTTAAATCTTGACTTAATTTGGTGGTGATGTGTTGAAAATTGAAATCCTTTGAACAATCATTCCTGGTCAATTATGGCGTAGATGAAGTTTGGAATTTCTACACCGATATCAATCATTTAGAAATAGTTACACCACCCAACCTAAAATTAAAGATTATCGAAACCTCTGATAGACAAATTGTCGAAGGTCTCAGAATAACAGTATCGGGGAGGTTAGCCCTTTATAACAGCAAATGGTATTCAAAAATATCTTTGGTTGATAAATCTAAATATAAGTATATAGATGAAATGGTAAAAGGACCATTCAAAAAATGGAAACATGTACATTTATTTTCAGAGATTGGAAAAAATCAAACAGTAGTTACAGATAAGATTGAATTCGAATTACCTTTTTTCTTTTTAGGAAAATTGATGGAAGGATATGTGGAAAATAGTTTAAGGAAAATTTTTGAATATAGAAAAATTCAAACTATGAAATACTTATCAAATAAATCTGTAGATGAGTAGACCTAATTTCTTGTTGGATCAGATAAATAAATTACTGGTATATAAGATGGAAATAGAGAAAAAAATTAAGAAGATTTTACTGTATGAATAATACAAAAAATAAAAATATTATTTTTTATGTAAAGTCATTGCATATGCCTTATAAGTACCAACCATTGTTAGTTGGTTTCCTTTTGGTTATTTCTTTACTTATTCATAATGTGCCTTTATCAAACGCATCAAATCCCTTCTCTTCGTTTAACTATAATGATTCTTCAGGCAATATGCAAGCATTAAAGAGTTTTGCATTATCCCAGATAAATGAGGATCGGGCAGAGCATGGTCTCTCGCCGTTGTTAGAAAGTAATAACACAGCTGCCCAAATTCACGCAAATGAGCTGTTACAGACAAAGACTATATCTCACATGACAATGAACGGGTTTAAACCCTATATGCTGTATTCCTTGTATAACGGTACTGGCTACGTTCAACAAAACGTAGGTCAGATAAGTTATGTGCTTTCAGATGATGGCCACAACTACTATAAAGCATCTGATTTATGTTATGATTACAAGCGGTTTTACTGTCCGGTCATCGATCAATACAAGGCAATTAGTGACTTGGAATACTCAATGATGTATAATGATGAGGATTGTTGCAACAACGGACACAAAAATAATATTTTAAACAAGTTTCATACCCACGTGAGCATTGGCATCGCATTTAACAAGTATTATTTTGTCATGGTGCAGAATTTTGAAAACCACTATCTAAATTCAGACCTTAAAATCCTAAAAAATAATGAAGATATAATCTTGGAAGCTAAAATCAATAACCAAAATAAGTTTAATTTTGTCATAAATCATGTTTCATTTTTCTTAGACGAGTATCCAACCAAACTAAGTTATGAAAAAAATGCAGACACAAATAGTTACGATTTTGGAGATCTTAAATTAATGGTATCTAAACCACTACCTTCAGACTTGCAATATATACAGGAAGAACATGATGATTCCTACAAGATAATAGAAGCGAAAAAGTGGGATTTAAACAAGGATAATATTGATTTGGAATTTCAGCTTCCAGATACTTTAAACATAAAAAATAAAATATTGACAATGGTTGTTTATGCTCAGACACTTGATGATAATCCAGATAGAATGCAAGATAAAGACAATCTTAACTCTGAATATGTTCCTATAACGTCCTATACTTTTTTTAATTACTGATTTTTAAAAAGAGTTTGTATATAGGCAAATAATCTATGATATACCCAATTCAAATAATTCATTTCCATCAAACACTACACTCTTCTCATTCGCTTTTATACTTGTAAGGAATGCTGATTTTATACTTCAAATTAATATTTGACTTTTGCTACGAACTTTTGTACCTACTTATAAGATACTATTTCAAAAAGGGGCTGCAATTAGGAATTAAGATTTGCCAAATTTGTGTATGGACAAAATCCCTGATAATAATCCTGTAAGTCTAAGAAAAACGATTTGCTCAAATATTTCCTTAGTAAGATCTTGTAACTTTCCATCATCATGCACATCAAAGTCTTTTTCATAGCTTCGTTCTATCCATTGAAGTACTTTCTTATCTAAATCATCTACGTTCTTATCTCCAATTGTCGAAATCACATTGCCTTCAATCAACTGTCTTACAAACTCAGTAACTGTCCAGTATTGGAATTCAATTAGCGGATGCATAGTAGGTATAGTAATTTTTAATATTTAATACTTCTGTTTTGAATTCAAATTTTTAGCTTTACTTTCATTTGATAATAACAGAAATCCACCTTGAAGATTGGATCCAAAATCGAATCAATAAATTTTCATTTTCTTATGAAATTTGTCAATAATAATTTGCTTTAATGCTGGTTATCTTGATTGTTTGGGCAATAACATTGTATGTTAGCATACAAATCGTAAATACATTACATACAAAATCTATATTCAAATCAATAGTAAAGAACTATATTGAATATTGGTGTATACTAAAATGAAAAAAAGAAAGACGGATGAACATAATTGTCATTAGATAAAGTAAATGAACAAATCTCTGCATGCAACCTTTGTCCTCGTCTTCAGGAATATATTCGCAAAGTGAGTGACGATAGGCCGCAGAGATATAGAGGGCACAATTATTGGGCAAAACCTGTGTCCTCCTTCGGCGATCCTAAAGCGAGATTGTTGATAATTGGTTTAGCACCAGCAGCCAATGGTGGTAACAGAACAGGAAGAATGTTTACAGGAGATAGCTCCGGCGAATGGTTGATGAAAGCAATGTTTGAAACTGGTTTTGCTAATCGCCCACATAGTGTGTCTATTAATGATGGATTGCTCTTATCAGACGCATACGTTACCTCTATAGTAAAGTGTGCTCCTCCAATGAATAAACCCTCGAATACAGAAATTTCTAATTGTTCTCTCTTTTTAAAAAACGAGTTGAATCTGTTAAAAAGTACTGTAGTAGTAGTCATAACTTTAGGCAAAATGGCTTTTGATACCTATTGCAAATTGAATAATATAAGGGGATTGAAATTCAAACATGATAGCGTTTACCAAATTGATTCTACTACGACTTTGATCGTTTCATATCATCCAAGCAGGAGAAATACCAATACAGGGACTTTAACGTGGCCCATGTGGATTCAAATATTTGTAAAGGCAAAGTCGATCATTGATGCCAAGTTATAGAGGTGTATCTAGTCGTCAAAAACTTATACTTCAATTTGTGACCAAATAAGTTAACTAGATAGCAAATCCATATCCCTATAAGTCTTTGAATAGACCAAAAAGATAAATTAACAATGACGGGATTCCAGTAGTCGCAGATTTTTGATTAATTAATTTATTAATCCATAAAGATATTTTCCTGTCATTATTGTTTGATTGCTTCTATGAGTGCTTCTATGAGTAGCGAAAGGATTCATAACTATCAAGATCCAATGCAAAATCAGGTGATAATTTTTATCGCAAAGGATATTTGCGCTTGGCCCAATCTATGATAGAACCATCATACAGTCTTACATTCTCAAAACCTGCTTGTTTTAGTTGTAAATAGGTATGTGCTGCTCTAATTCCAGAGTGACAATAGCATATGATTTGTTTGTCCTTGGTGATACCTATTTTTTCAAAATCCTGCCTTGATATTTCTACATCTTTGATCATTTTTCCTCTGTCTCCAAACCCCTCTTCATAATTATGCAGGATTGATCCTGGAATTCTTGCTTGGAAATGTTCTTGAGGCGAGCGTGCATCAATTATGATAGTTTCAGGCTTGTCTTTCTCTTCATAAATTAATTGTGCATCCGCTCTCTCAGTTGCATTAATACGTGCAACAAATCCTTTGTCTGATTTTGTAGCTGAATTCTTGGATTTATGGTCCGTTGTTATAGGATATCCCATACGTACCCAGTTTTCAAAACCGATGTCTAAAATTTTTACATTCTTGTGTCCAAAATAAATAAGTGTCCAAACAATTCTTGCAAGGGAAGGGTCTGGATAATCACCGTATACGATGACTAGTTTGGTGTCATCAATACCCATGTCAGTAAATATTTGCTCAGCCACATGGCGTGCAATGACTAAATGAGACCCATTTTCATCGATTGATATAACATTTTCTACACTCATTGGTATCGCATTCTTAATATGACTGAATCTAAAGGGCATAATGCCCCTGGAATCAATTATAG
This sequence comes from Candidatus Nitrosocosmicus sp. T, assembly GCF_054408485.1. Taxonomy (NCBI): domain Archaea; kingdom Thermoproteati; phylum Nitrososphaerota; class Nitrososphaeria; order Nitrososphaerales; family Nitrososphaeraceae; genus Candidatus Nitrosocosmicus; species Candidatus Nitrosocosmicus sp. T. The sequence goes on from NZ_CP166992.1 coordinate 485,265, forward strand.
TCAAATTTTCATCTTCTATATGTGAAGTCAACCAGTCTGCGTCTACTATAATATTCATTTATGAAAAATCATATATATAGTTGAGTGAATGTGTTATATTTCTTTAACAAATTCTTTTTAAGAAATTTTTAACTAGATTTCTATGATCTATTCAAATGGTTTTATATACCTGCTGGGTAACTTTTTGTATATCCTTGGATTCGGGTAAATTAGAAGGAAAGTCATTACCTACTCATGGCCTTCATCTGCATAAGAATACGCAAATATTATATGGATCTAAAAATGCGGTGGGAAAAGGAGTAGAATTTATGAGAAATGTTAATCATAGGATGGATATTACATTTGATCATAGGGCTCCTTCAATAGTAATTGAAATTCCCCAATACTACAATGGTTATGCGGATATTATAAAAAGAGGCGGAAAAATTAGATGTATAACCGAAATTACAAAAGAGAATCTACACTATTGCGAGGACTTGGTGCAAAAAGTAACTGAATTAAGACACATGGATGGTCTTAAAGGCGGAATCGCTATAAATGAATCCGAGTATATGGCTACTACAGTACTTAAAGAAGCGCAGCCATTAACTGAGGTAATCTACAGCAACGTAGATGAAGTAGTTGCACAAGGGCAGTTTATTTTTGATACTTTATGGAAAAATGCTACACTTGCCCAAAAAAAGATTAAGGAGTTAAAAGAAGGGATCGAGTCTTATGAAACAAAACTGATTACAGAATCTAGTGATTCCTTAATAGAAACTGAGTTAGAACGGATAATACGGAATTCTTCTGAAGTTAATATTTGTACATCTATAGACTGTTTAAGGATTCACAAGAATTATCTTGTAGATTCTATAACACATGCATTAACAAATGAGCGAATTAATGCACATAAACAAATACGTATTCTTGTTGAAATCAATAGAAATAATGTAGAAACAGTTAAAGAATTCTTAGATTTAGGACTACAAATTAGACATAACAAAGATATATCTTCTATCGACTTCACTGTCACTAGTTCGGATCTTATTATTGCTGTTAAGAGAACAGAAAAAAACGATCCTAGTGATAGTGTTTTGTATAGTAATGATCCATCTTATCTGAGTCATTTCACGAATGTATTTGAAGAGCTATGGAAAAATAGTAAAGATCCGGAAAGAGTCATAAAATCATTGGAAGAGGAAACTGAATTATCGTTTATAGAAACCATAGATGATCCCAAGGAATCAGTGAAATTGATTCGTACTTTGATATCCTCTGCTAAATATGAAATTTTAGCTATTCTTCCCAATTTTAATTCATTTTTGAGACAGGTCGAATCGGGAATGATGGAGTTTATAAAGAATGTGTCTTTATCAAAAAGGAATGTAAATATCAGAATCCTTGTCGTAGAGGAAACTAATAATGAAATACCGCACAAGATATTGACAATATTTAATAAATTTAATGGAAATATTCCTGGTAGTTCTAACTATGACGAGGTCCCATTGGAATTTCAATTTAGGGATATTGAAAATTTTAGATTGAAAATTCTAAATAGCAAGTTATTCACTGAGATAGGATTCTTAATTATTGATAAGAATAAATCATTGATAATCGAATCAAAAAATATATCTTCGCTTGACATGGTCGAATCTATTGGACTTTCCTCTTATTCTAATAGTGCCAGAATTTCTAAATCCTATGCGTCTATATTTGAAGCTCTTTGGAATCAAGCCGAACTATATGATAAATTAAAAGTACAAGACAGATTGCAGAAAGAATTTATTAATATTGCGGCACATGAACTCAGAACTCCAGTGCAATCATTATTGGGTTTTTCCGATATCTTGATGAATACCAAGGGTGACATCGAAAGCTATAGCAAATTTATAGTTACTATGAATCAGAGCACAAAGAGGCTTGCACGATTAATTGATAAAGTATTGGATGTTACCCAATTAGAAAATGAATTATTGATGCTCAATAAAGAAAATTTTAATTTAGAGAAACTTGTAATAGAAATTGTAAGAGAATACAATAATACTATAAATCTCTTAAATCGAAATCAATTGGAAATCCTTTACGATTCCAGACTCGATGATTTCAATAATGTAAAATCTGAACGCAGCAAAAATTTTGGAAATGTATTTGCGGATAGAACACGAATTATTCAAGTCATCATGAATATCTTAGAGAATGCAATTGAATTTACAGAAAGAGGTACAATCACTTTGAGATTAAGTGAGAACATGACAACCCATGAAGTTGTGTTGACCGTTAGTGATTCGGGCAGTGGGATTGATCCAGAAGTTTTACCTAATCTCTTCACAAAGTTTGTGTCAAAATCTCATAAAGGAACCGGATTGGGATTGTACATTTCAAAAAAAATAATCGAGGCACACAAAGGCATGATATGGGCTGAAAATTGTTACGATAGTAATAACAAAATTAAAGGTTCAAAGTTTACACTGATCTTACCATCTAAACGTAATTAAAATTAATCTCATCTGCATCGTTATCAAGAAGTTGTAGTACTACCAATAAAATCAGTTGCTTATTGAACATTAATTAAGCCAAGGCTTGGAATTTTTGAAGAAAACATGTGGATTAAGAATTAATTGTACGTGTAGGATATTATTTTTTTTCTCTGCTATTATTTGAATAAATTTCCTAAAATAAGAAGAGAGTGAGTTAGAAATTGATTGATTGGAATAGGATATCCGTACATCGATAGAAATAAGAATTCTTCAATAATTGACTAGGTTAGATCATTTCTTAATATGATACGATATCTTGCTTTTCCTGCTTCTAAATGTTCAAAGGCTTCATTGACTTTGGATAATGGATATTCCTCAACTAGTGGGTTGATTTGATGTCGGGCACAAAACCCAAGCATACTCAAGATAACCCCAGGACCTCCAGTAGGAGATGCTCCAATTGATCTTTCGTGAGAAATCAAGGGAGATATAGTGGCCCTTACCTGTGGAACGGCACCAACAATATGCAATCTTCCCCCAGGGGCTAGAGTATTGATATAAGCGTCCCAGTCTATCTCAACATTTGCCGTTACAATAATGAGATTAAATCTATTTGTTAATGAGCTCAAGCTGTCCAAATTATTTGAATTTATAAAATGATGTGCACCAAATTTACGCGCTTCTTTCTCTTTTTTAGGATTAGTAGAGAAAGCTGTAACTTCACATCCCCACGCTTTGAGAAACAGGAGAGCCATATGGCCCAGTCCTCCTATCCCTACCACTCCCACATGATCTGTAGCCTTGATCTTATTTTGAATAATGGGGTTAAATACCGTAATACCCCCACAAAAGAGTGGCCCTGCTGTTTTAATGTCTAGCTTGTCTGGGAGTGGAAACGCCCATAAGGCTTGACAACGGACTCTGTTTCCAAATCCACCGTGTCTACCTACAATGACATCTTCTCCAGTCAAACATCTGTTATGATAGCCACTCAAACATTGTTCACATGTTTGACATGAACGCGATCTCCATCCTACTCCAACTCGTTGACCTGTTTTTAAATGAGTTACCATCTTTCCAACTGCTGAAATTTTTCCTATGATTTCGTGCCCTGGAACAAATGGATATTTTGTGATTCCCCATTCATTCTTGAGCATGTGTAGATCGCTATGACATATGCCACAATATTCAATATCTATATCGACTTCATCAGGTTCGAGTGGTCCCAGTTGGTATTCAAAAGGTTCCAATTTTGATCCCTGTTTGGCTGCAGCAAAAGCATGGACTTTCATAATACTAGTTCGGCTATACTGTATAAATAATTATTAGTCTATTTGAAACCAGCCAGATGTCGACATAAAAAATAAAATTTAGAAATTAGTATGTGAGATGTTTGCATGTGCAAATATACATACCGAATACTGACCTCGTCAGAACTATACTACGTCATAATGATGTCAAACCTAAAACCTGCAAATTCATTGAAATTTTAGAATCTATACAGTGAAAAATAAAGGTGGAGTTATTATGCATTTAGATATGTTATCTACAACGGAAAAAAAAAATTCTAATATAAAGACAGTTGGAATTTTGATATTTGACGACGTAGAAGTTTTGGATGTTGCCGGCCCATTCGAAGTTTTCTCGATGACACGTCTTGATGAAAATAAAAGGTATGAAACCACATCGCCCTTTCGAGTTTTACTATTATCGGAAAAAAAAACACCGGTTACTGCAGTCGGAGGATTAAAGCTAATTCCTGATTTTACTTTTGATGATTGTCCAACTTTGGACTTGTTTGTTATACCTGGCGGATGGGGCACACGCAGAGAGGTAGATAATCATGTACTGATCCAAGAGATATCAAAACTATCTGCAAAGTCCATTTTAACAGCCTCAGTATGTACGGGATCGAGTCTAATTGGAAGGGCGGGACTTTTGGACGGAAAAAAAGCTACTACTCATTGGAGAGCATACAATTTTCTACGCGAATCTGCACCCAAAGCAGATGTACAAGAAGATGTGATTTTTACAATCGATGAACCTATATTTACTTCTGCGGGGGTCGCTTCAGGCATAAGATTATCTTTATACCTTGTAAGTCATCTTTTTGGAGCGCTTGTTGGCAAAGAGACTGCTCGGTTCCTTGAATTTCCATATCCCGAATAGCCTAAAGACAAAAAGGGTCGTTAAGTAATTTTATTAACGAATATCTGCAGGAATTTCAAATTTTTCTAGATGAGGGATAGTCAAATAGTCATGATCAATTTTTAAAAATCTCATGCAATATTTCTGAGTCATGTAATATGCTATGAATGATTTTATTTGACTATGAAGTTCCGGAATCGCTAACGAAGTATTTTATTTATCTTTCTCACGAGATGAAACAAAACAAAGAAATAAAAAAATATTATGATTAAATAGCGAATCATCCCAATATAAATAGAAAAATGGGGAGTTCTTGGAGAAGAAGGGATACTGGTATAACAATAAGAATAATAATTTGCTTGAGTATTTTAGCCCTTTTATATATCGTATTTATCACAGTTTTGGCTTATTTTGGCCTAGGTTTTTTTCCAATAGTTGTAATTTCCGCAGTTTTTATTTTGGCTCAGTGGTTTTTTTCAGATAGACTAGTTCTATGGAGTACTGGAGCAAAAATAGTTACCAAGGAACAGTATGAAGGTTTGCACTCTATGGTAGAAAATATAGTTTCTAACAATAATTTGCCTAAACCCAAGATTGCTGTTGTAAACAATCGAATTCCAAATGCGTTTGCCACAGGCAAAGGTCATCGTAGTTCTGTGATCGCTGTTACTACAGGGCTGTTAGAAATATTGGAGCCAGATGAATTAGAGGGAGTTTTAGCACACGAAATAACACATGTAAAAAATCGAGATGTAATGGTAATAACACTCGCTAGTTTGTTTTCAACCATAGCATGGCAAATGATGCAATTCGGATTTTTTGGAGGAATATATGGCGCAGGAAGGGATAGAAATAATGGAAGTTCTATTATAATCATAATTCTTGTTTCATTAATAACATGGATAGTAAGTTTTCTTATAATTAGGGCAATCTCGCGTTACAGGGAATATTCTGCAGATAGAGGCGCTGCCCAAATGACTAGAAAACCTGCCAGTTTGGCTAATGCATTATTGAAAATTAGTGGAACCATGCATAAGGTGCCACCAAGGGAATTAAAACACATAGAGGGGTACAATGCCTTTTTCATCATTCCTGCATTTTCAGGTGATACTCTTACACAACTCTTTTCAACTCATCCACCGATCGAAAAGAGAGTTCAGAAATTATTAGACATGGAGTCGTCAATGCATCGATATTAATATATCCTACAGGGCCGATATTAAACTAAAGATGAATTCAATTTTGAGCTAGCATTTGATTTATTCATTAGACTATGTAGTTAAATCATGGAAACTGAATTGGATGACTGTGATGAATAAAATGATTGCTGTATCTTATTGCCTTTAATTTCCAACCTAGATTAAGGTTTATTCGTTTAAGAGAATTCAATATTAAAAATGGGATGAAATATTATTATCCTTTAAAATTTAGTGGATCATAAATCCACTTTTCCAAATTTGTTTGCCGCGTTCTTATACATATCTACTTCCTGCTTTGATAATGGTCTTATTTTTTTCATGGCATCTTCAAAATGTTTCATATTTATTTTCAAATATTTTGTTTGTTTCTCTGCCTCCTTGGAATCGGGATATTTTGTTATATGTTCTCTCAATGCCAACATTACTGCTGCAGAAGATAAAGAAGCAATATCAGCTCCTGTATATCCATCAGTCTTATCGGCTAATTCTTCAATATTGACATCTTCAGCTAATGGCTTCTTTTTTGTATGAATCTTGATAATCTGAACCCTGGATTCTCGGTCAGGTGGAGGTACATACAGGATTCTATCAAATCTGCCTGGTCTCAATAATGCAGGGTCTATTATGTCGGGTCTATTGGTAGCACCTATTACTACTACATTTGTTAGTATTTCGAGGCCGTCCATCTCGGTCAGAAATTGACTGATCACTCTCTCTGTTACATGGGAATCTCCGTGATCACCCCTAGTTGGAGCTATAGCATCTAATTCATCAAAGAAAATTATACATGGAGCAGCTTGCCTAGCTTTTCTGAATATCTCTCTTACTCCTTTTTCTGATTCTCCTACCCACTTACTAAGTAGTTCTGGCCCCTTAATACTGATGAAATTTGCTTCACTTTCGTTTGCTGCTGCTTTTGCCATTAATGTTTTTCCTGTGCCTGGCGGACCATATAATAAAATTCCTTTTGGAGGGGTGGCATCTGCATAAGTAAAAACTCCCAAGTATTTTAATGGCCATTCAACAGCTTCTTGAAGCTCTTGTTTTATTGTGGAAAGTCCACCTATATCCTCCCATTTTATGTCTGGCACTTCTACAAACACCTCTCTCATGGCAGAGGGTTCTGTTTCCTTAATTACATCCATAAAATCCTGCATTCTAACTATAATCTTTCTCAAAATGTCGACTGATACACTTTCGCCAGAGAGATTAATTTCGGGGAGAACCCTCCTAAGTGCACGCATGGCTGCCTCCTTGGCAAGAGCTTGCAAATCAGCTCCAACAAAACCATGGGAAATATCTGCTAGTCTTTGTAAATCAACATCCTTATCGAGTGGCATACCTCTTGTGTGTATTTCTAATACTTCCAATCGTCCATCCCTATTAGGAACTCCAATTTCTATCTCCCTGTCAAAACGGCCTGGCCTTCTTAACGCAGGATCGATGGAATCTACCCTATTTGTAGCGGCTATTACAACTACTTTACCTCTTGATTTCATCCCATCCATTACAGATAATAGTTGAGCCACAATCCGTCTTTCAACTTCTCCTGTTACTTCTTCTCGTTTTGGTGCTATTGAGTCAATTTCGTCAATAAATATTATAGAAGGCGCGTTCTTCTCAGCCTCTTGAAATACATTGCGGAGTCTTTCTTCTGATTCCCCGTGGTACTTGCTCATTATTTCTGGTCCTCCAATTGTAAAGAAATTGGAATTTGTTTCATTTGCTACGGCTTTAGCCAATAACGTTTTCCCAGTTCCTGGCGGACCGTGTAATAATACACCTTTTGGTGCTTCTACGCCTAATCTCTTAAATAATTCTGGATGTCGTAGAGGAAGCTCTATCATTTCCCTAACCCTTGCTACTGCGTCTCCTAGACCGCCAATATCCTCGTAAGTAATCGATGAAGTCGTGCCCTCTTGGGAGATCTGAACGGCCTTTGAGGACTCTTCTGAAACTAGTATACCCGTTGTATCACTAATTATGACCGGACCTGATGGGTGAGTCGAGATCACGACTAAATCAATTCTTCTACCCATTACATTGATAGGAACTGTATCGCCTTTAGTCATCAAAGTTCCATTTAGATATTCGGCCAGATACTCTTCAGCACCCACTATTCGCAAAGGTTCAGTAGGCGCAAAGGTAATGTCTTTTGCGGTTTTTGATTCTACCACTTTGATTTCAACCAAGTCGTTGATGCCAACATCCAGCCTACTTCGTATGAACCCGTCCATACGGATCAATCCTCTACCTCTATCACTCTCCTTTGCTGGCCAGCTTAAGACGGTAGTCTTCCTACCAATAGATGATACTTCTAACGCATCACCGCTAACAATATTTAATGACTCTGCAATAGCAGGATCTACCCGAGCTATTTTTCGTCCTACATCTTTTTGTTCTGCCTCAGCTACCTTCAACGTAGCGGTTTTTGAAGACTTTGTGTCATCAACTTTTGACGTCATGACCCATACTGACCTAGTATATAATTTAAAGGTAAATATTAAAAGTGAATAATTTTAGAATACAAACTTTTCGTATGTTATAGTATTTGAGACGTCACGCATGAAAAGGGTTTGAGTAATGTCGAATGACTGTGGATTACAAGATTATATATCAATGTATACAACAGAGCACTAGAGTCTAAAAGGACATCTTAAACCATCAGGTTCGTAGATAAATAATTTTTTAACAGGGTAAACTAACCGTTTCTTACCATGTACTTTAATATCTATTGATATAAATTTTATGGAATAACCACAAATCGATAAACTGGCTCTCTTTTTATTGAAAATTTCGAACTATAGAACACATACGAGCATATAATATACGATGGATGATGATAAAGATAAGTGCCTGTGGTACTCGATTTGGATGTATGAAAGGCCTTATTGTAACACTATGTCTTGTACATAAGTGGAAAGAATACTTAATCACAAGATAAATAGTTCGTGGTAACCGGTTAAAAAAACTAGATTGCACTGTATGTAAACTGATGGCGCTCATTCAGTGCCCTTGCTATCCGTGGTGTTTTTTTACCAGTATTAAGATAGTTTCGTCTTCAGGTTGATTACTGAGCTGGAAAAACCAGGCTGTATAGCAGGATATAAGAGAGTATTATGATTCCTTGTAGTACTAGTTCATCTTGCTTAAGGATGATGGCTTCCAAGACAAACCTAACAAAACTAAGATGGTTGATTAAGATGCACTAGCAGACAAACAACTAACAATTTCACATTTCTAAGTGAAAATGATATATGTAGAGCGGTATCCGCATGGACAGTCAATTACAACAAAAAATCGTACAAGTAAGACACACAATCAGTTTACATCAAGTGAGTGTCTTCATGTTTACAAAACTGTTAACTTAGAAAACCTCATCGCTAAATATTCTTTATTTCTCTTATTATTCATAATAAAAGAATTGGAACGCCTTCCGAGTGCATTGACAATCGTCTATACTTGTATTTTCTGACTTTGTCTTGTAGTAGCGGCTTCTGAAAGTAACTATATCTAAAGAAATAACCATGCTCATTGCAAAAAGGTTTACTCTGTCCTTGACTCATAGGTATAGAAACATCCAGTATGAACAGAAGTCGTTACCTGATATCTATAGGCTAAAGTTCTCGAGTCACGATTAACATTCATTCCTCTTTGGAGAAAAGCCTGATTAAGGTTACGAGGAAGTAGATATATAACAAAATTGAAGGATTCGAAGATTATTTCCGTCGTAGAATAAAGAAACTAGACTAAAGCATGAACAAAAACTGGTAATCTATTTGCATATCAGAACAATGGATAAATATCGATATAGGATAGTGCCCATTGTAGGTATAGAAAGGAATAAGTAATACCTGTCTTTAGGTAACCTGTATTGTTGAAAAAAATTATTACAATGCCTTTATTCTTATTGCTTATTTCTTTTCTTTTTGCTTTTCCAATTGCCTTGGGGCAAACAAATGTAACCAAAACCACATTTCAAGATCCACATACAGGAATTACTTTTCAGTATTCCGCAAATTGGAAAGTGACTACTAATGAATATACTAACGCAATACTGGGGGATAAGGACATCGCTGATACTGGGTTATACCAAGACTCTAACCTTGTAAAACCTATAGTTTTATTACTCCCAGAATCCATGGATGGCTCTTCATTCTTAATATTGTCTGAACTACTTCCTTTCCCTGTGCCCCTTGAAAAATATGCCGAATTAACAAGGAATTCATTAGTGACTGATCCTACAATCAAATTATCAAATAATCTTCCGATTTTACTCGGTAATATGAGCGGGTTAAAATATAACGTTTCATCTACAAGCGATCCATATTCACAAACACAAATTTTGTTTGTTGATAATTCAACTGCCTTTGTAGTAGGCTATACAGTTGGGGAAACAGGACAATCGAAAAATAACATGGATATTGACTCTATGATTGACTCCTTAAGAATTGACTAACAATATCTGTTCTACCTCCTTTATTTATCGCAGGAAATTAGTTATAGATAACTTATTCTTGTTGCATAGTACTCTATTCTTCTAGAATCGAACATGATAATACTTCACTTCAAAGATATTAGAGCAAGGATTTTTTCGTGTCACTTTAAGATTTATTCTGTTATCGAGAATTCTGAAACATAAATATGCAAAAAATTTTAATCCTAGCCGATGATCCCATAAGGACTAAATTAGAAGAAAAATTAAGACGCAGGTTTGATGTAGAGTCAGTCGCTACTCCTTTAAATGGCATATGTGAAATCAAATTACATCTCCGTGGACGTTTGATCACAATTTGCAGATTTTCCCCAAATGAAAACTTCCGCGACATAATAACGATGTTTAACGTAAATTATGATTTAAAAGCTCGAACAACAAAATCAATATCATAGAATCAATAACGACAATATTCTGATTCGTTATTTTGCTTCTCAATTATGAGATTTGATCTTATCCTTTTATTCTTCTAGTATTAAAGAGCTGTGGTATCTTGTTAATAATCGAAACAAAAGGGAATCGAAAAATTAGCATATATTTAATTTGGTTGTATCAGATCTATTGATAATATAAGAAATAAAGTACAAGAATATGTACAACTACTAGTTACCTTCCCGATCATCGATCTTAATGATCTTACAATATTTACAATAGTATTCATTCCTTTTTATCGTCTCCATTTTCCTTTTACAACGGTCACACCTTGTCATTTGTTCTTTTATTATACGATGTTGAATCCTTTTCAAAACAAAGGGAATGATAAAACTAAGCATAACATGCCCTATGATGCGTGTTAATAGACTCTGTCTAGGACTGCCCGAATTTCCGTATTTTGCCATCGTTCGATATCCCCTATATATGGGTAATTCGCATTGAATAATCTTTTGTTTGAAATGTAATTAAAAGACAGTTTGAATATTTTGTATCCATAATTAATACTCTATCTGTCATTTTTAACAGTCTAGTATCTTTGGTCAATAATGAAAAATGATTGTTAGCAAAAAAATTTAGCTAAATTATTGATCCGAGGTTATAAAAAGAATTATCATGATTAATTTATTTCTGTTATCTTGATGAGTAAAAGTATTCTGGCTATGTTCGATCTTCATTTTCTTATTAAACCAGTTGATAACATTGACTAGACCTATAAAATCCGATTAAGTATGTATATATAAATTGAATAGAATATGTTAATTAGTAAGACTGTTTGGGTGACGCTAATTACTATGAGGTTCTGGAGATATCAAGATATGCCAGTCAGCGGGAGATCAAAAGTGCGTTTAGACGACTTGCAAGGAAATATCATCCAGATAGGAACTCAACAGTTTCTGATGATATCATGAAGGCTATAAATATCGCATTCGAAATCCTTTCCGATCCCGGAAAAAGACAACAATACGATGAAACTCTTGTTGTAGAGCGTCCAAGACAATCAGATCGGTCGGATCAAAATCGTGACAGTGATTCAGCTTATATTCGAAATGAATGGCAAGTAAGTATCACCTCGGATGACCTGGGTAGCCAGACCGTAAGTTACGATAATGATTATGACGCTAATTCTCAAAATAGATTAAATACTGGATATGAAGCTGCACTACTTGAAAAGAACGATCCATCATTGGAAAGTCGATACCGTATAATTGTCGAGCCATCCTTGTGCTTAGCTTTCGGAAGTTGTGAAACACTTGCTCCAAAGGTTTTTGTGGTTGAAAAGAACAGACGAATAAATCCAAAAGCGGTAGTAATTTCAGAAACCGCAGAAGCTTTTGAAACTATACTTGATGCAGCCCAAACTTGCCCTACTAAGGCTATTTTTATCATTGATAGACATACAGGAGAACGTATCTTTCCATAGTTTCACTAAATATAATCCGCCAATATTTTATATATTCTTTCTTTTGTAAATGAGCATACGATCAGAAGATAAAAATCCATTCCAGAAAATTATTTATACATTACAATTGATTTCAAAACAAAGAGCCAACGACTGATGATGATTCCACGTAGATATTACTATTCATCTTATAATATATTTTCAGAACAACCATAGGAATTTGCTTTTTTCTGTAGGTATCCTTTGATTTGCCTTTGACCGAACTCCAAGTTAATTAATACTATTGTTCTACTATTTCTAATATTCAATGAAATTAATGTTATTTTTTATCTTTTACTGTGAATAACCTTGACAAAATTATTTATCCTATAACGTATTATGATTGTTGAGGGAGAAGTTTTTTGAATGATGCTACTATGACTGGAAGAATTACTGCTGAATCTGCCGGTCGAGACTTTATGCAAATAAGATATACTGACCTTATAGGCAAGTTTCTCGCAAAATATATTCAAATAGATAAAGAGTTAATTCAAGATGTTTTTAGAAAAGGATTAGGGTTGGATGGTTCTTCGGTAAATGGCTTTTCAACAATAGATGAGTCTGATATGATGCTGTTTCCTGATAGAAAAACATTGAGGAAAATCCCTTTGTCAAGCTATGAAATAATGACAGTTATTGCTGATGTTTACAACGGATTTGATAAGGGTAGATCTATAAAAGATCCGCGGAATGTTTCACAAACTCTTGAGGATCACCTTGCTATAAGTCAGATTGCATGTCAAATAGGTGCTGAAGTTGAATGTTTTGTATTTGATCAAATAATCTTTGATATGGAAAGGAATAATCCTGCAAGTAATAATGTAAATAGTCGGAATCGTGCGAAAGATGTTTCAATCCTATCTTCGGAACAATATGGAATAGGGAAATATCCTATCCGTAAGAAATCTGGATATGATGTTCCTACATTTCAAGATTCTTTGATTGAATTTAGGTTCGAGGTTGCTAATATATTGAAACAATATTATGATATCAATGTGACAAATATGAATCATGAAGTTGCTAGTAGTGGCCAAATCGAAATCAATTTTATGCATGATTATTTGACTCAATCCGCCGACAACGTTCAGATTTATAAGGATGTAGTCAGAAATGTGGCAAAAAAATACAATAAGATTGCTAATTTTATGCCAAAACCAATTTTCGATCCTCTGAATAATGAAAATAGTGATAATGGGTCGGGTATGCACGTAAGCATAAGTTTATGGACAAAATCAACAAGTAAGAATGCAAATTTATTCTATGACGAGTCTGATGATTACGCCGAATTGAGCCAAACTGGGCGATACTTTATAGGCGGTATTTTAGATCATGCTAGATCATTATCGGCAATAGTAACTCCCACTGTAAATTCGTATAAAAGGATTATACCTGGCTTTGAGGCACCTGTTTATATTGCATGGGCTAGGGGAAATAGATCTGCCGTAGTTAGACTGCCAATCAACGAAAAAAAGAGTTCAAGCTCAAAAAGAATTGAGTACCGCGCTCCCGATCCTTCCGCAAATCCATACCTCGCTTTCTCTGCGATAGTTGCAGCAGGATTGGACGGGATAAATAGGAAAATTGAACCAGGGAATCCTGTTAGTGAAGATATTTACAAAATGTCCGATTCAAGGAGGAAGAATCTGGGTATTGATGTTCTGCCTGGTAGTTTGGAGGAGGCATTATCTGCTTTGAAAAGTGATTCAAATTATCTAAACCTTTGTTTTCATCCTGATTTAATCAGTACGTATTCGGATCTTAAAAATAAGGAAATTGCGGAAATAGGTAACGATGAATCAGTTATAAATCAATTTATGTTTTACTATGATGTTTAAAAATATTGTTTTTAATCGAATCCTTTATTATTTTTACTATTTTTGATATCTAAAGAATTGAATAATTGAATTTATTAATTATTGTTTGATTCAAATGTAAGCTAAATTCTATTTCCTTTGTATTTTATATCGATACGCTCATCTTCTATGTTCTTTTCTCAATAGGACTAGACCCTCTATATTATTGGGGTTCATATATACTTCTCCCCTAGCGGCCTCTTTGATACCGATGATAGGTTCATCACATTCTGGACATATTTGAAAATAAACAAAAATACTCGCATTTCTTTTATTTTTTCCAACGAGCGCATTATTCATATTAGAATGAAGTTGGGATTGACATGTGGGACACTCCATAATAATATTGTAATTCATATACTATATGTACTTTAACATACCTGAGAAATAATTAATATTTGATTGATTAGTGCAATTGTTAATATACATATATCCTGCTGGCCTCTTTACTTTTGACTCCATATACTTAGCTGATGAACCTAGTCTGGGTAACCTATTGAGGTATAAGTATCATATGCTGCTATATAAGATATTGCAGCATAAAAAAGGTATTCTGCTAATTATTCAAATCAGTAGTTGCTTTCTTTCAGCGTCTGTAAAAAATTTGTATGTGTATCGTGACTGTGTGGATAATGGTAAGGGGGGGTTTGTCCCATTAAAATACTAAATCTGGCCAGTACGCTATATACTTGATTTCAGGATGTGAGATCTGATTAGGAAAATAAATTAAATATTCAATCTTTCAAAACTGTACTAGTTATCTTATTCTGTTTGCAGCCGCTTGGCAGTATGGAACAATTCGGTTTTTGATCGATTGTTGATCCGAACAGTAATAATACGTTATTCCTTGTTTTACTTCTATATGTCTTCATTCAGGCAGGTATTTTCTCTTCCTGTTACCTCCATAATACTTGCTAGAATAATGTATGCTGTAAATTGGTTTAATATCTCTTCTATTTTTTATCTAGTCCTGAATGACTTTAAACAGGACGTTTCGATGCTGGGATTGGTAACTTCGGGTTTTCTAATAGGGATTGGCCTATTTCAGATTCCAGCTGGAATACTATCAGCAAAATACAATGCAAAATTTATGATATTTTTTGGAACAGTGCTGTTGTCAATATCTTCTCTTCTTTCAGGGCTAAGTACAGAAATATACCAGATGGTAATTCTGAGATTCCTAGTAGGAGTTGGGATGGCATTTTTCTTTGGTCCTAGCGTTATTCTTATCTCAAAATATTTGGGTAAAGGATCAGAAGGACTAGGTGTTGGAATTTTAAATTCTGCCCATTCATTAGGTGGAATCGTTGGAATATTTGTTTGGATTATCATCGCAGAGATTATTGGATGGAGAACAAGTCTTGTGATCAGTGGAATTATTGGAATACTCAGTGGATTGTTTTTGTTATGTGCTCTCCAAAGAAAAAATTATGATGATTCAAATAATTATTCTGGTGATACTTTACAGAAAAAGGTTTATATTTTTTTTAGATCCATTTTTCTGAGCAAAAATATCCAAAGTCACATCTCTACATTCGCAATTAATTCTGATGCTCTCAAATCTATCATGTTGAGTAAACCCATGATTTATGTAGGATTATCATTGCTTGGATTCCAGATAGCATGGAGTTTAGTCTCTACTTTCATTATTCTATTTCTTAAGGTCGAATTTGAAATTTCCTCTTCAATAGCAGGTCTCATTGGCGGATCGACCTTGATAATGAACGTTATATTTGCTCCTATTATTGGTAGAATTTATGATAAATTATCTCACAAAAAAAATTTTAATAATGATGTACTACTGTTACTAATATGTGGAATAGGGATTTCAGTAAATATCATTTGTTTTTCATTCCTTAATATTTATCTCTTAATACCCTCAATTTTGATGATTGGGATTCTTGCGTCAGGAGGATTTGTAATTCCATATACATTGGCAAGGAGATTGGCCGTAGAGAGACTGGCTTTACCAAAGTATGAAATTCTTGCTGTTAGTTTTGTAAATGGATTATCTTTACTTGGAGCTTTCTGGGTTCCATTTATATTCTCTATCATGGTAAAAACATTTGGTTATCCTTTGGCATGGTTATTTGGTGGGGTGTTGGTTATAGCATTCATAATCCCTATCATTAAACTCCGTAGCTAAAGTAATGTCATTCTTTCATCGAGTTAATTCAATCAAGTTAAAAGAATTTTACAATAATAGGTGAATTTTTGTACCTTATTACCTGTCACTTGTTTAGATGGCTTCAATACTTTAATCATGGTTTAGACCTATTGGATGATATCCGCTTCTTAAGTAATATCTGTGATTAATTTTCCAGGAGTCGATGAAATATCTAATTCTATTGGGATATTTTTGTTTAGAAATATCCTGTATCCTAACTGGTCAATCATAGAATTCATATTAGAAGAAGAAACATCTCGAGGTGCTTTCCTTTCTATATATGCAAAATCCTTCTCGCAGTTAATATTTAGATCGCTATCTTCTTGAAAATATTTATTCTTAACGAAATTCAATACATCGGTCCATGTATATGCCTTTATTCTTTCGACTAGTTTCCTAGTTTCATGATCGGTTGCCTCATTTTTGTATTCAAAAACTTCAAAGTAGTCAATTGACTTTTTGCATTCTCCACAATAAGTCTTCTTACTAATCTGTCTACATTTTTCACATTGTAGTATTATAGCCATATTAGAATATTATCCTCTTATGATAGCGTTTGTTAAATACTTAAACACATGTGCTGATATTAGCCACACAAATCAGTCATTCTTTGTCTACTATTTCTAGCAAAATGTCATATTAGTATGAAGCCCTATCGAAATAATCGGTCATCCTGCCTTGACTTTTTTTTGCTCTAATTAAACCGCTATTTTTAATCCATTCATTTTTTGATACGATTAAGTTATTACATGCGAATGATAGTGCCATGTCCAGAGTATCAAATTTAGCGCCGCTCATTCTCAAAGCCTCTCTTATCCCTTCTCTTATTTGCCAGACTCCAACGGGGATGATATATTCTGGATGTATTTCCCTGAGGACTATTACTGACGCACTTCTTTTTTGGTTATGCAGAAATTCTATGACAGCTAGTCTGGCAGCAAAATAAGATCCACCTATTTTTGGATAATTCTTCAGACCTCTTGCATCCTCAGAATCTGTTTCTATCTTTGCAGCACCTTTTTTATTTATCCATGCTTCATGCATCTCAAAACTCCATAATTCATCTGGGATTAAAATAATAGAATAATAATTTCTCAAATGCATATACTTGTAAATCTTAATTCGATCGAGTGGTCGAAAGGTATTAGTTTTTTTTATTAAATTGGATGAAATTATTTGATCAATTGCAGAAATGCTCCATTTGGTGGGTACAAGTCTTCTTTTTTTTTGAATTCCAATCATTCCTAAACTGAGGATTTTATTAATTTTACTTATCTCAATTCCTTCTTTGTACAAATAGTTGATTGCTTCTATGGATCTAAAATCATTATCATAAAATGCTTTCTCAATTTTCTTGTCAGTAGAAATATCTGAGGGTAATTTCAAAGCTTCTAATTTTGATGCCATCCCGAAATGGATCGTGTCTGAATCGGATGTCGTCCTTAATGCAAATTCTTCCATATTCAATTTGGGTTTTCTCTCAAATGCAACTTCTATTTCGGTTGATTTAGTTGCCATAGTTAATTCCTGTAAAGATTGAATATAGCGATCGGAATTCAAATTTGTTTTTACATGTGTTGAATGTGTGCCTCTAATTAGCGATAGTTTATACCTTATTATTTCCTCAATGGCTTTTCCTGCCCATTTTTCGGGATGATCCAATATTGCCGTATCGGTTTGCAATGGTGAAAAAAGAGGACCTACTTTTACTTTTGGATAGGCGTAGCTGCTGACAAATACAGAGGGGGGTGATCCGCCTGATACTTTTTCTGAAAGATTATTAAAGTTCGAGGTTAAGATTTGTTTCCAACCTTCTGTTATACGTTTTTTTATCTCCTCGCCGTTCCTAGAATACATTGCAAATTGAATGTGTTTGTTAATGATCTTATTTGAATTTACAGTCTACAATGATTGAAGCAGGGATTGATAACTTAGGAAATTTGCTTAGGAGTTAAGGAGAGGTCATTTTGATGAAAATTGAGAATAGTTCTTTTATTTCAATTTTTTGAGTAATTCTGTTGCAGGTAACGTATTTAGAATATCCCTTCTTCCTGCCCACCCCCTTCTTGCTTGTCCTATCCCAAATTCCAAAAATGCATAATGAATGGGATGATGAGCATCCGAATCAATAACCAATTTTACTTCATTTTGTATTGCTTTTCTTATATAATCATCCCGTAAGTCTAATCTGTTATAATGAGAATCAATTTCCAGAATTGTGCCCGTTTCATTTGCAATTGTCATTAATTTCGGAATATCAACAGGATAACCATCTCTTTTATTAATGATTCTGCCTGTTGGATGAAAAATAATATCTACACTCGGATTTTGGGCTGCTCTAATTAGCCTATTTGTTTGTACTTCTATTGGTTGCGAAAAATTAGAATGAATTGCAGCACCTACTATGTCTAATTTATCCAAAATGTTGTTTGGAATGTCTAATGAACCGTCGCTAAGAATGTTTACTTCTGCTGAAGAAAGTATTCTAAAGTCCCTCGAATTCTTTTTACTTTTTTTCCTAATTTTGTCGTTGCGACTTGTTTTCCTTCCTAATGATTTTTCTACATCATATTTATTTAAATCTACAAAGAAAGTACCGCTTTTTATTAAATCATTAAATTCTTGTATCTTTTGTGCTTGGTCTAGTAATTGCTGTTCATCTAATCCCCCAGCGATTCGTAGGCTTTTTGTGTGATCTGTGATGGCAATATAGTCAAGTTCAAAATTTATCATTGCAAAATATGCCATTTCTTTTATGGACATTTTACCGTCCGTATTGTCAGAATGCACCTGTAAGTCTCCTTTTATATCGCCATACCTTAACAATCCTTTCATTTTTTCCTGCCATTCCATCGAGCCTTTACTTGCCATCTCAATTTCACCATTATTTTCCCTCATTTCTGGAGGGATCCATTCTAACCCTAATTCATTGTACAAGTGTTCTTCTGAGTCCCCTGATATTTTTCGATCGGATTTAGTATCAAATAATCCCCATTCGTTTAACCGCAGTGCCTTAGATTGTGCCAATCTTCGCAATGCTATTCCATGTTCCTTACTTCCAGTAAAATATTGCAATGCTGCTCCATAACTTTCTTTAGGAACGACCAGTAAATCGGAATCTAATCCATTATTGAATTTAATAAATGCTTTAGTACTGCCCTTGCTTAGGATTTCTTTAACTTCTGGCATATTTACGAATGAATTAATTATTTTGTCCGGGTTTTCTGAAACCACTAGAAAATCAATATCGCCGATCGTTTCTTTCATTCTTCTGAATGACCCTACTGCTGTTACCCTAGAAACATATTCCGAATTTGCTAAATAATTTTCTATTTGTTTTACTAACGGATAAATGTCTCCAAGTAAATGCCTTTTTTTGCCTATATTATGCAATTCAATTCTCTTGAGTATTTTTTCTTCCTTTTTTTTAGAAATTCCTGTAATTCCATTCAACTTTCCTTCTCTAGCAGCCCTTTCTAAATCGCTAAGATTTTTCACGGGTAACCTGTCAATTATTGCCCTCAAAGTTTTCGGACCTATTCCTTCCAAGCCCACAAAATCATCTATCTTTATGGGGTATTTCGATTTTAGTATTTCGTAATATTCAATCTTATCTGTTTTGATATATTCTTCTATTTTTGAGGCAATTGCTTTACCAACAGAAGGAATTTGTAACAATCCGTTGATTCCTCTTTCTTCATACAGGGATTTGATACTTAGAGGAAGATTATCGATTTGCTCAGCTGCTCTAATATATGCCCTATTTTTGAAATTTAAATTATTCTTGTTATCCTCATTTTCAATATCCAACCCTAGTAGAAATGAAATCTTACGAAGGATGTCAGATATCTCGGCGTTTGTAAGTTTCACTCTATAACTCATCCGTGGCTATTCATTAATTTTCTCATTCTTTCTTTTTGATGATTAGGCTGATGTTTGAAATAAGTCAAAGCAAGGGAAATCATTACTTAGACTCTTTCATTTATGTATTTGGCAGTCTAGAAGTTCTAGCAACATGAATAAGGATCAAAAAATTATATCATTAAACAATAATATATATAATATTTATAGATACTATTAAAAGAATTGTAGATCATGTTTCAGTTATATAACAAATATTGAAAATTTATTACAAAATATATATATTTAGCTAAAATTATTACAAAAGAATTAGCGATGTTTGTCGAATCCTTAACCATTGGGATAATCATAGGGGTATGTGGACTTGTGGCTTGGTTAGTGAAGAATAAATTTCAGCCAGAAATTGAACGTGATATACAGGAACGTGAGCAAAAGACTTTGAAACATGTTCGAGAAATAAGAAAAAACCCATAAATTAATTACTAATTTATTATCCTGGCATATTCGGGGATTATTGAATATCAATCCATAGTTAAAATTTTTTTGGCCTGATTTAACTTTTCAAATAATTCTTTAATGAACAAATCTGCAAACTTGTCAAAATCAATTGTTCCGAATTGTTTCTTATATCCTTCTTTGCGTTTATCATATTCGTATTCAAGCCATAGAAAATCTGCCTCTTTCAATCTTACAATGAATTTATTAGTTTTAGCTTTGGATTCAAATACATTTATCATAAAAATTCCTGCAAATTGGGTAAAGTTTTTTAATTTATATTTTCTCATATATTCGTCTTTATGAATTTCATAGTTTTCTTTTAACCATGTTTTTACATCCATCCTAATTGTTAGCGAAGTATAAACTCCCGAAAAGTCTAATTTCAGATTATGCATTTCAACCGAGTAATGACCACGTTTGATTTCATTCATCATAATTATTAGGGCACTTGGAAGAAACATTCCTGGGTAATATTCATCTGTGGAGTTCTGTAGTTTGTTTAGTATAGATGGTTTTAGCCCGATAGTCGCATATCCCTTCGTAGGCATCACCTTTATTCACTTTGGTATGCTTATTAACTTATTTTGAAGGACTCAAAAAATAAATGGTGAATTATTTTTCATTGGATGGAGGTACATAATTCTTCAAGTCTTCACCATTGACAACATCTTCCTCGGGGGGTACATAGTCCACAACACCAAATCGCTTGAATCCTGGATCCTTCTTCTGAGTAAGCAATGCTACGATTATGAAAAGAACAAACGATACTATGGGTGGTATGAAAGTATCTATTCCCGCATACTCTACTGGAGTAATATAATATAATACCAATCTTAGGCTGGATCCTACCACAATTGATGTGATTGCAGCAGGCCAGTTTGCCTTCTTCCAAAACAGACCTAATGTAAGTGGAGCCCATAACCCTGCAAATACTATATCGAATGCAAGTATTAGATAAATGCCTGGACGGGGGATTGCTGCCCCGAGGAGAAGACCCGTTAGCATTACTGGTATCGTTGCACATCGAGTCACTATCAGTAACTTTTTATCCGTTATTCCGGTTTTTTTGAACAATGATCTAAGGATGTCTCTTTGAATCAAGTTTCGCGCTATAACACTTGAGATCGCAAGAAGACCACCGTTAGCAGTTGACATAGACGCGCCTAAAACTCCCATAAGTAGAGCAGCTCCTATTGGAAACGGAAGTAGGTTGATAGCAAGTAGAGGATATACTGTATACGGATCTTCTATGTTTGGTAACATGTATAACGCGATTATTCCCATCATACTAGTAGGCACTATAATTGAAATTGTTAAAATTCCAGCCATGAATGCACCCCTTCGAGCTGTCTTGCCATCTCTTGCTGAAAATACCCTTTCCATAAAATCAAGTGCTACTACATCGCCAAGGCCCAGTGCTATAATTGCTGCCCAATTTAGCAAAGCACCGTTTTTAGGATCAGTTAACCCAGATAAATCCACATAACTCTCTGGCGTGGCAGACAGAATAGTTCCTAAATCCACCCCACCAAATCCAAGGGCAAAATACAGGAATGCAGCCCAGAATGCTCCGATAGTTAAGTAAACCTGGAAAATATCTGTATACGCAGAAGAAAATAACCCTCCTGCAAACGTATATACCAATACCGCCAATGAAACAATTAACATACCCCAGAAAAGTGGAATATGCAAGACCGTGGACAGTATAAATCCCCCTGCTGCAAAATTTCCTGCGACTAATATTATGAAACTTAAAGACAAAAGTATGGATGACATCCCCTCTGCACCAACACCATATCTTCGGTAATAAAAATCTGGAAGGGTTAGCATGGACATTTTGTTTACCCTTTTTGCATAGAAGATTCCTGTTACTATTAAAGTAGTTGCCAACCCGATTGGTATTGCAGCGCCCGCCCAAAAACCAAATTGATAAACAAGTGCCACGTTACCCAAGGAAGAGTTACCATCGATTGATTGAGCTGAAAGCATTGTTCCTACAAATATTAACGGTAAGCTCTTTCCCGCAACCATGTATCTTTTACTACTTTTTTTAACCATCAAGGAAGTTAATACTCCCACAGACAATACCAGTCCCATGAACGAGAGAACTGCTATACCATAAGCATCTATGAAAACCAATGTTATTGGTATTTAGTTAATAAATATATAAATATTATTAATTTAAAAGATACTACTTTTTTTGATTGCTTTTTCATAAATAATTTCGAAAACTTTGATAAAAAAAATGAAATTTACTGATATAAACATCTAATGCTGGTTGTTGACTGGTTATTCAATAGATATGGTAGTTGTACCCCTAAGACTATTCATTATTTGTAATATCAAGAAAAGACGTAAACTACGTCAAATGTAATAATTGTGAATATTACGCATAATATTTTCGGTTGTCGAACTTTTTTTTAAACGTAGTTTACTTAACAATATTTATTAATTATCCTTAGTCATAATAATTAGATATTATATGGGAATGGAATTTTACGGAGATTCTTACAAGGGAAATGACGAACCCATTTTTGTTGGGATACCTACTTTTCTAAAACTACCTTATGTCAAGAAAAATGAAGAATTGCAAAAGATAAAGCCTGATATAGCAATTGTAGGAGAGCCTTTCGATTTTGGAACTACGATAAGACCTGGTACTCGTTACGGCCCTAGAGCAATAAGGGCTGCATCTACTGTTCCTTCTCCTCCTTATGAACATTTCAATATTGAAACTGGGGTTGACCCATTTGGAGTCTTTAAAGCAGTTGACTACGGTGATGTCAATATCTCACCAGGGGATGTCATTGAGTCACATAGACGGATGACTAATAAAGTTAAGGAAGTTTTGGATATAGATGCAATACCAATAATCTTGGGCGGAGATCATTCGGTAACCTTTGCAAACGTTCGCGCACTTTCTAAAAAATATAAGAATATAGGAATGATCCATATCGATTGCCATGCTGATTGCGCACCCCAAGGACTTTGTGGATTCAAATATGATCATGGAGCTCATATTCGAAGAATCATGGAATTAGGCTGTCTCAAGGGAAAAAATTATACACTTATCGGCCCTAGGGGGTATTGGCCAGGACCCGATCTATACAAATGGATGGCAGATCAGGATTTTCAATGGTTTACAATGCTTGATGTAGAAGAACTAGGTATTGCTCAGATTGCTAAAGAGGCTGCGGATAGGGCAAACGACAATGTCGATGCTGTCTATGTTAGTTGGGATATCGACACTTTTGACCCTGCATATGCACCAGGAACTGGTGAACCAGAGCCCAATGGTCTCACTTCAAGGGAGGGGATGAAGCTAATGAGATTGTTATCGACTTCATTTGATCCAGATAGATTTGCATTTGATCTTGTTGAGGTTTCCCCAACCTATGATGTAAGTGACGTTAATTCCTATAATGGAGGTATTACATCTGGACTCGCAAATCGTCTGATAGTTGAATTAATGGCCGGGTTATCTTTGACCAAAAAAGGTGAATCTGAGGGAAAGCCTGTACGACCTAAATTTTACCGTGGAAAGGGACATACGTACGATTTTGGAGACGGCCCTAAAGCAAAGATACCAAAAAGAGGATAATGCTTCTAATCAGAGTACAATGCTATTCTCCACATCAAACTATCCATCACAATATTTTTTTGAGAGATGAAATCGATGAAACTATATTTTTTAATACATTCAAGATTATTGAAACAAAAATTATAAGGCAATTAAGAATCAATCTAAATGAATCGATGTGGTTTTATTGTGGATGTGTATTGAATCAATTACGCTTGGGTACTGCCGTAGATGAAATCAGGACAAATTTATCTAAGATATTAAGTGAAGAAATGGTTATGATAGGAGTAGTGGAGTTAATGAAAAAAATTGAAATCGAAATAAAAATTGTTACAGACCACATTATTTCCCATCATATAAGATTAGTAAAGCCAATATTGACGAGTAAAAATTAAACAGCAGATGCATCGAATCGTATTTTATCTCTTGAAAATTGATAACTAAGTCCAAAAAATTATGATATTTGCTGTTAATATCTGAGCTTAAAAACTGAAATTTTTCTACCCTTGTATATCTACTTGATTAATGGAAAATTAATAATAATGGTGCTGGGGTCTTTGCTGTTTACCCAACTTATCAAAGTAATGATCATGTTTTTTGTCTCCACCAATATGTGAATGCTCTGTTCCATCCTCATGAGTATGAGTGTTCATTAGTGGTTTTTTGATAATAATGTCGTCTATATTTATCAGGAGACGGCTCACTTCTACGGCTGAATTGAGCACCTGCTCCTTTACAATTGTAGATTCGATCACATCCCAATCCAATTGAGATATTTTTCTTTCGTCTGAATTTAGTCCAAACCATTTAACCTTTTTACTATCAATATTCTGGGATAGATTTAGTCTAAGTTGAATAAAAGCATCCATCAAATTTAACCCTGAATTTTTTGCAAGAATTAGAGGAATTTCTTCTAATGCTTCGGAGAATTTAAGTAAAACTATTTGTTCTGTCCCTTCCATCATGTTTGCTCTTTTTCTAACTTGTTGTGCCAATAATGCTTCACAGGACCCACCTCCAATGACAATGGATGGATATTGGACGAATCTGCTTATGACGGTAATAGTACTTTGAATTGCTCGACGGTATTCATCTAACATCATTTTTGAATTTGCTCTGATTAAAATTGAAACTGTTTTAGGATTTATACATCCTTCTACAAATATCATCTTATCGCTCCCTATTTTCTTCTCATATACATTTTTGGCATATCCTACATTACTTTGTATATTTCTAACATCTAAATCCTTTACCAGTTTTCCACCGGTAGCTTTCTCTAGCCAATGAAGATCGTTCTCTTTTACTCTTTTGACTGACATTATTCCAAACTTGGACAACAGATCCTGTGCCACCAAGTCTATTCCTTTACGGTTTACTACTACATTTATGCCACTATCGATTATTTTTTGTATTTTATTTCTCGTGATTTGATTTTCTTCAATCCTATATAGGCTCATTTGTTCTGGACTGCAAATTGATAATTGAGATTCTGTTCTAGTCGTCCTTGCCTGAAGGTCTTCGTCAAGTAAAAGGATTCGTGCATTTTTGACAAATTTAGGCATGAGGTCACTATCAATTGTCTTGTCAATTAATACTCCATCAATCAAAATACTCTCTGACAAATTACCAATTTTTTCCTCAATTTTTATGTCATCTACCTCTAGAAGGTAGTTATTATTAGAATACACAGTATTGATTGCATTAACGGTAATTTCTAAAATATTATTTAACTCGAATTGTGAGTCAGAGGAGAGCCTGATTTTTGTTCCTAAACACATCCGTGCGAGTTTCTCAATTATTGTTTTATCTTTACTACTTACTTTTCTTGCAATATTGTGTAAGGTCTCTAAGGAATATTTGAGCCCTTTATCGTATCCGTTAACAATAGTAGCCGGATATATGTTCATCGCCAGCATCTCTTGCGCCTTTTCCAAAAGAGTGGTGGCAATTATAGCAGTTGTTAGCGTTCCATCACCTACTTCATTATCTACCGTATTTGTGGCATCGATTATCACTTTAGCTGCTGGATGTTGTACATCAATCTTACGGAGAAATGTCGCCCCATCTTTTGTGCATGTCGATTCACCAATTATGTCAATATAGATCTTTTCATTTCCTAAGGGACCATAGCAGCTTTCAATTAAAGATTTTATTAGCTGAGCGGCATGAATGTTGTAACTCCTTATTTCCTTGCCACTTGTTCGTTTAGTATCATCAGGGATTAGTTTAGTATAGGACATATCACTTTATAATTCTTGGAGTTTATATATGGTAACATCAAAAATGTATTTTACAAAAATTTCACATTCGTTCTGGAAATATAAAAGTAGATTACGTATTCATTTTTTGGAGCAAATATGTAAATTCCCCTTTTTAGCAATACTTTTTTATAGTTAATAATTATTAATTCCTTAATGCCAGCTGTAACATCTAAAGTTGAAATTGAAAATGCTTCAAAGAATGCAATAAACGCACTCTTTGGACCAAATATTGAAAATTTTAGAATACGTGAAGTATTTCCCTATTCTGAGGATCAAATTGTAGCTCATAGCGAGCAAATGGACGAGACGTCCCAACCAAAAGATGGATGGGATATTCAGGTTACATTCATGTTAAATGGTCTTCAATATACAGTGGATCTAATTATTCATGAAAAAGATGGACAGGTAAGTTATTCTAGGGTCATTGACAAAATGGTTCCTCTCTGATTTTTAGATGCTATTTAAGAATATTTTATTAGCTTTTGATGGCTCAACTACTTCGTCAAAAGCAGCGGAATATGCAATATACTTGTGTAAATTAGAAGGGGCACCTCTTACATTCTTACACATACTTGATAATATTAAGCAAGGCGGGGTTATAGGTCTAAGAGCGCGATATGGTGATACAAAGTTAATTGATGGATACAAAAGAGCGAGAAGGAAGGATGCAGAAAAATGGATAAAACCAATTCAAGAGACAGCTACGACAGAGGGTATCAAGAGTACGATTGCTATTTTAGATGATGAAAAAAATTCTAAAGTAGAATCAATCGTTCAATTTATAGAAAAAAATAACATTGATCTAGTTATTATGGGTTCGAGAGGATTATCTAAATTTAAACAAATGTTAGTTGGAAGTATTGCATCAGGTATAATTAGTCATTCCAAATGCCCTGTGTTGGTAATCCGATAACCATCTACTTTCTTTTTAGATAGTTCAAAATTATCTCTTTTACAAAATCGTTTACTTCCTGACCATTCTCTTTTGCCTTTTGATCTAAAGAGTTCCACAAGGTTCTATCCTTTTCTTTGGAAGGATTAAAAACTAATCTTACTGTCAGTAGTCCTTTGGGGGCACCTCTTTTTATCCCTAGTCGGAAGAGTTCCTCTTTCAATGCATCTGGTTCTATATTAGTCAACTTTATCTGAACTTCAGACGGCTGTCTTGCTATTTTTATTCCTTCATAAAGCGTAATTTCACCATTTTCTATTTTCTCCTGAATCTGGTTTGGAAGGTTAAGAATGCTTAACCATTCACTAATTGTGCTTTTCGGTAACCCGTATAAACGAGATACTCCAGTAATTCCAGACTTCGTCGATTCTACTAATTTTTTTACCATTCTTGCCTTTTGTAAAGGGGAAAGATCTTTTCTTATTAGATTTTCAAATAGTGAGGCTGCTTCTGCTTCTGCACCCTTTAATTTCGTAATAACTGCTGGAATTTCCTTCTCTCCTTTATTGTTGAGGGCTAAAAATCTTCTTCTTCCGATAAGTAGCTTATATCTTTTAGTAAAATTATCGAATCGGACCACAACCGGTTGAAGTAATTCAAATTTTGCCAAATGTTCTTTCATTAAGTTATCACTTGAATCTTTTCCAAATGAAAAATTCTTACGGACATTTTCATCAGCTACATCAATTAAATCAACCGGAATATTCTTGATTTTCAATCCTTATTATTTATTAATCTATTATGTTATTATTCATTTTGGTTCGAGGCCTTTAGGTTGTCACTTTCTTATTTAATCGTATTATACGCATCAGCCTGACGCCTGCATTCGTAATCTACGAGATTATAAACAATGCTTATATTAATTAAATTTAATACTAAGTGATGCAAAGCTATCTCAAATCAAATGAAAAACTTGATCATTATGATGAATTGAGTAAAGCGACTTTCTTGTCCTATTTTATTTCTTTATATATTTCTACTATTGAGGACAAAAATAGACATGATAGTGTTTCAGTTAATGAAATTTATGATTTTATACAAGATTTACAAGACGAATTGGATTTTAAGGTTCCTCATGTTGCCAAAAGGGATATTAGTTTATGCTTTTATATTTTAGACAAGTTGGGTGTATGTAGTTGTTTAAAATAAACACAAAATATTTTAAGAATAAATATAGAAATTTTAGTAACGAAAGTTCAATTGCAGATAAAACCATAAATCTTGAAGAATTGGTAAAGTATGGGGAAAAAGAGGCCAGTCGGAATAATTTCGAAACGGCTCTAAATATTTTTGATAGTGCAATAAGGGTGAATCCCGCATTTGACTCTGCTTACGGAGATAAGGCCTTAGTCTTTGACAAGATGGGAAAACTGGACGAATCTTTAAAAATGTATTCTAAGGCACTGGAAATTAATCCAAAAAATTCGGTAACCTGGCATAATAAGGGTTTAACCCTTATCAAGACGAAAAGAATGGATGAAGCCATTAATTGTTTTGATAAAGCTATTTCTATTGATAAAAATTATTCCAAGGCTTGGTATAACAAAGGAAGATGCCTTGAGATGCAAGGAAATATTGAAAATGCACAGATTTGTCTGACTAAAGCTAGAAAATTAGATCCGTTCTTGTTTTCTAGAATTAAACTGAGATAAAAGGGCAAATACCTCATTTTTTAGTATTTTTTTGCATTATTAAATTTCGACTGAATATTCTAATCATTTTGTTACCTAAAAGGGAGGCGGAAAATTCTAGGGACTATAACTTTGGATGGCATTATTAATTTATATCTAAATAATTAGTAAAGTTTAATTGAGAGGTTCTGTATTTATTTTCATGAAAGAAATCAATGTTTATATTCGACCGAACGATCTTTCAAAAGTGACCGAAATTTTAGCAAAGCATAAGTTGGGTATTACCTTTTTTGATATCCAGGGAACTGGTAGAACCCCACGATCTACCTCCGAAATTATTCATTCTTATCAAACCGGTAGAACCACAACACCTAAATTTATAGGTCGTGTCCTTGTGATTTCAATAGTTTCGGATTCGATTGTTAGCCAAATCATTGAGGAGATGATGCGTAGTTTTGATATGGTAGAAGAACCATACGGCATACTCTTTGTAAAAGATGTGACTAATGCCTATGAATTAGGGACGGAGTTGAAAGGAGATGAAGTTCTAGTTTCTAAATGATTTAACTCTACATATGCACAATCTCTGAAATAGGTCTTGAGTTTTCAAAATTATCTCAACGTCTTTTTCGGATGTCTTAATGTCTAATAGGGTTTTCTTTTAGATCATGGTTGCTCAAAGAAACTAAATCCTGTAGTATAGAATTACTATTTGGAGTACTAGTTTATGATTATAATTATGATAGCAGTGCCAGTCATTTTAATATTTGTCATAAGATCTTATGAAACTAGATCTTAACCAATAATAGTCGGTCCAGATTATTAAAAAGAAGAATTGACCCGAGAACTATTAGAAGAAGAAGCATGGAATATCATAAAGCCCATTTGTAGAGAACTTGATGAATTGAGAAAAGAAGGCCATATACAGTTTTTGTCGGGACTTCATAATGAAAATGACGGTACCTATAAAATAAACCTGCGTAGTAATCATTTGCATTTTGCGTCACGAGGATTAAAGGATAGTATAGGTGATATATCATACGAGACTGGTAAAATCAGAATTGGTATGCGAGCTAATGGGATACCAATAAATATTTTTGTTGAACTATTTTGATATAATGATTATCTAATATATCCATGGGTCGGAATAGTGAATCGTCATCTTATGAAGAATATAGGATGCGAACTCCTTTAAGTGAAAATGGGGAACCTGCTCTTCATTTACGATTTTTCTTGCTATCTTGCCAGCTGCGTTATGGGGGAGCGCAGCAATTGAATTTGTAGTTCATGTTGCTTTTGGGATTATCTGATTAGTCCTTCTTTTCAACAAAATCATACATGGGAAGGATATAAGAGAAATTATTGTTGCAGTGATAAATATGAGATTATAAGACAGCTGTGAAGGGAATGATTGTCCTTCGATACTGGTAGCTGACTCCTGATAAGCTTGCATATATGTTGAGGCAATTACTGGTCCTATGGAACTACCCATTAATACTAATACTACTGATATTCCTATCGAGACTCCACTATATTGATGGGGTGTATGTTGTAATGTGATATTGAATGCTCCTACTTGTGTCAATGATAATCCTGCGGAAATTATTATCAAATTTATTGAAATTAAAAATTCATTAACGTGAAATACAAATAAACTAGCAAAACCAACTGTAGTCAAAACACTTCCTACAATAATTGGTTTAAAATTTCCTATTTTTGATACTATAAATCCGGAGGATGGAGCAAATATTAGGAAAATTATCATGAACGGCAATTGAACCATTGCACTATCCATTGCATCTCCGCCAAATCCAAATGGTATTGGACTAGTTATCAAAATTGGTATGGTTTGATATATCATAAACATCGTTATTCCAAAAACTAAAAGGATAATATTTGAGGGAAGCAAAATCCTGTCTGAGATTAATCTGAGCGGTATTAGCGGATCCTTTGCCTTTCTTTCAATGATTACAAATGCTATCATCGCGCAAATTGTCATTGTAATAAGGGACCCCAATACAATGCCATCAAACGAGGAAAAATTATTGAATTCGCTATTTAAGTTAGCAAAGTATGTCAAAGTTAATAAGAATGCTGAAATTGATAAAGCTAACGATGTCGCTCCTTTGATATCAATATGATGTCTGGTTTTTTTATTGCTAAGGTTATTTTGATTTAATCGTACATTTTCCTTTTTAGGTGGGATGAAATTTGTATTTTGTTCAACTTCGTCGATGGTATTTGATGAGTTATCCTCATTTATTCTCTTCTTTATTATGATCCAAAGTATGATTGCCACTGGTATTATGGTGAAAAAAGTAGCTTGCCATCCAAAATTTTGGACTATTGTACCACCTATGGCTATTCCAACTACCGATCCTGCAGCAAACATCGAACTGAATATTCCTATACCAATTGCAATCTTAGACATAGGAAATTGGTCTCTTATAATGCCAAATGCGATAGGAAACATTGAAATGCCTATCCCTTGAATTATTCTTGCCAAAATTAAAGTGTAAATATTAGTTGATATTCCGCCAATAGCTATTCCCACGATATAAATGACAAAAATCACAAGCACCATTTTCTTTCTACCATATATGTCTGATAATTTTCCTGCAATAGGGGTCATTACTGCTCCGGAAATTAAGTAGGCTGTCAGAATCCATGAGGAGGTACTGTATGAAATATCAAAATCTCTGATTATATCACTAATAGCTGGTAAAAGCATTGTTTCTCCGTACATCGTGATTAAAATTGTCGATCCCAATATCGCTAACGTTATCCACGTCGATTCGTGAATCTTCTCGGTTGCTTTTGGTTTTATGTTTTTCATGAATAAATATATCCTAGTTTAAAAAAAATGGAAAAATGCTATCTGATCATACGGCTGGAATTTTAACTTCCTTTTCTAGTTTTCTTCTATATTCTTTATAGTCCTCATCAATTTCCATGGCTGCTTGTAAAATCTTGCTTTTTATTGTATTAGATGAATTAATAAACATCTTTGTATCTTTGGGAAGACAGTGACCACCTATCCCATCTCTTGGTTCTAGTACTTCTACATTCCATTTTGTATTGAGTGATTCACGTAATTCCGAAAAACTGATACTATTAGACTTGCAATAAAGGTAAAGCTCTTCTGCAAATGCTATTTGGAGATATCTATGAGCATTCTCTACTATTTTGGTTAGCTCTGCTACTTCAACTGATGATACTGGATGCATTGGAATTGATAGACTTTTTAGCCCTTCTTTTGTCGCTGTAGTTGTAGTTGTAGTTGTAGTTGTATCTATTCCTTCTATTCCTTCTATTTCTCCTGCTCTTGTAGTTGGCATTCCTTCTGTTCCTGTTGTTTGTTGTGGGATTACCTCACGTCCATCATAAAAGTTAAGACCATGTTGTAGACAACAGTTGCTTACACCTCCTACAATACGTAATTGATTTACACCGTGAATTTCTTCTTCTAATGCATACCATCTATGTGGTGCATGTACAACGTGTAGTCTATGATCTACTTTTTCAAATACTTTTTTTGATGTACCTTTTGGTATAGTACTTTCAACTGATATTAGTGCACCTGTCTTTGCTTCTCTAGATATCTTTTCAACAACGGACATCAAACCATCTACTTGTGGTGTAAACATATCATCTGGTCTATGTGTGGATACACAGATAATTAATACGTCAAAATCACCAAAGTTTGTTGCTTGTTTTATTCCATAATTGGTCTCAGCTGATTGCATGGTTTTTTGATTTATATCGTATCCATAGGTATCAAAACCATGTTCTTTAACATATTTTGCAACTGGAAGACCAAGCTGGCCTAGTCCTATAATAACTACCTTCTCATTTCTAAGGATGTTAAGCCTTTGGATATTTAACTTGTTAGATTTAGGTGGATTAGTAGTGGCAAGGTCACTATCTGAATAAGTAAGCTGTTCTTGTATCTCTAAACGCATATCGTCTAAAGACTGGCCCCTTTCCCTCCTTGATGGAATCATGATTTATCTTACGAATACTCCTTAATAAATTAAACTGACTGGTCAGACATGTTTATTAATATCCACACCTAATTTAGTTTATAATTGTATAGACTTGATTTCAATTCTCAAAAACTTGGTCCAAAGTCTTTTTTACAGTTTAGAATGACTATAATATCGTATGCATCTCATATAGATGTAGTAACCTTTGGGGTGTATACAGATTCTTGCAAAATTATTGATATAGATGAATACTAATGTGCCCAAAGGTAACATCTCAACATAAACAAGAAGTACGAGGCCGGATTATTCAATCCGCAATTGAATGCTTTTCTAAAAATGGATTCGATCGAACTCGAATGGATGACATATCTCTTTTGGCTGAATTAAGTAAAGGAACATTATATAATTATTTTGATAATAAAGAAGATTTGTTTAATGCTATTTGTGAGGATAGTCTTGACCTATTGAAAATTCAACTTGATCAATTATTTACTAGTAATAGGAATGATTTAGTATCAAATGCAGAGTTATTTTATGAAAACTTCCAGAAAATACAAAAAGAAGGAAGTGCAAGAGTCTTTTTTGAGGCTTTATCTGAATCAACACGCAATTCAAAACTGCAAAAAATCTTGTTTAAACACAGACTCAAAATCTATAAAGTTGTTGAAAACTATTTGCAGATCCAACGTGACAAGGGTTTTTTTAAAGGCGAGAAGAATCTAACATATATCGCCTCTGGCATGGTATCCTTGTTTGACGGGATTACAGCAGGAAGTCTTCTTGGGATCCCAGAGGATTATAATAGGAAAATTTGGGCCGTAACAATAAAAGCTATATTGACACATTTAGATTAGTAGTGAATCAAGGATAATCATTGGAATATTGATTTCAGATGGTGCCATTTGTATTGATTAATCAATAATAATTTATAACCTATTACCCTGTTAACACGAATGTGTCCTTATTACCTTTTAAAAATAAAGTTCCAAAAATAAATTCCGATTGTTTTATTGCGCCAAATTCTGTAATTATTGGCGACGTAGAAATAGGATCTCGTACATCGATATGGTTTGGCACTGTTCTTAGAGGGGATGTATTTCACATAAGGGTGGGTTTTAATACCAATATACAAGATAATAGTGTTGTGCATGTTACCACTAATAAATATCCCACTATTATTGGTAACAATGTTACTATTGGTCATGCAGTGACACTTCATGGTTGCTCAATAAATGATAATTCGCTAGTTGGGATAGGTTCTGTTGTTATGGATGAATGCGAACTTGGAGAATGGTCAATAATTGCTGCAGGTTCGGTGGTTAAGCCAAATACTAAAATTCCCTCGGGCAAACTTTGGGGGGGTTTGCCAGCGAAGGAAATTCGTGACATAAATAACAAAGAACGAGAATGGATAAAAGAGTTATCAAATAATTACTTGGAATTATCAAAACAATATTTGAGTATTTAAAAGGAAATAGACAATACATTTCCGAATTAGATACTGTAAATAAATCGTATCTGCCTACAAACGTTCCTGTCCGATCCTTAAAATCATCTTTTATATATCATAATCCTTGAAATCCGTTCTAGCAGAATCCTATTCCATAACTAAATAGGTTAATTTTGTTTCTTTTATTTTTACTAAACATGATGTTGTACCATTGATAAAGTAATCAGTTATCAAACTGCTTTATGGGATTAGATAGGATCTTCAATAATGCTAAAGATTATACCATTTAATCTACTATTAATATTCTTAGTAGTGGTAGTAACAGGTACAGCTACACAAGCAATCTTTAATCAAAACGTATTAGCACAAAACTCAGGTGAAGACAGCTCTCGTGGATTAAATTTTGATGGTCTATTCGGAAATAACAAAGACGGTTTCAGTTTCGATGAATTGTTCCCATTTAGTGATTCTAGCACTTCAAGTTCTGAAGATGAAGAATCCTCTTCAAGTTCTGAAGATGAATCCTCAGCTATGGATCCATTGGGCGGAATCGATCTTGTATTTCCTTTAAATGATATCCAACCTCCAGAAGCACAATCTGATACAGCATCTGAAGATGAAGGTACCTCAAGCCCAGACGACAATAGCAAATCTATAGCTCCCCAGAACGAGTCAACTTCTGAATATGAAAATGCAACATCTTCTGAAGACGACAGCACAAAATCAAGCTCTGAAGGCGAAGAGACAACATCTTCTGAAGACGACAGCACAAAATCAAGCTCTGAAGGCGAAGAGACAACATCTTCTGAAGACGACAGCACAAAATCAAGCTCTGAAGGCGAAGAGACAACATCTTCTGAAGACGACAGCACAAAATCAAGCTCTGAAGGCGAAGAGACAACATCTTCTGAAGACGACAGCACAAAATCAAGCTCTGAAGGCGAAGAGACAACATCTTCTGAAGACGACAGCACAAAATCAAGCTCTGAAGGCGAAGAGACAACATCTTCTGAAGACGACAGCACAAAATCAAGCTCTGAAGGCGAAGAGACAACATCTTCTGAAGACGACAGCACAAAATCAAGCTCTGAAGGCGAAGAGACAACATCTTCTGAAGACGACAGCACAAAATCAAGCTCTGAAGGCGAAGAGACAACATCTTCTGAAGACGACAGCACAAAATCAAGCTCTGAAGGCGAAGAGACAACATCTTCTGAAGACGACAGCACAAAATCAAGCTCTGAAGGCGAAGAGACAACATCTTCTGAAGACGACAGCACAAAATCAAGCTCTGAAGGCGAAGAGACAACAAGCTCTGACAGCTCTCGTATGATTGCTCCTCAAAGTGGAACTGCATCAACAGAAACAGCTACACCAGTAGCTCCTCAAAGTGGAACTGCATCAACAGAAACAGCTACACCAGTAGCTCCTTAAGTGTAGTCGATTCGATCGATAATGATTAGGTGAAGCAGGCGCGATTAAAAAAATCCATACCTGCTTTACATAAAACCAAATTTTTTATATTTTTTGATTTACTTATATTGTTAATATTTCATGATGTATTACTGCTGGTCATTCAATTCATAGTAGATTCAATTTCATAAAATTAAAACTTCATAAGATATCAGTTACCATATAAAATAACTCATCTTATTCATAACCTATCTTAATATTATTATAAATTTAGAATCTCAATTTTACCGATTCTTTAGTCTAGTGCTAGAAATTCATGATTTCCTACTCTTTAATAATTAGTTTAACGAACAATTTCAAATATTTTTTTGAGATCTTCTTGAAGTGCTTTGTATTTATCCAATCTTGTTCGTCCCTCCTCTGTGGATGGTATATTCTCTAATAATTTTCTTTGTTCTTTTTCTGTCATACAATCAACGGAGTTCAGGATGTCTTCAAGTTCAGATTTTGATAATTCAACTGTAATTATTTCACTGGGATGATTCGTTTTAACAATTTTTATCATATTCATATTGACATGTCCAAATTAATATCTTTGTTCATATCCAAATGTGGATTGAGATGAATTGCAATGGACCTCGACGTAAATTAATCGAATCGTTAAGATTTTCTTGTTTAATCCAATAAATCATACTTTAGATTATTTCAAATTATCCATTAATAGTGCATTATTTATTGTATTTTATGCATTCGAATGTTAATGCAGTTGTATGGCATTTCTCATATAGATGTATATTCCATATTTACATCGTGTAAAAATGAATTAGATATCATTAGTCTCATGAATCATCTTATTTTTTGACTTATTTCTTCACCATATCCGATTGGGACAGTTACCGATTGAACAAAATCTATTTTTCTTATATGTTCAATATATTTAGACATACTTGGTCTATACTCTTCAGGATATAACACATTATCCGTTACAATTATTCCACCCTTCTTGATCATTGATAGGGCTAAATCAAAGTATCCTATCAAATTTTCTTTGTCTGCATCCAAAAAGATAAAGTCAAAATATTGATTTTGATCATCTGGATTTTCATTAACTTTATTGGATAATTGCTTCAGAACCTCTATAGCATTTCCTTCAATTATTTCTATTATATCGTTAACTCCAGCATTCTTAAAATTTGTTCTTGCTTTATTAATTTTAACTGGATTATTATCTATGGTGGTGATATTTTTTTTTAATAATGAAGAATTTCCATTATTCTGATAAAACGAATATGCTATCCAAAGAGTCGAATATCCAACGGATGTTCCTACTTCTAATATCTTATTGGCATTCATCAACGATATCAAAATATTGAAAAATTTTCCAGTATCGCTGGTAATCGCAAGCATTGAATCTTCATGGGAAATATTTGTTAAACCTGATCTTTCTGCTGTTGATTGCTTTTCCAACTCCATTAAAACTTCCATAATTCTCGAACATGCATTAAGATTCATGTCTGACATTTTTCTATTCTTATAATTATTTAATTCTTCTAATATTAAAACAAAATATTTTTGTATTTTAGGTGATTATGGTTGTATAGTAGTTGTACAGTTATAGAAATCTTAAGTAACAGAACAAGACTTTAACTGTAGTAAAATAGGATTAGTTAATATTGATAACCATGAAATTATTAATATGTTTTTTATTATTTCCACTTACATTCAAAATACCCAAATTCTATTGAATTCAATAATTTAGATCGCCTGATGATTATTAGACTAAAGAATAACGTTACCAAGGTCATTTAATAAATAAATACTTCAATATCTATATGATTGAGTTTTGTAGACCTGAATTTCTGTATCTGCGCTTTTTGGTATCATATTGAGTTTATGATTTCAATTGATGTGGATACATATATTTTATTTTGATTTAATTAATTTTGCAGAAATCTGTATGGATCATGATAACTTCTTACATTTTTCAATCAGGTAGCTGAGAAAATGGAGAGGTGCGATTATTTACATGTGACGCTCATATTTTGCTAGATTTAATAAATAATTTTACAGTACTTGATAAAACTGATGAACTCTAAAATGAAATTAACATATTAACCAACAAGAGAAATCAAGTGCTACGCTTCACCAAATCAGAATGATTCGATGAATGATGAGAGGAAATGAGAATTAATTACTTTCTTGGATAGAGGTAAATTTTATAAATTAAAAAAACTGGAAGTGAATATTGAGAATGGGAAAAGTACAAATGTTTACGAATATTTTGAAATCGCATCTAGGTTCATTATCTTTTTCTAAGTTTATTGGGAATGATATCTAAAGATGCATCTTTTATTCTTACCTAATGTGAAAACGTTTACCTGTAGTTGTATTTTTAACAATAGTTACTCAGAATAGACCAACACCCCCGGAGGAAGGAGTGCTGATATCGGTCGTGAAGGAGGGTGCCTCTATTGATTAATCGGGGAATTGGTATGAGAGTTCACATTGTCAAATAGGTACTTATTAGAACATCAAATCCTCTGATAGATCATCTTCCTATCATTAACTTTTTTGTAAAGGATAATAGTTTAGTCACTGCTCATTCTATGGCCAACTTATATCTAGTTATAATGCGTATTCGAAGATCTTAATATACAATAATATTATAGACGATTATTCCACAATTATCTATTATAACTATATATCCTAATTGTCTTCATTAATTATTATATCCAATATTGTACGTTAATAAATCACGTTTAAAATGTTAAAGTCAAAAAACACAAACAAAACTACACTAGTATTAGTTGTAGCAATACTAGCAGCTATCATGACAATCGGTCCTTCTGTATCTAATTTCCAAAGTGTATTTGCACACTATGGAGTAGACAAAGACGACTGTAAAGATGATAAAGACTACTATGAAGATCATGAAGAATCATGCGACAAGAACTTGAAAGAACATTATGGTAAAGATTATGATGGTAACTTTGCTTCACAGGCTATCGCTCAAGAACAAGATTCTGAACAAAATAGTCTAGTAGTATCTGGTGATGATACAAAGAACTCTGGTAACAACATCAACGTCCAAAACCAAGAAAACAAAGGCAATAACGCATTAGCTCAAAGTGGCGGTGATGGTGATGGCAATAGCGCAAAACAGGCAATTGGTCAATCACAATCCAGTGAACAAAATAGTCTAGTAGTATCTGGTGATGATACAAAGAACTCTGGTAACAACATCAACGTCCAAAACCAAGAAAACAAAGGCAATAACGCATTAGCTCAAAGTGGCGGTGATGGTGATGGCAATAGCGCAAAACAGGCAATTGGTCAATCACAATCCAGTGAACAAAATAGTCTAGTAGTATCTGGTGATGATACAAAGAACTCTGGTAACAACATCAACGTCCAAAACCAAGAAAACAAAGGCAATAACGCAGCAGCACAACAATAACCTCTCCCTTTTTTATCTCTATAACAAGATATATCATTGAACGCTAGATGATGAAGAATGAAAGAATCTGCATCTAAAAGAAGTCGTCTGGAATTATATTATTATATATTAAGAACATGTATCATTGATGAAAAACGTACTAGGAGTTCTCTAAATAGGCAACTCTTGATATCTTACTCGCTATTAGACGATTGTTTAATTTACCTACAACAGTTAGGCTTTATAGATATAAACTATAATGATAGGGCAATCAAAACTACATTAAAGGGCCAAAACTATGTACAGAAATTTGGCTATTTGATGCAACAAGTAGAGGATATTTCTAAGTTGTCAACCTAAATCTGTTCAAATTTGAAAATTTGATTTACATACGGAGGGCTTCAGACTGATATGGGGGTTCTATATGTTAGATACTGAAAAAACAGTACAAAAAGTATCAAACTCTCAGTAAGGGATAAAAATTGAATAAGGGTTTGATATGCTTTCAAGGTAGTTTTTACAGACAAAAATAAGTAATGCGAACTTCTCAAATGTAGATTTATCAAATTCGGATTTATCAAATTCTGAAATCTCCAATATAACGTTTAATAATGCAAATATGTCCTATTGTAATCTTCAAAACACAAAGATTTATAATTGCAGTTTTGTTGGATCAGTAATCTCATTTACAAATCTTAATAAATCCGAAATAAAACTGTCAAATTTAACTTTCACTAATTTCTCTTCAAGTGATTTGTCGGATACTACGTTTGTTGATTGTGATTTATCAAAAGTTTGAATGGGATAGTTCAAAACATATCCCTTTGATAATTTATGCACAAGATTGTCGATAAATTTGACATAGTAGCAAGGTCTGAATATTTTGAAGAACTAATCTAATAATGCTGATTTAATAAAAAATCAAGTTCGAATGGTATCAACTTGATAATTATACTACCCAAAATTATGGTCAAATTTGACGCGGGCCCGGAGGGATTTGAACCCTCGGCCTGACGCTTAGGAGGCGTCCGCGCTATCCATTATACGCCTTTGATTCTACAAAGTCTGCGCTACGAGCCCATCTTATACTCTCAGATTATCTTATTTTTGAGATTAACATAATATTAATGCTGAGAAGAATTCACGAGGTTAGATGTAACCATTAGTTTGCCTAAAGTAGTGATATTAATTACTGTCTTGCCCCTGTCACCTTTATCGACCTCTACCAATCCCAAGTCTGCTAAACCTTTGTTCTCTTTACCGCCTTGTACATGATAACTTAAAAGAGGTTTTCCATATCCTGAAATTTGTTCTAGTTCTTCTAAACTGCTTACCATTCCGCCTATGCTATCAATACTTTTTAATATTTTTATCTTAGTATCTGATATGATTTCGCTGTAACTGAACTTTAGTACTGGTAATAAAAGAGGTATCGAGTGACCGTGGTCCATTGCAAATGCCTTTATTCCATTAATAAATGCTGACGAGAGAGCAGCACAACTGATTAATTTATCTCCAGAACTTACATTCATTAGTATTTGATGATATTCCATGCTTTTCTTTAATAGTACTTCATTAACTCTTTCGATTGTATCCTTTACGACATTTTCCTTCTGAACAAGAATTATTTCTATACCAATGCCGATTATTGTTTCAATCTTCTTTGAATATTCAATGGCTTTGGCTTCGTCACTTGAATAGCATATTAGTATGAGTTGGTGGATGGGAAAATTTCGAATCCCCAATGCAATTCCATCCTGATCGTCGTCACCAAAAGTAGCAATTTGAAGAGTTTTCATTCTATAAGGTATTGATATATGGACTTGATTAAAAATATTTACAATTTTCTGCTTCATTTTTGAATTTGGCACTTAATTGGGATTTAATATTAGAAAGTTTTTCTTCTAAACAATGATAAAGATCCACTACCAAATCTTGAGGTATTCTGGAAGCTTCGAATTATTTTAGATGTCAAAGATGTTAATTCAAGTAGTCAAATGAAATCAAGTGGTTGACATCTCCTCTAGGGCAGCGAAATTGTCTTTTACCACGCACGACAAATATGATGAAATGTTTGTTTTTCAGGTTTATACTGGGTATGAATTTTCGTTTTTTCCATTCTTATTGATGATTAAAATATCTATACCATCACCGCTTGCAGAATCCCTTTGTATGGATGATCGAATGGCTTTTAACGCTAAATTAGTAGCTTTCTCCTCGTCAAAGTCTTCAGAGAACTCTGCATCCATTACTCCCAATGCCATTTCAGCTCCAGTTCCTACTGCGGCATATCTATCTGGTAAAACTGAACCTAATGGATCGAGAGTATAAATTTCAGGTTTGCCCGTTGTAACACCACCTACTACAACTTGAGTTAATAGCGG
Source organism: Candidatus Nitrosocosmicus sp. T (assembly GCF_054408485.1). NCBI lineage: Archaea > Thermoproteati > Nitrososphaerota > Nitrososphaeria > Nitrososphaerales > Nitrososphaeraceae > Candidatus Nitrosocosmicus > Candidatus Nitrosocosmicus sp. T. The sequence continues at coordinate 526,911 of NZ_CP166992.1, forward strand.
GAAGTATCTTCTTTCAAACATGATAACAGACATTAATTTTGCAACTGAATTCGGTTCAACATTGCGTCGAGTTTCCAATTTCCTAATTTTTGACAAAGCGCTTACCTGTCGTACAAGCACCTGCATATCCGCAACCATCCCTGCACAGGCGGCACCTACGTGATCAGTAACATTAAATGTTTTTTTAGTATTTTTATTAACTACGAAATTGCCATATGAAACTCTCTTTTCAGCAGCCAAAAGTACTCCATCATTGTAAGTAATGCCAACTGCTGTTGCTCCGGGCATAAATTGAAAAGCCATTTAATAATTAAAAAAAGGAGAGTTAGATTTAGTCGTTTCTATATAGATCGCTACTTTTTCAACATGGAGTAGTCATGAATCTTTATTGCTTCGGATATTAGCTTATTTTGAATTTCTAGGATATCCTTCGCTTCTGGATATTTGGACCCAACCACTACCTCGGCAACAATGTTTGTTATATGTCTGAAAAGGAATTCATCTCCTCTTTGAGCTTCAACCTTATAGGTGGAATGAGCCTTATTTACAAAGACAATATTTTCATTCGTAAAACTGTATCTCGGATCAGTTTCATCTTCGTATGGGATCACTTTGTATCCTATTTTTTTTAGAGTAAACGTTTTCTTGAGAATTGGTTTTCTAATAGTTTTTCTGATCATCCCGTTACCGCTATTGGAAAGATGGTCGTTATGATTATTATTTAAAACCTGAGTTAAAGAAGCGCCCTCACTGGTGATAGAATCGTTGATGGCAAATTCATTGGGTGAATTGGAGATTTCAGAATTGCTGAAATTTTTGTCTCGATTGTCTACATAATTGTCCGATGAAGAGATCCTTGTAGTTTTCTTTGAATTCAAATCATCAAAAGTTGAACCGGTAGTTGATTTGTTGTTGTCATCTTCAATGCCTAAATCGTAGTTCTTATCTACTTCCGTTGAGGTAAAGAATACATTATCGTTTCTATTATTCCCCTCACTATATACTGAATATTCATCGCCTGAGGCACTATCTCTTGGTCGACTTGAGTCATATGTTTCATTCGCATCGGCTGGGGATGAAACCTCAACTGATTCAAATCCTTGAATCTCTTCTCCTGGTTCAAGGGTTTCCAAAACAGCTTGACCCATGACTTTATCTATTTCCTTATAAATTTTTGATTCTTCTCTTGTAATTAGGACGTCTTCATATTCTGTTAGGCTTGGAAGTACTTGATCAATTATGAAAGTTTTTACATTTTGATTGAAATTGTTATATACATCATTCTCAATCAATGCCGATTTATCGGCAAACCTGGAGGTTAGTTCGTCGCATTTTAAATATCCTGTAACTCGGCTTAACTTGTTGTCAAATCCAAATGTGCTCCGCAAAACCACGTGGTTACCTACCATTATTGCTATTCCCTTCTCATCTTGTCCCAAAGGCCTTCTAGCAATAGTTATTTCACCGGTGATTCTTGGATTATCTAAGCTTACTTCTAACTTATAACCCTGAATATCTGGCGAACGGATTACTTGGGAATTAGACATATCCCATTCTTTAATATTGTCAGCAGATTTGATATACACATCGAAGAGAGGATATTTTAGAATAGAGAGTTTTTTAATTTCTTTGGAAAGTTTGTTTATGTCAATGCTTATTTTAGATCCTATCAACAAAATTTCAGTACCATTTCTGTTGAGTTTTGGTTCTCCTATCTCTTGCAGTTTCGCTCGTCCGGTAATTAGCTCTTCTAATGTATTACCGTCGATGGATATTGTTTTGCTAAAATCATCCAGCCGAGTTTTAATTTTCATTTGATCAAACGAAGTTAAAAAGGATAATCGTCCAGTACCGTATCGTCCAGTTCTTAATCTTTTTAATTTTGGTGAAAGTGTCTCTTCGGCCTTATGGGGTGAGCCTAATATCAAAAATTTGTCCATTGAATTGGAGTTCATTCCTGCATTGTCTTCTATTACCACATTGCCGTTGTTTAGTACAGTTACTAGGACGTTCGTTGCATCCTCGTCAAAAGCGTTTTCAATAAGTTCTCGCACTATTTCATATGGAGAGATCCACGTTTTTGTGGCAAACTCTCTAAAAAATGATGGATGAACCTTTAATTCCATAGTCAATATATTTTAGTTTTTAGGAGAAGATTATTTAAACAAATATTAAAAATTAGTTGACTATTTTCCTAATTTTTATTAACTAGATCTATGACATGAATCTATGTTGGAATTGTGTTGGCAAGGTTGATTGTTATAGCCTTAGGTATCAGATCTACCAATCCTAAGGTTATTTTAGGCGGATGAGTTTCGATAAAGGGATGTACTGTTGTATAATAAATCAACAAAGCTGGTACTGCAGCGCATCCTGCTATAGTTAAAAGGATTAGCCAAGTGGCTGTCATCTTTCCCGTAAACATGTCATTTTAAAAATAGTTGGGATATATAAAGATAAAGCCATCTCACACTGTATTATTAAATCTCATAAACGAAATGAAATTTCCTTGAAAGCATTCCAAAATTTGTCACCAACATAGTGTAGATTGTTTATTATCTGTCCTTTTTGTAATTCTTTGGCGTTAATGCTATTCTCTAGTGCTATGCCCACAGACAAATATTTTCCATATTTTTCTTCCTTTGCTACCACTATATCATTTTTCATGAATTGACCAAACTCTACAATCCCTGGACGCAATATTTTTGCTCCATTACAAATGAACTTTATAGAACCTGAGTCTACAATTACAGAAGGAAATTTTTCCAATACTTCGGTTCTGCCTAAAAAAGGCAGTATAATCTCTTCAGAAATGAAAACTGCAACAAGAGAGTCGATAACCAAGATACTCTTCTTTTCTTCAATTTCAAAAACTTTAATATTCTTAGTTTTGGGAATGGATATCTTTTCCTCCCAACTATTGACCATTGTTTTGAGTATTTTCTCCGTATCTTTCTTGGATATCACATACGTCTTCAAACAGATTATTGATTTCGTCATAGATAATAAAGATGTATAATTGTTGGTTATTGCCACTGATAATTCATTTAATTCCCTGTGTATTCTGCTGAATATAAAATTAAAAAAATAGATCCTATATAGTATGTATTTTTACTACCCGTCTTATCCTTATTCCCTAAATTGGAAAAAAAATTTTTATAACTAATTAGGCCCTACATAGAATCAAATTGAGATGAGTGAATCGCTTGATACAAAATATGAGGTTCCAATAAAACAGGTGGAAAAAACCTTGAAAATAAGTGATAGAGCTAAAGCTGAGCTAAAGAGCTCAGGGATGATGGATGATAAGGGTAAACTAAAACTCAAGGGGGTCAGTCCAAAAATGTTAAAAAGAATGAAGTTAGAATCTGTAGATTGTCCTGTATTCAAACAGGAACTTGGCTTTATACAATGCTACGTTTGTAGCAATTTTCATAGTAGGATTAGTGGCGTAGTTTACTGTAAGGGTGACCCATTAGAGTAGTCTCTTAAATTTTTTTATTGTTTGGTTCTGTGTCGTTAAGTGTTGGAAATATTGGCATAAGCTTCATAAATAGAAATCCATAGCTATCTTTTGATTAATTGGACCAGAAAATCAGCAAGGAATTTGGTATTAGTGTGAAAAAAGATGAAAACTTTAGTGAGTGGTATTCTCAAATCATAGAAAAGACAGGATTGGCGGATCATATTTCTGCTAAAGGTTTTATAGTCCTGAGGCCATATGGCTTCGCCATATGGGACCTCATCAAAAACTATTTAGATCAGAAATTCAAAGAAACTGGACATCTTAATGGATTCTTACCATGTTTGATACCTGAAAATCTATTGAACAAAGAGGAAAAACATTTCAAGGGATTCAATCCCGAGGTCTTTTGGGTAACATCTTCTGGTGATTCCCTACTGAGTGAAAAATTAGCCTTGAGACCCACCTCTGAGGCACTACTTTATTCAATATTTCCGAAATGGATATCAAGTTATAGAGATCTTCCACTTAAAATGAATTTTTGGAACACAGCTTTGAGGGCTGAGATAAAGTCAACAAAACCTTTTATACGCAATTCGGAATTCTTATGGCAAGAAGGTCATACAGCTCACATCAACAAAAAAGAGGCAGAGGATGAAGTTATGACTATTTTATATCTCTATAAACATTTTATTGAAAAAGTCCTTTTAATTCCTACAATTTCTGGCTATAAGAGTAATAAAGAAAAATTTGTTGGTGCCGATTATACTACTGCTTTAGAGGGAATGATGCCTGATGGGAAAGCCCTACAGTTGGGAACTTCCCATAATTTGGGTTTAAATTTTTCACAACCATTTGAAATTAAATTTTTGAACAAGAATAATGTTGAAGAGTTTGTTTGGCAAACTTCTTGGGGGATATCATGGAGATTGATTGGAGCATTAATAATGGTCCATGGAGATGACAAAGGCTTGATATTGCCTCCGATAATTTCTCCAATACAGATAATTATTATTCCAATTTATAAAAATATAAATGAACATTTAGTCAAAGAACATGCTCACAGTCTGAAAGATAATTTAGTTGCATTGGGATATAGAGTTTTTGTAGATGATAGGGATGAGTTTACCGCTGGATGGAAATACAATGAATGGGAAATGAAAGGGGTCCCTGTTCGAATTAATATCGGACAAAGAGATATTGAAAACAATAATGTTGAGATAGTTAGAAGAGACAATAGACAAAAAAGTATTATATCTGTGGAAAATTTGAGCAAAGAAATCGAGAAAATCTTTCAGAGTTTACAATCTGATTTATATAACAAAGCTGAAATCTATCTTAAAGAAAAAACAAAGATTATAACAAGTTTCAACGATTTCAAGATGGATCTGGATAGTTATTCCGGATTTATCGTGACAGGCTGGTGTGGTAATGAAGATTGTGAAGTAGGAGTAAAGGATGATACTGGAGCAGACATTAGGGTAATCCCGTTTGATGTAAAAGACATACCAACCGATCTCGATAGTAGGTATGACGATATTAAGGAATGTATTTATTGCGGAAAAAAGTCAAACAAGACCGTTATTTTTGCAAAAGCATATTGATACAATACTTTCGGTTTAGTCGCAACGGAAATGAAATAAGGAATATCAAAATTTAAACAGAATGTTTATGTAAGGTTCAAATTCCAAATTATTTATTACAAGTTGTCAAAAAAGAACAAGGATAACAAGAGGAAAGATATAAAGATAATTATAATCATCATTGTGGTATTTGCTATAGCATTTATTTCTATTAGGACTCTTTTAGCCGACTCTAATCCATTTTATGTAGTGGCAAGTGGTAGTATGATACCTGTTCTAAACGTCAATGATTTGATAATAGTTTGGGAGAAAGACAATAGTACTTTTGCCAATGCGAATTTAGGAGATATTATAGTTTTTAAGGCCCCGGCGCCTGAGGAAGAAAACAAGACCATTGTACACCGGGTATCGGCTATTATTGAGAATGGAAATAATTTGACAGGAGACGTGATCCTTTGTGCTCCTATCGCCATAAATGAAGTCATTCAAGAAAAAACGATCCTAACTAGGGGAGATGCAAATGAGTGCTCCATTCCGGGAATAGATTTTCCGATAACGGATGAGAACTATGTAGGGAAAGTTGTCTATACCATCCCACAAGTGGGTATCATACCTCAGGTTTTGAAGCCGCCTGTAAACTATATAATAATGGCTGTAATCGGTGGATTACTGATATACTCATTCATTCGTGGAGGTAAAAAGGATAAACAGGAGGAGGAGAAAGAAAAATTAAGAGATGAGTGAAACCAGTGCCAATGCTATACCATTAGAGTTATCTTTATTGATGTATAGACAGGATGATCCAAACAAATGCACTGCATCACGGCTTGTTAAATTTAAGATGGCTAAGGAAGTAAGAAGGATTCCTACCACATATTTAGTACTTAATCCTTTCGCTGAAAAAATGATTGTCCCCTCTGATGTTAAAAAATTTAGAGGTATTTGTGCTATTGATTGCTCCTGGAAATTAGCGACACAGGTAATTAATACTTCAAAAAAATTCTTTAATAATAGAAAACTTCCTGCCTTATTGGCCGGAAATCCTACCAATTATGCCAAATTAGGAATGCTTTCAACGGTTGAAGCCTTATCCGCAGCTTTGTATATACTAAATTATAGAGAAATGTCTAGCGAAATATTAAATAAATTCAAGTGGGGGCATACATTTTTGGATCTAAACTCTGAAATCTTGGAAGAATATTCAAATGCGCAAGGACAAGACGAGATTATAACGATAGAGAAGGATTACTTTCCACACATTTTCAACTCCTAGCAACAGCTCCTGAGAAAGGTATAACACTAGAGAGAGAACAATTATACTGGAAGGCTAATTTTGTTAATACAAATTAATTGAGCGATTAAAAAATATTTCAACATCAAGTTTGTTTTTTTGGATTTGGAAAAGAATGTAATTAGCTGTATCGCAACAAGAAGGTTTATTCAATAAACGTATAGTCGATAAGAAAGTTAATAACTTTAAAGCTTCATTTTTACTTGTGAGCTAGCGGGCAAGTTACTTCTACTAATATATAACGAAGAGGAAACTCCTCCCTCACTACGGGCACCTGAATTAGCGATAATTAGAAGGAGACTTCTGGCAACGAAATAGAAAAGGATCCAGTTGAGATCATAAGCAATGATGATTGATAATCTGAGTGATTTCAGTCTTGGAGTGAAACTGTCGACCTAGGTGGAGAAAGGCCAAACAGAGTTAGGAACCCGTACATATACTCAGGTAGGCTGCTTAGCTAAATCTTGCTTAAAACAAAAGGAGGGTTACTACTAGGACACACAGTATGGGATTCAGAGTGAAAAAATTTCTAATCTGAATCCCATACTATTAGTTTATCTTCATATAGATTCAAAAATCTATTAATTATAATTGCCACTACTAATAAACTGTAATATAGAATGGATGAAGATTTAAACTGTCCAGTACTTATAATGGGTAACGAACGGTCTAGGTACTTATCAGAAAGATATGGATATAAGGAGTGGATGATATCGAGATTTCTAAATTTTATTCCTTATCCTGAAAAGATGCTAGATTATATCCATGATGGTAAAAACTTACATCATTACATTAGAGTAAATACTCTGAGAACTAATCCAGATGCGCTAAAAAGGCGACTTTGTGAAAAGGGGTATAGCCTAAGCGATACAATTCTAAAAGAAGTATTTGAAATCAAAAACCCTAGTTTTGGGGATAATAAAATTAAGGACTCTGGGAACACGATTGCTCATCACAATAATAATGATAATAATGATGGTATCGTAAAAACAGATTATGATTTACAATCTGGTAACGATAGTGACCTTGGGTCCAAGCAGCCTAGTATAGGTTCAACGATTGAATATTTGAAAGGATACTATTACATCCAGGATTTGAGCTCTTGTATTGCAGTAGAGGAGTTAGAAATTCAACATGGACAAGATTTAGTTGTATTAGATATGGCTGCGGCGCCGGGGGGTAAGACGACACACATCGCTCAAAAACTAAATAATAAGGGAGCAATTTTCGCATGTGACTCAAACTCCAACAGAATTTCATCTTTACTTTTTAACTTGTCACGTTGTTTTGTACAAAATACAATTGTACTTAATACTAAGGCAGAAGAGATAAACAAACTTGAATTACAATTTGATAGGATACTACTTGATGCACCATGTACATGTGAAGGGATTGTTATGAAAGATAAATCTAGAAAGAAAAGTCGTAATTTAGAGGACTTGGAAACTTGCAGTAATAGGCAGAAAAAAATGATAGAATCTGGTTTCAAGGCTTTGAAAGCGAACGGACTTATGATATATTGTACTTGTTCCTTTGCGCCTGAAGAAAATGAGATGATAATACAACATCTGCTAAGCGATTACAAAGATGCAAAAATAGAGCCGTTAAGTTATGGAATGAATGGTTTGACGAGTTTTTCTAAATACCAATTTTCCGAAAAGATGGTCCATACCAGAAGGTTCTATCCTCATATTCATTCAACAAATGGATTTTTTATAGCAAAAATAAGGAAGAGACTGGACTAAAATGACTTACAGAAATTTGACTTTTATTGAAGAGACAATTCTAAAAAGGTCCTTTAACACTTGGGGAATTTTTGAGTTATTTGGAATACTAAGAATATTAATCCGGGAGCTGGTTTTAGATGCACATGTTAATGATAAGAAGACAATCGCTTCAAAACTCGATACCCTTCCAAACGAAATTCCAGATGACAATTCACGCGGAAGTGGTAGTAGTATTAGTAATCTACCTGGAAAATATAACAACAATGATATCAGACCATTTCATACACCGACAAAAGCACATCTAAATGGTAATGAAGTCTCTGAGTGTGAAAAAAACACCAAGAGAATAGAAGTTTTCATTCATTCCAACTTTAAATATGATGATATGTTGTTTAAAAAATTTAGGCCAGTCATAATCGGTTTGAAAATTGGTACGATTAAGAACAAGAAATTCTTACCCGGGTTAAATTTTGCTGAGTTAGTAGTTAAACACAATAGGAATGTGGATTATCCTCACGTTATCATCAATACTAAGGCTGAAAATCTAATAGTTTTTGGTAGGGATATAATGGGAAGTTCAATTCTTTCCGTTCCGAATGATGTCAAAGAAAATCAACAAGTAATAATATTAAACCATAATAAGGAGGTTATCGGATTAGGTAGAACTAGATATTCAAGGAGATTAATTACTCAGCCTAATATCATAACGATAGACACCATACAGGATATTGGCACATACTATTTAAAAAATGAAAATAGACATTCTAAAGGTATTGACCATTTACTATAAATAAAAACAATAAAAAAATTTTAAATTCTATCGATTATTTTCTGGCCTTTACTAGTACTAGGATTGCTACCCCTGCCATCATAGCTCCAAATATCAATAAGACTTGTATGGGAAAGCTACCAGAAGAAGTAGCCACACCTTGAGGAGCTTCCGATGATACAAAGAGATGTTCTGTACCTCCTGATTGCTGAACTTGAGCAAATCCACCTATCTGCATTTGTCCACTTGGAGGTGCCGTTAAACCGTTCACAGTAACAGTTACTCCATCTATATCTGCTGAAGCAGAAGTTTCTTTTACGGTATGTGTTCCTTCCCTGAAACTACTTTCACCCAAAGAATAGATCGAAACTATCTCTGAATCTCCTTCTATGACGGAAAACCCATAGCCCGCAGCACCAGCTTGAGCACCAGTAGCGTCAAACAAAAAGTGCCAGTTATTCATTGATGATCCAAATTCTTCAAAATCTAATATAGGGGTATTAAATGCTTCAGCTAAAGTTGTATTTTGAATTTTAGCAGCTAACTCTGGAGATAGTTTTTCCAAGGCTCCAACGGGGTGATTAATGTCAATCGGACCATATTCCTCGGTATTTACTATCAATGGCTCTTCCAACACAATACTTCTCCAATCTACATCCAAAACAGACGTAGAAGTTCCGTTTGATGCCGTTACAAGATTAGTAATAGTTGGATGTAATTCAACCTGATATGAAATAGTTGCGGTTGTGGGTCCACCATTGACTGATGCTCTATAATCTAGTGTGGCATTTTCAAATTTTACCAAGCTTTGTTTTTGAGAAAGTAACATATTGTTTATTTTATCCAAAATCTCGACTAAACCATTACTGCTATCTGAAGAATTCAACGAAAATGAGGTTGAATTTTTATTTCCATCCAAGATTTGTGCCATAGTGCTATTAGCGGGATACTTTAAAGTAATAATTCTATCACCTGTAAACGAAGCGTCTGCTGCATTTTTTGCAGGGGAGACACCTGCTTCCATTTGAATAGCAAAGCTTTGATTAATAATGCCGCCAAAAAAAACAATAGCCAATAATACTATTACATAATCTAGAGACCTTAATTTCAATATTTTTGAATTCCATTTAGCCTGTTTATAATCTTATTGAAATCTGTCTCCTTGAAATAATTTCAAATTGATTACTGCATAATTTCTAGTAAAAATTATATTTTATCCAATTTTAAAGTAAAAAAATCATAACATTACTAAGAGAAAAAAACAAAGAATAAAAAAAGAAAAAAGTAGAAGTATGTGTAACATTGATTACCATTTTAGCAGGGGGTACAGGTTCCGTCAAATTAGTTAGAGGAATGTATGGAGAATCAGAAAACATTACAATTATTTCAAATGTTGCCGATAATTTTTGGCATTATGGGCTCTACGTTTGTCCAGATATCGATACGATAATCTATGGACTAAGTAATAATTTGGACAAAAAGAAGGGATGGGGAGTCAAAGGAGATTCTTTTAATTTCTTAAAATATATGACTAGTCTTGGAATTGAAACATGGTTTAATCTAGGTGACAAAGATTTGACAACTCATATTTTAAGGACGCAGCTATTAAAGGAGGGTAGGAGTTTAACTGAAATTACAAAATACTTTACCGAAAAATATAATCTATCACTAATTGTAGCACCAGCTTCTGATATTCATTATGAATCAAACATAGTTACTAAACGCAACAAAAGAATTCACTTACAAGAATATTGGATAAAATACAAGGGATCAGTACCTGTTTATGACATTATATACAATAACATAGAAAAAGCCAGGGTAACGTCACAAGCTCGAGAAAGGCTTGAAAAATCACAATTAATCTTATTTGCCCCGGGGAATCCCATTACCAGTATTGGGCCAATAATTAACATACCGGGTATGAAAAACCTTTTGAAGAGGTTAAAAAATAAAATTGTAATGATATCTCCACTTATCTCTAACAAAGCAGTAAGTGGTCCCTGTGAGATCTACATGAAGGCAAAGAATATATCACCGAATTTGAGCGGGTTAGTTGACTTTTATTCAGATATTGCAAGCACTATGATCTTTGATAAACTTGATAAACCTGAAATTGAAAGAAAAATAAAAAACAATTATCCAGATATAAACTTTTGTTATACTGATATACTTATGACAAATTTAAGAAAAGAAACATCACTAGCGAGATATATAATTTCTAATTTTTAAGAAAAGAAGGGATGGGGAGTTATTTCTGAACAATACCCGAACTGCAATAATTATTCCAATAAAAAAATTTGAAAAGAGTAAAACACGGTTGAGCGGCTTTCTTAATCCGGAACAAAGGATCCGCCTTTGCCATCTTATGGTAAATGATTTGATTGAAAAAATATCAGAGTTAGAAGATAGTAGTATTTTTTTGGTTACAAATGAAATTATTCCAATACCGGAAAAACTCAGAGAAAAAATGGTGGTATTGTTTGAAGGTCGCAGTGCTGGCGTAAATGAAGCTGTTAAACTTGCGGATTCTTATATATCACGAGAAAAATTTGACAGCTCAATGGTGATCCCAATAGATATCCCTCTTCTAACGCTCATAGAAATAAACGAGATCATTTCTTTCTCACGGAACTATAAAGAGAGCATTTGCATGGTTCCTTCACATAGCTTTGACGGAACTAACATATTATTGAGAAAACCACATTCGATAATAGATACGAGTTACGATGATAACAGCTTTTTCAACCATTTTAAAAAAGCTCTTGAAAGAGGTGTCTCGCCGAAAATATTTTACCATGAGAATTTAAATATGGATATTGATACAATCGGTGATGTTATGCTGGCTTTGAAAAAATATCATTTAGCTGATTCAACTATTGAAAGAAGTATCTCAGATCAAAAAAAAATAGAAAAGAGTGAAAATAAACCGATTGAATATCTATTGAATATCTTTCAAAACCAGAATGAACTTTGTTATTAAATGCTATTGCTTTCAATCTAGCGCTTAGTTATAATCGTGCCTAAAAAGAACGGTAGATTGCAATGAAAAATTCATTCATTCAAGATATTTATTGGTAATATAACAATAAATATTGTACTTGTTACATAATATCATTGCCATAATAGTCATTTCATTCATAATAGTGGGTGCTTTATGGGGCATTGGTAGTTTATTAAATACACCTCAAGAAAGTAATATTCAAAAGTCAAATGATTCAATTCTGCTAGTGGCTCAAAATAATGCCTTCAATCAGACAAATCCTACATTATATGTGAATGCAAGTCAACCTACTAGGCTGATAATTCTTAATAAAGATTTTGTGAAACATGATTTCATATCTGAGGAACTAGGTATAAATACCGCATACTTGACAACGGAGCAAGATTTTATAACAGGAATTGCTAGTAATAAAACAGGTAACTACACATACTATTGCTCTTTTCATCCCGATATGAAAGGAGAAATTGTTATAACATGATGAAAAAATATGATGGAACACTAATCAACATATATTTAAAGAGATGTTGTTCACTTTTAATATTATGTTTAAACTATGGACTATGTGAATTTCTACTAAAAAATTATTAAATAAACCTTTATCTTTTTACTCGAGTAGCAATTACTAGATGTACAGACCTGCAGAGGATACTTATTTCATGGAGGATGTTCTCTCAAATTATAGAGGAAAGAATGCCCTTGAGGTAGGCATTGGATCTGGGTACTTAACTAGGATATTGTGTTCTAACTTTGAGTTTGTTGTAGGAACTGACATTGATTTTAATTCTGTAATATATGCAAAAAATAATGCCTTGACAAAATTTAGTAACATATTATTGGTTTGCACTGATTTGAGTCTACCATTGAAATGTAAATTTGATTTGATTATATGTAATCCGCCATATTTACCAACAGATGTCGATAATTTTGACGATACTACCATTTATGGAGGTAAGAATGGAATTGAAATGACCATTCGATTATTGAGATCAATTCAATTGCAACTTAGCGAAATTGGCAAGATTGTGATAATGAGATCAACCTTGTCTGATTATCTAAAAATGGATGAATTCATTGATAAATTGTTTTTAAACAATAAAATAATTGGAAAAAAAACATTCTTTTTTGAATCTCTTGAAATAATAGAACTCTCTGGTGTAAAAAATAGTTCACACCGATCTGATTATTACAAGAAAAAAAGAAATGATGCTCAATTATAACTAAAACAACAAAAAGTGTAAGAAAAACACAAATACAAAAGGGATCAATTGATCCTAGTCATCGATTATGTGATCATTTTTTGAGTAACGATGCAGACCTTTGAGCAATTGCCTCTGCCATTTTAGATAATGATGATGATCCGCCCAAGTCGTATGTCAAAAACTTTCCATCGTCTATCGTTTGTTCAGTGGCTTTAAAAATAGCTTCTGAGATATGCTTTTCTCCCAAGTATTCAACCATCCAAGCCCCTGATAATATGGTTGCCACCGGATTTACTTTGTCTTGCCTAGCATGCTTTGGAGCGCTACCGTGAGCAGGTTCAAACATAGCATATGAATCACCATAATTTCCAGAATAAACATTACCAATAGACCCTACATGACCTGATGCGCATTCCGAGATTATATCCATAAATAGATTTGTACTCAATAACAAACTATTGTTGAACCTTTCTGGATTTTTGACTAATTGTTGAGTCATATTATCGATATAATATTCTTCTACTTCGACATCTGGATATGTTTTGTTTGTTTCCACAACGGCATTCCAAAAAATTCCATCGGTTTCCTTTAAAATATTTCGTTTGGTTATTGCGAATATCTTTCTAAATCCTTTTTCTTTAGCTAATTCAAAGCCTTTTTTAACTACCCTTCTACAACCCTTTCCGGTGGTTTTTCTGATCGCTACGGCCGAGTCATCACTTGTCCTAAATTCAATCCCCGCATACAGCCCTTCTGTTGATTCTCTTACACATATGAAATTGAGCTGTAATTTCGAAATCTTGTATGTCTTGATCGGGCGTATATTTGCATAAAGTTGAAATTTTTGTCTTATGCTTACTGCAACACTTCGAGGTGCTTCAGGATTAGGAACCGTAGTGGTGGGACCCTTAAAGCAAGCATCGGAAGAATTCAGAGTCTCCCATACTTTGTCTGAAATATATGAATTACCTCCATTTTTTTCCCACCATTCAGACCCTGCATCACATGTTATTAATTCAACGTTAGTATTACATGATTTTAACACTTTAATCATCGCATTAACTAATTCAGGGCCCGTACCGTCACCGTTTATTACAGCAGCTTTTTTATTGCTCAAATGAACTCAAAAATGTTTGATTAGATTCATATTTATTTTTTCAGTTACTTTGGGATAAAATCAATTCTTCCAAAAAAAGCATTAGAAAATGGTGGGAACTGACTGCTATTTAAAATTGTAGTAAACTCTCCTTGATTTGAATAATACGAATACTGGATGTCATAATCGGCAAGTTCGAGAGTATTATTTAGGTATTGGCCAGTAGAATTATCCACTAAATTAACCGTTTTATTGTCATATGAGTATATTTTCATCAAGTCCGGTAAAGACAAATGAACCGGTCTAATATATTGGACATGCAAAGTATCCCCTATCGAATCAGTATGAATCGGTTTTAAACATTCTTTGCCATCAATGATTTGTTTGCCCACGTTATCTGGTAACAAATATTGTTTATTATCTACAAACAACTGGACTCTAGGATACACATTATAACTATCCAATGTATGTGCTTTAAGACAAACACTAAGTATCTCTGGGGGTGGCACAATCTGTGTAAATACGAGTCCGAATAATACAGCTACCCCTATGATTATCGGAGGCAAAAGTAAATCCTTTTTACCCAGTCTTTGAAAAAAATTCTTTCGTGGGGTCCCCTCTTTTATCTTTCTCTTGGGCACAAATCAGTATTCTTCTAACAATATAAATTCTTTAGAAATATCGATACAATATCTTTCTCATCTTTATGATAAGAAATAAAAAAAATAAATGTAAAATAGTTTTTTCATAATATTTGTTGTTGGACGTACATATTGATGGCGCAAGTAGGGGAAATCCGGGATTATCTGCAATAGGCATAACGATAAAAAGTGACGACAAAATAATAAAAGAACATTGTGAATTTATAGGTATCAGGACCAATAATCAGGCCGAATATGAAGCATTGCGACGAGCACTTGAAATATGTACCGACATGGATAGTGAAGTAAATATTTTATCAGATAGTGAATTATTGATAAATCAGAGAAATTTAAAGTACCGAATAAGAAGTCAGGAGCTGAAAATGATTTCAAGAGAAATCTCAAATTTAGAAAAAAACTATAACAAGGTTACCTACAAACACATTCCGAGAATAAAAAATAGTCGTGCAGATTATCTTGCGAACAAAGCTCTTGACATACATGTCGGTGGTGCGAACGCAAAGAAATGACCTTGTAAACGATTATTTTATCACAAAGACGTGAAACCAAATTTGCTATAAATTAAATGTATAATCGAAACTAAAACATCGTCCACTTTGGAATCGAAAAATCAAATAATCGGTAGATAATATACAGGTACGTCGGCGGCTATGAGGAATCAGAGTTATCACGTATTCGATATGAAGAAAAGGCATTTGACTGAGCCGCCAAAAACATTTACTGTTTAAAGAGCGTTTATTTTCTTTACGATTGTAAGAACATCTTCATCTGTAATTCTGTGCTCTAAACCGACTTTTTGACCTCCAAATTTTACACTTTTGCCCCATATCTGAGCAAACTTAAAGTCTCTAACCATGTTTCTGTGAATCTTGTTACAAATATTTTGGACTGTACTATTTCTTGGCATTATTAAAGGCTCTTTTAAATCGGCATCTTGTCCTTTAGGTTTCATGTATATCCGAACAAAGTCCAATTTATTGTAAATTTCTCTTTTAAGTAGTTCTATATTCTTGTTTGTGTCTGCCGACACGGCAGTATATGGAATTTTAAGTTTAGATGTTGCCGTCTTAAGATATTCTGTATCAACCAAATCGATTTTATTTATGACTGCTAATGAAGGAATGTATACCCGATTCCCCGATAACACATCTATTAACTGGTCAATCGTTAGACCTCTCTGTCGTATTGTGATACGTCCGTTGTGGATACCGTTTATTCGCATCACATTTCTGATAAAGTTTTCATCTACTTGTATGGGAACCTGAATATTTACCGATAAACCTCCTGTAGCAGTCTTTTCTACAATAATATCGGGAGGGTTTTCATCGACCTTGACTCCTATTTCAGATAGTTCCTTTTTTATGATCTCAAGATGGTTGATCTGGAACACATCTAAGACAATCAACACCAAATCTGCATTTCTAGCAACAGATAACACTCTCTTTCCCAAACCTTTGCCTGCAGCAGCGCCTTCAATTATACCTGGCAAATCCAATATCTGGATCCGTGCACCATTATAGTCTAACATCCCTGGCACAGCAGTTAATGTAGTAAAAGAGTATGCTGCCGTTTTAGATTTTGCATTTGTTAATGCATTTAATAAAGTAGATTTCCCTACACTAGGGAATCCTATCAATACGACCGTGCCATCACCGGCTTTCCTAACGTCAAAGCCCGCACTGCCTCCTCCAGTAGAGACGGTCTTTCCATGGGTATTTTCTTCTTGTTCTTTTTTTAACTTTGCTATCTTTGCCTTTAGAATTCCTACGTGGAATTCTGTTGCTTTGTTTATCTGCGTTTTGTGTATCTCATCTTGAATGGCCTGAATTTTCTCTGGTATCCCCATTGGTTTTAATATTATTTATAAAAATAACAATAAAAATTTTGTTAATAGTGTATTAAATATTTGGGCTCTATTACTATTTCAATACCATGAAAAATTTGAGACCGTATACTATTGCGATGGTAGTAATGAATCCTAGCATTCCTAACCATGGCAAGGCCGGAATCTTTGGGGTTTTTATTTTTATTTGATGATCATCAATAATATTTGTGATATAATCCTTAACCATCGAATGCCATAATTGATATTCAATACGATGTTTCTTTAAGATGATCTCAATTTCATACACCACAGGTACCCTGACTGATTTTATATGCTGGAAATAGTTTCTAGAGATTTCTACCTCTGCATGTATTCCAATCAAACCTTGATTAAAATCTAGGAGTCTTACATGCATCTCCCATGGTTTTTTTAGTTTTTTTGAGAAACCGCTACCAATTTGGGCAGGTTTTTTGTGTTCGAATTTTACCATTCTAAACCCTTCAGAAACCAAAGTATTGACAATTTCATCTTTTTTTATTTTAACCATTAAAAATAAATGATCCAGCTCGACTTCTTCTCTTTTAATAAGATTCTGAATCCCCTGAAGAAGATTCATTCTTCTAGGATAAAATGTAGAAAATTCAGCCATGAACAGTTTTCTCCAATTACATTTGATATAACATTGTTTGACTATTTATAATTTAAAAAATTAAAACTTTTCAAATAAATGATCCCGCAATTCTCTTTGAAAGTCCTCGTATATAAATGTCAAATTTGCTATCAATACTTAATGTATCACTAGAGACAGGCTTGTCGGTCATTTTAATATTTAATCCTCTAATTAGTATGACTGGAGTCGATGCGTTAGATTCTCCCATTATCATCGTCCCTATGGAAGCTAGACAATCTGCAAGATTTTGAGAGGTATACTTTAGAATATTTCCAAAAAGATCGTAACTCCCTTTCAGATCTATGACTGGTTCAAATCCGCAGCAAGCTAATGCAATGCCCACTGTCCCCTTTCTCATGGGTAAAATTCTGCTATCTGATAAAACAACCCCCACCCTTTTCCTTGAATCTATCATGAATTTCTGTCTGATGGTCTCTATGGAGTGGTAAGGATATTTTGGATACAAAACAACACTACCTTTAGGCACATTTGACTTGTCAATACCTGCATTGGGAGCTAGTACCTTATGAACAGAAGTTAATACAAATCCATACAATCCACCAAAAATTTCATCAGATTCTCTGAGAATTAATTCCATTATTTTTGGGTCTATGTGATACTGTTTAGAGGCTTGAATAGCTTGACTGCTTGGTTTTATCCCTGTTAATTTCTTAATTCTACCTTCACTGATTGAAAGATATTTGCTTGATATGACAAGTATATCGCTATCTTCGATGCATATTTTTTCTTTATTCATGATAATTTTTTCATACAAATTAAATTCTGATGATTCTCTATCTAGGTGGATGGGGATAACTTCCAAATTCTGATATTTCTCAAAGCAAAGTACATAATTAATTTTATCATAAAGATCCTTAATTTCTCTTAAACCTCAATTCAAAAAGTATTAATCTTTAGAAGTCATTCTTAATTATATTACTATGGGAATGACAATAACTGAAAAAATCCTGTCTCATTCCTCTAATTCCAAAACAGTTACCCCTGGAGATATCATATTTTCTAACGTTGATAAAGCTATGATTCATGACGTTTCGGGCCCCGGGGTCATCAAGGTATTTAAGGAATTGGAAAAAAAGGGCTTTCAACTGGACAAACTATGGGACCCTGAGAGGGTGTGGATCTCTGAAGATCACTTTGTTCCTGCCGCCGACAGGATTTCTGCCGACAACGTAATTCAATTAACCAAATGGGCTCAAAAATATGGTATAAAGAAACACTTCAAGTATGGAATGGGACAATACGGTATTTGTCATACGATTTCTCATGAAGAGGGGTTAGTGTTACCTGGAGAAGTTTATGTTGGTGGGGATTCACATACTAACACTACAGGCGCAATTGGTGCTTTTAGTGCAGGGCTGGGCCATACAGATATTGCTTATGTTTTAAAACATGGTAAAATATGGTTTAAGGTACCAGAAACTGTACTATTTAAGATAACAGGAAAAAAACCCGATTATATTATGGCTAAAGACATTATTTTGAATATTATTTCCGATATAGGGACCGATGGGGCCAATTACAAAGCGATGCAGTTTAGTGGTAGTGTTATAGATGATATGGAAATGGAGGAAAGGTTTACTTTAACCAATATGACAACCGAGGCCGGTGCGAAGAATGGAATAATAGAACCGGATAACACAACTGTAAATTATTTAAGGACAAGACTCGGAGCAATAAACTTTAATCTAGTCAAAGGAGATCCAGATGCCGAATTTAGAGAAATATTTGAATATGACTGCGAAAAAATGGCACCTTCTGTGGCAAAGCCATTTTCTCCGGAGAATGTTGTTCCTGTAAGGGAGGTTCAAGGTATAGAAATAGACAAAGCGTATATAGGTTCTTGTACTGGTGCAAAGCTTTGTGATCTCAGGGCTGCGGCCAAAATCTTGGAGGGAAAGAAAGTTAAAGTACGAACTGAGGTACTCCCTGCTGCTCAATCGATCTATATGAAGGCAATTAAAGAGGGCTTAGTTACCATTTTTATGGAGTCTGGTGCAGTTATTGGTCCACCTACCTGTGGAGCTTGTTGTGGTGCGCACATGGGAGTTTTAGGAAAAGATGAAATTTGTGCAAGCACGACTAACAGAAATTTTCCTGGTAGAATGGGGGATGTAACGTCCCAAACATATCTTGCCTCTCCGATGGTTGTAGCTGCGTCAGCAATTACTGGAAAATTAACTGATCCAAGGGATTTATAATGATTTTAAAAGGCGCCGTGCACAAATACAATAGACCGAATATAGACACGGATGTTATCATTCCCGGTCCATATCTAAAAATACATGACCACGATGAGCTTGCAAAACATGCAATGGAAGGACTGGATGCTCACTTTATCAACAAGGTTTCTAAAGGTGATTTTCTTTTAGTGGGTCATAATTTTGGATGTGGATCAAGCAGAGAACATGCTCCAATTGCTCTATCAAAAACAGGTATTAAAGCCATTTTATCCCCATCTTTTGCAAGAATCTTCTATAGAAATTCTATAGATGGTGGTTATTTACTACCTATTGAAATTGAAGAAAATATTTTAGAAAAAATAGATGATAAGGATAAAATAGAAATTAATTTAGACAATAATAGCATTTTTAACGTTACTAAAAATGAATCCTATCCAATCAAACCATTTAGCAAAATAATTTCAGATATCATAGAAGCGGGTGGACTTTTTAACTATAAAATCCCTTAAAAGAATATCATGATATAGAGGAAAATCCATTGAATTCCTAGGTATTTTTTTCTTTAATCTTTTTTTTGTTTTATAACTCTATTCTCCTATTCTAACAGTTTAAATTTTTTTTGTCAAGGCAACTTATATTATTAATATTTCTATTGACTAACATCTCAAATGTATTATTCGCTGCCTTTCTCTACCAATGATTGAATGAAAGTACAAATTTGGACTGATTCCTTATATCACTTGTATCTCTATCTTGAATAATTAATTACCTAATTAAGTGATAATAATTCTGAGATTCAAGATGCATACATTCATATGATTTTTACAACCAATCATGAATCATATATTTAGATTCAAAAATGCAAGTCGGGGTGTTTTTTACTAAAGTAGGAATTTGCTGATTGCAATATGCTTTCAGGATTAGGGTACTCAAAATCTAAATTGTTTTGGGAATGATAAAATATCATCTGTTCCCTTCTTTCCCTGTCTATTACATCTGAGTTAGAATAATATACTACAAGCTCAAAGGCATCCGATTCTTTGAATCGTTTTACATGGGCCATCTGTATATTTCCGTGTTTAAAACGTAGTGAGTACACCAGAGCACATGCAAATTCGAAATTCGTTCCCTTGAAATTTTCGATTACAAGATTAGGAGATACTATTTCAAGTAATTCAATTCTATTTGTTTGATATACTATGTTGTAATTATTCTGCATGGTCTCGCCTACTATTTTATTCTCAAATAATACTTCTATTTCGCATTTTGTAAAAAATGATTCCATCAGATACCCCAGTTCCTACTCATTAACCTATGATTTAATCTCCAACTGATTTATTTTGTAGAATTATTTATGTATTTCTTGAATTGTCTCTTAGATTTTAACACGTGACTACTTTCATCCACATCAATAAAATTTAGATGAACACCGATTGCTAAAAAAACCGAATTCTACTCGAATTCTGAGTGAAATTTCAGATATCTTATTTGTCATGAATAGGTCCCAGTTAATTCTCTGTATACCTGTAGTGCACTCTCTATATCGTTTTTTGTGATCGAATAAAATTCTTTCCCACTAAATGAATAACTGACCAAAAAAGGTTCATTTGTTATAATACGTAAACCATTCCCAGAAAACAGGACACTACCGGTATTTTTGGGTTCATCAAGTAAATTACTTGGAATTACTATGGTGTCGTTAACAGGAAATGTATATAGTGTTCCAAATTGTACTGGTAGTTTCAGACTATTATTTATGGTCAAAATATTTATGGATTGGATTTGTACAGGTTTGCTCGAAGCAAAAGTTAGTACTCCTGAATAAGTAGTGCTTTCGTTTTTAACTGGGAAAATAAAAAATGATTGTTCAAGACCTGTATTGTGAAATGTTTCAGGATTTGAGGATATTGTTCCACTGAAAGAAACATCATGAGATCTGTGATTGGTATCATTCATATTATTTATGGCTAGAGCAGAAAATGAAGAGCCCGGTGTTACATATATAATAAAAATACCTAATAGTATAATTAAAGCTACTTTAGGTACAGTAGATATCTCGAATTGAGATTTGTTGTTGTAATGGATAGATACTTTGATCATTGGAGTAGTTAAATATTTGATTCGATGTTTGTTAATTAAAACTATTAGAATTATTAAGTTAAATCAACTATGCTCTTCTGAATCACTATCTTAGCTTCATTGGATATATCATAACAATCGAGTATTTTTTTGGGATTTCTTATTAGTCGTTTCCTGAATTCAGGTTCACTGGCTGCCTTAAGTAAAATCTCACTTATGACTTCAGCTTCTATACTCATAGAACTCAAGTAATTCCACAAGAGAATTTGTGTTATATATACCTTTTCTATTTTAAACTCTAATTTATCTTTAATCCATTCATGTAGTATGGATAATCATTTTTATCTTGTCAACCCAATAATTAAAATAATATCGTATAGAAATGAAGAATGTACATTCTGATTGAAAACTACATCTCAATTATTATTGAAATCTAGAAAAAAATGGAGTACGATGGGTACATCTAGAATCCAACCTGTAGAACAAACTTTAGAAAAAGTAAATTCCTTAATTCATCAAATTGGAATTACAAGAATTGCAGATATTACAAATATGGATAGACTTAAAATACCTAATTTTTCAGCCGTACTGCCAGGAACGGAGGATTACATCTGGGTATATAGTGGGAAGGGTCCTACGAAAAACCATGCAAGAGCTAGTGCTATTATGGAAAGCATTGAAAGATTTTCATCCTTACCTGCAAATTATGACGGAAAAATTCAGAGGGGGACTTTTAAAGAATTATCTCAAAGTTATACTGTTCTAGCATATGATGAAGTAGTGGAACCAGTCTCGTTCCATTTAAATGAAGAAATGATAATGGACTATTGTATTGGTTATGATTTAATCAATAACTCAGAAGTTTTGGTGCCTGCTCCATTGACTATTTTTAGATATACTCCATCGCCGCCATCAATAAATCCTTATTCTTTTTACCATACAAATGGATTGGCTTCTGGGAATGTACTAGAAGAAGCAATCTGTCACGCCCTATGCGAAGTTGTAGAAAGGGATGCGGTGAGTTTGGCCGAATTCACTTCTAGCGCATTTCAGTACCATGTATTGAAAACTATTGAATATTCGCTTGTAAAAAGGGGTTTTCAATTAAAGTCATTTGACTCAAAGAGTTTTATGGACGATAATGCTATTTATCCAGAAGTTGATTTAAACAGTATTGAGAATGTTACTATTGACCGTATCGTAAATAGATTTAGACGATCTCAAATACCATTGACAGTAAAGGATATTACCTCAGACCTTGGAATTCCGACCTTTATAGCAAGTAGTGCCGAATGGGTTAATCATGAGTATGGATATCTAGTAGAAGGTCATGGAACTCATCCAGATGCACGAATTGCATTGATGAGAGCTATAACAGAAGTATCTCAATCCAGAGCAGCTAATATTCAAGGATCTAGGGATGATCTAAGAAAGATGAAATATGATCCTGAAAATAATGATGAAAATAGATCATGGCAATTCATTAAATCCAAAGAAAAGAAGTCTTTTTCAGAAATCCGTACATTTTCCTATGACGATATATTAGATGACATAAAACTTATTCTGAATAATCTAAAATCGAGAGGTCTAACAAAAGCTATAGTAGTAAACTTGACTAATTCGAAATTAAATATACCAGTTATTAGGGTCATCGTTCCTGGATTGGAAACATTCAAAATAAATAAAGCAGTTATAGGGCGAAGAGCCAAGGAAAGTGTTAAAAAATGGTTAGGTCCAAACCTGTAATATTTTTAGGACCTTCTCTATCAAGGGATAAAGCAAGAAAAATTCTAGACGCCGATTACAGACTTCCAGCTAAAAAGGGTGACCTTCTGCAATTGATACTAAAAGAAGTTGATATTGTTGGATTGGTGGATGGATATTTTCTTCAGGATTATCCACCTACACCAATTGAAGTTTATAATTTAGTTAGAAAAAGGAATGTAAAGGTTTTAGGATCATCGAGTTTGGGCGCTCTTCGTGCTGTCGAACTTGGCAAGTATGGAATGATAGGAATAGGAAAAATTTTTAGACTTTTTAGAAATGGAATCTTAGAGTCTGATGATGAGGTTGCTGTGACGTTTACGGATTATACGAATTACAAGTCAGAAGCATTAATTGATATTAGATACAATTTGTTTTTAGCCCAAAAATACAAGATCATAGACAATATGACAGGAAGGTCGATCCTTAAAATATCAAAACAGACATATTTTCCTTATAGGACCTACGAAGATATTTTGGACAAATGCAAATTAAAGTATCCTGAAATCCATTCTCAGCTTGAAAGTTTTAGAGATTATATTCTGAACAATAAAATGAGTTTGAAAGAAATGGATGCGGTACGGCTACTAAAGCACATAAAAAGTATTCATGAACCTTGACATCAATAAAGTTAATTTTATATTCGCTCTAATTTACCTACAGTATTACTCATGATTAACGTGTTAACCAATTTTTTTCATAGTGTTGATTCACGCTCTGTTTATATAGTATTTTTCTATTTTTCAGCATTCATGATGCTGTATATAACAATGTTCGGAATGTATTGGAGTTGGATAGAATATGATAAAACAGGTGCATTAAACATAGGTGAAACAATCGTAAAAAACGATTTGATCTTTGATGGATCTGGCAAATTGGTTACCTATCTTGCAATTTTCTCAGTTATCACATGGTTTTGTGTTACTAAAATCGGATATAGCAGAGTACAAAATACCCCAAAAATAGTTCGATCTGTGTTATCTGTGTTATCAATTATTTTGATAGTTGTTGCAGCTTATGAATTTACTTACAATTTTACTGTGTGGGGATCGTTTATAACTGTAAATACAATCAATAACTCTTTGAATTTTGATGAAATCAATATAAGCTATCCCAACCCTGAAACACCATGGAATTTCGTTTTTGCAACTAAGATGACTCTCGCAGCTCTCATAATTTCTTGTCATGCTTTTTACATTATTCATCGGTCAGACAAGCAATCCTCTATGTATGTGAAAAAACAGGCCTAAAGCGTACATGTTCTCCCATCTACCATCTACCATCTGTCGTCTCCATAAAACTCATCCATTTGTCACCAATCCTATTAATTTGAGTTTATTATAAAACAGATTCGTGATTTTATGCAATCAAGAACGTTTTCAAAATTTGACATTCACAAAATGCTAAAACTGTTTAAAGCATAGATTAATTTCAATATTTTGGAACTTAATATGGGTATTGACTTGTTTCTTGAACGTTACCTTGCCCAATGTCCATAATGAAAATCACAAGATTTTTTATGATGGTTAAAAAACAATTGATAGTGAAAATTGGGGTAGTCTCAGATACACATGATGATATTGAAAATACTAAAAAAGCAATAAATATTTTCAACACGACGAAAGTAGATTATGTTTTACATGCCGGTGATTATGTTTTTCCGGGAATGATTAGTTTGTTCAAGAAATTAAACAAAGAAACAAAATTTTATGGCGTTAGGGGAAACAATGATGGGGAATTAATGGGTATCACAAGGCAGTTTGATGCATTAAAAAATTCTCAATTTCTAAACGAATTTGGAAAACTCTTAATTTCATCAAAAAAAATAGGCATATATCATGGAACAAACTCTGATTTGTCAAGATCCTTAATAGAAAGTCAGTTATTCGATATTTTGATACTCGGTCATACGCATATTAAAAGAATTGAAAAAATGGGGAAAACACTTGTATTGAACCCCGGATCACTAAACAGAAATTTCTTTTCTGAAAAAACTAATGACGGCCCTTGTGTAATTGTCTATGATGAAAAACGTCACATGGCGGAATTTATAAACGTTAATGGTAATATGAACTCACATTAGGCTCTAGAAAATAATTTGCAATTTGATTCCTTGTTTTACAAGACAGTTAGGTTTTCCAGAGTCATTTATAGCATAAAAGTAAAAACGACAAGAAAAAATATTTATAGATACAATTTAACCACTCAAAGTAAATAATATATAAAATCGTTGATATGGTATTTTGTCATCACATGAACCGAGGGAAAAAATAGAATTGAACGAAACGAGTGCGGATAGAACCAACACCACCGATAATGACGTAAAAAATAATAATGAGCAAAGTACTCAAGTTGGAAATCAATCTAGTAATCATACCAAAGCCAATGAGGAGAGTTTGGGTGAGAAATTTACTACCAATGGCCCTGAAATTCTTGATAAAGAAAATCCTACCCTAATTGATCCGATATCAAAGTTGACATCAAACTATTTTTGCTTTGACTGCGGATCAGTCTTTACTACCATAGAGGACAAAAAACAGCATGAATTAATCGAGATTGAAAGAAAGAAACAAATTGATTTAGACAAAAGTGATTAACCAAACAGGCGAATATCCCATTTACCTTATTGCTTTTATTTTTAGAACTGCTTGAGGACTAGGCACCGCATTTTTCATAGTTATGATACATTAGGTATCGTTTTGTTCATATCTTTGAATATCTATAACTACTTTATCCCCGACCTTAATCTTTAATTCATCATATTCTTTCATGGTTACTTTGAAAGTAGGGGCGTCGCTTACTGCGCCTCCACCAAACATATTAGATATATTTGACATGGCTTTTGGTAGATTCTTCATAAGGTCTTCTGGAGAAGTAAAAGCCATTACATTGGAACCAAAAGGATTCATTTGCTTATCACCAGATTTTAAATATTCATTTGGATCCTTAAATGATACGTATATATAAGGAGAACCATCCGTGGATGCTTCAATTTTGGCAACTATGAATTCTTTTTTCATCTATACTTATTAGTGATAATCGATATAATAAATATTTAATTTTAGAAAAAAATTAAGAGATTTTATATACTTTATTTTTCTAAGGAAACGACGGTTATGTATTCATCGGATCCTATTTGTATGCCTTAATGTTGCCAAATCCTGTTCCTATAATATAATTATTTAATTCTTCCTCGAAATCAAACCTAATCTTGAATTTTCAATCCGTCTCTTTCGCCATTTAATGTAATGTTTTGTCAACATATGAAACATCGCTCTTTATAAGGGGATTATCTGTATATGCAGAACTTAAATGTGGATCAGTCCTATAAATAGAATCGATCTATGTAGTCCGTGTAGTCCGGATCTCCGTCATTCTCGAAATTCTGTAATTTAGTTCTATAATTCAAATCCTATATTTTAACGAAAAGATTGTTAACTTTTCCTATAGTTATCTTACCACCATTACGATTTAGTCCAAGTATTGCGGACAAATCTATTTTGAAGATTCTTTAACATAATTTTTGACCCAAATATCTGATGACTATTTTCTATGTCTTCGGCCGCAACGCTTCTATGGGACTCACCTTTGATGCCTTCCAAGCTGGCAATAGTCCTGCAATTACACTTAGGACAACAGAGATTATCCATACGGTGATCATATCACTCATAAAAAAAAGAGGTATGAGGGGAGGGTCGCCTTCATTTCTAGGGGTGGTGGCCTGAGACAGTGCATAACCCCCTCCAACACCTCCAATCAAGCCCAAAGAGGCACCAAGCATACCTATTATCAGAGCTTCAAAAACAAACATTGTCAAAATGTTAGAGCTTTGTGCGCCTATTGCTTTTAATGTACCAATTTCCCTGATTCTTTCAATCATGGAAGTATATAATGTGGTTATTATTCCTACTGCACCAACAATTAATGAGATTATGGCTATGCTCAACAGAAAAGAGGTGATCCCACCTGTAAATTGTTCAATGGTCTTTAGTATAGCTTTTACTGTGGTTACCCTTATATCATTTCCATACAATTTCTTAATTTCGTTTTCTACAACATCTACTAATTCGTTAGATGATGCTACTACAAATAAAGAGTCGTACTTGCCCGATTTCTGAAAAAGGGAATCACCAGCATCCAAGTTAATGACTGCTGCATTGTCTATGGTTGGATTGCCTGTAGATTCCATTATTGCAGTAACCAAAAAATTCTTCGAATTTGTATCTTGTTCGCCAGTTATGTCATCAATAAATGAATATTCTAATTCTATGGTCTCTCCCAATGTTACAAATGGATTATCTTCGCCAGGAGGATTGGCAATGTTTTCTGCTATTACAATTGCAGACGGATCATTTTGTTTGATTTGAGAGCCCTCTTGTAAATCAAGGGTTGGGGCAATTACAAATAACTTGTTTGGATCGATAGATAGTGCTGCATTTGTTTTTTCCTCGCCCCTAGATTTGATCAATACCTGTGACTGATAAGATGGGATCACTTCATCAATAAATGGTAATGAATCAATTCTGTTTATTACTGCTGCATTTAACGTTATCTTGGAGCCCGCAGAGCCTCCTCATCCTCCTCCTCCTCCTGTGGAGCCAACAGTACTGGAGCCCTCTTCTTGGCCGCTTGTAACAAATAGAATGTTAGGAGCTAAATTGCTAAATTGTTTATTAAAGAATTCAGTAAATCCTGCTCCTACACCATTTACTGCCACTAGTAGACTAGTTCCAGCCATAACCATTAGAATGGTCAGGAGAGACCTGATTTTTCTCTCTTTAAGCGCCTGAAAAGATAAAATGAATATTTCCCTAATATCCATAAAATCTATCCCTTCTAACTACTTGTACATAATTAGATCCAAATCTTATTTGATGAGGAGGACTATCAGGGCAATATTGTAAAATTTTTAAATTATATATAATCAAGACACCTCTTTAATATTTAGGATCAAACGGAAACTAAAGTGACATGATCTGTGGATCTTATCGTTAATTAAAGTGGATTTGTAAATTTGATGATTCTTTTTTGTCTTTATTTTTTCTGTCACTATACTTTTTATCCATGTTATTGTAATCATCACAATTATCACTATTACATATCTCAAAATAGACTTAAAGTTATCTAAGATGAAGTGAAAAAGTATAGACTTGTATGCCTACATGGTTAAATTTTATTAAAAAATCATTTATGTAATTA
Source organism: Candidatus Nitrosocosmicus sp. T (assembly GCF_054408485.1). NCBI lineage: Archaea > Thermoproteati > Nitrososphaerota > Nitrososphaeria > Nitrososphaerales > Nitrososphaeraceae > Candidatus Nitrosocosmicus > Candidatus Nitrosocosmicus sp. T. The sequence continues at coordinate 555,440 of NZ_CP166992.1, forward strand.
TGTTTTCTTCACGTTCTATTTCCCCATCCTTGAGATATATTATTCGATCAGTTTTAATTGCTAACTCCGGATTATGGGTAACCATTAGTATAGTCCTATTATATTTATTGGATAGCATCTTAAGCAAATTGAATACTTCATTACCTGTTTTAGTGTCCAAGTTACCCGTAGGTTCATCAGCCAAAATGATGGATGGATTATTCATTAAGGCTCTAGCGATGGCAACTCGTTGCTGTTGACCGCCACTCAAATTGAACGGTTTGAAACTGCCTTTGTCTTCAATTCCAAGCAATCCCATGATTTTTAAGGCTCTCTCTAACCGCTCATTTTTATTTAATCCCGATATTATACAGGGAATTTCAATGTTCTTTAAAACAGACGCTCTATTTATCAAATTATACGATTGAAAAATGAATCCGATAGCATTATTTCTTAAATATGCCAGATCACGATCATTTAAAGAAAATACATCTACACCATTGATATAAATATCTCCAGTTGTCGGTCGATCTAGAGTCCCTAGTATATTTAAAAGTGTAGATTTGCCGCTACCCGATGGACCGACAATAGATACAAACTCTCCCTTTTTGACCTCAAAATCAATATTTTTTAGTATTGGTGTTTCTCCCTCTGTTGAAGGATAACTTTTGTAAATTCGTTCAACTTTAAGGATTGGATCAGAAGAAGGATACGAAGATGCCATTTAAAATATCAATTCAATTTTATTACTCATCAAACTATATAAAAATTGAAAACTGCTCTTAAATTTTATCACGGGCTCTTTCTACTGAATTATTCTCGATACTTGTAGTAAAATTGCTCTGATATCACTATTGATTCAATGCTGTAGCCAAAATTTAAATACTGAATAATAGTAAAATATGATATAATATTCTTATGAAAAAAATTAATTTAATAATATTATCTACTTTTATTATAGGTGTAATGCTATTAAATTCCGAAACTGGGGGTACTGTGTCTTATGCTCAGGAGAAAATTGATAGAAACATAATACCTTTGCTTATACCTCCATATCAGATGATTGAGGATCTTGGGTCATCAGATTTAAATAAATTTAATCTAACATATGTCAACAATATTCCATAAGAAATAGATAGTTTATAGTATAAGATTGATTTCTAAATTAATAGTATAGAAATATTTATCAAAATCCTTAATATGTAAATCTAATAATTTAATTACACATATGAATCGTGGATTGAATTTTTATGGTATTATACTCTTAACAATAGCTACTATTCTAGTTTTTTCCCTTACTGACTTTGGAGTGGTTCATGCCACTACTGGTATTGATCTAGATGATAATCCTGTTCAATCTAATCAAGTACCTGACTTAAAATCCGATCCAAATGATAATGAAGAGAGCACTAGCAACAATAACAATAACAACAACGATGACAATAACGATGACACCAACAACAATAACAATAACAACAACGATGACAACAATAATGACATGAGCAGCACTAGCACTAGCAGTACTCCTACTAGCACTAGCAACACCAACAACGATGACAACAATAATGACATGAGCAGCACTAGCACTAGCAGTACTCCTACTAGCACTAGCAACACCAACAACGATGACAACAATAATGACATGAGCAGCACTAGCACTAGCAGTACTCCTACTAGCACCAGTGCCAGTACCACTACTTCAACCAGCAATGATAATGTGCCTATGTCTTTACCGTTTAATTCAAATATGGCAGACGAATCAGACGATGAGACTGATTATTCAAGTATAATCCCGTTCCCATGATTTTGAAAAATTCTAATTTTATACGTTAGACGATATTATGGTTTTATCATTTCCCAAAATAATTATTTGATCCTATAAATTCACCATGTCCCAGATTTTCAGGAAATACTATACCATTTTCCATAATTATTTTGCCCCTTGAGATGGTTGTGATGGGCCAGCCTTGCAATCTAATGCCATCATATATCGTGTAGTCTGAAGAAGATTGCAAGAGGTCCGGCGTTACTTTTTTGTACCAAATCTACATCTATAATAACTAGATCTGCATCTGAACCCTTTTGTATAGTGCCTTTTTTAGGAAACATTCCAAAGATTTTTGAAGTATTGTAACTGGTCAATTCCGCCAAGCGCAAAATTGGAATCTGTCTTAAATTTACTCCATAATGTAGTAAGACAGGTAGCATCGTGGCCACTCCGGGAAATCCTGCTAGTGCGGTCCAAATATCATTATTTTCACCGGACTTTAAACTCAATGTATTTGCAACGTGGTCGGTTCCTATAGTGTCAATTACTCCGTTTTTTATAGCACTCCATAAACTAGATATGTCATTCTTGGAGCGTAAAGGTGGTACCACTTTGCCCCTTATATTATTAAAATCAACCGAGTGAGTTAAATAATGTGGACATGTTTCAATATAGATATTACATCCTCCAATTTGTCGTTCATACAAAATGGCGTCTAATGCATCATTAGATCCTATATGAACAAAGTAAATATTGGATCCAAACTGTCTAGCCGTATTCCCAATCTTTTTTATAGCGATTACTTCGCTCTTGGTAGGTCTACATTTAGACCATATGTCTAGGGGGTTATCATTTCTAGCATGTGATAAATTATTTTTTACATTTGCTGTGCTCGTATCTAAAGTCCTGATTTCTGTTTTTGACATTGCTATTTTCTTTTCCTCAATGAGATCTGCACATGTATTATGGTCTTCTGCGTGAACCAGAACAACTGAGTTCTTAAAAGAAGAAGACTCACTGAGGACGCTACTACAGAGTTCATCTGAAACATACACATTTTTTGGTAGATGCAAATTTTTACACGGATCCATATCCATCAAGATCCTATTATCAGTTGAACCTAAATTCATGTAGAGTTTGAATGAATGTATTCCACTTTGAAACAAATACGAAATATCTTTTACTTGATCAAAATTCAATATTGAAGCATGTATGCCATAGTCTATGAAATGGTTCTTTGCACTAGCTTCTAGATGCTTTGATATTTTATCTTTATATGATTCGTATATTCTAAGCATTCGCATAATGGTGGTGACCCCGCCAACAGCAGCAGATTTCGATTCGGTTGCTGAAGCCACTTCAATAGGGGAAAATACTCCGTAGTGAACGTGGGGATCGATTAATCCCGGTAAAACATATTTACCATTTGCATTTATTGATTTTGAATAATTAACGCTATCTGACGAATTAGTTAGTTCTTTAATTTTTCCATTTTCTATTAGTATATCTCTTTTAATAACGCCTATTTTAGGTATTACAACATTTGCATTCTTTATTATAAGATCACAGTTATTGCTATTGCTAGTGATATTGCTATGATCAGAACCGTCACCGTTACTCGTATTCATCAACTCATAAGCAAAAAGATTAGATCTATCTAAGTTGTCTGGTTAGAGTGGATGGATTTTCGTAGACTTTGTATTGACTATTTTTAAGTGCGCAATAACAAACGCTTGCAGGTCGTATAAAGAACCCCGTCTCAATAATGCCTGGTATTTTTTTTAGTTCCATATCCAATTGAAGAACATTCGAATAATCATTAAACATAACGTCTAAAATAAGATTTCCATTTTCTGTTATATAGGGATAGCCCTTCTCCAATGTTCTAAGTATTGACATCCCATTTAATTTATTCAAAAAATGTATCGTTGCAGTTCTCCCAAATGGGAGTATTTCCAGGGGCACCGATTCTTGAAAAACGCCGAACAAATTTTGATTCGTCTCCGACAATTATTGTTTTCTTGGATGAATAGTATAGGATCTTTTCACGGAATAAGGCCCCGCCGCCACCCTTTATCATGAAGAATTTATTATCAATTTGATCGGCTCCGTCAATTACAATATCTAAAAGAGGGATCAATGATTCATCTACTATGTTTAATTTTTTCTTCTCGGCTTCAATTTTTATTTGTAATGAGGTACAAATAAATTTACACCTTTCTGTGATGGAAGGTGGTAACAGATTTACAATTTTGGATACCGCTCGCCCACTTCCTAATCCAATGATGAGAAGTTTATCGGACATATGATTTTCGATGATATGTTGGGCTATATTTTCAAAGCTTTTATCTATAGAGCCATTATTTTGAGAATCAGAAGTGGAAGTAGACATAATTATTCATAATGAAGATGGTGAAAGTATATTTAAATCGATTGAAGCAGCAGTATCAGCAAACGCAGTCAAAGCCAACACTCGGGTCAAAGCAGTAAATGTGGTCATGATACTATTGTAATTCACATAAACCATTTTATGCTTAATTATGAATCCCCTAATCTCTTTAAGGTTTTAAGAATATCTCTTTGTATTTTGTCAATTTCATTTAAGTCAATATTTCCAATCGTGGACTGCTTCAAATCTAGTGGAGTAGATGTCCTTGTACCATCTTGATTTATTTCGGTATAATCTTTGTTGATATCGTTAATTGATCTTCCTTCTGTTTCTTTCAATCCTTCATTTATACCAAATTCTGATTCCCCTTGGTTGTCGTTATCAACCTGAGACAATGATTCCTTGCTTCTCTTGTTACTAAATTTCATTGTTTTTATCTTATTTAATATCGAGTTAGTTTGTTTTGGTTTTGAGAATGCATTTAAATAATTCTTGTCATTATCCTTAAAATTTGATTCATTATTGCCTAATCCCAAACTCGCTAGCTTTGTGTCTATTTTTTTAACATAATCTGATAAAATTGAATTTAACTGATTTCTATACTCGTATATTTCTTGGACCTCTAGTATCGGGTTAAGTTGAAAAGCACGCTTATCATACTCATCTAAAAGATTGATGTATTTATGAGATAATCTATCCCTTTCATATTCATCTATTCTTTTTTCCTCAAAATGTTGATTTATCTTGTTTAGAGCTTCTAAAGCAACTGATTTTTCAAAGTAAAGACTGCTTAACTCATACTTGACATTTCCGAGAATTTTTAGCCGACTCTCTCTTCTTATTTTTATAATTTGGAAAACAAAAAGGGCACAAATTATACCTAACATGGCCGAACTGGCAACTATGAGTATGTCTATCATGTCTATCTAATAACCATAATGACGTATTGGTTTATAAAAACAAAAACTTGGAATGTTAAATCAGTAAATCGGAGGGTTATTTTACCCGTCTTTTTATCCATTTGTATTTTCTGAGCTTTGGATCAGGGTATCCACATTTTGCACAAGTTTTGCCACGTTTGTGAAATGAATTATGTCCGCATCTCCTACATCTAATATGTGTCTTTTTGCGGGTAAATTTACCCATAGATGTTGTTCCTTTTGTCAAATCCTTTTACCTCAAAATTAATTGTAGTTATTTGAACTGAGGCGGAGAAATTATAACCACATTATCTCCTCTTACAACGATATTTCCAATCTCATCTGTCTTTCCTTCTTCTAATATTTCAACGGAACTTTCTAATAATAAATTCATGTGTTGATCAAAACCCTGTAAATTTCCTCTAATAACCTTACCGCCCTTCAATTTTATCAAAACATCCCTACCGAGGCTTTCATCAAGGACTTTAACTGCCATATCTACTGACAACTTTATCTAACCTATTTTCTATCAAATGGATGTCCTATATTAAATTTAGTTTTTACTCGTTTATGTGATTTTAAAGGACTATCTAAATTTAGGGTCTGTTATTAAAGCCGATATTTTTTCTATTATCTGGGAAAGCATTTTCTTTCCTTCTATGACCTTGGCATTAAATGGATTTCCCCATATTCCATTCTTAGTAAACTTCACAAACCCGGCCGGATTGTTAATTGACATGTTTGTACCTAATTTATACCAGGATTCGCTTTCTTGACCGTTTATGTCTAGTCCTGTTTTTGCTAGATCCATATTAACAAGATCCGGATGGATAGCCATCATGATGGAGGTTTCTATTTCTCCTGCATGATCAAACCCGTTTTCAAGCATTTGCCAGTAGTTAATAAAATAAAAAAAGTCCGTATTCATGGCATATTTCGATGACAGATTTTGTCCTACATATTGTAAAAGGCCAATATTCCCGTGATGCCCATTGATAACATACATACGTTTGATACCGTGCATTGATAGCGATTGACATATACAGGAGATGAAATCAACTAGTATGTTATAGTCTATTGAGATATTGAAATGTGGCTCATGTTCGTATGATACGCCGTAGAAAAGCGAAGGAAGTAAGAAGGCTTTTGATTTAGTTGATACAATATTTGAAATATGTTCTACAATAAGGGTATCTGTCGAAAATGGCAAATGATCTCCGTGCTGTTCTATGGAACCAAGAGGCAAAATGGCGGACTCGTAATTGGAATCTTTTATCAAATTAGAAATTTTTTTTTGACTTAAATTCTTGATTTCCATTGTTAATTTAATTAGGATCGTTGCGCTGTGCTATAAAACATATTTGATTATTTGTAGCTTACTTTGCCCCAATAGACCTCTAATTTATCTTCTAAAAACAGCTTTACTGCTTCAAGTAATGCAAGAGCTTCAGCAATTTGGCCTTTTATCTTGATAGATTCTAATGTGTCTTCTGTCATCACCTTAAACGATTCTTGAATTATTATTGGTCCTTGATCTAGATCTTCTGTTACAAAGTGTGCTGTGCATCCAATTATTTTAGCGCCTCTCTCATAAGCTTGTACATATGCAAAAGCTCCAGGAAAAGCAGGCAATAAAGATGGATGAATGTTTATGATTCTATTTGGGTAGCGCCATACAAAATTAGGTGTTAGTATTCTCATATACCTTGCTAAGACGATGAGGTCAATGTCGAAATTTTCTACCAGCTGTAAAATTTCACCTTCTGCAACACTTTGTTCTGTATGGTTTACAAAATGAAATGGTATAGAAAAGGAGTCTGCAATAGATTTTAGCTTTTCATCAGAACCAATTATCAACGAGATATTGCAAGTTATTTCTCCAGAGGCGCGAGAATTTAGAATTTTCAACAAACAATGGTCTTCTCTGCTTACTAGAATTGCCACGTTCTTGATTTTGTTCTCTTCATGGAAGTGTACTTTCACTTCCATTGCTAGCTTTATACCTAACTCATGCAATTCCTTTTGCATTTTTGGTTTATCGATTGTTGGAAATGACGCCTCAAGATGCATTCCGAAGAGTCCTTTAACCACATTCTGGTTTATCTTTTCAATGTTTCCACCATTTCGGAAAATGTAGTTAGTCGTATCAGCCACTATTCCTTCTTTATCTTTACCTACAATAGTAACTTCAACATGTGTTTTAATATTTTTAGAATCGGTAATATTTGTACGAGTATCTCCCATTTATGATGAAGAATATTGATTATCCGAGATAAATATGATACAGCTAAATTTATAGAGATAAAGTTTTTTAATCCATTTAGAACCGACTGCTCACGTAGATGCATTCTTATCCAGGTTGATTGCACTTGAAACCAATTACCTAAACGGAAGCAAATTGTCTGCAATATGCTAACAAATTACCCGACAATCTTTTGTTGAACATTTATCACATAGTCAACAAATTTAGTGAACTTTGGCAATAATGTTCTAGTTTTTTTATTAGTAAAAGTATGATGTAAGATAATAGCATATTTATTTTAAGAACTATACATATTATACACATTACCTTAACTTATGATGTTTACATTAAACAATAAAAAACCACTAATTTTAGCTGTGGTTGCAGTGGTAACTTTTGCTCTGTTTTTGAGTCCCACTTTAGCTGTGAATGACGTCATGGCAACAGACAAGAAAAACAAAGGAAATGACGGAGATCAAGACATTGATCAAGGCCAATCTTCACGACAAAATGCACAATGTGTCTCTGGTGAAGATGTGGTAGCATCATGTAACCAAGTAAGCGTCCAAGACCAAGACAACGAAGGAAATAACGCAGCAGGACAACAAAATGGAAAAGGTAAAGGAAATGACGGAGATCAAGACATTGAACAAGAGCAAGAAAACAAACAAAACAGTCAGTGTGTAGCAGGAGATAGTGTTGCTGCATCATGTAACAATTTGAGCTTCCAAGACCAAGACAACGAAGGAAATAACGCAGCAGGACAACAAAATGGCGGAGATAACAAAAAGGGTAAAGGAAATGACCGAGATCAAGACATTGAACAAGAGCAAGAAAACAAACAAAATGCACAATGTGTATCCGGTGAAGATGCAATCGTATCTTGTAACCAAGTAAGCTTCCAAGACCAAGTCAATGAAGGGAATAACGCATTAGGTCAAAAGTAGTTTCTATCCAATACCTCACCTCAACCTTTAATTTTTTCATTCTATTATCGATCTGTTAGGTTCAATTTTTCCAACCACAATTTTATATTAGTCAGGACTAATGCATTTTGCTTAGATTTTGTCACCAAACAATCGACATTAGATACATTCTTTCATTCAGTCATTCATTCCAAAAAAATTACTAAATCTAAAAAATTTATTTGACCAGTAATCCCATATCCTTCGACAAAGAATCAACTTAATTTATTAAAAGGTTGAATTTACTATTAAATATAAAATGGGTAGTAGAAAGAGAAAAACTGCAAGGCCAGTACGAAAAACAAAGTCTACTGAAGGACGATGTCCAAAATGTAAGACTATAGTAAGATTCAATGTTTCTGGCCAGGTGGGCAGCGAGATCTATGAATGCATAGGCTGTACTACAAAGTATAAAATTGATGAGCTGTAGTTATAAAATGGAACAGTATAATGGTAGAATATCTGATGTTGAATCACGGGAATGTTTTTTTATTGCAAAATTTTTAGATATTTAGTGTCTAATAGAATAGAGTACACCAATAAAGTCTATTTATACAGCAGTGGGATGCCTGCAGAATTGATAGATAGAAGTAAAGAAAAATTGCATGAACATGGAGTTAATTTAAACGATTTAATAGTAATTGAATCACCAGAAAATGTTCCTGAAGGAGCAATTATGATAACGCTTTGGCCACACTATTTGTCTGTAGCCAAAGTGAAGAGAGTAAGAGAGGGGTCTATCTATGCGCCTCAGTTATTTAACATAGATTTATAGCTCAGATACAAAACAAAGCATGTTTTTAACTTTTTTTTGCAAAAGAGGCAAGCATAAAGAATGTCCCGGTGATTGGCCCATGGATGAGACTTGCGGTCCCGACGAAGATTGCTCATTTGATATGAAAATGGTAAGATGCGAATGTGAATGCCATGCCATGCCATGGCATGATATAAATTCGATTTCGCTCGAATAAAGTAGGCAATTAAGAAAAAAAGAGTCTGGTTTTTGTTTTAGACTCTATATATTTTAGTGTCAAAAATATATTCTATTGGCTCGCATAATTATGTAGTAAACTAAACAATAAACTCTCAGAATAACCATTTTTCATGATCTACAAAGAGCTGAAAGTTGTTCTGTTTCTTTTCTTTTTATTAGCCTTTTTATTAGATAAATACAAGAAATAATAATATACTTTTTAAAGCAATCCAATTACAACTGTATTAACGATGGAAAATAAATATACTAATCATTCCAATAAATCTGTTTATCATGGAAAATGTATCTCATTTTTGAACATTTCTGAAAAGATTCGATATGTTGGAATAATTAATAGATTTGGTAGAACGATATCAGGAAAGCTGCGACAGAATGTAAAACCTTTGTTATCTCCTGAGCAGGCTAGAGACGAACGTTTTATAGAATCTGTGAGACAACAGCTGCGAAGTTCCTTTGAGTCATCAATTGGAAAAACCGTATTCTCTATTACAAAAAATGAATTTGTTACTTTGGTATTAATTCCAACTCAAACTAATGATAATGTTCTATATTATGTAACTATAGATAAGGACGTTCCACTAGATGAAGTCAATAACATCATAAATAAAATAATTGAAGCAAGTAGATAAAAATAAAAGATAATTTATACTAATCTAGTTAGTTAAAATTTATTCTACTTCTCATTTCTTTATCCTTAATGATAGCTGGATGATGTGGATCAACTAGAATTACTTCAAACCAAGAATACATTCCGTCTTGATAAAGCATATATGATCCCATTACCCTTAAATTAACGAACTTTTCATTTACACGTCTTTCAGCTACTCTTTTCATGCTGATGCTTTGTTTAATGTGAACTACACCAATATGTTTTGGTCTTCTGCCTGAGACAGGACGTTGCTTTCTCATTCCTCCTCTACCAACACGAGCCCTAACTACAATTATGCCTTGTTTAGCTTTGTAACCTAATGCTCTAGCCCTATCTATACGAGTGGGGTGTTCTATCTTATGTATTGTGGGTTCTCTTCTCCATACATACGCTTTATTCTTTATTTCTGGAGATCTCGTTTTCAACATTGTCTTCCATGTTTCCGCAATATGGCTGTACATGTTTTTGCTTTGTTTTTACCCATTAATATTTTATTTGGGTGAGAAACCATCAAGCAAAATGATATTAATTAAATAATAAACTTGAAAATTAGAAAAAACAGAGTAGAGAAGAGTTATTTAGCGTCTATGCATTCTTTCTGGCTTTTTCTGTCCTGGTTGAACCCTTTTTTCAAATCTTTTTATGAAATTATTCTTATTCCTAACTTTAGAAGAAGGGCTAGTTCTTTCACGTGCTTGTATTTTGGGAGTTTGACCCCTAACCTTTCCAGCTTTAGTTAATGATCCGTGAGTCGGCATGAGCTATTAATATTGAAACTCATATTTATTATATGCATTTTGAAATCATAATATATAGGCAACAATTACCATGATTGAAATATTTATGGCAATCAAAGACTAAATCACCATTATTTAAATTGAAGAATCTCATAATTTGATCTGCAAGTAATGTCTGTATTGAAACTAGACTACACGAAGGAAATCCAAAGACTAAAAAAAGAAAAAAATGCAATAATTTTAGCTCATAACTATCAAATTTCTGAAGTTCAAGATATATCTGACTTTGTTGGAGATTCCCTTAAATTATCTAGATTAGCCAAAGAAACGGATGCCTCAATTATTGTATTTTGCGGTGTCCATTTTATGGCTGAAACAGCGTCAATAATAAGTCCAAACAAGAGGGTGTTGATACCCGATTTAGAAGCCGGATGTTCACTTGCTTCTTCTATCAATCCACTAGAACTCTTAAAATGGAAAAATGAAAATCCGGATGCTATGGTTGTAAGTTATGTGAATACCTCTGCAGAGATAAAGGCTCTATCGGATTATTGCTGCACATCCTCCAATGCAGTAAAGGTAGTACAGAGTATTCCAAATAAAACTCCTATTCTGTTCTTACCTGACATGTTTTTGGGAGCTTATGTTGAGGAAGTAACGAAAAGGAATAATATCAAGATATGGCCTGGTGAATGCCATGTTCATGCTGGTATTACTGACAAAGATATCAACTCGATACTACAAAAATATTCAAAAGCCGAATTTTTGGTTCACCCTGAATGTAGTTGTACTTCTTCTACACTATATCATATATCTAAAGGCGATATAAATAGAGATTGTAAAATATTATCGACAGAAGGGATGATGAAGGAGGCTAATTCATCAAAAAATAATCAATTTCTAATAGCCACAGAAGTGGGAATACTTCATAGAATGCAGGAAGAAAATCCATCCAAAGAATTTATCCCTGTAAAAAAAGACGCAATATGCAAATATATGAAAAAAATAACAATCGAGAAAGTATACAATTCACTTCTCAATGATGTTTATGAGGTTAAAGTTCCTGAAAATATAGCAAAAAAAGCAATGATACCGATAGAAAGGATGCTTGCCATCTCTTGATCTGTCCCATCCTTCCATCTCGTCCCATCTCATTCGTATGCTTTACCGTATCTATAATGGAGTTGGAATTAGAGTAGAGTTATACTCCTAGTTAGATTTAATCCAATGCAATTGAGAACTGCATACATCCACTAGGTAGTTCGCATTCACCAAACCTAATACTAATAAGAATTACAATTACTCTCAGTGATATCGTTACTTTTACTATCATAAATACTATTACAATTAATTAGGTTTATCATAGCTCATTAAAATTGTGAAAAATAATTTAGACGGTCATTTGATACATATGCATATAACATTACCCGGGAATTTCTAGGCTAAAATCTATTGATTGAACTGAATGAGTTAATGACCCAATAGAGATAACGTCTGGTCTAGCTATGGCATAATCATAAATATTATCTAAATTTATACCCCCGGAAATTTCAATAATGATATTATCACGCAAGCCTAATTTTCTAATTCTATCAAGCGACTCTTTGACCTCTTCTGGTTTAAAATTATCTAACATTACTATGTCGGCACCTGATTTTATCGCTTCAACTATGCCACCAAAATCAATTACCTCGCATTCTATTTTTCTTTTATTTCCATACACCGACCTGGCCTTTTCAATGGCTTTTTTCACAGAACCAACAACTGCGATGTGATTATCCTTTATTAGTATAAGTTGATCAAGCCTTGCTCTATGAGAGATACCGCCTCCTATTACCACAGCCTTTTTATCAAAATACCTTAATCCCGGAACAGTTTTTCTTGTTGAGGCAATTCTTACAGTTTTCGATAATTCTTCTAACTTTTCTATAAATTTATTAGTCCGCGTAGATATCCCGCTCATACGCATTAAAAGATTGAGTGCTGTTCTTTCTCCTTTTAGAATCGACCTTGATGACCCTTCTACACTTAGCACATCTGTACCTTTTGCAATTTTTGCTCCGTCATCTACTAATAGGGTGGCTTCGCAGCCGCAAATATCAAAAATAATTTTAGCCTCTAAAAGTCCGCTAACTATTGTGCTTTTTCCATCGTTTTTGCAAATTATTGTTCCTTTAGAGGTGGTTCCTTCTGGAATCAGTAAATTGCTTGTAATGTCTCCGGTTCCAATATCCTCATTTAGAAAGCCAACCAGAGCAGCCCTTTTTTCTATTTCGGATTTGAACGGTTGAACCTGCTCCTGTTGCTCCTGCTCTCGATTTAAATCACTAGAGTTTGAATTATAAAAAAAATTGTTATGATTTTTCAATTCATTAAATTATTATGTAACCTTTAAAGCATATTTGTGTGGAACAGATATTCCTAGTGTAGCTGCAACCTTTGATTTTTCTGGATGAAGTATCAACATAATTCCGAACCAGTCTTTGGATAGTTCAGTAGACTTGCATACTGGGCACATTTTTCCTGTAGTTAAGGCCTTGCATTTTTTACAAGCATATTCTCTTACCAACACTATCACTACTCAGTATAATTTTTATCTCTTGTCTTTTTTTGCTGCCTTAACATATGAACTATCTGCACCTTTTTTGTCTGCATTGCTGTTCTTACCGCTGGAATTTTCCCCACTTGCTCCTCCTTGCGCACGTCTTATCTCTTTTTCCACCCATTCTAGTGCTCCTAGAAACGGTTGCCTACATGTGATTCCTATTTTACCCATTGATGCGCTCTTTCCTAAGCTAATTGCTGTGATTCTTGCACGAATTTTGGAGCTTATCCGTAAAGTCTTTTCAGATTGATTTGATAATATTAAACCTTGTTTCACATCGCTTTTTAGGTAGTCATCTGTGATCTGAGATAAGTGTAAAAGAGCGTCGGTTGGACCTATTCTAACAAATGCACCAAAATCAGTAATTTCTACTACCTCACCCTCTACAACCTCGTGAAGTTTTGGATAAAACGTTAATGCGGTAAAATTTACTTTGTGATACGTAGCTCCATCCCCAGCAATAACCTTGCCTACAGAGTGGGTTTCTGCATCAATAATCAAAATTACGTACCCTAATTCTGCATTAACCATACTTTCATATTTTTCTTTTAGGATACCAATTGCAGTTAACTTTAGAGAATTAGTTAGCTTACTAGGAGGAATTCTTACTACATCGGACATATGTGCTATAGCAAACATAATAAAGATAAAAGATATCCAGAACTATCAGTTTATGAACTTTATGTTTTTTTTGATTAATTATGTGAGAAAAGTTAACTTGCCATTTTGACTATTTTCATTATCGCTTTTGAGAATGAATGATTTAAATAGAATAGTTACTCGATTTTTATATCGTCATGGTTACTGTAGATAAAGTCATTAGTGCCTTAAAGAATGTTAAAGATCCAGAATTACACAAAGATATAGTGTCTATGGGTATGATAAAAGATATTACTATTAATGAAGATAAACTTGCTTTTACATTAGAATTAACTACGCCTGCTTGTCCATTTAATAGCGAAATTGAACAGGATGTGAGAAATACTATTACAAATTTGGGAATCAAGGATTTGGACCTTAAAGTCACGGCCAGAGTAATGGAGGGCAGGACGATAACTATGGATCAAATTTTGCCTGGAGTGAAAAATATATTAGCTGTTGCAAGTGGGAAGGGTGGTGTTGGAAAAACCACTGTTTCGGTAAATTTAGCCGTAGCCCTTGCAAAAACGGGTGCTAAAGTTGGCATATTGGATGCAGACGTATATGGACCAAGCGTACCTTTGATGTTGGGACTAAAAGATGTCCCCGAGGTTTTAGAGGGAAAAATTCAGCCCCCAGTTACTGAAAATGTTAAAGTAATGTCAATGGGATTCTTCTACGAACAGTCTCAACAAGCTGGAATATACCGTGGTCCTATTATTGCAGGTATAGTAAAACAGTTCATAACAGACGTAAATTGGGGCGAACTTGATTATCTTATTATTGATTTGCCACCTGGTACTGGGGATGCTCCACTTACCATGGCACAAACAATACCAATTACTGGAATCCTTGTTGTGACAACGCCTCAAGAGGTCGCTATGAATGTAGCCGTAAAATCAATCGGTATGTTCAACAAATTAAACATACCGATAATAGGTGTGGTAGAGAATATGAGCTATCTTAAATGTCCTAATTGTGATGAAAAAATACATATATTTGGAGAAGGCGGAGGAATGAAAATTAGTGAACAGTATAAAATTCCATTTATTGGCGAAATACCTTTGACAACTCAGATCATGAAAGGAAGCGATAGTGGAGTATCTGTTCTAATTTCAGAACCTACGTCTGAATATGCCCAGGCTTTTAATAAAATCTCTAAAATAACCGCAGGAAGAATAAGTGTTATTGCATCAGAATTGATGGATCAAGAAAAAGAACAACAAAAATAGAGTTCTGCTTTATATTCATTACCCGAAAACCCTTAGATATTAAAAGCAAACAAAGAAACTCAATCTTATAAAATTTTAAAGGTGAGAAAAAAATTTGAAAATAGATCAATCCCAATTGGATCTTCTAAAGGAGCCATTTGGGGTATTAATTAAAGATGTTGATATCGATAAAGAATTCTTAAACCGAGAAATTGGTCGTGCACACAAGATTATAACGGTAGGAGATACTACTACTGAAAAAATGGTACGTTTGGGATATATCCCTGATATCTCGGTTGTAGATGGAAAGGAAAAAAGGATCAAAAAACCCAAAATATTTGAGTATCCAATAGATAAAATTTTACATTTCAATAATAATCCCGGAGAATTGAATGAATATGTGATTGCAGAGATAATGAAATTAACTCAAAGCAAATTAGAAAGCAAAATCCAGTTCATTATTGAGGGTGAGGAAGACTTGGTTGCACTTCCATTCCTAATGTATTCTCCAGATAATTGGGTTATTTGTTATGGACAACCCAACGCTGGTTTGGTAATAGTACGAGTAAACGAAGACTCTAGAAATAGGGCCAAGTTAATATTTAATAAAGTCTTTAACATTTAAGCTTCAATAATGCAGGGTATGATGATACGGTGGCTGTATGAATGTATAAAAAGATGATTTGATTTTACCATTTACTGACCCTGAATTTGTTTTTTTAGTTATATTATTAGTATTCATCCTAATTCGTTTTCAACAAAGAATAGTGAATTATGAATTGATCATGACTAAAAATTATATAGGTCAAATTAAATTAAATTAAATTAAATTATTAGTAGAGCATTTTTGTAGTATTTTTTTTGTGTTTGCAATATTCTTTTTTTATAAATATCTATATGATCTGACCACCCTGTTAGCAATCACATCCGCAACCATCCCTGCTGTTATCAAAAGTATCCATACCGTATTTCTTCATACAGGCATTGCATACACTTTCGGATTCATTACTTATGACTGCATCACAAAATGAACATACTTTGGTCATATACTATCTATAGTATGATTAAAAATAAAACCTTATCTGAATTTAATACTATCCTCTTGTTATTTTTTCTTTATAATAATGAATGGATCATGTGCTTAGGCGCGGTTGCTGTAAAGCTTGTATATCGTTCCTGTCTCATCACTGATATAGTTCCAGTTTTCAGGATTGATGTCTACGAGAGAAAAATATTCTTGTTCCTCTTTTGATAGAACATCATAAATCAGCTGTCCTACTATTATATTATTAACCTTGGCATGAGTAGTCATTTTGGTTGCAATACTAATGGTATATCCTAGTATATCGTAAGTTGGTCCCTTATCAGATATCAATTCACTGGTTTTTTGAATGGTTTTATAATCATATCGTGTTAAGTCGCTTACATTCTCTATATATGGATAATATTTTACGATCACATTATCACCGTAATCAATGCCGATTCTAACACCGATTTCAGGATAGTCATACTGGCTAAAAACAGGGTTAAATCCTTGATTGATGACTTTAATCATAGTACGGGCGCAATTTATCGCGTTAATGCAGAGTGTATACAAATGGTTAGAACTAACATTAAAAAAACCTATTATTGCATCACCAATGTATTTTAAAACATATCCTCCATAGAGGCGGATTATCTTGGTCATCTCTTGACAGAAAGTTTGAATTATTTTAGACACTCTTTCTATAGGGAGGTTCATGGACAATTTTGTAGACCCTACTATATCGATATTTAAGATTATCAGTTTAATTTTTTCATTACTATAACTGCTGAGAATTTCTTGTGTTTCTTCAAAGGGGGCAGTAAAAATGGGATCTGATTGTAAGGCTTTCCACATACTTGATTGGGAAGCTGTAATAATTTTTTGAATATCTATTAGAGCGTCAACGTAAAAAACAGAGGCATTATCCACCTTTTTGTTACCAATTAGCCTGTTATTCTGATGATCTTTTTTTTCTATTAAATTCTTGATAACATCTTCTACTTCCTCTACCTCAATATCTAACTGCAAGGCAATAATCTCTTGAGGAATTCCGGAATCAAATAGATTTACAACCGTTTGATGTTGCTCATATTTGTCAATTTTCGTTATTTGATCCTTTTCTAAATTCTTTTCATCTGATTGGGAAATTCTCTTTTCACCTACAATGATATTAAATCATGGTTAAAAGTTTATAGCAGATTATCATTTATAATTTTTGTTGAGCACAACGATTCAATCCAAGTAATTAGCTCTAAATCGCATAAATATTGAAATAAAGACAAATTCTAATTTACACGCTCAAGTTCTTTTGACTTTTTATAAAGTTTTTTTACTGGAGTATCTGGGTTACCTATATCACTAACGCCGCTTGCATCATCACTACTACCATCATCCACACTATCGCCATCACCGCCACCATAACTAACACTATCTTCTTCATCATTACCGCCCAGTCTTTTGAGAGTAGTCAAAATCTCTTGCTCTATTTTCTCTATCTCTGGATTTGTATTTTTTTCTATAGGGAAATCGTTATCAGTTATACATTTGTTTAGGGGTTCGTTATCGTTCTGTTCAACGTTTATTGGTTTGTCCTGAGCCGTCGAATAATAAGGATTATTCCTGGTTGATACCCGCATAGATGGATCGTAGTCAGGAGAAAGGTACGATTTGGGTGTAATCGAGGGTACTGACGTCTTCGATGTGTATATTGATTCTACTGTCGAGGGAGAATGCAATACTGTCCCTGGTATTGGTATAGAATTATTTTTCAAAATATTTGGTTTAGGTATTGTACTTTGTCTTGCATCTATTGTTTCAGAATCTGTCATCGTTTGATTTTCTAATGTGGGATCTGTTGACTGATCTAACGAATCTGATTCATAATCAGTGGATTCTTTGAATCGATAATTACAGGCCGGATCCTCAATAGAATCTACGGATGAACCAAATTTATCCTGATTTGTGGATATTGTTAGGACTTGGTCATATAAATAAGATAGTTTTGATTCAATATTGCTAATTTTATATTCGATTTTTTCATTTAAGCTAATATTTTTTAGATGAATTTTATTTATTTTAAAGTAAATAATCAATATAATCAAAGCAATTGCGATAGTTTGAGCAATAATTGCAACTACCAATAAATCGGATGTATTTTCAAAGCCGAGCATTTTAATAAACAATAACGATAAATTTTTTCTTGCTTTTAAGTCTAATTATTCGATTAGTTGAGTGGTGATCACACGGCTGTGATGTTTTTCGTATTCATAAGTAGACTCAAAACAATGTTTTTGATTTTTATATAACGTAAATTGGCAATTTGGCATGTAGATAGGTAGGTAGGCAGGTAGAAAAAATGCCTAGGTAAGAGGAGACTAGACATTCCATTGAATATAATCTGTATTTCTGATAAGATACGTAATTCGTTTAAAGACGCTTTTTGCATCATCTCCACATCCGTATTGGGAATAAAAATTGTTTCTTATATAGCAGGATTTTGAAAATTTCTGATCGACTAACTGGACATCCTGGTATTTGATCAAGCCCAGGTTTATTTTGATCAGATCTTTGATTACTTGGTATAATCCCTTTCTTGAGGCGTATGCTTTGTCTATCTTTATGTACCAAAACATTCTGGTTGGGTCCTTGGAATAATTGTTAAATACTAATTCCTTAAGTTCGAGGGACCTCTCAATATCAAAATGTCCTAAAATTTCTATTTTTCTTTTCGATAGACGGTAAACAGCTTGAGCAAATTTTGAACAGGACGAACAATAATTATCATATATTAGAACGGGAAAATGAAACTTGAGGTCTTTTTTTTCCATATCTATTATTATACACTCTAACTTTTATTTTATTAACAATTAATATCTAACCTAAATCTCTACACAAGTTACTACCCTCTTTTGTTTCAACTTTCGAGGCTTCTAAGAAGTCAGATTATGGATATCGTATTCGATCGCTTGCAGAATATGATAATTATAGCACCTATCCTCTAGGAATTTCTGAGCACATATACCAGAGCGAAATAAAAGATTGACATATAATCTAATTATAACCTATATTCGACTGGACCATATGAAAATTGGATTATTTTGGGATAAAAATAGGCAATTTTCATACTGTGGAGTTGTTGATGACCATCGGTTCTTGTCAGATAGCCGTCAGATAGCCGTCAGATAGCCGTCAGATAGCCGTCAGATAGCCGTCAGATAGCCGTCAGATAGCCGTCAGATAGCCGTCAGATAGCCGTCAGATAGCCGTCAGATAGCCGTCAGATAGCCGTCAGATAGCCGTCAGATAGCCGTCAGATAGCCGTCAGATAGCCGTCAGATAGCCGTCAGATAGCCGTCAGATAGCCGTCAGATAGCCGTCAGATAGCCGTCAGATAGCCGTCAGATAGCCGTCAGATAGCCGTCAGATAGCCGTCAGATAGCCGTTAAAGACAGACACTGCTTAACTTGGAATGGTAAAATCATCATCAAAATTTTGATATAAATACTCTTTTTTTGTTATATATAACATGTATAAGATTGGGAAAGGCGATTCCTCAAGCAATAGAGGTCAGTCCTTAGAGGCTGGTTGAGAGGTATATCGCGTGACAGCATAGCCATAGAGAACAAAATAGGGTATCGCAGTGTTTCTACCATAATTGATCAATTCCGACTCCAAATAGCAGATATGGATTTATTGAGAGCAGTTTCTATAGAGTTAAGAAAGAAGGACCTTGATCTATATCAGTTAGGTGCCTCTATTAGATTGAAAAGGAAATTAGACAAGATAAACTTACCAGAAGAACAAATAGAAAATGTCCTTGAGCAAATGAGCATCCATTGCTTTCAGGAAGATACTGATATTGAACAATTCTTTGTCCAGATCGACAAAGTTACACAGATGTCTAATACTCTTGGTATTTCAATATTTGATATTTCAGAAATCATTGAAAGAGAAAAACGGGAATTAGCCCGATTAGATGAACTGATATTCATTAATACTAAAGAAATTAGTAGACAGATAGTAGAGGAAGGAATTACGAAGAAAGACTTGGATGAATATAGAATGACAAGACCGCTTGCAGACAGAATAAAGCAGCTGGAGTGGGAATCAAAAGAGAAGGATCGAATTATAATAAATATACAAAAAAATATATCAAAGCTTAGATTGAGGTCTGATGGACAAGATGAAATTGTAGTAGATCTAAGAAAATCCTATTTAGATTGAAAGCAGGTCAAAAAAATTGGGAAATATTTAATTTCCTATGCACTATGCAAGCGATCCCAGATTATAAACATGGATTAAAGGTATTAAATTGAGACAGAAGTGTGAGGATATAGTTTAAGTTCGAGTTGACAGTATGATATGACCAATGGACAAATTGTATGTATTGGAGTTTGATGTTGCCTATAAAAGCAATAAACTAGGTGGTCTGATTCCGCTGTTGTCAAAATAATCATGTGAGCCACTATATAGTCATCAATCATCCCTATCAATGAAATGGATTGGATATATAGAAGAAAATATTTAAATTGAAAAAAACATTTCAGGGTAATGTGTGGAAGATTTTAATTCCAAAAAAAATAGCATACGGGGAAAATGCAGCAAAGGAATTTGATTACCCTGAAAATGCGTTAATAATAACAACTACTGAGAGCAAGATTTATGAAAAATGGATAGAGTATATGGGAATAAAAAATTATCACATTTATGATAAAGTCACTCCTGATCCAGCTATTGAAACCATTGAAACCATAAAAAATGAATTTGATGGAAAGAATGTGTCCTGTTATATTGGGTTGGGCGGTGGAAGCTCACTAGATGTATGCAAATACTTGAGCAAGATGACTGGAGTCCCAAAAATTCTGATACCTACTACATTTGGAACGGGGGCCGAAATGACCACTTATGCTGTGATTAGTTTTGATCATAAGAAGAAGCTGTTACAGGATGAGGCTTTCTTAGCTGATGCTGCTGTTATCGATCCTTACTTTTTACCTGGGACTCCTTTTAATATCATGCGTAATTCTGCATGTGATGCAGCAGCACAAGCTTCTGAAGGATATGATAGCAAGTTAGGAAATCCACTAACAAAACTATTTTGTAAAGAGGCATTTGATATTCTAGAGGATGCCATAATTAACGACAAACCTGAGTTATTACCTTATGGTGCAATGCTTTCAGGCATAGGCTTTGGCAACTCATCAACTACATTAGGACATGCCTTATCTTACGTATTTTCTAATGAAGGGGTGCCACACGGCTATTCTTTATCTTCGTGTACCACTGTTGCCCACAAGTTTAACGATTCTATCTATTATGAGAGATTCAAGAAAATATGCCAAAAACTAAAATTTGAGCCCTTAAAGCTTACGCAACCTCTCGATGCCGCAGCAGACGTTATTATGCCAGATAGAGGGCATTTAGATAACAATCCAAAAGAAGTTACTAAACAGGACGTTATAAAATGTCTTGATGAGATTGTAAACAGTAATCCGCTTGCATAAAAAACTCGCTCACTTTTTTATTTATGGTTAGGAAAAACTATAAATTCATATTAATTATTTATCAAGTTATCTTATGACTACCATTAGTAAGAGTATGGACATTGCTGCACCCCTGAGCGAAGTTTTCACTTATTTTGCAAGGCCAGAGCATATGGCAGATCAATTTCCAGAAAATATGGGTCTAAACGTAATTCCATTAGAAGTTAAGAACGGATTTGGAGTAGGTACAATTTTTAGAATTAGCGGTGATTTTGATGGCAAGAAATTAGAATGGGATTGTGAAACCATTGATTACATTCCCCATAAAAAAATAGTTGCAAAAATGATTGAAGGGCCGTTTAAACATTGGCAGATTACTGTTGATTTTGATGAATTAGAAGAGAAAAAAACAAGAACAACATTAACTGTCGAATACGATATGCCCATGGGACCTCTTGGAGGATTGCTTGACAAGGTGAAGCTAAAGAAAATAGCTGAAAGAGGGATGGAAAACGGCTTGTACAGAGTTAAAGCATTGTTGGAAGGCACCGGCTCAATTCCAGTCTATATAACTCTAGAAGCCTATCGAAAGGTCTTAAAAGAGAAAGAGAGGCTGAAATGCTCAGTTTCTGAGGCAATTGTTGATATAATAAATCAAAATCAACAACAAGCAACAACAGCCAAACCAATCCAATAATTTTTTGAATCTATTCTAATATTTATTCAGATAATTTACTTAGTTTAGTTTAAATAGTCTTTAACTAATTTCATTTAATCGTAGGGTTCGTAGCTCAGCCAGGTAGAGCGTCTGGCTCTTAACCAGATCGAAAGAGGTTAAAATGTCGTGGGTCCGAATCCCACCGAACCCGCTACCAATATTAGTAACATTTTAGAACGCGATAAAATATTATATAATTCTAAAAAAGGGATTATGAAATTTTTACACCCATCATGGCATATGGGAATTTTCTAGGAAAGTTTCTACTACACCACTAAACTGTTCTGGATATTGATACATCAATCCATGACCAGCTCCATTAATTTGGACGTACCAGGCTCTTGGAATAAGTTCTGCCATTGTAAGAGAATTTGGTGCAGGAGTAGCTGCGTCGTCAGTACCTACTATAACCAGTGTTGGTTGAGTTACAGTTTTTAGTCTATCACAAGTACTTGATGAACTGCCTGCCGCTGCAATCTGATTGTTAAGCGTTTCATTCAGAACTGTCTCTGTAGATTTTGGAATACTTTCCAGATAATTTGGATTTTCATTGCGCCATTCCTCTGGGAAGAATAACGGTACTAGTCGTGCTATTCTTTCTTCGGCAGTTCCTGTTCCATTCATAAACTCATTACGAACTTCCTGACTTTGTGGTACTGAATTTGGATTACCGCAACCTATTGCATAAAGAATAAGTCTTCCAACCTTATCAGGATAAGTTAGTGTCAATTCCTGAGCAATTCTTCCGCCCATTGACCATGAAAGTACATCCGCTTTCTGGATGTTTAATGCGTCTAGCAAGCCCGCAGTGTCATTTGCAAATAATGATATCGAGGGCTCTTCTTCACCAGAAGTTGTGTTTCCCATTCCTCGGTTATTAAAAACAATTACTGTATGGTTGGCTGCAAGGGTTTCTAACAAGGTGGGGTTCCAACTGTCCATATTGAAGGAGTAACCATTTATCAGTATGATGGGGTCACCTTCACCAAACGTCTTGTAAGCAATGTCTATGTCTCCTACACGAACTTTTTGTACAGGGATGTCCTGAATGTTTAGAGTATTTGTATTTTCATTACTCCCACCAGTGTTATTTGAGATCATTTGACTTGGTTGTTGGCTATATGCAAAATTAGCCAAGGGTGCAGCAATAATGAGAAGTGATAAAATAATACTGACGATAAGCATGTTTCATTGATGTCTGTTGATAATGTTATTTAAGGACCAGTGTCATTATCTTTTAGAATTTACTGACCTTTAGCTTTGAATAATTCATTTTTATTTTTAGTAGACTCATGAGGATATCCTCATGAGTTCCACCGAACCCGCATTGTATACGGAACTTAATCCCACCGAATTGATATGGTTCGTGAAATTTACCCTAATACAAACAGAATGAAGGGAATTGGCTCTTTATTTAGACCAGAACTTTGTCTCCTTTTTGATTCTTACATATTAATTCTAAAACTTGTCCATTTTTTATATTGTCGTATAATTTTACAATTAACTTAAGAATAATTTATGTATACTCTCTTTAGTCAAATGCAACTTGAATATTTGATCATCATTGAGAATAAACACCTGGTCGTGTGATTCAAACAACTCTATCATTTCTGATGTAGATGCATTGAAAAGATTGGTCATCTCGTAGGCACAAAATACCAGACCCTCTAGTCTATTCTTATCATATTGTTTTTCAAGAGAAATTGCTTCGGAAATTGAAGAAGTTGCAATATCGTTAATGAGAAAATCCACCAAACATATTTCTTTATTATTAGAATTCTGCGATATGTTTTGCAATATGTCTTTAATATGTTTCATTTTATCTTTTTGAGATTGTTTGTACTGTACTATCGTTCCGTCAAACCAATCTAGTTTTTCTAATGCTTCGGTAATTAAAGTATTTGAAGAACGGGCAAAACATTTGAACCATTCGTCTTCTCGAGTCATCTTATCTAATGACTTGATCAAGTGTTGGATAGACTCTTCGTTATCATAAAGAAGTAAATGATGTCTTTTTGGGATTTCATCCTGTTTTTTTAGCCACTGATCCACGGCATCTTTTACAATTGAATTGATGGAGACACCTTTCTTTTTCGATTGATTGCCCAATTGCGAATGAATCTCATCGTCGAAGCCTCGAATTATCAAATTTCGTGTCATATCTTTATTTACCTGGTCGTGTCTTATAAGTGATATCACGCTATCAACTATAGAAAACTATATATAATATGATATCGTGATATCAAACTATGAGCCTTATAAATAAAGAAAGTGAAAAAGAAAAATCTGTGAACACTAAAGCTGAGAATGTTTGGAAACTGGGAGATTACCGTAGCATATCTACAATGCTTCCACCCATTTCTGCTCATTTGATCAGATTGCTGAATGTTCAATCGGGAGAATCCGTTCTTGACGTGGCATGCGGTAATGGTAACACAGCAATTACTGCCAGGAGAAAGAGTGCAAAAATAACTGGAATCGATATAACATCTGAACTATTGGATATTGCTTCAGAAGAAGCGAAAATAGCGTTACTAGATGATATAGAGTGGAAAGAGGGTAATGCCCAGAACTTACCATTTGAAGATGAATCATTTGATGTTGTCCTTTCAACCTTTGGGCATATGTTTGCACCCCAACCTGATCTTGTCAGCAAAGAAATGATTCGTGTAACAAAGAAAGGTGGTAGAATAGGCTTCGCAACATGGCCGCCCGAATTGGCCATTGGATCAATATTTAGAGTAAATGGTAAATACCTACCGAAAAATCCTGATGCACCGCCCTCACCAATACTTTGGGGAATTCCTGAAGTTGTAAAAGAGAGATTAAATGGAATATCAGAAATCTACTTTGAAAGAGGAACAGCAATATTTCCTATTCTTAGTCATGGTCACTTTTGGGAGTTTATGAGCACAAAATATGGCCCATTACTTAAAACTATCCAACTATTAAAGAATCAGGACAATACTAATCAAATTAATTTGTTTAGAGAGGATTTCTTACGTGCTATAGATCCATATGTTGTAGAAAATAGTATAAGACTAGGTTACCTTTTGACGGTAGCAAGAAAATAAAACGTGATTTAAGTGGTAAATGAAATGAAAAATATGCGTGAATTTATACGGATGGTAATTAACCCTATATTGACTACTAAAGCAATAAACTGTCGTAAAGAATCCTCATATAGTGTATTGAAATCTCGGTTACTTTTAGTAACTTTGTTAGGTACAATAATGATCACATCTGTTTCTCCAAACGTCCAAAATTACGGTGTGAACACATTAAACTATGTTTTCGCACAGGGGAATCTAACCAGCGGTTTACAACAGTTCGAATTTAATGAAGATCTCCAAACCGCTCTTCCTAATGATGACGAACAAGATGACAGCGAAAATGCTCCAGAACAGGCATCTAATGAAGAGTCACAAACTACGTTGCCAGAAGAGCATACATTAGAAGAACAATCATCATCGACTGAATCTACTTTGAACGAAAACAATACACTCATTATTGATCCAAGTGACCCCCGTCTTATTGGAGAGGTGGAGTTAACCGATTTGAAGACTATTCCTCAAGAGGTTCGTGTTGGAGATGAATTTAAAATACAAGCTACCATAAAAAATGGTCTAAATGAACCGATAACTTACACAGGAAAAACATGTGGAGAATCACCACTAAACGTAAAGTACGATGACAAGGTTACTGTTACACAATTACTCCATTGCAATGCAATCAGCACTGACACACTTGCTCCAAATGAAATGGCTACTGTGGAAAGTAGAGGATATGAGATAGCTACAGCAATTAGCCCTGGAACTTCAAACGTGGATGTAGATCTTTACTACAATGCTGGAAATAGCCCTAACCAAGGAATAGTTACACGATCGTTTAGCTTTGATGTAAATGACGAACGAAAATAAAAACACTTTCTTATCCGATTAAATCGGGCTCTATTATATTTTAAGGACATTCATTTGTAGGCATAAGTAAAAAGCAAACCATAACATACCTAACTTTGCTATTTTTCTTTACTAAAATTCTGGATGGTTCGCGGTTTCGATTTTTAGTACCATAGCATCAATTCCTCTAATTTTTTTCGTTAAAAATTCAGCTGATTTGATTCGAATGAATATATCATCAATTCCCTAAGGTTTTCCGTAAGTATTTTCATATATAATATCAAGAAGAAGGACTTAGTTAATTCTAAGTTACAATGTTAAGTACACAATATATAATATAAAATAGGAAAATTGTATAAAGTTATTCTGTACCTAGTTTAATTTATTTAGTGGAAATTCTTTGGTCCAAAAATTAAACTGGTTGGATTAAATTAAAAATAAAATAATATCCTAGTTAGAATACATGACTAAACCGATTGTAGAATTAATATTAAAGAAAAAGTGATTTAAAACTTGATTCGAGTCCATTCTTAATTAGTTAGAATAGGATATTATAATCTCATTGTTAATTTGGTATTAATAGTTTTAAAATCTAATAGCTATCAAAAAAAAGAATAGAAGGTTGCCCACTTCTGGTCTATTAATATTGCACTGGGTCCATTATAAGCTCTCTTGGGCCGCAATCACTTGGAGGTGCAGCAATTTTACAGGTAGTACAATATTTATCACTAAGTATTTGACCATCAACTTTTACTCGTGTACAACAGGTTACGGGACCGCCGTCGTATTTATAATCGCATCTATATTTACCTTGTCCAGATTGTTGAGGCGCATTCTTAGATGGGGTCGACTGGTCGTTTGAGGATATCGGTCCATCTTGTCCAGATTGTTGAAGCGCATACGCCGTATATAAAGAAGTTGAACTATAAACTGAAACCGCAAGAATTGATATTGTAACAATCAACACTATCAGTTTATTCATCCTTGTTGTAAGACCTCCTCGTAAGTGCTCTCTTTATTAGTTGTCTGACATTCTCATTTATTTGATATATTTTTTCCATATAGTGATATCACGATATCAGATATATAAATCTAACTAATTATGATATCACGATATCATAAATCTAAAACAATTGAATTATGAGACATAAAATTAAAGAGGTATATTCATTTTGCTTAGTATAATAAGTTTATCAGGTACAACTGGAATTAATTTGGAATTCAAAATGTCGATGATCAACGTTCCAAACTATCTTCTTCGCTTAGATGAAAAATACTTCTTTACTCTAAAATGTGACGCTCTATCGAATTTTAAACAAGTCATCATTCACTTTTAATGGTATTAGAATTCTACAAATATAGTCAACCTCATTACAATGCATTGGTATGACCATAGCCAAAAATTAATTGTTAGTAACTGTTCCCATATTCCGCTTGAATTAAAATCTCTGCCGTGCCAGTTTTAAATTTTAATAATAATGATTTTCCGTTAGTTAAGAGGACGAAAGAACAACGAAGTTATTAAATTAGAGACTTGAAATTTCTATAGTGAGACAAAATTTGGCTTATTATTATTATTTTTGTACTTTTTCAGCGGCTTGCAGGATAAAGTCTGCAATTTTATCTGGGTTTGATATAAGAGATGCATGACTACAGTTAATTGATATGGTAGCTGCATTTATTTGATTTGCAAATTTCTGTTGTAAGTTTAACGGAATCAACTGATCTTCTGTAGATATCTGGTACCATGAGGGAATTTCTTTCCAGGCGGGAGGGCCCGATTTTGCTTCAAGAATAGATTGATTAATCGGTTTTTGTACGGCTTGCCAGATGGCCACCTCAGAATGATTAACATCGTAAGCCATTACATCATGGAAAAATATTGGATTCAAGCACAAAAATCCACCGCTATCACTAATCAAAAAGTCTTTTGGAAACAGGGTAACGTCGATATAGTCAGAGATGGATTCACCCTCATTTGGTGCAAATGCGGCAATATGGACTAATCCGTTTACTTTAGGATTATTGTGTGCAGCATTAGTCGTTACAAATCCACCGTAAGAATGGCCTACAAGAAGTGTTGGTCTACCCATTAAGGCGATTGCACGAGTAACCGTAGATATATCATCGGTTAATGAATGTAGAGATAATTGCACTGCCATGACATCATGACCTGCTTCTTTTATTATAGGGATAACTTTATGCCATATACTTCCGTCGCTAAATGCTCCGTGAATCAAAACTATATAGGGTAACATCGTATTCAAATTGTTAGATGATTGTATATGGGATATAGCAACATTTTGTTTATATTACGTCCATTTTTATAATTATATCTGCCTGACATGCCAATTTATCCCTTAGGGTTTAGCCTCAAAGACCATGTTGAACGGTGTTTGAGTTGCCAATCTGACTTTAGAAAAACCTGACGATTTTATTAACTCCATTATTTTTTGCTTGCCTGCTTGTGCTCCCAAGGCTGGACCATTCTCATTTAAAGAAGCAGGAACACATACCACTGAAGATACCGAGTAAAATACTCTACCAAGAGGATTGAGATTATCCTCTAATTTATCATTTGCAAAGGGTTCCACTATCATCAACGTACCGTTTTTTTTCTTTAGTGTTTGAAGGACATGTTTAGCAGCTCCTGCTGGATCACCCATGTCATGAAAGCAATCAAAGAATGCAACCATGTCATAGTCATCACCTGGATAATTTGTAGAGTTTGCTATTTCAAAGGAAAGATTTTTTAGGCCTTCTTTTTCGGCTTCTTTTCTTGCCCATTCTATTGAGGGTTTGTGAGAATCAAATCCTACGATTTTTGAGTCAGGATATGCTTTTGCCATCAGAATTGATGAAGCACCATGTCCACATCCAACATCTGCTACTATAGCTCTTCCGCTTTTTAGCTTTGATTCTACGTTTTCAAGCGAAGGAATCCAGCTATTAATCAGATTTGCAACATAGTTTGGTTTAAAGAATCGCTCCGTTCCTTCGAAGAGATAATGATGATGATCTCCCCATCCAAGTCCTTTTCCAGTTTTAAATGCTTCAATAATTTTTTAGTCATCCTTAAAAAGACTAACTAGAGATTGGTAAAAACCTGCTACATATGCGGGGCTATTTTCATCAGTAAGTGCCATAGCATGCTCATTGGGCAATATATAGGTACTATTATTAGGATTGTAAATAATATAACCCCCAGCTGCTTGACCTGAAAGCCATTCTTTTATCATACGGGGATGTGTTAGGGTTTTTTCTGCGAGTTCTTCAGCTGTCAATTCCCCCGCCCCTGCCATTGCCTTAAATAACCCCAGTTTGTCTCCCACGAAAGTAATTAAAGCTCCTTCTGCTGCACCCCAGTCGTTTACAACTCTTTCGATAAATTTATTTAGTTTTTCTTGATCAATTTCATTCGTTAATTGATTCATAGTATTGCTATCACGCTAGCATTATTTAAAGCTATCCAATTTGATAGCATGCTAGCACTTATATAATCATAATTGCTATAATAAAGTAATGGTGCATACTCTAGTCATTCGAGGATTTGATCATGACACACACTCACAATTGGGAAATCTTTCCAGAGAAAAAGGAGTATCTATTAACTCAATTGTAAAAGACGCTGTAGATCAATGGCTAAAAAAACAAAAGGAGATACCAAAAAGACATCATTTACTTCTATATGAAGATGATAAGTCGATGATCCGCTTGCTAAAATTAATGGATAAATTCATGTCAGGTGAAGATAAATGGTTCAAGTGTTTCATACCTTCATCTAATTTAAGATATGTTGAATTATTACGCGGTTTAGATTGGTATGATACTAATGACGAGAATATACAATATGATCATTCTCAAAAAAATACAATAGAATACTTTAATTATACTTTACAAAATATTGTGAAAAAATCCAAAAATAGAGAACTATGTTGTGTAGACTTTCTTCTTAACGATATTGCAAAATCAGATATTAAAGAGACTCTTGAAATTGAAAGAGCGTACAATCAAAACAAGTTAAGTGGGCTCGCTTTCTGTCCTTACAAAATAAAGGATTTATCAAATACAACATTATCAGATATTATTGCAATATTTGAAGCCCATCAACAAATTTTTGTAGTCAAAGAAGATGAATTATACAAGTTAAATATTACCAAAGAAAACATTCATAAACTATTCTTGAGTTAAAATGAAATATATAAAGAAATAACGACTGGCCACATGTTCTTAAATTATTAACTTCGAATTTGGTCGTTAGTAAAAAAACTCTCTTAGGTTCTTCCCATATTCAAGATATACCTTTAGACTACATAACATCTGTGTCCACCCCATACAACTAATATGAGATTCATCTACCGATTCCTGGGTCATTGTCTTCCATCCACTCTGTGAAAGTATAATCCGAGTAGCATTGTTTGCTATTTTTTCAAATCTAATTTTTTGTAGAATACGAGTGTTCTTTTCAGCTTGACTATTCCATTCAAAAATAATCCTTTGATTCTTTACAGATTGAATGACAAAGATAGATATCTCTTCTGGAGACTCCTGAAATCGCCATTTAATCTCTCTACCTTCATCTATTGGACTACTTGCACCTCCTGTAGTAAAATATTTACTTAATTTATCCGGATTATATATAGCATCAAAAACTTTGTCAATTTGTTTATTTATTTTTGCTTGAACAGAGAATCTTAAAACCATAACCTAGTCTGAATTAGTATATATGTTATATTATAAGCTGAATATCTGGAATCAATATTAACGGAATCCATCTTTAAGGACTGATATCGTCCTGAAGCCCACCAGGCCCATTCGGAAATTAAATCATTTTGAATAGATTTGGTGAACATGGCGAAACTGTATGAGCTTTACGAGAAGGCGATGTGTATGATAAAAGCTTTGTTATTATCTACATATACTGTTCTAAGGATTGTTTTGATTCGTAGATAACATGCCTCCATCACTTAAACTTGAAATAGTTTAGGGCTTATTCCTGTGATATGGTAGTTTTCGTCCTAGTGCATGGGACCGGGTGCGGGGGATGGTGGTGGCGCTTTTTAGTACCGTTGTTACGTGGCGCAGGTTATGATGTCTATACACCAACACTAACTGGAATAGGAGCCAGCTCGCATCTCGCTCATGAGCTAAATAGAATAACATTAGGTACAGATATCAAGGATATAACAAATCTGTTATTCTATGAAGACTTATCAGATGTTGTGCTTGTAGGTCATAGTTATGGAGGGATGGTAATTACAGGAGTAGTGGCCGAAGAGTCACAGAGACTATCTCATTTAGTCTACCTGGATGCTTACTTACCTTTTGAAGGAGAAAATGAGGTTGCACTATGGCCACCAGTTCAGAAAGAAAAATATCTTTCTGATATTGCTTCTGGTATCAAGTTTCGCTCACCCGTAAAGTCATCTGATCTCGGAATAACCAACCCCGAAATGTCCAAATGGGTCCAAGAAAGGCTAGCACCTCATCCATATAGTACCTATGAGGACGCCCCTCCTTCTGGTTCTCCACAGAGTGCTTCTATTCGTAGAACCTATATACATTGTACACAGGGACCTATTTCATCATGGATGGACCCATTTTCTGCACGGGCCAAAAAACTTGGATGGGATGTACATAGCATGAATGTGGGTCATGGTGTAATGATTACACATCCTGACGAGCTAGCGAAAATCCTCATTCAAATAGTAAAGCGGTAACTAAATCAAGAAATTCAAATCTTAATTGTATTTTAATAGTTTTTGGATTCGTTGAATAGGAGATGAAATAGATCTTTAGGATATGTTCTTAAATGTTGATTACAGGCAAATTTGGCCCTCATCCGACCCGGTCCACACAACGGTTTGATGTCTTATTTAATATCATTACGTTAGAAAACTATTCTAAAGATTATCTTTTATTGTTTGCCTTGTATTAATTAATTTTAAATGTCATATGGCGACTACATGATATTTAATGGAGCCATATCATTCACCCAGAGACACGGAGTCATTCTTCGTAATAATTATGAAAGTTACGCGAATGTTTTCAATGTAAGATTCTATTTCTAAAGTCGGTATCAATATTAATCCCCTCCGTCCATTATCTAGAATCGGGTGGTAGAATATAGTCAAATTTGTTTCACATACCACCGAACCCTTATACCATACGGGACTTAATCCCACAGAATAGCGGTTGATTGTAGGGAAGACACGGGTCTGGATAATATCGAACCCAAAAAACGAATTTATGGTAACGATGATGTATAATAACAATAAATAATTTAAATGAAAATTATAATTTTAATTTATATATTGGTATAATTATTTACATAGCACCAATTTGTTTCATCATCCCTACTAAATCGTAAAAGAGCTTTTCCTCAACTATTTCCTCGTTTTTCCAATGGGCAACTGTACAAAACTCGATTTGGAATCTTTTGTTTGTAGGTTCGATAGTTTTTCCATCCATTCCTTTCAGCGGTCCCTTAAAGGTTCCAGTGAAGTTAGCTACAGAGCAAGTCCATTCTCCTTGACCAAATAATATCTTGTATGGGTCATTGTCAATGTGATTGTCAGGAAACGCTTTGAAAAAATCTATTGATTCATTCTTGTGGTTGTCCCTTCCTTTGGTTGGCTGTGGCTGTCCGGGCCAATATATTTCTGCACTTTCGGCGTGGCATTTGATAAAGGTGTCCCAGTCTTGACTATTCCATGCATCATCCAAAGTCTTCATCAATTTTAGGTTACCGTCTAAATCCATATCTGTTATTTGTAAACAAAACAAATAAGATTATACAAGTGTAGGTATGTTCTTCAAGATAACTACTATGATAATCATCATTCTATAATACGATCTGCGGTTGACTAGGTGAGTATTGATTAACTTTTGGTATTAAATATATCGGATGTGTAGGCTATATGTGAGCATTGACACTCCCCGTGAATTTATAGTTAGTCCGTCTCTGAAAGTAGATCACGTTCATCTGAAAGTGTCTAATTTACATGAGACAGTTAAGTTTTATCAATCCACCCTAGGGTTTACTGTTTTGGAAATTGATTCAGGCAGAGATCTTGCGTATTTGGGACCTGCCAAGTCGACATCCGGAAAGTCATCAGCGCTATTGGTTTTAGATCAAGTGGATAGCGATAAGAAGGCATATAGCACTGATAGAGAGAGGCGAGAAGCAGGACTTTACCATTTTGCTATATTGCTACCTCAAAGAAAATACCTCGCATCATTTCTTCGCCATATTCAGAATAACCTAGATCCACAGTTTTACGAGGGCATGGCTGATCATGGAGTGTCGGAGTCTATATATCTTCATGATCCAGACCATAACGGCATCGAAGTTTACAGGGATAGAAAGCCATCTGAATGGAAATGGACTGGTGAACACAAAATACATATGGTAACAGAACCATTGGATGTGAACAATCTTTTAAACCAACACAGCAACGAGATGTGGAACGGTTTTCCTGTCCATACTACTATTGGGCATGTACATCTTCATGTCTCTAACCTCATAAAGGCAAAAAAATTCTATCATCAGTCGCTTGGACTTTACCATACGGCAACATATCCAGGAGCTTATTTCTTTGCTGCAGAGGGTTATCATCACCATATTGCAACAAACGCTTGGCTAGGAACAAATATTTTACAAAACAGTGCTGATAATCATAGTAAGCCAGGACTTGAACACTACGCATTAAGGATAGCCGGTGACAACGATGATCTAAAAAAACTATTGAACCATTTACGTACAAATGAGATAACTATTAATAAAGATATAGACCATTCCGATAAAAGACATGATTCTTCATTTTATATATATGATCCTGATGGAATAAAAATACAATTATTATTTTGCTGAATTGTCAAATGAAATTCATTTAGAATTTGGTTCATTCATAATAGTCTGTTTATGAATATCATTAGTCTATAGGTAATTAGATCTCCTCTCATATTCGTACCCTGATATCTCCTATTCCACAGTTTCTTTGTACAGATACATGTGATTCTAAAGCCTCTTCCTTTTCTGTGGTATTTTATTATTCGCTAAATGGATATATCAGGTTTTAATAATATTTTCCTAATAGTTATTCATGCTTAATACAAAACCCGAAAATGCCAGAAAAGCTGGTCATAACATCAATTCCATTTTTACTGATAGGTGGTCTCCTAGGTCAATGACAGGAGAGGAAATATCTGATGATGAATTGATGAGCCTCTTTGAAGCTGCAAGGTGGGCTCCTTCTTCCTTCAATAACCAACCATGGAGATTAATATATTCAAAACGAACAGGTAGTCATTGGTCCAAATTTTTAGATCTATTGAATGAAGGTAACATGACCTGGGCTAAAGATGCTGGTGTTTTAGTAGTAATAATATCTAGAAAGAACTTTGAATATAATGAAAAACCCTCAATAACTCATCAATTCGATACAGGTGCTGCATGGGAGAATTTGGCTCTGGAGGCCTCGATAAGAGGAATTGTGGCACACGGAATGCAAGGATTTGATTATCAAAAAGCCAAAGATATTTTGAATATTCCTGATAGTTTTGATGTCCTGGCAATGATTGCAATAGGCAAGAGAGGTCCGATAGATAAACTACCTCCAAAGTTACAGCAGGTAGAACATCCTAATGGAAGAAAACCGTTAAAAGAGATTATTATGGAGGGAAGTTTTAGATAGGTACCTTAATATAAATTTAAAAGAACATGCCAGAGAGGAATCTCGATGGACTGCATGAAAATTCCCATCTAATGAATTTTGAAACTTGATAAGAGAATAGTTTAAATTCTCTGATGTTGATTCTTGAAGATATTCATATAGTAAAATAATAAAAATATATATAAATTTATCATATCAGGTAACGAAAATTCTGTATCAATTATAGTTTATGATGGTCTAATTCAATCAAATGTTAAGATTATGTTTGTCTGGTGATTCTATCCTATTCTCTGCTATTAATACAGTTTAATAAACAAAGAGAAAGGTTAGACTTAATATAATTCCTATGAACAAATAGTGGAGATTATAAACAGATAACAAATTACTATCTACAATACCAAAGTCAACCAAATTCATTTCAATTGTCCACGGTATACTGAGAATATTCACTGTCGATTACTAAGAAATGAACTCCTTAAGAAGGATTTACAAGATGCATTTAAGAATGATCAACACTTGTAAACAAATATTGCTATGTTAAATCCTTTTACTATATTGCATTTTTAAATATAGATTTCAAACTATAGTGGATAAAGCAAAGGAATAATCAAAATGTTATGCTGAGATGAGGAAGTGAATTACTAAAACTTGTGATGAAGTTTTTGGTTGGACCCTTTGTCTTATTGTTAGACCGAATCTGCAAAAATAGATCGGTAAATCGTATAAGGAGTATTAGTATCAGGGTTAATATATTTCCAATTGTTCTCTGGAATTGATACCCTGACAAAATCCTTTTGTGCTTTTTCATCCAATAACTTGAATGCATTTTCTCCTAAGGATATACTATTTGGAGCAGTTAGAGAAGTGATTTTTGATACGATATTCATACAGTATCCCAATATATCAATAGGCGAATTTTTTTCATAACCGTATTGAATGATTGCATTTTCTCCTTCATCAATACCTATCTTGACCTGCAATTCAGGATAATTATATTTTTCACTTAGAACTGAATTAATTTCTCTTTTTATAACTTCTATGATTGATTTTGCACATTCAATTGCCATTGTACAGTTATTGTGTTTAGTATCGTTGTTTACATAAGGAAAAAAAGAAATTACTGCATCTCCAGAATATTTTAATACATAACCATGATAGCGTTCAATTACACTTGATAATTCATGGGTAAAAGCCCTTATTAAGAATACAAGATCTTTTATTGGCAAGGTCATACTCATTTTTGTTGAACCCACAAGATCTGCATACATGATAATAAGACCCATTTTTGAATTTCTATGCTTCATGAGAAAGGCCTGACTTCGTTTCATTGCATTGTTAATCATCTTTGGCCATAAATTATCAAGTATAACGGGAGCATGCACTTGGAACCAGTATACCATTGATTCTTCTTCCTGTTTTCCTTTATCCAATAATTTTATGACAGAGTCTTTATCTTCAAATTCTGTTGTTTCTGCTATTTGGATTAATGTTTCATATGCAACCAACTCATCATATTCTATTATGTAATCTTGTTTTATTTTTACAAATTCCGCTTCTTCGGCAAAAGAGGTAATTTCATCAGTAAAATTTTCACTTTTAGTACCTGATGGCTTTAGTGAGGCTTGAATACTGTTTTCTTTCTGGTTATTTATGCTAGATACAATTGATCTTTGTGTTATTTTTAGGCCAAAATTATCGTATCTTTTTTTAAACTCAATAATCATTTGCTCCAGTTTATTTTTTTGATTAACAGTGTGTTTTAAATGGGGTATCATTCTTTCCCTTACTTCCTCTATAAAAGTTTCATCTATTCGGATTGGCAACCTTTCTAATGCAGCATTTTCAAGAAGTAATATTTTATCAAGATATTTTACTAGATTTTTAATCTGATAATCATTAGTTTCTTGAACCATGCCTTACTTGTACTTACGTGAATGGTATTTAATAATAACAGTACATATCCTTATCTATGTAGCCCGATAAGAAAAATAATGCTGGGATTTGTATTTTAGCGAGTCGGGAAACCCATTATCCTATCAAACTTAAGATACAAATGACAGAGCCAAAAAAATTAGACAAAGTAAGAAATTTTTAAACTATCCTATTTTTCAAAAAACAAATCATTAACTTCTATACATCAAAAGTAGAATACTGAAATTTTTTACATTAATCTATTATGGTGTAATAGGATATTATCCTTGATTGCTTAATGTAAAAATTCAGATCAACTGATAATTGATTTTAAAAAATGATGTAAATATAAAAATTAGAAAAAAATGCCGTTAGTAAGCCTTATTGTCAAAACTAATTGTCACACCTGTTTCCATTTAAGATAATGATAACAGGGCTATGATAACATTAAATGGTATCTTTATATTAGAAAAAAAGTCAAAAGAAAAAAAATTAGATTAATGAGGGGATTAGGATATGTCTACTGTGAAGTCGAATTGTTGCCTCCGCTACTGCCTACTCCGATTTCTTCACCTGTTCCCACATACTCGAACGCTATAAGTGCGCCTGGACTCCATAGAGTCAGGGTTGGAGTAATTGGACCTTCTTTCATTGCTTGTACCGGACCTCTAGGATCAGTAATTACATAAATGGTGCTTCCATCCGGACTAAAGGCAATGTCTCGATAGCGATTCTCTGAGCGGAAAAGTTCTTCTGGTTCACCTGAGACTGATGTACCGTTATCGTCTAATGCTATTTTAAAGATCTTGCCTGCCTTCAATGTTGTCATCAGTAAAGTATTCTCCCATCCTGGAAGAACATCTGAAGTATAAAGACGCAAGCTTGACGGTGCGACGGTTGGATAGCATGTAGAGGTCAACTCTCCACATGACTTGGCTGCCTCTGTAAAGTTAAAACCTTTATCTACTGTGTAGAAAGTTTGAATAGGAGGTACAAAATTTGTTGAGTTGAATTCACTTTCATTTTTTACAGTCACACCAGCAGGTGCAGGTGCAACATCATTAAATGTCAACTCATTGCAGTTCTCTGCAGCAGACCAGTTATAGTACTGATATGCTTTGTCGTCGATAAAGCCTGATACATAGGGCCAGCCATAGTTTCCACCT
This sequence comes from Candidatus Nitrosocosmicus sp. T, assembly GCF_054408485.1. Taxonomy (NCBI): domain Archaea; kingdom Thermoproteati; phylum Nitrososphaerota; class Nitrososphaeria; order Nitrososphaerales; family Nitrososphaeraceae; genus Candidatus Nitrosocosmicus; species Candidatus Nitrosocosmicus sp. T. Next base: position 593,414 of record NZ_CP166992.1, read on the forward strand.
GCTACAAGACGATTAATTTCGTCATCGGAATTATCACCATGCTCTGCAAGGTAGATATCGCCTGTTGGACCGACCGCTATACCTTGTGCATTACGGTGACCATATGTGTAGATGTGACTTTGAACTCCGTTTATGACAGGGTTGTCTTCAGGGATTGAGCCGTCTGGATTCATACGAAGTACTTTGCCTTCATATGTGCTCCAGTTCTTGGCTGTTACCTCTTCAGAAGTTGGAAGGTGTTGTGCCATGTTGTTTAAACATGCTAAAGCCAGTTGGTTTTTACCCTGATCTCCTATAGTATAATAAAGCATTCCATCAGGACCAAAAGTCATACGTCCAGAGTTATGATCACTGCTTCCTGAAAGTCCGCTAATTATATCTACTGGCTCGCTAATATTGTTAGCAACAGGATCATATGTGAATCGAGTAATTTTGGTGTTAAGCTCAGATACTCCTGTTCCTTCAGCTCCCTCGCTACCAGAGTCTTCCTCATAGGTATAGGCAACATAAATGTGATGTGTGTTGTTGAAGTCAGGATCAAATGCCATTCCCAATACACCATCCTGACCTGCGGATTGGTTAACGTTAGGGATAGGCATGCTGCTGAGCTTTGTACCATTATTTGGATCTATTCGTACGATATCCTTTCCTACTCGTTCTGTGATCCAGAGTGTGTCGTCGGGACCATAAAGAAGGTTCAAAGGAGCACTAAGGTTTCTTGCTAGTACATTTACTGAGAAACCCTGTTCTTTCAATAGTTGCTCACGTGCTTGCTGTTGTGCTGGTGTTAAGGTCTCATTTTCAGATACGGGAAACGGATCTTCTCCTTGTGCCATTACTGTTTGAACAATACTCATATTTGAAGAAGCAGTAGTAGAGAGGCCGTTAAACATAGCAGGAACTACTGATAAAAGTATTAGTCCAAGCAATGCTAACGTCTTAATATTTCGATTAAAATGAAATTTTGCATTTCTATGGTTTATCAATGCAAAAGCTACTAAGTAACAAACTATATAAAGAATCATTTAGTAGTTTCATGACCCATCGTATTTTTGAATAAATCTTACTGACTCTTTTACAAACTTATATGTTAAGGATAAATACATCTTCATCAATTCACTATTCATTACAATACCAAAATTAATACAAGAATCATAAACAACCGTGTTGTCTCTAACCAACATTTGTCAAGTTGGCACATACAATAACTGTAGTAAACATGAGCTAAAGTTATTTTGAACTTTAAACAACAAAATGACAATGCAATATGTAAAATACAATAAAGTTATGGTTAAGCAGGGGAAAAGAGATGATAGTACCAAGGCAATTTTGGATTTTTTAAAAGGAATCGAAACACAAGAGAGTAAAATGAAAGGGTTTATTGTAATGGATAGCTTAGAGGATCCTTCCGAATCTATAGTCCTTACTTTTTGGGAAAGTAGAGAGGATATGGACAAGTTTTATCAACCGGAGAATCACCTGTTATCTGATTTGGTTGAAAAACTCAAACCTTCTTTTGAAATACTGCCTGAAAGAAGAGATTATAAAGTTTTGACTTTAAAATCTGATTTTCATAAAATTGACAATACTTTTTGTATTGAAGAAACCAAGTATTAATAAAGTAATTAAAGAATTAAGAGAGAAAAGTTTTATTAAAAATAATTTTTATCTTATTTGAACTACAATTCTAGGAGATATTTATACTATCATGAAAAAAATACTACCGTGACAACTGATAAGAGTCACCATCAAGGTATCTTTGGAATACATCATGTTACTGCTGTAACAGGTAATGTACAGAAAAATATTGATTTTTATACAAATATTTTGGGACTTCGATTAGTAAAGTTAACAGTAAATCAGGATGATCCAACATCTTATCATCTATACTACGGTGATGAATTGGGCCGTCCTGGCACTCTTCTTACTTTTTTTCATTGGCCAGATATTCCTAAAGGGTATCGCGGAACTAGTGAGGTTGCTGCCACATCTTTTTCAATTACAGAAGATTCTATAGTTTATTGGACAAGTAGATTCAAAGATAAAGAGATAGAATTTAAAGGACCGTATAAACGATTTGACGATGAACAAGTATTGACATTTCATGACCCTGACGGATTGGAATTAGAGATAGTGGCTCATAAATCTGCAATAAATAAAGGTATGAACGAATGGAAGGAAGGTCCAGTACCTGTTGAACAAGCCATACGGGGTTTTCATTCTGTAACTCTATCCGAAGAAGGGTATGAACGTACAGCTTCTGTTTTGGTTAATGAATTGGGATTCACTCCTACTTCACAAGATGGTAGTAGATACAGATTTGAAATTCCCTCTAAAAATGGCAATAGTATTGATGGTAAGGGAGATGGTCTGATAGGAGCAAACATTGTCGATATAGTTTGTTTACCCTATACACAGCGTTCTATGACCGGAATTGGATCAGTCCATCATGTAGCTTGGCGTACACCTTCAGATCAACAACAACTTGCTTTACGAGATAAAATAGTAGAAATAGGATTAAATCCCACTCCTGTAATTGATAGAGTTTACTTTCGTTCAGTATATTTTCGAGAACCAGGAGGAGTACTCTTTGAAGTAGCCACCAATCCGCCAGGTCTTACAGTAGATGAAAACTCCAAGAGCCTTGGAACACATCTTACGCTTGCACCTTGGCTTGAACCTATACGAAATGAACTAGAGAAAGTCTTACCTAAAGTGCAATTGCCTAAAAAATGACAATTATCTATCTACTAAATTAGAAAATTAAAAATACCAAATTAAAAGAAGGATGAAGAAATGAGTCAACTTGGTTTCATACATCGCTATATAGTATCACCTAGAATTAAAAGTATTAAAAATGATAAAGATGATAGTGACAAACCCTCTTCTTTGACTTTATTGTTGCTTCATGGTACAGGTGGAAATGAGGATGATTTGATACAAGTTGGTCAAATGATATCACCGTCTGCTTCTTTATTGAGCCCAAGAGGGAAAGTTTTGGAAAATGGAATGCCTCGTTTTTTTAAAAGACTGGCTGAAGGGGTATTTGATTTAGAGGACTTGAAGTTTAGAACCAATGAATTGGCTGATTTTGTTAAGGGAGCATCTAATGTTTATGGATTTGATTTAGATAAAACAGTTGCAGTAGGTTTTTCTAACGGTGCAAATATAGCAGCAAGCCTTCTGCTTTCATATCCAGAAACGATAATTGGTGCGATTCTGTTTAGAGCAATGATCCCTTTTATACCTAATAACCTACCTGATCTTTCAAATAAGAAAGTGCTGTTATCTGCAGGAACGTTTGATCCTATAGTATCAGAAAGTCAGACTCAAAGCCTGTTTGATATTCTAGAAAAAAGTAGAGCAAATGCGACTTTGAAATGGCAGCAATCAGGTCATAATCTTACAGAATTGGATATCTTGGACGCTAAAGAATGGTTGTCTAAAAACTTTGAATGATTACTGACGCTCCAATTTACTTCTATCCCATTTTGCAGTTACTGCCGCTGCTTTGTAGGTGCTTTGAAGAAAATCCATCAATAGTGAATCAGGTGCGTCAGATTTTTGGACTGCCTCGTATGGTAAAATAAACTCATGCAACTTCGAATCATAAAACGCCTCTTTTGGTGAAATCGCCAAAGCCTTTTTTCTCTGGAAGAAAAGGTGGAAGTTGTATCAACAACCATGATGTTTTATCAAACGAAGGCTCTAAGAAGTAGATTAATATTGATTCGTATTTTCCATACCCATCGTCGTTTTAAGAGGGTAATATGTTTATAGAACATTGAACAAATTTAGGATGTGTCATCTAACAAAATTCCTCACATTTTAATTCTGTTTTACTCAAGATATGGAAATACATCCCAGATGGCTGAAGAAATAGCATATGGTGCGAAAGAACTTTCAGGTATAAGCATTACAATGAGAAGAATAGCAGACGATGTTCCAATGGAAGTCATATCTCAAAATCCTGAATGGTCAAAAATAGTTGAAGACCTAAATGATCGTTATCCGTCTTCAAATATAGAAGATATAATAAAAGAAATGCCTAATTACGACGCTATAATATTTGGTTCGCCAACAAGATTCGGGAATATGGCCGCACCAATGAAGGCATTATGGGACAGGACAAGCACCCTCTGGGTAAATGGTTCTTTAATTGGAAAAGTTGGGGCGGTATTTACTGGAGCGTCTTCGGTCCATGGTGGACAAGAGACCACGGCCATATCGATGATGTTTCCAATGTTCCATCATGGTATGATAGTTGTGGGCGTCCCCTATTCCACTCCTGAACTAGTATTTAGCGGCAGTCCATATGGACCAAGCAGAATTGTTGGGCCGTTATCAAACAAAGAGATTGATGAAGCAGACAGAAAAGTAGCAAGGGCGCTAGGAAAGAGAGTAGCAGAACTAACAAAGAGAATGGTTCTAAACCCCTAGTCTTTCATTTAGAGATAAATGACGTTATTGAATCTTAAAGGGATAGCAGTAACACTTTCAACTATATATCAAGTATGACATTTTTGGACAATTGAACATTTTCTATAAAAAAATAGACAAATCCCTATGTTTTTGTTATATATCTTAGACAGTAATAAATAAGATGATCTGTTTGGTATTGTTCTAATAAATGGTGATGATAATCCTACCTACCATGAGTTAAAGTGTATTATTTTTTCTATCGAATCTCTTGATGCAGGTTTAAAAGAGGTTCCCTTATAGTATGCTACAGGAAGTAAGGCCACTTGCATAACTTTTTCATATGGGATATTCAATAATTCTGCGGCTTCTTTTTCAAACAAAAGGTGAAAACTAGTCCAAGTTGTTCCCAACCCGTATAGCCTGGCCGCAAGCATAAAATTCCAAACTGCAGGAGCAATGGATCCCCATATAGCACTTTGTACTCTCACTGGAACATTTGACCCGTCGGTTCTGCCTTCAATACAGGGAATAACAAATACAGGAACAGTTTTTAAATTGTCTACCAAATATTTGGCAGATTCATATATTTTCCTTTGAGTTTCACTTTTCTTTGGGTCATCAGAACTTATAGTCTTGGCGACAGAAGTTGGTGAATCTATATAGGATTGCCATCCTTTTCTAAAGAGATCCGATATTGAATTCTTTATGGATTGATCAGTAATAATCAAAAAGTGCCAATTCTGTCTATTAGAGGCCGTCGGGGCCTGCTGGGCTATTTCTATGCATTTTTTAATTAATTCAATTTCCACAGGTTTTTCAAGATCAAGTCTCTTTCTTACAGCTCTTGTAGTGGTAAGTAGTTCTTCAGGAGTTAAAGAAGTCATACTTATGACCCTAAATCTTGATTTATAAGATTAATGAAAATTCCGACATATGTATAATTCATTCTAATGGAATCAAATTTTAATTCGTCTAATCTTGGAGATATTGGAAATGTAAAATCGTTATTCATATACTGACTTGAATCAAAGATAGACTTTTTGGATTACCTACAAAGGAAATGATATTACAAAACCAAGATCAAAACCTCAAATCATTGAATACAACTAAATATTGTTAAGATCGGATTTGACAATATAGCCTAACTTAAAATTTATGATTTCATCTTTATATAAAACAAACATATTGTATTCGTAGTCTCCGAGAGTCTGGTTTAATTAGATTTAGCATACTCTTCAGAAATTATGAATTGGTCGATAATTATCCTTTCATAATACCGAGGATTCGAGGATTCGTTAATAGGAGGTCTTGCGATTATAGAGGCTCGGAGTCATCGGAGGCAGTTTAGTTTATTTTATATAAACAAAAAAATTACAATCCGATTTATGATCACTTTAATTATCTTCTTGTAAAATATTTTGACCTTATATCTTCAGGATTAGAGATTTCAACTAATTAGTCTAATTGCCATTTAACCGAAGCCTTATACCATAAGGGACTAAACAGGACAATATCGACAAGATTCCCTGTATTTTGAACACGACTTATGACCTTTTGTTCTGAGTAATTCATCTTAATCGATATGAAATACTGGGAAGCATTTGAAAAATTACATTATATTAACAGGGCCGCACCCAATTATGCAACCTGTAAATAATATGCTTTAGGAGAACCATCTGTTAAATGCAAAAAGATAATGGAATTGCAAGTGAAGATGTAAATCAAGCTAACTTGAGGTTTTACTGTGCTTTTGAAAATCTATCTATCGAATCAATGGACAAGATATGGAAACATGATGAAAATGTTGTTTGCATACATCCAGGGTGGGATTTATTTACCGGTTGGTTGGCAATAAGGGAAAGCTGGACAACAATATTTAGCAACACAGAGACAATAAGGTTTACAATCACAAACACAAAAATTAAGATCTTTGATAATAAAATTGCAGTAGTTGTATGTATAGAAAACATAGAAACAAAAGATCCATATAGCGGTCGAGCGATTAGGACGGGTGTGATTGCTACCAATGCATTTGAAAGAATGGAACCAAATTGCGAATGGTTACTTATTCATCACCATGGTTCTCCTATAACAAACTACATTCCACCAAATACATTTTCTTACTGACGATTTTTAATTTACAATTACTCACAGATCAGTGACTCTTTCCACCGGAGCCGACCGAGACATATAGTTTCCCTTTGCATGGCTAGCCGCACAAGTTTTTTGAGGCTCATTTATTCATAAACAATTCTATTTTAACGAAATATGGAATTGACATTAGTTAAAATGCAGAAACATTAGTTTGAAGTTGCAAATTCAGCTCTTAGCCACAATCTATCAAATATAGTTGCATAGGATGATACTGTGGATTCGCTATTTGTATAAGTGGCAAGACCAAAGAACTCAAAGTTATCATCTTCAGATTCAGTCTTGTTTTTAGGAAACTTGTTAGATTTGATGATAACTGCAGTTTCCCTATCTACTATGAACACATTTAGTCTATCGTAAATATCACTAGTAATAAATTGTGTTTCGAAAAGTTTGGGATACTTCCTTTCCAATTGATCAAAAGTATCTTCAATTTCTATAGAATGGGTACTATCTATTAACTTATCACCATGAATAATTATTTGTATACGAATTTGTTCGTTCAACTGTTCACCTAGTAATTTAGTTAGTTCAATTTCATTTTCAAATCGTTCTAGTATTTTTCTGTCTTGAAATATCATTAGAATTTCTTCTGCTGCTGACGAAATTATCTTGGGAATTAGGTCTAGAGTCTCTATTGGATCTTGTATTGTTTCTATGAATTCTCTTTTTAATCCTTCTTCGATTTTCTTTAATCTTTTCTTGGCTGGAATTGCCTTGTGCCATAACATGTCAAAGAAATATTGTTGTTGTTCTGCCAGGGCTCTTAGAGTGCTACAAATTAAAAGAGGAGGTGGTGCGGATTCAGTAGATTTTGCGCTTGCTCTATAGTATATTCCGTCTCCTATTCCAAAATTCCCCTTGATTTCATCTAGATGACGTAGTTCACATAATTTAATCAATTCTTTACAATATCGTGTGTTTTCAAGAGTGATTTCAGTAATTATTCTGACCTTGATACCTCTGGATTGAAGTTGTCGAAATGCAATAGCGACTGGAGGAATTGCAGTATATGAATAAGGAACATTCTTGTCGGCGCAAATATCTGCATATTCTTTTAATTCTGACCATAGTTCATTATTTATTTTTATAATGTTTTCTGCACCGTAGATAACCTCGGTCTTTTCTTCAGGAAGATTATCTGAGTCATGAAATGGGTATTAGATACAAAATCTGCATTTAAGGATTTAGATATTCTTATAATTGGTCAACAGGTTCAATTATTGTCAATGTTTTCGTTGGAGAAAGCGGCTGAAAAGACAAGAGTACTGCATAATCCTGCAAAAATGATTGATGTATCTCTACAAATTTATTCACGAATAACAGAATATATGGATACCATTTGCGATGATAGAGGTGTAGAAGTAACCATAAAAGCGACACCCATCTGGAATGGAATGAATGACTTGAAAAACAAAGGAGTCCGTCTAAGATGGATAACAAACATTACTCCAGACAATCTGAAATGGTGTAAAGAATTCATGAAATTGGTTGAGGTTCGTCATATAGACGGAATAAAAGGAGCATTTGGAATCCTCGATAATATGTATTATATTGCATCTGCCAATGTTTTAAGACAAGGTAGAATATTTCCCAGCGAATTGATAGTAAGTAATGTTAAGGTAATAGTTCAACAACAGCAGCAAATATTCAATTTATTATGGGATAAAGCTATACCTGGTAAACAGAGAATAAAGGAAATTGAATTGGGCACTAAGCGCGAGTTTATAGATACAATACGAGACCCCGACGATATTATCAAGTCATATTTAACATTCTTAATTCTGCAACTTACAATATAGAGGTATTATTTTCTAGTTACGCTACTTTCCACGGATTATCAAGTGCAGGCATCTTAGACCATTTAATAAAAATGAAATCTGAACGAAATATAGAAGTAAGAGCCTTACTTAGTGTTAAAAATAAGAACGAAATAAAAAAATCAAGAGATTTGTCATTTGAAACCAAATTCAAAAAACTATCAAAGGAGTATCCAGTCAATCTGCGATATTTATCAAAAGAATTGTTTGGATCAAATATCACAACGTTTGTGGCTGATTCAGCATTCTCCTTAGCAATAGAAATGAATGACTCTAATCAACCTAAAGATTTAGACGATTCGTTCGGAATTGCAGCTTATTCTAATAGCCAATCTACTGTTAATACTTAAGAGATAATATTTGAGAACCTTTGGAATAAGTCTGAATTTGAAGCATTGAAAAAAATAAATTAATTTAGTATTCGATTTCTATAATTTACTTCACTTAACTAAATCCACATTACTTTATTCCGCCGAACCCTTATACCATACGGAACTTAATCTCACCGAGCCCGCTATCTTGTTATTGATCTAAGATCTAAAATGATCATAGATTAAATAATATGTTATAGTAACATCATTGCTTTTATCGGATAGAACTATAATTTCGCAAGAAAATATAGTCTTATTCAATAAAGGCATTTTGTCATTAATTATCATATATTGGTTTAAAGATTCAAGATCGAATTCCTCACAGATCTGTGAGTCTTTTGACCCAACCTACTTCTTCACCTCATTCAGTTCTTCTTAATACCTAAATAAGACAAATTATTGATATTCTGACCGACTTTTGAATCTGAATATCATACCGATATCAATATTAATCCCACTCTGTCCGTTAGAATAAAAAGAAAAGACCAAAACTACTAAAAACACAGTGGAGCGAATAACGAATTGCTTTGATTGACCATAAGTTAGTGACTTTTACCATATAATGTGAGGATGCTATAATTTTATATGTATGAAATCGTTTAAAGAATACTGTTTCCGTAAAGATGAACTTCAGTATTTAAGAATTACAATCCCAAAGGTATTCTACTGAATTAGAAGCCTAGATCTGGTCTGATTTAGTCAACATAGGTATTTGAAATCGACAACCCTATGAATGGTAAAAAGATATATCCCTCCATTCATGCCATGATCTGGCTGAAGCTTTTAAATAGTTAAAAAAGAGGGAGAATAAAAGCGTTGTTTGTAATACATTTTAATTTACCAGTGGCAGGCTAAAACTAAATGTAGCACCAATGCCATTCTTGTTGTTTTCTGCCCATATCTTTCCTCCATGAGCTTCTACTATACTTTTTGATATATAAAGCCCCAAACCAGTTCCACTAAATGAGTTTGAAACAAATTTTTTAAATAGATGAGGCATTATCTCTAGATCAATTCCTATTCCTGTATCTATAACAGTAACAAAGACTTTTTCAGTGTTTTGTCTTCCTATTTCCACACATATCGATCCTTTTGTTGTAAACTTTATTGAATTACGTATAAGGTTGGATAACACTTGAGTTATCCTATTTTTGTCACCTTTTACAATCAGTTGTGCGGGGGGTCGAATATTTAATTTATTACGATTATTTATTTCGTTATTAAAGTCATATTTACATACATATGCTATATTTTCTTGCTTTTTTTCTATCTCCATCACACAATCATTTATCGTATTTGAGATGACTTCAAGAAGATCAAATTCTCCTATGTCAAGTTTTAATTCATTACTTTCAATTCTAGTTACATCTAAAATATCGTTGGTCAGTTTTTGTAATCTTTTTGCATTTCTATATATGATCGACACATCGGTTTCTATTTCTTTCATATCGACCTGTTTTTTATTTTGAAAATCTTCTATAAGCATTCCCGAAAGTCCTATAATTGGTTGAATCGGCGTTCTTAATTCATGAGCAGAAACGTTTATGAATTCATCTTTCATCTTTTCTGCTTCTTTGACTTTTAGATATTGATCCCGGATAAGTACGCTGCTTTTTTTTAAATTCTTGGTATATTGTATGCTCGATAAAACAAGTGCAATAATGTTCACAAAATATCCTGCATCTTTAATTACATGAGCTAGGTTATGCGATGTATCAAATGAAGCAGCGGAAAACGACATTATGATCTGAGCAAAAATGTCAATTACGAGATAAGTAATGATCCCTTTATAGAGAACATCATTTCTTAAGTAAAGTCGTTTCTTATAGAAAAGGAACAAAGTCAGAACAAATAAAATTAGAGGCGGAATTTCATATGGCCTATGAACAGAATAATCATCTAAAACAGAAGCAGGAAAGACCAAAAATAACGAGCTCAAAGCAATACTAGATGCCAACACACCTAAAACTACTATAGAGATAAGGGAATTATCTTTTATTTTATTGTTGATTTTTTTAGGGGTTTCAAGTGAGCGATTGTTTCGATCAATATTATAGAGTCTTTCAAGATAGACAAGATCCATCTCTTCCATTTGATCTTTAGATATGGAGGAATATTTTACTACTGCAATCAAAAGCATAGCACTGAGGAAAAACCTTCCTGCAAACCAAGTCTGAGGAATAAAATACTTTAAGAAATCCATATTTTCTATTAATGTTAATGATACTATTACGTGTAACATATCAATTAATCCACTTATTAGAAATCCGATACCAACAAATAGGCTAAAGCTGTCCTTTAAAACTCTGGCACGAAGGACATAATAGAACGCTAATGCTGAAACTAAAATAACTGCAAATAATTCAATATAAAAATGATGGATTTCTGATGCCACCCACAGAGAAGGATCAAAAGAAATGATAGTTAATATCATCAGAGGGAATATGGGCAAAAGCGTAAATTTGACTAAGACGCTAAAGAATACAGAGTTATTATTGTTGAATAAATTTTTATTACTCGTTATAAACAGAACTTCATTATATTAATCCATCACGAATTGTCGATTTTATTTTTAATATGAAATCTTCCGGCTCTATGGGTTTTCTTACAATCTGTTGTATACTTATTCCAGGAATTGACCCTACTAGTTCAGCTACGACATCCAATGCGGATATGAATAGAATTTTGACATGAGGATTAATTGCTCTAAATTTATGATAAAGCTGTATACCATTTATTCCAGGCATACGGATATCCATTAAGATCAAGTCATAGCAGTAGGGATTTCTTTCTGTAAAATGTTGAAAAGCCTCAATTGAATCTGAAAAAGCCTTGACTTTATAACACTGCCTATTCAAAAGGTTCTGAAAGGTGTAAAGAATATCCTCCTCATCGTCTATTAGTAAGATATTGATAGAGGAATTATCTTCAGATTTTGCCAATTTGTTTTTATTTGCAGTATTTTGGGCTTCTCGGTAGTCATTCATGGACTTCTCTCTTTGAATTTCATCAAGTATGCTTACAGAATACAAATAATCAGAATTTTTACCGGCCTTGACGGTATTAAGGCCATTATTTTGGAGATTTACTTTATTTATGGCGTAATTATTGATGAATCTGGATTTCCTAGCTTTATCATAAAGTTTTTCTCCAATCCACAATTCCTTTGAAGTTACGACATTATTCATTTTTGCACATTCATTAACTATTGATCCAAACAAGTCCACTTCATTAGAATTATCAGACATTGCCACTTCCACCTCTCCGTAATTCATACAGATTCTGTAATTAATAGAATGTAAATCATTCTCGTATAATTGGCTGTCAATCACACTACTGGATGAAAGCATTCTCATTCCACATTCAAATACATCATGAAAAGCCAGCTCATTGGTTTCAATGCAAGTGTCTGGAAAATAGAAAAACAGGCTATCCCCAATAGTTTTAACAACCTTTCCATTACAATTATTGATTACAGAAGACATTGTATTAAGAAACAGTGAATAATATTTTCTCAATTTGTATGGATTAGCTATTGTCGAGGTTTCGCGGGTTGAATTAACAATATCAATAATACCTATGCAATATTGCTGTGTGTAGTTAATGAATTTTATTTGTTTATCATCATTTGTAAGATTGTAAGGTCTCGGTTTAATATAATTATGGGCTCCTCTATCATAATCCATACGATTAGAACTTAAGATTTCCAATTATCTACATTTCCTGCTAGGTATTACACGGCACTGCTATTTATTGTTATTCATTGTTATTTATTCACAATAGCAGATCTATGATTGCTACAAATTCCCTGAGTCTTATCCAAAAAAAATAATCTGAAAAAAATGATCTTGCACTATTTTCTCTTTTTAGGATAAATAAAATTGGCAGAATTGACTTCAAAGGCTCTTTTTTTCAAATGTTGATTAATTTACTGAATTACTAAATCCATAGAATATAATATAGAAGAAGATGAGTATCTTGTTACGTCTTTTAAAACTGGACGAAAGTATGAGGTTTTTAGATTAAATATGATATGGGTTTGCAATTGCAAATCATTTCTGTTTAATGAAGAAAGAGACTCAAAAGGATGTAAACATACTCAAAGAATCAAAATAGTTGATAGTATTAGGAGAATTAGGAATACGAACATTAACTATGAAAAGTAACCAGATCCACTTTGATATTATTATAATAATGATTAATCGTTACCCAATTACGTAAATGGAGCGTGTTAACTATATGATATTTACAGTCAGAACCTAAACATACCAGTTTGGTATCGCCCAAACATTCTATACTTTAAATTACGAGAATGTTAAAGTGAAATTTATCCTATTCGTCATTTTATGCCGGATTCTAATATCGTCAGTTTAACAAAAAATAGAATATCAAAATGCTTTTTAATATGTTCAATGATTATCAGATTACCGTAGTCAAAAACCGTCATACAATAAGGTCTTATACATTCTCTTCCTGTGTAAGACCTTACTAGTATTGGATGTCTGAAAAATTTACCTACAAGGAGAGAGCCTGTTTGGCTAATAAATTGATCTATGAATACTATCTTCTAACATATCAAGAATAATACTAAGAATTATCCCATCAAAGGATTGTAACTTTGATTAATTAAAATGTCCGTTCATAGGTTTACTATAGTGATTCACTCTTACTACCCTTTTGTATCATATGTTAAGTTTGTATCATATTCAAAAATCATCGTCAACTAGTATGAATTTTCTTACTCATCCCACCGAATCATCTACCTATGTATAGCAGTGACCTTACTCAATAACTGACCCCTAAAAGTATGATTTAGATCTATATTAGACTATTACAAGGCTTTTTAAGATTTCAGTAGATAGTAATCCATAGAAATAAGATTGGAAAGAGTGGCTGCTATACTATCGGATTTTGATGGAACTCTATATCCAACATCTGGTATAAAATATAATTACAATAGTTCCGATTATATTCCACGCGCAATTGAAGACACACTCTGTGAGATTTCTTTAACTGTCCCAATAGGAATTATAACCAGTAAAGACTTTGATTTCATTTATCCAAAAACTAGAAAATTTGCAAAAATATTGTCTTGTATTTTAGGTTTAGAAATGTTTCTTTTAGATGATAGACAACAAATTAATCTTAATAAAAATATTCTAAATGAAAATAGAAAAGTATCTACCGAGGATATCGCTATTAAAGATAGGATTTCACTTTTTGACCCTGAAATGCTATCAATTAACTCTCATATGCTAAATGAAATTGCAGCCAATCTTGAAAAAAACTATCACATAATGAATGTTGAAAAAAAGTTTCTAAAGAGTGAAGAAAATATCCTAGGCGGAATTACATTGGATTGGAGACATAATTCTAATTGGATGGTCAATAAAGAGAAATATAAAGAGATTGTCAAAGAATCCGTATATAATATATTAGATAGACCACATCAAAAAGAAGGCAGGATATCCAAAGAAAAATCAAGTTTTTATACTCCACATCTTTTTATCCAAGAATATTCTACTCATCCTTTCATTGATATTTATGTTACCAAATTAACTAAGGGCGGTGCATTTGATTCTGTTGTTTCCAAGATCTATGAAATAATGGATATCAAAGGCAAAATAATATACTTGGGTGATTCAGAAAATGATAACCCTGCTTTCAGAAAGGCTGATATTTCAATTGGAGTAAATTCAGATAATAGACTCAACCCTACTTTGGATTGCACCTATTCTATAAAGTTTGAGAATTTGTCTATTTTTTTAAGAAGACTGGTTGATAATGACTTTTATTTCTCAGAATCATTGTTAAATTTTTGAAATCCAGATGTAAGAAAACATAAAGTATAATATGAAATTCATTATCAGTCGTGAAGGGAATAGAGTTTATTTTATTGGCAGTCGGGGCAATTTTAGGCGCTTATATAAGATACAAAATTACTTCCTTTCCTTTGATATTAGGTATAATTGGTTCAAACGTATTGATTGTAAATATCGTAGGTAATCTTATCCTGGGTATTTTCTCTGTTTTATTGGTTAACTGGAACCTCAATCAAAGATATTCTTTTCTAATTGCTATTGGATTCTGCGGTTCCTTAACCACAATGTCTTCATTTGCTCTAGAAAATATAGTAATGATAGAAAATAAACAAATTCTAAGTATGATGATTAATACAATAGCCAATGTGGGCTTATCCTTTTTAGCTCTATATGGAGGAAGAATCTTAATAATTCAATTATTACAATAATAATTTTAGAATAATGACCCTAAAACAAATGATTTGTTTAAACATCCGTAAAGAAAAATGACAATGTAAATGGAAAAAGATTAGAAAAAACTATTATTGAATTTTTGATGAAGGCAAACGTTTTAGGAGCTATAGTTTGGCTAGGTGTTGACGGATTTGGAAGAAGAGGCAAGTCAACGGTTCATTTGGAGGGTTTAATGATAAATCAACCTATGATGATAGAAACAATAGATGAGGAAGAAAAGATACAACCATTGTTATTACCATTAAAACAAATGATAGGCGATAACGGCTTTATTACTATTCATAGAGTGCAAGTTGTCTAATTGGTTTTTGTCGTCTTACACTGTAATTCAGAAACTTTTGGTTTACTTTAACAATTGAATTAAATACAAAATCTGTGCATCAACATAAACCCGATTTCCTTTCCAGATTCATTATTAGATTTGTTAATACTGCCAGTATTTCTAAAACATAAGATAGTGAATAGAGACAAAAGAATCATAGAGTAGATGTCTTAAATATTGAATTAAGACAAAGAATGAGTAAAGTATGGGATAAAATATACGAATCCGATAGCACATTTTTTGGTGATGAACCTAGCCATTTTGCAACCCTTTGTTTAAGAGAAATGAAAACAAATAATGTGAAAAATTTATTAGAATTAGGTGCAGGTCATGGTAGAGATTCAATATTTTTCGCCTCAAATGGTATTCAGGTCGCTGCATTAGATTATTCAAACGCTGGAATTGAAATAATACTTCGTAAGGCAAAGAAAGAAAAAAAAGAATTACAAGTTAATTCAAAAACGTTTGATATAAGGAATACACTCCCATTTCCAAATAATTATTTTGATGCAGTATACTCACACATGTTCCTTAATATGAAGTTCTCACAGGATGAACTCAGTTTTATTATTTCGTAAATAAAAAGAGTATTAAAAGATGGGGGGTTTAACTTTTTTTCAGTCAGAAATAACCATGACAATTTTTACAGGAAGGGGATGGAAATTGAAAAAGGTATTTATGATATAAACGGTTTTGAAATACGTTTCTTTACCGAAAAGGATATTCAGGATTTACTCAGAGGCCATTTCCAATTATTTTGGATAAAGGAGGAATCTGAAGATCCAGTTACACTTTATCTAATATGTTCTAAGAAAAATTCCTAATGAGAAATTGTTTTTCAAAAGGAAATCGGGTCAAATTTGTTTCACATATCACCGAACCCGCATACCATACGGAACTTAATCCCAAGGATGAGAACTGTTACTAGTAACTATTACAAACATACTAAAATAATAAGATGTTTTATCGTATGTACCATCTAAATGATTTCTAGAAATGTTTTTACCACTTTGGTAAACTTTTCAGGATACTGATACATCCATCCATGTCCTGCATCTTTTACTTGCACAAGTGATACCAAAGGAATCTTTTCAATAAGTGACAATGCAGCTTTAGGTGTAGTAATTATATCGTCTGTTCCCATCAATACCAATGTTGGTTGAGTTATCACCGACGGAGAATTGTACATTCCGTTCCAACCCACTATAGCTTGTGCTTGTTTTTGTGTGGTTTCCAAAGATACTGTGCTTTTGAGCAGCGGAAATTGATTTATGTACTCTGGATTATTTGTAAGCCAAGACTGAGGGAAAAAGAAAGAAAGAATTTGTCTAGCTTGTTCTTCAGGAGTACCCGAAACTCCACCTAGTGTTTGTATTAGCTCTGCACTCGGAGGAATAGCTTTATCACCGCCAGGACCTGCACCATATAAAATTAAACTACTAACTTTATCTGGATGTAAAAGTGCTAATTCCTCTGCAATATATGAACCCATAGACCATCCAAAAATATGGGCTTTATCTATACCAGGTATATCTAACAAACCCGCAGCATCATTTGCAAGCTGGCTGATTGTATATTCTCTAGTTCCATCAGATGAATTTCCAGTGCCCCTATTATTATAGACTATGACTTTGTAGTTAGATTGAGCGATCTCATTAAGTATAGTTGGAGGCCACATATCCATAGTCACTCGCAATCCAGGAACAAAAAGGATTGGAATCTTATCCTTATCGCTAGTACTATTATTTTCAAAAACTTTGTATTCTACTTCTATATCTCCTACAGTGGCATTTTGTATTGGAGACCTTTCAATAGCTTCTCTTGCCTCTGTATCTTTAGACACAAATAACACCTCTAAAAATTGAATGAAATGTCAAAAAGTCCTTGTTAATTTTAAAACACTGAATATATTCTACGAAAAATGATCCATTATTATTGATTTTATCAATAATTTGATTCAATGTGTTTGTATGTTAATATGAGTATAATAATATTACTAGAAGATATCATATCCCTTTCAAACGAATCTAATGATGATCTATTTTAGATGGAAAATATAGCTTGTATATTAAAACAGTTAGTTGGGTGTAGTTTATTATTACGATTTTTAGTAATTAATTAAAGCCTCAAAACCCTTATACATACCAGTTGAATTTGGTCATTTATTTAATGATTTAATGACATCTAATCTTGTAGATTGCATTTACAATAAATAATAAATAAATCTACACGTATTGAATCCAATATCGGTTTCTAAGATGCAAATCTAGATACCGGGTACAAGCACTAGATATACAAAAACAAATATGCTCAAAAAGACAATTATTGCAGTTGTAAAATAAATTGTCCTTTGATTTGGTGAATAAGTTTGTGTCTTTATTGATTTGTGCGTACTGAGATAGTTCTTCAATGCAAACAATATCAATACAATCGCTAAAGATACCGTACCGATTCCAATCCAATTTGAAATCTGATCGATTGAGGATTGGGTTTCGTATGGATTTAATTCAGGCGAGCCACCTGAATACCGTTGTATTATAATTCGAAACTCCGTCAGAAAAAAGCTAAATTTGGATATTATGAATCCAAGACCTATCAGTGCAATACTGGTTCTTACCCATGATAGAAATGTCCTTTCGTTTGCAAGGTACTGTTGTGAGCGATCAGTTTTTTGTTTATCATCTTTATCGTCGACCACATTATTTTACATACTCTTGAAACTATTATAGTATAATATAATGAAATCTTAATGTTATGTCCATGTTCGATATAATGGTAAAAATCAAAGAAAATGATTGAAGACATTATTTGGACTGTCTTTATTCTAGGTTTATACTCCTGTGTATACTATTTCTGAATTATACTTCTGCGAGTAAGTTATTTTTATATCTAATAAAATAATATCTTATGTTTATTCTTATCATAAACGGGATTGACTACTGCTATAGGGAGCTCAATTCTATAGATTGATTACCAAACCCATGTGGATATCCTCATGATTTCCACCGAACCCGCTACCTATTTATCAATAATATCCATATAGAATCGGGGAAATGAAAACTTGTGAAATTTGTGGCGGTACGGTATCATCGGAAACTACTAACACTATATGTTCATATTGTATTAGTGCTAGAGAATCTACAACGGCTTCAAAAGATTTACTTATACCTCACATATGTGGCTGTAATAATGCGGACAGAATGAATTGTCCAATATGCAAGAAACCTTGTCATCATGATACCTCATTAAGTCCTAAGATATTGATTTCACCAATGTAGTATGTACCATCCAACTGTTTTAGTCCTGATAAATAAGGTGTCATATTAGAAAAAG
Source organism: Candidatus Nitrosocosmicus sp. T (assembly GCF_054408485.1). Classification (NCBI taxonomy): domain Archaea; kingdom Thermoproteati; phylum Nitrososphaerota; class Nitrososphaeria; order Nitrososphaerales; family Nitrososphaeraceae; genus Candidatus Nitrosocosmicus; species Candidatus Nitrosocosmicus sp. T. The sequence goes on from NZ_CP166992.1 coordinate 612,108, forward strand.
TCTGGATAATTCATTCAAGGATTGATCTGTGCGTCATTTATAGCTAAAATTCAAAAACTCGATCTTTAACTTAATATGATCTCGATAAATATACGAATGTACTTAACTGTTTATGCTTGAGTTGAAATAAAAATAGATTTTCAGTTAATCCTACCGAACCCTTATACCATGAGGGACTTAATCTCACCGCATCAGATACCTGTTTTACTAATATTGAGTTATAAAAAGGGGTCAAATTTGTTTCAAATCCCTTATCAACTCACCCAAAAACCAGACTAATCCTCATTAGTAGAATCAAATTCTTTATACTGTAAAGACAAAGATAAATGATTTATTAAATAGAACGATTTGCTGTAAATCTCATTTTTGTATACCTTAATCGAATAATATACGTTTTATGATTAATTTGGGCGCCCTGGAACTCATCTTTACGCAGACTCGGCTGTGAGTTTAGTCGGAATAGGGGTAGCCCTCTCTAAGCATTATCAGAAGGAGAGAGAGGATCGATATGTTTTGTCAAAAAACTATTTATTTTGAATATAGTTGATAGTTTAAATGTAGCTTCATATGTCTCTCCCCTCCAACTTCTATTAGTAAATCTAGATAGGGAAAAATACTTGTTTATATAATCTTAGGGCATACAAATGAGATTTAAACCATTAGATAGGAAATTATACTGCGCACTAATTTTTAGCATTATTGTAATACCATTTTCCAGCTTCTTGACTTTGGCGGGTGCACAGGTATCAGATGGTGAACCGATAAATCTGGTACTCACTTTATGGGTCCCCAATTTTTTGGTGTATGTTGCACAAGAAAAGGGATTTTTTGAAAAAAATAATGTTGATGTCAATGTAACTTTAAATCGAGAGTATTTGGATATGGTTAGAGGATATGTAGAGGGAGAATATGATGGGACATTTTTAGTCTATCCTGACGCCATATTGCAGAACTCTGAAGGAATTGATACTAAAGTTGTATTCAATACTGATATATCATATGACTCGGATGCAATTATAGGTAATGTAAACAACCTAACCGATGTAAAGGGTAAAAAAGTAGGTGTTGAGGGGATCAATACTTTTTCACATTTATTCATGTTAAAATCTCTGGAAAAAGTTGGTATTGATGAAGGCGATGTTGAATTTGTGAATATTCGTGGTCCAAATATATCAGATGCATTAAAGAAAAGTGAGGTCAGTGCAGGTCACACATATGATCCATACATGTCAGATACTTTAAAGGATGGATTTAAAATTCTCTCCACAGGTGCAATTGTACCCGGTATTATGACCACCGTATTAGTATTTCATTCAGATATAGTAGAACAAAGACCCATGGATATTCAAAACATCATAAAATCGTTGATAGAGGCAAAAGAAGATTATGATAAAAATAAAGAACAAGATATTGAAATAATGTCCGTAAATACGGGGATAAACAAAACCGAAATAATCAATGGGATGGATGCTGCCAAACTCCTGGATGTAGATTATAACACTCAATTTTCAATGAATAAGGAATTAAATACAACTGCTTCGCTATACAACTCGGGAAACTCAATTGCCAATTTTTATGCTGAAAGAGGGGTAATAAGTGAATATCCCGATATTGAAGACATTATTGAACCAAAATTTGTCAATGAATTATTAATTGAAAAAAAGTAATTTAACAGAAAGAATGTGAAATGAGCGCAAGATAAATTTGAAGGAAGACTAGAGGGTAATGAATTCAGATTAAATTTGTTTCACACATCCCCGAACCCTTATACCATAAGGGACTTAATCCCGCCGAACCCGATACCTATTCATAGTAATGATATAAGTAATAATCATAATTTCTTAAGTATCAAAAGTTAAGACATATCAATGAATTTTAGATGTTTCAGTGAAGGCCGCTCCTACAATAATTTGAAGTAAGCCTGAGGAACCTTTCTTTCTCTCTAGGCCTCAAATTAGCCGCGCGGAGGCAATTCCTGAAGGGCCCAAGCGTTGCCATCCGGATCATTAAAATAAACGAACTTACCCCAAACTTGTGTATCGATGTCAGTAACATCCACTCCGCGCTTTTTAAGTTCATCATGAGCGGCCTGAGCATTCTTGACTGTCATTTGTAGACCCTTAATGCAACCAGGTTTCATATTGTCTGCTATACCAATTCCAAAGCAAATTGAACATGCAGAACCTACAGGTGTCATTTGAACAAAACGTAGTTTCTCGTTCACGGTGTGGTCATGATCTAAATTAAAACCTACTTTATCTTTATAAAAATCACGTGCACGATCCACATCTGTTACCGGAATTGCAATCAATTCAAGTTTCATTTCCATCAATAATTCACCCGACACTGTAGGTAAACAGGACAATCCTCAAAAAATACTGGTTGGTCAGGTGGGTTAAATGAATAGATATCCATGAATTTTTATTACAAAGCCATGAATAAAAAGATGCGGTAGTATTGATTGTTGAGGTGTATCCATCTTCATCACATTTTGAGGTTTTTGTGTAAGAAATAAATCATCAACCTATTCTTGTTGTAACCTGCAAACAGAGATTTGTATTAGCAAGATGTGAGTAGTAAATTCAGGTCAAATTTGTTTCACATACCACCGAACCAGCTACCTATTTTAGTAACGATTGTCGTAAAACCAATGAGAAAAGTCATAAATCAGTAGATCAATGACATATAATAAAATCAAAAAATTTATGATAATTTAAATAATTTATCAATATCTATGCAATCTTCTTTTGATAAAGCAAAGTTGAATACTCCTAATATTATTTTGTCTGCTTTATCCTCTTATCGATCCTAAAGTAAATCCTTTTATCATTTGTCTTTGGAAAGCGATGATAAGAATAATCACAGGCAACAGCGCTATAGTGATCCCTGCAGCCAGGTATCCCCATTCGATCCTGTACAAAGAAATGAATTGATATAGTGCCACCTGAAATAGAGTGGAATTCGGAGAATTTGCAAGTACGATTGGAAGAACAAATTCATTCCAAGAAAAGATAAAAGAAAATATCGATGCAACTGCAAAGCCGGGCATAGATAATGGAATGGTAATTCTTCTCAATACTCCAATCTTGGAACATCCATCGATTAATGCAGATTCTTCCAATTCTTTTGGTATCGTTTCAAAATAATTTTTTAATAATATCACGTTTAATGGTATAATAAGTATTTGAAACGTTAGAATTAGAGAAATGAGGGAGTTAAGTAATCCTAGATTTGCAAGAATACTATATAGAGGTATTATGTTTATAACAACGGGTATCATAAATAAACCCAGTATAAGAGAAAAAAAGACCCTTTTAGCTTTAAACTCAAATCTAGCTAGAGCATACCCCGCTAAAGCACAAATAGTAACATTCAGAATCATACTTCCAAAACTAACAATTAAGCTGTTGTATAGGCTTTTTACAATAGTAGAATTTGTAAATACAAAAGCATAATTTTCAAATGTAACATGTTCAGGAATCAATTTCGGGGGAAAACTCATAGTTTCATCATTTGGTTTTAATGATGTAGTGAAAATCCAAATCAAAGGAAATAAGGTGAGCCCAATGAATATAAATATCGCAATATAAATGAAAGATTTTTCAATCTTTTCAATTCTATTATTTGAAAGTATGCTCATGTTCATATTATCCCTTACGTTTTAACGCGATGATATAGATAAAAGCAACTACTATATTGAGAGATAACAATATTATTCCTGATGCCGAACCCTTCGACAAAAGTCCAAATTCAAAAGCCTGTCTATACATGTAAAGGGAAGCAGGAGTACTCGCGAATAAGGGATTACCTCCAGTCATTATAAGAGGTATTTCAAAAAAATTTATCGACCAGATAGTTATCAAGATGACGTCAATTATTATGAATGATTTTATCATGGGAAGCGTTAGATAGACAAACGACTTGAATTTAGAGGCGCCATCCACCTTTGCAGATTCATAAATGGATGGATTAATAGATAATAATCCTGCAGTGAGGAATAAAATAGTAAATGGTGTTCCATACCAAACATTTGCTATAATAATTGACCATACAACTATGTTAGGATCTGACAGCCATGCGACAGAAGAAAATCCCAGATATTCTAGTATGTAGTTTATGATTCCAAAACTGTCGTCAAAAATAAATTTAAATGAAAAAGCAGCAATCAATCCCGATGTTATCCAAGGGATCATAATTAATGCGATCAAAATTTGTTTTCCTTTAATATTTTGATTTAATAGGGATGAAATAAGAAGACCAATCAAAAACTGAAATGCTACAGATCCTCCAACAAATATTATCGAAATTTTAATTGAGGTATGAAAATTTGGATCATTTAAAACTTGAATAAAATTGTCTACCCATACAAATTCCCATTCTTTTAAAATTGTTGTTACAGAGACTCCATGGAGGGAAATATAAATATTCCAAAAGAATGGAAATAATAGAAATACAAACAATATTGAAATGGCTGGTAACAGATAAAGATAGGGCTCATATTTTGATATAGAATGCATTTCAATGAAAAATAATGTATGGATTTAGAATTTGTTACCAACCTAAAACTTCCGCAGTCTTTTTGGCGGCATCATCCAGAGCTTGTTTAGGTGCTTTTATGTTGTGAAAAACTTCATCGATAGCTTGCTTTATATTTTCAGCTATTTGAGGATATTCTGGAATATTTGGTCGACTATGGCCCTGCGGGATCATAGATATCATTTCAGAGTAGTAAGGTATTGTACTATTTAGTTGGGCCGAATAGTTACCCTCACCGATTGGTTTTTGAGTTGGAAGATATCCTTCTTGTTGCAACATAGGCGTTAAAACTTCAGGATCCGTCATAAGTGTCAACAATTCCCATGCCAAATCCTTGTTAGGAGATGTCTGTGGGATACTTAGTATCCATCCGCCCATCATTGTGGTGGTATTAACGTTAGCTGATGGGGTTGGGAACAGCGGAAGCATTCCGATCCTTTCGTCTAGGGAGTTCCATTCACTTTTAGGAAATGTTCCTAACAACCATGATCCTTCTAGCATAACTGCAAACTTTTTATCCGCAAATTCCTGTCCCCAAAAGTGATTGGGCTGAGGCGAAATACCTGCGTCTACTTGTTCCTTTAAGAATTCTAATGCCTTTACACCATGCGAACTGTTGAATACTGGATACCAGTATGATCCCTTAACAGGATGACTGTCTCTTTGCTCAAGGATTTGACCGCCTAGCATCCATAAATATGGATACCACATATCAGGCGAATGGGCGGCTCCCACTAAATGCACTCCTTGGATTTTACGGTCTTTTAGTAAGTCATTTAACTTCTTGGCAGATTCGATATACCCATTCCATGTGGTCAAATTCTCTGGATTAATCCCTGCTTGTTGGAGAAGATCTTTCCAATACCACATCGCTCGAACATCAGTCCATGACCAAATACCATAGGTTTTATTTTCATATTTTCCTCCTTCCCAATTGGTTGGATACCATTCATTTGCCCTTCCCCAATCATTTACTTTATCGGTAATGTCCATAAGAAAACCGCCCTCTGCAAATTCTCCAAGCCATATTTGATCAACAGATATCAAATCTAAAGGAGTTTGGCCTGCCATAGAGGTTATGATCTGTGTTCTGGTTGCGTCATATGGCAATACACGATAATCGATTTGGATATCTAAATCTGGATGGTTTTGTCTTAATTTCTCCAAAGCCTTTTCAAATAGAATATCCCATCTTTCTTTGGGTTCGGCAACAATCGCTGTAAGTGTAACTTGTTGCTGTCCATACACCTTTTCATAATTATTTTGTAGAAAAAAAGTTACAAAAACTAATAAAACTAGTATAGAAAATGATGGTACATATAATTTCATTAGCATTATAGGTACATCAACTTTTTTAAGTATTACTCAAGCAGTAAAACTTCATCTAATTGAACTTGAAGGGGTATATACAATTTAATGTAAAAGTCGGGTAATATTAAAGCAGAAAGAAACACATCTTGCTTATTCTGGGTATTAGTCAATTCTATTTCCTTCTACGTCAAAAAAATGCATCTTTGAGTATTCAATTCCTATTTCTATTTTATCGCCCACATAAAAAGTGTTTAAAATATTGTTTATAGAAACAAGTAAACTATCCAGTCCAATTTTCACTTCTATTGTTGTATCATCACCAAGCATTTCAATAAAGACTACAATTCCCTGCAGCCTGATTCCTGTTGTTATGTCGGTTTCTTTATGAATATTTACATCTCTTGGTCTTATTCCAACGATGAATTTTGGAGTTAATTGTTTCTTAAGCAGTAATTTATCAACTGGCTGAATAATAATTGGTTGTGAGAATAAAAATAGGGATTTATCTCTAACCGATCCATTGATTAAATTCATCTGCGGATTACCAATAAACTGTCCAACAAATGTGTTGTTAGGCTGATGATAGACTTCAATAGGAGTTCCAATCTGCTGTATATTACCATTTTTCATGATGGCAATCCTATCCCCCATACTCATAGCTTCAACTTGGTCATGAGTTATATACAAAGTAGTTATTCCAATTTTCTTTTGCAATTTCTTTATCTCCGTTCTCATATGTGTTCGAAGCTTTGCGTCCAAATTACTAAGAGGTTCATCCATAAGAAATAATTTGGGCTCTCTTACCAAAGCTCTACCTAAGGCCACCCTTTGCATTTGTCCGCCACTCAACTCCTTTGGTTTTCTGTCAAGAAGATCCTTTATTCCTAATAGTTCAGCCATTTGGATGACTGTTTCTTGTATATGGAATTTAGATTTCTTTCTCATTTTTAACGGGAACGCGATATTATCACGGATAGACATATGTGGGTAGAGTGCATAGTTTTGAAAAACCATTGCTACGTCTCTATCTTTAGGGGATAACTCGTTTATCTTTTTATTTCCCAAGTAGATTTGCCCATTTGTGGGATGTATTAATCCTGCTATGCACCTTATTACGGTAGTCTTTCCACATCCTGATGGTCCCAACAATACCATTAATTCGCCTGACTTTATATCGATACTAAATCTATCCAAAGCAGTGGTCCCTCCGTATTTTTTTGTGAGGTTTTCTATCTTGAGATCGACCATGTCTTATCTAACTTAGTGTATATCATAATTTACCTTACATAAAGAATTACCAGATCTTATGCCAAATGAGTAAGAAGCTAAGTAGAATCAACGAAAATTGCCAAATATGTAGCGTTATAAAATTTGTTGTATAATATGATACATAGTAATCTATCATGATGTTAATATTTTTAAACCAAGAAAATGACGATAGAAAAGTATAAGCATAAGACTAATGCCCAATCCAATAGAAAGGGAAAATATGCGACTTCCACTGAAAATCGAAGATTAATGTGGGAATATATTATCTGGCCCTTAGTTTTAGAACTTAATAGGAATTATTTTACACCAGAGGAATATCATAAAATGAGAAATAAGGTTTCAATAGAAAAGAATATCCCAATTTCAAAAATGTCTGGGGGGCTGGTATCACTATTGCTTAAAGGAATTCTCACTCAAGATAACAAATATTATTCAATTCATTACAAATTAATTCCTTATATGAGAAAAAAATCTCAACTGGATTACGAAACAGTTCTAAGGGAAATAAGATCAAAAAAATAAATGAATTATCCAAAAAGTAGCGATACTGATCATTCAACTTCAATTTTAGCAAGTTCATTTGTTGATCAGTTGGGTGAATGAAACATGTCAAATTTGTTTCACATACCACCGAACCAGCTACCTATTTTAGTAACGATATAAAAATTATAACAAATGATTAATATAATTGAAATAAGGATGATTTATCATTGAGTAGATATGAATCTTAACCAAATCTCAGCATTTTTTAATCATTTCACCAATTGGGGTCATGCTTTGTCTATATTAGGCATTAAAAACCGTTTGATACCAGTGTTTATATAGTATGGTACTTATAAGATACTATGTCAAAGAAAACAGAAACTAATCAAAATAATTCCAGTTATACCAATGAACATAACAATAACAATAATATCGATTTCAATGAATCAGTTAACAGATCATTTGATGAAACCAAAGATAATATTAAAAAATCAATAGATGAATCAAGAAACCAAATTCCAAGAATTAATAGTATTGTAAATAGTTATCAAGAACAATCACTACAAACTGCAAAAGAGATATCAGAAGAATATATAGATTCTCAAAAACAAGTCGTCAATTCACTCCAATCAGCATGGAGGCCATACAATGAAGCCTTTAATGGATTAGTTACCAACTTCTATTCTCCTGATGCAGCAGTTAAAGCATATTCAACATTTGTTAGTACTGTTGCAGACAATACCGTATCAGCTATTAGACTTTCAAACAACGTTATTTTCTCAACCCTTGATGCATGGAAACCAGTACTACAACAAACAAAAGATTTTGCAAGACACATATCAAACACAGGAGTAAACGCCGCAAGAACGTTTGAGCAAAATTCAAGACAAATAGCAGCAGATGTTAAAGATGTAACAGCCGATTCAAACGTAAACGCATCTACTACATCAACTACTACCACAAAGTCTACAAATCATTAACAACGAAATAAGAAAAATCAAATACTAAAACAATTTTAGCCCATTGATTTTTCCTTTTAGAGTTATACAAACTCAAATAATTTTTAAATTTATCAATACTAAAATTACATTCTTTTTTAGATACTTTTCTTTTCCATCCATATAAAGAAACGATTTAAAAAAATAAACCATTTCTAGGCTTGACTCATGTGGATATTATCATGATTTCCACCGAACCCGCATAGTATACGGAACTTAATCCCACCGAATTTGCTCATTATTCTAGTAACATGCTCCGAAATATTTTGAAATACGTTATCGTAAAACTTCAAAATTTATTATCGGATGTCTGTGCTGCTGGGTATCTTCATAACAAAGATATTCTGAACACACAGTGCATCTGCAGATAACTCTGTTGTAGCATGATTGCGAAATGCATTGTAAAGTTTCTTTAGTCTTTTTTCTTTCTAATTGGGCTGTTGTAGTTCTTGCTGGATATCTTCCTACACTAGATGAAATGATTTTTAGCATGCCACTCATTCTGCTATGGTAATTGTAACATAAAAATATTAGTATAAAAAATACAATTTAGTTATAAATGGTTCAAAGTTATATAATGAATTTTGAATAATTGGAATGACACTGATAAAAACAGAGGATAGTAGAAGTTATTCTTAATTATTAGGTCGATGCGAAAAAGGTCAATGAATTTTATCTCTGTTTTATTATCGATCCAAAGATATCTGTTCTCCTAAATTAGCATCTACACACATTTGTTTAGATTGGTATGCTTATTAATCCCGCATCACTAATATTATAAAAACTTTGGTTCTTAATTCCTTGTCCTTTTTATTTCTCTCATTTTATTATATATCGTAGAAAAAGAGTGTTGAAGTGCTGAGGACTTTGCTCTGAATAGAGAATAGTAAGTATTGATAAATTGTTATGTAATTAACTCTATAACCTCTTTTACTCGGAGAAAACAAATCCACATAGAAACCCATGCTAATCTCGAAATGATATTTTTTACCAGACCCGCATAGTATACGGATCTTAATCCCACAGAATAACCATTGAGTATAAAGAGTAGAGGGGTCTAGATACTATCGGACCCAAACATCGAATTTATGGTAACAATATGCTGAATTAATTCAATATAAGTCATGGTGCAAGAGATGGAATGGAGTCAAATTTGTTTCAAATACACCTAACCCGCATAGTATACGGGTCTAAACACATAGTAGAGGTAATGATTAAAGTAGTTGGGATAATATCATCATCATGAGCGACCGCGACCCCCACAAACAACCCGAGAAACTTGAATTACAAGCTAGACTAATTGTCATGATACTAGACAAATGACCATAACCAAAACCCAACAAATAGAGCTAACCAGAAAAATTTTTAAAATACTCGGGGGTGAAAAGAACGTATATAATTTACACTTTTACTGGAATAAGGGCGACGGGTTAGAGTTTTACACTGGTAGTATATCAAAGGTTCAAAAGAAACAAATCAAGAAATTGTTTGATAGAAGTAGATTCTACATATTGGTAGAGAATTCAAAACCTAACCCATTAGAATCATATCATCCTAACAATGGTTTACACTTTTGGATATACGAAAAGCCCACGTATAAAAACCCACCAACATTATGAGCCTTAACATACAAGCGCCCCATCTTTTAACACCTCATTATATTATAGACTCACCATCTCCATTTCCACCGAACACGCTACTTGTTTTGGTAACGGATGAAAATGCAAAAAGGATAAACTATTTCCGATTGTTTAAATTATCAATAAACTACTGCCATTTTATATATCAACAATAATTTGTCTTTCGACAGTATCTACTACAGTATTAGTGGAACTGTCAGAAAACAAAATTTTCAATTAAATGGAATTTATTTGTGTGTTCTTATGAATTCTCTTAATGTGGATGCTTCTTCTTTGTATGCCTTGATTGTGTGAGATTTACCATCTGGACATACTATGGATACTTTTACTATATTGACCTCTGCATCAGAAGCATGGACTGGTGGTTCCACTTTTTCTATTTTGCAATTTGCATCGAGCAGTTTCTTTAATTCAGAAATACTGTTAAGTTCTGGCATATGTAAATTTTGTAGACATTGCTATTTATCAATCATTTTGATGGCATATTTCAAACAGGTGGTTGGATTTAGCGCATATGTACTTTGATATTTATTCTTCCAAGAATTATGATATTCCTACATCTTCCCAATTACAAACTCGTATGAAATTGCACACTCGTCCCACCGAACACGCTACTATTTATGGTAGCGATGTGGGGGCCAGGTACGCACCGAGTGCCTTGAAGATGTCGGTGGCGATGCTCGTGCCCTCCGCGGCGTTCGGGCCGTGCGTGTTGTCGATCACGATCGAGAGCTGCTGCGACGGCAGGTACGCGGCAATCCCCTCGTATCCGTTGAAGACCGGGTTCTGCAACACCCACCCATTGCCGATGGCGACCCCAAGTCCGTAGCCGATCTGCCCAGGCGCACCCGGCAGGCCCTTCGACAGATCCTCGACCTGCTCGCTCGCTGACTCCTTCGAGAGCATCTTGCCGGTGCCGACCGCCTTGATGAGCGTTGTCATGTCGCGCAGCGTCGACGTCATGATGAGTCCGTCGCCGAGGCCCCACGACGGGCTCCATCCCGTCGACTCCTCGTAGACACCACGCTCCGACGTGTACGCGTGGAGTGCGGGTGAAGGGATGGCCGGGAGCTTCGTGATATTCGTTTCGGTGAGTCCGAGCGGACCGAGGAACTTCTGCTGCAAGAGATCGGTGATCGACTTCCCGGTGATCTTCTCGACAACGTTGCCGAGGATGATAAAGTTGGTGTGCGCGTAGTGGAAGCATGCGCCCGGGTCGCAGACGATCGGCTGCGCGAACGCGTATGCAGCAGCTCGTCGTCCGTCCAGTGGCGGAACGGCTCCGCGAGCTGCGCCGCCTGGAAGGGCGGGTTCTCCTGGATGTAGTCGGGGTAGCCGGAGGTGACGCTCGAGATCATCCGCAGCGTCACCTTGTCGGCGTTGGGGTACTGCGGGAACCACTTCGACAGGGTGTCGTCGAGGCTGAGCTTGCCCTGCTCCTGCAGCTGCAGCACCAGAGTCGTGAGCATGGGGATCGTCATCGCGCCGGGACGGAACTTCATGTCCGGCGTCGCCGGCACTCCCTCCTGGGAATCCCCGAGACCCGTCTTGACGACGATGCCGTTGTCGACGTCGACGCGCAGGAGCACCCCCTTGGCGTCCTCCTTCTGCATGACACTCTGCGTGATCGAGATGATCTGCTTCGACACCTCGGCTTTGCTCGTGCACGTGCCGCCGATGTCGATCTGGTTAGACGAGCACTTCGAGTTGGTCGTCGTTGTATTGGTACCCATAGTAGAATTCGCAAGCGTATTGTTTACTGCAGTCATGCTCTCAACTTGTCCCATTGCTGTAGTTGGAACGAGTATGAATGCTGCCAGCACTAAGCCTAAGCAAAAGGGTTTCATTTATAGATACTCCAGTTTCGTCACGAACATACCCACGGCTTTCATTGAACTAACACTAAATTGATTCACTCCAAGTTCCTTAGGAATCCCACCAATTACAACAGATCGATCCGTGGGTTCAATGACCGTTCCATTATTATCTTTTGTAGAAGAAGGATTCCACACAAAATTACCTCCACCACCATCTCCTATGGAGGTATGACCTTTTACAATAGCTGTCACATTTAATTTAAATGAATCTTGAATTATTTTTCCACTTATAGCACGTAATTCACTTATGCTATCTACTGTTATTACGGACCCGATCATATTTTTCAAATATGTAGATTGATATAAAAATTTTTGATGTTAATAGACAAAATCAAGAATTATCGGAAAATGACTATCAATAACGGGTCTAAACTGCTAAAACTAGTTAATTCATGGAGCAATTTCTGCATTGAGTTTATATTAAAATATCCATTCAAGAACTTATCCATGCTTGGAAGATTCGAAAGTCACTGATGAATATTAAGATATTAACTGGTGCATAAGATAGAAAGATTTGTGAATCATTTATGGATATAGAAATGCACCTATAATCCAAACTTCAGAAATGTCGTGTTTTATGAAGATATAAAATTTTTATAGAAATTAGGACATTCTTTCTTACGGTTATCGATCTATCACGCATATTTTGTTTGTATCCATACTAACTTTGCGTTAGGATTGGGCCATTTAAATAGTCAAATTTGTTATTAGTCCCATTGAGCCCGCATTAAAAATTTATTACTTCTTATTACAAATAGATTACAAATTGACTATGATATCAAAATAAAAAAATACTTTATCAAACCCATGTGGATATCCTCAAGAGTCCCACCGAACCCTTATACCATACGGAACTTAGTCCCACCGAACTCGATACCAATTTTAGTAACTAAAAAGAAAATGAGGCTCGGTATATATCACGATAAAAATATTATGACCCAAATCCTCTTCCATGTGCCTCATGCTTTCAACTTACATCAAGATATTACTATTTTGATTTTCTTTGTGAAAATTGTAATAGGACGTGAAATCTTTTACCCTGTCTATAACCTCTGTCATATTGGCAGGTATACTCTTAGCAAAGGTACAATAGATTCTGATATCCAATTTTTCCTATTTATTAAATGAACCTGTTAGATGTTCTCTTCCAACGACTTAACTACTGAAATATGGATGTTAGATTTGATTGGTTGAAAAATAAGTTATCATCTCTATTAAAGATTATGGTTTAAGTATTTAAATGATATTAATCAGTATCAATTATGAGTAACAACAGTATTGATTGGAACGATGTCATCAAGAAAGAGGCAAGAGGTATCAATGACGCGGATCTTGGAGAAGTACAGGAAATTCGACTCGATAATGTTATTACTAAAGCGGGTGTAGTCGACAAAGAAGTTTATTCGATTCCAAAAAACCTAGCTGAAAGATATGACGGACATAATGTATGGTTTAGGGTAACTAAGGAAGACGCTGAGAATCTCTATAAGATAAAAGATTAGGAGTTCTATACATCATCATTTACTTTTTTTTGAGAAAAATGGTAATTAGCAAGTAGCTACTCCAGCAAAGTTAGACCCTCATGAGGAATCAAACCTATTACCTTATGATTTATAACAATTTTACATCATTGCTAATGTTATCATGAAATGAAAAAACAATAAGCCATAGAATCATAAAAAATTTTTGTCGCGTGAACTAAAAACGAATAAATCGTTTTAGACTCATGTGGACTTCCTCATGATTTCCACCGAACACGCAACTTAATTTAGTAGCGACATAGTATATAATCAGAATATGTTAAGTATCAAATTTCTAAATTCTTAAAAAGAAAAGGGTTAGTTTGAGTCCTAACATCCATTAGACTTGATTTGATGCTTTGTTTTTTGTTTTTTAACAAAAAAGGAATACTGCCCTCAGGATACTACACTGCTATTATCCTGCTTTGTTTATTGTCCCTGAAATATTGGAGTGTCAGAGTACATGTTTCCATTCTCGCCTGATTATCTACCTACATTCTTTCCTGTATTCTCTTGTACCTGAATGCGTATGTTGTTACTTGAACCTAGTATTCATTTGGTTCGATAACATTCAAAAGCATTTCTGATTAAATTCTAATTGAACTCTTGTAGATCTGGAGGAAATAGATATAGCAAGTGATACTGTTTAGCGACAAACTATTGTCATATTTATCAAAATCCATACACACATGTGGCTGGCACTTCACAGTGAAATATTTAATGTTTTAATGTCCTGATAGTAACACACTATAATTCTGGGATTTTCAAAAAATTCCGGTCATAATTCGAATGTACTTTGGTATTTTGTATCTATTGCCAAAAAATCGCATAATGACACAAACCTTAATGTTTTCGTAAGTTATATTTTAACTAGGAAATATTCCAAGGGACAGCATTAGTGCAATACAGCGACCTTAAATACTGTGTTTTTTCGTTTTTTATAATAGAACATAAAATGACATTCTTTTTGTCCAATTTTGATTCACAGAAAATTGTTTGTTTTTTCTCGTCCATATTTGCGATAAAGTTACAAATAAGATAAAAGATGAATTTACAATTCTACCAAATTCTTGGTTACATATATTTATGCAGTGATAGATTTAGAACCATCATCAATAGTTTCTTACATATAGTAATCGCTCCCTATAACTGTCCTTATCGTTTGTAAAGTAACCTTTACCATTTCCATCACATATCGTTGAAGGTGTTGATCCTTTGCTTAATAGCGCATTGCGTACTTCTGATGGCGAAGCACCGGGATGCGAGGACTCATATAATGCAGCTGCACCTGCGACATGAGGAGAGGCCATGCTTGTTCCGCTCATTGTCGCATAAGAGTTCCCTTTATAGGTAGAATATATTTTGGTTCCAGGTGCTGCCATATCTACAACCGCACCATAATTGCTAAAACTTGCTAGAGAATCGTCTCTTCCATATCCTGTCGAGGGACCTTTTCCTCCACACTTGCCATCACTATCTCCAATGGCTGAAACAGCTATTACGTTAGGATTATTAGCAGGGGAAAATGTAGAAGCATCCTTTCCATAATTTCCCGAAGCCACCACAAACGTAATTCCAGCTTTTACTGCATTGTTTATAGCGGTATCAAAAGCAGTAGATTTACATTCACATCCAAGACTTAAATTAGCAACTTCTATTTGGCTTGCATATCCTCTAATATAGTCAATACCTTTTATTACAGTCGATAAGGCTCCAGAACCATTTCTGTCTAATACCTTGATAGCCCATAGTTTTGCTCCTGGAGCGATGCCAACAACGCCAATGGAATTGTCTTTAGCTGCTGCAATTCCTGCAACATGGGTCCCATGACCGTTGTCGTCATTTGCTGAAGAGGTACCTGAAACAAATGTTTTTTGATGGTGAACGTAAAGATCAGAATGACGTGTATCTATTCCGCTATCCAGAATGGCTATGTCTGCATTAACTGATCCAGCTCCGTTTCCAGACCTGGTATAGCTTAAGTCTCCATCAACCCTGTTTATTCCCTTTGAAAGTGTTTGAGCAAATGTTTTAACTACTTTATCTTTTTCTATATAATCAACAAATGGGCTTTGTTCAAGCACCTCGATAATTCTTTCATTTGGAACATTGATTGTAAATCCATTTAATACATCTTCATAAATGTGGAGTATCTCTGTTCCTTCTATGTTTACCTGGCTTGCAACATCAGTAAGTAATTCACGCAAATTGACTGTACCATCATTTAGAACTACGATGTATTGGCCTGGTATTACTTCTCCCATTTCGGATTCAGAGGAAGTAGATGGTGATGAAGATGAAGAAGAAGATAAATAATCAGATAAAACATCAGAGTAAGGCAATTTATCCAGAATGGATGTAAGAGAGCTAGGAGTTGTTATTGATGAGGGTGTTCCTTTATCTTTAACTTTTTCATTTTCTGAATTTGGAGATTCATTCACTTTCATCTCTTCCTCTATGTTTTCTGTTTTAGAATCTGAATCATCTACATCATTATTGTCTCTTGTATTAAAGCCTGGAATCATGTCGTATAATTCTTTTAAATTGTCATTCTCTTTGTTGTTATTATTGCCATTAAAATCAAGAAATGGAAGATCAGGCATACCAACGCTTTGTGCAAATGATGTTGGCGTAGAAATAGATGATAAGAATCCCATTGTAATTATACAAAAAGTTACAATGAACTTTGCAATAATATTATGTTTTTTTCTCACAAACACAAAATAATCATTTAGAATAAAAGAAATATCCAGATGTCCTAGTTAAGAATTCTTACTATTTTGATAGTAGAAAATCATCATATACTACTTTACTTCTTGGGTCGGGTCCGATTCATCGATAATATGATGACTTAGGGTTAACGGGATCCATAAGTTATGCTTCTGATAGATAATTAAATGATTAAATCCAGTCAAATTTGTTTCACATACCGCCGAACCCGTTTGTATATCCGTCTACCCACTTATTGCTCAAAATAATCTGCCATTGAATAATGAGATTTCATTCACTTTTGAATTACAACCCTCCGTACCCACACGCATAATTAGCAGAGACTCAAACATTCTTATCATTAGAACAGATTGAAAAGGACGGAAGCCGCCTATCGCTCTAGCAAAATGGCATCAGATCATTAGATATAAACAGAAAGAAGATTTTCGTTACTTATACAATTATCTAGTCCTTGGCTTACGCATCATCGGATAAATGGTAGGTGATGTATTTACTTGGACAATTCCAAGCGATTCAAACCCATGTCGTTTGTAAAGTGTAATGTTTTTTTCGTTTGATGATTCGAGATAGGCTACAATATTCTCTTTGTCAAATATGTCAGTTGTGTACCCCATAAGTGCAGTACCAAGTCCTTTACCATGGTAAAATGGGTCGACTCCAAGAAGCGGTAGGTACCAATGGGGCTCGGTCGGATGAAACCCGCCCATTTTCTCAAACACCTCCGGGCCGTCTGTCTGGGCCTCCTTTGATGAAGTGGCTTGTAATATCGCCATCATAGTGTCAAAATCAGGCTCAACTCCATTGGGAAGCCAAAGGGCAGCGCCAGAGTAGTCTCCAACGAAGTACGCTGTCTTGTTGGAAAACGCTTTTCCTCCATATGCCCTAGCAAAATCTTCAACACTTGAGAGATATTTTTGCGGTGAGGGCCAAATCCATCTTGAAACAGGGTCTCCAGCAAATGCCAATTTCAAAACATCGATAATAGCATTTTCATCTTCCTGACCCGCTATTTTAACTTCCTGCAGTGTCATACAGAAATATTTTGACTCATTTGTATTAAATATTCTTTCTTTGACAATACTGTATTTCAGAATAGTAAGTTCAACTTTTTGATTGTATATTTTGGTTTAGAGCTAAGAGAAGATCCTGACAAGAAGAACAATTTTAACCAACACACATCGAACAAAACGTTAAAGAACATAGAACTCTATATATAATAATATGGAATTCTATAAAATCAAGTCAAATCTTAAACTGTTGATATACAAGATAAAATCAAGCTTCTCCCCAAAGTCAAAACAGACCCAGTCACGTGAGTAAGATATACACATCAATGAACGAGAATCCAATCTTTTCTAATTAATGATAGATTTAGATGTAAAATATAATCAATAATTAGTTGATGAGCAACGGAGTAGGACATTTACCACTTTTAGCAATCTTGACGGCTCCCCTAGTCTTGATGATTTCAGATTCTCTTGAAGTTTTTGCTACACATATTTCAAAACCTGTACCATATCTGGAAAAGAATGAATTTTACTCAAATGAAACGATAGATTTGAGTGGATGGGTTGAGTATAACCGCGAACCCGCCTCCGACGTATTGGTACAAGTATTTCTCGAGAAGGAACGAGATAAATTAACTTCAGATAACTTTACAAGTGACTCGAATGGAAATTTTTCTGCCATTTTATCACTTCCTGACAATGTGGAACCAGGAAATTATACGGTTAGTGTCACGAGTCTTTGTCAAGAGATACACGGTAATGTTTGCACATACCAATGGGAGGAACTTCCAATTACTATAAGTACAAGAAATAATTAGGATCGAGTCCATCCGAGAGTCCATCCGAGAGACCTATATTAGCACTACTCTCTCCGAGCCCATATAAATAATATTTACTATCTTACAAAAGATAATGTTTGAAATTAGCCAAGATATCACTCTTTCATTTTGTTCGGTAGATTATCCCTAAAATCAAACTCATAAAATATATTCGACCGTTTCAAGATTCAAAATGTTTCTAATGCAGATGCCTTCAAGATTTAAAGGAGACTTGGACAGATTTGGAGTACAAAAAATCTATCAAGATGCAGTTCATCCAAGAGTAGTTTATCAAGGAGTTCAAGGATGGACCGAAAGGTATTCTGAACATGGTTTTAGCAGGATTCTTGGGGTCACCATCTGGAGAAAAACATTTCAATTTGATATAAGCGGCTTTTTAGACCAAGAGGTAACCATATATTTGAACATACCAAAGTTGAATTCAGAGTATTATGAACATCGTCCTGTAATAGGTCCATGTGCTAGCGGTTCAGGCTTATCCATTAAACTACGAGGAGGAGGTCACAGTGATAGTGGAAAGAGTTCTGCGAGATGTTATGTCTTTCATTTTGAATATGAAGGAAATAACAATTGTAATAACTTCCAGAAGGAGGCACCGCATCCCATTTACGCAAAATATACTATACCTACAAAATTTAATGCACAAAATTGGGTAGGATCAAACAATTGGGTAGGTTTTAAAACAGTAACAATAAATGAGAACGATGGCGTAAGATGTGAAGCCTATATAGATTATGGAAATATTTTAGATGATCGGCCCACTAACCAATGGCAAAGATGGTATTCAATTTTGGATACGGGTCAGTTCGGCGACCCAAGGAAACCAGAAACAATTTCTCCATTTAGAACTGCCAACGGTAAAGTAACACAATTTCGATTAGATAACGCTGATAGGGGTACCAAGTCACGATTTGCTTCCGTAAGAGAAATTCGAAAAATATAAAATTCTACATCCATATCCTAGACTAGATAAGTAGACAGTCAAAAAGTCTGAACTCAAGGAATCTTTTACAAAGACCGATATCAACACTCCCTCCTCCGGTCCATGTTAAATTAAGAATATTTCAAAAAATATCCGCCGTCGTCACTTTTTCCTTCAATTATGTACTTCAGAATGAATCTATTTTCAAGTGTAAAATATGAGGGTTTTTTGAAATCCTTTTGAACATATTTAAAAGCAATGAATTTCGCTATATAGAAAAAAAATGGATATTTAAAACGGCCAAAGGTCGAACTAAAATAAGTAAAGAAATGAGAGAATTATGATGGGATATCCACTAGCAGGAGCCTTTTGACCAACCTACTTTGTATCCACTAGCGTATTCCCCTGTTCCTGGAGAATATGGGTAGCAATGATCATGATCCCACCAGCCCTGTTGACATCCATTAACCCATGTCTTGGACTTCCCGTAATCCGTACAATGTTTTGCAGCATCTGCGGATTGGTAAGTGGCTAATGATGGTGCTAGGGCCATTGTAGTTACTGCAATTGCTATTGCAAATAATTTGGTAGTAATTTCCATTAATCATGTTGATTTTGACATGTATAAAAATATTTGTTTATAATATGAAATTGTTTGAAGGACTTTCAACTTTTTTATAAATTCCTAAATGTTTTTGATAAAGATGATAACTTTTGGCATATATATTATATACTAGTATTTTGTTTTTTAGATGATGAAAATCAATAATCTTGTAATGACATTTGTATTAGTGTCTTTGACAGCAGTTATCGCGGGACTTGCAGTTGCATCAGGCATAAATCCGACGGTCGTATTCGCAAACCACGAGTTTGCAACTAACATGACAGGTCAAGAGCAGGTTCCACCTATTGACACACAAGCAATAGGTGAAGCAATGTTGGTTCAGGATTTGCCTCTAAATCAGACAATCCACTATTTTGTGAATGTCACAGGAATCGAGGGAGTAACACAGGGACATATACATAGTGGAGCCCAAGGAGAGAACGGCCCAATTGTTGTAACCCTATTCAACTTTGAATCACCTCAAAATGAAGTTCTTCTAAATGGTACAATTGCAGCAACTAATTTGGAAGGCCCAATGGAAGGAAGTGAAATATCCGGTCTCATAACAGCAATGCAAAACGGGACTACATATGTCAATGTTCACACCGAACAGAATCCCGATGGTGAAATAAGAGGACAATTAGTGGATATACCATAAATTGTTTCGGACCATCTGCGATCAGGATCTCTCATTCCTTTTTTTAAATCTTGGCTAATTATAGATAATTTCCTTTGATAATTGATTGTTAAAAAACCTATTGCATTAGTTAAGCATGATGTGCATGATGTGAAATTATCCTTGTTTAAGACCGATATCAGCACTCCTCCCTCCGGGCCCGCATTATTCATAAACAAGTTCCATGTCATTTTTGCCATATATCCCACTCGGTCTAACTCTTAAAACTCTCCTTGCACTCACTCTAATGCACCTGGATGAATCGAGTTCTTTACTACTATAGTATCAAAAATGAAAAAATTTGATCGATTTGGGTGTTAACAGTTGAGCTTCTCTCTAATAGCTCTTGTTTGTTCACCACCAAATTTGTTTAGTATATCACAATAAATGCTATCATTCTCCTGGACTAGAGGGGAAACTCGAAATGTAGCTGTTACGTGATTTCCCTGAGTTATATTACATGTAGCTTGGTATGGTCCTGATAGCACTTGGGTTAGACAAGTATTAGCGCCTCTTTCTGGATTACTAAAATGAAACACCACTCTTCCATCCTCCCCAATATTGGCTATAACACGACCTCTCTCAGCACCACCAAAAAACCCATCTCCTGTCGTTATCCACGTGATGGTCGGTCCGGCATGTACCGGGCTACCATAAAACTTTCCCTCAAACATTTGATATATGACATTATGAAAGTTGCCCGCAGTAGACGTGGCCCTAGATGGAGTCCACGCCTCGGCTTCTTCAATTAGAACCGGAATTAGAAATGCCATCATCGATCCTAAAAGTACAAAAAGCACCGCTAATTTTGTAGGAGTCTTCTGAATAATTTTTACTATGGACAATTCATTCATACATCTCTTCTTTGAAATAGCAATTTAATAATGGCTATTAATTATACCTATTGATAGTACTGTGTTAACATCCTTGACCAGTAATTGAAAACTTGTTATAGCGAGTCATGTGAGACGTTCGAAAGTTTTCCACTTAGTTTACAAACCATAACGACTCAAATGAAGCAAGCAAGCTGCTACATCAGACTCATGTGGATATCCTCATAATTTCCACCGAACCCGCTACCTGTTTTAGTAACCATAAAGGAAGGTATCGGATGTAGGATAATTCCTAATTTTCATCTTTTTAAAACAAATCTTTTTATGTTTTCATCTTCACAATTGATCCTAGGAATAGCGACCCCTGCCTATTTTGAGAGTAAAGTTCAGATAAACGATCTTTTGGTATCTGTTTATGTTATTTTATTTCCTTTTTTGCGCATGAATCACAGTATTTTTCTATAATGGTAGCTCCTTCTACACTGAATATTGCTTCCTGAGTAGCCGTGTTCCCGCAAATTACACAGGGTTTTGTATTTCCGCCAACATCAACGAATGCCCTTACCGACGAAAATTTCTTTTCCATTCTATGTCTTCACTTTATTATTGTTATGCAATTGCACTTATAGTATGTGTTTGCTAGATGTGAGCCAAATTTATATAAAAGACTATTAGCCGAATTAATGTTTTATACTCATTGGTGAATTAAATTTATTTTCCCTGCAGTAGTTGTTTGTATAAAAACAGAAGACAAAGTTACCTAGAGCATTCAAAGAATTCAGAATCCATTGGATGTAACTAATTCTGTAGAACCTGCAAATGAGATTAGAGACATCCTTACAGACAATAACCGAGACAATAGCCAAATAGCATGTGAGTTAATAAATTGGAATGACGAATCTATTTCATACCTTAGAGAAATATTGAATTCCTAGATTCCTTGAGTCTTGCATAATGGGCGCCGTGGTAGAATATGGTGCAAGACTCTTCTGAAATTATTGTGGAATTTTACTAATACTATTCTGATGGGTTTAAAAATAGAATGTATCGATAGACATATTTCACTATATTTGCTCTGTACTTTTAGACTAGAAAAACAGTAATTGATCTTGCTGCCAATTCAGTCTAACAGTGTTAAGAAAAACTACTCCCACACACTTATAATTCATTAATTATAGCCGATCATTTCTATTCTGTGAGCGTGAACCAGAATTATGAACAAAAATATCTTAACAGGTTTAACTCTTTTTTCTTCAATGAGAAACTTTAAGCACTTACAAACCCGTCTTTCTAAAATCAATATTAGATATTTCAGGTTACGCTGATGATTTTGCAGGAGGAAGACTAATTGGTCATCAATGGATTGAAAAGAATAACGAACAATTACGAGTAGATCTTAATTTTATTGCTATTAGATATATCAAATACTACTGGGAGTTCTTATTTAAGTTCAAGCTAAAACAGTCTCACAGTCCTTTAGATGCCAACATAAACGCGATCATAATGAATGTCAACAACGAACCAAAAACTCCTTCACTCGAACAATTAGTAACTAATGAATTCCAACAACTTCGAAAAGAAGTAATCAACAAGAGTATAAAACCCGAAGTTCTTATTCATTTAGATCCTATTGGTGATTTGTATAAGCGTAATGAGAGAAGCGATTCGATCACTGTTGATAAATCATTAATTGAGTTTTTTAGGAACCATAGAGTCATATTGTTATCTGCGCTTAATTTTATGATTACTCGTTACTTGGAAAAAATAAATTTTGTTCCCAGAACTGCAGAAAAGGTTGCAGGGTCGATACCGAGAACTCTTCTAAATCCTAAAGAAAAATTATCCTTTTAAAGTTACATGATTCTTGTTTTTATTGTCATGCAAGATCCGAAAAGGAATATCATATGGATCACGTTATCCCATTTAATTATGTTTATCAAACTGAAATCTTTAACATTGTACCTGTGTGTAATACTTGTAATTCATCTAAGAACGATAGATTGCCTACACTAAAGATATTTGAAAGGGTGGTTGAAAAAAATAAGAAATTAAGTTTAAGAAGAGCCTATACAGACGAATGGTATCGCAAATTATATGATACATGTGTTACTTCGTACCACGGAAGCAGACCATTCTTTGATCCTCACAAATTAGTAGTAGGGAGACTCGGGGGTAAATTTTCTTAATACCCGTGTAGTACAACAGGTTCTGAATTATTTCAATTGTTCTTTAATGCTCTTTTAAGTGAATATAATGGAATTAGATGTCGATATTTTTTAGAATTAACTAACCAAAATCCATGTATTGTTGTTTTTCACCATAAATATTCAGAAAGACATATGAACTCGTTAGCAGAATTATCTATTCATTTATCTATTTTTAAATATCATATATTATCTGATTGAAATATATTGAATTAACAGTTCCCAAATACCTCATGGATTCGAAGCCCACTGAACATGCTGACTTGCTTTATTAACAATAATACCTAGGATAGGACCCTTTGCATGTTAAAAGTTCTTTTATAATTTCAATGGACTATAACAACAGAAATAAGATTGGGAAGGGTTGCAGCAGTCCTATCTGATTTTGATGGAACTTTGTGTCCTACCTCTGATATAAAACAAGATCATAATAATTCTGAATTAATTCCATCATCGTTTGAAAATATACGCTGTGAAATTTCTTTAACTACACCAATAAGTATCATAACCAGTAAAGACTTGATTCCATTTATACAAAAACTAAAAAATTTGCAAGATTGTTATCTTGTATTTTAGGCTTAGAAATCTTTGTTCTAAACGGTATAAAACAAATTGATCATGATAAAAATATTCCAAATGAAAATAATAAATCATGCTTAGGAGATGTCATCATAAAAGATAGGGTTGCACCCTTGGACTCTGAGATGCTATTAACTAACTCGGGTATTAAGTGATATTGCAGCCTATCTTGAAACAGAATATAAGAAAATAAATATTGAAAAAGGTTTCTAAATTCCAAAGAAAATACAATAGGTGGGATTACATTAGATTGGAGAAATGGATCTGATTGAATGACTAGCAGGGAAAAATACGAGGATCTTATCAAAGAATCAGTGTCTATTGTGTTAAAGAATGCTTCTGTCCAAAAGGAGGAGGGCGATGATTATTCATGAGAAGGATTTTCTTCTAGATATGTTAAAGTTTCTGTATTGTTGGATTCGTCTGAATCAATCCAATTAAAATTCGAGATATGATACTTTAAATTAAAACGATCAAGTCACAAGCTTGACTATTACCTTATCTTTACTATATCAACGCGAATCTGTAGAGAATGGATTCGTCAGATAGACTTCGATGCCTTATCCATAATCGGCCTTAAATCAGGAAATTAAATATATAGCCTTAATGACCATCACAAATGTGATTAAAATGCCTAATTCTTCTATTACTACGCCATTTACACAATTGATAGCGGATTTTAAAGGAAAGAAACTTCCATCTGAAGAAATTGAATCGGATTATAATAACACTTTAAACTATCCAAATAATTATTTTGTTGCACCAGAAAACTGGAATGAGTCTTTTTATACAACAACTAGAAAAAATATGCTTTTACTTAGCAGGGGGATAGAAAACATCGTAAGAATAAAACCCCCTTTTAACAAATTCACCTTAATATCTTTATTTCAAAGGAACAGTAATTTCAACGATGTCAAAGAGCAATACCTCACCCTTTCTCCACTGACAAAAAAACTGTATTTGATAGGACACACAGGCTTGGCAAGCGGTATTAGTTTATCCAATATGGCCGACATAGTAGATTTCAGTGGCTGTGGATTGGAAAATAATTGGATAATAATATCTTTAAGTGAAGACGAAGGTTGTGCATTAATTGCTGAAGAATTTACACCTGGTAAGTATAGAGGATTCTTCACAAATAACCGAAATCTAGTTAACAGATGTCTAGATACATTAAACAATTCTTTACCCGTTTCAGAAAGAATAGAAGTTTAATGCGTGGTTACTGAAGCCGCAATTCTATCTTTAAATAACTGAAGTATAAAATTAGTAAAACAGATCATTTCAATATTGTAGCAAAGATGTTGCTATATCGCATTATCGTGACTTACACAATGCTGCTTATACCTCAAGAAACTAAATACTGTTATAACATGGCAAAAAATTTAAAAAGGATTTAAAATATGCTAAAATGCATATTTCGAAGTGCTTAAGCGATACTAACTCATTATAAGAATTTTATTGAGTTATAAAGTCTTGAAGATTTGTTTTTGTTATCTTCAAATTATTTTCTTTCTCCAATATTTTCATAGCAATTAGGGCAAGCGACTTTTTCACACCAAATGTTTTTTCCGGATCAGTAATAGGTTCTAATCTAATGGTTATTTGATTTTCTTTTGATATAATTGTAATGTAAAAAGATATTGGTCTTTGATTTTCAATTACAACTGTGCTCATCAAGATTATGTTTTTGTCCTTATTGAGAAAACAATCGGTATATTTGATAATTGTTTTATTATCTATTTTGTGAATTACTTTCTCAAATTCTAGGTAAATATTTTCAAATTTCAAAGGTCCAGAAATTACTATGTGAGACACAATAAGTCTTCATTTTTTTCTATTTATCTTTGATCGAAGACAATCATATTGGTATGGCTATATAACTATAATCCCGAGAGTGTAATTTTTTGGCCATATAGTTTTTTTCAGTAAATTGGCTACTATTTTATTACTACATTTGTTTTGGTTTTAACATGATCTAGAATATCATCTTTCATGGGGGATCTATAATTTTGCCCACAATATTAACAGGAGAATATGCCAATATTTTTCCATCTTTGCTTATGGGAGTTGGCCCACAGAATAAACATAGTGCTTTACCTTCAGGCCAATATGCAACATCCAGTTCATTAACGTCCCTCTTTGCGTTCTCTTCCGCTTCGACATCTATTTCTGTGAGATCTGTATAGAGTTCATCTCCCCATCTGTTAATTTTGACTTTGACTGGCAGACGATCAAGTATTGCTTGAAAGGTCTTTGATGAAAGTGATTTTTAAATACTGAAAATGATTTAACTTGTGAGATCGTTTGTAATTATAAATATTAGTGCATGTATTTGCGTTGTAATTATCATACTATCGTTAAAACTATTAATCATAACGGTCTCTATTGACGTCGATATTTGATTAATCGAGAATAAATCCATTCGCTGTTTTTTAGAAATTGAAGTTTATTTTTATGAGATAAATGTTATTCATATTGGTTATCATTCCATAAATACAATTTAAGATCATATTTCTTTACCGCTAGCAATAAAACAAACTAAGAAAAAAATGGTTAGTACTATATCTATTCCTAAACCCGATACGTTCATGTCGATAATGGTCGGTTTAGTTGGGTTCCACAATAAAAAGACAAAAGAAAAAGTGTTATAATTCAATTATAAAAATTGAAAAATCAGGAATCGGAGGAAAGTATTTGTTTGCAAACTTGACGAAAAAAAGATTGATTTAGTTAAGCAAGTAGATTGCAAAGTTTAGTATAGAAGCAAAAATTATCCAGACTAAATATGGAACTAAAAGTATCGCAGCAAGTCTTGAAATTGCTCTTGCATAAATTATTGTAACTATTACCATTATATCAAGTAATATGATATCTACTAATCCTAGTAATGGTGACTTTAATCCGAAAAATAGTAATGACCACAAGGCATTTAGGGCTAGTTGAATTCCAAATACGATGAAGAAGACCTTTCTAATTTTAGGCTTAGATTCACTTACCCAGACGGTGTATAAGGATACTCCCATGAGAAAATATAGAATAATCCAAGCTGGACCAAATACCCAGCCTGGTGGAGCAAATGTAGGTTTTGTTAATGTAGAATACCAATCAGGGTACTGCTTCAATTGTAAAAATTGAACCAAAAATGCCTGCGGATTGACAAATAAGTATTGAAATAATAAACTTAAGAACTTTCATATATAATGTGGTTTTTACAACTAAAAAAATATTTGGATTAAAAATACAGAAATAGGATTTCTTACTTTTAGTCAATCTGATACAAATAAGAAGAGGATGTCTTCTAAGAAACAATGCCGTATACCTAATTTTGAAGAATTATGGATAGATCATCCCAATCCTCTTATTGATCTATTTATATCTCCTGTAGGTTATTATGTTGACCAACTAAATATAAACGAATTTCTTCCTCATTATTCAACTATGGAAAAATCATTAATTCCTTCAGAAGAACAATTCAAGGACTTTACCCCGTTAGAAGATATCATGATGATAGGATATCCTAATGGGTTATGGGATAGTGAAAACAATTTGCCCATCGTTAGAAGAGGAATTACTGCAACATCAATATCTACAGACTATAATGGAAAGAAAGGATTTCTAATAGATTCAGCAGTATATCCTGGTTCTTCTGGTTCCCCTATTTTCATGTTTAATGAAGGAAGTTATAGCACTCCCCGCCGGTTTAGCAATTGGCACAAGAATATTTCTCATAGGAATATTATATGCGGGTCATATACATACTGCGGATGGGGAAATAATTACTGAAGAAATTCCAACTAAAAATAAAAATCATACCCGTTCTTTCATACCTAATAATCTGGGGATTGTAATTAGATCAAACTTGTTGTTGGAATTTGAACCCGTTATTAGATCAATGATAAATCAAAATTCTAAAGCCAACTAATTAGCTTTGGCATTCTTATAATTCACATATGGCTCGTAAACGATTTCGCTGAATCAAACGCTCGGACTATGCTTGATTTTCTCATTAAGAAAAAGAATGTAAGAGCATATCCAATTATAGTCGAAGGGAACAATAAAGTCGTATCTCTATCCGAACATGCTATTTTTATCTCTGAAAATTTAAGTTATGTAATAACAAAATCATTTACGTTCCTTGATCTCCTTTGTTTGGCCAAATTTTTCCTTTATATAGTTAAAGGATTCCACCTCATTCATTCCTCCTAACTGAGTATTGATGATCAAGAGCTCTTACACTTGTTCTCCTTTAATTGAAAATCGGACCGTTACTATTCATAGAGTGCAAGTTGTTTGATATTGTGTTATAGAAATAACAGAAGAAGAAAATTAAATCAATACTTTGTTGCAGAGGATAGATGTAAACATTTGACAAGTTTTACATCAAACAGCTGATCTGGTCCATGACAAGATATTCAAAATAAAGTCTAAAGAGAGATTGATTATATTAAATGTGGACCCTATATTCTCCAACATCGCGTTAATCCATTTCTAGTCTATTTACCTTCTAGTTCATCAATCGGATCCGACATTGAGTCCAATTCCGCCATCTGTGCGTAATAATCATCGCCAGAGGCCATATAATCTCCAAAACTAGAAAGGAAATTGTCCTTTTCTACTTTAGATATCACTTTTGTAACTAATTTATTCTGCTCGTCCTTTATTTCTATTAATTTCAACATCTGATCTTTAGCATTAAATGAATTCAAATTTGATATGTAAGAAACATACTGAGTAATTTTTTCGTCTATTATATTCGATTCAATCTCTAACCCTTGCATCAATTCCTTTAAAGTATTAACCTCAGAGGTAAAAATTTCCTTTACCGTAGATAACTCAGCTGCAGTATGTTGCATCTTGATATACTTCTGATAAAATTCAACGAACAGCTTAAGTTCGTTCAAAAGGGTTTCAAGGGATTTCTTTTTTGGTAAAATAGTATCTTGATGTTCTATTATGTCTCTCAATTTTCCAATTATCACTATATTATTTCGGAACTGCAAAGTTTCCGGTTCAAAGGCATTTAAGAGATGGATTCTATGATCGATTGGTTGTTTTTTTGATTATGTCCAATGTCTTGTGATAATTTGCAAGTTCGCCTAGCAAAAATTTCACGCAATCAGATAAACCTCTTGCTGCATTTCTAAGAGAAGAAAAGGTATTTTTTTGTATGTTATTCTCTATCTCTGTAATAAGATCATTGAGATCTGGTTTCCCTTCCGTATAATATCTACTGATTTTGGTTATATCAATTTGATTGAATAGCAGGTATTAAAGAGTTTAATAAATCTAGATTCTTGGAATTAATGTCCATTTTACTGTAAAAACGCATTGAAATCTTTGAGATCTGTCTCTGAGAGATCGGCATCAGAAAGATCGGAACCCTGGAATTTTGTGAATAACAGGTCGGCATCGGTAAGGTCGGCATCGGTGAGAGAAGCATTAGAAAAGTCTGAATATCCAAGGTTTGATTTTAAAAGGTCGGCATCAGAAAGATCGGAACCCTGGAATTTTGTGAATAACAGGTCGGCATCGGTAAGGTCGGCATCGGTGAGAGAAGCATTAGAAAAGTCTGAGTTGAAGATATCCGCGAAGGACAGATTCGCACCTTTAAGATCAGTGTTTAAAAAATTGGTAAATGAAATGGTAGCGTCCGAGAAATCAGCGTCGTCAAGACTCGCTGAAGAAAAGTCTGAGTTGGAGAGAGTTGCATCCGAGAAATCGCCGTCAAATATGCCCGTGTTAGAAAAGTTAGTCCCTATTAATGTGGAACTAGAAAACTTAGCATTGTGAAATGACGAATTAGATAAATTAGAGTTGGAAAGGGTGGAATCAATCAAATTAAGATAGTAGAATTCAGAATTGGAGAAGTTTACATTAGATAGTTGCGAACTTTGTAGTGTAGTGTAGTTTATTTTTGCATTGCTAAGTTTGAGATTTGACAAATTGCCAGAAAACTGCACGTGATCTAGTTTAGAGCCATCTAACTTGGTATTAAAAAGATTTGAGTTCATAATTACCAATGAATTCAACTCGACACCGGACAAATCTTTATTTGATAAGTCGATCTTGTCAAAAACAATTTCTTGTTTGTATTTATCTCTTTTCTCGTTGAATTGTTTAACGTCACCATTTTCAAGAAAGTTGGCTAATTTATCTGGCGTGATATAATATGGATTTAACTCGTTGAATATTGGTGGAAGAAAATGACCTAGAGCAAATGAAACAATGACTAGGAAGATGTCAAAAGCGATATAATGTTTTTTTATCCATATTTTAATTTTAAATCGTTTTAATCTCCCAGAATTTCGATTTGAAGCCATTAACTCTAACTTACGTATAATTTGGACACATTTATTTGAGTGTATCAAGAAAAATCAATTTAGTTTAGATTCAAGTGGAGGAGAAAGATTTGAACATCACCGAATTAAAACAAAAATCACTTCAAATTTGACCCAGTTGCTAGATGCTTAAAACTAGCAGCGAATATCATGATGAATGGGAGAATAATTTGTTTAGATCCAACACAAAATAAGGATCATGAAACATCATTGGACAATTACGATTCCATCATATAAAGAAATACGTTCATAAGCGAACTCAAGAAATGCCAACTCATTCAAATATCTTCTTATTGAATAGTATCACAAGTTCAATTTCACTTTGCATATTTTCTGTAATTCTGATGCGATACCATTTAATTTTTTAAGAGTTTTACTGGAATTTGGATTCAATATCAGAATCCTATTTTGAGGATCCAATTGTAAATAGTCGAAATCGGTGTTCCCATATATTAGTAAACATATCAAATGTCGATTGATTATAAGGAGGAGAATGAGAGAAGATATGTCTCAAAACCTTAAACTTGTTGTAATCTGGATTTTGATCATTTTCAATAATCTTGTATGCTTCTTTAATGCTTTCAAAAGGATTTCCAATGTAATATTGAGATACCGAACTAGACAGATGGATTAAATTTTCCTTTGATTCCTACAGAATCAAACTATTTATATTACTATTAGTAAGATCTAGTTCTTTTATATTACCACCAATTAACCAACTCAAATGTAATGCAGTTCCACTTCTTCCTTTACCAGTTGATAGTTCGATGATATTGTAGTCCTTTTCCAGAAGTCGTAACCTTCTTCCCCATAAGATTATAAGGATTTTTTCAAGATTGAAAGAAATCATTTGAGTTTTTTTCGACTTCTTCCTCAGAATTCCCATACACTACTAATAAAATATCCTGGATATAGTTTTCGTTGTCTAGTGTTATTACAATTTCATTACTGTTGTTGAGTTTATTAATCTTAACTTTCTCGTTAATGGCAAAATTATACTCCCCCTTAAATGCATAATCCATGGATATTCAAGTCATTACGATAGCATTTAATCGTAATCAATTGTTCTAATTACTATTATTTGGGATCCATAGGAAATTAAGATATGAACTCAGATGAGGTCAAGTTTACTAAACTCATTTAAATATTCTTATAAGAAGAATAATAAGTCTAATTTATCAACGGTATGTATCCCCTTACAAATACTACAATTTCATTGAGCAAATTTTGTGAGAAGAAAAAAGGATCTAACAATATCTCATCCTCTTGTTTGATGATGACCCAGTTGGTAATATACTTATACAGGTGCTTTTTATCTCCGCAACTCTTAATATAATAATTGATCTGTCTATCAATTCGAATAAAACTATTCCAATTAGGAACCAAAGAATGAATACTTCCATTTAGTCCTTCCTGATGAACAACCTTTTCTCTGAATGCGTAGACAAGGTTTATGAAATTGCGAGAGTTATGAATGAAATTTTTTAGTGCAGGATTCTTAATTCCAAATGAGGTTAGAAATACCTTTCCTGAATCATTAGAAAGCGAAACTAAGCGATTTTGAAAATTTAATGAATAGTAAATATTTGATAATAATGCGAGATTGTCAAAAATTCCGGTTACCAAAGAAATGATATATTCGATGTGATAAAACATATTAGCAGAAGCGAAATTAACGGAAAAAATTAAGAATGTCAAAATCCTAATATCGCTAAAAAGTTCCGACGAAAGAATGAGAAATAATTTTATCAGATTTAGGAAGGAAATGAGACTAAAAGGTATTGAAAGTGAAATGAGAGTAGTCGCTGATTCCAAAACCTATGGCGAGTATCATGATAGGTGGGTTCTTTCGAAGAATGTTAATTATAATTTGATGTCAGGAGATACGGCAAAAAGAGGACAGTATGTAGAAATTAAGAAAACCGAAAATGTTCCACCTTTCGAAAAATGGTGGAAGAACTCGTTAGACATCATAGATGATTTTCATGATATAAACAGAAGGAAAAGTGGCTTAATTTAGAACATTGAGAACACGTTTTAAAGAATCGTTATTTTCCTAGGGTCTCAGAAAAGTCTATTAACTTATATTTTTGGATCAGCGTCGTATTAACTTATGAGTTATCCAAATTTTCTAATTGGAGCGGGCGCTTCTACCGCTTTTGGTTTTCCTTCAATGAAAGAACTAACTCGCGAATTTGCGCAATATCTTCTCCGAGAAGATAAAACTAAACTGAATGAACTTTATAATGGAATTGTGAATATAATGAACCTTGCATTTGAGAACAATGCAGATGTAGAATCCATAATGTCTGTTATAGTTGGTCTCAAAGAGGAGACCAGGTTCAAAGAGAATATTGGGGATTTCGGACTATATGCTTTGTATAGTAAATTCCAAGCATATGATATTTTTTCAAATCTCGATTTCAATAAAAGCGATTTAGACCAATTAGAAAAAGAATACAAGCAATTCATTCGATCTGAAATGGAATTGTCAACGCCCAGACTAGATAACGCCTATCTAATATATGATAATCTTTTTGGGAATTTGTTTCACTACTACAGTTTTCAAGATCAACCTAAAAAGGCAGAACCTTACAGCAGTGTGGATGCTGAATATCGTAATAATGTTTATAGGCATTTCAACATCTTTACAACTAATTATGATACCATAATTGAAAAATATTTTCATGACAAGTTGCGAGATCCCTGGTTTTATACCGGCGCGAGGAAGGAGAATGGCAAAGACGATTATCTGGATATGGATGAATTTGTCAGAAAATGCTTCTCCACTGATGAACAGTCTACAATGAGAATTATGAAACTACATGGCTCAATCAATTGGATCAAGGATAAAGATGGACATCTAATACAAAAAGGCCTTAGTGAATCTCATCGAAGCATAGAAAATAGTAATGAAAGTGACTATATCAAAGAGGAGATAATGATATATCCATTGAGTCAAAAGCAATTATATCTATCTCCGTTCATACAATTTTTCAATTATTTAGAGAAAGAATTAAGAAATAATAAGATTTGGATAGTAATTGGATATTCATTCAGAGATATTTTCATTAGAAACATGTTTGAGAAATCAATAGATACTGTTAAAAAGATTATAGTAGTAAGCCCCCATAGTGATGAGGTTAAAGGTTTATTCAATAGTCAAGCACAAGAAAAAATCATAGAGATAAAAAAGAGATTTGGCACTGATGAAGAGTGTGACAATGTAAATGAAGATATTGAGCAAGAACTAAAGAAGGCTGTATATCCAGGATAACTGGATAAATTAGCATTCATTGAACCGATTGAAATTTCCTATTTATACTTTAATTAATGATAAATAGGTTCTGTATAATTAAGCCGTTAAACTTCCATATTTATTTATAGTAAAATAACAAATTATCTAATCTGCAAGAATAGTCTTATCATACACGTAGCAACCGACAATCATTTTGACAGTCATTAGATTACATTTTTAAATATGAAAAAAAGTCATTCCAGTTGAATTTCTCTAGCGATCTGTAATCCTAAAGGTTTAATTAATTCTTTAGAAATAGTAAATGAGTCCTTTTTTAGTAGCAAAATTGCAGCGGAAACCACCGGTCTCGATCCTTTGATATTCATTGATTATAGGTATTAAAGAATATTCAATTCAAATTTTTCACAAATACTCATTTCAAAATTGTGTAATAACATACAACGACTCGTGTGAAAATTCATACGATTTCCACCGAACTAAGTACTAATAGATGGTAACTATAATGTATGATGGTAAGAAATAATTTATATGAAAATTATAATTTTAATTTATTCATTGGTCTATCTATGGACCTTCCCAGTTAAAGGGTATGTGCTTACTGGACCTACCTTCTCTTTTCCACTTAAAACTCATCGTATCTACTTCATCTTTCAACGCTGTTCCCCAAGTAGCAACAGCACCTGGGCCAACTTCACTACCAGGTGGATTAATTGTTTGAACTCTTTTTCCTGGTGGAGTCATTGGACCTCCTAATGCTACTGCTTTTGCAAGAACTTTTCCTGGTATTTCTGCACTCCACTGGCTTAAATCCTTAGAAATTTCAAATCTTATGGGGGCAAAATCAATTCCCTTAATTTCGCCTATCAACTTGGCAAATTCGGCCATAAATCCACCTGCTTTACCACTAAAAATCATCTGAAGGGCCTCTCTTTGTTTTTGATCAGCACGCTCATCAAAAAATAAACCCATATTTACTTTTGTATTTCCTGCCCAAATATTTCCTTCAAAGGCTCCTATAGCTAATGCGTTTAGTCCATTTAATGATATATCACCGTAATTTCCTTTGTTAATATGATATGCCAATATCCCCTCACAATCTCCAAAGGTAGGTTCTTGAGCAAATTCACAAGGACATGGTATCTTACATTTGCAAACATCAAACCAATCTCCAGAAGCTTTCCAAGGGGGAATGCTTTCCGTCATGGAGTTAGGTGAAAATACTAAAATATAAAATTACCTTGTTTTATAGGAAATT
The DNA here is from genome assembly GCF_054408485.1 of Candidatus Nitrosocosmicus sp. T. Taxonomy (NCBI): domain Archaea; kingdom Thermoproteati; phylum Nitrososphaerota; class Nitrososphaeria; order Nitrososphaerales; family Nitrososphaeraceae; genus Candidatus Nitrosocosmicus; species Candidatus Nitrosocosmicus sp. T. The sequence goes on from NZ_CP166992.1 coordinate 646,991, forward strand.
TTATAATATAAATATACAAGAGTGAAAATAATGCAAATAACTCCAATCTTTTTTACTTAATTTATAACACATTCTATCATTTGCAAATTCATATCCATAGTCGTTCATATTCATACCATTGTCATCTCTATCTTGATTTGAACCTCCTATCATCATGTTATTCATACTATTCTGCGAATCATTCATTTCGTCTTCTGTTGCAATTGATGTTATTCCTGTTATTGAGAACAAGCCTATTAATATGAATGCTATTCCTGCTACTCTTGCAATCCAGATTGCTTTAGACCAGACTTTCTCTGCAAAAACCATTGGAAGGAAAACCGTTAAAATTACATGGACAGCCATAATCACAGTTACATGTTTCAACATAATCTGCTTTAAAAGTCCAAGATGGAATCTGGTTTAAAGTAGAAGTCATATACTTTCACTATAATCGAAATATATTAATTTTTACGGTACTATTTTATAACGTGGTTGATTTTAGATAAACAATTGTATGAACTTTTAAATGACATTTGTCTTTACATTGATCATTAATTTTTGATACTGACCCATCTGGAAATTCACACGATTTCCACCGAACCCTTATACCATAAGAAACTTAATCCCACAGAATAACCATTGAATGTACGGAAGAGAAGGGTCTGGATACTATCGAACCCAAATAACTAGTGTATAGTAACGATAATGCGTAATACGGAGAAATAATTTACATGAAAATCATAATTTAATTTATATATTGGTTAACTATGGACCTTTCAGGTTAAAGGATGCGTGTCTACTAGACCTGCCGCCTCTTTTCCACTGAAAACTGGTATTTGATCATATTGAGTATATTATAACCTAGAGTATCATTGAGAACAATTTGCATTCAACCAAAAGTGTACCCTCTAAAAAGGTTAAATTAAAGGAACGCCAAGAAAATTTTAAAAAATTGCAAAGAATATGAAGAAAGATTTTGTAATAAATAAAAATGCACTAATTCGAATATATTATAAGAGTATAATTTCTATATCCCTTGGTAAAAAGTATCCGATACCTATATTTGCAATTGTAGGATTATTTTTTGGAATAATTTTTCATTATGGATTGAATAATGCAGAATTGGGACACTTGGTTTGGTTTATTGTATTGATAATAGGAGGATTGCCAATAATATTTGAAACAATAAAAGGGGTCATGCATAGACATTTTGTCTCTGATATTGTGGCAACGCTTGCGATAATTACCGCTATAGTAACAAATGAAGCATTTCCTGGTGTAATTATTGTTATCATGCAATCTGGCGGAAAGGCTTTGGAAGATTATGCCTTCAGGAAAGCCACCAACTCCCTTGATGAATTAATGGCAAGATCTCCTAAGATGGCACACAAGAAAATCAATGATCAAAATGTGGAAGATATCGAGGTCAAGGATATTAGAGTCGGAGATCAATTAATAATTCGACCAGGAGATCTTATTCCAGTTGATGGTATTATTATTTCCAGTGCTGCACAAATCGATGAATCTTCTGTTACTGGTGAGCCCTTGTCTAAAGTTAGACGAAGAGGAGAAGAAGTTTTTAGTGGAACCGTCAATATAGGTAACGCCTTTGAAATAAAAGCAAAACGCATTAGCGAAGAAAGTCAATATTCAAAAATAGTAAAACTCGTAAAAAAAGCACGAGAAGATAAAGCGCCGATACAAAGAATCGCGGACAAGTATGCTTTATTGTTTACACCAATTACACTAGCTATATGTGGTTTGGGGTGGATTTTAACTCAAAATGCTCAAACTGTTCTAGCAGTACTTGTTGTGGCAACTCCATGTCCTCTTATATTTGCAACACCCGTAGCCATTATAAGTGGAATAAACAAGGCATCAAAACAAGGTATAATAGTAAAGAGTGGAGCAGCCATTGAACAGATTGACCGGGCTCATGTAGTGATTTTTGACAAAACAGGTACTATAACATATGGAGTTCCTATTGTAGAAGATGTTTTATTGCTCAATAATTTTGGAATAAATGATATGGACAAAAAGTTGGGATTTACTACAGATGACATTTTATATAGATCAGCGTCTTTAGAACAAATATCTTCTCATCCATCTGCACAAGCCATAACTAACGCAGGAAGAAAAAAATTCCATAATTTACCGTTACCTGTAAACTTCAGTGAAGAAGCGGGTCTGGGAGTTAAAGGTTTTATTAATGGAGAACATGTAATGGTCGGGTCTCCATCTTTTATTCAATCTCAATCCGATTTGACTCAGGCAAATAATCTTTCAAATTTGAATAACGATCTCTTAAGATCTATTTCTGATTTGCAGAACAATGGAAAGATGGTTGTCCTTGTAAATATTGATGGAACAAATTCAGGAATAATAATTCTTAGTGATAAAATCAGAGATGGCGTTGTCGGTATGATCCATGATTTAAAGAACTCTGGTATAAAAAAAACCATCATGCTTACTGGAGATAGCCTGATTAACGCCGAGTCTATAGCGAAACAAGTTGTTTTGGATGAATTCAAGTATGATCTACTTCCAGAGGATAAAGTTAACGAAGTAAAAAAAATAAATGAAAAATATAAAGGTGTTATTATGGTTGGAGATGGTATCAATGACGCTCCTGCGTTGACAACTGCGACTGTGGGTATTGCAATGGGAGCCAAGGGTACGGCTGTTTCCGCAGAAGCAGCGAATGTGGTTTTATTAGTCGATGATGTAACCAAAGTATCAAACATAATACAGATTAGTAAACGAACAATAAACATAGTAAAACAATCTATTCTTGCTGGAATGGGAATAAGTTTTATTTTGATGATTATTGCTAGTTTTGGGTTGATTCCTCCATCAATAGGAGCCTTGCTTCAGGAAGCATTAGATATTGGTGTAATATTAAATGCTCTCAGAGCTAGATGACTGTATCGAATCTATCAACAAGCCTGTTTATTATTGGTCAAAATTCTAATTGTATTCTTTGATAAAGGTTGAATGAATAAAACAAGAAATTCGATTTACTTGGATTTACTAGTTAGACAAAGAAACAGCAGAAAATGCACTGACTAGGGTTTTTGACTCATTAGATAATAAACAACCACTTTTAATTTTACAGCGGATAAAGTTCCGAACAACCAAGAAATTAGTCACGGGAAAGATTGAAAGATTGAAAAATTTCAATTTAATGCTTTGGACAACCAGATATTCCATTGATTCAAACATTGGGGAATGGGCAAATGAAAACGTTCAGTTTATGATGGACTTTGGGCTATTCTCATCAGGTAATCTGTAGAACATATATCCATATACACCTGTTACTATTACTACAAAAATTGAAATTGCAGAATGAGCTGCAAGGATTTGTAATGATGTAATGGCCCCATAAATTGTCTGCGCACTGAAAACCAGTATGCCTATAACACCTGCTCCAGACGTTATTGCTATTACTGTAAAAAATCATGTAATATCATTGCACTTTGTTTCTATTAATCATGTCTCCTAGTAATAAAATTGCAATTGCGGAAACACCTGCTTAAAATATGGTAATTATCCAAAAAAAATTTGCTGAATTGGCTTTAAATGATTTTAACTCCTTTTTCTATACTCCTTTTTTTACTTCTTCTACTACTTCCTGTTCCTTTATCTTTGGAGTTTGTTATGGTGCCTATGTTTCATTCTAACTTTGTCCTGCAGATCTCTCCTCGCTTTCAGATTCTTCCTCTACTTCTTCTGTCTCCTCTTCATCCTCATCCCCATCCTCATTTTCTTCATCAGAGTCTGTTCCAGCCAAGATCTCTAATTGTTCGTCCGCTAACTCTATTTGTTCTGCTGCTTTGGTATTATTCCCATTATCCAATGCTGTAATTGCATCTGTAAGGTGTTGCTTTATTTCATTCACATCTGCTGTTTGATTGAGCGACTGAGATTGTTGCTGTAGTTCTTGCCCTTGTGTTATCGCTGTCGTCATGTTCTGAGCAAATACAGATAAATTGCTCATGGTCATGATGGCCAAAGACACTGATGCCAAAATAATGGGCATAATGAAGCCCAATGCGATTTTTTTGTTCATTGTAACCGTCTTTACAAGCCATTAGATAATAAGAAATTTGGTACAAGGTGTGAAATGTGACTATCAATTTAGGATTATTATTTAAAGTTCATTTTGTTAATTGTACCAGAAATGTTTTATATCTAGCAATGGTGGAGTAAAACAAAATTGTATTCAGAGGGTTTGATTCATTGCAGTTGTTTTTATTATTTCTACTACTACTCTTCTGATGGTGGAGATAGGTGCTAAATCATTTTCATGGTGGCTGGATAGATTGTGGGAGATGATATTATTGGCGAAACCGGGAAGAAGATTCTTAATTTTATCCAAAACAATCCCGGCTGCCATCTACGGAAAATCAAGGAAATGATGAATATATCAATGGGAACAGCACAATATCAACTAGATAGACTCGAGAAAGCCGGGAGAATAACTTCAACTAGAACAGGACTTTATAAGCACTATTTTCCAGCAGGAGTATTTCAAGATAATGAAAAAGAAATACTTCAAATCCTCAGTCAAGATACTCCTAGAGAAATCCTCATGATAATAATAGAAAAACAGGCTCCTACTCAAACTGATATTGTAAATAGTATTAACATTTCAGCCGCCTCGGTTAGCTGGCACATTAAACGGTTAGTAGAGTTCAAACTTGTGGAAGAAATTAGAGAAGGTAAATACAAGAGATATCAATTGCATAATAGAAAGGTTTCAGCGAAGTATATCTCGACATTAATGCGAAATTACTATCCTGCTATTTGGGATAAATGGAGCAACAGGTTGGTGAATGTCTTTCTTTCATTATCAAGGAGCGACAATCTTTAATTGTTAACAGCAGCTTTTATCCTATTTTCTATATCGCTTTTTCTTCCACAAATTCCTCTTGATGTCGAAGAATTTGATGAAATTGAAAAAGAGCATTTTGATGACATTGAATTTGGTATTGACGCAGTAATCGGTGTCTTTGCCCTACTCTTGTTTTCATTATCGATTCTAGCGTATAAAAGAACAAGGCTTAAGATGATGGTATACGCAGCAGGTGCATTCGTCCTATTTGCAATCCAGTTGTTATTACAGTCATTGGAAGAGACATACGACTTTCTGGAAAGTCCTGTAGCTGATATAATGTCATCTGCCTTAACCCTTGCTATTTTGGTATTGTTCTTTTTGGCAATAGTAAGAGGAAGATAGTCGAATTTTTGGAAAAAGTATTAATTTAAAAGGACACCGAACATCTCCACAATATTAGTTTGTTATCTATTAACCTCTTAGAAAAAGAGTGATGAGAGTTCGAGACATTTAGAAGTGGATCACATTAATCTATAAAAAAATCCGAACGCAACAAATTACCGTTTTGCTGGATTCATTATGAATTAAGCCAACTTAGTGAGTTGCTGTGGTTCTGACCTGAAAAAAAATGACAATTGGGATCTCATATCCTCGAGTTACTACTCTTGTCAGTAAAATGAGATAATGGCTCTAACTATTTTTCAAACCCCTCTGGATATCCTCATGATTTCTATTGAACCTGCGTCAATATTGGTCCTTTTTTGCCGACGAAATTATGTTAATAGAAGATGGATTAATCCATCTATCAATATAGTACTCTAACACTGAATTTAAACAAAACCTCTATGTAAATAGTAGTATCGTGAGTCACTTGACCAACTTACTTGTTGTAATATCTTAAGCTCTACAAAATTTGAATTTCTTATCACAATAATTTAATGTAATCGTAATTGAAATATTTGGAATTGCTTACGTAAAAGGCGGTATTTATACACTTATTACATATGTTGGCAAGTAGTATCCAAAGTTAGCCGATATATGCGTTTTCTCTGAGAAAAACCTTATTCAAAGAATAATTCCGTGCCACATCAACGATAATGCTATAGTTTCTTTGAGTTGTTGCTTTTTCTAATATTATCCACTTCAAATGACATAGATTTGATGCCTAATTCCTATAAATCACAGCATGATCATCTACTGAAAAAAATAGAATTTACATTTGACACATTAACTTCAAAGTATCAGAAACAAATTATAAATTAACAAAATTATGAGTCTAGTCACGATAATTACTTTAATGATAAATTTTGAAATTTATGATTAAGGCGAGGAGTGTGATTCTTCAAATAACGTCTACGCTAAAACAGTCAATTAGAGTCAAATTTGTTTTACATACCACCGAACCCCTATACCATACGGAACTTAATCCCCACGCACCCAAACTCACAATATTTAGATAAAGTTAAATAATTTTAAAAAAATAATAATAGCCGTTGTCATCGTTATCTGCACCTTTTATTATTGTGATCGATGACGAAATAGATCTTGCTTCTCTTTACAAGGAATTTCTGAAAAAGGAAGGCTATAATGTAGTCTCTTTTACTGACCCGGAATTGGCTTTTGAATATTGTGCTGAAACTGCCGATAAAATTTCATTGATATTAACAGATTTGAGAATGCCAGGTATGTCTGGATTACAGTTTGCAAAGAACATACGAGAAATTAATAGCAAAGTAAAAATTTTTTTGATGACGGCTTTTGATACAGCGGATTTAAGAGATGACGAGGATTTTAAAAAGGCTAAAACCGATAGGCTACTTCAAAAACCCATTCGCTTCGCTGATTTAAGACAAATGATCAATGAATCGTTAAAAGTGCTCAATATGGATTAATAAAGATAAAAAATAATGGTACTGATTAACCTTGTCTATATCATTATAGCCATTGCATGACTGTCTAATATTTTTTGTTGCATGTCTTTTGATATTTTACTAAAGTCTTTTTGATGATACATGCAAATGCCTTTAAGATTAGTGTCAAATTTTAAGGGCAGATAGGATTCGTAATCCAAAAGATACTGTATTTTATGCTTAAAGAGGAATGACCCTGCATCGCCTAATATGGAAATTCCTTTTTTCCCAAGTTCCCCGGCATATTTGACACTTTCTTCGATATTTCTCCATATGGATTCTACATCATCATGATCAAGATATCCTCTCAGAGAGTCAACGATGATCAATGATTTTTCCTCCTGGTTGATTATATCGAGATTGACTGTCATATTTTTATACAGTATCTCCCTAACAGAATTCTCCGTTTCATAGAAGGGCAAAATTTGAACCAATTCATTATCTTTAATTTGTTTTTGAATATAATTAGAATAAAATTCTCGCAGGGTAGTAAGATCACGATAAATAAGCAAACAATGCAGTCCATATTCACTTTGTGAAATAGTCTCGGCTGCGTCTCTCGCATTCATTAACTGGCCATAATCATTGGGTGAAATTAAATATCCTCACCATGAGTTGATTGTGCTTCATTGTTTAATAACAGTGTTGTTGATTGATTCATAATAAAATCTGAGATATTTCTCTACAATTTGGAATTAATTCAATATGTCAAATAGTCCATATTATTGCACTTGCATCGGCCGCTATATCTTGGATCTTTTTTAAAATCTAAAATATTGTTATTGCAAAATTAATACGATTTTTTAATCTCTCCTAATTTCTCAAAATCAATCGAATAATTTTACTAAATTTTCATTGATCCTTGTCGTCTTGATGTGCTCTACCATCTATATTAGAACCCCACCACCACGGAACTTAATCTCCACGCCTGGAGTGTTACTAAATATTATTTCAAATCCATCAAATATTAAGCACTATCATGCATGGTCAGATCAAATAATTTATTGTACTGTAAAGTGTTATAGAACCCTATTAGGCTTGGGTTTCATTAGTTAATTCTACAACTTTCAGAAATGACTTATTGTAGTGTATATCATTAAATCATGTTACACTTTTGGATGTGTGAATCATTTCTGATGCAAGCGATTCTGTGGATTTGTTTTTTATTATGCCTTTGTATATGGATATATGTTGTTTTGCTATATTGTCCCAAATTAAGTTTTTTCTAAACTCTTTAACACTTGACTCAAAATGTTTGTAGTGTTTGTCAATTTGTTCAAATGCCTTTTCAAAAGCACTAGGGTCTCGCTTTGTTACAATTCCCCGATTCTTTGATGAGAATTCTTTAAAAAAACCTAGGTCAGAAGCCACAAATGGTTTTCCATGTCCAAGACCGTCAAACATTACACCAGAACCCGAACATACCTTATAGGGTAAAAATACTGCATCACAAGAAAAAAATAACAAGGAGAGTTCTTCTTCTGAAAGATATCTTTTGTTTAAATTAATCACTTTATTATCATGAAATTCAAAATCAATATTTTCACTATTATAAAAATTCTTTGAATAGTTTACCACCAACTTCCAATCCTTTGGCAATTTCATTTTTCTTATGATATCCCATCCTTTAGTATTGGTAATGAATCCTTGAACTAATGCTAGTCTCCCTTTTTCTGGAAGATGCATTTTCTTTCTTGCTTCTACTTGTGCTATGTCAGTTTGGAGATAAGGTTCGGATCCATGATATACTACATTCGTTCCTGATATCAATTCTCTCATGTAATTTGAAAGAACTATTCCATAGGAGCTCTTAGACATAAGGTCTTTGTTGATTCTATGTATAGAAGAATAATTAATAAAATGACGCCAGCATTTGTATAGTGAATAAAGTCTTAGCAAGTCCTTATCGTTACCTTTTTCTTTTATATTTATTAAATTCGTCCATTGTTTAAAATACATAGATGTATGAAAAGTAGTTACTATTGGAATTTTGCATTCATTATAGAATTTATCAAGTCCCGTCGAAGTTTTAGATGGTATTAAAGGATGCATAAAAAAACCATACAGTCCAAACTCATGTTGTAAATGTATTATATCCGGATTAATGTCTTTTACTAATTTTAGTAATAGCTTTGAATTGTCCTTGTTATGTGGCGAAATACCAGTGTAGTCTCCAGAACCTTCAGAACCAGATACAACATTGACATCCAAACCGTTTGTGCGTAAAGATTCAACCAAGTTGTGAGTATAACGGCCAACACCACCTTGCATGGGAGGATATTCAGTACAAACCATTAAGATTTTAATATCTGAAACCACTCTATTTTATACAATAAAGAAAGTATATCATACTTAAAATAGTTCTACAAAGCAAAAGTCCGAATAACGATTTCTAAAGGTCGAAACAACTATTTAATTAAATCAATCAACTAACTTTTATATTAGAAATACTTTTTTTTGAGTTCAGTCATAGAATTCATACTATATGAGAGCAAACCTAGTCATATCCTAATATTATAAAAACTATGTTGACTATTATGTCATAATGAACATCAAAAATGTTAGCATTCCAGTAGTACTAGCCATTAGCTTGGTACTATTACTAAATACCGGAAGCTCCAGTATCTATGGTCAAAATCTGACCAATCAAACAAGTGGACAAAATACTACACAACAAGCCCAACAACAATTAGATCAAGCTAATCAACAAATACAACAAGCCCAACAACAAAAGGAACAAGCTCAACAACAACTTGCCCAAGCAAATCAGACACAATCACAAGGTAATCAATCCAAGCAACAAGACCCAAAGATGAATGAAAAACTACTCAATTATACCAATGCAGCTATCTTAGCTCTAAATGACGACAATACAGACGTAGCACAAAGTAACCTAGTACAAATTCAAAATGCATTGATAAATGCGAGTGGTAAACAAGTGGTAGTTGTTCCAGCCCCAGCAGTATCAATAGATGATTCAGACGGAGAATCTGGATAAATTTTTTTATTTAAACACTTTCTTATATTCTAATAAATCAATAACTAATGTCACAATTGAGTGTGCTGCATTAATAATCTATATGATAACCATGGGTTTTCTGACAAGGTGTAAATGGTAAAATTTTTTATTTAATTATTGTCTAGGAACGACAAATCAACAGTCAGCGAAATCCATTAAATTATTTCTTTAAATTGTCGCTAGTACTAAAGGAAAAGAAAACAATTTTTAAAACCACGGTAAGAAATTCCGCTTTAGAAAATAATTTATTATAATTTTACGTATATGTATATTCCTTCTGCAAAAGGCTGTAGGCTTTGGCGTAAGCCAATAAAGGTCTTGAGATGCGCCAACAGATCTCAGTACCAAGATCCAATGCCTGCATATGTTAAATTGTGTTCGCTTTGTTATCTTCTGATTTCAGTCTCAAGCATGCAAGATTAACATTAACAGAATTTAGATTTTAGATCTTCATCTCTTTTGATTATTTTACGGTATTAGAACCCCGTTACCACAGGGAACTTAATCCCCACGAAGCCTACCGAGATCCAGAATTTCATTTTGCTGAATAAATTATCTTGGGAATTAGTCTAGAGTCTCTTTTGAATCTTGTGTTGTTTCTATATTCATTTTTCAAACCTTCTCAATGACCACTTTGACTTTAGAAATAAAAGTAATATTCCCTAATCATAGTCAAATAAATCATCAACTGTTCTATTATTAGTAAATTTCTTTTTGTAATAGTAGTAGTTGATGTTACTGTCTCTATCTCTATCTACATCTTGGTTATCAGAATTTTGAGATGTCTCTGCTTTAAACTCTGTTATATCATTATAATTATCATTTTTAAAATAATTTATCGCCGATGCTTTTTCAAGCCATACACTTTGCATATTGAACATTCCTTATCATAAAAACTCGACTTTTGTGTTAGAATCTTTTCAGAAATAGAATGTGGACATTTCACATCATTATCACCATCAGGTCAATTCTCCGGTTATATTATCTCCTTTTTTCTATCATGCTTAACACATTCTAACTATTTGGTCAATTATTTTGTTTTAAAGTACTGATTGTCTATTGTATTATTTTTGGATAGTAGTTTATAGTTTTCCTCAATTCCTTTTGTTGCATATATCAAAATATAGTTATAACTTTATTTCGGAAAGATTGTGACAGAAATGGTTTTGGAGAATGTAGCTGTTCTTATCATTATTGCCAAAGACTATTTTAGAAATAATTTGGTAATTAAAAATAAAAAAAGGTTAGTTGTTTGCTTGTGCTAAAGCGTTATTTCCTGTATTAGATTGGAATTGGAAGTTTAAGTTATTACCAGATAATACGGAGCTTCCACCAGAAATAACTTGACTGTTCTGTTTCGATTTTTGAGATTGGCTAATTACTTGCTTTGCCTTGTTACTCTTTTTTGCTAAAGCATCTTCTGAAATTGCCAATGGAGCTAAGACCAAAGCAAGTGCGAGAACAACTGCAATTGATACTAGTATTGTTTTACTTGTGTTCATACTTGTAAAATTTATTAGCAAAATTAAATATATATTAGATATTTCAAATTTTTTTATAATAATATAAAAGAAAAATCAAACAGATATCTTTTCTGCTAATCTAATAGGTAAGAACCCAAGTTTATGTCTCACCATAAAAGAGGTCAAGGTTGGGTTAAATCCAAAATACAGTATTAAATTAGAAAGGAGTTTAGCAAGTGTTTATACGGATAATTTCGTGAATTTCATCATTCTGACATTTTAGACTTACAGTATAATATTTTATGGAGGTTTAGTAATAGAGACAGTCATGGCGGCAACTGCAACAAAAATGAGTGATCATAACGGTTGTCATTGTAGGAGATGTGGCTATTTTCTTACGACCATTAGTAGGGGGCGCCTCAACTTAATATAATAGCTTCACGCATAGTAACTATTCAGCAACAAATAAGTATGAAATTGCAAGATTTTGTATGTTTTCTTTATGATAATAAAATGATAGACTTGATGAATTTATTAACAGATACTGAAACTGGGTGTCTTAATAGATTGAAATTACAGAAATATGTATATTTGGCACAAGTATGCCTGCAAAATAACTTTGGTTGTGAATATGATATCTATAGAAACGGACCGTACTCAACTGGGCTTGCAAATTACTACTATGAAGAATTAGACCTTAATAGATTATTAGCGGATGTCAAAAATAAAAACTGGAAGAACAACCCAGACTTTAGTGAGAGGTTTTTGGCTTTATTCAAAAAGCAGGACCCCGACTGGTTAGAAGTAGCTACAACCCTGGTAGATAGCACATTTTATTGCGAGGATGAGCAGGAATGTTTGGATAAAGTATATGCTATCAAATCAATGTACAGTAGTGATTACATTTTTGATATATGGCGCGATCTCAAGGAAAAAGGGCTAGTTCCATATTAAACCCGCACTTGTACTATTTTGGAAATTGCATCTATTAGTTAGTTAGTTAGTGCTTTGAGTCATGAAATCAGCTGATTTTATACGATAAATAATATCAAGTCTAGATAATAGTATCTCCTTGTGATTAATATGGTGTACTTAGAATTAAGATGCTCTGGTTTCGATACAATTTTTCCATATATCTAAGAAGGCTAGCCATAACCATTTTATTAAAATAAGTGTCAATACAAAATACTGTATGTCGATCTATCCTAAAGAATGGGAGAAACGATCAATAGAGGGTGAATTATGTGGAATCCTTGCTTGTGATAAATCACCAACTGTAGAATGTCCTCAATGTAGAACACATTATTGCGAAGATCACAAGAATATACATAAACATCCGCTCTAATGAATAGATTCTTTGTTACGCTTTATTCCTATTACACTTTTTGAATATTGATGAGAACACTAGTATTTCTTTTAGTAAAAGGTTACTATCAAGTCATCAGTTGGTTACGCTTTAGAAAATTTCCGTAAAGAAGAAGCATCATTTGAAACAAAAACAAACAGTTGTGCTTGTCCTCTTTTCATTATATGCATTTACAGTTTTAATTTGAGTAAGAGTCATCAGTCATAGAAATAGATCAGGTAGAGAAGAAAGAACTATTGTATCTTAATTATGTAAGTCACTCTAAATATGATCCTACTCGCTTGACGGTGTCAAAACTACCTTTTTATTTTATACGTGAGATAAGCGTTTTAGTATATTTGAGAGTAAAAAGCAAATTACTGACACGAGACTATCCAAAGTATTCAAATTATGAAAAAGGACATCTTTTGGAACCTTCCTGTAAACGAGTAATCTCATCTCAAGGAACCATATACAAGAGTATCAAATTGCAATTATCCAATCTTGATTTGGAGATCGGCATAATCTTGAGTGGTTCGATTTCGCTGCGTGTAAATCATAAGTAGTAAATCTAATCCTCTAGGTTCAATCATGTATACTTTTTTTATTCTATGATAGGAAATAAATGAATTATTTATCAAATATTGTAAATACTCTCTCAAAATTAATTCAGACGAAGGTATGACTGCTTGTAGTCTTGTATCGATTTCTGAGAATAAAGATCCATTTAAACAAGATAGTAAAATGGATTCTGTAATACAAGCTTTCAGATAAGTTGGATCCTTCTTTTTTTTAATATCCTTTTGATTCAACATTCTTTCCTTCTATTTCCTTATGAATTAGAATAGCAAATTAAACCCAAAATTATTAGTGGATTCAAATCCTTTGGGATACCCCGGTGATATGTTAAATAATATGTGGTATTATGGATCTTAAAACCAATTGACTGGTAACAAAGTGTATTTAAAGCCATTCCTCACTTCGACTATTCAGCTTATTCATAGATAATCAAACTTGCGAGTAATTCTCACAGAGTTAGTTATTTAAGAATATCATCATAACTCTTAAGTAGTGTAGAATAAAAAGCATAGTTCTGATATTCAAAAAAAGCAATACGATAAATAAGAGTAAATTTGAACATCATAATCCTCTACCTATCCTGTATTTCTTTGAATGTATTCAAATCAGTCAAGTTGCAATTCTAAAATGTGATGTTCATTAGTTACACACTCTTTATCAGTAAAAGATAGATAACTGTAAATCTATTCTAAATAATCTATAACATAAGTTTCAAATTTAGATACTGCAGCATTCTTACAGAAATACAGTATATCAAAATGATTACTAACTTGCAAATCTAATTATCTTAAACTAAATATAGATTTATCAGTTAAATTGTATAAATTCATCTTATAGAATTGATTAGAACATGGTTTGTACTTCGAATACTTTCAAGAAGATTACAATTATGCGAGACGCTCAAACTAAAAGATTTGGTTCATTTTCTATGCTATTAACAATTGTTGTTGCTGTTATTGGGACTGGCTTGCTCTTTTCCTTTTCTGCGGATTTAGAAAAAAACATAATGAAAACAAATTATAATGCATATGCACAAGCAGATCAACAACAAAACAATGACAATAAAGCTGCCGAGCGTATAACAATCAACTTAGATTCTGTAAAATTTGCACCATTAACAAATACCAATACCAATGCTAATCAACTAAAGGTTAATATATTCTATAAAACTAATGATCCTAAACTTGTGAACACTATTATGGCGGGAGTGATGAAAGTATATTTGTCTGATGGAACTCTAATAAAAACTTCAACTATTCAAGATGATTATATTTTAGGACAGGCAGGTCCTATGCAATTTGCAACATCATTTGAAGATAAAACTATAAACAATGTTAAAGCAGAAATCACTATGACCGATACATTTCATACAGAAACGTTTTCAAATACTCTTACAGTACCAGCATCTCTAGAAAAATGATTATATATTCTTGAAATTGTGATTGCAGTACTAATAAATTGAATTACTGATTTTTCACACAGTAGGTAATAATCTCTACAGCGGAAAGAAGACTCCATACATAACTTTAAAAAATTAATTTGTAACAATTCATACTGAATGATACAAGGTATATCTTCTCACAGAAATCTTCTGGATCCAAATAACAATCCAATCCTTTATCCTAGAAAAATTAAATATTGAAATAAACAATGTGTTTATTCAACTATTACTTCTCCTACCATGGAAGGGTGGTAAAAGCAATAATATCGATTTTCGCCGGCATTATCGAATGTAATACTATAGTATTGGTTTGGTATTATTGCTTCGGAATCAAATAATAGTATAAATCTCCATTTAGTCAGATCTTATTATAGTACAAATTTCATAAGAAGTAATTCAAAACGTGCAATGAAATTGCTTTGAATTTAATTTCTTGTATTATCACAGGACATTAAATAGCTAAATTATATTACCATTCGTTATCTATCTTTTAAAATGAGTCAAGTATCTGTGATTTCTGCTGTAACTTTGATAATTAGTAATATAGAAAGGTCATACAGATTTTACTCTAACATTTCTGGATTCAAGCTTCTGTATGGTGGAGGTTCTAAGGATTCTTTTACTACATATCAGATTGGTAAATATAAAAAAATCACATATTTGAACTTGGGACTTAAGAATTTATCAAATGCCAATATTGGCCATGAGAACAATAACAATAATTTCGGAAGAGTCATTTTTTTTATACAGATGATGTTGACAGACTCTATTCTTATTTTAAGACCAATAAATTAATTTCAAATTTAATTCTGTTTGAAAATAAACCTGTAAATGCATCCTGGAATGAGCGATACTTTCACATACGTGATCCAGACGGCTTTCAACTTTCATTTGCTCAGCCAAGTTAGAATTCAATAATTTCATAGTTAAGAAATGTATTTTATTTTCTGCTCTGGAACATATTTGATTATGTTTTTATTATGATCATAGTTCCAAATCTTTGCAAAGTCTTAAGTATAAGAATCACGATATTTAAAACCCTCGTATTCAAAAACCACAGGATGAGATGTAGCTAAATTGAAAACATCTAGCTCATTCTATCCTGTGTTATTAAAAAGAAAGGACATTGAGAATTGACTAAATTTTTTAATTTAGAAAGGAAGAAGAAATAAGTAAACCAAGAAATCTACAAAAATATGAAAGGAATAGAGTTTGTTTTATTGGCCGCCGGAGCAGTTTTAGGAGCTTATATTCGATATAAAATTACCTCTTTTCCTTTAATTCTAGGAATAGTTGGGTCAAATGTCTTGTTTGTAAATATAATAGGCAGTTTTATTTTGGGTATTTTTTCTGTTTTATTGGTTAACTGGAACTTAGATCCAAGATACTCTTTTTTAATCGCTATTGGATTCTGTGGGTCCTTAACTACAATGTCTTCATTTGCTTTAGAAAATATAGTAATGATAGAAAATAAACAAATTCTAAGTATGATGATTAATACAATAGCCAATGTGGGCTTATCCTTTTTGGCGTTATATGGTGGCAGAATCTTAATAATTCAATTGTTACAATGATATTCTTAGAAAAATGACGCTAAAACAAATGATTTGTTTAAACATCCGTATAAAGAAAAATGACAATGTAAATGGAAAAAGATTAGAAAAAACTATTATTGAATTTTTGATGAAGGCAAACGTTTTAGGAGCTATAGTATGGCTTGGAGTGGATGGATTTGGAAGAAGAGGCAAGTCAACATTTCATTTGGAGGGTTTAATGATAAATCAACCTATGATGATAGAAACAATAGATGAGGAAGAAAAGATACAACCATTGTTATTACCGTTAAAACAAATGATAGGTGATAATGGCTTTATTACAATTCATAGGGTTCAAGTGGTATAGTTAATATGCTCATTGAATCCTTTGAAAATTAACTCTATAAATATAATTATAGAATATACTGATTATTCGAAACTTATCTATATCTAAGATTTGTTAATACCTCTGAAAGCTATCAGAATCAGAATATCAAAGCCTTAATTAATATGGCAAAATTCTTTGGAAAAGACTTTGATTTACTTCATTTATCTAAAAAAGAAGATGTTTTATCATTTCTTGATTCTAAAATAAAAAGTAATTGAAAGTTCCTTATCTGCAAATACTTAGGTTCGTTCCACCCCGAAGGCGATCTTTACCGTGGAATGATATTCAGTTATTTTTCCCGTATTTGGATCTACTCTGGCGGTCATATCGGTTAACTCAATCCCAGTAATACCGCGAATTGTTTTTGTCGCTTCAGTTAATGCTACCTGAGTGGCATCTTCCCAACTCTTGTCAGATGAGCCCACGAGTTCTACTATATTTGCTAAATGTGTCATACCTCAAATTAAACAATATATTTTAAATAGATATTGTAATAACATGGTTTTCAATAACTGTATTGACTTTTATTGTCAAAATATAAGTTAATATTTTAAATAATGAATCACTAAGAAATTCAAATCAAAAGTTTTGCATATTGAAAGAATGGCCAAAAACCTTAAGCTTGTTTCTGCTGGTCCTGTTGCTTTTCTCCTTCCCTTTGTGATTTTTGCTCTTTATGCAACAGAAAAGTCAATACAGCCCTTATCGCTATCGTCACACCTACTATCAAAAGAGTCATCGGTTCAGGTGATGCTATAGTCTTTATAATATCTGCGGCAATAAAGAACTCTAATGCGGTAAGCAATCGTGTGGTAAATTGAAGCTTTGTCTCATGCTGATTATGTCCTGCTTGTCTTCGGTTCCTTGTTTCAGCTTTTATCAGAAAGCTCAAAGTTACAATGGCTGCATAAATTATTATTATTACACCTATTATCTCTAATCCAATGGAAATTGCCTCAAAAATGGGCCTTAAGGAAGTTAACATTTCAGAAAGCATGAATGAGATATGTTATCATAAACAGATAAATACATCCAACTGATTATCTGGTTGCTGTTACCCTTATCACTATCATCATCATGTTCAATAGATTGTCCAATAATAGTTCTAGGAGATATAATAATACAAAAAAGCTTACAAATATTTCAAAACAATTACAAACTAGTGTGAAATTTCGTATTTGTCCCACCGAACCCGCTACCTATTTTAGAAACGACCATTATTTTGGGTGGTAAATAGAACTTTTAGCATTCGGTTCACTTGTTAGCTTAAATGACTACTTCTGGTGTTATTCCTTTATCAAATGCCTGATTCTCCGCCCACATCTTTCTCATCCTCTTCCGACGGCATCGAGAGAACCGAGGTGATAAAGAATCCGGAAGATATGGTTCGTGTAACAACCGAAGATTTCTCAAAAATAAAAAATAGAATTGATATTTGTTGTGATTTTGAGGGTATTAGGGTTACTTTTGAAGTAAAGCCTATTTGGAATGCTTATTGTGTATTAAAGGGCAAGGGTATTCGTCTGAGATGGATCACTGAAGTTACTAAAGAAAACATTTACTATTGCAAGGAATTGGCAAAAATTACTAAACTTAGACATCTAGATGGTATAAAGAGTACCTTTGGAATTCATGATGGCTTAATATCGGGCATCGGCTAGGGTAAATAGTTTAGGACAATTACCTCGAGAACTCATCAAAACTAATGTTAAAGAAATAGTGGAGCAACAACAATATGTTTATGATATATTATGGGCTCGAGCCATTCCTTTCAGACAGAGGATAAGGGAAATCGAAGAAGGAGCGAAAAGAGATTTTATTGATACTATCCAAGATTTCGATGAAATCCAGAACATTTTGAATATCGCATTAAATTCAGTTACTGATGAAATAATGATTATCTTTCCATCTGTGAATGTATTTAATAAATATGTACATGAAGGATTATTAGGCAAAATATCTGAATTGGTATCGTCAAGACAAATTACTGTACGAATTCTCATACCTGAGACCGAAGGAGCAATAGAAATTAATCGAATAGTAACTAATCATGGTATGCATAACGGCATTGATGTTGTATATTACTCAAAGAACATTGATAATAGACTAACAACCTTCATTTTAGATAATGAGTTCTCTTTAACAATTGAAGTAAGAGATGAGCGCAAGAATAGTCTATTTGAGTCTACAGGGTTGGCAACTTTTTCCAATAGCGAATCAACTGTTCTTTCCTATATTTCTATATTTGAAAATCTTTGGATAGAAAACAACAAACCATAATCATTTAATATCAATCATTATATCTCCTTGTCTTTACGAGTTATTGACATTCTTGTGATAATCCTATAATACAATAATATAAGATAATGAAACCCATGTGGGTATCCTCATGGTTTCCACCGAACCCGCATCACATCATTAGTAAATCTCTAATAAGCGTTGTAAAGCCTTATTTATATGTGTAATAATTTGCAATATATAGGAACTAAATTACACAATTTGCAATCTATGAAAAAACCCTTTTCACCATTTGGTTCCTGTAGTTTTACTATTATTGTACTACTATTATATTTCCTAATTCCTTCCACTTGTTTTCTCACTGTCTTTGCTATATCGCCTGCTTTTGAACCCCAAGCAATTAATGATCAGAGAAATGATTGGATTCAAACATCTGGTAATGACAGTATCAATCTAAAATCCAATTATGGTGATCTATTGGAAATAGATTATCTTAGCGATGGAAAAACTTTGAAGGCCACACTTTGGTTAGGATCAGATTCGGAAAATGCCTCTATCTATAACCAATCATCAAAAAGGATTAGTTATGGTATGCTTATTAAAATCGCTAGTTATAACATAAACACTGGATTTAGTGGAGCAGATTACAATTATTATGTTGAATCGGTTAACGGAAAATGGAGTGAATATCTTTATCAATTATCCTCAACTGGCAGTCAAATACTTTTATATTCTAAAACAAATTATACCGAATACTTTGGCGGTCCCACCATAGGACCAGGATATGTTAAACTTAACTTGAATCTGAGTTCTATTGATAGTCCGAGCGAATATGGCATATTATTCTACACTACAGATTCTTTCAAAACAAATGAAGTTAGTGATTTTACAGATTGGGTGGGCATTCCTCCATCTGCTATGACCATGGTAACATCTCCAAAGGATATAGTGATAACGCAAGGAGAACAATTACTAGTTCCTGCTAATATCTTTTCAACCTTTTCTAATAATGTTACTGACATCACTTTTAACAAAGCCAGCAATGATGTCGGCTCAGAGTTTAACTCTAGCGGCTTGTATGTATCTATTGAAAGAATTCAACCTCCATTATTTAAGATAAATGTGTCTCCGCAAGCACCTCTAGGTTTCTACACTATTCCATTCTCCGCTTCATTATTTGTAGAAACAACGCTTGAATCTATGGAGTCTATATCTACTCACAATGAGGGTGGATTTATCAAACCCAATCTTCAAACTTCCAAAAAATATCCCACATTTGGCTATGTAACTAATCCATCTATGAATTTGACAGTTATTGTGACACCTCCTGTTAGTTTTGATGAGCAGTTCAAGGATTTTTGGAGCGTATATGGCCAACCCATAAGTATTATTGCTGGAGGATTTGCAGGCGGCTTTGCCTCACTAGTCTTTGCAAAAATTAAAAAAACTGATAAATAGTACGAAGATACTAGAAGATAGATTGACTTGTATGATGAGGGTTAAACAGCGTGTTAGTATCAGTTAATGTGTTCCGGCTCTTCTTCTTGAACCTTTTAAAGTAATTAAAATTAAGTGAGTGTTTGAAAGTTGTTAATGTAATTTTATACTTGATAACTTTGATAAATAAAAATTTCAAATATTTGCTTGAGATAGGACTAAATAAAGCCGATGAAAAACCAAATGCTATTTCTAATTCTCAGACATAAACTTGTTAGAAAGGATAATAGATATGGATCAAACTACCTGCTTTAATTGCAACTTGAATTCGAATTAAATCATTTATTTTTGTCTATTTTTTGATAGCCTGGTTAGGTTTAGTTTGAAGAATTCTGAGTTGAGTTACAAAATCGGACCAAATTTGTTTCCCATACCACCGAACCAGCTACTAAGAAATAGTAACGATATAGGATAAAGTTATTTTAGTGTATATATTAAATATTTTTAAAAATTAAAATGAAAATAAGTTAGTTTGTGTCTTAATATTTAACACTACTATATGTTTTGCGATTTTCAATCACTCTGATCTTCAAGAGACTCCACTGCTATCCTGCTCTGTTGATCGTCTCTATAGTATTGGAGATTATGAATCCATACTTCTATCACCATATCATGATTGTCCACTTACATTATAACCTGAATTCTCTTAAAGCCAGTTGATATACTTAAATAAATTATCTCAACTCCTTCACTGTTTCAAGTGAATACTTACAATCAAACGTTGTCTTACATCTTATCGGTCAACATGATTATCTAAATTTGAATTTTCGTATACACATCAGGTATTGAAGTTTAATAAAATTTAACTATTTTACATTATTAATGCAATAATTATGTTACTTGCCCTAAAATGACTGGGTTTTAAATACAATTTCGCTATCTTCAAATACAAAAAATGTGTTATTATACAAATGAGCTGTACGGAGGAATTAGTAAAAAGATACCTGGAATTTGATGAACTCATGAAAACATGTCTTCCCAAGGTTGATACCCATCTAATTTTGGATATTCTTCACCGTTTAGCTGAAGACAAGAATCCAATGTATACTTTAGAAATCTTCCTCAATAGAAAACCAGATGTTGAGGAGTTGAGAAATAAGATATCCAATGATTTGTCGGTGATGCCAGCATTTTTTGATGGGGGAACGCATGTAGTAATTGCCCATAGAATTGATTTTAAAATGCTTGAATACTTTTCTTCAGATGGAAATGTCTATAGGATTCGAGGAACATACACCGGCCATGGGCTAGGTGCTTCCATTGGTCCAGTATTTGAAAGGGATGATCCAGAGGAAACCTGGGCTGATTATGATAGAACACATTCTCAAACACCTATGACATAATTTGAAAGTGGGGATCCGGAGGAATTACTATCTTACTCTAAGGGAATCTTTTACTTAGATAAATTTTAGCAAATGTTCTCTTCTCACCTAGTACAAATCTAAGTATCTCATAATGATAATAATCTTTAATGGTACGCTCAAGGTGTTATGCTATATATCTGAAGAATTACAATTAGTTTACAGATTATCGTAAATATTATTTTACATAATGACTAAATGAAGAGTTCAAATTATTGTAAACTGCATAAAGATTAATCGACATCAGCATCTGTGAATAGGAAATCTGTAGAAATCGACACAAGGTTCCTGTACTCATCCATACCGAATATTTTCAACTATCAATGATTATTGGTACGAAAGGAAAAATGAAGTTGTATCTCTCAAACTCGTGACATTGTGCTTCAATGTTACTCGATATAGGAATATTGTTCTACTGAGATTGAAATCCTTAAGACCTTAATCCAGGAATGGGTTAATTATGCAGGTTGTAGATTATGATCGATTTATTATTAATTTTTAAGAAAAACATATGTTTTTGTAGTAAGAATAAATATGATTTACATATTTTGTATCAATTTATATAAAAGATCATGGCTATTATGAAATGACTGATTCAAATCATCAATACCCGTCTTCTAATTTGTTCATTATTTACTGTACTCTAGCAGGGTTTTTTGCCGCTTGGGGAATATCTGGCTTATTGGTTATTATGGATTTGATTTCTCAAACTCCTCCAAGTTCATTTTTTGGGGCAATTGGAATATCGTTAGGATATTATGCCCCCGTTAGTGCAGCATTAATTGGGTTCGGATTGTATATTTTGACAGGGACCATAGCTGGCAATATATTCGGACAAGTATCCTTATTTTGGAAACGAATATCACCGAATAATTCCAAACACGGATCAAAAACTGGAATGATGGTAAGCACTCTATTGTGGGCCGTCTTGTTTGTCCCAGTTACAGTATTGGTTATTCAACCCATGTTATATTCATTTAACACAGGGACCACTCCGAATCAATACGTATACTCGATTGCCTCTAACTTTGGCCATCTCTTTGGAATAATATTATTTGGATCACTGATATTTCATTTAATCTATGGGGCTTTATTGGGATTTATGGCAGGAAAGATGATGGAAATAAAAGCATTTTCATTACCCAAAACAGTCTGATGATAAAAAACAATACTAACAAATACTAATGGATTTTGTAATCATGTAGCATACAATAATGCTATCTCTCCATAACAATGACCTAAAACTTGAGGTGTATATTACCGATACGCCGGCGATCTACCATACTTCCAAGTCTTCAGTTATCTTTTTTCATTATTATTGCGTTATTTTAGCCTCGTCTAATGTACTTCATTTTCTTGTGTTATAGTTCCTTTCATCGAATCAATTGTTTACATACCCTATTACAATTGATTTATCCAAGTTTGTTATTTTTATATTTTTAGTGATCATTTTCGATTGGAATCATTATCTGAATGGTTTCTATCTTTGACTGCGACATACTGGTTTTGGAAGTTCTTTTTAAAACTATCATAATTTGAATAAAACCAAATAAAGTTGTCATTTAATTTATCCAAATTATGTAAATGGTCACTTGATTCCAAAAGTGTAATATTCACACTTCATTACTAATTAGCTTGAGCATTTTACTACAGAAAAATATTCGGTTATAACCTTTCTATATCTATTAAACAAACATGCTAATTGTCAATGTATCTATAATTTTACAAATTTTCTTCAACTAGTTAACATTAGTTCTAGTCTTTAACATTATTTGAAAATATACTTGCACAAATCATGTTGACCAAATATGCAATGGAAGATCTACAAGGTTTTGATGACTAATCTCTGTAAAAGTAAATAGTAAGATGATAATGAATGCTTAATTAAATAGGATCAGTTATAATAATAAGATGATATAAATAGAATTTTTGAGATTTTTCTAATCTCGGTAATAAATTGTGTAGTTTATAAATAGATTTTATAAATATTTAAATAGAATAATTTTTAATGTACTTAGATCAACTTTGTCAGAATTCATAACTGACTGGGAAAGCATAGTCCATAAGAACGTTAGATCTAACGATTACATGGATGCTGGAAATGTAGATGCAGTTGATAACGAAAATATAACAATTACAAGCCAAGGTGATCGTAAAGAATACCGAATACCAAAGAATCAGGTCGAGGGATATAATGGTGCAGAAGTTTTTTTGAAATTCAGCATCAATGAATTGGAAAGATACAAAATCTGATTATTACTTTATATTTTTTTAAATAAACTAGGTAGATTCATAATTTATGATAAATCATCACTAAGTATTATACCATTAAAATAACCCTTTTGACATGGGATTTGAATGCGTTATGTAGTCGTCTGCTGTTCTTATTTATAGCACACAGTAAGACTATATCTGATATACAAGTCAAATTTGTTTCACATACAATCGATCAGTGACCAATTTGAGTAACGGTGATAATTACAGTTAGATAAAGTAATCCTCAACTGTCCGTATTATTAAAAGATAAGGAATGAAAAATCAGACTGTTTTTACTAATTTTCTAAAGTTCTCCTTGTCCTTTCCGATTCGTTCATTAAATGTCTCTTCTGTATATCCGTGAGCCTCTATACCGTGTCTTTTTGCATTCTCTAAAAGTTCTTCCTCAGTTTCACCATACATTGTATGTGTACATACGGGGTCTCCTGCATCTTTACAGTTTAAACTTAATGTCATGTTTGCTAGTTATTTTGCATTCAGTTAAAGATATCTATTAACTTCCAGTGTAGAGAGGGAGAAAACAATCTATCTCAAATAGTACATATTCAAATTCCTTAAGTGCTTATACATCATTTTTGAATGTAATTCATATATCACATTGTGAGTTTCCGAACCCGCAAACCATACGGAACTTAATCCCACCAAACTAGCGACATTATTATAGTAACGATATAGGAAGGCATAAGATGTAGGGTAATTCTTAATTTTCATCTTTTTAAAACAAATCTTTTTCTGTTTTCTTCTTCACAATCGAGATCCTAGGAATAACAACCAACGAGTCAAAAATCACATGGCGACAATCTTGATTTCCGGGTTTAAGAACTATGCACTTTCGTAATTCCATTTTTTCTGCCATTCCCTTGTTTTTCTATTGTTTTTAACCCTTGGTCTAGATACTTCAAATATAATTGCAATAATTTCATTTCCTCAATGTAACTTTCTTCCACATTATTTAATTTTTCGAGGTCTAGTTGAAATATATCTATTAGTATTTTAGTATGATTTATTATAACATCTTTAGATATATATCGTGATTGCAGAACAATAGATAGCCAGCTTATATAATCAGTGAAAATGTTCATTTCGTTTAGATATACCGCTATTGCTAATTGCTTTAGTGTTCTAACAGTATCCTCATAAGTATGTCGTTTTCCAGTTTCTCCCCATTTTCTCACCGCCATTGAATCTCTGCTAAAATAGGTATTGGTGGCAGCGTCAGCAATTTTTGCTATTGCATCATCATTAAAAGAACCATCGGGGGTGATTAATCGCATCCTTTATCCTTTTTCTTTGAGAGCAGACTAATTAATCTTTTATAAGAACTACTTTATTAGGAAATCACAGATTCTAGTAATAATGACATTTATCGCAATTTCAAAAGTTCTTGTTAAACCAGATGTTGCAGATAAATTCGAAGAAGCGTTCAGGAACAGATCCAGAATGGTAGATTCATTTGATGGTTTTATTGGATTAAACTTTTTGAGAAGCCAGAAACACAATAATTTGTTTATAGGAATATTCCATTTTAAAGATAAAGAATCTTTTATGAGATATATGACTAGCAAAGAGCACGATATTTCTCATAACAACAGTAAATCACTATCGCCTGCAATTATTTCCAATTCTGTTGAGTTTTATGATCTAATAACAAACTAAACGCCCCTATTTTACCAAAGTAAACCATTTTTAGTTGATGCATCAGCAAAAAATAGTCTAACAGCATGATTTGTAAATGATGACGTTGCTTACAGTTAATTGAATTTAGGAATAAAATATCAGATATTGAATATTACAGTAAATGTTTTTCTCACCGAGCAAATAACATTCATCCCAATAGCAATTTGCTTCAATCAAATTGCAGTTTTTTTGCGTAATCATTTTAACAATGAATAAAATAGAATAAAATTATTTGTCAGTAGTAGGTAAAATAAAATAAAACGTAGCACCATTACCATCATGATTATTTACTGCCCATATTCCTCCACCATGTGCTTCTACAATTCCCTTACATATCGATAAACCTAGGCCAGATCCGCCATGGCTTCTCTTTAATTTGTGATCTATCTGATAAAACTTTGTAAATAGTTTATCCATTTTATTTTCTGGAATTCCAATTCCATTATCTTTTACACCAAATAGCACAAAATATTTTTCAGTGGCATTGTCATTATAGCCTTGGACCGTTTCTTTTAGTTCTAAAGGAATCAATTTATCATTATTAATTTTTTCCACATCTTTAACCGATACTAATATCGTTCCCCCATTGGAAGGTACGAAATCTACAGAATTTTTGACTAGATTCACTAGAACTTGCTCTATTCTCTTTTTGTCACAGGATATTGGATGTTGAACTTGTATATCTTTAACTAATTTTACTCCTTTAATTGTTGTAAGTGAAATTATATTATGGGTCATATCATCTATCAATGAGTTTACGTCCACTATTTCTTTTGATATGGTTATTTTGCCTAAATCAAGTTTATACGCATCAAGACTGTCAGATATCAATGATTCAAGATTGATAGCATTCCGTCTGATGGTTTGGACGGCCTTTTTATAGTATTCATTTAATTCCCCCCTTTTTTCTTTTAACATCATTTCTGAATAAAATAAGATTGTAGTAACGGGATTCCTCATCTCATGGCTTACCATAGAGACAAATTCTTCTTTTAATTTCTCTATTTCTTTTAGATGGCGATATTTTGATTGCTCAATGATAAGCATTTTTTTCAAATCGACAATGGTTTTTGCCGACAGTTTCTGCGAAGATGATAAAAATCGTAAGGCATCGGATATATCAGAAGCAACATAATCTACTAAAGGCGCATCTTTGTGTTGATTCTGTACAAAATCCTTAATTTTTTGATATTTGAATAAACGGCCCCCTATAATAACAATGGAGTCTTTCAAGAGCGCCTGATCTCTTATTATTTGCAAAGTTTTGATCAATACTAGTAAATTTTCCAATATGGTAATAGAGATACATATGAGATCATATTTTTTACTAGATTTTGATAACACTGTAGTTAGATCAGCCATCGGGAGACTCTGACCCAAAAATTCTACCTTCCAACCCATTTTTGACAACAAGTTTGCAAACATTTTTAATCCAACATAATGATATTCACCTTCTACAACCAAAAGTAATGCAGTTCCAATATTCTCATTGCTATTGAATTTAATTTGGTATGATTCTTGTATAGCGGTGGTTATCAGATCTAACGAAATTTGCGTTGCATAATGCTCATCAGATATGGATATTTTATTTTCCTCCCATAACTTTCCAATTAAATATTGACTATAGTGAATAATATTGAAAATGTCAATTACATTGACATTATTTTTTATTTCTTTAAATATTATCTTGTCTGCTTGGTCTTTATCTCTCACTATTAACGCATTCACATATTCATGTGAAATTTTTTTCAAATCTGAGGATAACAATTTATTAATTTTCAATCCAAGTTGTTTATTTGGTCTTTATAAAATTTTATTCATGTCTTCCATACTTGCTGAATTGTAGATGCTTGTCGAAGGTGTAATTTGATAAAAGACGGGTGTGATAATTCTGTGACTGATTTATCCAAATCCATGTAATATTAATATGCCCATCAAAGGGTACACAGAAAAAATTAGGGTTTTGCTTCGTAAACAATATTGAATGGTGTTTGCGCTGAACGCTTAAATTTAGTAAAGCCGGCTTTATGAACCAAATCTTTGATCCTTTTTTCCCCTGCTTGGGCTCCCAAAGCAATTCCTTTATCTGCCAAAGAGTTCGGTACACAAATCAAAGATGATGCTGAATAATATATTCTACCTACTAGGTTCAAGTTTTCTTCTACGTTATCATTTGCCATTGGTTCAACAATCATACATGTTCCATCATTTTTTAATGATTTTTTGGCAAATTCCAATGCGCCTAGAGGATCACCCATATCATGAAGGCAATCAAAAAAGGCTACAAGATCATAATCATTGCCTATAGATTCGTTAGCAGAAACTAATGAGAAATTGATATTGTTGTCAATATTATCTTTACTAGCATCCTCTTTAGCTTTTTCAATTGATGGTGCATGATTATCGAATCCATAAAATTGTGAATTTGGATATGCTTTAGCCATTATTGAGGTCGAAATACCATATCCACAACCAATATCTGCAACTTTCGCACCTTTTTTTAGTCTTTCTTCGACGCCCTCAAGAGAAGGTATCCATGATTGGACTAGATTACTCATATAACTAGGTTTGAAAAATTTTGCAGTTCCTTCAAAAAGGTCATGGTGATGTTCTCCCCATCTTAATCCCTCACCGGTCTTAAAAATTTTTACGAATTTATCTTCGTCTTTAAAAATAGATCTTAAAACTTGGTAACCTCCTAATATGTAAGTAGGACTATTTTCATCTGCTAAAACCATTGCGTTTTCCGGCGTTATTGAAAATTTCTTTTCTAACGGATCATAGGTTATATAACCAGATGCAGCCTGACTTGCAAGCCACTCTCTTATGTATCGTTCAGATGTATTAGTCTTATTAGATAGTTCCTCAGGTGTTAATGGACCGTTTTGCTGTAAGGCTTTATACAATCCAAGTCTTTCACCAAGTATAACCATCATGGCACTCAAACTACTTCCCATATCAGCTACTGCTTTCATTACAAATTCTTCAAGTTTTTTAGGATCTATTGAATTTGATTGTGAATCGGTTGAACTCATAATGTTTGAAGCAATAACAATTATTTAAATTAATTGCAAAAGCATAATCACAAATAGAAATTTACTCAGGATTACCATCTCCTTCGTTATCACTCTAACCGAAGAATATAATTTTATAAAATATAGTTATTGACAATTATCGGATCGACACATATATGGACTCGCCTCGAAAAACCTATATTGATACGATCCATTCTATTTCAGATACAAAATATTAGTAACTAAAGCAACTCTAAAGTTAGACTCGTAATATATCCGTTACTAAACCCGCTGGTACCTATAATCACAAGGACTTTAAGAATTTAGGCAAAGTCACTTAAATCCTATGGCAGGATTATTTATGATTATCCCAGAGGGTGTAATCTGAATGTCACCGTTTTGCTCAGCTTGGGTAATTTCCTCTGTTGATTTCAAGGTTTTTGCTTTAGTGGTATCAGTCCAATTTATGAAATTTAGATGAATCATGGGGCTATAATCACTATCGCCTGGTAATGCTGTTCCAACAGGAAGCTGATATCCAAATGGGCCTTCTCCCTCTATCCCATTAAGAAAGTCATAACCTTGCTGAACGTATTGATTTGGGATGGTAGATAATAGCGGTGCAAAGTTTATTTTATGTCCTTGACTCTTGGTAATCGATTCTGCTGTTTTATTATCTGATGTATCTGTTACTATGTATGAAACCGTAATTCCATCAACATATCTCTTTAATGTGGTAAGTGTAATTGTGTTGTTAGATATTGCAAAACTATTAGAAGAGGTAGTCACAATTAAAAGAAAAGCAGTCAATAGAAAAGTTGAACCAGCCAATATCACAGATAATATAGGATATTTTGCCATTACTTTGGTCCTGCCACAGTTGAATATAAAAGGATTCTTGTAAACCATTTAAGAAACAGAACATTTGATCTGTATTTAAAGTCGAGTTACCCGTATAAAGGAAAATGGAAACTTTTTGTACATATAGTATATTTGATCTGCCTATCATCTTAACCTCAATATTTATCAATTAACAGCTCCCATGTACATGGATTCGAAGCCCACAGAATTCATAATGTATTATGCATTCCTATTTATAGATTTTAACTAATTTTTAATTTTATTTCATCTTTTTTATGTGATACTGCCGCCATAATATTTGAATAATTTTTGATAAAGATAAACATCCCTATAATTGACGCAAAAAAAACATTAAAAAGATTTTTAATATCAAAAGAATCTAAAGAAACCGTTCATATGCTTGCATTTCTTATCAAGTTCTACTAGAACAATACAAAGCAATTTCTTATCTACATTGTGTATTCAGAGATAAGCAAAGTTTAAACAATCCCCTGTGTTTTCATTACATCATTCTGATAAAATAATGGTCAGTGAAGCATTACAACGCTCCGTTTTATCTTATATACATCACCAAATCATTATTTTAGACGAAGATATAGATGCAGCAACAGCCGTTAAGCAAATGCATGATGCTAAAGCTGAGACAATTATTGTAAAGAATAAAAATAATGAATATATCGGAATTATAACAGATAGCGACATTTTGGATAAAATTGTGATGCGAGGTGAGGACTCGGATAAAGTATCCATAAAGACAATAATGTCTTCTCCTATCATAACTATATCTGCAAAAGCAAATGTAAAACAAGCTCTGGAGCTTATGAGACTCAATTCAATAAAAAGAGTTCCAGTAACTGATAATGTACATATTTTAGGTATTGTGACTCAAGAGGGCTTGGCTAATGCCATTAGGACCTCTGTTTTGGAACAAACATTTAGGCCATATCGAACAATAGTCCGAGAACATTACAAGCCTATAATGAGTAATCTGGGTTTCATACTGCAGTTTGCAGGTTTTTTGCTCATCGTCCCTGCCATTTTAGCTGCTCTGATGGGAGAGGCTGCTTCAGCAGTAGGAATTTTTCTTTCTGTTACCTCCATGTCTGTAACAGGTTTTGTATTGAATTCTTACGGTGAAAGAATGCCTATGAATCTCAGGCAGGCCTCACTTCTTATGGTTTCAAGTTTTGTACTTCTGAGTCTTTTTGGAAGCATTCCATACATCTATGTAAATCCGTTTCCACTAGAGCAAGGACCGGTGACTCTTTTTATAAACAGTTTTTTTGAAAGTGCGTCTGGATTTACAACGACCGGTCTTTCATTCATATTATTTCCTGAAGAGTTACCCAAAAGCTTTGACCTCTATCGTTCATACACCCAATACATTGGTGGTCTAAGTTTCGTATACTTGATAGTTGCTTTTTTCTATCCTGAAAGAAAGTTAATGCATCTCAGAGGAATGATAGGTGGGGGAAACCTCAAGGTAAGACAACTGATTCTAACAATTGGTGTTATCTTTAGTTTTTATGCAATTGTTCTTATCTTTTTCTTATATTTAAGCGGACAGACAGATATACTATTTTCTCTCACCTTGATTTTTAGGTACCTGTTACCGGTGGTGGATTTGTTCCCACTTCTACTGCTTTAGATTCACAAAACAACCTTCAATTGACTACACTTATGATAGGTATGATTATTTCGGCGCTTCCATTCGTGTTTCATTATGCAATATATAGTAAGAAAATGCATACAACAAGCGTTCGCCCAGAATTATTTTTGTATGCTGGAATAATTGTTATTTGTGTAATTATTTTTTATTTTGTATTAGATAACATGTTGGAAGTACAATCAGAGTTAATGGCGTCTGTATTTCATGTTATAAGCGCTGCGACTAATTCTGGTTTTCAATTCATTAATATCGCCCAAATACCGATAGAAGCAAAAATGGTATTAATAATAGCAATGTTAATTGGAGGAACTGCATTCTCCACCGCAGGGGGTATCAAGGTAGGTCGATTACTCCATATTGTTCAAAAAGTCACTGGTAAAAAATTCACATCAGACAATAGTGGTGGATCTATATCTGCAGTAGCATCACCATATAACAAAAGGTACCTCACAATGGAGTCAAAGCCAACAAAAATTAAAGAAGAAGAAAAAATATTTGATGAAGCAGTATATGTCATAGTTTTATTTATCGGCATGTCAGTTATTACTGGAATAATTATTTCTCATATAGATAAGGAAAATTTCTTGGATTCCCTTATTGATTCTGTTTCTGCATTGACTACAACAGGATTATCTTCGGGTATAACTTCCGTAGAAATGGATCCCATTTCAAAGATAGTTCTTATTATTAATATGATTGCAGGTAGATTTGAAATAATTACAATAATATATCTATTTGTAAAAATATCTAAGAAAAGACAACAAACTACAAACACCCGCACTAAATAAAACCGTAATACAAATTATAATGTAATTTATTGATGAAATATTGCATACTGATGGATTTGACAAAACAGACGAACCGTTTAATGAATTATAAGTACAGGACAGTCTGCCAATTCCGAAACCTTTCGAGTAACACTTCCTAATGCTTTTATTTTTGAAATACCCTTTAGTCTGTTACTGCTGCCCATAACAATCATGTCAACTTTCTTAGCATGAGCGTATTCCAATATTTTTTCTGCAATATCCCCAGTTAAGCATTTGCTGTCAGATTGAATGCTTTGTTCACTTAACTTCTTAATTTTTTCTTGTGCTCGTTTGTACCATGTATTTTCCATTGACGGCTTTAAATTCATTAATTTTGCTTTTTCAATAAGTTCTCTATTGTTTTTGAATATCATGGTGTCTGGATCTTCGATATGCTCCATAACATGTAATAATGTGATACAAGCACCACATGGTCCAGCTATTTCACATGCTATTTCAAGCGCCTTATCCGAAACTTCTGTGCCATCATCGGTTACTATGATATTTTCTATCATTATTTCGATCTCTAGACCTTAGATAGATGATCTAATAAATGAATGAATTTATTTTATGATGCGTAACTGATTTCGCCTCGAAGTCAATTGGAGATATCAATTGGTTTTTCCTTGAATTTAATTGCTATATTATTAACCATTGTTTGATAAATAATATTTAGATGATCTTGCTTTTATAAACGAATATTTCATTATTCTCCTCATAACTACTGCAGTATAATCAAAAACTAAGATATAAAATTTTTATTTAATTTAAATTTTATTTTAAATTTTATAATAAATTAATTCTACATTCTAAAAGTAAGAACAAATTGTATACAAACGTATATAAAATGATTATCAGAATTGTATAGCGTTGGCAAAGAAAATAAAACTCGAAGTCATCGTCCCAATAAATAAAAAGAACAAAAGCAATCCACAGCCCTTGATAAGCGGATAGTAGGATTAAAGCGGAACTTGCACTATTATTCTGAGTTACTACATCTCATACCGAGACTTTTCGACTATCTTGCTCCCTAGCCCATATATGTTTAATAAGGACATTAGATTAGAAATACGGAATTAATCAACCAGCTTATGAAATCGGGTCTCATTTCTTCATTAATCTTGTGTCAATATCGATCTATTAATGATGTTTTTGATTAA
This sequence comes from Candidatus Nitrosocosmicus sp. T, assembly GCF_054408485.1. Taxonomy (NCBI): domain Archaea; kingdom Thermoproteati; phylum Nitrososphaerota; class Nitrososphaeria; order Nitrososphaerales; family Nitrososphaeraceae; genus Candidatus Nitrosocosmicus; species Candidatus Nitrosocosmicus sp. T. Next base: position 680,053 of record NZ_CP166992.1, read on the forward strand.
CCTAATGCCTAGTTTGTATTTGGAATAGTTAAAGTTAAATAAATCTACAAAAATCATGAATAACGCAATGTCCTCTACTATTCGTTCAATTATCGTAGTTGACGATAAGGTGGAGCTTGCCAACTTGTTTAGGACATTTTTACAGAATAAAGGTTATAATGCAATCTCTTTTGTTGATCCAGTACTGGCATTAGAATACTCTTTTTGAAAAGGATACTATATGGTTATTACCTCATTAACTATAATAAATGAAATGCTTTATTCACGCCAATGAAACAGTATTTAGTATTTACTTTAAGAAAAAATAATCATATCAAATAAGTCTTGTAATTATATTAAGAGAGTTAACTTGGCTGGAGGGAAGTATTAGAACATTGTCGAATAGATTTAATACAAACGGTAACCTGGATGCTCATACTAAAGATAATGATAAGAATAAATCTCTAAAAGCATTTGATTGGATAAAAGCAGCAAAAATAATTAAAGAAAATAACATTCAAAATGCAAGCATAGGGTTAGATATTACTATAGAAGATACTATATCCATTTTAGAAAATGGAAAACCAATAAAAACTAAAAACTACTGGTGTTATAATTTCGTCCAGCAGCGATTCTAATCCTGTCCTGATAAACAATGATAGCGGTGAAATAATGAATTGTTTGTTTAACATCAATGAGAGATATATAGGATACAACAATCTGGAAACTCCAAGGACAACGGAAGAAACAAGATTATCGGAATGGCCTAAAGTAGCACTCAATATTATTAAAGGCGCATTCTATTATAAGAACATCCGGGAGAACAAACTTTCACAGATTTATTTACTAAGTCCACTTTTCTACTTCTGGAAGATATTAGAGTGTGGTTGTCTTTGACAATTTTCAATAATCTTATGATCAATAAAAACTCGACTATCATAATGGATCTAATGAATTAAGCCTGACTGGCTGTTTGATTATTTTTTAATGTTATCTAATAGATATTATTGATCAATGTATTAGAACCTCATTACTACTAGTAACTTAATCCCAACCACGGATGAGAACTGTTACCCCATCAAGCAAATTTTTTCAAAAAGGTATATCTGCATTCCTATGGAATTGCCTCTCTTATAGAAAAAGGAATATCATCAGTATTTCCTTCAGATGTTATATTGATCGGATTAAGTCCTTGACTTTCTAGTAACTGTGAACCATTTTTGGAAATTACAAAGTTTACAAAAGAGATTGCACCGTCCATATTTTTCACGGTCTTTGGAATGGTGATTGAGAAGTCGATTGGGTCACCGTAAATTGTTTTTTGATCGGATTGAAGCGTATAATTTGCAAGTTTATATGTATCAGAATAAATGGGATCACCCAGATTGATCTCTTTAGGTAAAGTTATGTATGGGAGATCTCTAGATATAGCCTCGTGCTTGTATGCTACGACTGCATCCAATTGACCCGTTTCCAATACTGTCTTTAGAATTTCTTCAGGAAAGATCTGTCTTGGATTTCTATCTTCTCCAAATACTCTATCCTTTATAGATAAATCGTTGTAATAGGTATTTGCTAATTCTGCTGTAATGATTCCATAGTATCCTTTTGGATCCAACTCAGGATCTGTTCTACCAAATTTGAAACCATCCCAAGAAACAACATCATACCAAGGGATTTCACCCATTCTTGCTCTCTCTAGATCACCAAAGTGTGGACTATTCGGCGAATAAGCAATCACAATTTCAGCTGATCCAAACTTTAAAAGCCAATTTACTATGGGAGGAGTAGTGTTCATTAGCCTTGTCATTGGTACGCTACCAGCGCTAACAAATACATCAGGTGTTCTTAATCCATCCTTAATTAAATTTGAACCTTGAACAGACCCTTTGCCTTCCCCAACGTATGGATATCTAAATTCACTTTGAAATACCGGTCCAATTATATCTTCAAATATTTTTACAAGGGATCCAGCATACATCACAAAGACTTTATCTTGATTATCGCCAGTTACAGTTTCTTTTACACTTGGAAATTCACCTAGCAAATGTAACGAATATAATCCAATGATAACAAAGAGTATCGAGAATAAACCATTCTGCTTCTTCTTGCTCGTCATTAAATAGTTAATCACAATATTCAATATTAGAACTCTGTTATCAAGTGGAACTTAATCTCTACGGATTGGAACTGTTACTAACAATTAATTAAGGTCAATATTTGATGAGTTGATGAGTTCAGTATTGATTTTATAATAATTGAATACTTGCTCTTTATTGTGATCTAAACGACATTATTCCAAAACTCCAGATAAGAATAAAAAATTAAGAAATGTTCTAAACTAAAAAATAAAACAGATTATTGTCCGAATGGGGCTTGTAATTCCGCTCCACCATACGTACCTGCTGCATTAGGATCGACATCATCAACTGGTTCTTCAGTTATTATAAACTCGGTATAGGTATAGGCATTTACCATATTATCTGAAACTTTCAAGCTATTTCCATCTAATGCCCCAAGACTTAATTTATAGTTGGATCCATCTGCGTCAACCAACCATGCTTCGAAAACTTTGTCTTGTTTTGGTACAGCAGTCATGTTTATTGATGTATCAAGTGTCTTATTGTTAGCTTCAATGGACAGTGTCCCTATCTTTTCTGTGCCAAATCCAGGTCCTGGATCTTTCGCTTTATTTATATCCATTGTAACTGGTTCTGCATTGAGTGATTGATAACTAATCATCATTTAAAAAATAGAGGCAAAGACAATTCCGTATAGTGATATCTTTGACTTCGACATCAAAATATTATATTTAAAACTTATTTAAGAATTTATGTTTCTGGTCACATATATAGATTCTATTTATTCATATAATACATAAGATGTAGAAAAGGCTAAAAGCTCAATTTCTCTGTTTTGTATTTAATTGGATATTTATCAATAATAACCCCAAGTATTGTAGTTATTATAATATGTTATACTATTTTTCGTATGAGTTCAAATATCGATTGGAACGATGTCATAAAAAAAGATGCTGAGGTGTTTATTTGAGGATAGTTGTATTTGTATTGAATCGTTTCTCTAATTCTGTAGTGAAACTTCTATAGGGGTTGGATGTGATATTATATCAAATACTGGTAATCGTTTTTGCGCAAGGTCAACCAATTCTTTTATTTTCTCCTCAGATGCGTCTGATTTTACTTTGAGTCATAAATTAAAGTCAAATATGTTTTACATACCACCGAAGTAGATACCTATATATAGTAACGATCGTTCAAACCCTTTAAGTAATTCCGTGTATGTTCTGCTTGGATTTTTGATAAACAAAGAAATGAGAGACTACCCAGTCCTGTGGTTTTTTATTGAAAGTCTAAGATATTATCTAACTATCCTGCTTTGTTGATTATCCTTGGAAGATGGGTGAGTCAGAATACCTACAATGTATCTGATATTTTTACCTCTTTCATGATGATGATGACCTTTGATGATGAAATTTCTGCATCTTGTTCCAGATTGTGGTTCGGTTTGGCTGAATTCAGCACGATAATCTCTTAGACATTCTCTGAATGTAGCCCTGAAAGGTATTTATTAATTTTATATACTAAGAGCCTATTGCTATAACTATTGTTTAGATCTCTCTTCAAGTCGACGTTTGTCATCGCCTTCGGTTTAGTTCTAATTTTATCTTTTAGCATATTGATTTATTTATCAACGTCTTTTAACTTGACCTTATCAAAATTTCCTGAAGCCCTTGCCCAATCTGATATTCAAACTGTCAAATACAGAAATTTAACAATAGATCTCGGTAATGGAGTAACTACAAACGCTCAGATAACTTACCCAGCAACTGGTAAAGGACCCTTTCCAGGTGTATTTCTTGTACCTGGCTCTGGTGCAACAGACATGAATTCTACCCTCAATAAAGATGTAAAGCCATTTTGGGAGATTGCAAATTACCTTTCAGAAAGAGGTTTTGAAGTACTTCGATATGACAAGAGAGGCGTTGGGCCTAACCTTACTATTGAGGACTCTAACATTTGGGGAAACATGACAGTAACAGATCTTATCAATGATGCAGAAAAAGCCTTGAACGTTTTGAGTGAGCAGCCATATGTCGATCCCAAAAGTATCAGTATAATTGGTCATAGTGAAGGTACAATTATTGTGCCACGAGTTGCAATTGATAATCCCACAGAAGTGAAGAATATAGTATTGATGGGTGCAGTAGCCCAAAATTTAATTAAAGATATATTGTATTATCAAGTTGTAGATTTACGTTCTAATTACGTAACACAAGTTTTAGATACAAACCGTACAGGGTTTGTCTCAATTGATCAAATGGCATCAGATCCGCTATTAGATGATATAGTGAAAAACTCGTCTCTCTTAGATATAGATAATACTTTGAATGCTACAACAATCGAGGATAGTATAGAAAACGAATCAGGAAATCAAAGTAATAATAGCGGGTTGCTCAATATCAACTCTCAACTCAAACCTTTACTAATAAAAGAATATGAAAACAAAACAGCGTTCGATTTGTCAAAATGCTATAAAATAATTGGATGCCCACTATGGATTAAATCAGAAGCTAATTTAGAACCAAATTTAAGCACAATTGGAAATATTTCTAGATCTATACCTATTCTAATACTTCAAGGAGAAAATGATAGCGCAACTCCTCTTGAACAAGGTTTGTTATTGCAACAAAGACTCAATGAAGTTAATCATCCCGATCATACTTTGATCACTTACCCCAACCTTGGACACTTTTTCTATTCTTCATCAAAATGGCAGAATGGATTAGGCCCTATTAATTCCCAGGTATTGGCAGATCTATATTCATGGCTGAATTCCCATTCTAAATAACAAATATGATCGAATTGATTATTGTGAATCTTACGTAACTCCATACTTTTTTGACAAATATTTTTTGATCTTTAATTAACAACATGAGGACAATAATGCTTGAAAATATTTTCGTACCGTATTACAAACAGATCATCAAGTAGATTGATCAATCCTTGGTGATTGAACTATCTTATCTTGAATTCGGGTTGCAAAATAAGTCAGATTTGTTTTACATACCACCGAACCCGCATAGTATACAAGTCTATACTAGTTGCTCCTTATTATATTCGTCATCAGAATATGAATTTTGCCGATATTCGTAAATACTGAGAAGAGAAACTTAATAATCATGGTAGAATGTTAATTGTTTGAATAGAAATAAGAGATATGCCACTCCGAGACAAGAAGTCCGAGATCCTGTATGGTTCTGCGAACGCAGTAGATAAAGGCGTAGAATTTATGCTAAACACAAAATCGCGGATGGACATCACCTTTGATAGTAAAGCGCCTTCCATTGTTGTAAGAATCCCTCAGTATCGCATAGGCTATATTGATATCCTAAGGAGAGGGGGCGCAATCAGGTGCATTACCGAAGTAACACCAGATAATATTGGGGAATGCAAAGAATTACTCGGATTAGTGACTGAGTTGCGTCACTTGGACGGAATGAAAGGTGGAATTGCTATTAACGAATCTGAATACATGGCCACGACAGTTTTAAAGGAAGGTAAACCTTTGACTGAAGTAATTTACAGCAACGCAGAGGAGATGGTGGCTCAAGGGCAATATATATTTGATACCATGTGGAAAAATGCTGTTTCTGCAACTAAGAAGATAAGAGAGATTGAAGAGGGTAGATCTGTTGATTACAAGACTCAGGTCTTGAGCAAATCTGAAGGGACGTTAAATGAATCAGAGTTGGGAAATCTCCTGTATAATGCAAAAGAGATCGACATGGTTACATCAACAGAGGGACTTGAGATGGGCTATGATTTATTTCGAAACATGATAAAGCATGTACGGGAAGGAAATGAGACAAGTGATCACAAGGACATTAGAGTGTTAGTTGAAGTATCGAAAGATAACTTAGACTTTGTGAAAAAGTATCTCGACTTAGAGATAAAAGTACGGCATCTAAAGAGGGAACCTCCAATATACTTTGCAGTTACTGATTCTAATATGATGGCTACCATCGAGCGTATGGGAACCGGGAATATAACCGAAAGCATTCTTTATAGTAACGATCCTATATATATAAAACGCTTTAAGTTGATGTTTGAACGGTTATGGATTGATAGTAGGTCGGCAGAAGAGGTAGCATCTTTGATTCAAAACGACGAGGAGGTACCCATTATAGAAACAATTGAAAGTTCTGACAAAACAATTCGTATTATTAGAGAGTTAATATCATCGGCTGACACAGAAATATTGGGAATACTTCCTTCCTTTGAAGCGTTTAGGAGACAAGTTGACGCTGGAATGTTTGAACATATAAGAAAAGTGTCACAAGAAAAAAAGCTTATCATCAAGATACTTATCACCGACAAAATAGAGTCATCAGACGGTAAAACCGACGTACAGATTGGAAAGGAGAAATATCGTTTGTTGATTAGAAAAAAGGAATCGAAAGATCCTCAGGGTAATGTCAAAGTCTATGAATTTACATCATATGGTATCGAAAACATGACTGTGAGGTCGATATACAATAAAAGTATTAGGCCACAGATGGGTATGGTTGTAGTCGATAAAAGTAAATCAATTATGGTTGAACCAAAAGAAAGTCAATCTGAAAATGCTCTTGACCATATAGGCATGTCCTCCTACTCAAACAGTTCTCAAATATCAAAGTCATATGCTACCATGTTTGACACCCTTTGGAACTATGCAGAAATGTTTAATCTTTTTGAAAAATCATACGAACGGCTTAAGGCCCAAGATAGAATGCAAAGAGAATTTGTAGACATTGTTGCCCATGAATTGCGAACCCCGCTCCAGTCTATTCTTGGCCTCACCGAGATAGTCAAAGGCCGTACAAAAGAAATAGAGAATAGAGAGCTTCTGAAGACAGTTACTGAAAACGGGGCGAGGTTACATAGATTTATAGAAAATGTTCTAACCACGACCAAACTGGAGGGCTTCCTGTCAAATGTTCCAAAAGATATCTTCGACTTGAATATCCTTATTATGGATATAGTTGACAACTATCGGACAAGGTTTCAGAATATAAACATGTCCCCTGTGCCTAACACAAAAGATATTCATTTTAATTGTCAGGGGTTTGGAGAAGAGCACAGAGTCCATGCAAACAAATTACAGGTTTCAATGGTGTTGTCTAACTTAATAGGTAACGCTATCAATTTCATACCTCCTAAACAGAAGGGATTGATATCAATAACCGTTAAACAGAATGGTAATGACGTTATTGTCCGTATAAAGGATAATGGTGAGGGAATTCATCCTGAGATATTTCATAGACTGTTCACAAAATTTGCTACAAAATCGTTTTATGGTTCAGGACTTGGACTATATACTTGTAGGAAAATTATACATTTACATCGAGGAGGAATATGGGCTCAAAACAATCCTTCAAATGAGAAGGGTGCTACATTCACATTCAGCCTGCCTTTGATTGATTCTTCCAAGCATCTGAAAAACAGTACAACTAATAAAAGTGGCCTTTAATCTTACAGCCAATACAAAACACTATATTTCCTCCACAACCAAAGTCGATATAACATAGGAACTAACCCATAGTTTCAATTACTCCTATCTTAAAATGGAATGAGAAACTTGTTCAGCAAAATTTTTCAATCTTTTATCAACACTGAACTATCAGTCAATAAGAAGATGACTGATTAAAGTCCTTTATTTTTTACCATCAATTTTGTACGTACGTTGTCCTTGAAGTTCTGGAATTATTACCGAGTTGCCCTTTCAGTTTCTCCATACGATACTAGTTTAACAAGTATTATTTTGAAAACTATTGGAATAAGATATGGTCTTATAATCCTTAACAATTAGTAAGTTTATTTAAACGGTGATTATGAGTCAGATTTGTTTCGCATACCACCGAACCCGTATACCATAAGGAGCATACATAATCCCATTGACTTCGCTATCTATTATAGTAACTCCTTATGATACTATTAATTTAGAATACCTATTAAATTTAGCATTTGGCAGACCAACATAATATGGATCAAAATTGATTTAATCTATTATATTCCAAATTTCCACAAAGGATAGTTCAATCCTATAAATAATATCTAAACCCGTGTGGATATCCTCGTGATTTTTGCCAAACCCAATACTAATTATGGTAATGATTAATATCTTTATATCCGACAAAAACGATATAATACAGATTAATAATATTCAAAATAAATAGTGGTTATTTTAAGGAAGTGTTCCCAGAATTGAGTTGCTTTTGTTTACCTTTTCTGGTAACCATAAGAGCAACTCCAATTAATATGATAATCATGGCAATAATTATAATTAACGTTACCTTTTCATCTAGTATCAACCATCCCAATATAATTGCAATGACTGGACTTACATATGCAAAGGTGTTAGCTAATGATGCAGATGTTTTTCTTAGTAACCAGTAAAAGTCAGTAAACCCTACAATTGTAATAATAAAAATCAAATAAACTTGTGCAAGAATTGACTGTACTGAAACCTGCATCAAATCCAAATTATGATATTCACCAAAGCCTATGCTTACAATTGTTAACATCAATCCTCCTGTTATCATTATCATTCCAGAAGATGCTAGAATACTTACAGGAAGTTTAGCTTTTGTAGAATATATTGAACCGATTGCCCATGCAATGGAACTGATTATAAGAGCTAAAGTACCAATAGGACTAAGATCACCTGTGCCTATAGATGGTGCAACTAATAACATAAGACCGCCAAAACCTGCACCCAGTCCTACCATGGTTGATTTGGTAAGTTTGTTTTGAGTTCCTTTCTTTAACCATTTATACATAAAAAATCCAATTATTACAACCCAAAGAGGGATAGTTGAATTCAATAATCCCGTCATACCCGAAGAGAGGTACTGCGTTCCCCATGTTAGTAATCCTTGACCACCCAAAAACAGAGTCAAACCCAAAATCAAACTATCCTTCCATTGAGATAATGTAATCTTTTCTCTTGATTTTAATTTATATTCTATGACTGGGGTTGATTGGATTTTCAGATTTTCTTGTTTAATACTATGACTATCATAGGCTTTATTATTGTCCTTTCTGAAAACAATATGCTTAATTTTTTTTCTCCAAATTGGTTTATTGAGATGAAAGTAATATATTGTAAAAAGAATTGACCCGGCAATAAAAAATCTCAGCCCTGCACTCATCAGAGGAGGAATGGTATCGATTGCAACTTTAATGGCCAAGAAACTTGATCCGTTAATAACCCATAATGCTATCAAGATCAACCATATAGTGGATTGCTGATTTACGGTCATAACACATTCTGATAGAAAATGATGGGCGTATTAATGGTATCGGTCTTTAATAATCTATAAGATCTCGACCTAAGATGGTATTTTGTTGTTTATCCGATATGATGACTTAAAGCGTGCTAACCAACTACCTAATGTATTTAAAAAAACTAGTCATAATTCAAATAAAAAAATGTATTCTAAAATGATTGCTTAGTTGAACCTCATCGTCAAACTCCATTCCACAGTGACGACAATGATGTGACCCCAAGTACTCCCCATGACTTCTCTTAATTACAACAAGTTTCTCCTTTTCAGAGGGATCGATAACTACAATGTGGTCGCCAATAGCTCTGTTTATTAATATTTCTTTAATAATATCTTGTATTTTTGGTAGATAGATCTCTTTCTCTTCTAGTGTCAAATAATATATATCAACGGGATTTGTTATCTCAACTTCATTATTATTAATATCCCAAAACTTTGGTATGATATTTGTGGTAGGCGTATTACCATATAAATTCTGAATCTCTTCTTTGATATCGTTTATTAGAAGCAATTTCATATCATGAGGAATAGAATTAATCTGCACCTTTACAAACATATTATTAGTTATCAAGGATACTGCTTTTTAACCAATTGTTTATTCCTTCAGCAAAAGATTTAAATCAAAAAAAAGATGCTCTTAATATCAAATTTTTCCGCTTCATCATTTAATATCCCATTAAAGGGGGGTATTCAATCCTACACACCAATTCAATCCAAAGCTAATCAATACTTAAAATACAAAATTTCTTTATCATAAACAAATAAAGTTTGATGGGTGATTATGTCGATATCTTTCATCTTTTTATTAATCAGTAATTAGTTACCATATAGATATTTCTTGTCACAAATCTTAGGATCTAGAAATTATCCCACTTCAAATAATCAACAACAATAAATAGTATCATTTAGGCATCAACGATACCGATATGTTCTCGAGATTAGACCAATCAAGACAAAAAGTATTATAAAACAATAATGATGATAACGGCAGCAACAATAACGTCGATAGCAAAAAAATACCCTCATAAGCGGAATAACCTTGTTATTTCATTTCTGGGCTATGAACATAATCTACATTAGAAGTCAATTATAAGTCGAGGATCTCGAAATCCTCAAGAATATTAGGTCATTCAAGAAACTGTTAAATAAGTATGCAAGTTTAATTAATAGATTTACTTTTATGAAACCATTTGGATATCCTCATGATTTCCACCGAACCCGCATAGTATACAGGTCTATATACAAAATAGATCGTTTAAAAATATGCTATTGTTAATCAGATGCAATCATTAATTTCTTTTTACGTCGACGCTTCTCTATTATTACATTGAAATTTTCGTTTTGCTTTTCTTGGTAGCCTTCTTCTTCTCTCGTTACTGGCATGTTTTCCTTATTTTTGTGACTTTTTTTTATTGAAACGCGACTGATAATATTATCAGATCTCATCGGATGCTGTTGTTTAGAAACTTCCTTCAAAGTATCTTTTGAATAAGCTGGCGAAGGAGAATTGATCACATAGTGTTTATGTCGCCTTTCTACATCTTTGTTGTCTCCTTTAAGAACCCTTTCTATTTCTTTTGCTAAAGATTTTTTGACAAATTCTTTGAGTTTATCTGTATCAGGGCCTTGCGGATAGGTGGCTAACAAATATTCAAAAATTTTCATGTACTCGACTACTTTGTTACGATATTCTTCCTCAGTAGGTTTGTGATTTTTTGTTATCTTAAACCATGTAGTTGCGCATTGAGCAGGATAGGCTTTTGCAAGTTCCTCTATAATACGCTCCATTTCAAAGAAATCTAGCATAAAGACAAACTCCTACATGAAAGAATAATTGGAATACCTTCCTTTCTTCTCAACTACATAATTCATGATATCGTACTATTTATCCTCTTATCATGCACTTGTAGTAAATCTATTACCAAACTTACTGGTCCGGTCTATTGATGACTGTATGTCTTATCATAATGAGCATGACAGAGTGAATCCATTAATCTGATTACTATGTATTAAATTTAGTTATATGGTTTTGACTAAATAGGTGATTGAATCGAGTCAAATTTGTTTCATATGCCACCGAACCAGATAACTGTTTTAGTAACTAATATGATATAAAACAAGAAATAAAGTAACTTAAAATTATTCAATTAATTAATAAAAATAGCGTCACTATACATCTTGATATTACAAGAATCATCACATTGAATGTATCGGATATTTTGAATGAGATAGCGACTATTGTAACAGACTTGTCACTAAAACGACAATCATAGAAGTTAGTAAATCTAACTACTTTTTATGACACTAATTTTAATTTTCCAATAATTAATGATATATTATGGACAGAAATTATAAATCAAAGGGATTGAATGATAATAGAATTATGAACTTGCAAGGTGATAATGATGGTGGGAATGATCGCTCTAAAGTATTAGATGATTTATTGAATTATGCTCTTGAAATTCAAAGATCGAACAATCTTGAAAAATATGGTGGATGGCAAGAAACAATTGAAAGAGTTATTGAAAAAACATATGGAAATGACTCAATAGAGCTAAAACATATAAAAAGTGCAATGAAACTTAATTTTCTAACAACTAGTGGACAGTCTGAAGAACAGCGACGTATCTATTTTAATAACCTGTATGAAAGGAGATTTAACAGAATAGAACAAATAATTGACGGCTTCAAATCAGAATCAGAATCTTAATATGGAATAGATATAAATCCAATCTCGAAAGGTCTAAGAATATGGAAAGTATGATCACCCCTTCGGTATATGTCTGAAATATAGTTAAAATCACATTGTTTACATTTTATGCTACGAGTCATCATATAATAAAAGACTGTATGAAATATTAGTTTTTTTCATAATGCCCCTAACAGTCATCTTACATGGTTTGCTTATGGTAATTAGATAAATATTCGGAATCCCATTTTATCATGAAATCTCTGATCTTTACCTGATGGATCATGACGGTCTGCTACGACCCGCTTAAACTTACTTATAGTAATTCGACTCAATCGTTGAAACCCTATAGGTTATTGTGTACATCCTTTTATCAATTCCATGTGAAAATCCTCATGATTTCCACCGAACACGCTACCAATTTATAGTAACGACATTCTAATGCATTACCCACTAATATTACTGAAATGGTGCTCTATGACTATATTACCAAATATGAATGAAGTTTAGTCTATTCACATGTTAACAATTGAGCTTATCTCTGATAACTTTTGTATGTTCCCCACCAAATTTGTTTAGAATGTCACAATAATTGTTTTCATTACTCTGGACTAGAGGAGAAACATGATATGTAGCTGTTGCGATACTACCACGAGATATAGAACATGAAGCTTTTATTTGTCCAAATGTTTTAACGTCGCAAGTATTAGAGCCTAGATGTGGATTAGAAAATTTAAACTCTACTGATCCCTGAACATCTCCAAATCTAACATTGGCTGTAACACTGCCCACCTCACTACCACCAAGGAATAGATTTCCTGCCGTCACCCATTTGATAATCGGTCCCACTTGTGGAGCAGGAGAAACAACAAATTTTCCAAGGGTCATATGCCCTCGAACGTCATAAAAGAAGCAACATCCACTCATAGTGGCAGTGGCTGTAATCCTTGCATCTGCTTTTTCAGTTAGAATAGGAACCAGAAATATCATCGTCCCTACAATTACAGAAAGCACCGCTAATTTTGTACGGTTCTTTTGCATCATTTTTGCAAAGCACAATTCATTCATACAATTCTACTTTGAAATGTCAATATAACAATGACTATTAATTATACCTCTAGATATTTCTCCTATACACTTAGTGATGATCGAACAGACTAAATTTTGATTTAGGAGGATTTTGTTGTTTAATTAATCATCAATGTTTTTTTATCATATCGTGCAACACAGATAGATATAATCAATATTATAAACCTAAGTTTCAAATTAGAGTCAAATTAGTTTTTCATAGCTGTGTAAATAAATAATATAGTTAATTACATCTTGACGAAATGTTACAGAATTAAGGAGAACGACTTGTTTCTAACATTCCTCTTTCCATCAAATTCTCTCGTTCTGCAATTCCAAGTTCTCCATATCCTTCTGCAAGTTTTTCATTCACATGAACTACTGCAGTATTGATATTCTCATAGTCGCTGCCTACTCTTTCTGGAAGACTGTTTGCTTGTTCCTGAGTTGTTATGACGCTACCAGGAGGTACAAATTTGTCGTCTGCAACTTCTATCCCTCCTGTTATAGTGCTTGCAACTCCAACTGCTACATCATTTCCCAGTTTAGCATCAAATACCAAACTTTCCATTCCAACAAATGTATTATTTCCTACATATGCCGGTCCATGTATCAATACACCATGTGCTAAGCTTACATTTTCACCAACAAAAACAGAATATCCGTTATCAAATCTGCTGTCATTCCCTAACAATCTTTCTCCAGTATTAGAAAAACGTCTTTCATCTATATTCTTGCCATTAAATGTAGTTTCTAAGCCATGCACTACAACACCGTCCTGCATGTTAGAAAGTGCTCCAATATAGAGGGGTGTGCCTTCATCACCTCTGCATACAGCTGTAGGTGCCACCAAAACCTTCTCCCCTATGTAACAATTTCCGATCACTATTGCAAACGGATGTATGAACGTAGATTCTTCCATAAATGGAAATGATACATTTGAATTAAAATCCGTTACAACATTTTGATGAATATTTGGCCAATCTTGATTATTTAATGTGCCTTCTTCACCTATTTGTTGTTGATTTAATACACTACCTTGTGCATAACTTTGAGGTAGTATGGTGATCAAAATAAACATACTTGTAATAAAAGGTAAAAAAGTCCATAGTTGATTCTTTTTGGCTATCATAACTATTACTTTAGTTAGTATTTTATACATAATACTCATTGTAAATTGTTATTACCTGTTTGGTCAAAATTATTACTATAATAAAATTAGATTCTTATACTCAGACCCATGCGAAAATCCTCATGATTTCGACCGAGCCCTGATACCAATACGGAACTTTATCCGCCGAATGTGCTCTCTGTATTAGTAACTATCAAGAAACAAAATATATATAATAATATGAATTTATTAAACAATTCTATTAGAATAATGTTTATCGTTACTTTCACTATTTATATATTGCAGTGTATGGGATTAGTCGAACAGGGCCCTTATATAGTCCATCATATAAAATCGTTTATTGAATAAAATAATTTTCAGCATAGTTGTAGTCGGAACAACACTTCTATTATTTAGTATTGTTACTGCTCATTATATGCTAGGTTCATATGATAAAGCACAGGCATTTAGGGCCGAAGATGGACAAAGATCAATGACAATTGAAAAAGCTCCTGTATCTATCTCCGGAGATAATGTTTATGTTGTATGGTGGACAAACAATACCGCAAATGGTGATGGGGAAGTCATGTTTCGAGCATCAAATGACTCCGGCGCTACATTTGGAGATAAAATCAACTTAAGCAACAACACCAACAACAATTCTGTGGATGCTATGATAGATTCAGACGGTGATAGTGTAGTAGTTACATGGTGGGAAAGAAATCAAACGTCTAACGAACCTGTGGCAAAAATAAGTAATGATAGCGGTGTTACATTTGGACCTATACTAAAACTTGCATTAAATAATACAATTGGCATCGCACAACAATAGGAAGTGAGTTAGTATAAGCAATTATCTTTTTACTGTTTTGGTAGCGCTTGTATTAGCAGGAGTAATCACATCGATAATTATTGTAAACTCATTGATGATTATCTCAGTAGATGCAAAGACTTGGTTACCGTCTAATTTTGATGCGCCCATATCCCTATCTGGAGACAATGTATACATAGTGTGGTGGACTAATAACACATCAAACAATATTAGCGAAGTAATGTTTCGCGCATCAACTGATGGGGGACAATCTTTTGAGGATAAGATAAATCTCAGTAATACTATTAATGCTAATTCCGATACAACAGAGATAGATTCAGACGGTGATAGTGTAGTAGTTACATGGTGGGAAAGAAATCAAACGTCTAACGAACCTATGGCAAAAATAAGTAATGATGCAGGACATACTTTCGGACCTCTAATACACCTCTCGCAGAATAAAACAATTAAAAATAACGAAGGGTAGCTTTTATTATTTTTTTGAAACTCCCAAAGAGCCAATAATGCATTTAACTCCATTAATCAAAAATTGATTATTGATTCAAATATCAAAGTTCTAATTAGACTCATGCGGATATGATTCTCATTAAAAACGCACTCTTATCTATGACTATCTCAAAGGTGTTACTAATATACCATTACCATCAATATTATGATTTTCGAACGTAACTGATTTGCTCTGCAAATTGTTTTAGTGTAATGAGATTTGTATTATAATCAAACCAAAAAAAGATTTGTAACATGCAATATGGATATATGATTCTAATTTTGGGTTGAAAACTAGCGTTAAATTTATTTCACATACCACGGAATCAGATATCTAATTTAGTAATTTAGTAACGATAGAAGTAGTATTCATAATTTAAGTATTAGAAGTTATGACATATCAATAAATTTTGAATGTTTCAGCGAACGTCGCTCCTGCAATAATTTGAGATGACCCAGAGGAATCTTTCTTAGCACCAGGCTTCGAATTGGCCACTCGGAGGCAATTCCTGAAGTGCCCCAGAGTTGCTGTCCGGATCATTAAAATGAACTAACTTACCCAAAATTGTCGGTTCACATCAGTAACATCCACTCCGCGCTTTTTAAAATCATCATGAGCTGCCTGAGTGTCCATGACTATCTTTTGTAAATCCTTAATGCTACCGGGTTTCATCTTGTCGGCAATACTAATCCCGAAACAAATTGAGCAGGCAGAACCTGGAGTTGTCATTTGAACAAAACGTAGCCTCTCGTTCCAGGTGTGGTCATGGTCTAAATTAAAAGCTACTTTACCTTTATAAAAATCAAGAGAATCGATATCGGCATTACTTTCTATGGACCCGCCTTTTGAAATATTTTAATTTTGATCTACTATTTATAAAAATAATTGAAGTAGCATATGTTTGAAATCTCAATACATCTTATTAGAAAAAAATAGAACAAATACTTATCCAATATCTTACTAGTCATTTGGTTTCATATCTGACCGAGGCATCTGTAGCATATGTAACTGAAAATGGTTCACCAGATGTTTTATGAAAAATTAGTGCATTTCCCACAAAATCAAATGAACCTATCTTATTTTGGTTGGGTTAATCTCCGTCATTCATTTATTGAAGTGCAAATACGATTTCCTGAGATGATTGTCCATGGTATCTAACAAGAGCTTTTTTACTTTGATGTATTTTGTAATAGCATTTCTTTTTGCTTATCGTTTTCCATTATACCATTATTGGTTATTGCATAATTGCTGGATGATACAACAGAATTGCCATTATTTGGTTGAATTAACAGAACGGCCCAATTGTTGAAAAGAGCTTTGACTGGATAGTACGAGACTAGCATTTCTGTGCAATTAACTATTTCTTTAACGGTGCCTGACTTCCCATTAATGGCATTTTGGAATCCCTGCAAATTGGCAAATGATTCGTTTCGGTTAGCTGATAGTATGTCTGAGTCAGCAACCACCTTACCAAGATTGTCAACATATGCTATGCGTTCATTGTTGGTCAGATTCAATAATTGAAGGCTCTCGTTAAATTCACTCATATCCAAACCACCCGCCCATATTCCTGCTAATGATCCATTTATTCCCGAATAGATGGGCACCGCCATCACGGCCTGATTCTGGCCAGAGGATGCAGATACTATTACATTACCCAAGAAAGTATCATTATTAGCTATCACTCCCTTGTAGTAATCTCTGAACGCAAAATTAGATTTAGAGAGATTCTCCTGAAGAGAATATGGTTCCTCAATATATATATCACCATTTGGCATCAAAAAGAACACCACCTGAAACTCTTCATATTTTTCCAAAATGTCTTTTGCTACTTGTCTTTTAGGGATATCCGCGTTTTGGGGGAGTCCTTTTTGCTGTCCTATCGTTTCGTCAAGCTTATTCACAGAGGTTACATTTTTAACTTCTGGCAACATACCCGTGAGTTCAAGTATTGCCGCAGCTTTTTCAAGTCGGTTCTCCATATCTTGTGCTAAAAGTTTTACATAATTATGAGCTTGATATGCATTGTTTTCAAAAATAGCTGTGTTATTGTTATTGCTGTTTCCATTTATTTCAGAAGGAATCTGTCCATTAGAAAGTGTTTGTGTTGCTAAAGATATTGCTAAAATGAGTAAAGTCAAACTCGCGATTCCATAGATTAGATTTTTAGTTACAAAGTTTTTGTTTCGCATGGCTAATCTCCTATACACAAAGACGATGTAATAGAAAGGTCTTTCTTTTACATAAAAGCTGATTTAATATATATCCCATGTAACCCATAAACGTATTGTCATTATCCGGGCAGTGGCCTTTCTAACTATAATTCAATTTCAAAATGTTAGAACCCCAGTCTGATAGATGTAGATTTGAGTTCCAAACTTCGCATATTTAATGTGCTTAAAATATGTGAATTATTGGAGAATGTGATTGAGAGAAAACTGGATAACTAATAGCGAAAAATTTTTATCTGTTTCCACCGAATCCGTTTTATATTATTATAGTGTTAATTTATATGTTATTTTGGTAACCGGCTGATATTGTTGAGAAAAAAATTTTACCTTGCCGGGTTAATTTCCATACTTCCGGACAGAGACGTGTAAACACTAATTGAGCAAACTAAACTTTTTCTATCACTGGGATCTTAGTTCTGTCGATCTTATAATGTACCAAAAAATATCATACAAGGGTACATACAATCTTGATCTGTATTTTAACAATCGTAATCACAACTAACTTTTAATTTTTGTAACTTAAATAATAACAATTAGTTGCACAAGTGTTAAATAACAAATGGTATAAGCGGGCAATATATATGAGTCAGACTAAAAAAAACTATTTTATTGATAAACAGAGCAATGAAGGAATTGAATATAAAGGGAATTATTTGGAAATATCAAAATTCTTGGCGACAGTCATCTAAATGGTCCATAAAATAAGGTTCTCCATTAATAGTTATGACCTCCTATACATTTTTTCCATCTCGATTTTTGTTTCGATAATGTTTGTATTTGGATCTTCAAATTATGATACTTTTGCCAGTGATCAGCATTCACCTTTGGATGGAATGAACTTTTCAAGGTCACAAGATGTTTATAGTAAAGACGGCGTTTTGAAAAGTACCATCTCTGCATCATATCATATAGGAAAAGTTGACAACCAATCAATTAGTTCTATGCTCTATAATGGTTCTCTTGGAGGACCAACTTTATACGTGCATCCTGGCGATAAGATCGAACTTGATTTGATAAATAACCTAAATGAATCTACTAATCTTCATTTTCATGGACTTCATGTATCTCCTGTAAATAATTCGGATAATGTATTTCTTGAAATTGCTCCTGGTAAGACACAGCATTATTCAGTCGATATTCCAAAAGATCATCCTCCTGGTAAGTTCTGGTACCATTCACACATACATCATATTTCTAATGAACAGGTTGCCTCGGGTCTGTCTGGCTTGATTATCGTGGAAGGGTTAGAACAGTTATTGCCAGAGCCATTACAGAATATCACAACCCAGAACTTTGCCTTGAGAGATTTCCCAGATAGTAGTACAACTACGAGTTCCTATCGAACCGTAAACGGAGACATCAATCCAAATATCAATATTACGTTAGGTGATACTCAATTATGGCGTTTTGCAAACATTGGTTCTGAACCATATTATGAAATTGGACTACAGGGCTACAAATTCTATGTTATAGCAGAAGATGGAAGCCCGGTTTGGGAGGTATGGGATAATGATACTCTATTGCTTCCTTCAGGAAAGAGGTTTGATGTACTGGTCACTGCTACAGACAACGGATCTATTCCATTAATGGCCTCTGCGTATTATCCACTCCCTGAGACCAAAATTGCGACTGTAAAGGTACAAGGTAACCAAAAAGAACCTGTAAAAGCTATTCCGACTAGCTTAATTTCAAAGGATGACCTAAATCTTAAGAACATTACTAATTATCGCGTCCTTAATTTTACATCGAACGACGAAGAGTTTATTTATAAAATAAATAACAAGACATTCGATGCTATCAGAATAGATCAGAAAATAAAACTGGGAGATATAGAGCAATGGAAGTTGATAAACTATGACGACGATGATCATCCCTTTCACATTCATGTGAATGATTTTGAGTTAATATCAGTTAATGGAAAGCCATATGACGCTCACGGATTACAGGATACGGTTATAATCCCAAGTCACGGTGAAGTAGTCATTCGGATAGCATTCGAAGATTTTGTGGGAAAATCCGTATATCATTGTCATATCATGTTCCATGGGGATAATGGCATGATGGGTACTTTTGAGGTCGTCAAATAGGTGATATAATGTGAACATAAGTATATTGAAGAGATTTTACTTAAAAAATAGCTGTACAAATGATATCGCTTGTGAAATCGTAGAATTTCATAGACATGAACCTCTCATAGGAACTGAACTTGCATACCATACGGAACTTAATTCCACCGGAGCAGTTAAAAGGATTTATGAACACCCGGTGTAAATCATTTATCAACGATAAATTCGAGTGGAACATCGACAAATCTTTTAGAACTTCTAATCGCGTTGTCTAAATCCTAATAGATTCTAATATATCAATAGGATAGAATAACTAACAAATTTTATAATTGATTCTCTATCCACTTACCTACCTTTCATCTACTTACAGGCCTATCACTTACCAATTTATATACTTACTTTTCTATAGTGACTATTACAAAGTGATTTAGTGTTGACAGGAAATCAGTGTGATTCAAATTGCGAAGTTCAATATGGAAGAGAAGGACATGCATCGTTGTACCATGGACATAATAAGCTTTCAGATAGATGTGAATGCAATAGTTGTGGATGTGAAACAACGTATCAAGATAGTAATGCTAGTTGTTCAAGTTGCAACGTTGATCCAATTGAAGGTGCAAAAAAATTACTGGAAAGTGCATTCTTTGAAGCTTTAAAAGAAGTTCATGTAGAGAAGATAAAGAAAATAATAGAAAGAGATTGGGGAAATAACATAGACAAAGCAGCTGAATTAGTGGTTAAAACAATTGAAAAACAATGGCAAACATCCTTATCTACTTCATCTCCAAGTAAGGAATTTTATGAAGAACTAAAAAAGATAATGACATCAGGCAATAAATAATTATTAATGATGTTCATATAATAAACTAAACATAATATTTTTTTTGATTAGAGTGACTAAATATGTCAAATTTGTTTTATATACCCAGAACCCGCAAACCATACGGAACTTAATCCCACCGAATACGCATAATATACAGGTCTATACCTAGTTATTTGCTATATTATTTGTTAAAAAGTGAAGATTTCGTCTATCTGTAAAATAATAAGAGGAGCCTAAATCTTGCCTGTTAGACTTGATACGACCATAAAGAATATTCAATTGTTAGAAAATTATAAAAATGCAGAGTTATTTTACCAATTCGATTTATATTTAAGATCCAATAATGGATGTAGTTCCTATGTAACTACAAAGTAGAGTATAAAAAGTAAAAAAAGTTAAACTAAAATAGATTTATCCACATATCGTTTCTAATTATTGCATCGTTGAATTATCCATCATACCTGTAGAATTGTTCGTTCCTCCAGTCATGTTGTTCGTTCCTCCAGTCATGTTGTTCGTTCCTCCAGTCATATTGCTAATTCCCTCGGTTATTTCTTCATGAAACATTGCAAAAACAGGAGATATCATAGCTCCTCCCACTAATGTCGATGTTGCTGCTATTATACTTAATATTACGAATAAGTTTATTTTATGCATGCATGATTTTAATTATTATGCTTTATAAGCTTATACAATGCTACATTATAGTAATGCCTAACTTTATTCATTTTAAATGATGTTGACTAAATAACTCGTCATATTAATTGTCATAAACTATTGATTTAGATATAAGCTGTGATCAAAATCAAAGTTATCAAATTACTGTTGCAGCAATCGTATCCTCTCCTGTAATTCTGTAATCCCCAACGACTTCGACTACAGAACCAACAGGAGAAGGATCCGCAGTCAATAAAAAACAGTTATTCCGAAATTCCCTACAATGAATACCTAGTTATAAGGAGACTCGCTGAAGTGGTTTAGAATCAATCATTCGCCGACTATATCAAAGATGTACTGGAGATAAGAACTCAAGCAGACTTAGACGACTATGTCACTGTATAAAAATCATTTGAGTCTGCTGAGAAATTGATGGAATGGGTTTAAGGAAAATACTGTGGGATACAGTATGATCATTTTTAAAACAGCAATCTACTATAATTTATTTGAAGAAGAGGGGAATCAAAGAGGATGGAGTTAGAGAAGAAACACTATGAAAATATAGAATTAGGCATAGCATTTGATTATCCATCAGATTGGGTCGAGATAACTGATGAGAGCATAAAGAATTTTGGTGCAGATGTGTTGATGCACAGCGATTCGGTAATTTTTGGGTTTAAAAGAGTGAATGTAAAAATAAACTCCGAGGGTCCCATTGAAATGGCTATTGAAAAAGTATTAAAAGATGCAATTTACTTAGGAGAGACAATACTCGAAGAATCAAAGTTAGATAAATATCCTATTAGAAGTGGCCGCTCTGGAACTGTAATCGTAAAGAGATTGTACGATGATAAAAATATAGTTATACATGAAAGAACGTTTATCATAAATGACAAAAAAGATCGTGGTTTTATAACCTTATTTGAACAGGATCAACAAAATACTAAAAGCATAGATTCTGTGAATCTTCAGAATCAACTGGAAGAACTATTTGAATCGTTTAGGTTTTTGTAGCAATTTGCTAGAAATAGTTATTTGATAGATTCAAATGAGTTTGAAAAAGATGCAGTATTCCCAAACTCCAATCCATCTGATGTTCTTCAATTTTATGATATAAGATATTGCATTAATTGATTTATTTGTTTTACTAGCAAAATAATTATTGATTTGGGTTGATTACTTGAGTCAAATTTGTTTCACATACCACCGAACCAGCATAACATACGGAACTTAATCACACCGAACTAACTACCTGCTTATAGTAGCTACATAATTATGTAATTGGGATATCTTGAACACTAAATTCCTAGTCTTTTATAAAGAAAATAAAGTCAATCAGAGTCCTCATCTCTAGCAAACTTTGACCTACTATATGTTGTGTGTTTCAACAACGACTATTTTCAGGACACCTAATCAGACTATTATTTCATTCTTGTTGCAAAATGGTAAATTTCTTGATATCTCTGATTGGATCTGAAAGCCATTCATAAAGGTCTTCTAGAACCTTTGATTCGATTGGTCCCCCAGCTACAGTAATCCATTGAGATGAAGGGTAAAACAAATGACCTAGGTTCGGATATGTAATCAACGTATGATCAGGATGTCTTACTTCTGTGAGTTTCTGTTGTAAAAGTAATGCGTGCTGTATTGGGGTTTGTGAATCATTCTTTCCATTCAATATCAGAATAGAGGTGTCGGAGGGAACTTTACTTATGATATCCAAATTAGGTATAGCAGAGTATTGTGATTTAAGCCAAATTGGACATGGTTTTAGACCGCACTTCTCATCTTGTGTCATAACTGATGCTAACCTGAGTTGGTCTATTAATCTCGGTTTAAGTTCATCATTAATACTTATGAATGTGTCATTATTCATATTATACTGGGGATTGAGCTGTTTGACTGTTCCATTGATAGTAGTAATGTTTTGAGTGAGAGCCTGAGTGAGATTTATTGGAATAGAGTGGAAAATACGATCCTCTAATGCTTCTTGCACTGATATTAATCCATTATGATTATGGTCTAGAACTTTCTGAGCATAGAGTATTGGGAGGGTAACGGCTTGATAGTATGCTTCTTCGTGATAGCCCAGGGCTACTGAGCCCATCAATACTATATTATCTACTATATCCGGATTGTTGATTGCAAGTCTTGTGACATACATAGTACCCTCGCTATGGCCAACTAGAGACATACTATTAGAATCAACCTCTGGTTGATGTAGAAGAACCTCTAGCGCTTTCTCTGCATCGTTTTCTAGATCGTTAACAGTTATATTCCCCCATACGTTGCTATCCAAAATAGTAAAATTTGCACCTACTCCCCTCTTGTCATACTGCAAGACTGCAAAACCTCTTTCTGAAAGATATTGTGCTACGTCAAAGAATGGTCTAGCAGATGGATAGATAAGCGAGCCTGTTTCGTTATCTATACGAACGTAGTTACCTGCAGTTTCATTCATATCAATAGGTCCAGAGCCAGATACAAGAAGAATACCTGGAAAGGGACCGTCACCTGTGGCCGGAAGATTTAGTCTAGCATTTGTCTCTAAACCATTGCCCAAATCAATAACCATGTTTCTATATTTTGTTGTCTGTAACTCTGATTGAGCATATGCTGTGAGAGTTAAACCGCAAAACAAAAAATATAAAACAAAAATGGAAAGAATTATTGAAATCTTTAAATACAAAGCATTTGATCATATGTGTTCTATGAATTAAAGATTACTAGTTCGTGATGGGTAGATATTGATCGTCCTTTTTTTCATAAATTTAATCATTGATAAATAGCCAACTACTATACTGATGAAAAACCCATGTGGATATCCTCATGATTTCCACCTGTGAGTATTCTTGTTATGCTGATTGAATAACAAAAAAGAGTCAAATTTGTTTCACATACCAAAGAATTCGTTTAATAGAAAAATTTTAAAATTTATGAAATAACACAAAATGTCAGCACAAAATATGACGGTGATTATAAAGAAAATTCAGATCAAATCGAAATCAGAAAATGACATTCTTGGTATTACAGATAAAGTATCACAGTTTGTTAAGGAGAGCAAAATAGAAAATGGGGCTGTTATAGTTTTTGTTGTCGGCTCCACCGCAGCAATCACAACGATAGAGTACGAACCAGGATTACGAAAGGACTTTCCAGAAATGTTGTCAAGACTGGCGCCTAGAGAGATTGAATACGCTCATGATAATACATGGCATGATGGAAATGGACACTCCCATGTTAGGGCCTCTTTGATTGGACCAAGCTTGGTCATTCCAATCTTAGAAGGTCATCTAACGCTTGGCACCTGGCAACAGATAGTGTTAGTAGAGATGGATACAAGACCGAGGGAACGCAAAATCATATTACAAGTGATGGGTGAATAAACATATGCCACAATTAGATGTAATAATAACTCTCCGCTGTATGACTGATCGTATTTTATTGTAGGATAGTATCCGCATTCATCCTCTCGATTCTACATTTTTAGTTTGATACTGCGTCTCTTCTAATGTCGCACATCTAGTACAATCCTATCCAAATACCTTACGAATCATAATCCCTAAGATTAGTTATCAAACCCATGTGAAAATTCACACGATTTCCACCGAGCCAGATACCATTTATAGTAACAAATAATATATTTAGTAAACCTAAAAAACTTCAGAACCTAAATTAATATATTTTGCTATCTGCTGCTGGGACTACTAGTAAGTGAGTTGTCGATGCAATGACTAAAACAAGTTGTAAAGACTATCGAGAAATTATGGATTATCATAGCATATTGCATAAGCCTGGACAGTTAAAGCTGAATCCGAATTTGAACTAGTAGTAATTGTGACTGTAAATGTGCTAAGAGAATCTGGAACTGCAGAGAAAGAAGTTACATTTCCATTAGTAATTTCATAAATAGGTCCTCCTCCTAGGATTAAATCATTGGCGTGACATGATGCAGTAGAGGAATAAGGGTTACCGCCAGCTTTATCAATTGGTCCGTGAATTATGTAGGTTTTTCCATCTAATGATGATGAATCAGTTGATGATGAATCAGTTGATGATGAATCAGTTGATGATGAATCAGTTGATGATGAATCAGTTGATGATGAATCAGTTGATGATGAATCCGCAACTATTACATTATTAGTATTATCTGTCGAACTGACCGAGTCCTTATTATTTGTTGGACAACCTGCACCACCAATACCATTAGGACCTGTAGAACAACCTGCACCAGCTTTGCCTCGGGTGATGGTATTATCTGTCGAACTGACCGAGTCCTTATTATTTGTTGGACAACCTGCACCACCAATACCATTAGGACCTGTAGAACAACCTGCACTACCTTGGCCTAATTGGCCTCCAGCACTACCTTGGCCTAATTGGCCTCCAGCACTACCTTGGCCTAATTGGCCTCCAGCACTACCTTGGCCTAATTGGCCTCCAGCACTACCTTGGCCTAATTGGCCTCCAGCACTACCTTGGCCTAATTGGCCTCCAGCACTACCTTGGCCTAATTGGCCTCCAGCACTACCTTGGCCTAATTGGCCTCCAGCACTACCTTGACCCTCATTCCCAAAATGTAGACCATTTCTTTGGGAAAAAGCGAAATCAAAATGACTAAAACTAATCGGGATGGTTAAAATTATAACCATTAATCCCTGTATTAATAATATATTTTTTAGGTATGACATGGAGTTAAAAATTGAAGATGGTAATATAGATTTTGTTTTATTTACAGTTTTATTTCTTTGATATATTCTCAATAATTTTAGATTCATGTGGATATCCTCATGGCTCTCACCGAACCTTTAAACAATAGGGACCTTTATCTCATATGACTCGATACCTGTTTTACTAATATTGAGTGATAATAATGGGTCAAATTTGTTTCACATACCGCTGAACCCGCTACCTGTTTTAGATTCATAACTTGCAATGATATAAAATGCAGGACATCAGGTCAAGTGACGATATCCTGAGTAAATCGCTAATATATTGCAGATTTTTGTGTCCATAATGGGTCAACTTAACTTTAATCTTTTTATTATAGTCCTCTTAATAGCAAATGCTTTGTCTTTAAAAGTAATATCACTAATGTTGAGTTGATATATTTTAAAACATCTGAACCCTTATACCATACGGAACTTAATCCCCCCGAATTCTCTACCAATTTTAGTAACGAATTCAACCTTCTCTATTTTTATACCTTGGGCAACAGCATGGTAGATTAGTGTTGTAGTAATACAACCGTTTAATGCTGCAAGAGCGTATTCTACTGGATTGGCACGTGATCTTTTCCTGATAATACTGGTGGTTTGTCCTTTTCAAATACAAAAGGCTGACTTCGAGTATGGATTTGACATGCCCCATCAAAGCCGTTAATTGTAGTTTGATTATGTCCTCCATCGATCCATCTACCTTTAGCACGGAAATTGAATTTTGAGACATCGAGTGTCTATAATTTGCGTCCATGGCTCCAAAAAGGTTTATGACACTTTTAGAAAATGTCTATTTTTTTGTTCAGTTACTCTGTATAAATGTCTTCACCATCATTACCTTTTTACTTAAATAGGATATGCTTGTTCACCAGAATGTGAACACAATTTCAAAGTTCATTCCAACGATGTCACTGTTCTTGTTGACAGCAGTATTGCTAGGTATATGGCCTTCTGCCAATCCGATATATGCACAGAATAACAACCAAACAACAACAACAGCAGCTATTGACCAGCTGGCATCAAATCTAACTCAGGCAAACTCAGAACTACCAATAAAACCGCAGCTTAAAGTAGAAATTCTAGTACCAATTTTTTACAACAATGGTACGAATGTAGAAGCTGAAAAACATAGAATAATGTTTGAAGAATTAGTTAAGCAATTTGGTGCAGTTAGCTCTGAAGACAATAATATAATAAATGGTTACTGGATTAATCCACAAGATAATAAATCCTATGCTGATAAAAACAAAGTGTACTGGATAATAGTGCCCGACACAGAAGAAAATAGACAGTACTTTGTCAATTTTCAAGACAAACTAGAGTCACTGTTCGATCAAGAATCAATCTTAATTTATTTTACTCCGGTACTGAATTTATTATCTTAGTGATGATGAGGAAAGTAAGGAACCAGAGGATGATCAATCAGAGCATAATGAATGTGGAAAGTGGGCCAATTTGTAATCCAAATCTATTTAAATCACCATATTTCACAGAACCTATTTGAATAGGATAATAAAGTCGTCATTACTTCTATCTTTGTTGATCATCTCCACTGTGGGGGTTTTGTCCCATTCTGGCACAGATTTATTAGCACAGACTTCTGTCACTACAACTTGTGATCCTAACGCTCAAACACTTAAGAAAGATAACACAGGTGATATTGTTGTTACACTACAAAATCTATTAGTAGAAAAAGGGTATATGGATAGAGATCATGTAGATGGAGATTTTGGACCCGGTACAGATGCAGCTGTCAAACAATTTCAAACAGATAATAGTTTGACTGCAGATGGAATCGTTGGTCCTACTACATGGCAAGTATTATGTTCGACCGCAGTACTACCTTCTGATGAAACACCAGGAATGATGAGCTGTCCTGATGGTAGTGAAGGTACTTCATGTCCGGCAGAAACTTCTCCGACTCCTCAACCAAGTGTTAACAAACAGATTACCCCACCTTTGGATGCAACCGATTCAATTTATAGCGCTAATAAAACTATGTTCTTGGGTTCAAAAAATATATCATTAACTCCTTATCTAGTGACAGAGGAACGTTCCTCTGATCACGGAATCCTAAAAGGTGTAGGGAATGTTACTAACAATCAAACTTATATAAGCACTCATTTATCTGATGAATTAATCCAGAGTACAGGTAATGGGACATTAGAGACTCAAGATGGAGAAAGTATTGCTTGGATTACTTCTGCTATAGGAAGACCGGCTGATGATGGTAGTTGGGTTTTCCATGAAATAATATTATTCAACAATACACAAAGCAAATCATTGGCTCTACTAAATAATAGCATAGGTTTAGTCAAGTCTACTGTTGGCAATGAACCGGATTACATGTGGCTTTTAGAGTAGAGATCTTTTTCGATGTCTAGCTTGAAAGTATGCTTATAGAGTATAAACGAACCCGGTTACCTATATAACCAAACCTCCCCGGGTCCATTTCGTTGATACTCATGTTCATAACGAAAACGATTCAATAGCTAAATCTTGACTTAATCTTATTTTTTGGATTCAAATAGAGTGAATGATTAAGTCAAATTTGTTTCACATGCCACCAAACCCGCTTAGAAATACTCACTAATATAGTTGATATACCGTATGGATTCGAGCCCCAAACTTAGTCTGCTCTATTTTCACATATTTTGAATATTTCGTTAGATAAAAGATAAAATTTGAAGAAAATTCTATTTACTCA
Source organism: Candidatus Nitrosocosmicus sp. T (assembly GCF_054408485.1). Classification (NCBI taxonomy): domain Archaea; kingdom Thermoproteati; phylum Nitrososphaerota; class Nitrososphaeria; order Nitrososphaerales; family Nitrososphaeraceae; genus Candidatus Nitrosocosmicus; species Candidatus Nitrosocosmicus sp. T. The sequence continues at coordinate 708,770 of NZ_CP166992.1, forward strand.
AATTCCATTTTTGAATTCAGCTATATAGCTCCTTATTTAGTATGCTAGCAGCTTGAGATGTGGCTTCCTCTGCAGCTGGAGTATCAGCAATGACATTTAGCATCATAAAGTCATGGATTGTTCCAAGATATCTAGCTGATGCTACAGGTACTCCTGCTTCCATAAGCTTGTGAGCATAGGCTTCACCTTCATCGCGCAATACATCATTTTCGTCTATAATTACTAGTGTGAGTGGTAAACCTTGTAATTGCTCGATGGATGCTTGCAATGGAGAAACTAGTGGATCTTGTATGTTAGTATTCTGATTGTCAACATAATTATTCCAGAACCTTTTCATAGCATCACGAGTTAGAAAATAACCATTTTGGAATTGTTCATAGGAGGTTGTATTAAAGTTGTAGTCAGTAACTGGATAGAACAATGCTTGAAATGATATCATGGGACCACCTTTTTCTTTTGCTAGCATTGCTATGGCGGTAGCCATGTTACCACCAGCGCTATCTTCTGCAACTTCTAGTCGAGACGAATTAACATTAATAGATTGACCATTTTCAGCAACCCATTTAGTTGCTGCATATGCTTCTTCAAGAGCCTGAGGATACTTTGCTTCAGATGATAAAGTATAGTTTACATATACAATAGAAACATTAGCAGCATTAGCTAACTCTTTTATCAATCTTTCGTGAGTATCAAAACCTCCAAGCACCCATCCACCGCCATGAAAATACATAACAACAGGTAAAACTTGATTTTCACTAATACCTGCAGGACGAACAATTTGAATCGTTATTGTTTCATTATTTGGACCTACAGGGATTGTTTGATTTGGTACTTCGGTTTCAGGTATGTCTACAGGAAATGAAGATTGAAGTCCAGATAATGCCATCCTAGCTTCGTTAGGTGATAAAGAGTTTATTGGGGGATTATTTTTTGACTTTGTCAAGCAAAAACGATTTTGTACTTTGTTCTAATCCAGTATAATTTACAGGGTTAGTCGAATTAACTGTATATACTTTTGGAGTCAAATTATTTGATAAAAAGCTGAAATCGTTGAAGAAGGAGGAAGAGTAAGATATTCCATTAGATTTCCAAACACTAGAAGGGATATCGTAAATAAGAAGGTTGTATACAAAATAGATATTCTATATGTTTTATAATTATTTTTATGAATCATAGTTGTTTATTGTATCATATCTTAAAAACCCTCAGTTTCAATGGCTTTCAGAAATTTTTCTTTCTAGCAATTAGATATCATACAAAGATATGTTCTACTTTCATGATAAAACATCAAGAAATCCTTGGCTAGATCAAATTCTTAAATACAATAGATTAGATGACTATTATGAATCTGTAGATTGTTTTTTCATGTTTGTTAATTATATAGTATCAGCCTTTTAGCTTCGACGTTTCCTTTTTTTAATTCATTTCTTAATGCATGTTTTATTATCCATTGTGTATTAGTATTTTGAGAATTTGACCATTTTTTTAATACCTTAAATCCAATACTATAATTATCTTTTAAAATATCATTGAGGTTATTTGCTACTGATTTTTTTACAAATAATGATTCATCCTGTCTTAAATTCTCAAGTATAGGTAGGATTGGTTTTGGATCTCTAATAAATTGGTCGAGCTTTCTTGCCCAAGGGAGCCTTGGTCTTATCCCTTCAGAGGAAAGCCTTCTTACATGAACGTTTTTACTTTGTGACCATTCTAGCATTAAAGATATCATTCTATCTGGAAACCTGATAAGAAAAGGACGTACCGCATATTCACCAGTACTTCGCTGTGTTATTTGGTAAATTGCATTAGTTGATGTCTCAAAATCATCAATACCGTACTTTTCTACGAAAAATGCTATTGGCATAAGCCAGTAGCCGTCTCTAAACATCCCCGTCTCATTTTGATTGGGTGGTCCAAGTATGTTCATCATAATATTTACGGATTCTTTGTAGTCTTTAGGAAGAAATTCATAGAGTGAGTCTGTAATTACCTCGACACGAGCCTTTAGTTCCAGATTTTTCGTATCCTTATCTACTCTCTCGATAAACTTTTGTTTTTGAAATTTTGGAAATATATTGTAAATTTTGTCTGCAAGTAGTTTTGCAAGATCCCTACCATAATAAGATTTTAATTTAGTATATTCTGTCATTTATGTTCACCTTTCTAGTCAAACTCCAATTTTCTACTACTGACAACTTAGCGCCTCCTACATTCCAATATAGTTCTGTAAATGAAAGTGAAGACAAGGCGACTTGGGAAATGGATGAAGATAGTACGATAATTGAGACTAATAAGCTTCCTGAGGTTATTAATCTTAAATTATGATTAGACAATCGACAATCAAATCATTTTCCAGCTCGCCAATAAAATACTTTTTATCGATTGTGATGAAGTCAAAAACAGCCGTATAGTATATTGATGTATATTATGAATTCGATTTTGTTTGTTGCTTATATTATAGGAATATTTTCGCTATTGTTAAGAATTTTAACTAATATTTAGATTATTTGAGTTCTATTTATAGTAACGATATTATGAAATAGTGATATAAGGGAAATAATATTGAAGTGGCTTGTATCCTTCGTACATATGATAAACTTTAGCAATTATTTGCCAGTTACCGTTGATTTTGATCAGTGTATGAAAGTCAATGTAGTTAGCGCCAATCGCGTCTTTCTCCATATCAACGCGGACCACCGCAGTTGTCGGATTTATTGTCACAACGTCTAGATGTGTCTTGATGTCGGGCGCTGTACCGTTCTTCTCAACAAAATCATAGAGATTATCAATTGGACCTCCTGACAACCTGCCATTAGTGTAACTATACATAATGGCATCCTTGTGGAATGCGTCGGAAATAGTAGCTACACTACCTATTCGTAGCCCTTAAACATATTTCTTCACGGTCTCAACCACGTCTTCATAGTCCTTTGTAGCCATAATTTTGATATTTGTTGACATTTGTTTTCCATTTCATTGTTATCAAGACTGTCCTAAAAGTAAACTTATCCGAACCCTTATACCATGAGGAACTTACTCCCACAAAACTCGATGGCACAACTCTCATAGTATACATAACAAAAAAGTATTAATAATTTCTTATATTCAAGAAAACCCTGACAAAAAATTCTTCAGACATGATTCTAATACCTTTAAGAAAAAAGAAAATTGTGAAATTGAATAATTTATTACCTTTGAATGTCTACTCAAGATCAAACAAAGAATATTATTTCAAAAGATTAGACCTTTTTCCATTATTCTGGCATTACATGTGAAGATTTCTATGACAAGGCTGCAATCATTTAACATCCGTAAGAATAATCCTCAATGAACTTTAAAGTTCAAGCGTAACCTCATTAAACATCAAAAACAAAAAGCAGTCAACAATAAAATCAAATGGGACATTACTAAAAACATTAGAAAACCAACGTCATATAGTCAAAGCGATTGATATACTCATTTGATATAAAAAGATGAAAGACAACCTAGAGGAAAAACAAGTCCATGAATATGTTATGATACTCAAGGAGCAGATCGATCAACTGAGTATCTTTGTCCTTTTTGCAAGAATATTTGACACTATTATGTATAGAATCCATCCTATGATTGTAGTTGCAATGGAAACTCGAAATGAATCAAGCTGAATGAATTGAAAGAACAGGTACGTGGTAGTAAACTTCGTTACTAGATATGCTACTTCAGATAACCCTAATGTGGTTAGAAACTTTACCGAATCTTGTCTTAATCTTTCATTCTTTATTATTTTATCCTTATAAAGAAGAACAATGAAAGTCGAATTGAAAACAATAAAATCTGCAATCAAAGATACAGAAGATATTAAGAGATAGTTTTCATTAAAGAGAGAAGCAGATAAAGTTACTATTGCTATGTCAGCTATTGCAGTTATTATTGCAGATATTAGTAGATTCGTGTTATAATGAATTACGTTTCTATTTTTGTCATAAAAATTTTTGATGAGGCAAGATAGACTCATCACTGTATATTAGTATGCGAATTACTTAAATACGATTATTGGAAGATTCTCAAAAAATAGAGTGACAATCTCTAAATATATAATGTTTTTCCGATGTATGACTAAATTTTAAGTCTGTAATGGGTCGAAATTAAGAGATTAGATGTGTTTTCAAATTACCTGCAAGAGGATTCAAACGGTTTATCTATCTCCTTTTTATTCTATTGCGTTGGAATCCCTTGTTTTAAACACAAAGGCTACAAACCTCCTTCCTGCGCTTAATACATGATTTTTAGCATATTTTCATGGAAAAATATCCATCTATATAGTATATGTCAATCAAAAAATTGTAGTAGCTGCTAATTTGTCAGACCCGAGTTGGAAAATATTGAGAAAAGTAGTAAAAAAAGAAGGATGCAATATTTTCATTTTATATCATATTTCAGATTTTGACATCGTGTGGATATCTTCATTATTTCCACCTAACCCTCATACCCTACGAACTTAATCCCGCCCATATAGCTATATATTGTAGTAACGATATAGGAAGGCATAAGATGTAGAATAATTCTTAATTTTCATCTTTTTAAAAACAAATCTTTTTCTGTTTTCATCTTCACAATTGAGATCGTAGAAATATGACCATTGCCTATTTTGAGAGTAAAATTTAGATAAACGATCTTTTGGTATCTGTTTATATTATGATATATTCTTTTTTGCGCATGAATCACAGTATTTTTCTATAATGGTGGCTCCTTCTACACTGAATATTGCTTCCTGAGTAGCCGTGTTACCGCAAATTACACAGGGTTTTGTCTTTCCGCCAACATCAACAAATGCCCTTACCGACGAAAAATTCTTATGAAGAGAGTGTAGTGACATCATTTGAGGATTAGAATTTTTTTCGCTTGTCATATCATATATATACATTTCGTATCTATTAAGTATGTCATGATGCATATCGTTGACAGATTGCTCTAATCGTTACTATAAATCGAAATATAGAGATTTCATTTCGTTTTATAATGATAATACACGCAGATATTAACCAAGATAATGAAATGGAAATCCTATTTTCTTTGGACATCTATTTATAAATACCTAGTCAATTAAATAAGATGTACCTATTAGAATCAACGAAGTAACACATAGATGACGTTATAAAACTTGTTGCATTATATATTACATGAGAGCACATCATGACATTTATATTCTAAAGCGAGAAAATGACGATAGAAAAACATAAGGATAAGGCCGTTCCTCAATTAAATAGAAAGGGAAAATATGCGACTTCCACTGAAAATCGTAGATTAATGTGGGAATATATTATCTGGCCCTTAGTTTTAGAACTTAATAGGAATTATTTTACACCAGAGGAATATCATAAAATGAGAAATAAAGTTTCAATAGAAAAGAATATCCCAATTTCAAAAATGTCTGGGGGGCTGGTATCACTATTGCTTAAAGGAATTCTCACTCAAGATAATAAATATTATTCAATTCATTACAAATTAATTCCTTATATGAGAAAAAATGCCCACTTAGATTACGAAACTGTCCTAAGGGAAGTAAGATCAAAAAAATAAATGAATTATCCAAAAAGTAGCGTCATTGATCCTTCAACTTCAATTGTATATTTTATATTATTTTTGCTCATATTCGCTTGTTATCGTTTTCCCTATTTGGTGTAATTTCGACACTGAGAAAGCAAAGGTTATCTCCATAGCTGCATAATATTTTACCAAGTCCATCTATTGATCATTTGGGTAAATGACGCATTAATTCACTTTTAATTTCAAAAAAATTTTTCTAACCTATTTTGGACTTAAGTAGATATACTCATGATTTCCACAAACCAGAAACCAATGTATAGTAACTATTGCATTATGTTTTGGTGACAATAAAATTGAGAATGTTTATACTCTGAATTATGCTATGAATCTATCTCTAACTATTAATATAGTTACTGGCTATTATTGATGAGGAATTTCTATTTCATTTTTCCTACAAGTCTCAAACATTCTTTTAATATCATCCCTCTTTCCTTCCGGAACTTCATAATATACTACTATTTGTAAAGCGTTATTAGGCAAATTGTGTGATTGAGAGCCATGAGTTTTTCCTTTAAATTCCTTTATTAGATCAGTCAACAGCTCATATTGTTTTGTAACCGTATCTACCGATCCTTGAAGTATTTCCACAGAGTTATCCATTGGTTGTTTGTTGTTTGAGTTAAGCCATGATTTTTTATAATTGTAATTGTTCTTACTGCTATAATTATTATGTGGATTATTTTTGTAATATGTGGGCTTTGATGACGTATTATTATTAATTGCTGTTACATCTACTGAATTATTACTATTGATTGATCTGTTTGGACAAAAATGTTTCTTCTTTGTGAGAACCTCTGAATATTCGCTATTTAGGGTATTCCAGTAAATTTTGGTGTTGCAACCATACACACAGTATTTTGAATTAATGTTGGAGACGTCTAAAGTACTCATCTTTATTATATACTTTTGACTGTATATAACTATACACATTAATACACTGCGTAAGATAAGCTAATAATTAGTATCATATAAAAGTTCAAGCCAATCTTAGATTCATTAAAAGTTCCATTTTCCGAATGGACAACTCTATTGACAGTTTAGAGATGATCATCCATATTTAATCAATATTAAGGATATTTGAGTTAAGCCATTTAAAACTCTATTATTTCAAGCATGTGGATGTCCTCAAAGAATAAAAATTATCTTCGATCCTCTATGGTCAATTAAGCAGTTCACAGGAGAGGTAATTTTAACTCAGATTTGTTTCACATATCCACAAACACGGTAAGCATTTTAGTAACTATATAAATATATAAAAATTATGACAAATAATTAATATAATTGAAATAGCGGTGATTTATGATTGATTAGATATAAATCTTAATTATATATCAGCATTTTTTAATCATATCACCAATTGTAGTCTTGTCTTGTCAATTTCAGTCATTAAAAACCGTTTGATACCGATGTTTATATAGTATAATATCTAATAGATACTATGTCAAAGAAAGCAGAAACAAGAGAAAATCATTCAAGTTACACCAATGAACATAACATTAACAATTACAATAACAATAATATCGATTTCCAAGAATCCATTAACCAATCATTTGATGAAACCAAAGATAATATTAAAAAATCAATAGATGAATCAAGAAACCAAATTCCAAGAATTAATAGTATTGTAAATAGTTATCAAGAACAATCACTACAAACTGCAAAAGAGATATCAGAAGAATATATAGATTCTCAAAAAGAAGTCGTCAATTCACTCCAATCAGCATGGAGGCCATACAATGAAGCCTTTAATGGATTAGTTACCAACTTCTATTCTCCTGATGCAGCAGTTAAAGCATATTCAACATTTGTTAGTACTGTTGCAGACAATACCGTATCAGCTATTAGACTTTCAAACAACGTTATTTTCTCAACCCTTGATGCATGGAAACCAGTACTACAACAAACAAAAGATTTTGCAAGACACATATCAAACACAGGAGTAAACGCCGCAAGAACGTTTGAGCAAAATTCAAGACAAATAGCAGCAGATGTTAAAGATGTAACAGCCGATTCAAACGTAAACGCATCTACCAGTACTACCACAAAGTCCACAAGTCATTAACAACGAAATAAGAAAAATCAAATACTAAAATAACATTTAGCCCATTGATTTTTCCTTTTAGAGTTAAACAAACTCAAATTTTTAAATTCATCAATACTAAAATTACATTTACTCATCTGACCATTGTCTTTATACTCATATAAGGAAGTATGATTCAAAAAAAAATAAACCCATTTCAAGGCATTACTCATGTAGATATCCTCATGATTTCCACAAACCAGCAACCAATGTATAGTAACGATATAGGAAGGCATAAGATGTAGAATAATTCTTAATTTTCATCTTTTTAAAAACAAATCTTTTTCTGTTTTCATCTTCACAATTGAGATCGTAGAAATATGACCATTGCCTATTTTGAGAGTAAAATTTAGATAAACGATCTTTTGGTATCTGTTTATATTATGATATATTCTTTTTTGCGCATGAATCACAGTATTTTTCTATAATGGTGGCTCCTTCTACACTGAATATTGCTTCCTGAGTAGCCGTGTTACCGCAAATTACACAGGGTTTTGTCTTTCCGCCAACATCAACAAATGCCCTTACCGACGAAAATTTCTTTTCCATTCTATGTCTTCACTTTATTATTATTATTCAATTGCACTTATAGTATGTGTTTGCTAGATGTGAGCCAAATTTATATAAAAGACTATTAACCAAATGAATGTTTTATACTCATTGGTGAATTAAATTTATTTTCCATGCTGTAGTTGTTTATATAAAAGCTGAGGACAAGTTAATTAGAGCGTCCAAAGAATTTAGGAAATCTATTCCTAGACTTTGCAAAGGTTCTGTAATTTACCAAATTATCATTTGATCTATTTCATACACTTTTGAATTGAATCCCTAATGGCGCGCATTAAAATAAGAACGCATATTCATGATAGTTAATAATGGTCGAAACATCCACCCCTATACCACCAGGAACTTAATCCCACTGAATTAACAAAGCACGTATCAATACAATTTTATGAAAGATTTATTTTGTAAAAAAGTCAATAGGACAATAGATGCAAAATTCGGCGTGTGCTCAATGTAAGTGCTCTCCCGAAATCTGTTCAAGAGTAATAATAAAGTGCAAAAACTGCGTAGTAAAAAACTGTTGCTGTATACCTATACACAAAAGCCAATTCAAAATCTTAAATTTTAGTTGTATCCCACAAATATTTCAAAACATAAAAAAGGTGTTTATAGCCGCATTGGGAATTGAAATTTTATGCATAATTTCAGCAGAAATAGGAGAAAATATTGGGCTGTCTGTTTTTGGTTTTAACTTACTGGGTATTGTCATTGCATACTTCTTAGGGTTTGCAATAGCTGGTTTTTCCACTTTTATGACTATTTTGGGAAGATGGGACTTTGATGATGATGGTAACATAAAGAAAGCACAAAGTTGTTGTACTTTTCTTAAAGGGAATTCCAATAAAGGATTTCTATTTAATTTTAAATTTACATTCTTAAGTTTTGGGAAAGGATTAGCACAGTTTATACAGCATCGAAATAATCCTCAAATGAAATCCATTCTTAAAACTAGTATTATAATTTTAATTACAGCAGAAAGTGCATGTATATTGACTGCAGAAACAGTGACATTGATATTCTATCAGTATTCCATGTTCTTGGCTATCCCATTGGCTTTGCTAGTTGGAACATTTACATTAACTCTAGTAGAATCTATAAGAAAAAATAGTACCACTGATCCTGATTGTGGGTGTGAAAATTTTGACAATCAAGATATTTCATCCTCCTCATCCTCCTCATCCTCATTCACACGATCCAAATTTCTATCGCCATCCGAATTTAGGAGATTGAAGAAGGAACCTTAGTGGTTCTTCCATCAGTGCTCTTTGTGTCAGATAAAGAATTATCCATTTCCCGGTTTTTTTGGGAAGTAGTATTTTCAAATCAATCTTTAAATAGTTATCTTATGACCGTATTAACTCTTGAGGAAAATTAAGAATGGTTGGTAACAAGGATAATGATGGTCGGACTGAAAAACCGATTAAACTAGGTTTACGACCCAATCTTAATCAGTTCTTAATCCTTGTTTTAGTTAACGCGTTCGTAGGTTCGATGATAGGATTGGAGCAAACTGTAGTCCCACTTATCGGGACTAACGAATTCGGTATTCAATCGAATGTACTGGTGGTATCCTTTATTGCAAGCTTTGGATTAATAAAAGCAATTCTAAATCTTTTTGCTGGTAAAATATCAGACAAATGGGGTAGAAAAAATATATTAATTTTGGGATGGTTGTTTGGAATACCGGTTCCTATCATATTGCTTTTAGCACCAGACTGGAACTGGGTAATAATTGCCAATATATTTCTTGGAATTAACCAAGGACTGGCATGGTCTATGACTGTCAACATGAAGATTGATCTTGTCGGAAAAGAAAAAAGAGGGTTTGCATTAGGATTTAATGAATTTTCTGGATACTTTGCTGTAGCTGTTGTTGGTTTTGTAACAGGTTATTTAGCAGCCATATATGGGCTAAAACCATATCCATTTTATCTTGGGGTTATATTTGCTACTGCAGGATTTTTGATATCATGGCTAATTGTTAAGGATACAAAAAAGTTTACTCTCTTGGAAATAGAAACTCATGATTCTCTTGTCTCAGAAAATAAAGACAAGGATGCAACTAAAGGGGATTTGAGTTTTAGTCATGTATTTATTCAAACATCTTGGAGGAACCGCTCCTTGCTGGCCATTAGTCAAGCAGGATTAGTTAATAATTTGATATTTGGTGTTTCATGGGGGTTGTTCACCATTTATTTTTCATCTTTTGCCTTAAATACAAATGATATTGGCCTTTTGAAAGCACTACATCCTGGAATATGGGGAATTTTACAACTTGTTACAGGTTCACTAAGCGATAAAGTAGGAAGAAAAATTTTCATCTTTCCTGGCATGTTTATACAATCGATAGGAATCTGGATAATTTTATATTCTCAAGCATTTCCTGGCTGGATAACTGGAATGTCTCTATTAGGTGTTGGAACCGCGATGGTATACCCTAGCTTACTTGCAGCAATTAGTGATATTGCACATCCAAGCTGGCGGGCAACATCGCTGGGAGTATATAGATTTTGGAGAGATATAGGGTTTGTATTTGGTGCGCTTGGAATAGGATTTATCTCGGATTTATTTAATACGTTTATTGCAATTCAAGTAGTCGCATGGATTGGATTGGCTTCTGGTATTATAGTTATTTTTCTGATGAAAGAAACCAAAAATAGGTATTAACTGACTTCTAGATGGTAACTTCTCATCCAAATGCAATTTTAAATATTAATGAATCAACTAATGATAGTATGACAGTTGAAAATAATGACAGTAATGATAATAACAAGAATAATAATTTACGAATTACATCAGATGAGCTAAAGAAAAAAATAGACAAGGGAGAAGACATTTTTATACTTGACGTACGAAATCAACACGAACATGATGCATGGAGTGTATCTTATGACAGATATCAAAATACACCGTTAATTCCAGTTGATACAATAACTTCAAGTTCAGCTCTTAAACAGATTCCAAAAGATAAGGAAATCATTACATTTTGTACTCATGGACAAAGGTCATCAAATGCTGCGAAAATGCTTTCCGAATTAGGGTATAAGGTTAAGACCATTGAAGGGGGGTTGGATGGTTGGAGCACTATATATGATACTGCAATTGTAGATACCGATTCAGACATTTTGAAAATTTGGCAAATAAGACGTGTGTCAAAGGGGTGTATGAGTTATGTAGTTGCATCATTAAAAGACAAGAAAGCAACAATTATCGACGCTACTTGTAAAATCGACACGGTCCTCAAAGACATACTACAAGAAAATAGATTAAAAATAACTAGAGTTATTGATACTCACCTACATGCCGACCATTTGTCAGGTTCAACAAGAATTGCTAGTAAATATGGAGCCAAGATTTCGATTAGTTCACTTGAAAAATATGATACCAAAAACCTGGACTCTGAAAAGAACTTCAAACCCACGCTAATTTATAATGGAGATAAATTAGAAATTGGGGATGGAATTTACTTAGAAGCTATACATACCCCTGGTCATACAGATGGTAGTATATCTTTTAGACTGGAAATTAGAAAGACGAGTAAATTGGAAACAGAAAATGGTATAAGTAAATCAAAATACTTTATTTTTACTGGGGATACAATATTTGTAAATGGAGTTGGAAGGCCTGATCTCCATAAAAAGTCAGAAGAGTACGCCCAGAAACTTTATCAGACCTATCAGCAAAAGTTATTCAATTTACCTGATAATACTGTAATACTTCCATCTCACTATAGTTCAACCTTTAAACATGCAAAACCAGTTTTTGATACAATTGAATCTATCAGACACAAACTAAATTCTATTACCCTATCCGAAAAAGATTTTCTAAATTATATTACTTCAAATATTCCGCCCCAGCCAATGAATTATGAACAAATTGTATCCATAAATAAGAATTTGACCCATTGCGATAGGGTAGAGCAACAGGATTTAGAATCGGGTCCTAATTCCTGTGGTATCAGTGCATAGAAGGATAGATACCATCTCATGACTTTGATAATTTGGCTAACCATATAACTACTCAACCAAAGAAAAACCTTTTATCAAACCCATGTGGAGGTCCTCATGATTGCCACCGAAACTCTTACTCTGTGTGGTAACCTTATTTAACCACTATTAATATTCATACATACTTCTCACAATTTTAGTAATAATTATGTTAAGATCAGTAGAATTTATAGAACAACTATCAATCTGCATACAGTAATTTATCCAACCGCAGATTTAATTGAATATTTAAATTGGAATATTTAAACAGCCAGAGTTTACTTTGGTGAGTACAATTTTGAGATGTGACAGTAGATTGTTCATATACTAAACAGCTTGTAGTATAATTTCTGAGGTGAAAGATATGAATCTAGAAGGTGATAAAATAGCGATGTTTTTCCTAGTACGATCCGACATAAAAATGAGTAAGGGACAAATTGCAAGTAGAGTAGCAGATGTTACTCAATATGTAATAGAGGAATGCATACAGAGAAAATACATTACATATACAACATGGAAGAAATTTCATGCTTCTCAAAAAATTGTCTTAAAAGTAAACTCCATGAGAGAATTTTATGAATTGCATTCAAAATTGATGGATTTATCTCGCGTACTAAGTTTTCCTATCAAGATTGTAAAAGAAGATCAAAAAATAAGGGTAGCTGAAAATGTACCCACAGTCTTAGCATTTGGGCCGATAAAAAGAAACCAGGTTGAACACATAGTTGCTGATTTAAAGCTATTATAAATGGCTGCGAAAAAGCTAACATTTAATATTTTTCATTACAAATATGATCATGGGCTCTGTTTTCGAACCTAAGAATTTGTCAAAGAAACATCGGAAGAAGATTTCTCATGATTCGGTAAAAGATATACTTCCAGATACGCCTGAAAACTTGGAAGAAAAATAAACTATAAAATTAATTCTTACTGGTTGTCAAATCCGACATATCATTTATTTTTTATATATAAAGAAAAGAAAATATCTTGTCTATCTTAAGGTCTATCTAAAAAAAACAAAGTTTCCTTAATTATCATATATTTAAGTCAAAATATAAAGTCAATTTGTTTCACATGACCACGAACCAGCTTATTTATGTACACTAGTATGGTAAAGCCTTTGGTCTAAAAAATATGAAGAATTTTCTCATAAATGATAAACTTCTTTATAATATTTCTTTTATAAAGATATTTTTAAAATAAACCGTTGATTTGTCATCATGATTTTGCAATCCTATATATCCTTCTTTATTTCGAATTCCTTGAAAACCATCTATCACTTTTTCATCATTTATGATAACTGTATATTTTTGACCTTTTACTGAAACATAAAGACTATTCCAATATCCAGCAGGCTTTGATGCGACTTTAGATGGACCCATAAAACCATAGATTGCACCAGTCATGTGAATTGATTCTTTGTTAGGCAAGGCCAGATCATCAATCTGTATCTCGTACCCATTACTGACTGCATGCCAAGGATCACCTTGAGGATTTGAAAATCTTACGAATATCCCTGAGTTATCTTCAATGTGAGTAACTCTCCATTCAAGCATGAGAATAAAGTCTTTGAACTTCTTTTTGTAATGCCATAGCAATCCCATTCCTCCTCGGGTCTTAAGCAAGGGATGTTGTTTTTTGTCATCTCCATCTTCAAATATTATTGTAAAGCTAACCATTCCCGATCATTTTCCAACCATCTAAGTTACCATTAAATAGTTTGATAAAATCTATATTCCTTTCCTCTTTACAGTCTATTTTTTTACTCTCCAAAGATAATGCATGGAGCAAACCCGACTTAAAATTGTTCAAAATCTGTCATGTGTCCATTTTATTTTTCTATTGGAAAGTTTTGGTTGGCATTTGCGCCTTTTATCATTTAAAATTCAAACATAATTATCTATGTTCCATTCATATGGCCCAAATTAAAATAACTTGATATTTTTACTATTAATTCTCATAATTAATCATTTTAGACTTATTCAAGTCCTTTACACTCAAATACAGAAGTTAAAATCAAAAAGCCGTGTATTTCGCTAAATTTGATATTGTCAAATTCTAAACTCGCATGATTATCATACTCATCCCTCAGAACCCTTATACCATACGGAACTACAATGCTATGGAATGAGATACCTTTTATAGTAACGATGTGCTATAACATTTTCATATCAAAAGACTAAATCACAATTCTGAAAATATTAAATTTCAATCATTAGTAAAATATTTGAACGGTCTGATATAACGATACTTTTCTATGAACACATTCTTCTATTTTGTTTGAGAAATAAAAAAATTATGTGTTGAACATAAAGCTCTTTATTATTTGTTGAACTACAGGTAATGTTTCTGGAACTTTTGATTTAGGTGTAGTGAAATGTAATTGATATTGATTATCTCCATGAATCACAAATGTTTCCATATCAAATGTTCCAAGACCATGGATAAAATATGTTAATTCTTTGGCAGGTAAACCATCCACCGTTGTTGCTTCGTTTTTAAGAATTTCAACATTAAGGTTGCCATAGAATGATACTGGATCTTGTAGAAATGCAATTTCCTTTGCAACAATTTTGTCTAAACTATCGGGTGATACTGTTTGTGTTGTTTTATCTAATGATATGCTTACCCGAAGCGGAGAAATATTAAGGTAAGTAATATTTAGAGGGCTTGTTTCACCTATCGGCTTGAAAACTATAACCGTATCAGAACCATAATACGGAAAGGTTGAATTTTTTGGAGCAATCTCCCAGGTTGAGGGATAATCTACTTTAAATTCTGGATTGTCAAATGTTTGTAAGGTCGTATCTTGAGCATATACATTTGTCATTTCAATAATAGAAGTAATTAATACTGCTGTGAGTATACAGATACTTAATTTTTTTAATTGACTAAACGTGTTGATTATGATATCATATCTTTATAACATTATATAAAATATATATAAATTGATTTTAAAAATTTCTATTTCTTCTTTAAAGATTCTCTTAATTCTTGTATTTGTTGCTGGGCTTGCTACTATGTGTTTAGAATTCTCAATTAGTAGATTACTAGTTCCAATATTTGGAGACTCTATCTATACTTGGGGGAGTTTGATCGGCGTGGTTTTGGTAGGACTGAGTGGTGGATATCAATTAGGAGGGCAAATCGCAGATAAACTTCCCACATTTGAAAAATTTGGATCAATTTTATTTTCTGCTGGATTGTATATTCTCTTCATACCTTCTATTTCTCCACCGATCGTTGATTTCACCACGGAGATAACTGGAGTATATTTAGGAAACATAAATCAAAACTATGCTAATAATCTCAATTCTCTGCTTTCAACATTTTCTTTAATAATATTTCCCACCCTGTTATTGGGGATGATTTCTCCTTATGCAATAAAATTGGCAGCCAAATCAATGGATAACTTGGGAAATATTTCTGGTAACTTGTATTCTGTAGCGACAATTGGTAGCATTGTTGGAACTTTTTTGACCGTTTTTGTCCTTATTCCTTTCATTGAGATTAATGATATTTTATATGGCATGGGAGCTTTATTGTTACTATCTTCTCTATTTTATTTGAGAAAAATAGCAAAAGTATTGATTCTGATTTTGATTGTTATTGTACTTGTCTCTGTATTTTTTGACAATTTTCCTTTATTTTCTCTAGATTTTAGAAGTTTGCATTTTCATCCAGGTACCCTTGTTTATCAAACCGAAACGTTGTACAGCCATCTAGATGTAGTAGATAACTACGATTCGCCCAATAACAGGGCATTATTCTTAAACGGATTTCCACATAGCATAATGGACAAATCAGATCCCAACTCTCTAGTAAGTGATTATACAAGATTTTTTCCTATTGGGTTATTACTTAATGATAACGCCACCAACATATTGTTCATAGGTGGCGGAGGATTTTCGGGGCCCAAGTACTTTTTGGACAATTATCCAAATCTTTCAGTGGATGTCGTTGAGATTGATCCAAAAGTGGTAGACGTCGCAAGGGAGTATTTCTTATTGAATGATTCTAATCCTAAATTGAACATCTATACTCAAGATGCAAGGGATTATCTTGAACATTACCAGGGAAAATATGATGTTATAATCTTGGATGCTTTTTCAAAAACCTATGTTCCATTTCATCTCATGACACTAGAGTTTTATGATTTACTTTATACTAAACTGAGCGATGATGGACTTGTAGTGGCTAATCACATAGGATCTCCTGATGAAGATAAACCTGAATCCGACTTATATAGGGCTAATCTAAAGACATTCCTGGATGTTTTTCCTAAAGTGTTTGTATTTATGACCGATTATTCGAAAGACATCCAGAATCTTATTTTAACTTCCGTAAAGACTCTACCAATCTCCTCAACAAATAAAACAGATGACAGTACGTTGTCAGAACTTCAGAAATCAAAGCCATATATACTCCAAGAAGTTAATTATTCGGATTACCTACTAAAAACAGATAATTTACGATTAAGTGACGTTCCAATTTTAACTGATCAATACGCTCCAGTTGAAAGTTTACTTGATCCGATGTCTGGCAACTATTACGACAGGGATGTACAAAATAATAGCCAGGTTGGTACACTTGGTGAATCCGGCCCAGAGCAATATACTAGTATACCTTTTTCAACCTTAGCTATGTTGATAATTGCTCTTTTCTGGATTACACTGCAGAAACCTATT
This sequence comes from Candidatus Nitrosocosmicus sp. T, assembly GCF_054408485.1. NCBI lineage: Archaea > Thermoproteati > Nitrososphaerota > Nitrososphaeria > Nitrososphaerales > Nitrososphaeraceae > Candidatus Nitrosocosmicus > Candidatus Nitrosocosmicus sp. T. Next base: position 725,677 of record NZ_CP166992.1, read on the forward strand.
TGGACTAGTAAAAAGTAATGATATAAAATGCTTTATCATCTGACTCAACCTATTAAACTGAGATTGATCATAATAGAGAGATTTGCGATTAATTGTTGGGCCTTCTTACAACCGATCATTAGTTCGACTTAGTGAAGTCTTTACCAAACCCATGTAGGTATACTCATGATTTCCACAGAATAATATACCTTTGCTAGTAACAACTTTAATATACTCGTAAAAATTATAGTTCCAAAAATATTATTAAAATCAATATTATTGCAAATGTTAAGATCTGTGACTTAACTAGCATTTAGATTCTTGTCATAAAGATCTTGAATTTATAATACTTATAAAATACAATGAATTAATTACCTGAAACTTAAGATGACTTTCACTTTTTATCTTTCTTCTGATCCATAGTTAGTTACCACCTAGATATTTCTTGTCACAAAATCATGGTATCTATCAATAATATCACTTCAAAAAATTCAAAAAATATTGAGAAGAATCATTTAGGCTACAACGATGCCTCTATGTTATCAGGATCCAACTACTAAAGATTATCAAAGAGTTAGATAATCAGAATAATAATAACTGTGGCAATGATAATATCGATAACAAAAAAATACCGCATAAACCGCATAAACATGTTAATTCATTTCTGGGCTATAAACATAATTCACAATAGGAATCAATCACTACATTGACTTTCCAAAATCCCATGCAGAGAAAAATTTGGGCGTAATTTCAATAACAACCTGTATACCTTTTTTAGCATTTTCCAGAAGCATTTGGGCGAGAGGATTATCCAAAGTTCCTAAATACTTAACTATTATTTTCTCTATAATCGGTCTATTCCAATCAATATTTTCGGATATTTTTGCTATACCTCTTCCTTTTACCCCCTTATAAGGAAGATTCTCATCATCAATAGAGAAGTAAATCTTGTCGGAATTTTTGGATAAATTATGAGCCTTTCTTGTAGTTTTTTGAGTTGAGATATAAATTTTGCCTGATTCTTTATCATATAAAAACCAGAGTGGTTGAATAGACGGATATCCCTCTTCGTCGATTGTAGCCAGTTGCAAGTTAAGTTTAGTTTCTAAAAAACTATTGACTTCTTCCTCAGTGACCTCATTTGGCATACCCGGTAAAGACTGAATTAATTTCAATGTATAATCGAATATTCTATTTGATATAAGTTTTCGTGAGAATATGTTTGGAACCTGGTTATTATCGTGTTACTAATTTTCTAAAGTTCTCCTTGTCCTTTCCGATTCGTTCATTAAATGTCATTTTTGTATATCCGTGAGCCTCTATACCGTTGTCTTTTTGCATTCTCTAAAGTTCTTGCTCAGTTTCACCATACATTGTATGAGTGCAAACAGGATCACCTGCATCTTTACAGTTAAAACTTAATGTCATATTTACTGAGTATTTTACATTAAATTAAAGATACCTATTAGTTTCCTATAGAAAAAAGAAAAGAACCATCTATCTCGCAGAGTTCATGTTTAATTGCCTTTTGAAGTCCATGCGTATTTATTTTGAGTATAACCTATGCGATTACCCTGTGATTTTGACCAGACCATCGTAGTAGGATGCGCGACTTAATTTTACCTAATCCACGTTTAGTTTCATAAAATTAATAGAAATTAATAGCTGTGTTTGACTACTCCTGTTAATTAGATGATGGATTTCAGCATACTTATTCTGCAAATTTATTAATTTGGATATAATTATATTTCAAAGAGTAGATCAATATCTCTTATTCATATACCTTTTTTTATTAAAAATGCAATATTTTTCTTATGTGATCAAATTCTTCCTTTGAAATTTCGCCTTTAGATAGTCTCTGATTTAATGATTCTACAAGTCTATTCCTGATTTGGAATTGTCATACTTTATGTTGTTCTTTTTTAAGGATTCTTCTACTTCTCTTAGGAAATACCATTCTTCTCTTATATCTACATCAGGCTGCTTTCCTATCTTATAAAGAACCCTCATTATCTCATTTTTCTTTTTAGCAAAAGAACTTGGAACGTGCAGAGCTATCATGAATCCCTTCGTAGCAAACAACTTTTTCCATTCACTTGGATATGGTAAATGTGTAGGTGTAAAATCTAAAGGTAATACCTCATGTGGTGATCTATTTTTTTTGTCTTTATTTTTCCACAAATATCCTAGGTAACCTGGACTTCGCTGATATGGATCTTGTTGCTTTGGCTGAATTACATTATCTACAATAGTAGGATCATGTGTTCTTCCCACCACAATAAATGTAGTACCGCCGTATCTTTTTGTGGACTCGATTCGTCTTTGTATTTCTTTTGGATTTGGTTGTCCCTTATTAAAGAAGCCTGCAATATGTACCTGAATAATTGTGGTTTGGGGTTTATAACCAAAAAGTTCCAAGTATTTTTGAAATTCAATTTTTCTTTGAGAAGGTTCAATTTGTTTTGAGATTAAATCATTTACATGTTCGTATGTCAATTTATATTTTGAATTAACTTGAGATTTTTTAGGTATCTGTGTATTCGTTATAGCTTTTCCTACTCTCATTCCCCTTTTTTCAGTAACAAAATCGCCTTCTTTATTCATTTACCACTCATCTACCTATATTCTCCAATAACAGTCCTGGATGGAGATTTAAAATCTACAAAAGACATTTACATTTTTCATATGTATAATATAGTTAAAAAGGACTAACCAATCATCAGTAGTTGTTACAATCCAAACGATAGTCCATTACAAAACGAAATCTCAACAACAACTGCATTAATTCTAGTTAAGCATACAGCAATGAAACTGCTCTTGATGTTTTCTCTTTTGGGATACTCATCAATATAAAAACAAATAGGATGATAAAATAAGAAAATCGAAGCTATGGAAAAGAGGAGCCAATCTTAATGAATATAAAGGACTCAAAGGTGATAGAGCAAAACAAGAAGATGAAATTGAAAAAATAGGCAGAGAAATCAAGCTGGTTGAGAAGAACTTTATCGACAAGAAGAAGACCCAATAAACAAGAAAAATTTTTTGATTAGTTTAGTTTCAAAAGTAAATCACAAAATAACCTTCTTTAACATGCATACTGCCACTAAATACTCCATACGTCACTAACAAATAAATAGTGAAATTCGAAACTACAAAAATTTCTTTCCACTGACTTTTTCTTTCATATAAAACTTCATTTAGATTATATCTTCATCAGACATGATTCGTATCTACATCCTCGTGAATTCTACCTAAACTATCCGATAGGAACACGATCCCAACGAACACGCTACCTTGTTTTTGTATTTAAAGATGCAAAATGATCATAGATTAAATAATATGTTATACAACTATAATTGCTTTTATCGGATAGAACTATAATTTCGCAAGAAAATATAGTCTTATTCAATAAAGGCATTTTTAGACTCATTAATATACCATATTCTATTTCAAACATCACAAGTTCAGCCATGAGAATTGGGCTTCATTTTTTAAGATAGGCGTATAATTGTAATTAAGCCAGTTGTAATTATTATTATACCTAAGAACACCACAAATTTTTAAAAAATAAATTTCCTTCACCTGATTAATATTGATTTCTGACTGGTGTGAAATATATTACTCGTCCGATCCAATTCACTGCCCATTTTGAATAACAACTTTTCAGTGCAATACCAACGAATAGATTAACCGCTAATGTTACTGAAATGGTGCTTTATGACTGTGATATCAAAAATAAATAAAAATTTTGGTCTATTAGCGTGTTAACAGTTGCTTATCTCTGATAACTTGTGTATATCCCCCACCAAATTTGTATAGTATGTCACAATAATTGTTTTCATTACCCTGGACTAGAGGAGAAACATAATATGTAGCTGTTGCGATACTACCACGAGATATAGAACATGAAGCTTTTATTTGTCCAAATGTTTTAACCTTGCAAGTGTTAGAGCCTATAGGTGGATTAGAAAATTTGAATTCTACTAATCCCTGAACATTTCGAAGACTATTTTCCTCATACAATAAAGAATTGTATAAGAGTATGTAAGGAATTGGTTAAATTTGGTTATTATATGTCCCCCCAAAAAACTATATACCTTGAAAGGAACGAGCCAACGGAGTAGCTACTAAGTTAAATACTAGTTCAGTTACCACTACAATACAATGAAATTAGAATCATACATGTTAATGATGGTCCTTCTAAGTGCTCTCATGATACCTACGTCAATCGGTACCTACTTGGCATATGGTAGTAGTGATGATGATGACGATGATACCAACGATAGTGAAAATCAGGTTTGTTATCATAGTGGCTTTGAAGCTGGACAGAGTGGCTCGTACAACCAAACTCAACAAAGTGATTGTGGTACCAGTGAAACACATTACGCTCATGCATATTACCAGGGCTTTATTCAAGGTTGCATATCATCAGGGGGCGGAAGTTATTTTGCATGTGAAAATAAAACGCCTGGCCCTCCCTAGCTTTTTTTATTTTTATGTTTTTTTGATATCGACTAATTAATCCGTAAATCCAACCTTTATTCGCAATTTTCAGTACGTTATAGTCATCAAAAGAAAATATCTATTTGATTGGATCGTTTCTATTTTTTATTATCTTCTCATGTGCAGTTGGTGAACCAAGAGGATAGGTGCAATAGGGATGTATTGTCATGATTTAGACCTTAAAAGTTGGAATCAAAATGCAACTTTAGCACGTAATCCAGCTCATCAAATATTTTTAGATTACAGGTATGACAAAAATAGTAAAGATGCCACAGAAATATGAACCATAAAGGATGATAAAATATACATTGTTGAGTTTGTAGCTCAAGACGAGTTCTATAGTTTATACTTACCAGTCGTAAACGAAATTATTGATTCCTTTCAAATCACGAATTCTTAAAATTCACAATGGCTCTTCAGCTTTGTGAATAATTCTAAATTTATCTTGAATTTGGTAAAACGCCAAAATAAAACTAATTAATTTACTTCGTATCAGAATCTTTTATCCTCAGCGGTAAGAATCTATCCAAAATAGGATCAAATGTATTGGAAATCGGATTACATTCGTATATGGACTATATCTAACCCACGTAGTATTAACTGCTGTTTTATTACTAACTTACTGGGATCTTCAAATGACCACTCTGGATTGATATTTGATTCAAATTTGTTTCACATACCTACGAACCAGATAACTATTTTAGTAACAATATTAAGAATTAGATCTCTAGAATAAAATAACGTATAAAAATTAATATGTGAACAACTTCCATTTATGGGAATTTAAGCATATGGCTGGCGAATTCCACATTTAATACCGATTGGTTCGTGCTGTTGATGTTTTTACAGTTGGTTTTCAGGTTGCTGGTTTTACTATTGTGAGAACGCTACTACAACATTGCAAAATCTAATTTTGCTATTGCCATACAATTCGGATCGCCCTATTCTACACAAATAACTAATAGCAATGTCGAAGAATCAAACAATAACCAAAACATTTAGTCATTTTCTCCACCACCTGAAAGGTAGCAAGCTGATTGTTTTTAAAACCAGATGTCTAATGTATTCAGCAATGTCTTTGATGTTGTCAGATTGAAGATAAAATCTCAAAAGAGCGTAGTCTTTTAGCATGGTAATAAATATGAGAAACAGCCATGATTTCATCTACATGGGTTCGATTCAAAAAGAATTCTAAACCCTTTTTGACGGTGGAAGGGCCTCCAACAAAAGAATATTTGAGCCTTTCACCCACGGCATATTCCTCAAGTTGGTCCCAGATATCATTCATATTATTTACAGGGGGTTGTAATAATCCGTGGTTTCTTCTAATCATTCCTAATGCCATTAGTTGCACGGAGGTGAACAGATGATTTGCCTCTTCATCGGTATCAGCTGCAAACACATTGACAGCAGCCATGACATAAGGCTCCTTTAGAGTTTTTGAAGGCCGGAACCGTTCTCGATAGATATTAACAGCCGGTTCCAAGAATGTAGGAGCAAAATGACTAGCAAAAGCATATGGGAGTCCCAATTCCGCGGCCAGTTGAGCACTAAACATGCTAGAACCCAAAAGCCAGATTGGAATATTCAATCCTTCTCCTGGGGTAGCCCTTACCTCACGACCCGCGGTTTGAGGGGAAAAATAGTTCATTAATTCCTCTACACTGTTAGGAAAATCTTCCTCAGATTCATCTAGACTGCCACGCCTTAAGGCCATAGCAGTCATTCTATCAGTTCCCGGAGCACGGCCTAAACCTAGCTCAATCCTGCCAGGATACAAACTCTCTAGTGTTCCGAATTGTTCGGCTACGATCAGGGGGCTGTGGTTTGGAAGCATTATCCCTCCAGAGCCGACTCGAATGGTAGAAGTACCTCCTGCTATAAACCCAATTAGCACAGAAGTAGCTGCACTGGCTATCCCTTTCATATTGTGATGTTCTGCTAACCAATATCGCTTATACCCCCAGAGTTCTACGTGCTGAGCCAAATCTAAACTGTTTCGCATTGACTGGCTTGGAGTACCATCAGCGTTTACCATTACTAAGTCAAGAACCGATAAGGGTAGGTCAGTTTTCTTTCTAGGATGCTTCACAATGTAACCCTACTAATCCGATGTTTTTATATTTCAATTGATATTTCAAAATGGCCATGAGTCGATTGATGAGAGTGCTTTCACCAGCAGATAATTTTCATTCTCAATAGATTTGTTCTCAGGGTTTGGATTATATGCAATGCCTGAGGAAGTGAATGGTATTGACCATTATACAGTCTATGTAAAGGGAGATGGACCGCTTTTCTAATATAAGATGAGTCTACAAAGAATAAAATATTTGGTAAATCAGATCAACTGTCAACTCTATTACTATTTTTCTCGTCAAGTACAATTTAAAACATTATGTGTTTTACTCTGTTAGGCGAAAATTAATTATTGATTCACATCTTGAAATGGACAGCTTAGACTCATGTGGATATCTTCATGATTTCCACCGAATCCTCATACTCTACGGAACTTAATTCCGCACAAACAGCTATATATTGTAGTAACGATATAGGAAGCTATAAGATTAGGGTAATTCTTAATTTTCATCTTTTTAAAAACAAATCTTTTTCTGTTTTCATCTTCGCAATTGAGATCGTAGAAATATGACCCTTGCCTATTTTGAGAGTAAAGGTTAGATAAACGATCTTTTGGTATCTGTTTATGTTATGTTAAATTCTTTTTTGCGCATGAATCACAGTATTTTTCTATAATGGTAGCTCCTTCTACACTGAATACTGCTTCCTGAGTAGCCGTATTACCACAACTTACACAGTATTTTGTCTTTCCGCCAACATCAACAAATGCCCTTACCGACGAAAAATTCTTATGAAGAGAGTGTAAGGACGTAATTATAGGATTAGAATTTTTTTCGCTTGTCATATCATATATATACATTTCGTATCTATTAAGTATGTCATGATGCATATCGTTGACAGACTGCTCTAATCGTTACTATAAATCGAAATATAGAGATTTCATTTCGTTTTATAATGATAATACACGCAGATATTAATCGGGCTTTGGCATTTGACTCTGATCACATTGTAAAAATGAATTTTCTGGTGATTGTATAGACCTAACACGGGGACAGTATGGGTTATGAATGAACTTTATAGTAATTAGAATTAGAAGAAGATTCAAGTTAACAGATTAATATCGACCCATGTGGATTTCCTCCCGGTTTCCACCAAATCAGCAGCCCATTTATAGTAACGATATAAGATTCAATCGTGTTGGTGCTTACATTAGGTAGATTATTTTATTTTTATGTTACTTAGCAAAAAGAATATGTGATTGCTTCGTCTATGGCTGTCTGTCTCAGCCGTTAAAATTTTTAGGACACTATATTGCTACACTGCTATCCTGTTCTGTTGAATTTCCTTGTATTACGGGACAGTTATAAAGAATTTTCTCCGAAACTAGATTGTGCTCTAGCTCTATTTCGAGTTTTTAATGATTACTAGTCAGAAATAATTGGAAAAAGTCTTAGTTATCGCTTAGTTGCCTTCTCACCACTATTATTATTCACCGCTGTCATCTCCACCGCTGTCATCTCCACCGCTGTCATCTCCACCGCTGTCATCTCCACCGCTGTCATCTCCACCGCTGTCATCTCCACCGCTGTCATCTCCACCGCTGTCATCTCCACCGCTGTCATCTCCACCGCTGTCATCTCCACCGCTGTCATCTCCACCGCTGTCATCTCCACCGCTGTCATCTCCACCGCTGTCATCTCCACCGCTGTCATCTCCACCGCTGTCATCTCCACCGCTGTCATCTCCACCGCTGTCATCTGCTATCTCTCCTCCTGTCAATCTCGCAAAATAGCCTACTGAATGCTCATCCTGCCATTTAATGGTAAATTCATAGGTCTCAGCATTACTCTCAATGACTTCGTCAACTAGTTCTAAAGTAAACATCGATCTATCCCCGGAGTTGATAGTGGTAGGATTAAGGCGAGTTGATTCGGAACCTACAATTCCACTATCATTATAAAAAACTGCAGATATTTCGACTGATTTTGCACTGCCTGTTCCATTATTTAAAATCTCACCAACAATTTCATCGGCCAATACTTTGCTACTGTAATTTTGACTTAGTAATATCAGGTCATACTCTTTCTTGTTTTCCTGACTGAAAGCATCAGAATGAAGATTGATCTCTATAACCAATATTGTTATCAGCACAAATGATAATCCGAAAATTTCGATATTTGACAATGCTTTCATTATAGGTCATTAATGATGAGCATATAGATAAAACTTTTATTATAGATTTTTCTGTTCTATAATACTATTCATCACTATTATCGTAAAAATAAAAATTTTTTTGTTCATATCCTAGAGTAGATTTGTTCCTATGATTTACCATAAAGAAGATCATAGAGAAAGAAGTAACCTGATCTACAAATCATTTAGTTCTTAAATTCTGTTGGATTGTTTTTATTCAGTTGGATATTCGGTTGGAGTGATAGGAAGGAGTCAAATTTGTTTCACTTACCATCGAATCAACTACCTATTAATAGTAACATTTTAAACTACACCGTTAAAAGCAATTATTCTGGTTATTTGCGGATACATATTACAGAGTTCTCTGATATTTACAGTTTAAAGTTATAATACTGAATATAATATTAAGGATATTGACTTCTACTATATGAATTATAGAATTGTGATTATCGTTTGCGAGGAACTAATAACATACATGTGATTAGGTAACTATCCGTTATGTTACAAAAGCATAAAAGGAGACTATCTAAAAACTACTTTTTAATATCTTATAGCGAATTACTCACAGATTAGTGACTCTTTCCATTAAACCCTCATTGTATTGAGGTCTCTATGTATTAGTTATTCAATTCCAAGTATGTTCACGGAGAAAGATTAATGTAAATGTGTTAGAAAAATTTTAGCAGCCTTGACATTTCAGCAAAGCGTGATACATCATTAGGTAATACTTTTCATATCAATTCGGGTTGGATGAGCCTGTTTCTTTCAATTAGTGTGACTCGAAGTAAGACTCATCTGAACTATATGATTTAAACTCGGTCCACTCCATATCAAGGACTAGATTATTATTAACTTCCCTAGCTTTTGATATCGGAACGTCAAATCTTTGATCATAATCCCCAAATATCGTTATCTCGGTATCTGTTTTGCCCATCATAAAGCCCACGAAGTCTTCATTCAATAGACTTACTTTTTTGTTAAAAAGGGAACTAGGAAACCTATCTATAGCAGATTCGGTTGTTTCAATTTTAAATATTTCCTCTTCATTACTTAAATTTGTAGATACTAAAATATCATTTCTATCTAACAAGTACCTTCTTAATTCGTTATTGCCAGTTATTTGCATTAGTTAGTTATCAATTACCTTAATGCATTTCGGAATCAAGACATCAGACATTTTAGTATTTATTAAAATAGACCTTTGTTTATTTTTCATTTTTCTTAGCTGCAATAGCCTTATGAAGAGAGTGTAAAGACATCATTATAGGATTAGAATTTTTTTCGCTTGTCATATCATATATATACATTTCGTATCTATTAAGTATGTCATGATGCATATCGTTGACAGACTGCTCTAATCGTTACTATAAATCGAAATATAGAGATTTCATTTCGTTTTATAATGATAATACACAAATACTATGATTATTCTGCATTTCATCATTCTTGTTGGGAGGGTTTCCTATGTTTCTCTAAAATATCTTTTATACTTTGACGTTTATCTTCATTAGGCTTTGCTATGGGATGCAGGGACCAGTACATTCCGTTATTGTATATTAACGATTCTTTTTCAGTACTATGAATCGCTTCTATTACCTCTCCAATTAGCATTACATGATCCCCAAAAATGACCTCATTGAATAACTTACATTCAGCACTTAATGAAGCCCCTTTCACCATTAATACATTTATACTGTCTGCTTGATAGAATGGAAACCCCAAATCCTTTAAAGCATTAATTTTGTCATAGTCTCTTCCACTATATCCTCCAGCCACACTAGCAACGATTGTCTGATCAGTTGCACATAGGTTAATTCCAAATTCTTTTGACGCTCTGATATTTTCGACAGTGGCCTTTGTGGGTCCTAAAGAAACCGCTATAAGCCCTGGTCTGTAAGAAAGATGATGTGTCCATTCACATGCCAAAATATCGTGACCATGAGGACCATTTGATGTTATCAAGCCTATTGATGTAGCGAATTTATTTGAACGGGGATCACCCCAAGGTAAATCCATAACATGGAATTACAAAGTAGAGTTAATAAATCGTAATCAGCATCGGCTGTATCATACATCTAATACTAAACTTCTTTAGGTTGGTGTTTGAGAGGAAACATTTTTACAATGAAAAACCGGTCTTGACGACTGGAGCATATCACATTGCCACTACGTGGATTGATAATTTGAGTCAAATTTGTTTCATATACTACCGAGCAAACATAGTATATGGAACTTAATCCCAGTGAATAAGATACCCTTTTTTAGCAACAAGTTTATCTATAATAATGTTTTAGAATTAAAAATCAAAGGTTTCTAATAATCTGATTTGTAATAAATTCTTATGATTATTGAACATGCCAAAGAGTTTATCAGTAATATCGATATAGAATTGGAGAAATGAAAACATGTGAGATTTGTGGCGGTATAATGTCCTCTGGAACTACTAACACTGTATGTTCATCTTGTACTGGTATTAGAGAATCTACAACGGCTTTAAAAGACTCTCTTGCAGATCATATATGTGGTTGTATTAATACAGATAGAAAGAATTGCCCATTGTGCAAGAAACCTTGTCATCATGATACATCCTTAAACCCTAAGATATTGATTTCACCAATGTAATATGAAGATGCAGTAATCGACACACAATTTATCTTATTTTGTAAAAGAATATGGGCGACTTCAATTATCAATAAATGAGATTCAGGTTAGCTAAAAAGAATCAAATCCACCCATATCCATTCCACTATCAGCGCCCATATCGCTAAAACTACCTGTATCACCAGTATCAGACGCTGCTCCGGTATCTTCAGCTCCAGATCCTCCAGATTCACTAGCTTGGGCTTCACTTTGGGCGCTTTCGGCTGGGCTCATTGACATTCCCATAAAAGACATCATCGAACTAAACATTACCATATTCATTATTCCAGAAAATAGCATCATCGGCATCCACATTCTATTATCGTCCATATAGCTCTGCATTTGACCTTTATTGCCGGTTTCATAGAGTTGTTGAAGATGTTTAGATTTAATGACTAGTTCTTGCTTCTTTGATTCTAGTATTTTATCTCCTATTTCTGTGACATAAAGCTCAATCTTCTTATTGCCAAAAAAGCCTTTTTTTTCTACCATAGTGATAAGCTTTTGAGCATTCAAGTCATTGACTACTAATTCTATCTCATCTTTGGATAACTTTGTAACTTTTGATATGTTGTCTACCTTTTTTATACCTCTTGATATTGCAGCTAATATCATAAAATGATTTGGACTTTGACTAAAACCGTTATTTGAGGACATACTTCTTATATGAATACAAAATTATTTAAATCTTATTTGATTACCTAAGAGTTGGCAAAAAAAACTGAAATATTAAATCGTATGTTCAATTAGGATCTAATAAAACTGTATTAGAACTTATTTTTAAGATGGTTACCAGCACTATATTTTCGGAACTTAGGGGGGAGTCAGCCGAGTTCAAGAAAAGAACTTCAAAACTCATACATTTGGTAGAAAACGGAAACTCATCCCACCAATCCACGTTATATATGGGTCCATATAATAATTATTCGCTATATAATATGTCACAAAGCAATAGATTTCGTTTGTCGGCCAGATGCCAATAGGAGGCTAATTCTTGCCTGGTTAAACTTGAAACAACGATTAGAATATTCGATCTTATACTAAATGATCCTATAAGAGAGACATTAGGTCTTCCCATGGATCGAATTAAGACATATTGGAAGTTGGATAATTTTAGTTATAGACGATGCTTACATGTCTTTCACTGATCTGTAGTTGACAACTGGTGTTGCCATGGAGTATAATGTTACTATGTTTTAGTTATTGCGCAATATGGCTAACATGTTGCAACCAAAGTAACTGACTTTATAGTTCTCCTATTGCTCATAACATCATACACTACATGAATTCGTTAGAAATGAAATACATAACCTCTACTCCGCCCTCGCGTAGCTCAGCCTAGCGCCACATTTAATGCGGCGGGACAGTCCAATACCCTATTTATTATCGACTCCAAACCGATGGGAATATTTATTTCTTTGATTATTTTCTTGCTTCTACACTTGATTGACATGTATTCTTTTGCAAATTCCATGCTCATAGATTTAACACCAGAAAAATCTAATATAATCTCGTCATAAGGAATACCCAAAATCGTTTTCTCTAATTCTTTGGCAGTATTTGGCCTTAGTGTCAAAGTGGGAGAAAATATGTCTTTGATATATTCAACATAAAGAACTGACATTTTAATCATATTAGAACAAATTAGATGTTCAGATATAGCTATTTCTGTTGATTGTTATAAGTTCATTTCTAACTAAAAATGTTAAATTACAATTATAGAACATAACAAACAAGACTGGCTCAAACAAAAGATCAATATTCACTTTGAATTTTAATATAGCAAGAGAATGGAGTATATACAGGAAATGACAATAATAACTATTAGAGCATGGCATTTAATCTAAACTATCTCAGCGTTTATTCATCTTTTGTTTTTGCATTTTTTTTCTTATTCTTAGCATCAAATATCGTTTATACCGAATCAAATCCACATATAGTGAAGGATATTGCTTTTGCACAAACTCTAGATAACCTAACACTATCTACTTTAATTAATCAGGGATCACCATATTATGGAAATCTTAGCTCTCCATTAGTGCTTGTTGACTTTAGCGACTTTCAATGCCACCTATGCAAAAGATATGTAGACAATACAGAACAACAAATTAATTCCTCCTACATCCAAACAGATAAAGCAGTCTATGTATTTAAGCATCTTCCAAACAGAGGATTTGATTCTAAAAATGCTTCGCTAGCAGCACAATGTACAAATGACCAAGGAAAATTCTGGGAGTTTCACAAGATCTTGTATGCAAACCAAGGACCGATAGATTCTGGCTGGGTCAATACTGAAAACTTAAAGAAATTTGCTTCACAGTTATCAGGTATCAATATTACCAAGTTTAATTCATGCTTTGATACTAAAAAATATGGATCATTCATAGACAAAGATATTGCCTTGGCAAATTCTCTAGGCTTTACAGAAACTCCATCCTTTATAGCAATGACTAGTGAAGGTTCAATTATTGAAAAAATTCAGGGTCCAAAGCCTTTTCCAATATTTAAGTCAGTTATCGATAACTTGAAAAACAAGGCAATCAAGAATTAAATGTTAGGACTTTTCGCATTTAAAATAGCATACGGTTCAAATCCACCTTTATATATTGGGTTAACCATTCTAGTATTCACTTTATTTTGGATTTTTTTTAATGTCTTTGACGAACTGCTATATTTTTCTCCGATACTTTATTTTTATCTACCAAATGACGCTATAGCCGGGTTCATTTTATCTACTGCCAGTGCATTGCTTCTGGGAGTTGTTGTTTCGATGAACATTTACCTATTGAGAAATTCAAGTATAAAATTAGATAAATCGTTAATTTCAAGTTCATTTTTGACAATATTATCTAGCGCTTGCGCCAGCTGTTCTTCAATCGGATTTGTACTAATTTCTACTTTTGGCAGTGCAGGTATAATTGCTACCGCCTTTCTCACGAATTATCAAATTCCACTAAGATTGGTTTCAATAGGCATTTTGATTTTAGCTCTGTATACTGTTTGTCGCAGAACAACAAACAATTGTACATTAAATAATAAGTAACATGAATATTCAAGCTAAAGTGATACCAAAAATGAATAAAAGGTGGTTTACTCGTATGTTAGCAGCATAGCTTCTCTCTGATGACATTTGTTTGTTACCCAACTGTATTTGTTTATTATCTCACAATACTCGTTATTATTCTCCTGGAGTCGGAGAGAAACTGTAATGGCAAGTGATGCCGAATTGCTTGAACTTATACGACCTGTGACTATAAATAAGAAATGATGACTTGGATTGCAACTATTAGGCCCTGAACCTGGAGATGGATTAACGCTTTTGTTTAAAATGATGATGGATTTGAAATCAACAAATAGTATCAACGATTTCTTTTAAAGAGCGCAAAGGTATTTGAGTAAATAAAAATAGAACTGAAAGTTTAGCGCATCTTTTCTTTGTAGAATCAAAAATTGCATTCTAAAATATATAAGAAATGGTTGCAGCTATTTAGATATATCAACAGAGTACAAAGTATACTTAAATAAACAGAGTCAACCTTTAACATAGTCATTCTTAAATAGTATTTGCTGTATTCTTAATTGAATAATTGGAGGGCCAGTTTATTGTCTGTTCCAAAACCTAACGGCGAAGAATTTTCCTCTGCAAAAAACATCGATGCTCATTTTTCTGTCGATAACGATTCTGAGGATAAGTCTACTACCATAATAAAAAATAGAAGAAAGGCGCTTCAGGAGGCCTTTAGAAAATCTCTTACTTCTATAAATGACTATTATTGTATTACAGGAGAAGAAATGGCTAAAAGTTACAAACCTTTTATTCCTTTACTAAAAGAAAGGATAGCCCAGCGTCATGGCAGCACAAAAATTCTAACAGATATTGAACCTGGAGTAATTTATGCGGCAAAGGAATTTTCCGATGCAGGAGTAGAAATTAGACATATAGATAGTTCGGGCTTGAGACGCTGCGTTATTTATGACAATGAAGCAGCATATTTCTCAATTATAGAGCCATTGATCACTCGAGAGGCGACAAATTCAGTCAACCAAACCGAAGGAGAGGACTTGTGGATTGCTTCAAATGAGTCATCAGTTATATATTCTGCTAAAAAGCGCTTCCTTTCAGACTGGGATCGGGCTTTACCCCTAGACAAGAGAATAAAATATTTGGAAAAAGGTATAGAGCCAATAACAACAAAAGTGTTAGAAAAACCTGATGAAATTCTAAATCAAATCAGAAAGTTCAATACCTCGTCTAACCAAATTTACGCCTTTTCCACCATAGAAGGCCTAATAATGATTCGAAAAAACTTTCCAGAATTTCATAGTAAAATCCTACAGAAATACGAAAAAGGAGAACACTTGGGAGTCAAGTGGATAACTACCATTAATACAAAGGCAGATACGGAAGAGGTTAGATTTTTTTTGGAATCAGAGTTTCCAAATTAGACATGTAAAGGATTCTTTATTTACTAATTTCGGTTTAAGCGACAAAATACTACTTTCATCAGTTGATAGAATTGATTCAGCAAACATGATTAAAAGTATGCTCACAAGCAATGATCCTCTCTATCTTGAACATTACAAAAACATCTTTGAAAAAATGTGGATGATGGGTATAGATGCTGAAGAAAGAATACAAGATGTAATAAGTGGAAATTATGTTAATATCCAGGTAATACCGGATGCAATTGAATCCTTAAAATTAACTAGCAAATTATTTTCATCGATACAAAGAGAGGTATTGATAATTCTTTCATCTAACAATGGACTGCTTCGGTACTGAAGCATCGGGAGGTTTTAGGGTTCTCAACGAATTGGCATCAAAGGGAATAGATGTAAGAATTCTTAGTTCAATGGATTATAAAAATCAAGCTACTTATGACAGAATACAATCATCATATGGTAACATAAAGTTTAGAAGACTTGATACGATTATAAAAGCCGTTAATAGAATCAACATTTTAGACAGAGAAAAAACATTAGTATGGGAAATAAAAGATGATTCAAGTCTTAACTTTATAGATGCATTAGGAATTGCAATATTTATTGAAAGCAAATCTACCGCCATGTCTTATGCATTCATATTTGACAGTCTTTGGAATCAAACTAACCTGTACGAACAATTACAAATGGCCTATGAAAATCTAAAACTACACGAAAGAATGCAAAAGGATTTCATTGATTCAGTTGCACATGAATTAAGAACTCCCATTACACCCATTATCGGTCTTACAGAACACATAAAAGACAATTTGAAAAATGAAGAACAGGTACGGTTACTTGACATTGTAATAGACAACGGCAATAAATTACATGCGTTAAGTGAAAATATTCTAGACATAACTCGAATGGAGGGCAATATGATTAGCCTGAAGAAAGAACTCTGACATTAACCAACTATTAGTTAAAGTAGTAAAGAATTTTGAGTTATCCATTAGAAAAGACAAGGAAATATCTATCCAATATGACAACTTCAAGAAATATTTTATATATGCTGACAAGCACAGAATTGCTCAAGTTATTTCAAATCTGTTAGATAACTCTATTAAATTCATTTTGGACAAGAAAGGAGGATTGATATCAATAACAGTGGAACAAATGAAAGAAGAGGGAAAGAAGATAATTGTTGTTTGTGTAAAAGATAATGGCGAAGGTATACATCCAGAAATCTTTCCAAGACTTTTTAACAAATTTGCAACAAAGTCTTCTTAAGGTACAGGACTAGGACTATTTATCTGCAAAAACATTATAAAAATGCATGGTGGAAAGATTTGGGCTCAAAACAACAAGGAGGCCAATGGCGCCAGTTTTTTATTCAGCATACCATCAGACAGATAACTGATTACATGTAATTATAAATTTGTTAAACTATTCTTTTTGATTTCATAATTTCTAAAAAACAAAGAAAATAGGACCAAGAACCAGTGTGGATATCCTAATGATTTGCACCGAGCCCACATAATATACGGAACTTAATCTCACCGAGGCTATTATCGAAGGATCCTGATTTTAGAATACTCTATATCCGTATTAAAATCGTATTAAATTTTATTTTTTTTGGAATCATTCTCATCTTATACATTACGTGCTATTAAATTCTGTAAGAAACCACTATTATTTCTTTTGAAGCAGGTAACCTTTAAGAATTAAGAGTGTTGCCATAAATCCTAATATTACTCCAAATAGGATGTGTGCAATAAATCCAAATCCGTATATAGGAATAAGATTTTGTTCAATCGTTCTCTGATCTTTTGAGCTACTCTGGGCGGGACTGGATTGGTTCATGATGTCAACTAGATTTGGATAGACCATACTCATTGTAGTTGGAATATACAACACTATGAAAATAATAATTGAATAAACAATTCCTTCCATAATTCCTCTTTTAAGATTAATAATTCTGAATTTCTTTATCGTACTTACTATTACTGTAAATATTGCACCGGCGATGGCTCCAGTGAGTAAATGCATTCCAATACCCAATGTCAAATTAAGGTAATAGTCGTCATTGACATTACTTATTGCCATTCCTCTGGCTATGGATAAGTCATCTAAAGGAATTCCCATCATGCTAGTAGTAAGAAAAAGGAAAGGATACATGACGATGCTTGCAATGAGTCCTCCTAACGCTCCAAGCGATAGGGTTTTAACTATTCTTTGATATATCACAGAAATACCAACTCATTCTAAAATATACATAAAGGTATATGATGTAGATACAAACTAAAGTCAGGATAAACTGGTAGTAGAAAATTCGTTCTCGTCCCACCGAATCCGCATTAAATTTACATATATTATGTTACAAAAATTGTAATGCTGGTCTCATATTCAAATCTAAATTCTATTTTTATCTTAAATCATAAATGAAGGGGAGAATAAAGAATTTTTGTGAATTATCTCAAACTCTTACTCTCATTAACCATTGGAGCATCTTTTATCTTTATTCTGTTTCCATCTAGTATAATTGATGTATTTGGACAACAAGACATACCATTTAATGTCGCTGCAGTTGGAGATCTCGGTTGTAATGATAATGGAAAACAAACAATTTCATCAATAGCAAATATCCAACCCAATTTAGTTATTTTCTTAGGTGACTTGTCTTACGATACAAGTTTAGCTTGCTTTTTTGATCAAACAAAGGTTTTAGGAGAGAATGGAACTAGTCATACATTACTAACAATTGGTAATCATGATATAGGCAGTGGTGATGGTAATGAGGAAACAAAAAAACAACTTATGCAACATTATAGCATACCCGAAGAGGGATATTACAGCAGAACATTTGATCACAACGGCAGTAAAATTCTTGTTGTAGCAATGAATTTCACTGGATTAGAAGAAAATAACCAAAACAGCAATAGCGAGAAAAACAATTTAGAAAATGAACAATTTAACTTTGTTAAAAATGAATTAGAAAATTCGGATGCGGTATATAAGATTGTGATAAGTCATGCTCCCTTTGTTTCATCAGATTGCAATTCCATTTTAAAATTTCTTAGACTGATATCCTGTCACAGCACCTTAGAACAATGGAACAATAGCCTATTTGTCAAATATCACGATCTTTTTAAGAATACTGAAGTAGATATGGTGCTTTCCGGCCATAATCATAATTATCAGAGAGAAGAAAAAGATGGCATAAATTATGTTATCAGTGGACTTGGAGGTAGAAGCCAATATAAAATAATGGAGGAAAATGATACTCATTTTTATGATGTTTATGGCTTTTTGCAACTACAATTTTATCCTAAAGTTATTGAAGGCAAATTTATTCCAAATGATGATGGATATACAGAAAGAGACCGATTTAACGTAAAAGTGTCTTAGCAATCAAGTTAGCCATGAAATATTTATGAAAAGTTCTAGTGGTCAATGTACGAGTGCAAATGCAAATTACAAATACCATCCAGATTTACTAGTTCATGTCTCACAAAATATTAGTAAGAAAAAAAGTAACAAAACTTGATTAATTAAATGACTTAATTATATTGTTTTAGTGCATTCAATAACGCCAATCATGTTAGAATTGGGGTAATGAGTTTGGATATGTCGCCATCCGGATTGGCTTAAAATTGATTTATACTCTTCAATCGTTCTTTCTCTTCCAGTGGTAGCGCACATCATATGTATATCAAATAATTTAGAAAAATGTGGTGTCGCTGGGTCTGGTACTATGTGTTCAACAATGAATACCTTGGATTTGACAGGTGCAGTTTTGTGAATATTTGAAAGTATTTTTATGCATTCGTCATCATTCCAATCATGAAGAATCATTTTCATTATATATAGATCTGCAGAGGGGACTTGTTCAAACATATTCCCTATGATATATTTACAGCGATCCTGTAATCCCATTTTAGTAGGCCATGATGAATCTTGATTGTTGACCACATGCTCCAATTCTAAAATCATTCCATTGAGATGATTATATTTTGATAGCAAATGACTTAAAAGATGTCCTTGACCACC
Source organism: Candidatus Nitrosocosmicus sp. T (assembly GCF_054408485.1). Taxonomy (NCBI): domain Archaea; kingdom Thermoproteati; phylum Nitrososphaerota; class Nitrososphaeria; order Nitrososphaerales; family Nitrososphaeraceae; genus Candidatus Nitrosocosmicus; species Candidatus Nitrosocosmicus sp. T. The sequence goes on from NZ_CP166992.1 coordinate 745,540, forward strand.
ACCAATTTCACAAACATGAGAGACATTAGTAAAGTCATATCCATTCAACGCTTCTAATACCATGGCAGTATGCATTGCTGAATAACTGCTCATTGCATCATTGAAAACTTTAGAATAATCTGAATTTTGGCCCGCATATTCAAAAATGCTTTTGCCATATTCTGAAATAAATGCATTTTGTTGTCCATCTTTAATCATTCTTGACAAATGCTTCCATATTTGATAATGCTCTGGCCCTTCCTCTAGAAGCAAAACTCCTTGAAGAGTTTGAGGATGATTCTTTTCTTAGCAGTTCTCCTAAAGCCGTTATCGAGAATCTGCGGCCGTCCTCCTCTTCTTTTAAAAAACCTAAAGATGCTATTGATCTAAGAAGACGATATGCCATTGTCTCATTCAGATTCAAATCCCGTGCAATTTGACTTAATTCTTTGGGACTTGCTGTTAGGTAATCAAATACTCCTATCTTGGCACCAGTATACAGTATTTGACCTTTCCATCTACCAAATATGATATCCATAGTTTTATCAAATTCAGACATATGCTTATTCTATCAGACTTTTTATTATATGTTAATCAAAAATGATAAATTTCACCTAAATGTGTGTTGATAGCCCAAGTCATTTTTTCATTTCTTTAACATGTATGCAGATAAAATGGTTTCTGATTCTGATGCATAACTGGTCATTCTATTTTTTTATCTTGATGTTCTAAAATGAATGAAATAAATAATTAAACTCCATGTGGATATACACATGGTTTATGTCAAACTAGATATCTATTTTAGTAATAAGTAAAGGAGTAATTACTGCCATACTATCTGATTCTGATGAAATCCTTTGCACACCATCTGGCATTAAATATAATTACAATAATTCCAGTATAATTGCGCAGACGCATGAAGATATACTTTGAAAGATATTCTTAATTATGTCAATCGACATTGTAACATTCAAAGACTTTGATTTTATATTCCAAAAATGTTAATTATAAATTAATCAAGCAGGTAAAATCAGTTTGAGTTTAGAAGGCGACAATGTTTGAATTTTTTTTGATTATATATTGATAACTTTGCTACCTTTAATTCCGAATATTATAACGCAGTTGATAGCCTAAAACTTATAAATTTGTTATAGAGATATTATCACCGAGTTTGAATAAGGGAATAGATTCAATTCTGATCTTTGGTTCTGCTCTGTTAGTTTTTTCTATCTTTTCTTTACCGTATTTTCACGCTAATGCTCAACACCATGGAGCTCCACCTCCTCTAGCCACAATTGGAGACAGAAATATAATAATGAATTTTACCACAGAACCTAAAGATTTGATTGCTGGTAAGGCTGCCCAAATCGATATGCATTTGACCAATAAAAATTCTGGAGAAAAGATCCAGCATGTTACGTACAGGGTAACAGTGAGCAAAGAAGATCAAACCAAAATGTCTGAATTTTTTCATTCACATCTTGGAGAATTAACAATTTTGACTAAAAATGCACCATCCTCACAAATTGGGGTAGGTGGAACATTTGATTTACTGACTAATGCTTTTGTTCCAGATCCTTCTGGTAAAATAACTGTTAATGGTCCATTATTTTCAGAGGCAGGTGCGTATGAAATAGATATTGAAATAACAACAATGGACAATGACATAACAGATTTGCAAGTTCCACTGCAGTATCAATTTTTAGTAAATAGTAGTGCAACAAATTAGTACTAGCATTAAAATAATATGCGTTCAACTAAAGTGATATAACAAGTCTAGTTAGATTAGTTTTAGATAACAACGATAGCTTTAATGATGTGGTATTGAATGATGAAAACAGAACCAGATACCGATTGCGGTAACTGTAGACTCTGTTGAATCGAAAACCTGACAATTGATATAATATTGATCTTATCCACATTAGGTTCTCTTACTTCACCTTCCATTTTAGTCTCAAGATGCAGTCATCTCTAGCAAGGATTAATTGACCGATGTGATTGAGTTCTTGAGAGATACGACAAAATGAGATGCGAGAACCCTGTCATGAATCAAATTGTCGAAGCTTATAAGCCCATTTGGTCGCTCAAACATGCTATCTCTCTGATGGGATGGGACTTTGAGACTTATATGCCTAAAGACGGAACGGAAGAAAGGGGAATGGCTGATTCTCAGCTTCACATGCTGCACAAGGATCTTCTGCTAAAGAAAGATTTTATTGCTCTTATTGAGTCGGCTAAGAAACAGGGAAGCCTTGATGACTTTGAAAAGGGTATTATACGAGTACTCGACAGGGAGATAACGAAACAGGTCAAGATACCCAAAGAGTTGACTGAAGCAGAATCTCTGGTAAGAATTAGAGGAAACATGGCATGGAGGGAAGCGAGGGCAAAATCTGATTTCAAAAAGTATGAACCTCACTTGGAGAAAATGATAGAAATAAAGAAGCAAATCGCTGCGAAGTGGGGATATCAAAAGCATCCATATAATGCGCTGTTAGATACATTCGAAGAGCAACTTACTGTAGATGACTTGGATAAGGTATTTAGTGTATTAACTCCTCGTATTCAGAAGATTCTAAAAAAACTCGTAGATTCAAGCAGCCCGTTCTGCAAAGAAAACAAACTTGAAAAATCAAAGTATGATGCCAACAAAGTGGATGAGCTCAATCATGATATTTTGACTCTTCTTCAATACGACATGAAACGCTTCAGAATGGATATATCCACTCATCCTTTCACCGAGACTATGGGCCTTAACGACATCAGAATAACTACTCGCTATGAAGGCACTGATTTCAAAAAGTCAATATTTAGTACTATTCATGAAGCTGGTCATGCCTTGTATAATCTACAATGCGATCAGTCATTGTCTTTTACTCCTATTGAAGGCGGATCTTCACTTGCACTCCACGAATCTCAGTCAAGGTTTTGGGAGAACATTCTGTGCAGAAGTTTACCTTTTGTTCAATTGATAGGTCCTTTGATTAGAAAACAAGTAAATTTCGCAAACCAAACTACAGATGACGAATTGTACCTTTATTTCAATAATGTCAAGGCCGATTATATACGAGTTGACGCTGATGAAGTTACTTACAATTTACACATCGCAATAAGATATGAGATAGAGAAAAAAATATTTGGAGATAAGCTTAGTGTCTCTGAGATTCCTGAGTTTTGGAATGATAGAATGGAACAGCTGCTTGGAGTGAGACCAACTAAGGATTCAGAGGGAGTGCTGCAAGATACACATTGGAGTAGCGGCCTCTTTGGCTACTTCCCGACTTACACTCTGGGAAACTTGATTTCAGCGATCATTGCTTCAAAGATGCACAAAGATCTAGAGAACTATGAAGAAGACATCAAGAGAGGTAATTTTGATCCTATTAGAGAATGGTTGAGAGTAAAAATACACCAATATGGTTCTGCTTATGCCCCGAAGATACTACTTGATAATAGTCTAAATGAAGGCTATAATCCGGATTACTTTGTTACCTATCTTGAAACTAAATATCTTAGTTCCTAAACCTTACTCTTTTTGATTGGAGTTATATACTAATTCTATCTATAAGGACGATTTTAGGAATAAGTCTGAAATATAACAAAAGAAAATACATACAATTACTAATTGAATTAATAATTATATACATGGCTTTATATAGCCATACTCGTAATAAGTGCTGAATGAGTATCATTATTAATTTAAATACTATATCTATAGTTATAGTTACAATATCATTCATTTTACTTTTAGGTCCCACATCAATGACCATGAATGTATTTGCTACAACCAATACAGCTAATCAGGGCATAGGCCAATCACAATCTACACTTCAACTCGGTGTTTGTGTATCGGGAAACGGTACACTTTTTTCGTGTAACAATACAAATAACCAAAATCAAGCAAATAGCGGAAACAACGCAGCAGCTCAAAGTGGTGGTAGCGGTAGCGGTAGCGGTAGCGGTAACTCTGCAACCCAAGGAATAGGCCAATCACAAACCTCCAACCAAAACAGTGGCGTATCATCTGGTGGCAATACTACCAATTCTGGAAACAACGCAAACAACCAAAGCCAAACTAACACTGGAAACAACGCAGCAGCTCAAAGTGGTGGTAGCGGTAGCGGTAGCGGTAACTCTGCAACCCAAGGAATAGGCCAATCACAAACCTCCAACCAAAACAGTGGCGTATCATCTGGTGGCAATACTACCAATTCTGGAAACAACGCAAACAACCAAAGCCAAACTAACACTGGAAACAACGCAGCAGCTCAAAGTGGTGGTAGCGGTAGCGGTAGCGGTAACTCTGCAACCCAAGGCATAGGCCAATCACAAACCTCCAACCAAAACAGTGGCGTATCATCTGGTGGCAATACTACCAATTCTGGAAACAACGCAAACAACCAAAGCCAAACTAACACTGGAAACAACGCAGCAGCTCAAAGTGGTGGTAGCGGTAGCGGTAGCGGTAACTCTGCAACCCAAGGCATAGGCCAATCACAAACCTCTAACCAAAACGCACAATGTGTAGCAGGCGGAAACGTAGCCGATTCATGTAATAACACCAGTACTCAAAACCAAAATAATACTGGTAGTAATGCCGTAGGACAACAAGGCGGTAGCGGTAGCGGTAGCGGTAATTCTGCAACCCAAGGCATAGGCCAATCACAAACCTCTAACCAAAACGCACAATGTGTAGCAGGCGGCTCTTTAAGCAATTCATGTAGCAACACCAGTACCCAAAATCAAGCAAATAGCGGAAACAACGCAGCAGCTCAAAGTGGTGGTAGCGGTAGCGGTAACTCTGCAACCCAAGGCATAGGCCAATCACAAACCTCTAACCAAAACGCACAATGTGTAGCAGGCGGAAACGTAGCCGATTCATGTAATAACACCAGTACTCAAAACCAAAATAATACTGGTAGTAATGCCGTAGGACAACAAGGCGGTAGCGGTAGCGGTAGCGGTAGCGGTAATTCTGCAACCCAAGGCATAGGCCAATCACAAACCTCTAACCAAAACGCACAATGTGTAGCAGGCGGCTCTTTAAGCAATTCATGTAGCAACACCAGTACCCAAAATCAAGCAAATAGCGGAAACAACGCAGCAGCTCAAAGTGGTGGTAGCGGTAGCGGTAACTCTGCAACCCAAGGCATAGGCCAATCACAAACCTCTAACCAAAACGCACAATGTGTTTCTGGTAAAGACGCTATAGTATCTTGTGATAATGAAAACTTCCAAAACCAAGTAAATAGTGGAAGTAACGCATTAACACAACAAGGAGGTAGCGGTGACAGCAATGATAGCGGTGACAGCAATGATAGCGGTGACAGCAATGATAGCGGTGACAGCAATGATAGCGGTGACAGCAATGATAGCGGTGACAGCAATGATAGCGGTGACAGCAATGATAGCGGTGGAAATTCATCGGACTAAGACATACTTCAACCACAAACCTCCAACCAAAACAGTGGCGTATCATCTGGTGGCAATACTACCAATTCTATAAATATTTTATGATTAAATCTCATAAACACATGTGGATATCCTCATGATTTTCACTGATTTCGATATCTAGTTTAGTATCTATGTACTATACAATTAAAGAGTTTATTCGTATTGTTCGGTATTTTAAAAAGAAAACACCTCGATTATGATAAGGTCAAGAAGCAATTTAATATATCAGTATTCATTGTTATTGATATGCAATCTATAATATTGTTTATTATGATACTATTTAGTGTAAGTATATTATTACAAGTTGACAAAGAGGTATTCAGTCAACAATATCAAAATGAAAATGAAACTGCAGATCACGACTTCGATATTTTATCCACAAACTCTCTGAACTTATCTGCTCCAATATATCAGGCATATTCGGGAGTTTTTTTAGGAACTAAAAATTTATCATCCGGCCCGCCTATAATAAGCGAAGATTATGCTATCGAAAAAGCAGTTATGAAAAACGTGGGTAATGTAACCAATAATATGACCTTTGTGAATACTCACGTATCAGATGGTACAATCAAGAGCACATCCAAAGGAGTGATTACATCTGAAAACGGACAGAACATTAGTTGGATTGCGTCAGATATTGGAATGATTAATGACCATGGCGAATTGTTTCATGGAATTGTCCAATTTAATATAACAAATAGTTCAAGTTTCTCATTTCTGAATAATGCTACAGGTATAGACAAACAGACGCCGGAAATTAAAAGGACGATTTGGTTAATTGAGAAGTAGATATATACTGGTATGGATGGGTAAATACCAGGATATATGAATTAGTTGACAAGGCCATTAGAAATAAAGTGATACCTATGAGATAGACATAATTATAACCCAAAGCTGCGACTGAAAAAAAATAGTCAGAAATAGTTGAGATATTACATGATAGATGAACCACTGTTAGATTAGTTGATAAATTAGTCAAAAGTAATTTAACAAAAGAATTTGTCATAGTATATCATAATCAACTTTTAAAGACAGATTGGACTGTGTTGAGTTGTGGTACGATTGTAATTCTACTTTATGATCTAAAGTATTTGTCAACAATAAAACAGGTATTTCATGTATGGATTTCGCTGACTTTTTATTATCTTTCCAAAAGTGTGTTAACGGTACTAATTAATTTAATTAATGAAAATGGTTTATGCATGACCTCGTCAATTCTTACACCGTTGTTCAATTTATCTGATATCTCTAATTCAGAAATATCATAAGCAGATATCAAAACTGTCTTGATTAATGGATCAATGCACTTGATTTCATTTACCAATTGATAGCCATTAACTTTGGGCATACGGATATCTACAAGGATTATCCGATATTTTTTAGGATGCTCTTTTAATTCATCTAAAGCTACTGAAGAATCAACAAATGTAACTACTTTGAGTCCCTGTAACTCTAATGCTTTTTTATATACATAAAGCAAATCTTTTTCATCGTCAATAATCGCTATGCTACGATCATCTGCTCGATTAGATGATGTTCTAGGAGTATGGGGGGGCAATACATATTATATACAATTCGAACTATTAATGTTTTTGCAATGAAATGACAATCTACAACAATTTTCTTACTTTCTATTGACAATCAAGATATATAATTCAACTGGCTATGCGGATCATAACGATAATGAATAAGACAAACGATACTGCTATGGCCTTTTTTACCGATGTTAATAATAAACCATTTAACTGTTTTATGTGATAAAAAACACAAAAACAAATAATGCGAATTCCATACTCTAAAGTAACCATATTTAAGTATGATTTTTCTTAGAGAATGTGTATCTGTCTTTTATGCGATTTCCTTTGAAGCCAGATAAATCCCTATTTATATGTGTAATAATTTGCAATATATAGAAACTAAATTACACAATTTGCAATCTATGAAAAAATCCTTTTTATTACTTGGTTCTTGTAATTTTACTATTGTCATATATATATATTAATTTTCTTTATTTCTTCCATTTACTTTCCCACGATTTTTGCTGTATCACCTGCTTTTGAACCCCCCGCCTTCAGTGACCAGAGTAATGATTGGGTGCAAACTTTTGGTAACGAAAGCATTAGTCTAAAATCCGATCATGGAGATCTATTGGAAGTAAATTATCTTAGTGATGGAAAAACTTTGGAGGCCACACTTTGGTTAGGCTCAGATTCGGAAAATGCTTCCATCTATGATCAACCATTTAAAAAGATTAGTTATGGTATTCTTATTAAAATCGCTAGTTATAATATAAACACTGGATTTAGTGGGGCAGATTACAATTATTATATTGAATCGGTTAACGGAAAACGGAATGAATATCTTTATCAACCTTCCTCAACTGGCAGTCAAGTGCTTTTATATTCCAAAACAAATTATACTGAATTCTTTGGTGGTCCTACTATAGGACCAGGATATGTTAAACTTAACTTAAATTTAAGTTCGACTGATAATCCCAGAGAATACGGAATATTATTCTACGCTACAGATTCTTTCAAAACAAATGAAGTTAGTGATTTTACAGATTGGGTCGGCATTCCTCCATCTGCTATGACAATGGTAACATCTCCAAAGGATATAGTGGTAAGCCAAGGAATACAACAACTAGTTCCTGCCAATATCTTTTCAACCTTTTCTAATAATGTTACTGATATCAGCTTTAATAAAGGCAGCAATGATGGCGGCTCAGAATTCAAATCTAGCGGCCTACATGTATCTATCGAAAGAATTCAACCTCCATTATTTAAGATAGATGTATCTACTCAAACACCTATAGGGTTCTATACTGTTCCCTTCACTGCTTCGATATTTTTAGAAACAATTATCGAATCTATGGAACCTGCATCTAGTCATAATCAGAGTGGATTTATAAATTCCAAGCTTCAAGATTCCCAAAAATATCCCACATTTGGCTATGTAACTAATCCATCGATGAATCTGACAGTTACCGTGACACCACCGCTTAGTTTTGATGAACAGTTCAAGGAATTTTGGAGCATATATGGCCAACCAATCAGTATTATTGCAGGAGGATTTGCAGGAGGCTTTGCCTCATTAGTATTTGCAAAAATTAGAAAAACTGATAAGCAGTCCGAAGACACTAAAAGGTAAACTGAGTTGTATAATAAAAACTGTAAATTATTAATACTAATTCTTTAGATATATTGTCCCCTTTTTTCTACAATGCTTAATACATTTTACCTAGCTGATCAATTATTTTGTCCTAACGTACATGACTGTTAGGTACGGTGTTGTTGGTGGATGGTGAATTGTCGATTTCCCCGATTATTTTGTTCCTTTATCAAGGTATCATTATAGTCTTTATTTTTTATAGACTAGAGTATTAATTTTTGATTGCCTGTCTAGACTTTTCCATCAATAATTAATGCATCAAGTGTTCTGAACCTTGATATTCCATAAAATCTCTAATTGCATTGATTACTTCTTTCTCGTTTGTAATCATTGATAAAATGGAGCCATTGCTAATTTGTCTGATATCATATTCGATTAAATCTTTTTTTTCAATCATTGTATTTGTTCCAGGTACTTGCTCAGCATGAATGAAAAAAGGCTTTGTAAAATTACCATTTGAAAAGTCATTTTGAATATCGATGATATGTTCTCTAATCAGATTTAGTGTGTTTAGATCACTCGCATTTATAGGCCTTATGATAATCTCGCCGCCAGTTTCTGTTGGTATAAATTTATGAGTTATTTTCTCTTGCTCAAAGCCCATTGCAATATTACCTCGTTGAAGCATTGCTTCGGTTTGATTATTTATGGTAGTAGTGGGTTGGTGAGCATAGGTGGTGTTAATATCATCATCATATCTTGAAGCTTCGATAGTCTGAGATGGGTATACAAATTCAATAAATGAAAGGCTGGCTAGACTTGCTGAAAGTACTAAACTTACAAATATTAGATTATACATTAATTTATGTCGTATTGACATTAAATTGAGATTATAAAATTTTTGGTGTATTCGTAGAATATATCAATATGACTTGAGTAATGCATTTTTTAGATGAATTTTACTTATTTTCAAGGTTATGAAAATTAAGACAGCTCCAAAAATAGATTAGTATGGAATTTCATACTATTTTACCCGGCTATATTTTAGTCATTAATCTCGGTAGAAAAATGGATTAATTATGTGAGTAGATTAATTGCATGATGGTATGAAATATTTCTGAGTCTATGGAACCGGCCTTAGAATAATCCGTGGCAATATTTTTATATTTATTAAGAAAATAGTTACGAATCAAATGGACACCTTTTATCGTGCTACGCTCATTGTTTTAGTTTCTATTGTTGCAATAGGTTTAATTGCAATCCCATTGGGGAATCCCAAATTTATTGATAGGGCAATTATTTTGGAATTATCATTTGTCATACTATTTGTTTTTATGTGGAGAGGATACAATAAAGCGCTGTATGTATGTATCCCGTTATCTATCTTAGTTATTATTGGAAACAGCCTTGCTCCACCACATGTTAATTTGATGATAACCTTTTCTAAACCAATAAATGCAATTATTCTGGTTATTGGTGGATATGTATTACAAGTTGTTCTTATATACACTAGTTTAAGGTCTATATTGAACATAAAATCAAGAGGATCGACTACTGCAGCCTAAATTATGAGAATTACTATACTCTTACCTTTCTACTACTAAGGGAAATTCAACAAAATACAGGTTGTTGAGGGCGTTCAACCATAATGGTATTTGATTATTTTATTGCCTAATCCTTGAATAGAACTGTATAAGGATTTAATTTATTTCACATGTACCACAAAGCCGGTATCTATCTTAGTAACTTCGTTTCAGTTTATAACTATGCTAAATTAATCTAACTAGTAACTGATTTAATATTATGTCCCTTTTTGATTGCAATAATTGTCAATAATGTCTGTATATCAATACAATCTTTATTTTGACAAAAAACAGCTCTTTTAGATGTTATCTTTTGCTAATTAAAAACTACTTACATTTTATGCTAACCAATGGTAAAGCCCTACAAATAGACATATTGAAACTATAGCTAATCCAAAGTAACTGTATGCAAATTCTTATTCAATGAATCTAAAATTTCCATATCTTTTTGATTAATATGGAAGTCAAACACCTGACTGTTTTCTAAAATTCTTTTCTCATGGCTAGATTTTGGAATAACAACTAAATCATGTTGTAAACTCCAACGTACCAGTATTTGTGCAGGGGTTTTGTCATATATTTTTGCAGTTCTCACTATATCCTGGTCATCAAGCCTTAGGCCTCTTGTCAATGGACTATAAGCTTCTATCTGGATTAAATTGCGCTTACAGAATTGTAATAGATCTTTCTGATATAAGAATGGATGAAATTCCACTTGATTAATGGCAGGTACAACATCAGAGATGTGTATCGTTTCTTTCAATTCGTTGATGGAGTAGTTGCTTACTCCAATTACTCTGACTTTTCCACTATTTAGTAGCTTAATCATTGCCTTCCATGTTTCAATAATCTTTCCGTGAACTGGCCAATGTATAAGATAGAGATCCACATAAGATAGACCAAGACGTTTAACGCTAGACTCATATGCCTTTAGAGTGGAATCGTATCCTTGATCGCTGTTCCAGACCTTTGTAGTGATAAAGATATCTTCTCTTTTTACATCACTTTCCTTTAAGGCTGTGCCAACATCTGATTCATTACCATAAATCATAGCAGTATCAAAGTGTTTGTATCCAATTTCCAGTGCGTATTTGACTGCTTTGACAGTCGATTTCCCCGGAGGTATTTGATAAACTCCCAGTCCAAGTCGTGGTATTTGAATTCCATTATTTAATTTAGCCGTAGAATTTAAGGTAAATGACATACAAAATATAACTTTAGATCTGACTTAACTCTATCTATAACAGTCAATCAATCAGGACAACAAAATTTCCCTCCAACTTCTACAAATCAAAGGGAACCTGATATTCACCCAACCTTTATACCATGCGAAATTGAATCTCACAGAATTAAAAAGATTTGTGAAAATCTATCTTGATACAATGAGAATGAAGAAATTTGATCTCTACTCTACCAGAACTCTTTCTCTCCATCTCCCTCTCTCCATCTCCCTCTCTCCATCTTCTTTTGATTTTCACATATTAATTTTAAAACTTTGCTTATTTCGTTTACTTTTTCGTATCTCTTATAATTAACTTAAGAATAATTTATGTATACTCTCTTTAGTCAAATGCAACTTGAATATTTGATCATCATTGAGAATAAACACCTGGTCGTGTGATTCAAACAACTCTATCATTTCTGATGTAGATGCATTGAAAAGATTGGTCATCTCGTAGGCACAAAATACCAGACCCTCTAGTCTATTCTTATCATATTGTTTTTCAAGAGAAATTGCTTCGGAAATTGAAGAAGTTGCAATATCGTTAATGAGAAAATCCACCAAACATATTTCTTTATTATTAGAATTCTGCGATATGTTTTGCAATATGTCTTTAATATGTTTCATTTTATCTTTTTGAGATTGTTTGTACTGTACTATCGTTCCGTCAAACCAATCTAGTTTTTCTAATGCTTCGGTAATTAAAGTATTTGAAGAACGGGCAAAACATTTGAACCATTCGTCTTCTCGAGTCATCTTATCTAATGACTTGATCAAGTGTTGGATAGACTCTTCGTTATCATAAAGAAGTAAATGATGTCTTTTTGGGATTTCATCCTGTTTTTTTAGCCACTGATCCACGGCATCTTTTACAATTGAATTGATGGAGACACCTTTCTTTTTCGATTGATTGCCCAATTGCGAATGAATCTCATCGTCGAAGCCTCGAATTATCAAATTTCGTGTCATATCTTTATTTACCTGGTCGTGTCTTATAAGTGATATCACGCTATCAACTATAGAAAACTATATATAATATGATATCGTGATATCAAACTATGAGCCTTATAAATAAAGAAAGTGAAAAAGAAAAATCTGTGAACACTAAAGCTGAGAATGTTTGGAAACTGGGAGATTACCGTAGCATATCTACAATGCTTCCACCCATTTCTGCTCATTTGGTCAGGTCAATTGGCATCCAATCAGGAGAATCTGTGCTTGACGTAGCATGTGGTAATGGTAACACTGCAATTACCGCTAGGAGAAAGGGTGCAAATGCAACTGGAATTGATATCACATCTGAACTATTGGATCTGGCAGTAGAAGAAGCAAAAATAGCCCAGGTGGATGGAATAACTTGGAAAGAGGGTAATGCCCAGAACTTACCATTTGAAGATGAATCATTTGATGTTGTCCTTTCAACCTTTGGGCATATGTTTGCACCCCAAACTGATCTTGTCAGCAAAGAAATGATTCGTGTAACAAAGAAAGGTGGTAGAATAGGATTTGCAACATGGCCGCCCGAATTGGCCATTGGATCAATATTTAGAGTAAATGGTAAATACCTACCGAAAAATCCTGATACACCGCCTTCACCAATACTTTGGGGGATTCCCGAAGTCGTAAAAGAGAGATTAAATGGAATATCAGAAATCTACTTTGAAAGAGGAACAGCATTATTTCCCATTCTTAGTCCAAATCACTTTTGGGAGTTTATGAGTGCAAAATATGGTCCATTACTTAAAACTATTCAACTATTAAAGAATCAACACAGTACTAATCAAATCAATTTGTTTAGAGATGATTTCCTACGAGCAATAAATCCGTACGTTGTAGAGAATGGTATAAGACTAGGTTACCTTTTGACGGTAGCAAGAAAATAAAGTCTCATTCAATAAACACATTCTTTTTTGTACTTTGAGAACGCAATTTATGAAGGGAAAATTCAGTAGAAATGAATAGCATTATATGTCATAAGATTTAAGCTAATTGTACATGAATAAATTCAATGTATTCGTAGTTTTAAGTATCGTAGCCGCAACATCTTTATTTGCAGGAGTAGCAATGGTAACACCATCTTTTGCACAAGATAACATGTCAATGACAATGGATAACTCCTCAATGCCAATGGATCAAATGGGTAATATGACCATGAGTATGGATAATTCTACCGGTATGACTGGTAATTCAACTACACAATAACTAGAATAATATACCCAAAACAACAAAAACCACTTTTTTTAGATCAATCTTAACAATTAATTATTGTAGGTCAGACTAATCATTGCTGCCATAAGATGCAAATACAAAAATGATATATCTACCTAATATAAATGAGAATTATTGAGAGAAACCATTGATAAACGAAATCAAAGGTTCAATTATTATATTGATAAATATCTTCAGTAGACTCGACATAACAAGTATTTTAACTGTTGTATATTGATTTTATACTATGATAATAATACAGGAACATGAAAATCATCAGTATTATATCAGTTATTAGTATTATGACCGCAATAGCTTTAGTGAATGGCGTAACTCCATTTTCGACTTTTGTAAACGCTCAGACACCTTCTACTTCGGACCTTCCAGCAACTATAGGCAACGAATCCAATTCTGATATGGCCCTGACAAATAACTCGCTACCAGTGGAAAACGCTACTACTGTTAGTCCGGTATTTCCTAAGTAGATGAGTACCCATCGACTTAGCCTTTTATCTTAGTAACGACATTCCGTTAGGATAATATAAGACTGGTGATGTACTGAAGGTACAGTAAAATATAAAGTATTGGAATAACATTCAATTCAATTAGATTAACACTAATTTAGCACCAGTCTGGTATACGATGAGGAAGTTCAAATCTGTTTTATTCTAAAAAATAACGTTGTGATTTGTTACTGTTGCAATTTTGAAATGGCTTTTTTACGTCATCAAAGTTCATTGCTTGATGTACTTCAATATGGCTTCAAATCCTTAGAATAAAGGTTCTATAATAGTAGGAACAATACCTGTACTTGGTAAATCCAAAACAAAGATCATAGTCCTATTTCCACCGATTTCGGTAAAGTAAGATATTTCATAATTAAACTTTTTAATAGATTTCTCAAAATTCATTAAAAAGTTGGGATCCTTGACCATTTGATTACCTGCTGTAGTTGGAATAGTTGCTCTTACTAATACTCTTGTATAATTCTAACTTTAGATCTGTGCCCTTGATAATTAACCTTTCTAAATCTAAACAGCATGTGGAATTTTAAAGTTCTAACACCAGTCATACGATTTGTTGGGTGTTTTTAAGCTACGCATCAGTACCTTCGGAAGGATTAATAATAGATAGACCTATGATAATTGAAACAGTATGCGAGAAAGAAAAGATGGAACCTTTGTTAGTACCATTAATACAATTAATAGGCGACAATGGTTTTATTACAATACATAAAGTGGAGGTTGTATGGTTGAATTCTCTGCCCTCGCGATGCAATTAGAAAATATTTGGTTTTTTTCACTATGGAATTAAAGATAAATCTGTACAATGTCAGTGATTATTTACTTTTAAAATTCATTGTTGGACTTTGTATCAGATCTAGTTGATATTTTCATTCTTATACCATTTTTTGGCCTAAGTGTTACTAGTGGCTGTGGTTTTATATTTGCAATATCTTCCTCCTCAAGTGTAATTTTCCAATTATTGAGAACATTTGCTAACACAATGATGCCTTCAACCCAAGCTAATGGCTCCCCTATGCATGATTTAGGACCACCTCCAAACGGAAAATAGCTAAATCTTGGCATTGAGGCCTTAAATTTTGAAGACCATCTTTCCGGAATAAACTTTTCAGGATCTGAAAAGTACCTGACATCATGATGCATTAGATACTGACTCATTATAATGACTGAGCCAGAAGGTATGGTATACTTTTCATTTAGAGAGTAATCATGTATCGTCTGCCGACCTATGGCCCAAGATGGAGGGTAGAGTCTCATCGACTCCATCAAGACTTTTTCTGTATATTTTAACTTTGATAAATCTTCAAAGGTTATAATTTTCCTGTACCGGCCGTCGTCCTCTTTCTCATCATTTATGATGTTAATTTCATCTAGAATTTTAGATTCTATTTTAGGATTACAAGATAAAAGGTACAAAGTCCAAGTCAATGCGTTAGCAGTCGTCTCATGACCTGCTAAAAAAATCGTCATTACTTCATCTCTAAGCTGTTTGTCAGTCGTTCTTGAAATCTCTTCTTTCTGTTCTTTGGCCTTCTCAAGCAATAATTGTTCATTTTTATTGGTTACTTCATTGTGAGTTAAACTAATAAGGACAGAAAGAATATCTGATTCACTCTGAAGTTTCTGGGAATAATTTTGATTTCTTATCTTAGTATCATTAATTTCCAATTTATTTATTTTCTTGCATTCATTAATAGGTGTTTTTTTCTGATGCAGATCAATTTTACTATAAATTATATTATCTAGTTGATTTAACGCTTTCCTATATTCCAAGGTTAGAGGTATTGGCAGTCTTTCAATAATCCTTAAAAATGGAAGCCTGAGTTTGTTAATATATTCAATAATTAGTGTAATATGATCACTAATTTTATCGATCTCATTTAATGTTAGTACACTATTCCCAAATAGCAATTTACTAATTATAGAAAGTGTTAATTTGGTCATTTCTTTATGGATATTTACTATCATTCCATCTTTCCAGTTTGCATTTGCATATTCAATGCAATGTTCTGTTATTATGTTTCCATAAATCTTTATCTTATCTTTGGTAAATGCTTGCTGGACTATTCTTCTTTGTTTTGAGTGACTTTCGCCTTCATTTGTTATTAATCCGTTGCCAATTACTCGTTTTGCTAACTGCAATCCTGGACTTTTAACAAAATATTGATTGTGTTTTACTAGAATGTTCTCAATAAGATAAGGATCATTTATGAGATATACATGTAATTTGGGTCCCAATCTAAAATGAGAAATATCGCCGTAACTATTGACGATTTCTTTTAGTATTGGTAAAGGATTGGATATGAACTTTATAGCCAGATTGTAAGGAAATATCTCCCGAGGTCCAGGTGGATATATATAATTTCCATTTTTGTTATAATTTGGCTTTACTTTCATGGATTCTATCTATGTTCTAATATACAATAGTATAACTATTTTTGTGGTGTTTTAGCCACTATTGTAAATTTTTTATACCGTCTAATAACTTTGAGCAGTAAATGAGATGACAGTTCCCAGATGCAATAACCCATGTCTGTTATTGTGTAAGAACCATACAGGATCCCTATTCTTTTATAGATGAATAATACCCTTTAAATGATTAGAATTTCAAAATTTAAAATTTGGCCGTATAACATATCCGTCCTAGATCAGTAGCTTCAATGCCCTGTCTAAAAATCATTGACGATACCATGACTTTACGACTCAAAATAATGAATTTAGATTTCATTGCTTTATAGACAATCTTAAATAATTATTAGATTAATACTGTCCACTGATGAAAAAAGTCTGCATTTTAAAGAAGTATCCTTTCAAGTCCTATTGTATTATATTTATTGGAGTTTTTGTGACTGGAGTTCTATCTTGCAATATTGATAATAATCAGTCATTTGCAAGATATGACACCGTGGCATCAAATCATCAAATAAAATTAGAAGAAAGTTATCTGCCCGGAATTATGTATATTGATACGCAAGATGAAATATCTCTTTCCAGGATTTCAAGTGATAGTCCTCCTGCCAATAACAGCAATAGCAACAGCAACATTAATACGTTTCCAGATAATTCGGAATTTAGGCAAGACATTAGTGGAAAGTATAGCAATCCTAAATATGGTATAACAGAATTTGAAATTCCTGCTGGATGGTTTGCAACAGAAGGTATGAACGGAGATAATGGTATAATCCTCGCAATGCATCCTGATACAACCGAAGAATTTTTTACAAAGCTAAATTCTCCTTCAAACAAAGAAACTCTACCCATAATGAATCTAATTGTACAAGACAGAGAAGACCTGCGAGAAAGACAAATATCATCTATATCTAATGCTGAACCATCTTCTCTTTCGACCAAGTGTACAGAATTAACACAAAATTCAACTGCTACAATAAACGATAAACAATTTCAAATATCAACAATGAATTGCTCAACAAAGGATAAAGAGCCCGCACCCGGTGGTATTGATTTTGGTCATGATGAGTCAACAAAGTCTTACAAATATGATTCACCTAATACAATTTACGTCCTACAATTGATATTATCTAGCGAATATTCCCCAAACAAAATGGTAAATGATGTAGACCTTGCTAATTTCCAACCAATAATAGATAAGGCAATTCAAACATTAAAAATAGGATAATAACAAAATGCAAATTCTTTATTAATTAAATGGGGTCAAAAATCATTGCTAACTAGCGAGATGAAGGCGAGCCACTGGATTTTTCTGCAAGGGAGATAGAGTCGTCACCATTAATTTCCTGTTTGACTATTAGTCCTTGCTGCTCAAGTGAGTCAATTATTTGAATTATTGGTATAACTCCTAATCTATGCGAATACCGCTTTTTTAAACTACTAATCGTTACAAAATCTGTATTGAGTGTCAATTCAAATAATAATCTTTGAAATGATTGTGAATACTTTTCCAGATCATTTCTAGATAAAATCCCAAAGGTTTCTGAAGATACCTGATAGTATTCTGAAACTCTGTATATCCCCTCATAGAGGATGTTTAATTCATCTTTTTTATCATAACCAAGTAGTTTGTCTTGAACAAGAATTGGTAGGATACTATTTCTAAACGCTATCTTTGTCATAGGAAAATTGGTATCATCGTCCCATCCGATTTCTGTCCAAACCTTCTCAAATTGGACCTTTTTTCGGACGTCACCATTGACCAATTCAGCTACTCTTTTTAGAAAACTAAATGCATGGTCTTGTTCAACATAGTCCAATTCTGAAACTTTCATTATTAGAGATCTCTAGCATTTTTATTACATTTAAAGATGAATTGACACAATATTTATCTACATTTAAGTGAGTCATCATTTAAATATGCAATGTCTAGAATTCATGTTGATATTAGCGCGATTTAACCAAAGGAGAAATAGATTATTGAAACGATATGAGTATTTTTGAGTTTGGTGATGGCTAAAATATTTACAGGTAATAGACAAAGAAATATTTATTGAACCATGATCAATATAATGTATGTGCTAGTATTTTAAAGTTTTAGATACCTTCTGGCCCATCTATCTTTGACCGGATTAGTGGATATTCGTTATCGAACTATTACTTATATTGATCTTTGGCATGGAACTTATTGAAAATCCTCCAATATGTTCGGAGGAGAAATTCTTAACTCCTAGATAACCCGGTGTTAAATTACTGAACATACTATAAATTTCTTCAGAAATATTTTGACGCGCATAAGTTGTATTAAGGGTATTTATCAAGATCGATATTGTCAATATCAGTAATAGTGAATGATGTATCATCAAAAATATTTATGCAATAAAGGTTAATACATAGCTATGATTTTGCAAATGATATCAAATCATCCAGATTCAAATCCAACTAAATCGTCAATAAGGCCATTCTTGCCAAACTCTTCTTTGTGATAATAATTCGTTTCAGCTGTTCTTCTTTACATGAATTTCCAGTATTCTAAAATCCCAAAATACCTGATTTGATTAATATACTATCAGATCCTTCAGTGTGAATAAAAATATCCTCCATATATATCTGACTTGTCATATATCCATATTGATTAATTATGAGTGATGTTGTTGATTAACTTCAAGATAATGAAATCATTATAACTCGCTTAGTAGAACTCCAAAAAATAGTAGAGGGTTAGATATTTTAGAGACTTCTAAAATAAACCTCTTTGTCTCATTCATAGCAAGTGTCACAAAGCAGATTATGTCTTCAACTTTGTAATTCTCAAATAAATTATTGAATTGTTAGATCTACAAATATTTATTAGTACCATTATTAATATCTTGTACTAGAAACGTCCTACTATAAAATCATGATAAAAAATAAATATATAAAAATACTGTTCTTAAATATCAGCAAATGTTGTTTACTAGCACTAATATATCATAACTAGATATGGAGTCCTTCCTTTGCTAATAATTCCAATATTTTTCTTTTGAATATTTACAACAACCACCATTCTGAGGATAATCCTTTCCAAAGAATTGTTATTGATTGTAACACAATACCAATCGCTTAATAATATTATGGTACTGTATATAAACATGTTAACTCCAGTAAAGGCTGACGTTGAGACACATCAACAACGACCACAAACACATCGGGCATTAGTATTTCAATAAGGGGTGCATTAGGTGTATATGAAGTGGGGGCATGCAAGGCCCTGTATGATAAGCTGAATGAAACTGCTTCAAAAGAGAAGAGTTTTGGAATGATATTTATGCTGATACCGCGCTCTATGAAAGCCCCCTTTTTACATGGTTTTATAGATGCTTCATCATTTTTGAGAGATAGATTTAATGATTTTTGGATGAATGCATTTGAGAGCTTTGATGAATGTTCTTATAACTTTAGAAATAATCCTTATTTTCAATCTTTTCAGTATTTGTGGCCCGACGGACTTGAAAATTAGCGTCGAAAGAATCATTTCGAAGATCTTTTTCATGGCTTCAATTCTCGTACCTTCCAATGGGAATTCACAATGTTTTATCACCTCATACATCAACCCGATTTTCACTTTATGAATCCTTTTAACAATCTGTTCAAGCATGATAATGACTCTTTGACCAAAACCATTAAAAAATACTGGGACTATGAAGAACTCCCAATAAAGCCTGCAGAAGGACGACCAAGATTACTGGGTGTTACTGTTGATGTACAAGATACTACAACAATAATATTTGATAGTTACCCCAAAAAGGAATCCAAAATGTTATCAATTTATGGTAATGATGATATCAAACTAAGACATCAAGTGCGATACGACAAAGGGATTGGAATTGAACATTTGCTTACAACAATCTCTTCACATGTACGACTTAATTTTCCTACATTAAATGCTATAACAGGAGAAGTTGAAAATGATCAAATACTCAAAGGAATAATGTCGCTTCGATCCTTTATGGATGGTTTTTATCCTAGTAATACCCCGCTGAGAGAAGTACTTCAATCGCATCGAAATTATTGGTACAAAGTGACCTATATCCCCAAATTGAAGAAAGAACACCATGGGACCCCGATGCCATCAACAATAGAGTTCAAAATATATTGTTTCATGACAAGACTAAATATGACGAAAAAGTTACGACTATGATATCAGATTACATTAACATTATTAATGAATTGATAGATATAGTTAGGACCAAAGACAAAAACATAACTAAAGATAGTATTTACAGCCAGTTAGAGCAACAATTGAGAGACAGGTTGGTGAGCAATAACAGCGATGAGGGGCCCAGAGATATTAAAAATCTTAAGGGTAGATTTACCATAAATCAGGTACAGCGGGTTGTTTATGGAGATGGTCTAAAGATAGATGATAGTGATGATATTTTTGGCAAAGCATTTGATTTTTCAAAAGACCATTAATTATCTAATCGCGCCGGGAATTAACGATACAATCGCTAAATTCGATCTAAAATATTAATAATGTTATTTTTTATTATCGCTTTATCTAAATATATTTACATAGAAAAGGAGATTATACTATTGGTTATTTAAGGTATTATATGCCACTATTCTTGACTTGAAAAGTAAAATCAGTCTAAAAATTATAGTATTAATACCTTTAATGTTAGTAACATCTATGTGCATGATTGCTTGTTTGCTACCACTGCAACAAATTTTTGTTCAAGTTTCAGCTACTACAAGTAGCAATGTAACCGGACCATTGCCCGTTCTTTTGATACATGGTTATTTATCAGATGCTTCCATATGGAAAAAGTGGGAAGATTTGTTAAAAAAAGACAATATTCCAGTATTCCCAATAACTTTTACGCAAACTGATGATAAATGTGGTTCAGCTGCCGAACATGCAAAAGAATTATCAGATCAACTCGTTAATGTCAAAGACCAGACTGGTCAAAACAAAGTAAACATAGTTGGTCACAGTAAGGGCGGTTTAGATGCAAGGATGTATTTAGCCAATAACACTCAGGATGTTGCCAACTTAATAATGATTGGAACTCCTAATGCCGGTTCTCCATTAGCAGAAAATAATGATATATGTGCACCTGCAGTATACGATCTGAAACCAGGAGCTCCTGATACAAAAGTAAAGGAGAATCAAAATACTCAATATTATACCATTGCAGGTGATTGGAATCCTGATGCAGGAAACTGCGACCTATCACTATTTTCTCCTCTTCAGCAAGGAGGATATAATAGCCTTCCAAAACCCAACGACGGCATGGTTCCAGTATCTAGTGTGGAATCATTAGAATATTCAGATAGCCTTGGTCATAGTAAAAGCTGTCACTCGAATTTATTAAGTGAATATGAATATGGGTTAGCAAAAGATGTTCTCTTAGGAAATAAATAATATCGTAGTGATAGGAAGCCGATCCAATCACCATACTATTAGGAGCGTATATAATTATATATTAACGGTGAAACTGAAGCGATAATGATTAGAAGGTCCTGCGTCGAAATAATTAAAAAATTTTCTAAATACATGAATAAATAATCTAAGAATTTACCCATTGCTTGATAAAACTATATCCGAAAGAAGGAATATTTCTTGCAATTTTTCGCTAAACTAGCCTTATTGTTGTTGTAAAAATATGAAGTTTGATATTTTAGTTTCCTTCTATTAATTAAATATATTTCTAAAAAAATACTTAACAGTATAATATCAATATTATTTATTGCTTTAGAACGTTTATACTTGGAAAAAATAAGAGGTGTCTTATATCGACTATGCACAGATGACTATGATTTTAGTTTCGTGAACTAGAAATATACTTGAATCACAATATTTGTGGTTTTTGTACTTTATATTTGTAATACAAAATGTAAAGTAAACATGGAGAATGAATAATAATAAAAGTGAACAAGGCCACCACTACCAACTAGCTCCTGATTTGACAATTCATAGAATAATCAATGGCATGTGGCAGGTCGCAGGAGGACATGGATATATCGATCATGAATTGGCAATTGAGGATATGATGAAATATCATGAAGCTGGCTTTACTAGCTGGGACATGGCGGATATCTATGGCCCTGCAGAAGATTTTATTGGACAGTTCCGACGGAGATTAAGTGAGATAAAAGGGAATGATGAACTCGGTAGAATTCAGGCATTAACAAAATGGGTACCCCAACCAGAAAAAATCACATATCCAATCGTTAAAGAAAAAATACAGAAATCGCTAAACAGAATGAGTGTTGACTCTTTAGATTTACTTCAATTTCACTGGTGGGATTATAATAATCCTTATTACATCGCCGCTCTCAAATATTTGTCAGACCTTCGAGATGAAGGAATAGTCAAGCATATAGGCCTTACAAATTTTGATACTACACGTATGCAATTTATAATGGATTCAGGGTTACAAATTGTAACAAACCAAATTCAATATTCGATTATAGATCGTAGACCTGAGGTAAAGATGATTTCTTTTTGTAAGGAGCATAAAATTAGACTTCTTGCATATGGAAGTCTGTGTGGTGGCCTCCTATCAGAACGATATTTAAGAAGAACGCAACAGCCATCTGTAATTGAACTAGATACGTTAAGTTTACGAAAGTACAAGAAGATGATAGATAAGTGGGGCGGATGGAGCTTATTCCAAGAACTTTTATCCACTTTGGATGAAATTGCACAAAAATACAATGTGAATATTGCAAATGTAGCAACTCGATATATCCTGGAGAAACCTGTAGTTGCAGGTGCAATTATCGGTGCTAGGCTTGGGATATCTAATCATAGAAATAGTAATGTCCAAGTATTCAACTTCAGTTTGGATAAGTCAGATTATGATGCCATAGATACCGTATGTTCAAAATCAAACAACTTGTTTGACATGGTGGGAGACTGTGGTGATGAGTACAGATAATGATTTTTAGCCTAAATATTCTCATTAAACAGTTTGGAATGTTGTTCCAATTTGGGAGTAGTAAGCAATATGTAACTCTCGCTCAATATTAGCAACATACTATGATTAATGATTCATTGGATTATTGATTTTTCATAATCCTTATTTTTTAAAAGTGGATGCTTTTGAAGATTATCTAAACAATCTACTTATTTAGATCCGTAGAGTATCATAAGTCACCAATTGATGGATAGTAATCTCAGGAAATAATAAATTAGACAAAAATGTAATAAAAGTAAGTTTTAATCCCTATAGTTACAGAAATAATACATATTACGAAGGAGAGGATTACGAAAAGTACATTTCGTAAGGACCTTAATTAAAAATCATATTTTTTGGATATATTTTTACATGTTAGATATTATTTATAATTTATAATTTATAATTTATAATTTATAATTTATAATTTATGCGACCTCTGTGGATATCAACACGATTTTCACAAAACAAACATCTATCATAGTAACTGTTCTAATATGCAATTCGAATTGACGCAATTTTCAAATATTTAATTTACTAGAATAGGAATGGTCAATATACTTGTTGATAAAAAAAATTATAGCTTATTTTCTATTAGATGTTTTTCCATCAACTCTTTTCAGGGATATGACATTGCTATCATGATTTGTTAATTTTCCATAGGATCTAGTCCTGAGAATTGAACCATCCCCATCAGCACCACTACATGGTGATTTGTCATACATTATTACAATCGTATTAAAATACTGTTGACCTGTCAATAGGAGAACTAATATTATCTTTAGACTATCAATCTATGGTATTAAATCGAAGATTTTATATCAATAAAACATCTTATTGAAAATAAGGCGATTTGAATATGACCAGTGTAAAGTTCTATAATAACCAACGACTCTCCGATATTGAAAAAAACATTAATGAATTCCTTAAGAAAGAGGGGGTGAAGCAGTTAATTGACATTAAATTTAATGCTCTTAATAAAAACGGCATTGATGAATATACTGCTTTGATTATTTATGAAGAAAATATGCAGCCAGGCAAGGAAGATCCTCAAATGTACGAATAGTAATAGATCCTCTACATAGGATGTCCCAATCACTATTACTATCTTCAAAGTTCTCAATAGGCACAGTTTTGATATTATTTGGCATAATATTTCTTTTTCACTAGGGATGAAGTATCTCTACTAAACAAACTTATCATATAGGACAAAGATGGAAAGACTGACAATATATTAGGTCGACCGGGCAAGACGCATTCAGTCGAATCGATTTAAATTCTAGGGAGATGACGTTATAAAATTGCTATATATTATTAAATAGGAAGATCTACTATGTTAACTATATTCGTAAATCAAGAAAAAGTTAATAGTAAAACGTCGGACAAAGACTATATCCATTCCAATAAAAAAGGGAAATATGCGACTTCAACTGAAAATCGGAGGTTGGTATGGGAATATATTGTGTGGCCCCTTATACTAAAGATTAACAGAAATTATTTTACACCAGGCGAATATCACACAATCAGAAACAAAGTTTCATTAGAAAAGAATATTCCTACTTCAAAGGTGTCTGGAGGGCTGGTATCACTATTGCTTAAAGGAATCCTCACTCAAGATAAGAAATATTATTCAATTCATTACAAATTAATTCCTTATATGAGAATAAAATCCCATCTGGACTATGGAACAGTTTTAAGAGAAATTTGTTCTAAAAAATGATATATATTTAGTGGTAAATTAGTCTTGAATTCCTTCAGCTATGTATATGCATTTTTTTCTTCTTCATAATTCACTAAATGATTGATTATTGTCACGACCTTGCAGTATCCTAATCATACTGCCAATAGATTAACGCTTGACTCTTTTAAATGACAAATATTTTGCAAACTTGATTTACCTGATTAGATAACACAAGCAGATACAATTTGATTTGCATATAGCAGAACCTGCTAGAAGAATTATCTAATAAGATTTTTATAGAGAAAATACTGTGAATAGTTTTAATAGGTTAATGACTTTAAATATACAAAAAGAATATCTTTAACTGTAAAGTAAACATATTGATAAAACTAGATTAAACTAATTCAAATAGTGATTCTCACGGTGAGGTAGAGGTTTAGGATTGGGGTTAAGTGTTCATTCACAAATATTCCCCAACATTTTTTCAAAGTTTGTATCCAATTTTGACATTGACTTGTTCTGAAATGTATATTTTGAAAAAAATATTATCAAACTCATAGAGGTAATATTGACTCAAAATCACGACAATAATGATGAAAAGGATGCAACATTCTCATTTGGGTTACCCTTAAACAAATGATTACATGCCTACCAGTCAATGTGTACAAGTTTATTATAATAAATGTATGTAGTATAATAACTACATTACATGGGAGACGGCAAATTATTGTCTGACTCACCCGAATTATTTTCTAGCGGATTGGTTGCGTTAAACTTTTCCCCTATTGTTAAAGTTGGATTATTTGGATAAGTTAGATTTGAAGAATTTTCTATTGAAGATTGTGATGCTACTAGAATTATAGACTCGGTATTAAAAGATGCCGATACACTGAGAATTCCCACAAATATTAAGATAGTAGCTTTAATCATATGTTCATAATGCTAACATAATATAAATAATTACAAGATATTGATTAGCATGATTTGTTTTTTTTATTTAGATATTTCTACATGTATGAGCTTTTGTAATCTTGATGGATGAAGTTACACTGGTGTTTGCTAACAAATCGGATTGCAAATGTTTTAATGAGTTCAATCCAATCAATATCTAATTTAGTAACGAAATTTTAGATGGGTATACTAGAAATGCTAATTTGCAGTACCATCCACCCAACCATTAAAGAACTACAATTATCTTAGTAAATGATTACTAAAAAATATTCAGATATCATTTATTTCTAGTTTTGAAAAGATACCCATTGAGTAATGATGATATAAAGAAGAGCGAGCAAAATGATGAAGTGTTGATAGTAAAAAAAACACTCGCTCAAGAATTTTTTGACTTTTTAAAAACGTTTGGTGTAATTGGACTAGCATTAGCCTTTGTCGTAGGTCAGGCCGCTTCTGGACTAGTAACTTCATTAGTAAATGACATCATAAATCCTCTGATTGGTCTATTTTTGCCTTCGGGAAATCTGGATGCCATGTCCGCCAAAGTGATTAATATATCAGGCGAGCTTACAGAGTTTAGATACGGTCATCTTGTATCAAGTATTATCGATTTTCTGATCATTGCTCTTGTTGTATTTATCGCCTATAAGCAACTGTCGCGATTTAAACTGGTAGATGAAAAAACTTTAGCTCAGAAGAATAATCTTTAATATTTATTTTGAGTGGTTTCCTGTACAAGTCTAATTTCTCATTTTGTGGAATAGTCAAATCCGAAATGTATGTCTGTCCTTATGAGTTCAACTTAAGAATTTAATGATAGTTATTCTGAAAATATTCAATTTTCATCTTAAAAAGGAGAAATACTAGTACTTTTGGTAGGGATTATGGAAAATCACTCAATCAAACACACTGCTGGTTCTGTTATAATCAAACAATTTTCTGAACCCCCACCTAATCCGGAGCCTTACCCTACCCCTGATCCACGACCTCAGCCTACACCAGAACCCGTACCGGAGCCTAGTCCAGCACCAAATCCGGAACCTGAACCATACTAATAGACTACATATTCTTAGCTTATGAGGTCTCTGTTCTTAGCCTAGTTTGTTCTCTCCTTCTATTTTAATTCCTTTTTAATAATATCCTTAATCAATACAAAATAGATAAAGCGCAAATGTCTAGAATTATTCTATAGTCGGATTTACATTAAATATGCTGTTAGCAGGAATGTGTACTAAAATAAAATATCCATTATTTTTCCTCATCTCAATGTTTGAATGAATTTCTTGAACCGGAAAAGACATTAAAAAAGTTAAAAATGTATGAGTTCTGTTCCTGTGGTCACATCTTCTTTATTATTAGGAAGATATAAACCAAGAATAAAAAACAGGTTAAAAACAGAATCGGTTTAGATGTATTCATGTTCTAGCCTATTCTATCTCGATGCTCAAAAAGAATTATTATTATATTATTTATTTCAGAATTTACATTGTTTCTAACTCTATATCGACTCTTTCTCCTTCAGGTCTATTAATTAGTTTTCGTCTCGAGTATATGAAAAAACATAAGAACCTTTAGTAATGAAGCCATCATCTTTGGATAGAACTAACCAATTGATAGTATAATCACCAAATATTAATTTTGACTTATTCAATTTTACAGTAAGTACTTTCTCAGAATCGCCTACCTTGAGGTCATTATTGTCTATCCTTGTATCATTAAAATCGGTGACACGTATGATACTCACTTTTAATTCAGGCCTCTCGCTAAAAGTAATGATTACTTCGTCAGGTATTACTTGAGTAGAATTGATAATTTGATTAGGTTGAGGTTGATAGGCAATAGGACCAGCATGACCACTCACGGGCATTAATAACATGTAATTTCCTTTCATATACAAAATAGTAGATAATATAATAACTAAAATGAACGTCTTATTATTACTGATACTATTCTTTAGTTTCATTGTTCTACCCTTCGACAAAGTCTTACTGTCTTTTATAATACAATTACGGGTTTGTATATTTATAAATTTTAACTCTTTATCTATGGACCATCTGCTACTTACATTCTTTAACCAAATTTATACAAAATATTTGTCATTTAGGTGTTCAAAAATCATATTCTTTTTACTTGCCAATCTCTTTGAAAAGAGTCAGCTGAAGGTCGTTATGAATGTTTGTTGAAATAGTTGAAATAGAGTAAGCAACTGATTATCCAGGGTTCCTCAAAAGGGTTCATGATGAGCTCTCATTTGGGTTGTAAAAAGGTCCGTATAACCTCTCAACAAAAAATAGCACCTGATCTAGAAATTATATTTGTTTGTCCTCTACTTTATTGACCTGGTGATATCACATACATATATAGAATATACTCTACCCAACATATTGATTTTTTATAGTCATCTGTAAATACCAATTCGCTTCAAGTTATTCCTAACGTGTATCTTATCTAAACATATGGAACTATATACATTCTTAATAGAAGAAGCATAAAAACGAAATTATGATTCTTAATATTATTGTATTTGTTATAGCTAATAGTATAATAGGAATTTGAAGTTTAAAAAAAAAGGAGTGAACGAAAACAGCTCCCCTAGAGAGTATTGCAGTTGGGAGGAAGTCGGATTATTGACAAAGGTAGTTGCAACTAAAATACAAAGTTTAAACAAAAAGTATGATGTGATCCTAGGAATAACCAATGGTGGAATCATTCCAGCTAGGATGATGGCCCTCCATCTTGACATACATCATATTCAATTTATACCAGTTAGAAATAAAAATCTGTATACTGAAGAAATGCCTCAATTAACGACCGATAAGAAATATCTTGTAGTGGATGAAATATACGATACTGGTGAAACATTTACTAAAGTGCACCATGCAATGCGAATTATGAGAAGATTCAATGATACTAATGGCAAAGACACAGCATTTATCGGAAAAATATTGAATCATGACAAATGGATTATTTTCCCATGGGAACGAAAAATATTATCATAGTATAGATACTTACATCATCAGAAATACTTTTAGTTTAACAAATAGAAATGAATTGCATTAACGCTCAGGTCACGTACGAAACTATAAGAACCATAGCCTTTTAGGAGATTGGATAGTTGAACAAAAAGTATGATTAAAGACAATAACAATAAAGATGATAATCACGTCACAGTCTAGAGGTAGAATGTCTACTACTATAATGATTTGTAACTTGCTCTTACGCCATAACGAAATTAATACCTACAAAACATACCTGTTTCTGTAACGACAAGATTTCCATTCGACTTTGACCATGATGCCGAAATAAACATTAATTAACAAATAGACCATCATGGATAATAAACTATGTTAATTATATGGCCAGTACAATGAGTAATAGAGATCTAAACCCTTTTGACTGGTATAAAAATTTCTTTGCAAGACATATAGACAAAAATAGAGAAAGGTTTTTCGATGATTACTTTTCCGGCTTTGAGAAGATGCAAGATGAAATGGAGAGGATATTTAAGCAATTTAATAATATCCAATCCAATGCACCAAAAGAATTAGTAAGAGAATATCAAAAGCCTGATGGTACCAAAGTGCGAGAAGTAGGACCGATCGTATATGGATATTCGATGACCATTGGACCAGATGGCAAGCCACATATAAGCCAATTTGGAAACGTTAAAAACTTTGCGGGAGGATCAAATGAACATGAATTAAATCTCTCAGGTATTGGGTCAGGACCAGCCTTAACAGCAGAAAGAGAACCTTTAGCCGATCTAAATATCACTGATAAGGAAATTAAAGTTATAGTGGAGATGCCTGGAGTAAAAAAAGAGGAGATTAAAATAACTGCGATAGAGGGTACGGTAGAAATCACAACTACTGGTTATCAAAGAAAATATTATAAAACTGTAGAAATACCACCTGAAGCAGATATCGATTCAGCTAGCTCTACCTATAACAATGGAATATTAGAAATTGTTTTCAACAAAAACGAAAATATTAAGCCAAAAGGTAAGGAATTAAAGGTAGAATAATGTCACACTATAACCATACTTTTTCATGTTGTATGTGTTCCTTTCGTTAAAAAATGATTTAAAATGGCAAGTGTAAAGTGCTACAAGAATTATCAAACTAATATTGATGATCTCTATAATCATATAAAGAAAGAACTTTAAAAGGGGTCATCTGCAAAAAACTGCAGTCAATGGATCGCCAGTGGGTTAGCTGGTGCTTTAATAGATATCGTCATACAATCTTTTTCTAAAAAAAATTAGGAAAAAAATGCATCATATAAGTGAAGAGATTGATCCCTACCATGGCCCTGTTCTTTCTCGTGCGGTCATGACTGATCGGCTTCAGTTGATTCTTGAGAGAGCTTACAGCTAGCCTTACAAATAGATCTGTCGATTATATGAAGTTAGATAGGGACGAAGATAATTTACCTAGTCCTTGAGACTGCTTTACTGGTTCCTTTGTTTCTAATATGCTGCATTAAATACCGAAGCCGGAGGCCGGACGGTATCGCCTTCAGATTTATTAGGTACTTCATTGCAATTGGATTTCTGTCCTGTTTCTAGATACATATCGCACTCAAGGCATTTCACATTGCCGTCTGGTCCATAACAACATGTTTCTTTGCTTGTACCATTATCAAACTTACGATTAAGAAAAGTATGTTTGCTATTATCTAGTGCTAATACTTCGTTTGAGGATGAAATATTTGTCAAAAACAGGGCCAGGATAGCTAAAATACATTTTGATAGGAACGTTTTATTTATGTTTATTTTTTTTATTTAATTCATGATCCTACTTCTAATAAAATCATAAATCTTTTGCCAATAATTTTCGATATTCTTTGATTTCATTCTCTTAGAATAATAGTTTACTTGGAACAAAAATATTAATTTAGACTATAACATTACAATCATCCTATTAGCTGACAAAAGTATGATTATGTCAACCATATCGATTTCTATTTTGTGTTTATATGTATATGTTATTTTCCTTTAGCTGTTTATCGCCTACCAGTTTCTTGTCATATAGTGCTTATTTCAAAGGTCATATATCAAAAATGTCTCTTTAAACGGAACGCTATATTAATTAAATTGCTTAAACAAAATCCGATATGTTCTTAGATTTATAAATATACAAATAAGAATTAAGTCTGCATACACTAAATTGGCTGCCAATGGATTTAACGTGGTAAATATGGGTCATCTTGGTCCGATGATCCAAAAAATGAAATACTCTAATGATGGTATCCTCTTGAACACCATCTGATAATAATCAGGTGCGGTACTTTACTACAAATTTCATAATCACTATAATATTTTCATCTATTTATAAGATGTTTAATAAGAATTAATGTGAGTTCAAAAATTGAATGGAATGATGTAATCAGAAAGGAAGCAAGAGGGATAAATGATGAAGATCTTGGAGAGGTGCAAGAAGTGTCAAACGGTTTTATCGTAGTACAAAAAGGGATAATTAACAAAGAAAAGTTTTTTATCCCAAAGGACAAGGCCGAGAGCTTTGATGGTAAAATTCTTCAATTTAAAGTATCAAAGGATGAAGTCTCAAACAATTATCAGAGAGACACTTATCCGGAACCTACCCATCAAGATGAGTCCGATAAAACATCCACTATCAGGAAACCCGAAAAAATAACTATAGATGTGATCGAAGAAAAATTAGACATTTCTAAAAGAGCTGAAGGAAGTCACGTTTCACACGTCAAGGAATCAGTGAAGGAAATAAGAACAGTTCAAGTTCCAGTGGTTCTTGAGGAGATATCTAAATAGAGAAAACCCCATACAACAAAACAAACTGTTACTTCTCAAAAACCAATAACTTCAGGAAAGGAGATGAAAATGGACCTAACGCAGGAAAAGATAGAGATGTCCAAAAATCTATAATTAAAAGATAGTGATAGAAAAGAGCTAAATTACAGAAACTAGGCAGGTCACTGAATAGATCAGTTCAGAAACCGGATTCAAATAATAAAACGACAAACAACACATATTATCTCTGTAAACCGTTGAATTGGTAATAAATTTAGAAACTTAGATGTCCGTTAATAAATTGCGTATTGACAAGTTATCAGAATCCAACCGAATCTAATAACGATTTTATCAAACTTTAAGATAATTTGTAACCAAGTAAAACATACTACTTAATATTTGAAAAAGATGCAAACTGAAAAGAATAATTATGTAATTTGATAGATTTATGAAAATATCGGATTTTTTTATAGAATTATAATGTAGACATTTTATTAGATAATATGATTGATTACAAATTCAAAATAGTCTGGCAGGCATCATATTATTGACTAGTTTCTAATTATGTATGCAATTTTAAATATCGTCCAATAGATTTACAAATTTTTAATTCAAATACCACTCTGAAGTTAATCAGTATTTTAAGTTATTTGTGATAGTTATATAGTTTATTCTCAATTAGGATCTATGAATAACCCTAACAATGATAGTAGTAGTTTTGATTGGAAGAATAATAGTATAGATTGGAAAGATATTTTAAAAAAAGAAGCTAGGGGCTATGACAAAGGAGATGATTTGGGAGAAGTTCAAGAACTGGGTCATAATTTTGTAGTGACATTAAAAGGAAGAATAAGCAAGCACAAATTCTATCTACCAAAGCATTTGGTGAAAGGTTATGATGGTGAAACTTTATGGTTTAATATAACTCAACAAGACGCTGAAGATAATTTCAAAAAAGATAATCCTCCAAAAGAAGGAGAATATTCTAGGTATGAATCCGCTTCTGTAACGCAACAGCCCTCTGATTCAAATTCTTCATCTATTAGTCCAGGAGACAATATTGGTAGATCGTCAACTGGTAACATTAATCTTAATGAACGCCTTCCTTTGATAGAGCGAGGCAGCCAGGTTTCAGGTTCTAATAAGAAATTCAATAAATCAAAGACAGCTGTGGAGGATTGGGATTCAATAATTCATAAAGGTGCTAGAACGGGGGAAGGGCTAGCCATAGGAAGTGTAACCGCCGTTAATGCAGATTTTATAATTATCACTTCTGAAGGAGCACGAGAAGAATATAGTATTCCTAAAGGTGAAGTCGATTCATATAATGGTTCAGAAGTCATTTTAAATATCTCCAATGATCGACTAAGTCAATTTAAGGTAAAGGTCCCTAGGTAAAGGTCAAGTTAGTAACAAAGTTGGTATACTCAACGAAAGGAGATTATAATTTTTGTCTCTATTACTACTTCTATCTATATAGTTACTTACATAATCAAATAACTGGAAGGTGCCTCCTTGGTAAAATAAATTGGAATCCTAGGAATGTTTTAAGATAGGTTCTTACTACTTTGTATCCTAGTATCCAAACTATTGCATTAGAGTATAATGGAATTGATAATCACTTTACAGGAAATAATATAAGTACTCTCATGAGTTATATCATTAGTCATAAATGTATTTAATTCTCTAATTCTCAATTAATAAATGTTGAGTTCTCACTGAAAAGAGTGTCGAAGTAAAATAACCTTATAGATTTATAAGAATTTGGTAAGGTTTTCATTCAATCTAAGAAAAATTTATTTAAGGACTTGAACCATTAACTAAGTCTTTAAGTCCTTCAAAAATTCCTCCAGTAGCATTTGAAAGGGCTTCGCCAGTCTCATTGACAGCACCACCCAACCCTTCAGTTACATTTCCGGCTGCTTCGCCAGTCTCATTGACTGCACCCTGGGCATTCTCTCCTGTTTGATTGACTTGAGTTGTATTTTGAGCAAAGGAGTTGACACCCATGCTTCCAAGAGAAAGAACTAATGCCATACATATCATGAAAATTGTTGCATTCTTCATTTCTAAAAGGAAATAAATAGTAATATATAAATATTATGTTAATAGGAATATTTCGACCATGGGAATCAACCAAGAACCATGTCAAAAAAGCC
Organism: Candidatus Nitrosocosmicus sp. T; assembly: GCF_054408485.1. Classification (NCBI taxonomy): domain Archaea; kingdom Thermoproteati; phylum Nitrososphaerota; class Nitrososphaeria; order Nitrososphaerales; family Nitrososphaeraceae; genus Candidatus Nitrosocosmicus; species Candidatus Nitrosocosmicus sp. T. The sequence continues at coordinate 779,535 of NZ_CP166992.1, forward strand.
GTTCTCTTTCTGAGATTGAATCCTGATCTCTGATAGTAAACGTTAAGATAAGCGTTATGATAGAAAATCATATTTTTGCTTTCTCACTTCGTATTATGAAGCTACAGTCTATTGACAGGCATTATCATTCCAAGGCAATATGAGTTTAAAGTTAAAATTATATTCTATTCTATCTGATATTTTAGAATATAACATGTGAAGCCCTTATAACGTCTGCTTCATCTAGGAGGTTGAATGTAGATAATTATAAGTTATCATGACCTTTCTGTTATATGAACAACACTTTCAAAGAAAATGGCGATCCCAAAGACAACAAAGATAGCCAACAATCGTATAACGATACTCTATCAACCAGTTCCGACATGCAAGATGAACAAATTGTAAGCCAAATTCCACTCTATTGCGAAGATTTTGAACTAACAAAAAAAGAAGTAGAAACTAACATCCAATTGGAGAAAACATGGGTACACACGACAAAGAAAATTGAAATCCCAATAAAATACGAAGAGATCCTACTCAACGGCAAAGAATTCGGTTCTTATGACCAAAAAGAAATAGTGGAAATGCTATCAAAGATAAAGGATAAAATTTCACATGTTTTTCATCATGATGAAGAGCATAAAAAAAACAATAATGAAGATTCTCGACCGGATAAGAAGTCTGACAAGCAGCAGCAGCAGCATGATAACCGTGATCCTTCTCATGAAAATAGGGAATTAGAGATTCATTATACTAAACAAGGTTCAAAAAAAGAAAAAGTCGATTCGCCATCAACTCCATTGGTATCACCAAACGGCTACAATACTAATCAATTCGAAAAAGTCATTCCTTTATGGGGCGAAGAAATAACTATCAATAGAAAATTAGTCAAAATGGGGGAGATCATTATTAGAAAATATCAAGTTAGTGAAAATCATGATATACAAGTTGAATTAAATAAAGAGAAATATTCGATAAAATATCCTGATGGTTTTGATATTAATGAAAAATATAAAACCTTGACCTAATTGTTATCAGGAATATATCTTTTGTTAAATACTAGGATATGTGTCTACCTCAAATGACAAAAATATCGATTTAGATAGTCTGGCCGAAAAAGAGGCCGTAGGAACTGATGGCTTAGACTTAGGTACTGTCAAGGAAATTGGAGGTACCTTTATTATTACTCAGAAAGGTTTGATAAATAAAAAAAAATATCATCTTCCTGTCTCATCTATAGAAAGCTTTGATGGGGATGTAGTTAGATTCGCCATAAATGAAACGAACTTGGAAAGTTATGAACAAGGGGAGGAAAATAAATTTGATGATTATTCTTCATTTAAGGCATCCGATATGTCAAAAGCAATTGAAACTACAATTCCTTTACTGAGCGAAGATCTGCAAGTCACAAAAAAAAATATCGAAGATAATATAAAAATAATAAAAGAACCTATGAAGGAAACCAAGACTGCTAAAATTGAGTTAATGTATGAAAAGATAACAATTGAAAAAAAGCCTATCAACAATGAATATAATGATCTGGAAAATTTTAATATTAAAAATCAGAAATCATCGTCGAATGAATCTGAATCCACAACAGAGCTTGAAAGCCAAAATGATTCAAAATTTAAAATTATTATTCCAATAAAAAGAGAAGAACCCGTAATCACAAAGAGATCCTTTGTTACAGAAGAATTAATTGTAAGGAAGCAATCCGTAACGGAAACAAAAACTATTACGGAAGAAATAACAAATGAAGAAATAAAGAATGACAGTCAGGACAATGATGAAAGTAAAAATAGGATACCGCTTTAGTATTAAAAACAATATTATACCTAAAAGTTATTATGAAATAATTTATTGTCCTCATTAAACGTATATCTTCAAAATAATCTTTAATTATATTTTTTGTATGCTTTATTATACTACTTTTAATGATATGCTGTATATTGTTTGTTTTCACCATCTATTAAATGGTATCTAAGAAAGTTACATCAAAAGATGATAAAAAAGGATTAGCTTCTGCAGACAAAGAAACAAAGAAGAAGGTCGCAAGTAAAGGTGGAAAAGCCAAGGCCAAGGTCACCGCAACAAAGAAGAGTAGCACTACGAAGAAAAAATAGTATTAAATCTATAATACTTATTTTTAATAAATTTTATTTCTTTAATATCTTGGATTCTTATAAAATAATGACATGATGGAATAAATAAATTCTTTTTCATGGTAAATTTCTGGTATAAATAAACCATTTAACAGCTTAAAATTATAATTTTATAATGTATTAAAATAACTGTTTAAGCGATTCGTATCTTTTAATATATTCAATTCCTTTGGGTGATATTACATAGTGAGGAACATCCGTGTACTCGCTATGCAATATTAGGTTTTTGTTGGTAACAGGTTTAATAAATTGATAAGATAATAATGATGAGAGTGTATGCTTGTTTGTTGAAATCCTGTATTTAGTTTGTGGGATTGGCTGGTTTTTTAGATAAAGTAGTGAGTCATACACACTATCATAGCGCGTTTTATACTCTTTCACTTTTACTTTTTGTCTTCGAACTAAAGCCGTCACGATTAAATCAAACATTATAAAATATATGCAAATCTTAATACGACAATCGATTAAAAATACCTTGTAATAAATATAGACAGTTAAAATAGTAGAATCATTGATAAAATAGTCACAAAGGCGATGACAAACTATTTTTGTTAATATAAAAAGACTAACCCAAATGGAATTTGCTCTCTTGTTCATAGCCACATCCTAAATACGTTTTGGAAATTATCGCTGTTATATAGAAGTGTTCACCTGAGTTGGTAACAACAGTCCATAAAGAAGAACTATCCAGAGAGACTTTGACCCTACAGCAATTGATGGAAAAGACATCCTTGTTGTGCCATTCGAACTTTTACAATTATGTGAGCAATAAATCAATGACGTTTCTATACTTTATCATCAAACATGTACAAACAATTAATTTCATTACTTTATCCTGTTATAGGAGTCCCTAGGACATCAAGGAGAGGAGCGAACAGGACATGACAGGATAGGTATAATGTAAAGAATCAGTATAAAACTCTTAAATAAAACGCTTAAATAAAACTGTATAAATTTAATTATCTGTTCGATGATATTTAATTATTATAATGGATTCTTGGTATAGCAAAAGTGCGCCTGTGTTTAACAGTAAGAAGAGTAAATCAATTCTTCATCCATTTACTGTAAATAACCACAAAGGTAACACCTTAAATTTGTACCAAGGATGTCAGCACAGATGCGGATACTGTTATGCTACTTATGAATGGTCGCCAGAATTTTATGATAAAATTTATGCAAAAAGTAATGCTCCTGAAATATTAGAAAGTCAATTATTAACTTGGAAGTTACCAAGTGTACAACCTGTTATGATTTCCTCAGCCACCGATGCTTATCAACCAGCAGAATTAAAGTTTGAATTAACAAGAAGGTGTGTTAAAATTTTGCAGAAATACCATATACCTTACTATGTATTCACAAAATCTGCATTAATATCTAGAGATCTTACACTCCATGAACAATACAAACATAATTGCTTTCTAGTGTGGTCGATTACAACATGTAATGAAAATATCCGACGAATAATAGAACCTGGGACTCCACCCTCATTTGTACTGTTTAAAGTGATAAAAAGATTTAGTGACCGTGGAATTCGATGTGCTGTAAATATCGATCCAATACTTCCGCTAATTACAGATTCGTTAAATGAGATTGAGTCAATAATAGATAATTGCTTCAATTCAGGTGTCCGTTATGTATTTGGAGCCCCGTTAAGACTTCGATCAGATATTTGGGAAAGAATGAAAATTGTATTCAAACTGGTAAATAAAAAGGAAACAGAAGTTATCAGACAGTATACCAAACTTTATCACTTTAAGGAACCCGTGAGACAGGGTTATAATTTTTATGTGGATAAAATTTATGCAGATACTATACAAAAAAATCTAAAGGAAAAGGTAATGGAGAAAGGCATGTTGTTTGATTTCCCTCATCTAGATGAAAACAGATACATGTCGAAAAAAAAGAAAGACAATAATAAAGATCAACTTACATTATTGAATTTCATTCAGAAAAAAACATTGCCGTAGATAAATATAGACGATATAGATAAAATGGGGGTAGAGAATAGTGATTCAGATCGAGTGAAGTTAAACAAGATGAACGAAAACCGCTTAAAAATTAGGATAATGTCTTGCCAAGGTAGCAAAATTTGAAAAATTATAATATATTTAATCTGTATTGCAATTTTGATTCTCATTATGTGCGGAATTTATGCTATCGCATTTATTATGGAGCAATATCATACTCATGGGTCCTCGAACACTCAAACTATGCTGTTACTACTAACACGACTAATGCTATCCTAATGCTACCACTACTCCGATGAACGTGACTCAAGTTAATGCTACTTCTACTAATAGTACCAAACCAGTCGATGGTTATGGTGGTTCACCCACTGATCCATTAACAGCGGTGAGACACCTATATGACGATCCTATCCCTAGAGTATATCAGTTTTGTAAACCTAATGATAAAATTATGACGGTATGTTAGCTATACGATAGCCGTTCTCCAAATACAACATTGATCGGAGTAGAGTATATGATCGATTGTAAAGTATATAAAATTTTACCAGATAGTAAAAGCTGAATTGGCATTATCACCAAGAGGAATTTCTCCAGACCGAGCAAATCCAAAATTCCCCTTTCTAAATGACCCGCAACAAAAAGAACGGCTATTGAAATTATCTGAATCAAATGGGAAGGTTATTTAGATTGGGACCCAATAGATACCATACCCATATCCTACCTCAAATACAACAAGTTCAACATCCATTTATGGTGAACCAGACTGTAAATAATAACACTGAAAAATATGTTGGTAGCTTTAAACAAACGTTAAAGTACCAGATTTATTTTATTTAGTTTGTCTGTCTTCTAATAACTTGAATGTTCTAATTTCTTTTATGGTAGTGCAAAAAAATTGTAATTGTGATAGATAGAAATTGGGATGGTTAGACCATGTAAATATTATTTGGTAGTATTGGAAAGTTTGTCCTCTGTATCCCTTTCTAATCTAGGTCCTATCGAAGCCCTTCCACCACCGGCTCTCGAGCCTCCAATTTCAATTACATCGTCAAAATTACTAAGATAGCGTAGGGTATCAAAATTCACTCGATGCTCTATAGCGGCATGTTCGCCATGTTCTTCATCTTTATGAAATGCTGGAACCACACCAAAATCTTTGATTATTGTCTCGCGGAAAGAATCAGTATTAGATCCCTCCTTTAAAAATACCTGAAGCGTGTAACCCGGATACTCTTCTTCCTTTAATGTATGTAACAAGTCTATGATCAATTTAGTTTTTACTTTAGGCAGGCAAGTTCTCATGGCATCCTCAAATTCAGTAAATTTCTTCTCGATACCGTCTGTACAGTCCATATGATTTCACTTTTCTCATATATAATATAGTATAAATATTTCATAGATTCTCTTAGATATGTAATCTTTATCGGTAACGTCTAAAGGTCTTTCCCTGTACATCCTAGGTAATTATATGCTCGACTTTGTAGACTAATATTTTAATAATGACAGACTATGTAATCAATATAAAATATTTTATGAATAGTGTTATAGTATTTTAAAACATAGAACCATTTGGACCCAATGAGTATGGGAACACTAATTTCTTACTAAATTTGTGAAATTAATGTCTCTCCTTAGTTGTTACCGCTTTTATAATTTCTTTGCCAATTTCATCAGTTCAGCGTCTAATCCTGGTGAAAACTCCTGTGGAGCTTCTGGCATGATAGGTATTTCAGCACCTTCAGGAAATCCTTCAATTACCTCTAGGGTACCACCATCATCAAATGGGGAATCACCTTTGAATATCTTATCTAGTAACGATGTTTCTCCTTTATTTGTAAATGTCCACATTTGATTATGCAAATTCTTGTTTTCCAAGTCTTTAACTTCTGGCATATTGGATGTATCTATTCTTGGAACGGGTAAAGCTTTCCCCCAATTTACTCCAAGAGTCTCTAAGGCTTTGGCAAAAACCTTTTCATGCACCAAATCTCTGACTATTAAATAGGAGACTGTAGACCTAAAGGCTTTATTATCACACATTTCATACAACCTACACTTTTGTAATCTTCCCGTGGCCTCGAGCATTAAATTATATAACATGTTAAGCACAAGATTTCCACTATCATATACATACGCAGCATTCCAAGGATTTCCTGCTGCATCAACTGGTCGAGCACTTTGGGCTGCAACCAAAAAGTGGTGAATATTTGGAGATTCTAATGCGATTGATAATGGTAATTCATTTGGTTGATTCGTATTAGTTGAAGCGCCTTCTAAAAGGATATTTATTGTATTTGTTATTTGCTCTACATGTCCAATCTCTTCAGTAGCCATGCTTCTTAGTAAATCTTGATAGGGTTTTGCATCTCCTCTAAAATTCATATTTTGGAAAAAATACTGCATCATAGTACGCATCTCTCCAAATTGACCTCCTAAACCCTCTTGCAAGGCTTGAGCGGCCTTGGGATCAGGTTTATCTGCAGGCGGTATCGGATGAGGAATTCTATTTACTGATAAAAACATATCATAACATACTAAAGATCAAAGTATTTAACAAACATATTGCAATAATTAGTTAATCATTTGAGGAAATTAAACCGTATTATTTCGTTATTACTCTAATACATACATACATTATGACAGATTCAATTTACTGAATTTACAGTTTAATTCTTTGACAGCCTGGACAAAACTGATGGTAAATATCATTTCATTTTTGTTCTTTTGTTCTATCGCCATCTTTTTTCCATTTGAGGTTGAAATTCGATTGTACAATGAGGACATTGCATACTTTCATGAATAATAAACTATATTAAATGTAAAAACTGCTCGCTATTTTATTACTCTCTTTAAGCATGTCCCAACTGTATATTGCAAATTGAATGGTTATAATATTATTTCTATCTATTGCAAATGTTTAAAATAAACATGTCATGTTTGAATTATGTAACACAATATGGTTACAATCTTAACTTATTCCATTTCTTGCTCTAATCTATATTCTATGTCCAGCGGTTAACCTTTCTAGATCTAGATTAAATATTACTAATTAATATGAGTAGAACCCAAAAGTATTGGACCTAGGTTATTATACGGTAAAATTCAAACTTTTATTAAATTATTGGAATGAAATTGGTAAGATAGTTCATCTACTTTTTAGTTGAGTTATTTAAATTTTTATACATATAGGATCATAGTGCCAAACAAAAAAGAAAATATAGAAAATCTGCAAAAGAAATTGGGTGAAGTTCTAGGCTTAGAACGAGCAGCTCAAAAAGCAGTGGATGAACTAGTCACCATGAAGTTATTAAAATCTGATTCCAAAACTGAAGCTAAGGAAATTCAAGGGGAGGCAAGTACTCATGAGGAAAAGATTCAAGAAGTTATTGGTATTTTTTCTGAAGATAAAAATGTGAAATTGGATGTTGCTAAAGTAGAAGAAAGTGCTAAAGAAACAGAGGAGAAAGCTACTCAGATTATGAAGACTTACCTAGGCGAAGAGCCGGATACATCCGAAGCATTAGAATTCCTGTGTCTAGCAGAAGGCGGCGAAGTTTCTCATTATGAAGTTTTACAGGCTATTTGTGAAAACTTTGATAATAAAAAAGCGTTATCAACAGTAAAATCTATCCTAAAAGAGGAACAAAGGCACCTCTCTCAGTGTATTGAGATGGCCAAATCGGCAGTTTCATAATAAAGTGCTTATCAATCTCTATAATATTGATAAACTGTTCATGTAATAGATGCTACACAATGATTCTATTACTCTTTTTATAGTAAGTGAAAATAATTTATTGAAGTAGGATGGGTTAAAAACGTAAGACTAAAAGTATATAGATTTGATCCTTGACCTAATGATCAAGGTCCATTACACTTCTCTTCAATAAGAGAGCCAATATGATTGGTTACAATTTCAGCATGAATCAATCCGATACACTAATTTACATTGAAGATGATATTATCATTGAATAGGATAAAAGAACTTTTTCTTGGTTTATGGATGGGGAAATAATAGAGAATTTAAAAGATTATGGATACCTTGGAGCAAGGAATGGCTATCGCGATTTATTTGAAATTACAGGGAGACCAATATGGTTATCAGACTATATAGATTGATAGCAAGTCCATTATCGAATTATGTGCTTAATAAGACCATGTGGCGAGAAAGTATCTTTCTAATCCATCCCATGACCGCCGCATAAACCCCTCAAACCTAATTTTAACAAAATTGATGCGATGCTTCTAATTCTCACAATTTTGTAACCATATTCTGGTTTTATAGTATGTTATATAATCAATATTGTAATACAAAATGGGAGAAATTATAGACAAAATCAAGGATAAAGCTAAAGACGTAAAAGATTCTGTGGTCGATACTACCAAAGATGTTGCGGGCAAGGCAGATAATTCAGTAGATCAATCAGGAAGAACAACGGTGGATTCTACTGATAAAGAGTATGAAGAAGGGGTAGCTGGGACAAATAAGCATAGACAAAGCGATCCATTAACAGAATATTCAGATAAAGAACCAATGACTCCGGCTAAATTAAATGCAGGCGAGCCAACGGCCGTAAAGAGAGATCCCAGTGATCAGAAAATTACTTCAGAAGGTCAAACTGGTACAACTACAGATACGGCTGCTGAGCAATACCGTAAACGTGGAATGACTAAGGTAGACTCAGATTCATCCAATACTATGTAGTTGATCATTTGAATTAACTACAAATACGGATAAATTTCTTTTTTTTTGTGCCTGTTAAATGATGAAGGCCACATTAAGCAAATAATAATTAGCAAAGGAAAATATCTAGTCAAGGAATTAAATTATAATCAAACAAAATACCTGTAGTTGTCTTTAAATACTACTGTTCTAAATAATAGTTGCAGATTTATCTATAAGTCCTTAACATTAAGATATTTGGATAAAATAAATTATATTTAAAACATAGAATCGGAATCTTTTGACCTTTCATCTAGCATAACACGAGTGACGAGTGAAATATTGTCTCAACTTTGAATATTTTGCCCCTTGTTATAACTAATTTCTTCATTTGTTATTTCTTCCGTAATAGTTTTTGTTTCCGTTACAGGATTCTTTTTTATAACTACTTCCTCTCTTACAAAGGATCTCTTTGTGATTATCGGTTCTTCTCTTTTTATTGGAATCAAGAATTCTGCCTTTGAATAAATTTCTGATCCATCACCCGGCTCTTGACTTGATTCCACATTATTCTTTAAATCAATATTCGTTCCTTTCTCATAGGTGTTGTCATTTTGATTGATATTTCTTCTTTCAATTGTTACCTTTTCATGCATTAACTGAATTTGCACTGTTTTTGTTTCCTTAATAGGTACTTTTACAATTTTTTTATTATCCTCAATAATGTTTTTGGTTACTTGGAGATTTTCACTGATCAATGGAATTAATGTTTCTTCATTTGTTGACGTATCTTGTGACTGGAGCAAAGATTTGTCATCGGCTGCACTTTCATCAATTTTTTGTTCATAAATTGAAAGATCTGACTCATTTAACGAGAAGTTTAGAAAAACTCCATTAAAGTATTTTGCAGAAGACTTTGGAAGGTGATAAATTTTCTTATTGAGCATACCTACCTCCGTAACTAAATAGTCGCCGGCTACTTCTTTGACTGTACCAAAATCCAAGCCATTCTCTCCAAGCGCTTCTTTTCCTACAACTTCATTCCAATTGATTTCAGTATCATTTTCAGATGACATATAAAATATATTATTTTAACAAATTATATATTGATAATAGGAATTACTCTCAAATTTCATTAATTAGTGTGGAATCTGTTAGGTCTGGACTGTTGCTTATATCTGCTCCCAATATTTGATAAATTAGAATAATGTGGTATAACACCAGGATTCTTTTTCTCTCAGGTAGTGGGGAGATATCCAAGAGTATAAATGACAGCTTTAGAAATGCGGGAGATAAAAGCCTCTTGATTCAATTTCCGAAGGAAAGGAAAAAAGTGATTGTGTGTAATTGTTGTGGCATTAGATAATTGACTATTTAGAAATAAATATCTCGACGTGTTTGCCAATTAACTACCAACATGCTGTCAAATTACTGAACTATTTAAAAATTGATGTCTATAGTAAGTTATGAGAGCAGTTTTAATTTTGGTTTCACTATTGTTTATACCTCTAGTAAATGTAGTCAATGCACAAAACATAGAGGGGCCTGGAGTACCTTTTGATCAAACTTCCGATACCAACGCAAATGTATCATTTCTTCCCGGAGACGGAAATATGAATTTTTCAGCTGATAATATGACAGTGGGATCAGAAAAAGCACTTAACAATACGATTGGGAATAGTACTGAATCTATGAAACCTGGTTTTGATCCAAGTAAACCAATAGACGAGTATGATACTAATTCTTCTGATTGGAATAAGATCCATCCCTTTGCACAAGGAAGGAGCGATTAAATTTAGTAAGCACCACTAATCCATCCATCACATTTTATAAGTGTCTTAATATTAATGAAATAATTTCAGAAGTTGTGGGTCGGAAATGGACAAAAAAGAATAAATCCGTTTTTGGAAGATCTTAGAAAAGTATATTCTTTCAAACGAACAGGAGGATTAAAGTAACTGACAAGAGAAATATATTATGAAAAAACTACTTGACCCTTTCTAATTTTATATAATTTGATATAACAAACATTGATTAAAACAAGGTATAAGACTTCAAATTCAATGAATGCAAAATATCATATTAAATGAAATTAATATAGAACTTAATTTCTTACCTCTGATATTTACGTTATTAATACTAAGTGAAAATGCCTTTCATCTGCATAACATTTATTTTTGTAATGTCTTTGGAGACAAGAAATAACATATCAAAATAAATTATTGTCCGAACAGGCTTTAATTATGCTCCACCATGCCCTACAGCGTTAAGATCGATCTCATCCACTGGCCTTCCAGTTATTAGGAACCCTTGTAGGAAGAGGGATTTACCATAGTGTCTCTTATAATATGGTTTTATAATATTAATACTGCTGCGCTAATTACTGTTGTCCACAAACCATCTTTATTTCCAGCAGCTGACTGAGTGAAATTTTGTGTCTTGTAGATTTTTCCTGAGAGCTTCCATTGTTCTTCATTCTGATCCCATGTGAGTGTCGGGTCTGTGGGCAATCCAATTGTTGTGGCGAGCATTTCCATAGCTAAATCCTCAGCATAATCTCCGGCCTTTACAGCCGTCTCTCCCGTCGAATGGTGCTCCGACAAATACCCATATCGAGCGTCATCGGCGGGCCTGGCTAACCCAATGGATGCAGCAATCAGCCTGTTTGGCTCGTTTGTAGCCGATCTAGCCATTACCGTAAAAACAATTTGTCCTGGTTTCAAATATTTTCTTCCCTCGTCCTTATTTACTATCTTACATTGCGGTGGCTTAATACTAGAAACAGATACAAGATTCAAATCGCTTATTGAAGCATCACGTAAGGCAAGTTCAAAACTTGTGAGATAATCTTTGTGGGTGCCTCTGCCTTTAGTAAAAAACATTATCTTTGGAATATATGCCAAAGGATCTGACAAAGGTATTTTTTCACTTGATTCATGATCTCCAATCATCTCTAGACAAATTGTGTAAATGATAGGTTAAAAACATGATTCAATAATTACAGATTTCTAAAAAGTCTGAACTCTTCATGCTAATGAACTGTATTTTCTCGAGAATCCTAGATGTAATGAAGATTGAAAAAAAATATAACATTTGACTTAACATGTAAATTAGGTTTTTTGGATTGTAATTACTCTTGTTTAGTCTACCAAACAAAGAACAATAAGGATTGTTTTATTGAATCGAGTCTTCTTAAAGCACCAAAATTTCGCAATTTATCTGTCGAGCATTTAAGAACGTTTCAACATCCTAAACTTTAATTGCTCCTAATTTCTTCGATTGAATTACTTAATGAATGCTTCCCACTGATAAGGTTAAATATTTAATAGTAAATTTTGACTTAGTGGCGAAAGTCATAGCATTTCATTCATACAAAGGAGGGACAGGTAAAACCACACTAGCGGTAAACCTTTCTGCCAATCTGGTGTCAAAGGGTTACAATGTTCTGCTTATTGATATGGACGTATATGCTCCAAGCTTATATGTATATTTTAATATTCAACCCAAGAAATGGATTAATGATTACTTAAATGATAAAATTTCCTTTTCTGATTCCATTTATGATTTCTCCCATGTTCTGAAGGAATTTCATTTGAACACTCGGATCAAAGAAAATGTAGGCTCATTTCATACTGTATTTTCTAATCCTTCAAAGCAAGAAATAACCGATTTGGACTCAGTCATGAGAAAGGACTCATCAAAGTCTCAAATGTTAAAGAAGATGCTATTTTTAAAAGAAACGGGTATTGCAGATACAGACTATGATTATATCATACTGGACACAAGTCCCGGTATTCGATATTGGTCAATTAATTCATTGGCCATTTCAGATACTATTTTTTTGTCTCTAAAGATGGATAATATAGACATTGAAGGTACTAAGCATCTGGCGATGGATGTATACGGTTCCTTCACAAGTTATGGAACTATTTCTTATCTTTTATTGAACCGAGTCGCAGGCTATTGTGAGCCTCCGGAGATCCCAGATCCAGGCAGCTCTATTTACGGTGAAAACTCTCCTTCTTTTGGCTCATTAGTGTTAGAACAAAATGAAACTATTAAGAATCTAGAAAGGTTAATTAAAATGGACGTTATTTCAATGATTCCTTGTTATTGTGATATGCAGTTTGAAAGACAGGAGTATTTAACTGCATTAAAAAATCCAGACCATCCTTTTTCAAAGAAAATCGATGAATTGTCAAAGAGAATTGAATAGTTCATGTCAGCCTATGATAGTTGAGAATCGGTTAACCGCTCGGATATGGAATCTTTTTATGGAAAAAAAGAAATATCTATTTGATATAATAATTTTGGATGAAACATTTCCCTGGTAATGACATCATAAGTAGAAACTTAACACAACCTGAGCTTGGAATATATCTGATTTATGGGCCAAAATCATCGGGAAAATTACATTATTGCAATAATTTTGTCTTAAACGGAATAACAGATGGGATTTTTTGTATTTGTATCAGTTCTTCATTCATAGAAAGGAAATATAAGCGCGTTTTCTTCTCGGGGAAAGAGAACCTGTGGATTAATTTGAAGGTGTTAAATCCATATACCTTAAACAGATACGGTATGTCTGATTTCAATGATGGTCAAGCGCTAATGCATCTTTTTGAAGAAATCAGACAATTAGTTGACACACATTCAAATCAACCTGTATACTTTGTCTTAAGTTCATTGACCAACTTTCTCGAAAATTTTAGTGATCAAGAGGTGATCAAATTTGTCACAAGTTTGGTCTTTCTTCTCAAAAACTATGAAATAAATTCCATTTTTACGATAGACAACACAGATCCTAAATCGTCCTTATTCGTTAACAAGATGGCCCATCTTTTTGATGGACTATTTGAAACTAAGTTGCCTTCTGATTCTTCTCAACCCCTCAAGTACATAAAACTAGTATCAATATTTGGAAATAATAATAGCAAATCTGATTGGATAAATTACACACTAGATAATAACAATATTATCACGGCGATTAGTAATCAAACGAGACTAATTTGCAATGTATGTAAGGAGCAAATTAATGAATCTCCAGTATTCTATCAAGACCTATCGTTTCATCAGGAGCATTTGACCATCTATATGAAATTAGTTAATTTTTACGGAAACTCCAAAATTGCGGAATTTGGATCATCGGGAATATTATATGCAAACTTCTTCTTTATTGATATCGTTGGATTGTCAGACCCTGTTTTGTCAGTTAAAAATCAAATAGAAAAGATCCAGATATTAAATAATTTAATTAATTCATGTAATTCTTATAAAAAAGATCGTGATAAGAAGATTCTTCCAACTGGAGACGGTATGGCGATAGGTTTCTTGACCGATCCTAAACTCCCTGTAGAATTAAGCTTGGAACTTCACAGAAAACTGGGAATACATAATTCAAATTCATCAAGTCAATCTGTAATTCGGGTACGTATTGGAATTGGTTCAGGCCATGTATTTATAGTCAATGATTTGAATGATAATCAAAATTTATGGGGTCCAGGTATAATACTTGCTAGGAGAGTTATGGATTTGGGGGACCAAGGTCATATTTTGATTGAAGGTGGATTTGCAAATAACTTATTTAGTATTGATAATGAGTTAAAGAGAGATATACATCATCTTGGAAATTTTTCCATAAAACATGGTCAAAAAATTGACGTTTATTCTCTATATAATCAATATGCGGGCAACGCTGAAATCCCACAAAAATTTTTAGATTTGGACAAATCAATTTAATATATCATATATTAATTATATGGATAAATCATTAAAATCTGATTTGATAAATACGATATTCCGTTTTTAGGGAATTCATTATCCTATTTATAATTACCTTTTACCGTAACTATTTATATTAATATTATTTTTTTTGTGTTATTACTTGGTCGATTTAAGTACTAGAAATAATCAAATTGCTATTGCTCCTATTTTTAACAATATGTTCCCTAATAACTAAAAGTAATATTCAAATGTCTATATGGATGGGATGGGATTTTAACCGGTATAGTGTCGATGCCTCGCATCTTGAGAATGTTTTTATAGCTTTGCCAAGTAAAAAGCCTGCATGGGTATTTTTCTTGATGTTCATAAAGTGCCATTTAAAGAAGAGAATCTCCAAGAGCTAGTAAATGCTCCAGCAGATGAATATGGCGTAACACATGTCAATTTATTTTACAACATGGAAGCTGGTGTATGTTTTTGTTTATTAAACGCCCCTGATAAAGAGGCAGTTATAAAGCATCACGATAAGGTTAATATAGAATGCGAATGGATAACAGAAGTTAGCATGGCAACAGGTAACGAATCTTTAAAATATTCTACAAACTGAGCGTATTTCGTTCAGAAAATTATCTCCTCTGCCAAAATTAATTATAGGGACCGGAATAGCCAATTACGAAAACAATAAAACTTGTCAGTAATTTACAATTTATTACATTGGCTTATTTTGACAAGTAAAAGAGTAAAGATAATCTTATATCTGTAGGTGGATTAATAACCTTAAGTTATTAGAAATGCCCCAAGATATCGGCATAAAGGAAGTCAATGTAAATCATACCCTTGATGAAGCCCTTAATCTAATATCTAAAATATTTTCCAGTACTGATCAATATTTAGAAATAATTGTAGATCAAGATTGGTTATGCCATTTAGTAGAGCATCCTTCAATTCTTACACTTGTCAAAAAACTGAAGCATCGCAGTATTGACACCAAGATCGTAGTGGAAATTAACAAGATGAATGTTAACTATTCGAAGCGACTAATGAAGTATTCTGATATAAAACATTCAGATGGGCTAGTGAGCTGTAGCTTTAGAAACAAACAATCCTACTGTTTTTGTCACATCTCAGAAAATGAATTGAGCGATCTGAGTCATGAAATTGAACCTCCAGAAAAATTTGTCCATTTTTTCTATGTCGATAACACTCATTTTGTAAACCAACAAAGTATTTTATTTAAACCTCTATGGCATGATTCCGTTCCCGCAAGGGAAAAAATAACTGAAATTGAAAAAGGTGTAATGGAAGTTATCTTAAATCCTGAATCTAAATCAGAAACTCATATCAATTCTAATAAAATACTTTTTCGCATAGTGGAATCTTGTGTAGATCAAGTACTAGTATTAATTCCTACAACTGCTCTCTTCTGGAGTTTTTATAGTAGCAATCTGCTCGTTTCAATTTCAAAGATGTTAGTCAAAGACGTGACTGTAAAAATACTAATTCACTTGGAAGATGATCAAACTGCCTTAAAAGACGAAATACGATATAAACTCAAAGAATTCTCTCAGGATTTGGATATTAATACTAATTTTTTCTCAAAAAAAATTCCCCAGTCCCATATCTCAATAATTGTAGACAATGTTGTTTTAGTAGAAATTGATTACAAGAATAATAAATCCATTCAATCCGAAGTCGAACTCAACCAAATAGTTTCCTTTTCCATTAATGATACCCGCGTATCATCCTCTACGTCGGTTTTTGACATGTTGTGGATACAATCTGATTTGGAAAGACAAAAAAAGATCAAACAAACCTATTTTGATATTTTTAAAGGATTCAATATGAAAAGCGAAAATTATACTAGAGATTGGAATTTTAAAAAAAAAGACAAGGAGTAGTTTAATACCTATGTCCAATTTTGCACTAAAATTACCAGACATCTTGAATGTTATTAATGTCCCTTGGTGCAATGCAGGGAGTCTAGAATCGAATTAATGTAGTGCACCATTGTGATGCTCTTATCAATTCTATCATACTATTGGTTTCATGATGTATCTTCAATAATTCATATCTAATCCCATCAATACAATGCTCATAATCTAGTACCATTATATGCTAGGTAAATCCTTGAATAGTATTATAGAGTTCAGGCGAATTTAACTATTAATGCATAATTCTGTAGTCGATATAAATTCAAAACAATCACGAGAAAAATAAACTGTATTTTTATTCCATCATAATCATAAATATAAAATGATAATTGCTGGCAAAAATCCAAGTCAAACAATCTTTCATCGAATGATATGCCATTAACCATTAGGTGGCTTTCCAATGAATCTTTCTTTTTGTCGTTATCAAGAATCCATATTGCAAAATGGTCAAGTCCAGGCTGGCCCACGATATTAACACTGTTAGGTAAGATGTTTGTTGCCCTCCAAGTATTAGTGGCAACATGATGGTGATATCCATCTGCGACAAAAAATATACTACAGGACAGGATGCAATATGGTAAAGACCAAGCAGAGCCTCGTAAAATTTTTGGCTTTAGGAAGGTTTGATACACATAAATGAACATGACCTATCCATGTTTTTACTAGGAAAACCACTTAATTTCCATAAATTTCATGATTTAACAAATTGTTGATGTCCCGAGATTCTGTTACCATCTGTACTTTTTTTTGCACTTATCCATGCCCATTCTCAAATAAACGAACTAGCATCACTTTAACACTCAAATTTTGGGTATAAAACTACTGTAACGGATAATTTTGTCTATTTAATATCTATTTAACCATCTTTCCTAATAAATGATAATTATACTTACTTTACTTTAGAAATATTAGCAAAAAAAATATCTTATTTATTGATTCTAAATCAATACAAAAAAATTATTGAGATTTATTCGGTACTTGATAATTGTCCTCTAATTTCACCATTTGGATTTTGCTCGGTGTGAACATTCACATACGTACTACCATTCTTCATTGCTGCTATCAAGTCTGATGTTGTTTTACCTTGCATTGGACCCTCTAAATTAATTGCTGTAATATTACCATTTATTGTAAACCCATTTTGATCTGGATTCTGAGCTGGATCGAATTTGAATAAGGTTACCACAATTGGTCCGTTTTCTCCTAGAACTCCGCTATGTATATGAGCTTGTGTTACAGCCTGAATTCCTGTAGCATTGGCATGGAAATCGATTGTCTCATTTGTTGGCTGAATTGGGACAAAAATTGCTTGGCCAGTTGCTTGCGTATCTACGGCTGGAACTTCTTCTTGACCTGTAAGGTTTGCAGCAAAATCGTGGTTTGCAAATACCGTTGGTGTACTTGAAATTGCAGATACTGCAATTACGCTTCCTAGCGCTAGAGCTATAGTTAGAAATAACATCTTATTGTTTTTGATTGTCATCCACTTATTGTCAATAATGTGGTATATAACCACTTTGTTGGTCTTCTCATTATCCTAGAAAGCAGCGATTGCCTCTTACTGTTACATGCCGTTTCCGTCGGCCTTCCTGAAGTCGATTATATCACAAAGAAAAAGAAAATTTTAAGTTCAGTAATACAACTATCACTATTTAATCAGTATTTTAAATTTGATTCATATATCACCATATGTCTCACTATTACATAATGTAAGAAAAATTTATATTATGTAATATATATTACATATTTTAGGAGAATAATAAATGTATAATAGAGATATAATACCAAGCGATTGGATCAGCCGATTCTTTGATGCAGGCTTCGGAAGAGGTAGAGATAGAGGATTATTCAATACAACAGACGTGTTCAGCGATCTTGACAATATCCATGAAGAAATGAATAGAATGTTTGATGTATTTAACAATATTTCAACCAATGCTCCAGAAGAACTTGTAAGAGAATACGAAACAAAAGAAGGTAGCAAAGTTAGAGAAGTCGGACCAATAGTATACGGATATTCAATGACTATCGGACCAGATGGTAAACCTCACGTAAGAGAATTTGGAAACGTCAAGAATTTGTATGATAACAATGTAAAAAAAATAGGAGGACAATCGCATAATAAGTCGCCTATATCTGCAGAAAGAGAGCCATTAGTTGATGTGAATACAACGGATAAAGAGGTCAAGGTAGTTGTAGAAATGCCGGGTATCAAAAAAGAAGACATAAAAATAAAAGCGTATGATTCCCAAGTTGAAGTAACAACATCAAAGGATTCACAGCGAAAATATCATAAAAATATAGAACTTCCCGAGTTAGCAGAAATTGAAACCGCAAGGTCAGTATATAACAATGGTATATTGGAAATAACTTTTGACAAAAAGAAAGTCAATAAACCCGCGGGTAAGGAAATTAAAATAGAGTAGACTCTAAATGACTACTCTGGACCTTAAATGACTATATTTTTTTCTAGGTTTCTAAAATAGAAACTTTATATTTATTTTGTTTTGATCAAAATTATTTGGTAATATTGTGTATTCACATTATGATCTGAATAGGTAGGACCTTTTGATCATACCCAAAACTTAGGACCAGTTAAATGAACTTTTCTATGCTGTGAGGAGATGAAAACTTTTATAGATACTAAAGCTGTGGCTCATTAATAATTAGAGTGTGTTTGATAGATATTTCTTTGCTTTCTCCATTACCCTCTTTTCAATTTCGGGTAAAGGCTGATTATTTATTAATTCTTTGAATTGTAATGAATTTACGATCGCTTTTCCACCATAATGGTTATTAAAATATATGAATATAGTATCCGTATTTTCCTTTATTTTGTTAATCTTTTTTATCCATGGAATAAGTTCCTTTTCAGAATAAAGATAATCGTACCAATAATGGTCTCGAGTTGTGTTTCTTCCATGGAGTCTGACCACTGCCAAATTATTTGATGTTAGATTATTCTCATTTGATAAAAATCCTAGATTTTCATGCGCAGGAGAATCGGTTAAAACAGATGCGATATTAAAGTGATGTAGCAATTCCAAAACTCCTTCTGTATTCCATGAATTATGTCTGAATTCTATGGCAATATTGTTCTTATTCTTAATATCAGGTCGTTTTCTCAGTGCATCTAAAAAGATCTCTAATCTATTGGATTCACTAATAGTAAAACTTGGTGGTAACTGTATTATTATTGCACCCAATTTCTTATTGCTTTCAAGTGGTGAAATTTTATTAAGGAATTCATTAAAATCCGTTATCACATTCCTGTTAATATCTAATCTCTTTTCATGTGTAATTATCTCGGGGACTTTAACTGATATTTTAAAGTTATTAGGTGTTGTCTTTGTTAGTCCTATAAATAAGCCTTCATTCATGTGATTATAGAATCTCTTATAGAAAGTAGCGTCCATCTCAACAGTGTTAAAGAATTGCGAATAGTAGTTGAGTTTCCGAGTTTTATTGTCAGGATAAAATACGTTTAGCCAACCTCCCTTTTCAGATGAATCACCATAATTCCATCCAGAACATCCTAAATATAATTGAGAACACATGAATAAAACTAATATGATAACTTGATAAATAAAAAAAATCGATTCCTTTTCTATTAATGCAATGTGAGATAATAAGAATCAAAAATATTGACTCGGTTTTCAAAGTTTTAATCTCTTCAATGTATCATCATGATTATGAAGATAGGAATATTAGGATCAGGGGAAGTCGGTAGAAGATTAGCGGATGGATGTATGAATCTTGGTCACCATGTGATGATTGGAACGCGTAATCCTGCAAAAGAAGAAATACAACAATGGATTGACAAGACTAAACATAAAGAAAATGCTTTTGTAGGATCATTTGCTGAGGCAGCATCTTTTGGAGAATTAATTATCATTTCTACCCTGTGGGAGGGAACTCGGAATGCAATAAATTTGGCCATTTCATCCAATTTTAATGACAAAATAGTTATTGATACAACAAATCCATTAGAATTTGCTAAGGATATGCCACCAAAGCTTTCACTTGGGTACGACAGATCTGCAGGTGAGGTGATTCAATCCTTGCTACCCAATTCCAAAGTAGTAAAGGCATTTAATATTGTAGGTAATCCTCATATGGTTTATCCAGACTTTCAGGGAGGTCCGCCAACTATGTTTATATGTGGCAATTTTAAAGACGCTAATAACCAAGTAGTTGAAAAATTATTAACCCCATTCGGTTGGGAGTCAATAGACTTGGGAGGAATTGAACAATCGAGATTATTAGAACCCCTTGCTATGTTGTGGATAACTTATTACATTCAAACAGGATCGGGAAACCATGCATTCAAGTTGCTAAAGAAATAATAATATATACCTCATTATAGTATGTGGAAAATCAAAATAAAATAATACTCGATATTAACTAGATATGTACTGTACACTTTTTTAGCACTTGAATTATAAAATTTGTGTCGATACTGTTTAATGGATCATTCCTAACCTAAAAACTCATAGAATAATATCCAATTATCACGTATTATTAATGAAAACATCGACCTACTTGCACTGCCTTAACAACTTGTTAATATTGCCTATAGATATGTTGATATTCTGCACATGAGTACCATCCCAATAAATTTTTGAACATTTTGAACATCTATAAATTGTTGATATGCTTTTGTATACTTTCTCAGGAATGGGATTACATACCATTGTCTTATCAAGTTTACTAAGAACGCCGTTGCAAATAGTACATGGGGTATTTTCATTTGGAACCGGATCGATATATCTAATACCACACTTCTCTAATATGAATACCAAATCTTTAACTTCATCATTATTATGGAGTAACAAACAATTATTACCCATTTTAGAGATCTTTAAATAAAGCGCTTTATCTCTAGTTACCAACATCTTCTGTTCATTTATACATTTATTGATTAAAAAATCGTCGTTAGCGGCTAACCAGAATTCGGTGTCAAACCCCATTATTCTTAATTTCTTTGCAATATTTCCTAGCACACAATCAACGATAAATCTTGGATAATTCACAAACTTAATCAGTATGTTTCCATTACTTTTAGTTATTCTAATATTGATAAATTACTTATAAGACTTTCTTGGTCATTTATCTCCCCTCTATCGGTTATAACTGTCCAGGAAAAAAGATCGCAAAATATTTGATATTTTGATATTATTACTAAAGATTATAATTCTTAATTGAACATCAAACTCTAAATTTTTAATATTAAAAGTAAGATTATAAGTGTTGATGTGCAATTAGCTTGAATGTCTGCTGATAATGATGTTCGAAATAATTTAGCAAAATATGAGAAATTTAAGGGTGGAGAGCCTGAGAAGGTAATGCTCTATCATACACTTAAACTTGAAAACTTGAAGATAATAAGTGATAAGACAAATTATTTGGATATGGATACTGCAAAGATTCCGATTGTCGATTTCGTATGTGACAGATGCAACCTTCCAATGGAGAATCAACAACATCCCTCCAAAGTAGATCTCGTCTGTGTAAACTGTAATCTCACATATCCATAGTATCAGAACTTAATTTTGAGAGCGTTGTATCAACTTTGAAATGACCGAACTATTTTCAAATATGTTTTGAATTTAGTATAAGGTTGTTATTTTGACTATTGCAAATAGTTCTACCTTAAATAGGATCATCCTTAAGTGATCCTAAGTTAAGATCCAAATGAAAGGATGCCGCGATGCAGCAAACATTACATTTTAGGGCAGAATTTACAATTTCAGAAGGAAAAATAAAACAATACAAAAAACTCATAAAGGAAATGAGCAAAGTAGTGAAGGCTAATGAGCCTGATACAATAAATTATCAGTTTTATTTCGACAAGTCTGAGACAAGGTGCATTGTACATGAAACATACACAAATTCTGAAGCGGTATTTTCTCATATCAATGGGGTTGCATCAAAAACAATTCTTCCAAGGATCCATGATTTATCTCGAATAACGAGATTTGAGGTTTTCGGGATTGCAAGCAAAAAGCTACAGAAAGCGATGGAAGGATTAAATCCACAAATCTATGTTCTATTTACAGGATTCAATCGTTAAATATAATGTATTTCCGCGCCTATTCCTAGAGAACACAGTATGTGAGAAAATAATTATCACTCCTTAATCATCCATTGTGAAATTCTCTACATTAATTATCAAAATAGTGTTAAATTAGTTCGACTAAGTTAGTATAATGACTACCTATTATAATTTAATCTAATTAAACATGTTTAAAATAAATCAAACAGAATATTTTTATCAATCTATGTTCTATATGATAAAAGATGTGTAATGTATTCCGACATCTCAAAAAACGATACTGACATTGCAAAATTCGAGAGATTAAAAGATAATTTTAGTTGGTTCTATTCAAATTATGAGGAGTTCAAGAAGGATTTTCATAATCAGTATGTGGCGGTCAAAGATAGAAAATATCTGGATAACGACGTCGACCTTGAAAGTCTCATAAAAAGACTTAATTTAAAGAATTACGACGATTCAATCGCTATCGAGTTCATAAATTCTAAAAGTTAAGACATTTCGAGTAAATAGCCACAATTATTTAGCAAAAGATTGAAACTCCAGGTAAAATACAAATTCAAATCAATGTCTAGTGGATATTTATTCTGATGTAGAATTATCATCCCGTAGAGAATCTATACCGTTTGACAGCACAACTCCAATTCTTACTCTATTTTATTTGAATTGCTATATCTGGGTGTCGAATAATCTCGTCATTACTTTAAATAAACATTTATAGAAATATATAGAAATATGATTACACCTTATCTTCAACACGAGAAACAGGCACCTGAAATTTTTCAACAATATTTTATATATTTCTAATTATCAATGTTGATTTAATGGTAAGATACGTAAAAAAAGAGGGTAAAGGGCCTATGGAAATTAAGTGTGGCAATGATAGTAAATGGATTTGTATGTGCGGACTAAGCCAAAACCAGCCATTTTGTGATGGTGCTCATAAAAATACACTAAATGAGGAGGATGGAAAAGTATATAGGTACAACACTGATGGCACAAGAAGTGAGATCCAAATCTGAATGAGTAATACTTTTGATTTATTCTATTTTTTTCTAATCAATAGCACAAGAAGCCATTCTTGGTAATTTTTCTTGCTAAAAAGTATTTTTGTATTGTTGCGCACTTTCACACGTACAATTATCTATTATTTCTATAAGGCTAGCTCAAAGGTGATCCTTTATTGTATATCAACTTAATATCGGAATTAGGTATTAAAGTGGACGAGAATGAAATAGATAGATGATAATATAGTTATATCTACAATATATCTTACAATGGAATCCGATTATAAATTCAGGTACGTGAATGAATACATTACAAATTTACTGGAAGGAAACATAACACTTCAGTATGAGGATATCGATTTGAAAGGTGAAAAAAAACCGGTCGAATATCTAGACAAGATTGAAAAATGGTTGGAATTCAGAAATAGAGTTAGAGGTGAGGATCCAGATGAATTTGCTAAACTTACAGGCGAATTGTTTACTCATCTTTTAGCTATACGATTAGGTGGTGTAATTGTAGATCACACATGTGAATATTGCGATATGACTGGTAACGAAGATGTGCATAATACCGAATCACTATCGACATCGACACCAACTCAGGGATCAAATGAGGTTTCAGAGTTCTAAATTTAATTATTTTTACTTTTACTTTAATTATTTCTGATAAATCATCATTCTATTATAACTCGTGGATTTATTCAATGCTATCTAAATAAAGCATCAAAAGTATGAAATGGTCTAACTAATTTAATTAAGTCCATGACTTGGAAAATCAATTTGATATTTCAAATCGATGTATAGTTATTTTATTTAATACTATTCTTTTTGCTGTTACCCTGATGCTATGCATTCTTAGAAAAGAATGAGCAGAGTTCTCTGATTTCTGTGTTTATTATTAGCCATGTGATTATTGTTATAGTCAAATACTTAACCTTGGGTCCTGATTGTATAATTACTAACACGGTCCTAAAGCACCTGTAAATCCTAGATTACTTTAATATTCTTCTTACCAGATTGTTTAGTTATAAGAGATTTTGGTACCTTTTAATTTAGTTGCCTTTCTGAGGAAACAAAGGTAAGAATTTGATTAATTCTTATTGAGAATCACAATGAGTTTACCTATGAACATGTTAATTGAAGTTGCTATGAAAAGTCTAAAAAAAGCATATAATCCATATTCTAAATTATCTGTAGGATGTGCCTTAAAAACTTCCTCTGGCAAGATCTATGATGGGGTTAATATTGAAAATTCAGTTTATGGGCTGACTATGTGCGCCGAAAGGGTCGCAGTCTTTAAGGCCGTTTCTGAAGGACACCCCGATATAGAAGAAATTGCCGTGGTGGCCTCTACCGGAAAGCCGATCTATCCATGCGGAGCCTGCAGACAAGTATTAATAGAATTCAATCCACGAACAAAAATTCGTTTGAGTGATGAAAAAATTATAACTTTATTAGAAATACTTCCCTTTGCATTTTCAAAAGACGCATTTGAATAAATTTGGTAGAACACAACTGACTATTGATAATGCATTACCTTCAAAACAATAACTTCAAAATTTGCCAATTCCAACTCACTGTCGTTATGATACTATCCAGGGAATCATAATGATTAAGCAATAGCAAGTATCGTTATCCTTGGTGGTCCATAATTAAAGAGTAGTTCGTGCTTTATCCTCATTGTTCTGGAACTCCAGATTTTTCTGTTGATTTGTTTATACCATCTTTTAAACTACTAAGGTATGCAATTGTTGCACCTAGATTTCCAAAACCTATGGAATTTAATGTTTCAGAGGGTACCATTATTACTGTATTTCCCTGAATTTTCATGGTTTCATATAGCATATTTGATTGCCTCAATGCATATGCAACAGGATTATTGGAATAAACCTTAGACGCATCGAGAAATTTCTGAGCCACAAGAACCTCTGATTCCCCGTATGTCACCCTTGCTTGTTTCTCTCTTTGAGCTTGTGCTTGCATTGACATTGCAGATTCTAATTCCTGTGGAATTATTACCTGTCTAATCTCAACACCAGTCACCATTATTCCCCAATTGTTAGATTCCACTGCGATCTTGGATTTGATGCTTTCGTTGATTTCTTCTCTTCTTGATAGAATTTCTTGAAACAAAGAAGAGCCTATACTATTTCGTAAGGTCGTTTGTGATACTTGTTGTATCATGTCATTAAAGTTTTCCACATTTAGATACGCATCGCTAGCCCTTTCTTCGATGATTTTGTATCTGAGTATTGCATCAATTGTTACTGGAACATTATCCTTTGTAAGCATTCTTTCTGCCTTAAACTCCGTTACTTTCTCACGAACATCTATAACTAAAACGTTATCTGCAAGAGGAATTCTTGTATGAATCCCCGGCTCTACCTGTTTCTTATATTTACCTAATCTTAAAATAATTGCCCGCTCATACTGATTAATAAGAATAAGAAAGGAGGAAATAATTAAAATGGCGCTTACTGTTAACAATATATAAAATACCATATCAATATCGGTGACCATCTCAGTCCAAACGGCTGCGATCAAAATTATGATAGCCAATACTAGTTGAATACCTGATCCTTTTTTGGTAAATTTATTCTTGGAAAAAAGCATATTAACATTTGATGAAATAGACATAAGTATAGAAAGTAAAACAAATATATAATGTTATTACAATTTTTTTTTAAAAGTCTATATTATTGCAATGATGAGTGAAAGTTTTATACTTGATCGTCTCCAATTTACAGAGGACTAGATGATGATCTCCTTCGTAGTTTCTTTTACATTACAAATGCTTAATATTGTTACTGCAGAATAATACAAATCATTGAGATTCTTGTTGCAATTTTTAATCATTTGGAATTTCTTATGCTGTTCACCCTAAGTGACAAAACATAATACTTAATTTTGATTACCTATTCTCTGCAGAATGTCTAACAATCACAAAAGCAAGGTGGCTCTTGTAACTGGGAGTTCTACCGGGATTGGTTTTGAGGCTTGTGCTACAATGAGGAATAAAAGCAAATCTAGGATTTTAGAGAATATTGCAAGGAGTGAAAATTTATAAATCAGAGTATTTGAAATGGATATGGACAAAGCCAATTCTGTTTGTGATACTATTGAAAAGATAGCTATCGAATACGGTAAAATAAATGTACTTGTCAATAACGCTGGATATGGTCTCTTTGGAGCATTAGAAGACTTTTTAATGGATGAAATAAAGAATCAATTTGATACTAATGTTTTTGGTGTGATTAGAGTAATTAGTGAAGTACTGCCAATAATGAGACAACAAAAGAATGGAATTATTATTAATATTAGCTCCCTGTCGGGATTGGCAGGAATCCCTACTCAATCTATATACTGTGCAACAAAATTTGCAGTAGAAGGTTTGAGCGAGGCCCATTCGTTTGAATTAGATCCTTTTGGAATAAAATTAGTCTTAATAGAGCCTGGTGTAATAAACACTGAATTCGTAAACGATTTAATTGTACCTACCAATAAATACGGAATTGATAAAGGTGGCGGATTGGTGCGTCCGTCTTACAATAACGAAAACAGAATCCCGTTATCCATCTACAGCAACACGGTTAACAAGTTTTTATCTTTTTATTATAGTGCTATGAGCCATACACCTCATCCACACGTTGTAGCGGACGAAATAGTTCGAGCAATCGCTAATTCTTCTAGCAATGACAATAAAAACACACCATTGAGAAGTAGTGTTGGAAATGATTCTAAAGAATATTCAAAGCTCAAAAAGGAGTTATCGGACAGAGATTTTCACGAATTATTAAAAAAGAACCTATTAAAATGAGATTGAAAAAGATTTATGTGAAAGTTAAATAGTCGTGTACTATCTTCATTTGTTTTGTATTTGTTTACTGAAATGATGAGGTGCCTTGCGCTAATTTTCTGCCCTCAAAGATTTGGGCCAAAAACACTAACCTTATTGTGGTTTGATAATCAAACTAAAAAAATTATAGAACTGTTCACAATACTTTTGAAAGCATTTAATCAAAAAGTTGGATAGTCAAAGTTAGTGTTTTAACAACTTGTCAACTTATAAACAAAAAATTGACCTCTTATTATGGTTTAAACTAAATACAATTCAATACATACTCGCTAATGAGTCCACAAATAATGCCATGTCCTTTACGCTTTCAAGGGGGCAGTAATTTTTTGTCAAGTATATCATCTAGCCAATCAAATATCCTCTGATTAGTGATAGCGGGTACACCACACTGACAATGCTCCTCTCCTCCTTCTTCTTGGGTAAATACTATGTACTTCTTTGATGAAGGCCCTAACGATGTCAGGCCTTCATAGACTTTCTTTGGTTGGCCCGGAAATGAATCGTCTTTCTCACCCTCTAAGACAAGAGTAGGACATTTAATAAGACTTAAAATATCTTTAGTTGAATATTTTTTAGCACCGGTAATTAATTCGTAAGGTGAATTTGTTCCAGTAGTCCACATTCCATGTTTTATATTGAATTTTACATTCGGATCCGACTTCATCAAATCCGAGAATGTCGCATTAACAAGTTGCGAATTGCCTGCTTCAATTGCAACCAGAAGTGATTTTGGCAGACCTGATTTAATTGCGTCGTATCCATCATAGACCCCGTCATAGAGAACACATGCCGATATCCTCGGTTCAAATGCAGCGGCCCTTGCAGCCAAATATCCTCCCATGCTGATTCCCATTAATACCACCCGCTCTAAATCTATATTGAATTCCTTCCTTTTTATTGTAATAAAGTCGAATACAGGCGTTACCACCTTTTCCCAATCATATCTAAAAGGTATTTTCTGTTTACGAATCACTTCTCCCTGTCCTGGACCTTCAAAAGTCAAACAATTATACCCTCTTTCTAATGCGGGTGCAGCGGCATAAGAATATAGTTCTTCCAATATAGAATCAAACCCTCCATGAACTATAAGTGTCGGAAAATTATTACTGCTTGGGATATCTAATTTTCTATTGCGATTATCACTATGTACTCGATTAGTATCACCATCATCTATACATCCCATATTCTTAAATGCGGCATTTTGTTCTTCTATATGATAATAGTAACCCGGTAAAATTGTTCCTTCATAAGGGATTTCCACAGCTTCAACTTTAAATGGAAACGTCGATATCGCATTTCTAAAACATTCTTTACTAAGTTCTATTGACGCATGAAATCGTGGATCAGCTGGCTCAATTAGCAAAAACCCCGCTGTACGATAGTAATTGGATGCGCGCAAAAAAGCCTCGTTTGCGCTTTTCAAATGACCTTCTGATATACAAACCTGGGCATAGTAATGTATCCTCTTTGCTGTCTTTATCCATTCATCGTACCAACTCTCAAAATCACATTCTTTAATACGATATGCTGTAGCGAGGCATTCTCCAATGTCTGCTCCTTTATAGTAGGTTTCAGCAATAGTTCTTAACAATAATGCAGAAAATGTTGAATCATTAAAAATCAGTTTCAATGGTAAGTTAAATCAATGGATCCATGCAGATAAGTATTGTGATTAGTACGTAACTGATAAAAAAGAACTGTATAAGACGATTCTATTTGATGCTGTTACTATGTACTTATCAGAATATTTCTTCTGTTTTCTTTTGAATTACCCGTGGTCGCTATTTTAACAATTTTAACAGGTAAGACTGCTCCAAATCTTTAATTTATCCCATACAAAAGAATTCAGGGCTTGTAAAAGTCAATTGTATTGTTTAAAATCCATATACCGTTGAATATATAGCAAGTAATTACAAGTAATCTTAATATTTTCTTTGCAACTCGATAAAATTATGCCTGGCAAAACCAAAGTAATATAAGATTACTGATGCTCAAAAAAATAAATTATAGATCATTTTTTTTAGGAAGCCATGCCAGAATTACTTTTCGGATTAGTATCAAAAACTTAATTTTAGCTTAAATATTCATATCGCTGAATCCGATACAATTAGATCTGATTTGAGAGCATCAAGCATGATTTTGCATTCTCTCGGTCTTTTGTCTATCTCTAAAAATACTATTTGTTGCCATAACCCTAAATCCAGATGGCCATTTTTAAATGGAATTGTTATACTAGGGCTACTTAGTGAAGCGCGAACATGAGAATGTTCATTTCTATTATGCCATGTATTGTCATGTTCATATTGTATGTTGTTCGGTGTTATCCTAGAAAGCATATTAGGAAGAGTATTTGAGCCCAGATTCATATTCTATGGTGGTAATTGCAGAAGTTGATCCAACCACAAAAACTGTTGCAATTCCATTTTTTAGTTTGCTTTTAGCTATAACTCTCGCAGTGTCTTCTGAAATATTGACAATATCATTTTCATCATTAATGTTAATTTTAATAGTTATATCTAATACTTTCATACCAGACTTTGGTACGCCTTTTTATTTTCTTTTTGTTTTAGTTGGAATCAACTGATAGAATGAATATAATAAATATTTATGGAACACTATTATCTGCCTATTACCAGACTGTTACAATTCATATGGCTTTGGACATCTAGAACGCATAAAATCCAATTCTAGGAGGATGGGGATTATTCCTTCTTACATCTAAAACGTATCTATCAGATTTCATTTATGGTAGCACTGGTGCATTATCAGAGTCATATGCTTGCAATTAGCGGCGCTTATGCTGATTGCAAAGGCTACAGGAATGATTATTAACTGTCAGAATTACTCATTCATTGTGAAACTTTTTGAAAATAATGTATATTCAAAGATCCCTGTAGTTACCATTATGATAATTTTTTGTATTTCAGTTATTTTTTCAAATCACCCTTATTCATTCTTTGATAACTCAATGTTCGTTTATGCAACTACTAATCCTTCTACTACGAATTCTGTTGGAAAAGTTATTGCACCTGCTCTTAACAATAACTCATTTTCCAATTCTAGTAACTTAAATACAGAAATAATCAAAACCATGTCTGATAAGGACCGGCCATTACTTTGTGGAAATAATGTAACAAATTCCAATTCCTATGTTCATGAATTTATTACACCGATTTTGTGTAGTCAACCTGTTGGATTAACAGTGGATCAAGAAAATAATATTTGGATAGCATCTGGAAAGTCAGGTACACTTTTGGTATTTAATACTAAAACACTACAGTTTGATAAAACCATAAAAATACCAAACTGGCTTGAACAAACAAGAAGCATAGGTTCTATGATATGGGATTTAAAACTTGATAATAATGGCGACCTCTGGTTTACTGATGAGCTTAGTAATTCCATTTGGAAGTATTTTGTCAAGGAAGGAAAGTTTGAAAATTATAGATTATTAGGGGAAGGTGGATACCCTCTATCAATAGCCTTTGATTCTGATGGTAACGTATGGTTTACCCAAGTTTTTGGCAATAGACTTGGATTTTTTGAACCTTCCAAGGTGATAAATAACACCACAGAAGGTATTTCAGAATTAGATATGTCAAGACAAATCGAATTCCAGACTATGGGACCTATTTCTAATGGTTTTGGATTCACCAATGACGATACAAATAGCAGTACTACTAACCCTACCAACGCAAATGATACATTGTGGTTTTCAACTGCTATCTTTCCTGTAGGAGGGCATATTATTAAATACGATATAACAGCAGGGTCTCTAACTATTCACGATGTGACCTATACTCATAGTGTTCCATTCAGTATTGCAGAAGATGAAAATGGTACTCTTTGGACTAATAGCCATATTGCAAATCTTTTCTTTTCGTTAAATCCAACTACAGGCGAAATAAAGCAATATGCAACCTCCAACCCCTCTACTTCTGGCAATTTAACCACTTTGCCATATTATAATGAATATAGAGATGGAAAGGTATGGTTCAATGAGCACTATGGAAACGCCATAGCATCATATGATCCTAAAAATAAAACTCTAGTCGAGTATTATATTCCATCACAAAATCCGTTATGGGTTAATTCTTCAAATCCCCTTAGATTCATATTTGATAATAATGGATCAATATGGTTTACAGAATGGACTGAAAATAAACTAGGTGTAATAACAAAAGATAGACTAGATAATATTCCAATTGCTATTGGAGTATCTAAGAATAACATAACTTTGGATAGGGAAGGTAATAGAGGAGATATGTTAGATATTTACGTTTATAATACTTTATCAAGTAACCATTCAATATCAACAAGTCCATTAATCAATGCAAGTGAATTATATTCTGATATTAGTAACAACGATACAAAATTGAATGAGTCTATGAATATAAGTATGGCTGCAACATCTTCAATATCTAAAAATGGTAAACTTGATAATCTTACGGCACAGTTTAGTCCTACATCTCTAATCGTCAGTGAACCCAAATTATCCAATACGAGTTCATCGCCACAAACTACCTCATTTAAAATTGAACCAACCAAAGAGGCGATTCCCGGAAACTATACATTGACAATTAGTGCGAAATACAATGATGATTTGACAGTCTCAAAAATAATTGATATGTTCATAAAATAGTAAAATAAGTTCATGTTAAAAATATGAGTAATCTACTCTAATGGAATGGATGGCTTTAATCTCATTCATTTTTTCAAGCTTGCTAACGTGCATATACTGATGATCGAGTAACTGACTTTGACTATCCAGGCGAACTTGTTTTGGACTGATAAGAAATAAATGATAAATGATTTACTTATTTTTCAATATATCATATCCAATATCAATTTATGATTTATAAATCTCAGTTTACAATTTATGAATATGATTAGACCAATGACAAGTTACAATGGTATTGATGATGACAAGAATAGTTTAGTTATTAAACCAACAGAGTTAAAGAAAAAGATGGATGAGGGCGAAGACATTTTTATTTTGGATGTCAGAAGTAAACAGGAACATGATTTGTGGACTATCTCATACGACAACTATCCAGATTCACTTGTCATCCCAGTAGATACATTAGCTTCTATAGATTCTCTAAAACAGATTCCAAAGAATAAAGAAGTTATTACATTTTGTGCTCACGGCCAAAGGTCTTCTATGGCAGCAAAAACACTTGCTTCCTTAGGATATAATGTTAGGACTGTTGAAGGAGGTATGACTGGATGGAGTAAACTGTACGATGTTGCTCCAATAGATATCGAATCAAATATTACATTGAAAATTTGGCAAATAAGACGAATATCAAAAGGGTGTATGAGCTATGTTATTGCATCGACAAAAGAGAAAAAAGCAATAATTATTGATGCTACATGCGAGATTGACACCGTTATCAATAATCTGCTTCAAGAAAATGGATTTATAGTTAGTAAAGTACTTGACACTCATATGCATGCAGATCATCTATCAGGTTCAGTCAAAGTTGCTATAAAGTATGGATCAGAGATAGCAGTCAGTTCATTTGAAAGCTACATCACGCAACAGTTATCACGTGAAAAGGAACCAAAATATAGATTAATCACAGCGGGAGAAAAATTTGAGATAGGAGATGGATTCTACTTAGAAGCGATTCATACCCCTGGGCATACAGATGGCAGCATGAGTTACTTATTGAAAATACATAATGTTGCTCAAAAAGAAGATATAGGCAAACAAGAAAATAGTGGTGATAATTTTGACAAAAATGATGGCAATTCAAATTACTATCTTTTTACAGGTGATACCATTTTTGTAAATGGGGTGGGAAGGCCAGATCTTCATAATAAATCAGAGGATTATACCAATAAACTTTACCATACTTACCATGACGTGATATTTAATCTACCTGACAAAACAATTATACTCCCTGCACATTACAGCTCCGCTTTTGAACATAAAAAACCCATTCTTGATTCATTGGGAGCTATCAAACAAAG
The DNA here is from genome assembly GCF_054408485.1 of Candidatus Nitrosocosmicus sp. T. NCBI lineage: Archaea > Thermoproteati > Nitrososphaerota > Nitrososphaeria > Nitrososphaerales > Nitrososphaeraceae > Candidatus Nitrosocosmicus > Candidatus Nitrosocosmicus sp. T. The sequence continues at coordinate 812,855 of NZ_CP166992.1, forward strand.
ACTGACTACTATAATTGATTCTAAAATTAAATTCATAGATTTCGTAACTTCAAACATACCGCCTCATCCAATGAATTACGAAAAAATAGTCTATCTAAATAAGAACTTGATCTCCTGCGATAGGGTCGATCAAGTGGATCTTGAATCTGGTCCAAATTCTTGTGGTATCAAGGCATAATGATTTGTCCCTATGCGTGTAGATTAATGAAAATCCTGGTATCACCTTGACAGTTGTAACACAACCCAAGATGTGAAGGCATGCCAAAACTAATGGTTAATAAAGCACCGGATATCTTGAGTAAAAGGATTATGTATTCTATGTGTGTCAATAAATGAGTTCTTGAGAAAAGTTCTTCGAAAATTGTCTGAAAGATTTAATGATCCTGAAGCTAGAGCACATCTTATTTTGACTTTTATGATAATTACCTAATGATACATGGTTTCCCTCAAAATTTACCACGAACAAAGAGGGATTTAAACAATTTATCTCTTTTCTTTGGAACGCCATTACTGATTTTAGAATCATATTTGATGAGACTATTACCGAGGAATTTAAGGTAGCTTGTCGATTTACTTTGCTTGGGATTCACAGGGATAAGTTTCTGAGGATGCCTCCAACCAATAAGATTTTTAGAGAAGTGGTATGACCATCTTTTACTTTCAGGATATTAAATACGTTCAGTGTTGAATCTGGTAGATATGATTTCTTTATTAGAACAATTAAAGCCGTAGTCACATCTGCTAGATTCATATCATTTTATTAGGAGTATCCATATGAAAGGTAAACAGAGTGTTGATGCTATTGAATCCTCTACTTCATTCCTTCTAGCCAAAAATTAACAATAGTAATATTCAAAATGTAATTCTATACAATGGTAACATACTTTCTTTAGGATGGAAATTCATTTAATTTTCGGATCTTTGGTAGATAAAGATCTGATCATAAAGCTCTAACGGGTAGTCGGTTTATACCACCCGATCTCAATTTAGTCGATTTTATTAATCTTATCTTACTAGATAATACTCCTAAAAATGCAGGATTAAATGGGAATAGTAAAAGAGAAGTTGCACTTATACTAAGGTGTCCTGTGGGTGCCCGTACCATTAATCATTAGTTGTTTGACCATTTTCTATGACGGTATTAAACATACTTTTGCATTTTAATGATAATAATTCTTGAAATTGCTATTCCTCTATAACCGGATGAAAGTTCATAAATAACAGGTTTAAATTTTCTTGACAAAAAATACTCAAGAAATGAAACAACTGCCTTTCCATGCATATCGGCTGTAAAAATTATTATAATTTCTGGTCTTAATTCGTTAACAATCTTTAGTAGTTCGTCTATACAATAGGATTTTAAATTTATTTTTTCCCACCTATAATGATTACTTAAAACTAGGTATTTTTCAGTGTCACCTTGATTTGGATTGGTACTTTCAGAAATAATAGTAATTTCGTCATTCATTTACTGGCACATCGTCTATACATACATTTTTATCTCAAGTGCAATTTGTTATAAAAATTATTATATGTGTCTAATTTATCGGTATATATCGATATCTTAAATAATTGTGGACTAGTCGGATTTACTAGTCATAGCATCTAATTGATCGAGCAAAGTGTCAACTATCTCTAGTTTCGAACCTGCTTGCACAATGTTCCCATCATTTAGTGCATCTTTGGCATCGTTTACATGCTACTGCACCCTCATCCAAACATACAGATGGATAAAACGTATGACTTGCAATTACATTCTGGGGTCTATGTGTTAATTAGTTCATTTTCAATTAGAAATCCATAATATATTCATAGAAGACGAAAATTATCGATGTCATGCTGACTTTACTTGAAACTATTATAACGGAAAATTATTTGATTATCTAATTATGGTACTTAAAATGTTATAAGCAATGAACTCCCGAAAATCTAAAGGGAGTTGAGATATGAATGAGCTTTTCTGATATTGAAAAAGCAGGAAAACTGGCAGAACAAGTAGCTTTGCAAATTCAAAATTCCAATGGCAATCTTAGAACAGTTTATTATAAACTTGAAGAAATTCTGATAAATTATAGGAAAAATAAGGTAGACGTAGATTTAATCATGCCTGCTATTTATGAAGTCGATTTTGAATTTAATAAGACGAATCCTGATGGTAGATCTGTATGGATTGCATATGCAGATGCGTTACACGAAGAGTTATGTGATTCAACAGGCAGTCTTCACAAGAAGGTGACATCTGGAAACGATCTAAATGGTGCATCCTTAGTTAATCATATTATGGATCAGTTGAATTTACCACCGAGTTCGGCTCTTTTGATAAGTCCCATAGCTGCAAGTATATTGGGATTAGGAGTAACAGCGTTTTGCAAACACGAAAATAAGAAATGTAACTAATGAACATATCAAAGTTGCATAACTCAGTCTCGATCAAATACAAAAATAAAGCAGAGTACATTAAAGAACATTTATTGATCAATTTAACTCATGTTTTGATGTTAAGAAATATGCCGTCATATGTTACCATTCTGATAAAAGAAGAAAAGAGAACTGGTAATTATTCTAGATCAATAGTGTTTTTAAAAATCTCTGTATCTTTAATAAAACTATATTTAAAATCGTCTATAGTAATTACATTAGTACAGCCTCGGTCATAAAACTTTCAGCATAATTAAATTATTTAGTCAACGGTTTGGCAGTGAGTAGGGTTTTAACTACTGCCTTTCTGCAATGACTAACCGCGAGGTGAAAAAATTCGTATTAGGTTTAATAACTTTCTTCCATATTGTTAATTCATGCTAGAAAAGCAAACCACTGAAATGAAAGAGAATATAGATATAGGCATTGAAGCAGAAAACAGAAAAGAGGTTGTAGGTATTCTTAATATTTTGTTAGCCGACGAATACTTGCTATTTACAAAAACGCGTAATTACCATTGGAATGTAGTTGGCAAGGATTTCAAAGAGCGACATGAATTTTTTCAAGAACAATATGAAAAATTAGATGGAATGATTGACGAAATTGCTGAAAGAACAAGGCAATTAGGTGGAGCCACAGTTGCAACGATGAATGAGTTTATGCAGATTACCAATTTGAAGGAAAATCCTGGGGAATATCCGTCTGATTTAAAAATGATCTCTAATTTATTAACGGATCATGAGAGCACTATAAAATATCTACGAAAAAGTGCAGATAAATGCGACGAGGAATATAATGATATGGGGACCAATGATTTTCTGATAGGTTTAATGGAAATTCATGAAAAAATGGCCTGGATGTTGAGAACGCATCTAGACTAATAATTATATCTGAGGCCATTTGACTACAATCTCAAGGTCTCAGCTGCGCTATTTATGATTTAATGAGTTATGGTATAGTTCGACAACCTTTCTGGGACGAGGAAGCTTCCTTTTTGGATGAACATGACTGAACTAGCAATATATCTTTTAACCCTTGGACAGAAAGGACCAAGATTGTGGAACCCATCTATAATTAATTACATGAAATGTAAATTGAGGTTTAAAAGGGAACTTGAATATGTAATTACTACTACTACCTTCATAGTGATATCTGAATATTTTACAGTTAAAATTTAATAGTTAGAAAGGTAACTTAGGATTATGAAATCTTCTAATTCAAATGCCAAGAAAAGGAAAGTGGTAATGATTTGTGAAGATGAAAAGGAATTACTTGATCTTTATTCCAGAGTGTTAGAATTGAGATATGATGTCATAAAAGTTTGTTCAGGAGCAGAATGTATACGTGAATATCTTGAGAATAAAGCGAATGGATCTCCAATTGATCTCCTTTTCTTGGATTATAAATTAGGTGATATGTTGGGCGATGATGTTGCCAAGAAGATTAAGAAAATGAATGGAATAAAGATAATCCTAATTTCAGCATATAATTTGGATGAGCCAATTAAAAATGAACTCTTAGAAAATAAATATATTGAAAAATTTTTACAAAAACCTATCCGAATGAGACAGATAATTCAAGTTGCGGCAGATTCAATCTGACATGATTTAAAAAATTCTTTTTCTAGATGGTAATATAGTAATTCATGTGATAGGGCCAGAAAAAGTTGGATATATTACTACTCCTCTTGTTTTTTTATTTACTATGAATAAATATTGAACCAAGAAAGATTGCAAATGGGGACTAACTATGGTTGGTTAGAATTTCTTCAATATTGTGAGTATAAAGTATCTGTTATAATTGTTTATGATTGATCATTTACTCACTTTTGTCGGTTTTATTGGTACGTGTCTTGCGTTATCTAGCACATTGATTCAGAAAATGAAAATAGTCAAACTAAAAAATAGATGTCGTTCGATTTGATTCATTCTTATCTTGATTATTGGTCTCATGGTAATGAATGACTTATGGAATGGGAAAAGAACTTATTGTTTTGATCTCGAGGAATTCTGCAGCTATGGGATTGAATATTTGTCTGTTAGCTTGCAAATCAAAATTTTCTGATAAACCATTAAGAGAAGATAATGATTATTTCTATCGACTTGGATAACTGGTTGAGTTGAAAAGATTCATTTTCTAAAACAATTGACCAGTTACTTAAATGATATTATTTTAGGCGTTGCTAAAGCATCATCCACAGAACTTGTGGAAAATAACTGATATTTTACTATTAGAATTCTCTGCATAAACAAGAATATGAACTATTTTAAGTATTATTCTCCAAATATCTTCATGAAGGGACGATGCGAAGAGTGTGGATTAGAAAACGTTGAAGTAATGAAGATATCAAAAGAAGGATCAAATGAAAAGGCCACTTTGTGTAATCAGTGTAGACCTGCTGATGGTGCTTATGCATATTAAGTTTCCACTTGGCGCTATGCATGACCAGGATCTATCACCGTTGGGTTTAGTAAGATGATTGAATACAACAATCATGAACAAAACAGACTGATGGCGATTAACTTAAGGCCAGAATAATACATGTAAATCTTCTCACTAGCAGAAAATAATCAAAAAGCATGAATATATTTAACCCTAGTTTAAGGGATATTGTTAGATATCAAAGAAAATCTTAAAACATGATCAAAACTATTTTATGTGTAGAATATGGGCGATCCGGATCCACTAGAATTACTTTCAAAACAGGACATGCGACTCGGGAAATTAATTAAATCTATCGGAAATTTTTCAATTCAGATCCACGATAATCTCTTTGAATCATTACTAAAATCTATAGTCTATCAGCAACTTGCCGGCAGTGCTGCAAATGCGATATATTCAAGATTTCTACTATATTATGATAATGCTATACCATCTCCCGAACAGATAATTTCAACTCCTGACACTGTTTTGAGATTTAGAATAGGACTATCATTCAAAAAGATAGAATATATTAAGAATTTGGCAACAAAGATCGCTTCCGGTGAATTAAATATCCATTATTTACCCAAACTTCAAGACGAAGAAATCATAACTGAATTAGTTAAAGTAAAAGGCATTGGTAGATGGACTGCTGAGATGTTTCTTATCTTCAGCCTGAATCGCGCAGATGTAATTCCATTGGACGATTTAGGGGTAAAAAAGGCAATTCAAAAATTATATAATTTATCAGACCTACCTACTCCCGCGTACATGCTAGAAGTATCGTCTAAATGGAAACCTTATAGGAGTATAGCTACTTGGTATTTGTGGAAATCATTATCTAGATTTGATTCTATTGGTTAGCTTTCCAGTAAATCCTTTATCATGTAGTCGAGTTACCTCATCTAATTTTAGAAATAGTGTTTTCCCCCTTAATCCCGATCTTCCTGTCTAAAATGTTTGGCCCCATAAACAATATACTTTTGTTTTGTGATCTAACAAACCTTATCTCGGTTAAGGAATATGAATCTGGGTATTTTGATAATCTGTATAATTTTATGGTCACACTTCCAGATTTCGTCAAAAGCATGCATTGTGAACCTCCTTCATTCTGAGATATCTTTCTAATTTTACATTAATTTGTTTTGATAAGTTCCTATGATATTTGATAAATAATACGCAAAGCCTATTTAGCGATGGGTAAATGAAATCAGGCATGAATACTTAAGCTTGTCAAAAGCTAATATTATTTAGTTACTACAATATAGGGATAACTTATAATACTCATGAGAGAACATACCTAATATTTTTACCAATAACTAGATTTTTTTAATAGGTGTTAAATACTTTGTTAAAAATATAAATTGGAAATGCTTAAACTATATTTACTCTTGATATCTACGCTTTTGGCATCCTCAACCCTTTTTGCAATACCAATAATTCCATCCATGCAGGCACAAGCTCCAACATCTGATCTACCAATGACTATAATCAATGAAACGAACTCTTCCAATAATACTGCAGAAGATGTCACAAATACTTATAACATGTCACAAATACGTTCTCAGTAAGATACTGCAAATCTCTATATTCTGAATTTTACTGTAATTTTGAAGTTAATTTGATATAAATGAATCTGCTATAGTAAGATATGAGGATTTGGACTCTCAAATATCTAGGGAAATGAACTAGAATTGCCATCATTTCTAAATAATAATGCTATTCTATTATCTACGATCACTGAGTGTTCGATCACTATTTCATGCTTATTGGAATCCATTAATCCATTACTATGACTACGGAAAGAAAAAAAAATCCTATCCAGTGCTATACTTGTGGATTGGTGGCTAGCTTACCTTTTAGATGTAATTACTGTAAAGAATACTTTTGCAGTGATCATAGAAATCCTTTACATCATTCATGCCCTTTTTTAAATTTCTATAATAAGCGGATACAAGGTACCCTCTTTAACGATAAACCAGATAGCAAATCCAATCTATCAGGATTACGAAACATAGGTAATATATTGAACATAAAGACGTCAAAAACCGAACTCATTCATCTTTCAGTAGCTACTGCACTTGTAATTTGTGTAGGTCTTTCATTGAATAATTATAGATACTTCTCTTGGCAATTCCTTGCAATTTTTACAAGTGCTTTTCTAGTACACGAATTGGCTCATAAGTTTTTGGCCCAATATTATGGTAGCTGGTCAGAATTCAGAGCTGAGATATATGGTCTTATTCTAACGGCAATCTCTGCTCTTCCTATAATGCCCTTCAAGTTCATCGCTCCTGGAGCAGTGATGGTCAGGATTTATGACCGATCTAAATTTGGTAGGGTGGCTCTCATAGGGCCGCTTACAAACTTGGCAATGGGTTTTTCATTTTTGATTTTAGCTTTGACTTACGACTCCTCTAACCCTTACTTCACGGTTGGTGCGTCGTTTAATGGCTGGATCTCCATGTTTAATCTTATACCCATGGGTATCTTAGATGGCCAAAAGATTTTTGATTGGAACAAATTAGTATGGGGCGCTGCTATGGCAGCTGCTATGGCACTTTTTATTATTGGATATCTATAGAAAATGCTCTAACCCATAATTTGAAAGTTATCCTTCTTATATGAACATCGAATTGCAAACTAATATCTAATTATGATTACTAGAATTTTTAACAAATCTCAAAAAGTGAAAACCAGCTATCATATCCAAAAAATAAATTAAATGAAAAACCTAACATTTGCAAAGGATTCCGTCGGAAAACAACATTTATTTTTAAACTTTCTAAATATCGATTAAGTAGATGAAAGAATATTTAGAGGAAAAGGTTATAAAGTACATAGTTTTCGTCAAATGCGATTAAATAATAAATAAAGTTTCAATTCTTTTTGGATTAATTTAATTTAGAGTGAATATAAACGTTTTAAGTAATAGGTTCCATTCAACTAAGACTATAGTATTCCACTACTTTCTTAATTAACCGGACGCTGTCATTCTGCATTACTATCCGTGACATTAATTCTTTAAATTGCAAATTCTTAATAGCAATATCGATGATGTAGTTCTATGACAAACAGCCAATTTCTTTCAATTTTATTTGTCTCGATGATGGCAACACTATTGGTGAGTGCTTATACAATTTCGAGTGTAAATATTAACTCTTATGCAACTTCGTCTCTTGGTCAGTCGATCCAACAAAATCAACAAGACCTGCAATCGGCTATCAATAGTCAGGTCCAACAATCGATTACCGATACTATTAACAACATAAACAATAGTAATAATTCAAGTATTAGCAACATGACTAGTAATCCAACACAAAATATTACCGATTCTACCATAGATTTGATAAAAGGAGGTATTACGAGCTTACAGAATGATCCACTAGATAACAGCACTACTTGGATAGTAGGCGGTGTATATAGGATGGAAAATCTTAGTTCGGAATCTCCAACATTTAACGGATCATTTTATATGGTAAAAACAGATGGTAATTCTTCTCATTCACATGAAATCTATGATTTATCCTTGAACAACCCACCAACTGACAGCGCTATAAGTAATGTTATACATCTTAATGGTACCACAACTGTGACCTTGAGAGACGAACCAATACATAATGTACCAACAAGCATTACCTTGTTAGGTGACAGTGCCATTAGTATTTTGTTGGATCCATTTAGGGTTAATAATCATTTTGGAGATTCCCCTATCTACGGTACTCAGCAATTAAAATGTGTGGATTCACCTGCATATTGTAAATGAGATTAATAGTCGGAATAACTCACCATGATATTAGGCTGCACATTACACATGAACAGGATCTTTGCCTAATTCATACTTATTTTTTCTTGTAATATCGTGACCTATAATGTGTTTTTCCATTACATTATATACTCAATCGACTATTGTATATTGATTTGAATTGGATTTTCCTGATTATGTTGACGGTTTGGAAACAATCACTAATCAAGATCTGTTATGGGTTTACTTAGAAAGGCCCACAAGAGAAAAAATGGATATAATATCCAAAAAATTTCCTATTCATGAGTTGAATATCGAAGATTGTTTGTCAAAGAATCAACTCCCAAAAATTGATAGGTATGACGACCATATCTTTGTTATACTTCAATTTCCAAATTCTCTGAAAGAAAGAGCTGCTCCAAGCTTTACCCAACTCTCTTTGTTTATAGGTAAGGATTATCTAATTTCAATTACTCAGGGTGATCTCCATCCGTTAACTGAACTATTTAGAAATTGTAAAATCAGCGATCAGAACAGCAGGAGTAATCTCATGGGTGGATCTCCAGGATACCTATTGCATTCCATTTTAGATGCTCTGGTTGACAATCTACTTCACATATTGATGAAAATTATTGGAAACTTAGACGACATAGAAGATGAAGTATTTGATGATAAAGTGGCAAATGCTAAAGAAATATCTATCCTCCGGAGGGAAATTACTACACTTCGCAGGATAGTCCTGCCCCTAAAACGAATCATGTTAGAAATTACATCTAGAGATGTCAAGAGATTTTCGGGTAGCGCAGAGGAAGAAGATCTGATTGATTATTTTGACGACATTAATGATCATATATCGAAGGTACTAGAAGCCCTTGACGAGTCAAAAGAAACAATTGAAATTTACAAAGATACAGATAATATGTTGAATTCAGAAAAAGCAAATAAAATTCTAAGCTTTCTAACAATATTGTTCACACTATCAATTCCAATTACCGTAGCAGGAACTTTCTATGGTATGAACATTGTTATTCCAGGCAGTGTCAATGAGGGGGAAAAAATTATAGATTACTTTCCACTTATTTTGACTGCGACACTTTCGTCATTGTCCGCAGGAGTTATGGTATATTACTTTAGAAAACTAGGCTGGATCAATTCGTAGAATCGTCTGAGAGGGATGTCACCATTTCTTTATTCTCTATATTAAACTTACATAAGTAAATCATTTCTCTAGAAGGAATGTGGGATCGAGATGGAGGGGAAGAGATCTTTGCTTGCCTATTCCATTATTTGTTGAATTCCTGTCGATACTTTCACCATTTCCATTATATGAACGGTCATTATAATAGTAGTCATATTTTTAGTGCCTGTTAAAAAACTAGTGGAAATTATCTGGTTAATTTTTCATGACAGAGTGCAAAAACATTCAATTGCATTCATGCTCAGCTCGTAAGAAAAATAAGTAAGCAAGATCAAATTGCAAATATTGTATCATTAGTATTTCTCATTAGGGTAAAATGAAAAGTGCTTTATCTATACCGCAATATGTAAAATGGTAAAGTAATAAACTATATACCATTCGTTAATACGATCTGAATTGATTTCTTAAGATACTATTATTGGTATCTTTCAATACTTGGCATTCCTTGCTTATAATAGATTGTAAAGTTTTGACCTTGAGAATAAGGACAATTTTCGATCGACCTGAGTATACCGTCCAGTGCTTAGACTATGCAAGTACCATTCTGTTTTATCTTTACTACGACGTTCTCCTGAATACTTGGGCTAAAAAGCTGCTGTAGAGATCCACCCATTAAGATAAAAACCAAAACTACTCCTACAATTATGAATAAAACTGCCAACATTTTTGGTGAAAGATCTAAATCGATTTTCTAATACAGGTACACTAGAATTCAACCTTATTATTATACTATGTTTTCATTTTTTATTGATGTATAACCGGATCCTCGAATGCATTTGATATCTTTATATGGTTATGATATCGCAATATATCATTTGACCGGGCCTGTAGTCCTAGGGTGCACACAGTATGAAGTGAAAACATCTACATTTATACTAACTTATTTTTAGAGGTATAGTTGTTAATTTTATTTAAAATTAATGTTTACCAGCTTATTAATCCTTCATGCATTACCTCTATGTTTACTTTGAGCCTAAATACGATATGAATTCTACAAAATGAGTTCTTAGGTGACAAGTCAGCAATCTAGTTCATTTGTCAAAGTTTCAAATCCATCATAATAATAAATAAAATGTAAATTGGTCGGTATTAAATAAGATAAAATTCTTCTTTTTAAAATGAATTGAAATTTCGTACTGCTTAAAGTTATTAGGATTATGATGAAAAAGCTCTTATTAAAACTATACTTAATCTTGCACAAATTAACGATCCATTCTTAGATATTTGTAACGGACCGATGTCTGGGTTACTTCTCATTAATGATCTTCAAATTAATGCAGTTGTAATGGAATATACGTTCTGAACATGACAATTATGATCATAATTTTTAAAAATTCAAACCTTCTGTTAATATCTCATTCTTTTAAGAGGCTTACAATTCTTTGAGTATTAAGCGTAGCTGATGCAATAAATATATTGCTTTAGGTTAAATGGTAATTATTATTATGTCCACATCTATAATATCAATAAAATAATGAGATTCATAAGCCTGTCCAAAGAACTGAGATTATCTCAAGTAAGGATCGGTTTCAATTTATGAATAAAAAGAATTCCGGGAAAGATGCATGGATTACACTCATGATCCTTAGCTCTCTTGCACTAATAACTATGTATGGCGAAACTATGCTTATTCCTGCTATCCCATATCTGATAGATGATTTCGGGATATCCTATAATACGTCATCTTGGATATTAACAGCTTATCTAATTGCTGGCGCAGTAATGACTCCAATCATAGGTAAACTTTCTGATATTTATGGGAAAAAAAAGATATTGGTGATTGTAATCGTGGTATATTCTGTGGGCACTTTGCTTGGAGGATTATCTAATGATATCTTTATGATGATGATTTCCAGGATAATCCAAGGCGCTGGTCTAGCTATGTTTCCTGTTGCTTTTGCAATTATCAGAGAGAAATTTCCAAATGAAAAACTTGCAATTGGTCAAGGAATTTTTACTTCAGTTTTTTCAGCGGGTGCCGTAGTTGGCCTTGGATTGGGAGCAACTATTGTTGAATATTTTAGCTGGCATATGACTTTTCTCTCAATAGTTCCTCTAATGATAATATTATTAATTGTAGTAATTAGATGGGTTAGAATTGATTCGGAAGAACTCGTCTCAAGAATACGAGGGATTATAGATATAAGCGGAACTCTGGTATTGGTAGGTATAGTTTCAACTTTCCTTATGGGTCTGACGTTATTACCGAATTCTATTTCTGGTCCGAATAACAATCTATTGGTAATAATTTTAGGTCTGTTTATAACTTCCATAGCCTTGTTACCCGTGTTCATTCTCACACAGAGAAGGGCACAATCCCCAATTATTGATCTCAACTTGTTGAAGGATACTGTTCTTTTGCCTACTAATATATTGATAATGAACATCGGTATTGCTTTATTTATAATATATCAAACTTTGCCAATCTTGATACAGAGTCCTACTCCGCTTGGATTCGGTGGTGGTCCCTTAGCCACTGCAAGTGTTCAACTTCCATTCATGATTTTGTCATTTGTAATTTCAGTTATATCTGGATTCTTAATATCTAAAATAGGTAACATAAAACCAACTTTAGCAGGAGGTATTATAAGTACTTTCGGATTCTTTCTGCTTTTTGTTTTTCATCCAACTACATTTGTGATATCTTTAGAACTTTGTATTATTGCAATAGGATTAGCTTTAGCAGAAATAGGTGCTTTTAATATATCATTGATATCTGCTCCTGTAAACCAGACTGGTACATCCTTAGGAATCACCATGCTAGTATTCTTGATTGGTATGTCATTAGGCCCTGCCATTGCTGGTATCTATTTAGAGATCTTTAAATCCGCCGTCGATAATACAAATGAATCTTATCCCACCCGTATCGCTTATGACTCGATCTTTGTAACTGCCGTATTTATTTCAATATTATCTGTGGGACTCACGCTGTTGATAACTAAGAGACTGTTATGTAAGGCAATATAGTCTTAGGTTTGTAACCATGCATGATCCAACTATTTGTAGGATTGAAAATTCTATCATAGTAGCAGTCCTCTCCTAAATATCATAATGATCTTAATTAACGAAATAAGAAGATAATATCTAAATATAAATTAGAATTCAGTCACTCTACTATCCTACAATACTTAAATTGAGGTATATGTTGAATATGTTATAAGTAATTTGATGCTGCTATTATTGATGAAAAATCAATTAGATCTGAATTGTAAAATATCCATAGAAATAATTAGAACGTATATAAATTCCTAAAACAACTTGAAATTAACTCTTGAAAAGAGAACTAGATGACACTTTTAAAGCATATATTGTACAACTAATTATTGATAAAAAAACAGAGCAGGCACTAGAGAGTTTAAGTAGATTTTATGAGATCAAACCGCCCCAAATCGTTGTTGGTACAATCAAAGGAAAGAGAAAGACAGTGTACGCAGTATATGTCCAAAGAGAAAGTAAAATTTATTGCATAAATTCTGATATTTTTTACAATCCCTTCATAATCATGCACGAATTCTATCATCATCTGCGAACCACAGCAGGAATCCATAAAGGATCAGAAAAACATGCTAACATGTATGCTAGAGACTTTGTCGATTCTTATAAAATTATTATGAATGGGATGATGGCGAAAACTAAGGATATATAGCATAAAGACATTTGTATTCGCCTTTGAAATATTGATCAGGAACATCAAACAAACCTATCTAACATTAGTAAATTGTTCTTATTGTTATTTGTTTGATCATCGGGTCATCTTCACAGTACTCTTTCTAGGATCCTTATTGTTTTAACTGATTAGGCCAATTCGAAAACTCAGAAATATCGAATGCAATTGACCCTAGTAAGTGAAAATGTCTTCATCTTTTATGTACTATATTTCCTCAAAGCAGCTCCCATCATATGGATCCTTAAAATATAATGTAGATATTCTTACACCTTAAATTATTTTACATAGTCTAGTAATTTATTGCACAAATCTCTACCATTATATATAATTTATTCCCTTTAACACACTAACATTTAGGACAAAGATAGTATTGATCAATTGCATCGAATCATAACAGATGTGTTGATAACAACGTGTAATCTAAAGACTATATTTTGTTGATTGTTATTAAAGTTGCTTTATACTTTGATGAATTTTTGTCAACTCTTAGTTTCGTATATTTGACCGACATTGGTTTACAATGACCCTTTGTTAAGTTCGATTCTAGATATTTTGGAATAATGGAAATTGATAACAAGTTATTCGATTTTGGAAACGCACCATCTAAGAAGATAAGTTTTACTCGAGAAAAGATCCGTATACCCATTTGATAGGGAAAATTTCATAAGGGGGGCAAAATCGAAATCATTCCAAAATTATTCATCTAATAATGATAGAACACAATACAATATTAACCTCTCGTAAAATTATGTTCAAATCTGGTGCGATGGTAATGTTCTGTTATTTGAATCTAATTCATGTTATACTTGTAAAAAGGATAGGTGCTATCTTTCTCTTATTATTTAGTAGTAATGTCGGATTACAATGAATGTACTTATCATATAAATCAATTCATTTACTCTGTTTTAGTCTAATTATTCTTTGATTAATCTAGTTAAAGCGTGATAAATGATAAAGATATCATAACTATATAAGCTTCGAGCCATCGAATTGCTGTTCACTCTTCGTATCTTTCTTACTAAAAAAGATATTGTACATTTTTTCAAGTAATGAGTTATCAAACTCCTTTATTATATAATGCTATTACTACTTGAATGATAAGGATTTTATCAGTAAATATGCTATTAATATTCTTAGTACTGATTTTTACGGCACCAACTGCACAAATGATTTTTTATCAAAATGTTGAAGCTCAAGGATCAAATACTTACAGAAGTAGTAGCTCAAATTTTGATATCAATAGCATATTTAATAACCTTCAAAATAATATTATAAATCCATCAGACGGATTGAATTCCGAAAATGTTGAAGCTCAAGGATCAAATACTTACAGAAGTAGTAGCTCAAATTTTGATATCAATAGCATATTTAATAACCTTCAAAATAGTTTTACCGATCCACTAGGACAGGTGGACATAATTTTTCCCCCTGAAAGTACAGAGTCTATGGTACCTGTAAATCAACCTAGCTCCACAGAGTCTATGGTACCTGTAAATCAACCTAGCTCCACAGAGTCTATGGTACCTGTAAATCAACCTAGCTCCACAGAGTCTATGGTACCTGTAAATCAACCTAGCTCCACAGAGTCTATGGTACCTGTAAATCAACCTAGCTCCACAGAGTCTATGGTACCTGTAAATCAACCTAGCTCCACAGAGTCTATGGTACCTGTAAATCAACCTAGCTCCACAGAGTCTATGGTACCTGTAAATCAACCTAGCTCCACAGAGTCTATGGTACCTGTAAATCAACCTAGCTCCACAGAGTCTATGGTACCTGTAAATCAACCTAGCTCCACAGAGTCTATGGTACCTGTAAATCAACCTAGCTCCACAGACAAACCATCTACCACAGACAAACCATCTACCACAGACAAACCATCTACCACAGACAAACCATCTACCACAGACAAACCATCTACCACAGACAAACCATCTACCACAGACAAACCATCTACCACAGACAAACCATCTACCACAGACAAACCATCTACCACAGACAAACCATCTACCACAGACACAACAGACTCTATAGCACCTCAAAGCGATAAATCAGAAGAAGAATCAAGCTCCACAGACAAACCATCTACCACAGACACAACAGACACAACAGACACAACAGACACAACAGACTCTATAGCACCTCAAAGCGATAAATCAGAAGAAGAATCAAGCTCCACAGACAAACCATCTACCACAGACACAACAGACACAACAGACACAACAGACACAACAGACTCTATAGCACCTCAAAGCGATAAATCAGAAGAAGAATCAAGCTCCACAGACAAACCATCTACCACAGACACAACAGACACAACAGACACAACAGACACAACAGACTCTATAGCACCTCAAAGCGATAAATCAGAAGAAGAATCAAGCTCCACAGACAAACCATCTACCACAGACACAACAGACACAACAGACACAACAGACTCTATAGCACCTCAAAGCGATAAATCAGAAGAAGAATCAAGCTCCACAGACAAACCATCTAATGCAGCCGGTAAAAAACCTGTAGAATTTACAAAGATAATATCTCCAACCAATACTAATCCTTCAATTGAAGGCTAAAACTTGGAGTCAAAGACCTATGATAACTTGGAGTTAACATTTTTTTCTTCCATATACCAATGGATCCTGCAACGAAAATAAAGTTAAGATTAGTATATCTAATTCACTTTGTAAAAGCATTGAACTTTAATACAATCTTCTGAAATGAGCTAGCCGTCGCTTCCTGCCGATCTCTAATAACGATCCTATTCCATTTTCCTTAAGGTCCTGTCGAGTTAATCTGCACTTGCATCTTCTAGTATGTCATTGTCGAACTTGACAGTTGCAGGTAAAAATTGGGATTTCAACTATTGATATGATCTTAGATATATTTGTTAAATTAAATGATGCCATATTTGGAATAGATCTGTAATGATGAAAATGGCTCCTAGATTAGTATTTAATTAAACCTTTGGGATTCAAGAATACGCCTAAAAAGGATAAAGGGGATTAGTGTAAAGCATATCGCGAATCCCCAAGTAATAATACATGTCCTATAACGTTTCTAATTCGGTTCTGCTGGCTTAGAATCATTTGGAGACTTTGAAGAACTGGTATCGACGTCCTTTTTCCTTTCAGCCAGTTTTAATCCTAACTTTATCAAATAAGGCGCTAAGAACGTGGAAATTAGCGTTATAGTTCCTATAATGGGTAATAGAAAGGAACTCACTATCCCTATATCTATTCCTCCTTTTGCTACAATTAATGACATCTCTCCACCTCTTGATGATGAGAGACTAATACCTGTCTGCATAGATGTGAGTTTGCTAAATCCTTGATATCTCGAGGTGAGGTACACAATAGCGAATTTTACAGCTGAAGTGACTCCCACAAGTAATAGTGCGGGTATTATGAATACTGGTATCAATTTGATATCCATTAATGCTCCTACTGAAACGAAAAATAAAGCTACGAACATATCTCTGATGGGTGTTGTCAGGATACTTGTAACAGCATGTGATTTTGATTCAGCTATCAGGACACCTGCAAAAAAAGCACCAACAGCTACTGAAATCCCAAGCAAATTTGACACATAGGCAAAGCCAAAGGCCAAACCTAGCACAGCCACTACCAAAACATCACTCTGGTTCGTCCTTGCAACAAAATCGACTAAGCGTGGAATTGTTCTCGAACCAATTATCAAAACTCCTGCAATAAATACCACTGTTATTCCTATGGGGATGAGGATTTCTACAATTGATATATTACCTGTTACCGTGGTTGATTGTAATAAGGCAAAAATCGATAATATTATTATGTCCTCGATAATCAGAATTCCTAGAGTAAGATATGACGCCTCCTCTCGTAGGATCTTTAATTCTTCTAATACCTTCATTATCACAACTGTGCTAGAAACGGATAACGCTACTGCCAAAAACAAGCTGTCATAGAAAGACATGTTTAGTGCCTGCCCTACGAAAAATCCTGCGATCAGTGTTCCTATTTGTTCTGCTACTGTTATGATTGTGGCCCTTTTACCTATCTTCCTCAGATTACGAATTGGAAATTCCATTCCAACTGTAAATAGCAGCAAAATTATTCCAATCTCTGCAAACAAGTTTAAGACTTCTACATTACTAATGAAACTGAAAGGGGGAGTATGAGGTCCTATAATTATGCCTGCCCCTATATATCCCAAAATTAGTGGCTGCTTCAATTTATATGAAATAATTGTCATTACCGCTGCGATTATCATTATTGTCGCAAAATCTTGTAAAATTTGGGTTATTTCTATAGCCACAATAAAAATTAATATATATATTATATAAATAATTGTAATTGTTTACCGGACATTAATTTAAAAAATTTTGTTTACCTGAAAAATACGTATGCTAGACAGTTCGATAGAGTTTTTTTACGCTGAAAATTAGTTTAGTATTCCATTAGTAAATTGCATAACAAAAGTATTTCTAAACTCAATTATTCATCTTTTATTAACTGTGGTTATGGGACCTGTTCTCCTTCCGTAGTTATTTTATAATGATCGACATTATTTGCACTAACAAAAAAGTAGAAATCTCTTTCATACCCTGGTTTAAAAGTTGAAGAAGCAGGTGTAATGAACCTGCTGGTTTCGGAAACTGTGCTATTCTTAGAATCAAATAATTCTACCAATACTTTTACATCTCTCACATCGAAAGTCGAGTTATTGATAGCGGTGCCTTTAACAGATATTAATCCCGTTGGACTTTCTCCTACTTCAATTTCTTTGAGCTCGAGACTAATTATTGTGCTAGAAAGCGAATTTATCATTCCTTGTTCTTGTGCATTTATCGGGTTCGCTGTTGAATTTACCAGAAATATAATGACTATTAAAATATTTGGTATCAAAATGAAGGAATTACTTATTACATTCACTCTTTTTCCTCTCCCTACTAAATATTTCATACCGTATCCTAGATATGAATTGTTATCCGGTGGGTAAAGTCGTATTTATGTGACAAAAGTTTGTAGTTTTTATATTTGAGATTAGCATTGAATTAATTATGGAGTAACAGTATCATGAGATCATGAAAAATACCTCGGCTATACACGAATACTAGCGAATTGATTAATTCGATAAATGATACATCGTTTTCCACATGTAAGGATTTTTATGAATTAATTTTTGCTTGTTTCTGACAAATAAAGTAAAAGGAGGGAGATCATTCAGTATCGTATTTTACTTAACCCCTGTTTCCGTCTTCTACTTCGATAATTTGGTCGTCAGGATATTTGACCACCTTAATATTACAATGCTTGCACTCGTAGTATTGAATGTCATGCCTATGACTAATAGATCCATTTAGCCATATCATCATATTTCGGCATCTCAAACAAGACATAGTCATACTCATGTGTGACAAATTTGTGTTATTAAATTCTTTTGATTTTTTACTAATTTCAATTAAAGTCTCGTTTAGATAGATACTTTAAGTCCGACAATCTGCCAACTTAGGACATTGCTCTACAAGATTATTTATTTAATAAGGATAAATGGTAAAATTATGAGTTTGTACCATAGCTTAGAATATTACTACTGATAGAGTACCAAAACTAGCGATTGGTATCTTAGCCGCCATAGCAATTTTAAGTATTTAAATAGTAGGAAATGAGCAAGGACAGCTTTTTAGCATGGTACAAGGAAAAGATGCATTTGACACAATGTGGCTTCACGAGTTTACCCATGATGTAAGACATGTGTCCGGTTTTTCCTGTCATTAGCAACCAATATCATTTTTTTAATTTCCGATGTCCATAGACAAACCGTATTTCAGATATTTTTGATCGAATTATCGGAATAAGACGTAAATACCGACTTATTCCTTATAAATTATAATATCTTATTTCTCATTATTCCCACTATTTCCAAGTTGTAAAATTTATATTAAAATTGTATATGATAGTGATCGTAACCATGGGTAAAAAAATAAATGTTGCAATTGCCGGTGTAGGAAATTGCGCTTCTGCTCTCATTCAAGGAATTCACTATTATAATTCTAATTCATCCTCTAAGGATTCTATCGGTCTTACTTCATTTAACCTCGGTGGCTATGAGCCGGGAGATATTAATTTTGTTGCTGCATTTGATATTGCCGAATCCAAAGTGGGAAAGGACCTGTCTGAAGCTATCATCTCGCCACCAAACAATGCTTTACAAATTATTAATGTTCCTCCAATTGGAATTAAAGTTCAAAAGGGTAACGTGTTAGATGGGGCAGGAAAGCATTTTTCAGAAGTGGTAAAACTTTCTGATGAGACAAATACCGATGTTTACAATATGCTAAAAGAAACGCATACTGATATCTTAATTAATTATTTGCCTGTTGGAAGTAGGGAAGCTAGCAGATACTATGCAGAAAAATGCCTTGAAGCAGGTGTTTGTTTTATTAATGCAATTCCAGTTTTCATATCGTCAGATTATACTTGGCAAAAACGGTTCGCGGAAAAAAATGTTCCATGTGCAGGGGATGATGTAATGAGCCAATTGGGTGCTACTGTAGTACACAAGACATTGGCAAAGTTGTGGGTGGACAGAGGGGTATCGATTGATGAGACCTATCAACTAAATATTGGTGGGGATATGGATTTCTACAATATGTTAGATGAAGAAAGATTGGAAGACAAGAGAGTTAGCAAAACTTCAGCGGTACAAGCTATGATACCATATGATGTGCCAATGAGGATAGGTCCGTCTGATTACGTTAACTTTCTTCATAACGATAAAGTTTGCTATATTTATATGAAAGGCCGAATACTGGGAGCAGTACCTATAGAACTAGACTTGAAATTACGCGTTCCAGATGCCTATAATAGTGCGGGCGTGATGATAGATGCAATTAGAGGCGCGAAAATCGCATTAGATAGAAACATCTCTGGACCTTTAGAGAGTATTTCAGCATACTGTTTTAAACATCCTCCAGTTCAAATGTCATATTCCACTGCCAAATCTAATTTCATCGATTTCATCGGCGGAAAAAAGGAACGATAGGTTAATTGTATAGTGTATTATTAACAACTTAAAATCCACATTGATTTTTAGACTTATTTTAGCATATAGGTTGGTTTTGCTAGATCAGTTATATCTATCCAACATTTTGCAATTTTATCAAGACAAGAAATACTATTTATCATTGCAATAGAATATGCTCCGTTTATCACAATCTCTTTGTTAGATGTTATATGCTGTTTTAATTCTGAAATTGACTTTTTAAATTCATCGTAGTTTTCAATTACCTTGAAAGCCTTATCCCTGCTTGTACTCGTAAAAGCTTCGATGGAATAATGCTGCATTTCTTCGAGTGCATATCCGATTTTTCTAATCAAATCTGCTATTTGGCTCTTTTCCCTAACTTCTGATAGATAAGATACTAATTCTGCTATTAAATCTCCTGCAGTTTCTAGATAATTAGCTGCTATTCTGTAATCGAGCATATCTATATTGCTTAGATTCAGATTGCTCGCAAGTTTTTTATTCATAATAGCTGTTCTTATTATTCTAACTAGAAGGAAATACTGTCTGTCTATTTCGTCGTCTCGGCTATCAATTTTTTTCTTTAGATCGCTTCCAAAACCTTCACTAAGTGAATGAATCGTTTCCTTGAACATTCCTGCAATGATTGAATTCATCATACTCAGTATTTTCTCAATGTTTAGAGTTTTAGCATCGATTAGAAATTGAAGATGTATGTTATAGCTATTCTCATCAACAATTTCTAATCCAATTAATTTTCGAGTAGCCCTTTTTATTGTTTCACTATCTTCAAATGATATTTGTTTCTTTGAATGTATATTTATTAGGGTATACCCTAATAAATAAGCCCCAAAAATTTTGTTTAACAGGATTTTTATCAACTTATCTTTAATATCAACATGATCATCAATATCATTTCTTGATTGTTGGTGATTGTTCTCCATTCCATACTCAAATTCTATTTTTATTTCTTCGTCTTGGTAATTATTATAAATTGAGACAGTATTGTCAATATTCGTTTCTATAGTTATGCTCCTTCCCTTACCCAGTGAATTTTTCTTTATCCAATCATTTGGAAGGGATATGAGAATACTACTGCCTATTTGTTGTAATATTCGGGTATATATTGTCATAATTTATATATATCAATATAAATAAATTATACTATATTTTTATATTTACTTTTGATTATAAAATGCTGTAGTGGTTTTAGTTACTCAAATGCCTGTGGCAGTGGCAAAGGGCTATAGTCCTGGCCACATTACCGGTTTTTTTGCCACACCGACCAAGCCTAATTCCATAGTAGATCCGAAATTTCTTGGATCTATAGGTGCTGGTTTTAGTATTGATAGGGGAATTACATCTACTGTCAAAGTATTTTACTCGGCTGAAAATAACTATGAAATAAGACTAAACGGGATTCCTAATTTTGAGCTAAAGGTGTCTAATTTTGTTGTAGCTTATTATATGCGGCTAATCTCTGACCCTGTTTTTCTTTCAATTGAGCATGATTGTGATTTGCCTATTGGGTTTGGATTAGGATCCAGTGGCTCGGCTGCTCTAAGTCTTTCTTATGCTCTTAATGCGGCACTAAAGACCAACTTGACCAATCTTCAGGCAGCTCAAATAGCACACAATGCAGATATAGCTTGCAAAACTGGACTGGGAACAGTAATATCGGAATTTACAGGGGGTTTTGAGTTACGTTTGAGTGAGGGAGGACCTGGGATTGGCAGAGTTATAAAATCTGAATTGTCTCCAGACCTACGCGTCATCATTTTATGCCTTGAGCCCATCAAAACCGAGTTGTGGTTAGATGAGTCCGTTACTAGTGAGAAAAAACATTTTTTGAATCTTTTGGGTAGAAAAATGGTAAATGATTTAAATAAAGATAAAAATGTCGAATCATTTCTCGATATGTCTTATCAATTTGCAAGTGAATATCAATTGGATGAGGGTAAGTGTCATTCTCCATTACATGTGCTGCAGGCAGAAGGCATTAAGGCTAGCGTGGCACTATTTGGACATACTTTATTTACACTGACCCAAAGAGATAAGATGTCTAAAATTGTGAGATTATTAGAACAATTTAAGGGACAACTATTAATTTGTGGGATTGACAATTTGGGTGCGAGACTGATTAAAAAGAATGACTAAGAGATGCCAAGGAAAATAGAATTACACGAAAGTCACCCAAGGTATTTATCCTTGTTAATGAGAGAAAAACTGGTAACAGGTTTTAGTAGGGGATTAGTAGCAACAGAGGGTCTGATCGCTCATGGGAGGGGTGAATGCTTTGACTATTTGCTGGGAGAATGCACAACAGAATCGGCTAGAGCGGCCATAAACGTTGCCTCTGCTATGCTGTTACTTGCTAGATATCCAGTAATTTCAGTAAATGGTAACGTTACTGCATTATGTGCAGAGCAGATATGTGGGTTAAATCGATCTATAGAAAACTCAATCATTGAAATAAATCTCTTTTATTATACCAAAGAAAGAGAAAAGTTGAT
The DNA here is from genome assembly GCF_054408485.1 of Candidatus Nitrosocosmicus sp. T. NCBI lineage: Archaea > Thermoproteati > Nitrososphaerota > Nitrososphaeria > Nitrososphaerales > Nitrososphaeraceae > Candidatus Nitrosocosmicus > Candidatus Nitrosocosmicus sp. T. Next base: position 835,825 of record NZ_CP166992.1, read on the forward strand.
ATCAGAAGAATTCAAAAAATATGGATTAACAACATTATTAGGTATCAACCCAAAAAATCTTGTGAGTATTCCGGAACTAGAGAGTAACAGAAGACTAGTTGATCAGTATGGAATATCTAAAGCTGATGTTGTCTTTGTACCCCTAGAGGATGGTGATAGGACTATGGCCTTAAAACGTATGAATAAGAAAGTTATCACAGTGGATTTGAACCCTCTCTCAAGAACTTCATTGACATCCGATATAACAATAGTGGATAATATTGTTAGGGTAATTCCCCAGCTTATTGAAAGGGTCGAATATCATAAAAAATATTCTAGTGAAAACGACCTGAATGAACTCATAGAGGACTTTAATAATCTTGATGGCTTAAGAAAGACACTTGAAGTAATGAAATCTAAACAAGTATCCCTTTTAAAAAATTGACTTGCATATTATTTCTATTAGTTTTTTTAGACTCTACGTTAGGAGTTATGACTTGATCTGATTCCAAATATCAGTCACCTACAACAAAAAAAGAAAAAAAGTGAAAAAATCACTGTCGTGACTGCTTACGATTATACAACATCAAAGGTATGCGACGAATCAGGTGTAGACATATTGCTAGTTGGTGACAGTGCGGGTATGGTTATGTTGGGATACCCAAGTACAATTTCTGTTACTATGGAAGAAATGATGGTCTATTGCAGAGGTGTTGTTAGTGGATCAAACAATACTGTAATCATAGCCGATATGCCATTTGGATCCTATCAGTTTGATGAGTCATTGGCTTTTCTAAATGCCATAAAGTTCATTAAATTAGGTTGTCATGCTGTAAAAATTGAGGGTGGTGTTGAAGTTATTCCCCTTATCAGGAAACTTACAGAATATGGAATTCCGGTTATGGGACATATTGGATTAAAGCCTCAAACCTCATTCTTATGGGAAGGTTACAAGGTACAAGGTAGGACTGCTGATTCTGCTATTGCATTGTACGAACAAGCAATTGAAATAGAAAAAGCGGGCGCTTTTAGTTTAGTACTAGAACTAGTGACTAGACAAGTGGCTGAACAAATCTCCAGATCTCTTATTATTCCGACGATTGGGATAGGTTCAGGTAGCGGATGCGATGGTCAAGTTTTGGTCTTTCATGATCTGATTGGATCATACAATAAATTCAAACCAAAATTTGTAAAAAGATATCTGGAATCATTTCCTTTGTTATTGGGTGCAATGAAAAATTATATTGCAGATGTGAAGAATGGCAAATTTCCAGATGAAAATCATTCATTTTCCATTTCAGAAGAGGAGTTATTAAGGTTCAATAAATATCTCAGTACAAAAGCAAAGATTCGCAAGCTGAATCCAAAATAAACGGGACAATATGCCATGAGAGAAGATGAATCGTTCATTAAAAAATTCGTTGATACTAACGACGATGATAGATGTGATTTACATCCGTCAAAGGATATTAAATGCACTTTGGGAAATGAATTAAACGGAAGGCGAGTTGTAATTTGTATCACCGCTAGTGTAGCTTGCTACAAAGCGATAGACTTGATAAGAATTATGATAAGACATGGAGCTGAAGTATTTGTGGTAATCTCAAAGGCGGTTGAAAAATTCATGCATAAAGATTATTTTTTGTGGGCCAGTGGAAATTCGGTTATTTCAGAACTTTCTGGAGATTTGGAACACGTAAGGTTAGCAAACTACCAAGCATCTGATCTGATAATAGTATATCCGTGCACAGCTAATACAATAGGCAAGTTTGCAAATGGTATTGACGATACACCGGTAACCTCAGTGCTATCTATAGCATTAGGAGCGGGAGTTCCTATACTAATCGCTCCTGCGATGCATGATGCGATGTACCAAAATATGATCATCAAACAAAATATACAGTATTTAGAAAATATTGGAATAGCATTTATGAATCCGATCCTTGAAGAAGATAAAGCCAAAATAGCAACTGTGGAATCAGTCTTTCTGCGAAGCGTTGAACTTGTAAAGAATCAAATTTCAAAATATAGTAAGAAGAATGGAATGTCAAACGATCGGTTAGACTGGCATTTTTGTAAGGGTTCGATTGATAAATCGTTACCATTAAATCATCAACAAATGCGATCTTTTATGAAGCATAGAAAAATTTTGATATCTACAGGCAGCACCATTGAACACATAGATCCGATTCGGGTCATTTCTAATACTAGTTCTGGTAAAATGGGTTATTCCTTACTAAGGAAGGCCATTGATTTGGAGTTAGATATTACAGTTGTTAAGGGATCGACATCGATGGATCTAGAATATACTAAACTAAAGGACCAGTTTAATTTTAAGCTAATCGAAGCAAGATCAACCGAACAAATGATGGCTAGTATTGTAGGAGAATTATCTTCGAAATCATATGATATTATCATACTTGCCGCGGCAGTTTCTGATTTTAAACCCGAATTTTATTCTAGTGATAAAATCACAACTGGCACTCATTCGTTAGTCATTAGACTTGTGCCAACTGGTAAAATTGTTGATCAAGTTAAATGTATTCAAAGAGAAACGTATTTAGTTGCTTTTAAAGCTGAATATCATGTTTCAGAGCGAATACTTCTGGAAAGGTCCTACCAGAAGCTATTAGATTCAAATGCCAACATGGTTGTTGCCAATGACGTAAGCAATGAAGGTGCATTTGTTGGCTCCGATTCAAACAAGATTCTAATTGTGGATAAAATGAAAAATTATTATGATTTTCCACTTCTAAATAAGGAGACCGTTGCAGAAAACATTTTAAAACTAATATATTTAGATTTATCTAAAGAATAGAAGATGAATACTTGATTAAATTATCTGATTTCAATTAAGATAAGTCTATTAATTTTATATAAATAAAATTATATAAAGAGGTCAAAAGTAACACTATCATTTGTCGTTAAGTAAGTTATTGAGTCGTCAAAATGATATTTTAGTCATGCCTGGTGTATATGATGCTTTGACAGCTAAAATTGCTGAACACGTAGGTTTTGAGGCCATTTTTCAGACGGGATATGGAACATCGGCCTCATTGTTAGCATTGCCGGATTTTGGATTCTTAAGTATTACTGAAACTGTTGAAAACGCTCGGCGAATAACCCGAGCAGTTGATATACCATTAATAGTGGATGTGGATACTGGTTATGGTAACCCGTTGACCATATCTAAATTAGTAGATGATTTGCAAAGGATTGGCGTTTCAGGAATATTTCTTGAAGATCAGGTTTGGCCAAAAAGGTGTGGCCATATGGTAGGTAAAGAAGTAATCAATTCTCAAGAATACGTCCAAAAACTAAGGTCAGCTATTGATGCTAAGAAAAAGGACTCGGATTTCATAATTGTTGCCAGAACCGATGCAATGGCTCCATTGGGTATTGAAGAGGCCATAAAAAGGGGAAAGCTGTATAGCGAAATGGGTGCTGACATCGTTTTTGTAGAGGCACCTCGTTCTCTTGACGATATGAAGAATATTGCAAATCAAATTGATGCCCCTTTAGTTGCTAACATGATAGAGGAAGGTATAACCCCTAATTTGACCTCAAAAGAACTTTTAGAGATGGGTTATAAAATTGCCCTCTTTCCACTTTCTGGGTTATATTCCTCCACGTTTGCAATATTTGAAACGTTTAAGACTTTAAAAGAGACAGGTACAACAAAATCTCTAAAACATAAAATGATGCAATTTAAGGAATTTAATAAGTTGGTTAATCTAGATAAATATATGAACATGGAAAAAAAATATGCTTGATTTTATTCAAAGAACCTAAACTTGACTATTTTTGAATATACATATAGTTTATGCTATTTTGATCGTATTTGGCATTGGTTGCCTAATAGGAACTATTCCAATAATTCAAAACTTTCCATTTCCTGTAGGCTATGATTCCATCAATTATTATCTACCCACTCTATATAACCTGAATTCTAACCCCGTTATCGGAGAAGAATTATTTCCGGTTTATATATTTTTGGTCTATATTTTTTATTTGATCGTTTTTTCAGATCTATACTTTGCCTATAATGCTGTAAATATTGTTTTATATGGATCATTCGGTGTTACCACATTTCTTCTTATTAAGAACGTATTGAGACAATCGGTTGATAAAAGTATACTGTTTGCCATTTTTGTTATGTTTCAGTTAAGTACTTTGAGAATGGAATGGGATTTACATAGGGATATTTTGGCCCTTGTATTTCTTAATCTTTGTTTGGTTACCGTAAACAATATGAAGTCACTTGTTACCAATAAGTTTGTTCTCTTACAATACGTTAGTATTAGTATCATTTATGTGGCCACAATATTTTCTGATAGAATGATAGGAAGTTTATTAATTGTATCTTCAATCTTCCTTTCGATCCTACATAAACTCAAGATACTAGGTGTCGTTAACTTATTAATACTAATATTGTTTCTAACCTACTTCTTATTATCAGATGATGTCACTTTTGTTTCTATTGGCTCAAACCCAATTGATGTATTATTGAATCCCGTATTTAACAAGAATATTCTATTTCATTATGATTTACTTGTACTGCATCTATCACTAAATGGGATCCTTATTCCATTTTTCATCATAGGTTTCCTCAAAAAGTCTGATTCGTTAACCCTTAAAATTCCTACTTTTGTGACAATCATGTTTTCATTTAGTTGGCTAATCGTTCCTAATTATGATTACTTGGTACCGGAGCGTTGGATAATTCTTTCGGGATTTTTTATTTCCATATTTGGACTGTATGGATTCTTTCTACTTGTAGATAGATTGGTAAATTCAAAACTCAAAAATCTCATTTCAGTTTTATTTATAGCTTCTTTTGTCACGTACGGTATTTTGTTTATGATCCTCCCGTATGGAATTGTTTTTACTATACCTTCTGTATTCCAAAACCAAACTGGCTTGACATTCCCTTTGTCAATGTCTTTTAATTCATTAGAGATATCTAAGAACCAAGATTTGGTGAAATCTATAGAATGGATTAATTCTAATACTAAGAATAACTCACAAGTTATTGGGACAATGCATTGGAGAGGATGGTTTAATTTATTCCTAGAAAAACCACGTCAATATATTTTTTCAGAGACTATATCTCTTCGGACTGATAATTTTACAAAAGAGAAAAATATAGTAGGCTTGTACAACCTGCTGAAAAGTAAAATTGATTCTCAATGTGCTAATAAAGTGGAGACGTTTACTAACAGTAGTTCCGCGTTGGGAAATGAAGAAAATATTTTCTTGATCGATTTGAAATCAGGCTACTATGATACTCCGGACAACCATCCAATAGTTTACGATTCAGAATATTTTAATATTTATGAAATTACTCATTCAATTTGTGGGTGATCAGTCCTTCTATCTGGGTTTAATTAATGATTTAATTTTTTCGATCTGAGTCTTTCTAGTAAATTTTCTTATATCATCGGGATACAAACTATCGTACCCTTCCAGTTTCGGTTTATAGGATAAATAATAATATAGCATATACAATGCCCCTACTCTTCCAATAGGTTTGCTAGTACCAAAATATAGAAAAAATCTTCCGAATGCAAATAGAGGGTGATAACCCAGAGTTCTCATACTAGCACCGAATTCATAGAAATGATGATTTTGTCCAAGGGGTCTTGTATGCTCAAATTTTGCTTCTTTTAAAATAGTCTCTTTATATCCATTTTTTCTAGATGCAATTAAAATAGCTGATTCGTAACCCATTTTCTCAGGATAGTGATCGTATTCTTTATAAAAAAAGGAATTTCTAACAAATCTGCCTGCTCCACGAGGGGTTTTATAACCAATACCACCAAAATTTCCAGATACCACCGCATAATCTTTGTTCCTATCCATAAATCTAATTATCTTTTCAGCATAATCCTCGGTATAGATAGTATCGTCTGTTCCTATCATATGGTAATCGGTTTCCCCCAAACTTTTTTCAGTCTTCAGAGTCAAGGCTTTATTCCAGTTTTTAACCACTCGAGAAATATCATAGCCGAAATCAGGATTGGAGATGATAAATAAGTTATCTATTTTTTTAGATATCTCTATTAATATCTTTCCAGTATTATCTTTAGAGCCGTCATCTATTACAATTATATATGATGGCTTTGTGGTTTGATTTGATATTGACATTAAGGCTTTTTCAATATCGTTTTCAGAATTTCTACATGTTACAATTGTAAAATAAGTTCCCATAGTTTTAGATGACCAAGTAACAAGTAATAATCACTGAACATATAAGTTTTAAAATCGTCAAGGAATAAATTATATTCGATGTGAAGAACTGGGTACACATGGATTGACTCTTCCAAACAGAAGAATGGGTTGATAATACCGGAATAAACTGCGATTAATGAATATAGATGACCAATATCTTTAGGTAAATGAACTGACTCGTCATAGTATGTAATTTTAATTATCCATAGAAAATGATTAAGGCTATAATTTTTCGTATAAAACGTTATGGATTGCAAATTATGTCTATAAAAAAAATTCCATTTATACATAACAATCCTATTCATTTCCTTGTCTTCCAACAGTCGAAATTAAAATTTTGAATTAGCGATTATCAACTTTATGGATCTAGAGCATTATTTTATATTATCTTTTATCAAAATATTCAAAGTTGAAGATTTTGCACTTATCTACCGAAGGACTACCCGATTGGAGGATTGAAAAATCTGCACTAACGGCATCTAGTCAAGGACATGAGGTAATATTTGCTGGATCTAAAAGCCCATTTAAATATAATAGAAATACTTTTCCAAAAATCTATGAAGTTATATGGACGGCAAAAGCCAGATATGGGATTCCTTATTATTGGCATTTAGTAAAAAAACAAATATTTCGAATTATAAAAGATACTCGACCTGATATAGTCCATGCCCACAATATTTTCTCTGCTAAGATGATGCTTGAGTTTGATATACCATTTATCTACGATGATCATGAGTTTTGGTCCAAACAATCTCAATTATTACTTGAAATGGATAAACTAGATGAAGGTGTGGATAAGAGGGTGCGCATGAATGAATTAGTAAAAGATGTGCAAAGAAAAGTAAAAAGAAAAATAGTGAATCGTCATGTCAATCGTTTGTGGACTAAATGGGAAAGGGAATTAGTTTCAACAATCCCCACAATTACTGTTTCCAACGAAATAGCAAATAGGCTGAGAATTATAGGCAATAGTAACAAAATATTTGTTGTCCCTAATTTTCCAACGAAATTTGAAATAAGATATTCTAATAAACCCCGTCCTCACAACCAGTTGTCAAGCGTTTATGCTGGGGCGGACGGATTCAACAAAAAGAAGTATCCAAATAAGAATTTAGACGGGTTGACAGATATATTTACCCAAAACGATATCGGAGATCTTACAGTCATTGGTTGGGATGGGGAACCTTCCAATAAAATCAAATATACTGGTTTTCTACACAGAATTGACATGTTTAAAGAGATGTCCAATCATTCGATTGGTTTGATACCATTTAAAAAACACTGGTTTCACGAGTATATGAACTCTAATAAAGCATATGAATATGCTCATGCAGGGCTTTACGTAATGTGCACAAGTTCGCTTAAAGATACTCAAGTCGCTTTAAACCAACATTGTATTACATTTGCTGATCATGAGGAAATGAAAGAAGATCTATTATATTTTAAGAATAACATGGATGAATTGTATGAAAAGAGATTGAACTTATTTGAATATGCTCGTAATAATTTGATTTGGGAACTTAATGAAAAAAAAATTCTGGATGCATACAAAATGTGCTAATTCTTGAAACCATGTTGTTCGATTTGAAATGAGCTTGATAACTTTTGACTGCGATTAATTCAGTTTTTCATATATTCACATTCAAATCTTTCCAGAGTGAATCTGATTTGGTACTTTATTAACTGCCCTATCTGGGTGAATCTAAGCAAACAAAATAAATATATCTTGAGAGTGAAGTAGGAAGGCATGTCATATATTCCGAATGAATACTGGACACACCGAGGAAAAGACTATAAGAAGAATTTCAAATATGATCACAAATTTGAATTGCAAGAGCAAATGCTAATTGAGTATTTAAAAAAATATTCTTTTGACTCTGTTCTGGAGGTAGGATGTGGATTTGGCAGAATAACAAAATTATTACTTACTAATTTTCCAAAAATTAAAGAATATTTTGCATTTGATCTTTCTACACATCAAGTTGAAAATGCTAAGATAAACATCAGGGGGGTAAAAAATAACACAAATATCCAATTCGCGGTATCAGATATACAATCATTTCAACCAATTCAGAAATATGATTTAGTAATCGCGTCAGAAGTTCTGATGCATGTCTTGCCTTCTGAAATTGAACAAATTATTCAAAAGTTAGTTAGTTTATCAACTAAATATGTTTGCAATATTGATTGGTTTGAGGATAAAGTTCCTAAAAAGGCAGAATCTTTTAATTTTGTTCACCAATACCAAAAGATATATAATAATATTCCATCTATTAAAAATGTTTATCGCATTCCAATACTAAAAAAGAAAGGTTTCTTGTCTAAGGTTGATGCAAAACAGTCTATCTTTTTCTTAGAACTAAAAAATTAATGCATCATCTCTGTTAATGATTAAGTATCGCAGAGTTCAAGCTTGTACTATAGATACAATCATTCTAGAAGAAACGTGTTAAACTGAATAGTATTTATTCAAACTGATTATGATATTCTCTATAGAATGATTTTTTCTAACATACTCGTACCCTTCATTGCTTAATCTGTTAATCTCTTCCTCATCTTCCATTAATCTTATTAAATCCTCTTTTAGAGTCTCCTTGGTGGTTCTGTAAATCGGTGGTCTGTACTTCTCATATAAATAATCAGATACATAAGCTATTACAGGTTTTCTTAAAGCCATACCTTCAAGTTCAAATTTTCCGAACCAACCCACATCAGGCATTATTTTCCCGATTACGATATCTGATCTTTGAATCATTTGCATTGTTTGGATATGTGAAAAATTAAGGATTTCGACTATTTCACATTTATTCTCCTTTCTTAGTTCCTTTAGACCTATAGAATAATTTTCAGATGTTATCGAAGAATGAGTTCTGTAATAAGGGTAATGTGCTATCTGTTTTATCTCCTTATTCCTTGCAGTATTATGTACATAAAGTGAATTGACATTTTTACTTATTTCGTCGAAATCGATCGGATTAGGTACCCATTTTCCGTTCGGTGCATAGTCTAAGAGATCAGGAGTAGAAACTAGGCAAAAATCAAGATCTTTCTTTCCTCTAATGTCATCTCCATGATAATGCTTCAAATATATTTTACCTTGATTTCTCCCTTCCAAGCTCTTCCTTAAAGAACCATAAGGATAATGATAATGCCAAATATCATATTCCCTTTGTAATTTTTTAAATAACTTCCATCTCGCTAAAGGCGACATATAATTAATCATGTTACCTCCAAACTGATTGGAAATTAGTTTATTGAAGACAAATACATCTACTTCATGACCTTGTTTTTTTTGATAGTTAGATAATATTGAGGCTACTCCCGACGGGTTATTTATATGAGCTATTTTCATATACGAAAATGTAGCTAATCAACGTGCATAAATAAAAATCTTGTTACACTACAACGATGTTGATTGATCCGTCCGAATTTTGGTTTTAATATTCAGAAATGGCAAAGCTCGAACGCTTACAGGGGCCCAAAATTTGTTTTGTCCTAATTGAACAGGATCATTTCTAAATAGCATTAATTGTTCTTAATCTGTAATTCATCGTTATAAATATATGATTCCAAATTTTCACTTGCAATTGCAATATCGATGGATTCATCTAAATTGCAATGCATAGTATTAGGTGAGATTGTGATTAAATGGGGAATAATAGGAAAGGAGTGGATTAATAACGGATTTAATAAATTTTTTGTAGCTTTTCATATCAAAGCAATTTTGAAAAAATGAGACTGATCTTCAGCAATTCACTAAATTTATTAAATTAATCAGATATATGCAATCTAGTAATGTCTTTGATTTTAAATGATATTAATATAGCAAATTTTTTAACTTTAAGGTATGATCCTACTTTTACTAATTTACATACTCCTTTGAAAAGTGATTATTTTATTGAAAAAGAAATTGAAAACCTTGACTCAAAAATAGAGAATATTGTTAGGGCGGACTTGGAATCAAAACTGTCACAAAACAAGGCTTCAAAGGTTTCTATTGCCTTAAGTGGTGGCGTAGATTCAGGATTTACATTGATGATGATAAGGAATCTTCTGCCTGAGATACACATTGATTCCATATGCGTTGGTTTTGGGGATGATGATGATGAGATTTCTGAAGCAAAGAAAATTGCTCAACAATATGATTCTGATTTCCACGAATTAATTGTAGATAATGCGTTGAGGGATCTTCCAAAGTTGATATCCATAGCAGGAATGCCTAAATGGAACTTGTATCAATTCTACTCATTAGAACAAGCTGCCAGGTACTCTAACATATTTTTTTCCGGAGATGGCGGAGATGAAACATTTGGAGGTTATATTTTTCGTTATAGAAAATTTCTACAAGAGCTAGAAAATATCAGCAACCCTTCATGGCTAGATAAATCCAAACTTTATCTATCATGTCATGATTGTGATTGGGTTCCCAACCAAGATGACATATTTAATAAGAGATTAGGCTTTTCATGGATTCAAATCTATGAAAACTTTAGACCTTATTTTGATAACAACCTTCTTCCGTTAAACCAATTATTTCTAGCTGATTTTAATGGTAAATTATTACATGATTGGATTCCAACAAATGATACTTTTGGAAAGTACTTAGGCCTTGAAATTGATTCTGTGTTCTTAAATCCGAGGCTAATAGTCTTGGCTGCAAGCATACCATGGCACTATAAATATAGTTATGAAAAGAATATAGGAAAACTTCCTATTTTGTCCCTATTAAACAAGGTTTCGGGCTTTGGTAAATTTCAAGGAGTCAAAAAGGGGTTTTCATTGAATTTATTGAATTTGTGGAGGAATTATGGTAGAGAAATCGTTTTATCATATCTTAATGAAAATTCAGATTCAGTTAAAAATAATATCATTAATCCTAACTGGATAGAAGAGTCAATAACTTTGGTTGATAGTACGACTCATTCCGATATGAAAATCCGTTATATAAGCAAATTATTGTCGCTACTATCTTTTGAGATTTGGTATAGACTATTTGTATCGTTTACACTAAAAGCAAACACAAAATTATAAAACTAAATTACTTTCTCTTAAGATTGAGAATAACGAACAACAATCGATATGCTGGTATCGATACTGATAGGTATTTACAGAAATATTCATAGATACCACTAGAAATATAAAAATATTTTATGAGTCTCTTTTTTGTTCAACATTTAATAGACAAGATAAATCCTTTTTTGATGGGACTCGATATACTTATCGTTGTGCGCTGCACTGTGCATGTAAATCAAAATGAATAATAAATCTAAATTAGAGGCCCATTTAGTATGGTATATGAAACTAAAGATATCGCGAGTCTTCTTAAGACGACGATGGTTGGATTTTAGAAATGGACATAGTATTTATTTGGCATTTTTCCTTACTTTTGTTAACTTTATCTTAATATCGTACAACTTTTTCATAAAGCAACTACCATTTGGAATTGGTGATTATTTCAACCTGCCCATGTTCGTACTTTTATTTGCTTCAATCTATATCCCTGCTGCTATTATTCTAGGTGTTTGGCATCGAAAGCATCAGTACTCTGTTGAAAATGAAGCATTGCTCAGACAGAATTGGATGTGGGCATGGATTAGCCAATACCAAATTAGATTGATCAAGGGCAAGACCAATCCAAAGGAGGATGAATATGTTATAAATTATCTAAATGAAATACTAGTCAGAACGAACAAGAAGGATTTGATAGGCAAAGGGAGTGATGTAACTGATCTACCAAAAGAAAAGAAGCCTGAGGATGACAAATGATTAGATCTGATCTTTTATAATGCATTTACTAATCTCCTCATTTTTTCGAAATTAACTTCAAAGCCAAACCTCTTTTCATCCTTCTTCATGTTTTTATACATACTCAATAACAAATTAAAGTGCTTGACGGTACTTAGTTTACCATCCATTTTGAGCCTTACAATTCGGTAAACGTCATAGTAATAGTTGAATTTCCTTAGAATTTTTTCCCTATATTGTTTTTGGTCAAACTTTACCTTCTTGTGTTTGTTATCATCCAACACCTGTAGAAATATTTCACAGCTTAACAATGATGGAATGATTCCCTCACCAAGCATTGGAAACACAGTACCTATTGATTCTCCTACTCCGATGATATTGTTGTCGTAAAAAGGTTCCATCAGTTTCGGCGGTGAAAGTCGGATGGGCCTGCCTATTTTTTTGATTATTCGTGCATCTGGATGAGTTTCTAAGAATTCTTTTACTCCGTGATACTTTCTGTCAAGATTTCCTGCTCCCATAAAGCCCGTTCCATTGTCTAAAGGAAAATACCAAAAGTATCCACGAGCACCCTTGTAGCCAATTACATGAAATTCATTTATATCTTGAATGTTTTCGACCATATACTCATATGCTGGAATCGCAAAATCCTCTTGTGATTTAGGTAAAAATCTCCTATGGAACCCGGTACAATCTAAAACATAATCGTATTTATCTATAGGAAAAGTCTTTTTATCACAGTTAATACCGTACTCCACCCTGATACCAGTGAGCAAATCGCTCTCCCATTGTTTCTTATTATAGGTAACTAATCCGTCTAAATCGAGAAACTCTTCCTTACCATTAGGAAGTCCCATCCTTAATCTTCTTCCTACATGATAAATATATTCATCAAAATTAAGTCCTGCTTTACTTGAAAAGTACTCTAACATATGCCTTGATGCTCCCCATGCGCATACCGGCCAATGCATCTCTTTCTTATTTGATTCAAAGATAGTTATTTCGTGGCCAATTTTATTTAACATCCCACCAAGATAACTTCCGGCTACGCCGGCTCCGATCACAGCTATCTTCAATTGATATGGTTAGGCTCGAAATAATATTAATATTTGTATATTTTTTATAGTCCACTTTACTCCGATGATTGATTATACATAACGATTTATTACAAAAAAAGTTCTAATCAATCTAATTATTAATTATTTATATCTGATAGAAAGTAATCTTGAGTTACGTAAAAACAACAGTTTCCCATATATATTATACAATTGATTGTTTGTTTGAATGAATAACAAAATATATCTCATGGCGGCATTAATTGCATTTGCATCTGTTGGTGCTTTGTTAATACAGCCAACTGTAGCATCAGCACAAAGCAGCATGATAGACAATATTTTGAACAGTGCTCTCCCCTCTTCTAATACTAATGATAATAATCAACCATCACAAGCAAGTAGCAGCAGTAGCAGCGCAGTCCCATTAAGCACCAGCTTATCTTGTGGTCAAGTTATTAAACAAAGTGTAAAACTGACAGCCAACCTTGATTGTAAGACTGATGGTATAATTGTAGGTGCTGATGGCATTACAATTGATTTGAATGGATTTACATTAAGTGGCCCAGGAGAAAAGAGTTCTAAGGTCGGAATCATGTTTGCAGACAACGATGGCGTAACTGTTCAAGGTCCAGGAACAATTAAGAGCTTCCAAGCAGGTGCATTATTCTCAGGTGGAGAAGACAATAAAATATCCAGAGTCACATTCACAGAGAATGAAATCGCAGTATTTGAAACAGGATCCAAGAATGTAGTAATTGAAGACAATCTAATGTTTGGAAACAGCATTGGTGTAGCAGCTCACTCCTCATCAGGTTCAAAGTTGACCACAAACCTTTTCAAATCAAATGACTTGGCTGGTGTGACATTGGTCAACTCCGCAAGTAATGAACTGTCAATGAATACAATCCAAGGGTCTGTAAACGGTATCTTCTTAGATGGCCAAAGCACAAAGAATAACGTAAATTCAAATAATGTATTGCAAAACCGCGGTGTAGATTTGAATAACGGTAACGGTCTACCAACAAACATAAACGACAACGTGTTCTCAGACAATAACTGTAACACATCTGTCCCAGACGGTTTATGTTTGGGTAGATAAACCCTCCTTTTTCTTCTAAATAAGACAATATCTGAAATTTCTTTTTCAATTTTAAAATCAATCTATCTTTTAGCAATATATTTATTTTATCGCAGTTTAACAAACTTGTTATGAATATTCACCATCCCCTCGACCGAGTCGCTTTTGTTTACTTATCTTTTATCGTCCTACTAAGCTTTATTCTCTCATTTTCAAATCTGCAATTGACTTCAACAATTTATATATATGGTCAAGAAACAAATTCTTCTAGTAATAATGAATTCTTATTAAGCATCAATCAAACATATCTTTCTTTAATTCCATTAATGATTGAGGAAGTTCAAAACACCAATGCGAGCGATATCCCGATTAAACAAATAATGGAGGCAACTCCTTCAAATGCAACTGCCCTTCAAGACATTGTCAAAAATAATTCTAATAAAACAGCTCAAAACGAAGACAATACTACTTTAAACACAAGCAACAACGCTTCTAGACCTCAGGACCTCATTCCAGTCGTTGTTAATATGACTCAAAACACCAATGCGAGCGATATCCCTATCAAAAATGTAATTGATACTGTTCCTTCAAATGCAACTGCCCTTCAAGACATTGTCAAAAATAATTCTAATAAAACAGCTCAAAACGAAGACAATACTACTTTAAACACAAGCAACAACGCTTCTAGACCTCAGGACCTCATTCCAGTCGTTGTTAATATGACTCAAAACACCAATGCGAGCGACTTGGCATTCATGCGAATCATTGATGCAATCCCCGGATACAACAACTCAGAGTTAGATAATCAAAATTTCTTAAATTAATTTCATAAGTGAATTGGAAATTAGAATAAAACAATAGTTACTTAATACTCATTCTTTTTCCACAGTGTCTGCGTAGGCATCCATAATCCGATACCTTATATACTTATCATCGATGGAAAATTTTGGTGGATGTGGATCATTAGTCTCAGACTTACAAACTGGACATTTATCCTTTAATGTATATTGCTTACACATTCTACAAATTCTAATCCGATGTTTCATAGTTGTTCAACGATTAAATGTTTGTATGGGTTTTCTTTGATTCTTCCCTTGTAAATTTAAAAGTTCCTGAATTCTTTTCTATATTCGTCTTTATCTTTTCGATTGCTTGATTGAGGGCTTTCTCAGCTATTTTGAAATTTTCGGCTGTAACTGTGATCCTGTATTTTGGGGCACCTACGTAAGTAATATCTATTTTAGAATTATTTTTGGATCCATCTACAGATCCTAAAATATTCTTTATGATATCAATACCGTCTCCCTTTCTTACCATAATATCTAAGACTGCCCTGACTTCGATATGTGGGATCTGAATCTTCTTGCTTTCTACTTCTATCGCTTCAATTACTTCTGGTTTTAATTCGAGACTAGATAATACATCAGTTCCTTTGATGGCGACTGCTTCAAATGCATCATAGATAAAATCATATTTTTGGCTTATTTTTTCTTCAATCTCTCTTATGCTGTTTTGATCATAGCCAAGATTGGTCTTTATCACGTCCATAAAATTGGCGCCTTTTTCATCTTTTTTTACTTCCATGACTTTCGACTTCTTTTCTTCGCCAGTAACCTGTTTTAACGAAAGATCTACTTCTGACCTAATTGGATTAACTCTGATTACCTTGAGGACTGTTTTTTGTTTAGCCTTTACATACCTCTCAATATTTCTGATCCAGCCAGTGGCTATTTCTGATATATGTAAAAACGCAGTAAGATTGTCATATTCGTCAAGCGTTACATATGCTCCATGGCCCGTAACTTCTTTGACTGTAACTATAACTATTTCTCCCAAATCGGGGAGTTTTTTGGTTTCTGAAATACTCACTATGTTTAAACCAAATTCTTAGATTAATTAATTTTGCTTTTATAATCTTCTAAAAATCAATACCCTTTTTTGCCTTAATGCCCTTATTGTATGGGTGTTTAATTTCTCTCATCTCCGTAACCAGATCAGCCCTATGAAATATGTTGTCTGTTAAGTAATTCCCTGTTAATATTACAGTTACTTTAGCTGGTTTTGAGTCTAAAAGTGAAATAATTTCTTCTTCTTCAATTAGTTTAAGCTTTAATGCATAATTAATTTCGTCTAAAATAACAATATCATAATTTCCAGAGTTTATTTTCTCCTTAGCGATTGCCAAAGCATTTTTTGATGACTCTACATGCTCCTTAAAATCATGATCATCATCTATTATTCCTACAAATCCTTTTCCTGTTATTACTAATTCAAAATTTGGTTTTAATCTATTTGAGCTATAAATTTCTCCATAATTCCACTCGCCCTTGATGAACTGAATCATACAAACATTCATTTCGTATCCAATTGCTCTTAAAGCTACACCTAAAGCTGCAGTCGTTTTGCCTTTTCCATTACCATGGTACACAATTATTAATCCTTTATCCATAGTCCTCTTCAGTATTCTTAATTCAAGTTTACTGAAGCTCTCTATTTAGTATGTTCATCCAAAGTAAAGTATGGTCGATAAGTCCTACTTTAGCCATGACATTCTATGTGATTTATTAGATTGCATTAATAATTTATTTTGAAACTTATTTTCATGTTGATCAAGTGAGGCAATCATGGATAATGAAAATCAAATCCGACCATAAAATATGACTGCAATTAGTTTAAATTAACTCGACGGGTTAGGTGTTGCATGTAAACAGTCTATGTTCCAGTTAACACCTAGCGAGTTTGAATTTACTGTAGGAAATGAGTGTTGTAGATTAGCAACTTCTTTTAAAGATAGACCTCACGTCGTACCGGTTTCATATATCTACGAAAGCAATTTATTTTATATTTCAACTGACTATAATACAAAAAAATTATTCAATATTTATATGAATCCAAATGTCAGCTTAGCTATAGATATTTACGAACCAAATCAGAACAAAGGAATCATCGTAAACGGGAAAGTTAAAATAATTGAAAGTGGTCAAATTTATAACAAAATTTATTCACTTTTTTACAATAAATTTGAGTGGGTTCGAAATGATCCATGGAAAGAAGGAGAAGCTCCTTTTATAGAAATGAAACCGTATTCTAAAACTAGTTGGGGAATTAACTGATTTGAACATTAAATTTAAATTGGAACAAGCAGCCGGCGTAGTCTGTCAAGCTATCTACCCGATTTCTGTATCTTCATTTAGTGGAAAAGGTACAGAGGTTGGAATTTGTACACTATCGAGCATGGACCTTTTGAAGAAAATCTCGCGTAACCCTATAATGGATAAGCTTCTGATTGTAGGACGTTTATTTTCTGAAAACAAAGGTATTGATCATCTTATTCAGTTTTGTACGATATCCTTGACTATGAAATATTTGATTTTATGTGGGAAGGATACTAGTGGTCATTACCCGGCGGATGCATTAATGAATTTAATGCGAAATGGATTGGATGAAAATAACAAAATCATTGGAACCAAGGCTCCTTATCCATTTATAAAATCTCAAGCACATTTGGTTAATAAATTTAGGAAGCAAATAAAACTAATTGATATGTGTGAATGTTATGATTTGGGTAGAATTACCGATATGGTAAACGACCTTACTTAATTTTCTTAGTATAAAGCAACTGATTTGGCTCTGCTGCTTGCGTTTTTCTATCAGTATTAATTGTCACAGAGCCTGTGCTACCTTTTTTCTCTCTATTTTGGATATATTCTTTATAGTCCTCATCTATTTCCATGGCTGCTTGTAAAATCTTGCTTTTTATTGTATTAGATGAATTAATAAACATCTTTGTATCTTTGGGAAGACAGTGACCACCTATTCCATCTCTTGGTTCTAGTACTTCTACATTCCATTTTGTATTGAGTGATTCACGTAATTCCGAAAAACTGATACTATTAGACTTGCAATAAAGGTAAAGCTCTTCTGCAAATGCTATTTGGAGATATCTATGAGCATTCTCTACTATTTTGGTTAGCTCTGCTACTTCAACTGATGATACTGGATGCATTGGAATTGATAGACTTTTTAGCCCTTCTTTTGTCGCTGTAGTTGTAGTTGTAGTTGTAGTTGTAGTTGTATCTATTCCTTCTATTCTTCCTGCTCTTGTAGTTGGCATTCCTTCTGTTCCTGTTGTTTGTTGTGGGATTACCTCACGTCCATCATAAAAGTTAAGACCATGTTGTAGACAACAGTTGCTTACACCTCCTACAATACGTAATTGATTTACACCGTGAATTTCTTCTTCTAATGCATACCATCTATGTGGTGCATGTACAACGTGTAGTCTATGATCTACTTTTTCAAATACTTTTTTTGATGTACCTTTTGGTATAGTACTTTCAACTGATATTAGTGCACCTGTCTTTGCTTCTCTAGATATCTTTTCAACAACGGACATCAAACCATCTACTTGTGGTGTAAACATATCATCTGGTCTATGTGTGGATACACAGATAATTAATACGTCAAAATCACCAAAGTTTGTTGCTTGTTTTATTCCATAATTGGTCTCAGCTGATTGCATGGTTTTTTGATTTATATCGTATCCATAGGTATCAAAACCATGTTCTTTAACATATTTTGCAACTGGAAGACCAAGCTGGCCTAGTCCTATAATAACTACTTTGTTGTAGTCGTTTTTATAATTATAATTATACATCCTTTTAGTTTCTTCATTCAATTAACGTAAAAGAATAATTAATGATTTCTTAAGATTCTATCATTCTTTAAATCTATTACTTTTTACTATAATAATTTCTAGTATGTTTTAAATCTCATTGATGTTGCGCCGCGTTTAGCTCTACTAATAATTTTGAATCCCTTAGTCTTGAGGGATGAATGAACGTACATTCAATCAAATTTTGGGTTTTCCTTTTGATACTTGCTTTGATATGAATATATCTGATGATATCGTGATAAAAAGGTTCATAGTGGATTCCTTCAAAACTATTTCCCTCAAATTTCTCGACCAAAGTACTTGTAAAAATCATACTTATCTTTTTAGTTATGGCAATCAAAGCTATTTCTCTAATGAATCTTCTAACTTCATGTCTGATATTCTTATTCTGATTATAGAGAAATAAGGGTATTACATCATCAAGAATTACACAATCTATATCTAATACTTTAATTTTTTTTAAAAGACTAATTAGTTTATCTATTTCATAGATTCTTTGATAAGTTATATTTTTCAAAAAGATTCTAATTTCCTTGTCACTAACATCTGTTATCTCTTGAAGAAATTCATAAATCACTTCCGGCCTAAAATTGCCAGATCCGTCTATATATAGCGTTTTTTTCCTTTTCGTGCTAATTAGGGCGCAGATTAAGTATATAAGCTGGGTTCTCCCATGACCCTTCTTTTCAATCAATTCGATGAGTGTACCATTTCGGGTCAACAGGAGCAAAAGATCATCTAATTTTGCTAGTTCTGTACCTATGAGATTGGGTAATTCTCGATAGATAAAAATATTGTTTTGTTAGGCACATTTTGCTAGAGGAAGCTTTTTATTGTAGCCTAGGGTCTTTTCACAATTGATTAACAATATGGCAGCATCACCTTCACAACAACCTACTAAGAGACCATTAAATGTTTTACAGCGTTCTTTGAACAGAAAAGTTGCTGTAAGGTTAAAAAGCGAAATCGAATATAGAGGCAAAATGTCTAATGTAGATTCTTATATGAATCTAATTTTAGTTGATGCAGAAGAATTTGAGGGATCTGATCTGTTAGCAAATTATGGTAAAGTCGTTATAAGAGGTAATAATGTGCTTTTCATCAAATTAGAGAAAGAATTCTAACAGCAAGTATTTTCTGAATTCTTGCTCAATGATAATAATGCTCAATGATAATAATGCAACCACGAAAATATATATTTACATCTGAAAGTGTAACGGAAGGACATCCTGATAAGATATGCGATAGGATTTCTGATTCCATTCTTGACTCATTTCTAATTAATGATCCTGATGCAAGGGTAGCGGTAGAGGCCATGACAACTACAGGTGTAGTCATAGTAGCTGGAGAGGTGACTTCAACTCATAAAATAGATGTCCAGGATATTGTAAGAAATGAAATAAATGACATTGGTTATAATAAACCGGAATATGGATTTGATGGAAATACCTGTTCAGTGTTAGTTTCACTTCATGAACAAAGTCCTGATATCTCCATCGGAGTCACATCAAATGAATTAAAAGAGCAGGGCGCCGGCGACCAAGGACTTATGTTTGGGTTTGCTATTGACGAAACCCCTGAGTTTATGCCCTTGCCCATTACCCTTGCCCATAATTTGTCCCTGCGTTTATCCGAAGTAAGGAAGAAAAAAGAGTTAGATTGGGTTAGACCAGACGGCAAATCACAAGTTTCAATTCTGTATGAAGATAACAAACCAAAGTCGATCGATACTATAGTACTATCAACGCAGCATTCTCCTGAAATCTCTCAAGAACAGATTAATGAGGAAATTACCAAATTAGTCATAAATCCCGTTTGCTCAGATTGGATTACATCCGAAACGAAAGTTTTTGTCAATCCTACTGGTAGATTTGTTATTGGCGGACCGCCTGGCGATACAGGATTGACGGGTAGAAAAATCATAGCAGATACCTACGGAGGGATGGGAAGGCATGGAGGTGGAGCTTTTTCAGGCAAAGATCCTACTAAGGTAGATAGGTCTGCATGTTATATGGCCAGATATATATCAAAAAATATCGTGGCAGCAGGGTTGGCCACGAAATGTGAAGTTCAAATTGCTTATGCGATAGGTGTAGCAAAACCGGTATCCATTATGGTCGATACTTTTAAGACATCGATAGTAGACGAAGAAAAAATAGAGGCTAAGGTCAAGGACATCTTTGATACCAGTCCTGCAGGAATCATTAGATCTCTTAATCTGAAAAGACCAATTTATAAAAAGACTTCTGCATACGGACATTTTGGGCGAAGAGATGTTGACTTTAGTTGGGAAAAAACAGATAAAGCAGACGCTTTAAAGACAATTAGTATCCATTAAACAACGTAAAAGTTTTTTTTTGAGATCTTTGCATGATTATTTTAGTCGATGAAGGTTATTGAGCGAGTCAGATGAGAAAGTCACTAGTGATCTATCTCTCGCGGAAAGCGAACAGGATCTTCCTCAAGAAGTTAAAGAGAAAAAATTAAGGGGCCAGCTAAGAACTGGTTACACTACTGGGACCTCAGCATCGGCTGCTTCTAAATCCGCTCTTCTTGCACTCTTAACGGGAAAAAGTTTCGAAAGTGTACGTATTACACTTCCTAAAGGTAAAATAGTTACACTCAAAATTGCTTGGACAAAAATGAATGAAAATTCGGTTACTTCTGCAGTAATAAAAGATGGGGGAGATGACCCGGATGTAACTCATGGTGCTGAAATTTGTTCTACTGTCGAATTTACCCATGATAAAGGTAACATACAAATCATTGGTGGCACGGGAGTCGGTAAAGTCACAAAACCTGGACTTGGATTGTTGCTAGGACATGCTGCAATAAATCCAGTACCTATGAAAATGATTCGCGAAGCGGTGCATGAGGTTTTTGATCTTTATCCAAAGTTAGTTGAAAAACATGGCTTGAAAATATTAATCTCTGTTCCAAAGGGGGAAGAAATAGCAAAAAAAACTGATAACCCTCGACTGGGTATACTGGGAGGAATTTCAATTTTGGGGACAACCGGTATAGTACTTCCATATTCAACGGCTTCCTTTGCTGCTGCCATAAGACAGAGTTTGGATGTTGGGAAGGCACTACATGCAGATACTTTTATTCTTACAACGGGCGGCAGAAGTGAAGATTTTTGTAAAAGTTTGTTCGGCAATACTTATCCTGATCATTGTTATGTTCAGATGGGTGATTTTGCAGGCTATAGCGTAAAGCAATGCCACGACAAGAAAGTCAAGAGAGTATTTATAGCTGGATTCATTGGAAAATTAACTAAAATAGCAATGGGCGTCAAGCAAACACACGTAAGAGGCTCTCATGTCGATATGGAATTTATGGCTAAACTAGCTAAGGAAGTGGATGCTTCTGAAGATATTTTGAAACAAATCAGAGAGGCAAACACTGCACGACATGTTTCAGAAATAGTTGAAGCTCATCATGTCGAAGGTTTTTATGATCTTATTTGTAGAAATGCGGCTATCCAGTTAAATAATTATTCAAAAAACGAGTTATCAATAGAAGTTATTATGTTCGACTTTAAAGGATATACCATTGGTAGGTTCCCAAAAAAATAATAGGACTCGTTTGGTAAAAATAGTTTATCTTAGCCTGTTTCTGAAGGAATTATTAAAAGCTCGGTGAGAAACTGTTAAGTCATTATGTTTTCACAAATGATACTATCTTACTTAAATCTCAATACAATTTTTGACCTGACAGTAGATTCATTGACGTAGATAATAAATCTAGCAATGCAAACTTATAATAAAATAGTTATTGTAATAATATAGTAAAATATAGGAGATTCATATTTAGAATTGAATGAGAATATATACAAAAAGGGCATCGCTATTGTCGCTATAACTAAAAAGGGCATTGAAATCGCAAAGAGAATTCACGATACGTTAAGCGAATCGCAAATCTATGTACCGGAAAAATTTAGGGAATCGGATTCATCAATAATTTACTTCTCTGATTCCGTAATGAACAGGATAGGACCCATTTTTCAGGGATATACTTCGATAATTTGTATCTTTTCATTGGGAGCAGTTATTAGATTGATCTCACCTCATTTGAAAGATAAAAAGAACGATCCGGCTGTAATTGTAATAGATGATACTGCAAAATTCGTCATAAGCACGCTCTCAGGACATTTGGGCGGTGCTAACGAATTAACACTTAAAGTATCCAGCATCTTGAATTCGATCCCGGTAATTACTACTGCAGCGGATGTCAACAAAACCATTGCGATAGATCTATTGGGAAAAAAATTTGATTGGGTTATTGATAATTTTGAAAATGTAACAAAGGTAAGTGCTTTGATGGTGAACGAAGAGAAAATCGGAGTATTTCAAGATGCTGGAGAAAAGGATTGGTGGAATATGGATCAACTCCCAAAGAATGTCGAAACGGTACCTTTGATTGTTGGCTTGTTATCTAATGAATACAAGGCCTCTATAATTATTACAGATAAACTAGTGTCAAATAAATTCCTGACTGATAAATCAGTAATATATAGACCAAAATCACTTTATGTAGGGATCGGATTGCATTGGAATACCTCTAAGGAATCAATTCAACAAGGCATACTAAAAGTACTTGAAGAAAATGAGTTAAGCATAAAA
This sequence comes from Candidatus Nitrosocosmicus sp. T, assembly GCF_054408485.1. NCBI lineage: Archaea > Thermoproteati > Nitrososphaerota > Nitrososphaeria > Nitrososphaerales > Nitrososphaeraceae > Candidatus Nitrosocosmicus > Candidatus Nitrosocosmicus sp. T. The sequence goes on from NZ_CP166992.1 coordinate 859,213, forward strand.
AGTATCAAGGCCATTACCTCCATAGATAAAGGTAAGCGCATCGTTGGCTTGGATGAATTTTGCACTGAGAACAATATTCCACTACTTCTTTTTTCAAAAACTGAGCTAAATGAGATAGAAGTTCCTAATCCATCTGAATTAGTTGGAAAATATGAGGGAACATCTAGCGTGTCTGAAGCCTCTTCATTGGCAGGTTCGAAGGGTATTTTAATAGTACCTAAACAAAAGTTTCCACCAGATTTGACTGTCGCAATAAGTCGGGTGAACAATCAGTGAAAAAAGCATTGTTGATAATAGATCGAGGAAGCAAGATGAAAGAAGTACAGGAGGAATTGCATCATACATGTGAATTGATTAAATATAAAACTGACTATTCTTACGTAGGTTATTGCTTTCTAGAAGTTATTCCACCTTATATCGATGAAGGGATTAGAAAATGTATTGATAAAGGCGCTGATTCTATAACTATTGTTCCCTATTTCCTTTACCCTGGAATGAAACTTAAAGATGCTGTTACCCAAACTGCATCCATTATTTATCAAGAGAAAAAAAAAATAGTGATTACAAAACCCTTATCATATCAACCTATTATATCGGAAATAGTTCTCAAGCGGGTAAATTCCTTGATTATCGAAAGGGATCTAAATAATGACAAAAAAAACCTGTGTTTATTGTTAATTGGTCATGGTAGTAGCGATAAACGTTCTAGAGAAGCTTTTCTATATACCGTTAATAGCTTAAAAAAAACATACCGGAATGTTAAATTTTGTTTCTTGGAATTAGAACCACCAAATATAGAAGAAGGCATAAAGGAATGTATGACTTCTAACCCCCATACGATAGTAGTAATCCCATACTTTTTGCATAAAGGCGTCCACATTCAAAAGGACATCTTAGTTGATTTATCTAAAGCACAAGAAAAATATAATTTTGAAAGGTTGTTTATAGCTGGACATATAGGAGTGGATCCTGCAGTGATAGAGCTTGTAATCACACTAGCGAAGGAGGCTGAAGTTAAAAGTGGGATTTTCTAACATCAAAAGTAATGACTATGGTATAGGTAATCCTCAATCTCGAGACATGTCTACTAGGGCTTTTGGAATTGAGAAACAAAGTTTTGATATTATTGAATCCGAAATCGGAAATCATGAATATGTTGACAATGAATGGGCCGTGGTGAGACGGGTTATCCACGCTACTGCTGACTTTGATTTTGCAAAAAAAGATAGAATTATTTTCCATGAAAAAGCAATAGAATCTGCTTTCTTAGCTTTTTCCAGGAAATCATTTATCGTTACCGACGTGGAAATGGTATTACATGGTATCAATAAGAAATTATTATTGGATTTAGATCTAACTGGAATTTGTCTTATAAATGATCCTCAATTAAAAGAAATATCAAAGAAAACAAACAAAACAAGATCAGAGCTCGCCATGCAGAAGGCGGCTGACAAGATAAATGGTGGTATTGTCATCATTGGAAACGCCCCAACTGCTCTTTATGAATTAATTTTGATGATAAAGGAAAAAAAAACCTTACCATTACTAGTTATTGGAATTCCAGTTGGATTTGTGTCAGCAGTTGAATCTAAAATTGATTTATTAAAAATGGATATTCCTTATATTACAAACATAGGAAGGAAGGGCGGTAGTTCTGCAGCTTCATCTATTATTAACTCGCTCATGCTGTTGTATTCTACAAGAAGATCTACAAAGCAAACTTCGAAGGAATGATTGTGTTATTTTTGGTGTTAACCATTCAATAGAAAATAGTTTTACTTGTAAAAATCATAATGTCTGTTCATATTATTTTCTTGAGTACTGAATACAGCAGTCTATAAATCTATCTGAGAAAGTCGAATTAGCAAAATGTGTGTGCATGTATGAAGCAATACAGTTATGAGCATGGAAACCATCCTTTCCATCCTTTATACCTTTTCCCTTTTTTAGATTATAAATCAACTCAACGTCGGCGTTGTTAATAACTACATTTGAATAATGAAATTCATGACCTCTCACTTTCCGCATTTTTCCAAGATAAGTTTGATTATTATTTAACAAAGCCTCTGTATAACCAAGAGTAACTTTATTTGTCATAATGGTATCTGCATCAAACAACCCCACCATTTTGTGCTTTTTTTTACCGTTCTTATAGCCAGAAATTGTTTTTGTTAAATACATTAATCCTCCACATTCGGCATAAATGGGTATGCCTTTCTCTGCTAAATCCAGGATTGACCTGCGCATATTAGAATTGCTTTCTAATTTATCAGCAATTACTTCTGGAAACCCGCCGCCTAATATCATACCATTTGTATCTTTAGTCACACCATTATCATCGAGGGGACTGAAAAATTCAATTTTTGCCTTACTGTGTAATAAATCTAAATTGTCCTGGTAGTAAAAATTAAAAGACTTATCTAAAGCAATGGAAATCTTTACTTTTGAATCAAGCAATTTTTCAGAAGCTTGATACCTGGATTTTCTATCTACAAAGTCCAATGAGAACTTTTCAAAATTTGATTTATTTATATAATTCATGTTTTTACATATCTGGATAATCTCTTCAAAATCAAGATGTTCGGCAATAATATTGGAATTTATTATGATACTATCTTGTAATTTGTCGTTTAGTTCCATCCTTGGTATCAAGCCTAAATGTCTTTCATGATAAATTAGGCTTTTATCATTAAATATAGTTCCTACAATCGGTATCTTAATTTTTGATTCAAACGCTTCAGCAATATATCTCAAATGCCGTTCACTGGCAAGGTTGTTTAGTATTATTCCTGAAATCTTGATGTTGCGATCAAATTTGATAAAACCCAAGGCGATGGCAGCCAATGATCTGGCTGCTTTTCTTGCATCCACAACTAAAAGAATAGGCAAGTCTAGAATCCTTGCTACATGTGCGGTGCTTGCAAAATTATTCCTTCCAGACATTCCGTCGTACAATCCCATAACACCTTCTAGAACCGTAAAATCAGAATCAATAGAATTTTCCAAATAAGATTCTAACAATCCGTCAATTCCCATCAACCACACATCGAGATTTCTTGATCGGCGTTTTGATATCATATTATGGTAAGATGGGTCGATAAAATCGGGCCCTATTTTGAAGGGTTGAACTTTATATCCCCTTCTCAAAAGTCCCTGTATTATAGCAATTGATATTGTTGTCTTTCCCACCCCACTAGTAATTCCTGCTATAACAATTCCCGGGGTTTTCATCATAGAATGTTATCATAAATCACTTAAAAATATTATTTCAATGAGACCTTTCTGGTTATCAATATTGTAGTAGGTGTATTCAGCTTCCAAATGGGAGAACACACTCAAAATGACTATTCTGGTGAAATTCCCAATATCTACTGGCTTAATATTTTTTTCCTCAAATATCTATTATATGTTAAACCAAATCTATGCGATTCGTCTCTAATGTGTTGTAAAATTTTTAATGATTTCTTGTTTTTGGGGACAAAGATTGGCTCGCTCGAATATGACGTGTAAACTTCTTCGTTCTGTTTTGCCAAGGAAATGCAGTCGATCTCTCCCATGCCTATCTTTTTCAATTTTGTAATTGCCACGTTTAAGTGACCCTTTCCACCATCAATTACAATCAAGTCCGGAAATCTATCAATTAGTTTGTCATCTGAAACATCTTTGCAGATATTATCGGGCGAATATCTTCTCCCAATAATCTCATCCATCATCAAAAAGTCGTTTTGGTATAATACCTTTTTTATTTTGAATTTTCTATATCCGTTTTTATCTGGAATGCCGTTCATAAATCGGGTACAAGCTCCAACAGCGAAATCATTTCCAAAATTCGAAATATCGAAACAATCAATAATGTATGGCAATCTTTTCAATCTTAGTAATACCTTTAGTTCATCAAGAGCTGGTTCATGGTTCTTTTCAACATATGTCTTTAGATTGTTCAATATTAATTGCATAATATTAAACTTGTTCGTGTCATTGGATTTCGAGTGATGTTCCTCTGATAAGTAATCTGAATCCATAGAAATTATTTTGATCTGTGTTCCGGTCATCTGGTACAGGACTTCATTTAACTTTGCTTCCTCTTCAATATTTTTATTTAGATAGATAACATTTGGAACTGTTGTACTAGAATGATAGTATTGACAAATGAAATTTTCAATGGAATTATCTCCTAATAAGTCAAACTGATATTTTTTCATATCATTTATGACTCCGTTCTTACTAATTAGTGTCATTACGTGCATAATTTTTTGATTATCGTCCTCAAGAAATCCTATATATTCCTCTGATTTGTAGCCTCCGATAAAATTATTTTCCATTTTCTGATGCTGTAAGAGATTTTGTAGTCTGGTTAGGGTATCTCTGATGAAAATAGCTCTTTCATACTCTTGGTTGTTAGAAGCAATCTTCATTTCTGCCTCGAGTTTCTTATAAAAATCTCCGAGGGCTTCGTTATTGTCTAATATTCTTTTTAAGGATGTTACATTTTCTTTGTATTGCTCTTCATTAATCTTGTTAATACAGGGAGCATCGCAGTTTCCAATGTGATATTCTAAACATTCTTTTCTTGGAAGTCTGGTGCAGATCCTTATCTTAAACATTTTCCTCAATAAACCCACGGATAAGTATCTTGAGCTACCTTTTACAAATGGACCTATTACTTCTCCTTTTGTTCCTGAAAACTCTCCGTTTCGGTTTCTCCTTGTTACTAGTAACCTTGGAAACTTTTCATCTGTAACTTTTAAGTAGGTGTATCTTTGCTGGTCTTTAAGTTCAATATTATATATTGGCCTGTGCTTCTTGATCAAGTTTGATTCGAGGAGATATGCTTCAATTTCGTTATCTGTAATGATATAATCTATGCTTTTGATTTTAGTAATAAGCACTCTGGTTTTCCAATTTCCATCTTGATTTTTATGAATTTTTTTGGAAAAATAACTTTTGATTCTTCTATCAAGATCCTTTGCTTTGCCAATGTAAATAATCTTTTGTTGATAATCCTTCATAATATACACGCCGGGATTATGGGGATAAGGATATTTGATATAGCTGGACTCTCTTGCTTTCAATTTATATTTTTACCTTTGAATATTATTAATCATATATTTTAAGTCAAATAACGATGCCATTACTACCAAACCAAATATCTATTCACTTATTTTTCTCTATTACCAATTCTTTCGCTCTTAACTTTCTCATTTTTTCTTTTAGAAAATGTCCGGTGTAACTTGAGTTGTTCTCAGAAATTTCTTCTGGAGTACCTGCAGCTATAATTTGTCCCCCTTTATTTCCACCCTCAGGACCTAAATCTATAATCCAATCAGCAGAAGCGATGATATCGAGATTGTGTTCAATTACAATAATGGTATTTCCTAGTTCTCTTAATCTAAATAATATTTTTAATAATTTCTTTACATCAGCAAAGTGCAGTCCCGTAGTTGGCTCATCCAAGATATACATTGTGTTACCTGAATCCCTTTTTGAAAGTTCAGTAGCCAATTTTATCCTTTGAGCTTCTCCTCCTGACAGAGTAGTGGCTGGCTGCCCCAGATGTAAATAGCCCAAACCTACTTCATCCAACAACTTTAACTTGTTTCGAATGGGGGGATTGTTTTTAAAGAAGTCTAATGCTTCTTCCACAGTCATATTCAGAACATCGGAAATGCTTTTTCCTTTATATTTGACCGACAAAGTTTCACTATTGTATCTGGCTCCCTTACACTGATCACATGTAATATATACATCAGGTAAGAATTGCATTTCAATTTTTCTGACACCCGCTCCGTCACACATATCGCACCTGCCGCCAGGTAAATTGAATGAAAATCTTCCCATCTTATATCCTCTTTCCTTTGATAGTTGAGTTTTTGAAAATAGATCTCTTATGAAGGTAAAGGCATTGACATAAGTAATGGCATTTGACCGTGGGGTTCTACCAATTGGAGATTGATCTATCCCTATGACTTTATCAATGTTCTCTATTCCGACGATCTTATCATGCTTTCCAACTTTAGATTTGGATTTGTAAAAATAGTTGGTTAGGTAGTTGAACAATATATCGTTTACTAGTGTGGATTTTCCAGATCCAGAAACACCTGTAACTACTGTAATAACGCCTAATGGAAAAATGGGATTAATATCTTTAAGATTATTTTCAGATGCACCAAAAATTTTGATAAATCTCTCTCCAACCAGCCTGGGTTGAAGATTTTCATTTACCTTATTTCTTCCAATTAAAAAATCTGTTGTAAGGGAATCCTTACTTTCGAGTATATCGTCTAGTTCTCCTTGAGCAACTACGTGCCCGCCATGTGTTCCTGCTCCTGGGCCAATATCAATAATCCAATCAGCACTTCTAATTACTTCTTCATCATGTTCTACGACAATAACTGTATTTCCGATGTCTTTCAATTTGAAAAGGGTGTTTATGAGTAGACTATTGTCCCGCTGGTGTAAACCTATAGTTGGTTCATCTAAAACATAAAGCACACCGGTAAGATTAGTACCAATTTGGGTCGCCAATCTGATTCTTTGGGATTCCCCACCTGAAAGTGTACCTGCATTTCTATTCAAGTTCAGATAGTTCAAACCTACATTTGATAGAAACTTAAGTCTACTATTAATCTCCTTTAATATTTGCTTTGAAATTATCATATCACTCCTATTTAGGGTAATGTCACCAAAAAATTCAATTATTTTTTCTACAGGAAGGTTACAAATATCCATGATGGATTTTTTATTTATCCTTACAGAAAGAACCTCTTTTTTTAGTCTTTGACCGTTACACATTTCACATGGCTTTTCAATCATAAATTTTCTAATTTCTTCGCGTTTGGATTCTGAGTCGGTCTCATTGAATATTCTTTGTAGATTGAAAATTACTCCTTCAAACCTACCTGAGTATTCCCATGAGCTATCACTCGATCTTGATGTATAATTATATTTTATCCTTGAATCTGTTCCGTATAATATAACATCAATTTGCTCCTTGCTCATCCTGTCTATCGGCGTGTTTAGATTAAAACCGAATCTCTTACCTACATCCTTTAACATGGATGTTCTGAAACTTGCAAAATGGCCCGACGACCAAGGTTTAATGGCACCATCCAGAATAGTTTTGGTCTTATCTGGAATTATTAAGTCGACATCAAACTCTGTTTGAACACCCAATCCGTGACAGCTGGGGCAGGCACCAAACGGAGAATTGAATGAGAAAAATCTAGGTTCCATTTCTCCAATACTTATGTTGCATACAGGACATGAATTTTTTTGAGAAAATAAATGTTCTTTACCATCAATTAGAACCATGACAATACCACCACCTTTATCAATTGCATTTTGGACCGCCTCAAACACTCTGTCCTTCTCATCTAATATTTTATTGTTTGATATTCTATCAATAACAATCTCGATAGAGTGTCTTAATTGTTTCTCCTTGGCTGAAATAATATCGAATTTTTTACTGTCTGCAATATTTATTATATCTTTGTCAACTCTGATTCGAGAATAGCCTTGTTCCTTTAGAGATTCAAGAGTCTTTTCATAAGTCCCTTTTTTTTCTCTAATGACGGGAGCCAAAATTACTAGCATTCCTTCATTAGTGTTATTACTATTAATGGCTAGAATGGAGGTAACAATTGACTCCAAGGATTGATAGGATATTTCTCTTTCGCAATTAGGACGGTACGGGATACCGATTTTTGAAAACAACAATCTAAGATAGTCATAGATCTCAGTAATTGTTCCAACCGTTGAGCGTGGATTTTTATTAGTTGTCTTCTGTTGAATTGCTATTGCTGGTGATAGCCCATCGATTACATCTACATCCGGTTTATCCATTATTTGCAAAAACTGCCTTGCGTATGCCGAAAGCGATTCCACATATCTTCTTTGTCCCTCAGCAAAAATGGTATCAAAGGCCAAGGTAGATTTTCCAGAACCGGACAAACCTGTTATTACTATTAATTTATTTTTTGGAATTTCTAAGTTGAGATTTTTTAGGTTGTGTTGTTTTGCTCCTTTGATTACTATTTTGTTTTCCATTTTAGTTTAATTGGTTCTAAGTTTTAACAAAATTTCATTTACCTTTTTAAGATGCTGTCTATGTTCAATCGCTTTTTCAAACTCCAATTCCTCTGCAAATTTGTTCATCTGAGTCTCTATACTGGTTGATAACTCTATTAAATCATTTCTAGTCATTGTTTTTAGATTAACTTCCAGGTTTGAGATATCCGAATTCTTTTGAGGTATGGGCTTTAGGATACTTTTGGGTTCGATTTTATTTTCTAGGTTATATTCAATCTGTCTTTTGCGCCTTCTCTTGGTTTCCATCACTGCTTCTTGTATGGATTTTGTCACCGAATTTGAATATAGAATTACTTTCCCGTCTATATTTCTAGCCGCCCTTCCAAATGTTTGAATAAGACTGGTATAATTTCGTAAAAATCCTTCCTTGTCAGCGTCCAAAATGGCCACAAGCGAGACTTCAGGTAAGTCTAATCCTTCTCTCAACAGATTTATGCCGACCAACACGTCAAACTCGCCTGCTCTTAGCTGCCTTAGTAATTCAGTTCGTTCCAGACCATTTATTTCTGAATGAATATATCTTACTCTTATCCCATTTCTAGATAGGTAGTCTGCCATGTCTTCCGCCATCTTCTTTGTCAATGTCGTTACTAGTATTCTCTGTTTTTTGGAAACTCTCTCTTCGATTTGGCGGATTAGATCTGGAATTTGACCATTGGTCTTTTTTATCTCTATTTCAGGATCAACTAATCCTGTGGGTCGTACTAACTGCTCAACAAGATTATCATTATTATTTATCTCATATTTACCGGGTGTAGCGGATACAAATATTACATTGTTGAGATATTTTTCAAACTCATCAAACTTTAGAGGTCGGTTATCAAATGCGCTGGGCAATCGGAATCCATAATCTATCAAAGTTTTTTTCCTTGAATAATCCCCTTTATACATTCCCATAACCTGAGGAAGAGTTACATGCGATTCATCTATAACTAATAGAAAATCTTTATCAAAAAAATCTAAAAGGCAATAAGCCGGCTGCCCCTGCTTTCTGCCATCAAAATGTCTCGAATAATTCTCTATTCCGCTGCAATATCCCAATTCCGATAGCATTTCGAGATCATAATTTGTCCTAGATAGTAATCTTTGTCTTTCAAGTTCGGTAGGCAAATTGGGTAACCATTCTTCTAATTCTTTCTTTATAGAAACTAGTGCTCTTCTTTGACTATCTTCATCCACGATATAATGTTTGGCCGGAAAAATGATTATCGAATCTAGTTCTTTTTTTATCTCTTTGGTTACTTTATCAACTACTGTAATTCTTTCAATATTTTGTGCGAATAGATCGATTCTTATGATATCATCAGAATAGCCGGGAATTATATCTATGATATCTCCTTTAGGACCCTGAAGGATCCGCTTGTCAAATTTACATCATTTCTTTCGTATCTTATTTTTATTAAATTCCTGATGATGTTTTTTCTATCTGTTTCCATCTCTCTCTTAAGCATGAGGGATTGCTCCCTCCACTCATGAGGTGACCCTAAAGAGTATATACATGAAACAGTAGCTATAATTATTGTTGGTTCACCCGACAATAACATTGAAGTAGATTCAAGCCGCATTTGTTCGATTTTTTCATTTATCTCGGTATCTTTTTCTATATAAGTATCAGTTTGAGGCAAATAGCTTTCAGGTTGATAATAATCATAGAAGCTTACAAAATAACCTACATTATTGTTTGGAAAAAATTCTTTAAATTCTGCATATAGTTGGGCCGCTAATGTTTTGTTATGTGATATAACTAACGTGTTTTTATTGTATTTAGCTATTACATTGGCGACTGTAAAAGTTTTACCGCTCCCAGTAACTCCAAGGAGTATCTGTCTTTTTTTATTATTTTCTATTCCATCTATTAGTCCTTTGATTGCGGCTGGCTGATCTCCGCTGGGAATTAGATTGTTTGATATTTGGAACCTGCCCAATACTGACTACCTCATATATTTATACAGTAGACCCTGTCCCTCTCAAATAGGAATTTCTTCAACAAATTTATCTAATTCTATATGTTCTAAACGGATACATAATATTTTGCATTTCTTTAACTTAAGAATATTTAGACAATGCGTTAACTGGAGAAATTTTAGAGCCCTTGTAGGCCGGATAAAGCCCAGAAAAAATGCTCAGAACAATTACAACAATCCCAATTTTAGATATTTCTACGATATTAAAAACGGGGTAAATATCTAAAGGTAGATTAAGAAAATAAAGGAATCCACTTAAAAGGACATGCGAACCCAAAAACCCGAATACAATTCCTACAATAGCTCCAATTATCCCCAAAAATACTGATTCAGTTAAAAACATTCCAAGTATGACCCGATTTGTTCCACCCAATGCCTTGATTATTCCTATTTCTCTGGTTCTTTCAACTACTGAAGTATAGATTGTAATAATTATTCCAATGGACCCTACTATGAGCGAAAAAATTGCAATACTTGATATAAAGGTACTAATTCCGATTATAAATTTGGTCAAAGTTTTGATTATTTCAAGTGAATTGAGTATGGTTACCTGATTGTTAAAGTACTTTTGGACATCATTTACAATGCTTTCTACTTTGTCTATATCGTCATACGTCAAGAATAACAGATCATAATCATCTGATTTTTCCAGAATCTCCTTTCCTTTCTGTACATCAATGAAAATAGAATTATCTATGATCGGATTTCCAGTTGAATTAATGATTCTTAGGACTGCAAAACTGTTATTTATTGAGGGATTTGATTTGACATTCGTAAGTTCCTTCAAGTTACTTATTGTTACCCTTTTACTATTCATAGATTGATCTTTGTCTTCTTTACCGAGTGCATTATTGACGATTATCTCGGAAGAATTCATGAAAATTTTCTCACCTATTTTCTGAGGTATAATGACATAGTTTTGAGATGTCAAATTTGAGACCATAGACCTTATGTCTAAGTTAGGGATGATATCAGTCAAATTATTAATATCTGTAGCTAGCACATTGGTTACTTGGGAATAATTTTGATAATTTAACATTGCAACGCCCTGATAAGCAGGATTTATCTGTTGAACGCCGGAAATTTCCTTTAAGTATTGCATGGCTTTGTTATCAAAGGGGATATTTTTTCCTACCATAGTTATATTCTGGTCAAAGAGCACTTGTAGTTTATTCCGTATTCCTTCTATGCTTGATTCCTGTATTTTATCGGTGTTCGATATAACTATTTGATTGGGAAGAATTTTCTTAAAATTTTGTTCTACAAAGTATATTAAACCTTGAGAAAGGCTATTTAGGGAAACTAGTAATCCGCAACCCATTATAATCATTAGGATTGTTAAAGCATTCCTTGTTTTTCTCTCCTTCATGGAGCTGTATGTAAGGAAAAAAACCTCTTTAAAATCCATATTGTCTAGTTATGAGGAGTGGAACTGCTGGTAATATAATGTTTTTAAACAGGTATCTAATACGATTTATGTTATATTTGGGCAGTACTAACCAAATTCTATGTATAAAGAATATTTCGATTGAAACGCTGGGCAACATTGAAAGATATCTGCTATCAGACGGATTTGAAGTAAAAGAAATCCTTGCCGATACGAAGACAATCAAGTCCCAGAACTTGACCGATTATGATGCAGTTTTTATCCTTGGAGGTCCAATGTCTGTTAATGACAATATTGATTATCTGCTTGAAGAGAAAAAATTAATTCAGTCTACTTTCAATCTTGAAATTCCAGTTTTTGGAATTTGCCTTGGCTCACAACTGATTGCATCAAGCTGCGGAGGAAAGGTCTACCAAGGCCTAAAAAAAGAAATCGGATGGGGCGAGGTAAGAATAACTAGTAGAGGCCAATCGAGCATCTTTAATAAAATACTGGGGAATAAGATACAGGTATTTCATTGGCATGGTGATACGTTTACTTTACCTAGTGATGCTGAAATTTTGTCCGAATCAGACTTATATATACAAGCATTTAGATTCCAAAATGCTCTTGGAATTCAGTTTCATTTGGAGGTAACAAAGGATATGATCCGAAATTGGATTCATAAATATCAAAAAGAGTTAAAAACTGAAAAAATAAGTGAAGCTAGTATTTTTTACAATATCGATAAAAACATGTCTGAGGTAAAAAAAATTTCAAAGATAGTATATGAAAATTTTAAGCTTATGATTGAATAATTGTATTAATAAAATCTTGTGAACAGAGTTGACCTAACTGGAGTCTTCTAGCTGTATAATGTTACTACGATTATTTTATCTAACACGCAATAACTTTTACTATATAATAGAAACACATTTGAAGACAAGTAATCCTTGAATAATTTTTTTTGGTTTGATTCATATCTATTTTGCCTCATAAACTATGTTAGAAGGAGTTTGGGTAGACCCTAAGCTGCTGCCTAGATCGCCTATTGCTTTAATTACAAATTCTCCAAGTTTTTTATTATACACTATATTAGAGTTATTTGAATTAATATGCTAGTAAAAGACTTTAAGATATTAATTTTTAGGAGAACGCAAATATGTTCTTTATTCAATTATAACCTTTTTCTTGTTTCTACCTGTAGTTTACAAATAGAATATGTATGACACTATTTAAGATAAACTTTTAATAGAGGGATTATTTCTGTTTGATAAAGTATCCTGTTTTCAAATTATTATTGCATGGTATATTGACAGGGTGCTTTCATAATTTCCTTTACTGTGGACTGAAATTGGGTCGAGCCATAGAGGTGCCTACAATAATAGATGAATTAAGGTTTATTCCTATGTAATTACTTAAAGGGGATGGCATAATCGTAAAATTGATATCTGTTTAAGAAAAATACATAATTAAACCTAAGGGGCCTTCGGAGGGATTTGAACCCTCCTCAAGCGGTTTCTGTATTCTTTTAGAAGCTAAGTGAAATCCACAGCCGCCTATACTAACCAGGCTATACTACGAAGGCCACTAATTGAATCAAAATTTTATATCAATTATTTATATATAATTGTTTTAACTCTCAATACCTGGTAAAAATTATACATCAAGTTCTTTGACTGTACAAAACTTATATTTCTACAGTTATCCACTATAAAGATGAGCTGCTCAGGCGAAATATATTCTCACAGCAGTACCGATACTGATCTTATCCAGATTACACCCGCTGTCAAGCTAAAATTGAAAAAGGCCAAATACGGTGTATTTAATCATTCAGCCGTAGAATTATGCCATTGGACAAAAAAATCATTTTCTGATGGGGGGTCTTGTTATAAGCACAAATTTTATGGAATATCAACTCATAGATGTATGGAAATGACTCCTACAGCTCTTAATTGTGAGAATAGATGCATTTATTGTTGGAGACCAACCGAATTTTATGATACATTAGAGATGCCTGTACATTTAGTTGATGATCCTGAAATAATTGTCCAAAACCTTTTGGAGGAACGACGAAAATTAATTGTCGGATATTATGGAAAGACTGGAGTTAACATCTCCAAATTGGATGAATCTCTTTTTCCAGAACATTATGCAGTTTCTCTTTCAGGGGAACCAACCATGTATCCTAAATTACCTGAGCTAATAAAATACTTGTCCAATCTGAAGGCTACAAAGTCAATATTTTTGGTAACTAATGGTCAAGAACCTGCAATGTTATATAGATTGGCCAGTGAAAATGCATTACCTACTCAAATCTATCTGTCCACTAACGCTTCGAATAAAAATATGTTTTATAAAATAAATGGACCAAAGCATAGAAATGCATGGGAGAGATGGCTTCAAAGTCTCGATTTTATGTCCGGCGTAAACACCCGCACAGTCTTACGCTTTACCTTAATTCGAGATTTTAACGACGATCATACGTTTATTAAGGATTTTGCTAAATTAGTGAAGATAGCCAATCCACATTTTATTGAATTGAAATCATATATGCATATTGGAATGTCTACAAACCGATTAGAAGAATCAAATATGTTGGAGATGGATGAGATAAGGTCATTTGCCAAGGGATTGAAAACCCACCTGGGAAACTACTCTATAATGGATGAAAGTATAGTATCTCGAATTGTTGTTTTACAAAATAAGGATCGATTTATTTCTAGATGGATAGAAACTTACCCGTAGAATAGAACTTATGATCATTTTAGGGTTGAGTTTAAATACCATTTTACAAATTTATCTAAAGCAGCCTTTCTATGTGAAATTTTATTTTTCATTTCCAAATCCATTTGACCAAAGGTTACTTCAGAATTTTCAGGGACGAAGATCGGATCGAATCCCCAGCCTCCTTTTGTAAGGTGAAAGGAAATTTTGCCTTTTATTTCACCGGTAAATGATTTTATTTTCTGACCATCATAGAATGCTATTATTGACTTGAAACTCGCATTTCTGTTTATTTTATTGCCAAGCAGGTCAATAATCCCTCTATTTCCAATTGTTTTACTTATATATGAAGAGTAAACAGCGGGGAAACCATTTAGTGTTTCTATGAAAAGACCGTCATCTTCGACAAATACTTCCTTTTGATAAATCTTGAATGCTTGTTGAACTTTGTCTTCTGCCACTTCAGCTAAACTATCAGATTGAATTTCTTTTAGTTCCATTTTTTTGAATTCAATCTTAATTGTTTTTTTTCTAGTTGAAAGTAAGTTCTCTATTTCTTTATATTTGTTAATATTGCTACTTGCAAAATACATAACGTTCTTTAACATACTGTTTAATTTGATTTTACTGCACTAATTTGGGTCTTCTAATCATCAAATAGCTTAGACAAGATATTAAATTTATATGCTGTTTAGAGATAAACCTTAACGCTTTTGAATATTGAGAATTTTCTAGCAATGATTGCCTGGCTGGGAGCGCTTATCTTGGCAAGCTGGGTGCTATCATATGGTGCAGAGCATTTGTCGACTAGACTCGGAGCGAAGTTTGTAGGTAGGACCTTGTTGAGTGTTGCTACGACACTTCCGGAAATAGCAATTGTCATTTATGCCGCATCTGTTGGCCTTTATGAGGTTGCAATAGGTGCAGGGCTTGGAAGTAATATCTTGATGATGACTCTTGGTCTAGCATTAATGTTACTAATTGCAACTACAAGGTTATCAAAAGCGCCCTTAAAGAGAATCGATGTCAGCACCTTCAAGATTGATAAAGTGTTCTTGTTGGTTTCTGCTTTAATCAGTGCAATGCTATTGCTTGACGGATATAATTATATAGATGGATTCATTTTTGTTGGGATGTTTGTAGCATATATACTCATAGCATATATCGAAATGAAGAGAGAACAAAAGATAAATGAACCCGCTGTTGTTCAAACTGTGGAAGGTAAATCAGTTTCTACTCCAGTTCATGTTCTAACTAATAAGAATGATATGACAAAAGCCATTTTGGCTTTCGTCGCAGGTACTATTGGTATTTTGGTCGCTGCTGGTCCATTTATTAATTCTCTTCAGACCTTTTCTGAGGATATTGGAGTCTCAACTATTGTTTTAGCAGTCATTATTAGTCCTATTGCAGGAGAAATGCCCGAAAAAATTTCTATGATGATATTAGCCAGGAAGGGAGCTGCAGGTGCTGCGATAGCAATTGCTAACGTCCTTGGCTCAAAAATACTAAATAATTCTCTCTTATTGGGTGTGGCAATCATAGCTGCTATGTATCATGGTGGGTTCTTTACTACCATTCCCAATAGCGAGATGTTATGGTTTCAGATGATGCTTGCTACTTCAATCACAGTGGTTGCCTTAATTCCGATGTTTAAAAGATACATCGGCATTCGTTTTGGAATACTTCTCGTTGGACTCTATATACTGAGCATAGCGATTCAATTCTTTGCACCCGGGGAGATCAAACCTCATTAATTTTTCTAAATTAATTTAACTAGATATTATTTTCAATAAATACAATTTAATATCAAAATTATGGTAAAAAATTAGGTATAATTGAATGATAATATACAAATTAGTTATTTTTCTATAAAAATATTATATGTAAATTTTAAAAACAACCCTCTACTATTACTTTATAATGAATTTTGTTAAGTATGCAGCAGGGATGTTCGTTTTTGCAGGAATTATCTCTTTATTAGCCGGAAGCGGTGGAAATTATTTCACACAATCTGTGAATGCTCAATCTTTAGGTGAACAAATTGGTGACAGTATAGGTGGAGTACTAGATGAAACCGGTGAAGGACTTGGTAACGCAACAGAAACCTTGAGTGAAGTTGGTAGTAATGCAACAGAAGGTTTAAGCGGAGCAGCAAATGAAACTGGCGAAGCAGCTGGTAATGCAACAGAAGGTTTAAGCGGAGCAGCAAATGAAACTGGCGAAGCAGCTGGTAATGCAACAGAAGGTTTAAGCGGAGCAGCAAATGAAACTGGCGAAGCAGCTGGTAATGCAACAGAAGGTTTAAGCGGAGCAGCAAATGAAACTGGCGAAGCAGCTGGTAATGCAACAGAAGGTGCAAGTCAAGCCGCAAATAATACAGCAAGTGAAGCTGGACAAGCTGCAGACAATGCTACAACAAGCGGAAATGAAACAAATGCAACAGACTCCAAGAATCCATTGGATATGCTAATGAATTTGTTCAAGGGAAATTAGCAATTTATCCTTAACTCTTTTTTACACTTTCAATTTTTGATTATAAAAATTTCATAAAATATTGCAACTTTATTATTTAGATCTAAAAATGAGGAGACGTTAGGACTGCACCAAGCATGAACTACTTTTATATAACACAAATAAGAGGTAGTTCTAGCATTAACGCGCCTTTTTCATATAAATGTCTTAAATACTGATTTAGAATATGTTTTGGATAAGCAGAATCTGTGATATGGGAATATCAAAATAACAAATCTGAAAATTTGATCTAAACCTTTAATCGAACTTAAGTTATTTATTGTGGTTCATTGCATCTTAACTGATGGAATTAGTTTATGATTATCCTTTATATCGACCACCTTCTGAATCACAATCTTTAATTTTTCAAGTAACGTTGGGATGCTCTTTCAATAAATGTTCATTCTGTAATATGTACAGAACAAAGGAGTATTCCGAACGATCTATTGATGAGATTGAAAAGGAAATTGATTTGATGGCTAGTTATTATCCAGAGACCAAGCGGGTCTTCCTGGCAGACGGTGATGCACTAAACTTGGAAACTACCAAATTGATTCGTATTCTCTCTACGATTCGAAAAAAATTTAACAAATTGGAAAGGATATCAAGCTACTCCATGCCTAAGAATTTATTGGAAAAATCGCAAGATGAATTGACATCATTAAAAAGAGCCGGTCTAGATATGGTTTATCTAGGTATCGAGAGCGGGAATAATGCAGTCCTTAAAAAAGTAACAAAAGGTGCAACATCTAAAATGATTGTAGATAGCTGTAAAAAAGCCAAGGACACTGGATTTATTTTATCATGTATGATAATACTTGGTCTAGGAGGAAAATCTTATTCTAAGGTGCATGCAGAAGATACTGCCAAAATAATAAACGAAATAGAGCCAGATTATGTAGGAGCTTTAACTCTTTATATGGAACCTGAGATAGAAAAGGAGTTTTATATAAAGTTCAAAGAACCATTCATCCCACTTGATGATAAGGATGTATTGGATGAATTGTACAGTTTAATTAAGGGTATAAGTGTGAGTGACTCTATGATTTTTAGGGCGAATCATGCTTCGAATGTATACTCTATTGGTGGTACACTCCCTAAAGACAAGCAAAATATTTTAGAGAAAATTGGATATTTAAGGGAGCATCCTGAATTACTCAAGCCAAAGATGCTGAGAAGATTTTAAACAAAAGAGTCACTCTGAGTGACTAATCACATGATATATTTTCTCTGATTAAATAGGTAGTTCCAAATCAAAATTCAAATACTAAATTCATGAAGACCACTGCGATTTTTCAATCATAAACACTGAATAATAAAATACTAAATTAACCTTGCAATGCAATCCCACATATTGATTTTTTGTTTAGAAACCTATTCGACTATTTCTAAGCAGAATAAGAAAAAGGATGGGCAAATCTAGATGTTTGCATCAAAGATAGACCGTTTTAATCTACTGGGTAGGAACTGTCTATGATAGCATATTAAGATAGATAACTTGACTCCATTTCTAACTATTTTTTACCATAAAACTACTGACTGATGAACTTTGCATTTACTTCGTATTGATCCGATTTATTGGGTCAGTTCGTCGCAGGGTCATCATTGTGATACTCAGACTGGAGCAGCTAATTACTTCATCCCCAATTACATTTTTCTTGATGGTATTTAGACCTCTTTATTTGTTTTCGTTACTTCCATAACAGGAATTCAGAGGATAATCAAGTCTTTGTTAAAGGAATGAAAATTTGTGGCATCAAAATTTTGTCTAATGTTTCCATCCTTCCTTCTAACTATACATAAACTGTCCTCTATTCTTACCCCAAACTTATTTTCAATGTATACGCCTGGTTCTATGGTTATCGTCATATTTTCTTGGATACGACTTGTTATTTTGGGTCTTATCCAAGGTAATTCGTGGACCTCTAAGCCAATCCCGTGACCAGTTGAGTGAATAAAATATTCTCCAAAACCTTGCTTTTGAATTGTATCTCTGCAGGCTGCATCAACTAACGCGAAATTATCAGTTTCTGTTAATCGTCTAATTCCTTTTTCCTGTGCAACTTTTACAATATCATAAACGCTCTTCATCTTGTTAGATATTCTTCCTATTCCAAATGTTCTTGTTGCATCAGAAACATAATGATCATAACTTAAAGTAATATCTAACACTATGAATTCATCCTTCTTGATAGTTCTTTTGGATGTCTCCGCATGTGGAAACGAGGATTGCGGTCCGCTAGCGACTATTAGTGGGTTAGAGGTAAACTGATAAAAAGGAAATTTCGCACCCATTTTCATGGCTTCATACACAAGTATAGCCTGAATTTCTTCCTCCGACCTATTTACTTTAATTTCTTTGATTGCAACTTCAAAAAGTTTATCAATTATTTTAGAAGCTTTCTTAATATTTTCAATTTCGTGCGTATCTTTTATCTCTCTAAGTTCTTCTACCGGATTATAGCCAACTACCCGGTTCCTTCTACCTATTTTTTTAACCAGTTCTTTAATGATATTATTATCATTATTACTATAGAAGACAATGCTATTTTCCTTTAATTGATTCGATAAAGAATCTGTTAAGGTTTTGCCTCTGTCTGATGATATCACATCGCATTGCTTGGACATTCTTAAAGCTCGCATATACTCCAGTTTTGGGACTATTAGCTTTGAACTTAAAGTATCAAATATCACCAAGATACCTTCTCCCCAAAAACCTGTAAAATAGAAAATGTCTTCAGGCTTGTCGAGAATCATGGCCATACTTTCAGTAGCCTCTTCTTTTTGCCTTTGAGCAGTCATGAGTTTGATTAATTTCTCTCGCCTAGTCTTATGTTGGTTCAATTACCTCTCCTCCTGTATGACCAAAGCAAATGAATTACTTATAAATAACGGGTAGGCTTCCTGTAATTTTGAAAGTTGCCATGGAATATCTAGTAATGTTGCCAGGACCGACCAATGTTCCCAATAGAGTCATGAATGCTATGTTAGCTCCCATAATTAATCATAGAAGTGAAGATTTTAGAATATTATATAGATCGATAATAGAAAAAACTCAAAAGCTATTTCAGACACAAAGTGATATAGTTTTATTGTCTTCCTCCGGTACTGGGGCAGTAGAGGCATCGGTAGTAAATCTCATAAAAAAAGATGATAAGGTGGTTATTCCAGTAAACGGTGAATTTAGTACCAGATTGGCAGATTTAATTGATAGTTGGGGGGGAAAATCTATAAGGATAGAATCGCCATTTGGTGAGAACCCTCCATTCGAAAAATTTGAACAAGTTTTTGATGAACACAAGGATATCAAGGCATTATATGCAGTTTATAATGAAACTTCCACAGGGACAACAATTAGGTATATGGACAAGTTAGGTGATCTGTGCTCTAGAAATGATTGTTTCTTCATTGCTGATTCTGTGTCTATATTAGGTGGTGATGAATTGCCAGTGGATAAATGGAATATCGATTTATGCCTTACAGCATCTCAAAAGGCCATAGCTGCTCCTCCTGGAGTTTCTCCAATCTCAGTTAGTCCAAAGGCTAAGAAGTATATACAGGAAAATTCTGCACCGATTCTCTATTTTAATCTCAAGAGATATTTCAAATATTATCAAGAACATTATGAAACACCTTTTACTCCTGCATTACCATTGTGTTATGCATATAATGAAGCCCTTAATCTGATATTTGAAGAGGGATTAGCAAACAGGATTGAGCGACATAAAAGATGTGCGGAAGCCTTCTACGAGGGTTTGGGAGCGATGGGGTTGACTCCCTATGCAAAACTAGATGCACGCAGTAACGTCGTTATTGCTGTTAATTATTTACCCGGGATAGATGACAAGAAATTCAGAGATCTTTTATCCAATGAGTTTAAGATTCTAATCGCAGGTGGGTTTGGAAATCTCAAAGGTAGAGTTTTTAGAATCGGATCAATGGGGGAAGTTAATAAATATCATGTGGTTAGGACACTGTCTGCCATAGAATCTGCTTTACGAATGATGAACATCGAAGTCCCGTCAGGTGCAATCAACAAAGCAATTGCAAAATTATAAAATATCCTTTTTGTTTTATTGTCAAACTTAATATAGGGAAAATTAATAGCGAATTTTATGACATTGGAGAAAGGTTCTCTTATTCTACTTGATTATACTGCTAAGATTAAAGATACTAATGAGATTTTTGAGACAACTAGAGCGGATGATGTTAAAAATAATCCCGATTATGATCCAAATAAAAAATATGAACCACGATTATTAGGTGTAGGGGAAGGCTGGGTATTAAAAGGCTTAGATGAAGCATTACTAGAATCCAGTATCGATACACCATTAAATATTGAAATTCCACCTGACAAGGCTTTTGGGGAACGAGATCCTTCTAAAGTCCGAATGATCCCGTTACGTAAATTGGGTGAAAAAGCAAACGAAGTAAGCATCGGGGATGTAATAGAATTAGACGACCGAATCGGAATTATACGTTTTATTGGATCTGGACGAGTACAGGTTGATTTTAACCATAAATATGCAGGTAGGACTCTTGTCTATTCCGCAAATATTGTAAAAAAATTGGAAGATGACAATGAAAAAATTTCAAACCTAATTAGACGACGTTTGCCAATAGACTTGACAGAGGTTAAATATGAAAATAAAGAAAATGATTTAGAAATATCTCTACCTGAAAGTACGTTCTTGATTGAGGGTATTCAAATTATCAAAAGGGGAATCTCGACAGATATTTTTAAATTTATCCCTTCCTTGAAATCTGTCATATTTTTGGAGAAGTATCCTAACTCTGCTGCAAGCTCTGAGAAGCCCTCAGAAGAAGAAAATACTGCTTCTATTCCAGACAAAGATGCTATTAATGATGGAGATGAAAAGGATAAAAAAGATGATATCGAGATCGAGGATAAGACCACTGATGTCAGTCCTAAAACTAAAAAGGAGGAACCATAACTTTATTTTTGTGGTTGCTCTGCAATACAGATTTGTTTTTTCAATCTAAAATCCCTAATTCATGTAGAATGTCTTTATAGCTTGACGGACTAATCTCAAGCCTATTCAAGATGGTATACCTTTCAGGTCGAATTTTCTTTGCGAGTAGTAAAGCTTCCACTAGTTGATCTTTGTCTACGTCTATTTCCTTCGAAGTTGTGGGTGCACCAATTCTTTTCAATGCTTCCCTAATTTCCAACCAGTCTAAATTGTGCAATTTAGCCATAATGATGGTTCCAATCCCTACCCTTTCACCATGTAATCCACATTTATTTTCAGCTATGTATTCTAGGGCATGGCTAAAGAGGTGCTCTGACCCTGAACACGGTCTGCTACTTCCGGCTATACCAGCGGCTACACCCGAACTTATTAGTCCTTCAACTATGGTCCTTGTAACTTCAATAGTAATTTGGCTTTTCCTAATCTTCTTTGAAATATCTATAATCATTCTTGATCCTAAATAAGCTAACTTTGCTGCATACTCGCCATAGTACTCGTTCTTGTAGTCTCTTGCTAGCTCCCAATCCTTTATGGCGGTTGTCTTGGCAATTAAATCTCCGCATCCACTGGCAATTAGCCTGTAGGGGGCACTTGAAATAATGTCTAAATCTCCTATTATCTCTACTGGGGTATCCGCCTTTATAGAATAAGGTCTGTCATTTCCCTTAAGCGAAACAAAAGGACTTGAAATTCCATCATGTGAGGCTGATGTAGGAATACTGATGAATGAAACTTTCAATCTGGTCGCTATCATTTTTCCTAGGTCTATGCATCTACCTCCTCCCAAACCCATGATGATGGAGATGTTCCTATCTTTTAGAATATTTGTAAGCGAGTCGACTTGTTGAAACGATGCTTCTTTCGCAATTATCCATTCATACTGGAGATTGCTTTGAGCTAAACTATCCTCTATTATTCCTGCTATTTTATTTTTGACATTTATACCAGTTATGATCGCGATTTTATTAATATTCTGGTCACTATCTTTGATGAACTCTCCAGAGTTCTTTAATATGTTATTTCCTATTATTACCTTCCTAGGTAACTGCATTACATGAGTCAAACGGTAACTCATTTATTTATAAATAATTGAGAAAGTTTGGGAAAAAAACTAGAAAAGTTTTTTTGAGATTATTCTTCTGCTTTAGCTTCTACCAAATCTGCTGTGGCATAACCTCTTCCTACTCGGGTAATCTTAACTTTGACTTTGTCTCCTACTTTTGTATTCGGAACGAAAATAACTAGTCCCTGAATCCTTCCTACACCTGCATCTCCTCTTTTACTCATGGATTCTATATCAATCTCGTGTTCTTCTCCTGCATTTACTGGGGATGGCTTAAAAAATCTGTTGTAGCTACCGCCTCCATTGCCATTACCGCCTCCATTTTCATTTCTCCTATTGGGAAATCTTCTTTGACCATTGTCACCTTGTGAAATTTGTTCTATTCCGGATGGTTGTGATTCACTGTTTTCCAATCTATATCAGTACACTACTATAATATTATTGGATATTTCAACTTTGATGTTACGAGATCGCGCAAACATGTAAATTATGTTAAAATACTTTATTATATCAAAATATAGTATGCAAACCTCGTTGCAAATCGATAGTATGATCAAGGAGTTCATGGATGTGAGAAATAGAACTTTGGAATTATTTTCTCCTTTGGATATTGAGGATGCAGTGATGCAGTCGAGCGATTTCGGAAGCCCGCCTAATTGGCACATAGCACACGTGACATGGTTTTTTCACAAGATTTTGGAGAAATATTCTAAAAGTTATATCACTAATTATGAAGATTTTAATCTATCCTATTTGAATTCTTATTATCAAAAGTACGGTTCTATTCTCAAGAAAAGTGATAGAGGGAAGTATCCTAGGCCCACCGTTATGCAAACCATCAAGTATAGGAAGGAAATCGAGAAACTATTTATAGACTTTATAAAATTGACGAGTAATAACTCAAAAGACTATTCAGACCGATTAACTTTAGACATTTATACCGCAATTAATCATGAAAGGCAACATCAAGAGCTAATGATTTATGATTTTCAGCACTATTATAATCGATTCCTTGATGACTCCGATAACTATGTTCCAATAATATTTAATCCCTATATTGTCAGGGAACATGTTCCAGAAGAAATGGTCCGTATTGAAGGAGGTTTATTCTCACTAGGCTATAATGGTGAAGAATTTTGTTATGATAATGAGTTACCTGAAAACAAAGTATATTTGAATAATTACAAGATAGATAATAAATTAGTCACAAACCGGGAATTTGTTGAGTTCATTGAAGCAGGCGGATATCAAAATTATCGATATTGGTTGGCGGATGGCTGGGAAATAGTATTATCTGAAAATTGGAATTCACCTCTATATTGGGTATTCGACAAGGATGAAAATAAGTGGACCAAAAAGGATTTTAGAGGCACTCAGGAAATTCTAATGGATGAACCGGTTGTGAATTTGAGTTATTATGAGGCCGATGCTTTTTGTAAATGGGCCAGAAAGAGGTTGCCAACTGAGGCCGAATGGGAAAAAGCTGCATCATGGGATAGCAATTCTAACTCAAAAACTATTTATCCGTGGGGAAATGCTCCCATAACAAATGAGCACGCCAATCTGCTAGATTCTTATATTTGGCATCCTACGGAAGCAGGCTGCCACCCAAAAGGCAAGAGTCACTATGGATGCTATCAAATGATGGGTGATGTATGGGAATGGACCTCTTCTGAATACATGTTATATCCTGGCTTTCAATCTAGGTTCGAAGAGTATACCGATAAATGGGCAATCAATCAAAAGGTACTTCGTGGCGGAAGCTTTGCCACTCCAAAAGAACAAATACATAATAGCTACAGGAACTATTTCAAGCCTCATGAGCGGATACTTTTTTCAGGTTTTAGATGTGCGGCAGACGCTTAAATTATTCCATGATGAAATTGGGTAAGGCCATCAATCTAATATTTGTAGTTGTACTTTCTTTAAGATAGAAAAATCCTGTCCTTCAAGTCCTATCATCAAGGAGTAATTTCCTGGGGATATGTATTGAGTTTCTCTCAGAGTGATATCTATTTTTCCTAAGTTAATTGTTTTATTTTCGATTATTTGCTGAGATTTAATCTCAAAAATTTCAGGATCAAAAGTTACATTTAGACCCAATAAGTCTCCTTTGGGTTCAAATGTCCCTGAAATTATTGGCTTGAAGGAGATGGTGCTATTATTAGTAAACAATTCTTTTTGTTTATAGAAATCTAAACTTGAGTCAATATTATTAACCGATAGTTCTATCCTTTCTGTACTATAATTACCATTGTGGAGACTAATTACTTTAGGATTAACGGATAGAGATATGGGAATAACTTTATCCAAATCAATAAAACCAATCTTGTTTTCTGATTGTTCGGTAAACCAGACGCCCGATCCAATGCCCGCCGAGAAATTGGAGACATCTGTAGATACGTCAAACTGTAACACGTTAGAATAACCACATTGTTTGCTACTATTGATCGGATCGCATATAGAATAATGTATATTTTGACTTGGAATCCAATATTCTATTAAAGTATCGTTGTCTGGGACAAATCTCCCAATTTTGTTTCCAACGTGTTCGTTAGTCCAAATCGAGTTATCTTCGGTAGTCTTTATCCAATAAGGTAAGGTACTGTTGTGAAGATTTACCGACTTGTTTGAAATATCGTAATAATCAATTCCTATTATTCTTGACGACAGCGGTGATGTTACAACATGTTCTATATTCTGACTGGTAATTTTATTAGAGTTCCCTGGGGGAGAAATTTTGTAAAATGAACTAGTGGCATGATCTGTTATCCAGACCTTACCCTGGGGATCTATTGCTATACCAGTAGGAGATTTAATGTGCTTCGGTAATTCATAGATGTCAAATTTATTTTCCGTTATATCGTACCTGATTAAGACACCTTTTTTTTCAAACGCTAAAGCTGTAATCCAAATACTATTGTTTTCCTTATCGACTGCCAATGACCCCAATCCTGTTTCATAGGATGGAATATTTTGAAAAACATCCTTAAGCGGAATTGGTATCTCTTTGAGTCCTTCTGAGGTTCCATTTATCATTTTATCTATTTGACCATGCCACAAAGAGAGCGATCTTATTCCAATAAAATACATGCTGTTATTATCTTCAAAACCCATTGATATTGGATAAGAGGTAGAGAAAAACTCTGAATGAAAAGGAATGGGATAGTTATAGAATTTCTTTTCTATTTTATCAAACTTCCATAGTGAATTTAATTTTTCATCCGTGAACCAGAGGCTATTCATTGTGTTATCTAGTTTTATATCCCAACTCCAAGAGTTTCCCGCAGGAAGATCTCTTGAATACCAGAAAGGTAACATATACGATTCAAATATCTGCTTCAATGGATCAAATCCAAATAAAGTACCATTTCTGGTGGAAATAAACCATACTTTGTTGTCTGTTTTATCATAAGTAATAGCTATGGGGATACTACATAGCTCTGGGATCTTGAATTCTGTTACGAAATAATTGGAGTTTGGTGGACTCTCAACGCCGCAATTCCACTTTTCAAATTCCAAAATTGGATTTGTCATTTGTTGTTCCATTGTAGGTTCCACTGCATATGAATAGCTGTAAACCATTGAAAAACAAAGAAATGAAATTAGCGTTATTGACACGGATAGGAGAATCATCATTTTAGTCATACTATCGTACCCTAAACTTAGGATCTGAGACATGAAAATTCGTCATATGTATTTTCTATCGTGTTTATTAATTTGTTTGTATAGTCCTGTGTAACTGCGCAGTTAGGATTCATCTTAAGTTGATGAGCCAAATAGATAACTAAGGTTATTCCAACTAGATAAATAGAGTTTATGGTGCGATTTAAGTTTGATATTCGATTTATACCCGAGTTTGAAACATGTTCCAAACTGAAATGGATTGCCTAAAATTTTTAGAGTTAGTATAACTTATATTTTGGATTCAAGGATTGCCTGCATATGGCAAAAGGTTCCAGACGAGGGGGCAGGGTTCGTGATAAATGGAGAGATAAACAATGGATTATAGTGAATGCTCCGCCCGCATTTGACAGAGTCCCTCTAAATTATATTCCAATTTCCGATGTTAACAATGCAAAAGGAAGGGTAATTGAAAATACATTATATGATGTGCTTAAGCAAGATCCAACCCAACATCAAACTAAGATTTTTGTTCAGATTGATAGGATAAATTCTGGAATGGCTTCTACGATATTTAAAGGACATGAATATGCAAAAGAGTTTTTGAGGAGTCTCATCCGACGGGGCAGCTCTATGATAAATTTTGTTAATGAATATACAACATCTGATGGTTATGTTTTTAGGGTATCCGCTACAGCTTTTAGTCAGAGAAGAATAAATTCAGCAAAAAAACATGAAATCAGACTATCTATGGCCACATTGTTGGCTGAAAAAATTCCCATGCTATCTCTTGATGAATTTGTAAAAGAGGTGACTATGGGAAAAATGAGTTCCGATATGATGGACGTCGCAAAGAAGATAGCTCTCATCCGCCATGCGGGTGTAAAAAAAACTAAGCTTCTTTCATCTCCTCTAAAGGTCGATGGGGATAAAATAGATTCGGAAGGTTCCATTGCAGAAGCTAACTCTGAAGTTTCTACAGAAGCTAACTCTGAAGTTTCTACAGAAGAGGAGGTTGTAAATGTTCACAAAGAAGAATTAAACAAAGAAGAAGATACTTAGTATATCTTCATTTTTTGAATTGTTTTCATTCGTAGATATATCTATATTAGTTCATGCAACGGAGGATGAAAACAAAATATTGAATCACACTTTGGAAAGTTTTAAACTCTCTACCAATGTAGTTACCATCGATTGGGTGAAAACTGAGGGGCATTGGAAGAATCCAATAATGCGACTAAATATAACTACATCATTCGATATAGATCGACTATATGACGACCTTTGTAACCAGCTAAGAATTAACTATGGATCCGAGGATTTTGATAATTATTTGAAAAACAACCATGATGAAAAAGGCTCTGTATATGTTCGACTAGATAAACAAAACCTTTGTTTAGGAAATCTTCTCCTTTCTGATACGGATGCCGTCAGAGTGGTATTCAAAAAGAAAGGAAAATTTGAAAAATAAACTGATTACTGTTGTCCACAAATAGAAACATTATTGACCTCTCCGTTGGTTTTTCTTTTCCGGATAAGACAGTATCGTTCATAAAAAAATTCTTTTCCATAGATGTAATAGGAATTTATGATAATAGATTGCTAGCTAATGAGAAGGACTCTCTGGTATTGAGGATTCAAAATACGAAACAAGGTCTCATTACTACCAAAAATAACTATTTCTATTTGTACTACCAAAATTTCCAAGGAAATCTTGACAATACATATGGTAATACAGATATCTTGACAATGAGTGATTTTTTTAATTCTAAGAATCTTTTGAGGAAATTAGCGGGCAAGAACATTGGATTTGAATTTATGCTATCAAAATTAAGATATTTAAATATCTCAGATCTAGGCAGATGGTTTTCATTTGTGAAATATTTTTATGGTCTCTGTAAAAGATATGGACATCAGTTAATACTCTCCAGCGGTGCAAAAAATATCTATGAGCTAATTTCTTTGCGCATAATCAATTCTCTCCTTGATAAATTGGAAGTTTCTTCTACTGAGTATTGGTCTGACCTAAACCAATGGTTGTCTCGTAAAAAAAGGGGTTTAATCTATGACCCTATCTAAAAAAAAATACCGTTATATTGGCATTTATCTATCTAGTCGCTCATCCTCAAATAAACCTGGTATTCTAGAAGAACTATCTACTAGATATTTGGGATTATTTGGATCAATTGATTACAGTAATGCCAATATCCGAATTATCGAGATTAGCGATATTCCTAATTCAATCGTCATATTAAAATGCCGATTGGAATCTTTGACTAGCATGTTGATATCTCTTAGCCTTATTGAATTAGAATTGATGATTGTGTCTATATCAGGTACGCTAAAACAGCTCAAAAAAAAAATTCTAATGTTTTTGAATTATGTTTCTGAAAATCAAAAAGATCTCACGTTTAACTTCAAAGACAGCTAAGTATAAAGATGCCACTAAGCAACTATATACAATTCGAGACATAATGTTCAAATCAAATTCAATGAAATCAACATCGGAGGAAAATAAAGAACTACTTAACCATAAAACCAAAGATACTGTTGACAAGAAAAAAACTAAGGCAGTAGCGTTATTATCGGGTGGTCTAGACAGTCACTTGGCAGTTAGGATGGTGAAGGAACAAGGTATTGAGGTAGAGGCAGTTGCAATTAAGACACCGTTCTGCGATTTTGATTGTGGGAAAGGGTGTGGACATAAGGTTCTAGAAGTTGCCTCTGAACTAGACATAAAGTTAAAAACTGTTTACTTAGGAAAGGAATATCTTAACATGTTAAAGAATCCTAAACATGGCTATGGTTCTGGGATGAATCCTTGTATAGACTGTAGAATGATGATGTACGATGAAGCAAAGAAACACATGCAAGAAATTGGAGCAGACTTTATCATTACCGGTGAGGTCCTTCATCAGAGACCCATGAGTCAAAATTCAAATGCTCTGTCTGTAATTGAAAAAGGAACACAGATGGAGGGAAAAGTGCTACGACCATTGTCTGCACGGTTGTTGCCCTTAACAAACCCTGAAAATAATGGATTAATAAATCGTTCAATGCTTGGATCCATACGAGGACGTTCCAGAAAAGATCAGCTATATTTAGCCGATAAATATGAAATCTCAGATCCTCCTAACTCTGCTGGTGGATGCCTTTTAACGGATCCTCAGTTTTCGAAAAGAGCTAGGGATCTGTTCAAATTTTCTGTTCCAGAGCCAAGTATCAACGATGTGGAACTCCTGAAAATAGGCAGGCATTTCAGATTAAGCTCCTTCTCAAAACTGATTGTAGGACGGAACCATACTGAGAATGAAATGATAAAATCATTAAGCGATGATACTGACTATTTAATACAGCCAGTGATAGTTCCAGGTCCCTCCTCTATATTGAGGTTAAATGTCGATCCAGATCTGCGAAAACACAAATATCTATTGAATTTATCTATTCAAATTACCTTGCGTTACTCTGACACGAAAGTAGAAGAAACGTACGAAGTTTCAGTGATTAATAGAAGAAAAAAATTAGTTAGGACCTTATCGTCTCGACCATTGAATAAAAATGAAGTAGATGATTTCAGAATTTGAATATACTCTTATATATTAACTTTAATATCTTTCAATATTTATATTAATCAAGTAGTTTATACATTAATTATATATCTGATAAAATGCAAACAAAAAAAATTGGGGAAAGACCTATTTATTTAAAGACTTTTACTCTTCGTCATTCAAAAGATATTGTTGAAATTAAAAGGGATATCAAAAAAAATATGATAATTATTATCAGAATAACACCGCTGGCGCAGAGAGATGTCGGAGAGTTAAAAGTGGTCGTTGAAGATCTTTATAAATCCGTTACCATATTAGGTGGAGATATAGCAAGGTTGGGTGAAGAACGTATTATAATTACACCTCCTGAAGTAAAAATATGGCAAAACAACCCGGACGCACTTTGATGACTAGTATAACTGATTACTAAATTACAATAATTTTATGGCTTCTTGATTTTGTAAATATTGAGTTGAAATGTTATGGACTTTACTAGAATAACCACAAAAGTTTTGCACTTTTGATCTTTCACCGTGATTTACCAATATTTTCCTAAGCTTCGGTCTTAATCTTGAAATATATGCATTTAGTTGATTAAAATCAGAATGTGAATTAAATGAATAGATTGTTTCAATAGGGCATCTTAATTCCAAGTCTTCTTCGTCTAAAGATATCTTCCTTTGTCCATCTATGATCTCTTTCCCTAATGTTACACCGGATGGTTTCGATGTGAAAATTATCAGATTTCCGGGATCATTTGATATTCTTTTTAAATAGTCCTTCGAGGAGCTGCAATTTAACATTGAAGAAGGATAAATGATGACGCCTGAGTCCAATTTTTGAGTATTTATGTCTGTAATCGATGCTATATTTTTGGAACGGAAGGGATTGTAATCATTTGATATAATAGATTGCTGTAACTCTCGATTTAAGAATTCCAAGTTGAATTCGTGTATAGAATTGATTTCGGTTACCAACTTTTCAATATATAATTTGCATTTCATTATTTTTTTTTGTTTAATCAGCATATCCAGAGTAATCAGTAATTCTTGGGAGCTTCCAATTAATTGAGCGGGCATCAAAGCTAATTTTTGATTGTTGATTACCTTATTGAGCACTTCTATTAATTTTTCTTGCGCATCTTCCCGAGACATATAGGAGTCTTCTCTTCCACCATTTGTTCCTTCAATTAGTAGTGTCTCTACTCTGGGAAAGTTCCATACTGCATTTTCCAAATACGAACTTTTTCCAAATTTTATATCTCCAGTATACACAAAATTATGATCTCCATTTCCTATATGGAGATGAAATGACGAAGAACCAATAATATGTCCTGCATTGTAAAGTGTAACTTTAATATCCGGAGCAACATCTGTAACGATATTATAATTCAGATGAATTAGATGCGAAAAAACCTTTTCAAATTCCGTGTCCGTATAGTGTGCTTCAGGTCCGTAATGTTTTATGTATTCTCTATATAGAATATACATTAGGTACGCAGTAGGCTCTGTACAATACACTGGACCATTGTACCCATACTTGAATAACATAGGCAAAAATCCAGTATGGTCAAAATGAGCATGCGTTAACAAAACAGCATCAATTTCAGAAAGCTTGGTCCCAGTTGAATCGAATCGTGGAAACCTAGACAGAGGGTCTTTAGTATATATGTTCATACCACAATCTAGTAAAACATTACTTTCATTGGTGCTCAAAATCATTGACGACCTACCTATTTCTGCAAATCCTCCCAAAGTGTTCAAATTGGCCTCAATATTTGGATCTAACTTTTCACGAAATATTTTCTCACCTACTCTCTTATAAAATCGAATGCGATAGTCAGAAACATTTCTAATAATTTTGTTAATATTCTTGATTGTGACCATGTTTTTCGGGGTCTTTTTAAATGATATTTTCCACCCTGATTCTAAGGTGATATTATTTATGATCTTTTCATCTTTTATTACTTCGGATATTTTTTTTACGAATATTGTGGCTTCTCCCAACGCAGGATCAAACAATATATCTGTTATGTTTGATTCCTGAGAAACATATTTTTCAGCTACTTTTTGAACTTCGCCCTCGTCAATTCGAATATCTTCATCTATCCTTAATACTATTCGCTTTTTAATCTGGCCAACTATATTAGACAATATTTTATTATTCTCGAGTAAAAATTGAGGTTTGTTTGTGTGAAGAGCGATTCTAGGACCCTCATATTCAATTTTGGTCAAAGAACATTCTTTAGGAAGATTCTGTAAAATTGTTGCCATTACAGATTGACTTTCAGGCAAGTTCTGGCTCGATTCAAAGGACCTCGAGTACATTTGAATCACAGTTTTTGATTAAAATCAAATAGTAAAACAATTAACAAGGAACTTTTGAATATAAAAACCTATTTCTTTATTTCTCTTTTGTTCTTTAACATATTTATAAGCTGATTACTAATATCTATTAGTCCAAAGGATGGCTGATTATTTTGACAATTTAATTTTTTCATCATCAATAATTATATTTGTTGTCGCTTTGATTTGTATATTTGCTTATGAGTTTTTCTTTAGGGGTCAAGGCAATATTGCTGAACAATCTCGAGTAGTAGAAAAAATTAATAGAAAGGGTTCTAAATTTAAGCAAAAGCAACAGCCTGATAAAGTTGAAAAGTAGTTACACTCAATTAGAACGACATATATTAAATAAATTTTCAAAAGAATCTTTTTCAAAGTTAACTTCCATCCAGAATCAATCATTTAAGGTTTTAGTACGTGGGCGGGATTCTTTGCTGGTAGCGCCGACAGGTTCTGGAAAAACTGAATCTGCTATTATTCCAGTAATTACCATGTTAGCAGATGACAAAGGTATGGAATCCGCTGATGACAGAGGTATAAGATGTTTATATGTTACTCCTCAGCGTTCATTAAATAATGATGTTTTTAGAAGAATCATAAAGTATGCAACTAATGAAAATCTAAAAGTCGATATAAGACATGGCGATACATCGTATACTAAACGAAAAAAAATTTATCAAAATCCGCCAGACATATTGATAACCACTCCGGAATCCTTGGCAATTATGCTAGTTAATGAAAAGATGGGTCAGTTATTGAAAACAGTAAGATGGGTTATCATTGATGAGATTCACGAGATCATATCTTCCAAACGAGGATCTTATCTGTCGTTGTGCTTGGAACGTCTGACTTTTTTTTCTACTGGCTTTTGTAGAATAGGTGTTTCAGCTACTGTTGGAAACCTTGCTGAAACATCTCGTTTTTTGGTAGGAAAAAATAGGAAATGTGCAATTTTGGTAGATAAAACTCTGAGAAAATATGATATCGATCTTAAACATATAGAAGGATCAATTAAAGAAGTTTCTACCTTTATTTTAGACTATGTATCTAAAAATCATTCAGACTCTTCTGTTTTGTTATTTACAAATACTCGCGATGAATCTGAATTTTTGAGTACGGTACTCAAAAATCAGGGTAATTTGCAAGTTCAGGTACATCACGGTTCACTATCAAGAGATGCTCGAGAGGAAACTGAAAATTATTTGAGGAGTGGTTTTATCGGAATTGTGGTATGTACGTCTTCTCTTGAATTGGGGTTGGATATCGGATCGGTTGATCTCGTAATACATTATGGATCCCCTAGACAGGTATCAAAATTAATACAAAGGATTGGACGTAGTAGGCATACACGGAGATCATCTGCTAAGGGACTGATAATTACAAATAATCATGATGATTTTTTAGAATCATTGGGTATAATTCAAAGAGTTAGAAAAGGATCTATTGAAGATCAAATTCCACACGAATGTCCACTTGATGTGTTGGCGCATAACATAGTCGGAATGACGTTACAAACTAGAGAAAAGTTGAATTTGGAAAAATTATATGGAGTCTTTTCATCTGCTCACTTATTCAGATCACTGTCATATTTTGATTTCATTGATTGCATAAATATACTCGCTAATAGTTTTCTAATCCGATTAGACGTGGAAAAAAAACATGTTACAAGGACTGGAAAGTCTTATAAATACTATTATGAAAATGTTTCCACAATACCACACATCGTAAAGTTCGAAGTAATTGATTCGATATCAAAAAAGAGAATAGGTACCTTAGATCAACAGTTTGTGGGAGATTACGGAGAAAAGGGAAACGTCTTCGTCCTAAAAGGTTCACAGTGGAGAATATTGGTAATAGATGAGGGAAAACTTCAAGTTCATGTTGAACCGCTAAGCGGTGCTCCGATTAATGTTCCATATTGGGTAGGAGAAATGATACCAGTCGATTATGAAACTGCGGTGATGGTGGGCAAATTAAGAAAAAAAATTAGGTCAGAAAATTCAAGCAAAAAAATTGATGTTAGTTTCTCTGATACAGATCCGAAGATAATTGCTAATGTGTCAAGGAATATAAAATCGCTGGAAATTATTCCAGATTCCTCAAATTTAGTCTTTGAGACTATACCTAACGAAAGTATTATTGTAATCCATAGTACTCTAGGTTCAAAAATCAATAATACCTTGGGTTCATTACTGTCTACATTCCTCTCATCAAAGACTGGTTATATAATTGAGACTCGGTCAGATCCATATAGGATATTATTGAGTTCTGTGAGTATCAGATTAAGACGGAATCATATTTTTTCATTGTTTGATGATGAATTTGATGTAGAATCAGTATTAATAGCGTCTTTTAGCGGAACATATAATATCAATTGGAAAGTATGGGGTGTTGCGAAGCGATTTGGACTCATAAAAAAAGAGTCCGTTTACGATAAAAGGGTGGCCCGCATGCTTTATGATAGATACTATAAGACCTCGCTTAGTAAGGAATCGATTAGAGAATTAGTCCACGATAAGTATGATGTAAAAAAGACATCTCAAATAATTAAGGATATAAAATCTGGAGTCATCAATTTGCATTGGGTAGACACCCGTCAATTTTCCGGACTTGCTCAACCTATCTTATTACGTTCTAAGAAATCAATTTCGGCCCCACTTGGTATAGAAAATGGAATATTAGAATTGGTAAAGGAACGCTTGACCAAAACAAAGCATAAGTTAATTTGCATGAGATGCGGTAAATGGGAGAGAGTATTTGAAACTAAGGATATACCAAGCAAATTAGGTTGTCCATTCTGCAAATCCAAGCTAGTTGCGGCTACTTTTTGGAAGGATGGTGATTTGGGTAACATCATTGGTAGGAAAATTACTGGGGCTTCACTCTCAAAAGATGAAGAACATAAATTTGATAGAGCTTGGAAAATAGCTTCTTTGATAAATAATTTTGGAAAAATGGCTATTTTTGTGTTATCAGGTCACGGAATCGGAGCTGATACTTGTGCTAGGATCTTACGTAATTATACTGATGATGAGAACTTGTTGAAAACAATCTATGAAGCTGAAAAACAATACGTAATGACTAGAGGATTTTGGGACAATTGATGAAACTTGTTTATTTTAAGATCATTAATTAATCATGATCCATCATACCAATCTTAACTTATTTTCATAATATTTGAATAAGGTTTAAGAGATAACTCGATATTTCCTTCCTTTCCACTCGATGCATTTACTGCCAAAATTCTTACCCTTTCACCTATTTTGAGTTCACTTACTAAACTACTACTTTCTCTCCAACCCACTAATCTGATTTCTCCGGTGTCATCGCCTACTATTGTGTCTGCAACAGTCACTATTTCTCCACTCTTAGTGTTAACATCCATCTTATTTGGATTCTGAAGAACAATGACCTCCACTACATACGGCTTGTTCATGCTATCTATGTCTACTATTTTACTTTCAAACTGTCCAGCCATTGGTATATCTTTGTCCTCCTTCAAAATCTGTATGTAGGAGTCTTGAGCAGTTATCTCGATTGTATTTCCAAGAACTCTATTAGGATAACATTCAATCACGTCATCCGTTTCAATTTGAATATTAAATAGTTTACTATCTATTAATAATAAATATGACTTTGTAGCCTTATCTATTGCCATACAATGCATTTTCCTCTCTGACTGATCGATCCTTGCGGAGATAATCCTCAGTATGTAGTTCTCCACAGGTTCTATTTGCTCTACAAATTCAAACCCTGTACCCTCATCACCATGTATTTCTAAATCGCCATTACTAAAATTAGGATTACCTAGTTTCGTCTTCACGCCGATCAATTTGATTTTTGAGCCTATAGTCAAAGACTTTGGGACTTTTTCTTCATTAATATTCCAAACTATGGATCGAATTTTCCTCGTGTCGCTATCATTTGATAACTCCATGTGTAGGGATTTTGCACGTTCTCCTCTACTGTTGGTGAATGCAGATATCCTCGGATCCGAAGTAATTCTTCCAGAAATAACCATATTTTCTTTCGGAACATCTAGGTCATCAATAGTTTTTGTAATCTCAGAGAGTAAAGGAATTTGATATTTTTCGTATTCTGAAACAATTTCAATTGACCCGTGGCCGCTCAAGTTGATAATAGGTTTATTATCCATCCCGGCTTTGACCTGACCCTTTGATACTTTAATCAAATCTCCAAGCTTTAAATCCATCTGTTCGGGCAGATCTACAAAATCATCCCAGAGCTTTACTTTGATATTTGAATCCTTATCATAAATATGGATAGTTCTGTTCTTTGATTCCTGATTTGAATCCCTTTTCAAAAATATCTTGATTGGATTAATCGTCATAATTCTACCGACAGTAGTCACATCCCTGGCGCCAACGAATATTTCTTTGATACTATATTCTGATTTCGAGGTTTTTTCCAAAGAAATACCTAAATCTGCGGCCACTAGGAATAATGCCCCTTGGTCCGTCAAATACCCTGCACCTACCTTTGTCTTTTTTTCTTCAATCAATTCCTTTAATTTCGCAAAATTTAGGTCCTGCTTTTCTTCCAGAATAATTTCAATCATTTTATTATAGTCGAGTGCCAATTATGATGATCTAAATCACATTAGATATTTTAATTTAAAAAAATTTTCGTAGAATGTTAAGTGAAATATAATTTTTATCTCATGTATACCTTGCAATTGATTGAGTATCGACTCCTATTATAGTACGTAAATTGAAAAGAATTCGAGTGTGGATACATAATGTCGATTGGTTCATTACAGTAAATCTCTATCTCGCCTTGACACGAATGAGAAGGGTGGTCATACCTCAAGTATCGGGCATTTATCTTCGATTTTTCAGTTATCTCCAATCCTAAACTGATTGATCAGGATAGACGTGGGTTATAATATTGAATTCTACCTACATCCAAAGCATGTAAACAGTCTTATGTTGCTTATTTTCTAATATGAAACTTTCTCTTTCTATACAGGAAATAAACAATAGTAAAAATTATCCCGAGGATGAATGAAACCACGGATATCAAGAAATATAGATTTTGGTTACCATCATGAATATCATTCGGTTTAGAAATGCTTAAACCAGACTGATCTTGACTAGTTATATTACTAAGTTCTGTACCGATGATTTTGATCACTTTTGCATCTTTTCCAAATTCTATTACCAGTTTTCTAGTTTCATTTTCAACAGTAGAATCCTCAGATGATATATTTGATTTATTTTTGTTTACTATTTCCTGATATTTAGATGGTTGATTATTTATTAACACTGTAAAGTTCTTATCTGTTTCATCTATCCTCGAATCTATTATCCTCCGAGGCAGATCAATGGATAGTTCCCCATTTTCGTTATATGATGTTATATCGAGGGTTAGGGTTTTATTAATTCCTGATTTTGATTGTAGTTGGAGATCACTTAGGCTCCCGCCTTTTAGTTCGATGCTGGTGTAATAAATTTTATTATTAACTGTAATCGGGATAATTTGTTGCAATATATTGTTTAAACCAGACTGATCTTGACTAGTTATATTACTAAGTTCTGTACCGATGATTTTGATCACTTTTGCATCTTTTCCAAATTCTATTACCAGTTTTCTAGTTTCATTTTCAACAGTAGAATCCTCAGATGATATATTTGATTTATTTTTGTTTACTATTTCCTGATATTTAGATGGTTGATTATTTATTAACACTGTAAAGTTCTTATCTGTTTCATCTATCCTCGAATCTATTATCCTCCGAGGCAGATCAATTACTACACTAT
This sequence comes from Candidatus Nitrosocosmicus sp. T, assembly GCF_054408485.1. Taxonomy (NCBI): domain Archaea; kingdom Thermoproteati; phylum Nitrososphaerota; class Nitrososphaeria; order Nitrososphaerales; family Nitrososphaeraceae; genus Candidatus Nitrosocosmicus; species Candidatus Nitrosocosmicus sp. T. The sequence continues at coordinate 897,226 of NZ_CP166992.1, forward strand.
CTGATTTACTTTGACCTGGGGTTATTACAAGAGTAATACTCTTTTGATCATTATCATAAAGTATGTTGCTAATTCTAACTCCTACAGTTGATATTGATACTGGATTCAAAACATTATCTATATTGACTTGATAATAAATATCATTTTTTATATTCGGGAAACCCATAGGATTTCCATTTGCGGATGTGTTTCCAAAAATTTTGTCCTGACTTTTAGGGGTATCTATAGTCGTGTTATCTGCATTATTCAAACTAGCAAATGCATCTCTAAATCCAAAATTACTGCAACCTAATATTCCGATGCATAGTGACATCGCGAGCAGGCAAATTCCAATCAATACCACAGGTCCATACTTCCACAATAATTTAGTATAGGTCTAATCATATGATATAAGAATTCTGCGCTATCGATTTGCTTTAACATTCAATATGTCTCCTTGCATGTCTTGTTATTTTCTTACCTGTAAAGATCTATGGGTTGTGATTTCCCAATTATGCTTTTCTGAAATTACATTTACTTTATAATATCGAAATCTTCATTCTAGTATTGATAAATAATATAATTTCGGATTATTTTACAGGGGTTTATGCCGTCTGAGGGAATATTATATATATTCGATTACTGCTTTATTCGATACTTGACATTTATTTTGTTATTATGTGATCAAATAATTAGTATGGGGGAATTGTATATTGTCAGCTGAGAAGAAAGAGATAAGAATAGTTGATCATATTTACCAACCTAAACATGAAATTCTAACAAAAGATGAGGCTGAGCTTGTTTTCAAGAAATTCAATTCTAAACCCAGCCAATTTCCTTATATGATGTCTTCTGATAAAGGCATTCAAGGATTAGAGGCTCAACCTGGAGATGTAATTAAAATAACCAGGAAGAGTTCTACTGCGGGTGAAAGTGTATATTACCGATATGTAGTAGAAGGTTGATCTAGTTAATGACAGTCAGTATCAGTAATAATTCATTAGATATGTGGCCTATCATCAACGATATTTTGCGACGAGAGGGAGTAGCAAGGCAGCATCTCAATTCTTACAACGAGTTTATTGAACGGGGACTCCAAAGCATAATTGACGAGGTCAATGAGATAGAAATCGAAACGGCAGAGTATCCTTATAAAATAAAATTGGGAAAAATCAAAATGCAACAGCCTAGGATCATGGAACTAGATGGTTCAATTACTCACGTTGCACCTGTCGAAGCTCGACTTCGCAATTTAACTTACGCTTCTCCAATCATGTTGGAATGCAGCATAGTTGAAGAGGGCAAAACTTTGGAATCAAGATTTATCCATATTGGTGATATGCCTGTAATGGTAAAGTCAAACGCCTGTATGCTTCATAATTATTCTGAAACAAAATTAATCGATGTGGGGGAAGACCCAAAGGATCCTGGTGGATATTTCATCATAAACGGTTCAGAAAGAGTAATAGTTGGGTTGGAGGATCTTTCTTATAATAAGATCATCGTTGATATCGAGGAAACATCGGGTACCATGTTATACAAGGCAAAAGTATACTCTTCAATTGTTGGATATCGTGCAAAATTGGAGTTGATTATGAGGCCTGATGGTTCCATAGTTTCTAAGATTCCCGGTTCTCCAGTTGATATCCCCCTTATCATATTAGTGCGGGCTCTAGGTTTGGAGTCCGATAAAGATATTGCAAATGCAGTTTCTTTGAATGATACTATCCAGGATGAACTGGAGCCATCTTTTGAAAAATCTGGCGAAGTTGCCACTAGTAGGGACGCCATAATTTACATAAGTAAAAGAATTGCACCAGGCATGTTAGAAGAGTTTCAAATAAAAAGAGCCGAAACATTATTGGACTGGGGACTATTGCCTCATCTTGGTAAGAATCCTGATAACCGATACGAAAAGGCATTGTTTTTAGGAGAATCCGCATGCAAATTGGTTGAGTTAAATCTTAATTGGATTGAACCAGACGATAAGGACCATTATGGCAATAAAGTCATAAAATTTGCAGGTCAGATGTTGGCAGACCTATTCAGGACTGCATTTAGGAACCTTATTAGAGATATGAAATATCAGTTAGAAAGATCTGGTCAGAAGCGAGGAATCAATGCAGTAGCAGCCGCTGTCAGGCCCGGAATTATTTCTGACAAATTAAACAACGCAATAGCTACCGGAAATTGGGGAAGGGGTAGGGTCGGTGTTACCCAACTTCTAGATAGAACAAATTATATGTCTACAGTTAGTCACCTAAGGAGAATCCAGTCTCCACTAAGTCGAAGTCAACCCAATTTTGAAGCTAGGGATTTACATGCAACTCATTTTGGACGTATCTGTCCAGCCGAAACACCAGAAGGTTCTAATTGTGGATTAGTTAAAAACTTGGCACTATCTGCAGTAATTTCAGTCAGTGTTTTATCATCCGATGTAATTGAAAAATTATACGAATTGGGTGTTCAAAATGTGAACGAGGCAAATGATGATTTAAAACAAAAAGGTGCTAGAATATTTGTCGATGGCCGATTAATTGGATACATAGAAGATGGTCGTAATTTATCAAACAGATTGCGTACCATGAGACGATCTGGTAGAATGCACCCTCATATGGGAATCTATTTTTATTCTTCTTTGAATGACAACGCAACAAAAAGGTTGTATATCAGCTGTAACTCAGGCAGGGTATTGCGTCCGCTAGCAATAGTAAAAGATGGAAATATACTATTGACAAAGGAAGTGATCGAAAAGATTTCAAAGAAATTCTTATCATGGACTGATCTTTTATACATGGGAATTATAGAACTTGTAGATGCCAATGAGGAAGAAAATTGTTATATTGCAAGTGAACTTAGGAATATAACTAACGACCATACTCATGTTGAGATCTTCTTATCTTCGATATTGGGTGTTGGTGCCTCTATTATTCCATACCCTGAACATAATCAATCACCTAGGAATACCTATGAGAGTGCAATGGCAAAACAAAGTTTGGGCTTCTCTACTCCACTAATGAATGCGAGTACATATGTGAGGCAACATTTTATGCTTTATCCACAGATGCCTGTTGTAAGCACTAAAGCAATCAATTTATTGGGATTAGATGAACGACCAACCGGCCAAAATTGTGTGGTAGCGGTTTTGCCATTTGAAGGGTATAATATTGAAGATGCTGTAGTTTTTAGTAAATCATCAATAGATAGAGGACTAGCACGTACATTCTTTTATCGTGTTTATGAAGCTGAAGCTAAACAATATCCTGGAGGAATGAAGGATACTTTTGAGATCCCGTCTTCTGAAGCAAACATTCGTGGTTATCGTGGAGAAAAATCTTATCGTTTATTGGAACAAGATGGTGCTATAATGCATGAATCAGTTGTTAATGGTGGTGATATTTTGATTGGCCGAACTTCACCGCCCAGATTCATGGAGGAATACAAAGAGTTTGAAGTTAAGGGTCCATATCGACGTGACACATCAATAGGAGTTAGACCATCTGAGAATGGGGTGGTGGATACTGTCATCATGACTCAGTCTGTAGAAGGTGGCAAAATGTATAAGATCAGAGTTAGAGATATGCGTATTCCGGAGATAGGTGATAAATTTGCCTCCCGTCATGGTCAAAAAGGAGTTGTTGGTATGCTTGTAAACCAAGAGGATTTGCCTTATACCGAAGATGGTGTAGTACCAGATGTAATGATCAACCCTCACGCATTTCCTTCTAGAATGACAGTTGGGATGTTCATGGAGTCATTGGGTGGTAAAGCTGCTTCTTTGAGAGGTAAAATCGTTGATGGCTCTGCATTTTTGGGGGAAAAACTGAATGATATAAAGGATACAATGGAGTCTTATGGATTCAAGCATAGCGGAAAAGAGGTAATGTACGATGGGAGGACCGGGAAGCGATTCCCGGTTGACGTTTACGTTGGCGTTGTATACTATCAAAAACTTCATCATATGGTTGCTGACAAAATCCATAGTAGAGCAAGAGGTCAAGTTCAAATGTTAACAAAGCAACCTACAGAAGGTAGAGCTCGAGGGGGCGGGTTGAGGTTTGGAGAAATGGAAAGAGATTGTCTAATTGCATATGGTGCTTCAATGATGCTAAAGGACAGACTTTTAGAAGAATCTGATAAAGCAGAGATAAATGTATGCGAGAGATGCGGATTATTATCATATTTTGACACAAAACAGAGAAAATATGTATGCCGGGTCTGTGGTGATAAGGCAAAAATTTCCAGTGTTATTATTGCATATGCTTTCAAATTATTATTGCAAGAAATGATGAGTTTAAATGTCGCTCCACGCTTATTGGTAAAGGAGAAGGTTTAATCATTTTGGTTGCATATAATGGAGGTTTTTTAAATGAATGATGAATCTGTCAAGATATTAGATGGTATTAGATTTAGCATTTGGTCGCCTGTGGAGGTAAGAAAGTTTAGTGTTACTGAGGTAACGGCACCAGAAACGTATGATGAGGATGGAATGCCTGTTCAAGGAGGGTTGATGGACAACAGACTGGGAACGTTGGAGCCTGGTCAAAAATGTGCAACCTGCGGAAATACATCTGCCCGATGTCCAGGGCATTTTGGTCACATAGAACTTGCGGAACCCGTTTTACATATTGCTTTTATCGACGATATTCATAAATTGCTTTTGATTACGTGCAGATCTTGTAATCGTATCAAACTTAGTAATGAAGATTTAGAAAAATATAAAAATTTGCGAGACAGCAAGGCAGCATATGCTGTAATTACTCTTGAAAATGTTAAGGACGAGATTATTGAGAAGGCAAAGAAAGTTAAGGTTTGTCCGCACTGTCAGAAAGAACAGTATGATCTAATTTTTACAAAACCTACAATTTTTGTTGAAAAAACTGATGTAGGGGAAAATAGATTGCTACCAATAACAATTAGGGAAAGGCTGCTAAATGTTTCCAATGAAGACCTAATATTGCTAGGATATGATCCAAAGACTGCTCGACCAGAATGGTTCATTCTTCAAGTCTTGCCTGTTCCGCCAGTAACTGTGAGGCCGTCGATTATTCTAGAAACAGGTATTCGATCAGAGGATGACTTGACACATAAGTTAGTTGATATTATAAGAGTAAATCAGAGACTAAAAGAGAGCAAAGAAGCTGGCACACCACCTTTGATTGTCCAGGATTTGGTAGATCTATTACAGTATCACGTTACAACTTACTTTGACAATGAGGTGTCAGGTATCCCTCAGGCTCATCACAGGTCTGGAAGACCATTAAAGACAATAACCCAGAGACTCAAGGGTAAAGAAGGTCGATTTAGAGGATCCCTGTCAGGCAAACGAGTTGATTTTTCAAGTAGAACCGTAATTTCACCTGATCCAAATCTTACAATATCAGATGTAGGTGTCCCAAGTGATGTCGCAAAAAAGCTCACTATACCAGAAACTGTTTCTACTTGGAACATTGATAAACTGAAAAATCTTGTTTTAAATGGACCCAACAATTATCCTGGAGCCAATTACATTATTCGACCCGACGGTGTAAAAATAAGACTGGACTATGTAACAGATCGAGCCGCTATTGCTGATTCATTAATGAATGGCTATACTGTAGAGCGTCATTTAATGAATGGGGATGTTGTTATATTTAATCGACAGCCGTCATTGCATAGAATGTCTATTATGGCTCATAATGTAAGAGTACTCCCATATCGTACATTTAGACTCCATCCTGCTGTATGTCCACCATACAACGCTGACTTTGATGGTGACGAGATGAATCTGCACGTTCCTCAAAGCCAGGAGGCAAGGGCAGAAGCAGCCTTGTTAATGAGAGTCCAAGATCAGCTTATATCGCCGAGATATGGCGGTCCTATTATTGGTGCTATACGCGATTTCATAACCGGGGCATTCTTACTAACAAAGGATGAAACGATACTAACTGCTGATGAAATCGCTAATTTTGCGTATTTGGGTGGATATAGTGGACCTTTACCCAAACCTCATTTAGAGAAGGATGGAAAATCATTTTTTACCGGCAAGCAGTTATTTTCACTTTTCTTACCAAAGGACTTCAACTTTGTAATTACTTCAAAGTGGAATAAGGCTTCAAAGTTGCAGGGTAAGGATGTAGTCATCAAAAACGGACAATTGATGTCAGGTGTAATTGATAAAGCTTCTATAGGTGCAGAAGAACCAGATAGTGTACTTCACAGAATTACAAAGGACTACGGTAACGATGAAGCAAAAAAATTCTTGGATGCTATACTTATAATGTTAAAAACTTACATTACTCACAAGGGATTTAGCTATGGGTATTCCGATTTATGGCTGAGTGACGAAACTCGGAAAGAAATTCAAGATGTAATTCAAAAAACTTATAGTAAAATAGATGAATTGATAAAACAGTATCATGACGGTACATTGCCTTTAACCAGAGGTTTGTCTCCGGAGGAAGCTTTAGAGCTATATGTTGTTAATGAACTCTCAAGAGCAAGAGACAGAGCAGGAAAAATTGCCGACCGATCGTTTCCTGATGACAATTCTGGTGTAATCATGGCTTCAACTGGGGCAAGAGGTTCCACTTTGAATATTGGTCAGATGACCGCAGCTTTGGGTCAACAATCAATACGAGGAAAAAGGATTATTAAGGGGTACCGGAATAGAGCGTTACCACATTTTAGGCCTGGTGATCAAAACCCTGATTCTAAGGGCTTTGTAAAATCAAACTATAGGGACGGACTAAATCCGATCGAATTTTTCTTTCATGCAATGGGAGGTAGAGAAGGTTTAGTTGATACTGCAGTACGTACTCAACAATCAGGATATATGCAGCGCAGACTCATAAATGCGTTAGAACATCTTAAAATTGAATATGATTTAACTGTCCGTGACCCACATGGAAATATTATTCAATATATTTATGGGGATGATGGTATTGATCCAGCCAAAAGCGATCATGGGGATGCCGTAAATATTCCTAGGCTGGTAGAGAGTGAATCCGTTGTTGATGATGGGATCAAAACTAGTGAAGCTGAAATGAAGGATTTGTTGCTGAAATTCAAGGAGAAGATGAATCCTAAACTAACCCAGGAAATTGAAAATTCATTGGTGACCTATCCTCTTAGCAAGACGGGAATTAAGAAAGTAGTGCACAAAATAATGGATTTGTTTGAAAAAGCTTTGATAGAGCCAGGAGAAGCAGCAGGAGTTGTTACGGCTCAATCTATTGGAGAACCAGGTACACAGATGACCTTGAGAACTTTTCATTTTGCAGGAGTAAAAGAAAGGAATGTAACGCTAGGTCTGCCCAGACTTATTGAGCTAGTAGACGCAAGAAAGAAACCGGTTACCCCTACGATGGATATTTATCTTGATAATGAACACAAATTATCCAGAGAGAAAGCCTTAGATGTTGCAAAGAGAATTATTTTTACACGGATATCCGATCTCGTAGACAAAGTGGATACTGATTACAGTGGAAACTTGTCGTTTTTCTTCTCTGAAAAGAAGATCGCTGACCGAGGAACGTCTTTACAGGAAATCCACGAAGTTTTAAAAAGTTCTAAGAAGAGGTACGAAGTTACCATAAACGAAGTTAGTCTTGTTATAAAGGTTTCCTTGTCTCAGGAACCTGATGCTCAAACTTTACTAACATTACGAAATAAATTATTAAACGCGCGTGTCAAGGGTGTCCCTGATATCGAAAGAGTAACGATTGTAAAACAAAATGATGAATGGGTTATTCAAACAGCCGGCTCAAATTTGGCAAAAGTTGTACTTGTAGAGGGAATAGATGTATCTAGAATAACCACTAACAATGTATTTGAAATATGGCAAACTCTTGGGATTGAAGCTGCAAGAACCGCATTAGTCAAAGAAGTCACTAATACGTTAGAAGAGCAGGGTTTGGAAGTTGATATTCGACATATTATGCTAGTGGCAGATTTGATGACTTCAAAAGGGTACTTGCAACAAATCGGCCGTCATGGTATAGCTGGAACAAAGACTTCAGTATTGGCAAGGGCAGCTTTTGAGATTACTGTCCCCACAATCGCTAGGGCTGCACTAGAGGGACAAGTGGAACCATTAAAAGGAGTTACTGAAAATGTAATAGTCGGGGCCACAGTACCAGTTGGTACTGGAATGATTGATCTATATATGAGTGTAAAGGAATAGATAATTATATGAATGAAAAGAAATTAGCAAAATTCCTGAAGGAGGGTGTAAAAAATAATAAAGTAAAGACGGGGTATAAAGAAGTATTGCAGTATATTAAAGGCACAAAGTTAATTGTACTTTCAAAGACCTTGACCACGGAAAAGGAAGAGAAAATAAAAAAGTCCGCTGAACAGAGTGATATTTCTGTGATCCACTACCCTGGGAATTCTGTACTCCTCGGAAGACTTTGCAGCTTGTCATACGGAACCAGTGTAGTTTCATTAAAGAATGTCTCTGATGAAGAAATAAAAGATCTCATTAGTAGTTAATTACTACCCATTTTTACGGGGAAAACTGATTAAATCAATATGGCGATGTCTCTTTTTATCATTATTTACATATCTTGAATTTATTTCTTAAAATAGACTTAAATTGGGATAACTTTGAGAGAATTATTTATACTTGGATGAATTATTCTTCTGTTACTGGGTGCATATGAAATGAGTGAAAAAATTAAATTATCTCCTGATGAGTTTCGATTACTATCGTTATTTCAGACAGTCACGACCGCTGATGCTCGAGACTGTATAATTGACGAAAAGATGGAACGCGTAATATTTGTAGTAAACAGAGGTCAGATGGGAATGGCAATTGGCAAAGGAGGGTCCAATATTAAACAGTTACAAAACGTGATTAATAAGAAAATAGAATTGGTCGAACATTCTGATAATGCAACCGATTTTGTCAAAAATATTTTCAATTCAAATATTATACAAGAAATTCGAATTAATGATCATTTGGATGGAACTAAGATAGCCTTAGTTGTTGCAGATGCAAAGAAAAAGGGACTTGTTGTGGGTAAAGATGGCAGGAATGTCGACAAAGCGCGACTACTTGCGAAGAGATACTTCAATATTACGAATGTATTGGTTATTAGTCCGGAACAATTAATTAAAAGTGAAAAGATGTGATATTTATTGAGTAAATCACCCTTAGGATTATTCTCGGGTAGAGTTTTGAAAACAAAACGAAAGCGATCCCGATGGTCAAATAAATATTATAAACGTAGAATGTTGATGTTGGATAAGAAAGCTAATCCATTGGAGGGTGCTCCACAGGCCAGAGGTATTGTCTTGGAAAAGGTTGGCATTGAATCAAAACAGCCCAATTCTGCGGTCCGAAAATGTGTGCGTGTACAATTAATTAAAAATGGAAAGTCGATTACTGCATTTTTGCCAAGGGACGGTGCATTAAACTTTGTGGATGAACATGATGAAGTGGTTTTGGAAGGTATTGGAGGCTCAATGGGTGGTGCAATGGGTGATATCCCAGGGGTTAGATGGCAAGTATTCAAAGTAAATGGTGTATCACTAAATCAACTTGTAAGAGGAAAGAAAGAGAAACCAAGGCGATAATAATGAGTGGAAAAGAACAAGTAAATATGCTCCTATTTAACAAATGGGATACAAGACTTATCGAAATTGTTGATGAAGGGTTGAAAAATGTCATCCATTTACATCCCTCAATGACCATACCTGTAACATTTGGACGTCATGAGCATCAACGATTGAAAAAAGCAGAAGTCAATATTATTGAGCGTTTAGCCAACAAACTGATGCACTTTGGAAAAAGATATGCGAAAAATACTGGAAGAATGGGTGGTAAAAAGACAAAGGTTATGAACGTAGTGAAAACTGCACTCGAAATAATTTTTATAGAAACAGGTAAAAATCCTGTCGAATTGCTCATACGGGCCATAGAAAATGCAGCACCAAATGAGGATACTACCAGAATAGTATACGGTGGTGTCGTTTATCATGTTTCGGTGGATGTTTCACCTTTAAGAAGGGTGGACCTAGCATTACGATTCATTGCGGAGGGAGTACGCGAGTCCACCTATTCTTCACCCCAGGCTATGGAAGAAGTACTTGCTAAAGAAATAATGTTAGCCTCTGAGAACGACATGAACAGTTATGCCATAAAAAAGAAAAATGAACAGGAAAGGATTGCAATGTCATCTAGATGATAATAAACTGTCAGTTTCTATCATTATTTCGTGACATTCAATGAGTGGCAAAGATGATTATATATTTAATAAACCGAATTTATTAGTGACCGGATCCGGGAGAAAAATTTTTAAGAGTGGTTTGATCAGGGACAAAAAATACACTTCATTCAAATTCTATCTGAATAAATCAAGAAAAGAGTATGATGGTTTTGCCCAAAGATATAAGGACGGGATTTATGAATTAATAAAGTCTGATCCTGATCCTGTCAAGACGCACAGGGACTTCATAAAGGAAATTGGTGGGACCACTGAATTAGAACTTACTCCGGAAGAAATTGAATCGCTAAAGTTAAAATTGAAAAATCCGGCTAATTTGTTTGACAGAATCAATAGGATTCTTAATTCAAATTTCATAAAAATGACTTTTCCCGTATTTTATGCTCTTTTTGATGGCTACGCTGATAGTAGGGATTTACGAGATGATAAAATGAGAAATAATGTGATAGACGGACATTTGATCGCAATCGATTTGAGCGAGCCGATGGATAGAATTTTAGATAAAGATGAAGACCTTGATTATCTTGAAGATTACAAATTTATTAATCCATACATCCTCCTATTGGCAAAGCAAAAGATAAATGAAACAGCACCTGGAGTACTAGAAGAATTTCAATCTGGCTTCGCTGACGCCCTTTTAGGTCAACAAATCGATTATGAATTGAAAATCAAAAAACTTGAACTTACTTACGAGAATTTGGAACAAAGTTACAAGAAATATCGGTCGGTGCTAGGAACAGCTGGTAGAAACATGAGTCTAAATCAACGACCTTTGTCAGAAATTTATTACATAGGTATGGCAAAAGCTGCAGAATGTGTTGGGTGTGGAAATGAGATCCAAGATGCAATTGTTACTAAGGGAATCAAGTCTCCGTCATGGCCACTTTTTTATTCAAACCTAACTCATGATGTAAAAACAGGATTTAGATTAACCTTAGAAAAGAGTAAAATATATTTATCTGAGGCATACTTGGCATTGGAGATGCTAGATAACGATGTTAAGATAAAACCATTTCTTGAATTTCTGTTCCTAACAGTGAGCCATTATAATGAATTTTGGTATAGAGAGCTTGTAACCAAAAGAGCAGATCTTCTACATAGATTTCAGAACGATTTAGATAAAAAATAGTTTTTGATTTGATGTGGCGGTTTTAAGTTATTATGTGGATTGAAAAATACCGAGTGACAGAATTTGACAGTTTTTTTGGTAATGAAAAACCAAGGCTCATAATTGTAAACTGGTTAAAAAAATGGATTAAAGGCACAAAACCACTTATAATTATAGGCCCTCCTGGAACTGGAAAGACATCGTTTGTTAAATCATTGGCTAAATTGCTGGATTTTGATTTAGTTGAACTAAATGCGAGTGACCTCAGAAATAAAATTAATTTGGAGGGCATCATCAATCCGATGCTACTAAACAATAGTGTCTTTGGAAAGCAAATGCTGTTGTTTTTAGACGAAGTAGATGGTATCTCCGGTAGAGATGATTATGGCGGATTACCCTTTTTGTCTAATATATTAAAGAATGCCGATGTTCCGATAATAATGGCCTCAAATACTAAGATCTATAAAATGAAAGATATAATCAAAAATAGCAAGCTTGTTGAATTTAGACCGTTGTCATCATTTGCGAGTTATATGTTGCTCCAAAATGTAATGAGGATGGAGAAAAGACATTTAGAAGACATGGAGCAGTTTAATATCATTAATCAAAGTCGTGGTGATGCTCGGACCCTTTTGAATACTTTGCAAGCGCGGCTGGAGGGAGAGGTTCATTCAGATAGTAACACCGGTACTGAATTAGCTATTGAAGAATGTATTAACAAATTTTTTACTCTAACTGACATTTCCCAAGCAAAACAAATATTGATAACATCATCCATCCGTTATTCAACTCCGAAATACGGCTTTACCTCGGAGGAACGTAGCAAAGATTTCCTGAATGCTTTGTATACCAGCATTGTTAGCAACGAGAGAAATATACGATCAGATGATTTGGCAAACATATTAGGTAAGCTTTCTGAGATTGACTTATTTGTAAACCGGATATACGAAAAAAGGAATTGGAACTTACTAAGATATGCTAACGACATCTTGCTTCAGAAATTATTTAGGATTACTAGAGATAAGGCTATAGAATATAACCAATATTCCGTTCCATTCTCTTCGATGGGTCCAATATTTATGAGGGGGCAGTCATTAAGACCTGTTAGAACAGAACTATCAAAGATTTTTCACACAAGCATATCCAAAGTTGGCCTTTTTTATTATTCCAATTTCATTATGATTTTGAAAAATCTGGCTATTCGAGATATTGATTTTGAAAATCCTGAAAACTTAAAGTTAAATGAAATCATAGCCAAGGAAATTGAAAAACAGTCAAGTAAAACAAAACTTTAAACAGTGGTTATAATTTTTATACGTAGATAGATTGTACGATGAACAAGGATCCTTTACTCGCCCGTGATTGGATAAAGATGAGTATAAAATTTGCAGGTTTTTGTATAATTTGCAAACGAAAAATCAATCCAGCAGAAGTGGGTTATTGGTCTAGGGAGGCTAAATCAATCCTCCACCAAGATTGTTATAATTTGTCCAGTCTTCATACTAAAAAGATTAAAAATTCATTGAACAGCAAAACAGATCTAACTCAAAAAAATGGGGACATCTTGCTGGAAGAATTTATCACACATCGAGAAAATAAGGAAAAATGTTTTATATGCGGTAATCGGGTAAACTTTCATGATAATTTGATAATGACACTATTAAAACTTGAAAGAAATATCAGTACTCTAGACACAATTTTTTGTTCGACTTGCTTAACTTGCTTCGATCTTCTTATATATGAAGAATACAAACGTGCCTTTTCAAATAAGCTAAAATCCCTATAGAATCATCTGTTTGACGCTTTAAAAAGATTAAAATGTATATATCCACAAGATATGATTTGATATACATTGTCAAGTGAGTATGAATATAATGTCAGTAAGCTCTTGGCAGAAAAAGTAAAAAGATTACAGGAATTGCAAAATTCAGATAAATCTTCTAATTATGAAAAGGATTTCTTAAGGATGGAAATTGAAACCCTTGAATCCTTATATGAAAATTACAACCTGGGATTAAATTATTTTAGACGGGCTAAGGGGGGTAGGAATGGATTGCGTGAACTTCGAGAAAAGGACTAAATAAAGACATATTATTCAAAATGAATCAGCAATTATTCATAGCAAAATCTATATTTAATACTGATAGGGATTAAAAACATAATATATGCGTGAGGAAAAACTAAAACAATATTACGACCAAAAACACAGTGCTGAAGCAGGTGGAGGTCCAGATAAAGTTGAATCTCAGCATTCCAAGGGGAAGCTAACTGCAAGAGAGCGCATAAATCTTTTATTAGATCCAAATACATTTACTGAAATTGACAAATTTGTAACTCATCGAAGTGATGACCCTGAAATGAAAAAATATTATGGTGATGGATTGATAACTGGTTTTGGAACCATTAACGGTAGACAAGTGTTCATCTACGTTTATGATTTTACTGTTCTGGGTGGATCGCTAGGAGAAATGGCTGGAAAAAAAGTTTCTAAAGTTATGGCACATGCACTAAAGGTAGGATGTCCAATTATTGGTATACTTGATTCAGGCGGGGCAAGGATCCAGGAAGGTGTATCCAGCCTAGACGGTTATGGTGATATTTTTCTAAAGAATGCTCTTGCATCTGGTGTTATACCTCAAATAACTGCGAGTATTGGACCATGTGCTGGTGGAGCTGTATACTCTCCAGCGATGACAGATTTTGTTATAATGGTCGAAAATGTGGGCCAGATGTTTGTCACAGGACCAGAAGTTGTAAAAGAAGTCCTGAGTCAGGAGGTTACATTTGAGGAATTGGGAGGCGCTAGAACTCATGCTACAAAATCAGGAGTTGCACATTTCGTAGCTAAGGACGAGGTTGATTGCATGGATAAAATCAAAACATTACTCTCCTACCTTCCGCAGAATAACAAAGAAGAAGCCGAAATATTAGAAGAAGAGGTTGATGACCCTAACCGAATGGATAGTAATTTGATAAAGGTATTGCCTGATAATCCATATCAATCTTATGATATGAAGGAAATCATAGTTTCTCTTGTTGACAGTGGGAGTTTCTTTGAAGTTCATGAACTCTTTGCAGAAAACATAGTTGTAGGATTTGCAAGGATGGGTGGGAGGTCTATAGGTATTATTGCAAATCAGCCTTTGTTTTTAGCTGGCGCATTAGATATACACTCTTCTAATAAGGCTGCGAGATTTGTTAGATTTTGTGACTCATTTAATATTCCTATAATTACGCTTGTGGATACACCAGGATATTTACCGGGAGCTGATCAAGAACATAATGGAATTATTAGACATGGTAGCAAGCTTTTGTTCGCATATTGCGAGGCAACCGTCCCAAAAATTACGTGTATCATAGGCAAAGCATATGGCGGAGCATATATTGCCATGGGGAGCAAGAATCTTGGTACCGATTTAAACATTGCATGGCCCACAGCCGAAATTGCAGTACTAGGGCCCGAAGCAGCCATAACTATCATGCATAGAAAAAGTCTTAAGGATTCTCCTGATGCAGCGAGTAAAAAGAAAAGTTTGGCAAAAGAGTATCGAAACAAGTTTGCAAACCCTTACATAGCTGCGGAAAGGGGAACGATCGACTCTGTCATTGATCCTATGGAAACCAGGCCCTTAATAATAAGCGCACTAAATGCCCTTTCTAATAAGAAAGAGAGTAGACCATGGAAAAAGCATGGGAATATCAATTTATAGGTAGGTGATTGGATGTCAAAACAAATTTCTAGTATATTGATTGCAAACCGTGGAGAGATTGCCCTAAGAATCATTAGGGCCTGCAAGGAACTAGAACTAAAGTCGGTATCCGTATATTCGGATGAAGATAAGAGTTCAATTCATGTTAAACGAGCTGATGAGGCGTATTATATCGGAGCGGCGGCTCCTGCTCAAAGTTATTTAAACATGAACCGGATAATGGAAGTTGCTTTAAAAGCAGGTGTGGATGCGATTCATCCTGGATATGGATTTCTTTCAGAAAATGAAACTTTTGCTGAACTATGTGAGAAGAACAATATAATTTTTATTGGGCCTAAAAGTCTAGCGATGGAATTAACAGGAGATAAAATGAAGTGCAAGCGCATAATGAAACAAGCTAAAGTTCCCACAGTTCCGGGTAGTGAAGGAGTAATTGATGACGTTGATAAAGCCGTAGAGATTGCTCACGAAGCTGGATACCCCGTATTACTAAAATCAGCATACGGCGGGGGGGGACGCGGTATCAGACTTGCAAAGGACGAAAATGAGTTAAGACAGGAATTTGAAATGGCCTCCGCAGAGTCAAAAGCTGCGTTTGGAAAGGCTGCTTTATTTGTGGAAAAGTTTTTGGAAAAAATTCGACATATTGAATTTCAATTGATTAGGGATTCGCATGGCGATACAAGACATTTGTTTGAACGAGAATGTTCAATTCAAAGAAGGCATCAAAAATTAATTGAAATGTCTCCATCTCCAGTAATGACGCCTGAAAAGAGAAACGAAATTGGAGAAATTGCAAAGAGAGCCGCTGATGCCGTTGACTATCTTAATGCAGGAACAGCTGAATTTCTGTGCGATCCACAAGGTAATTTTTACTTTATTGAAATTAATTCTAGATTGCAAGTTGAACATCCCGTAACTGAGCTTGTTACAGGCCTGGATTTAGTCAAATTGCAAATATCGATTGCAAATGGCGAACCAATTCCCTTTAAGCAACAGGATCTCACATTAAGCGGTGCCGCAATGGAATGTCGTATTAATGCCGAAGATCCCTTCTATGACTTTGCTCCTTCAGTAGGTAAAGTACCTTATTGCAATTTACCGTACGGCCCAGGCATACGTGTGGATACTTATCTATATCCTGGATGCACGGTCTCAGGCTTTTATGATTCCTTGACCGCAAAGCTAATATCTTGGGGATCAACATTTGATGAATCGCGTCGAAGAATGCGAAATGCTTTGGATGAATTCACTATTGAGGGAATAAATACTACTATACCACTGTACAAAACTATAATGAATGATGAACACTTTATCAATGGTGATTTGTCCACAGATTACCTTGATAGGTATTCTATCATAGAGAAAATGAGGAAAGAATTAAAGGCAAAGAATTCTGATAAATTCAAAAGACTTTTACCGGCGGTCTCATCTGCGATCATCCAAACAGAATATGTCAAACGACCATCAAAGAGAGATCATTCTGTCCATAATACCTGGAAATTTGGAGGAGTTGCGTGAAAAAGAATGGAAATAAAGGTTGATGATATACAGGAAGAATTCAGCGGTAAAATTATAGGTTTTGATAAAGGAGGCAATTTAGTTATCCAAATTAATGGATCTAATCACCTCATAAATGTAATAGATATAAAATCAGACAAATTTGAATATTTGTTTGATAATACCTTTCATGAAATTAAGATTCTGGATGTCACGAGTACAGAATTAAAGATATTATTAGATGGTCAATTAATGTTGCTCAAGAAACATGCTAAATTGACTGAAATAATTGAAAAATCAAGTGCCGCTTCAGGAGGTAATACTTCTCAGAATACAATCTCAAGTCAGATACCTGGCAGGGTAATATCAATAGCTGTAACAAAAGGCGATGCTGTCAAGCAGGGGGATAACATAGTGGTTTTGGAATCAATGAAAATGCAAGTTGCTATCAAATCACCAAGAGATGGAACGGTAAGAGATCTCAAGGTTAAAGAAGGTCAAAGTATCTCAAGAAATGATGTTGTAGCAATTCTTGATTAAAGTTACAATTATTTGTATACAGATACTGCGGTTAGTCGTTCAATTTGGATCAAAAAAATGAAAATTTGAGCAATCGATTCTCTTCAAAAGGATTTAAATTTTTATGAGATTTTGGTTCTAATTTCTTCATAATCGGGTTCAATAAGTGGATTGTCTGTTACCCATTTATATACTATCTTCTGGTTACTATTATCCACAACAAATATGGATCTTTTAGCCACTTTGAAATCTTTTAATTTGCCTAAACTAGGCATCACAACATTGTATTGTTCTATCACTTCTCTGTTATAGTCACTTAAAATGGGAAAGTTTAAGTTATGGTGTTCAGCGAAAACTTTATTTGCAAAAGGACTATCAACAGATATTCCTAGGATATGTATGTTGTCTCTTTTCAAGCTACTAAGCGTATCTCTGAAATTACACATTTCGACAGTACAAACTGGAGAGCCTGCAGCTGGGAAGAACGCCAAAATAGTCATTCCTTCTTTATTATCTGATAAACTATGAACTTCCTGATTCGTATCTAAGAGCCCAAAATCTGGTGCCTTATCACCAATATTTATATCTTTATAAGCTGACTTGCTATTCAAATTGTTGTTCTGATTCGAAGACATCTATGATAATATGTGATTAGCATTAAAAAGAACCTTTCTGTATAGATACCCGTAATATTCTTAAGGTATGATACAGATTAGATTACTAGACTGATGGTGTAATAATCCAACGTTTCTTTCATACAAAGTCAAATCCGTTTATTTTTCTAAATTCTATAATTAGTTTTTTTAAAGTATCTATAGCAATTTTCAATTCCTCTTGTGTGTTTTGATGTCCGATGGAAAACCTTATGGAACCACTTATTTGATCATAATTCAATCCCAGAGCTTTCAGAACATGAGATGCTTTTTGTTTCTTATTAGAAGAACAAGCAGAACCGGTAGAAGCCTCAATACCATATTCATCTAATTTAATTAATAGATCCTCTCCATTTATGCCAGAGAAAGAAAAGTTAACATTATTAGAAATTCGATTCTCCATTGATCCATTTAATACAGATCCTGGTATTTCTCTGATTATCCTGTTTATCATGTATCTTTGTAGTTTCTTAATGTTGGCTTGGACGGATTCAAATTTATCCTTCCAAATTTCGCAGGCTTTGCCAAAGCCAACGATGGCACTTACATTCTCTGTTCCTGATCTTACATTCATTTCCTGTCCACCGCCAAATATTATCGGCTTAATGTGTATTCCTTGCCTTATGAATAACGCTCCTATTCCTTTTGGCCCATTTATCTTGTGAGACGAAATCGTCATCATATCTATTTTTAAGTCATTAACATCTATTGGAATTTTAGCAAGAGCTTGGACTGCATCTGAATGAAAAATAACATTCTTATTTTTTGCTTTCGCAGTTTCAACCAAAGCTCTGATTGGTTGAATAGTTCCTATTTCGTTATTAACTAACATAATACTAATCAAACTAGTATTTGGAGATATCATGTCACTAAAAATATCTAAATCAATCAATCCATCCTTCTTTATGGGCAAATGGTCTACCTCAAATTTTAGATCTTTCTCTATGAAGTTGATAGTCTCTAATATGGAGTCATGTTCTATTTTGGATATCAATATTCTATTGCAAGCTGGATTTATACTGTTTATCAGCCTAGCATATCCAATTAGGGCTAGATTGTTGGATTCAGTCCCACCAGAGGTAAAATAAATTTCATTAGATTTAGATCCGATTAAATTGGATATCTGTTTCCGCGCCTTGGAAACGGCGATAGTTGACTTTCTACCTAAATCATGAAGTGATGAAGGGTTTCCATAATTGGCAGTTAAAAATGGTAACATCTCATTCATTACATTCCTATCAATCGGAGAGGAAGATGCGTTATCTAAGTAAATGGGTTCTTTGATTTTAGTATGGTTATTTTCTGACATGTTTATCGATTGTTATTATCTCCTTCTGGTACAGTTTTCCAATATCCTTTTCCCTGTAACCTTCTAAATCTAAAGTGACATGCTTAAAGCCTAACTCTTTGAGCGCAAATACTATCTCATTCATTGCATCAAGGTTGCATAGTTTCGTAATTTCACTCTTCTCCACTTCAATTCTCGCTATCGTTCCATGATCCCTTACTCTTACTTGCTTCACGTCAGATATTTTTTTTACTATTATCTCGCATCTTTCAATACGTCTTAATTTGACTGAATCAATTTCCGTTCCGTGAGGAACTCGTGACGCTAAGCATGAATTCGAAGGTTTATCATAAACAGACAAATTTTTCATTTTGGCAAAGTGGCGGACTTCATTCTTTTTAAATCCAATTTCTAATAGAGGACTCTTTATTCCCTTCGAATGTAGCGCGACAATTCCTGGCCTTTCATCATCTAGGTCATCAACGTTCGTCCCATCTACAATAAGCGTGATATTTTTCTTCTTTGCTACGTTTAACAAATTGGCGGCCAATTCATTTCGGCAGTGAAAGCAACGAAGCTTATCGTTCCTTGTGAAACTTGGATTTTCTAATTCGTTGTATTCTACTAATAGATGATTTACATCAATTTCTCTGGCCACTTTTTTAGCTGTTTCTAATTCTTCGTTTGCCAATGTCTGATAGTTTGCTGTTACTGCCAGGACCATATCTTTCCCTAGTGCGTGCCTCGCTGCGAAGGCCACTAATGCACTATCTACTCCGCCGGAAAGGGCTACTAGAACATTACACTTTCTGGATCTAAACCAATTAAGCAGTAGATTATATCTACTATGATTTGAATCCTCTCTACTCTTGATGGTATTATTTGACATCTGTTATCAGCTATAAGTCATATAGATTCCTTTGAAATATTAAATTATTGACTGTCTCCATTGTCTTCTTCAAGGGAAAACCAAGTTTGTTGGCAATTTCCCTAACATTTTCGAACTCTGGTTTTATGTTAATTATTTTTCCTTGTTGATCTTTTGATATCTTTACACTTATGACATATTCATGATTTTCAATTGTAATAGGAAGCAGGACACTAAACCGCTCCAATCTGTATCTTTCATTTATAGTTTTTCTTATCCCTAATGTTCCTGTTTCATTAAAAATCAATTCTATGATCCTCTTTTCAATGTCTCCTGAACAAATAACTTTGAGAATATGTACTGGCCTATTCTTCTTAGTTATCCCGCTAACAACTGTAACATCCTTAACTCCTTCATCTAGTCTTGATATTTTTTCCACCAAGTCGCCAATCATTTCACCGGCCATATCGTCAATATTTGTCTCAAGAACCGATATCGTATCTGATTGTATCGAGTCATAAATATTAGACTCTCCTATAGATATTCTTAACACGTTAGGAATGCCGTCAAATTTTTTAATTCCAGTACCATATCCTATTTTATGAGGGATTAATTCGGGATATGTACTAATAATTCTAGGATTCAATCCCGCTAATATTGCTGCTCCTGTAGGGGTGGTAATTTCAGTGTGCACTGGACCTCCTGCTATGGGTAGCTCTAAAATCCTAAAAATTTCTAGCACTGCGTTAGTGGGATTTGGGATCGTTCCATGAGAGAATTGAGTTGTTCCACCGCCCACAGCGACCTTGGTAGAATAAAAAGTCGTATCACTAAACAGATCCAAATCATCAAGAGCAGTTGCACTGCCAATTATATCTGCGGCCGTATCAATGCTTGAAGACTCGTGGAGATGCAAGTCTTTAACTTCTTTATTATGAATTTTTGACTCTACTCTGATTATAGTCTTCATCGTTTCCATTACAAATTTTTTTGCCTCTTCAGAAATATTTGTAACCTCACAGCAATTGGCCAAAATTCTTAGCATCTCAGAGGCATTCCGCGCTCGTAATCTCTCTTCAATTTCAAGAAGTAATTTTGTCGCCCTTATTCCATTTGATTCAGAATTTATGAATTCTATCTTTTTTATGATGGTATCGGAAAATAATTTTTCTATCATCTTTATATTATTTATGATTTTATTTTTGTCGGCCCCGCAATCTACCAAAGCAGATAAGAACATGTCCCCTGAAATTCCTGCAACCTGCGGATCAATTACAACTATCTTTCTCAAATGTATTTTATTATGAGACTCTTCTATAATGGGCTTTATAGTCCAGACCTTAAATTGCGTATTAAATGCTTAATTTAGATATTGCCAATGGAACTTTAGAGTTGATAAAAATTTAAAACTATAAATAAAAAAAATAATGTCACATTTGTATGACAATATCTATTATTGGTTCTGGAAGAGTAGGTGCTTCAGTTGCTCTAAATTGCGGAATGAGGGAATTAGATCCCCAAATAAATCTAATTGATATTATCGAGGGCTTGCCACAAGGGGAGGCAATGGATATTAATCATCAATTATCTGAACAAGGTCTAGACAGTTTTGTTCAGGGCACCAATGACTTTAGTGTTTTGAGTGACTCAGAGATAATCGTTTTAGTTGCTGGAATCGGCCGAAAACCTGGGATGACAAGGATGGACCTCCTCAAAACAAATGCTTCTATTGTTAAGGATGTTTCATCAAAAATCGCTCAACATCGTGATTTATGTAACCTAATAATAGTAACTAATCCTTTGGATCCAATGACTTACCTTGCTCTAAAATCCACCAAATTGCCTAAGAATAACGTAATGGGTATGGGGGGAATGCTGGACTTGTCCCGATTCTCGAGCTTTATTAATGAGTATACCCGCTTATCCAGAAATTCTATTTCAGCAATGGTGATTAGTGAACATGGTGAAAAAATGTTACCATTAATTCGATTTTCCTCGATTTCTGGAATACCGTTAAGCCATTTCATAGATGAAAAGCAATCAAAGGAAATATATGAAAAAACTAAGCAAGTTGCTGCTGAAGTCATAAAGTACAAAGGAGCTACAGTATATGCACCAGGCAATGCAGTCGCAACCATGGTTGAATCGATAGTAAAAGACAAAAAAACTGTAATTCCATTATCTACGTATCTTGATGGTGAATATGGAGTAAAGGATGTTTGTATCGGGGTCCCTGCAATACTCGGGAGGAACGGAATAGAAAAAATTATAGAGTTGCCCCTAAACGAATTTGAACAACAAGAGTTCTCAGACGGAGTTAAAAATGTGAAGGAAGCAATCTCTCTTCTCCAATAATAGTTTTCTTGAAAGTTTTATGGATTTAAGGAATATCTTATTGGATTATTACAATAACAGGAGAACCCTTGATGATGTGATCAAATCCATATCTCTTTTTTCTGTAGAATACATAGAGAACGATATAGCTCAAATCGACATTAACAGAGATTTTAGAAAATCGATTCCAGAGATTGTTCTTGCAACCCGAAAAAAGACTAGCGAATTAGTACCTGATAGCTAATCGAGTTCTTGAGAAAAAAGGTTATGTCCTTATGAGCAAAATCAAACCGTTGATAGTAAGCAAATTAATAAGGTACTATAGTAAAAAAGGTTTTATTGTAGACAGAAGCCGTAACGGAACTTCTATACTAGTGTACGACACCATCTCTTCTCTCCCTGTAAACAGAGGGGGTAAAGTGGGAATAATTTGTGCAGGGACTTCTGATGTGGGGATTGCCGAAGAGGCACGCTTGGCAACATTAGTAATGGGCTGCACACCTCATCTTGCATATGATGTTGGTATAGCTGGGATTCAAAGATTGCTCGGCTCATTGAAGCAAATGGTGTCGGGTGGTATTGACGTGATAGTAGTAGTTGCCGGGATGGAAGGGGCACTTCCGGCTGTGGTGACCTCTTTGGTAACCGTACCAATAATTGGTGTGCCTTGTTCTGTAGGATATGGCTATGGTAACAATGGCAAAGGTGCTTTGGCGTCTATGCTCCAAACCTGTTCATTTGGCCTTTCAGTAGTAAATATCGACAACGGAATAGGGGGAGGCATTTTTGCAAGTCTAATCGCGAACAAAGGTCGATAAAGAGGTCAAATACATTTATGATTTTAAAATAAAAAACCTCAGCTAAGATCATTTTATTTAAGCCATCCGCGAAATTTTTGATCACCCCTGCGCCCAAATTCCTAAGAAACATGTCTATCTTTTCGGTAAAGAATAGATGATAGTTCTACTGTTGCTAAATCAATTGACTAGAGTTTAGATGTACATAGGTTTATTGAATCCGACTTGTAACTGCGTCACTAGCCTTGCATTACTCTTGGGGGGGGGACTTTCGACAATTAGGGTAAAACGGGGTATGTACAATACCTCTTGCAGACCATAATTTCATACCCAGTAGTCTAGTCCACAGTAAAGGGCGGATTTAATATCTGTAACAGTTCTTTAACCCACGCTAAATTCTAGACTGCAAAACAAAATTAAGCTATAAAATTTTAATTGATTTAGCAGTTTTAAAATAAATCTTTTGCGATGTTTGTATTAGGTTGGATAGCATTCTTATTCCATATTTGATTAGTCGATTTTTAAAACGTTTATAAGAGATTTAAGAGAGTTTTTTTGATTGTTAGAATAAAGGAAAGAAGTAATGAATGTCTTACATTAAAACGCTTAAAAGAATAAGAAATAATAAAACAAATTATAGAAAAAGAAAGGCCGTGCTAATCAGCAAGAGGAATTTCATAACAGTAAAAATAAGCAATCAAAATATTCACTGCCAACTAATCAAACCAGCGATTAAAGGTGATATTGTCCTCTCGTTTTCCAATAGTAAAGAACTAGCTAAATTTGAGTGGAAAGGTTCTACAAACAACTTATCTGCTTGCTACTTGGTAGGCTTGATGCTTGGAAAAAAAATGCTTGCCAAAAAAATTGATTCTGCAATCTTATATACTGGTCAAACCTCTTTCACAAGCAAAGTAGCAGCCTGTCTTAAAGGTATTGCAGCTTCGGGAGTTAACATTCCGTTATCTGAAGAATCTTTACCGAATGAAAATCGAATAAATGGTTCACATATATCTGAATATGCCACGATTCTTAAGGATGACAAAAATAAATATGAAAAACAATTTTCTAAACTGGTTAGTAAAAAAATTAATCCCGAAGAATATCCAAAGCATTTTGAAGAAGTGAAGACGCGGATTTCTGCCGGCAATTTCGAATAGGTGGAAACTTGGTCGCACTAATATTCACCGAAAGAATAATAAACAAAAAAATAACTGATTTTGATAAGGTACTGATGTGTTGAGAATGAAAGTTATGATGATTAATGAATTAATAATGCTTTATGGCTTAGGTGTAAAGAATGAGTAGAATGTCTAGGCCCAATGAACCTGAAGCCGAATGGAAACCCCGAACTACACTAGGCATCTTGGTAGCGAGTGGTAAGATCAACTCTATGGAGCAAATATTCGAAAATGGAATGAGGATTCAAGAATCTGAGATTGTGAAGCACCTGTTGCCTGATATCAAAACTCAGGTAGTTAGTGTTGAAATAGTGCAAAAACAAACCGATGCTGGCGAACTTACTAGATTTAATGCACTTGTAGCAATTGGCAATGAGTCTGGTTGGTTTGGAATAGGAAAGGGTAAAGCCTCACAAATGAGAAATGCTATAGACAAGGCCACTAACGCTTCGTACTTAAACGTCATCCCAGTAAAACTGGGATGTGGAAGTTGGGAATGTCGATGTCAACAAGCTCATTCAGTGCCATTTAAGGTGCAGGGTAGAGGTGGCAGTGTAACAATTGAATTGATTCCTGGACCGCGTGGATTAGGTATAGTAGCTGGTGAGAATATTAGAAACTTGTTAAAATTGGCGGGGCTAAAAGATTGTTGGAGCAAATCCTTTGGATCTACTAATACTATGTCATCTACTGCAAAAGCAATATTTAGTGCTTTAAGAAGTACGTTTATCACAGGATAGTGTTTGAAATGGTGTATTTAGTAGTTAGAATGAAAGGTACTGTTAATATCCCAAATTGGGCGAATGTAACACTACAGAGTTTACATCTTAACAAGAAATTTCGAGCAACACTAATTCCAGAAAATGATCAAACATTAGGGATGCTCCGGAAAATAAAGGAAATAGTTGCTTGGACGTCGGTTGAGGAAAACTTCATCAGAGAATTTATCGAGCAAAAAGGCCGTGCATCTGCCTCCAAATTGCTATCCAATCAAAACCAAGCAGAATCTGAAAAGGTATCTAATACGGATATTAACAAGGTCGTCTCTGAAGTCTCCAAAAATGAGATATACTTGTCTAAATTAGATGGAATAAAACCATGGTTCGCATTGAATCCTCCAAGAGGTGGTTTTAAGAAAAAATCAAAGGTTTTACATTCTCAAAACGGCATCTTGGGAGAGAATAAAGATTTGTTAGAAATCGTAAAGAGGATGATGTAGTCTATGAGTAAAAATAGTTTGACGTTTAGTAAAGCATTGCAAACTTTAATATTTATACCCAAAGTTGCTTATCCCCTAAGGAAAAATTGGTGATAATGGATGGCTACTCGATTAAGAAAAAGTAGAAAACAGCGTGGAAGTCGCTTCTGTGGATGGGGCCAAATTGGTCAACATAGGGCTTCAGGAAGTCGAGGCGGTGTAGGTAATGCTGGAAAGCACAAGCACTTCTTCATTAGAACCATTAAGGAGGAACCAAATCATTTTGGGCATGAACAATTTCATGCATTAAGGCCTAGTGACTCCGTAAAATGGATCAATATTAAAGATTTAAATGAATTGGTAAAATATTCAGAAACAAGTGAAGATGGTAAGGTTATACTTGATTTAGAAAAGTTAGGATATGACAAAGTCTTGGGAAGTGGAGCCATAAACTCTGCCCTTACAGTTAGAGTGAAAAGAATCTCAGACTCTGCCAAAAACAAAATCACAGCAGCTGGAGGAGAGGTGCTAATTTTAGATGAGCTCAATACAGAATGATGGCTTATTTAGAACAATTGTAAAGACTCTTTCTCCATTTATTCCACAAGTTGAGAAACCCAAAAAGAAAATTACTTTAACTAATAAATTAATATGGACCGGTATTGCCATGTTAATATATCTAGTAATGGGACAGGTCCCATTATTTGGAGTAAATGTTGATCCAGCTACTGATCCATTGGCTTTTGCCCGAGTAATCTTTGCTGCTCAACAGAGAACTTTACTGGAGCTAGGGATTGGTCCTATTGTTACTGCTGGTTTGTTAATGCAATTATTGAAAGGTTCTGATATATTAAAACTAAACTTTAAGGATCCTAATGATAGATCACTTTTTACATCTGCTACAAAGATAGTAACAATAATTGTAATAGTTGCAGAGACCCTGCTATATGGAGTGAGCGTATATGGTGGCGCTACTCCGTCGGGTTATCATTTGACCGTACTAATAGCGCAGTTGACGGCGGCGTGTATCGTAGTAATGTACCTAGATGAATTGGTTCAGAAGGGTTGGGGACTAGGCTCAGGAATTAGTATATTTATTATGGCCGGGGTTGCGCAAGCGATTTTGTGGAGTCTCTTTAATCCAATACCGATACCAAACGGCACTGAACTTAGTGGCTTGATACCATTCATGGTTACGAGTGGAATGGAAGGTCATATAGCGGACTCGGTATTGCGTTCAGCCCCACCTGCTCCAGTTCCAAATATGCCTAGTCTCTTTGCATTTGGTATTACCGCGGGGATATTGCTGCTATTGGTATACGTTCAGGGGATACACGTGGATATACCAATAGTATCGACCCGCTACAGGGGATTTACTGCAACATATCCAATCAAATTACTTTATACGTCTAATATCCCAGTGATTTTGGCGTCGGCGCTTATGGCGAATGCGCTTTTCATAGGGCAAATGGTCTGGATAAATTACAATCCAAATAACGATAATCCTGGCTTTAACTTAATAGCGCAGTATGATGCAGAGTCTCAGAATCCTACGGGCGGTCTCTTTTATTATATAACCGCACCTCGATCCTTTGAGGCTACCGTAGCTGATCCCGTAAGAGCGGTTGTATACGTACTGTTCTTGACTACTATTGTTACCATCTTTGGTCGGTTGTGGGTCGAGCTTGGTGGACTCTCAGCGAAGTCGGCGGCTAAGAATCTATTGGATGCTGATGTCCAAGTACCTGGTTTTAGACGGTCGGAAAGTTCGGTAGAATCGTTGCTGAATAGATATATCCCATCTGTGACTATAATAGGAGGAGTAATAATCGGATTACTGGCTTCCGTTTCAGATTTGTTCAGTGTGTTTGGAACTGGAATAGGATTGTTACTGATGGTGGATATACTCGTGAACTACTATAACTTGCTGGTTAGAGAACAAGTCGATGTTCATATGCCAAAATTAGCTTCCTTATTAGGACGCTCTTAGAAAATTTGGTCATATGATGATGATTGTAGGGCTAAAATCATCATCATACACTATATTTTCAAATAATAGTACTTTCCAATTTATTCAGACCAAAATTCTCAATTATAAAGCTAAAAATAAAGGATTTCTTTTTTAAATAGAATTGTATGACTAAACGCGTTATGATAGTTGGTATTCCAGGTGTAGGAAAATCTACTGTTATAACAAATGTATTCAATTTACTCTCTCAGGAGGGCATCGATACTAAAATCGCAGAATTTGGTAAGATAATGTTCGAACAAGCAAAACTCTTATCGATAAACAATCGCGACCAGCTCCGAAAATTATCTATAGAACAGCAGAGGTCACTACAAGAATTGACTGCAAATCATATTAATTCACTCGGTAACGACGTCGTAATAATCGACACGCACTTATTTATAAGAACCGACCACGGGTATTACCCCGGTATGCCATTAAAATTATTGAATATAATAAATCCTTCTCACTTGATACTCATAACAGCAAAATCCGAAGAAATTTACAAGCGTAGGGCGAATGATAATAGCAGACAAAGGGATTTAATTTCAATTGACCGCATTAGCCATGATTTAAGGCTATCTGAAAGTATGATATCTTCGAGCTCCATAATATCGGGTTGCCCTTTTTATATCATACAAAACAATACAGATGAGATTGGAAAGGCTAGCGATAATATCTGTAAGGTCATATTAGGCAAATGACGGTGAAAAACTCATTGATAGCTTTATATATACATAGGTCACTATTGACCAAAATCTAGTTTTAGTGTTAAAAATGGGATCGAGTCAAATTAAGGATATTAAAAAAAATGAAGACCATACGGATCGCAAGATGAGTATTGTGATATCTGGATGGCCTGCTGTAGGAAAGACTACAATTGCTGAAAATCTAGCAAAGGATTTTAATCTAAAACTGTGGAACGGGGGGGATATCTTAAAGATGATGGCGTATGAACGAGGTTATTCATCATCGCTCAATCATGATTGGTGGGATACAGAAGAGGCGGCCAAATTTATGAAAGAGCGTAACGATAATCCAAACTTTGATAGAGAGGTAGATAATCGGTTGATAGAACTAGTCAAAGAGGGGAATGTCGTAATTACGAGTTATACGTTACCATGGATCTCAGACGCAACGATAAATTTTTGGTTGCAAGGCTCTGTTGATAACAGATCAAAACGTATGTCAATGCGAGACAAGATTGATATCAATACTGCCAAGAAAATAGTACAAAGACGCGATGTTGAAAATAAACTGATTTATCAAAAACTATATCAATTCGAATTTGGAGAAAAGTTAGATGTATTTGACTTTGCCATGAATACTGATATATTGTCATTAGAATCTTTAATCATTATTTCAAAAAATATAGTAGAGAATGTAATAAGTTCATCTTGAGTAGTATGGAATCAAAAGGTAACGAACATTAATGGAATTTAATCTCCCACAATTAGACAATTTAGTTAAGATAAATGATGGAACATCCGATGAGAAATTTGGATATTATCCTAATAATAGACCTATAGCGCAATTATTAAGTTATGGACTGATCTTGTTGGATAAACCCCCTGGCACCACAAGCCATGAAATTGTTTCTTACGTTAAGAAAATACTTGGGTTGGAAAAAGCTGGACATAGTGGGACCTTAGATCCAGGAACAACTGGATTGTTGCCCATTGGGTTAGATGAAGGAACAAAAATAGTGCCTGTACTGCTCATGTGCCCAAAGGAATACGTTGCCCTAGCCAGACTTCATAGCCACGTTTCCAATGAAAATCTTCATCAAGTACTTAAAGAATTCACAGGTCCCATATATCAAAAGCCACCTCAAAGATCATCGGTAAAACGTCAGACACGTATTAGGACAATTTATGAACTAGAACTACAAGACCAATTCGATCGATTATTATTATTAAGAACATTATGTGAGTCAGGAACATATATTCGTAAACTGATATATGATATAGGAGAAGTCCTTGAAGGTGGTGCTTCAATGATAGAGCTACGGAGGACCAAAGTTTGTAATTTTGTAGATGAATCCGACTTTATTAGACTACATGATCTGGTAGATGCATTTCAGTTGTATAAAGAAAGCGGCAACGAAGAGAAACTTCGAAGAATTATACTTCCAATTGAAATGGCCATGAATCACATTCCTGCAATAACCATTAGGGATACTGCAATTGATGCACTTTGTCATGGCGCACAGTTGGCACTGCCTGGCATAGTATCCATTCCTAAAAACCTAAAAAAAGGCGATTTAGTAGGAATTTATTCACTAAAAGGCGAAATCGTTGGACTGGGTATATCTGTATTAGATTTTAATGAATTTCTTAGTAAAAAGAAGGGAATTGGCTTTCAAATAAAAAGAATCGTTATGAAACCAAATACATATCCTAAATTTTGGTCCACATCTGAGGATAATGCCAAGCCGACCAACTCTGAAATTAACAGTGATGAATCGATCTTTACATGATTTTGAACTTCTGATCCAGCCACAACTGGTAATTGTGAGGCAACTAGATTCGATCTAGATTTTTAGTAATTTAGATAGTTAAATAGTCTCTCCAAATCCTGGACTTGTTTTATCTAGCATTGATATTTTCCTTGCTAGGTTTTCCATAGTACCGGGCAAATGACAATTACACATGCAGTCATCACATTCTGCGTGTTTTAAATTCTTACAAGAGATTGAAAGTTGTAATTTTTCCATATACCTATCTTTTGAAAACATGTTCTAAATTTAATTGTTTAATCCATAGAAAATTTTATTTAATTTTGATGTGTTATGTAACCAAGTACAATTTGGTAGTGAGATTTGGTAATAAGGATTTAGCTAAATATCCTTTCTTAAAAGAAGCATTTTCGTATATTACTAAATATGATTTTAAACTCGAAGATCTTGACAGCAAAGATTATCTTCATCTTATAGATAGGGCTAGCGAAAAAATAGACCATTATCTATTTTTTGGAAGCTATGATTACCAAATTAATTATGGCAAAACACACGAAACGATAGTGCAAGAAGAGGTTATCGTATTCTTGATCTCATTATTATTAGTCAAATCTATCTCAATCGAAGCAGTGACTAAAAAATTTGCATTATTAGAATCAATGAGGTTTGAAAAATATCTTATTTCTGATTTGAACACAGCTAATCAAGACGATAAAACAATTAAACTGATATTATACAAGATTTTTGAGGATTTATTTAATACTAAAATCTTGTTAGAGGTAGATATTTACAATTTCTATAAAATCCGAATCAATGATTATTTGGACCACCCTATTGCATTTCAAGAGAAACAATGGAATTTAGTTAATAGAACTCTTCACAATGGATTTGTGTATTTGGATGGGATAGAAATAGTAAGGTTATTCAGAAATGAACTCTATTTACTAATAATTGATAGGATAAAGAAAATGAGCATTGATCGTATTCCAGATACTATAACGGCGATTTCAAAATCTATCAAAAGTCGATGGGAGCAATTGCATCCTTCTATCAACACGTATGCTTACAATGCAGTTACACCACCATGCATTCAACACATCTATGATCAAATTAGCAAAGGTGAGAATCTTCCCCATCCAGCCAGGTTGCTTTTGGGCACCTTCTTGATTTATTCTAATAAGACCTTGGAGGAAATGTTAGAACTCTTCAAGAGATTACCGGATTTTGATGAAAAAATTACTCGCTATCAGTTGGAACATCTTGCCGGAAAGAGAGGTAATTCTAAAAGATATTTTGTTCCTTCTTGTGAAAAAATCAAATTAGAAAATTTATGCTTTGAGACAAAAATATGTCAGGGAATTAGCAATCCTACTCAACTCATCAGGAAGAAACCAGATATCTAATATGTCTGATACATCTTCTTTTGATTTAGACAATTCCATAAAAAACGGAATACATACGTCTAGGTACCAAAATTCTGAGCCAAATGATAAGAATAAGAATTGGCTTGAAGGGGTCTTTAGGAAATACTATTTTTATCATTACTCTCTCCTTGAACTTGGCGAATTAATTAATGAACATGAATTTGGATTTAGACTGTTCGATGGCAAAATCCGTAGACACTTGGCCTTTAACAATAAAAAAGAACTATATGCATATATTATAAAATTTTCTCCTTCTGATATATTTTATTCCTCGTCCCGGTATCAGAATCCGAAGGCAGAAATGGATCAAAAAGGCTGGATTGGCTCTGATCTTATATTTGATATTGATGGAAAGGATCTTCATTTAGAGTGTGCTCAAAATCATAATCTAATTTTATGTAAGGATTGTAACTCTATTTCAAAAGGTATAGTCTCCAAATGTGTAGTGTGTAATGGTAGTCGATTACAAATTATTGACTTACCGTGTACTAAATGTTTCAAATCCTTAAACGTGGAAGTCAAAAAGTTGATAGAAATACTTAATGATGATTTCGGTATTGATAGTGAATGTATATTTAAATATTTTTCTGGCAATAACGGCTATCACCTTCATGTCATTGATAAGAATTTTTTTCATGCATCTGCCAAAAAAAGAAATGCCTTTGCACAATATTTAATGGGTAAAGGATACTTGATTGAGAATTTAGGTATTCGAAGAAATAAAGAAGGTGCTCTTATGCCGATATCCAATAAGATTCTCTATAATCGGGGATGGAGAAGAAGAATTTTTAATTCCATACGCATGCCAATTCAGAATCATAAAATTGATGACAAATTTGTCAAGAAATATAATAAGATGCAGGATACAAAAAATAACAATATAGAGGACATTATTAATAAGCATATTTTTGACCTCTCTGCACAAATCGACCCAAACGTCACTATGGATATTCACAGAATATTCCGACTTGCTGGTTCTCTTAATAGCAAGAGTGGATTAATCAAAGCTTTTTGTAAAGACTTGGATTCTTTCAACCCATTTGTGGATGCCTGCTTTATCGGAGATTCTAATGTTGAAATAGAATCCAAGTTAAATGTTAAAATATCTTTGAAAGGAAAACAATTTAGCATAAAAACCGGAAACAATACAGTTCCCGAGTATATGGCTGCCTATATGATTTGTAAGGGTATTGGAGATATCCACTAACAAGTATAATATTAAATTATGAAACCCCGATATTGAGTGATGGATCATGAATCAGATGGTGAACCAATTGCAGAATACTGGGTCATGGCATTTTTTAAATCAGATTCAAAAAATAGAACATATTATAGGCAATTTACCGCTGCCGGATTTTATGAAGCCTTTGATATCGTAATGACCTTCTCTGAAAAAACATCTTGTCAAATTCTTTGGTACAAAGAGAAACGAAAATGTGATTCAAAATTCACAGCATTAGGAATACCTTTATTGGAAAACATTTGCACTTTTTGTAATAAAGAGTTTAATAATATTGAGCCAATAAAGTGTAATTATGAAAAAAATAATTCCAATTGCAGTTCTGAATTTTGCTCTTTAGAATGTAAACAGGATCATTTTTACTTTAAACACGTTCGATAACTATATGGATTTTTATAATTAGATTGCCTTTTTTATCAATTTTAAGTATTCACTGACCATTTGAGGATCAATTACACCTTGAACCACTGAGGAGAAGCCAGATTCCAAAACGATATCCATTGCTACGGCACTGTAGGGAATCTCAAACTGTTCAATCTCTTGTTGATCTTCAGTTTCGTAAATTTGTTTATCGCTATTTCCAAATATCTTGAATCCGAAGATCCTGTCAATCTTTCGCATACCTGATCCCCCTCCCCTACCTCCAGCCGATCCACTAGATTCTTTGACCATCAGAACAAATATTGTATTTTCTTTCACGCGACCGTCTGCTACTTTTAAGTTAATTTCCTGCGATGAAACTATCAATTTCCGCATTGGAAGATTCAGTATCTCTGATACTCTTAAGACCATTAGACTAAGAGAATATCTATATGCTGACAAAAATATATTTATTGTATTTGATCTGTTGTTAGAATTAAATAATGAACTAATAATAATTTATCAATAATGGCTAAGCCTAACAATGGGGGTTATCTAACTACAATAGCTTGGGAAAATGATGGCGTGAAATTGATTGATCAAACGAAATTGCCAGAATCACTCGAATATATAATTTGTAAAAACCATTTGGAAGTAGCAGATGCAATAAGAAAGTTGGCAATTCGAGGAGCACCCGCAATTGGTGTTGCTGCAGCGATGGGACTTGCCCTTTGTGCTAATAACAGCACCAGTAATAACAAGAAAAGGGTGATGGAGGAATTAGGACTTGCATACGACATTTTGCTCAAGACTAGACCTACAGCCATCAACCTCAAATGGGGTTTAGATAGAGTACTTGAGGAAGCAAAGAAATACGATGGGGTAGACGATATCAAGAAACATACAATCCTACAGGCAATTAGAATGTCTCATGATGATGTTGCTATCAACAAGATGCTGGGAAAACTTGGCTCTGATTTAATAAATGATGGGGAGGTAGTAATGACCCATTGTAATGCTGGAGCATTGGCTACAGTTTCTTATGGAACAGCGTTGGGTGTAATCAGGTCAGTGATGGAGTCAGGGAAGAAGGTTAGCGTTATTGCAACAGAGACTAGACCCGTCATGCAGGGATCAAGGCTTACTGCATTTGAGTTAATGCATGATGGTATTGACGTTAGTTTGATTCCAGATACGGCAGTCGGTTATTTAATGTCTAACAAAATGATTGATAAAGTAGTTGTAGGAGCTGATAGGATACTAAAATCAGGCCATGTTTTTAACAAAATAGGTACTTATCAGGTGGCTCTACTTGCGAAAGTTCATAATATTCCATTTTACGTTGCTGCACCATTGTCAACTTTTGATATGAATAATAATGAAGAAGATATCGTTATTGAAGAGCGTTCCGTGGATGAAGTGGTAAAAATTGGAGAGAAAAGAATAGCACCAGTAGGGGTAAGAATTTTTAATCCTGCTTTTGATGTGACCTCGCCAGATTTAATTACTGGGATAATAACGGAGAAAGGGGTAATATATCCGCCATACGATCTAAACCTGAGGCCACTATTTCAGTCTGACTGAGAACTAGGCTGCTGCGACAGTTAGGGACCAAGCAAAAAAATTTAAAAAGAGGTTGGATTCACATTGAATAGTGTCTACAGAGCAAATAACCAGGGAAAGAGTCTTTTCTGAATTGCGAAAATGTATGGATCCAGAAATTCCAGTTAATGTAGTTGATCTTGGTTTGATTTATAACGTGGATGTTTCAGAAAAAAATAATATTGATATTAAAATGACCATGACTACTCGCGGTTGTCCATTACATGATACCTTAGTAAGTGACGTAAAAAAATATGTCAATACCATAGAGGGAGTGGGTGATATCAATGTACAAATAGTATGGGATCCCATGAAAAAAATCCGGCAGTCAGGGATAAACTAGGATTTGGCAAACCGACTTTGAGATTTCAGATCGACTATGAAAAATATATGCCAATGAAGACTGGCAAAGTAACTAAGCAGGAGGACGGGTCCTTAGTTCTAGTTAATGAAAAAGGACAAGGATTTATGGTAAATGAGAACATTATCGAGTTTTGGGAAAATTGTACTGGGGATCATACCATAAATCAGTTAGCAGACAATTTCTCAGAAAAACTAGGTCTCCCACGACAACAGATAGAACAGGAGGTAGTTCAGTTGATTCAGCAACTACTAGAAGCTGAGTTGTTAATGCCTCCAAAAGAGAATTAGTCAGGTATAGACAATCCAGTCGGTCATGTCCTGTTATGTCCGGTTAGTTTGCTGAGAACACAAGACCTTAATTTGATATCAATTAGTTTCTCTACTATTAGTTTCTTTCATTTTAGATGAGATTAGATTTCTTAATTCATCATCTACCATATCATCAGAATTTATGTTCAAGGATTTAGCAATTATATCTAGTTTTTCACGTTCCGACGATATGGGTCTTTGAATTTCCGGTCCTTTGTAAATATGGTTATTGGCAGTAGTCACAGATGTGGCTGGAACGAACATGTTTTTTTGTTCCATTATTTTCCCCTTAGCCTTTTCATATTCCCCTACAAATTTACCAATGGTTTTAGAAATACTGCCAATTTTCTTCGGAAATATGAAAATAATAATAACAATAAATATGATAAACCATTCAGAACCTGCGATATTTAGCTCATAGATAGGGAAAAACATTGCCTATTTATTAATGAATAAATGCAGTAATATTTTTCTTTTACTAGTACTACAATTTCCAAAGATTAACCTTTCGTTGAATGTTTAATCCGAGGAGATTTGATCATCTTTGTGAAAATATAATAACAAGTTGATAAAATATTCAATTTGTGAAATCAGGTGGAAACAAGGACATGTCTAATGTGCTCGTAGAAAACGACGTAACCTTGGAGCCTTTCGACTCTATAATTAGAAAATTTAAGTCAGGTGAATACATCATATCAGTGTATGGGTTAGGTCATGTGGGAGCTCCCATAGCCTCTGCCTGGTTGAGATCAGGTATAACTGTAATAGGCATTGATAAATCTGCAAAA
The DNA here is from genome assembly GCF_054408485.1 of Candidatus Nitrosocosmicus sp. T. Classification (NCBI taxonomy): domain Archaea; kingdom Thermoproteati; phylum Nitrososphaerota; class Nitrososphaeria; order Nitrososphaerales; family Nitrososphaeraceae; genus Candidatus Nitrosocosmicus; species Candidatus Nitrosocosmicus sp. T. The sequence continues at coordinate 933,124 of NZ_CP166992.1, forward strand.
GTTTTAGAAAATACTCGAAAAGGGGTGACACATATCCCAGAACCGATGGTTAATGAAACTTTTACCAGTAGTTTAAACAATAACAAATTATTGGTATACGATGACCCAATCCAAGCCTCCCGCGACTCAAAATTGAAGATGATATGCGTTCCTGTCCTGATAAGAAAAAACAAAGCCGATTTAAGTGCTGTAAAAGAGGTGGCTTTAGCCATTGGAAACGGTTTAAAGAGAAATGACATCGTTTCTGTACATCCGTCAGTACCTCCTGGAACTACAGAAAAGTTTTTGGTACCTCTTCTAGAGAAATCAAGCGGCTTGAAAGCTACATCGGATTTTTTTGTGATTTATAACCCGGAAAGGATTTATGAAGGTCGTGCCATTTTTGACATCGAAGAGGGTCATCCTGGGATTGTATCATCTAACGATATTTACAGTTTAGATCTCGCCGAAAAATTATTTGGTCTTATTTATAGGAAAGGAATAGTACGAATCTTGGGAATTAAAACGGCCGAAGCTGAAAAGTTATTTGAAGGTGTTTATAGGGATGTAAACATAGCTCTTGCAAACGAGCTTGCCAAGTTAAGTGATAGATTAAATATCGATTTTTGGGAAGCCAAAAAGGCTGCCAACTCACAAAATTTCTGTCATATCCATGATCCAGGAATTGGAGTAGGTGGTGCATGTATCCCAATTTATCCTCAATTCATCCTTGATGTTGCGGCAAGAAACAAGATAAATTGTAGAATTACTAAAACTGCTAGAACAATAAACAATGATATGCCTACCTACTCGTTAAACAATGCATTAAAAATGCTTCCTAGAAAGGGTATTACTCAATCCAAAATAACTATCCTCGGGCTTGCTTTTCGTGGTGGAGTGTCTGATACCAGACTCTCACCTACTTATGAACTAGTAAAAGAATTGACAAAGTTGAAAATTAAAGATGTTATAGTACATGATCCGTTGGTAAGAGAAGACCGTCTTATTTCAAAACATAGAAATGTTGAACTAGTGAATAATTTAGATTATGCTGTTACTAATCGCGATCTTATAATCTTGGCCACCAATCATCAAGAATATTTAATGCTCAACGCCTCCCTCATCGGCCAAACTCCTATCTATGACGGGAGAGGGTTTCTTAATCCTGACAATTTCGAAAAAAATCTTTATAGAGGGATAGGTAGGCCAGTTTAGCCCTGATTTCCTGACTAGATATTAATTTAATACTAATAACATTTTTATTTATTTTCAAAACTCACTATTTAATGGTCAAGACGCAATCTACACAAAAATTGATATCCGGATCTGATGCGCCTAATTTTTCATTAAAAGGTGTTGACAATAAAAATTACTCTTTGATGGATATTAATTCACGTACTCTTTTGATCGTGTTTATCTGCAATCACTGTCCTTACGTTAAAGCTAAAATAAATGATTTAATCTCCATGCAATCCAAATTTGAAAGCTCAGATTTACAAATTATAGCAATAAATAGTAACGACCCTGGTTATGAAGGAGAGGGATTTGATAATATGGTAAAATTTGCTCAGGAATTTTCTCTCAATTTCCCATATCTTATAGATGAAACTCAAAGTGTAGCTAGGAAATACGGAGCCGTGTGTACTCCAGATCCATTTCTATTTGATGAATCTAAAAAACTTGCTTTTCATGGCAAAATTAACGATGCTTTAGAACCTACCTCTAGACCCACAGTTAACACTATGGAAAATAATATTCAAAAAATACTGGACGGGAAAAAATCTACTATTGAAAAGGATTTTGATCCATCGATTGGTTGTTCAATCAAGTGGATTAATTAAAGTACAATAATCAAGGAATCAAATAGGAAAAGGCTAAATTTATTTAATTATTGTCAGTGAAGTAATTATAAATATATATATACATTCAATAGATTTATGGTAGAAATATCAATAAAGAATATTGATGACTTAGATATATTCGAAGGATTATTTGTCATCGGGTTAGATGAGAACAATAGAGATCTTAATTATTTAAGGAAAAATACCAAATTAATGGGTATTTTGAATACTCACAAAGTCATTCAAGAGGAACACTTGGAAAATATGAGGAAGTTTGGAAAAAGTATGATTCTTTACTTGAATGATGGTGACAAGATATTAAAGATTATGTTATTAGGGATTGGAGACAGTAAAAAACTCAATGAGGATAAATTTAGACAACTTGGGGGGATAATATCCCTCAAAGCAAGGGAGTTCAATTTTCCTAATGTCATAATATCTAATTTCTATTCAAGTTCCTCTCATATCGAATCAATAATCGAAGGTTTGCTCTTGTCTTTGTACGAGTTTAATAAATTTAAGGACGATAAAGTAAACGATCTATCGCCTACCTTTTATGAAAATTACTCGGTAGTATTAACCGCTGCGGACGACGATTTTATTGATAGAAATAAAATTAATATTGGTAAGGTAGTGAATATATGCGAAGCAGTTTTTTATTCCAGAGATCTTGCAAATTCTCCACCAAATGTAATTAATCCAAATGCTTTAGCCGATTCTGCTAAAACACTAGAAAAAATGAAAAACATTCATGTTGATATATTAAATCAGAACCAAATTAAGGACCTAGGCATGAATGGCATTATATCGGTTGGTAAAGGCAGCGAAAATGAACCCAAGTTAATCGTCGTGGAATACAATAATGCAACTACTTCTACAGACAAACCGATAGTCCTTGTCGGGAAAGCAGTAACGTTTGATACTGGTGGTATATCGATTAAACCCAGCGATAAGATGGACGAAATGAAATTTGATAAGAGTGGTGGATGTACGGTCTTAGGTATAATGAAGGCATTGGGGAATTTAGATCTTCCAATCAAAGTTGTAGCAATTATCCCAGCAGTAGAAAATATGCCTTCGGGATCTTCATATAGGCCGGGAGATATTATTCGAATGTATAACGGCAAAACCGTCGAAGTTCTGAACACTGATGCTGAGGGTAGATTGATCTTGGCTGATGCGTTGGCATATGGTATTTCACAATATTCTCCAAAATACATTCTTGATTTTGCTACCTTAACAGGTGCTTGCATAATTGCTCTGGGAACAAACATAGCAGGAGTAATAGGTAATGACAACAAATTGATTAATAAATTGGTATCAATATCGGATGTTACAGGGGAGAAAATTTGGCAGTTACCACTGTCAGAAGAGTTTTTAGATCTCATAAAGAGTAATGTTGCCACTATTAAGAATATTGGCGGCAGGACCGGTGGAACAATCACGGCCGCAGCATTTCTGTCACATTTTGTAAATAATGTATCATGGGCACATTTTGATATCGCCGGTACAGCCTGGACTCAAGATGGAACTGCAGACAAAAGTTACAATCCTAAAGGCTCCACAGGATTTGGAGTTCGCACCATCATAAAATTCCTAGAGGAGCATCAAACTGAGTAGTATATCTTATTTTTTCTTTTATCTTAGTTTTTTAATATGTATGAATAAATTGAGGTAAAAGTGCCAGCACTGCTGTTTCCCAACGGCTCACGCACGTCAGTATCAAGCAGCGACATTAGGTTTGACTTCCGGGTTCGGAATGGGACCGGGTCGGGCCCTAACGCTATGGCCGGCTACATTTTATTATAATTCCGTCAATTTAATCCTTCCTATATTTGCTAGCCGTTAAATCCACTTTACATATCCTAGGTTGGGAAATGAATTAGTAGGATTTTTTTGGATTCTGTTTTAGTTTTAGTTTTTTTTAGCTCTAGACAACTTCCCAAAATTTTTTGTTAAAGACATTAGCTTTCAGGGTTCCTCATTTTTTTAAATATTCTCTTATTTCTGTTTTGCTTCATTTGATTCAGGATTTATATAAAAGATTTGCGCATATTATAGTATACAATTGGATAAACATGGAAATTTGACTCATAGAGTTGCTGTTTTAGACCAGGAATTGTGCCAACCCAGAAAGTGTGGTCTAGAATGCATAATCTATTGCCCTGTAAATAAGACTGGTGGAGAATGTATTATTCAAAGGCCCGATGATGGGAAGGCTGTTATTTCTGAGGATTTATGTACGGGATGTACTATTTGTATTAAAAAGTGTCCTTTTGATGCTATTGTAATAGTTAATCTAGCCCATGAAATAGGTGTAGATAAAATACATCAATATGGAATTAATAGCTTCAGGTTATATAAGATTCCTATTCCAAAAGAAGGGACCGTAACAGGTATCGTTGGGAGAAACGGTATGGGGAAGTCTACAATAATAAACTTGCTTTCAGGAAATATAAAACCTAATTTTGGTAACTTTGATAAAGAATTAGATTGGGATGAAATTTTGACAAAGTTATCAAACATTGAGCTTCGAAAACACTTTGAAAAGATTCAAACCAAGTCGTTGCGTACTTCTATAAAGCCTCAGCTTGTATATCTCATCCCAAAGGTTTTCAAGGGTACTGTCTCTGAATTAATGAAAAAATACGATGAACGGAAAGTTTCTGATGTTTTAGTAGAAGAATTAGGTCTAAAAAATTCACTCGAAAGGGACCTTTCTACTCTAAGTGGGGGTGAATTGCAAAGGGTGGCCGTTGCAGTTGCTGCGGCAAAGGATGCGGAATATTACTTTTTCGACGAACCTTCTTCTTTTAATGATATATACCAACGTTTAGCCGTCGCGCGGGTAATAAATAATTTAGCTAATGAGGGTAAAAGTGTAATGATTGTAGAACATGATATGTCTTTGCTCGATTATTTATCGGATAATATCTATATCACTTATGGAGAGCCTGGTGCCTATGGTATAGTATCGTCTCTTCAAAGTACTAAAGTTGGTATAAATAATTTCTTGGAAGGCTATATTCCTACCGAAAATGTTCGGTTTAGGGATAAAGCTTATAAATTTGATATATCCAGTAATACCGAGACTATTCTCTCATCTTCTCCTGTAGTGGAATATACTGCCCTTATGAAGACACTTGGTCGGTTCTCCCTTACTGTTGAAAAGGGCGAAATCCATCAAGGTGAGGTAGTCGGAATTGTTGGGGCTAACGCTTTGGGTAAGACTACCTTTATGCGAATGCTGGCCGGTATAGAAAAAATCGATCAAGGTAGCCTGGACACTACCTTGCGAATATCATACAAGCCTCAATATCTCAACCAAGATATAGATGGTGATGTTCGCTCTTTGATCTATTCTGCAAATGGCGGACCCTTCGAAGGCACTAATGTAGAAGAACATATCTTTTCTCCTTTAGGAATCAAGAAGCTATATGACAAATCCTTAAAAGGGCTTAGCGGCGGTGAATTGCAAAAAGTAGCAATATCGTTATCATTAATAAGACCAGCTGATGTATATGCCCTGGATGAACCATCTGCATTTCTAGATATAGAAGACAGAATTACGTTTGCAAAATTCATACAGAGATTTACAAAGTCAAACGGAAAGTCTGCATTAGTTATAGATCATGATATCCAATTGATAGACTTGGTTTCCGATCGATTGATTATGTTTGAAGGTATTCCTGGTATAAAAGGAACAGGTAGCACTCCTATCACCAAGGAGATCGGTATGAATGACTTTCTTAAATCTTTGTCCATATCATTTAGAAGAGATGAGACAACTGGCAGACCCAGAGTCAACAAAGATAGCAGCAGGCTAGACAGACAGCAAAAAACCGAGGGAAATTACTACTACTTGAAGAATAAATAAATTGCAAGTCGTATTAGCAAATGAGTAAATTTTTAAAGAAACTCCTCAAAGGTGTATTGGAAGATGAGGAACTTGAAAAAGTTTATTCTTCATTTGATATAATAGGCGATATAGCCATTATCAAGATATCTGATTCTCTCTTGACAAAAAAAAATATTATTGGAGAGGTCATACTTCAAAGCATAAAAAATCTGAAATCTGTTTTTTTACAAAGGTCTTCAGTTTCTGGAGAATATAGGTTAAGAGATCTAGAAGTTATTGCTGGAGATGAGAGATACGTTACTTATTATCGGGAATATGATTGCAAGTTTTTAGTTAACGTGGCCACATCGTATTTTTCACCTAGATTGTCTACAGAGCGACTTCGAATTTCTAATTTGGTTTCTCCCGGAGAAATAGTGGTAAATATGTTTGCAGGTGTAGGAACATTTTCAGTAATAATGGCAAAAAGGCATCCTATAAAGGTGTATAATATTGATTCAAACTTGGATGCGTATATCTTGAGTATTCTAAATTCAAAAATAAACCGATTAAAGGATCGCATCTTCTCCATACATGGGGATTCGCAGGAAATACTCCGTTCAAACAGCTTTAAGGATCACATCGACAGAGTATTACTTCCATTGCCCGAAAGGGCCCATGAATTTGTAGATGTTTCCATAAATTGCTTAAAGCCCTCTGGAGGGCATTTACATTTTTTTTCTCACATAAAAAGTGAAACTAAATCTCAGGTTGTCTCTAATTCTGAGGCCCATATTCGCAACTTATTCTCAAAGTACAACTATGAAATAAAACATACCCAAATAGTTAGAGATGTAGCACCGCGAATTTATCAAACTGTTACAGATCTCTTTATTTTCAAGTGATCATGTTTTACTAGCAAGGGATCCTATTTCTCGTCGGTATTTTTTTCATTAACTGTAAGTGTGATTCCAATCCAGCCTACTATAAAAAATATTACACCTACGATTATTGCTACGGTCAGCTTTAGCAACAGAATTCCATATTCTGTAGCAAAAAGAGTATAGGCATAAGCAGGAAAAACAGACACAGCTATAAACAATAATAAGATTCCCTTGATTTTTTCAATTCCATTCATAGTTTTTTCATTCTAAAATTCTTGTATTTAAACTATCGAATTGTTCTTTAATAAGTGTATAAGTGATTAAGTGTATTATCTATTTTTTGTCAATACTAATCTGGGTTCTTCAATCGTTTTGGTATAGTTTTCCTCTATCTTGTGTAAAAATTGTTCTTTAGTTAAATGATCGTTATTTAGAAAGGCGGCAATAGAACTACCACCTGCACCTGCACCTTCTTTTACAAAGCCTTCAGAATAGGATTCTCAGTCCCTTTTTGGATGAGTTTTCTAAAAGGAGATCAATATAGAAAATAGGTACCTCATGAGAAATTTTATTCATCAGTCCAACAATATCTGATTTTTTATCTTTGATTATATAAGAGGTTGTTCCGATGCAGACATTATCTCTTAACTTTATATCTAATGATCTTAATAAAGCCAAGATACAACACATTTGAGTTCCTCCAGCTAATATAATTTTCTTCTCTCTTGAAATAATTTCTTCTGCCAATCCTACGACTGTGGGCATTAGTGGGTCTCCCAAATTGGATATGGCCTTAAAAGGGTCGTTTGAACAATCTCCAGCTCTCATATTGGATCTTGATAGAGCTTTCTCTATTACCTTGTTCTTCAATTCATTAGGGTTGTCCGGCATACTACTACTTACCATGTCATACCCATCAATACCAAGGGCTTGTAGGACACCCAATGCAGTTGTAGTACCTCCTGGAATACTTTCTCCTATAATCACAGCTTCATTTACTTTGGCTAATTCTTTACCAAGTGTTTTGCCCATTTCATAGTTATTCATTACATTGTCTAGCCCTAAGCCAGGCTCTTGAATTATGTTCTTTCCAAATTCTGAATTAATACTAACGTAGGGTGAGATGGGTTTTATCTTGGATCCAGAGTCGACTATTGATATTGGAATATTTGATAAATCCAATGCAGTTTTTGAAATTATTGCCGGCGTTGGTTTTCCATCTGGGGTAGCAGGTATTGTATCAATACATTTACATTTACCATAATAGATGTATTCGGCATCGGCGGCGGGTGTGTATTTTAACAATTCTGTATTTGCTCCAGCGACCGTCAGACCCGGGATGGTGGATGTTTCTGTATAGGATATTGCCAAAATAAAAGATGATTTATGTGATTTGAACGATAACAAATCATTATTGCCTGTTTTAGAAGGAACAGTTTTGATAACGTCGGTAATCAACAAAATTCTCTCAAAGTCTATTTATAATAACCTTTACTTATCGATGGCATGTGTTCTGTGATTTGAAGACTTTTTTTTGTTATGGCCTAATATCATTTGTATGCACATCTTAAAAACACAGGGGAAGGAAATGAAGGAAGGAAATGAAGGAGGGACAGGAGTCTATAACAGCAACAACCACAACAACAACGACATTTATTTGTATTGTCTTCCTCATGAAGTCATGTACTCATGAACCTAAGGAAATCATCTTTATTCTTGAACTTGAAAACAAAATTGGATTCAAATTCTTTTTGTAGCGTTGACGTCTTACTTGAACCATAATGATGGCCAGGGAGGATTGTCAAATTTCCATCCAAGTTAACTAGTTTACTATATATAGAATCAAACATTTCTTCTGGATTTCCTCCAGGCAAATCTAGTCTTCCGCAACTACCTACAAATACGGTATCTCCGGTAACCATAACCTTGTCATCAATTATTAAACAAATACTATCTCTGGAGTGGCCCGGCGTGTGAATTATCTTAATCTTTATATCATAAAATTCAATAAACTGTCCATCCTCTACGGCGATGTCTTTCTCTAGCGGAGATAACTTATGTTGTATAACTTTTGCTCCTGTAGTGCTTTTTACTTGTTCATTACCGAATATATGATCAAAATGTGAATGTGTGTTTATAATGTACCTATTACTAAGCGAATTTTTTTTTAGGTATTCATAGATAATTTCTAGGTTCCAAGAGGGATCCACGATTATTGAGTCCTTATTTTTTTCATCTACAATTACGTATGTGAAATTTGCCATTTCTCCTACCAGAAATTGTTCAACTCTCATGCTCTTTTCACTCCACCCCTTTTTCCGATTCAAATGGTATTCCAATCTTTCTAACTATTAATTTTCCTGCATTTTCAAAATTCTTCAGTATTCCATGTTTTGGTCGATGAAATGTTATCGTAGCGTCTGCATAAATTGCTTTGTCAATAATTTTTCCGCTGTCCGGATCTAACCCTGAAGGAATATCCACCGCGAGTATAAAACTAGTTTCCTTGCAATAATTTATTGCGTCAATAACTTTTGAAAATGGTTCCTTTATCTCTCCCTTAATTCCTGTCCCAAATATCCCGTCTATAATGATATTTGATTTTTTAATTTCATATTCAATTTCAGTAATATCGTTTGATTCTAATGTAATTTTTCTAACCGATTCCATTTTGTTTATAATTTGCCAATTTAAACTGGATTCTGGAGTTTTTAATTCTTCAGGGCGACATAATAGTATCACAGATAAGTTGCTTTTATTATTAGATTTATTTCTTGCAAGAATGTATCCTGATAGGTGGCGGATTGCAACTAATGCATCACCACCATTATTTCCCTTACCACAAACAGCAACAATAGATTTATTCAGGATATTTTCTTTGAAATCGTCTATCAAGAAATCTGCAACTCTAGATCCTGCATTCTCCATCATCAATATTTTCTTCATCGAATAGATTGAATCACCGTTATTCTCAATCTCGTACATTTGACTCGATGATATCGGCTCAAACCCTTTCTCGACTGCATAATTATCATTTAAATTCATAAATTTACTTACCTTTCAGACTGTATTAATAAATTTTTCCCAAAAAATTGCTGACAGTTTTATTACTGGTATGAATGCAGTCTCTTTTCTTCATGTGATTTTACTTTCTGATCAAGAGGTTCTTTATGATCTTTTGTAATGTGAGGTTTATAACATTCATCGTGAAGGATTCCTATGTCACAGAATTCACATGATGTTACAAATTCTAATTCCTTGAAATTTTGTTTACAAAAACTGCATTTCTCATTGGGCAATGACTCGGTTAATAACGGTTTTAGCCATCCTTCTCTCCATAAAACATTGGGCAATAAATAAACAGTAATCTGATCCCTTAAATATCTGTTATATATTAAAAGGCATCAGATAATTTTTTAATTTAACTTTCTTGATTTTAGAATCATAAATTGCATAGGTATCTCCATTGTAATTACATTTAATGATCGGAAATTTTTTTGGTTTTTTCTTAAATCTTACTATTTTGTAGTACTCTTTTGTTTTTCTTGGCAGGTATTTTATTTCCCCCTTAACTATTAGCCTTTGTTTTCTCATAAATTTAAATGCCAAAATTATATATCTGTCTTGATAAGCTTCAAACATTTGTGTAATGAGATAACATCTATCAATTTGATCTTGGGGTACATATATGCTATTACTAGTAGCCGTCTTTGCCTCTATTGATAGTAATATAGAGTCTGTGTTGTTTACTGCTACAATATCAGGTAAGCCTGTGCTCGACCCTCCCAATCTTCGCGCAATCCATTCTCCACAATTTAGTTGCTTAACCAAACGATACTCAAAATTATACCCTCTGCTTCTGCGAATACTGGTCATCTATTTCAACGTTTGATTTAGATGCCATAAATTTTTTTTTATACGTTCGTAGCAACTATTTATAACGAGCTATGAAACTCTAATTATGACTTTTGATATTGATTCTACCAAATTACATAATTCCTTGAATGAATTTTCATCCTATCTGAAACAAGTGGAATCAAGTAGGGAGAAATTAATTAAAGAAAATAGGGAAATTATTGCTTTAAGTAGCAAAGCTATTATCTTGTTACACAGTGGAAAGACAGTTGAAGCAAATGAATTAATTAATAATGCGTTTTCTTTGCTATCAGAACTTAAAAAATATGTGATTTCTGATTTAGAACGCTATCTGTGGCCTGCAGAACAAGAATATGTTGAAGCTGTTATTCTAAAAGAGATTGTAGAAAGGAAAGACCATTTTAGCGGACATGCCGAGCTGCAGGTTTCATTCAATGCATATATTACAGGACTGCTTGATTGCATCGGTGAAATCAAGAGAATGATTTATGATAATCTTAGAAGGGACGACTTTGAATCGTCATTGTCTTTATTTACTATCATGCAATCCTTATATGATTCAATCTACCCATTTTCGTTCTATGACAATATTATTTCTGGGGTTAGAAAGAAACTAGATGTTGGTAAACGCATAATCGATGATGTTCGTATTTCTATAACAGAGGAATACAGGCGAAAAAGCTTTCTAGACAGGATCGACAATTCGACCATCGTAAAAGGATAGATAGTATTAGATCCCTAAAGCAGGGAAACCTTTCTTAATGTCCTAAAAAAATAAAGGCTAAGCAAATTTGGCAAAAGCTTCAGAAAGATATTTGTTTAGCTTATTGGACCAATCCGGGAATCCTTCTGATGTATCGGGATAATTTCTATAATGTTTGACTAATTCTTCATTCATTTGAGAGGTAAATTTCAAGTCATCTGCAAGTTTCTTATTTAATGCTCCTCTTATCATCATACCTAGCTTGCTAACAGTGCTAAATTCTGGATGTTCGCCGTTAGTAATTTTATCAACATCCATTTTCGACAGAAAGTGCTTCATGCCATAGTTAATCTGTTCGTTGGTGAGTTGTTGGAGCATTCTTCTGAAAACTTCCAAGCCAGCCGTCTTGTAGCCATATTCGTTAATGAAATTCTTATTATACTTCCAAAGCCCGTTCTCTGAAACATCTCCTGATTCTATTGCTTCAACTAGGTCTTTTCCAGCTATTGTGGCTGCAATTATTGCAGGACCTATTCCGCCAGCATCCAGTGGCTTTGGCATCCATGCCGAGTCTCCAACCATCATATAGCCATTGGCAACCATGCAGTCGTTCTGCCTCCTTACTGAAACCTGCCATGTACCCCATTCGTTGCCTAGGTCCTCCTCACCTTTTGATAACCTTGGATTTGATATAACCGGATTGACACCTACATAATCGTCAATTAACCTTTTCAAATCCCTCTTTCTTCCACTCTCCTTGTTTGCTTTATCAAACAGCTTTTGTTGAACACCCAAACCAATATTCACTTTATTTTCTCCTTTTGGAAAGACCCATCCATAACCACCTGGAGCCAAATTTTGATCTAAGTGAATTATACAATATTCAGGGTCAAAAAACGTCTTGTCTTCGGTACCCTTTTTATCAAAATCGTAAATATACCTGCCAGTAGATTCTAGATCATTCCTATCTATCCTTCTTTGTATGTAAGTTTTAATCGGTAGATTTGTGCGTAGTACCGAAGTAACACCAGTGCAATCGACTACCACTTTAGCAGTTTTTTTAAATATTTCCTTAGTCTTTGTATTTTCCCCTTCAACACCGACGATAAAATTATTCTCAGATGTTAGTTGTCTAATCATGATATTGCTAGCTATTTCAACTCCCAATTTGCTCGCCTCCGTAACTTGCTTTTGGGGTAACTGTTTTCTATTTAATATATACCCCTCACCATCAAATGAGACTCGGGTTTCGTGATCCGGTGAAAAGGCTACTACTCCCTTTACTGGATGTTCAATTTCTGGGTAACCCCATGATATTTTGATTCTATCTGTCATGTAATCAACAGTGTTTTTCCCTACCGCATCTCCACAAATCCAACCAGAAATGGTCTTTCTTCCTTGAATGTCGATAGAGTTCCTATCTAGTACTAGAATCTTCATTCTTTGTTTAGAATAGTAAGCTGCAGATGAGGCTACTATTAGTCCAGCTAACCCTCCACCTGCTACTATGATGTCATAATCTGTTTTTGACAGGCTCATCTTTTCCTGATAATAGGTATAAGAAAGGATAATTAAAGCTATGTTGTCAGTATCTTCAATCAAGAATTATTCTCAATTATAAATAATAAAACAAAAGGACAAAATTGGGACTAAATACTGGGATTGATATTAAAAACAGCAATTTAGGTCGTGAATATATTAATATTAATAATCTAATAATACATCAATAATAAACTTATAATACAGTAGATGAAAATCACGATGCAATCGATCTCATTGCAATTCGCAAAAAGATTGACGTTGATGACGAAAAGGCGTATCTAGTTTCCTATTTATCCTGAGGCCATGACATCTGTGACTGAATTTGACTTATTGAAAACCTTGGGTTTGATATAGACTCTCCAAATGTTTTTAGAATGTCTTTTGTATCATCATCAAGGAAAACAGATTGATTTTAGAAAATAGATATCAATTGCAGCCCTGACCTTAACATGGAATTGATGCTATCTTCCACTGCACTTTCAGCAGATTCAAGGATAGTATTTGCCGATTTCAAATCTCCTGCGAATGAAAACTGGTATGCCTGAGTTAAGTTTGACTGTACATTTTCAAATCCAAACTGTTCCTTGATTTTATTCCAGATTATTTCTCCTTGTTTCTTTAGATCATTTTCTATATCATCCTCAGCCTGAATAATTTGGTTACTTATTGGCTCTGTCTCCTAATCGGCCTCTGCCTCGACTGATACGGTCCAGATTAACAAACCATTCCAAGTTACAAATGTTACAAGAAATACTCTAACAAGTAGACCAAAAATACAGGGAAAATAATGATTCAATATTCTGTTACTCAAAAAACAAGTATAGAGTTTCAAAATTTATATTTAAAGATATTTACTGCTTTTTATATCGTCTGCCATATCCTTTTTTTGCCGATTTTAAGAATCTGTAAAATGCCTTCTCTTATATATGAGGAGGAACCACAAGTAGGGACTAATTCAACGATTATCTGCAACTAGAGATATAGATCTTGTTGAATGGACCGTCAAATTGTTTTGACGAAAATCAATTTGAACATCTAAAAGCTCAAGTATCATGAATTGCTTACTAATATCGTGACAACAGAAATCGATCAATTTTTTCGTAATATCAAGTGTGATCACTGCAATAAAATAATAGAAAAAAAGGTAAAGTATTACTTTGATCAACCTAATGTTGTTTTGTTATCAGCTGACGTGTGTACAGATTGTAGCTACCGCATAAGTTTAAAATAATTCTCGATGAACAAACCTGCACATAAGCAAATAATCTAAAATATGCAATGGATGTATCTCATTTCTATTTGTTAGGGATTTTAGATCGAGGTTTTTTTATTCTTTTCTACCCTGTCTATTTTCATCCATTTTGTGCATTTCTTAGCTAAAGATGTATTATCGATAGATTAGCATCAGAATCTAACTCTAATTACAGTTAATTTTACAAGCCAAAACGCTGCTAAATACATACAGCTTTATTGTCTCTACCTCGATTGGGATAAATAACGAGTCCTGAATCACATTTGAGCAAAATTATTAATATATAGTTCCGCACGATTATTCTGTAACTCAAACAAAATTTTTGGTGAAGTTGACACAAAATATTAATCAAGTTAGTCCTTTTACTATAGCATAGCAAATTGGAGCGAGAGATAGACACAGCAAACCCTGAACAGAAAAAGACAAAAATTGAGTGTATTAGATGTGGTTCGATAATGGGGGAAATTACTGTATGTCACCTTAAATGCCTTAACTGTGGAGCGGAATTGACTTGTTCTGATAAAGGAAATTTCTGGTAAGCACAGTTTGGCGCGATAGGGTTATCTGATGAGACAATACTATAATTAGCATAACTAATCATTTATCCGGTACTTAATTCAATAAATCAATCTCTTGTTCTCAAATATTTTTCTTTGAGTCTGCGATTAATAACTACTTCAACCCTTTTCAAAAAGAATGATCATACGTTACATTTCCAAAATTTTTACATATAGATAATTTTCAAGCTCCTATTAGGCTAATTACGTAATCACTTATCTTGATTGTAGATGATAAAATCCAACTGATTGTATATACCAGTTAGAATAAATTCTGGATTTCTTAAGAATGAATGTGATTAGACAAAATCTTTACTATTCAAATGAAAAAAAAGTTAATCCTTATTATTTTGATGGTGACGTAATAATTAGAGAAATTTATAACGAATCTAATAGTAATGATCAGGAAGTCTATTTTGTAGAATTTGCTAGAGGGGCATTGACTACTATTCATTATCATGAAACTGAGCAATTCTTAGTTCCTCTATATGGGAATGGTATAATAGGCGAAATTGGTATTAACAAATCTAATCCATTGCTGGACTTTACTTTTGAGAGTCTGACTATAAAATCGCTAAGTGTTGGAGAAATTGTTTCTATTAAACCAGATATTCTGCATTTTCATGGTGCATCACCTGATCAAAATTTTTCGCATGTGGCATTTCGAAACATGTTTGAAGCTAAATCAGTTTCTCAAAAGAATGAATCAATTCGTACGCAAACAATATGGGGCTATGAGATGATCGCCAAAGCACTAGAATCCGAAGACCAATCTAGAATATTAAATGAATTGAATAAGATTTCTGAAAAAATTCGGGACGCCGTTTCTACATGGGCGAAAGATAAAAAGGCTTAAAACTTATTAGGATTAGAAATTTATGATAAACTTGTCAAAAAAAAATAAAGGTTAGTTACTTTGATTTTCGTTAGTTGCTAGACTATTCTCAAGGTTATTTGCTGGATTACTGATGTTTGTATCATTTGCGAAAATTGCATTGTTACTTCCTTCTATTGCTTCCAGATCTTGGATTGTTTCGGTATTGTTAGGATACATGGATGTTGTATTTTGTGCTAATGCATTACCAAAACTAAAACTCATTAGTATTGCTGCAAAAGTAAAAGCTGCCACAATGATTGTTTTATTTTCCATTGGATAAAAAAGTAATAATGTATTATAAAAATATATTGAAATGTTATTATAGTACTTTTCGAAAAGTCGAAAAGGAGATGTTGCTAAAAGAGTCAAGATATGCCGTGATTACTATATATTACTTTGTAAGATTAGTGAGCCATCCGAGCTTTCTAAAATAGTATAGCATTATGATTACCGATCCGACTGAAAAACTTAATGTGATGATTAAAGGTATAAAATCCATTAAATTATAGCTATAATTTGTACTTCCTGGAATTATGATATTCATTCCATAAAAGGTTCCAATTACTGTGACGGGAATTGATAAAGTAAAAAGTATTGTCAGGAAACTCAGTATTTTGTTAGTTTTCTCGCTGCTAAGCATATGGTCCGTATCCTTGTAAATTTCAATTGTTTCCTTGGACTCATCAAGGGCTTCAAGTACCTTAGAAACGTGGTCATTGATATCATTAAAATAAGAAATTAAATCATCTTCTTCTAAATCGGTAGAGAATTTTCTTACATCTCTTGAAATGATTTCCAACATGATTCTTTTTAGCGGTCCAACTATTCGACGAAGAGTTGTTATTTCTCGTCTCAACATTGAGATTTCTTTTGCTATAGCTACCTTGTCATCAAAAACTGCATCCTCAATATCATCCAGGTTGCCGATCACTTTCATCAATATATGTAGCAAATCATCCACTAAAGCATCTAATATTGAATGTAATAGGTGTCCTGGAGAATTTCCCATCATGTTTAATTTGTTCTTTCCGCTATCCATTTTACAGGCCTGAAATAGCTCAGAGAGTGGTTTCAAGTCTCCATGATGAATGGATATTAAGAAATTTTTTCCAATGAAAAGTGAAAGCTGGCTAAATCGTGGAGACGTCTTTTCCTTCTGGGTCGTCGGAAATTGTAATATTATAAAAACATGATCATCGTATCTGTCTATTTTTGGCAATTGATTTTTGGACAAACAATCTTCAATGTTCAATTCATGGAGTGAATATTTTTTTGAGACCAGATCCATTTTTTCCCTGGTCGGCTGCTCAATGTATACCCATTCTAGTCCTCTACTTACCAGTGACTCCAACCCTTGAAATCGATTAGACAATGTCATCTTGCATAACCTTTGTTAGTTTCATTTAATTTCAAGAACTCCTTACTAATTAAGCTACTACGTTCCGAATCTATACAAAACCAAGATACATACCTTACTATTTTTTAGAGGGAAAATCCTTCAAGTTATGGGACTTACATCTATGACAATTCGGTGATTCCGATGAGGCTAGATAATTAACATAAAAGCAATTTGTGCATTGCTTACGTTCAAACCTTGATTTTAAGATGACTGCTCCATTATCCTCTTTAACAATCAAAACATTCCTATTATTAAGATCAGATATAACGCTACTAAATAACTCGGTTATTTCTTTCATATTCCAGTTTCTATATTTGAGGTAGTTTTCTTTCATGATACGACAGATCTCCTCACTGTCAAACATCCGATTAAATTCTCCACCATTATTATTGTTTATACGAAAGAAGTAATCTCGCAGATACCATTCAAATTCGAATGATAAAATTTCCGTATTCACGTACTTTTTTTAATAAATATTATTATTTTTTAACTCTTTCGGTTTAGTGATATGAAGCATCCCATGGATCTCTTAGGTAATCAGTGAACGGAAATGGATAGGGTATTATATTGGAGGAGATGCCTGATTTACTAACTGCTTGGAAATTAACTTCTTCAACCCCGGAAGATTGTAACCCATTTGAGCTGAAATGGGTATTATTTGATCCATGCTTTCATTTACATTTAGCTCAATTATCTTGTCATTGATTTCATTGTTTTTTACCATATCTATTTTGTTTAATACTAAAATACACTTTTGAAAAGGAATCTGCAATTTTGACAAAATTTCAAGGGAACTTTTTAATTTTTTCTTTATAACAGGAACTTCATCGCTAAAATCTACTATTAATAAGATGATATTCGCGTAATTCAGCTCGGATAGGGTAGACTTGAACGCCTCGATCATGTAAGGTGGTAACTTACTAATGAACCCAATCGTATCTGAAACTAGAACTTTTCTACCCTCAATCTCAGAAGCACGGGTAAAAGTCGTCAATGTAGTAAACAATTTGGTACTAGTCTCCTTATTCTCGCTTGACAATATGTTAAACAATGATGTCTTGCCTGCCGAAGTATAGCCTGTCAAAGATATCAAGGGTAGGTTGTCTGAGAGTCTTTGGATCCTATGGAGAGCTCTTTTTTTCTCCTCTGCTTGTAGTTTTTTCTTTAATAATGCGGTTCTTTTCTTTATATCCAGAATGTGTACGTCTGCATCATATTTTCCTAGACCAAAAAATCCGGGCTGTTCACCTAACTTCGCGAGCCGTGACTTTTCTTTTACTCTTACAATATCGTATTTTAGTTGTGCAAGCTTTACTTGAATCTTTGATTCATTAGTTATCGCTCTATTTAGGAAAATCTCTAAAATCAATTTCTCTCTATCTAATACGTCTATTTTGCATAATCTTGCAAGATTATACTGTTGACTTGGTTTTAGAACTTCATCAAATATTATTACATCAGGTTTTAATGCCGCAACTCTTTCTTTGATTTCTTCTGCCTTTCCCTTTCCTACACCAAATCTTGAACGGGTCAAGTTTTTCTGGCTAATTATCTCTATGACGGAGTATCCAATTGATTCAGCAAGGCTTTTCGCCTCGGATAGTGTAAATTGGTTTGGATACGTGATTAATAGTGCTTTCCTATCCTCTGAATACATTAATTTTGATTTTTCTAATCTTAACATCCAATTTAAACTATCAGCTTATTTAGGAGGATTCTCTTTGAGTTTTGATAAAAAATATTTGGTAAAGTTAAATAATTTGTTTTAAATATGATATATTGTTTGCAAGTAGCATTAAGGAGAGTTAACGGCTATACAATACGAAGATGTGCTTACGAGGATTTGAATCCAGTAATTAGCATTAATTTGAAAACTCTTCCCGAACATTATACCGAGTATTTTTTTGAGTCACTCTTACGCGAAATTCCAGAAGCATTCATTATAGCAGAAATAGATAATGTAGTGGTAGGCTATATAATGTGCAAATTAGAATTTGGTTTCTCCAATTTTAGGAAACTTGGCTTTGTAAAAAAGGGACACGTTGTATCTATAGCATTGTTGCAAGAACATAGAGGCAAAAATATTGGGGAAGCACTGATGATAGAGGGTATAAATGGGATTTCAACAAGGAAGGGTGACGAGATTTACTTAGAAGTCCGTACGAGTAATGGTCCTGCTATTTCATTATATCATAAACTTGGATTTCAAATCAAATCAGTACTAAAATCCTATTATAGAGACGGGGAAGATGCCAACCTGATGGCTCTAGAAATATCTTAAACTATAGTAAAGTAAATAAAATAATTTACCTAATTACAAAAAAATGAATTAAATAGATGATATTTTACTAAACTAGTATGAATATATTTGAACCCTCTACGTTTTTGGCCATTTTCCCATATGTTTTCATCTCCTCTTTTCCAATCTTTGGAATAATATTGGTCACATATTGGTTGGTAAAGGATAAGAGATCGATAATTAGGAAAAAGTGATTTATTTACATCCACCTTGATTTTATCTCTATTCTCGACATAGCTCCGACAATTGGTAATTATTTTTGAATGTTTGTCTTTTTCAATGCTGCTCGTGTCCTAGTGATTTACGATCCTTATACAATAAACGAGAATGTATCGTCTATTCATCAGTAGTCTATTGTATAATAGTCAGATATCTTGGTTGGTTTAGGATTAAACAAATTATGCATAAATCGGATCATTATAATTTTGAAGTTGGGAGAGGAGGACAGTGAGGATGGGAGGACAGTGAGGATGGGAGGACAGTGAGGATGGGAGGACAGTGAGGATGGGAGGACAGTGAGGATGGGAGGACAGTGAGGATGGGAGGACAGTGAGGATGGGAGGACAGTGAGGATGGGAGACCGAGAGGCATAGGCTGGAGTGATCCTATCCTTCTTTTCAGGGTATGCTATTGGAAATGATAAACCAAGCAAAATGATTCTAACTAAGACTTTAATGGATAAGGGATGATCATAATTTGACCAATGAGTACATTTTTTTTTATCCTGTATTTAATTTAACCAAACATTTACAGTCATTGAATTCGTTTGTTAATAAAGGGAAGAGAAAGAGGGAAGACAAAGTATCGGGACAAGTGTCAAATCTTCTACCTAATTGTAAAGAGTTGTATAGGTAAATACCAAACCAAAAATAAACTTAGTTATTACAGCTCGTATAAAAGATTGAATGAATATCTGGCAGACTTGATGCGGTTGAATTTACTATTATTTGATGAAAAAAAACAAAGATTCATAGCAACTCCGAAAGGAAATGACTTTGTAAGAAAATACGATAACATCATAGAGTTTATCCCCACTTTTAAAAGAGACTATGAAATATAGTGTAACTTTTTTAAGATATTCTAGACTAATTCCATCATCTCTACACATCTGCTGAGGACTTTTCTTAATAACAATTCAATAACTTTTCTCTTTTTGGTCACATTGCGGTCTAAAATGTCATTATTAAAAAATTCATTTTGTGAATTAAATTCATATTATTTTGTTATCTGCTCATTTTAAAAAAGTTTAGATG
This sequence comes from Candidatus Nitrosocosmicus sp. T, assembly GCF_054408485.1. Taxonomy (NCBI): domain Archaea; kingdom Thermoproteati; phylum Nitrososphaerota; class Nitrososphaeria; order Nitrososphaerales; family Nitrososphaeraceae; genus Candidatus Nitrosocosmicus; species Candidatus Nitrosocosmicus sp. T. The sequence goes on from NZ_CP166992.1 coordinate 953,424, forward strand.
GCTTAATTTATCGTGCAATAGGATTGTCTTAAATTTGACTCTCTCATATCTATAGTGATTTTGACTGACCAGTCAGTAATATTTATATGCTCTAAATTTGTACTACTTATATGGAACCAAAACTTGGCCTGTCTACCAGTGCTTTTAAATTTCCCATGATTATATTGATATTTGCATCCATTGGTTCCCTCCTGCAAATAGGTGGCGGTAATTGGGATGTTACTTCACATTTATTACTTATTCCTGAATCGTTTTTTACTCCTTCTCATGCCTTGCTTTACGCTGGTATAGGTATCTTGTCTCTTTCTGCTATCATGGGGGGTGCCATATTGATGAAATATGGTGAATTAAAGAAAACCGGTATGACTCTATCCTTTAAATTACTCATAATAGGATCTGCTTTATCAATTATATCCGGACCGAGTGATTTTATCTGGCACGAAACCTTTGGAGTGGATGGATTTCTCAGTCCGACCCATCTGATGTTAATTACAGGAATGCTAATCAATACCTTTGCTGTTGCAATTGGACTCTTTCGATTAAATTCTGTTGTCAAGACCGGTACTTTATATCAACTTGGGAGAATGTTCTTTGTTGCAGCTATGATAGCCTTATGGTTAAATTTGATATCTTATGTTTACATTTTTGCTTTGCCCATTTCTAATGGCGAACTATTTAATTTTAATTTGAATCCACTAGCGGAATCATTAATAGCGTTAGTACTATTGCCCTCAATTAATTCAGCTTTGTTCCTGTTTGTTCTAAGAAGTACGCATACTGTCGGGATTGCTAGTGTTATAGCAGCCGGAGTCATCTTGTTAACAGCGTTTACTAATATATTACCATCCCAAGCGCTTTCGAATTTACTTCCTTTTTACCTTCTAACGATTATTCCATTCATCTTGATTGACTTGCTGATTCATGACAAACTTCCATTAGGGAATAGAATAATTGGTAATAAACTCAAAGCTGTAATTTCTGGGGCTATTTCAGGTTCTCTATTTTATATTATGGGATATCCATTGCTTCCTTTGACGCTTTCTAATTACCTGACGCCCATTGATTTGGAACAGGTGGGATTTATAACAATTGTTGACATTCTTCCAAGTTTTATCAATTCTTTACCTGTGGTATTGCCCATAACCATTTTTATAGGTGCTATCTTTGGGATTTTATCTATCTGGATTTATGACAGAATCGAGGGCTACAAGGAAAGAAATTCCAAATCTAATCGAGTGATCGTTGAATAATGTGTGCAAAGGTTACTTTAGAACACAAGTTAGAAATACGAGATAGAATTGTTGCAGGTGCGCTCATTTCCTTTTCTAAAAACGGGTTTGATAAAACTAGAATGGATGACATAGCCGCTAAGTCGGGAGTGAGCAAGGGAACTATTTATATTTATTTTAAAAGTAAAGAGGAACTTTTCTATGAACTGTGTGAAAAGAACTTGGTTGCACTTAGAGAACAGTTATTTTCATTACTCGTTATCAATTATGAAGGTAACAATGCAAAGAATGATAAATTAATTTCTAATGCGAAAGGATTCTTTAATAGTTTTAGTCAAGTTGAAAATAGTTATATAATTTTTCTAGAAATTTTGTCAAAATCTACACGAAATAAAAAACTAAAATCAATACTATATTCTCAACATGAAAAGATCGTTACAAGTATGAAGGAACATATCTTGGACTCTATTAAGAATGAAAAAACAAGAAATTTTCCGGAAGAGAAAGAAATTGATAGTATGGTTATGAGCCTAATGACAGTTTACAATGGACTAATGATGAACAGACTTCTAGGGATAAAAGAAGAAACAAACAAGAAGACATGGGATGACAGCGTGAGCAGGATTATTGGGACTATGCGAAAGTAATTACCAAACTAGAATGTATGAAATAGTATTTGTAATAAAAAAATCAAAAAATTTTATAGTTTTAATATGTTGTTATTGAAAATTATACTAAAAATAGTAATCCGAATAAAAAACCCCTTGATAGGGAATGATTGTTTGCTAGCTTGCAAAGTCCATGATTATTAAATATATTTAATTATCGACGATTCCCCATGTCGCTGTGCTCGCCTCCACCGCCACTCTGTGGTGAAAAGCCTCCACCGCCACTCTGTGGTGAAAAGCCTCCACCGCCACTCTGTGGTGAAAAGCCTCCACCGCCACTCTGTGGTGAAAAGCCTCCGGCACTGTGCTGATGTGAAACGCCACTGTGATGAGCATATGTCCCACTGCCGCTTTGTTCTACATGATTACCCGTACTGTAGTTGGTATTGTGTGCATGAGTACCACTTGAATGATTATCGTAGGCGGTTCTGCTGTCTCCACGGTCATCATGGTTCACTTTGTTACCATTATCGTCATAATGGAATTTCTGGTTATGATTGTTGTTTGTATAATAGTACTTGTGACCGTCATTGTCGTACCAATAGTTTTGACCTTGAGCATTTGTATAATAATTATTACCACTTTCATCCTTGTAGTAAGAATTACCACTTTCATCCTTGTAGTAAGAATTACCACTTTCATCCTTGTAGTAAGAATTACCACTTTCATCCTTGTAGTAATAGTTGTTACCTCCATCGGAGTCGTCATCGCTGTCTTCATCGTAGTAAATTGGTTGACCATAATAGTCATAATCATCCACAACAGTCTCATTAACTACGTTTGGTACCGTTGCATTTTGTCCCAAAACACTTGTTTCTGTTGCATTTTGTCCCAAAACACTTGTTTCTGTTGCATTTTGTCCCAAAACACTTGTTGATGATCCTAACAAAGTTACTGTTACAAGAAAAATTGCAACAATACAAGTAAATATGAACCGGTTACCTAAAATCGATCTTTTATCACCCATTACCGTCATATGTTATAAATTGTATATAAAGATATTGAGAATAACTTCCTAAAGTCCAAAAAATGGACAAAAGATTTATCAAGTAACAAGGAATTTTTATTAGCTTTAATTATTATTTCTAATTCCTAGTAGTATTTTCACTTTTTAGAAATCTTTGTTTGATCTTTCCAAGACACATAAAGTAAGTCAACTAAATGCACATGTCTTGTGCTACTAAAAGAGAACGGATATAACAAAAGGACATAGGCGTAAAACATTTCTATGTTGTCATTTTAAACTTCCATAAACTATTCTAGCGTAAGCTATCTAAAATTATATCTGGCTAAAAGTCATGCACAAAGATTTTCTTTCTTTTATATAATATGTGACAAATACATTTGTTTTACTAAATAAGATATCTAGATGGATGCAGAACTATATACTCAATTTAAAAAGTTTTTCATAATCATTTCCTTAATAAAATATAACTGACGTCGGCTGATAAAATAAGCCATAGTTCATAACTAAATTTAAAAATACTATTTATGATGAGTGCTTTTACGCCAAGTACATTGTCAAGATTAGGGGATAAGATATACTGATCCAAGGCGGTTTGTTATGAAAATTGAGAGCCACTATTTGGGATTATCGATGGGAAATGATAACGTAGAGCGTATCAAATTAACAATCGGGATATATATACATTGATTATTGTTACCAATGGCATCTGTAAATTTAAAATCAGCTGTCAGTTTGTTTAATTCTATAAATTTTCTGAAAGGTTTTTCGGTTAGAACATGATAATGGGCAACAACACCACCAACCATGCCAGTATGAACAAATAGTATTTCTTTATCTTTGAACGTAATATGATAAAGCATTGGTGTAATGGCCATGAATGACTGTGACATGTACAATATGACATTTAACAAATCCTTCATATTTTCATATTGAAGATAAGTGGTAAACCATTCTCCTTGCGACATGCATTACCTTACAAGTCATACGATTATATATGTTACCTATATTTATTAATAGTGAGAAAAATCCATATTATTGATGGCTAAAAATTATGTAATAGTTAGTAGCATTTAATCAAAAGTTTTAGCAAAGACAATCCATACTACCAAATTCTTCATATGAGCATATATTCCAATAACAACCTGAATAGCCTAATTAGCACTGAATTTAATAATGACCAAATAATCATAGAATTAAATGGCTAGTTTCTTAAGACCTCCATTAGACTTTACAGTTTCAAGGGAAGATTGGTGTAGATATAATTTATCGGACGACTCCATTCTAAAGATTAAGTTAATAGCCACTAAAATCCGAAAAAAAAATAATGATTATAATATTGATATCCAAAATGTAATTGTGGTGTTATCAAATGAGCGAGGTCAAGCAGATTCTAAATCCTATACTCCACCCCAATTACAACAATCGATAACACATGATGTTAATTATACAACTATAACTCAAGATTGGAATGAATATATCGTTGATGATGGGGCGATTATAAAGGTTCAGCCCATGGTAACGAAAGTATCAAAAACATCAAAATTTGATCTTAATGGTGATCCTGTATACTTAGTTAATGTACAAGGTAATGTAGTAGTTGAGCTACCAAAACCAAAAAGTCAATAATATTTATTTGTCTGACTAATCTTTACACTTTCAATTTAGACGCTGATGTGGAGAAAACAACTGATGGAGCAATCATTCTTATTGATATTATTTTAAATAAATTAAACTCTGGTCACCTTTTCCAATGATTTCGGTAACCTCTGGATAATTCCTAGTTAATGATTGTTTAGGTTATTGAGTTCTAACGCAAAAAATTACTAATATATCCATGGATTTTAAGATTTTAAGATTGATATTAATAGGCTGTTTCCGAGAGTAAAGCTCCGGGAGAGGGATTTGAATTCCGCAGCAATACTTGACAAGACAGAATACAAATAAATTTCCAAACCATTTTGAAAAAATACTATTCTAAAGGGTCATAGAAATACAGAGAGGGCTATCAGAACCAAGTTTTTTTAGGATGAAATCTATTTGTAGTTTCTCAACACGTGAGATATGGGACAGATACGACATGAACCAATGGTGGGTTCATCAATTGTATTCTATTTAAGTTTTAAGTCGTTTTCTAATAGTACAATGTTCAATAAGAATATATAGTAAGACTTCTCTATTTATATTGATTGCAAACTCATACAAAAACAGGAATGTTAGGACAAACCCGTGCTAATGGAGAGAAAGAGGACTTGGAATGCAGTACTCGACAGCAGATGATGGATTACTATTATCTCAAATTCCAACATGATCATGGTTTTGTAATCGGAGATAATAAGTTAAAGCGTAATGTTGAAGTTATGATAGGTAAGCAAACTCTATATTGTTGTTTTCATGATACTCGCAATGCTTTACACGAATGTGAACATATTAAATTTATCAAAACGTTAGACGAAATACAAAATTAGTCTGCTAGTTTTTTTATTATAACCTTCATTCTTTTGAACCCTCGCACCCTTTTAATTTATTCATAAAAAGAATTTTCCGAATTATTAGATTTACAGGATTTCTCCATGTCAACTAGGCATTGGAAAAGAAGTTATTTGTAGAATTGGTATAGAAATGTATCCATGGGCTATATTTAATTTTTAATTAGATGATACTTAAAAATATTGGTAAAACTGACAAAGATCAAATGCCCTTACTCTCTATTAGTAATGCAATTATAAATTTTACTTACACTGAATTTGGCAAATATAGTCATGATTATTAACAATGCATTGGCGAGATGAAAATTTCTTTATCTAGGAGAATCAGAGTGAAGATTTTCAAATATTGTATACTAAATGTATTTCCGTTATTTAGAAATGAAAATTAATTATAGAATCGTTGTAATGTCGTTTTTCAAGAAATAAGAAGTACGTATAAAAACTCATATCAGATTATCGATTTATTTATCTATTTTCAAAGTTTAAAGCTAATCGAGTCTTCGGATACTACTCTGTCCGATTATCCAGCATATTAGATTCATAATACCCACAGGCTTGAAGGTACAGAACTTAACAATCTGCAAATTTGGAGTGCAGTTGGTGATAGGGCATACGTATTAACTTATGGCGCTATTCCCAAAGAATTTGATGATTCATTGCCTGTCATTCAGAATATGATTGACTCATTCGAAATACAAGAAATACTATAATTCCTTATTTCTTTGCTATTGTTATAAGGTATCCTAATCTCAATGCATTATCTGAAATATATGGCACCAAAGTTTTGATATAATCCTTTTTGAAGGATTCAATTTTATCTTTATCCAAGGAATTTATTACCTGAATCATAAAACCCGCTTTAGTGATTGTATCCTGCCAGTAGTGCTTCGGACTCAGAAGGGGAATACTAATTGTTTCTCTTTCAAAGAAAATGTCCTCAATACCTGGCAAAAGTTGTTTCACTCTTTCTGGCATTCCCCAGTTATAAGGCGAAAATGCTTCAGAAGATAATGTATTATATTTGGAAACAACTTCGGATAGTTTTCCGACAGCCAATTCTGGTGGCCAACTTGTGAATCCTAAGCGTCCACCTTTCTTTAAAACTCGTACCATTTCTTTACCTGCTAACCCTTGATTAGCTGCAAAAATGTGACCAAAGGTTGACAAAACAACATCAAAAGATTCATCTTCAAACGGTAGGTCCTCTGCATCACATTCTTTCCAGTCTATCCCGCTAATACCCGCAATTTTTTCTTCTTGTTTTGCCAATGCTAAAAGCTTGGGAGTAATATCAATTCCAGTAACTTTTGCTCCCATCCTTCGAGCAGTTATCGCTGTATTACCATATCCGCATGCTATATCCAAAACTGAATCGTCTGCTTGCAACTTTACAAATTTTGTCAATCGAGCAGATACCGGAGGAAAAAATTGGCCTCTACTTCTATAATCTCCTAAACTCCATATTTCTTTGGGACTATACAATTATAAATTCTACATTATGAAGTTAAATAAATATGAATACTATAATAAATTCGATAAGTTACTACATAGTAAATACAACTTCACCGACAGAGTATAATGTAGAGTAGTTTGAAAAGCGTCAAAAACAGAGCCATGTCAATTTGTTTTTAATGTCGTAAATAAGGAACCTGTAACATATTACAAACATTTAGATTCGTATAAGAGGATGAAAGGAAGAGATGATCAAAGATATTGATATTAGCAGGGATGAACTAGTGAAATATTTTGATTCAAACATTCTCAATATCTTGATGGACCATGAACAGCGAACATTGAAAAACAAATATCTTTCTGTTGTATTTTGGGATATCAGTGGATTTGCTAATTTGTGCAACAAGTTAGTTGATGAACCGTTCGCAATAAGTGAACTTTTAAAATTATATTTTCAAGAAGCAAATGATATTATTCATAGGTATGACGGAATAATCGATAAATTCATCGGAGATGGGGTAATGGCGTACTTTGGATATCCATCGGATGAAAAACGCGAAATTGCGTCAGCCGCAATTAATGCAGCTTTAGATTTGAGAGAAAAATTTGAAGATATCAAAGTATACTGGTTAACTAAATTTGTTGATAAATCAATTAGTTTAGAAGATGTATTTGTGAAATGTGGCATTCATAGAGGAAACGTTTTGTTTGGACTATTAGAAACTAAATCTAGGAATCAAATAACTCTTGTAGGCACTAATGTTAATTTCGCAAGTAGATTGGAAGGAATAGCAGAAAAAAATCAAATAGTTGTTTCAAAAGAGATAATTAATCTGATAGGAAATAATTATTATTTCGATACCATTACTCATGACATTCATGCATACGGAAAAACCGAAGTATTTGATATTAAAGGAAAAAGAGAGTAGAAAGATGCATCTTTGTTCTGAATCTTTTAGCCAACTAGTTGTTTATACTCGTAGTGTTATACCAGGGAGCTAGAAACCGGTAACTCAGCAAAGCAAATTTGATTCAAAATAAAGAAAATACAGAAATTTTTCTCTTAGGGTTTTAGCACAATTTTAGTAGTATTATCTTTGTCATTGTAAACCGATCATAAATTGCTAAATAATTCTTAATTCAGGATTTAAAAATGGACTATTTTTCTCGGTTAATGGAATTCCTACGACCCATCCATTTTGTATTCTCGAGTAAGGCGCCGGGAGAGGGATTTGAACCCTCGAGGCCCTCACGGGCCACAAGCTATTCAGTTTCCTAATTTCCAGGCTTGCGCCCTTCCAGGCTAGGCGACCCCGGCTTTTGATTAAATGATAATTGTCCTCTTTTTATGTATATCTAATATTAATTTATATTCTAAAATTAACTCATCTCTATCCTGTCAATCATCCGGCCTGATAACAAATCAAATTTATAAATCTTTGAATGGCCGGTGCTAGCTTTATGATCTTGGACATCTGAATAAAATAGAAAATTTTGATTACATTGAGTACAAACCCAAACAATATTTAGATCTTTATCATTCATCTCTTTGTCTAAGCATACGATTCAAACATACGATATAAGCAGTTTGAAAACAAATAATATTAATTTATTTTGATTATTCTTAAGTAAAAATATCTCCAATTATTATAACGATAAAGTGTAAATGACTATTTTAATACAGTGCTGTTTAGAGTGTTTATTACAGGATATTGCTATGTATTAATCAATCTCGTTTCACATTATATATAAAAGGTTTCCATAAATTATATAGTATATTCTTATTTTGTTGCTTTAATTATTTCAAACAGTATATATATTCAGATGATCGGGTGTCAACATAGCAGAACAGAATGAGTAGATTCAAAGAACGTTGATTTTTTGGATATCAAACTCATTTAAGTTGATTCCACACAGAGCAATACATTATAAAAGAAAATTCTTTTTAAACTTATTAAAAAAAATAAGGTTGCTCAATTGGAGTTATAATTTCCATTGTTACCTTTTAACCTTTAACAAAAAATCCTAAACCTTAGAAGTTCCAATTACTAGGAGATATTTGGAATATTTTTTCCGTATAATTATCAACGCTCGAGGGCACAGGGCCCAAATAACTCAATATATCAGACTTTTGAATTTAATCTTGCTAAAATAGTCCTTTAGAGAGTCCCAGATCATGCCGAATTCAATAGAGATAAATTCAGAGAAACTATCTTGTAGATTCTTTTAGCAGTTTAAAGAATAATAACTGCTAAATTATATGCGGATTAACTTATTTCGCTAGAAATAGCATACTTTTAGATGAACGTATTTCATCGGACATTGTAAGAGTATGAATAGGGTTAAGGAACTAGTTGTGGTACCTGCTTCCTCCTTTGTTCTTACCCCTAGGATTATGTCCGCTCGCAACCAAATGATCTGCCTTGTTTTTCAGTAGTTTAATAACATGAACAACTATCACATGCATAATGTTATTTTGCTAGAATTGAGAATACACCTATTATCCATTGCCACTATATTTGCATTTATTACCCTTTGTTTGCATAAGATAAATTCTCCGGAGATTTATTTCTAAATAATTAACTTATAAATTTCTGACATATAATTTTGTTTATAGTGGTTCTCAGATTAGGTGTCCACGTATCAATTGGTGGTGGTATTGCGAATTCGGTTGATAACGCATTAAGGATTGGCTGTTCGGCCTTTCAGATATTCACTAGAAGTCCAAGACAATGGAATACCAAGGAATTGACGCCGCAGGAAGCGGATATTTTCAAAGAAAAATTAACAAAGAGTCCAATAAATTCCGAATCCGTTGTAGTGCATATGCCATATTTGCCTAATCTATCTGGACCGAAAAGTGAAATGTATGAAAAATCCATATTAGTATTAAAAGACGAAATAACACGATGTAATATGCTTGGGATACCTTATCTTGTTATACATCTGGGTAGTCATCTAGGTCAGGGACCAAAAAATGGAATAAATCAACTTGTAAATGCATGTAGAAAATCATTGCATTCGTACAGCGACCTTGGTCTATCAAGAAATAAAGTAAAGATCCTTTTGGAAAATAGTGCCGGACAAAAAAATAGCATTGGAAGCCGGATTGAAGAAATCCAGAGTATATTTGATATCCTTGGGAAGAATGACTTTGGTTTGTGCCTCGATACCTGTCACTTATTTGCTGCAGGATATGATTTATCTAATAAAAGTGATGCTTCCAGTCTCATTGATAATGTAGATAGGATTATTGGTCTAGAAAATTTGAAAATAATCCATTTGAATGATTCAAAAGGCGACTTGGGGTCTAACCTTGATAGACATCATCATGTTGGTTTGGGAAAAATTGGCGAAAGTGGATTAAGATGCCTAATAAATAACAAGAAATTAAGTCAAGTTCCATTTATAATGGAAACACCTGTTGACTCTACAAGAAATGATGCTGATAATATAGATTTTGTTAGAAATGTGTTAAGTGATAGTCATTGATAATTGTGATTGCATAAATTTTTTGCTTTCACTTTTCCTTGAAAAAGTACTGGCTGAAAGAGTATATCTCATATTTGATTAACCAATTCTGTGTGTTGCTTGTTTTGGATGAAATAAACCAATGAGCAAAAGATAATGAATACGCGTTAATCAACGAGTATTGTTCGGTGTAATTTAGCTTTTGACAATAGTGCAATTATAGGAATCGATTATAGCATTTTGTTTGAACCAGGTGTTAATGCTGTTCAATATTGTAAACGCCAGCAAAATTCTGGATTTCAAAGATCGAATATTCCAAGTCCGAGTTTTTTTAGAAACCATAGATATTTTAAATGCCATCTTATAATTGATATTTATCCCAAATCCGTCGATAGGCTCAATGAAAAGAAGATAGTAAAGGCGTCTTTTGGAACTTATGCTCTGTAAACCCTAATTAATTGAAATGTCATGGCTTGTAAGAATGACTGACCAAATTAAGGAGCGTTACCCTTTGCAGAGCCTTTATTACCTTCCTAAAATAAAATTTAATGTTAACAATTATCATGGATGACGGGGGAGAATATTTTAATGAAAATAATACTGTGTTCTTTGTTTCACTTTTGTCTATCACTATCTCTATCAAGATTTTTATCAATTGATACACACACAACGAGCCTGGTTTAGCTGATTTCTGTTTTTGAATCAATAGTCAACTGGGATTTCAAAGAAGCAAGTAATTCAGGCTGGCTGAGATATCGTCAAAAATCTGTTTAGTCTAGTTGTTGAGGATTTAGTAGGGTTCATTTTTTTAAACTTATTAGTCGAGACAATCAAGTAGTCTTATGATTAGGATAAAGGAGGAGAAGCTTCATGCTAGACAATCGGAGAGAGTTATTCTTGTACTTGATAATCATAGCGAAATAATTTTTGATTCTTATCCTGTAGTTATTAAACCAAGTCACATGAAACATACTATTTATCAGGGATCAGTTTTGGAAAAAAAAACAAAATGAATCGCTGATATTTTTTTCTTATACTCTTTCTAATAGATGTATATAACATTTATATCATAATACCATAGGTTAGATAGATGGTCTCTCAAACTGATGAAAATAAATTCGATATGAAATTATCTGGCGATCAAAAAATCAACAATTTTGAAGGCCAAGATAATCCCGAAAGTGATGGGCTTATCAAAACCGAAGAACTGGTGAGAAAAATTCCATTGTTCAACGAAAAACTTGACGTTACTAAAAAAACAGAAAAAGGAAAGTTGGTAATTGAAAAGAAATGGATTACGGTTAAGAAGAAAATTGAGATACCATTAAAATATGAAGAGATATTCATAAATGGTAAGGTATTCGATTCTTTTAATGATAAAGAGCTAAGCGAAATATTCTCCCGAATTAAAAGTAAAATTTCTGATGTGTTTTTACATGAAAGAACAGATCTTGAAAACAACAAACAAGCTGAACCAGCAGGGAGTGAAATAGAAATTGTTTGCTTAGAACCAGGAGGAAAAGATTCTGATAAAAATATATCAAGTGAGAAACCATTAGCGCTTTCAGATGGAACGAAGGCAGACCATAATAATAACCAACAGATACTAGAGTTATGGGGAGAGGAAATCGTTATAAATAAGAAGATGGTAAAACTAGCCGAGATTGTACTAAAGAAATATCAGGTGGAAGAAAAACGAAAAATCGATGTTGAAGTTAGTCGAGAAAAACTTACTCTAAAATTTCCGGGTAATATAAAGGAAGAGATATTTTAATCTGGGATATAATAAATTATTGCTGTTAAAATCACAATCCATATTATTTTATATATCTTATTATAACTATAGAATGTGCATGTTAGTAACAATAACGATAATATAGATTGGACAAATGTTGTTAAAAAGGAAGTAATTGGCACCGACGGTTTGGATCTTGGAGAAGTTGTAGAGATTGGTGATAATTTTATTGTAGTACAAAAGGGATTATTGAACAAGAAAAGGTACATAATACCGATTTCAACCGCCGAGAGTTTCGATGGTGATATACTACGAGTTAAAGTTAACGAAAACGAATTATCTGGATATGAGGAAACAACTGAACCGAAGTTCAAAGATTATTCTACATTTAAATCATCGGATATGTCCAAGGAAATGGAAACTAAAATTCCTCTAATAGGAGAGAATCTAGTGGTGTCAAAAAAGGTCGTCGAGGATAATGTCGATATTATTAAAGAGCCAATTAAAGAAACAAGAACTGTTGAGATAGATTTGACTTATGAAAAAGTTAACATTGAACGTATACCTTTTAACAATGAAGAAAAAGGTACGAAAGATTCTCCTAATCAAAACCTAGGGGAAGGACGAACTGAAATTGAAAAACCAGTATCTTCGAGAACGCAAATTTCTATTCCGCTGAAAAGAGAGGTCCCAGTCATAATTAAGAATCCATATATTCGCGAGGAGGTAGTTATAAAAAAGAAGCCAGTAAAGGAGACCAAAATAATTACTGCTGACGTGACAAATGAGGAGGTTACTTTCGAAGACAAAGATCCCAATCAAAATATAACATAAAATTTGATTAAATTTAATCATCTGAATATTTAGCTTCAAGAATAGTCTAGCAATCTGACAAAGATTAAACTTAATTTGTTAACAAGAGAGGCCACGTTTTCTGTGGCAATTATTTAATAATAATGTGAGAGACCATACCTAGTATTGCTTATGAGATTCCCCTCTACCATTGTCTTTGATATCTTTGTTTTTGATCTGATTTTGTAATATTCAGAACTACTCAATATCATCAAAATCTCGATATAGAGTAATTTTTATTAAAATCGGTTCTGTTTTTTTTTATTTTTTTCATAAAAAAGATACCAATACAATATTTTTTTCCCACAAATAGATTTAAGGATCTGAATTTTCATATATGAATATTATCGATGAATACATATGATGAAATAATACAGTTAGCGCTAGAGCGAGGATTTTATTTTCCAAGTAGTGAATTATATTCTGATGCAAATGCAGGATTTTGGGAATATGGACCCAATGGTGTAAGAATGAAAAATAAGTTCTTGGAGCTATGGAGAAGAGAATTAGTTCGAAGAGACAACATGCTTGAAATTGATGGATCTCAAATAATGAGCAAAAATGTATTCATGGCTTCAGGTCACTTAACAAATTTTACCGATCCAGTTGTTAAATGTAAAAAATGTTCTAGCTCCTTTAGGGCAGATAAGCTGATACAAGAAGTGGCCAACATAGATGTTCCGGAAAGATTGGAAAATGAAAATGTTGATAATTTGATAATACAGAACAATATTAAATGTCCTCTATGTAAAGGTGAAATTTCTAAATCTGAAAGATTTAACATGATGTTTAAGGTAGAGATTGGACCAAATCGAGACGAGGCTTACTTACGACCTGAGACATGCCAGTCCATTTTTGTTGATTTCTCTAGAATATTTAAAGTTAGTAGGGGTAAATTACCTTTAGGTATAGCTCAGGTAGGTAAGAGTTTTAGAAATGAAATATCGCCAAGACAGGGACTTTTACGCCTTAGGGAGTTTTATCAGGCGGAGATCGAAGTGTTTTGTAACGCTGCAAAATTAGATGATTTTAGCAAATATGATGAAATAAAGAATACCACTTTGAGATTTTTTGATACTCGTATAGTGGAACTTTCCGTTGAACAAGCATTAGAACAAAAGATATTGCCAAATAAGTTAGTAGCTTATTATTTAGCATTACTCGTTGAGTTCTTTGATAAGACCGGGATAGACAAGAAAAGAACTAGACTCAGACGTTTGTCAGATCAAGAAAAGGCTTTTTATTCTACAGTTGCATTTGACTTCGAGGTTGATACGTCCATAGGATGGTTAGAATTAGTTGCTTGCAACTACCGCTCAGATTACGACCTAAAGTCTCACTCAGTAACTAGTAAGACTAATCTTGAAGTAATGGATGACGATACTAAAGTATTGCCACACGTATTTGAACTCTCTCTGGGGGTAGATCGGTGTATTTACTCTATACTAGAACATTCGTATTTTGTAGATAGGGAGAACGATGATCGAGTTGTCTTGAAATTAAGACCATATCTTTCACCTATTCACGCAGGTATACTTCCACTAGTAAAGAAACAAGAGTTTAAGGATAAAGCATCTAGGATTCTATCCAATATTCAAAGAGATTTTGATATTTTCTATGATGAATCTGGCTCAATCGGACGTCGTTATCGTCGTCTTGAAGAAATCGGAACACCTTTTGCCTTTACTATTGATCATCAAACACTTGAGGATGACTCCGTAACAGTCAGGTTTCGCGATTCTATGAAACAGGAGCGGATTAAGATAGATGCTGCGCACTCATTTCTGACCAAACACATATTTTCGTTTGACGTGATCTGAGATATTTGAAATCTGACTACCAATAAGCGCTATCTGTTTCATCTATTTGATTTTTTTGTGTGTTTTTATTTTTACTATCTCCTCTATCTTCCTTCTCTTTTTTTTGTTTTACATGTTCAATATAATTCATAATTAGCGATTCTTCCTTGAAGATCCCTTCGGCTGCAATAACAGAAGGGGCTTTCGTAGTTGGTAACTCTCCGCAACAGCTTTCTTCAAATTTCTTTATGTGATATTTTACGAATTCTATCTTATTATTTTTGAACAGTTCTAGTATCTTTTGTGACTGGGGTGAATCATCCACCAATATTATCGGCTTTCTGGCTCTCAATTTGATCCCTGGTATCAATATTACAAGGGGACAATTGCAATAATATTTTATCGATTGTATCATGATCAAATATGTAACTCTCTATTTTGAGTTTGATTCATAGGTTAATAGCAAACTAAAAATAATTTCGATTTATATAATAAGTCTAAACACACTTGAAAACACTTTTGATAAACAACTTTTCACCGTACATTTGTGATATTGTAGAATTATTAAATGAACTTGAAAATGATTTTGAATGCTATGATTGTAATCAAATCCATGCACTTGACGCCCATTTAGAGTTGCTACAGCGATTTGATAGCGTCATATTGTCAGGACGACAACGAAACTCCTCCCTTATCAACAAGATTAATTCTCGTATTGTGAAGGGTTGTCTAGTATTAGACAAACCATTGTTGGGAATTTGTTATGGCGGGCAGATTCTAGGATTGACTCTAGGTTGTACATTAAAGAAAATTCAAAAGATTAGAGATACAATTAAAATTGATCTGTTAGAACCGACGCCAATACTTGAAGGTTATAAATCGGTTAAGATGTATGAGAGTCATAATTTTTGTATTTCAACCCTGTCTGATGATTTTAAGTTACTTGGAACATCTTCTCACTGTGATAACGAATTATTCTGTCTTAATAAAAAACCACTATTTGGTACACAGTTTCATCCTGAAAAAAGCGGCAAACCTGGAAAGCACCTTTTGGAGAATTTCCTCAATATACATTAAGATGTACACAAGCATTTTCTAACCATTCATATGAATTAACATTATGATTTTTATTTACTATCTAGTATAGTTACGGTGTGTACAAGAATGAAAAAGATAATAATATACAGATAACACTTCCCCTTGTTAGCAAAAATGAAGATAATGTAGTTTTTCCACTTGTATTAAATGTATTAACGAAATTCTGGGGCGAAATGACACCAGATGAAGATATTTTACAGAGATCTACACAATATACGAGTCATAAGGGTACCATTTTTATAGAAGGGTTAGAAATAATTGAAGAAAGATTCAATTTATTATCCAAAGTATATCAGGGCTCTTTAGATGATTTGAAGAAACGACTTGGTCAAGGAATCCCATTAATCGTTATCTTACCTGGTATAAATGAGACGATTCAATTTGCTACCATCGTGACTGGTTATGATCCTGAGGAAAAAAGATTACTAACTTATGTCCCTGAACCCGATTCATTTGGAGCCATACCGGAAGAAAGATTTTTTAGCGAATGGGCACAGGAGGATTATTTAACCATGATGATATATCCAGAGGATGCCAAAGATATACTCAAAAATAGCTCTTTTAAGTTTGAAAAAACGAATCGAATTTCTTTAGAAGTCGAAAGACTAAAAATCAAAGGTAAAACTAAAGAAGCTCTAGAATTGCTTACAAATACATTTAACAATTTTGTAGATGAGAAGGATAATCCACAATTATTGTTAATGATGGCCGGAATTCTTAATGAGCAAGACGATGAAAAATGTGTTGAACTTTATCAAAAAATTATAAAAATAAATCCAAAATTTTATTTGGCCCATAGAGGATTGGGAAACTATTACCTAAAGAGGAAAAACTATCTGCAATCGAGACAACATTATTTGGACGCCATAAATATTAGTCCATCACGCTACGGACCGATTTATAAGAATCTGGGTATTGCATACTTAAACCTCGGTAATGAAACTTCTGCAAAAGAATCGTTTAGGGAATATCTTCAACGTGTACCTAATGCCCCCGATAGCAAGAATATTCTTGATTTCATAAATTCATAACTGTTTCTCTTATAGATGAATGTTCTTGTAATCCATCTGGTTTGTATGATTCTAAAATGAGTAACACCAACTTTACATTATCCGCAGACAATAGAAAAGCTATCGTGATAGAGTCCACATTTAAATCTATTTCATTTATAAATTTATTAAAAAAATCAGCCACTGCCTTGCTCAGTTCTTATAAATACAAAATAAAGTCCATCAAAAAGGAGGGATATTACATAATCATATTCTTAGATAACGATTCACAACTAGTTCAAGCTACTGAGATATTAGGGAAGTTGGCGGGAATATCTTATATTTTTATAGGTATAACGAAAAAACTTCAGTATGATACTTTATCTAGTAGCGCCTTATCAATTGCAAATAAGTTCTTAATGGACGGTGAAAAATATCTGGTCAAGATAGAAAGTTCAAAGTTGACCAAGCCCAGAGATGGTGACTTCATATATAATAAATATGATCTTGATTTCTTTCTTCAAAGTGAATTATCCAGCAAAGCAAAGGGCCTTGTTTCTGTAAAAGATGAGTCTCAAGCAGACAAAATATTGTACATCCTTATTGGAAACAAAATTGCATTCGTGAGCTTATTGGTGCTTAAGGGCTCTGATCGTACTCCTTTTAATTATGTACAGGAAATGGTGGTATGTCCTCTTTATGACGATTGCTCCATGTTGTCGCTAGTGCAAGTTTTAGATTCAGGGTATATGCCTATACCGATATTTTTCTTTTCAGATCGGCTTCAACTAATAAAACAATTGAGAAAATTTGATGTAATAATTAGGAATTACCCCATCGACTCAATTACTTTCTATTTATTCTCTATGACGGTAATTGTTGAATCAGCATCTTTAGAAACTGCCAACATCGTATCAAAGGAGCGTGGTCTGTCCAAGTACAAGGACAGGTACAAGTACAAGGACAAGGACAAGGACAAATGGAATCAAATTCAGCACTTAATTTATGAGCAAGTTATTATCAAGATTTTAGTTGATTCAAATTTTGAATCCTTTCTTGTTAGTTTTCCATTTGTTCCCTACATTCATCCTAACTGGTTTATTCAGAAAAACATTAGATTGTTCCATCAATCAGAAAAAATGCTTCTCACACCCCTTCTTTTTAGGTTTCCTCCTGGGCTGTTAGAAAGAGAATTAACAAAATTAATAGACCCAAATTATACTAGGAATTCCGCCACCTCTTCTATACAAAATTATTTAATTGACAGCGAGCCAAAGGATTTTGATAAGATTGTGACCGAGTATGCAAACCCCAATAGAGACTTAATTCGTAAGAAGAAATTTTCATTAGATGTAAGAAAGAACGATATCCTTGATGTTTTGAATACCATCTAGTTTATTACTAATTTTCATTAAATTCAGTATTCTGTCTTCATAGGAGCTATTACAAATCAATTCGTTTAATACATTGACAAGGGTGGTTTGATTCATTGTTTTTGAATCAATCGTCTTGCCTATCCCGAGTCTCTCAATCTTGGATGAATTTGACAGTTGCTCTCCGTGACTCTCAATAGGAATAGATAAAATTGGCTTTCCATATTGAATGGCTTGCGATATAGCAGTGTGTCCACCACGCATAATAATGACATCCGAAAGATAAAATATTTCGTCTTTGTATGGACACCATTCAAAATACCACATATTGCTAGAAATTTTTCTTGGTACTATACTGCCGCTAGACTTTCCTTCAGAGAAAACAAATTGAATTGAAGGCTGCTTCTTAAAAAGATCAATGAGCTTCATTATTATCGGTATCCTTGTACCCGTAGGTCCACTAATGTGGACAAAAACAAGCGGTTTTCCATTTTCAAACTGTAGATCTGCCTTAGCTTTGGAAATACTATCTTCAGTAATTTTTGCCCTAGGGGTTACAAACCCTACATAATCTAATTTTGATTTGATTGATTTTACGGAATTTATTGTACTTTCTGAAATGGTGTATGGTGGAGGCAAATCTGGTATCAGGATTCTGTCTGACATTTTCCACATTCCTCCCATAAGCTCACCATTACAAGTCTCGAAAAATCTTCCAGCCTTGAACTCTCGCAATCTGGGAGTTAGTAGAAGTTTAATCTGATTAATTATTAAGATCTTTGGTATGTTTAATATTTTAGCGGCTATAAGCGGGGATAATCGAGAATCAGATATCGCTATCTGGGGACCAAAGTTCTTCATATATTTTATTTCCTTATTCACTTGGACAGGTAAATTGACAAGCCATTGTGGTATTTTATTTATATTATTTTTGACTGAGAATTGCCCATCCTTTCCCCACATAAATTCCACTGGGGGAACTTTTTTACACTCAAAGCCTTGTCTCTGTATATAGTTGCGCGCCTCACCAAATGATGAGAAGAGCATTTCAATGCCGGGTCTTTTTATATTCTCTGCTAATATTAAGAGTCTGCTGGCGTGGCCTAAGCCAACGCCATATGGTGCCAGATAAACCCTTTGCATCATAAAGACGATTTTTGAAGAGACTAAAAAGTGTTCAGATAAACAATTAAACAGGTCCCTCACTGGTGCAACCATGAGTAAGGGCGAAATCGATAAAAAGTCTAGTTTGGAACACTAAGGCTTTGGTTTCTTAGTTATATTAACAAGATACTATCACGGGCTTTTACAGACATAAATATACACCTTATTCGTTAATTTTTTTACCATTTGTTTTGATTTTGGAAATTTCAGGGATCATCCAGATAAATTTTGTGTGAATACAATTATTTGATTGATCTGTTTCACATTGCAATTCACCATTTACATAGAACACATCAACTAGAATTTTCTTTTTGACATCCTTTAAGGTTATTCTATTTCCTTGATACGAATCGACTGATAAGGAGGGCGCAACCCGTGATAGAAATTCCTCTTTCTCTAAATATACTTGTAAAAAATCGTTTACATATTCCTTAATATTAATACGCTTTTGGATTGCTCTTTGTTTCATCTTTTCATAATTCTCAACAAAGATCTCAACCGTAACTACGCTTCTTCCTCCCCTCTTGACGGGCATAAATATGACAGCATGTGCTTCCGTTTAATAATTTCTATTAACATATGAAAATATATTATTCGATATAGTTATATATTATAACATGTTTATACATGTTATAATATGTTAATTAAACGGATATTTTTGTTTCAGCTGACTCTGTCTCTTAAGCAAATAAAAATAAAGGAAATAAACCCAATCAGGAAATTAGCCCGCAACAATCGGAAGAAAATACGACGTGGATTAGAAGAATTTAGTGGGAATAATATCGTCATGAATCAATGGTTAAGATTAAAAAGGTTATGTGAGCTCCTTCATTGCATCGTCAATTTCCATGGAAATAAAACCTATGATCCATTGACTGTGTTTACACTATCCCTATTGCTTTTGAAAAAGTTGTTGCTAATATTAGTATTTGTCATCTGTAAACTAATGAACGACCTTTTAGACGAATTAATTAAAGGAAATTGAAACCTGACATTTTGATGAAGAAGATGAATGGATTGACATTTGCTGGCCGACCAAGTTATATGACGAAGCCTGTTAGGGCAATGAGATGATTAACGGACTTATCCTTCTGAGGGCAAATACCCTACACTAAAAATATAATCTGCTTGATGAAGCAAATAACCCAAACTATGCTCAACCCTACAGTTTTGAGGGAGAGGGGTGGCGTCAGCGGCTTGGGCTAGAGTATAATCGCTACAGGTGTTTTCAATTAAATCATTTAAGACAATGGCAGTCGACGATGTTAAAAAGTCATATGACAGATTATACCCGCAAATTGGATTGAACGAGCAAGAAAATGACTATTTGATATATTAGGGGGTTATTCTTTTATCCATAAGGAATCTTTCTGCTGAGTCTTTGAGCATTATATACATTATTTATATACTAAACATTTAATAAAATTTTTATCAGATAGCATTTAATATATGAAAATACTTAGAACGTAAAGGACATTTTCTATAAGTAATAGCCCAAGGTTTTAATTTTTAAAGTTTATCTGAAATTATATTTAAGCGATCTATATACATTATAATTTGGATAATTGATTATGCTTTGGTGTCGTCTAGTGTCTCTAGATGTCTCTAAGTGTCAGCAATTTAAACAACCAAGTCCAAAACGGGAATAAAAGTCTCAATATATTATATAATCAAGTCGTTAAAGGGATCTCCGGGGTCGTCCTAATATTAGTACATTGTTTGATCATAAAAGGTCAATTGCTATAGGCGTAGAGTCTTGTAATAATTGCGCTCACGATGTCATTCATAGTCAAGGTTCATAGACTTTTTGTTTTAAGCGTTAAATCGTGTTTTTAAGATATTTAAAATTAATTGATTTATCTACCTTGGTTATCTTTTGTAAATTTATTGCATCTCTATCTATTTCAAAATATCATTGTATCTATCCCGATGATTTCATTCTAAAGTTTGATTCGCTAGTTATTTGATTATTTAATAGTATTATATTTATTCTATTGCCGTACTTGTTGAAAATCTGGAATCAATATGGAATATCATGATTTCTCTTATTATTTTCATTATGCTAGGTAGTAAGCCTTCTGCCGATCGCAGGACGCTATTATATGAATCATCAAGTCCCATATTAAGGAGCATTGAAATTTGGTTAGCAATATTTTTAAAAAAATATAGATAAGAATTAAACTAGTATATGCTTAAAATAACGTCTTCAGCTTTCAAAGCATACAATTAGCATAGTCGTAAAAAATTAATAAATGATTTACCCTAACTATTCATTATTAGTCAGATTCTTCTGCATAAATCAATTTCATTTCATCGAAGGTAAGTTTTTCTCCGCTCGACATTTTCTTCATGGCAACTTCTTTTAACGAATTCCACAAGTCTTGATTTTCTCTGTTCTTGCGCATCTTGTCTTGAGGTATTTCATGCCTGGTCTTTCTTTCTGGGCTATAACGTCTTTGTCTTTCTGAAGAATGCTGTAACCTGTTTCTCTTAAATTCAATAGCATTCAGTTGGGTATCTACCATTTCGATTTTTGCCCCGGCTTCTCTAACCCTATGAATTACACCTCGTCTTTGCTCGTAAAGTTCTTCCCTTGTATTCAGCAATTCATCTAAATTTGACTTTATTTTGCCAATTATCTTTCCTACATCAGCTTTTTGATCAAATATATCATTCATTTTTCCCTTTATGTCCTCAAACTTTGTTGCCATTGACTTGTAGGTGTCTTCCTTCTTGTGAATAACACGTAATGCATGTAACCTAGTAGCTATTTCCTTTGATTTTAAGACCAACCTCCTTTCTTCGTCCTTTGATAATTTCTTTGTTTGAATGTCTCTCTCTATTTGCTCTAGTGCCTTTGTTAAATTGGATATATTGTACTTGTCTCGTCTTGCTCTTGGACCTCCGCTAGAAGCTTTGGTATCCAGAGATCTCATTCTTTTCCTTTCTTCAATCAGATTGTTTTTTAGCTCTGTAAATTTTGCATAATCTGCATCCTTTACTTCATTAATTTGTTTAAGTTTTAGCCTTTCAGCTTCTAACTTTACTCTTTCTTCGTCAATAACCTTCTTTGTCTCTTCAATCCTTTCGTTAATTTTCTCAATTTGGGTTTCCCCTACTTTTTGCTCTTCTATTAACGACTTTTTGAAATCTAATAGAGTTTTTTGATTTGAATCTATTGCATTTTCTGATCTATTGTCTTTTTTTGTCGTAGAAGCTGAAGCTGCAGCAGAAGGAGCTGTAGCCGTATTTCCACTGTTCTGTTCTTGAACCACGCCGCTTATAACCTGTTAAAATATGCAAAGATATATTTTTTTTCATTTCATTTTAGTAACCTTTTTTGCTATTGAATGATGAAACATGATTTATGGCTCACTGTCAACATTATTGATTAATAGGTCTGTGCAAAGGCGATAATATTTCTAATAGAATGATGGTTAATAATTGACTTCATTAACTGACCATCAAGGCAGATAGAATAGAAGAGAAAAACCCAGTTCCAAGTCTATCCTCATTTCTTTTTTTAGTACCGAGAAGCAGCATATTCTCGAAGAGCGTGAATAAGGTATATACATATATTTATATTCTATCTTGTGGATTAATATATGAGTTAGAATGGATGATTTTGATAAAGATTTTCCAGGGTTTGATTGGAAAAATACTCCAGCTTATAAACATCCAGGAGGAAAAGACTGTCCTTGTCCAAAGCATGAGTATATTAGAGAGCAAATTAATGTTGCCAAGACTTTAAATACAAATAGTAAAAACGTAGATACCGATAAAAAACCTACTTCAAATGTTACCCTTAAATTTTGCCCTGATCATTATAATGTTTATTTCAAAGAGGTGATTCCTGCAATGCCTTTAAAATATAGAATAATTACCAAAATCGCATTGAAATTGGGAGCCGTTGTAATACAGCAAATTCCTTATATGATGTCTGATAAGTGCTTTTATTGCAAATTTGGTTCGGGCGGCTTCGATAAGAAAGTAGAACTGCCACCAATTTAATCTTAACCTTATTTTATGTCTGATTTTTTTAATAAATTTTTTGCCAGGTTAGTATGATCAGCTACTAAAACGAGGGCAGCTATGTTTCTGACGATTACTGATAGGTACGGTAATTTATCGTTTGGATTGTTTTTATATCCCTCTAAAAATGATTGTTCTACAATTTTATATTTTTCATTCTCCAGATCCAGTAGACTAGCCAAGAAAATACCGATATCAAGGCTCTTTGTATACTCTGTAGCATGATTCTGTATCAACCCTAGGTCGGTACGAATTATTTCTAAATCCTTCACTAAATAGTTCTGAGCTTTGTTGTCAATGAAACAAGATCCACTATTGTGTAAACTCCTGGTGATTGTGCCAACCTTAGAAACAATTTCTAAGTTGTTGCTCTTTTTTAGAAATCCGTAAAGATTTCCACCATCTATATATTCCTCAATAATGACATCCTTGTTTATTTCTATTAATTTAGGAGTGCGAATTCCTATATCCTTTAATTTCTGTCTATTAAATGAGCCTTCATTTAGTATAATGGATTTTCCGATTCGAAGTGGAGGCGTGGGATGCATTAGTATAAATGAAATAAACGTAAAGATGAAAACTAAAAGATATTCATTAATGCTCTTAACTGCCTTATTTCTCTTGATTACAACCATTTTACCATCAATTTTTGAAATTGCAATATCCCGCTGCCAATTCACAAAATGCAAAATAATTTAATCTCTTTACTAAAAGTAATCTATTTTAAAAACTTTTAAACATAGGGTTCGAAATCGTCAAATTAACGCTTGACAAATTTTTTTATTTTTTTAAAGTCGCAAATTAATGTGTATATAGGATTAGTGGCTATCGAAGAAAATTTACTATATAAAACTTAATAGAAGGTGTACTATAAAATATTCCTGTGTTTACGTACACAAACTTTTTTAGAATTTTAAGCACTTTTGTAATTGCTGGAGCTTTGTTATCTCTAACAGGCACAAATGCACAAGCATTATCGGGATCTTTAACTGATTATAAATTTGGATATGGTCCTATAGCAAGCATAAATAATGACTGGATATTAGCTGGTCATTGGATGGGTTATCATCACCTTTCAAACTTAACCGATTCAGGCTTTCATTCAACATTTGATATGGTAATGGAAAATGGATCAGCTCCTCATATGCATCAAATATCTAACGGTACTATTAGCGACGTAAGAATGGATGGAAATAATACTGCTATCCAGGGATCCGTAACAATAACAATGAAAGATGGACCTGTGTCAGATGTACCGACTAATTGGACAATTTATAATAACAATACCCTCGCCATTGATTTGGAACCTTCAAAGATTAACAATCACTTTGGTGAATCCTCAATCTATGGGCTCGTATTAACGCCGGAGAAGGAGATGAATATAATGAATAAAATGATGGAGGATACAAAATTCATGGATCAATGGATTCCATTGATGATGCAAAATATGATGAGTAAAATGGATTTAAATGGTAAAAATATTTCATCGATGCCTCAAATGATGAATCATTCAATTTCAAATAGCAGTATGGCAATGAATATGGAAAATAACACGGTGATACCATAGACAGATTAACCGTCTTCCAAACAAATATTCTTTATTTTATTTAAAATAAGATTTATAAGAATTTTTTGATGCATACAATATAAACCACTTGAAGTGTTACTTACTATCATAATATCTTTAATACCTGCCTACCTGCCTATGCATAAACCCGATGGAAGACTTGTTATACAATTGTTGTTAGCATAATGATTATTGTTGATGTTTATCGGAAGATTATTTGCATTGTTGATATCAAGTACATTATTAAATACATTGTTAAAGTCCACATAATTTAAGGAGCTTTGTGTATCTAAGAAAATTCCATTTGTTGTGTTCAATATGTTGTTACCATTGATCAGTGTGTTTTCAGTATTGATTAAAGTGACTCCGGACAATCTATTTTTGCTTAATTGATTATATTTGATGTCGGCACCATCGGATGAATGCAAAGCTACACCGATGGTGTTGTTATTTATCATGTTATTTGATATTTCAGAGTTTTGAGCACCAGTTACATAAAAGGCAACTCTATTGTTGTTAAGGTTTATCTCATGAGCGAAAACATTATTACTTCCAGATAAATAAATCCCAGATTGGAAACCCGATATGATGCCGTTTCCAGATATCGTCACATTATGCTGTCCTGCTATCATTATTCCCACCTTATTGCTGTTTACTCCGGGACCTTTTAGAGAATACCCATTCATATCTATAATAGTATCATTTGCTCCAACGATTATTCCATCGCTCTTGCAAATCAAATTCGAATTTAACTTTACTTTGCCTTGGACAATTTGACCGCAAGCAGGATGTATTTCTGCGATACGCTGTTGTGATACTTCGGACACTTGATTTACTCCTTCTCGATTTTCTTCCGGAGTTTCCGATACTTCTTCATTTGTTTGATCATCTTCTACTGATATATCACTGGTTTGGGGTTGTTCTATTTCGTTTTGACTTTCATCATTAGTATTCCTATTAGAATTCCCTGTATTTTGACTGGTAATGATATCCCTGTCAGGGTCAAGTTGAGACGTCTGGATGTCCGCAGAGTTATCCGTCGTAGAACTGAATGCTATATTATTTGCTGATAATGGAAATTGAAACAAAAAAATAGAGAAGAAAAGAATTGCAAATGACGAATTTAATAATAAATTCTTAAAGCTTGGGATTACTACTCTCATCACCGATAAAATTCTACACGATGTATATTATATCAATATTACCTTTGTACTGCTCTCTTTATACTCTGCAATCGCAATCGAACCTATGACCGCACTATTATAGACAAAGACTACACTATACTCTATTATTCTGAGAAATTCTATCTTGATTATTTGTATCTCGCTCTCCTTGGGCCACTTCTTCTGATGCATACGTTAAACCAAACATTGTGATATTACTAATAGACTAAAATAACTTGAAGAGGTATAGACGTTGAATCCATTGGTCTATCGTATACTTTACAATAGTCCCAAAAGAATGTTAGTTTGGATAAGTTTCATAAAATTTTGTTTTCGATTGAGCAATTTGTTTGCCATTTCTTTGAATGTTCCCTGGTTACGCAAGAGGAATAAAAAATGGACATTTATTTGGCACCTATTTTGATATCTGAAACGGGGCGGAGTAGTAATTATTCAAATCATGAATGAGTGTGAATTTTCGATTTTACTTTAGAAATTTTGTTCCTTTTTGGATCGGAAATCTTCATGATAATCCACTCTAAGATTGGAATTTAAATGAAGGTGGTAAAAGTGGTGGAATAGCCTAGCAATTTCTTATTTTGATTTATACTCTTTCTTTTTGGTACAAGTTTGACAACATTCTTACCAAAATGCCTACTTGTTTAGATAATTTTCTTCTAGCTGCAGATACTTTTTTTTCAAATTCTCATAATCAGATGGCTGTATGTCAGGAGCATTCAGGTACAAGTAATTTTTCATAGGCTGATTGTTTTTGATATTTTTCCAGTTTGATAGGAATTTCTTTATGAAATCATCGATAACTTCCTTATTCGTTATTCCGGTTGAATCAATTTTGAGACTCTCATTAATGATGCATATCTCCTCTTTGTTGTCGCCGCTGATATACTCGATTGGAATTGGTTTAAATTTTTTACGTTCGACCTTGTTAGGAATTATTACAGCAATGTAGGGTTTTTCTTCAATCTCTAATCTTTTCTTTTCTCCCATTACTTATATTAGAACATAAAAATTAAAAATTAATTGGATCAAAATAAATTCGAATAATAAATGCAATTTTTGCCGTATGATTTCAATTGTTTTTCAATAGGTAAGGGGATTCCTTCGACAATTTTTCTATGAAATACTAGTAACTCAACAAATATTAATGCGTCACAAAAATTAATGTTAACAGACGGGCCGATCGTCTAGCCTGGTAGGATACGGCATTGGCATTGCCGAGGTCGTGGGTTCGAATCCCACTCGGTCCATATCGTTTCTGTATTCTTTTTAGGTTCCACAACTAATAATAAATCATAGAAATTGAACCTTAATTCACACCGACAAATTAGCCAAAATCCATATTCTCATTTTTGTACTTTATAAAGTCTCCACAAACCAGGAGGCGATACCCAGATCGGTTTAAAACTTTTCTGGACTTCCTTGAAATTACAGGAAAGGGAATCAAGGAAAGACTGAAATAATTTTTAATTTCAACCTACTGAGATTAGAACAGCGCAGAGAAAAAAAAAGAGATAGTTCTCCATTTTCGCTATATTATATGCTTTTTTTATCTATATGTATTTTTTTCTCTGATTTTAATATCAAAAGAATAAAAGTGTTACTTGCGTTATACCTTAATTTATCAATGGCAGACTGAAACTAAATGTGGCACCAGGTTCATCTTTGTTGTTCTCTGCCCAAATCTTTCCACCATGTATTTCTATAATGCGTTTTGAGATATATAGTCCCAATCCCGTTCCAGATTCGTGTTTACTATCTGTAACAAATTTTTCAAACAAATGCGGAAATATTTTTTTATCTATTCCTTTACCTTTATCTTTGACTCTTATTACTATTGTTCTTTTCGTTTTCTTTTTTAGAGAGGGGGATATCTTATTGCGTGCTTTCTCCTCATCATCTTTATTAACTAAATAACGTGTTGAAGCTTTATTGTCACATTTATTGTTAAAATCGATAACTGGACCTTCTTTCTCGTTTGATGTTTCACTGTCTATAATTTTCATGCTTATCGTAATATCCTGATTTGATTCTGAAAATTTTAAAGCATTACTTAGAAGGTTTGTCAATACTTGATAAATCATCATTTTATCTACATTTACGATCGGCTTAGCCTCAAAATGCTGTTCTTCCAAGTGTATACTGATATTTTTTCTCCTCTTCTCTTCTATACGATCTGCTCTAGCCGGCATTTCTTGTAAATCATGTACGATATCTTTTACAAGGTCATAGATGTTGATATTTTCTTTTTCAAATGCTAACAAATTGTTTTCTATTCTGGTGACATTTAGAAAATTTTCCAGCAATCCATTTAATCGGTACGCATTTTTGATAATTGTTTCAAATAATTTAGTATGATGAGTTTCGCTGCTGCTGGCTCCTTCTTTTTTGGTTTCCAATCCGATCTCAGAAAACCCCATAATGGCCTGAATAGGCGTCCGTAACTCATGAGCAGTAATGTCAATAAACTCTTTATACCGTCTCTCGTTATTTGATATCTTTTTATTTACCTTTTTAAGATCTTTATATAGTTGTATTCCACTCCATAGGCTCTCAAATATCGAACTATAGGACGAAACAAGGGGTCTGCTGTTAGAATAGATCGCAAGTTTTGTGGGCTCGGAGTTTTTATAATATAGTTTATTCAATTCCCAACACAAAACCTCATTGCGATCAACTACTAAAATTGACATACCCTCTGCTTCATTATTGTAGTTTTTCTTGTCAATCAGATCAAACTGTACAGGAGACATTGAATTTTGAATATAATTCTTAATTTTGCTAATGTATTTGACTTCTTTTTGATTTTGTTCGTTATCGAGCTGAATTTCAGAACGTGGTGATAAAGGTGTGGAAAGTAGTATTCTTACTCTAACTGACTTTTCTTTAACAAGCCTATTGAAGGCCTCAAATGTTTGGTTATTTAATAATTGATTAAAAGCATTGCTTGATGCTAGAATCAACGTAACATCCTGTCTGGTTTTTTCTATCATTTGTAAGATTATTTTAGAAAACTCTTCTGAATTACGAATTAGCTCTGTCCTCTGCTCCTTTTGTCCAGATTTTACCAATTCTAACTCCCGTAGTCTAATATACGATTCTGTTCCAGATTTCCACAATCTTTCAAACACAACGTTGAAATGGTTTACGTACACTTTGTCATTGCTAATCAAGACCTTTGGCTGATGAGCTACATTTTGTATATTGCTGTCCTCCAACCCCTCAATCGTGAAATTGAAATATTTATCTGTGACACTAAAATTGACAGGAATGTCGTCAAGATGTCTGAATTGCACACCTTTATTCGAAAAGGATTTTATCGTTTCAATATCTTTTATGTGGATTGGACATAGCCACCTTATGCCTTTGTGTTTTCCATTCTTCATTTTTTCTAGAATACGCATAAAGGACTTGCCTATTTCTTTATTCAAAGAGTCAATCCATTCAGCTGTCGAGCATACTGAGAGCCACATAGAAGACTCTGTTACCGTTGTAGCTCTATTGATTATTTCTCGAGGATCGTCTATTATGGTGGTAACTATCGAACCATAATCTCCTTCTATTTCTCTAATTTTTTGCTCTGCAGGTGTAGCAATGTTCCAAAAGCTATTGAAGATAAGCAGTTGCTGTTGTAGTAAGGCGACTGAATTAGAATATAGTAGTTTTAGATCAGTTTCTTGCTCTCGTGAGAGCATGGAAGCAATATATTCTCCTGCATCGTTAATACTAAAGTTTCCTTTAATATCATTAATGTGCCTTACTTCTCCAAAAGTCATAAGCACCTTACAATTGTTGATGTTATTCGCATTTATGTCCGTGATGACTCTAATTCTACCTTTTCTTTCCTTAAATTTTTCAAAACCATTCCTATATTTAGGAGAACTCAATGCTGTCAATGGCCATGTATTGAGCTGTCCGCAAATGTCGATTCGTTTTACAGAACTTTGAATAAATCTTACCAAAATGTTATTGGTATCATCGATTGCAGAAATTATTGTGATTTTGTCATCGAACGTGGCTTTATCTTGATTAGATTCTATATTATTTGTGTTGGAATTTAAATATTTTTTTTCGCTAAAGCCCACGTTGTTATGTCTTTATTCTACTGTAGAGCATTTGTATATATAGACAATCTTAATGCGGGGAAATTATCTTATATGCTATTGCTATCGTATAGAATTGCTTAAAAAGTCAAAGTCATTCTTAAAAATGTATATAATCTTGGTACGATTGATTATCAAATACCATAAAAGATATCATTGATTAAGTTCCATGTCATTTATGCCCCGAATCCCTTTTGATTTCCAATCAAATTTGGTCAACCCCATTTGTCTCTTGGCGGATTATTTAGGCTATTCAAAGGACAAGATAAATTATTTAAAAATTAAATAAAACTAGATATCGTATCAAAGACTGATAAAATATGCTTTCTTCTGATCTGCTACTTTTGAAATACGTTAGGAATAGTTGTTAACATATGATCAGGAGCAGTGAGGTTTGGTTACCCTACGGGCTCTGCTTGTGTAAGTACAAAGTTTGTATTAGAGGAGTAAAGCGAATCAATGTCATATGAACTTAAACCATTGGTATTAGAACTGTGATAATAGAATCAGATGTAATTGATACTGACTTTCATCATACTTCTCTGATTACAAAGAAATCCAAGGATCCTAATTCGCCTTAGCTCCATTAATGAAGGCCATGCGGTCTAACATGAACAAGATGATTGGCAGTGGTTCAACACCACGATATATTGCTATAGTCATACTCAAAACAATTACCGGTCAAAGCGCAAAATTACGATACCTAGCAGTTAAAGATGTTGAACAATGGATGAAATAAGACAAAAATGTCTTATGAAGAATTTATAAAGATGATGAAACGGTCTTTTTTAGAACTATGGTCTAGGTGTATACTTCCTAGCTTATGATAAATTTATGTCTATTGATAGCATTGTTTCAAGTGTTAGCCCAACTTGTTGCCACAGAAGGGACAAAAATTAAAAATATACTCATCAATGCGTTTAGGGTAACCGTCGTCATTCATACAGAATATCTCTACTTTGTTTTTTTCAATAACGTTGACCCCAAAACCTCTTTGCCAGGAGTCATCCTCCAATTCGTGTAATTCTCTACAACAATACTTTTTCATTTTAATTAATCATTTAGTACTTGTCGCTGATGTAAAAAATTTGGGTTAATAATTAGCATGATTACGCCTAGAAAACCCCGTAACCAAGGATCAAATTTAGTCTGTTTATTAAAAACTCAAAAAATATATTCAATGGTTTTCGAATAAATCATTTATACACTTTCCTAGTAACTTCATTAATGAACTATGGGTGAAAGAGAATTAAGAAAATTTGTGTTCTTTAATGAAAGTTAATTTGAATTCATTATTTTAAAGATTGATCTAATAAATACAGTCCTATTTTTATCAAAAATAACCGTGTCGATGAAATAAATTTTCTAAAGAATCTTTTACTGATATGATTTTAATGTGCACCAAATAACCTCCTTATTTAGATGCAATAAATGACTTTGGGTTACGGCATGACGAGTATTGCGATGATTAACGGGATGATATTAATGGAGTAGATATTACTAGGACCTTCTTACATGAATGTGTAATATAGAAGTCTTATATACCCTGAAGACTATGTTAATAGAGACATGAAACTAAGAACAAATAAACCCTTTTTAATAACTAGTGTATTCCTCTTCGCCGCCGCAATAGTATTAGCCAGCGCAATGAATAGCAACAATGTGGTAGCACAATCAACAGGAGGAGTTAATACCTTTAGTGCTGAAGGAAATATAGGAACCCTAGCACTCTCTCCGGAAAGTTTGCAATCTTTGAATGCATCCCAAGATACGAATTTAAATTTTGTACTTGGTGGAGACTGGAGCTTTGATGTATCAAATGGTCAACTACAAGACTTTAAAGTCGAACTAAACAGGCATTCATTAGGAGGCCATGAAGCTGAAACTCACGTGATAGACGGACTAGACAACGCTACTGCTGTAACAAATACAACAGGAAATGATCAAATCACCTTAACTGGTAATAATACACAATTTCAAGGTCTAGCAAATATTGAGACTGTAGAGACAGGTAAGGTATGGGAAGATGTTCCAGTATTAGCATATTTGATCAATGGGCATATACTTAACCTATCTTTCGACGTATCAAAAACTGATGGACATTTCTTAAATCTTCCGTTGATAGGTGTAGTAACATCATTAACAGAGGGCAGTAGTAATGGTCAGGCAAACTCAACAGCAATTCAATAGACATTTAATCTCTCATTTTTTTTGATCTGTATATTTTGATTATAATTCTCAAGTTATGAATATTTGAGTCGTAATATTTGGTATTTTACACTAAATTATATAATTTAAATATATATCAAAAACTGGAAAACTTGAACATAAAATCACATTCCTTTTTTTTAAAATTGTTTAGTCTATATTTTAAATTTATTTTACGTTTTTTCTGAGGGCGCCGAATAAGCAAGCTTTCTGTTTTTTTTAAATATTCATATTTTTATGAATATGTGATAAATCGTCTCTGTTCTTTTGAAGACAAGTCTATAACATGAAGATGTCTTATTTCATCTTTGAGCACCAAAAATAGAACCTCTCTTGAAGAATCATCATTCTGGGTCTGTATTATAATATTCTAGGTGTGTCACTAGCTAGTGTTCATGTCATTTTTGCCGCGAATCCTACATGTTACTAATTAGGAACAAAAATAAATTGACTTGAAAGAAAATACCCATTTCTTTTGAACTAAAGAAAAGTATCAACTCAAGCATTGGAATTTGTCAAATTTTTGTAAGGCTTCACCTTGATACATTATCTTTTGATTTAGTCAAATAGTTGTGTCAAACATGGATTTCATAAATTATAACTCAATTAACAACTGCCTGTTCAATATATTTTGACTATTTCTTGAGCCTTGAATTTATGTTAAGTAATGAGCATAATTATAAAAATTGTGCTTTTTAGATATATTTAAAATTGTTTATTAAGATCGTCAAGAAAGCTAGGGTACTAAAAAACCGATGAAATATTCCTTATTCTATTCCATTATGTTTGATTAAATCGAGGCAGAAATCATCCTGTATTTTCAATGTGATATCTTCCTTCAATCTCATTTAATTTAATTGAATCAATATGCAAATTTGAGATTCAGATAATTTCACAAAGGGTAATAAAATTTGCAACAGTAGTGTTGCAAAATTAGAAAGTTAATCTCACTTTACTGCTCAAAGAACTTCTGAAATCTTGCTTTTTTGTAGTTTGGAAAGTTGCTTTGTCAGAAGTCTCTTATCTTATTTATAGTAAAAATATGGTAATCAAATACCTCTTTAAAGTAATTTTTCTTTCGATTATACTTCACAGGTTGTTTAGGTGCCATATTCAATTCTTCAACCATACGACCAATACTTAAGATTTCAAAAACAATGTGAATTGAGGTAATTTTTGAACTTGGTTGACTAATACTGAAAGCGATTTGGGGCTAAGTCAACTCCTTTTCTTCTTCAGAAAGTTTAAACTGTTCTGTTATTTCTCCAATAGGTTCTATGATCACAGGAGCATAGTATATTTTGTAATATTGATTTTATCTATTATTTAAGACGAATCTACTCCAATGCCACTACTAAAAATTGATCGTATTCTTCTATCTAAGTGTCGTGTGACAAAGTCATTCTAATCTGAATCGTAAGAATAGATTCTATTCTATGTTTGAGTTCTTTATGGGCTTTTCCATAAGTCTAATTAATCTTATAACCGCAGAAAGACACATATTAAAAAAGTAATTACCAACGTGTTTTAGTATTTAATTTAGATTAGTTGCAGTTTCTCGTATATGATGACTAAAAAAGGTTTAAGCCAGAACGAGAACAAAAGAAAAAACGACAGGTTACTAAAATAGATTTGATTTAAAGATAAAAAACGAAGAAAATGGGGGAATTAGATTCAGAGGCAATCTGTTTGTGTACTAAGTAACCGTTTGTAAAGTAAACTCATCCACTATTGGCGTTTCAGGTTGTACAGAATTAACGGCTGTCACCTCTGCTCTTATGGTATAGTTGCTGTCTCCTTCTAAGAACGGTGCATCAATATGATATGCTCCTGTGCTGCTAAAGTCTGGACCATATACGTTAGTCTGATTTCCATGGCTTTGTATTAATTCCAAGGGTAACGACTCACCACTAGTGACAAATGTATCAGTGAAGACTGTATTATTATTGTCCTTTGATATAGTGATATTGTATGCGATAGGGGTTGTTCTATCTAGAGGCACTGTTAACGGTGCAAAGTCAACAAGTGTTCTAAAGTTCTCTGTGAGGTTGAATAGGGTGCCAACACCTGATGACATTTTAAAATAATGGCCATTTTCATATGAATCACTTGCTGATACTATTGCCTGTCTCCAGGGATGAATTATACAGTGATAAATATAATCTCCAGGATTTTCAAATGTGTATTGAAAGAATGCGTTTGCAGTTGGTGGCATTATTCCAGAATTAAAAATTGAACCAGCATCAGATGCGTTGGGGGCACCACTTGTAACTGTGTGAGGCTGACCATAATCATTGTTAAACCATGCTACGGTAGTCCCAACAGGAACACTAATTGCAGGTGGGTAATAGTGATTCGGACTATCTCTTTGAGCAGCTCCAGGGATTATACTAACAGCATAAGTTGAAGGGGTATTTTGAAGTGTAGCCATACTTCCAAATTGAGCATGGGCACTGGGTATTATTGTCATTGATGGCGTCAATGTACTCGTAGTGATAATTATAAACAGCGATGCTACTAATATCATCGACAAACAACGGTTCTTTGAATTTCGTATAAAATTCATTATCATCATAACAGCTTGAATGCTTATAACGTTTATTATGTAGGGAGGGCTAACATACTATGACTGTAGTCTATATAATTTATAAAAATGAATTCAAATTTGCAGGGTGTGAATCTCCACTGTCCATCAAGGTGACTAATTCAGCTACAATTTTAACTCTTCAAATAAAATGCTCTTCTTTTTGATTTAGCAAATTAAATATTAATTACTTGATAATAAAGACAAAGTGTAAAAAAAGAGTAAAGTGGATCTGTTAGCTTGTAGTTGAGTTAGTTTGGCTGCTCTGGTCTGTCAGTGATGTTACTATACCAAAAAAAGCTAAATCTACGAAATGCCCTTCTGTTTTTGCAAAACTCGATTTAATGATTCTGTTCAGCATATAATAAGTCTTCAGGTATCATAGAAATACACAGATGCCTTTCTTAAATGAATATCTAATTACTTTTTTTAATGATATTTGTCAAAAGAACGGCTACCAAAAATCTCAGAATAAGATAAATAGTTAAATTTAGCCATACGTTTTCAAATGGTTGGTAACTAAAATACTCGACGGTTGATGATAGTAAAAAATTAATCTACTAAATTTTATAATTAATTAAGTTCCATGTCATTTATGCCGCGAATCCCACTCGGTCCATATCATTTCTGTATTCTTTTTAGGTTCCACAACTAATAATAAATCATAGAAATTGAACCTTAATTCACACCGACAAATTAGCCGAAATCCATATTCTCATTTTTGTACTTTATAAAGTCTCCACAAACCAGGAGGCGATACCCAGATCGGTTTAAAACTTTTCTGGACTTCCTTGAAATTACAGAAAAGGGAATCAAGGAAAGACTGAAATAATTTTTATGAATTGGCCAAAGAAAATCCCCAATTGCTACAAGATTCTCTGCTAAACTTCTTCATCTATCAGAAGCAACGAGTATCAAAAGGTGAGATGGTTGCATCTACTATTTCTAATTATTACAAACCTGTCAAATTATTTTGTGAGGTAAACGACATCCTGATAAACTAGAAATTCATTTCAAGGGGAATCCCGAGAGGGAAACATGCATCTGATGATAGAGCTCCTACTTTGGAAGAAATAGATCAATTATTAAAATATCCTGATCTACGAATAAAACCCATAGTTTTGTTTATGATCTCATTAGGAGTTAGAATAGGAGCCTGGGATTATCTAAAATGGAAGTAGATTGTCCCGTATGAAGATCAAGAACAAAATATCATTGCAGCCAAGGTAATCGTTTATGCCGGTGAGCTATAGCAGTATTATTGGCCGGACTTGGCAAATTACTATTATGGTAAGTTGAACCTTGACAAAATCTCTTTCTATAAAGCGGATGGTGTCCAGAACCACACAAAGAGGTTTATTGATATGTTCTTAGAGTTGTTCAAGGACAGAGCCCGAATGGTTGGAAGTGGCCGCTACTCTAATAGATGTCACAAACTATACCGATAATGAGCAAGAATGTTTGATCAGGGTGTACGCCATGAAGTCAAAATAAAATGCAAGCTTCATTGATAATACTTGGAATGAGTTAAAAGATAAAAATTTAGTGAATTATAAACATGGTCTCAAATTGAACAACTTTTTGTCAATGTTTTAGAAGTTCAAATAGTATAATTAATTAAAGTGAAAACGAGATAGGGCTTTTCATAACAAAAAGACAAAATAATGTTTATATTTATCCTTGTTAGAATACTAGTTATAGAATCTCATTAACAGAGCCTTTATCATTATTAATCGTCGCGGATGAGAACTGTTATTAATTAACGATATTGAGTTATAACATGGTTTATAAAAAAAAGATGAATCATTTAATGAACTATAAGTACCGGGCAATCAGCTAATTCTGATACTTTTCTTGTAACACTGCCTAATGCACCTATCTTGGAAATGCCTTTTAGCCGTTTGCCGGTACCCATAACAACCATGTCTATCTTATTGTCTTGCACAAACTTCAAAATTTCTTCTGAAGCAACACCCCAAAGACAGTAAGTGCTGATAGATATGATGTTCTTTTCCTTCTTTAACTTATCAATTATGGAATCAGCCCTTTGATTCCACCCTTTCTCTATTGATTTACCTATGGTTACCCTAGCTACTTCGATTGCAGGTCTGTCGTTTCCTAGAATTAGTGATGCAGGTATTCCTATATCGTTAACAACATGAAGAATAATTAAAGGGACATTCATTTGTTCTGCTAACTCAGAGGCCTTTTCTATTGCCATGTCAGAAGCTTCAGTTCCATCATCTGTTACTACTATTTTATTTATCATATTATCTGTATAGTTATTGGATATAATAATACCTATTTATAGAACTCATTTAAAATGAGTTCATATAGTCGCATGAATCAGTCATGGTAAATACTGACACAGAATAATATTACAAGACAAATGGATGAAACCTGTTAATAGAGAATATGACTTTGAGTATGATGTTTAATTAATATTTAAGTATGTGAATTAAAGGAAAGTCCAAACTAATAATATTTGGCATTATATATTTTTGGAATGATGAAAAATATCAAAATCTAAAATTGTCTAAGTATACCGAATTGGTAGGTAGATACAAGTCGTTTCATCTTGGAGGATTTGAATTGATCTAGCATAAGGCACACTTTTTTTCAGATTTATTTGTTAAAGTTTGTCTTAAAATATTATTTTAAGAAACACAGTTAATTATACATATTAAAGGTCTTCGATCGTAAAAGGAACCAAAGAAGTGATACAGTAAATAAAAGAAAATCTACAAAGTGGAAGAATAAAAGGAAGATACTTAATATAATCCTAAGTGAAAATTGAACTGTATTCTTTTAAAACTAGGTAATTAATCATATTTAATAGTGAATCTTTATGTTGGATGCTCTGGATGGACGTATTCTGGATGGAGGGGCACATTTTATCCCAGGAACCTTGAGAATTGGCAGAGACTATCGTATTATTCAAGGTTTTTTAATTTTATAGAAGTTGATTCAACTTTTTATTATGTTCCATCAAGATATGTCATCCAAGGGTGGAAAAACAAAACTCCAGATGATTTTAAATTCACCTTTAAAATTCCACAGGTGATAACACATGTAAACAAGCTTGAAAGAGTTTCCAAATACCTTGCATACTTTTTTTATGTAATGGAACCAATATTAGATAAAACGCTGATGCTTCTCATTCAGCTTCCGTCATATATGTCGGCAAAGGTAGGTTTGGAATCACTAGCTCACTTTTTAGATAAACTAGATAAGAGACACAGATACGCTTTGGAGGTACGAGAATCATCATGGTTTAATGCCAGTGTATACGATTTTCTGAGCGATAATGATATTACATTAGTCTGGCGAGTGAGGGAGGATTTAAAAACTCCAACCTTTGTAACCACTGATACTATTTATCTAAGATTCATTGGTGATAGAATTGCTGACCAGAGAAACTTTGGATTGAACATAAAAGACAAGGAAGATGAACTAAAAGAGTATGTCACACACATAAAGGATACAGTAAAAGGCCATAGCATTCATGACGTCATTGCTACTTTCAATAACAATTACGCAGGATTTAGTCCTCAGTTAGCCAATGATTTTCTGAGACTAATTTATGAACCTTAGGAAATGGTTGGTTGATGTATAAAACAAAAAAGCTCAACTATACTCTCCAGATATTAAGAATTATACTAATAAGAATAATTCTAGCATTTGTATGTATTAACTCGACTCAGTTTTTCATTTGTTTATTTTTAAACTACTCATTTTGCTTGAGGCATCTCTCGAACACACATTTCATCGCAGAAATTTAATTTATCATCTAGAAGAAAATTCCCTTATTATCTTGGTAAATTATTATATGGTAGATTTTTCTTAATAACCCGAAGTAAAATGCTAAAACATAATAGCTTCAAAACAGTCTCGGTACTTGCTGTAGTATTTTTTGCAGTATTTATGATAACAGGTCCTGCCGCATATAATTTTCAAAGTGTATTAGGACACTATGGAGTCAAACTGGACAAATGTGAAGATGATGACGATTACTATGACGATAACAAGAAAGATTGTGATAGGAACTTTAAGAAGCATGACAAAGAGGATGACTACTGCGATGATAAAGAACATGACCACAACGGACATGATAACGGAGACGAGTGGTGCGATGATCATGGAGAAGGTAAGGGAAACGATGACGACTGTGATGATAATGGCAAAGATGAAGACCGTGGTGATGATGACTGTGATGATAATGGACATGACCATGATAACGACAACGGCCATGATGACAGACATGATGAAAATGGAAATAACCAAGCATCTCAAGCCATAGGTCAGTCACAATCATCAAGTCAAAACAGCCAAGTAGCTTCAGGCGCTGATACAACAGCCGCGGGAAATAACATAAACCTACAAAACCAAGAAAATACTGGTAACAATGCAATAGCACAACAATAACATTTCCTTTTTTTTATCAAAATAAACTGATTTTATTTCTGATTTAGAATATAATAGTCACAAATGCAATCTTGCGTATTTCATCCTTTCTTGTAGGATTACAATTTATAAAATTGATTCCTGATATATTCGACATTAGACCTCGACCAGTTCGATTTATTTTTCTCTTTTGCCAAGGAGATCAATAGAATTAGTAAATGTTAATCGCTTATTTTGTTATTGAGCAACTCTGTTTATTATACTCAAACTTCTTGGCTTTACGCCGCTAAAAATGACGTTTTTAATAACAAAATAATTTATTCAGAATCTTTTCAATTCTAAAACCGAAGATGGACGGTTGACGTAAAAAGATACAGATGAAAAGTGTCAGTTAGGAAAATATTCCCCATCTAAATATGTGCTTCTTGGTCATGTATTTATTTGGATTAAAAGAACCATTGGAAAAAATTCCTCTTGCGCTGGACGCATTTCAGTTGATCAAAATAGTCACTGTCACAGTCACAGTTACTAAATTTCATATGTTATAATTGGGTTTATAACTAAATTCTGGTAATTCTCTGCTAAACTGTTTGTAAGAATAATATCCGAAAAGTTGAAAACTCTAATCCATCTAAAGAGAAATTAAAAAAGAAAATTACGCACCGAAAGTTTGGATAGATATTCCATCTTTAATCTATTTTTCAATATTAAAGCAACAAGTTAGAGAGAAGGTTGTTTCTGGTTGTGGAGGCACTACAAAATCTATTTAGGTGTTATCAAAGTATCGTGTTACTTAACACATATTAATATTATAATCTATTCTGAATGCAATATTAAATTAGGAAGAGTTTGATTATATTGAATGAATTTGATGAATTATCATGTCTGGAAATTGTAATAAAAATAGATTAGAGTTGGCTTTTCCAAAAGTATTTGATTGGATAAAGGCTGCGAAAATAATTGATGAAAGTAACATCCAGAATGCAAGTGTTGCCTTGGACATGTCACTGGAAAATACATACCCAATTTTGAAAAATGGAAATCCGCTAAAAAGTGAAGGCAACGTACTAGAGTATCAGGTTGACAAGCCAGTGTTAATAGATGACAATACTGGCCAAATAATAAATTGTTTTTCTGATGTTGATAGCGAAAGTAGGCATAAAAAGTCATCTATGCCAACTTCAAATGAAGATCGGATACCATTACGATGACCAAAGAAAGCAATTGATATTCTTACAAATTAATTTTGCTATAAAGGTATATTTTAAATAATAAATACCACATATAGATAGAAAAAAAAATTAAGATCCTGACAAATAAAGAAAAAAAATAATTATTTAAAAAATGAGTTGCTAAACCAATGATGTGAAAATTCTTGGTACATATCCTTTTGTGGGATTGGAAAATTACTATCCATGACGGTGGTAATCAAGTTCTTATTCTTCATTAGAGTATTAAATAAATCGTGTTCTGTGACAATACCTACAAAGCTGTTTCCCTCAAGTACAATAATTCTTCGAATCTTTCTTTCATACATCAGTTTCATTGCATCCAAAACAGATGACCTTGATGATAATGTGATTATAGGATGACTCATAAGCTCCTTGATAGGCACCTGCATATTGACTAGCTGTGTTGAACTTAGAATTCTGATTATATCTTTTTCAGTAATTATTCCAACCGGATTTTTACTTTCATTACTATCAATGACAACAACTGATCCTATTTTATTATCAAACATAATCTTGGATATTTCGAAAATATTTTGATTCTGTTCTGCGGTTTTGACATCCTTATTTAATATGTCCATTATACTAATTGATTCTAGACTCATTTAATATGGTTGACACTTTGGGTATTTAGATTTTCTGAAAAAATTAAATTAAGTTTTGGAAAACAGCCATCTATAGTATATAATGAACGGTATTCTTCTCATATAGATGAGTTTTGCAGAGTAAATTTATGTCCATTCCTATTAGGAGAAAAGTCCAAACATAAATAACAATCCGAATCCTAACTATATATAAAGCAGCATAATGTAGTAATTCATCCAATCATTCAACTTAAAAATCAATATTGGAATATGGCTTGAATGGATTAAAAAATAGGTTAGACGAATAGCACAATTTCAAATAGATATATAAACCCTACTTAATGTAATGAAAATATTATTACTAAATAATTTAAACTAGATTATATAGTACACGAAAAGGGTTTTTTCAAGTTTTAGAAGAAGTAGATCGGTTAGAAAGTTCAAAAATAATCCAACAGATGAAACGATATTAAAAAATCCTTGATATATGTAATTCTTCTCCCTCTGTTTGAAATTTTGTTTTAATCCGACGTACCTGTTGCATCAACTGATTGCATCAACAGGACAACAAAAGTATTATGAAATACCTGGACCGGATAATACGTTACTGAAATGTCCTTATTCTCTATTGTGTCTAAAGTCAAACCCGATTGTCCGTTTATGGCATTCCTAAAACTAGTGAGATTGGCAAAAGACTCGGCAATCGTGCTTTTGTTCGCATCAGAATCTGCAATTTTCAGTCCATTGTGTCCTACATAGACGACACGCGTGTACCCATCTGAAGATGTAAGATTAATCGATTGAAGGTCTTCATTCAAAGTCTCAAAGTCAAGACCTCCTGCCCAAATGCCAACCATAGTAGAATTGTCTTCTAACGAAAATACTGGAACTGCTATTATAGATTGCAATTGACCTGAAGATACCGATTGGGTGGGATCTCCTAAATAAATCTCATTTGTGTCAATTACTCCTTTGAAGTAATCGCGAAATCCCAGATTGTTTACCGTGGACATTATCTGTCTGGAGTACGGTTCGTCAAGATATATATCTCCATTTGGCATTATAAAAATAATTATCTGAAAATCCTCATAACTTGACAAAATATTTTGAGCCACCAGTCTCTTTTCAATATCTGCATATGGAGGTATTCCGTGTAAAGTGGTTAGTGTTTGATTAAGCAAGTGACTAAGCGGAACTTCTCTTATCTGTGGTAGTTGACTGGTCAGGTTAAGTACTGCACCTGCATTTTGAATATAGTTTTCAAGGCTTTTTGCCAAGATTTTTGTTATAACTGTGCTATTCTGTACACTTTCTGGATCAATAATAGGGCTGACCTGACCTTGATTCATGTTGTTGATCGTATCTGTAAATGTTTGCTGAACTTGATTCTCTATTGTTCTCTGCAAATCCTGTTGGTTCTGTTGGATTGATTCACCAAGTGAAGGATCAGAACCAGAAGAAGTAGTTGTCGCGTTGACATAAGGAATAGCATCAAAATTTTGAATATATGTTATAGAATATAACGAGGACAAAAGGAACGAAATCATAAAAATAGCTCTAACCTTATTTTGTGCCATCGCTGATGAATGTGTGACTGCTAATAACAAATTCAAACGCATTGAAAGGCTTGATGATCTTTCTTTATTTTTCATACAACCACTGCTTTTATACCGAGGCAATAGATATATCTATTTCGCAGTAAAGAAAATCTGACACAGCTCCTGGGCTCGTAATACGCCTATTAATAGACTCGTTGGACTAGGTTAATAACTAAATCCTTTTTTAGCCTCAATAACATGAGATATAGAGATAAATAGTTGCGATGGCCTGACAATCAGACCGATCGCTAATGACATACCACAATACTTTAGGTCATCTATGTCTTAATAGATTATGAGACAAAAAGACCATACTCAAACCGATTGGGTTTGGTGAATTACTTAAAAGCCAATTGGAAAACACTAATTATTACAGTCATTATGGGTATGAATAAAGACTCAGTTGTATTATCTTGTTTCTTATGGGTTCTTTGACCGATATCTCATCTGCCGGAAGGTTCAGAAAAGTGGTAAAACAAATAATTGGTTTCAATCTGTCAATACTTTCTGAAAATGCCTCATATAGTGAATTTACCAGTTCATTTCTCTCTTGAGGATGTAAAACGGTAATTTTAGGGTAAACTTTAAGGGTATTAATATCAAGATCAAGATGCCTTCCTAAATGTTTTCTATACGAATTTATTCCTTCAAAAAGATATTTTAATATTTTAACTTCATCATCTTTTTGTTCATACAAACTTTTCCTTACCATTACTTTTGCATAATGATATCGGAAATGTTTTACTGCTATTAAAGAAACTAGATGCAGATAACCTTCAAAAAAGATTATGAATAACAGTATAGATCGTATGGAGAAATTAAATGGATCCGAGGATAAGAATTCAGTGAATGAACCTAACAATCGATACCTATAAAGTCAATGATCCCAAAAAGTATTGCGAGTGGAATTGCGATATACACGATTTTTAAGCTAAGATCTCTTGTAAAGAACCGATATCGGCACACATCCCAGGAGATGAGAATTGCTATTAACAGACTGTTAATAGATTTGTCCATGTTACTGTGTTGCAGATAATCGAAAAATCACCTTTCACTTCATAGCAAACTCTATAATTGGAGTTAATGTTGTTACTATATTGTGATACAACTGGATTAAGCTTGATAAAGTCTATTTTTAACCACAATTTGAAAAGAGAAAGAAAAAAATGATATGATCTAAAAGTTTTCAATTTCACGTAGTAGTTTATTAGCATCGACAGCTATTTAGTAGGTATGAAGTGTCGTATTTGTAATATGCCAATTGTAGTTGTACCCTTAAAGACAGTTACACTTGATAAACAGAAGGAGATTTACTATGATTTAATTTTAGACATATGTGATTATTGTAATGGGCCTGTGATAGGAGTTCGTAAACGCAATAGGCAAGATCCCACGTCACTTAGCAATAATGAGAATGAGCATAAGGAATTAGAAGATAAAATGGACTTTTATACAAAGAGTAATGATAATAATGGGATTTACTGAATCCTTATCTTGATAAATCTGCATCTATATATGGAATCAGTTTGTTTATACTGAGACATGATTGCACTTGGGGATCCTCTACAAATCTATTTGATTTGTTTCTTTGAACAGAATTTGTCCTGTATACCTCTTTAAGAACAATATTGTAAGACCGAAATTTAAAAACACAAATCATTTTTGATAATTTGTTCATTGTCTTGTAAATCATCTTTTTTGCCACAAAATTACTAGAATGTTAATAATTAACAAGATGTGTTACAAACTAGCGAGTTTAATACGAAATGATTCGCCTGCTCCAACAAAAAAATCGTTCACAGATGATCAAATTGGAATCAATATAATTATCATTGATCATAATGAATTTTTATAATCATTAGAACCCTATGGCCACAAAGAACATATTTACCACGGACGACGACTTTTAATAATTGAATAATCTATAATAAATCGAGACTGTAAGAAACATGCTTAAGTAAGTAGCCTATTACCACAGAAGGAACAGAAATTG
This sequence comes from Candidatus Nitrosocosmicus sp. T, assembly GCF_054408485.1. NCBI lineage: Archaea > Thermoproteati > Nitrososphaerota > Nitrososphaeria > Nitrososphaerales > Nitrososphaeraceae > Candidatus Nitrosocosmicus > Candidatus Nitrosocosmicus sp. T. The sequence goes on from NZ_CP166992.1 coordinate 998,190, forward strand.
AATGTATACTAATCTATACACTTGGGGTAACCAGCATCATCCATACAAAACATCTCTACGTTGTCTTTTTCTATTATGTTGACCCAAAACCTCTGCCAATTTTGAAATCAGAAGTGTTGAAAACTTGTATAAATATTTAAAACATAGAGAAGGAATTACCGTACAATTAATATGCCTTCCTAAAATTAAATTTAAACATTATTAATGGTACTATACCTGCTCTTCTTTTGCTTGACTTTCCATTTTTTGCAGTCGTGTATAATAATCAGGAAATTCATTTAAATGTGCCAGTGCAATCTTTCCGGTTGTTATTTCATCATCATTCGTTACATTAGTTGATAACTCGCGACTCCCGTGTTCTAATTCTACATCTAACCCCATTCTAAATTGCTCTGCGTCAAACTTAGTCCAATCGATACCTATAGACTCGCCAATTCTTCTGGCATCATCTTTTGTAAAATGTTTTGCTGTCATGAAATAATAATTATAAGATTACTTATTAGAATTTTTTCTTTTTTATTAAAAATGAAACATATAATATTTATAAAGAATAAATTTTTTCATTATACGACTCTCGAAATAGAACGATGACATTAATGTTGCTTTTATGTGTTTACATCCCAATAGAGGGGCATCAACAATAGATAATCAAAAAAAAAGCTTACGGTGTCAAAATGCAAATGATATTTTAGTAGGTATTCATATTTACTTAGATGATCTAATTATTTTGATGTGTCATATCAATGCACTGAGGTGGCTGCTGGATCCTCTTCCATAAGGCCAAGTATATTGTTTTCAGTGTCCTTAAAGACTGTCATATACCCAACACCTGGTATTGCTGTCTTTGGCTGAATAATTTCTCTACCATTTTCCTTTATAAGTAATGAATATTTTACGACGGAATCAACATTGATGAACGGAGTAAGATACTACAAGATTTTATCACGTTTTGCCAATCCTCCGTCAATCCCATGTTCACTCTCATTTCCTGTCTTTACTTGCCAGCATTACATTGGTCCTTCCCATTTTTTTAAACTCCCACGCAAACACCTTCTCGTAGAATCTGATGTCTCGCTCTGGCTCATCTGCTGTAAAGTCCAAATATGATATCTGTGTTATGTGTAAATTACCATCAGAGAAATCACTTATAAAAATTATGAATTACTAATAATTATTTTTTCAAGATATGAATTCAAATAATATTATGAACTTCAAAGACAAGAAGTTCATCGCTTATCGTATGAAAAAAGAAAATTATGTCCGGTCATCTAAATACAACATTTCAGATGGAAGTACTACTCAAAAATTAGTATTATTTCTCCTGCTTTTACAGGTTGCTGTTTGTTGAACAATATTTCTATTATCTTTCCATCTCTAGGAGATTTAATTTCGTTGTACATTTTCATTGCTTCAAGAACTAAAAGAGATTGACCCCTCTTAACATATGATCCAAGTTGCACGTAAATATCAATTATATTTCCACTCATGGGTGCATGCAATTCCCGTATGGTTTCTTGGTCGATATTTATTTTAGATATCGTGTATGCCAAGCCATTTATGATTAAGAAAGATTGTTGTTTACCATCATTTCCTATTCCTGTTCTCTCATAAAAATCAAGACAAAACCTCTTTGAATCTATAACAATTTCATTTTCTTTTATTTTGGTCAAATCTATAGCTTTATCATTTATGAAGATTTTATTCTCATCTAATTTTACTTCATAAGTTGTTCCGTTAACCTCTAACTTCATTTGGCCCATCTCATAGAATTTTCTAAATTATAATTTCCTTGTAAATTAAGAAATTCTTCAAATCTACTTAAAATCCATGGTTGTCTCTGCCCATTTTCTTGCGGTGTTTCGTCTTCTTTAAAGTACTTACTTGATGATCCTGATCTTTTCAATATATTTTCAAATATTATTGCTGCAATTTCTCCACCCTTTTCTGAATATGATTTCATTTTTTCAACAAAAGCAGTATCGTAATTTCCGGTTAGAAATCAATCATCATTTAAAGCAGATAAATGAAAAGGTATGGTTGATGGAATCCCAGAAATTCTGAAAGATAAGAGAGTATTTTTCATTTTTTCAATTGCTTCTTCTCTATTTTCTGCCCTGACTATTACTTTGGCAATTAAAGAATCATAAAATGGTGGGATGTTATATCCTTCATACACTGAACCATCTATCCTAATAGATCTTGAATCAATAGGAGGGGTATAATTATTTACCAAACCAGGATATGGTGCAAAGCTAATAGGATGTTCAGCATTTATTCTGCACTCAATGGCATGCCCGCTGGCTTTTATATCATTTTGTTCAAGTGTCATCCCATTCCTACACGATATGTTGAGTTGTTGTTCTACTATATCAATTCCAGTAACGGCTTCTGTTATTGGATGTTCGACTTGTATCCTTGAATTTATCTCCATAAAATAAAAGGACTTATCCTTTAAAAGAAATTCGACCGTTCCAGCGTTATCATATCGAATTTTTTTCATAATTTCAACTGCAGTTTTTACCAAACTCTCCCTAGCGACGTCATCTAATGCTGGAGATGGTGTTTCTTCGATTAATTTTTGATGTCTCCTCTGAATAGTGCATTCTCTTTCTCCTAGATGGATTATTCTCGAACGATCACCTATTATCTGTACTTCTATATGTCTTGGATTTTGTACATATTTTTCAAGATATACTCTACCTGAACCAAAGCTTAATAACGCTTCTCTTATAGAGAACTTTAATAATTTTGTCAATTGTTGAGGAGTATTTATTATTTGAAGTCCCCTTCCTCCTCCTCCTCTTGCAGCTTTTATAATTACCGGATATCCTAATTCTTCTGCAAATTCCAATGCCTCATTTATATCCGATACTTCTTTACCCTTTATAGTAGTAGCAACGTTTGATAATATCTCTTTAGCTAACACTTTATCTCCCGAAATTTTTAATACATCAGCAGAAGGGCCTATAAAGACCAATCCCTCTTTGTTACACAAATTAGCAAATTCTGATTTTTCAGCAAGAAAACCATAACCTGGATGTATGGATGTGCAATCCATTTTTCTTGCCGCATCAACTATCTTGATCATATTCAAATAACTCTCATTGGGCAAATTTCCACCGATATTTTCTACACTGTCACAATGTTTTATATGCAAGCTATCCTTGTCAGCATCAGAATATATTCCACATGGAGAATATCCTAGTTTACGACATGTCTTGGCCACTCTTATCACAATTTCCCCTCTATTAGCTATAAGTATTCTCTCCATTCTGAAACTAAGTCACAAGGTAAAATTAAAATTGTTCTATACCAAAAAATTTTAATATACACCAGCAGATTACGTAATGGCCTATCTACAAAACCTTTTTGTACCAAAAAATTGATCAAACTTATTAAATTATGGTTTATATAGGCATGTTTCCATGTTTTCTTTTTGGTAAATCTTCTCTTTTCCTATTGATGGCCTTTAGAGCAGAAATGAGTTTCTGTCGAGTCTCTCGAGGCATTATTACATTGTCAATATAACCTTTAGAGGCTGCAATATATGGATTTGAAAATTTTTTTTCATAATCCGATACTAACTCAGATCTTCTTTTGACTTTATTTTCAGAAATAGATAATTCTTTCCTAAAAATAATATTGCATGCACTTTCGGCACCCATAACAGCGATCTCAGCTTTTGGCCAAGCGAAATTATAATCTCCTCCTATATGTTTACTATTCATTACATCATATGCTCCACCATAAGCCTTTCTTGTGATTACTGAAAGTCTAGGTACTGTAGCTTCCGAGAATGCGAACAACAGCTTTGCACCGTGTCTTATTATTCCCCTCCATTCCTGATCTGTACCAGGAAGAAAACCAGGAACATCAACGAAAGTTATTATGGGAATGTTGAAGCAGTCACAAAATCTTACAAATCTTGCTGCCTTGTTGCAAGAATCTATATCTAAAACTCCGGCTAAAATTTCTGGGTTATTGGCTACTATACCTACAGTGGTACCATCTAACCTAGCAAAACCAATTATAATATTTCTAGCCCAGAATTTTTGGACTTCGAAAAAGTCTCCCTTATCAACTACTTTTCTAATTACACTTTCCATACTATATGACATATGTGAGTCGGAAGGAAGGATTGAATCAAGGCTTTCGTCCAGAAGAGTAGAACTATCAATTGATTTGACCTTTGGTGATGATTCCAAATTGTTGGACGGAATAAATGATAGCAATTTTTTCAATATTTCAAAACAATCATATTCATCATCTGCAACAAAATGAGCTACGCCACTTTTTTCATTATGTATGTAAGCGCCACCTAGATCTGTAGATGTAACATTTTCATTGGAGACCTGTCTCACAACATCTGGACCAGTGACAAACATGTATGCTGATTTTGTCATTATTATAAAATCGGTCAAAGCTGGAGAATAAACTGCACCCCCCGCACAAGGGCCCATTATCAAGGATATTTGAGGAATTATGCCAGAGACTCTAACATTTCTATGGAATATATCTGCATAACCACCTAGGCTTTCGACCCCTTCTTGAATCCTCGCACCTCCAGAATCGTTTATGCCTATTATTGGAACCCCTTGTTTTAATGCATGATCCATTACCTTACATATCTTTGATGCAAAACCAAGACCAAGTGAACCACCAAAGACTGTAAAGTCATGACAAAAAGAGTAGACTAAACGAGAATCTATTCTTCCATAACCTGTTATAACACCGTCACCTAGAATTTTTTTATTTTCCATTCCAAAATCATGACAACTGTGAATCACAAAAGGATCTATTTCCTCAAAACTAGCTGTATCAAATAAGGCATTGATTCTTTCAAACGCCGTCAATTGACCCTTTTTTCTTCGTTCTTCTAGTTTCTCTTTTCCACCACCTAGAAGATGAGTTATCCTTGTTGCTTCTAAATCAGAAAAATTCATGATCCAAATTATGCAACTGAATAAAAAGAGTTTTCGTTATCGTTCTAGTAGTGTTCTAATTGTTATTGCAAAATCAGATGAAATAGGATAATTTACCAGTTATTTAAAAACAAAGATTCTGAGGGTGTTTATATAGGTTTTATTGTTGTTTTGAATTAATCTTGTCTTCAGATTATATATAGAATTTGAGGCCCTGACGTTATGAAGATCTTATAGCATTCTACTTATTGTATGTGGGGTATTAGGTTCAAAGTTAAAACGCTCAGTATAAGCGCCAGGTACTCACTGAACCATATTTCTTTGCGCGGCCATCAAAGTACCCCACAGAGTGTGAATGGATGTTTGCCGCCTATATGGCCAACAATAATAAAAAAGGAAATGAGATAGAAGTGAATCATCTCGAAATAGATGTAGGTAAAAGAATTGATGAGTTTTAGAGTCATTAGGTGAAAAAAAGTAGGTCCTAATTCATTCATTATTCGTAACCTTTGGCAAATAAAAAGTCAAAGATATGGGAACTATTTGGTTCTTGCATAACATCCCAGAAAATTAAGTGCTACAGGAATTAGAGTTTTAATCAAAGATGCTTGGCAGATCCAATGTTTAAGAGGGAAATGAACACCCCAAAATGGAGAATACAATTTCAGAAAATTTGATTTTAAAAAGTGTACATGGATTTTGAAAATTTTTTAAAACGGAATGACAGAACGTCATGAGGGTACTCATCGTTTCAATGCTAATGTCACATGATACCGCCAGTTTTCTCCCTCTGATTAATATTCTTATTAAGATCAATATTATATCAGAGAATTCACAGATAATCAAAATTCATAAATTATTGATTGCTTCTTGCATATCTTTTTCACTTAAACCTTGATATTTCATAATTTGCTCATAGACCGGTCCTTTAGTGACTAATTTTGGTCCTGGTTCCAGTATCGAAATAGTATGCTTGATCAGATCATTCATATATCTTATCCACTCTGTCAATTGTTCTTTTAGACTCTCATCCGAAGTCACTTTCGCGGTTCCTATTATTTGACCTAGTTGATGAAATGCCACAATGATCATCAGTCTAACTCGTTGACATTCTTGCTTAAAATTATCATTATCTTTTATATTTGAAATTGTCTTACTTAGGTGATATTGACAATTATCAAGTGATGTTGCAACTTCATTTGCTTTCACAAATTCGATAAATTTATTAGAGAAGTTCGCCAGACCCATATTCAAATCTGCAAACCCTATCTTTGCCCCATTCAAAGTGATTTCATTGCCAGTCCTTTTTATTAACATCTCATGCTCTCTCCCTTTGATCAGCGTTACAATTTTTGTGAGCAATTCCATAATATTTTTCTCAGAAAGATATTATATAAATTTAGGTTGCAATTCCATAGGATGTTTAATAAATGCAAAAAGAATCAGAATTGTATCTTCCGATTATTATTCGGGTTTTTATTGTTGATAGGCGGTGGCTGCTTGCCTATAGTTTATTCTCAAAGTTCTAACTTGTCTCAAACAAACCCGCCGGACGTTAAAAAAACAAGGACGTAATTGTTGAATTAACAGATGCTTTTAACGAAAGAAATCTTACCGCGATAGATACGCTTGTTGCAAAAGATATTAAAGAGCATAGGCCAGGTGCATGACAAGGAGTATAGGCAACGAAAGGTTTTCTTATGGCCCTCCAAACAGCGTTCCCAGACTTTAAGACCGCTATAAACCGGATAGTAGCAGAAGGTGACAAGGTAATTGTATTTACAAATACTACAGGCATTCATGAAGGACCATTTATAATTGCACCATGAATACCACCTACAGGTAAAGTATTGTCATTTCAAACAGGCGATTTTTACACTATGGGTGAAAACGGAACGATTGTAGAGCACCAAGACGTTATTGAAATCGTGGACATGCTTCAAAAGATGGGCGCTATACAATTCTTAACAAACTCCTCTTCTTCCTCATCCTCATCATTATTACCATAATCGTTGGCGCAATAGATCAATAGATAAGTTTTATATCTTATCATTTTGTGCATTGATATGGAGCTATCCTATCGAACAGGAATAATAATTTTATTGGCTTTCAAAATTAATAGTATAACCTATTATTTGTATTACAAATCCAACAATCAAAAGAATCGCGCCCAGTCGTGCCAATCGTGTTTCTAATATTCTGTGTTTTATTTCATGTTCACTGTGTTTTGACATTTTCTCGATTGTTTGACTAGACCTGAAAATCTTACCGTAATACATCAGTATTGCTCCAATAATATCTATCAACAAGCCAATCACAATTATGATGTCTAACACTATGCTACTATTTCTAGGACGTTATTAATAGTAATAGAAACCACAAAGCATTCAAAAATGTCATCGATCACCTATCGTTTTTAAATTAAAGTAAATTTACTCAAAAAGTCATCTTTGACCGAAACATTCATTGTTGGGAATGTATCTTGGATTTTTCTTTTACAAAAGAAAAGAAAATCAAAGTAGATGAGGGTTGTAGATTTGAAATATCAAGAGCATCGAAATTATTGTGATATATAAGCCTTTTATAATTTTTAAAATAGATTTTGTTTAATAAACTAATAAAAAAGTTAGGAGCTATGTAAAAGACTGATAAAACATTCATTATTATATTCACTATGTGTGAAAGAAATCATGGCCGAAAATTTTTAGTCCTTTTTCTATTATGCGATTATCTTTCATTTTCATTTTAGTTAATTGAATCAATATGCAAATTTGAGATTCAGATAATTTCACAAAGGGTAATAAAATTTGCAACAGTAGTGTTGCAAAATTAGAAAGTTAATCTCACTTTACTGCTCAAAGAACTTCTGAAATCTTGCTTTTTTGTAGTTTGGAAAGTTGCTTTGTCAGAAGTCTCTTATCTTATTTATAGTAAAAATATGGTAATCAAATACCTCTTTAAAGTAATTTTTCTTTCGATTATACTTCACAGGTTGTTTAGGTGCCATATTCAATTCTTCAACCATACGACCAATACTTAAGATTTCAAAAACAATGTGAATTGAGGTAATTTTTGAACTTGGTTGACTAATACTGAAAGCGATTTGGGGCTAAGTCAACTCCTTTTCTTCTTCAGAAAGTTTAAACTGTTCTGTTATTTCTCCAATAGGTTCTATGATCACAGGAGCATAGTATATTTTGTAATATTGATTTTATCTATTATTTAAGACGAATCTACTCCAATGCCACTACTAAAAATTGATCGTATTCTTCTATCTAACTGTTCACTTAATCGTAACATTCGATTGCCTTATGTTGTATATAGAAAAAGCAGACAACGCTACTACTATAACCTGAAAGATTTTAGAGATCATGTCTAATCTTCCGACATAATACTCGACGCCAATAACTGGAACACCAATAGTTCTAGAGGCTATGTATGTTACTATCAATCCGATAGATATTATAATGACTACTATATGTGGAATCGTGTTTGTATAATTTGATTTTAGAACCCAAATGCCTAGAATGAAATTAACTATTCCTACCGAAATAAAAAAAGCCATTTCAATCTGTTTTTCTGCCAATTCTCCTTGTATTCCAAATTCTGAGAGCTCTTTGAAATCTTCGTATTCACCGTTTGCTACAACAAAGTAAACGATTCCCGTCACAAAAAGAAAGGCTACCAAAATATAGTTAACATATTTTTGATTTATTATCATGACTAAAATTATCTCCTGTGAACGAAACAGAAAAATGACAAAAAAATGAAGATGATTTTTTAAGATAGGCCTTTTTTGGCTTCTTCTGCGTGAGTAACTGCCCCGGTTGTATCACCTTCTTTTAACGCTTTTAATGAAGCCTCAATATGTTTTTCAGAGTTTACAGCGCCTGGATTGTCTTCTAGCGCAAGTTCTGCTTGGTATAATTGCTTTTTGGCTTCAGAATCGTCACCACTGTTTATAGCTGCTATTCCTGCATCTATTGCCTTTACCACTGGACTATCAGACAAAGTGGATGTTTGAGGAACAGAGCTTGTCGTGGTATTTTCTATTGAATCGGTAGTATTTGTTTGAGCATACGTACTGATGCTGCTTGAAACCAAAAGTATTGACACTGTTAGGGCGATTGTAAGCAGTTTACTAAATGAGGATGTAGAGATATTCATTAAATCATTATACTGATTAAATTTATAATAAATTACCGCCCATTCTCACTATATGAGAATACGAGTATAGCTGATAGAACAGTATGTATAGGGTATAACAATAAAAAGTAACACTTGAATTAGAGATTTAACCTTTAAACTGCTGCCACAGTCTAGCTATTTTATCTTCTAGAGGCTTGTGTTTAGCGTTGTATACGAGTTTTTTGTTTTTGTATCTTATAGATATTTCGTAAATCCAGAGAGTATAGAATGCTTCATCTAATCCATCCATTCTACGCAAGATTTTTGTTTTCTTGATTATGTCTAGGTCTTCTAATTTGCTCATTTTTCTATATGTGGAAGATAACGGCAAATCCAATATGGTGGCCACCTGTTGAATAGTGATCTCTTTTTCTTCAAGCAATTTCATTATTCGAAGACTAGCATCATCTAAAAGAATGGACAGATAATCTCTTGTGGCTAGACTCTTCAACTTTTAAGCACTGCAACAATCACAAACACAAATCCAGCTATTTCGGTGATTTCTTCAATTAATTCCTTATTGCTTTCTTCTGCAAAATTCATATAATCTCCTATTATGGTATCTCCCATAGTTATGAGAAAAAATCCAAATGCAAGGTAGAGCATTGGAAGATACTTTGATCTTACAAAAGCCCTGGCAGCAAAGTAAACAAGTATGAAACCTAAAAGAATATGAATTAAAATTACCAGCCCTAACCAGTCCATTGATTAGATGAAATAGACAAGGGTTAAAACCATTTTCAGATTAATCCCTCTTTTAATATAGATCAAAATGGTTTATAATAAAATTGGCTAACGCTTTAAATTTTTATAACAGCTTTTATAACCATTATTATGAAAACTAGTTATTATGTGTATTTTCTACCCCTGTTTGTAATGGCTATTGGCCTTATTTCTTTACCTGTCTATCAAAGCCTTGCTCAAAGTACACATTCAGAAGCTGACTCTACTCCCATTAATGCTGTCATTATGATAACAACGGGAGAACAAGGACAACCCGTTTTTAGTCCGCAAAAGACAGAGATAAAGCAAGGAGACGAAATATTGATTGTGAACAATGTAACCCAACAACAAACATTTACCAACGGCAATGGAACCGGAGATCAGATGGATGGCAAAATATTTTCAGTAGAAATAGCTCCAGACAGTTTTGCAGAATACTTGGCTTCAAACATCTCTCCTGGTAATTACACATTCTATTCAGAGAATGATCCTAATCTAAAGGGTGAACTCATCGTATCGCCTTAGCAAGATTTAGCCTATCAGTCTGTTTTTTTTATACAAGTTGATTCTAAAGCTTAACTTGTAGTATCATTATGTTAAGTTCGTATTAACGATAGAATATGCCATTACTAAATTAAACTAAGAAAAAAATTTGTAAATTGTTTGTTCCTTTGTCTTCTTTTATTTTTAATTCTTCCCATTAACTATATGGCAAGGAGGAAGATAACTCGCTAATAGGAGGAATAATGGTGTCAAGAGCATTGCCTTGGGAAGTCCAAACTATTAATGTCTGTACATCTCCTGTCCCCTTTTGTCCTCCTCTTAAATCGTTAAAGTCATACATGCTATCAATTGTCAATCCTGCATTTTGAATATCTTGAACATATGCGTCAATATCTTGTGTTGGAACCATCAATACTCCTACCGTGTCTTTTGTTGAGTTGTCTGCTGAATTGGCAATAGATGAAGTCGAATTGTCAACTACTGTTACTGTTCCGGTCATTGTAACACCTGGGTCTCCCTCAGCTTGATAGTTATATAAACCAGGTTCATTGAAGGTAAATGTTTGAGATAATTGCATATCAGTTATTTCTCCAGTATTAAATAAGGTGGATGATCCATCAGTGTCTTTTACATCTATAGTACGTTCATGGCCTACATCCCCGTTAAACCAACCTATGGTGGTTCCAGCACTTACAACTGCATTTTCTGGTACAAAGTGTTGGTCCAAAAATCTGGCTTCATTGTCTTCACCAGCAGCATGATGACCTTCATTTGGGATAAGAATAACGAGATTTTTTATACTGTCGCCCAAAGTCATTGTTTTGGTGTTAAAAATGCTTTCTGCATTGATATTTGGTTGATTATTATCGCCAATGCTACCGACACCGTTATTGTTACTATTCGTAATAGTAGCAGCGCTACTAGTGTCATTATCTAATTGCGCATATGCGTCATAGTCGAAAGAAGAGTATTGTGTCGAAAAAGAAAATACAACAAGCATGCCAAAAATAAATAAAACTACTGGAATTGTATTGATCATAGTCTAAATGGTATTTTATCAGTAATATTAGTAATACGTTTAATTCGTTAGAGTCAGTTATTATGAAGGGATTTTCCATATCACCTTTGCGCATCAATTTAATTGCTTTCAAATATGAGAATTAGAATAAGGCATATAAACAAAATAATCGTGAAAATGGGTATAAACACATGTCATAAGTTGCATCTAGGAAGGAATATCTCATCTTTCCCAGATGTAAGTGCCATTTAGCCTAAATGACGCATAGTATATTGTCATCTTATCTCTATTAAATATTACGAGAGGTTGAACAATGAAATGTATTTATGAAAAAATAATTGAAGAGTCAAATCCTACCTTTAATTGTAATTATTTTCGGGGATCGGATTTAAATTTCGAGATTACAATGCCTCTTAATCTATGATTATAACAATAATAATATTGAATCAATTCGGGTGTTGATATGAATAACTATAGTAACGAACTACTTCATACTCTGGTTTTGTTAAAAGTTCATTTTCCATGTCAAGATTTTTCATTTGAGAAATAGTTTTAAATCTATATAGACTTTCAAAATCGTATATGCCACGAAATCGGCATCGCCTTCGGGCTCTCATTCATAACAAAAGATAGAGTTCCGTGTCATATTTGCCGCGAATCCCACTCAGTCCATTCTAGTAAAGCCTCGTTAAAAGACCTCAGTTACTAAATCTTCTATCTCTTTTTTGGTTAAGATCAATGTTTGTAGCATTAGGCACTGCTAATTATCTTGAAAGGTCTTCATTCTCTGCTTCTAAAGCAAATAATTAACATTAGTTGATGAATCAAGACGGCTGTACCAACTTTTGACATTGGGTATATGCTTGAGTAGTAGACGGGTTTGTGCCTGCTTGAGATACGCCTTTGCATTCCATGAATTACCTACGGGTTGATACTTGTTATAATTCTAGGATTTTCCAACATTTCCGTTCATAATTCGAATGTACTGTAATATTTTATATCCATGGTCAAAAAATGGCAAAATACAAAAACGTTAAATACCAATTACTAGAACTAGGTAATATACATGAGTCTGAGCACTAGAAATTATTATAATGATAATAGAAAATACAATATGGAATCTAAACTAAGCGGAATTGCTTGGAATGGTCAATTGATGGAGCGAATAATTCGATGATCCAACACATACGACCCCAGATCAAGACTTGTACCTTACTATGTACACTTACTATATCGATGTTTGTTTTAGTAATGTTTGCTTTTGATCATTCAAATTATACTACAGTATTTTTTATTCCGAATGCATATGCTACCAACGGTCCTGAGGCAATAGGTGGTCTGGCCGCAACTGTTGATTTGGGTAGTCCCTTTTATATTCAACATTATCAGCATGTTGTTGAGCCACCACAATCGGAATCGGAACCAAATCTTTACGTAAACCATACAAACGAAGGAATAATCAATGGAAACTTGACCGTAATTCAGGAAGGGAACACCACAGAGACTTTCAGAAATAATAACACAGTCTATCTCCAAGGTTTCAGAAATCTAACAACTGATAGTGATCTGGATGCGGCAAGTTATAATTTCCAAGCAATAGGTAACTACAGTCCAGATAACACTTACGAAAGTAGAGGCGTGGCAATTTTTGATGAAGGTGCTACTGGAGAACTATCATTTCTAGAGAATTCAGTTGCCATCTATAAGGTCAAGGTTGATGCCGACGGAAACGGGGCATTTCTTATGTGGCACTTGAAATAAGATGTATGGCACTGGAAAACTATCAAATTAGAAATACAAGTAAATGAGGGAATGGCACATAAAAACAACATAATATTCCGATAAAGTAGAACCGCTTGGAGTAGTGGACCTAGAAGCCTCAACTAGCACGTGAATAAATAGTACGGATAGTAGCAGCCTATCCTCTTAGAATTGTAAAAGCTAGCACACTTTTCCCTGGCACTTCAGAACGAAATATTTCTTGTTTTAAATCCTGATAGTAATACGCTATAATTCTGGGATTTCCCATAATTCTGTTCATAATTCAAAACTATACCACCTTTATATCCTATAAAGAGAATGATTAAAATTAAAAATACAGAAGGTTTTATTGATAACTTTGATGTTGGTATCTATCGAAACGAAGGCGCAGTGTACATATCCTCAAACTGCGATGTGGTATTAGTTTAAACTAATCCACTGGTTTATACATTATATAATTTCATTTTTTAATTGTTAATAACTACACTGGCAGTTAAATATATCAATACATTGTTCATTTTTTAATGTTTTTTTGGTTAGGTCGTACGTATTATGGCAAAAATATGAGGTTAAAACCAAAAATTTTAGCAAGCAATAAATAGCAATTGAAAGAAGCGAGCATTACTGATGATACAGAATAATAACTATTACTTTTTTAATAAGCAGTTCAGTTTAAGAATTGAATATAAAAGAAACCATTTAGAAAGATCAAAATACCTGGCGGGATTTAATTAGATGGTCAACAAAATAAAACCTTCTATTAATAGCCGTGGCTTTGTGTACACTTTTTCCATTTCTATGTTTGTTTTGATGATAATGTTTGCATTTGATCATTCAAATTTCAATGCTTTAGCCCAAAATCAATCTTTGCCTTTTTCTGATATTTATAGCGAACAAGTATTAAAAAAAATAAACGATAAGGATCATTTGGCTGGGATGAACTTTTCAAAGCCTGTAGATGTATACAGCAAAGATGGGGTTTTGCAAACTACACTCGTTGCTGATTACAAGATAGGTAAAGTGGACAACAAGACAATCACTGGAATGGTATACAATGGTTCTCTCGTGGGACCTGCTTTTCATGTCTATCCTGGAGACAGAGTGGAGATTGATTTGGTAAACAATCTCAATGAATCTACCAACCTGCATTTCCATGGACTTCATGTGTCTCCTGGAAATACTTCTGATAATATATTTCTGAATGTTGAGCCAGGCAAGACGCTGCACTATACGGTCGATATTCCGAAAAATCATGACCCAGGCACGAATTGGTATCATTCACATTTGCATAAACTTTCTTATGGACAAGTTTCGGGAGGGATGTCTGGATTGTTTATTATTGAAGGCTTAGAACAGTTATTGCCAGACCCATTACAGAATATCACTAAACAGCCCGTTGCCATGAAGGATTTTCCATTTGACAATCTATTCGTTACTACACATAATTTGAGTAACACAATGACGGGCCGTGAAAGCCTAACCGTTAACGGGGAAGTCAATCCGGTTATCAACATAAAATCAGGCGAGACTCAGTTATGGCGCCTTGCCAACATCGGTTCTGAGAATGAATACACGCTCACACTCCCCGGCAATACATTCCATGTTATAACAGAAGATGGAAGCCCGGTTTGGGAAGTATGGAATAATGATACTCTTTTCTTCCCATCGGGAAAACGGTTTGATGTACTGGTGACTGCCAACGGGAGTGGGCCTATTCCATTAGGAGTTCCTGCTAACCCCTTTACTGCACCGTACGATTCACATGTTGCGACTGTAAATGTACAAGGTAACCAAACAGATGCGAATTCTGCAGATACTCTCCCTACAAGCTTAATTCCAGAGAGGGACTTGAGTAATGCGAACATATCTAATTATCGAGTCCTTAATTTCTCATCAAATGATAGAGATTGGATCTACGAGATAAATAATACGACCTTTGATCCTAACAGAGTAGATATAACAGCGAAGCTTGGAACTGTAGAGGAGTGGAAGTTAGTAAACCTTGATAAAATCTCTTCTGGCAACATACATCCATTTCATATCCATGTAAATGACTTTCAGGTAATGTCAGTTAACGGAAAACCATATGACGCTCACGGGTACCAAGATACAGTTATTATTCCAACTGAAGGTGAAGTGGTCATTCGAATCCCGTTTGATGATTTTGTAGGAAAATCCGTCTATCACTGCCACCTGATGTTTCATGGGGACTTTGGCATGATGGGTATCTTTGAGGTCGTTAAGTAGATGATGATGTTATTGGAGATTAATAGCATGTTTGAGATAATTATGTCCCAAAAAGGAAAAGCAGTGGCTATGATCGTTGTAATGGCCTTTGCCGTAGCCGGACTTACAGCAGTAACCTCTCTTTCAGATTCGCTTGTGATAGCTCAAGGCGTCGGTAATCTTTCAGATCCGTCTGTAGTAGCGGAATTATCTGGATTGAACAAACACCCCAATTTAACACCCGGAAATGTTTCAGATTCGTCTGGGGTATCCCAGAACCAAGATAACGACCCAAATGATTGTTTTAGGACAAACAATAACATAGATACTTGTCCTTTGCACTCTCATTTTAAAGGCCTCAGTAATGCCACAACGGATTGTTTTAAGATAGTTGGAGAAGCGAAGGTAAGCACCGGCGATGCTCAAAATTACACGGAAAGTGTACAGAGCTTTTTCTCCTTACTACCTACAAACAACGAACTAACATCAATAAATGAAAATATAGGTGGAGGCAGCGGTCCAGTAACTGATATGAAGGGTATATGGGATTTAATGAAGAGTGAGGACATGACTCGAAACGATAGGCAATTGGTATTGGACGAAATTAATAGCATCTTGGCAACCGCCCAACCCGGGTTCACCCAAATACAACAGGATGCGCTAAGTTTCTGTTTTACAGATGAAACCAATGCTTTGGGCCCTGGACTTAACTATTAGGTCCATCACCTTTTCTTTAGACTAGACAATAGTCTGTAAGATTGCCACTTTCCATTTATTCATTCTTGTTTCATAAATTTCGATTCAAAGTGACTGACAGCCGAACCTGATTCCCCAACCATTAGTATGTTGTAACACTTCCTTGTCATATTTGCCGCGAATCCCACTCATTCCACTTTTATAACAGTGATAAAATACGGTTCTCACAATAATAATAGTGATATAGAACCAATGGACTAGCCAGTTTTAGACGACTTAATAAATAGGATTATCTATGATTTTGGTCTATTTGATCGTATATTCTAATAGATTCTAATTCTAGTTATGAAATCATGGTACTATGTAGCAATGGTAAAAAATGAATCCATAAAATTATACTTATACTAAACTAAGTATTATATATCATAAAATAAAAGGTACCTCGCATGAATAAATTCAATGCATTCTTAGTTTTAAGTATCGTAGCAGTCACGTCAATATTCGCAGGAGTAGCAATGGTAACACCAGCAGTAGCACAAGGTAATTCAACAATACCAATGGGTGATATGGGTAATACGACGATGACGATGGACAATTCTACTAGTATGACTAGTAATTCGACTAACTCAACCGAATCAGAAGAAGAAAGCTCTGAGAGTGGCGAAAGTGAAGAAGAAAGCTCTGAGAGTGGCGAAAGTGAAGAAGAAAGCTCTGAGAGTGGCGAAAGTGAAGACTAACTTTAAATCATTTTAATTTTTTGTCTAGTGATTCCTAAGCTACATTAATTATTGATTTCTGAGAGAATAGTTACGACTTCGAGGACTATCTTATGGGTAGATTCTTAATGTTCATTAATAAACTCTAGCAAGAAATTACATTTTTTAAAAATGAAAATTAACTGATTTTTCAGTTGTTAAAAAGGTATAAAAACTTAGTTAGAATACAAATTTACTTGTTAAAAGAAAGAAATAGAGGTTTATAGATACACAATGTTGCTTATAGTAATTTATAAACTTTAAAGTACAATTTCAGACAATGAGTTTATTGTGTCCTAATTGTTCCACTGAAATGAGATTAAGCAATAGATCAGGGGTTGAAATAGATCAATGTCCTAGATGCAAAGGTGTATGGCTAGATCGTGGAGAATTAGAAAAAGTTGCAAATATGCAAAACAGGTACGAAGATGAACACTACCAAAAATATCACTATGGAAGAGGTCATGATGACGATGACGATGACTACTATCGTAGAAGAAAACACAAAAAAGGCGGTTTCTTGGGTGATTTATTTGACTTTGGTTGATTATGTACGAATAAATAATTCAATACTCCTCTTTTAATCGAATTTTAGGGGTTCTTATAGGGTAGATTATGGATAATGTATCCATCCAGGGTTAATTTATGATATTTACTGTATCTGCATGGTTCACTCGAAGAACTTTGGGATACTTGTGCCTCTCTGGGATAAAATAACGACGTAGGATTCCTATACTATACCCTATTACTTGAGTAACTTATATGAAAAAAATGTTTATCCGTATCCCAAAACAACCAGATTCTTATATAGTAGATTTGTTGATGACCATCGATTCTTGTCAGATAGCCGTCAGATAGCCGTCAGATAGCCGTTAAAGACAGACACTGCTTAACTTGGAATGGTAAAATCATCATCAAAATTTTGATATAAATACTCTTTTTTTGTTATATATAACATGTATAAGATTGGGAAAGGCGATTCCTCAAGCAATAGAGGTCAGTCCTTAGAGGCTGGTTGAGAGGTATATCGCGTGACAGCATAGCCATAGAGAACAAAATAGGGTATCGCAGTGTTTCTACTATAATTGATCAATTCCGACTCCAAATAGCAGATATGGATTTATTGAGAGCAGTTTCTATAGAGTTAAGAAAGAAGGACCTTGATCTATATCAGTTAGGTGCCTCTATTAGATTGAAAAGGAAATTAGACAAGATAAACTTACCAGAAGAACAAATAGAAAATGTCCTTGAGCAAATGAGCATCCATTGCTTTCAGGAAGATACTGATATTGAACAATTCTTTGTCCAGATCGACAAAGTTACACAGATGTCTAATACTCTTGGTATTTCAATATTTGATATTTCAGAAATCATTGAAAGAGAAAAACGGGAATTAGCCCGATTAGATGAACTGATATTCATTAATACTAAAGAAATTAGTAGACAGATAGTAGAGGAAGGAATTACGAAGAAAGACTTGGATGAATATAGAATGACAAGACCGCTTGCAGACAGAATAAAGCAGCTGGAGTGGGAATCAAAAGAGAAGGATCGAATTATAAGAAATTATTTACGATTCCTAGAAAAATGGTAAATGTTACAGGTTTGAAAACCTGTAAGCGTAGGATAAGTACAATATTCCACCAGCCGTGGAAACTGGATGCTTTTCATGAACCCTCACTCCATTGGCAATCGCCTGTGAGATGTGACATTCCATCTATGATGCTTTTAGGAGGTGGTTGAGTAATCATAAATTTTCATGGCTATTTTTCCAATATGATTGAGACTTAATTTAGTAATTTAAAAAGTAGAGAATGATAAAATGTTTACTCATGGAGATATTATACTCCATTAGCATTCCATGATTGCCTTATCTTATCTTATGTTACTGTTATGCTTCCGGTCATCCATGGATGCAATATACAGATATAGTTGTATGTCCCAGGTTTCTCAAATGTTACTGTAAATGTATTTCCTGCACCTGGATATTCTTGCTCCATACCCTTTGGAAGGAACCAACCGGAGTTGACATATTTTTCGGTACCGACAATCGTATAATTCGCATTGGGACTCATAAACTCAACATTACCAGTAGAGTCTATCACAGTTGGATTAAATGTTCTTGCATTTATGGCTATGATGGTGTTGGTGCCGTTTTGGCCTGGTAATACTATGGGCTCGTTGTTAGAGTTAGGGGGGAGAGCTGTGAATGTTGTGGTATTTGAAACAGACAGGGGAGAAACCACTCCTGCCATTGTGTTATTATCCATTACAAATGTCACCGTATGTGGTTCGCCTACCTCTGTAGGATTATGCCAAATCACAGGTTGTCCCACGTTTGCTTCAATATTGTCCGGAATATACATGGTGAGAGGGGCAGTATAATTACCTCCGCCAGCCGCAATCTCAATAGATTTGTTGTCTTGTTGTTCCTGTTGTTGTTGTTGTTGTTGTTGTTGTTGTTCCTGTTGTTGTTGTTGTTGTTGTTGTTGTTGTTGCGTCTGTTCCTGTGACTGTGAGGTTGCAAACACCAAGATATTCTTATCCTCTGTTGTGGTTTCAGATACAAAAAACAATAATGACATGAACACCATTGAAGTTATTGTTGCTATTACCATTGCAAAGATGGTTGAGCCTGATTTGTTACTCATCTTTTCAATATTATTGTGCTGCTTTATTAGTTTTCGGTGATTATTCTGGTTCTATTACTCAAGGACATTAAAATCATTGTTGTATTAGTCGACAAATACCAAATTAAACTAATTATATGTTGAATTGTGTGATTCTATCTTAAAATATGATAATGATATTCCCAACCGCCTAGAAAGTTAATGAAACTTTTGTAGCTGCCGTAAGTAATTAGATTCGGTGGATTACTATAAAGCCCTGTAAGACATACAAGTCATAATTTGGAGAAATACAATAGAGCACTAAGATTAACCTTGATATTTTGACTTAGATTCAATCACAAAGAAAATTTAATTAATATGCTTTTACTACAGAAGATAATGAAAAAAGTCTATTCTATTGTATTATCTTCTCTTGTTTTTGCTCTAGCAATACCTTTCGCTTATGGACAACAACTTGATAATCCTACAAATCCTAATACCACTATAAATCAAAACACAACTACAAACGCTCCTGAATCTATCATAGGCAAGAGCGAAAATCTTACAATAACCGATCTTAGATACCGTGCGGAATCAAATCAAATAACGGGAACGGTCACAAATAACTCGACAAATGAGCAGTCTTCTATAACCATATATGCGGTCCTTTTTGATAGTGATGATTCTTTTCTTGGAATATCTGAAGGAAGACCTTTAGTTGAATCTCTTCCACCATCTGATAATTCTCCATTCTCAATAGATTTGCTATCAGGATTTGGATTCTATGCAATGCCTGAGGACCCAAAGAGTATTAGCCATTATACAATATATGTAAAAGGATCCGAACCACTTTTCTAATACAATTAAAATCTACAAAGATTAAAAAAAGCAAGTCGATAAGGTCAAAGGGCCAACCAATAATTATCTTTCTCTCCGATTACAAATAAGTACTATATGGCATGTTTTTCCCACAACCAAAAATTGATTATTGAATAGACTCTTAAAAGTCCTTTTTAGATTCATAATCATGCCTAGAAAAAACAGCAGAGTCCAGCGTGTTAGAAACGGATTCGTTATATTTAAGACTACTTCAATTACCTGTGGGAATAGCTTTTGTAATGCTTAATCCAATAATGGGTATTATCGCAATCAAATATGGTAATGGCGTGTAATGTGTATTTCTTATAGCGGCTGTGATCTCGATTGCTATGATATTTATCACGGCAATATTGAAAAGGAGGGCAGCTTCAACAAAATTGTCATCTTAGTAACAAATAAAATATGATAAACTTTATTCTGTGCGTATGAGCAATCAAAGCCAATCATCATAGGTTAATTTCAATAATGCCTTTGTACTTTAAAAATTTGAGTGCAGATCTTAAATCATAGACCCGATTTTCTGCTTTGTCAGGAATCAAAGTCATATTGAAACCTCATTCAAGGTTCCTTCCCATGTGATCTTGTGGTCAATCCAGTCTATTAGATCAACCTTTTCTGATGTTCTGATGGTTCAAACATTTAAAACATTAGAGAAACTGATACTTTTATAGATGATGACAAGTTGATTTGGGCGGATAATTTACCTTATTTCCTAAATATTTACCTATTCAACCATTATAATCTAGTGAAAATGATCGCTAATACCGAATCCTTTTTTTTATCTCTACCGGAATCTAACAAACCTGCGTTTACAATTCATGATATTATTAATCTCTAATATTTGTAAAACTTTATATCTACAGTAACCTATTACTATTGAGTAGTATTATGAAGTATTTGAATACATATGCATTTAATGCATTTCATTTCCAACAATGCCATATTTTCTTGTCTAACATTCCAAAGTCTAGTACCGACTTTAACTCTCTAAGGGGGACCTTTTTTTGAGTATTGATAAATCTCCAGTTTGGGTACGTGCAGCCCAGATTGGTCTGGGTATAATTATCTTAATTCTATCTATAGTGGTATTGCTTAATCCAGTTATAGGAGGCATTTCGATAATTTTTATCCTTGCACTACTCTTATTCTTTGCTGGAATTGAAAAGGTCGTTTCGGGTATTATTGGAAAGGGAAAATCGCGCTTTGCCAATATTGCATTAGGAATTATTGTGATCATCATTTCATTGATAGCAATGACATATCCAGTAGGAGCAACTGTAATCGTAGTTGTATTGCTTGGTATAGCATTACTAGTTGATGGTATATCAAGAATAATTCACGGGCTAAAAAGTAGAAAGGAAACAGGAAAGTCAAACCTATTTGGTATGGGAGTCGGTGCTTTGGAAGTAATCTTTGCAATAGCAGTTATTGTTATCCCAAATATTGGAATCGCCTTGGCAGGAATCTTGATAGGCATAGCTTTGCTAATAACAAGCATACAAATAATTTATGCAGGGGTTACCGGTCGTTCTAGAAGCAAGGATACGTTGACAAAGTAGCAGCTTTATTTTACCTATAAAATTTTTTTTCTTTTTTTAAATAACCAATTCTTTTTGTTTCGCTAGTTTGTTTTAGAATAGTTTTTAATTTTGGGAATTGCCAATAGGATCATAGCAGATTACTATATTATAATATTTTTGTTCACTGGAAATGATGACTAAAAGTAAAAATTAAACTTGTATAGATTTAGATATTCTCAAGCTAGGTAAATTATATTTCTATTCTATTATTTTGTCATGTGGCAAAATTTCCATTTAATTATTATGATATTTGAAATTTAATTTTTTCTATCACCTTTCGTCATTAAATTTATTACTCAAATTCTTTTGTGTAATTGAATAGTAGGAACTTATAATATGCTTCTCCATTTTCTGATATTATAGCAAATTCAATTAATTTGATGATTTTTCAGATATTCGTTATTCATTGTTCTGAAGTAATCTAATTCGAGATTAATTTGAATCAAATCTTTCTTGTTACATAGTTACTATTTAATAGATAGCAGCAGTTGATAGCAATGGAAGGGCAGTGCAATTTAATAGCAATAACGATCATCCTTTTCTAAATAAATATATTTAATAATATTTTGGTTAAATAGAATTTACTAAGATGGTAAACACATTTGTATAACTCTCTTTATCAGCCATACTAATCGGTTTCAGGATTAAATTAGATATCAGTTACTATTAGAAGAGTTTTTAATTAATCGGTATGGCTGCTAGATGGTTCAAGTACGGTGCATGGGGCTAAACTCAATACTACACCAAAGGATTGAAAGTCCCTTAGACGGAGTATTTGATCAACAGACTTAAATTGTTACCAATGTTTGGGAATAATAGTTTTTAAAAACGCAAACGCATAATCAAATCAAATTTCGAACTTTATCGAGCCAAAAAAAGACTGATTAAATATAATCGTGACAATAAGGTATAAGTTAATTCATTGCTTTATATTGAAGAATAAATTTATAGTTTGTTTTTAATTAATAAACAGGTTAAATGGTCGATTATGCCAACTCATCTATAGAATCGTTGATGCTAACTATCCTTGTATCATTCTTAGTAGCATCCCATTTTTGATAGCATCAATCATTTCCAAAGAATATGGACACTCACTTAGATTACGTGCAGATCTTGCCTCATTTTCATCCGGCATTTTTATCGGGACCGTAACATTTAGCATTATAGAAGAATCTGTTAAAATGGGTGACATTTTTACCATGGGAATTGGATTGGAATAGGAGCTGTAACTTTTAGTTTAGTGCGATACAAGATCGAAAGCAAACCAACGCTGTTCATAAATAAGGATAACGGCAAACAAAATATTGCAGATTCAAATACGATTGGTCATGACAACTCTGTATAGAAAAATAGTACTGACAAAGAAACAGAAATTCTAACTGAGAAAACAGGGTCAGGAAAGCTAATAGTAATAAGCACTTTAACAGATAGTCATCCAGAAACTGTCATGATTGGAGTCATGATCGCGCTGGGTATCCCGTGATTATTTCCTATGGCTTTGGCATTATTTATTGGAAACTTTGCAGCTACTATTGTAGGTACCAGAGAGCTGATTGCAGAAAGGGAACCCAAAAGAAAGATTCTACAAAAATGGGACATGGTATTCATGTTCGTTACGATAGGAGGTCCAATTGGATACTTTCTAACACTGTTTCTTAATGAGTATTACTTGTCAATTGTATTCAGTTTTGCAGCAGGAGCGTTAATGTCATTGGTAAAAGAAGAATTGATACCTAATGTATACAAGAAGGTAAATTGGCATATTGGGCTTTCTGCATGCGTAGGATTATTCGTGAGTTTTGCAATATTTCACTTTAACCAATAACTTTATTCAGACATTTTCGGACTTGACCTTAATTTCACTCTTGCAATATTTCTTGACATGAATCGCGTGTAGACCTACTGCCCAATAGATACAAATCTAATAAATTGCTCACTTCCAAATATGGAGGCTATATCTGGTCAATATTTCCTATAATTGCTAGTAGTTCAATAAACTTGCTATTTTCAATAGATATCAACGAAATATTATACAGAACAGATATGAATTTTTAAAGATAAAGCATATCATAATCACTTTTCTATTGAGAAGTATTTGGATCGCTGAATGAACAGCACAAATTATCATGACAGTATAGAAGGATTTGATCAATACTTTTCGTATTAAAATACATTGCAATATCTTTTGGAATTTTAGTTGATAAAGATCCGCTCAAGTCATTCAAAAACTCATAAATATTTTATTCAAATTTATTAGCAATCAGGAAGAAAATAAAGTAATGGCGGGGGGAGGCGAATCAAAGAAGGCTATCTACGCTGCATTGTTTGGCAATTTAGCCATTGCTATATCTAAGCTTTTTGCAGCGTTATTTACAGGCAGTACGTCTATGTGGGCTGAAACGTATCATTCATTCTCCGATACTTTCAATCAAGTGCTACTTTTGTTAGGTGTAAAGACAAGTAAAAGGGAGGCAAATGAAAAATATCCTTTTGGATACGGCAAGGAACAGTTCTTTTGGTCGTTTGTTGTAGCCATACTTATATTTGGCGTATCAGGTGTGTTATCTTTAGAACATGGTATCAGTTATTTTTTAAGTGGTCATGATGCTCACAGAGTAGAAAACACTTTAATTAATTATATTATTTTGGCAATAGCTTTTGCATTTGAGGCAAATGCAATCAGAATAGCCTTTGCAATATTTAGAAAGACAATCACAGATAGAGGTGATAAATTAACTTTACCTATTTTGTTCACCGAGCTAAAAGAAAACAAAGATCCGGTTATTATGACAGTACTTGTAGAAGACGCAGCTGCTCTGCTGGGAATAATAATTGCAGCAGTAGCGTTGTTGCTTTCTGATATTACAGGAAATTCTGCATATGATGCAATAGGCTCTCTCTTAATTGGAATAGTGCTAATGGGTTTTGCATTATTTTTGGCTAGGGAAAACAGGGGTATGCTTATAGGTGAAGCGATGTCCAAACGAGATTACAAAAAGGTATACGACGCAGTAATTAAAATCCCTGAAGTAAAAAAAATAATATCAATCCGTACTATGCACTTTGGTGCTGAAGATGTTCTGATAGCTATTGAAGTGAGTTTGATTGAGAATTTGCATACTGGGGCGATTGAATCCAGTATTGACAATATTGAAAATAAAATCAAGGAAGCCATACCCTACGTTAACACTTCCAAAATATACATAGAGCTAACACAGGCGATTAAATAAAATAGGTGATTTCAATTTGAAATGAGAAGAACTATCAAAATATCTCTAATGCACCAAACAGACTAGTCGACGCTATTTGATATCAAATATTATTATGAATCTAAAAGAATTAGGGTCTTGTCTAAATTAATTGGTAACGGATCCTCCTATGAGATCTCATTTAATATAATTAATAAATTACAGAAAATTGATGATCCTCTATCATTTAGAACTAATTACAACCGATAACACATTTTGGTTAACTGATTCCAAGATTTCAGCAGTTTAGAATCTATTAACGTCAAAAGCAGGATTAAAAATTCTTTGCAACTTTAAATCGAGTAAGTTATCTAGGCTTATGGCTTTTTTGAATGGTTTATTATAGTAGTAAAAGTCATCACAGATGTTACTTATATCTAGAAAACTATCTTTGCAATTTTATTAAATTTAGATCCTTTCTCTTTTACCCTTAACATATATTTTTAAGCGCTAAAAGAATTATGACATTTTAATTGTGAATTATTTGGAGTCAATATACATAAAAATAATTTTTGAACATGATTGGCATATTATGTATCAATGATAATTGTGTAAAAGTGTTCTCAAACAATTAAGTAGTGTCAAATATTGATCATCCATGATATCGTTTCTAACAAAATTTTCAAGTGTTTATAGTTATAGATTTGAGGTCTTAGACAAACGAGAGCCAAAAATTTTTATGCTACTCAGAGTGCAAGATCAGTAGAAACAATATACTTGTATTTTATTTCAGTTTTTCATATTGTCAAATTTTAATACTATTTGTGAGAATGTAGAATATATGAAACCCACAAGCCTACTAGTCATATCGCTTTTAATAATACCGTCTAGCTTAATGTTCTCTATATCTGGTTTGGTAGCAAGTCCAAATCATGCTGTCTATGCAATATGTAACGAAACAACAGATCCAAATGTAGTATGTAATGAGCAATATAATACCCGTTCAAACACACTTACCACTACAACATCAAGTAACACCACTACTAGTAGTACCGATATTAGTGAAGAAGAACCAGAATCAGCTTTGTGTTTTGACATTACTTGCAGTTTAACAGAAGACTATATTTCAGACTATGAGATTGATTCTGAAGATAGCTTATCAGATGTAATTGATTACTAAACAGATGATAAGTTTTAGGGATCAACTAATTAATTTAGTTTAATTTACTATATCTCAAATGTCATTAGTTAAATAATATGTTTTATAATATGGAATGCTTTTATAAAATAGAATTATAATTTCGCAAGAAATTTTAGTCCTATTTAACAAAAGCAAAATCCTGGTTTTAACATGTGCAAGCAGACTTTCTCTTCTTATTGTTTTTGTTTTAAATAACCGAATGTTTTTTTCAAGAACATCAACGTAAATTTAACAGGTTAATATATCTAAATAATAAATAGCCAAAATTAATATACGTTGTTAACCAGTTACGGAGAATTAATCTTTATTCTGTTAGCAAATAATACAATAAAAGGTAAAGACCGAAGTTAAATCATGACAGAATCCATTCTGTTAAAAAGTATGGATCTAAAATATCACTTTTACTTCTGTGTTTCATGGTGCTTGCTAAAAAGAATCAAATCCCCCCATATCCATTCCACTGTCAGCGCCCACATCGCTAAAACCACCTGTATCTGAAGCGCCCGTGTCTGATGCGCCAGTATCAGACGCTGCTCCTGTATCTTCAGCACCAGACCCTCCTGATTCGTCTACTTGTCCTTCAGTTTGAGCGCTTTCAGCCGGATTCATTGCCATTCCCATAAAAGCCATCATAGATCCAAACATTACCATGCTCATTATTCCAGAAAATAACATCATCGGCATCCAACTTCTATTATCGTCCATCATGCTCTGCATTTGACCCTTATTGCCGGTTTCATAGAGTTGTTGAAGATATTTGGATTTCTTGACTAGTTCTTGTTTTTTTGAATCTAATACTCTCGCACCCGTTTCTGAAGTATGAAACTCGGTCTTCTTATTACCAAAAAAGCCCTTTTTTACTACCATGGTAATTAGCTTTTGATTTTTTAGGTCATTTACAATCAATTCTACCTCGTCTTTAGATAGTTTTGTAACTTTGGCAATACTATCTATCTTTTTCATACCCCGAGAAATCGCATCTAGTACCATGAAATGATTTGGACTTTGACTAAATCCGTTATCTGAAGACATACATTTGTATGAATAGGAAATTATTTAAGTATTTGAATAAGTAATCAACAATATCTAATAAAATTAACTGATTAAGTCATTTATTGAGCGAGCTAGAACCTGGAAAATCTAAAACGGTAACTCAAGTATTTATTATATGAATACTAGATTTTCTCACTCTTGTTTTGTTACTTTTGCAGGAGTCAGCCAAATTTTTTGTTGGGACACTACAAAGCTTATACTTCATACTTTTGGCTAAAAAGCCTCATTTTTCTATCCTGTGTTTCTTAGAAGCGGGACCATTATGTAGTGACCCTTCATAATGAGCAAGTTAGACCATGTTTCCATTTATATCATAAAATTAAAAGAACTACGACGACAGATGTATTTGCCATCAGTTCCATACTAGCCTAATCGATGACTTGCTTTTCTCAGGTTTGTGATAAAATTGATTATTCAAGAAAACAATGAATAGACATTTTGGTAGGGTTAAAGAATAAAAATGAATATCGGCTATGAAGTATTTAGTATATGAACGATTGTGGCATCACAAATAAACCTTCATCATCATCATCATCAGTACAACCGATATATCCAAAAACGTTAAATCACATAGCAATTAGCGTATCCGATCTAGATTACGCTGCAAAATGGTATAAAGAAGTTCTCGGGTTTACCGTATTGGCAGGACCGGTAGAGTTTATACTCGATGATTCTCAAGTGGGCATTGCATTGAAAGATATTCATGGCCCTGACCTAAAAAAGATGAGAATGATTTGGATGAGTTCAGGTAATCAGATAGGATTTGAAATTATTGAATATTTGGAGCCAAAGGCCGTTAGACGTCAAGAGAATTTTGAGTATTGGAAATCAGGAATTACCCACATTTGCATTACTGATCCAAATATCGAAGATTTATGCCACAAGATTTCAGAAACCGGTGGAAAGCAGAGAAGCCGGGTGTGGGAAATTGTTCCAACAAAAGGAAACAAAATAGCATTTTGCGAAGATCCATTTGGAAATATCATAGAGATTTATAGTAATGGTTATGAACAAACCGTAACTTCTGTTGTGTAGGCTGGGAACTATAGTACTATTAATTCTTCTTCTGCTTTTCTGATATCTGAAAACAATAATTATAGTAAATTCGTACCTTGTGAAATGTCTTGGGTCGATCTTAGCCTATAACAAGACTGCTCTATTTTATAGAAAAAATTAACTGCAATACATAATATTCAGCTTTGATCAGTCGTTTTAAACTTGATTTTCTAGATGACTAATAGAATATTTACCTTTGATATGTTACTAATATTAATGATGATTTATTATTTAGAATAAACATGTACTCGGCTTTCTTAAATAAATAATTATTATAGATTATTAGGTGGCAATAAAGGCTAATAATGATACTTTGTTGGTGAGCTTGGAATTGTTCTATCTAAAGCCTTTTTTTGATTTAATTTTGTTGTAAAATGATCAAATACAAAAGAGAAGCAAAATAAAAGAATTTGTAATATAAATAGAGGTACGATATTGCAAAGTTACCAGAATTAATTAGAGATAGTTATATCACCTATATGTATTGGCTTCACCAGCAGTTGTAGTAATATTAGATATATTGGTACCTTCATTCAATGTGGTATTGCCTTCTAATAGAGGCTCTAAAGTGGTCTGTGTTTGATTATTATCAGTAGATTGTGCCATTGCTGGGATCAGAATTCCACCTAACATACTGAAAGATATAATGATGCCTAATATAGTACAAATATTCAAAATCTTCATAAAATTATACGATAAACATATTATATAACGTACATACTTGAATTATCTCCAATTCCTTAGTCCTCATTTGTTAATGAATAATTGAGCTTACAAATTCCGAATTATATTTGATAAAATCTGAGGTTTAGCATAATTCTGCCTTCATCTAATAATGAAAATCCACAATTTATATTTTAAGTATATTTTTATATTCCATGTCCTTAAAACATGCTTGTTTTGCAAATGAATGCATTTGAAACCTAACCATTATTTCTTGTCCCATATTTTAGCACCTATTGGGTTGTAAAGGATTATGTGTAAGATATGATAGACTAGGGGGAGGAAAAGAATCTGTTTATGCTTTGGGGTATAAACGCTCTTCAGGATGCAGTTTATATATAAAATTCAGCGGGACTCGCTATCCATGTTGCAATTATCCTTTGCGAACCAAAAAGAGGGATTAACAAAGTCAAAGTTTACCTTTGTAAACAAAACAAACAAAGCATATTATTATATAACACGAAAAATTCTTTTGGATGCATGACAGTGGTAGTTCAAGTTCGGGCGAATCCAAAAAAACTGCAACCATGACATTTAGAATCGACGAAAATGTATTAAATGTCTTGAGGACAGAATCGGATAGGAATCAAATCACATTAAATAGTTTAGTAAATCAGCTCCTCAAACGCTATGTTAACTGGGATATGTTTGAACCAAAAGTGGGTATGATACCAATAGCAAAGCCAATTGTAGTTGAATTATTTAAAAAGATGAGTAAAGAGGAGATATCGAGCATGGCTGTGAATATTGGTAAGGATGTTGTTCATGATATCGCCCTATTTATGAAGAACCGTATGGATCTTGAATCATTTCTTTCATGGTTTGAAACAAGGATGGCTAGTTCATTGACAGAAACTAATCACACGGTGCAAGCTGGTTATCATATCTACGTTTTAAAGCATGAACTGGGAGAAAATTGGTCACTATATCATAAAATTATCTTAGAATCAATGTTCAATGAAATATTCAATATGACTATAAATATTACGATAAGCAGTACAACAATTAGATTCAAGTTCAGAATCTAAATTTCCAAAACAGCTAAATAATTTGCTGTTTTCTCCTATGCAGAAAAATATCCTCCATGTGTCTCTGTAGTTCTCACAATACCGCTAATTGTTCCATCTTTATTACTATTTCCAGGGAATTTAGAGAATATACGCAAAATAATGAACTGTCTTCAAATTCAAATCCGATAATGACATTCTAGCATAGTGAAACTGATTGAAATTTGAGATATTTACGATATGTATATTTTAGGGTAGAGAATGTGTATTTATGGAGTAATATATTTTAATTTCAATCATTCTTTTGCTACATAATAATAATTTGATATAAAGTATACGTTACCAAACTCTACAACATTATTATATAACTTTTTTACTAATAAATTTTCTATAAATGTCTTTATATAGTTTTTTATATAGAATATAGAGATGAATAACAAATCATTTGCAAATAAAGCTATAATTACGTCAACAGCACTAGCAATCTCATTCATACTTTTGATGGGGCCTACGTCTATGACCATGAATACCTTTGCTACAACTAACACAGCCAACCAAGGTATCGGCCAATCACAGGCTTCAACCCAATTAGGAATTTGTATCTCAGGCGACGGAACTCTATTTTCATGTAATAATCTAAGCTTCCAAAACCAAGAGAACGAAGGAAACAATGCAGCAGCACAAAGTGGAGGAGATGATGATAACGGTGGCAACAGTGCCAACCAAGGTATCGGTCAATCACAAGAATCAGAACAAAGTGCATTATGCGTTTCTGGTGAAGGAACATTCCTATCATGTAACAATGTAAACGTACAAAACCAAGAGAACGAAGGAAACAACGCATTAACTCAACAAAGCGGTAGTAACGGCTATAACTATAATGGTGGCAACAGTGCCAACCAAGCTATTGGCCAGTCACAATCTTCAATTCAAAGCAGTACCGTAGTCTCTGGTGATGACTCGATACTATCAGGTAACAACGTAAATGTACAAAACCAAGAGAACGAAGGAAACAACGCATTAGCCCAACAAAGTGGAGGAAATGGTAATGGTGATGATTATGACCATGATAAGAAGGATAAGAAATCAAACCACAATGAGGATAACGACGGCAACAGCTCCAACCAAGGCATCAGCCAATCCCAGGACTCTGATCAAAGCAGTACCGTAGTCTCTGGTGATGACTCAGTAGGTTCAGGTAACAACGTAAACGTACAAAACCAAGAGAACGAAGGAAACAACGCAGCAGCACAACAAGATTAACTACTAAAATAACTTCCTTTTTTATTTTTTCTTCTTTGATTTTTTAAGAAATTATCATTTTAAAGAAACGATTCTATATATCTATGCCATTACTATGCCATTTCTAGCGAATTTTATGATTGTCAGCAAGAATCAGATGGAAAATAACTTTAACTATTATTATTAAAAAACAAATGTTTGACTATAAAAAAAGATGATCTATAGATCTCTTTCATTGTCGTGCATTTCAATGATCTGTCTCATTACCAAATTGGTATAAAGTCCTGATAACATAATCGGCAAAACCACTGCAGATGTGCAATCAATTCTGATAAACAATTCTAATTTCTTAGTCTAGTTTTCAAAGCCCAATTGATTTTAGAAAGAGAGGGTTGTTCTTTTAGCTCCTATATAATCGAAGAAATATTCATCCTTTATTGTGAAGCATTTGTATATGATGGTTAAGCTATCATATTTAAGATAATTTGAATTACAAATGGTTAGCATTAAGTAATACAACTATTGGTACCCTCATGGCATCTCTTGATAGAAATATAGTAATAATAGCTCTTCCTTCAATTGCCAACGAATTACATACATCTCTTATTACACTGGTCTGGATTGCAATTGGGTACTGGGTAATAACTGCTTCAATGCTATTGACATTTGGAAGACTAGCTGATATGTTTGGCCGAGTCAAATTATATAATCTAGGATTTGCTTTGTTTACAATTGGTTCCGGGCTTTGTTGCGTATCTCAGACAGGAGAACAATTGATTGTTTTTCGAATTATCCAGGCATTTGGAGCAGCTTTTATTTTTTCAAATAGCTCTGCCATCCTATCGGACTCATTCCCAGAATCAGAGAGGGGAAAGGCTTTGGGGATAAACCAAATATCTATTGTAGTGGGATCAGTCATGGGCTTAGTGATCGGTGGGGCTTTAACCTCATATTTTGGGTGGAGGTCTATATTCTGGATAAATATTCCTATAGGAATATTTGCTACACTATGGGCATTCTCAAAACTAAAAGAACTGGGAACAATAAAAAAAGAAAAAATTGACTGGCTAGGAAATTTGTTATTTGCTGGAGGATTGATAGTCCTATTAATTGGAATCACTTTCGGGTCCTTTCATCTTTTAAATATTTTCGAAACTATCTTGTTTATACTGGCCGGATTCTCTTTGTTAATACTATTTTATAAAAATGAGAAAAAAGTTAGTTTTCCCATGATGGATCTTACCTTATTTAGACTTAGACTTTTCACCAGTAGTAATATTGCAATTTTCTTAAACTCACTTGCACGTGGAGCATTTACTTTTGTGATGGTATTTTACCTCCAAGGACCCACCATGCGCTTAAGCCCATTAGACTCGGGAATTTATTTAATTCCAGTCTCCCTCGCATTAGCTATAGTTGCTCCTATAACTGGCTGGTTTTTTGATAAATATAGGTTTCAAATTATCTCTCAAGCAGGATTGATAGTTTCTGCAATAGGGTTTGTATTGTTAACTGCCATGGGCACAACGATTTCATACGTAGATGCAATACTGCCACTTGCGCTCATAGGGGCAGGAATGGGTATATTTACATCGCCTAATAGAGCCACTATAATGAATTCGGTACCATCAAATAGGAGAGGGGTTGCGGCCGGTATCGGTACTACTTTGGTTATGACTGGAAGTGCGTTTAGTATAGGATTGGTATTTTTGATATTTTCTGCTCTACTGCCGTCCGAGTCTGTCGGCGTTATCTTTTCAGGTTCGACTGACCACACAAGTCTTAATTCAATTCAATTCAATAATACCAACCTAGACGGGTTTATTTTGTCAATTCATGTAATATTCATAATTTCTGCTTTATTGATGATATCTTCAGTACTGATTCAGCGTAAAATGAATTAATTTAAATTTAACAAAATATCATTTTTTGTTTAATTCGGTTTTGAATGGATATTACCTAATACAATTGTATTATTATTTTGATAGCGATTAGTGGTAAATTATCCATTAATAGAACCCACTATACTATTTATATTAGACATCGTCCATAAATCTATCTAGTGGTAAGAAAGTTATCATCAAATACAAATGAGAATTCTTTAGTCTATTTGTTAAAACCCTTTTGCTTTTCTGATGCGCCGGTTATTTTCCACGGGTTATCATTGAAGGAGGAGTTTTCTAAATAATACCATTTGATTATGAGAATGAAAATATAATCATAAACGCAGTTGAAAAGGTTAACAAAGATGTAGTAAACATAGCCAGCGTAAGAATGGTCAAGGATCAACTATTACGAATTTTTCCTGTTGAAGGTGTTGGATCTGGGGTAATAATTGATAAGAAGGGATACATATTGACAAATAATCATGTCATCGAGAAGGCAAACAAGTTAAAAGTTACAACCACGGACGGAAATATTTATGACGGAACAGTAATAGGAACGGACCCTCTCACTGATTTAGCTATAATCAAGATCGAATCCAAAGATGCGTTATCTTACGCGGAATTAGGCAATTCGGAAGAATTGAAAATAGGGCAAATAGTAATTGCAATTGGGAATCCTTTTGGTTTGGATGGGGGTCCATCTGTTACCGCAGGGATCATAAGCTCTTTAAGCAGAAAATTACAGTTTGATAGAGGTATCATGGAGCTTGTTCAAACTGATGCATCGATCAATCCTGGTAATTCTGGAGGCCCACTTATAAATACAAAAGGCCAAGTAATTGGAATAAATACTGCAAAAATGCCAT
The DNA here is from genome assembly GCF_054408485.1 of Candidatus Nitrosocosmicus sp. T. NCBI lineage: Archaea > Thermoproteati > Nitrososphaerota > Nitrososphaeria > Nitrososphaerales > Nitrososphaeraceae > Candidatus Nitrosocosmicus > Candidatus Nitrosocosmicus sp. T. The sequence continues at coordinate 1,032,273 of NZ_CP166992.1, forward strand.
ACGCGCAAGGCATAGGATTTGCAGTGCCCATAAACGTTGCAAAGTTGATAATAAATGATTTAATAATGAACGGCCGCGTTACCAACAGACCCTGGATAGGCATTTCCACAATAAAGATTACGAGTGAATTGGCAAATTCTTATGGACTACCAACCAACGAGGGCTCCTTAATTGCTGAAGTACAAAGAGATGGTCCAGCTTACATCGCCGATTTGCGTAAAGGAGACATCATTGAATCGGTGGATGGGATAAAAATAACTGATCCATATCAGATTTCTCATCATATACGAAAGAGGAACATTAAAGACCAAATAATTATCCAAATCAATAGATATGGAAAAAAAATGGATAAGGAAATCCAATTAATGCCTCATCCAACAAACCTCAATTAAATAGTCCCAAAAAGAAGATTTTTTGGTTTGACATCCGCAAGACTAGGCTATTTCATTTTTTTCAATACCTTTATTCTTGTTTTATTTTATTCTGTCAATAAATTTGCGTGATACTAATATGAGTATCTATTCTAAATAAATTTACTAGATTGTTATGGAACTATATAATATGCTCTTCAAGATAATGCATAGGAATTGTCTTATTTATTCCTCATTTAACATTTTTTGTATACCCTGACCCATGTCTTCTAAAAATGCTATTTGAGATAAATGCTTTCTCTCCCTAGGTTTTGTATTTTTAACTTTGAATTTTTCTGGTAAACTATCATTCGTACCTTGATATCCTATGGCTATCATGATCCCAACTTCATAATCGTCAGGTATCTTGAATATCTCTTTTGCTAATTTTACATTAAATCCACCCATCTCGTGCATAATTAGACCTTGATTAAAACATTCCAGAAACATATTTTCATTTGCAGCACCAAGGTCATGAAAATAAAGTCTATTTGGCTCTAGACTATCCGTATAGGTCTTTTTTGTGATAGAACATATCAAGATAGGTGCTTGTTTTGCAAAGGAATTTGATTCTTGCAGAACTGATTGAGCCTCAAATAATCTACTGGGATTGTCACTTGTAAAAATAATATAACGCCAGGGTTGTTCGTTTCTCGAAGATGGTGTCCACCTTGCTGCCTCTAGTATCGAAAATAGCTTTGTTTTCTCAACCCTTCTAGTCGTAAATGCTCGAGCACTCCACCTTTTTCTTAAAAGGTCATGAATAGGATGGTCAGTCACCGCATGATTATCTATAATGCTATTCTCCAAATTGAATCAATAAATAATCCATAAATCATTAATTAAAGTTCTTAAAAGGCTAAACAGTTTGAAGGGTACTGTGATTATATATTAAAAAATTCCATGACCAAATTATTCAGTATCATTTTCTAGAAATTGTGGATTTCCTTCTCTTATTGTTTGTTAATTTTCTAACTTGTTGTCCATCTTCCTCGATTTCTTGATCAGCTGGTTGGTTTCTTATGCTTAGTTTTGCGACACGGGGGGTAGCCATAGCAAATTGAATATGGAAACATGCAGATGATTGACAGAGTGAACAATGTAACTTTTCGTCATTAAAATGGATTTCCGTAGTCTTATTTTCTTTATAGTCTTTGATGTAGAGCGTATCTCTGGTGCATCCCTCCTCTGACAAGAAAGGAGCATAGTGTTTCAAAAATTCATCTTTTTCTAGTATTTCATGTAGTAACTCGTTTACAAATCCTCCAAAGTGTTCATTTATATAGGGATTTCTCTCTCGTTCCCTTTTCCATTTACTTCTTAACTCTTTTACAATGTTAACTCTGAGCGTAATTAATTCAGCGGAATTTGATCTCGGCATCCTTCTAGTCATCTTAGGCTAAAGTGATATATAACTTTAATAATCAATGGAGTACAGTAGATATGCTACTTTATGCAGTGTAACATGAGCTAGGTCTTTTCCATTTCTCCTTTCCCTTCCCCATTTCTCCTTCGCATCAGCGTGACAAAACAGAGAAAATTAAATAACTAGTGATTCCCTTGTTATTAATGTATAATAAACTCGTTCTTTTTGTTTTTATTCCATTATCATTATTGCTATTATTGATAGGAACAATGATCTTTCAACATGATTATGTCAAAGCACAATCGAATTCGGCGCAAAAAACATTTACCGATCCAAATTACCAATACAATCTTACATATCCATTAGACTGGGAAATAGCTCCAAGAAATTCCACCTTCCCATATTATGGAGAAACTACAGCACTAGTTCTACGACCAGTAATGGATGAACATGTCACTCCATTAAATGAAATATTTTTTAGCATTTCTATTAGTAATGTAAAGAGATCGCTAGTAGACAGTCAGTTATTACCATCAGGATTCTTGGATAAATTAGTCTCTGATAAGATTAGTTCTTTTCATGATCAATCATCAATCTATGGAAATTTGAATGTAAAGCTACTTGGAAATAACTACACTAGACTTGCTGATCAGCCTGCCAAAGAATTGACATTCCTACCCCAAAATATCGGGACCTTTGAAGTGGATACTTACACAATCTATAATAACCAATTGTATCATTTCAATTTCATTAGTCCAGAGTCAAATGCATCGGAAATGTACGAGGAGTTTCAACAAATTAAAGAATCTTTTAGATTCATGTAATAGGATTCTATCCATGATCCTGCTATTCTACCTTTAGTCAGCTACTCATGTTCTTTATCAGATTATGAAAGTCTTCATCTGATACCTTGTTTTTTATTTCCATAATCTGTTCCACATCTTTACCTGCTAGATATCTCAACTTTGGATTGGAGTCGTTTATGGCATCCAGTACAACCTTAGCAACATTTTCGGGCCTCTCGCCAGTCTGAATTAATTTTTTCATTCCCTTATCCATATTATTCATAAATTGAAAGTAAGGAGAATTAGGATCTGTAGATTTTTGTGCTAGTACCGCGGCTTTAATAAAGTTGGTCTTGATTATTCCAGGCTCTACAAGTACAGTCCTAATCCCAAATGGTTCGAGCTCATACGATATAGATTCAGTTAATCCCTCCATAGCAAATTTTGAACTCACATAGGCTGAACTAGTTGCAATGCCAAAACGGCCAAGACCAGAACTTATATTGACAATTATTCCAGATCTCTGCTTTCTCATAATGGGTAACACTGCCTGTGTGGCTCGTATCAATCCAAAAAAATTAGTGTCAAATTGTAATCTAATCTCATCCATCAAAAGATCTTCGAAAGCTCCACTCAAACCATATCCTGCGTTATTAACCAAGACATTGATTTGATGGGACTGATTTTCTATGATTTCAATAGCTTGTTTAACCGACATATCATTTGTGACGTCAAGTTGAATACATCTCAAAGGAATGTTTTCTTCATCGGCGATAGATTTCAGCGTTGAACTTTTCTTTAAATCCCTCATCGTTGCGTAGGTAATGAATCCATGTCTTGCTAACATCAAAGATGTTTCAAAACCTATTCCACTTGAACTTCCAGTCACAATTGCAACTCTCTTCTCACTCATAATTTTATGTAAAAATGTCAAATTAATAAGCTATTCAGATACAAGTAAGTTGATTGATTCAAAGCTTAATTTCACATTGCGGGCTATATTATTAACCCTATTTTGTTGCATTCATGTTGGATATGCGCCCCATAATATAGATAGATTTTATTTTAACATCAACTTGCCTGATCCTAAACATTGCAGATATTCAACAAATCACTCTGAATTCCAAATTGATTTATTTATTATTTTTTTGTCTCAGGATTTACTCAACAAGTAATTTATTTTCAATTCTTTATCTGGTTTTAATATGGATATCAATTAATAGTAAATGGATGAAGGGATAATAAGGTTTTTATGATATCAAAAAAAGATGATTTCTCTACTACTTTTTCAGTAAGAGTAGATCAATTTAAAAACATCACGTCTAAGTAATATTTCAAAGACATCGATTGAAGTCTATATTGAAGTAATAAAATCAATCAATTTTGGAACTATTGCAAGGCACTGTTATGATGACCAACAACAGTGCCTTCTTTGATAATTATACAACACTGGCATCCAGAATTTAGACAACTCTTTGATTTCTTATGATTACAGATAGAACACATACATATCTTAGCTAGATTCTGCTTTTGATCTCATGTTCTTGAATGAAGGATATCTACTAAACAACGTCATTAGTATTCCTAATATAATAACGATAGTGCCTGGGAGAAAAGTTCTAGATATCATAAGAAATATACCTAACCCCATCATACATAGGCTTCCAATCAATAAAATATTCATGAATTTCACACTCCAATAATGTATATCATACATTCTCTCTTAATTGGTGATCTCATTTTCAGGATTTACCTTCTTTTTTCTAATTTTTCTGATTTTTTCAAGAATCTCCGCTAGCTGATCTTCTGAAATTTTTGATATCCTTGAATCACATTCAATACCTTCTGCATCCAAGACTTGTTCAGTGATATCCACAATTTCGTTCTTATGTGTTATTTCCTCTTCGGTTAACATGTTCAAACTTGCAAATCTGAAAAAGGCAAAATCGCTCATGAAAGAATACTATGCGTAGTACTAGTTATATTTATAGACTAGAAAATGAATTTACAAGTGAGGAACCTATACAAATTGTGCTTATGCTTAAGCCCAGCAAAATTAATATAGAATTTGTCTAGAGTTTCCCACTCTTTCAAAATGTTTATTTATTTCGAGAATTTCAATTTAGATTGAGAGTAGAATAAGATGGCTGATAAAATCAAATGTTATCATATTTTGGTAAAGAAGCAAAGCGAAGCATTGTCGCTATTAGAAAAATTGAAAAAAGGGGAAGGCTTTTCAAACCTGGCTAAGGAGTTTTCTATTGACAAAGGAAGTGGCAAAAAAGGAGGCGACCTGGGCTTCTTTGGAAAAGGGATGATGGTCAAACCTTTTGAAGAGGCGGCATTCAAGCTAAAAAAGGGAGAAGTTACGTCTGAGCCTGTAAAGACCGAATTTGGGTATCATATTATTAAGCGGTCTGGATAATAGTAAAAGAGAATTACGGTTTGTGTCTATTTCGATCAGTGTAAGACAAATTTGTACCGATTGGGAAGTCTTTTAAAATTCTGATTTTATAATCAAATCATGATTTTTTTTAAATTGTAACTGAATATTACTACCTATCTTGGCTGACTTGCCAATTTAACTTATTTTTTGAACATTTTTCTAAACAAATAAAAAATAGATACAAGGTTTTATTTTTTTTCAATCTAATTGTTGAATTCTAAATAATTTAAAGAATTTTTCAGTCATAGAATGCAATATAGTTGAATTTAACCTTCTGAATGTGCGAATTGATATGAACCAGACCAGGTCAAACATCAACCTTCAAATCAGTACAATGCTTTGAAAATGATAAACGAGAAATACCAACAAAAATTTAATCTGTTCAACAGAAAACATTCGTATTTTACAATGGAATTAAGTACATAGAAAAATGTTATTATAGTGACTTTAGCTCATCAGCGGCATCAACTGTTACAGAACTCGTTATACACATCTTGTAATCGTTTCTTGTTTTTATTGTAGTCAGCTAAATTCTGATTTAGGCTGAGATATGGTCCTCCAAATGCTAAAAGAGTTTTCTTACTTTCAGATTTCCATCTTAGGTTCGGAAGGATATGTTTTCATTTTATCTTTAAAAAAGTGATTATTTGCATTATGACAGCAGTCCTGCTTTGACAGCAATTTTACACGGGAACACGAGTACACTTGCTATCTAGCAGGGATCATAATGCAAACAGAATTTATAATACATCGGGTAATATAAACTGAAATATTATCCATTAATTAAGAGTAAATTTTGTCGGATTTGTATTGATTCAATCCTTAAACATGATCGCTTTAGTATGGGCAAGTCCTAACAACATAAATACTAGTAAAAGAAATGCCAATCATAATATCCAAAGATTAGATTTTTACATCTTTTACGTACAAATCTTAAGGTTTTGTATGGAGCTAGGAAAAGAAAGCCCCAGGATAAGATTCATGACTCTGATATACTCTTTGGATCCTGTCTGCGAAAAGCATTTTATGCTCGTACTGTTAAAGACTATGAATTAACTATAGAAGACATTGACAATTTTGTGAAGGGCGAGTCCTCTGAATATGTTCTTGTACGGCTTGCAGACGTCGGTATAAGTCAAATGGAATTATTATTTGAAGATGATCTAATAGCAAGGCCTGATCTGATGACAGGTTCTCAGTCTCATAGGACGGAATCTCAAGACGCCGTTTCCACAAAAAAGGTTAATGAGGCTGAAATCATCGTTGAATTCAAAGATACAAAGAGCTTTGAGAGGTTAAAACCAGATAGCAAGCAGTTTAAATCCTATTTCCGTCAACTATTGTATTATTTGGTTATTGCTGAATATGATACCGCGATACTTTGTATTCGTTATGCAAACAACCGAAGAATGGTCTGGATAAAACGAGACAGTGGTGGGGATTAATTCTTTTCTCCTAAAGCAACTGACCAAGATGGAGAAGGCACTTTGGCTGAAATCGAGTCTTGGACCGTACTATTAGAAAAAGGATCTCCTATCCGTGATATTTTAAAAGAAGAAATTCGAAAGAGTTTCTTTGCTAAAATCTGCGCTTGATGCCAATAGCGACATTCAGCTGCCAAAGGTAGCTGAAGAATAGAAATGTATAAAATGTCCATTTAAACAAACTTGTAATCCCTCAAGTGTAACTAAGCAAGATTCTGAAATAGACTTTTTAGATGAAGATGAATTGATAGTAACAATAGAATCCAATTAGTTTAAAAGTTATTTAAGGGCGTACATTAGGAAACAATATTCCTAACAGTCGGATTAAGTACCTGAGAGTATATTGTATCTAAGAATTCTCTCATGCACGAAAATTCAAAGATTTTCTGCATTAATATACTTGTGAAACTTTATAAATTCATCTGAGAATCTCATATGCTTATTTTACTCAAATCTAGCAAATCCTCTTAAATGCCCATACCAATCTCCCGCTCGTTCTTGTAAAGTTAAATTGATATTTTGGATAATAAATTTTCTCGGCCAACGATTTTGTCGTCTTAAATATGAGAAGTTTGATTTGTTTATCTTTGTTTATTGATTGGACCAGGCCGATACAAAATAGCATTATGTATTTTCCAATTCCATAGCATCTGTATTGTTTATCGATACCTATTTTCTTTATCAAGAGTGCACAGGTAGGTCTTTGATAAAATGCTTCGTTCTTCCCTCTTACTTCGCGTTGAGGAATAAATTCAGGTTCCTTCATATGCAACCTAATCAGATGAATAGAAAAAAAACCTATCCAATTGTCAAAGTACTTTATTACGTATTTTACCTCATCAGTATCAGATTTGCCACTTAAGATATAATTCTCATAATACTCTTGAACTGCTAGCGGGTCCTCACCATTTGTTTGTCTGAAATCTATGCGGGGTAGTTGATGTTCCTTTGGATTAAAAATCTTAAATTTTAATCCATCTGGATCAAACTGAGTCGTCTGAGTCATGCCTATGTTTTTCATAAAACGCAGATGCTTCGGTTAAGAATTCTTGTTCTTTGGCATTAATTTTATCATTTAAATATTCACTAATTTGGTGATATTCACCACATTCTAGGAAAATATCAGATTGTAAAGTAAACAATTTTGTCATAATTATATATCAATAAAGCACTATTAAAATATCGTTGATCGGGGTTTTGGCGCGAATTCGATGAATAAATGCCGTCTGTTTGAGAGTATGATAATAAAATATTATGAAATTATTCATTATTCCATAGAAACAATATTTTTGATATGATTTTATATTAAAAAAAATATTCAGATGCTTCGGATTATACTAGTGTTAAATAAGGTCCATCCCGTCTGAAAAAGTACAGTTCCAGTATTATTAGACTTGTATTTTTTATTGCTAGCTTATACTGTTTCGTATCGATTTAGACAAGTTCTCTTGATTAAATATACCTAAAGGGATGTGTTTAAAAACCATAGTGAAAAGTAATATATGTACTAAGTATGAGTCAACACCAAACCGATATTAGTCAACCTCCTATCAAGAATCTTTTTGAAGACAAGAACCTGGCGTTTGTTGCTACTATAATGAAAAATGGATTTCCACAGATAACCCCTACTTGGATCGATATACAAGGTAATGAGATTTTCATCAATACCGCTCTAGGTAGAGTAAAACAGAAGAATGTAGCAAGAGACCCAAGAATAGCTATCTCCCTAGTAGATCGCAATAATCCTTATCATATGGTAACCTTGAGGGGAGAAGTCATTGACCAAATAGCCGGTGAAGAAGCTGACAGACATATAGACAAAATGGCAAAAAAATATCTAGACAAAGACAAATATCCATTCAGAGCGCCAGGTGAGAAAAGAGTCATTCTAAAGGTAAAACCTTTACGAGTAGCGTATATATAAAAATCAGTCTAAGATGATTATCCGTAACTGTTATCAAGTCAGTAACTTGGTTTTAAGGGCCATCAAAATAGTATCCCTAAAGATCAGATTTTGATTGAAGCCTTTGATTATTTTTTAACTGTACGGTTAAAAATACATTGGAATACGGCTATGATAGAGATGTTTTTCATATCGCTCATGAATAAAAATGATTTTTCAATAAGTTAGAAATATCAAAGTAAAATTCTATTTCGAAATTTTAATTTTAATGGTATTAAATTTTTTAGATCTCGAATAGGATGATATTTTGATTTAGATGGGCAATCATTGCTGTCTAGTTTCTGAGTTTTTCTGCCAAATTCACCTTTACTTGCGGCCATTCTTCATTAATAATACTATAGCATGCCGTATCTCTTATCCTCCCATTTCTCATTATCTTGTGATTTCGCAAAATTCCGTCTTGCTTTGCACCTAGTCTCTCAATTGCTTTTCTTGATACTTGGTTTAGCGCATCTGTTCTAATTTCTACTGCAATGCAATTTAGCTTTTCAAATGCATGTTCTAACATTAAAAACTTAGCCTCGGTATTTACAGGGGACCTCCGATAAGATTTTGATATCCATGTGTGCCCTATTTCTACTCTGTAATTTTGGTGATCAATATTTAAAAATCTAGTGGTCCCAACTATGATTTTCAAATGCTTGTCGACTATAATGAAAGGTAAACTAGTACTATCATGTTTTATCAAGTTCTGTAAATAAATGGACATTTCTTCAATACTTGGGAATGATGCGAATGGGTTTTTCCAAATTTCTCCATCAACTGCTGCATTACATAAGCCATTCAAATCATCGAGTATGGGCGAACGCAGTACTATATGACTGTGCTCCATCGTTATATCATGGATGTCAAGCATGTATCAAACATAGTAATAGACCATTACTGCTTAATTAAATCGAATGTTTCTTTATATGCTGATTCATTTTATAAAACGTTAACACTTTGTAGTTGTCGAATCTCCGTCCGGATACATTATAATACTCGATGATGCTTTGTGGCGGAAACACGCATAACTACCGAATACAATCAGTGTGTTTAATGAATGGATAATGCATTAAATAATTAAATATGCTGTGCTTATTATTGTGGATCATGATGATGATGAATAAATAAAGGATTTACACTTTATTCAACAGGGAGATAAAAACCGTAAACGAATTCTATGACGTTATCTATGTCTCTGAAAGGTAAAAAGGATGTTGCAGGTAATGCCAAAGCTGAAATAAATGTTAATAGAGTTACCATTTTATCTCGTAATATCTAAGTAGGTCTGACCTGATGCTATATTATACTGATTTTCTTAAAACGATGATAATCAAATATGGCACTAGTCGTTGAAACTTTTGTAACGGAGATATTGATACTTCTTACATTATTTTGTCAAGAAGAGAATTCAATATACTATTGATTACTAGAACCGCATTCATCGTTCACATTCTGTCAACTATTTATTTTGTAGTTGACAGAAATGTTTGCAAAATCATATCAATTTCCGCAGGATACTGATCCATTACTGCATGACCAGCATCTTTTATCTGTACAAGCCAGGCCCCTGGAACTTTGCTTGCAATGACTAAAGCATTTGCATGTGGGACATAGAGATTATCGTCTGTTCCGGCTATGACCAATGTGGGTTTGGCTATTTTAGCAAGCTCGTTACAAGCGCCATTCCAGTCGGTTGACTCCCAAGCAAATCCGGCGTCCTTCTGGTTGTTCAATGCTTCAGGTGAAAGACCTGGCTTCATTTGTTGGAATGTAAAGTTTTCTGGAATGTCAACAGATTCAGGATGCAATTTTATCCATCCCGCCCCTAAGGAGGCAGTTACAAGTGCTTTTAATTCATCCTCAGAAATAGATTCATTGTTTAGAGATTTATCTGCCATTTCGGACATCGATTTCATAAACTCGGCTGGTTTAGGTATTCCATCTTTACCACCACAGGTTGAAGCAACAAGTATAATGCTATTGACCTTCTCAGGATACATAACTGCAAATTGCTGGGTTACAAATGAACCCAGAGAATATCCAAAAATGTTTGCCTGTGGTATTTTCAAAGCATCCAATAAACCAGCCGTATCATTTGCGAGTAACTGTATAGAATATGGCTCGGAACCATCTGTTGTATTTCCAACTCCGCGACTATCAAACACTATTACTGTGTTATTTGAAGAGATAGGAGTTAGAAAGGACGGATCCCAAGCATCCATGTTATCGGAAGCACCATTGTGAAGAATTATCGGGTCACCTTTACCGAATATTTTGTATGCAATATCGATATCTCCAACATGGACTTTTTCTAATGGAATATCCTGTATATTCACTAAATTGGTATTATTGCTTGAATTGGCTTGATCAGAACCTGCTTGACCACGCACTACATTAGTAACGCCACTATAACCATAGTTACTAATTATTGAACTTGAGAGAATTAGAGTATACGCGACTACTATTATGAAAAGATAATCTTTTCTTAACTGTCTTTTATCATACACAACGCCATTCAGTCGTCATAGTATAAAAACAGGCTCGAATCTTACATGAGGTTTTGAGGGTTCAAATTTCGCACCTCGCACTTTATTATGCATAAAACTAACTGTTTGTTGGTATATGGCTGAAGATAAAAAGAGGGTAAATGGACTATGTTTTTTATGATTCATTAGGAGTATATTGGCTGCTTGACTCTGGGGTAACTCCTTCAGTGACATTCTCCTCTGCATTTAAACGAAATTTTACCTATTATATGTACGAGAAAATCCATAGAAACAGTATTATATTTATTACTTTACAATCTACGTAATTGGGATAGAGAAGAGTGACGATAGAGCTATCAGTGGGTGCAATAATAAGATATCAATCTGTTGAATTTAATAGAGATCATTCGGAATTTCTACTTTTGAGAAATAAACGGGGATTTTGGGGTTTTCCCCAAGGCCACAAGGAAAGAGGCGAGAATGAAATTCAGACATTGCAGAGAGAGGTACAGGAAGAAACCGGGATCGTCGATTTAGATATACACCAATACATCGGCAAAATTCAATATAAATACTTTAGAGCGGATGGAATTCGATCAGAGAAGGAAGTAAAATTTTATTTTGCAACTACTCCAATTAGAGAAGTCACAATATCAAATGAACACGAAGGTTTCAAATGGACTACTTATCAAGATGCGCTTTCACTTTTAGATCACCGTCAACTGAAATCCATAATACTAAAAGGCAGAAGAAGAGGCCTTTATTAACACGGATGCTTCTAAAGTTACTGTCCTACTCCGCATACTCTAAATGCTATGAAAATAATTTTATACCTACGTTTTATTAATAGAAGCGGATATAGATTAAAAAATGGTTGCTGGTAAAAGAATAGTACTAACTGCCGATCGTAGTTTGATGACCAATTATAGAGGTAATTTTCTCTATGGGTTTATTGCATGTGGCCCATATGAGCTTGTCCCTGAATTTGTTTTTGATAAACTTTTTTGTCCTAGTGTTGAAACTGATAAGAATACTGGCGAAATCAAAGTTGCCCAATGTGGTTTACGTCGTATCGAAAGTGCATTAATACGAGAGTATGATAAAAGTGAGGTATTCCTAGCACATCCGGAAATGTTGGAGAAGTGTATTGGACCACAAACCAAGGTTGTTGGAATAAATGTCATGGATCCGTTGGGAATGGCTCCGGTTACTACTACTATGTCCCCTGAAAAATTATCTTATGTGGCAATGAAATTTAAAAAAATGTGTGCTTCAATCATTCAGTTAAAAAAGAAATATGATTTTAAAGTTGTCGTTGGAGGTAATGGGTCTTGGGAATTAGCTAAACCTGAGAGGATGAAGATTCATGGAATTGACACCGTTGTGATAGGTGAGGCTGATGAATTAGCTTTAGATTTGTTCCATGACCTGGAAGCTGGGGACGCACCCGAACTCCTGCATACTTTTGTACGCAATATAGAGAATATTCCTGTTATACGTGGTCCAACGATTAACTCATTAATTGAAGCCATGAGAGGTTGTGGACGAGGTTGTGATTTTTGTGACGTCAATAAGAGATCTAAGAAGGATATTCCATTAGAAAGATTACAGGAGGAGGCGAAAATAAACTTGCAATATGGTTTCGATTCTATCTGGCTGCAATCAGATGAAATGCTTCTTTATGGCTGTGATAACAAAGATTTTATACCAAATCAGGATGCAATTTTGGGTGTTTGGAAGGGCCTGAAATCGGTAGGAGTAATTTTGTGGGTACCACTCACATGACATTGTCTGCCGTTGCTTCCTCTCCAGATTTGATAAAAAGTATATCACAGGTAAATGATATGGAAAATAATGGTCGTTGGCTTGCCACTAACTTGGGAGTTGAAACTGTCGCTCCACGAATGGTAAAAAAACATCTTGGAGTAAAAACGAGGCCTTTTCAACCAGAAGAATGGGGAGCAGTTGTAAGAGAGGGATGCAAAATATTAAATCAAAATCATTGGTTCCCCGCACTAACACTGATAATTGGATGGCCCGATGAAACACCTGATGAGACTCAATACACTATTGATTTGATCCAGGATTTCAGACAAATGCGTATGAGAGGATTAGTCGCCCCATTGCTATATCAGGATTTCTCTGAGAAAAATTCAATGCACTTTGGAAATTTGAATGAATCACAATTTGCGCTTTTCTGGACCTGCTGGCAACACAATCTTAGGGTTATAAGCGATATTATACCTATAATTATTCGTAACAAGTCGTACGGACCTGCTATGAAAGTGTTCATGGCAATGTTAATAAAGTTTGGAACGTGGGCCATTATGAAATACTTGCGTGGCCTCTCTAAGGGATTATTTGAAGGAAAACCTGCTGAAGATATTGTTGCAAAATATGTAAGGCCGCGTTCTGTGACCGCTCCAATGCCTCCAAAATTATGAAATAGAGCGAATCTATTTTAGAATTTTAGTTACATGTTTTGTTTCCAGCTCAATTGAGCGAGAATATTTGATGTTTTTCCAAGATTTATTCTTGGAAAAAAAGACAAACTATTGTATTGAACTAATTTGACTTAATGCTACATCAGCAATGGTGTCCCTCTTAGGAGTGATGACAATAAAATAATTCTTGTCAGCTCTCTCCATAACATTGACTAATTTATGTTTTTTTGCAGAGATATCAAATTCGTACATTCCGCGTTCAAGATTCCCCTTAGTATAAATCATCAGTAGTGTCTCTCCTGATAACGGGGTAATAGGGACCATCGAAAATACATATCCTTTGTAAGAACTAATTGGAAGGATTTGTTTCATATAGGGCGCTACAGAAACCAAATAAATCAAAACATCTTCGATAGTTTCGAATTCTTCAAATTCAAATTTCATTTAAATTAACTATTTGAAAGTAGGTTAAATAAACTTTATAACAAAAAGAGGTTTATCCGTACGATTCAAATTTAACATCAAATGTGCCGTCTTTTCTCTTGTTCCTTTCGGTTACAAAACCCTTTGGTACAAGTGAATCTAGTACTCCATCTACAGTTCCCTGCCATCCGCACACATAAAATGATGTATTTTGAGGAGTAATTTTCTCGCCTACAAGTTCTTCCAATGGGGATTTATCATTACCTGGCATTGGACGTAGGAAAGTTTCCACTCTCCCCTTGTGCCCATTCCAGGACCTATTGAACCATTCTTGAGGTCTGCTTATACTAGCTCGATATCTGAAATTCCATGCATTATCACCTTTATCCAAACTCTCCTCCTCCAGCTCGGTTAATAATTCTCTATAACTTAGCTCATCGACATAGCTTGCACCGTGAAGGACAATGATTTGTCTTTTAGTCCCTTTGGATTTTAGGTGCAGAGAATATGATATGAATGGGGCCAAACCTGTTCCACCCCCAATTAAAACTAGTCTTCTGTTATCTGGACCGCCGTCAGGCATTTTTTCATTAATTGTAAAAATGCCAGTAGGTTTGACCCAATTAATTTCGTCACCTTCTTTTTTATCAAATAATTGAGTTGTAAGCCTTCCGGGTAGTGGTTTTTTAACCCACCGTACTATAAGTTCAAAGTATTTTTTTTGTTCGGGAGGTGAGGCAATAGAATATGCTCTTCTTATCACTTTACCTTCATTTGGAACATTCAAACCCAAGGTAACAAACTGACCAGGTTTAAAGTCTGGAACTTGGCCATCGTTTGGTTTAACATGAAAAATCGCAAGGTCTTCCTTTAAAACCCTAATATATGAAACTGTTGCCTTATTGTCTACTACCATAATATTCTCTGTTTTAAGCCAAGTTAGTTAAATATTTTGTTTTCATAATTTTTATTAACTAATAAGTGTTTTAATTATCGGACTGGAAATTACGAGATCTCATAACGATTTTGTCATGACGAATCATTATTAAATGAACCCTACACAAAACTGGAGGAGACCTGGATGATACTCTTAACAGATGATTTGGTCTAGTTGAACTTTTTAATAATAGTATAGTAAGGAGATCCTTTGTGTCTTTCGATACATTTTTGACAAATCGATTTATCACCGTATTTCTTATGACAGGGACAATCGCAAACCAAATTCATGTTGGATCCCAAATAATACTCTATGAGAAATTGACGAAACATATAAATCGTTATATAATATATTACGAAATTCTAAAAGTCAAGAGGTGTTCGATTAACCATCTCATGAGTACCAATGGTCCTCAAGTGAATCTACATACCGCTTATGATATCAACATTCTGAGAATTGATGAGAGTGTCTTTTTCATCTTTTACCGATAAACATCCGAATTTCTATATAGTATAAAGTATAATCTAAATACGACTGAAATTTTGACCGAATCCATGCACTCACTTGTTACAAATTCAATTATTTCTTCAACATCTTGCAAGAAGTTTTTGGCTTCTGATGGTATCTCATCTAACTATCTGTTACTGAAGGATCCATCAGGAAAAGTATTGCTTAATTGCAAGGATGTGAATGCTCTGAAAGGTAAAATAGACGGAGTAGGCGTTTCTTTTGCTATAACTAAGAATTTAGACGAGTATCAGTTTCTTGTATGTAAATACATTCCCACATTACCTGATCATGATGTGTTTAAGTTGAAATTTCAAAAGATGCGTTTGCTTATTATCCTGTTCATAAATAAGATGGTCAAAATACTACTTCAACCTAAAATAAACTCGAAGGTCTTGGCTGACTTAAATAGACACGGTAATGCTATCTTGTTAGAGGTTTCTGAATTAACTCAAGAGTATCGTGAAAGAGACAAAGACGACAACGTCAGTTATTGTTTCAACAGTAAAAATGCAGATAAAATAAATCTCAAAATGGACTATTTTATCCAATATGAGGCAACCGAAATCCAAATTAATCGGATTCTTTTATCAATTTATGGTTTTGATACAACAGCATCTGCAGTTGAATGAAAGTGTTATTCCTCGCTAAAAAATTCTAGGACTTCTCTACTATGACCTTTAGGTTTAACGCTTGAATATATTTTGGCAATTTTACCAGTTTGATCAACAAGAAAGGTTGACCTTGTAATACCATAGTACTCCTTACCCATGAATTTTTTGAGGCCGTATACACCGTAACCCTTCGAAATTTCATTATTAGGATCAGCTGCTAGCATATACGGAATATTCATTTTCGATCTGAATTTTATATGAGAATCCTCCGAATCCGGACTTATTCCGATAACCTCGATCCCTTGTTGTTCAAACAGATCATAGTCTCTAGTGAATTCCTCGGCCTCTACGGTACAACCAGGTGTAAAATCTTTTGGATAAAAGTAAATAACTATTTTCTTTTGATTTAGTAGATTTGACAACTTGAATTTTTCACCTTTAGAGTTTTGAAACTCAAAATCGAAGGGTTTGTGGCCCTCTCTGACTTCCATTACATCATGGCCTTCTTGATTTGTCATATTGTAATGTTCACATACTCAAAGATACATGTTTGTTTTCATCTTGTCTTACCTTTTGCTCAACAGGCATCTATAACTAAAATCTCTGACTGTCATTATGCTCTAACCAAATACAAATGTATAAAAATAAAAATTATCTGTAGTAGGTAGTATTTCTAATATATGACTTTCAGGATTTGATGTCTTAACTATATTCATGATATGTGGCCATGTGATTTCGAAAAAACTGGAACTACTATCCTTTTTTGTATGATATCCTAATTGTTGATCAGTTAAAAATTGACCATCAAGCTTGATATTTGCAAATGCAGGCTTTTTGTCTATACTTGCAACTATTACATTCACATTCGAAGCCATATTGTATTTGAAGATGATTGCTGGCTGCTTCTCTTTATGGTCAAATGATGCCTTTATACCCTCTCTATTCCATTTCCATTTGCCTCTTAAATATACGGTATTATCCAACACGGTTACAGGTCCATTAAACACGTTATATTCATCAATTTTAGCTTTCTGATTATTACCAAACCTTGTAAGACGGGAGTAACCAACACAGATCTCAGGGGCCATACCGGTAAAGTGCATTCCATATATTTTGGTCACCTCATTTTTTTCCTTGTTATTTTCATTGAATAAATCATCCTGTGAATCTGATAATTTTCCCTTTTGCTGTACCAACGGTGCGTCCGAGTATGGAAGATCGAGCAAATCGTTCAATGCCTCTTTAAAATCATCAAATGTCCCATAACCTGGATGTTCGTATCTAACAAACCCGTCTCTGTCAATCAGAATGTGCTTGGGCCAGTATGAATTTCCATATACCTCCCAAGTCTTATTGTTGGTATCATATCCAGTTATATATTCATTTAATTCTAACTCTTTTAATGCCCTTTCAACATTAGTGATATTTTTGGCAAAATCGTACTCAGCGGAATGAATTCCAACAACAACCAAACCTTTGTCCGAGTATTCCTCTTTAATCTTCTTTATCGTTGGGATGGTTCTTAAGCAAAAAATACAAGTATATGTCCAGAAATCCAAAAGTACTACCTTACCCTTTAATTCTTTTATACTATGATTGGAATTATCGTTCCAATTGTTGATATCTTTAAACTCAGGTGCTGATATAGCAGGTATAATGTCCATCTAATGACTATTTTCTGTCCATGTAATTTATGTCTGTATTCTAGCCGCTTATAGGATCTTGTTAAAGAGTCATATCAGATGCGGGAGATGGGATTTGAACCCACGAACCCCTAAGGGATAAGGCCCTCAACCTTACGCCTTTGGCCAAGCTGGGCGACTCCCGCTTTGACCTTTTATTATAGGAAGGATAATTTGAATATTCCCAATAATATTATAACGTGATTTTGAATGATTTTTATTATGGAGTTCATTTTTTTATACCATGCTTGTTCCAGTAAGATGCTTTACATGTGGAAAACTAATAGCTAATATCTATAATGAATATTTAACCCGGTTAAAACAGGGAGAAGAACCGAATAAAATTATGGATTCTTTAAAAATTACAAGATATTGTTGTAGAAGGATGTTTGTCTCGAGTGTAGAGACCATATATCAAGTCATTCCATATTATGAATCTCTGCGGAAACGAAGGGCGGAGATACAATCTGAGATGGAATGATAGACATTGCCTAAAATCACTTCGATTGAGGAAAGGTTAGTTTTTAACAGCCGAGGCGATAAATCCATCGAAATTGATGTTAAGTCTGACAACAAATTTCAGGGAAGGGCTTGTGCTCCCTCCGGTGCTAGCGTCGGAATGTATGAGGCACAAAGCTTTGTTCAAAATGATCCAGAGCAAACCCTCAAAAATTTTAGAAATATAAAGAATAAATTTATTGGAATTGACAGCACAGATCTCAAAAATTTACACGATGTAATCAAAACAGTAGATCCCTCTGATAATTATTCTAATATTGGCGGAGCAGTAGCTTACGCTCTTACTATAGCCACTGTGGAGTCAGCTGCCAGAGCCATGAATATTCCATTTTACAAAGTCTTGAATCCTCAAATGGATAGGATTAGTTTCCCCTATCCTCTCGGGAATGTATTGGGAGGTGGTGCTCATGCTGGGCCCGGAACTCCTGACTTGCAGGAATTTTTGATATGTCCTATCAAATCGAAATCTATCTTTGAAGCAATCTCTTTGAATTCGCAGATTCACAAGGAGGTAAAAAAAAGTATCGAAAAAATCGACAGTAAATTTACGTATGGAAAAGGAGATGAAGGTGGCTGGGCGCCTGCTATTGTGAATGATCGCGCCATTGAACTAGTTGAAAACGCAATCATTAACTGTGGATATGATCCAAAGAAAGAAGTTAGAATGGGTGTAGATTTCGCAAGCTCTTCCTTATGGGATAACCACAAGAAAGTATATGATTACCGACGTGAGGGCATCATTAGAACAACAGAGGAGCAGATAGACTATACTAACAAATTAATCCGTGATTACAACCTCGTTTATGCGGAAGATCCGTTACATGAAGAGGATTTTGAGAACATGTCGGTTATTACTAGGGATAACCCTGGATGCTTCATTACAGGTGATGATTTGCTTGTTACAAACACAAATAGAGTTAGGATTGCGGCTGAAATTAAGGCATGTTCTGGAGCAATTTTGAAGGTAAATCAAGCAGGCACCTTATATGATGCCATGTTATTTGCAGAAGAATGTAACAAGAGTAATATCAAAATCATTACCTCCCATCGATCGGGTGAATCGGTTGATAGTCATATTTCTCATATTTCAATCGCTACAAATTCAATAATGATAAAAACTGGAATAGTAGGCGGTGAAAGGATTTCCAAATTAAATGAATTATTAAGAGTGTCAGAGTATGGTTTAATAGAAGGAATGGCTAAATGGAGCAGTATATAATGAATATGAATACTGAAGAATTGGATTCTATTGATAATTCTAATAATGAACAACTTGATAAAACAGTTAATGATGATCCTTCCAAAACTGAGGACGAAGATTCAACGAATACTACTGTTAATACAGAAGAAACTTCTGAAAGTTCTAATCAAATTGAACAATCAACCATAGGCAATGAGGAATCTAGCAGCAGCAACAGCATGTCTGAAATGGCAGAACAATCAGAATCATTGGAAGATCCTAATAATTTAGAGAAAATGATATTATCAACCGGAATCAGAGTGGGAACTCCAATTAAAACTAAATTTATGACATCATTCATAACTCGTGCTAATCCAGAAGGGTTATACATACTTGATATTAGTAAAACCCTTGCCCGAATTGATGTTGCCGCTAAATTTATTGGTAGAACTAATATTGCCAATGTTGCAGTCACATCTGCAAGGGAATACGGAAAAACACCAATCGAAAAATTTTGTGAACTGACGGGTGCTCGTGGTATATTTGGAAGATTTATGCCCGGAACTTTTACAAATCCTTCACTACCAAAATATTTAGAACCTGAAATAGTTATAGTCACAGATCCGCAAGCCGATGAGCAAGCGGTATTAGAAGCGACAAGAGCTGGGGTCCCCGTAATCGCTTTATCAAATAGTGACAATATTACCGCTAAAGTAGATTTGGTAATACCATCAAATAATAGGGGCAGGAAAGCTCTTGCCACAGTATATTGGCTTTTGACAAAAGAAGTCCTCAAAAAACAAGGGAAGATAAAATCTGACTCTGAAATGCCATTAACAATAGATGATTTCGAGGCAAAACTAGTTGAAGAGTTAATCTAATAAAGTTTTGACACGTGAACATAACTTTAGTGGCGTTTTTTATCCTAAAGATTATGGGAAATTGAATGAGTCGATTCAAAACTTTTTTTCACTTTTAAATTCTTCCCCTGAAGATAGCAAATTCTTACAAATGGTAACTGAGTATATCCAAAATAAGAAGATCCTAACATTCATAGTTCCTCATGGCTCATATGATTACTCTGGTTTTGTGGCTGCATTTACTTATTATCTAATAGATAAAATAGAATGCCAAAACTTCATAATATTATCTTCTGATCATCGTGGAACAAGCCCTGGGATCTCCCTGATGGATCATGGTTATTGGAACACACCATTAGGTCAAGCACAAATTAATGAGATAATGGCAGATAATTTGATAAAGAAAAGTAGTACCGGCTTTATACATGTAGATTCATATTCTTTTGAAATAGATAATACAATTGAAACTCAGTTACCATTTATTCAAGTTCTGAAGAAGAATAATTTCAGATTTTTACCTATACTCCAAAGAAAGCAGGACAAAAACACTTGTATAAAATTGGCAAAGTTATTAGCAAGTATATTACCACAAGATGAGAGGGTTGTATTAATTGCTACAACCAACTTTACTCACTACCTAGGTTATGAGGAATGCTATGCCATCGACAAAAAAATGATTTCGGAGATTACCAAGATGGATGTAGAGTCTTTTTACAATACGTTAAAAAACTATTTTCAGTATATTTGTGGATATGGTTGCGTAGCTACTGCTATAGAATTTTCAAAACAATTGGGAAATTTTGATGTTATTTTATTAAAACATCTTACAAGCGGCGATATCGATGGCAATAGGTCGTCTGTGGTGGGATATTCATCGATTCTAATGCTTTAGCGGATTCAAGGAGCAGGGGGAGGATGAGTTTGATTGATTTCACATGCTAAAACTTTTGAAAGACAGATAGTAACAATAGCACCAGGGAAAGTGATCCTCTTTGGAGAGCACTTTGTGGTTTATGGATATCCTTCATTAATTGCATCGATAAATAGGTTCTTTAAAGTAAAAGTAATTTTCTGGCCCTCTACAGGCAACGACATTCAAATTGAATCAAATCTAGGTTTTAGAGCCACCGTACGGGATTCAGTACTTATCTTCCCACCAGATCAAGACAAGGCATTCTACGAAACCATCAGGAAATTGTACAATGTTATTAAATATTTGGTGACTAGTACTACAATTCATGTGCAACCCAGATATAATATTTTTATTCATTTGGACTCTGAAATTCCGCTAGGAGGAGGACTTGGATCCTCTTCAGCTTTTTGTGTTGCATTAACAGCTGCCCTTTACCATTTAGTAAATAACAAAGTAGATAAGAATATGATTTGTTTTGAATCTATTAACGCGGAGAAAATAATCAAT
Organism: Candidatus Nitrosocosmicus sp. T; assembly: GCF_054408485.1. Classification (NCBI taxonomy): domain Archaea; kingdom Thermoproteati; phylum Nitrososphaerota; class Nitrososphaeria; order Nitrososphaerales; family Nitrososphaeraceae; genus Candidatus Nitrosocosmicus; species Candidatus Nitrosocosmicus sp. T. Next base: position 1,053,784 of record NZ_CP166992.1, read on the forward strand.
AGAAATACTTCAGGGGCTGATTGTAATATTTGCACATTTGGAGGTTTGGGACAATTTGATAAATCAAACGGTTTTAAAAGGATTTCAGCGGATTTCAGCGATTACCAGTTTTTGATAATAGATAGTGGAGTCTCCCATGATACATTTTCTATGATAGAGAAAGTATCTAAAATCAAAAATAACAATCCTAATGCTTTTAGTAACCTATGTAATGAATATGGAAGTATTTATGATCAAGTTTACAGCTTCCTTGAGGATAAAGAACTTGGACAGATTGGTGAACTTTTAAATAGAAACCACGAGATTCTCGCGAAACTGTCTTTGTCTAATCCAATAATTGATAAGATAGTTAATATTTGCAATTCTGAGGGCTCATTGGGAACAAAAATTACAGGGGCAGGAGGTGGGGGCTCGGTCTTATCGCTTATACACAAGGAGGATCAATCAGTACCCAAAAAAATACTAAAAAGATTGGATTTGCTAAATTTAAAATATTTCTTTGCAAAGATTGATCCTGAGGGCCTAAGGATTGATTTCAAAAATTAGATACCTCATCAAAAATAGACTACACGACTATCTAGATTATCAAATATTTTTTAAATCACACAGTTAATAATATCTTGATATTTCATTAATTAAATACATCTTGAAGAGCAGTAATTTAATTATTATAAAGCTAGGCGGATCCGTCGTTACATTCAAAGAAAAACCATTGACCCCAAACTTCAATGGGATTGAAAAAATAGTAGGGGTGTTGGGTGAAATTAATAAAAATTTCAAGATTATTATTGTTCATGGTGGGGGATCTTTTGGCCACTATTGGTCTGTAAAATATGATATGCACACCAAACCATATCCGTATTCAGATCTAGGTGTATCAGTAGTTCATGAATCTATGATTAAACTAAATCACATAATTATTAATAAATTCATAGAGTCTAAATTAAAACCTTATTCGATTCAACCGTCTGCATTCGTATTCAATAGTGTGGCAGATCCTGAAAGGATACATAATATTCTTGATATGACTACTGAGAATGATCTGATACCCATTACGTTTGGAGATGTAATTTATACCTCGGGTAATAACTTTTCGATCCTTTCCGGGGATACAATCATGTCCATGCTGTGTAAGGTGTTAAATCCAAAGTTCTCTATTTTCACCACAAATGTAGATGGAGTATATAGTGATATTACGAAAGGAGAAATAATTCGAGAAATTCAAGTCGATAAGATGGGAACTAGCAATATTCTTTTGGAAGGGGTGAGAAAAAAAGGACACTCTAATTCTACTTTTGATGTTACTGGCGGAATGAAACGGAAAATTACTGAATCTATTCAAATTGCAAATTCAGGGCGTCCGGTATATTTGATAAACGGTTTCCATCCAGAAAGAATATTAGATATAATTCACGATCGTGAGTACATCGGTACATGTATAAGAACCAGTTCTGGGAGTTAGCAGGAAATTGAGGTATTCAAATCTCTGGAAGGGAGTTACAAATGGATCGCGATAATCCCTCCCTTTCAGAAAAACAAGTTGAAACAATTAAGAAAAGAAAAAAAGAAGGGATAGACATTCCTCTAAAGGAACAGGTCCAAGGCAAAGAAAGTACAACTCTTTTGGAAGATGTTTATTTGATCCACAATGCCTTGCCAGAAATCAACTTCGAGGATATAAAATTGAATACCACTTTTCTTGGTAGGAGCTTTTCTGCTCCTATAATTATTGATTCGATGACCGGTGGCACTGATGAAGCATTATTGATTAACAAGAGGCTTGGTCAAATTGCAGAGAAATATGGGTTTGCAATGGGACTTGGAAGTCAAAGGGCTGGGCTGAAAAGTGACAAGCTGATTCCGAGTTACTCTGTTGCCCGTAGTGTTGCCCCAAATGCTTACTTGATTGCAAATATAGGTGGGGCTCAACTTGCTGAAGGGCTGTCAAAAGACGAAGTCAAAAAAATCATACAAATGATTGATGCAGACGCGTTAGCCATACATTTGAACCCACTACAAGAATTAATTCAACCCGAGGGGGAGCCACGCTTTAAGGGTATTCTACAAAAAATAACCTCACTAAGAGACAACATAGAGATTCCCATTATAGTCAAAGAAGTGGGCTCAGGAATTTCGCCTGAAGTTGCAGTCAGGCTCCAAGGCGCTGGTATAAGAGCTATTAACGTTGCAGGATCGGGAGGCACTAGCTGGGCTGGGATAGAAAAAATAAGAGCAGATAATGTAAAGAGTGATCTAAAATCCAATTTAGGCAACCTGTTTTGGGACTGGGGTATACCGACTGCTCTCTGTGTTTTATTAACTTCAAAATATGTAGACATCCCTGTGATTGCTTCGGGTGGACTTCGAAATGGCCTAGAAATAGCCAAGTGTTTGATGCTTGGAGCTAAAATGTGTGCAATGGCATTTCCTTTCTTAAAGAAGGCTGCAGAGTCCGAAAATGAATTGGACAAATTTACACAATTGATTTTAGCACAGTTGAGAGGTACTATGTTTTTGTTAGGTACATCTAATATTGAATCTCTAGTTAATACAAGATATATATTGAAAGATAAATTAGCAAGTATGTTGAATAGTTATGAGTTCAGAAGAAATAAAAACTGAAATCAATTTTGTTGCTTCTAAAATAAATCAATTTATTCTCAATAATATTTCTGGCGAACCTTTTGTTTTGTATGCGCCTTCATTGCACTATATCAAGAGTGGGGGTAAGAGGCTGAGACCGTTTATGACTATAAAATCCTGCGAACTTCTCAATGGTAATTTACAATCATCATTGCCTGCTGCTGCTTCTATAGAATTGATTCATAATTTTACATTGGTTCACGACGACATAATGGATAATGATAACATTAGGCATAACGTGACGACAGTGCATAGGCAATTCGGAATACCTTTGGCAATATTAGCTGGGGATGTTCTCTTTTCCAAAGCATTCCAGGTAATATCTGTTCATGGTAAAGAAGTTGGAATCGATCAATCGGTCCTACTAAGGATGGTTGATATACTATCCTCTTCCTGTACGGATGTTTGCGAGGGACAAGCCTTGGATATACAAATGGCACAGGATGACGAATTTTCTTCAACTAAATCGTATATTGAAATGATTGAAAAAAAAACTGCTGCCCTGTTTAGAGTTTCATGCGAATTGGGCACGTTATCATCGCCAGATTTTACTGAAAAAGACTTTGAAAATTTGTCTGCCTATGGGAAGAAGATTGGTGTTGCATTTCAATTAATAGATGATCTAATTGGAATTCATGGAGATTCAAAAATAACTGGCAAATTTGTAGGAAATGATATACGAGAGGGGAAAAAAACTCTGCCTATCTTATTGGCTTTTCAGAATCTGAGTTCTACCAATAAGGATTTACTAAAACAGCTATTTGGCAGTAAGAATGCCAAAGATTCTGTAATTGCGGAGATGATAAAAAAAATCGCTGAAATTAAAGTCGATAAGGAAGTTCGTGACATTGCCAACAACTACGCTGAAGAAGCTTTCAAAACATTGCAATCCTATGACCGTTCTCCTGCCTTAATTTCATTAGAAAATTCTGCAAAATACATCGTAGAGCGGAGTTTGTAGTTCATATTGACCTCTGATCAGAAATTTATCAATACCGTTAAATTGATAGCCTTAAAAAACGCTATAGATTTTAACAACACAATAAAAATTGACGTTGTTATTTCAAAGACTTTTTCAATCTCAAAGTACTTGATAGGGAAAATCAATGTAATAGATTTAGTCCCAGAAATAAAAGAAATTGCCGGTGAATTAAACAGACTATCGATTGAAGAAAAAAAAATACTATATGATTCAATTATTTTGGAGAAGAATCATTATTTAGAAGACATCCAAAGTGGCTCGGCGGCAAACGATAATACCCAAAAGGCATTAGAAAACAAAAGAAAAAAAACAATATCCGGAAAGGGTATCGAATTTGAACTCCCAAATTTGGATGGGGCAATACAAGGTAAAGTAGTAACAAGATTTCCACCAGAACCAAATGGCTATCCTCATATTGGACATGCCAAAGCGGCAGTAATTGATGAAGAATATGCTAGGAAGTATGGAGGAAAATTGATCTTGCGATATGATGATACCAACCCTCTAAAAGAAAAGATTGAATACTACCATGCCATAAAAGATGGTCTTGATTGGCTGCAGGTAAAACCAGATAAAATTAAAAATACTTCTGATGATATTCTCAAAATCTATGAATATGGTAGGAAGCTAATAAGGAGAAATTTTGCATATGTTTGTTCATGTTCGCAAGAAAATATCAAGAGTAATCGCCAAAATGCTATCGCGTGTGAATGTACTAATAATTCGATTGAACATAATTTGTATGAATTTGAAAATTTGATCTCAGGAAATTATGATCAGAACCCCGCAATCCTTAGGTACAGAGGAAATATGTCCAGTTTAAACACTGCAATGCGGGACCCAACTCTTTTTAGAATCATATCAGGGGGCCTTCACCCTAAGGTAGGGTCAGAATTTTCATTATGGCCTACTTATGATTTTGCCGCCCCTGTAGAAGATAGCCTTGATGGGGTTACTCATGCCTTTAGGACCAAAGAATACGAATTACGAAATGAATTATATTTTTCTATCTTGGACAATCTTTCTTTAACAAAACCAAAGCTAATTGAATTCTCAAGGTTGGAATTTGAAGGCATTCCGGTTTCTAAGCGGAAAATTACACCATTGATTGAAAAGGGCATAATAAAGAATTGGGATGATCCCAGACTGCCTACACTATTAGGTTTGAGGAGGCGCGGAATACTACCCCAAGCAATTAGAAAATTTGTTCTTTCACTCGGTATTACATTATCTGAAACCAAACCCTCGATGGAAATATTGGAGTCATTTAATCGGAAACTGTTGGATTCCAAAGCACCACGACTCTACTTTGTCAAAAATCCCGTCCAGGTAAACATAGATTCGCTTAACATCGATACAGTTGAGATAAGAAATCATCCTACTCTTGACATGGGTAAGAGGTTAATACGGGTGGGAAATATAATTTATATATCTAACGATGATGCAATTAAACTAAAAATCGGAGATACATTAAGATTAATGGACTTATGCAACATAGAAATTCTGTCAATTGAAAAAAATCTCAATATGAATAATGACGGTGTAGATGGCCGCAACATTATTATCTATGCAAAAAATAAGGGAAATGAAATTTCTCACAATATTCCAAAGATTCAATGGGTCTCTAACTCTGACTCTCAAAATTATAGGATCTTAAGACCACTAGCGCTATACCATGGAGACAAATACAACGAAAATAATTTAATAGAAGATTGCGGATTATCAGAATCCCATATATCAAAACTTGAGCTGGGAACTGCCATTCAATTTGTTAGATATGGATTCTGTAGGATTGATGATAGTTCAACTGCAATATTTACACATAGGTGATTTAAAAAAATGAAAATAGCAAGAATTAGATTAAAAGATTCAGTAGAAACATACGGCATTGTATCAGAAGATGGAAAGAAGATTATTACCAAAGAACAGATTCAGGAAAAGACTGGAGTCCCAATACCACCGCGAATTAAAGAATTCTTATTTGGCGGTTGGCTTTCAGAAATAAATTCTGTTGGATCTGGACTTACATATGATTTGCCCATAGATGAGGTTGATTTATTAGCTCCTCTTCCCAATCCGCCTAAAATTATATGTCTAGCTTTCAATTATTATGATCATGCCCGTGATGCAGGATTGACTCCTTCGGAAGAACCTGTAATATTCTTAAAACCAAGAACAGCGTTAAATTCTCCTCACGGAAATGTCATCTCTCCTTCCTACGTAAAGCGGCTAGATTATGAAGCAGAAATAGCAGTAATTATTGGAAGACAGGTAAAAAAAATTTCTGAGAAAGATTCATTAGATGCCGTATTTGGTTACATGATATTCCACGATGTTTCTGCGCGAGATATCCAGTTTAGGGATAAACAATTCACACGAGGGAAAAGTATTGATACGTTTGCTCCTTGCGGGCCATGGATAACGACTAAGGACGAAATTCAAGATCCTCAAAAATTACGTATTACAACCAAGGTAAACGGGGAATTAAGGCAAAATTCATCAAGTAGCAATATGGTTATCCCTATAAGGAAAATAATATCTTCATTGAGTGATCTTATAACAATTGAGCCTGGAGATATCATATCAACTGGAACTCCTGCTGGAGTAGCTATGTCAATGAAAGAACCTAGATATTTGAAACATGATGATATAGTAGAAATTTCTATTGAGGGATTGGGAACGATCAGAAATCGGATCATGTTTAATTGAATAGAGTAAAACAACCATCCAGTTTTCCCAATTAAGGTATCGCTTTGTTATAATCATTTGTAATTATTATTCAATCATGATTTCGCGATTCGGTATTCTTGGATTCTTTGTCCAAAGCCATTTTTAGTTCATATTCTAATAATCCACAATAATGCTTGTACGTTTCTACCAATTGTTCTCTAATAGTAGCTAATTGCATTGACAGGTTAAGCGTTTGTACACAACTCTCAAGTGATCTCTCAGAAGCGAATACTTCCATCTCTAATTTAAATTTCTTTACTATCTCTCTCTGCTCATCACTGATTTCTTCAATCGATTTAATGATTGACTGGATATTTTCATTTAATTGCCTAGTCTCCCTTTTATCCTCCTCATGGGGGCGTTTTCGCAGAAATATCAAACTAAACACCGTTTGTGCGCATAATTATTATTTATTTACTAAATCAAAGTCGTGAGAAAATAATTTATTCAAATTCTCCAGCCTCTTATCTAGTATATCTAGGTCTGGTTGTAACTACTTGTAACCCAACTATGTCCTGCAAATATATTTAATCAAGAATATGGTCTGTGCATCTACTTTGAATCAAGGTCGGATGAGTAGGGTGTTATTTATTAGAAATTGGATCCTCCTATACGATTATTAAATGAATCATAACATTAAACAAAGAAATATGTATAATACCCCTTGGAGAATAAATTATTAATTTATTGAAATATGACATTGCGATAGTAGGGGGAGGACCAGCAGGATTATCTGCAGCATATTCTGCTTCAAAACATGGTGCAAATGTGATCCTTTTCGAGAAGGATCCTTCTTTTGGTCATAATATTAGGACCAGTGGTGTTACCTGGATCAAGGAGATTGAAAAATTTGGTATTACAGAGGAATACTATAATCCTATCAAGAATTTTTCCTTTGTATCACCCACTAATCAAATCATGATTTCAGGTACTTTTAATTCCGCATGTGTTCTAGATGTGAGGAAAACTTATCAATATCTAGCATCAAAAGCAGCATCCGAGGGTAGCAATCTGCTTGTGAAAAGCCAAGTTATTGATGTTCAAAAAAATTCACAAAGACATTCAAGCATCCTGAAAGTGAATTCTCCTAGCGGATCATTGGATGTGGAGGCGACTTTAGTAATAGATGCATCTGGCTTTAGTAGTTTTGTTTCAAGGAAATTAGGATACGTCGACTCGTGGAAGAGATATGGCATTGGAGCAGAATATGAATGCTATTGTGATAGTGTAGATAGAGAAACTATGTGCCTTATGGTGGGACAGATTTATTCGGAGGCCGGATATGCTTGGCTTTTTCCGTTATCAGAAAATCGAGTAAGAATAGGGGTGGGCATTGGAAAACCAAATTCAAATACTGACCCATTAGCTAAATTGAACAAAATCATGAAAAGTCTGTTGCCTCCATTAGATAAACTTGGAAAAATTCAACCTTTGGAGTTACATTACGGCATGATTCCAAATGAAGGATTGCGGTTAAATAGTGTTTTTGATGGATTGATTATGGTTGGAGATACCGTAGGTCAGGCAAATCCACTTGTGTTAGAAGGCATAAGATATGCAATTGAGTTTGGACGTTTGGCCGGAAAGGTAGGAGCTGAATCTTTGAAACACGATTCGTCGCAAGATTCCTTGAGGCCCTATGAAGTAGCAAATAAAACCCTCCTTGAAAAAAAAATAAAATCAGCATTAAAGGTTCAATCAAGATGGCTTGGTCTTTCTGACTCAGAATGGGACAAAGAAATTGAAATAATAAAAGAATTGTCAATAGATGAATTTTTAGATTTTATTAAATCAGATTTTACATACACTAAAATGACCAAACTAGCTCTTAACCATCCCAAACTGATTGTTAAACAATTGTTTAAGCTCGTACTAAACAAATAGTCTCTTCTATGAGCATCAAATAAGAAGATATAAATATCTTCTATTGTCAGCCACTGTTAATTTGGCAGGAGAAACCGCTACGCAATTTCTTCCAATATTATATTTATTTGGATTTGGAATCTTAGCTGGGGTCCCTTCAATAGTTTTGTCGAGGTTGTTGATGACAAGAAGAAGGTACAATCCAGTAAAATTTCTTCCAATGGAATGTGGTCAAGTTCCTTCAGGAGAAGGACGATCTCATTTTATGATGCAGTATTATTCTTATATCCTAATGTTTGTAGTGTTCGATGTAATGTCTATCTTTCTGTATGCATGGGGTGTTACCTTTTTCTCTATCCCTAAAGAGGCAACATTGCCAATGATAGGATTTTTGGGTATTATGTTCGCCGCAATGGGGTATGCATTGTTTTTGGCCGGCAGAAAAGGAATCTGGTAATCTTGTTGAACACAATAGGTATTAATAACTTGAATGTAAATATTTATCAAGTGTAGAGGTATGTTAAAGGAGCTCGTTAACCCTACCAATTTTAATGTTTTAGTGTCTAAGCTAGGTGATGTTTTAGTCAAAGCTTTGGATGAACCATTAGGCTATGCAATTAACTGGGGCCGAGTCTGGTCACTATGGCCCGTTCACTTGGAAACTGCTTGTTGTAGTGTTGAATTTGGTGCTGTTTCTAGTCCGCGCTATGACGCTGAACGATTTGGAATACTGGAAGCATTTGGATCTTTAAGACAGTGTGACTTGATAGTTGTTCAAGGAACCGTCACAAGGAAAATGGCACCTAGGCTCAGAATGGTTTATGATCAAATGCCAGAGCCAAAATACGTTATTGCTATGGGAGCATGCGCAATAACAGGTGGATTGTATCTAGATTCATACAATGTTTTACCTGGATGTGATAGTATTTTGCCAGTAGATGTGTATGTCCCTGGTTGCCCGCCAAGACCTGAAACTTTGATTCAAGGTACTATGCTGTTGCAAGAAAAAATTAAAAGGTCGAAAATTAAATAATGGAAAACGCCGAAACCAAAAATAATCAAACAAAATTACTGGAAGTTAAAGAAGAAGCGACTCATTTACTATCTAATAGTCTCATTAATTCAGTCATTACTAATTTTGGAGAACAAGTTAAACTTGTGTATAAAAAAGAAAATCGTTCCAAAATAATGGTGAGTCCTGAAAACCTTGTAGAAACAGCGCTTTATTTGAGAAATAACCATGGATTTGATCATGCTGAATCGGCCTCGGGAACTGACTACCCTACTGATAATCAAATTGAGATTAATTATCATCTAGGATCGTATAGTAACACCGATTATTATCCTTATATTGTCATACTATCGACGAGAGTGGATAGAAGCGATCCTAAATCAAATAGCTTGATAAATATATTTCCAAGTGTAGAATATCATGAACGTGAAACGTATGAAATGCTGGGTGTTTATTTTTTGGGTCATCCACGTAATGAGAGATTTATTTTGCCTGAAGATTGGGCGGATATACCACCTCTTAGAAAGGATTTCCGCATAAAAGGAAGATGATTATGAAATGAGCAGTCTGGAGGACAAAATCGATGAGGCAAAGAAATTATCACTTCAAATAACAAAGGAAACTGAAGATGACCGATTAATGACTCTAAGTGTTGGTCCACAACACCCAGGGTCAGGCCATTTTAGATTCGTTATTAAAGTTGATGGAGACTATATAGTATACGTAGATCCTGACCCCGGCTATGTTCATAGGGGACATGAAAAAATGTGTGAATATAGAAATCACTTTCAAAATATACCCCATTTAGAACGCCCAGTGATTCATGATTCTTGCAATATTACTTATTCTTACAGTCTGGCTGTTGAGGATCTTGCGGATATCTCAGTTCCCAGAAGGGGACAGTTCATTAGAGCACTCGCATCGGAACTTAGTAGGCTATCTTACACATTGTATTGGCTAGCAATATATGGTATATTCTTAGGACATTCAACAATGTTCATGTGGCCTGCTGGAGATAGGGAACTGCTTATTGATTTATTAGAGCGATTAACTGGGGCCAGAATAACTAATGCATTCAATATTCCTGGTGGAGTTAGAAATGATATTCCCTATAATTTTAAAGAAAAATGTCTGTCTCAGGTTAATTATTTTGAAAAAAGGCTTAAAGAATATGACGATATTTTTTTTAATAATCCACTGTTAAGACAAAGAACTGAGGGTGTAGGAGTTTTAACCAAAGAAGATGCGATTAAACTAGGTGTGACAGGTTCTGTCTTGAGGGCATCGGGTGTACCATACGATATAAGAAAAGTGGAACCATATGACGTTTATAATGAGCTTGATTTTAATGTCCAATATATGAAAACATGCGATTCATTTGCAAGAGCATATGTTCCTATGCTGGATATGCGTGAATCCTGTCACATAATTAGACAATTACTGGATAAGATGCCTGAGTCAGGAGACGTTAGAGAAAAATTGCAATTTAATCTTAAGAGTCCCCCTGGTGAAACATACAAGAGAGTAGAATCAGGAAGGGGAGCTTTGGGGTATCATGTGGTTAGCGATGGATCACCAAAACCCTATAGGGTAAAGGCATCGGTTGGTTCATTTAGGAATTTACTTGCTTTACCTTTCCTGCTAACAGGATCAAAATTGGGTGATATGCCTGCAATTTATTGGTCTCTTAATTATTGGCCGGTGGAGGCTGACAGATAATGGGTTCACTGACTCCAGATTTTAGATTCGGGAACTTCGTAGGCAGTGTAGTTTGGCTCCTATTTGTTGTCTTAGCGTTAGTTACCTTACTTATTCTTCCGATAATCTTTTTTACATTGTTTTATGTTCCTTTGCCTGAAGTCGACGGACAAGTCTTAACACCATATCTTTTCTTTTCGATGATGGTTGATCCTTCCAGAACGCTTCCTATTGTTCAATTTTTTGTTCACACCGACCTGTTTAGGGCAGCTGTTTTTCCAGGGTTTGGATTTGCAGCTTTGATAGCCGCAGCTACAATATTTGTCGAACGAAAATTGCTGGCCAAAATGCAATTGCGTGTAGGACCATTATATGCTGGTAAAGTTGAAGGTATCTTCCAATTATTGGCAGACGGGTTAAAACTTCTTACAAAAGAGATTATAGTACCTTCAGGCGCTGACAAACCCATATTCTGGTTGGCCCCCATAATGTTTGTGTCTACTGCTGCTGCGGTAGTAGCGCTGATTCCAGTAGCTTCAGGATGGGTAGTCGCTGATGTTAGCGTAGGGTTATTAGCTGCTTTTGCAATATTGGGCTTCTTTCCGTTGATTGCATTACTATTTTCATGGGCCAGTAATAGTAAATATCCATTTTTAGGAGGATTAAGGGCTCTCCACCAAATGATTGCCTTTGAGATACCTTTTTTCTTATCGGCGTTACCGGTTGTTATTCTATCGTCGTCACTTAATCTCTCAGAAATTGCGAGATCACAAAATGCTTTCTGGAATATCTTTCTACTCCCGATCAACGCTTTTGTATTTTTCATTTCTTCACTAGCTGAATTAGAAAGGATTCCGTTCGATTTACCCGAAGCTGAGAGTGAAATAGTTGCAGGCTGGTTGACTGAGACTACGGGGATGATATACGGATTAATACAACTTGGTAGCTATTTGAAATTGTATGCTCTAGCAGGATTATTTGTAATTCTCTTCTTGGGTGGATGGTCGGGTCCCCAAATTTTTCCCCAAGAATTAATTCCAGGAGCTCATGATTCTAATTTTCCATTACTGCAAATGTTAGCTTTAGATGGTCTATACAACCCTATAACAGTAAATAGCATATTCTGGTTCTTGGTGAAAACAATAGTGATTATATTTCTAATGTTGATTATCCGAGGTATCAATCCACGAATCAGAATTGATATTTTGCTTCATACTGGATGGTACAAACTGATAGTTTTAACATTCATAAATCTGTTCGTCGTATTAATGTTGATTTACGGTGGAATTATTGGACCGGAGGGAGTGATTTCGATACGATGAAAACTGCAACAGGTTTCATAAAAGCACTGGAGTCTGGAACTAAGCATATACTTTTAAAGAGATTTACCCTCCGTTATCCTGAAGAAAAGCTGAAATTCGTGGGTGACGGATACCAATTTGACCCCAAAAAAGGAGTTGGAATTGCGGGGACGAGAGGTAGACATATTTTGTTTCATGACAAATGTACCGGATGTCAACTTTGTGCTATCGCTTGCGAAGGAATAGCAGAAGCAATAACTATGGTAAAAGTTGATGAGCAATGGAAGCAAAATAAAAAATCTATAATGCCTCAAATCGATTATGGAAAGTGTGTTTTTTGTGGTCTGTGTGTAGATGCATGCCCATTTTATGCATTATATATGACCAATGACTATGAGTTATCCTCTTACACAAAATCTCATTTAATATATACTCCATCCCAATTGGCCGTCAAACCAAAATATGACGGCGATGTAGAAATAAAAATAGGACGCCGAGGTGCTTATCATGGTAGATAGCGTATTTGTGGGATTGTCTGTTATCACGATTGGTTCAGCTATCTTGTCTCTTGAGAGCCGGGAGTTACTATACGGTGGTATAGCACTGGCAATTTCCATGCTAGGGATAGCGGGTTACTTTATTATTTTGGACGCTCCTTTCGTTGCAATGTTTCAAATAGCTGTGTATGTGGGTGCAGTTGCGGTTCTTATAATATTTACCATCATGTTGGTAAGAGCACAGAATACCGTTACGAAAAAAGAAACTAGGAAAAGAAAGGTTGCAGGTATCTTACTTGGATTAGCCTTTCTTATTTTAGCCGGATCGATTTTAGGAAACTCTTCTGTAAACCAGCTGAAATTTAACGATACAGTTCCCATATTTGATGTCCAGGCTATAGGGAAAGAATTAATGACATACTATTCACCGGTATTGATAGTATTGGCGCTAACACTGGCAGCAGCGATAATAGGTGCATTGGCTTTAGCACGAAGAGAGGATATTGAGGAAAGAAATGAACCAGCCAATTGATTTTCTCTATATAGCTGTAATTCTATTATCCATTGGAATTTATGGATTAGTTGTAAAAAGAAATGCTCTGAGACTTATATTTTCCATAGAGCTAATAGCAAACGCTGTAAACCTTGCACTTATCGCATTTTCGAGAATGCTGCCTAGTCCTCAGGGCCAAGTCTTTGTTCTTTTTTCCATTGCAATCTCTGCTGCTGAAGTTGCAGTAGGCTTAGGAATCATAATTGTGGCCTATAGATTCTATAAAGACATTGATGTTACCGAATATAAGAACCTTAAGAATTAATTTTTATCCACCATATTTATTTTTTTGAAAATTCAACCGTATAATATATAAAAGGAGTTAATGTCGTTGAGGTAGGGGTATTCGGAGCAAGAGAATGTAGATGGTGGATTCTTCCTATTATCTAATGGTGGCAACATTTATGCCCTTGATATTATCACCGGTAGTATATTTTTTAGGTAAACGAAAGGGAATAAACATTACGACGTGGTTGACATTTGGAATTTTAGCTATCTCCACAATATTGGTGATTATCCCATCCATAGACCTAGGTTCTGGGGGATCATATCAAGAAGTCTTTGATTGGAGTCAATTAGGTCATTTCGGGTTAAAATTAGACGGTTTAAGCATTCCTTTTGCAATTTCGATTTATTTGTTATCAACTATTGTAGTTATTTATTCAAAGCCATACATGACAAGAAAAATTCTCCTTCAATATGAACAGGTTAAAAATTCCTCTGATCTGGAAATTAAGGATGCTGAAAGCCAGTTGTATTCTTTTGAGGACGGAAAAACTTTGTCTTCATTAATTCTCTCAGTAGAGCAAAAATCCTATTTGAATAGTCAGATGGGCTTGTATTATTCTCTCTACCTTGTATTTGCGGTGGGTATGCTTGGCACTGTTTTAGCAACTAATTTATTTGAATTTTATGTATTCTTTGAACTTATGTTAGTTCCGGCTTTCTTTTTGATTGCATTCTATGGATACGGAAAAAGGAAAAGAACTTCATTAATGTTCTTTTTCTGGGCCCATGTCGGTGCAGTAATCCTACTATTGGGTTTAATGGCCATGGGTTTTCTAGCCGGTGGATTTGATTATGACACAGTTAAGGCAAATGTATCTCAAATTCCACATGCATGGATAGCCGTCATTGTGGCTGCACTTGTTATCGGATTTGGTGTAAAACTTGGTGCTTTCCTTGTGCACATATGGTTGCCTGATACATATACGGATGCTCCAACACCAATTACAGTACTGATATCATCAGTAATGACTGGAATAGGTGCATATGGTCTGATCAGAATTTGGATTGAACTGTTGGCGGGCCCTGGAAACTATACTGATTATAGTATTTACGTAAGTCTATGGGGGGTTGCAACAATGATTTACGGCGGTGCAATGTCCCTAATGCAAAAAGATATCAAAAGAGTTTTGGCTTACTCAAGTATAAGTTCGATGGGCTATCTGCTTTTTGGAATAGGGTCGGAGAGCGTTCTGGGTATTAGCGGTGCAATTTTTATGTATGTTACTCATGCTTTGGGAAAAGGCCTATTGTTTATGATGGCTGGTTCAATTATCTTACAAACGGGAACAAGAAACATGGATAAATTAGGTGGCTTAGGTGGAAAAATGCCATACACAGCCGTATTTGCCATGATTGGAGGACTAACGATCATTGGTGTACCAATTACAAGTGGCTTTATGTCTGAATGGGTTCTTTTTAACGGCGCTCTACAAAATGCAGTAGTTGACTGGAGTACTATTAAGGCGATATCCTTCGCTTTGGCTATTACTACAACTATATTGACTTCTGCTTATATTTTGTGGATGTATAAACGGATTTTTTATGGTGTTACCCCAGAAACATTAAAAAATGTACGTGATTCGAGTAAATATGTTTTAGTAACCATGGGAATTTTGGCTTCATTAACTTTGATTCTGGGAGTATATCCTGATTTATTTTACAAACCAATTATAGGATACGTTGAAAATCTGTATGAGAATTCAAACGAGCTTATACCAGTAAAGATCAAACCTGGAATGGCTCAAGTAAATGAAACACTTACAAATCATACACAGGCCAGTAGTGCTGCTTTGCTAGGTAATTCTGAATTCCAGAGGACACATCTAATATCAGATAACCAAAGCGGTCATTCCATTAATATATAGGTGAATAGATCTGGCTGAAGTTTTAGGTTTTGAAGGACTAGGTGTAATTGCTTGGTTAATTTGGATGACTCCATTTATAGGAGCTGCATTCATTCCTATTTTAAGAAAAAGTAGTGAAAAATTTAAAAGTTACATAGCTGTTGTCTTCTCAATTGTTAGTGCACTGTTGGCACTGACTATCTTGCCTTTGGGCTTATCAAATGGGGAAATACATAGTCAAATTCCATGGTTTTCAGCTTTAAATCTGGAAGCAGGTGTACTTGCTGATCCCCTTGCTATAATTATGAGTAATTTAGTCGCTTGGATTTCGGCGGCTATATTTATCTATTCTGTATCCTACATGCGCAGAGAAAAATCCCTGATAAGGTATTGGTTCTTTATGCTGTTCTTTATTGGATCAATGCAGCTTATTGTATTATCCGATAACTTGTTGATGGTATTTTTCGGTTGGGAAGGTGTGGGACTTGCTTCCTATGCTCTGATAGGATTTTGGTATTCTGATAGACGGAAAGATTATGTTGGCAAGGAAGGACATACCGCTTGGGGTATACCTCAGTGGACATCTCCTACCCATGCTGGGATAAAGGCGTTCTTACTTAACAGGGCTGGAGATGTAATGATGCTGACTGGCATGTTTATGATCTTTATGTATGCGGGTACTTTTGGCTTTAGAGAGTTATTGGCCGACCAAAGCTGGGCAAATGAGATGATGCAGCAAAATCTATTGGTGCCTGCGGCTGTTCTAATATTTGGAGGAGCTATAGGCAAATCAGCTCAATTTCCATTGAATGAATGGTTATTAGAGGCAATGACTGGACCTACATCTGTTTCGGCTCTCATCCACGCTGCAACAATGGTAAAAGCAGGTGTATTTCTTGTTGCGAGAATTGGTCCATTATTTTTTGCACTGTCTGTATTTAATATGACGCAGTTTTTTGAGATAGTTACCTGGGTCGGAGCGATAACTGCTATTTTGTTGGCTACTCAAGCAATAGTTAATCCTGAAATAAAAAAGGTTTTGGCTTATTCTACAGGATCACAGATCGGATATATGATGATGGCCCTGGGAATTGCAGGTCTGTCAACAAACTTTGTCGACGGATATACTGCTGGATTCTTTCACTTGATTAGCCATGCACTGTTTAAAGCTTCTTTGTTTATGGCGGCAGGTGCTATAATACATACGGTACACTCTAGGTTCATGAACGATATGGGTGGGTTGAAAAAGAATATGAGAAAAACTTATATTTTCATGCTACTTGCAAGTTTATCACTAGCGGGTGCTCCATTAATAACATCAGGATTCTGGAGCAAAGATGCAATTTTTGCTTCTATTATTGAATCTAACTATGAATTCTCATCGTATATCTTTTTTATTGCTGTTACAGTAGCCGTAATGACTGCCTTTTATACATTTAGGATGGTGGGACTTGTATTTTTTGGAAAATCAAGCCAAAAAGTGGTCAATATGGAAAATAAAGGTCATCGTATACATGAAGTAAATAAACTCATGTGGCTTCCTTTTGCGGTTCTGGCAATTGCATCTATTGTAATAGGAGTCGTAGGATTTGCTTTTGAGGGCCAATTGCATCATTTGTTTGCAGCCTATCTTGCCAGTACATTTGGCATCATCGAAGGCGGAGTCGTACCCCTAGAAGGCTCCGCAGACCCACAGAGCCAACAAGAAGTAATAAAGTCAGACACATCTTCTACCCACGGGGCTGAACAGGAAGGATGGAACCTCAATCCAATTGCGGTTATTGCATCTGTAACAGCATTTGGCTTGGGGGGATTTCTGGGCTACTTATTTTACATCAAAAGAATCGCCGATCCGAAGAAGATCAACGACAACGTTGTTTCAAAGGCTTTATGGAAGTTCCTTTACAACCGATGGTATCTTAATTCCATTCTATACTGGGGAGGTGTTGTTGTACCCCTGGCGGTTTATAGGCGAATATACAGGTATTTTGAAGATATCTTAATGTATGGAATTAATCCTTCGGTCCAACATTCAATGGTGTTCTTATCTAGAGTGACAAAAGCGGCACAATCGGGTAACGTACAGACATATCTCTATGTATTCTCGGCTGGTATAATTCTAATTACCATGTTACTTTTGAGTTAAGGAGTGAATGAGTAATAATGATTGATATATTTTCAACTCCTGCTTTAGTAACCATTATCTTAGGAAGCGTAGCTTTATTAATTCCAATAATAGATGCCTTGAATAAAGAGCGAGGCACCAAAAATAAAGTTTATAGCGCAATAGCCTTTGGGGCTCTAGCTTTGGCGCTTGTCCTTGTAATATATAGGATATTTTCTGGAGAAAATCTTCCTGCCTTGTCATTAACAAAGAGCGGGGTGATAGCAGATGACATTTTTGGTGCATTCTTTTCTATTGCATTTCTTATAGTATCTATTATGGTGACAGTTTCTTCATGGAGTTACATGAAGAAAAAAAGCAATCATGCAGCCTACTATTCTTTAATATTATTATCAAGCATAGGGATGATCCTTATAGGGTATTCAACTGATTTCGTAATGTTGTTAGTTGCTTGGGAACTTATGTCTATTCCTACTTATGCATTGGCAGCTTTTAACAAAAGGGATCCAATCTCAAACGAAGCTTCAATCAAATATTTCTTGTTTGGAGCCCTATCGTCAGCAATAATTGTTTTAGCGATGGGAATTGTGTATGGATTAACCGGAACCACTAATATTTACGATTCTATTATCGCAATGTCGCAGCTGAATACCGATTTGATCCCATTTGCTTTACTGGCAGTCGGCCTTTTTATTGCGGGCTTTGGCTTCAAAATGGGTCTAGTTCCATTTCATATGTGGTTGCCTGATACATATTCTGGAGCACCAACAACAGTTGCTACGCTGCTTGCAGCAGGAACAAAAAAAGCTGGATTCGCAGCTGCCATTAGAGTCATAGTTATTGGTTTAATAGCACTCAATGTCCACTGGACATTTACACTTGCAATAATAGCCATTTTTACAATGACCCTAGGCAATCTGGGGGCTCTAACTCAGAAAAGTATTCCGAGAATCCTTGCCTATTCCAGCATTGCGCAGGCTGGATATATTTTAATAGGCCTTGCGGTGGCTCCATATTCTAATTATGGTTTAGATGCTTCTTTGTTACAAATAATGAACCACGCAGTAATGAAATCTGCTGCATTTATTGCTGCCGCAGGCGTGATCATAACCCTAGCTGGCTATACACTAGAAAAATACACAGGATTGGGATTTAGAATGCCTATTACTGCCTTCGTGCTTACTATTTCTTTACTTGCGTTGGCTGGAGTGCCTCCTCTGAATGGTTTTTGGGGTAAATATTTGATCTTTGGTGCAGCCTTGGATAGTGGCCAAATAGTATGGTGGGGACCCTATCTGGCAATAGCAGGTGTCCTAAATAGTGCACTATCTCTGGGTTATTATGCTTGGATCATAAGGAAAATGTATATGGAAAAAGGCGAGAATAGAGTCAGACAGAAGGAACCAAAGTCGATAGTTGCTGTTTTGTTATTTGCTTTAGGTTTTATGATAATATTCGGTATATGGTACGCCCCATTGCTGGACCTAGCTTCAATGGCTGTTCCTAATGATTTGACACATTTAATAAGTGCCAAATAACAAACTCAAATTTACTATCCTTTACCTTAACTTTTTGTTTCCCAAATATTGTACTATTGCTACATCTACATCTACATCTTAATTGATGTTACTTTTTTTAGAACTATTAATATTGCAGTATTATTCTATATTTTAAAACTTCTAACTCAATATATGATCAGAAATGATTAAAGAAACTATTACTAATAACATTAGATACATTGGAGAGGAAAGTTATTTAATAACCTCATGATCAATATGATTGAAAACCCATCTTGACATTTTCCATCTTTTGATTTTTGCATTGCTTTTTCTGTTATTATTTAACATCTTGGCAGTTAAAAATTGTCTTTACTTTTCCTTTTAGTTAAGTTAAAAAAATCTATCTATACTTTGGTCTTGATCGTTAACTATTCTTGATAGCTCTTTGATATCTTCAAAGAAAACTTGCTTTAATTTGTTATTATAAATAGTTGCTGCAGGGTGATATGTTATAAAGTATTTTAATGGCGGTCGATTGATTATTTTTCCACGATGATGTGTCATATGTTCTAAACCAAGTAACGACTTTAGCGCTGTGGCGCCTAAAATACAAATAACTTTAGGTGAAATAATCTCAATCTCTTTTTTTAAATATTGATCAGTGCATATTCTTATTTCTTCTTCAGTTGGGATTCTATTGTTAGGTGGTCTGCATTTGACCACATTCGTGATAAAAGTATCTTTTCTTGCTATTCCCGCATCGACCAAAGCTTGATCCAAAATTTTACCGGCACTCCCTATAAATGGCATACCCATTTCATCCTCATTTTTTCCGGGAGCTTCGCCTATTAGGATTATTTTTCTGGTGAAATTGCCAGTTCCCGGTACGGCATTCTTTCTAGTTACTGATAGGTCGCATAGGATACATCGAATTACTTTGTTTTTAATTGATTCTAATGATACATTGTGCGAATCCGGCTCAGTCATAATTATAAAAAAGTGACAAGAGTTCTTAAGGATTAATATTTAGATTCAGTTACTGACTCTGAGGACAACCCTCCGGTGTTATTTTGTGCATCTCCTTGGGATGAATCATTAACTGTCAAATCTGCAGGACTTGAGCTAGAATTTGTAATTGCAACATCTACTGACTCTGAGGACAACCCTCCGGTGTTATTAGAGAAGCCAGTATTGTTGGATTGAGCAATCACGGTGGGAAATCCGACCATTAGTAGTGGTAAAATAAGAATAAACCATCTAGAACTATTCATATCCTTTTCTATAATTTTTGTAATATAAAATAATTTCGTTAGGTATGATTTTCATTTATCTGCGAGTCCTCGGCTTATAGCGATAAGCATTTCATTTCTGACATCTGCAACTTATAATATTCGTTTACCACTATAAAATATTAAAATAAGGGTTTTGATTGCCTCTGTTATGGATACTAACATACAATAATCATGGCAGTTATCGACCAATATTACTTAATTAACTTACCAACATTAGGTTTCTTTAACCATAATACCACTTGGTGGGATTATTTCATCAGATTTTTATATCATGATGATCAATAATGTCAATATTTTTATCATCTTTAATCCAAATGTTACATAAATATAATGTTGATAGCGTTTACTTACTGATTATTATAATAGAAACGATAAAATGGTGGAAAACCATTATAATAAGAACTAAAATGTGGTGGAAAAAATCAAAATGAATCAAAAATTAATTAATTCGTATTTATCAGTCTTATGCCCTTTATGTAACAAGCACACTAATATAATTACCGATCAGAATTCTGGTGAATTGATCTGCACTACCTGTGGAAGTGTTATTATTGACAACACCGATTTAACAAGGTCTGAATGGGCTTCTTCAAATATTCAAGAACTAGACTTCAGGGATAGAACAGGCGGACCAACTTCTTTGGCGAAGTACGATCGTGGGCTCTCGACTGTGATAGGGAAAGTAGATAAAGATGCGTCTGGCCGTCAGATTGACTTGGCAATGAAAAGCAGAATAAATCGGTGGAGAACCTGGGATACCCGATCTCAAACAAAGGATTCTTCAAAAAGAAATCTTCAGACTGCGTTTATCCACCTATACACTATGAAAGATGTGCTTGGATTACCCGAATCGGCAATTGAAAAGATTGCATATCTTTACAGGAAAATACAGGAACGAAAATTAGTAAAAGGCAGAACAATTAAGGGTGCTTTGGCTGTTGCTTCTTATATCACCTGTAGAGAATTAGGGATACCCAGGACACTAAAAGAAATAGCAAGAATTACTAATCTTAAGGAAAAAGAGATTGCGCGAATATACAGAAAAGTAATGTTGGAACTGGATATCAAAGTACCTCAAGTCGATGCACTAAAAGAAATAATTAAGATCGGAAATATTTGCGGGATTTCAGAGAGAGCGAAACGACGGGCCGTCAAAATGATGATGACTGTAAGGAAAACGGCTATATATGCCGGGAAGAATCCTATGGGTTTGGCTGGGGCTGTTCTTTACTTATCATGTAAGGAATATGATGAGGAAATCACTCAAAGTAAGATTGCAGAAGTTGCGGGCGTAACAGAAGTTACGCTAAGGCACGATTTAGATATAGTAATAAAACTAACCGAGATTAAGTTAAGTAACTAAATTCTATATCTCGACTACAATTCTAATTCTTTTTAAATTCACAAATATTAAATAATCAACAATAATAAATTTTGCCTAGGACTTTTGAATGTAGGGAAAGTCATTCCATTATAATTAAAGTATGAATAATTTATTCAACGCTACTAAATATTTTGCCTTAAAGACTCGTGAAAAAAAGTGATCCCAAAAATAAATATCAAAATCTCAGTTAATCTAAAGACAGTTTTTCACTTAATAATATTCTAAAGGCTTTGATCTAATTTCTAATTTCAATAATTATTTGAATTTTTAAAAAGATGAATTTTAACAGAACAAATGCAATTAATCCACATCTTAATTTTATGATTCGCAATATTCTTTATGGTCGTTAATAAACTTGTTATTATATGATAGGAGATCTATTATCAGCCAATTCCGTGTTTGGCCTTTCTCCATTACCACATTAATGTCTCGGTGAATGGAATAGAAACCCGGGACATCGTTTTGTATGTTAAATTGTTTAACATTTTATTTAACAATATGTAAATTGAAATATGTACTACTTTCTCAAATAAGTCAAAGTGAGTACAAAACTAAAAGATAATACCTAAATTGAAATACTAATTTTGAAGGAAAACCAAAAGAGAAATTCCAATTAATTGGATCGTCAAAATTTATTCATTAAACAACATCCTTCTTATTTAAATCAATCAATAACCAGAAATTCGGAAACCTTTTTACTGGCAGTCCGCCTAAATTCGAAGCATAATGACTTTACTATGTCAAATACACTTTGCTTTTGTCCTATGAGTGTATCAAAATATATCTACTCTACTGAGTTTGAGGTACATTTCATTCTAAATAAAAGTCGTCAAAGATCTGAGGTATTGTGTAGGTGTCATTTGAAGGCCCATGCAGTTGTAGTCCATTGACCAATTCTTTGACATTTGGGACACTGTCTTCTATTAACATATTGTTCTACAGATTCGTTAATTTCTGGCTCAATAATAATTTGTTCTCCACAATAGCATTTCATCATTTCAAGCATATACATAGCCAATCATTCCTAGGTATTTTAGTTTATTCGAAATCCATTTCCATCTGATTTAATAACGCTTAGTACGTGTCGAATTGCATATTGTATTGAGCAACCAAATATATCTATACGCTAAGACGATCAACTAATACTGCCGTTGAATAAGGAATGTACATACTCTCAGGATGCCGCGGCTGTCTATTTTTTCGTCACCTCCAATTTGCCTCCCTATTTGTATTCGGAGGATGCTTCTTGTAATTCATAAAATTTAGCATACAGATCTTTACAGTATTACTAGTTGACTACAAGTGAGAATGATCAATTCTATATAGATCTTAATATATTTTGTTGATATTTTATGTATGAACAGAATATTGTCAAATGAAAATACTGAAAATCTCGAAGAATCTCAACAAAATCAAAAAAAAATTGGTTCGGCATCAGATAACCCAGAAACCGCAGGTCCTTCTGAAAATCTTAGAGAGGAAGCGCTTGAAGAAACAGATAAAGAGAACACCGAGAAGGAACCCGCCTAATCTTTTTTAGCAAATCAATCATATGATATTACATTTTATATTCCTTTATCAAGATGTTTGAGATTGTAAAGAATTAATTCAAAAAAAGGATATGTGAATTTAATGGTCCACTTTTATAATTATACATAGGATATTTAACTATAATCTGTAATTCGGTAACTTTGCTTTCTTGAATTAAAGTATGTTAGCTTGGTAAAATAACCTCTGATTTTAAATCTTCATTTATCGGTCGAGATATATATTTAAATAAAATATTAGACAAATGAAGATAATAATAATTACAATGCTTCATTGTTAGAGCATAATTTGTGTGTGATTTTAGCCTATTTTAATATCCTTCATTAATCCATGCTTTCCTGACTCTAATGGTTATAGTTAGGGCCAGACAGTGAGGTTAAATACAACAGATTTAAATAAACGTCATTTGATCTAATGAAAGATAAGAAATTTTTAACTTAGACTTGAACAACATTAAGGAGGCTCAAAGACTACTTTCAAGTTATAACATCAGAAGAACAGATCTAATAAAATCGGCAACATTTTCTAAATTAACTGGTAACAACGTTTATCTTAAACTCGAATGCCTTCAGAAAACAGGATCCTTCAAAGTTCGGGGAGCAATGGTAAAAATTCATAATTTGTCAAATGAGTCAAAAAAGAATGGTGTAATTGCAGCTTCGGCTGGAAATCATGCTCAAGCAGTAGCTTTTGCTTCTAATTATCATAATATTTCATGTACCATTGTTATGCCTAAAAATGCATCTCCAAGTAAAATTGTTGCTACAAAGTCCTATGGGGCAAAAGTAATTTTAGAAGGAAACAGTTACGATGAATCTGCTAATTCTGTCAAAGATTTGGCTGAGAAAGAAAATAAAATCATCATTCCTGCTTTTGAAGATTTAGATATAATATCGGGGCAGGGAACAGTCGGTTTGGAGATAATGGAGGACTTAGAAAACCTAGATGAAGTTTATGTTCCTGTAGGAGGGGGTGGTTTGATTGCGGGGATATCCGTAGCGATAAAATCAATCAATCCAAGGGTAAAAATAATTGGTGTTGAATCTACCGCTTTTCCCACTATGAAAAAATCAATTTCTACCAATAAGATAATGAAGGCTAAAGAAGGCTACACTATTGCAGATGGTATCTCTATCAAAACTCCTGGAAAACTAACCTTCGAAATCATAAAGAAGAATGTAGATAGTATTGTATTGATAGATGATAATGCAATTGTAAAGACAATGTTTTTATTGATGGAACGATCAAAAATCGTGTCAGAACCTGCTGGCGCTGCAGCTCTTGCTTACCTTATTTCTAAGAAGAAAAACAATAAACGAGGCAAGAATTTGGTCTCAATCATATCTGGTGGCAATGTGGACATGTATCTTTTGGGTCAGATAGTGGCGAAAGGCTTGATGCAAACAGGCAGGTTATTGAAAATATTTGTAGATCTTAATGATAAACCTGGAGCCTTAAAAAAAATTGTTGATGAGATATCAAAGGCTAGCGTGAACATTGTCGAGGTAGAACACGATCGATTGAGTTCCAACATCCCCGCTGGTACTGCTGGAGTATATTTAAGTTTAGAGTTAGAGAATAAAAACCAAGCCAATACTTTAATGGATTTGTTCAAAAAAGAAAAAATAAATTTTGAAATTGTAAAATAGCGTTAATATCTCTATTTTTACCTTGTTTACGAATAGATTACTGTTCTATTTTTACAACTAAACTAATACTGTTCCACCGTCTACGACTATGGTGTTGCCTGTAGCGTAGGAGAAATAGTCATCGGCTAAGCAGGCAGCGACCCTAGCTACCTCGCGAGGTTCACCCCATCTTTTCATGGGCGACTCTAGAGCGGCTCTGATTATGATTTGCTCTGACATTGAATCTAGTGTAGCTGGTGTAGCGATATTACCTAATGCGAGAGTATATGCTCTAATCCCGTATCTGCTGTACTCTTTGGCTATACTTTTCGTTAATGTAATGCATCCAGACTTAGCAATGGAGTAAGGGAAACCTCCTGCATGTCCTGAAATTGCAGGGGTGGAGGAAATATTAATTATTACGCCGCCCACCGCTTCTTTGTCCGTCTTTTTGCTGCTTAGATTTACAGTAAAAGATTTTTGCATCATAATCGGAAGTACACCTTGACAAAGTCTTATTGATCCAAATAAGTCGACCTCAATTATCTTTCTAAGCTCTTCAATAGATCCCTCATGTATTTTTTTATTCCAGATGATATCGTCAAATGGATAACCTGAATTATTTACCAAAATGTCGATTTTCTGATATCTGTTCATAACGTTTTCTATAAATTTATTTACGCTTAATTGATTGGTTACATCGACTTGGAGTGCATGAGTTGCACCACTCATCTTAGCGGCCGCCGTCTTCGATTGATTCTTATTTCGAGAACATACTATGACGATAGCTCCTCTTTCTGAAAGCTCCTTTGCTATCTCAAATCCAATGCCTCTACTTGAACCAGTAACGACTGCAACTTTATCTAGAAGTGACATTTCATTATATGATGACGTACAATCTTTATATTTGATGGCTCTTTATTTTCACCAATAGCTAAAAAGTAAGACAGTGATCAAATATTTTAAGTTTTGATCAACTAAACTTGTTGTGAAATTGATGATATTCTAAGACGAATCAAATTTACTATTATTAGTAGCGGTAAAAGTATGTTTAAATGACATTTGCTATAAACAATCAATAGAAAAGGATATTAGAAATAATTGTTCGACTAATCAATTATTTCATATCAAATTTTAGAGCTTCAATATAGCTTACACTTTCATGGAATCTGATAGCGTTTGATCCAATTGGGTCTTGAGGTAAACTAAATTGATATTAAAAATCATGTCTTATCGGACCTAGCCTTTTGAATTCAGCTTGGAATTGGAATTAGGATATATATCTTCCTTTGAAAAAATCCATTCTTTACGCTTAAAAAAAACTAATAATACTATTGAAATTAATACCATTGTCACTAGGACTGTGACTAATCCTGGGGGAATGTCACTTAATCTGGCCAGGTCTAATCCATTCATTCCATAAATTCCTGTAATAAGAGATAAGGGTAGGATTATCGCACTAAAAACTGTCAGAATTCGCATTGTATCATTAAGTTGTAACGATATATTTGCGATGTATAAATCTCGGGTGGAATTTATGGTATCACCATATGATTCTATCAATTGAATCAACTGTCCTATGTCGTCATAGGCAACTTGTAAATATCTTATTTCATTACCTTGATTTTGCATATGTATCAAAAAGTTTACAGCGTCTCTTGTGTACCAGAAATGCCGTCTTATTACTATGCTTTGTTTTGCCACTACATCTAGATAGTTGAGCATGCTCTTGGAAGGCTTTTTGAATAAAGATTTTTGTTCAAAATCTGAAAGAGTAATCTCTATTGAAGTTAAAAGTTGTTCATATCTTGATATTATTTCCCCGATAATTGTAAAATATAGTGCATTAATACTTAATACTAATAGTTTTCTATTCTTTTTTTCAATAATATCCTTAATGGTTGAAAATATTTCAACCTGAGATGAATGTAAGGTGATTATCCAATTCTTGCCAACATAAATATAAACGCCTTCAATTAGCAATTGTTTAATTGTTTTAAAACGAATATCTAATAATATACTAAAGGTATGATTGTCGAGTATCCTTATCTGCGGTCTTTTCGTTTTCTGACCAATAAGCCTTAGACTGTCCTCATCTAGACCGTATTCTTCTCCAATGGATTTCAGATCTTGGGGCGACGGATCACTTATATCAATCCACAATTTATCGGTATCTTTAACTGCTGGACTATTCTGCTCGGTCTTAATTCCTTCTTGATTATAGTAGATATATCGCTTTGTTTGCAAGGATCTAATTTCTGATAATAGAGGGTAAATACATTTGATATTAATATGTCGAATCTTTTTTATGAAATTATTTGTGAAATTAGTAAATTTTCCATTATAGAAATTGAATTTTCAAATTATCCGCACAATGATATTTGTTACATTCTTAAAAAATGAGTTAATTTTGTCATGAAGAAATGTAGATAATGAGTTGGTATCAATTAATATGAACATCTGATTAGAAAATATCAATAAGGGCTTCTTTTTGCCTTATTGCTAGTGATAAGGCTCTGTACAAGTTCTACAATAAAACTATTAGAGTGAGAAAATCTGGTTGGTTCGAGTTAGGAAGGAATGGCAACGGAATTACCAATTCTTATGCATCCCAAGTGACGTTTAAGAAAGTAATCCATATTTTTTAAGTAAGGCTATGGTTAAAGATTTCTACAAAAGTAGTAAATCCCATTCATAAATATGAATAGATAAGCAAGAAGTAAAAATCAATTCAGATTACTTTCAGACAAATAGAGATTAACCATAATCAAGGCAAATTTACTCATTTATCCATCAACAGGAGATATATCATGAATACATTGTGGAAAAAATGATGCATTTATGATAATTGTCATCTTACTACTTGAACAAAATCCCTAATTAGGTATGAAATTTACTGGATGTTAATAACCTTTTTTGTATAATAAGAAGGTATGAGTTTAGTTGGAGGAATAATCCTATTAATAGTAGGAATCATTTTGTATGCAGTAGCTGGAATGTTACCACCCGTTGCCACAAAAATTGCTAGAATTCTGGGCATTATATTAGCGATCATAGGTGTAATCTTAATTGTGTTAGCAGCTTTAGGAGTTGCATTTGGTTTGGCTTTACCATTGTGAGAACCACTGTAAATTAAATCAAACCAGGTGTAAACTAGGCAATTTTTTTTATATTTGGCGCGGAATTCTATTAAATGACCTTTTCATTTTTTTTAGATTCGGACATAATCAGTTAATGTTGAATATACATTTTTCGGTCTTTTTTCGAACCAGGAGAAAATAGAATTCGGTAGTGCGGTTTTAACAGATCATTGACCAATATATAGTACATGAAGCCTAGTTGGCTACTATTATCCTAAGAAAGTAAGATATACGCTTATCCTCTGCGGTGCTTTACTACATTATATTATTTCTCAGAATGCCCTTATCTTGAGCCGCTACTAGATGCAAATTAATAATTGAATTTAGAGAACTATTATAAGGCCTGAATTATAATTGCTAGTAACCTACTCAATAGTAATTTTCGCGTTATAACGATCCTCTATAATAGTTTCTTCTGTTTGTATAAAACCTTTTATTATTGTATATAAATATAAATATTCAACCAGAGATAAAACCCAAGAATCCTCAATAAGAGAAGGAACATACAAAAAGGATTGTATAGGATAAAGGGTTACTATTTACCTAATTGCTTATTTATTATCTATCAGAACTTGTAATATGACAAGAAAAGCAAGAGATTTCAGAGTGCAGAAACTCAGAAATTCAATTAAATTTTACTTACCAAGAATAGAAGGATATCTAGAAGTTGTAAAAAAGTTATCGAGCGAGTTTGAAGGCATGACTCTGATCGAGTTTGATGGATATTTTGAAAAAAAAATCGAACCTACAAAGTATGTTAGAGTAGAAGTACATAAGAATAAACTAAACAAAAAAAGCCTAATCAGACAGGCAAATGAGCTAAGAAAAATTTTAAAGCAAAAGAGTATTGCAATAGAGATAAACAATGAAATGATTTTGGTCGAAGCCGATAGCGGCTAATATAGTAAAATAACCACAGAATCTTAAGCAACAATATCAAATGATCTAGAAATGATTTTCAATTTGTTGAGTCAATTTCTTTTAGTATTCGACTTATAATGCTTGTTAACCTATTTCAGAATGGCTTAATGACCTACCATCATTTTTTAGTTTCTCCTAGATGATAAAATATACGTGATCCTAGTAATAATTATATGTTAATTGATCAGGACAGTAACATTTTGAAATAAGTTGTTATATAGCAATATATATATAATAGCCACTTGATTTTTTTTTGATTGCTTCAAAAAAAGATTGAAAAATCATTAATAAAAACGAGCCCTTTACTTAAAATTCAGTTTACACATAGGAATTGGTAACTCATGTTTGTGTCTGTTACTTTTTATCCACTCAATAACTGTCTTCACGTTTTTTCCATCCACTCCACTTATCTCAGGGACTGGCGTATTTTTTAAGATTTTATTAAAATTTATTTGATCAAGAATTTTGTCAATAATATCATATGATACACCTATTTCACCTTCGGCGGTCTGTCCCTTCCAAAGTCTTGCACTACTTTGCTTTTTAATAATATCATTAGGTACACCTATGTAGCTGGCGATTTTCCTAACTTCTGTTTTATACAAGTCTGCAATTGGAAATATGTCTGCTCCGCCATCTCCAAATTTTGTGAAATAACCAAGTTGCAATTCAGTTTTGTCTGCTGTTCCTACTACTATTCCTCCTTCGGCTGCAGCGTAGTAGTAGAGAATAGCCATCCTGAGTCTAACAAGAAAGTTGGCTTTTGCTAGCTTATTCCGAGGAAAGTTCTTTACGATCTGATTTTTACCCTTGCCAATATCTATCAACTCATAATTAATATTCAATTTTTTTGAGATTTCTAGTCCATGCTTTACATCGGTCTTTGGCGTTACAGAATAGTCAGGAAGTAATAGACCGAGAACTTTATCAGATCCTAGAGAATAGGCTGAGAGATAAGCGGTAAGGGTCGAATCTATTCCACCGCTAATTCCAATGACAACACATTTTGCGTTTCTTGACTTTACCTCCTTTTTCATAAATCTTGCAATTTTTTCTAAAATCTTTTTTTCATTCAATCATTACTACCCTCCTCTGACGCACTAAGTCGCATATGATCCACACTATAATTATTTCTAATAATTTAAATTAATAACTTGCCAATTAATACAAAGACGATCATTATACTTAATATACCATATACACAAATATTTATCCTAATTGAAGATTTTGGGATATTCTCGTATTGAACTTGTAAACATAGCAATCTCATCACTATGGTTTCATAGCAAAGGTAAATTGTTTTAATCCTGTTTTAAAAGAGTACTCGCGGTCTGATCATAATAGTCTAGTATTTACTATAAATATGAAATAGAAGGTAGTACCTTTAATTCAAATGAAAGATTGATAAACATCCTTCTTGCTACAAGGGCAAAGATTAAGGAAAATTTTTTAATTTACCCGAAGTTTAAAGAACCTTTTCGATACTCAGTAATATTCGACATATAAAAAAGTAAATTTTCCAAAATAATAATTATCAACTTAAACCAATAAGTTATCCCTTTAGAGATGATATCACACGGTGTAACTTCTCTCACAAACAATTAACAAGGTCGGAAATGTTCTCTATTATGAGCTTGACTAAATTTAGTACCTCTAGAAGAGTATCATTTATTTATGTTCTAATAAGTTATCATCATGACAGCACCAATCTACTAAAAATTTTGTAGCTGATTGAGTATCTTTAAAAACCCTTTTCCTTTCAAATTCGATTTCATTTGGATTATCATAAAAATCTGATAATTCAAGGGGTGTGTTGTTAAGTGTAATGATATATTGAATCTTGGCCTTTGCAGCTGAATTAACACCTAGTGGTGAATTTTCTACAACTAAGGCTTCTGAAGGACTAAGGCTAAGTTTAGAAAGGGCCGTGCTAAACGGCTCTGGACTTGGTTTCCCTTCTTCCAAGTCATCGCCGGATATAATTAAATCAAATTTATCAAGGTTATTTTGTTTTAACAGCGATTCAACCTCACTTTTAGATGCCCCACTTACCACAGCTTTTAAGCAATTCTCACAATTAATTAATTCAATTAATTCGGTTACTCCTGAAAAAATTGTCGCTCTTTGGTGCTGTTCAAATAATTCTTTTTTCCTATTACTAATACTTTCAACAAGTTTTTCATCAGGTGTTTTGAGATTATTTCTTTCGAAAATTTTCTTGATGAGGCCTGGACCGGGCATTCCCTCAAGTAAGAACACGTCTCTTTTGTCTATCTCAAGTTTGACAATTTCTTTAAATGCAATCTGGAAAGCCTCTGCATGAAAAGGCATTGCATCTATCAGGACGCCGTCCATATCAAATAAAATTCCTTTCAACTTATAGTTGATGAATCTCAGTTCAATAATATAAAGTAGAGAGGACAATATATCGTGCCGTCCTCTTGTTTTTTTGATCAAAAAGGGATTTACCTTTAAAAGTAAAATTATATAAGAAGAGACGTAATTCTTGATAAACTAACTTTGATCCGGCATTCGTTAAATAACATCTGAATAAATCAGTCAATATGTAAAAAAATTATCCTGCTTGCTTCATCTTCCAAGGACTTTAAATCTGAAAGCAATTGATCATTCCACTCCTCATTTTTTTTTAGTTCAGCGGATTTCTCATCCATCGTAGATACAAATTTACCTGTTCGTACTTCATTTGTAGGAATATATTATCGTACAGAAGATCATATCTTAATTCCGTATTCACTTTCAAATTCGTTGTCTCCTGTTGTCGATGATCAACAATAAAATCAGTATTTCTTTTATTAGACACAGCATAAATAGCATAAATAGCCAAGTCTATGATGGTGAGTTACTAACTATGTGCAGATATTTAAATTGTATCGAAATTCATTATTCTATGTGAATAAGAGAGACGGCTAGATACCATTTGGAAGACCAGATTTATTACTATCTATCCCTTGATCATTAGCTAAGTTTAGATGGTTTATTCCAAACATAAAAGCAGGTCACTTGTAGTTAGTTTCTCCGTCACTTTCTTGCGCTCTATTTTGACTAGCAGGGTTATTCCCTCATTACTAGAAAAATATGATCGGCTGTTACCGTCATAAGATATTAGTCCATATTCAATTAAGTAAAACAAGTATTTTTTGATCAATTCGCTTGAGATGGGTAATAGTCTTTGAATATTAAGATTAATCATCTGAATTGATGAGCCTCTTAAACACATCAATAAAATAGGTTGGAAGATAACTGCCTCCATAACCAATATATTTTTAGGTTTTTCTTGATCTTTAATTAATTTCATTTCGAAATCCGCCAGCGATTATTTCATTATTCGCTTGTCCAGTATTCGTCCTCAATATAGGTAACTCATAATACATTACAATTTTTATACTTTCATCAGTTAAATAGGCGCTAATTTTCTCACATGAGCGATCGATCCCTATCTTAGAGAACTGTTGCATTTTAGATAAATTGTTATCATCTAAACTGATCTTGACCATGTTTAAAAATTTTAGAACAACATTCTATATAAGGGCTGATCCGTCTTATGACCTGGTGACTATCTTTATAATAATCTCAAATTACTGAATCACAGTGGGCTAATAATTGCAAACAAATCCACACGGCTGTTAAGATTTTGCAAACTAAGAGTAAATCGACTCCTTGCAACGAAAATACAATGAGCCATATGTAAATATCAATAAATTAAGTGATTCACAAACGAATAGCTAAATTTTGGGGATGGATCCTAAATATGCCTGGTAAAATTCCGATAGGTTCTCCATCAACTGTTACAATTATATTATTTTGAATTTCAGTTATCCATCTTGCTGTTTGAGACTGACCATAATAGATATCATCCTCATTATCAATGGCCTCTTCCCCCTTTTTTATATTTATCAATTTATTTAGGATTTTGAAGCTATCCGAATTTTTTATTACTATTGTATCTAATAGTCCATCTGCCATGTCTGCCTTAGTTGCAACTTGGAATCCCCCTCCTAAAAAACTGCCATTAGATACCATACCCATGGTCATTTTCGTCAACAGTCTATTACTTGTACCGTTGCCTTCAAGTGTCCCCTCGATAATTTCACATATATTGCTTTTGTAGGTAGGTAAAGTTGCAATTATTCCTGTAACAGTCGAAAGTATTCGACTACCGATTTGATCTCTTACCAGTTTAGATTTATCGATAATTTCTGCTCCCAATCCTATCTCAGCAGCATTTAGGAATAATCTAAATTCAGATTTTGGATATTGCTCCCTACTGGCCATCACTAATGCAGCAATAATATCAATCTTTTTAATATTATTAGATCCTGTTAGGACCTTACAACATTCCTCAAAATCCGGAGGTAAACCCAAAGACTTGACCAATACATTGCGCGTTCCTCCTGGAAGTATCATCAAGACCGCGTCTGGATTGATTGGTTCGACATCAGTAATCGCTAGCAACTCGTCATTCTTGATATTTTTAAAATCTGCAGAGTCCAGACTTCTATTGATATTTTCTTTGAAAAATCCATTAGTAACTTCATTTATTATCCCGTCACCACCTATTGGTATTATATGAGTAGCTCCTTGCTCTAGATGCTTGCGAGTGAGCAACGTCCCATCTCCTGTTTTAATTGTGAATACGAATTTTAAGTCATTACCAAAATACTTGCTTAATATTTGTTCAATAGAGTCCCAGTTTTTTCCTGTTTGACCACCATTAGAATTAGGATTAACTATAACAATAGTATTGTCTGGCATGTAGCGTAACTAAGCATAAGCAGTAGGGAAGATTACATATAAATTATACAGGATGTATTGTTTTATAAAAATAAAACCGAACCCTGCCATTTCACTGAAGTTCAAATATATACGTCGGAATCTTATTTTTTATATAATTTTGTAACCGACAACGATAGGATAATTGTCTGCTAGTCTTCGGGGTTAATATCGTTAATAAGCTTGGATGATTCAATGACACTTTTAATCTGCATGTCATCACTACCTGAAATGA
Organism: Candidatus Nitrosocosmicus sp. T; assembly: GCF_054408485.1. Taxonomy (NCBI): domain Archaea; kingdom Thermoproteati; phylum Nitrososphaerota; class Nitrososphaeria; order Nitrososphaerales; family Nitrososphaeraceae; genus Candidatus Nitrosocosmicus; species Candidatus Nitrosocosmicus sp. T. Next base: position 1,087,758 of record NZ_CP166992.1, read on the forward strand.
TCTTTGATACAGTTGGCTTTGCTTCCTTTCCTAATATTAATGCCTCCTTACCTTTTCGCATTACCACAACCGTCATGTTATTTTCTGTCAATTTACGGGCCAACTTCTTAGCCAAATTCAACTGCAGTTGGAGACTAGAATCCTTATCAGTCATTGTGTGTATAAATTCCTTGGCGTCATCTAGTTTATCTAATAGTTTATCTACTGAACTTTCAGTTTCATTCTGACCTCGTACACTTTTATCATTATAAGTATCACTAAGATTCTCTTTAACTAATTCAAATAATTCAGGTTCTACCATATTAATATCAAATTTGTTTGATTCCTTATCAGAAGTAGCAATCATATCTATAGCTAATTTATTCTGGATTTTAATATGTAATTTTCCACTTTTTACTGTTTTAAGAGTTTTTACTAACTTGTCAATTAAGAAATAACTCGGACTCTCAATTGTTATATCATCGATGTCAGCCAATTCAACCTATCTCAATCATTTGTGTGGAAGTCCGTCGAATCTAGCTTCTCAAATAATTGAAGCTGCATGATATCAATGTATGACGTCATTATTGCTTTCATAGCCTCGAATATCCACTTTGCTTGGCATTTCATAACCTTTCTTTCCTTCAACTCTAACATTATTTTTCTTATGAACTTCGGCTGAAATGCGAAGAGTACCGTTTACATTAAGATTACCACCACCAATCTGGCGTCCTTCAGGACCTTTTGCTGTGGGCATCTCTATTTTGAGGTTATTAAATGAATAAGTAATTATTGCACCCTTTCCTGTTAACTTCTCAATTAATCGTTCTAAAACAGGTGCACCCTCTTCTGAAATTTTATGAGTTATCTTATTTAGATTATTATTTAATTGATTCATCGATACAATAATACAACTACATAAAACGTTATAAATTGTATATATTTTATTTCCTCGCTATCTGCATTAATGAGAGGATAAATCAAGTTCTAGGAGGAAAACATAACCCATGGACAAATTAAGTTGATATCGCATCAGGATAGTAAATAGTATATGGGGGTTGGGCTCAGGGTAATAAAAAACTGATAAAGTTATTATATTAGAATAATCAAACTTCTGATTTCTCAAATGTAGTTTGCTATTAACACTGCTATATCCATTCAAAGAGTAACCAGTCAATAGGATGATTAAAACATATACTACATCCAATTTGATAGTGGTAGATAAGCTTTAGGTCGTCTATACTATCCTGAGAAACAAAGAACTTTAATTGGATAAGGTGAATTGTTTCAATAGTTGATCCCTGAGCATTGTTCTTTTGTATCAGAAGGTAATAAATGCCCTCTTCCACCTGAATTTATTATCGAGGTAGAAGATGAGATAGACGACAGTACATTTATGATAGGATTAACCTGTTCTGACCACAGAGTCATATTAGAGAATAAATTTCATTTACTCCAAAAAGATAACGCTATTCCTTCGGGCAAAATAAGATTGACAAATATAAAAATTATTCACACGGACTGTATCAAAGGCAATCAAGAAGATAAAGAAGAGGTCAGGAGTAAGAGGCTAAATATATAGTTTTTAATAATATCGTCATTCCAATAATAATGCCTTGTCTTCCTGGCCTCTCAGTACGTGAATTATGTTTGAGGCAGCAATTTCCGCCATTTTATTTCGAGTATCAAAACTTGCACTACCTATATGTGGTAATAGAACTACATTATGCATTTTAAGCAATGGATTGTTACTCCGTATTGGCTCGTCCTCAAAGACATCTAGACCAGCTCCTGCAATCAACTTCTCCTTTAAGCCGCGAATCAAATCTTCCTCTTTAACAATTTTGCCTCTTGATATATTTACCAAACAGGCATTATTTTTCATCAATTTGATCTTTTCATAATCTATTAAGTGATAGCTGTCTTTATTTAACGTACAGCAAATTATGATATAGTCTGAATATGAAATAAGTGTTTGTAAATTACAATATTCCAGTTTGTCGAGCAATTTGTCATCCCCAATATCATTTTGATTGAAATTCCTTTGTGTGAATAATATTTTCATCCCAAATCCAATTGCACGCCTACAAATTGCTCTGCCAATTTTTCCCATCCCTATGACTCCCAGTGTTTTGTGATGTAAGTCCATTCCAATCATTAGATCGGGATTCCAGCCATATTTCCATTTACCTTTTCTCAGATATTTATCGGCCTCCACTAGTCTTCTCCCAACACAAAGCATTAACCCAAATCCCAAATCAGCTGTTGTTTCGGTAAGGATGTTCCCCGTATATCCTATCTTTATTTGTCTCCTGCGTGCTTCTGAGACATCGATATGTTCATAGCCAGTACTGAAAGTGCTTATCACTTTAAGTGATCTACCAGCAATATCCATTATTTGCTTGTCAATCTTATCATTAAGAAAGCACAAAATTGCATCAACGCCCTTCGCATTATCCATCAATTCTCGATATCGAAGAGGTGCCTTTTTTTGATTAATGATTATTTCACAATCAGTCTTTAAGATGTTTAAGCCTACTTCAGAAATCGGTCTTGTTACCAAGACAATCGGTTTGTTTTTTCTCAACAAATATTGTCTATCGAGGTAATGCTATATTATTTCTTAATCCCCTATTCATGATCAAGATAAAAATCAAGATATTATGCATACACAACGACTAAATTATAGTTTATTTATAACCCCGTGTCATTCCTAACGATCAGAAGTCTTATTCTACACTCAAAATTCTATATACATTGCTTTGAACTTAAATTCACCCATATTTACATGAGTTTTATATATTACCATGTTATCAAGAGAAAAAATAAATAAAATTATACCTCCAAAGAGCTGGGAACTTTTCGACATTATTGTGATAGGAGTGAACTTTCCTATGATAAGGGAATAGATAGAACGAAGTCGAAAAGTCTTAACTTGTAAAAGCAGAAATAATGTACTTCACTTTACAAGCATATTTTTATAGATTACTGGTTATTAAATTTCATGCAAGATCGTTCTACTGATGCGCAAAGGAATGAAATGAATTCAATTAGCAAAGGTAAAAGTCATAAGCTCAAAAAGAGAATGGAAAATAAGAATGATCCTGATAACTCGGAGGTATTTCTGATTGAAAAAGATTTCATGGAATTATCAGAAAACTTATTTGCAAACATAGTTGGATACGATGACATTAAAAGGATTTTTAAATATGCATTTAATTCATCGTTACCAGTCCATATACTGTTAGTGGGTCCGCCTGGATCGGCTAAAACGCTATTCTTAATGGAATGTATGAAGCTTTCTCGTTCGTATTTTACATTGGGTAGCCATAGCACAAAGGCAGGAATGTTAGATTACTTGTTTAATAACAGACCAAAAAATCTAATTATCGATGAAATTGAATATATGGCGATCAAGGATCAGGCCGCTTTATTAAGCTTAATGGAAACGGGTATATTAAGTGAAACCAAATATGAAAAGACTCGAAAATCAATCATGAGGACGTGGGTATTTGCATCCTGCAATGACGAAAAAAAACTTTTAACACCTTTACTTTCTCGTTTCTTTGTGCTTTATTTTAAGAAATATGATTACGCTACATTTGAGAAAATATCAAACCATATTTTAGCAACTGAGTGCAATACTGATTTTGAAATCTCGACTCTCATTGCTCAATTGGTTTGGAATAAACTGAAATCCAGAGATATACGAGACTGTATCAAAATAGGTCGAATTTGTAATAACAAGGATGATGTTTGCATGATAGTAAACACTCTAAAAAGGTATGACAATAGAAATGCTGGTAATGTTAAGAATATTTCATAGAAAATGTATGGCATTCTGTATTTGAATTTCTTGTCACCTTCTGTATGTCCAATCAGTAAAATACTTTAGTGTACTTTTTTGATTAAAGCACAAAAAAATTTGAAAATTTTTATCTGTGGTCCAACGTTATATGAAAAAAGTCATTTGGGACATGCGAGAATCTTTATTTTTTTTAATTTTTTGATCAATTATTTCAAATATCTGGGGCTATCTCCAATTGCTGTCGTACAATTGACTGATATTGATCCGAAAATATTCGATAAAATGATGGCATCTGATAATATTATCTTACCTGACAGTATAACTTTACCTCACCTGACACAACTAATTAAGGATTTACAACAATTAAAGGTTATAAAGAACTTTACATTCACCCGAGTATCTAATTTCCAATTTCAAATGATGAACCAAATAATAAACTTAGTAAAACTCAAGAAGGTTTATTCTTATGGAGGGAATATTTATCTTAGAATAGATTCAGATGTGCAGAGTCCTTTTGGCTTCACAGCAGAACAATTGAATGATATGCCAATTGATATCTCGCCAGGTAAATTAAATCAAAAAGATATAATGCTTTGGAATGCTGAAAATTTTTATGATCTCCCTATAAAGGGTAATGATCGCGCTGAATTCTACTTTAGGAATCTAGTAAGCGGAATCCCTGGATGGCATTATCAAGATTTTCAAATCATAAAATCTGTTTTTAACAATAATTACGATATACATGGTGGGGCCGAAGAGTTAATGTATCCTCACCACGAATTCATTTTTAAAATATCTCATCAGATCCAAAAGATTAATCACCTGAGTGAAAAAAAACCACAGTGGATTCACATAGGCATATTAAAGATCAAGTCTAAGAAGATGTCCAATTCCAGAGGCAATACTATCACTATCAGTGATTTCCTAAACAAGTATTCTCCAAATTCCTTAAAAATTCTGTTCTTGCTTGAGCACTATAACAAAGACCTTAGTTTCAATGGTAGGAAATTGAGGAATGCGGTTCAGATAGATAATGAAATTTCGTCATATTTTATGTCGGAATCTTTTAAAACCGAAAATTTACTACAATCAGTGAATGAATCTGATACACAAAAATTTTCCGAGTTTTTGAGAATCTTGAACAATAATTATGACACAAAATCAGCAATCAGTCATATAATAAAGTGTATAAGAGGTCTAGAAAGTGCTAGTTACGTAAAGAAGATGACCGATCTACTTGGATTGTACTATAATTGAAAAACTGAGATCAAATGAACTTGAATTCTGTAAGAATTGGAGTGATAAGGCAATCGAATTAAAAAATTCCGTCCATATTTTAGCTAATGGGGATTTAGGAGACGACTATTTTCTTAATCGTGTCTTCTTAGTTGACGGAAGTGAGGATTCTAACACACAAGAAAAGGAAATATTGTCAAACGTATCAAGTTTGAAAGAAATTTCTAAAAAGCAGATACCTACTGTGTATGTACATATCGATGATAACTATTCATCTCATAAATCAATATTGGAAAAGAATGGCTTTAGGGAAATTGATAAATTGATAGGATTAGTCCGAGTGGTTAATAATCGAGAATCCTTTTCAATTAAAGAATTTGGGGCACAAAAATCACTCTTAAATGGAGAAACGTATAAGGTGGTCGAGACCTCAGGTGAATTGGATGAATGGATTGATGTTTATATCTCATCATTTGGAATTGCGATGGAAAAAAGAAATATTATTCGTACTATTCTTCATAAAGAGAATTTTAGGAATAGCAAATTTATTTTATCTGAGCAAAAATCCATAGATAACATAAATCAGCTGAATTTAGAGCCAATGGGATGCTGCATGTTTTTTCCCACAAATAACGTCCTAGGCCTTTACTGTTTAGGTACCAATCAGAAGTATCGAAATAAGGGTATCGCTTCTAGAATTATAGATTTTGCAGTCGCATATGCCATAATTAATAATTTGAATTATCTAGGGCTTCAGGCACTATATAGCGACCATAAGATAGAATTCTATCAAAGAAGACAATTCACAAAAGTTTATACCAATGCCATTTATTCTCTCCCTGTCAGTTAGATTTAATATATCATTTGGTCCACTTATTAAAAATCTATTGACATTTCTTCAACGTATACAGGATGACCTGATTTTTCCAGTATTCGTTTATGAGGATGAGCATGCCTACAAACAAAGCTTAAAGTCAGGCTACATGAACAGCTCAAAGGTATTTTCGAAGAACTTGACCATTCGGTTTGAAGAGTTAGCTCATCTTAAAATCACTAATTTGTTATTATTTGGGATTCCTAGAAATAGAAACAGGTTGGGAAGTGAATCTTTTAATAAGAACGGTGTGACTCAGAGGGCAATCCAAACGATAAAAAAAAATTTTGAGAGGAAATTTAACATTCTCTCAGACGTATGTGTATGCCAATACAATACAAGCGGTCATTGTGGTGTTACAAAAATGTTCCCAGAGAATATTAAACAATACAGGATTGAAACAAGAATAGATAATGACAAGACTCTAGATATTCTCGGAAAAATTTCATTGAGTCACTGCGAGAGTGGTTCCGATTTCATAGCTCCTTCTTCAATGATGGATGGTCAAATAATGTACCTTTCAAATTTGTTAAATCAAAATGGGTTTAATAATGTCAAGATAATGAGTTATTCAGCTAAACATAATTCTTGTCTATACTCCCCATTTCGTAATTATAACTATCTTAACGCTAGCTTCATAGACAAATCAGGTTATCAAAGTAATTTCAACAATCCTAAGGAATCGGCAAGAGAAATTCTGCATGATGTGAAGGAGGGTGCGGACTGGGTAATGATAAAACCTTCATTGTGGTATATGGATTTAATAAGATCAATTAAAAAAATTATAGACGTCCCTTTGGTGGTTCAGAATGTCTCAGGAGAGTATGCATTATTAAAAGCAGGGTCAAAAATAGACCCCATTAACCAGCATGAATGGATAGTCCAATATCTCAAAAGTTTAAGGAGGGCTGGTGCTGACAAAATAATTTCTTATTTAATGCTTGACCTGTTTGTTGAGCTTGATTCGGGTCTGCGTTTTTAATTTGAATTCTGATTCTGATTGGATTTCTCTGGATAAGAGATCATCTGACCACTTGTAGAATCGACGTAGTATTTTGTATTATTTGCCGTAATTTCCCAGCCATAATGAATACCGCCCGTTAAGGGCTCAACGGTATTGCCCAGTATTTTGCCTAGTTCGTGAGTAGTTTTATCTGCTTGATATACAGTTCCATTAGCTTTTACCATTACATATGTAGATGTAAATTTCTGATCAAGATCTTCAAATGTGATATTTCTTAGTTGATCCATGGATTGATTAAAAACGTCGTGTAGAATTATTATATAAGCTTCTTCTGGGATGAGCTTGCCAGAGGTAGAATTGGGTTGACTTAATGAATAACTCAATACCAAGTACATTGCAAAAGTAAATCCAATGGACAATAGAATTATGAATATTACTTTATTACGGGCAATATCCAATTTCATTAAGATATATTATTGACTAAAAAACACTATATATTCATTGATTTATGGCTTTACGATTAGATTATATATCATTTCTATTAAAAATTACCTATCCCGCGGTAGCTCAGCCTGGTAGAGCTTTCGGCTGTAGTTGTTGGCAGATTATTGCTAATCGTACATCAGCCTATCAGGCTTACATTCAACAGTAACCGAAGAGTCGCAGGCTCAAACAAAAAATAAGAGATTATTTTTTGGAGTAAATCCTGCTCGCGGGATACAAACAAATGAAGATTTTTTTAATTAGGATTTATTATGGCCCGTCCAATGATTTTACCGTTCTTCAAATCATTTAAAGCCTCATTGACCTGGTCAAGAGAGAATCTTTTATCTAAGACTGTGCGTACTTTTCCGTCAGACGCAAGGGTTACCAATTCTGTTAAATCCTGAAATGTTCCCGTATAAGCTCCTGTCAAAGTATATCCTCTCAAAGGAATCATTGGTAAGTTAAGTTCCATCGATCCACCAAATAATCCAACCATAATTAGCTTGCCCCTTTTCCGTAACATGTTAAATGAATTCACAGATGTAATGTTATTATTTACAAAGTCCAAGACCACATCTGTTCCCGATCCATTGGTAAGATCTTTGACTTCTTTTACCACATCTTGTTTCTCTTTAGTATTAATAATGTTGTCTGCCCCAAGCTTTTTTGCTTCTGCCAATTTTTGATCATTCACATCGATAACAGTTATTCTTGATTTGTAAATAGCTTCAGCGACTTGTACAGCCATCAGCCCTAGTCCACCAGCCCCTACTATTACAATATTATGATTATCTTCTAGACTTGGTATAGGCTTTGCTTTTTTTACCGCATTATATGCTGTCAACCCCGAGCAGGCCAGTGACGAAGCAGAATCAAAGTCAAGCCGTTCAAGTTTAATCAGAAACTTTGAATCTGGAATTAAAACATATTGCGCATATCCGCCACTTTGATAAATTCCAAGAGTTCGTGGATTATCACATAGGTTTTGTTCTCCTGATATGCAAGCAGGACAGGTTCTGTCCCCTAGCCATGGATAAACCAATACCCTGTCACCTAAATTAAAATTATTTACAGCATTACCCACTTCTTCTATTGTTCCAGATATTTCATGGCCGGGTATAAGAGGAAATTTAACACCTCTATCCTCAACCTTCATAAAGACGCCTTTTGGGCCGGCATATCCTCCCTCCCATAAATGGAGATCGCTATGACATACCCCAGATGCTACGACTTTGACCAAAACTTGATTCCCTTCAGGTTTGGGTTTTTCAACTTCATTAATTACTAATGGTTCATTTGTTTTAATAATTTGAGCCCCTTTCATATCAAAATCAAGGCCTCCTTGTTTAATTATCTTTGCTAATAAATATGATATTCAAAAGAATATATTAATTCAAATGCTAAAACTATTGATGTCAATGATGACGACGAAGAGCCGTCTGAAATTTCATGGTGACGAAGATTATGAGGTACTGAGACATCAAAATTTAATAGGATGAAATAATAGATATTTTTATTCGCTATCTAAAATATCAATATCACATTCAAAATATAACGCAATCATATTAATACTGTGTCCAACGGCCTGCAGTTTGGGTTACTACAGAAGAGTCAGGTAGTACCGGTGTAGATACTATTGCAATGCTTGGTTGGTTTAAATTTCTAGAGCTTACAAGTTACTTTGCAAACCGCTTAATAATCCTAGTTAATGAAATATCAAAACTCATGAGATGTAAAATTATATACAGTGAAGTTCATGATAAATCAAATTTAATGAATTCGATACAACGATTCCTACTATGTTCGATATATAGTAATAATTTGATAGATAACCAAATTTCTAATCCCATATTGCCATATTTAACTAAAAAATTGGCATTTGATATCACCTTTTATAAAAATCAATTAACAGAACTTGAAAAACTGGGCTTAATTGTTACAAAACAAATTGGATCCGATTCCGAAAAAAGTTTGAACAATATGACTTGCATACTTACGAATTTAGGTCGTGAACAGATTAAGGTTGTGCTTGTAGGAGGGGTGTTTGATCTACTTCACGTTGGTCATATTCATACACTAAAATCTGCTAAATTATTAGGGGACGTCCTAATTGTTGTAGTTGCGACTGACTCTACAATTAGTACCTTGAAAAAAAATCGCAAGATTTACCATGACGAAAAGAGCCGGTTAGAGTTAGTTTCGTCAATAAAATTTGTAGACAAAGCTATTATTGGAAGAAAAAAATCCATTTATGATACAGTCGAATTCGTGAGGCCCGATGTCATTGCTTTAGGTTATGACCAAACTCATGATGAAATAGTGATGAAAAAAAATTGTTTTGATCGTGGCTTGACTCTTGATGTTGTCAGACTTTCCTCCCCCCTTCCAAAACTAAAAAGTTCATTAATTAAAAGCGAATTGGGAAACTCTTTTTATGAATTTTAAGTATTTCCCACAGATTCTTTAATCTTTACAACAACGTTATCTCCATTTTTTAGATTTGATGATTCTTTTATGTTCAAAGGGCCAATGACCTCTATTAGATTATTGTTATGATGAGTCCTTTCCAATAAAAGAACGTGAACATCATATGAAATATCAGTTGTTTGCGATTGGGTCAAGTCACGAGAGTATCTTGTTTCTTGAGATATAGTGGCTGGGTAGCATCTCACCCAGCCAAAAGTCCTATCCGAATTTTTGAAACCATCAATGAAAATAGAGGGGTAATTTATCAAATCTTTTCTTGAATTCATATAATTCTTATCCTCAATTTTTACGTTAAGCGTTCCAGGAAATGGTTCATAACCCAATTTATTTTGAAACTGTTTCTTGTACCCCTCCAGTGACATGTAATAAGCACCTTCTCCCATCCCAGTAACGATTTTACCTTTAAAAAGCATGGACTTAATTTGAGATTTCTCCATAGATACTTTTAACAAATTATAAATATTCTGTAATATTTCACAGCCGGTTTCTGTCAGTTTCATTCCAAATTTTTTTTTATTTTTTACTCTTTCTATTAGGTTCTCTTTCTCTAGGTCGATTATTATTTTTGAAGCCGTTTGTTGGGATCTATTAATTATGTGACTTATTTCTGTACTCGTAATTTCTAAATAACTGTCTTTCCCTCCATTTGACAATAAATGAATCATTACTAAAAGATGAAAATAGTTAAAGTTTGAATACTCTTTAACCATCATTATGCAATTATCTACTACTGATTGGCTGGCTAATCAACCCCATATCTGAAAATGTTTGAACACGAACATCTGGGTTTACCCTTTTTAGATTGCTCGTTCTATGACCTATTACATACTTTATACCCGATTTAGCTGCAGCCTCAACGAGCCTAGGGGTAATTATGCCGTCTAATATTAGTAGATTTACGTCATTTAAGCTAGATATTTTCTTCATTATTTCTGATATCGGAATTTTAACTATCCTTTTCATTGACTTATCAAAACCCATCGCTTCTAAAGTTTCATTTATTTCTTGAAATACTTTTTTAACAGTGGAGATAATTTCTTCATCTTCTTTCGAAGTCGTGCTATCGGGGATTAGCATTTGCTTGCTACTGTCATAATTATTATTTTTGTTGAAGCTTTGATTGTTAAAATCTCTGTTATATGGGAATGTGTTATTTTGGTCTTGATTATTTAACTGATTCTGGGAATGATCCACTCTATGAGTATTCCTAATTTGTTGGACATTCGATGGAACGGTGTTCGTGTCGTTGATTCTATCTTTCATAAGCTGTTCTACATCTTTCAATATTTCTGAAATCTCCAGCGGGGTGCACTCCTCTACCTCCCTACCGGAAGGAGCTCTGTATACTTTCTCAATATCTACCAGCCCTTGTAACTCCTTTAGTATCAAATCCCCAGCACGATCTCCGTCAATAAAAGCAACAGTCCGTTTTCCCTGGGTCAATTTTAAAATAGTTTCGTCAATTTTTGCACCTTCTATTGCAATTGAATTATCATATCCCGCTCTTAAGAGATTGATTACATCTGCACGTCCCTCTACAAGTATTATCCAATCGCTATCAAAAACGCCTACACCGCATGCTAGTTGGGCCTTCCCAAAAGTTGTCAATCTGCCGGGTTTGCTTGCATCATAAACATCCTTTAACATTTCTTCTCCTTCGCTAATGGTTTTGGTTGCCCATTCTTGGACAATTTTTTTGGCTCTATCTACTATTACTTTCTTCTTTATCGCTCTAATGTCATCAATTCCAACCAAAGAAAATTTTGCTTGGAAAGGTCCCACTTTATCAATACTTTCAATAGCTGCAGCTATCAAAGCTGCTGTAGAAATATCAGTACTCATGGGAATCAAGGCATCTCCACGTGCTGAGTTAGACTTGGTATCTACGTTTACTTCAATTCGGCCGACCTTCGAAACCTTCTGTAGTTCGTTTAAGTTCATCTCTGGACCCAACAATCCTTCAGTTTGGCCAAAAATAGCTCCAATAATATCGGCCTTCTCAACTAGTCCATCAACATCAAACTTTAGCTTGACATGATATTTTACAATACCAGTATTTGGCATTTTTATTACTTCGTTATTAACTTTATTGATCATATTTCACTGATTATCATATCTATAATGGCTTACCTTGATTAAGTTTTTTGTTTTAAAATTTTTACGTGATTAATGACACTTTTGAATTTTTACAATACAAATCTTATGTCGACCATAAAATTATTTAATTAAACTTTTTGTTTTATTTAATTTCTTGACATACTATTGTAGAATGATTTTAATTCCTCAACGGTCCTTATTTTTCCTCGTGTAATATTCACTATTCTGTATCTGTAATAATTATCAATATACCTTTGATTTAATAACAGCGAGATTTTTCTAGTCATTATTTCACCACTATGATCCAAATCTAAAAGCAAAATTAATTTCTTATATTTATTTCTGAAATTATCTACTAAATTTACAATATTTTTATAGTTGTGAAATGCTCGAATGTTTCCAGAACAACCTAAATAATACAATGCTTCCAAATCTCTTTTACCCTCTACCAAAATCAATGAATCTGTGGTGGATTCACTGTTTATTTGATTGACGAATTCTCTTAGTTCTCTTAATTTCTCTAGTCGCTGGGTGCGATCCATAATTCCATTCCATTATAGTTACGAGCCTACTCTCTTCATTTTTGAGCCGCACTTTGGACAGGAAGATTGATTATGTTTTGTTCCACAGCTCATACAATAGTAGCTTACGGAACTCCCATTCCCTCCGAATACAGAGCCTGCCATGCCCATCTTTTTCATGGCTCTATTTCTAATGTAATAACTAAGCAAAATGAAAACTACTATTATTACCGGTAAAGATAACGGAAAAGGTAGCAAGAACGAGATTGCAAGACTTATTCCTAAGGATATACCAATCCACAATAATTGTTGAGACAAGAATTGTTTGTTATTATCTATCACTATCTCTCAGTATAATAATTAAGAAACATTATATATAAAATGTTTCCCATAAAGATTAAGGCCCACAATTTAGCTATATTCTGCGTAATACTTGTATCTCTTCTCCACTTCCTTATTCTTCCCTTCTTGAACTATATCGATTTCTTTTCTCAATAGTTTCTTGGAATACTCAATAAATCTAATTCCCTCTTCTGTAGTTGGAAATTTGCCTAACGAAAATTGAAATTGGTCCATAAATTCAATTACTTTATCTCTAAATTCTTCTTTTGAAGGATTCTTGTAACTATTGACTTTAAACCAGGAAACTGCTAATTGAGAAGCATAAAGCCTTGCTATATCTTCAACTAATCTGTCAACTTCAAAGTAATCAGCCACCAGGTAAACCCACTTTGATAATTTATAAGTTTTATTCGATGTTTCTAAATCGTTAAATAGAAAGATAAAAATGTGAATGATTTCTAAAAAAGTTATTATGCCAATTACCGATGTAACAAAAAGAAGTATTGCGCAGCAGCGTCGATTATTTTTCAAAATCTGTTTTAATTGTGGCGCAAAAAATCCAATAGGCGGAACTCGATGTAGAAAGTGTCACGGCAGTCAAATGAGATTGAAGAATAGAACCCTAGGTGCGAAGAAATAATCTCTTGGTTGGCATTTATTTATTGTAATTTTTTAGATTTTAAATAAGAAAACTTTAATTATCTTTTTTGATTCCTACACTTTGAGATAACAAATAATATGAAGTACCCAAAGGTTGTTCTTACCGCTGATAGAACATTAATGTCTCCCTATCGAGGAATTTCACTTGCATCATTTTTTGGATGTGCTCCTGCACTTGATCCAAATCGTAGTCATGATTCTATTTGGTATAAGATTTTAGGAAATCAAGTTACTCCTAAATTGCTTTTTGATTTTATTTGTAACCCTATTGCTAATTCAAACGGATTGGCCGATTACGCACCATATGGCTTGAGAAAGGTTGAAGCAGCATTACTGAGAGATGGATATGCAAAGGACGATGTAGTTGTAGCTCATCCCGATCATATTGACAAATTCATTGGACCACCGACCGAATTCGTAGGTACATATGAAATGGACCCACTAGGCATGGGTCCGGTTACGATGACATTTACTTATGGGAGAAAACAAATGTCCTACGCTGAGTTTTATAACCGAGATCTTCATCATCGAATTAATGCTGCCAAGCAAAAGAATGGAAGCAAGGCAAAAGTAGTGGTAGGGGCCTCCGGGACGTGGCAGTATAATTATGACCCCGCCAAAATTGAAGAATATGGATTGTATGCAATCGTTGAGGGAGATTTGGGAGGCATTGGACCTGAAATTGATGGAGCAGGAGGGAGGTTTTTTGATGCCATGATCAATAATGAGTTGGAAACAGCTAATCCATTTAAGAAATCCGAGTTTAAAGTTGAAATAAAGGAATTCGATAGAAACGGTAGAAAATATCACGGTAGATTTGTTCATTATTCAAGAGAACCAAGCGTAGCTGAAATTCCGGATATAGTCAATCCCAGTATGCATGGAATGGTTGAAGTGATGAGAGGATGCGGAAGAGGGTGCAAATTTTGCGATGTTACACTTCGACCATTACGCTATTATCCAGTAGAAAAAGTGCAAAAAGAAATCCGGATCAATATGAAATATGGTGGATTAAAGAATGCTTGGATCCATAGCGATGATATTTTTGTTTATGGTCTTAATCCAAGGACAACCAAAAATATGCAGCCAAACAGAGAAGCAATTGAAGAACTATTCAAAGGGATTATGGAAACTGGAGTAGAACATACTAATCCTACCCATGGAACATTAGCGGGTGCTATTGCCGATGAGAAACTTATACCCAATCTTTCCCGAATAATCAAAGCTGGACCTGCTAATCACATTGGTGTTCAATGTGGGTTCGAGACAGGCAGCATCAGATTGATAGGCAAATATGCCGACAGAAAGTTGGCTCCATTTAGACCGTCTGAATGGCATTGGGTGGTGAAAGAAGGTGTAAAAACACTAAATGAAAATTACTGGGTACCTGCATTTACTCTTATCATGGGATTGGATAATAATGAGACTGCTGAAGATAGTTGGGAGACTATCCAACTGATACACCAGTTAGAAAAGGAACAACCTGATTCTAAATTCACCGTAACGCCATTGACTTTTGTTCCCATTGGACTGTTAGAAAAGTCTGACTTCTTTGATATAGGGAACACAATGGATCCAGCAAAATTAGGTGTTATGTATAAAACATGGCAACACAACTTCAAATACGCCATTCACAAATTCATGCATAAGGTTGGCCAAAATGATCCAATAAAGAAATTCTTCTTTGCTTCACTTGCTAGGACGTTAGGAGGTGTGCCCTTGAATGCGATGGAAAGGTATGCTCGTAAGAAGAGCCCTGAACACGAAAAAGTAATTGAAAAAATCAAGGCACAGTATGCATAGAGTTGTCTAATTAGTATTCTTTATTTCTAGTTTACTTAAGAAGGGTTCAATCTCTGAATAAATCGGGCTAGAGACTGATTTTTCCAACTTTTCCTTCATTGCCTTATTTGAGAAAACAATGATTTCATATTTTTCTTTACCATCTTGATTGATAAGAGATGAATGTAAGAATCTTATGGCCGTTTCATTATGTGAAACAACGATTATAGTGGTTTTTCCCTTTACCCTTTTAGATAATTTATTGATATAACGTTGAAAATCTATATCAAAAAAGGGATCAATAACGTTTTCAACATTTCCTATAATGGTAGAATTTAGGCCATCTCGCCGTGTCAAAACATCAATCATTATGCAGATAGGTAAAGATTCGTCGTCTCCAGATACTAATACAAGTAAGGAGTTACTGAAGCTTCGATTACTATTACTATTTGTTTTAATATTATTTCTCAATAATCTGAATGAGTCGGTAAGATTGGTAAGTAAGTGAATTTTTTCTGTTTTTCCTATTTTCCCTCTGTTATACAATTCCAGAATGGTATTCAAAACTGGGAAACAAACATCTGTGAAAATTTTCCTCATATTGATATTCCGGTTGATAAGACTTAGAACTATATTGTCTGTGAATTCCTTTTGACCATTGATGAGGGATTCAATGATCTTTTGCTGAATCTCAAGGAAATTTTCATCCTTCAAATCTAAATTGATAATTCCCGGGTCTAAAAACCAAAAGTTTACAGAGCCAATTCTTTTCCTGTTTAGGATTTTTTGAAAATATAGTATATCAAGATATTTGGATATCGTAATACGATTAGTTCCTAGTTTGTTTGAAATTTCACTACTAGACATAGGATTATTATTTTGTAAGAGATCTATTACTCCTTTCTGAATATCGTATAAATCGTACTTCTTATACATTGGTTACAATGATTTGGTTGGAATCATTTAAAAAGAATTTTTTTGTGTACTCGATTTACAAACTTCAAAATTGCGATGCCAATTCATAAATCTTCTCGTACCAATTTTTTGACTTTACAATGCTACTAGCTGCAAGTATCCCTTTTGAGCCCAATTCGACTGCGATTCTTATGTCTTCTGATGAATTTATTCCGGCACCACAAATTAACTGCGAACGGCTTCCTACTAATTTTAAATGTTGAAACGAATTAGTTATTAAAGATGGCCTTTCTGTAGCGATAGATTTTTTGGTTCCGATTAGATCTGGAGGTTCTATGGCTACATAGTCGGGCCCCATAGAACTAATATCTCTTAGTTCTGCCAAATTTTTTGCACATACAATGCTAAGCAGACCCAGTGAATGCAATCTCGGAATCAAGTCTCTTATAATATTCTGATTTATTGGATGTTCACTATGATTTATTATTGAACCGCCTCCACCTGCATCTTTAATAATCTCTGGAATTGAAAAACCTGTACTTGCACCTGGTTGATGGGCGTCTACATGTTGTGCTATTACACTTAATTTAGTATTTTTTGCCAGCCATGCTAATAGGACTTGGGGTGGCGAAAGGATAATTTCAGTATCGGTCTGCTCGCTAACTCGTTCCGCTTCTTTTGTAAGAGATAAAGCCTTATCACCTGAGATCTCTAGATAGTTTTTAAAATTGATGATGAGCGGTCCCTTTCTCGTTGACATTGGGGTTTGTGGCAATTTATTTGAATTTTTCATTCAATTTAGTCATTCTAGCTTCGTATCCTTTGTTATATTCTAATTCTTCAGGCACAAGCGTTGCTGGATGAATAAATCCTTGAACTCTCAACATCGTTGCACGCTCAGATGCTAACCTACGTTGATATTCCCAATCGGCTGTCCCAAATCCGTCATGGGGACCAGTAAGCCTTCCATTGTGCATACTGAATAATAGGCATGAAACTATAGGGATTGAATAATTCAAACTTGCTGCAGAGTTTAGCGAAACGGGCATAAATGGCATGTGATGGCTACCTCGAGTATTTCCTGCTACTATGTGAGGATCATTAAAGGCACTTCCTGCTTCTTCGGTGGCGGGAAAATTCTTTTGAGTTCGTACGATTGCAATTGGATCATCTTTTCCAACATATGTACCGGCGATATTATGAAGCCTATCAGTAGAACTTGACACAATTTGTTCTCGCTCGTGTGTTAACACAGAATGTACCACATATCTGCCTGGATACATCAAAGCTGCCTCCAGCTCTGGTTTATCATTCCATAACTTTAGATCAGCAATTTTGCCTGACATCACATCCATGATCCTAAATATTACACCTTCTGCAAGCTCCTCATTAATAATCAAACCTGTATTGCTTCTCGCGTCAACAAACATTCTCCAAAAGGGAAAATTATAAGCCCCGGGCTCAGTTTTATCTGCTGCAAATACGCAAAATACTTCACTGGGTCTTTCTTCCATTTCTATCTCGGCAACTCCTGGGCCCATTCCTTTTACATTTCCAGAGAATGAGTCTTTAAGTAAATCTTGCCCTGCTCCGTATAAACCCTGTTCTTTAGCTATTTTTGTCCCCTCGGTAAATGCATCCCAGGCAAGTTTGTGAATCTCCTTATTATCTGTGCCTAGCGTATGTGTCATCACAATATGGATATCATCGCCGGTATATCCGATATAACTATCAATCAACATTCCTTTTCCATTTTTTAGGATAAAATCCCTAACAGTTTGAACCAATTTATCACTAGGTCTGGTGTGTCCTCCGATTCCTCCAATGTCTGCTTTTATTGCTGAAACAGTGATCCTCATACTCAACTTGGATTCTAAGTGATTTAAAAATTTTTGTTTCGCTCGAAATTACAATACTTAATCTATGTTCAGAGGATTTTGAAACAACAAGCTTGTTCTCTTTGGTAAAAGAAGAAAATATAATGATTTGTTAAAGTTATTTTTTACTAATGACTAAACTATTCTGTGATTAATATCATTATTTGTTGCCAAAAAAAGTAACCAATAAATATCCTTAGCATTACTTTACTGTCATGCGTGACGCAAATTTAATAAAAATAATGATCGAAGAAAGAGCTTTAGTGAAATTGATAAAGACTATCGGAGAAAAGGAATATTCAACAAGAGACTTATTGAAGAAATTGGGGGCCTATGGGTATGGTCATAAATTACTCATAAAAGCTGAAGATAAAGGATTAGTTGAACGAAGTAACGTAAAAAACAAGACTTATAATAAATTGACGAAAGAAGGTAAAAAAATTATAAGATTGGCTAAGGAGATCGGGGTATAGTTTTATTTTAAGGGATTGATAAATCATTCTGATCTGACGATTCTTTCCTTTTTATTTCACAAAGATTAAATTATTAGTTATACAACGGACGCGTATTAATGAACAAAGTAATTCTAGCTTTTTCTGGTGGATTGGATACATCTGTTTGTGTAAAATATTTACAGAATCTTCATAAACTTGATGTAATCACGCTTACTGTTGATGTAGGTCAAAATGATAACTTTGATGAAATTAAAAGAATTTCAACAGAACTGGGTGCTATCGAACATATTTATATTGACTCAAAACAGGAATTCGTTGACAACTATGTAACTCCAGCAATTAAGGCAAACGCCCTTTATCAACAAAAATATCCTCTTGCTACAGCACTAGCTCGACCGCTGATTGCTAGTAAAGCTGTTGATATGGCCAAAAAATATAATGCTATGTCTATTTCTCATGGATGTACGGGGAAGGGTAACGATCAAGTTAGATTTGATCTTACAATTAGATCTCTGGATCCGAATTTGAATATAATTGCTCCAATTAGGGATCTGAACCTTACAAGGGATAAAGAATTGAAATATGCAAGTGAGATGGGTATTAAAATAAGTGAAATAGCTAAGAAATATAGTATTGATGAAAATCTATGGGGTCGAGCGATAGAAGGTGGACTCCTTGAGAATTTAGAGAACGAACCTTTGAGTGATTCACTTAAATACGTTCATCATGACAATACCTCTCCTGAATATATAACGATCGGCTTCGAAAAAGGAATACCTATTTCTATCAACGATCAAAAAATGGATCTAGAAATGTTGATCGCTGAGCTCAATAATATTGCAGGATCGCATGGAGTTGGTATAATTGATCATATTGAGGATAGAATAGTAGGCATAAAGTCGCGTGAAGTGTACGAAGCCCCTGCTGCACTCGTATTAATTGAGGCTCACAAAGATCTTGAAAAATTGGTATTGACCAACTTGGAACTTCGTTTCAAGCTTTTAGTTGATGATCAATGGGCATGGCTATCGTATTCAGGATTGTGGCATGATCCACTTTTATCCGATTTGAATGCTTTCATCGAGCGAACTCAACAAAGGGTAAGCGGCGAAATAAAGGTTAAAATGCATAACGAATCCTATCGAGTAGTAGGGAGAAAATCGATGTTTTCACTTTACAATAATGACACTGTAACCTATATGTCCAATTCTAACTTTGATCAAACATTAGCGAGAGGATTTGTAGCACTTTGGGGTCTACAATCTACCGTAGCAAATTCAAAAATTATGGAAAATAAGGAGTAAAAATGGTAAAATTAGATATCCTATTTGATAAATTACGATTCGAAGAAAAGGCTCTCTATAATACTGCAATTAAGAAAGGAATCAACGTACGGTTAATTGATTCACGAAATATCATCATTGATACGGATGATTTAGATTCAAATGAATTGGAATTTGCTGATGTATTGTTGCAACGCAGTATAAGCCACTTTCGGGGACAATTTCTGACCTATTGTCTAGAATTGTGCGGGTATAACGTAATTAATAATTCAAAAATTGGAGAAATATGCGGAAACAAACTACTGACTTCAATGATACTTAAGAAAAACAATATACCGACCCCTAAGTCTTATTTCTCATTTAATTCTGATTCTGCCTTTAACTTTATAAATACTAAAGATTTGGAACAGAACCCATTAGTTTTCAAACCAGTGATTGGATCTTGGGGACGTGGTGTATTTCCAGTTCGGAATAAAGAAATAGGGAAGATAATTGTGGAAATGAGGCAAGAAAGTCCTAGCCCTTTCTCCAGTATTTTTTATTTTCAAGAGCTCATTCATAGGCCCCCAAGGGATATTCGTTGTATAGTTGTTGGTGAAAAATTAATTGCAGCAGTATATAGATATTCGTCGGACGGCGAATGGCGGACGAATGTCGCTAAAGGCGGTAAGGTTGAATTAATTGAATCTACATCCGAATTGGAGGAATTGGCTTTAAAGGCAGCAAAAGCAGTAGGTATTGGTGTTTTGGGTATAGACATGATGGAAGATCAAAAGCGGGGACTAGTGGTACATGAAATAAATAACACAGTAGAGTTTAGAGGAGCCAGTCTAGCTACCGGTATTGATGTTGCTGATACCATCGTTGAATATGCAAAAGATTGTGGCAAAAGATAGAAAAAATAATATCGACAAAAAATTTAAATGAGGATTATTGAACGATTTATTATTTATGAAATTCATTGTTGCTATATACTTTTTATTTGAAAAAGAGGTAATTGAATATACATTGAGGAATTCTAAATGAAAATTGGAGTTATAGGAGCTTCCGGTTTTGTGGGTGGAGAGTTGCTTCGTCTGTTAGTGACTCACCCCAAGGTCGAGGTCTCGATAGTTACGTCAAGACAAAAAAAAGGCGAATATGTACATAGGATTCATCCGAGTCTCAAAAGTTTTATTAATTTAACGTTTTCTGATCTTAATCTTGATAAATTAACAGACACATGTGATATAGTTTTTGTTTCTGTTCCTCATGGTAAATCAAATAAAATCGTTAACGAGCTTTATAAGAGGGGTATCAAAATAATCGATCTTTCTGCAGATTTTAGATTGAAGAACCCAGACGATTATGTAAAATGGTATGGATGGGAACATCCTTATCCTGAAATGCTGTCTAAGTCGGTATATGGAGTTCCAGAATTTCATAGAGACCAAATAAAAAATGCAAAACTGGTTTCATGTCCTGGATGTATGGCTGTTACGTCGATCCTCGCATTAAAGCCGCTAATTGAGAACGATGTGATAGATACCGAGCACCTTGTAGTGGATAGTAAGATAGGCTCATCAGGTGCAGGGGGACAGGCGAATTCAGCAACACACCATGCGATGCGCTATGGAGTTATTCGACCTTATAAGCCTGCCAAACATCGTCACACCGGGGAAATAGAACAAGAGCTAAGTTTGTTGGGTGGCAAGAAAATTCATGTTAGTATGACCCCTCATGCTGTTAATATGGTAAGGGGGATATTGACAACTAATCATGCATTTTTAAAGAAGGATCTAAGTGAGTTAGAACTTTGGAAGATGTATAGAAATTCGTACAACAATGAATTTTTCGTGAGGTTAATAAGGGACAAGAACGGGATTTACAAATTTCCAGATCCGAAATTTGTAATAGCATCTAATTTTTGTGATGTTGGATTCGACTTGGATGAAGACAATAAACGAATCGTAGCTATGTCCGCTTCTGATAATCTGATGAAAGGTGCAGCAGGCTCAGCAATTCAAAACCTCAACGTAATGTCAGGATTTGATGAAATGACTGGGCTAAAATTCACTCCAGTTACTCCAGTATGATCGTTATCAAAATAGGTGGAAGCATAGTTGAGGGATTAAACCCTTCTATCTTGGATGATTTTAATGAATTAGTAAAAGAACAAAAATTGGTAATAGTTCATGGAGGCGGAAAGGATGTTACCAGTATCGCTACCAGTATGGGAAAGGAACAGAAATTCATAACATCGCCAGCTGGTAAGCAGAGTAGATATACCGATAAAGAAACGGCCATGATTTATACAATGGTGATGTCAGGGAAGATTAGTAAGAACATTACTGCGATGCTTGAAAGTAAAGGCATATCATCTGTAGGAATAAGTGGCATTGATGGTGAAACCATAAAGGCATACCGTAAAAAGAAATTGATGATATTAAACGAAAAGGGAAGAAAAATGATAATAGATGGAGGTTACACTGGAAAAGTCTCAACAGTGAATCCCAAATTAATTAATTGCTTATTAGACAACGATTATGTCCCAGTCGTTTCTCCGATAGCTATTAGCGATGAGTTTGAATTTCTGAATATAGACGGGGATCGCGCAGCGGCCAATGTAGCTGGAGCCTTAAAATCTGATGTAATAATCTTCATCACCAACGTGAATGGGCTTTTTATGAATGATAAATTAGTATCGAGTATTTCTCTAGAAGAAGCGAAAAACATGCTCCCCAAAATTGGACCTGGAATGGAAAAAAAAGTGCTTGCTTCCACCGAGGCTTTGTCTATGGGTGTAAAAAAAGCTATAATAGCCTCTGGTTCGGTACAAAATCCTATAATGTCTGCTCTTGAAAATAAGAATTGTACAGTGATCTCATGATGCATGAGGTAGAGAATGAAGAGTCCTTTGTAGGTAGTTTGTATCAGAGGTTTCCTGTTAATATTACAAAAGGAAAAGGATGCAAAGTCTGGGACATTAGCGGTAAAGAATATCTTGATTGTATGGGTGGATATGGAGTAGCCCTAGTAGGTCATTGCAATGATCGGGTCGTAAAGGCAATAACGAGTCAAGCCCAAAATTTGATTACCTGTCATATGTCTGTTTACAATGACGTCCGTATTGATTTTCTTAAGAAGTTCTCTAAAATTGCTCCGACGAATTTACAAAAAACCTTTTTCACAAATAGCGGAACTGAATCTGTGGAAGCTGCCTTAAAATTTTCCAGAAAATACACTAGTAAACCAGGCGTTTTAGCCTTAAACGGTGGGTACCATGGAAAAACTTTCGGGTCTCTGTCTGTAACCTATAATGAGAAATATCGAAAGTCATTTTTACCATTATTGGATCATATGCAATTCATTTCTTATTCTGAATCTAACATGATTTCAGAGATCTTGACAAAGTCGGATAAAAAGATAGGCGCCGTAATAGTCGAGCCTATCCAAGGCGAAACCGGAATCATTATGCCACCTTCCGGTTTTCTAAAAGAAATTAGGAATATTTGCAATGAAAATAGCCTCGTACTTATTTTTGACGAAATACAATCTGGGCTAGGACGAACTGGAAAAATGTGGGCAGGTCAGCATTGGGAAGTTGAGCCTGATATTATGTGCTTGGCAAAGGGTATTGCAGGCGGCGTTCCAATGGGACTCACAGTCATGCGTTCTGAAATTTTAGACTGTCTGAAAATTGGAGAACATTCTTCTACATTTGCCGGAAATCCATTAGCGTGCGCAGCTGGTTCTGCCACCATTGATTCAATAATTGAGGATAAGCTCGTGTCAAACTCTGAAAAAATGGGTCGTATCTTTAAGTCAGGTCTTTTAGAAATTAAAGAAAAATACAAGATTATTCGTGAGATTAGGGGGGTTGGAATGATGTTGGGAGTAGAAATGAGGTTTGATGTGAAAGACATTCTTCTTGATGGTATCAAAAACGGTATTTTATTGCTCTATTCCGGTAGAAACATTTTAAGATTGCTACCTCCAATAGTCATGAAAGAAGAAGAAGTGAACAAGTCTCTGGAATTAATTGATAAGCTAATTTATAACGAGGAGAGAAGACGATTTGGCTGATAATCTGAATAGTATAGATGAGAAAATAATAGGGTTGCTGAAAACTGATTCACGCAAGTCGTTTGTCGAGATCGCAAATTCTATAGGGATGTCAGAATCCGCAGTTCGTCGCAGAGTGAAAAACTTGCAAGACACAGGAGTAATACGAAAGTTTACAATCGACATGGGTCCTTCAAATAAGACGAGTGCCATAACGCTAATTTCAGTAAGCTCAGTAGCTGATACGTCTAAGGTGTCTGACCAATTATTAAAGCTCAAGGGTATTGAAATAGTATACGAGATTACTGGACAGTATGACATAGCAACTATAATAGTAGCTCCTACCATATTAGAAATAAACTCGTATATTGATGAAATACGTAAAATTGACGGAGTATCGGATACTAATACGGTCATAATCTTGAGAACACTGGGAAGCCTAAATTAGATATGGTTAGCACAGTAAAAATGTTATTGTCATTATCCATCTAATTTATCAGGGAATTACTATTAACGCTTGATATCTATTGTTTTATCAAAAGACATTATATAGTTGATTTAATTTATTTTTTAACGAAAACATACATTAAATAACCGATTATAGTAATATTATATGTCGAATGTCACTAAAAACAGATGACCCTAACTATTTTGCTCATCAGTATAATGATTCTGAGAGGGATAAGAAAAAAATCAGAATCCTAGACTCTACTCTTAGAGAAGGAGAGCAGCATCCCGGTGTATCATTCTCCAATAAACAAAGAATCCAGATAGCTTGGATGTTGGATTCCTTTGGAGTAGATCAGATAGAAATTAGTCCGATAGTTTCACCTGATCATCACGAAGCGACCAAAATAATCATGAAGCAAGGGTTAAAAGCTGACATTGTAGCACATGTAAGAGCAATAAAATCTGATGTGGATAGAGCACTAGATTGTGATACCAATTGGGTTGCAACATACATGGGAATTTCTGATATTCATTTGTTAGCAAAGCTTCGAATATCTAGAGAAGAGGCGAAACAGAGGGCACTTGAGGTAGTTGATTATATTAAATCTCATGGCCTAAAATCGCGCTTTACTATGGAAGACGCCAGTAGAACCGACCCGGAATTTTTACTAGAAATGTGTAGAGAAATGAATCAGAGAGGAATAGAAAGAATTAGCATTCCAGATACTGTTGGGATCATGAGGCCACGAGGAATGTATAACTTAGTTAAAATGGTATACGATAATATAGACAATTCTAAAACTTCTTTAGATGTACACTGTCATAATGATGTAGGTTTGGCACTTTCCAATGCATTATCGGGATGTGACGGTGGAGCTGATCAAATTCACACAACTATAGATGGACTTGGTGAACGGACTGGAATTCCTACCTTAGCTGAAACTGCTGTTGCCTTGAACTTAATCTACAAATCCAATAACAGTTTTAGACTGCACCTCTTGAAGGACCTGTCTCGAACAATATCCGACTACACAAGCATTCCAATCCATGAATCAAAACCACTTGTGGGGGACAGTGCTTATAAACATAAAGCGGGCACCCACTTGGCAGCTATACTGAGAAACCCCTCAGCATATGAAATCATCGAACCTAAACAAGTAGGGAATCGTCGTAAAATAGTGTTCGGGGAGTTGTCAGGGAAGAACGGCTCTGCCTATTTATTATCCCTCCTTGGTTTGGATTCTAACAAAGAAAATGCAGAATGTTTGGCCAAGGGTTTGAAAGAGCTGCGGATGGGTGATATTTTGGAACTATTTTTAGACGAAAAATTGGAGAGAAAAATACTTAATGAGGATTATGTCAAAAATAATAAGGAATAATAAAATGGCAAAAGTTAATTGTAAGGAATGTGATGCGGAAATTCCAATACCAGCTGACTCGATGCAAGGTGAAATCGTTACCTGTCCTGACTGCGGAGAAAGTTTTGAATTGGTAAAATCTGGTGACGAATTCAGTATAAAGCCTGCGCAAGTAGTTGGAGAAGATTGGGGACAATAAATATAGAGGAAGGTGAATCTTCTCTCTATATCCTTTTTGACAATATACGTTGGGAGGAGAAATCCATTATCGAAAAAGCAAAACAAAGCGATTTGGACCTAAAGCCTATTGATTGCAAAGACCTTGTACTTTTCCTAAATGAAGATACGAAAAGATTTAAGGAGAAAGTCATTTTACAACGTTGTATAAGCTATTTTAGAAGTTTGCATTCAACGGCCGGACTAGAAGGATTGGGTGCAAGAATGATTAATTCTTTGTATACGTCATTCATGTGCGGCAATAAGTTAATTTCTCATATAGAACTCCAAAAAAATGGAATACAAACCCCTACCGCAATATGTGCCTTTAATACTAATTCATCTCTAGAAGGCATCAAAAAATTTGGTTACCCTGTAGTTATAAAGCCCACTGTAGGAAGCTGGGGGCGACTAATTGGGCTATTAAATGATGAGGAAGCAGTGAAGGCAGTCTTAGAAGATAGAGAACATATGTTTCCCATTTATCACATTAATTATTTTGAAGAATTTATTAAAAGACCACCTAGAGATATTCGGGCTATAGTAATTGGTGATAAAGTTGTTGCCGCGATCTATAGGTATTCCGGGAACAATGAATGGAAGACTAATATGGCTTTAGGTGGTCATGCTTCTCCTTGTCCCATTACGACAGAATTAGAAGATATTTGTATAAAATCCTCAAAAATTTTTAAGGGTGACATAGTGGGAGTGGACCTAATGGAAAGTGAAAAATACGGATTAGTTGTTCATGAAGTAAATAATACTACTGAATTCAAGAATACTGTGCGAGTAACTGGTGTTGACATTCCCGGTTTAATTTTGGATTATATGGTAAATATTCATAAGAGATAATTATCTAAAAAATGGTATCTCCAAATTTTGCTATAGAGTTATTAAAAAATACTTTGGAAATCTATACTCCATCAAGGTCCGAATCTCAACTTGCCAATTTCTTGAAAGATATTTGTATGGATTTAGGTTTTGAGAGCGCTAACATTGACAGCGTTGGAAACATGATCGCAGTTAGAGGAAACGGAGAACCGGTTATTCTCCTCTGCGGCCATATGGATACTGTCCCAGGGATTGTACCTGTCAGGCTCGAGGGAGATTATCTGTACGGGCGCGGTGCTTCTGATGCAAAGGCCCCGTTAATTTCAATGTTATTGGCAGCGGCAGACATTCCAAAACAAGCAGGCACATTTATTTTCGCTGCTGTCGTAGACGAAGAGGGAAATGCCACAGGAATAAAAAATCTGGTAAAAGATACTACATTAAATCCCGACTATGCTATATTTGGAGAACCCAGCGGAATAGAAAATATCACCATTTCGTATAAAGGTCGTCTTGAAATCCGTCTGATGTGTGATGTCGATGATAGTGCACATGCGAGTGCACCTTGGCTGTCATTAAATGCAATCGATGAATTATACAATGTGTGGAATGATTTGAAAAGCGTATTTCAGAGTAAGGAATTAGCTAACACAAAAAGCAAAGCTGATCAGATTAGTTACAGCGTCACGGAAATAAATGGAGGTACAAGTCATAATGTTACTCCTCAAAAATGTAGAATAACTATAGATATACGTATTCCAACGAATTTATCCTGCGACAAAGTATTAGAGCTGATTGATATGCGCATAAATGAGATTAAAAATTTCATTAAAGGTGTAAAGATAAAGTATCGAGTAGAGGATAAAACCGAACCCTTTCAGGCTAACGTTTCCTCTCCGTTGGTACGGGCCTTAGTTTTATCCATTTTGGAACAAAGAAAAAAAAGACCCTTATTATTAAGGAAAACTGGAACAGGAGACATGAATATCCTGGGAAATGTTTTGAACATTCCTGTGGTGACTTATGGACCTGGCGATCCTCATTCATCTCATACAGTTGACGAAAAAGTGTTTGTTCCCGACTATTTGACTGGTGTAGAAATTTACAAAGCTGCATTATTTCATATGGTCAGGCTTCACAAAAATCTTCAAGAAAAATCAAATACATACAGCTGATATGAGGATCGGTGGCAGGAACCATACATTAATATAAATTAGAATAATTAACGGGAAGAATTAGAAAATGTTGTATATAATTGGCATCGGAATTAATGAGTTCGAATCCTTATCCTTAGGATCTTTGGAAATATTAAAAAACAGTGATATAATATATGTTGAAAGATTTACTGGATTTATTTCAGATGAATTTATGCAGAACCTGTCAAATTTACTGCGAAATTCACGTGATTCTAAATCAAGAAACGATATTGAAATTAAGTTCATTAAGAGGTGGTTTATCGAAGATGGACGAGAGGTTCTTGAAAATGCTCAAAAATCTCTTATATCCATCTTAGTATACGGAGACCCCTTAGTAGCAACTACTTACAACGAATTACTTGTGAGGGCAAAAAAACAATCCATAGAATTTAGAGTTGTTCATTCCTCTTCTGGAATCCTTTCACTAATGGGCGAGTCCGGCCTTCAACCTTACAAATTTGGGAAGATGGTCACCATGATGGACGATCCAATGTCTTCTATTACAGTATACAATACAATATATGAAAATATGTGCCTTGGGTTGCATACACTAATACTTACAGAGTACAACAATGATGATGAAAAAAATAATTTTCAGTCAATTTCTGATCCATTCTTCTTGTCGCCCAGCAGAGTCATGGATCTATTACTAGAGAGAGAAAAAGAAATCAAACTCCTAAATTTTTCTACTGAAACATATGGTATGGTGGCCACTAAAATAGGACATAGGGAGTCAACCTTTAATTCTGGAACAATCAAGTCACTATTGAAGTTAGAATATAGGGGTGGTCCCAATTCGATTATTATTCCTGGAAGATTGCACTTCACCGAGGTAGATGCGATCAGATATCTTACTAGTATGTTAGATGAACCAACTGATAACACTGAGCGTATTCACCGATTGGCTCACAGGATGCTGAACAAGTACATTCCTAATACTAAAGCCGCTGTTGATAATATGTATCAGCTTATTAAAAGTGAGTTAAATGGGCTATCAAAAGATTACGCACCTGTGATTGAAAATGCCGAAAACTATTTGCTTGACGCACAAAATTTTTACAACCAAGGGAGGCTTGAACTAGCCATACTAAGTGTGGGGTACGCCGAAGGTTTAATCGATTCCATTAGATTTCAGAAAAATATGAATCCTTGGTAGGTTTTTGTATACTAATTTTTTATAGTTGATAGTTTAGAATTGTTAATAGAATATCTTAGTTTAAGATGTATTAAGTAATGTCCGAGAGCAACAGAATTTCTTCCAATGATGATGACAATAGCATCAATAGTACGGACGTCGATAGACCCAAACGGAATAAGAGAAATACAATGGGTCATTTGCCAAGTGAGCTCCTTAAGTTTGTCAAAAATGAATCATATTCGTTACTTATAAAAGGTAAACCAGGGACAGGTAAAACTACATTTGCACTCACTCTATTAGACAATCTTAACGATGGTAGTAACTACTTTTATATTTCTACACGTCTGTCATTAAAACAACTATTATTTTATTACCCGTGGGTTGAAAAATTTTTCTCGAAAGATGAGAATAAGTCTGGTTATAGATTTGAAGACGCGCGCCTAGATGAACCAGAATCATTATTTGAAAGAATCACTAATCAATTAATGGATGTAAAATCTCCAGTAATAATAATCGATACATGGGACACTATTGCATCATTTATGGATCGAGAGTCGAGACTAAATAATGAGAGAGTGTTGCAGATTTGGAGAGAGAGGGCAGGAGCTAAACTAATCTTTCTAAGCGAAACTTTCGATCTTGGAATTTTGGATTCAATTGTTGATGGAGTTGTTACTTTGGATAACAGTATTTCGGATTCTACTAGCAACAGACAATTGACAATAAATAAACTCCGAGGGTTATCCATTAGATGTAGCAGTTATTCTTATTCATTATATGGCGGCGTTTTTTATACGTCCGACTTGATTAAGGATTTAAACTTATTTTCAACTCTTGAAAAAATAAAGCCCTTCTATGAGAGGTCAAAGTTGATTGTTAATAAACAATCAAACAAGTCAAAGTCTAAGACAATTGATGACTTTGATGTACAAGAACTTTTTATAAAGAATAATTTTATCTCAATTTTTGTAGGAGATAATATTAATAATGAATTGTTAATATCATTATTATTAAAACCAATTTGCTTCTGGATGAACAAAACTAACAACAAAATAATGCTAAATAATTTTGGAACCGGTTTCAAATATTTGTGTGAGAGAATCTTAAGTTATCACTTGTCTAATGAAGAGGTTATAGACAAATTATTAAAACAAGAAATTAATTTTACAGACTCATTCGGAGTCCTTAGGAACAAACATGAGAAGGAAGAATTAAGTAACTATGATATCCGAGCTATTAATGATAAGATAAAACTTACAGGTTCATTAAACTCGCAGACAGATCCGAATCCAAAACTGTATGATTCTCTGCATCTCAAAGAGGAAACGAATATACTAAATATTTTAAATGCATCTAACTTACTATCTCTCTTAAATGATGAATCCTTCTTAAATCTACTACAACACAGCTTTGCTATAAATGTAATTGTCATTAGGCCACCGGAAACGAATATGAAATTAGGCTTCTTAGAGAAAGGCATACACCTGGAAATGAACTTGGTCGGAAAAAATATTTTGATAAGACTTTTTGATCGTGATATCATATTGTTTGAAACTATACTCGATAGATCTCGCTTATTCGTGGAATGGCGTCATATTCTTTGATCACATTTTATCTGCAAACATCAATAAATTTAATTTAATCAATGCATAACATTATCAAATGGAAGATCTATTTTCGGTTTTTGATTATACCCTTGAAGAAAGTAGACTGCTGGTAGAAAAGATTACCTCAATTCACAAGGATCAAAAATTCCATGGTTTTTTTTCAGATGTTGGTATGATTTCAGGTGACTATCTTAATTTTCAAATTCCAGACAATTTAGTCGTGGTGGGAGACTTACACGGTGATTTTAGATCATTAAAAAAAATAATGTACAAGATCAACTATTATCAGTATTTAAAGAGCGAGTCAAACATACTAATTTTCTTGGGCGATTACATTGATAGAGGTAAATATTCTCTGGAGGTATTGCTTTTCCTTTGTAGTATTAAATCTATGTTCCCTACCAATATATTCATGTTAAGAGGTAATCATGAAGCATATCATCGATTTCCATTTTCCTCCTTTGATTTTCTCAAGGATCTGCAAAACAAATTTGATGATTCTGGCAAGACACTCTATATCAATACAATGATACCATTTTTCGATTCACTTTCTGGTATTTGCGAAATAAATGGGTTTTCTCTTTTGGTACACGGAGGTGTACCTGTGATACAGGATAATGAGTTTCTTAGAAATTATAAATTTAGAATGTCTAACATGAATTCAGACCAAGAATTATTGCAAGAAATACTCTGGAATGATCCTCGGGAATTTACCGATAGAGAATGGCAGGTCTCAAATAGAGGATTAGGTAAATACTTTGGAATCAATACTACAATGAGTTGGATCAATCATACTAAGACCAAGTTGATAATAAGAGGCCATGAACCTTGTATGGGATATAAATTTAATCACAACAACAGGGTACTAACACTGTTCTCATCAAAAGATCCATATCCAAAGTTTGAATCCTCATATCTAGAAATTTCAAAAAAACAAATTGAAGCCCTTGAGCTAACTCTTGATATTAAGGAATTTATCCGCCGAACTTAGCGTATTTTTTTGTTATAGACTAACTTAAAGCTCTGTCTTTGACTTTATTTCTTTACATCTTTTCCTTAATGAAACAGTTGAAATTTCTGCAACTTGACATATTTCTACTTGTCTTAAGAATTCATTGCAATTCTGGGAAGCTAGATAGATTATAGATCCTGCCAAAGCTCTTGGATTCTTGCCTATTGAAATTCTGTTTTGCTGGACCAGCGAAAAAATTCGTAGAGCTTCTCTTTTTGTCTTTTCACTTAGTTGTAAGCGGTTACATATTAGCGTAACATAATCCGGTCCGTGTAAGACAGGCATCTGGAGTGAGAGTTCTTTTAGTATCAGTTTGTAGTGAGACATTATATCTTTGGTGGTTATATTGCAAGCAGTTGCGATATCTGTAATTGTTTTAGGTGTAGCAGTTTCTCTGCATGCAGCATATAATGCTGCCCCTACCAATCCTAGAGTTGAACGTCCCTTTGCTAGTTTCTTGAGCGCTGCTTTTCTATATATGTAAGCCGCTCCTTCTATCACTGCCTGACTGAGATACAATTTATCTCCAAAGTTATTCAAAAGTTTTAATGCTTTCTCTAAATTCCTAGAAACAGAATCATTGAGTTGAGCTCTATTGTTCCAAGTTCTTAATCTTTGGATATTATTTTTTTGAGACGAATCCAAAGCTTTCCCTCTAGCGTCAGTGTCTCCGATTCCAATTAATGTCGAAAGCCCCTTGTTATGGATTGCAAGTGATTCAGGCATACCTGTTCTTGTCCTGTCATTATATCCGGAATTATTTCTAAAACTTGCCATCGAGTCAGAATTGGGGTCTTGACTTGATACACAACCGCAAGATGAGCATACATATTCGAAAGATACATTATCAAAAATAACAGAATCACTTTTACAAAATTCACATACTAGTGGCTTTGAATTCTCTACCTTGCCTTCGGGATGCATAAAACTATATTCAATCCTTTATCACTTATAACAGTTATTATTTATATTTTTTCCAAAAATTAAGTATATCTATGTTATTAGTAATTCCTCTATTACCGCAAGTCTGTTTTAATAAAATTCTGATAAAAATAAACGATTAAATTATTAAATAATAATAATATTAGTTATTTAATTGATTGACAATGCTGCTTTAATGATAGCTATGATTCTTTGGATATTCTTTATTCCAAACGCCGTTAAATTATTCTATAGATTTGTCAGAAACAATAAACAATTTATAGAAAAGGATCTTAGGAGAATTCCCAATGATCCAAAGATTATATTCCAGATTACTACCAAATCTGCTACAAAAACCAGTGTTGTAAAACGTGGAATTCAATCGATTATTGATTCATGTAAATCGACGAAATACTCAAAGTACGAGATTTTAGTTGTAACTGAAGATCCGAAAGATATTGAAACATTGGAATTCATGCCTTGTAAGGTGCTTTGTGTTGAAAAGAGCTTCTCACCTGATGCCATCAAGAAAGCTAGAGCGCTGCAATTCGCGGTAGAGTCAAGAAGAAAACTAAAAAAGCAGAATTCAGACCATTGGATTTTTCATATGGATGATGAGAGTTATGTCGTATCACAAACTATTCTCTCGATTTTAAAATTTATACGTGAAAAGAAGGGAATAGCAAGTGAGGGCCCGATATTCTATCCACTGAAATTTGAAAAGGCTAATAGGATAACTGCTTTGGCAGAATCTATGAGAGCTTTTGGTTGTTTTGAATGTGTTACTCATATGCATCATCCCCCACCAATACATATGCACGGGAGTAATCTGCTCGTTCGATCTGACGTTGAGGACAAAATTGGCTGGGAGTTTGGACCAATCTTGGCGGAGGATCAAAGATTTGGATATGAATTATTTAAGAAATATGGGAGGAATTCAATGGGCTGGCATGGAGGAATTCTCTTAGAACAACCACCTCTGAACATCAAAGATCATTTTATGCAGAGGAGGCGTTGGGTAATAGGTAATTTGCAAAATATAGGGAATTTTTCAAGGCTATTTAAGATTAGATTAATATATAAATGCACATCCTTTTTCCTTGGATTTGTTTCTGGAGTTATCTCCTTAGCCTTGGCCTTTTACATTAATGTTCCAAAATTAATAAGTGTATTTTCATATGCAAGTTTTGATTGGAACAATAACATAAGTTTTGACTTGTTCGTATGGTTTGATAGAATAGTGCATATTAACAGCTCATATAACGAAATATTGAGACCGCTTTTTGATATACAAATTTTTGACGGTACCCTTGCTCTAATCTTACTGTTTTCAAGCACAGTTTGGTTATTGTCTTATCAAGTAGGACTCTTTCTTAATCTAAAATATACCAAAATTGGGAGATTGAAGCGCATATTTTTACATTTTCAAACCTTAATACTTGCTCCTTTTTTAGGACTGTTGGAATCGTTTCCCGCCTTCTATTCAGTCATCGAGTTCTATTTCTACAAGTTAATTAGACAAAATAAATTGAAATCGTATGATTTTTACGTCGTAAAAAAATAATATTCTGAGCGTGTAGGTTTGTACCTACTCCGCGTGCTAATCCTTGGAAATGAATACTTTTCATTTTATAGTTGTCCCGTCGCAAAAATTAAAAATGCGATGGAGGAGGTGGGATTCGAACCCACGAACCCCTAAAGGACGGGATTTCTTAATATAATCTTGAGTCCTGCGCGTTTGACCAGGCTACGCGACTCCTCCTTTGTAAAAATAATGAAGAAAACTCTGTATTATAATCTTTTGATCTTTGAAGAGTAATAAATTTTGGAACATGGGTAAGAGCCATCAAAAATAAAAATGATAAAATTTTATATTAATTAGAATTAAACATAATAAAAGATGACAATGAAGATAAATGAACTAACAAATGATATGAGGCATGTTACGATTGAAGGTAAGATCGAAAAAATTAGTGAACCTAGGACAGTAAATTTACGTGCAGGGGGCTCGGCGCTTGTAGCTGATGCAATGATCTCTGACGACACGGGGACCATAAAACTATCGTTATGGGACGATCAAATAAAGATGGTTAAAGAAGGAGATAAAATATCAATAGAGAATGGATATACTCAAGCCTTTAGGGGCGAAAATAGTCTTAATATAGGACGGTATGGAAAAATCGCAGTTATGGATGAATAAAATACCTTGACGTAGCTTATCTTTTTCTATTTTTTAATTGCATTAGATCGAGTTCTATGAACCTTTTGTACTATTTCCTAAATGATTCTTTCAATTGTGGTAATTATTATTTTCATTCGACCTCTTTCCATCTATTTAGAGTTTTGACTTATTTAGTCTAATCAATAATTGTGTTGTTTTGATATGGGGGATCTTGCTCATATTTGGTAGTCTAAAACTGCTTTCATAGTATCGCAAAAAAATTAAGGATTATCCAATACCAATCGGGAAACGCATTCTCAAGGATTCAGAGATAGTAACTAGGAAAGGTATCATTCTTAAGATGCAGATATTTTCAGTAATTCTATAATAGATATTTGGTGAAATTCTCCAGCCTGAGTTCTCCTCAAAGCTTACTATTTCAACAGTCCATGTGATAGAAATATTATGACTGGGCAGAGCCGGCACCACTGCAAATACCGAGTCAAAGAAAACCACCGGGAAAATCTTTCACTGCTTCAAATGACCTTAATCTGAATGATTAGGTTATGAATTCTGAATAAGTCGATAAAGGATTTTGATATCGGAATCTGCCGTTATTGCTTGTGAACTCACTATTACATTTCATTGGAAAGACTTCTTAAAAATTTTTCATTATTCCCAAGTTTTCAATCAGATATGAGCTTTGGTAATGCTTTTAATGTCTGTCCTTTACTGTTACAAGATCACACCATAATCTTATTTAAAATCATAACCAAATGATTTTGTTATGCAATTATTATAAACTCCTATATTTTATAGATTGTTTTTCATCTTGATGCATTACCTTAAATGTTATGGTATTCTTATTCTAATTATTCCTTCACTATTTTTGGCAGGCGTATTCAGCCCTTTATCTTTTGGGGCAGTTGATAAACCCCATATTATAACTCCAACAAAAAGCATCTGTTGCCAGAATGATACAAATGCCGGCTCCGAGCCTACTTCCACTTCTCTTGCAAGCCCATTGAAGAAAATAAACACAGATGAGAAAAAAATTATAACTCCAACAAAAAGCATCTGTTGCCAGAATGATACAAATGCCGGCTCCGAGCCTACTTCCACTTCTCTTGCAAGCCCATTGAAGAAAATAAGTACAAAACCAATCCAATCAGATGATTCAGAGAAAACTCAGTCTACTTCCACTTCACTTGCAAGCCCATTGAAGAAAATAAGTACAAAACCAATCCAATCAGATGATTCAGAGAAAACTCAGTCTACTTCCACTTCACTTGCAAGCCCATTGAAGAAAATAAACACAGATGAGAAAAAAATTATAACTCCAACAAAAAGCATCTGTTGCCAGAATGATACAAATGCCGGCTCCGAGCCTACTTCCACTTCTCTTGCAAGCCCATTGAAGAAAATAAGTACAAAACCAATCCAATCAGATGAAGAAGATAATTTAGAACGTAAACTTCATGAATCTGCTGAGAAAAATAATGATCGGAACCTTTCTGATTTAATTCAAACTAATCTGGCTAAACTACTTAGTGCAGATCCAGCTGAGATTGAGGATAACAACAACGATAACAACAACGATAACAACAACGATAACAACAACGATAACAACAACGATAACAACAACGATAACAACAACGATAACAACAACGATAACAACAACGATAACAACAACGATAACAACAACGATAACAACAACGATAACAACAACGATAAACTGGATGAATTAAGGTCCCTTGTAAGCACAGTTATGTCCTAATTCATTTTAATTAGTTATTTTGAATTAATTAAGCATTCAAGAATCTTGAACATGTTTCTTACTTCATTTGATGGCCCTTTAATGTCTAACTTGATTCCGCCATTAATGGATATTTTTGCTAGATTTAATAACCCACCTTTTTCTTTGTATTCTAATCCTTGCAATCTTTCAATTTTTTCACAAATAACATCCTCGGATTTATTTATGAACCCACTTTCCCTGTATAATAAGATTCTCTTGTTTGTGATAAACAAGTCATACTTTTTGTTTGCATATTCGATTTCTCTTCGACAGATAAATTTCACTTGTTCTTCAGGTACTAAGAAATCTTTCAGCGGCATTTTAGAATAATTTCCAAGCAGCTATATATTGAATAAAGTCTATGGATTTAATCTGTTTAGTAATTATATTTTAGCTTCGAGACAAAAACTTGCTTGGTTGATAGCGCAAGCTGTTTAGGTCTTGTCTTAGCATAATGAATCTCCATTTTTTTTCAATACCCGTTGAGATGCCAATCCTAATAGTTTGAGAGACTCTGAATCGATTAGTTGAAGAAAGATACTCGTTCTCCTCGACATAGAAATAGTTATTTATTGAATGATCGGTTACATCGAGATTGTTATGTTTGATGGTAATCTTGAATGCCTGAGTCAATCTTCCCGGTCCCGTAGTCAAATTATATAAATTTTCAGTCTTCCTGAATAACTTCATTAAATTAATTCCTTCAAAGGGCTCTATCGATCGGATTAGGACTGCTCCTGCCAATTGATTTTGATTCCTTGCCACAATATTGAGACAATGATGATTCCCATAAATGAAGTATATATAAAGTCGGCCTACCTCTCCGAACATTGAGGCATTTCTAGGAGTCATTTTTTTATATGCGTGGCTTGCGGGGTCATCTGTGTAACCATATGCCTCCGTTTCTGTAATTATTCCGCTGATCTTGAAATAGTTGCCCATAAAGTGCGTGTACTTGACTAAAACCTTTCCAATCAAGGAACTAGCCACCTTGGGTGTTTCTTTCTCAAAAAATGATTTTTTGAGCCTCAACTATTGTGTTAAAGTAATATAAGGTCTGTATATTTTTTTACCTATGGAATATAGAATTAAGGATATTTCCTTAGCAGATAAAGGTAAAAAAAAAATCGAATGGGCTGAAGCGAATATGCCCGTACTATTATCTCTAAAAAATAAATATAAAGAATCAAAACCGCTAAAGGATCTTGTGGTTGG
Source organism: Candidatus Nitrosocosmicus sp. T (assembly GCF_054408485.1). Lineage (NCBI taxonomy): Archaea > Thermoproteati > Nitrososphaerota > Nitrososphaeria > Nitrososphaerales > Nitrososphaeraceae > Candidatus Nitrosocosmicus > Candidatus Nitrosocosmicus sp. T. The sequence continues at coordinate 1,125,471 of NZ_CP166992.1, forward strand.
TGGTTGTTTGCACGTAACTAAGGAAACAGCCGTTTTAACTAAAACACTTGCAGCAGCTGGAGCCAAAATAGCATGGTCGGGATGTAATCCCTTAAGTACTAATGACGATATTGCTGCCTCACTCGTAAGAGACGAAGAATTGTCCATTTTCGCAAGCAGGGGAGTGACAACTAGCGAATATTATGAAGATATATACTCAGTCCTAAAGTTCAACCCTGATATTACGATTGATGATGGTGCCGACCTGACAATTGAATTTCATAAAGCATTTGAAAAATATGGAAAGAATATCATTGGAGGGACAGAGGAAACTACTACTGGAGTTTTAAGATTAAAAGCTCTTGAAAAAACATCAAAACTTAGTTACCCTATAGTAGCTGTTAATGATGCTGAAACCAAACATGACTTTGATAATGTTTACGGTACGGGCCAATCTGCTCTCGATGGTATCATTCGGGCAACTAATGTATTAATTGCTGGTAAAGCAGTGGTCGTTGCTGGTTACGGACATGTCGGAAAGGGGATCGCAAGCAGGGCTAGAGGATTTGGTGCATCGGTAATTGTTACTGAAATCGATCCAATAAATGCCTTAAAGGCAAAGATGGATGGCTTTATAGTTGCCCCAATGGAAGAAGCAGCATCTATTGGTGATTTATTTATTACATCAACAGGTTGTAAAGATGTTATAGTTGGTTCGCATATTGAAAAAATGAAGGATGGCGTGATCCTAGCTAATGCAGGACACTTTAATGTGGAGATTTCCATTGAGGAGATTAAAGGTTTGGCTAAAAGTTCAAAGCATGTAAATGAAAATGTAGAACAATTTATTTTGAAAAATGATTCAAAGATTAATGTAATTGGGGAAGGAAGATTGGTAAACTTGGTAGCCGCAGAAGGTCATCCCTCCGAAGTTATGGATATGAGTTTTGCTAACCAGTTCTTATCGGTGCTTAACCTTGTTAATAACAAAGGCAAATTTGAAAACAAAATTTATGAGATCGATAGGGATCAAGATTTGCTTATAGCAGGCCTAAAGTTAGAAGCAATGGGGATAAGCATAGACAAATTATCTGAGGTTCAAAATAAATACCTCAGTGAATATGGTGAAGGTACATAACTGTCTGAGCATAACGATTCATTTATCCCCTGAACGTAACGATGATCCAACAGCCAAAAGTTAATTAATCTTCATATTTTAACACTAGAAGGGCATTCATTTCTGGATGGGTAGTCTAGCCTGGTTAGGATACCTGTCTCACACACAGGTGGTCGAGAGTTCAAATCTCTCCTCATCCATCGCCATACTAAAACTAAATATGAATTAGGTAAATAGTAACATTAGGATATATACAACAAAAGTAATTGCCAGGAATACTTTTGTTACTAGAAAAGATTTTTCCAAGGCGTTTGAATAATCATCAAATTGGTTGTTTCCCATGACCATTACTTTACTTTCTATCTTAAAAATATCAAATGTTGCTTTATTTAGAGAAACTTTTGCTCTTTTAGCTAACGATTGGAATACGTCCAATATATTTGACTCCGGAGTGACGTCACCTAATGTATAATAGCCTTTAGTATTTCTCTTCCCTGATGTGGAATGAGTGTCAGAAGTACAAATTTCTATGATCTCTAAATTTTCTGCTACAAGAGTGTCTACAATTTTCTCTCTAAAGCCATTTTTCATATTGTTAGAATCGATCCAACATAGCGAGTAGTCTATGTTATTAATTGAAATGATCAATAGTCCAAACTGGCCGTGTCCTAAATCTGGTTGTCTTAACAAATCCTTCTTCGTCTGTTCCTCTATTTGAAAACTATTAGCATATCCTACCTTAAAGTAAAATTGTTCTGATCCTCTTAGTCTAATCAAGCATTCTTTACCGATTTTTATCAGTACTTTTATATGCTCTTGTTCGATTTTTTCCCCAAGCGAATTATGAGCGTCAATAATCAAAATTTGCTCAAAACCAATTTGTTTTGCATATATTTCAAGCTCTGTTTTCACATCAGGTGGTATGTCCTCCATCCCTGAGGGAGACTTTGAAAATAAGATTATTACATTTTTTCCAAGAGCAAACCCACTGCAGTTACAATCCTTGTTACGAATTGTAATCGGAATGGAACATTTATCACCTGCCTCTAAATGACTGTGCTGATCTAATGACATTAAATATTTTTCAACCTCTTTCTTTGAAGGTATGTTTAAAGAATGGTCGGAAATACTATGCATGACCATCGCAGAATTTGAATAAAATTTAAAAATATCGTATGGCAAATTGCTGCCTCCTATTGGGTTAAAAGGACCCGGATGGAGTTCAGGTAGTACAATAGAAATTTCCTTCTGATTATCAGGCTTTAATCTTACAATTAGAGTATTGACTATCTTAGGACTTGCTTTCGCTTCTGCAATCTTTTCCATTTCATCTGATTTATTCTCGGTCCATGCAATAAGAAAAGCTTGCAATATCTTAAAAGCACTAGTAAAATTGGGTCTGCCGATCCTGTCGATTATGATTGTCCATAACACACCTATGAACAAGATAACCGACCCGAATACGTATACTGCAAAGTTTGTGTAAAATATATGGTTAAAGTAAAAAAAAGAAAATAAAATGAAAATGATCAACGGTTGAATGAATGAAATCGGGATAGTTCTCTTTAACGATGCTCCAAATACTGACACAAAAATACCTATACGTAGGCCTATGGCCATAAACATCCCTTGCAAAACGAAATTGATGGTCAAACTGTTTGTATTAATAATGAATTCAGAAATAAATCCACCAATTACGGTTAGAGTCCAAAGAAGATTTGCAAAGGCAGATACGTGCAAGACTTTGGAAAATCTGTTTAGAGGTGTGCCACGTAATGAAAGGTAGTCAAAAACAAGTGTGACTGAAAATACAGATGCAATGATTGGAAGACTTGTCAAAAAATCAGTGATAGAGTGTGGAGTAATTACGAAATTAATTAATGCGACATTTGTAATTAAACTTAAGATTGATATTAGATAAGAAAATTTCTCTGAAGAGGGATTTATATTTGTAAATAACCATCTTTTATGAAGACTGGAAACACTATCAGACTCAAAATTACTCATTAATAGTCAAAGAAATTTAGACTGGAATCAAAATTTTTATTGCTATTGAAACAGCAATTAAAGCTCCTGCAATTCCTAATATAATTTCCGGCTTTACCTTAACTCCTTTGGTTTCATCCTCAAAAAACCTTAAAAGACCAGCACTGGATGCAGGTAAAGGTGCATTCTTCTTCGCCTTCTTACTCATATTTAAAAATTCTTACAATCTAAATAAAAGCATTTCTGTATCAAAAAAAATGAAACAACTAATCTATTTCTAGATCATATTTAAATGATAGTCTTTTTACTTTAACTAGTTTGAAACGAGTGCAAATTGGGGTGATAGGATACAATAGTGGCTCCCTTCCAATTAAATCAAAAACGCTCGATTTAGCCTACGAGGTGGGGAGTATTATAGCAAAGAAAAATGCTATCTTGGTTTGCGGTGGTTTGGGTGGGGTAATGGAATACTCTTGTAAAGGCGCTAAAGACAATAATGGTTTCACTATTGGGATTGTTCCACAGGAGGATTATGCAATTGCCAACAAGTACTGTGACGCGGTAATATGTACAGGAATTGGACTGTCCAGGGATTTTATCGTTGCTTACTCTTCCGATGGCCTTATCTCAGTTGGAGGCGGTGTTGGTACGTTAATTGAACTTTGCGTTGGATATATAGCAAAAAAGCCCATGGTATCTATTTCGGATAGTGGTGGGATTTCTGATGACTATGGAGGAAAATATTTAGATGAACGAAAGAGAGTCATGATCGAAAAAATAAAGTCTCCAAAGGAGGCCGTAGAATACATATTAAAAAAAATCGTCCACAATAATGGTAGAATATGTTGCATTTAACTCCCATATCGGTATAAGAGTCGATACTCCGAATCAAATCATAAGGAAATTGAAATCATTTTATTTTATCGAATACAAATATTGATTCGGGTGATAAAAGAATCCATGTTTTGATTCTAATTCTAATAATTTGTTTATGATGCTACTAGGTCCATTCTTCTCAAACAAATCAAAAATATCAATTTTAAGACCCATACCCAATTTCAATGCATCGTTCAAATCCTCTATAGTACAAACTTCATTATCAATAAGCCAGGCAGCATTATTAGCTGCGACCCCTAAAATTGAATAAGGATGATACTTTGACGCCTTTTCTGGCGTTAGGTCTATCCTTTCATAATTGCTACCCTTGTATTCATAAAAGCCTTTTCCAGATTTTTGGCCCAGGTCATGATTGTCGAATAACTCTTTAATTTTTGGATGTGGCAAAAGGACTGTGTTGTCTCTTAAATGCATCTCATAAGAGGCTTTATGAATAACATCAAGGCCGGTATAATCGGCAAGTTCAAAAATTCCCATTGGAAATCCCAAATTGAATTTAACTGAAGAATCAATTACCTCCATAGAAACCTTATCTCTATCCATCGAGTAGAGAGCCTCATGCACCATTGGTATGAAAACTCTATTTACGATAAATCCTGATACATCCTTATTACAAACTACTGGATGTTTGTTGATCTTAATAATATAATTTGTTACTTCTTGTGTTACTTTAGAATCTGTTCTGGTGCCTGGAATGACTTCGACCAATTTCATTAATTGAGGGGGATTAAAAAAATGGACGCCAATGAATTTGTCTGGACGGTCTGTTAGTTTGCTCAACTCCGTAATGGGTAACGTACTGGTATTTGATGCAAAGATAATGTTCTTTTCTGCCAAACTATTCAACTCCTGATAAACCTTTTTCTTCAAATCATAATCTTCAGGGACTGCCTCAATTATTAAATCAGCCTTCTCTACTGCTTTTTGAAGGTTGACCACAGGTGTAATATTATTATAAAAAATATCAACTTCCTCTTTGGAAATCCTATTCTTTTCCGCAAGTTTTTGTAAAGACCATTTGATCTTGTCCATTGCCTTATCTAGGAATTTTTGTTCAATATCACGTAATACTACTTTATAACCTGCCATGGCTGATACTTGAGCAATTCCATGACCCATAATTCCTGAACCTAAAACAGTTATATTTTTTATTGACACAATCAGCGATTAGTTAGGATCAAAATATATCTTTTGTTTTCTACCAATTTAATTAATCTAAAATTCATCCGTGATTCTAGTTTGTTTTGTTCCTGTTCTGATAATTTTACTGCTTTTCTTGCCAACTGCTTTATCTACCATTCTTAGAATATTATTATCTCTGGTCTCTTTAGCATAAATCAGATATATCCATGCACTGTCCTTTTCTTCGGTTTTCCTGATTACCCTGCCTATTCTTTGGGCAATCTGATTTATGTTAGAAGTATTTGAAAGAATTATGGCTATTCTGACTTGGGGAATATCAAAACCTATTTCCAAAGTGTGAACTGATAGAAGAGGATAAAAATCCTCTCCCCATTTTTCAAGAATTATCTTCCGATCCTTGGTTTTTATCTTTGAATGGATTATCTCCGATCTAATATTTTTCTTATTAAGTATTTCCTGTAATGTTATAATCGAATCTATAGTTTCACTGAAAACCATTATCTTTTCATTATTATGTTTCTGAATTATAGAAACTGCTTTTGATAATTTTAGTTTGGACGAATTCAATAAATCCTTTCTCAATCGTACTTGGTTAAACCATTCCTTTGCGTACTTTGAACGCATACCACCTTGGTAAAGGATCTTTGAGATAATGGCTGGGTCATAAGCATTTAGTTTGTAGGAAATATTCCTAATGGACTCGCTGGTTTTTTTATAGATCTCTTTTTCTTCGTTTGTAAGGCTCACCTCAATAGAAACTATTTCAGGTTTGGCTAATCTTCCATCGTCTACTGCCTCCTTGATGAGATATTTCTTAACAGGAGGGATTATCTCAATAATTTCTTTGTACTTTGGATCTAATTCATTAATCGTAGCTGTCAGCCCTAAAATCTTTCTTTTCGGATCGGATGTTATTATTTTAAATAATTTCTTGAAAGAGAAGGCTGTGTTACTTAATAAATGAACTTCATCAAGAATGACTAGTTTTGCTTGTTCAATTAATGAATAATTATTTATTGCGCTTTGATAAGTCGAAATAGTAATTTCCTTTTGATCTTTTCTTTCTCCATAATATGTTCCTACATATTCTTTTGGAATATTGTATCTTAAGAGTCGGTTAACGTTTTGTTCAATTAGTACTATCCGAGGAACGAGGAATAAAATATTAAAAGAATACCTAAAGTCATCTTTAACCTGGGACTCACTAATTACTTCTAAACATGCTCTCCTGGCGCTCTCGTATGCTATTTCAGTCTTGCCGGTACCGGTTGAATAAATAATGGATCCTCGGTAACCGTTTTTAATCCATGAATCAACTGCCGCAACTTGGTCTGGTTTTAACGCAAAAGGGAATTTAAGTGAGAAAATGGCAGGAGACATACCACTATTTGTGTCCATTTTTATTTAATCCTTACACAATCAAAATTAAAGTAAATTAACTAAACACAGTATAGAACAAAATAACGGTCTTGTGAATTATTGGTGAAAGGTCTGTAAATCATTTAAACAAAGTTATTGCTCAAATGAATTCGAAAATACATATGTGAACATTTTGAGATATTCCTCAAACTTTAGTATCAATTTCGAAATATTGTGATATATTTTAAATGCTTTTCTAATCTCAGTACTAATGTAATCTTCAACCTGATCATTCCAGGTTTAAAAAATCAGTGACTAAGGAAGGCTTAATAATAGGAATTAGGTATATCAAGCATTAATAGATGGCTGTAATATGCAAAAAATGTGGCCTACCTGATGATTTATGTGCATGTGGAGAGTTAGATAAAGAAGATACTCGAATTGTAGTAAGGTTAGAAACCCGCCGATTTTCTAAGACAACTACCATGATTGAGGGGTTAGATCCAAAAATCAACGATATACATACAATTGTTAAGGAGTTGAAAAGCAGGTTAGCATGTGGCGGTACAGCAAAAGATGGTTTTATACTTTTACAAGGTGATCATAGGGATATTGTCAAAAATTATTTAGTTGTAAAGGGCTTTAATGAAGCTTCAATAGAAGTAATGTAGATTAATCATATTAAGAAAAGACTTTTGCTAAACAAATTATCTTTGAATAAAGTTATAAATTGGATAGAGGGTACCCTCATCTTTATCGTTATCTTGGTAACGGCTTTGTCTTTCGTTATAGGGTTCTTTTTAGTTTTTTCTACAAATCTTGGTGATGAAGTTCATTGGTATAGTGATGTTCCCCTTGATTTTTTGATATTTGGAATTTTTGGACTTAATTCAATATATTTCAACTTGGGAATTACTTTCATGTTATTTTGGACCGTTTATCTGGCTTGTTATGTGTTCTGTTTTCTAAAACCTATTCCAATCCTTAGTTTGTCTTCAGTCAAAAAATCAATTCAAATCATTGGGCTTCAGGCGATCAAAATTCAGCGGAATAATTATCTTGCTATAACTATTTCTTGGTTTTCAGGCTATTTTGTGCTCTCTATTTTAATAGATGTTATACAACAGCTATTTGGTTTCAAGTTAGGGAACCCTTTAACAACTAACCCTCTATTATCCTTTTTCTATTTATCTGCAGCACCTCTGAATGAGGAAGTTTTATTTAGAGTTATACTTTTAGGTATACCTTTATACCTTTTATTTATCCCATTTGGTAAGGGTTTATTCCTTTCAACACTTACTCATCCATTTAAGAATATTTCGTCTAGAAAAGGAAAATACATTACAATAGCAATTGCTATAATAATTGCATTGAATTCGCTAGCTTTTGGATTATCTCATGTTTTATTTGGGGGTGGATATGAAATAGGAAAAATAACTCAGGCGGGGCTGGGAGGAGTTATAATAGCTTGGATTTACTACAGACACGGCCTTTTTTCAGCGATAACATTTCATTGGATTTCCAACTATGTGTTTTTTGCATACAGTATTTTTGGATATTTTTTGTTTCAAACTCCTTGGAACACCGAATCTGATAATATATTTTTGGCCTTACTATCAATGGTTTTTATAATAATTGGTATCGTATTTTTGTATAGGCTTTTTGAGCAATTAATTACAAAGTATTGGAAAAAATAAAAAAAGTAATTTTTTTACAATTTCAAATGAGTTTTAAGTCCCTTATACCTATTTCGGATAGTAACTTCAGTGACACCAGCTGCTTCCGCAACATCTTTTTGAGTTTTATTTTCACCATTCATTACGCAAGCGACATAAAGTGCTGCAGCTGCTAGTCCCATTGGATCCTTTCCTGCCGATATCTTACCTTCTTCTGCTTTCTTTAGAATTTCTAAAGCCTTTCTTTTTGTTTTTTCCGTAAGTCCGGCCTTGCTAGCTATCCTTGCAACACATTTTACCGGATCAACCACTGGCATTTTAAGATCCAATTCTCTAATCAGTAATCTATAACACCTTGCAACGTCCTTCTTTTTTATGTTACTGGCATTTGCAACATCTTTTAATGTTCTAGGTGTTTCTGTATCTCTACATGCAGCATAGAGCGCAGCGGCGACCAGTGCTGAGATAGATCTACCTCTTACTAAACCTTTTTCTAAAGCCTTTCTATAAACATAAGCAGCTTTCTCAATCACCGCATCACCGACTGCTAACTTATCTTTTAACCTGTCCAATTCACTAAATGCTTGCCTGAAATTTCTGTCTACAGGCTCATGGACCTGACTTCTACTATCCCATGTCCTTAACCTTTCAATTGTGCTCTTCATGGAGGCAGACAGAGGTTTACCCGATGCATCTTTATCTACTGGTCCAATAATGGTAGCTAAGCCCATGTCATGCATCGCCAAGGAGGTGGGTACACCTGCTCTACTTCTATCTTCATGTTCTTCTTTGGAAAAGGCTCTCCATTCTGGTCCAGTTTCTTCTATTCTCTCCGTAACTACAAAGCCGCAATTGCCACAAAACATTTCCCCGGTTGAATTATCTGTAACCATCGGACCTTTGCCACACCGTGGACATCGGTCACCAAACATGGAAATATCTTTTACCAATATTTATCACCATAAAACTTATAAAGTAATTCCACATGTATTTATATCTTTCCTTACATATAAATATATCGGAAATTATCTAACTTTAGAATTTAATACTTTGCTTTAGTTCTTTTTCTCCTCTCTACTTTTGCGTATTTCTTGCTTTCACTTCTCTTTGAACTATAAGCATGAGTTCTTTTTGCACTTTTATTACTCATGAATAAAAATAATGGGCGATTATTTATATACTATAGGGTTTGCTGCTGAGATGAAACGTACTGAAATAATGAATTTATAATGCACTATTCCTTCTATATTCTATTAATGAGGAATATGATATATTCGCTGTATTTTTTGATAGTAGTTTTCGTCATCGTTTTTTTCATTTCTTGTGATTCTGCTTTTTCTCAGTTGAATCAGACTGGCGGCTATGCTGACCAAGTTAAATTCATAAGGTTTTCTAATGAAAATGTCGCGTATCAAGAAGTGAGTAATGGTCAGCTTGATAGTTACTTTTTTCAAATTCCTCTACAACTGGTAGAATCAGCTAAAAAAAATCCAAATTTACAAGTGTTTGAGAAAGAAGGCCTTTCTTATGGTTTGTTATTAAATCCCTATCATAGTAACCAAACATTCAATCCTTTTTCAATCAAAGAAATTAGATTTGCAATGAATTTCTTAATTGATAGAAACTTTATTGTAAATAATATTTTAAAAGGATTTAGCAATCCTATTGTAGAGCCATATGGACCCACATCTCCAGAATACCATAATGTGTTGCCTGTAGTAGATCCATTGAAAATCCGTTATGATATAACCCTTGCTACCAAAAGTATCGAGGATTCTATGACAAAGGCGGGAGCAGTTATGGATCAAACAGGCAAATATACTCTAAACGGAAAACCCGTACTTGTTAAGATTTTGATTAGAAATGATGATTTGATAAGAAAAGCATTCGGTGATTTTGTTGCATCTGAAATTGAAAAAGTTGGATTTACGGTCATGAAAGAATATGGCGATTTGACAAAAGCCAATAGAGTTGTTTATGGATCAAACCCTGCAGATTTAGAATGGAATATTTACACCGAATCCTACATATCTAGTTCATTCTCAAGGTATAATCCAACAACTGTCAGTCAAATGTATGCCCCATGGTTTGGAAATATGCCGGGGTCTCAGAATCCTGGCTTTTGGCAATACTCCAATTCTACAATTGATGATCTAACACAAAATCTAGTGTTTAACAACTTTACATCCGAAACAGAACGAAATCATTTATTACAACAAGCAGAGTCAGTAGGTTTACAAGAAGCAGTTCGTCTGTTTTTTGCAAGATCCTTCGATCCATACATATCTTCATCAAAAATTAGTGGCTTAATTAATGATTATTCTGCTGGTATTGCTAACAAATTGTCGTTAATAAATGCTATAAAAGACGATACCAATAATTCTACTCTTAATATAGGGATGAAGGAAGTATATCAAGGAGCCTGGAATAATGTTAAGGGCTGTTCAGATTTCTATTGTAGAATTATATATTCGCTTATTGCTGACACGCCAACGATATCGAATCCCTATTCTGGTGACCCTGAACCCTCCAGGAATCAATGGACCAATTTAGTTTCAAAAGGACCTACAGACAAGGTCATAGTTCCAGATGATGCTATTACTTGGAATTCACATAATCAAAGTTGGGGTAAAAACAAAAATCAGAGTAACTCTGCATTGAGCAAAGTTACGATGCAACCTCTATTCTCAAAATGGCATAATGGGGAAATCATGGATAAATACGATCTAATGTACTCTTATTATTTTCCGTTTGAATGGTCCACTGATACCAAAAACGCTGATAAAACTTTTGATGCCGAATATTCCAGTTTAGTTTTTCCAACTCTATCCCTGATTAAAGGTATAAAATTTTATGACAACAGTACTTTTGATACATATGTAGATCTTTGGCACTACGATAAAAAACTAGTTCCCTCTTACGGGACTTTATGGCCTTCCGAACCGTGGGAAATTACCGCGGCTACAGAACGCCTAGTTGCTGATAGTAAATTAGCATATTCAAAATCTGACGCTAATATCAAACAGATAGATCAGTTATCACTAAATCTTCCAGTGCAATCCGAATTGATAAAACAAGAGTTGGTCAAAATGTCTAATGAAAAATATATACCCAATGCTTTGAAAGGTTTGGTGAGTTTGGAATATGTACTTGAACGCTACCAGGCATCAATAGATTGGATAAATACTCATCACAATGCAGTTATTGGAAACGGGCCTTATTACTTGCAAACTTTTAATCCTACAGGAGGAGTTGTAATCTTGAATGCCTTTAGAGATACTACCTATCCATTCAAGACAGGGGAATACTCTGACTTTAAAAACCCTCCTGAACTGCGTGTTGATACGGTTAATGTTCCAAGGTTCTTAAAAATAGGCGATCCTTATAATTTTGACTTGCGGGTAAAAGTAAACAATCAGTCTAACAGCTCAAATAGTTTTGGTGCGATCATTGATTATTTCATTTCTGACAGAAATAATAAGATCGTGATAGAAGGCTCTTATATAGTAAATAATAACTCTAATAATCAATCTAATAGTGAAGTTCAACCTAAACCGGATGAATCCGGAATTGTAGCCGTCTCATTGAATGCAACTCAGACACAGGAACTCATACCGGGTCCAGCGAAAATGAAGCTTATTATTACCTCTACAGAGTCACCAAAGCCTCTAATCCAGGAAATGACGTTAATTGCCCGGCCTTGAATAGCGTTTAATACAGCGACTTAGACGAATTTGCCTTGATGACTTTCTTCATTTACCTTTTAAAAAAAATTTCGATTTTGATATCGGTTTTAATTATTACCCTATTGATTACAATATTCCTATTAGGATCGACAATTGACAAAATAATGATAGATAATATCCGACTACAGATAACTAATTCTGTATTCGACTCTTTAGCTGAAAATCAAAGACTAAATCAGCTACAAGACCCGCAGGAAAGGCAGTCAATCATCGATAAACAAGTTAGCATTCAAATTAAAAGTTTGGGTCTAGACGAACCTTGGTATTCACCAAAAAAAATCATCAATAGTCTTGTTCAAGTCATGACGTTAAACCTAGGTAATTCTAGATTTTTTACTACATATGATGGCTCAAGCAGCGTGAATGAATTAATAATTGAAAAAGTGCCCAATACGATTTTATTGTTTACTACCTCATCCATAACTGTAGTAGCCATAGGAGTAGTAATAGGTTCTTATTTAGCAAAGAGAGAAGGAAAAATTTCGGACAGAGTAGTTGCTGGGCTTGCATCTGTCAGCCAAAGTGTACCTCCATGGTGGTTCTCAATGATAATGATTGTTTTGTTCTCATTCTTACTGCAAATTTTTCCGGCTAGATCAACCCCTTTGATTTCTCCAGATACTCCAGGATACTTTATTGATTTATTATATCATATGACTTTACCTTTTATTACAATGGTTATCCTAGGTTTTGCATCATCAGTATACTATGTCAAATATATAGTTCTGAGGATAATTGATGAAGATTATATAAAAGCCCTAGGAATTATTGGATTGCCTTCTAGAAAGATTTTACTCCGACACGCTTTGAAGAACGCTGGGCCCCAATTGACTACTATGCTAGGATTAGGTCTTACTGCAACATTGGGTGGATCAATACTGATAGAAGAAATATTTGATTGGCCCGGCATGGGAAACCTGTTCTATAATGCAGTTATTCAGAATGATTCACCCCTAATTATAGGATTAGTATACTTCTTTACATTGCTTTATTTATTAACAAGATTGGTACTGGACCTTACACTTTCAATTCTAAATCCACGAATTAGAACTGGAGACGAATGAGTTATTGGATGTGCTCTATTTAATTTGACGAATAAAATGAATCTTTATTTAAAGCATTACAAGGGTGGTGTCTTGGGCTTTTGCCTACTTCTGGTTTTGATCGGCATCACTATCTATACAGTTTTTTATATTCCAGAAAAGGAACGATCGGAATGGAATAATCCCTTTTATTGGATTGATTTCCCTAAAAATGCGGCCCCTGTTTGGGTTAATTATTTCTTGATGCCTTTTCACCAGCAATTACCAGAACACAAGGTATATTCTAGTGACGAAGCTTTACTTTCATCTTATTCGGAAACCGACTTTAAAGTGAGCAATCTTACATTTTTGTACGAATATATGTATGGGCAATTTCCATCCGCATTTAATATACCATTTTCATTGGAGATTGGTGAAATTCCTCCAGCATTAGAAATTTCGGTTAAAAGGCCTGATGGATTGATATTTGTCCTATATTATAACTCTTTAGACTCATTACCAACCATTCAAAACGAAAGTGGCGCTCAACCTTCTGAAGACCAAATCGAAAACTACGAATTATCTCAAAGACTTTATTCATCGTCTAAAGAGGTAATTGATTCTTTAATGAAATATTCAGGTGTATTTAACTTTTCTTTAACTGGTTTACCTGCGGAAAAAATTATTTTCTCTGAAACTCATTCAAATATACCTCTCAAAGGAACATATCAGTTTATATTTACTACTTATTCATTTGATAATGACACCATTCTAAGAGATATAAATCTCATAATAGAAGGTAAAGTGTTTGGATTATTAGGAACAGATGAATTCAGACGAGATATATCCTTTGGGATCATGATTGGGACTCCAGTAGCACTACTAATTGGAGTTACAGTAGCATCATCTTCGACAACTATTGGTCTTTTATATGGCTTGATCGCAGGATATAAAGGGGGAAAAACAGGAACGTTTATGTTAATAGTAATTGATATTTTTCTATCGATTCCAACAATGGTATTGTTTATAATATTATCACTTAATTTTGGAAGGAGCCTATTATTTTTAATTGGGCTTTTTGTTTTATTTGGTTGGCCTGGATTGGCATTAATTAATCGGACATTCAGTGTTCAAATTAAGAATTATCCTTATGTCGAAGCGTCTAAATTAATGGGCGAATCTGATTTTAAGGTCGTATTGAGGCATATTATTCCTCAATTAATCCCGTTTACCCTTGCCAATTTTGCACTTTCGGTGCCCGCAGCCATACTGGCTGAGTCGGCCTTAAGCTTCCTGGGATTTGGTGATCCATCATTTCCTACATGGGGACAAATGTTGCAGGATGCTCATTTCTCATCCGCCGAAATACTAGGATACTGGTGGTGGATATTACCTCCTGGTCTTATGATATCTATTACTAGCATAGCGTTTATTCTGATAGGACGATCTTTAGAATACAGAGCCAAAATGAGCAAAAAGCAATGAATGGTAATCTATTTTCTCCTCTCAAGCGGTACCTTCCCTACCTTGGCTATCGTATGCATGAATATTCTCCTCATCATAGGGATGACATATAATAATAGAGATTAAGCCATAGAAATGGTTTAGGTCCTCAAGGGAAGGTTGACTTGAACCACTTGGATGAGAATGAGCTGTTCCAAGATACTTTAAATCGAATGGTAATTCGTTTATTGGAAACCCCGAATAAAAGGGACCGTGTACGGAGAAAGGAGGGATGACTAAATTGTTAATAAATATCTCTGATTTTTTTCTTTCACCCTCTAGAATCAGTATTCCCTCATATGGATGATGCATTTTAGCATAAGAAATCAATCCATTGATTACATTTTGGGTTATTGCAACAATTTTTTTTTTATTTATATGTCTTTCAGAAGTGTTTTTTTTTCTACCACTCAAAAACCCAAAATCCATTATAGATCTTAAGACCTACTAGGATAAAAAATGATATTTGGATTCATTTAAAAATCTTAACTAATTCTTTTATCCAAAAAGTATAACCTTAATTTTTATGTTATATTGAGCTTGTTAATAAAATAACAAGCTTTTAATATTTTTGGTAAGTACTATTTCTAGTTTGATTTATCAGATTTCCATCATGCTTATTTTTTCTACCTTTATAATTATTGGTGGGCTTTTTTCAGGTGCAAATGCACAAATTCTCCCACAAAACAACAATCAAGATTCAGATTCTAAACCAATTACTGCTCCTTCGTCTACTACTACTATGATAAAAAATCCTTACGGGATCAGAATTACAAACCCAACAAATGGCGTTCAGTTTTTTATCAATGGTACCGATTATTTTGATAGTACTGGAAAAAGACTTTCTGTTGAAGGTTTTTCTGTATCAAACAACGGTAATTTGACTAACTGTGATGTTTCGATAGTGACTAATAGCATTTTTCCCTATCAAAATGTGAATGGGACTGGTCCTCTAGGTAAAGCGGACTTTTCTAAATGGAATTACATGTTCAATTCCAACTATGCAAACTTGCATGAAGGGTCAAACAAGATCACTTCAAAATTAAGTTGTGAAGGAGGAGTTGCGAAGGCATATTATAGTGTTAATATAACAGGAGTAAAATTTACTGGGACATTTCCAGCTTCCTCTTCGAATTTGCCCTCGGGTACTGAGGGTATGACAGGTACCAGCTTACCTTCAAACTCGAATGTTGTAGGTAAATCTCAAAGTAATTTGAGTTCAAGCGATATCAACTCATCTACTGAAAATTTACCACTTCCTGTGACTGGAATTGCAATAGAATCGCCTTCCAATGGAGAAACAATTAATATTGATAAATCTATAAATATTAACGGCACTTCAGAATATCCAACTAATTATGATTGTGAAGTACTTTTAGGTGATGGTAATACGGAAGGCGTAATTGCACCAACTAGCGCTAATCATTCTAATTTTAAGAAAACTATACCTGAAGGCATTAACGGCACTAGTGATTATAGAAATTGGAGCATGGTACTTGAACCTGGATTAAATAACCTAAAGAATGGTTCACAATCCTTAACTGCTAAATTGCAATGCTATTCCCCGCTATCCTCCGTGAAATTTGCAAAGATAAATGTAGTTACAAATACTTCTAAACCTTTAGAACTTAAAGCAATGGATGTTAGTATTGACAAGACTGGTCAAGGTACAAACCAAAAAATAGTCATAGGCGTAAATGACGCTACAACAAATGATCCTTTAGTAGGTAGTGCTATTACTGGTTCAATTAACGCTGATCCGTTTTCGGGGACTACCGACTCGCTTGGGAAATACAGCGTAACAATACCATCTGCTGTTTTAGCTTCTGGCGCAACCGTTAGCGTATCGGTTTCTGCTTCTGCTGATGGTTATAAGATTAAAAGGACTAGTACTACTTTTGAAGGATCACCTGCACTCTCTGATGAAACAACTCCACCTACGTCCGATGCAGATAATCGAGATGTAACAAACAACGAAGAGGACCTTGCAGATAAAATATTCGATGATGTGCAAAAGCAATTAAGTGAGCAGGGAATTAATATCCCTCTTCCATTCGGATAGCATAAGTACGGTTGACTAATTACATATCGATTGAATATAATTAACAACTTCTGTAGTTAGATTATCAATACGATGTGATTATGTATTCTTTTTTTTGAGCTTATTATCCTTTTAGATTAGAGTTTCAACCAGAAAAATAACAAAGTTATTATTCTTTATCTCTTAAGTTAACTTGAAATTAGATTTATGACTGACAATGTGTACAAATTTTTGGTTCTTGAGTTAGGCATTGCTATTGTAGATGAAAAGAATCAAATCCAGTCCTTTAAAAAATTTCACGAGCCTGTACAATCCCACTTAAAAATAAAGAATAGGGACTATGCTGAAATCTCGGAGAGCTTGGAATTTTTTAAAGTTAAACCAGAATTATTACAAACTAATTACCCCGAGATAATAGATCATCTAAGAATCAATTCGTTTAATTCTGAAAAAATTTCTGCATTAGAGGAAAGACAATTTCAGGTTGATAAGATCAGTTTATACACAAGGATGTATGATTCTAATCAACAGGACCATTCAGATCTAGGGAGGAAAGTATTAGACGATTTAAGAGAATTCTCTCTCAAATGGTCTTCAATAAGGGTTCAGGAAGCATCAGAGCAATTAGATTTGCATATCAGTCAATCCATCAATGCATTGGACGAAATTGACAAGATATTAAATACTGTTGGAACTCGTATGAGAGAATGGTATGGGCTTCATTTTCCTGAATTAGATAATCTACTTCAGAATATAGTAACATATGCAAACATTGTATCCAAAGTTGGAAAGCGGCAGGAAATTACAGGAGATTTCTTACAAAGTTTGGAAATTCCGGAGAACAAAATTGAGATTATTCTAACGACAGCAAAGAGAAGCAAAGGAGGTAAAATTACTGAAGAAAATTTATTAATATTAAAGAGTTTAGCCAATGAAGTCATTTCATTGGCACAAATTAGAAAGACCTTGGAGGATCATATTGATGTATCCATGGAAGAGATCTCACCAAATTTAAAGGAATTACTAACTGCCACTGTCGGAGCACGATTAATAGCCAAGGCAGGGAGCTTGAAAAGGCTAGCTTCATTGTCATCTAGCACTATTCAGATTCTAGGTGCTGAAAAGGCATTATTTAGGACTTTGAAAACTGGAGCTAATCCACCAAAGCATGGCTTACTTTTTCAGCATCCTGTTATTCATTCTGCACCAAAATGGCAAAGGGGGAAACTGGCAAGGGCCATTTCTTCAAAAGCTGCAATTGCTGCGCGAGTTGATCTTTATAGTCGTAATCCTGAATCAAGCAATACATTGGCAAGTAAGTTAAATGATCGCATTAGAGAAATTCAAGAAAAGTATAAAGAACCTTCAGAAATTCAACAGAGACAGCAACAACAAAATTTCAAACGAGGGGATAGGAATTCATATACTAGAAATAAAGGAAAGAAATACGGGAGAGATAGAGATAGAGATGGAGAAAGAGATAGAGATTTTAAATTTAAGAAGAATAAGTTCAAAAAAAGGTTTAATAAATCTAATAAAAAGTAATGATTTGTATTTACAACAGAAGGTATGATGTTAGATGAATCAGTTATCTCTTCTTAAATCATTTGACAATGGATCTTTTGTGATATTGGTAGACCAAGCAAAAGAGAGATACTTGGCAACCCAAAATCTAGACCCAGGAAAAAGTGTTTATGGAGAAAAAATAATAAAAATCGATGATCTTGAGTATAGGATTTGGGAACCTTATAGAAGTAAATTAGCTGGAGCAATATTGAAGAATCTCAAAGGAAACCCAATTATGGAATCTACCTCGGTGCTTTATCTGGGTACATCAACCGGAACAACTGTGAGTCATGTATCAGACATAGTGGGAAACAAAGGAAGAATATTTGCAGTAGAACCATCGGTCCGTGTTGCAAGGGAGTTTTTAGAAAATGTTGCCTCGAGAAGAAAAAATATAATTCCTATTTTAATGGATGCAAGAAGATTTTTGCATTATTACTCATATTACGGTTTGGTTGATGTAGTGTATTCAGATATCGCACAACCCGATCAAACTGATATTGCCATCAATAACTGTAAGTGTTACTTAAAACCCGAAGGGGAATTGATAATAGTAATTAAGACAAGAAGTATTGACGTACTGACAGACCCTAAATTGGTAACTCAACATGAAGCTAAGAAACTGGAGGATAATCAATTCCAAATTTTACAGATTATTAATCTAGAGCCTTTTGATAAGGATCATTCATTGATTCATGCAAAATATCTAGGTTAAGTCGTTTGATAGATAAAAGTTTTTTTAGAAAAGCTTTGTTTGAACACATTCGTTTATTAGATTTTGGACAGGGCTCCACGAGAATCTAATGTACTCTTTATTTTCGTTATCAAAAAGATGATTTCTTAGGTATAATTTTGTCAATGGATCAGAGGGATATCCTGAGCCTATTTTCTTACTTAAGATTGCTTCTATTTTCTTAATCTCTCTATCCCTAGTAACCTTGGCTATTACAGATGCTGCAGAAACTATCAAATTATCTGTGTCAGCCTTGTGAAAGCAGTATATTTTGACAGACTTTTTTGTCAAATTTTTTAGGATTGATTGTTTGAATCGGTCCGGCTTTACGTCACATGCGTCAATAATAATCTTATCTGCGTTAATATTGTCCGCAGTGATTGTCATGAATCTTGATTCCAAAACATTCAATTTTTTGTGGCGCACATAATTGTCGATAGTCATGGGATTTATTCTACATATGAAAATAGAAACGGCCGATTGTAAAATTTTAGTATACATTGTTTCTCTTTTAAGGACTGTAAGTTTCTTAGAATCTGTTATACCTTCATATTTTATATTTTCTATTCCTGTAGCGTCAAATGAGAGACCTGCGATTACCAGCGGACCAATTACAGAGCCTCTCCCAGCCTCATCAATTCCGCCTAAAAGCAATTCTATCTACTATTGTTGAATTCATTAATCCTATATTAATGAAATACTCTCCATTCTCAAATGATGAGTCACTTTGTCTATAAATATAAGCCTGCCATAAATTGACTTCGTAAAATGTTTAGACTTCTCATAACTGATATAAAATTATCTGTTTCTGGTCTCTACATAGAGGATCTTGGGGTATTAAACATATACTTCTAATCTTTTAACTTTGAGCAATTATAGATAAGGAGCTCCATGAATCTATTTAGAGATATAAACGTGTTGAACTGTTATTTTTATTCTGGGAATAGATATGGATACAAGACTGTTTACAGAATGAGTGCCCAAACTGCTAACAGAATCCGTTCCATAAAGCATTTCATTTTCTTGACTAAGATTATAGGAGAAAGTTAACAAAAGTAAAATTTTTTGATGTTTTGCTCTTCCATGCTTTGGTTTGTTAGAATAGACTCCATCCATAGCATGTAAACAATTTTATCATGAAAGTACAGAGTTGCGCCATAAGTTATTGCGATATAATACTAAAAATACCCTTTTTACTAATTCAACATCAGGTATATGCTGATTTATGTGGAGTAGATTTCATTTAGTGCAGCAGATTTATGTGTAATTAGAAGCAGAATGTTTTGTGATTAAATGGCGTGGAAGTGGATTGAAATATTCACACAGAATGCTATTAGGGAAAAAATCTAAAAATGTTACTTGGGAAAGCTTTTGATTTGACTACATATCGGAACCTCTTCAAACAATCTTTTCTGAATCCTCAAACTTTTATGGTCGTCATTGAGATAGCCACTTTTTATTGTTGCACCGAGATTCACAATTAGAAAAAAACAATTTTCAGAAAAATAAGGTCAAATTGAAAATAAAAAAAATCAAGATGACTAGTGCTTATCTTCTGAGAGGAAAAATATCCATTAGTATGATACTATTTTGCTAAGCTAGCATTGAGATTGAATAAATATGGGCTGTGTCTTCCTTTATTATTTGGATAGAAAAAATACCCCGAATGATTGGTCCACGATCAAAGAAGGTGACGTCACACTGTTGGTTCCATCCATGGCATTAGCACAAAAAGAACCTCCTAAATTTCCTGCTTTCTTTAACCCCGCAGCAAAATTTAATCGAGATGTTTCTGTTTTGATATACCGACATTACCTTGATCAGTCAAGAAAGAATATTTCCTTCGTTGATTCCATGTGTGGGTTAGGGGCAAGAGGAGTAAGAGTCGGAAAAGAGATCCCGCAGATTCGAAAAGTAATTTTTAATGATTTTAATATGTTATCAGCTCAAGCGGCAAAAGTTAATACTATAATAAATAATGTATACAACAAGTGTGATTTTTATTCTTCCGAAATTTGTAGTTTCCTGTCCGCTAGTTCCAATTTTGCTAATCGCGCGACGATAATTGATTTAGATCCTTTCGGGACTCCTGCGCCTTTTTTGGATTGTATATTACGAGCGGTTGAAAATGATGGGATGATCTCAATTACTGCAACCGATACCGCGGTACTGTTAGGTGTTTATCCACGAGTATGTTATAGAAAATATTATGGAATACCTTTGAGAGTTATGTATGCTCTAGAAATTGGTACAAGATTGTTACTCTCTTGTACAGCACTAGTTGCCTCCAGGCTTGATCTTTATATTCGCCCTATCTTTGCACATTCCTATAGAAATTATATTCGAATTTATTGTAAAGTATCAAAAAGCAATTACTTGGCTAACAAAATATCTGACAAAATAGGACATATCCTTCATTGTTTTGAATGTGGATATAGAGAATTAATGAAAAAAAGTCCTTCTGATATTCATTGTCCATTGTGTCAGAAAAAAATGAGGATTGGCGGCCCATTATGGATATCTAATATATTCGATAAAAATTTGATCGTCAAAATACTGACCGGAATACTTGAATCCGAAGTTAGAAATGAAAAAGAATCAAAACTTGGTATTCAAAATGTCAATCATACCAAGAGGTTTTTTGAAATCGCTTCTAATGAATTAGATCAGATTCCGTATCATTACATAAGCGACGAATTTGGGAAACTCATGAAAAATAGCACCCATTCACTTACAAAAATAATTGATAAATTGACTATGGATGGATATAACACCAGCCCGACCATTTTTTCATCAACGGGGTTTAAAACAGATGCAAATCTACAGGAAATAAAGTCTAGCCTTTCTAATCTCTGAAAATTCTCTTTTTCAGATGGATAAATGACAAAAATGGGGTGTTGGAAAATACTAATATTCCCAATTCAGTTATTTGTTTGAATGCTCAGATACTAACCCGTGTAATTTCCGAATTTGGAATTATGATAGATTTTGAATACTTGCCATTCTTCTCAATAATTAGATCCAATGCATCCTTTATCCTTGGTAGTGATTTCAATCCTAATTTATCTAGATAGACTCGAGGAAGAGTTGAGATTAAAAATATCTCATGTTTTTCTCTTAACATATTGAGAAAATTAATATGTTCCAAATGTTTTGTATATTGATATTTATCAAGTCCATTTAAATCAAGCCTATTTTCAATTAGCTTGAGTAGTGCACCATTGCCTACTCCTGCTTTGCTTTCTGATAATAGTATTATGATTCCATGGTCTATTACTGCGTGGCAATTATTCCATAAAAGATTCAAACTATTTCCTATGGTCGTTTGGCATGAAAAGTTTGTGTTACCGGAAATGAATCCCGATTTTGAAGATTCAGCGGTTGGTTGTGTGATTGACTTAAACCTTTGAATGGCTTGGTTAAAAGAATCTGTAAGGTCTCCGATGAAGATTGAATCTATTCCTTCGTTATCGGAAATCACATGTATCGACTGAAAATTAAACTTAGATGTTATTTCAGTTGCTAATTTAAGAGATTCCGTATACTTACCTGATTGAGGTAACGAATCAATGATTGTAGCATACACTTGATTCATTCCCTCAGGATAGCATTCCCTTAGCAATCTGACTGGTGCTCCTGTATAACCAAATAACGGATCGTATTCGATTCTATCTATTAATATGATGTTCTTAAATTTACTTACTTTATCCAATACTTCTTGGCCGGCTAATTTACTGAGACTAATACCATTATCGTTAAGCTGTTGTTTTAATTTTTGAGGAATAGATTTAGAAAGAATACGGTACTCAATATTTTGGATATTCAAAGCTTTTGACTTGTTTTGTATCAGTTCTAACAATGGTAATACAAAGTAAAAGGGACTTGAAATCAGAATCAATGTCGATTCTTTAATCAATATTTTATTCTCAAATTCATTTCTCAAGATTTCCATATTTAGTTGATTCATTGAGGGCCTTGGTATCTGGGAAATATTCTCATATTTGATGTCCAATATGATTTCTGACTCACCGTACCCTAACCATATTTCCGGCATAATAGAGTAAGAAAGTATGAGTAACATATAAAATCAGAGATCACTTAATAACCAAGAATTGAACGAAAGTGATAGAGTCCAGCTTGAGGAAGATATTGTACTATTTTTATTCGATAGAAACGCAATTAAAATCGGAAATTTTACTCTCTCGAGTGGTAAGAAGAGTCGTTTTTATCTGGATTTGCGGATACTTCAAAGTCATCCTGTTTATTTTAGAAAAGCAATCTTCTTATTGACATACCTTATTCATTCGCAAATCGGACTTGGAAGTTTTGATTATATATGCTCTGTACCAACTTCAGGAACCGTTTTTGGTTCGGCTCTTTCATACGAACTTTTCAAGCCCCATATTTACATCAGGAAAGATCTTAAGAGCTATGGTATGCAGAAAAAAATAGAAGGAGAATTCACTCCAAACTCAAAAATATTATTTGTGGATGATGTAATTACAACGGGCCATTCAGTATTATCAGGAATCAAATCATTAGCCAATCGTTCAACCGTCAGCGGAATAGTTGTGTTAGTAGATCGACAACAAGGATCTAAAGATATACATGATCAGTTCGCAATAAAAATAAAAAGTGCAATTCCAATTCATCACATTATTAAAATCCTAAAAGACAATAATAGGATCGATAAAAATGAGTACGAGGCAATAAAAAAAGAGATCAAAGAATACTAACTTTCGTATATCATTAAGTTCTTTTCTTCCAAAAGAGTGTGCAAATTAGTAACTGCCCTGTATACTTCAGTTTCTTTTTTTGCGCCAGTGCAAACCAGCTTGCCACTGGCAAACAACAAAATTACTGTTTTCGGATCTAACATCCTATGTATTAATCCTGGAAACTGCTCCGGCTCGTACATACTTCTAGGCAATATTCTTGCTGCTAACTCTAAATGGATCTTACCTCCTAGACTTGCTGAGGCAACAATATTCTGAATCTCAATTATAGGATCATTTTCTACAGGAATTCCACCCTTTCGTAACTTCTGAACTACACTTCTTACTGCCTTGATTGCTTGTTCTTCTGATTTTGCGCCGGTACACACCATCTTACCTGAACTAAAAATTAAAGTAGCGGTTTTGGGGGCTTTTAATCTAAATACTAACCCTGGAAATTGATCAGGATGATATTCTACGTCGGGAAATATCTGTGTAATTAAGTTTAAATTAATAGTTTGATTGACCGTTGCAGATGCCACAACGTTTTCTATACTCACCATTGGCTTTGTTTGGGGCATTATTCGTTTCCTTGGGTATATATATACTCGATATAAATATACCTTTATGTGATATTGTCAAGTTTGATCAATACCACAACTTCTTAATCGCATTTAACAAATATCTCATTATTCTAATCATTTGTTGAAATTTATTAAAATATTAGTCGATTTATATCAGTATTTATTTAGGAAAAAGCTTTATGATATAATTATTACTTATAAATATACAAATGACTTTATTCTAGCCCTATGACAATAAAAGGAAATCGAAATAAAGTGCATTTCATTTCCAAATCAATAACGTTGATCGAAGTTTGCAAGCCTTACGTTATATATTTTAAATATCCCTAATAAAAATGAAAACTATGTCTCAAAAAATTAGATTTGATAAGGATTCATTAGGTGAGGTAGAAGTCCCTGAAAATGCCTACTATGGTCCATTCACTGCACGAGCAATGAAACAATATCAAATTACTAAACTTCGTCCGCATCCGAACTTTATCAAATCCTTCATACTGATTAAGAAAGCAGCTGCTATAACAAATCAAGACCTTGGAGTATTAGCGCCACGAATCGCCAACCCCATAATCAGAAGCTGCGATGAAATTTTGGAGGGAAAATTGTCTGATCAATTTGTAATCGAGACACTGAATTCGGGAGCAAGTACGGCTTTTAATATGAATTGTAACGAAGTAATTGCAAACCGAGCCTTAGAAATACTTGACAAACCGAGGGGTTCTTATGAAATAATAAGCCCCAATGACCATGTGAATATGTCTCAGTCTAGTAACGATACCTCCCCGACGGCCATTCATATCTCTATCATCTTTAATTGTTTAGACTTAATAAAATCGTTGGATCTATTAATTCATTCGATAGAAAAAAAAGCAACTGATTTTAAGGACGATATAAAAATTGGTAGAACACATCTCATGGATGCAATCCCTGTTACTATGGGGGACGAATTTAGTTCATATTTGTTTGCATTAACAAAATCAAAGAAATTTATCATTAGTTCTGTGGAGCAACTTTACTATGTGGCCCTTGGGGGCACCGCAGTAGGAACGGGAGCAAATACCCCAAAAGGTTATCAACACCTTGTGGTGGAAAACCTAGCAAATATTTCAAGACTACCTTTGAAGCCGTCTCCCAACTTATTCTACTCTCTACAAAGTAAGCTCGATGTTGCTAATTGCTCCTCTTCAATAAAAAATTTGGCTATCGAATTGACAAAAATGTCAAACGATATTAGGTTAATGGCTTCAGGACCCACGGCTGGATTCGCAGAAATCACAATTCCAGCCGTTCATGCCGGGTCCTCAATAATGCCTGGAAAAGTCAATCCTTCTCTATCTGAGACCATGAATATGATTTGTTTCATCGTAATCGGTAATGATCTTTCTGTAACTCTTGCATGTCAAGCAGGGCAGTTTGAATTAAACGTTATGCTTGGAGGTATGGTCAAATCAATCCTAGATTCTACAGATATGCTTACTAACTTCCTGCCTATATTTTCTAAGAATATGATCGATGGTATACAAACGAACAAACAAAAACTTCAATTAAGTGTACAAAAGAGTCCCGTGTTGGTTACATTATTGAATCCCATATTAGGATATCTGAAAGCAGCTGAAATTTACAAAGAAGCAATGTCTAGCAATAAAACCATCAAAGAAGTAATACTCGAAAAAAAGTTAATGACTGAGCAAGAATTCGATAACGCATTATCAAAGGAAAAACTCCTCTCATAATCGTTATCCTTGTTATATTTATTATTTAAGGGGAATATTTACAAATATCACAAAACCTGAATTGTTCACCATCTAGATGATTAAAATGTACTCCACAGGCTCTACACGTATGATGAGAATCTCCATAACCGTCCGAAGCTATAAAATCGTTACTAGTTAAACTAGGACTCTTGCAATTTATGCATCTGCAATTGCACTCCATATGTGTAATGCTCTATCGCATTATAAAAAATGTATTGTTTAAATTATGTAAACGATTTGTACATCGATACAATTGAAGAAAATTATTTTCTCACTGTTTACATATTTAGTTTTTTCTCTAGTGTTGTTATTTCCAATAGTAGATAATGAATTTGGAAGCGTACTAGCGCAACAAAGGGAACAAAATCAAACTGCTTTGGTATCGGTGGGAGGAGAGAATATAATTGCCACTCTGTCAACGACTCCAGAATCTCAGTCCAAAGGATTAGCAATTAAAGATTCCATCAAGCAAAACGAAGGAATGCTATTCATCTTTAAATCGGCGCAAAAATACTCATTTTGGATGAAGGATATGAAATTTCCGATAGACATTCTATGGATTGATTCATCAGGGAAAATCGTCCACATTGAAAAAAATCTTCAGCCCTGTGTTTTCTTGCTACCGTGTCCGTCCTATTCACCTCATGACGATTCTTTGTATGTTTTAGAGGTTATTTCCAATTTTACAAATAAATTTGATATAAAAATCGGTGACCAGGTCTACTCGAATGCCATACAACATATTCAAGGTTAGATATTTTTACTATGATTTGAAACTATCAACTAACTTCTTATGATAATTGCTGAGACATTGTAACTGTGATTCTTGGCCTTTTGAAATGACTTTAATTTTTTTTAATTGCTTCACAGTATAAATGGATTTCATAAAGTTAAAGCAGGTTTCACAGACATACATTTGTTACCTACACAATAGGAAATAGGCAATTAATTTGTTATTTCATATATGATGCATTCATAAAATTCACGAAACAATTTTGCCTGATTAACTTTGTTGTATGTTAACACTTAAAAATAGGTTATATTGTAAAATAAGATATTATGGCTGCCCGCAAAAGTACTACTAGAAAAATAAGACTATTAAAGAAAATTAAGCAAAACAGACCGGTGCCAGCCTGGATTATTATTCGGACACACCGACATGTCAGAACAAATCCAAAAAGAAGGTCATGGCGTAGATCAGATGTGAATATAGGATAAGAAAAGGAGATGATGTAAAATGTCAAATGTTGAGGATACACTAGCAAGAATTTATACAATAAATTTAAGTAAAGCATGGCTAACACCGAAGCATAAAAGAACTGATAGAGTAGTTAACATGATTAAAGAATTCGCCATAAAGCATATGAAAAGTTCTCAAATTAAAATTGATCAAGAGCTAAATCGATATATTTGGGAAAGAGGTAAGACTAATCCTCCAAGGAAGGTAAGAGTTAGAATTGTTAAAGATGAAGATGATCAGGTTATAATTTCTCTATATGAGGATGTCATCATAGAATCAGGTTCTCAAATGAAAACTGAAGAATCAATAGGAATCGAAGAGAAAGGTGACGGAGTTCCAATTGAAGAGAGTGGAGAGAAAGAAAAGAAATAGCAATGACTTAAGCTGATATAGATTTTCTTCAAAACAATTTTTTATAATTAAAATTATCAACAACTTAAGAATTAAAAAATTTCTGATAGTGGATTGGTAGACAGATATTATTCAGTTTTCATGTATAAAATTCAATTACTGAACCTTCTGTTACTTACAGTAAATACCGATTCAATATCATTGAAATATGGTATTTGAATATCATCCATTGCTATCTCAGGCTCAAAATCTAAAATGTTTTTCTTTGGAATCAAAAAGTTCAGCGGATCGTATCCCGATACAATATCTTTATTTGTCTTGACCACAATATGACATTTTGTAACTTCATTTCCTTCTTCCATTATGTTTACTTCTTTTTCAGCTTCGGAAAGTAAATTATTAGTTGTCTCTATAACATTCTCTATTATTGAGATTTTTTCCCTAGGCTGATACAAATAGAGCGAGCATTTTTGAATACTATTAATATCAATTTTTTGTGTCAATTGGGCCATTGTATCAATAAATGCATTCTTTATACCCTTTGTCGATTTATTCGAAGTAACAAAATTAAATTTTTCAGGAAAACTCTTGTTCATCGATTGAACTATTATATCGACCATCGCCGTATTAGTAATCTCGTAGCATTGTTCAATGGAAATATCATTTCCATTTCTTATTATTGAATTGTTATCAATCACAATAACACTGTTAACAAACTTGCATAAAAAAGAAAGAGATACTCCGCAACGGAATAACTTTTCTTTCTCAAATCCAAATGGAAGTATAGTCAAGCAAATTATCTCTCGATTGATTTTATTCTTTAGTATTTGAGATAAAACGGGCAATACTGCTGATCCAAACTTGGAAGCTAAGTTTCCAATAATTATAATGGATTGGTATCCATTAACCTTTGATAAGATTTCATCTTTTGCTTTCATTAATGATTTTCTTATCTGGTCTAATGATGGATTAATTCTGGATGGAATAATTATTTCAATTTTCTTATCAACATGAGATCCGTTCGAGGAATGATTTTCCAAAAAAAGATGATCTAAATTCACTTTTTCCAATACTTTAGTTGTTATCTTTATCCCTGCAGTTCCAACACCTATGATACATGTTTTCAAAGTATTAGCATTGTTCAATGGTCATTAACAAACCTTAATCGATAGATAAAAGTGTTGTGAGATCACTTTTGGTCGATAGACTATATCGGTATGGCGTTTAACACATGATTTGAAAAGGCTACTACTCTGACTCTAATTCTCTTACCTAACAAAGGATTGTCAAAATATGATTTGCTGTTCTTATATGGACTAGCTTCGATAACCTTATTTTCTGCCTTTTGATCCTTGTAACTGGGATAGAACCTTGATTGTTGCATGTTTGACTGATAGTCCTTTTGTACATTAATTTTCAAAAATGATTCATCAGATCCGCTATCTAAAATTATTGATTTGTAAAAATCATTTCTGCCCTTCAGTCTTCCATTTTCAATTTCGTTAATGAGGATCTCCCCTTCCCAGTCTATCCACCGAGAATTTCTCTTTTTTGCTATTGCTTTAATTAAATAATGTAATCTTTCTGATCTCTCTGAAATTATATCTTCATCGACTTTCTTCAATTTCGATGCAGCGGTTCCGGGCCTAGAACTGAACTTCGATGAATTAACTATATCGGGATCAATAAATGATATCAAATCAAGAGTCTGCTCAAAATCCTCATTGGTTTCTGTTGGAAACCCAGTAATTATGTCAGTTGCTATTGTGATTTCTGGAATTTTGTCTTTCAACCTCATGACCAGATCTTTGGTCGTATTTATCGTGTGTCCTCTTTTCATATTTCTCAAGACTCTTTCGCTGCCGCTTTGGATGGGTATATGGATGAATTTAAAAAGCTTATTACTTTCTGAATATAACGTGGATAGTTCGTTTATCATTCGGCTTAGATACATTGGATTCATCATTCCGAGTCTTATCTTAAATTCTTGCTCTATTTTTTCACAGCTCTTTAATAAATTTACCAAGTTGGTCCCAATATCTAGTCCATAACACCCATTATCAGTAGATGTTAACCAAATCTCTTTACATCCTTCACCTAAATCCTGTTTTATCTGGTTAACTATTTCACCGGTTCTATAGCTCTTAAGGTTACCCTTCGCAAGCTTTGTTTGACAAAAAGTACATTCGCTAAGACATCCAGTTGAGATTTCAACGATACTAGTTATCGGACTGATTCGAAGTTTGGGAATATTTATTTTTTCAATATGCGAATTCTCTAATATTGATACAGTTTGTCCATCCATCGCTGCATGAGCGACCTCCACTACTTTATCAATAGAATTTGGTCCAATAATGCTAGCCTGAGAATTCGCAGACCTTACTAACCCCTCATCAGCAGCTGGCAGACAACCGGCTATAATCAAAGGTTTATTAGTATTACTCAAATACCTAATTCGATTCATCATTTTATGTTCAGTAGAATTTTTTACCGAGCAAGTTACAATCAAATTAATACTGGAATTTTCGGGGGTCTCAGCCAATCTGAATCCTCGTAATTTCAGCTTTCCTGCCATCATTTCTAGATCAGCAAAATTAGCGGAACAGCCATACCCTTCAATCCAGAAGCTGGGTCTTTGCTGATAATTATTGCTCTTAGGCTCTTTATCTGATCCAATATCATTCGTTTCTCTAAAGATTTTTTTAGCAGTTATTCCTGTTCTATTCAAAAGCTTAATGTGGTCGATTAACTGTGGCTTTAAGGAAATGTAATTTGATGTGTCATCTATTGTTCTACTGGTTTTAATAGATCTCAATATCACTTTTTGGTTGAATCAAATTGAGCAATATACCTTTTCCTTTACTAACTGATTAGTATCCTTTTCTAGGGTTGATATTGGTTAATATATAACTCTCCAAGCCGAAAATATACGCTAGCCATGAATATTCTCGATAATTTGTATGTTGTAACCAAACAAATCTTTATCATTGCATATATGACGGGGTATCTCTGGTTAAGAAGAAATCCACTGTCATTAATATTCACAGCTATTTCTCCCTTTTCTTTGTTGTTTATATTATTTATTGTAAGTAGTGGTGAATATGTACAGTTTGCCGTCGCTGGCAGTCTAGTTATGGCTCTGGTAGGCTACGGATTGGCCTTAGGCCAGGATATATCATTTTACAAAATTGAATATAAGATGCAAGATGTATTTGTTGCCTCTCCAGTTTCGTCCATTACCTATATGCTGGGATTGGCTCTGTCACAATTACTGTACGGCCTGCCTGCGCTACTGGTCTTACTCTCACTTGCCATATATTTTTCGGTTTCTATGAATTTCCTCCCTTTGCTATTATTGAATGTCTTTCTCATTTGGGGGACTATGTCCTCAATAGGATTTTTTTTATCTTCTCATATGTTACATATGCGAAATGCCACTCAGCTAATATCATTCGTCAATGTTATTATTGCAGTTATACCTCCTGTCTTTTATTCAATAGAAAAACTACCTGTAGAATTACAATTCATCTCGTATTTTGTTCCTACCACCCATGCTTCATTGATGTTGCAATATTCAATGGGTTTCTCTATTCCGGAAGGCTGGTCTATCTCCTTAGGATTACTTGTCCAGTCTGTATATTTTGTTTTTTTTATACTGGTAGCAAAAAAAAAGGCACTGTGGAGAGAAAATTAAGAGAGAATGTAAAAGACTTGAATTACTAATCTCACGCTTTAGTAAAATTATTGTTTATTTTGTTCGAAGATTCTTCTAGTTGATTCGACTAATCTTGTTACATCTTTGTTGTTATTTGCGTTTGAAAATGCCCCCATTTTTCCCGGCAAGAAAAATATATTATGCTTAGCCATTAAGGCTAGATTATAATTAGTTAATATCTCTCTGTCAGCCAGTGCTGCGTCAACAGCATTCTCAATCCTCTCAGTCTCTTCCCTTAAAAAATGAACCATAAACAAAGAACCAATTCCAGTTACATGGACTCTTATTCTAAGCTCAACGAATAATTTTGCTAGTTCTTTTCTTGTAATTTCTCCAAGAATATTGATTTTCTCATAAATTCCTGGATTTTTTCTCAATTGTTTTAAAGTATAATATCCAGCTTTCATAGTCAATGGGTTAGCAGAAAATGTACCTCCACCGATCGAACAATATGACGATTTATTATCATCCACAGTAGCATCTGCCCTTTTCATTATCTCTTTCTTTCCACATACGGCTCCAATGGGAAGTCCTCCACCAATTATTTTACCCAAAGTAAAAAGGTCGGGGTCTAACTTGAATAAATTCATAGCGCCATTAAAGGCAAACCTGAAGCCAGTCACTATTTCGTCTAGTATGAAGAGGCTTCCGTTTCTTTTTGCAAACTCTTGCAATCCGAGTAGATATCCGTCCTGAGGTGGAATACATCCAGCTCCGCCCAAAACCGGTTCAACAATAATCGCTGCAAGGTCATCCTTAATAGACTCTAATACTTTTATGGATCTTTCTAAATCGTTAAATTGTAAAGATTCAATAAAATGTGCCTCATCTTCAATTAGTCCCATACCTTCATCTACTTCATAGGGATAATTCACCGATTGCAAAAGATTTGTATTGAAACCGTGCCATCCTCCTTCTACCTTGGCAATCACCCTCTTGCCGGTTGAAGCCCTAGCCAAACGAATTGCATACATGGTGGCTTCTGATCCTGTACTACAGAATCGTAAATTCTCTGCCAGAGGTATGGCTTTATTAATTTCATTACCCAGTTTATAACTAGCTTTATTCGCGGTACCGTACAAAGTACCTTTACCAATTTGTTTCTTCAGCTTGGATGTCACAATTTCTGGAGAATGACCCAGGATAAGCGCCCAGTGACCATTCCAAAAATCCAAATACTTGTTTCCATCAACGTCAAATAAATATTTACCATGTGATTTGGCTGTAAAAAAAGGATAAGGTTTAAAGTA
The DNA here is from genome assembly GCF_054408485.1 of Candidatus Nitrosocosmicus sp. T. Classification (NCBI taxonomy): domain Archaea; kingdom Thermoproteati; phylum Nitrososphaerota; class Nitrososphaeria; order Nitrososphaerales; family Nitrososphaeraceae; genus Candidatus Nitrosocosmicus; species Candidatus Nitrosocosmicus sp. T. The sequence continues at coordinate 1,157,845 of NZ_CP166992.1, forward strand.
TCTAATGTTGTGATTTATTCCTCCTGGAAAAATACCTCTGGATTTGAAATACAAATTCATAGATTCAAATGTTTTACTCTTGTACAAATCCGCGTAATCTTCATATTTCATACCTAATTTATTGTCCATTTACAGAAACTTTTATTTGTTTTTAAAACATATTATGAGACAATAATTGTTTATGTTATTTTACTCTGAATAATCTTAATGAATGTTTTAACTTACATTCGATCATACTTCTAAGAATATTCGAGAACATTAAGGAAATTTATTATATACCGCTTACAGCAACCTCTAAGTAACAAAATCTCATTCATTAGGGTTTTGACCTAAGAACAAGATTTATATTAATATTTTTTTGATTGTAAATAGAACGCATCCAAGACAAAAGGCGGCGTCGGTAATGAAGTTGGCTAATGCCATAATGTGATTTACAGACCTCCAGGTGCGCTCATAACAGTTTAAATATACAAACAGGGAGATTCGATCAAAAAATCAGTGCTGACCTGATCGATTGAATCTGACATGGGAATGATCAGATAGACTAGAAATCTAGATGCGATACTAATCAAGTATATAGTATTTTTTAGTAATGATTAAGATCATTTGCTAAATTACTAATTACTAAATATAACCTTGAATCAAAAGCACAGAAGACGTTTTGTCAACTTAATGTTGTCTGACTTTGAGAATTTTTATGTTAGTTAACCATAGTCACATTAGTCTTTTTACATAAATAGACAACATACAAATCTAGTTTTTCGATCGTACTCTTTCTCTTTATTGTTAATCTCTAAAAAATAGAGCTTTAATAATAAAGAAAGAACTCAATAAACGTCCTTTCAAATCTTATTACTTTTCCTTATTCCTTATTTTGTCTACAATCTAAAATCTAAATGAGATAAGAAGTAAGAAGTAAGAAGTAAGAAGAGAATTGGACGAATTATTATATAAACACATACAAGTAAACAGACAAACAAACTCGTAAAAAAAAGTTAGTTTGTTTGTTTATTTATATGAGAATCAACCGACGATTTATAATAAAGTAAATAATAATTCTACAGCCGTTATTTACTTTATTTGACTCCGGTTGATCCTGCCGGACCCGACTGCTATCAGAGTGGGACTAAGCCATGCGAGTCAACATAGCAATATGTGGCATACGGCTCAGTAACACGTAGTCAACATGCCCAGGGGACGTGGATAACCTCGGGAAACTGAGGATAAACCGCGATAGGTCATCACTTCTGGAATGGGTAATGACTTAAATCTATATGGCCCCTGGATTGGACTGCGGCCGATCAGGCTGTTGGTGAGGTAATGGCCCACCAAACCTGTAACCGGTACGGGCTCTGAGAGGAGGAGCCCGGAGATGGGCACTGAGACAAGGGCCCAGGCCCTATGGGGCGCAGCAGGCGCGAAACCTCTGCAATAGGCGAAAGCTTGACAGGGTTACTCTGAGTGATTTCCGTTAAGGAGATCTTTTGGCACCTCTAAAAATGGTGCAGAATAAGGGGTGGGCAAGTCTGGTGTCAGCCGCCGCGGTAATACCAGCACCCCGAGTGGTCGGGACGTTTATTGGGCCTAAAGCATCCGTAGCCGGTTCTACAAGTCTTCCGTTAAATCCACCTGCTTAACAGATGGGCTGCGGAAGATACTATAGAGCTAGGAGGCGGGAGAGGCAAGCGGTACTCGATGGGTAGGGGTAAAATCCGTTGATCCATTGAAGACCACCAGTGGCGAAGGCGGCTTGCCAGAACGCGCTCGACGGTGAGGGATGAAAGCTGGGGGAGCAAACCGGATTAGATACCCGGGTAGTCCCAGCTGTAAACGATGCAGACTCGGTGATGAGTTGGCTTATTGCTAACTCAGTGCCGCAGGGAAGCCGTTAAGTTTGCCGCCTGGGGAGTACGGTCGCAAGACTGAAACTTAAAGGAATTGGCGGGGGAGCACCACAAGGGGTGAAGCCTGCGGTTCAATTGGAGTCAACGCCGGAAATCTTACCGGGGGCGACAGCAGAGTGAAGGTCAAGCTGAAGACTTTACCAGACAAGCTGAGAGGAGGTGCATGGCCGTCGCCAGCTCGTGCCGTGAGGTGTCCTGTTAAGTCAGGTAACGAGCGAGATCCCTGCCTCTAGTTGCTACCATTATTCTCAGGAGTAGTGGAGCTAATTAGAGGGACCGCCGTCGCTGAGACGGAGGAAGGTGGGGGCTACGGCAGGTCAGTATGCCCCGAAACCCTCGGGCCACACGCGGGCTGCAATGGTAAGGACAATGAGTTTCGATTCCGAAAGGAGGAGGCAATCTCTAAACCTTACCACAGTTATGATTGAGGGCTGAAACTCGCCCTCATGAATATGGAATCCCTAGTAACCGCGTGTCACTATCGCGCGGTGAATACGTCCCTGCTCCTTGCACACACCGCCCGTCGCTTCATCGAAGTTGGTTCTTGGCGAGGTGGTGCCTAATTGGTACTATCGAACCTGGGGTCAGCAACGAGGGAGAAGTCGTAACAAGGTGGCCGTAGGGGAACCTGCGGCCGGATCACCTCCTTAGTTATTATATTGTAGTAGTGGTAGTGGGTTAGAATGGGCCTTGTGCTCTTTCTAATCTGCGAGACTTTACAATACTTATACTAATAAAATAAATAAATCCCTAATCTTAATCTTGATCTTGATCTTAACTGTATCTTGTCCTAAATTCATAATATAATGGATGATAAAGATAAGGCAGATAAGATGGATGATAAAGATTAAGGGAGTGCAATCAAATCAAAACTGATCAATCAATTCCTTCATTTTTCATACGGTTTGAAAAATTAGAATTGTATGTTGTAATTTTGAATAACTGATACAAAGACAAAGATTAGAAAGGAAGTAATTTCAGTCAACAGTCAAAACGTCTGTGCAAATAATTGCCAGGTTATCCCTTTAGAGAAATTAAGATAGAGTAGGTAATTCAAATCTTAGAATACAATTAGTCTATCTGATCATTCCAATTAAAAAAAATCAGCAAATGTAGTATCGGATGCAATTCTTTGTCTCATGTAAATGAGAAGGAGTAGAAGATAAAGAATGAAGTTGATGTAGTAAACGTGAGTTTACAATAATCATCATGTATAGGAAACTCCATTTGAAAAGGATATCAACAACGTGTAGTAACACATTATCACAGATTCTAAAATATACTTTATTCGCGTAATAACAATATAGTCATTAGAATGAATAGAGTTATTAATGATTGTAATAGTAAGATATGTGTTATAGTTGTAGGTAAACAGCAAATAACCTTTTATACATATACCAACCATTGAATTGAATTAGACTTTTCTACCACAAGTGGAACTAAGAACTAACTAGATCCAAAGGACAAAGAAAGAAAGGAAAAAACTCCAAAAATTAGTTTATAATAACTACTGGACTGGTGCAAAGACGCCGATTGGTGGATGACTCGGCTTGATAAGCGATGAAGGACGTGGCAAGCTGCGATAAGCCTGGGTTAGGTGCATGCGACCGACGACCCCGGGATTTCCGAATGAGGTCTCTCTATACACTCCCATGCTTTAGTTAGCTAGGGAGAGCAAACCGTCCGAAGTGAAGCATCTGAGTAGGACGAGGAAGAGAAATCAATTGAGATTCCGTTAGTAGCGGCGAGCGAAAGCGGAACAGCCCAAACTGAATCTGTTATGGTAACATGATAGAGATGTGGTGTTACGGATATGACGTATAGGATCCTGTAATCGAAGCTAAAGTGTACTGGAAAGTACCGGAATAGAGGGTGATACCCCCGTAGGCGAATGAGAGCAGGATTCTGTCATATTCAGAGTAACTGGCCTTGGCAGTGGCCAGTGAAGATGGGTGAAAGTAGCATCCAAGGCTAAATATTCATCAAGACCGATAGAATACTAGTACCGTGAGGGAAAGTTGAAAAGTACCCCGGAAGGGGGGTTAAAAGCGCCTGAAACCAATCGGTTACAGACGTGTATGGCTCGAAAGGATTTCTAGAGTCATACGTTCCGTCTAGAAACACGGGCCAGGGAGATTGCTGTCATGGCGAGCTTAACCTTTAACAGAGGGAAGGCGAAGGGAAACCGAATTTGCGCATTTTTTCATCTGAAAAAAGAGGCAATGGATCTGAAAGGGTCTTGAGTCATGGCAGTAAGGCTAGAAACCGGACGATCTAGTCCTGGATAAGACGAAGGTGAGCGAAAGCTCGCTGGAGGTCTGCAAGGGTCCTGACGTGCAAATCGGTCCCCTGATCTGGGATTAGGGGTCAAAAACCAATCTAGTCCGGTGATCGCTAGTTCCCACCGAAGTGGATCGCAGTCCTGCCTTAGCTGAGATTGCTTGTACCTGTAGAGCACCGATCGGGCGGTAAGGGCTCGAAAGAGCTCGCCATCCATTCGAACTCCGAATGTGCAAGCGTCGTAGAAGCTAGGAGGCGGGTTTATGTGGGGTAAGCCTCATAACCGAGAGGGGGACAACCCAGACTAAAGTTAAGGTCCCCAAATGTCTACTAAGTGTCAAACCAAAGGGTGTTTTCGAGCAAAGACAGCAGGAAGGTAGGCTCAGAAGCAGCCATCCTTCAAAGAGTGCGTAACAGCTCACCTGCCGAGCGAAAGCCCCGAAAATGTTCGGGGCTCAAGTAGACTACCGATACTTTAGACCACCGACGATGTCGGTGCGTGGTAGGTGGGCGTAGTGTTTGGGTAGAAGCTGGGCTGTAAAGTCCAGTGGACCGAACTACTAGTGCAGATCCTGGTGGTAGTAACAGCATAGCCGGGTGAGAATCTCGGCGACCGCATGGGCAAGGGTTTCCCGGCAATGCGTCATCAGCCGGGAGTTAGCCGGTCCTAAAAACAACCTCAACAGAATTGTTTGAATGGGAAACTGGTTAATATTCCAGTGCCTTGAAAGTTCGTTATACCTCTTCTGTCGCTTCCGGATAGGGTAAGCAGAACCGTCGTTCTGTCTAAGTACTCTAGCTTTGAGGAGTGCCGTAATGGCGAGAATTAAAGCGAGATACCAATGGCCTTCCGCAAGGAGGGTTTGCTTGATTCCAGGAGACAATGAAAGCAGAAATAGGAAGATACTTTCAAGACCGTACCGAGATCCGACACTGGTGCCCTGGATGAGAAGTCTAAGGTCTATCGGGTATACCGTATGGCAAGGGAACTCGGCAAAATAGCTCCGTACCTATGGTATAAGGAGTGCCTGCAGTTTTTACGAGGAGTAGGGACTGCAGGTCGCAGTGACTAGGGGGTCCCGACTGTTTAATAAAAACACAGGTGGTCGCTAGTCCGAAAGGATGTGTATGGCCTCTGTATCCTGGCCAGTGGCGGTACCTAAAACCTGGGTTCAACTGGGCTAAGGGCCGCTAAACGCCGGGAGTAACTCTGACTCTCTTAAGGTAGCCAAATGCCTTGTCGGGTAAGTTCCGACGTGCATGAATGGAACAACGAGGGCCCCGCTGTCCCTGCCTACAACCCGGTGAAGCCACATAACGGGGACGAACAGTCCCCGAACCTCTGTCGGGGAGAGAAGACCCTGTGGAGCTTTACTGCAGCCTGTTGTTGCGATATGGTGTCAAATGCAGAGAGTAGCTGGGAGCCGTTATGGTCAGTTCTCCGGGACTGATCTAGGCAAAAGTGTAACACCAGCCATTTGTTACCGTATCGCTAACCTGTTTAACAGGGACATCGGCAGGTGGGCAGTTCGGCTGGGGCGGCACCCCCTTGAAAATGTATCGAGGGGGCCCAAAGATTGGCTCAGGCGGGACAGAACTCCGCCGGTGAGGGCAAAGCCAAAAGCCAGTCTGACTGGATTCCCAATGATACGGGATTCAGAGGCGAAAGCCGGGCTTAGCGATCCATCATGTCCTCACTATTGGGGGCTGGTGGTGACAGAAAAGTTACCCTAGGGATAACAGGCTCGTCGCGGGCGAGAGCTCCCATCGACCCCGCGGTTTGGTACCTCGATGTCGGCTCTTCCCATCCTGGTTCTGCAGCAGGAGCCAAGGGTGGGGCTGCTCGCCCATTAAAGGGGAACGTGAGCTGGGTTTAGACCGTCGTGAGACAGGTCGGTCTCTGCCTGACAGGGGCGTGGTTGTCTGAGGGGAAGTTGCCCCTAGTACGAGAGGAACAGGGCAGCGCAGCCTCTGGTTTATCAGTTGTCCGACAGGGCAAGCTGAGCAGCTAAGCTGTTTAGGATAACTCCTGAAAGCATCTAAGGAGGAAGCCTTTCCCGAGAAAAGACAACCTTCCGTAAGGAGGAGGGCGGCCATAGAAGATGGCGTTGATGGAATGGAGGTGTAATTATCAAGCCTTCGGGCGAGATATTCAGCCTGCCATCACCAATAGCCCAACGCACCTGATCTGTAATTAAAAATAAAATAAAATAAAATAATTACAACCGACAGAAAAAAAAGTAGGTAAATGAATTTCTGCACTATAACATGTTCAGAAGTGCTATTAACATCTCTTCAAAAACTTTGTCCATGATTGTATTGTGCGTAAAGAATAATGTTTATTTTGGAATAACTTATTTCTAGTGATTTACTTATTGATATCCTTGTAGTTCAGTGGAGTTTTCTGATATTGTGTCTTGTCTCGACATCGGCTATTAGATCTTACCGATTAATTAACAGTAAATGAGGTGAAAGTTTCTACTAAGGAGATTTTAATCTGTTGGATATAAACATCTAAATAGCAAACTGATACTAGAATCTCGTTATATTGAAAAGCATTTGTATATCTCATAAGGAAGATGTTGATGGGATAGTTTCCGCAGCGTTACTACAGAACGCTCTGAAGATTAGGAACATATTTTTGGTAGATTATCCAAATTTATTAAACTCCTTAGACTATACCATATCTCTTTGTCAAAAGAATAATAAGTTCTCTAGAGTTTTTATTTGTGATGTTGGTCTTAACAAAAAGAATCAAACTATATTTGTAGATAAGTTGAGAATACTACTTCATAAAAAAATTGAAGTGATTTATATAGATCATCATTATCTTGAGACCGAAATAAAGAATGAACTGGAATCGATTGGGGTGAAATTAATCCATGATATTAATGATTGCACTTCTGTACAAATTTATCATGTGCTTAGGGCAAAATTAAACAGTAAATTTTCCTTTTATGCCTCTGCCGCGGCATTGACGGATTATATGGAGTCCAATCCCAAGGCAAGCTTATTAGTTAGTAAATATGACCGAACGTTCTTAATGCTGGAATCGTGTTTTTTATCATATATAATATCTTCATCACAAAAGAATATTGATTATCTCAAGTATATCTCTAGAGCAATATCGAAAGGAAAAATGCCCCATGAGATTAAGAATGGATTCAGATTAGTCAGGGACTTTTGTGAGAAGATTAATAATGCCATTACTATAATAGATGAACAATCAAAACACCTAAATAATATATCATACTTTGAGCATAATTTGGAGTTATCTTCAAGCATGATTGTAAATTTTGTTTTGGGTATCACAGGTAAGAAAGTTGGAATAGCATTTAAATTAAAATCAAATATTAATTCATATATTCTTTCAATTCGTGGGTCTAAAGAATGCCAGACTCATCTAGGAGCGTTAGTGAACAATCTATCGGCGGAATTGAATGGAAGTGGAGGTGGACATAACAAAGCATGCGGAGCCGTCATTCCTATGGAGAATTTTAAGAAGTTTTTAGATAAGTTGGATCAGTCAATCGTCTAAACTGATTCAAAAAACTATTTAATTAATATTTCATTATAGTATAGATTCCAAAATGACCAGAATAGGAGAGATTTATCGTCGAGTTCATGGAAGGTTAGTTGAACGACCAACTAATTTTAGTTGGGTGATTCCTCAAAAATTAGCAGGTAGCGGGTTGCCATCATCTTACGACCAACTAACTTGGCTTGCTTCTAATAATATAAAGACATTAGTTACTATTAGAGAGATTCCTTTACCAGAAATCTGGATACAAAAAGTAAATTCTCAGAATTATGAGCTAGAAAATTATTTTTTAAAAACAGATGATTATAATGCTCCGACTGTAGACGAAATTCATAAAGTGATAGATTATATCGAAAAAAATATTGAGGCAAACAAACCAGTATTGGTTCACTGTGCTGCAGGAAAAGGGAGGACAGGAACTGTCTTAGCAGCCTATTTAATAAAAAAGGAAGGGTTGACTCCGTTTGAAGCGGTAAAGAAGTTGAGACTTATGAGGCCGGGATCAGTTCAATCAAGACAACAGTCCGTAGCCCTTGAACATTATCACAGATTTCTTAACCAATAATACTTACTATTGTGCAAATAATTGTAATACTTAAATTGACTGAAAAAGTTCTATATTTATTAACGATTAACATGGTGCTCAATACCTATCAAGATTATCAAATGAAAATTGATAAAAAGATTCAGTCGATCATAATATTTCTGACATCATTATTTATTATCATATGTCTATTTTCAATTAATACTGCTCATTCTATTGAGTCGGTTAGCGGGCAGGGAGATAACTTTACTTTAGAATCAGATCAAATGACAGTCGAATCTATGCCTGATTCTACAAACAGAGATTATAGCAATTCGCTACCTGACCTATTTGACAAGGTTGAGAAATCAGTTGTTCAAATAACTGAACCTGGGAGTACCCAGGTTAAAGAATCTAACCCGTCAAGATTGGGATCTGGATTTGTATACGATAAGTCAGGACATATTGTGACTAACTTCCATGTGGTAGATGGATCAAAGAATAATAAAGTTTATGTAACATTTCTCGATGGCGTATCATACGAAGGTGATATTGTAGGAACTGATCCTTATTCTGATCTGGCCGTTATCAAACTTACCGAATTAGATAACAGTGTCAGTTCCAAATTGGTCCCATTAGAATTAGGTAATTCTTCTACAATTAGAATCGGACAAAAAGTTGTAGCCGTTGGAAACCCATTTGGATTATCGGGATCGCTGTCGGAAGGTATTATTAGTGGTTTAGGAAGGCTTATGCCAGCTGGAGATAATGGTGAATCTCCACAAAATCCGTTTGAGAAAGGCCCTATTGTGGAACCAGTTCCTTCATTTTCTATACCTGATATTATTCAAACCGATGCTGCAATAAATCCTGGTAACTCGGGAGGCCCATTGATCGACATGAATGCAAATGTTATAGGAATTAATACGGCCATTTTCTCGAATACGGGCGTTTATTCTGGCATCGGGTTTGCTATTCCATCTAATTTTCTCATAAAAATTGTACCACTTCTAATTAAAAATGGAGAATATGATCATCCATACATTGGGATAAATGGGTTTGATATTACTCCAGAAATAGCAAAATTATTGAATTTACCTGAAGCTGTAGGATTTTTAGTGATCAATGTTACGGAGAATAGTCCAGCTAAGTTGGCTGGCATACAAGGAGGGAACAAGAGCATACAGATTAACGGAATGCCGATTGAACTCGGAGGTGATATAGTTACTGAAATAGATAATAAGCCTGTTAGAAAGGTGGATGATATTTTATCATATTTGGAGAACTATAAGCGAATTGGCGATAATGTAACCCTAACAGTGCTGAGAGGCCCGAATCTTGATAAGCAGGTAGTAACGATCCCATTGACTGCTAGACCATCCTTGGAAACCGATTTGACTAATCCGTCATTGGGTGTAATAGGTTTGGATATAACTCCTATGATTGCCAAGCAAATGAATATATCGAGAGAAAACGGGTTCTTAATTACCAGCATAATTGGTAATAGTTCTGCTTCTAAAGCAAATTTGAGGGGTAGTTACGTGGTCACTGAAGTAAACGGTACCGTATTAGAGTTAGGTGGAGACATAATAGTAAAGATGGATAATGTCGACGTACGAAGCCAGTTGGACATAAAGAATTACTTAAAAACTAAGAATATTGGAGATTCTGTGATTATTACCGTGTTAAGAGACAATAACTATTTAACAAAACCTCTAGTCCTCGAACCGATAAGCGAAAATCAACGAATATTGGAGGATTCCTCAATGACCAATGATACCCTGCCACCTCCACTCTCACAGGATGATCTTAAAGAATTTTTAGAAGGATGTGTGAAAGTATTGCCTAGGGAATCTTGCGAATCAATGATAATCATAAAATAACAAATTTTTCGTAATACATGATATATATCGGCGTTAAAATATAGTAATAGAGAACATGATTTCAAGGAACGAAGATGAATTCCATGTGTTCTGTAAACACGTGATAGACCTGGACCCTAGTATACGTTTTGCGGGTATTGCTGATGAAGACGGAAAATTGGAATCCATCGCTGAAAGAACTGGGCTTGTGCCCTTGTTAACTCCTGAGGAGAGGGCTCAATATGCTATTACCGCTGCCACTAGGCAATATACACGTCTAAGGTGGGAATACATGTTGGGTAAAATACAATATGCTAGTTCAAGATATGAACGTCTAATTAGGGCTACCATACCAATTACCGATGAAAATAGTACCCTTGTCGTACGTTCTACTATTGTCATTTGATCCTGAGATTATAAATGTTCATCAAATCATTACTGAAAAAATTATTCCATTCATAAATAACAATAAAAACAACTTGACGAAATTGCACAATAAGTATGACTGACCATGTAGGAAATGACTACTGTTTTTCAAAAAAGTTTTTAGTGTATAAAAATATTACAAGAAAGTCTACTGGTATTAAACGATGTTGTTATTTGCCAGGAAAATCTATTCAATGATCCATAATAAGTTCAATGTATTCGTAGTTTTAAGTACCGTAGCAGCAGCCTTATGGGAAGAAGTCATGGTAACACCAGCAGTAGCACAAGAAAACATGTCAATGCCAATGGATCATATGAGTAATATGAACATGATGATGGATAATTCTACCAAAATGGGTAATGGTATGACGACTATAAACTAGAATAAAATATTAACTCAAATATTTTTTCTAGAATTCATTTGCCGTTATTTTTTTCCTTTCTTATTTTTATTTGACATCCATGGCATAATATTGATGATTAAATAAGGCTAAATACAATTATTTTTAATGACTTTTGACAATCTATCTGAATACCTAAACGCCTTGGAATCAGCTGGAGAATTAAAAAAGATCCAGACGGAAGTAAGTTCCGAATTAGAAGTCGCTGAGATCATGAGACGTATGATGTATTCAAAAAAAAGTCCTGCTATATTGTTCGAAAACGTACAAGGTTTTGAAATACCTATCCTAGGCAATGCTTTCGGATCGTTGAAGAGATTGCAAATAGCATTAGACATACAAGATTTTTCAGAAATAGGGAACAGAATAGTTGAAATGACACGGATGAAAATGCCATCTGGTGTTTTTAATAAATTAAAAATGCTTCCAAAGTTATCAGAGATTTCAGATTACGGGCCTAAGATTGTGGAGAAAGGTCAGGTCCAAGAGGTAATCGAAACTAATAACCCTTCATTCAAGCAATTTCCAATTCTCAAGTCGTTTAAGCAAGATGCTGGAAGATTTATTACCTTGGGAATGACGGTTACTAAACATCCAGAAACTGGTATTAGGAATATAGGAGTTTATCGTATTCAAATTTTAAATGATAATCAAGCTATAATGCACTGGCAGATTCACAAACGTGGAGCCCAGCATTTTGATATTTCAAAGGATTCTAAAAAACCAATCGAAGCAGCAATAGTGATTGGAGCCGATCCAGGTACCATTTTCAGCAGTATAGCCCCAGTTCCGGAGGGCATGGATAAATTTCTGTTTGCAGGTATTTCTCGAAAGAAAGGGGTCAAAATGGTGAAATGTAAGACAGTTGATCTGGAGGTGCCTGCTAATTCTGAAATCGTGTTCGAGGGCACCATTGACCCAGAACACCTAGAAACTGAAGGACCTTTTGGAGATCATACTGGTTATTATACACCGCCTGATAAATTTCCTGTTTTTAAACTAACAGGTGTAATGCACAGAAAAAATCCCATTTACCTAACCACTGTCGTTGGAAAACCTATTCTTGAGGATGCTTATTTTGGAAAGGTAATAGAAAGATCGTTTTTACCTCTGATACAGATGTTCCAACCCGAAGTAATAGATTTCTCTATGCCGGCAGCCGGATGGTTTCAAGGATTGGGAATAATCTCTATCAAAAAGAGGTACCCTGGACAAGCAAAAAAGGTAATGATGGGATTATGGGGGTTAGGCCAGCTTTCCTTAACCAAGATTTTTGTCGTAGTTGATCATGTTATTGATGTACATAATATTGATAAGGTAATTTGGGCTGTAACAACCAAAGCAGACCCAAAACGTGACATACTAATAATAGAAAATGTACCTACTGACACATTAGATCCTTCATCTCCATTGGTAAATTTTGGATCAAAAATGGGCATTGACGCCACTACTAAATGGAGAGAGGAGGGTTTTTTTAGAGAGATTCAGGAGGAGGTTGACGTTGATGAGGAAACTAAAATGTTGGTTAATAAAAAGTGGGCCCTGTATGGATTACCTACAGAAAACATATACTCTAACGACTTCGATTGAGAGGACCTCAATGGATTAATTGGTTATTAAATTAACAACATTAAAACCTTATATTTAGGAGTTTGGTATAATAGGTTACTACGATAGATAATGTCTAGTAAGGACAAAATCAAGACTAATAACCTCCAGTTGAAAAAAGCCGAGAAATGCGAGAGTTTGGATGAAGGAACCTTTGCATTTTTGAATTGGATGAATTGCAAGTCATTTTATAGTGAAGGCTATGATCAGAATCCTCCTTTGGTTTTAAAATATGTTGATTTTCCTAATATTGGTTTGGTAAGGTTATTTGACAGATTTTTGGCACAGGACATTTTTGTGGATATAGTTGATTGCGTACCATTATGTAAGATGTGTACAACAGATGACTGTTCACATGTTGGTTTTACCATTTGCTTGCTCCAATTAATTGAGAGAGAAGGCTTTGAGTCAATGGATGATATTTTAAAGTAATAAAAAAACGAAGACCATATTTCGATTATTATAGCATTTATTACTAATTTATAATAAAATTTTTATATTCATCTGTCTAACGTTTGATAATGACTGAGAATAATGAGTATGTTCCAAATGTAGTAGCACTAGAAGTCTTAGAAAAAAATGGTGTTAATATTGAAAGATTAAAGGAATTGCTAACTAAAGGCGTGGGGGCGGAATTTACTACCTATTATTATTATACTATTTTAAGGATGCACTGTACAGGGCTCGATGGAGAAGGAATTAAGGAGATAGTCGAAGATGCAAGAATTGAAGACAGAAACCACTTCGAGGCTATGGTTCCGCGGCTTTATGAATTGGGTGGCAGCTTACCACGAGATATTAGAGATTTTGCAACTCAAGCGGGATGTCCAGACGCTTATTTACCCGAGAACTGGAAAGACTTGACTTCCATTATAAAAGTACTATTAGAAGCAGAACAATGTGCTATTAGATCTTGGGGAGAAGTATGTGACATGACCTGGGGGAAAAGATCCCAGAACATTCGACATTGCACAGAGGATAATGCAGGAGGAAATTGAGCACGAAGCATGGTTTATAGAATTGCTATCAAAAAGACCATCTGGACATTTCAGGAGGAATTTTCCAGGACAATCGCCATATACTACGGGTGCAGGGGGACTCAGCCACCTTTAACTTATAGGTTTAATAACTTCCTATATTATTTTTTTTAGAAGTGTTTGATGAATTATCCATATCCGTAGGTGAACCAATTCCAATCCTTTCGTACTAAATAAGCAATTTAATGATTTTTTCATCAAGAAGGAAATATTTTATAAACCCATAGTAAAATAATGATAATAGTATTGCATTTAACAAATAGAAGGAAAGGGGAAATTCTGATGGCTATAGCAGGAATTGGCTTGGCCATAGGTGCTATTAGTATTAGCGTACCACAAGTAGCATATGCAGGCTTGTGTATAACCGGGTTAGGAATAGTATCTATGTTGTGGAGATAAGGCTCATTATTGTATTTTACCTTTTAGTTCTACAGATATAGTAGGTCATACAAAACTGAATCTTGAGCAATTCAATTATTCAAACAATCTGATACCTTAAATCGGGATGCTAAGGGGACAGCAGAGCTAATGTTTCAACAAACTCTTGTACATATGAAGATCTCGTCCTAATCTTTTGGTTAATTATCACTCGTAATTTGAGACTCATAGAGCTATGTAAAAAATAGAATTTTGATTAAATATCAGCAGTTTTTCAGTGTGGGCCAGAAAGATAATCATTTCTTTGTATTTATTCATGTGGCATAATTGTTTGGTAAATATAGAATTATTTGAATCCCAACAAAATTCTGCGCTATTGACCTTTAATGCCATACAGCGGATTGGAGTTATACCTGATGGGCCTTTAATTCTTACTACATATAACGCAATAATTTATTATTTTTTCAAATTCTTTAGATTTTCTATCATAGCATTGAAAACACCCCAGTTGATTTGTCCTCAGATCCCATCTTCATTCACGTTTTTTATTTCTTCAGTAATTAGATTATTGCAAGCAAAGCAGATCTGACAATTTGTTCTAGTTTTTATTGAATGTGAAGTATATCCTCATTTTTGTAAAGTAAGGAACTTGAATAATCAGATTTTTTCTCTATAGTACTAATAATTGATTCGACTCTATCATCGTCCCCTCATTTTCTATATTTATATCGGGATCATCATTGTTATTTTATCTGGCTGATTTTCTTTTAAATAGAAACTTCGCGTTTAGGTTAATCGAAATTATGATATTTTAGAATTGAATTTCGTTGAATCTAGAGCAAAATACTTAATTTTTAGAACTGTTCATTTAGTATTATTGTCGCAGTCCTACTATGACATACTAGGGATAGATGAACATGCAACCATTGCCGATATCAAAAAGTCATTTAGACTTCTTGCCCTCAAACACCATCCTGACAAAAACAAAAGTAATGAGGCTCATCAAAAGTTCCTGCAAATAGTAGAGGCGTATGAAGTACTTTCTGACGAGAACTCAAGGAAGAAATACGATTTGATCAATTCTTCGTCAAACCGGCATTCAAGTTATAATAGAAGTTGGACACCATCTGCTGATTTATCGAAATTTTATAGCTACGATGTGATAAAGAATTGGCAAGTCCCCAGCAAATCAACTGGAGGTATGTGGGACATAGGGGAAAAGGAAAACCTTGGAATGTGGAAGACCACACTGGCATTATTTGGATCATTAGCCTGCGTTGCAGTCTTTATTATTATTCTCTCGAATTAGTTATTGCAATTATCAATCAAGTTTGACTGTAGAATTAATCAAAATTAACATATCATGGCCGGTTGCCATTCTTTAGAAAATGAATTTTCGATCTTTGTATTTTGTTTTCAATTTTGTTTTGGTTCTTCCGTGTCTATCTTTTAACTACATAAAATAACAAATCTTTCATTACTAATTTTTTGTACTATCCGCAGGTTCCCAAAGGTGGGAAACTTGTTCTCTTTCCCTAAAGTAACTAAGAGGTAATTCTAAATAACATAATAAAAGACACAATGAACCTTTAGGATATTTTATTGAATTGATCATAAATTCCTTAATTATTAGTGAAATGGAAGCTTTGAAATCAAATTTTCTCGTCAGCTCTTTTAACTGACTATGGCCTCTTAATGCTCTTACTATTTGGCTAAAAAAATCATGCCGAGTTGTTGGAGGATTAAAATAGATTATTGCATCATCATCATAGGTCACCCTGTCGCCCTTTTCTAGCACTTTACACTGAAGATAGAGATCTATTGCTATTATTTTCTCTGGAATTTCTATCTGTTTGGCCAAATGAGCATTCAAAGCGAGTGCTCTTCCCATTGTCGTGTATTGAGAAAGGCCATGCATTCTTATCGATCTTAACCAATATGCGATAAAAATAGATGCACATGCATAAAAACTTGTATCGTTAATTCTAGGAACAGTGTTAGAAGCACACAATCCTACATTACCTGTTATTTTATTCGACAATTTGGAGATACAGTTCTCGCCGATCTCGATGTCTGCATCTAATAATACTATAATGCTGCCTTTTGCGTTTCTGAATATGGTATTCCATCCTTGGCTTGCACCTTTTCTTTGGTCGTTGTGAATGAGACGAATATTGTATTCGGGATTTTCAGACTTTATTTTATTGATCAGGTTAGGAGTTTCATCATTCGAGTCGTCTACGAAAATTACCTCCGCTATTGTAAAATTTTTTATTAGCTGTTGTGCTCTGAGCGATTCAAAAAATTTTAAAATATTATGCTCCTCGTTATAAGTAATTATTCCTATAGTGATGGCACAAGTATCCATTTTATTCATTTTAATTCGATATTCTCTCTAATTTTTTGAGCAATACCTTCTAGCTCCTTTATCTGTGCAATCTTACGCATGGGCCATTGACCTTTAACTTTCTCAATAGAGTATCTGGGAACTATATGTACATGTACATGTGGAACTATCTGATTTGCAGATTTTCCATTATTCTGATTGATATTGAATCCGTCGCTTCCTAATACACTAGTGATGGCCTTTGCTATCCGCGGTACTAAGCAATGCATCTCCCCAACCTCATTTATGGGCATATCCAAAATGTTTCTATAATGCTGTTTAGGCACTAATAGCGAATGTCCATGGTTTATGGGATATTTATCCATGAAAGCCAAAAATTTTTCATCTTCGTAAATTATTGCGTTAGGTAAATTTTTCAGTACAATCTGACAAAAAATACAATTGTGATTTAATGTCTGCATCCTTATCAAGATAGTAAAATACTGAAATGTTTAATTTAGTTTTTTATACAGTTAATATGTCTTGTCATGATTTAGATTTTATTTTTAGTTCATTTTAAATAGCTCGAAAATTTTTTAAAAGATATGACTGAATCAATTGAGTTAGAAAGTTTCACACTGAATTTTTCTTTCCCATGCCCAAAATGTGAGTACCTTAATGAAATCTCTTCGAACGAATTGCATAATAATAGTATAGAATGTGGAATGTGCGAGACCATATTCAAGTTTGAGGGTTTGGATTCTATAAAAATAACAGCAACCTTGGACTAATATCATAATATAACTAAAAGAATTAAGTTTTTATTTTATGATTCTAATCTAAACATTTGTAATGATTTTACCGAGCAGAAAAACAGTTGAGGGAGCATCGCGTGCACCTCATAGGGCAATGTACAAGTCGATGGGGCTTACAGATGATGATCTTAGTAGGCCCTTAGTAGCAGTATCTAGTACATGTAATGAGGCAACACCTTGCAATATTCATTTGGGCAAACTCGCTCAAAAATCAAAGGAAGGTGTAAAGGACTCTGGAAACACGCCGCGGGAATTCACTACAATAGCTGTTTCTGATGGCATTGCAATGGGACATGAAGGTATGAAATCCTCTCTTATCAGCCGTGAGATCATAGCAGATTCGATTGAGGTGATGGTTAGAGCACATCAATATGACGGAATAGTAGGGATTTCGGGATGTGATAAAAGCTTGCCGGGAACCCTAATGGCTATGGCTCGACTCAATATTCCCTCCATATTCGTTTATGGAGGTACCATTCTTCCAGGCAATTGGAATGGTAAAGCGGTTACCATTCAAGATGTTTATGAGGCTGTGGGAACATATGACGCCGGTAAAATGAGCTTGGAAGAATTGATCAGCCTCGAAAACGTAGCATGCCCTTCGGCCGGATCATGTGCAGGCATGTATACCGCTAATACGATGGCATCCATAAGCGAGGCATTAGGGATGTCGTTACCAGGAAGTGCTACACCGCCTGCTGAAAGCCAAGAAAGATACAAAATTTGCTTTGAAACCGGTAAATCTATCGATCATCTTTTAGTGAACGATTTGAAACCTAGGGATATAATGACCTATGAGGCATTCGAAAATGCAATCATGATGGCAAATGCGATAGGAGGTTCGACTAATGCAATACTTCATCTATTAGCATTGTCACGTGAAACCGGAATCGAGCTGGATATAAAGGATTTTGAATATATACGAAGAAAGACACCTCATATTGCGAATATGAGACCCGGGGGGAATTATGTAATGTTGAACTTGGACAATATCGGAGGCATCCCAGTAATTTTGAAGGCATTACTAGATAAAGGTATACTAAATGGAAATGTAGAGACCGTTACTGGTAGGACAATGAAAGACAATCTTGAATCCTATGACTTCAGTAATTCTAAATCTTTTTATAAAGCACATAGAAATGAGTATCGGAATATCCTTCGACCCGTTGATAATCCAATACATAAAGAAGGTACGTTAAAAATTCTGTTTGGAAATTTGGCCCCGGAGGGTGCTGTAATCAAAGTTGCAGGATTGAAGGAAGATAATTTTGAAGGGATTGCGAAGGTTTATGATTCAGAAGAATCTGCATTTGATGCAGTTTCAAAAAGGCAAATTAACGAAGGCGATGTTGTCGTAATAAGATATGAAGGTCCAAAGGGTGGACCAGGAATGAGAGAAATGCTAGGAGTGACAGCGGCAATAGTAGGTCAAGGATTGGGTGAAAAGGTAGCTATGTTAACTGATGGTCGATTCTCTGGCGCAACCCGTGGATTTATGATAGGACACGTGTCTCCCGAGGCCATGGTAGGCGGACCAATTTCCATAATCAAAAATGGCGATAAAATCAAGATTGATTTGCTCAAAGAAACAGTTGATCTCAAGATTTCGAAGAAAGAATCCACAAGTCGGATCAAGAAATTTAAACCTATTAAGAATAGGTATCGATCGGGAGCCTTAGCAAAATATGCAACATTGGTTAATTCTGCATCAGTAGGAGCCATAACCTCTCCAATACCAAAGTATATGAAAAAGAGCTTCACCTAATTTTCTATGTCAATAGAATCAATGATACCGTAAAGTGGAAAATTATTAAAGTGCTCCGCTATTTTATTATCAAGGAAAATGATTTGAATCAGCTCGAAATTATTGATCATAATTATTACCTTGCTATTCCCAGTTACAAGTTTATTGTCTGTAAATAAATCAACTGTTCCATCCATGAATATGGTGTCATCAGTACCAAAAAACACATCTCCCTCACTATTAAAATTGTTAATTGTATGCCAGTGAAACCCTTTGGCGTTTGATGTAATCATTACAAATTTTGAATCAAATAATACAACTTCTGAAGAATTGACATTTATCTTCCAATTCCCGGAAACTATTGTTGAAATATTCTTATCAAAGGGGCCAGCGGAATCACTAGCGTTACCAATTTTACCTATGGTTGGATTCCCTTTTTCGATCGATTGAATGATAATACCTGAAAGCATTGAAACCAAACTATTTGATAAGTTATCAGTTTGGTTTAATTGACCAAAGCTGGTGTTATTCCCGGTTGTGCTTTGATTCGAGTTCAGCATTGAGGACGGATTCGCTGTGCCGATTATCTCATCAATCTGTTGATCAGGTGATAGGGTTGGATCTGAATTTTCGAAATTAGTATCAAGCTCTGAATAAGAAATTATCCGGTCATTTTCACTTGATCCGTTATTGGATACTAGCGAAGGGTTTAAGGTGGAGACGAGGGATCCAGATAGAGCAAATGTGTTATTCACATCAAGTCTACCGCTCTTTGAATTCGAAATGCTTTCCTTAACAACAATATTATTTGTTTCGGCAAAAACAGACTCGAAATTACTATGAGCAAAATATACCAAGAATACTAGCATTGTTAGTAGAAGAATTTTTGTCAAATCCAATAATTGTAATAAGCCAATTTTTTTAATAAGTTTCTTTCCTTATAAAAGTTAATCCAAAAATTTATGAATCTGAAATACCATAATAATGAAATGTTAAACAAAGATCAATTTTTTAATTTCTTAAAAATAAATAACAATAAGGAATTCTCCAAAGAAGAAATTATCAATCGCTTTGCAGGGTCTTATAATGAAGAACAACGAATAGACCAATTACTAGCTGAACTTGAAGTTGACTCCACTTATACGGATTCAAATCTAAACGCATCATGTAGATCTGGGACCGTATATTACAAATGGAAAAGTTCCTAATAGGTTTAAATGGTTTTGATGTAATCTGCAATTTAATATTCATTTACCATGATTTCCTCCAATTCCGCGTGAATTAACTCAAGCACTTCAGAGATAGTATTTAGGTATGTAATTCCACAAACTATGCATTTGCTATGATCAGTATAATTTCTATTACGATTCAAAAATGGATCCATCTTATTTGTTGTATAATAATATGTTACAAGTAATACGTAGTTTCCAAGTAAATTCTTGTTTATGAAAATCTTTTTGCTAGTTGATTTAGATTCAATTTTGAGGCCCTCGTCAGAATCCAGAAGCGATAACGATTCCGCAAGGAACTCATCTGTAGGATTCACGATCAAATGGTTACATTGTGAATTACCATTTGATCAATTTAAAACTTATAATTAGCATGTGGAAAGATTATCAGGTTGAAGTTAATCAGGAAAGGTAAAGTAAAGGATATTTATGAAACCTCCGAGAACACATTCGTTTTTTCTTTTTCTGACAGAGTGTCTGCCTATGATGTTATACTAAATGATGAAATTCCTTACAAAGGGAAAGTCTTGTGTGATTTTGCTGTTTTTTGGTTTAAAACTATAAAAGGAAAAAACCATTTTAAGAGAAGGGTAGATACAAACAAAATTGAAGTAACTAAATTACACATGATTCCGATTGAATGTGTAGTTCGATCATATTTATACGGAAGCTTATATTCTCGATACCTTAAACATGAAGTCAATATTTTCGGGAATGAGAAGTCATTTCTAAAGGGGGATTTGCCACTAGCTTCAAAATTACCCGAACTTATTTTCGACCCAACTACCAAATCCTATCAACATGATATGCCCATTTCCGAAACTGAAATACTTAAAAATAAGTTAATTAGTCGTAGTGAACTATCGCAATTAAAAAAACTATCGTTGGACTTGTTTAATCAAGTAAACGCGATCATATCTACATCCGGTTTTATTCTCTCAGATATCAAATTTGAATTCGGAAAAGAGCCTAAGACCGGAGAAATCATACTCGCGGACTCAATTGGGCCGGATGAATTTAGAATATGGAATAAAGATGATTATAAAGTTGGATATATTCAGGATAGTTATGATAAACAAATATTAAGAGATTGGCTGGAGAGCATTGGTTTCAGAGAAGAAGTGGAAAAATGCAACAATAATAATACAGTTCCAGATATTCCAAAGCTACCTCAAGCTATAATTGAAAAAGTGTCCCAAAGGTACATTGATGCCTACGAACGCATCACAAGATCAACTTTTAATAAGAGTTCATGATCAGTTAATCGAACAAATAGAGTAAACCTTTTATTCAAGCCTTATAAGCAGCAATCCCTGTTTCAATGGGTCCTTCAATAAATCTATCATCTTTCTTGGGATGTGTATGGCGCTCAAATTACAATTCACACATAGAGTGCGATTACAGGTAAAATTGCTTTTTCTAAAAACAATATCATGATCATGAGTAAGAAGTAGATTCTCATTTCCAAACCCATGAAACATAAACTTAAACGGTTCAACAATCAATTCTATTTCTATGAAAGAGTGATTACTCTTGATCTTATTTTTCATTTCACTAGATAGGTCGGAACACGATTTGTTTGCATTAACTCCTATAATACAATCCCCCCTAAGTGTCAAGTGAGGATCTTTTGTAACCTCTATGGTCCTTGCATGAAGAGACCGAATATTTTTATGGCCATAAAATTGGATTTCCTCTATTAACAACTAACTGTTTTATTCACTTTTTTAAGTAAATAATCCTTTATTTTTTAAATAAGGTAACTATAAATAAAGATTTAGAAGTATTCTAGTTGATTTGTTACCAGCAGCAGCAGGTTATGATAGAGGAATTACTGTTTTTTCACCTGATGGGCGATTATATCAGGTTGAATATGCAATTGAAACCGTTAGGAGAGGCACATTAGCTTTAGGGATCAAAAGCACTGATGGTGTAATCCTTGCAGTGGAAGAAAAAACGAGAAAATTGCAAATATCTAATGTAACTCAAAAAATATTTCAAATAGATGATCATATAGGTCTTGCCGCAGCAGGATATATTCCAGATGCTCGTACTCAGGTTGATCATGCACGCTTTTTTGCCCAAAGCAACCGTCTTATTTATGACGAGGTAGTTGATGTTGAAGGCGTCGCAAAAAATTTAGCTGATATGGCACAACAGTATACTCAATATGCCGGTGCCAGACCTTTCGGCGTTGCACTAATATTAGCAGGTGTAGATAAGAATGGGATTGGTTTGTATCTCACTGACCCAAGCGGTACATACATTGGATATGATGCTGTAGCAATAGGTGCGGGAAGTGAACAAGTAACCGAACACTTGGAAAAGAATTATAGAAACGATATCGGTCTCGATAAAGCCTGCATACTCGCAATAGAATCTATTTTCATGGTTAGTGAAGAGAAAACTGGTACTAAACATATTAGATTGGCCGTGATTGATTCCAAATCAAAAACTTTGCGAATGATGCCATTGGAAGAGATTGAGAATTATTCTAAACAAGTGCAAAATAAAGAAAGCCAATCTTAGCTGGCATTAAGATAAAAATTACCCAGCTTGGTTCTTATGTGACTAGAGTCTTTAAATAATTCTTATTTTATTGAAGATTGATTATCAATGGCGTTAGAAATTGGTTCCAAAGCACCTAATTTGCAACTTTCGAAATGGGTACAAGGTACTCCAACAAATATAGATAACTTGATTGGAAATGTAGTAGTAGTTGAAGTTTTTCAAGTTAACTGTCCAGGATGTTTCCTCTATGGGATTCCCCAGGCAGTTTCCGTGTATGAAAAATTTAAAAATAAAAACGTTAAGGTAATAGGAGTTGCCACTGCATTCGAAGATTATGACAAGAACACCTTACAAAACCTTGAACTTCTGCTTTCAGAAGGTCAAGTAATTGGAGAGACATTGAAGGCTTTAAAACAGCATGGTAAAATAGTTGACGAAAATAAATTATATTACAATATACCCTTTCCTGTGGCTTTCGATAAGGTTATCAAAATGCCAGTTGATGTTTCTGACAAGATGATTTTTGATTTTATAGGAATATATTTTTCTGATTTTTCTACATTTTCTGACACCGATAAGAAAGAACTTATTGATAAGGTAAGAAATTATTTACAAAATAAGGAATTTTCCGCATTGACTTTTGAGACTTTTAGGCTGAGAGGAACACCTTCTTCTATAGTTATTGATAAAGAGGGAATATTGAGATATAGTTTTTTTGGATCTGAAGGTTACTTGGAAGGAGCAGTAAACGAATTACTAAACGAACGGTGATTTATATTTCAAATCCATTGAGGTTTGATGTTTCTATCCCCGATTCATTCCTTTATGATGTTTCGACAGAAAGTGATAAAGCACTGAAAATTTTTCAATTATCTAGAGCTTTATCGATTTTTAGGATTAATAATCTATTTGTATATCACGACAAATTACTGAACCCAGGCAAAAATGATCTGAACCTAATGATAACAATTCTGGAATATCTTGATACACCTCCATATCTAAGGAAGAGGCTTTATCCTAAACTTGAAATTTTAAAAAATGTAGGAAAGCTTCATCCAATAAGATCGCCTCATCATAAAGATAGAATGGAGATAAGGAACTTGAGAAGTGGCGAAATTAGGGTAGGAGTTGTTGAGAACAGACATGGCATATATTTTGTAGATATCGGATTAAGTATTCCAATTGAGTATAGTGGAAAATATAAACAAAATGGTAGGAAAGTTAATGTAAAGATATTAAAACACAAGAATTACATTAATGCCATTGATATAGAAAAGAATGAAATAACTGAATTATATTGGGGATACAATGTGCATCAAATAAAAGACTTAAAAAATATAATTGAAAAATTTCCTAAATCAAAGATCATCCTTACTTCGAGACTTTCGAAATACTTTAATCCATATGACAACGAGTTTTCTAGACTGCCTAGTTCTTCAAGCAATGATTCAATCCTAGTTGTATTTGGTTCACCGAAATTTGGATTAAATTCGATTTTGTCAAATGAGAAAATGGATATTTCTAAATATTATTCTTATAACTTCTTCCCAAATCAGGGTACTCAAACCGTTAGATTAGAGGAATCAATATACGGTGTATTGTCTATCCTGAACATATGTTCATATTCTTTCTAGTCTATTAATAGCGATAATAAACTTATTAAAGGGATCCGAAAAATTTTTGTATCTATGGGTCACCGAAAATATAGCGCACCACGAAGAGGCAGCATTGCATTTCGACCACGGGCCAGAGCACAAAGCTTAGAAGCTAGAATCAGAACATGGCCCGATAATATTAGTCGCGAGAATGTTGGCTTGGTTGGATTTGCCGGATTTAAAGTAGGTCAAATTCAGGTAATGACGATTGATGATAAGGAGAAGACTCCAAATTATGGTAAACCATTAATGAATCATTCTACAGTGATATCTTTACCCCCTATAAAAATAGTGGGAATTCGAGGCTACTCCGAAGATGGATACGGTAAGCATGCACTTTTTGATGTATATTCCAAAGAAAGCGTTAAAGATTTATCTTTAAAGTACAAAACGAAGTATTCCGAGGATGGACTAAAAAAAGCGGAAGGAATGATTGGATCTGTTAAACACTTGAACGCAGTAGTTGCCGTATTTCCTAATAAAATTGGAATTTCGCAAAAAGTACCATTTATATACGAAATTCCAGTTTCTGGGACTGACAATCAAGTCAAATTCGAATTCTTAAGATCAAAGCTAGGTCAAGAAGTCCGAGTAACCGATGTTTTCAAAACAGGACAAAATATTGATGTTCATGGCATTACCAGGGGTAAGGGTGTTGAAGGTCCAATTACAAGATTTGGCGTTAAGAGGAAACAACATAAATCAAGGAAAAGTGTTAGGGCAGTTGGAACATTAGGCCCTATATCCCCTGCGGTGGTAATGTATACCGTCGCTAGACAAGGACAAAGAGGGTTTCATCAGCGTACCGAATATAACAAAAGGATACTAGTTATGTCCAATTCCGAAAATACTGAATTGGTAAATATTAATCCAAAAGGAGGATTCAAACATTTTGGATTGGTAGATGGAGATTATATGATAGTGAGGGGAACTATACCTGGAGTACCAAAGAGATTGATAAAGTTGAGGCAGCCTATAAGGAGCAAACAATCAAAAATAAGTGAACCCAAGGTATTGGAGGTAATTGTATAGATGAAGACTAAACTATTCGACTTAAAAGGTATTCAGACCGGAGAGATAGATTTACCTCAATTGTTTAATTTTCCATATCGTCCTGAGATTATTAAAAAGGCTTTCGTTAATTTATATTCACACCGTTTCCAGAAACAGGGTAGATATCCTGCTGCCGGCGAAATTGTGAGCGCTGAATCTAGGAATACTGGCTTAGGCATCGCTCGACTTGCGAGGGCAAAAGGTGAAGGATTTTCCCGTGCTGGTCAAGCAGCTGGAGTAGCTGGTGTAAGAAAAGGCAGGCTTGCACATCCGCCTGAGTCATGGAAGGTCACTCATAAGAAACTTAACAAGAAGGAAAATATTATCGCTCTTCTCTCTGCTATCTCGTCGACCCGTCAAAGCGAACTAATACTCAGTAGAGGTCATTTAATAGAGGGGATAAAATCATTTCCAATTGTAGTAACGAACGATATAGAAAATGTAAGTAAAACCAAAAACTTGCTCGACGTTTTAGGTCTACTAGGAATAGGAGAAGACCTTAAAAGAGTTGAACAATCGATTAAGAAGCGTTCTGGTAAGGCAAAGAGGAGGGGCCGTCCTAACCGTATTGGAAAAAGCGCATTAATAGTAGTTGGTCATCGCGACTGTGAGCTGTTGAAATTAAATAATTCTATACCTGGCATAGGCATAAAATATGTAAAGGATATAAGTGTCTTAGATCTTGCTCCAGGTGCCAGACCAATAAGATTGGTAGTTTTTTCGCAAAGTTCAATAGATGAATTAAGTACTCTGAAAATTCCAAAGAATGTAATTCTGGAGAACTCTATATGAATAAATTTTTATATAATAAAAAAATTGAAATAAACGCCGATATTGCAAGCAAAATAATCCTAGAACCTTACGTGACCGAAAAAACTTTTAATATTATAGAAAAAGAGAACAAACTGAGTTTTATAGTCCACAATAAGGCAACTAAAGGTCAAATCATTAGATCTATGAAGATAATCTACGAAGCAGATATTAGTGAAGTAAATACTTTTAATACCATCAGAGGTAAGAAAGCAATTATGAAATTCAAGAATGCAGATGGCGCACGACAGCTGGCAACTAATTTAGGTTTGGTGTAAAATATGGGAAATTATGCTCATAATACTGAATTAAAAGTTATTGATAGGAGTAGGTAAAAAAATGGTACGCGAATTTAAATTCAAAGGATATTCTGGAGAACAAATTCAAAATCTTTCAATTGAAACACTTATGCCGCTCTTAAATTCAAGACAAAGACGATCTTTAGATAAGAGGCTATCAACTTATATGAATGATGAAAAGAGAAAATTCCGAGAAGATTTGAAATTAGCCCGGGATGGTAAACTTAAAGGTCAATTAAAAACTCATCTAAGAGATATGATTATTTTACCCGACATGATCGGATTAACGGTCATGGTTCACAACGGAAAAGAGTTTGTTTCCTACGTTATAAAGCCTGAAATGGTGGGTCATTATCTAGGGGAATATGCTATCACCAATAAACGAGTTCAACATGGAACACCTGGTGTTGGTTCATCAAGGTCCAGCTTGTATGTCCCATTGAAGTGATTAAGATGCCAGATTATTCTTATTCTTTTCAAAAGTATGAAAAGTCAAGACATGTAAGGGCCGCAATAAGGGATAAATCTATCTCCCATAAACACTCTAGAGAAATTGCTATTGCTATAAACAACAAAAGTATAGAAAAAGCAAGAGAATTTTTGGAAGACGTTTTGATAAAAAAGATAGCAGTTCCTTATAGGAGATATAATAATGAAGTAGCACACAGATCAAACATACGAGATGGATTTTGTGCAGGTAGATACCCACACAAATCAACATCAGAGTTCTTGAAACTACTAGACAATCTAGAATCTAATGCAGAGTACAAGGGAATGGATTTGGATCGACTTAAAATTATTTCCGTTGTTGTCCATAAAGGAACAAAATTAAAGAGGTTCACGCCGAGAGCTATGGGGAGGGCAAGTCCTAAATATGATACTCTCGTTCATGTTGAAATTGTAGCCATGGAAGGTAGGTCATCTTAAATGAATGCGATCAAAAATGTATTAAAAAACAATTATCGTAATACCGAATTAGACGAGTTTCTAAAAGAGGAATTGAAAGATGCTGGATTTGGAGGAGCGGATATTCAAAAATCACCTCTGGGCACTAGACTGACCTTGTACGTTACAAGGCCTGGGCTTGTTATAGGAAGGAAGGGCAGCGGTATTAGGGATCTTACATCTAAGTTGGAGGTAAGATTTGGATTAACCAATCCGCAAATTTCAGTAGTTGAAGTAGAAGTTCCTGAACTAAATCCTAAGATCATGTGCAACAGGTTAGCACAACTCATCGAACGAGGCACGGCCTTCAGACGAGCCGCATTGTGGACAGTAAAGACCATAGAGGGTGCCGGGGCACTTGGTGTTGAGGTGACAATCTCTGGAAAGTTGCGTAGTGAGAGGGCTCATTTTGAAAAACATTCGTCTGGAATTATTCCTAAAAGTGGTAACATGGCAGATAAAGTTGTCCGTGAAGGCATAACACATGTCCTAACAAAAATGGGGATTATGGGAATTAGACTTAAGATTGCTATAAAAAATGCTACACCTCAAGAATTTGAACTGATTACTAATTTCAAAGATCATAACAATCAAATAAATCAAGCTGATGATAAAAACCTGTCAGACTCAAATGGAAGTAATACCCACGGTCCTAACGAAACAAAACCGCAGAAAGAAATAATAGAAAATAAAGGAGAGATAACTAAATAATTGTCAAGAAACAAGACCAAAACTTTGAGACAGTTTAATGATGATGATCTCAAGGATAAATTAACTGATTTGAAAGTCGATCTAGCCAAGCTTCGTTCTGAAGCAACTAAAGGCACTTTAAAGAAAGAAGCTGGAGTGATTAGATGGAAGAGAAGAGACATAGCAAGAATACTTACTTTAATGAATGAAAGAACCGGAGGTAAGAAATAGAAAATGCAGACTCCCAATCAAATATCCTGTAATGAATTTCTTGGTAAATTTGTTAAAATTAACAAAGCTACTAATGCAAGGAATTCTAACAGATCGGGAATCGCTGTAAATGAAACAAAAAATATGATATTCTTAATGAATCATGAGAACAGAAAGGTGATGAAGTTTTCAAAAGCAGAAATCTATGATTATGTAATTTACCATGCGAATGGAACGTGTATACTCGATGGCAAGCGATTATTAGGCAGACCTGAGGAATTAGTTAATAAAGTAATGTGATTATTATGGTTAAGAATATTGGTATCCAAGTAAAAGCACCAAAGAAGACATGCACTAATAGCCATTGTCCGTTTTGCGGGTCTCTATCGCTAAGAGGAAAATTGATAGTGGGGAATGTAGTAAGTCATAAAGGTAGAAATATGGTTGTTGTAGAGCGAGAATATTCAAGATTTGTCGACAAATATAAAAGATATGAGAGATCCAAATCTAGAATCCATGCTTTCATCTCTGATTGCATGGATGTATCCGATGGAAGCAAAGTCAAAATTGCTGAATGTCGACCATTATCGAAAACCATTTCATTTGCTGTTGTAGAGGTAAGTGAATAAACTTGTCAACTAAATCAAGAGCCGTATCCTCAAGAGGAGTAGAAGAATTCAGGCCTTACGTTACACGGGCACTTCCAATAATGGCAAATCTTGTCTGCGCAGATAATACAGGTGCAAAAATACTACAAATTGCTCAAGTTACACGGTATAAGGGGAGACATTCAAGGCTGCCTGCCGCCGCCGTTGGTGATTTCGTAACGGTCACTGTAAAAAAAGGACCGGCTGAACTCAGAAAACAGATTTTTGGAGCTGTTATAGTTAGACAGAAATATCCTATTAGGAGGCTAAATGGTGTTCGAGTATCTTTTGAAGATAATGCTGCAGTTTTGGTCACTACTGAAGGGGAAATAAAAGGAACAGACCTTAAAGGGCCTGTAGCTGCTGAAGCAGCTGAAAAGTGGCCAAGGATTGCTAACTTAGCATCCATGATCATTTGAGTGTAAAGAAAATGAAAAGAAAGTCAAACAACATATGTTCAAATCTTTCTAGTAATTTAAAGAAGGAGTATAATAGGAAGAGCCTAAGAATAGTCAAAGGAGATTCAGTAAAGATAATGAGAGGCGAATACAAAGGGGTGGAAGGAAAGGTAGAGAAACTAAATACTATAAAAGGAAGATTGAGTATAGAAGGGGTTCAGAGGGAAAAAATTAAGGGCGGACAAGTTAAAGTTCAGATTCATGCCTCCAATGTACGTATAATGTCACTACACCTAGATGACAAATACCGAAAGAATAAGATAGGAAATCAGGAACAAATTAATAAATCATCAAGGAAACAAACAGTGAAAACACCTGAAAAAAATGAGGAAAATAGTGAAAATTAAATGGTAAAAAAAAGTGGTAGTACTCGGTTAAAAAGACAAATGGCACCAAAATTTTGGGATATTAAACGCAAAGACTCACCTTTCATTCTTGGACCAAGACCTGGCCCTTATTCAAAAACAAAATGCTATTCGATCGGTGTAGTGATTCGTGATGTTTTACGTTTGTGCTCAAATTTAAATGAAGCTAAGAGAATATTAAACTCTGGACAAATTAAAGTGGATGGTAAAATTAGAAGGGATATACGTTTTGGTATCGGAATTATGGATGTTGTAGAGATAGTTCCAAATGGGGTTTCTTATAGAATGGTACCGAAAGGTTCCAAATTACTAGTACCTACACAAACTACTGAAAAATCATTGAAATTGTTAAAGATTACTAGCAAGGTAAGCTACCGAGGAAATAAAATCCAATACGGGTTTCACGACGGAAAAACTTTGATATCGGACAATAAAGATATGAAGGTTGGTGATTCCTGTCTGGTAACAATTCCTGAAATAAATATAGAACAACATATAAAGTTCGAAACTGGATGCAATATTCTTGTAGTTCAGGGTGAAAATGCAGGTAAGATCGGCAAAGTAGAAGAGATTAAAGACGGAATGTTTTCGTTACCTAAACGAGTAGTGTTAACTTTAGATGAAAAAACCGTAGAATTACCTGTTGGTATAGTAATGCCCGTCGGTGTGGAAAAACCTGTATTGGAGGTATTGGTTAATGACAGAAAATAAGATTAACCCGATGAAAGAAATTCAGGTGTCTAAGGTGGTCATTAATATTGGTGTAGGTAAATCCGGAGATCCTGTTGAAAAAGCCAAGAATGCTTTATCTGAACTAACAGGTAAAACTCCTAGTGTAAGGGGTGCAAAAAAAAGTGTAAGGGATTTTGGTATTCACAAAGGTGAGCCTATAGGTGCAATGGTTACCCTAAGACGAACAGATGCCACAAACTTTTTAAGACGAGTAATAGAATCAAAGAGGAATGTGATAAAGAATTCATCATTTGACAATAATGGTAATATATCCTTCGGAATCCATGAACACATTGATATTCCTGGTACAAAGTACAATCCTGATATCGGTATATTTGGAATGGATGTATGTGCCGCATTGACAAGACCTGGTTACAGGATTTCAAAAAGGAGAAATCCTAGTAGAATCGGCAAAAGTCATAAAATTACAAAAGATGAGTCTATAGAATTCTTTAAGGCTCAATTTGGAGTTGAAGTCAATTGAAAATTAAAATTAGAGATTACGCACTTACGGGAAGAAAGAAGTTGGCCCACGGAAAAGGTACCCGGTGGTGCAAGAGATGTGGCTCTTTTAGCGGCATGATTTGTTCTTATGATCTCATGTTATGCAGAAGATGTTTCCGAGAAGTTGCCTTCTCCTTGGGGTTTAGGAAATACGAATAGGTGATAATTGGATGCCCGCATTAAATATTTTATCTAATCTATTCACCACTTTGTATAACAACGAAATGAGAAGGAAACGTGAATGTATAGTATTGCCCGCGTCAAAATTCTCTAGCGAAGTCTTAAGAGTCATGCAAAAGCAGAGGTATATTGGAGAATTCGAACAGGTTGACGACGGAAGATTGGGTAAATTCAGAATACAACTTCTAGCAAAAATCAATAAATGTGGAATTATTACCCCTAGATTTAGTGTAAAGAAGGATCGATATTTAGATTGGGAACGTCAGTTTCTTCCATCTTATAACATGGGCATATTAATAGTATCTACTAGTAAAGGAATTATGTCTCATCATGATGCTGAAGACGCAGGACTAGGAGGTGCACTCATAGGTTATGTCTACTAAACCGGATTTTTATACAAATGAGATCATTATTCCAGATGGTGTATCTGTAAATAAAGATCAAAATCTCATTACAACAAACGGCTCAAATGGAAAAGTTCAAAAGGATTTTACAAAAATTCCCGCATTAATAGAAGTTGATAAGGAAAAGATTACAATTCGATCTTATGGAAATAGAAAAAGCGATTTTGCATTGGTCAATACAGTGCATAGTCTTATCAGGAATATGATAAAAGGTTCTACCACGGGATTCACATATAAATTAAAAATCGTCTTTGCACACTTTCCCATATCTGTTAAGATTAAAGGACAGCAGGTTTACATCGAAAACTTTTTTGGAGAACGATCATCTAGAGTGGCAAAAATACTAGGCAAAGAAACCAAGGTGACTGTACAAGGTGATGATATTTTGATCACAGGGCCAAACATTGAAAATGTATCCCAAACAGCAGCAAATATCGAAACTTCTACAAGGATAAAAAATAAAGACTCGAGAGTGTTTCTTGATGGAGTATACATATACTCCAAAGAGTGAATATCCAAAAAAATCTTTTTAACCTTTTTAGAATAAATGGTATTTGATCAATATTTTTATTACTTTACGAGAAATCAAACTAGTAAACATAACATTTAATTATTCTTTACAATTTTTAATAGCATAGTGCCGCTGTAGCTCAGCTTGGTAGAGCAAATTCGTGATGGATTCATTATGAAGCTTAACTGGCTGTTAACCAGTAGGTCATCAGTCCGAGTCTGATCAGCGGCGCTTTGTTTAATTTAAAACGAAACTATGTCTAACGCTATTGCATCGGATAATAAATAAGTATGTCTGTTCCCTGAAACAAAATTATTTTTAATATCTATTCTAGGAACCCATCTATTAGAAGACGTGAACAGTCTTTCTTTCTTCATTCTGTTTTCAAGTTCTTCTATATCTAGTTCTTTCTCTTCTATCTCCTCAGTTTCCAAATTTTGAACTATCAATAATATTTTCTTAATCAAAACCCTGTCCCCATTTTTGGAGAAGTCACGATTTCTTTCGTCTTCCTCAATGATTTTTATTTTAATCTGTTTTCGATTAAATGCATCTCTACTCATTAGCATTCTGTCACTCAGATATCCTTCGTAACTCATTGAAAATCAATGTACATAGGTTGTTAATAATTATTTTAATCTTTTAATTTTGATTTTTGTAAATTCTAGGCTTAATTTGTTATCTTTAATACTAACTTTGGAAATTATTATTCTATCATTGGGAAAAACAAGTTTATCAACACTTCCAATCATTCGTATTCCTGAAAACTCGCCTACACCGTAATAGCCGATTAAGTCTGGGATATTGGAAAATGATTTTTCAATAAGGACTCCTTTTCTATTGATTTTCCTAAAACCAGTTTTCTTGAAACAGGAGTTGCAATGGTGATTCGGTGGCCAGATATGAATTTTGCAATGAAAGCAATAGGTGGTAATTAGGATGCCCTTGTTGGCAGTATCAAAAATAATATCCACAAGGGTCATTCTAATTTATTTTTGAAGGATTATTATTGTGGTGGAAGTACCTGCAGCTGCCATATTATGAACTAGGCCGTTCATACAATCTTTTTTTTGTCTTAGACCTGCCCTTCCTTGCAGCTGAATTACTATTTCGTTGGTCTGATCAATTCCAGTCGCCCCAATAGGATGACCGCAGCCAAGAAGTCCGCCTCTTAAGTTTGTATGGAGCGTATTATTGTCTATGAATTTTCTTCCATCTCCCTTACCGATAAATCCAATATCTTCATAGGCTAGGATCTCTAAAATTGTAAATGCATCATGAATCTCCACGATGTCAATATTTTTAGGTCCCAAGTTTGATTGTCGGAATGCATCCCTAGCTGCAATCCTTGTGGATAATATGGAATCAAGTTGATTCGAAATCGAGGCAAAACTAGCGCCTTGGTTACTCTGGGAGATCCCCTTTATCCAAATGGGTATTTCAGTTCTCTTTGCCATTGCTTTTGATAATATAAGTAAGGATGATGATCCCTCACAAGGATAACAACAATCAAACTTTTTTAACGGTTCTACCACAACTTTTGAATTTACTATTGTCGAATAGGTAAAATGTTTGTCATAGAAAAACGCATTAATATTTTTATTAGCATTCATATGATTTTTTAAGGAAATACTTGCTAGATCATCTTCAGTCGTCCCAAACTTTCGAAAATGGTTTTGCGCATATAGTGATGCCCAATGAATTGGCATATCGAATTGTCCCCTGGATATATCCCAAATCAGTTTGTTTCCTTGACTATTTTGCTTCTCAACTCCAGTTACTAGCACCGCATGACATAATCCTGATTTTATCAATGAGTAGGCCAACATAACGCCGCTGGTACCTGAATTACATAAATTTTCAACCTTGGCAGAAAATTTTGGTTTTATTCCTACCATTTCTGAAACTATGTTTCCTAAATATGTATCACTAGAGCTGCTCGACACTATAAGGCCATCTATTTCATGCTTTTGAATTTGCGTTCCACCAAGTAATTCAATTACAGATTTACTGGCTAGTTCTGCAGGTGTAGAGTCTGAAGCCTTGGTAAATTTTTGTGTATTGGAAGAATCAATTGCTACTTCCATAAATCTGTAAAATCCTTGTAGTTCAAATTGTCGCTAGCGTCTTTTATAGGATTCATCTGCAATATTGGTAAATCGATACCAATTTTCCTTACTCGTTTAATTTGACTATTGCAATCATTTATAGAACCTGCTATGACAAGATCATTAATCATCTCATCAGTAATGTTTTTAATTGACTCTCCTAGTCCATACTTTTTGTAATCATTATAGATTTTTTCAACCTCTGACTTGTATTTGGTTTTAATCAATGATTCATAGTAGATACTTCCAACTGATATATAAAAGGCCAAAGTTCTGGCAGCTCTATCAATAGCCTTTTTAGGTGCTTTATTTGATACGGAGGTAATAATTACAAGCGCCTTCATGAAATTCTGATTTTGATTTTCAAATTTGATGTCCTCAATCAACCCCTTCAATTCCTCTTTGGACTTGAGGTAAAGAATGACTCCATCAGCGTACCTCTTAGCAACACAAATCATTCCTGAATTTACGGCCGCAACATAGATAGGAATATCATCTCTAGAGTGTTCAAGCAGTTTAAAATCTTTAATATTTATTGTTTGTCCATAATAGTTAACTTTATTCGATTTTAATAACAACTTTATCGATTGGATGTATTCTTTCATCCTGACTAACGGTTTTTCAAACTTCATACCATGAAGGTTCTGTACTAAGGCAGAAGTACTTGTGCCAAGGCCCAAAATAGCCCGTTTGTTTGATAGATTATCCAAAGTGATCCCACCCATAGCAATCGTAGCGGGTGTTCGAGAATAGATGTTAACAATAGATGATCCAATTTTCATTCTATTTGTAACTTGGGATATCGCCCCAAGAGTTGAAAAAACTTCCTTTCCCCAAGACTCGGGGGCCCAAATGGAATGAATATTTTCATTTTTGTCCACTATCGAAGCAAATTCAAGAATCTGTTTAGCCTCTAATAAGGATCCAATGCTAAACCCTATTTTTTCCCTCATGATTGTTTTGAATTTATCCTTGATAGCTCTTTTGATGATTCTTCAATGTCCTTGTGGGAATCAATTGATTTCCAAAATGATTTTTCAAATTTCTTTGCTTTTAATTTTTGTTCATTTGCCATAGCAGGCAATGCTGTAGTTTCTATGTTTCCTTTATCGGGTAAGAAGTCAAAAATTTCTTGGTTAAAAAAATAAATACCTGCATTAATCCATTTATCGAGTATATTCGGTTTCTCTTTGAATCCCGTCACAAATTGCTGGTCGTTAAAATCCACAATCCCAAACGGGCTTTTTAATGGAACTACTGCTATAGAGTTATAATCATTCTTGTGGGATAGGATGTTAAATTCGATGTTTGTCAATATGTCTCCATTGATCATGAAGAACCCATTTTTTTCATCTTTTAGAAGAGCATGTGTGTTTTTTAGCGCACCACCGGTTCCCAGTGGTTCCTCCTCTACCATGTAGGCCACTTTTACCTTGAATTTGTTTCCACTCGCAATATGATTTATGATTTGCTCCTTTAAATAGCCGACACAAATGATAATTTCTGTTATATTATTTTTTGACAATAGCTTTAATTGCCATTCGATAATGGGCTTGCCTAGAATTTCTATCATAGGTTTGGGGCGGTTATCAGTGATCGGCTTAAGTCTTTTACCAAATCCTCCCGCTAATATTACTCCTTTCAAAACAAATTAACTAATTTGATTTAAAATATATTTTTTCCTATTATCGCATTCAAATGTGTTACCCGTAATAGGAATTTATATTATTCAGCGAGTATCAAAAAAAAGATTACCATGATACTAGTGTTATTACCATTATACTAGTGTTATTACCATTATACTAGTGTTATTACCATTATACTAGTGTTATTACCATTATACTAGTGTTATTACCATGAATAAAAAATAAATATTTCAAAATTCGAGTTATGAAATAAGACTAAATAAGTTTTAATTTTTTAAATATTTGGCGAGATGGTCTAATAGTTCATAGATTTGATCCTGACTATGATTACTATTGAGTGATATTCTTAAACGCGCCTCATTTCTTTTAACTGTAGGATATCGTATGGCCTGTACAAAAAAATGTTGTCGTAATAATCTTTTCGAAATATCTAAAGCTTTTTTTTCAGATCCTATTAATATTGGAATTATGGGACTGTATTCGATTTTTCGACTGTTAATTTTTTGTTCATTTGCTATTTTATGGAAATAATCAATATTATTATATAATTTAATTTGGAGGATTCCCTCCTTTGCTAATTGCATTGACATCATAGCTATTTCGGCCAAATAATCTGGGAGAGCAGAAGTGAAAATAAATGGTCGTGATTTATTAATTAAATACTTTCTTACCCACTTTGAACAGCTAACATAACCACCGAAACAACCAAGTCCTTTGCTAAGACTACTAATATGAATATCTACGGTTCTATTAACGCCGAAATAGCTTGGAGTTCCACTATAATCCTTTAACTTGTTATTACCTATAATAAAGTCTCCATGTGAGTCGTCCACTATGAGTAAACAATTATTTTCCCTTGAAATCCTCGCAATTTCACTTAGATCTGCCATATCACCGTCCATACTAAAAATTCCTTCAGTTATTATTATTTTTCTTTTGTCATTATTCTTTTTTATAATCTTCTCTAATTCGATACTATCATTGTGGGGGAATGGCTGGATTTTGCTCCGAGACATCCTGCAGCCATCTATTATACTTGCATGATTTAACTCATCACTAAAAATAATGGTTTCCCCATCAGCGATACAACCAAGAACTCCTAAATTTGCCATGAATCCTGTTGGGTAAAGCAAGGATGAGCTGGTTTTCCTATGCTTTGAAAGAGCCTTCTCTAGGTTTTCTAAACTTTCTGTATTTCCACTAATTAATCTCGAGCTACATTGTGAAATCGCTGAAGTAGGTAGAGTTTTTAACTTTTTTACTAGTAATCTGTTCCTAGATAAGCCCAGATAGTCATTTGATGAAAAATTCATTACATCGGGGGCATTAATCCCCTTTACTGTATTAGAGATATCTACAATAGTTCTTAGATCTCTGTATAAGTGCTCCTTTCTTAACTCTCTTAACTTGTCTCGAAAATAATGTGAATTATTTTTGATTAAGCCCAATCTCTTTTAGCATTTTAATGTCATCAAGAGCTTTATTTCCTTTTGTAGTTAAATATCCTCCACTAATTATTCCATTAGCACCTGCTTTTAGTACTTTCATGTCATTCTCTTTTAAATGAACTTCTCTTCCTCCTGCAATTTTAAGAATAACTCTAGGCATAAGAAAACGAAATGTTGCAATAGTCCTAATTATTTCCTCTTCAGTCAGCAAGGACTTGTTAAACAATGGCGTTCCTTCTCTACCTATCAACATGTTTACAGGGACTTCGTCAGGATTCAACGATTGTAAAGCAATACCCAATTCTACTCTCTGTTCGATCGATTCTCCCATACCTATAATCCCACCACTACACAACTCCAATCCGGATTCTTTCACAACTTTAGCGGTATTAATTCTATCTTCGTATTTATGAGTAGTACAAATCTTATCAAAGAAACTTTTCGCCGTTTCTAAATTATGATTATACCTCTTGACCCCTAATTTCTTTAGTATTTGAGCCCTATCTCTGGTCATAAAACCCAAAGAGGTGTTAACATCTATATCTAGCCTTTCTTTTATTAGCTTTATAGTATCGCATATTTGAATGAAATCCGGTTCTGGTGGAGCGCGATAAGCACAGACTATACAAAAACTATTTGCCCCATTATCCTTTGCTGCTTTTGCTTGGGCTAATATCTCCTCCGCGGTTAATAGAGGATATTTTTTGATTTCTGTGGTGTTAAATGTCGATTGAGAGCAAAAAGAACAATCTTCTGGACATCGGCCAGATTTGGCATTAACTAGGGTTTCAACATCAATTCCGTCGCCCCCGAATTTCTGTGTAATTTGATTAGCACAATCAGCTAGCAATTCGAGATCAGTAGTATTAATTAACTTCATGGCGTCATGGAAATTAATTTTTTTATCTGAGAAAACGTTAAACATTTTTTCGTAGATAAAATCCTTAGTCAAATTACTCATTTGATAACGCTTTTAGATAATAACTTCCTTATATTAGTATTTTAGTATTTCCTCAGTGGTTTTTAAAAAACGGAATTCGTCTTAAATGTAGTAATAGTGATTTGTCTATAAAAGGACCGATTTTCATACAGTCTTATAATCAGACCGATTTTCATACAGTCTTATAATCAGACCGGTTTTTTTACCATTGTTATTTGGATTATCGTTTAAACTTTTTTAATACTTACTCGTATTATTTTGACTACCTTTTTTTTACTCTCAGCAATGAATAGAATATGTGAAATATGCTTTTGCTTACTTGCGAGTAAGTACGGAAGAACAAACTGTATTAAATCAGAAGTTGGCAATGCAAGACTGGGCACAGTCACATGACTTTCAGATCTTGGATTATTTCGAAGACTCCTCAATTAGCGGAAAAACAGCCGCAATAGGCCGCAAAGGATTCCAAGAATTGTTAAAAATAGTAGCATTAGAATCTGTCGATGCAGTATTGGTCTATGAACTTTCTCGGGTAGGTCGTACATTTTGGGATACTTTGGAAGCTATCAAGGCCATTGAACAGTATTCTCCCTTAATCTCATGTTCTGCCCGGGAAACTTTCCTCCAAACTACTGAACCAAGCATTAGAAAGCTTATGTTGGGTATTCTGACCTGGGTCGCAGAGCGTGAAAGAGAACTTTTAGTTCAAAGAACCAAAGATGGTATTATCAGGGCTAAATCTGTAGGAAAACATATAGGAAGACCTAGAAAAGAATTGAATACTTCTGTTTTAATTAGTCACCTTTCTCAAAATAAATCTAAATTAAGAATCGCGAAGGAATTAGGAGTTTCTAAAGCTACCCTTTATAAAAATTTAAGAAAGCTTGCCCACTAGCGATTATTTCTTCCATTAATATCTTTAACAATCTCCAATTGAGTATCTATAATTTTATTAAGAGAGTTTGTGTCAATTGCTAAAGGTGGTATAACTATCATTGTAGCTCCTAAAGACCTAAGTAAAACTCCTCTCTTAAGTGATTGGTTCATAACAAAATAGCTTATGGGGATGTTATCTACCATAGTAATGGGTTTACCATTCACTGCAAGTTCAAATCCAGCTAATAATCCTTTTGCTCTGATAT
This sequence comes from Candidatus Nitrosocosmicus sp. T, assembly GCF_054408485.1. Taxonomy (NCBI): domain Archaea; kingdom Thermoproteati; phylum Nitrososphaerota; class Nitrososphaeria; order Nitrososphaerales; family Nitrososphaeraceae; genus Candidatus Nitrosocosmicus; species Candidatus Nitrosocosmicus sp. T. The sequence goes on from NZ_CP166992.1 coordinate 1,197,177, forward strand.
TTTTTACTATTGGAATAAATTGAAATTCCCTCAACCTCTTCTTAAGTTGTTTGGCATTTGATCTTATCTTGCTTATCAGATTATTCTCCTCGTACATTCGAAGATTTTCAATGACAGCCGTGCATCCAATTGGGTGTCCAGCATAGGTGTGACCATGAAACAGGTGCTTTTGATCTCCCATAGAGCCAGAAAATTCTTGGAATATTTTGTTGGAAGAAACGGTAAGGGCTAAAGGAAAATAACCCCCTGTTATTGCTTTTCCAAAACACGCTATGTCTGGGACGGTTTCTTGGGCGATGTATTCTATCATATTTCCAAGTCTCCCAAAGCCGGTCGCAATTTCGTCTAAAATAAACAAGATATTATGCTTTTTACACATTTCACTAATTCTCTTTTGATAGTCATTTGGGTAAATATTAACCCCACCAGCCACCTGCGCACCGCTTTCCATTATTAGTGCAGCAGTTTTATTTGCATTTTTCTCAATTAACTTCTCTGTTCTTTCTAACAATAGATTCAACTTTTCTGAATTAACTATTCCATCAAGGGACGTCCTTTTAGGATTCGGAATTACATTACATTTGCACAACAATCTTTTATAACTCTTAAAGTATTTGTCGACATAACCTACCGACATCGCTCCAATGGTATCACCATGATAACCGTCAGCAAGTGACAAAAATGATGTTTTCTTCATATTTCCCTGATTGTACCAGTATTGTAAAGCTATTTTTAATGCGGCTTCAATAGCGGAAGAACCATTATCGGTAAAAAACACCTTATTCAGACCCTTTGTCAATTTTATGAAATTATTGGAAAGCTCGATTGATTTATCATTTCCAATTCCAAAAATAGTTGAGTGAGGTATTTGTTTGATCTGGTTGATCATCGCATTGGTAATTCGATTCTTACTGAATCCCCAAACATTGCACCACATATTAGAAATTCCGTCAAGGTATTTGTTACCATCATCGTCATAAAAATAAAAATGTTTTCCTGATCTGATAATTCTTCTCTTTATATATCTGGAATAATCATGCATCTGTGTATAAGGATACCATATGTTGTCACTTTTTGACAAATATAAATTACCTAATCTTTTATTGATTAATAAATTCTTTATGTTTTAATTCTTGAAACTTATATTGATAGTCTGCTTATGTAAACTGTTAACCTAAATGGATATGAAGGATTTAATGTACTCAGCAATCGATCAACTTGGAAGAGATTTTATCAAAACGAAAATCAAAGATAACATTTTGAATTCCGAGTGTATAATCAATCAAATTTTTGAAAAATGTGCTAAATCAAGAGGTACTCAGCACCTAACTCCTTTTGAATGTATCTCCTTAGCTGAAGCTTTGATGCATTATTTACTTGCAATTACTATAACACCGTCACAGAGAAAAATTAAAATAAATAATATCGAAATTAGCATTTTTGTTCCCAGTGCTGGCGGTTTAAAGTATGGTGGAGATAAAGTATTGGTCATCCAATTTCTGAAAGAGGGTAAAATTGAAAATGAGCATACTGTCAGCAGTTTATTGGAAATACAACCAACTTTAGATAATATATGGTTAGTTTCCCACAGTCCTGTAGTAACCCTTTTCCCATTGAAAAATTTTGTAATAAATACTCAGTTGATTGGAACAAATGAACTTGTACAACCATTCTCACGATTGATGATTCAGATCATTGCCTTTCTGAATAAAATTAATTATACCGGTTTTCGAATTCTCTAAAATTGAGTATTTCTTGATATTTCATAACTCGAATTTTGAAATATAGATTGGTTTAAGGTATATGAAGAAGTATAGAATTGAATTCTACGCATCAAGAGCTGAATACACTGAAATAAGAGGTTATTTCGAAAAAATACCTCTTGAGGTAATAATGGCTGGACTTCGATTTTCAAATAATAGATACCGGGCTAATATAGGTGGTTACTTAAATCCAGGACGCAAAAGTTTAGTCAAAAAGGAGACCGCACTATTGACAAAAAAGCAAGCTAAAGTTAGGTTAAAAAACTGGAAAATCATGATAAAAAAATATCGAGAAAGTGGTTATAGCTATCCAACCATTTACCGCATAAAAATGAGGCTGGATGCCATTGTCAATGATATAGATATCTAAATAGAGATAGTTTGTTGTATGTCAGTATAGAGAGTTACTTTCTGAGATTTTAGAATCCAATCCTGTATTTGGTAAATCCGGAAATTTATCCTTCATGTTCTGTTCGACAATGGCGCTAGCCTCTTCAATTATTTTTAAAGCATCCTCGCTTACAGTATTTGTGTTTCCACTAATTTCAGACCCCGTTGGAATCTGTCCAGAATCATTCATGATACCATTTAATATATCTGTGATCTTTCCAAACGACTGTCCGGCTTCTGGTATCATCGAATTTAACCCACCCTGAATATTCTTAATTACCGACATCGCTGGACTCAGAGTAACCACCACATCGCCAAGCTCGGTGATAGTATTTAATCTAAGTTGAATTTGTTCTAAGGCAAGTTTTGCGGATGTTATCATCTTATTCATTTTCCTGATTTGCGATAATTCATTGGAAAGGATTTTTGCATATTGACTATCATGATTCTGCATTGCACTAATAATTCTCTTAAATATGATTTGATCTTTCTCGTCCATCTTAGATGACATACTTTCTAATTTTGCGATCTGAGAGTGCAGCCTCTTTTGTGCCTCTTCAATTCTAGGTTTTAATGGGGAGGGGGGTTTTATATTCTCTAATAATTTCATACCTACGTTGCTAATTTCATTTTGTGGTTTGATCCATTTGTTGCTGAAAGACATTTAATTTTATACCCTCTCCCAATGTAAAATTTTGTATATAAAGATGTATTTTTCTCCATTGTTGTAACCGAAGCGACAACAATCAATGGTTACAAAAGCTTTGCTTCAATATTAAACAGGATAAGCGCCGCAAGTCTTACAGAAACTGCCATTCCAAATAAATATGGTGTTACAGTGCGAGCATCTTTTAGATTTCATAATTTGAGAACCGATTTCATGAAATGGAGCGTCAAAAAATTTTCTATATATGCGGTAATAAAATAAATGCTCCTTATTCCTTATTAAAACCCTTTCGTTTTTTGCTTTTGTGAACCCTGCAAGAAAATCTTCATCGGTAATCCTCTTTTCTAAATAAGGCAAAACCTTGATTATGCCTGAGCCACTTTCTAATGCTTCCTTTCTTCTCCAAGCAATCTCTTCTCCCAGTATTTCCTTAAAACAATTTCTCAAAAAAAATTTTCCATAAATTATACCATGATGGGTAGCGATTTTCTCGTTTACTGATAATGACTGACTGAACTTTATAATTAATTCGTCAAGAAATGGAGTTATTATCCTCAGATTATATTTTTTTGATAATTGAAATGATATAAACTCCATGTTTTGACTTATTTCATCCAACTTTGTCTGCAAAATCTCTGGAGACTTTATGTATCTACTCAGGAAATTATATCCACCAAAGAGTTCATCTGCTCCATCCCCTAAAATGATTGCATTTGCCTTTAGTCTTGTTGCCTCTTTAAATCCTAAAAGTTGAACCACACTATTTTTTAAAAATATTGGGTCGAATGTCTTAAAATCTCTTATTAGCTCCTCCAGATTTTCAAAGACTTCTTCGATTCTGGGCATTACGATGTAATGATTTTTAGAATATTTCTTAGCGACGACCGACGAATATCTATAATCGGATGAATATGGATCGATAGATATGGTTATGGCGTCTCTGGGACGCATATAAAAAAGGAGCAGAGTGCTATCTAAACCTCCTGATAGTAAGATTGATTCTCCATGGACCCGTTTACATACTCTACGAAGAAGTTCTTGAAATTCGCTACATAAATTTAACAAATATTATGATATCAATTTTACGTTTATAAATCTAAATCGTTAAACTTTAAACCAAAATGGAATTTAGAGCAAAAAAAAAATGTATTAATCCTTCATGCGGGAAGGAATATTCCATAGATAATAATATTTATCAATGCTCTTGCAGCTTTCTTCTAGATATAGAATATCCGGATGTACCGAATAGAAATCTTACTGAAGTATTTTATCAACGACGCAATTTTGGGGGAAATATATTCAATGAAAGTGGGGTATGGCGTTATAGGGAGTTACTAAACTTTGTTGATATTGACACCGAAAACGTGCAAGAATGTGCAAAATTTCTGGTTTCATTGGATGGATCAGAGGGTAGATCATCCAGACCTTACCAAATGAGTAAAGTTGCAAAGTACGTTAACTTACCTACCAATAATTTATTTCTGCAGCCAGAAGGTTATAACCCCAGTGGATCTTTCAAGGATAATGGAATGGCAGCTGCAGTTACACATGCAAAGTTACTAAATGTTGAAAAAATAGTTTGTGCCTCTACAGGAAATACTTCTGCATCAGCTGCAATGTATGCCTCAAATGAGGGAATAAATTGTGATGTTTACATCCCAAAGGGTGAAATAGCTCCAGGAAAGTTGGGTCAAGCATTTCAGTTTGGCGCTCAAGTACTTGAAGTAGATGGTAATTTTGATGATGCCCTGGCGCTATCTTTAGCCATGGCCTCGAAAGAAGGGGGATACACTGTCAATTCGTTGAATCCATTTAGGATTGAAGGTCAAAAAACTATAATATTTAGAATCATGGAATATCTCAATTGGAACCCACCTGACTGGATTGTATATCCGGGAGGAGCTCTAGGAAATATATCCAGCTGTGGGAAGGCGCTTATGGAGCTCTATAAATGGGGATGGATAAAAAAGATACCTCGCGTTTTGGTCGTCAATGCTACAGGTGCAAATACTTTTTATCAATTAGTAAATGGTTTGTTTGAGGATACTAAACTAAAATGGAATGGCGGTAAAGTTGATACAGGTCTTATTGACCGATTCTATCAAAAACAACAAGAAAAGAACATTCTACCTAAAACACAAGCAACCGCAATTCAAATTGGCAAGCCAGCAAATATAATTAAGGCACTGAGAACCATCGATTTTACAGATGGCATTGTAGAACAGGTTGCTGACATCGATATGATGGATGGAATGACCATCGTAGGGCTGAATGGATTTGACTGTGAGATGGCATCAGGCTCAGTCCCTGCCGGAATAAAGAAATTATGTGAAAAAGGATTGATAAAAAAAGATGAGATTGTAGTAGGAGTATTAACAGGTAGACAGAAAAATCCATCAATTGTTATTCAATATCATTTACTCAAGTCTAACAAATATTCAAAACCACCACGTGAATTACTTAATTGAAGCCTTAGTAGTGGCTTTTTCGATCGCATATAATGTTGAAAGAACTGCATGGGACTTGTCTTCGGTTTCTTGATATTCTTTGTCGGGTATTGAATCTATTACAATTCCTGCCCCAGACTGCGTAAACGCCTTTTCTTTATTAAGAAAGATCGACCTTATGGTTATGGCGAAATCACAAGATTGATTGAATGAAAAATAGCCCATAGCACCAGCATATGGTCCTCTACTTTCCGGTTCTAGCTCATTTATTATTTCCATCGCTCTTATTTTTGGAGCTCCTGAAATGGTACCAGCTGGAAATAATGCTTTAAACGCATCAAATGAATCATATTTTGGATCTAACACACCCTGTACATGCGATACAATATGTTGAATATGGCTAAACTTTTTTACTTTCATCAATTCTGAAGTGATTACCGACCCAAATTGACAAACCTTTCCAAGATCATTGCGGGCTAAATCTACCAACATGGTGTGCTCAGCTATTTCTTTTTGATCTTTTAATAGTTCTCTTCGTAGGCGTTCTGTAACTTCCTTATCTTTAGAAACTGGTCGCGAGCCAGCGATGGGGTATGTTTCGACTTGGCCGCCAGTGATCCTTAGTAACATTTCGGGACTGGATCCAAGTAAAATCCTAGAACCGGTTTTATAATAAAACATGTAAGGAGAAGGGTTAATTTTCCTGAGCTCATCATATAATTGCAGAGGGTTACCATTAAAAGTAAACTTTATTTTCTTTGATAATACTGTTTGAAAGACATCTCCAACAAATAGGTGATCCTTGATTTGATTCACTTTATCTTCAAATGTTTTTTTCTTTATACTTCTCTTGGGGAGGGAAAATGTCGAGTCATACTTACCTGCTAACTTACTTTTGCCTTTTACAATCTTTCTAATTGTCTCAATTCTTGATTTTTCATAAAAAAAATATTCTAGTTTCTTTTTTGTATGAATGGTACACTAAACCATCATCGAAATACCCAAATTCAAGAAGGGGAAATATTGTCCTACTTTTGACATTGATTTTCTCCCAATATTTTATAGCCTCATAGGAAAAATAACCCACTAGTCCACCAACATATCTGTAATCTTTGTTAGTGATTCTTGGAAAACAATTTTTTAATGTGTACAGCGGGTCTGTGATTGAAATTTTTCTTATAATTCTATTATTGTGATATACTAGTAACGTATTAGTATTGCATTTAATTTTGTATTTAGGACCAAATCCTATTATTGAAGATTCGGCTAATTCCTGGGGTCCTTCTAATGATTCAAAAATGAAAAGATCGTTGAACTCATAACTTATCCTCTTGAAGATATCAAATGGATGCATACTTGTTTCCAAAATAATAAAAGTAGGTTCATTGTCAAGCTTGAAGAGTTTCTCTAAATCATTTGACACTAAATATCCCTATCTAACGTAAATCTGCTAAATCATCATTATTAAAAGTGCCTCTGACTGAAAGTGGCTTTCTACCCATAAAACCCTCATTTTTTCCATGCCAAAATTTAATTTTATCCTCACCTATCTTCCAACACAACCAAACTTCCTCGTTAAAACGTTTTGAAGGAAAATCTAATAGGCCCTCCTCAAAACTCTTAATCAATATACCTAATCCTTCAAGCTCTTCGATATCTTTATAGAGTTCGATAAGTGCTTTGTTCACTAGCCCTTTCTTCATAAAATATGCTTCATGTGATGATTCTAGATTTAATATAGAATTCAGTTCGACCTGAAGTTCCATAATATTATTTCTTTGATTCAGAATCTTGACAAATTTAGCCCTTACTTCTGGTAATATACTGTTAGCTTTGATCGGGGTAAATAATTTAATCATAATAGAGAAAAAGGGCAATAAATATTTATTTTTATTTGAGAACAAATATGGATTAATAATAGAATTACTCAACTGAATTCATATGGGTATCATCAAGAACAAAGGTGCTATTCTTAGATATCATAATTGTAAATCATTACGTGATTCCCTCAATGCTTTGAATTATGCTTTCAAATATTGTGATCCTCAAAGGCTCGTTAATCAGTCTATTCGCATAGATTCAGATGTGCAAATCACCGATATGAATAATAGGGTACATCAATTTGACCTACCTAACAAACAATCGACATTAGTAATTAGCGTTGGCAAAGCATCTGAAAAAATGTTAGTTGGATTGATTGATAAAATGAGTGATAGAATAAAGAATGCCATATTGATTGTCCCTGTTGGCTATGTAATACATAAAAAAAATTTTAAAATATTGGATCAAACATCGATAATCCACTCATCTCATCCGATCCCCAATCTAAAAAGTACCTTGGCTGCTAGAAAAGTGGTTAAGGAATTGCAAAATAAAAAAGGTATCGAGTTAATAATCTTCCTAATATCTGGCGGTTCGTCCTCTCTAATAGTATCACCTGTTAGGGGGATTACTCTTGAGGATAAAAAAATTATTAATAAGTTACTGATAACTTCTGGTGCTAACATAAGGGAGATAAATATAGTTAGAAAGCATCTGTCTCAAATCAAGGGGGGTAAAATATTGCGCGAAATAGACACTAGAACTCCGGTCATAGGTTTAATTCTATCTGATGTTGTAGGTGATCATCTCGATACCATAGGGTCGGGTTTGACAGCTTCAGACAGGTCTTCCTTTAGTGATGCACTTTCTATTTTGGATAAATATTCCATTTTAAACCAGAAATCTAAATCCATCAGGAAGATAAAATTTATACTAGAATCGGGAGTTTTGTCCAAAATACCTGAGACAGTAAAACCAAAGGAGTTTCATTTAAGAGCTGTTACCAACATAATCATTGGAAACAATTCAAGATTTTGTCAACTCATCCAAGAATATTTTGAAACACAGGGGTATTTTACAAATTATATGGGCTCCAATTACGGAATTTCAATATCCGCTTTCATTAAAATTGCATCGAAAATCATTAATACAAAACTCCAACCTAAAACCTGCATCCTTTTAGGTGGAGAAGTCACCAATACGATATCAGGTAGAAATATTGGAATTGGGGGTAGAAATCAGGAGGCAATTTGTAATATGTTGCAGTTAATAAAGAGTTCTGATCATCATGATTTTTCCATTATTTGTATCGGCACTGATGGTATTGATGGAAACTCCACTTCTGCTGGCGGATTCATCTCAAAAAAGACTATTGAGCTATTGAAACGTAAAAACCTCGATGTTGGTCATTACCTTAAAAGCAAAAACTCTAACGTATTGCTTAAAAATTTACATTCAACAATAAACACAGGCTATACGGGCGCAAACTTTAACGACGTTTATCTTTTCGTTAGAGATAAATGACAATAAATAAATGACAATAGTTTCTCTAATTTCTGGCTATATAGTCCATTCTATAGGAATATCTTGATATAGTCCATTTGGAAGTATTCTCCTAATAGAAATAGGCAAAGTTTTCTTTTCCAGTTCGTATTTTGCTATCATGATGGTATCTGTAAGTTCTGGGGGTATCTTTGTTAAAATAGGGGCTCCCAATGATAATTGCAACGATCTGGCTCCTGTAATCCTAGCTTTTTCAAATCTAGTTAATCTAGAAGGACCAATCAGGATTTTATCATTATCATATGCAATCTCCTGTAACTTGAATTCTACATCGGCGTCATAAGTCTTGTATACTATTACCGTATTTGACTCTATATTACCTGCTGCTCCTAGTTTACTAGAAGGATCTTCTGACTGTAAGTTAGCTTTGATCCCATCATCATTTTTTTCTAATTCCGATTCATCTTTCGTCACTGAAGTTGATTTCTTTTTTGCTCGCTTGACCGCCACTACTATGCAAAAAGATTAATTTATATAATTAAATGTTGCTGAAAGTTCATATTTATAAACCTTTTATCGATATTTATGTCATCTGAGTTTCAGAGTGTTTCGAGAATACCTATAAAGATAGAGCTTAATCAGGCACGCGAATTACAAGGCGAATTTAGAAGACATCTATCACCCTTAACTATAAAGAAACTAATTAGTGTATTTCCATTATTTGGTAGAATTAACAGGTACGATAGTAAATTTGTTTACATAAAGTTAGAATTACAACTGGGGGCCGAAAAACCTACTGGCTCTTTTAAAAAAGGTGATATAGCATTTTCTCCATTGGGAAGTTTTCTTTGTATCTTCACAAGTGATGCCGCATTGGACCAAAAACTGAATCTATTAGGTAGGGTTACTTCGGGTAACATCGATATATTACAATCTTTCAAAGTAGGAGATTATTTGAGCATTAACAAGTCATTAAAATAAAAAATAGTTATTTTGACTTTTGGTAAATTCTATGTCCGCTGTATCCGCCAATCACTTTTATGATGTTCTTGTTTTCTAAATTCTTTAAGAAATTATTGGCTACCGAAATTTTTACACCTGATGTCCTTGCAAAAGAATGAACTGTGATGGCTTTCATCGAATCAAGTGTCTTTAATCCTTGGGCTTCTTCAATCAATACAGAGAGCTTTTGTTTCTGCTGACTTTTAGAAGATGGAGTCTTTTTTACCTCCTCTTTTTTACCACCTTTGTTATCTTGGGATTTTGAAGTACTAGACTGACTTGACTTTTTCTTATTACCGCCCATTGCTAAACAAAATTTCTATATCCTCAGATAATTTATATCTTTAAAACTGGCTTTACTTTGAGTGTTATTCTGAAACACGTAAGAATATCCTTGCATCTGTTACGTATAGTCACTTCTGTTACTCCAGCTAATCGAGATATATCCATCTGTAATATATTGATTCCAAGTAGGACTGATGCTAGATACAGATAAGCAGCCGCAATACCATTAGGAGATTTGCCATCTGATAGTAGATGATTGTCCGTTTTCTTTGCTATCTCAATTGCCAGACGCTCTATTTTTACGTCAAACTTTGCTGTGTTCGCCAATCTAGAAATATACTGATTTATGTTAATTGATTGCATATTTACTATTGTAAAACTCTGTTTGTTTCTGTTTTGGATTTTTGGATCTTGATTTATAAAATCGGTAATTTTATTTTGTGTTTCAATTCTCAAATTGGTATCATCGTTTTCACAAATCAATACCATCGAACGATAATATTTTGAAGCCAACTTGAGGTTTTCACTAGGGTCTTCGGTGTTACCATTATATTTCACTATTTCGTTTAGTGATCTGAGGACTTTACAAATTTTACAGGCATAGTATATAGCAGCTGCAGCCATACATGCTGATGATTTTCCCTTAGTATCGTTCCTATTCTCATAATTCCTATAGATTAATGCTGCCGTTTCACATACAACTTTTGGGAAAGACATAAGTGAACAAGTCTCATTAATTTTTGATAACACGTTTGAAAGTCTCCTGTCTTTCGAATTTGAGATTCTTATAATACTATTCCATTTCCTGAGGTTGACTACCGACTTTCTGATATCATCATTGAAGTGTTTGCCAGAATAATCCTTACATTGGTTATCTATCTCAGTATGAAGACCATAATCATGATACGCAATACTATTTACTCCACTGGCTCGCAAGTTATTCGATTTATGTCCAGGGTCGCTAACAAAAGCATCAGGACCTTGATATTCCAAATTTTCTTCAACCACATATCCACATGTACTACACACAAATTCGCCTTTTACAGTATCTTGCACGAGGTTTGCACGACATTCAGGGCATTCATTCTGAAGATCTAAATCGTTCGAAATCACTCTTGTCACCTACTTTTTATTATTCTTGATTTTCCTTTTATTTTTAGTTTTGAAATTAAAGTCTCTTTTTCCTGTCATGGCAAAATACACTTTTAAACCAGCCATTTTACTCTTAGCTTGAACGAATGGAATTATAGACGCATAGGGCGACTTCACCGATCCTATCAATTCCGCAATCTTGCCAACCTTCCTGTCATTATTATCTAATACTATCAGACCAGATTTCACATGTGAATAGTTATCCTCAATTCTTACTATCAAGCGACCGCTCTTAGAAAAGTGTAGTATTTCTCCCAGCAATTCCATAGTCAAAATTCGATAATCACTATTACTTACATATTATTCTGTCAATTAAAGCTATCAAATCAATCAATTATTATTACAAAATGGTTAATCATCCATATAGGTCATGATGGGATTTGAACCCACGACCTAAGGTTTACAAAACCTTCGCTCTGCCAGGCTGAGCTACATGACCATGATTTTATTATCAATTAAATTCTGTAATTAAAAGCTTTTGTATATATAATGAAGTCCCTTTTTTTAACAGGTATATATGACTGATAACAAAAGAAAGAAAATATTCCTCGTAAACGTGAGCATCGAGAACAAACCTTTTCTCAACGACCCAGAAGGAGAAACAGTGCTTAACGATCTTATACTCAAAGAGAACTATTCCCATATAATTTCAGTCAAATCAGCTAAATCCTTCTTAATCAAGATTTTATCAAGGAACGAGGCTGAAGCGATATCGGAGGTAAAGAAAATGTGTGATGATTTAAGGATTTATAATCCTATTGTAAGTAATTGTGAACTTTCGATTAAGCAAAACACAAAATAATTAATTATTTTTCATTTACATACTATCAGTATAAAAAAACTTAAAGGTTAGAAGGAACTTTTTTATTGCAAGGCATTTGAAGGACTATGACAATGTTATCATCTGGTTAGATTATTATAATAAGAATTTTTCAAGAGGGAAAGGAAGAAAGATATCAAAATCGATGGCAGTCTATGATCCCATGATATCAGAGTTAATTGCTGCTGCCGAATCCCTGGGGTATCAAGTTGAAGAAGATCAGATCAATGATAGTGCAAGGTTTCCTAAAAGACCGCACATCAAATCAGGATATATTATGATCTTAAAGAATGAATCCTCAAAAAGCAAAATTTTAAAGGATGTCGCTGAACAAATGGTGCTAAACAGGACCAAATCAAAAGGCAGGTAGCATAACAAAGTAGATAGCCACTTTTTAAAAATATAAATAATCATAAGTAGATACGTAGAATATCTGAATTTTTACGACATGTTAAATAAATTAAGGAAATATACAAAAATTGGCCCATGAGAATATTGAAAAAATCACTTTGCGTGAAAGAACAATTCCATTAAAGGAATCAGACAGTGTCATAAAAGGTGATAAAGGCAATTCACTACATTCTGCTTCCCTGAGTTTTGCAGAAAAGCTAGAATCTCAAGTCATACAATCTATCCCTAGAGAAGCCCAGATAACAATTGTCAGGTGTGAAGCCGCAAATATAGCCCTATATACTAAGAATCCGTCATTTGCATTGAGTGAGCTATCTCTTCATTTATCGGCCCTTTCAAAATCGATGAAAAAAAGATTCATAATTAGGACTGATCCATCAATAAGACTTTCAGAGGACGATGCGCGTAATGCCATTAATAAGATACTGCCAAAAGAAATCCTTTTAACTGTAATATTTTGTGACGAAGCGACTGGCGAAGTCATTCTAGAAGTAAACAATCCAGAGGGGATAACTCCTGAGATATTTATAAAAATAGCAACAGAAACGGGATGGATTGCACATACAAGGCGGTCGCCTCATATCCCTTCTAACAGTATAAAAAATATACATTCCATATTAAAAAATTCATCCAAAGAACGCATTAGCTTTTATCAGAGTTTGGGAAAGAGAATTTTCAGGCCTCCTTTATTGTCCTCATCATTACTACATAATGGTGAACCAAATGATCAGACTGTGTTGACAGCTAAGAATCAAAACAATAATGCTAGAAATATTTCAGAAAATCTGGGTGATTATAAATCGATATATCGGTACAGCAATCTAAAAGAGGTCACAATTTACTGTTTAGGTGGTGTCAAACAAGTGGGACGGTCATGTTTTATTGTTGTTACGCCTGAGAGTAAAATAATGCTTGATTGTGGGATTAATCCCGGCGAGAATATAAATTATAATGCTTATCCAAGACTCGATTGGTTCAATTTTAATTTAGATGAATTAGATGCCGTTGTAATTAGTCATGCTCACATCGATCATCAAGGGTTTTTGCCAGCGATATTCAAATACGGATACAATGGTCCGGTCTACTGTACAGAGCCTACGTTACCTTTAATGACTTTATTGCAAATGGATTCAGTAAAGATTGCACAGAGTAATGGATCATACTTGCCTTATGAAATCAGAGACGTCAACGAGGTAATCAAACATTGTATTCCTCTTCCTTATGGCAAACCAACTGATATATCGCCTGATATTACGATAACACTAAATAATGCAGGGCATATCATGGGCAGCGCTACTGTCCACATTAATATTTCTGGAGCTCACAATATCCTTTATACTGGAGATTACAAATATGCAAAAACACAGTTACTAGATGGAGCTTTGGCTAATTATCCACGAGTCGAGACTATAATCACTGAAAGCACATATGGCGCGAGCTCAGATATAATGCCAAATCAATCTGTTGTTTATAATACATTCACTGACAGTATTAATCAAACCCTAAAAAATGGAGGCAAAGTGCTTATACCTGTACCTGCTGTTGGTAGAGCACAGGAAATAATGTTGGTCTTAGATAAAGAGATGAGAGAAGGCCGATTGGTAGAATCCCCCATATTTATTGAAGGGATGATATCGGAGGCAAGTGCCATCCATATGTCTTATGCACATTATTTAGGCTATGATGTTAGAAAATCTGTATCCGAAGGCACTAATCCGTTTTTGTCTTCTTATTTTACGGTTATAAATGGAATTAGTAAAAGAGAAGAAGTCTTTAACGATGATTCTCCTGCAATTATTATGGCGACCTCCGGCATGTTAGAAGGAGGACCATCGGTTGAGTATTTCAAGCAAATTGCTCCTAAGCCTCAAAACAAAATAATTTTTGTATCTTACCAAATAAACGGCACGCTCGGTCGCAGAGTCTTAGATGGGACCATATCTGAAGCTAGCATGATGGACAAGAATGGTAAGGTTAAAGTAATTCCAGTGAGGTGCACAAAACAAAAAATTGACGGTTTTAGTGGTCACAGTGATTTTAATCAGATATTAAACTTTGTTTCAAAAGTGAGACCCAAACGGGTACTAGTTAATCATGGGGAAAAATCTAAATCAGAGAATATTGCAGGTGTGATTTATTCTAGGATGAAGATTAGATCAAGTGTCCCTGATAATAGAGAAATCATAAAGTTAAGATAAATTTCGATAGGTTTTTTCGTGTGTATGATGTTCTTAAAGTTGAACTGATTTGGCCATAAGATACAGATGTATTAATTGTAATATTGTGTTGAGCGGAGAGGGTGCATCGCGACATTATTTAGCAAATCCTAATCATAAACTAGAAAAGTTACCACCACCACCTAAACCAGGCAAGCCAAGTACATAAAAATCTATAAGAGTAATTACTCTCTTATACTCTCTAACGCTGATACAACTTGCCATAAGCTCGTCCTGATATGTGATTGCATTTGAGGATTTTGGGTTACACCATCAAGCATACTAATTGCATTTGCAGCTCGTACTGATATACTTCCTCCTTTCTCATCCTTAAGAATGGCCAAGACCTCTCTTATCATATTTCTGATATTTCTTTGGATATTGACGTTTTTTATTAGAGAATCTAATGTAGATACTGCGTTATTTAATCTCTCTATATTTTCTTTTTGTTTTAATTCTTTCTTTGTAACTGTCAATTGAATCACACAAGTTAAATTTTACTTATTTCATATTAATAGCTTTATTTATCTGATTGTCTAAACCGGACGGGATGAAAAATTTTAATATGAATCTCATCAATAGCTGTATGTTTGAAAATGGGACTAGTCGATGAATAGGACAATCATGATTACAATATTTTGGATTGTAGGCTTTATTGGAGGGATTTCTATTTATTCACTTTTACCATCAATTATGAATTTTTTTAATTCTTTCATACCCAACTTATTTTCTAAGTATTTCTTTGAAGCTTTGATAGCAGGAATAATTGGGTCAGGGTTGAGTACCATAGCTGTACTATATTGGGTTAACAAGTCATCGAAAGAATTCTGATTCAAAATGATCCTCATTAAATATCCGCAAATTAGTTATAACTTGTATAAATGCTAATAGATGTTTTAATTGCTTTTGGGATTTCACTAGTAGCGGGTTTAATCGGTTCAATGGTTGGTATAGGAGGAGGCATAATAAATGCCCCTTATCTTAGTTATCTCAATTATATTCCCTCGCAGATATCATCAACTAGCCTTATCGCAGTTTTCTTTACCAGCATATCCTCTTCATTTCAATATATTAGAAAAGGCCTGACGGACAAAAAAATAGCAGTGATCTTGGCCTTTTCATCTATTCCTGGTACATTCATCGGTGTTTACATCTCAAATTACTTTACTTTAAGTGAGTTTAGATTCTATTTCGCGCTTATTTTAATTGCTACTTCTCTTTATTTATTATTCAGATCAAAAATACTAGGTCAGGAGAAAAGAATACCGTACCTCTCAGATAAGCACCAATACTTGGAACCCAGGAGGTTATCGATCTTGGTTATTTTTTCATTATTGGCTGGCACTTTATCGAGCAGTTTTGGCATAGGAGGTGGTATCATATTTGTGCCTTGTTTAATTATCATTCTGGGGCTTAACATGAAGACAGCTTCAGCTACTTCCCAGTTCGCTCTCATGTTTACATCTCTTGCAGGCTTAACATTATTCGTCATTGAAGGAAAACCTGACTACTTTATGGGATTCATCTTGTCAGTAGGTTCTATAATAGGAGGCACTATTGGTAGTATGCTAACTGGAAGAATGAAATCCACCATGTTGCTCAAAATATTTAGCATTTTATTACTAGTTGTATCACTGAAATTGATATATGATGGTTTAAGTTAGTGCTACAGATAATTTCGATCACAAGGTAAGAGACCTTGTATTCATCTCCTTCATACGGTATGGGTTTGGTCTAAAAATAACAACTAGTCTCTGCATAACCGGTGCATAGGTTTGTCAACTCCGAGTATAGACATTATACATTAACTATGGATACGTGATTTTTTACAATTGTATCAATCAATTAATAAATTGCTATTTTTAATACTAAATGTTTGTTGAATTGATAAATTTAGCTATAATGATATCTGGACGGGGAAGTAATATGAAAGCTATTCTTGAATCTATTAGGGGAGAAGAGGTTCACGGAATTGGTAAAATATTAGTTATTTCCAATAAACAGGATGCTTTGGGATTGAAAATTGCTGAAAAAGAATTTGGTATCAAGACCTCGACTATATTGTCAGACAAAAAAGATGGGTCGTTTGAAAGGAGGCTGGTTAATGAACTAACAAGCAATAACATTGATCCAGATACCGGTCTAATTTGCCTGGCTGGCTTTATGAAAATTTTAAGTCCATCTTTTGTGGATTTATACAAATATAGGATAATGAACGTTCATCCATCACTGCTTCCATCCTTTAAAGGTCTACGTGCACAAAAACAAGCATTGGTGGCTGGAGTAAAGATTTCGGGATGCACTGTTCATTTTGTGGATAATGGTGTGGATAGTGGACCGATAATATTACAATACCCTGTTCCAGTATATGATAACGATGATGAATTGTCATTATCAGAACGCATTCTTGTAAAAGAGCACGAAATCTATGTCAGAGCCATAAAGTTGTTTACTCTAAATCAAATTTCAGTAGTTGAAAACAGGGTTATTCAAATTTAAGGATCATTTAACCCCTTATTTTTTTATCCATATCAAGCATGAACTTGGAAATCTCTTCTTTATTCATATTCAAATATTCCTGACCCCGTTCTCTTAATCTGCTGTTAAACAACCGTAATTCTCTATGCTCTTCAAAAAAGTTATCTAGAATCAGTGTACCGTGCAAAATCGGGTTCAATAATTTATCAATATTTTGCAATAATGACTTTAAGTCACCTCTCTCAGCGGACTCTGAAGATTCATACAAGATTGCACTGATATCTTTCAATTGTTGAGTAGAAAAGAAAACCTCTTTCTTGCCTTCTAGAGGTTTTGTATGTGAGTTTCGCTTCTCAACTCCGATCTTTGATATCAATTCTTTAGTGAGCTCATATTGTTCATCCTTTCCCGTAAACGATGTCTTGACGTTTTTAATCAGTAACCCCTTATTGGCTAGTCTAGTTGTAGCATCTTGAATTTCCTCACGATCCAATCCGGTAATCCATACTATCTTACCCAAATGATCATTTCCCTGTCTGATGGATTCGAGTATTACAACCTCTATAATCCTTTTATAATCTTCCTCCATCCTGGCATTGATAAAGTCTCTGTCCTTTACTGCTTTTTTTGCATTAGCAATATCTAATTCAATGGATTTTTTTAGAGCTTCCATACCTTTCGTTGCCCTTCCATCTAACGTCAGGTAACAGGCAAAATTATACCAAGCCATGGAGTTGTTAGGATTAAAATCGATAGCCTTTTCGCAACATTCTATAGCTTTTTCGTAATTTTTTGATTTGTAATAAACCAAACCCTTCAAGTTCCAAACTTCAGGATTATTGATATCCCTATCTAATACCTGATCAAAAATGCTAATCGCCAGACTATACTGTTTTAAATGGAAATGTGAATAACCCTTCTTTATTAAAGCGTCCACGAAAAAGGGATCTATTCTAAGGGAAAGATCAAAACATCTAATAGCGTCTTCAAATTTTTCTTCAGACATCTTGTTAAGCCCCTTGTTATAAAGATTGACTTTTTTGATGTCATCTTGAGTTATTTTATAACCGCTAGCAGTACGGGAAGAATTTTCGTCCTTCTTTTCTGATAAAAGTTTCCTCCCAAAAATCTTTTCCATTATAATTAATTATACTTATCGAGAATAAATATATTTATTTTTAAAACAAAAAGATGATAACGAAGCCCACGTATCTTAAACTAGAATGTGGGAATGCTTGTATTGGTTACCTTTGCTACGATTCCAGTGAACGCAAAGTTGACTAGCAAGAACCATCCCCAGAGAAATACCTGACCTGGTACTTTACAGGGGCCTTGTTTCAGTTCAGTGTTTGTACTATTCGTAGTTTGAACAGGTGTGTCTGTTTTTACATTATCGGCAGAACAAGTCAAGTACGGTATTTCGATCGGGGATAGTGCCACCGTTTGACCAAATATAGCCGGAAAAACAAATATCCATAGCATAAAAGAAGGTATCATATATAGCATCATAGGTCTCATATTTTGCTGCTGCATCTCCATGCTCATCTTTTGCATTTGAGATTGTTTCTTTTTTAGTTCCTCAATTAACTGCTTATCTTTCTTCCTAATGGCCTCAGTGTATTTTTTTCTCCATTCTCCAGTTTCCTTCATCACAGTTTTCATTTTTTCTATATTGGTTGTCTTTCTTCTCAATAATGCCATTCCTAAATTTAACCCAATGGCGATTATAGCAGCGACAATTGCAGACGTGAACATATCGGGAAAAATTGGATGTTGAGTATAACTGGGAGTCAATCCCGGAATTTGTAATACCAACTTTTCAGACAAATTGAAAAGATCTATCAAACCAAAAGAAAATGATTTTCTGAGAGTTATTAATCTTTTTACTTGCTATTCGGTTACATTCTGTTCAAAGGAGTTATTCCTATTATGTCCATACAGCGCTTAAGAATTTCTAGGCTAGCATTCAATATTAATCCCCTGTACCACGCCAAACCTTGATCTTTTTCCTTTAGGATCGGTGATTTTTCATAAAAATTATTAAACTGTGTAGCAAGCTGGAAAAGATATTTTGAGAGTGCCTTTGGGTCTATATTATTTGCTGCCTGTTTTAGTTCAATATCATATCTACTAATGTGTTTAATCAAATCGATTTCAGCAGTAGAAAAATCCAATATCTCGGACGGGTTTTCAAAGTTAATTTGTTTATTTCGGAGGCTACCCTCGATAATCTTATTTTCAACTCGCTTACCCCGTGCGTACGCATATTGGATGTAGGAAGCAGTATCTCCCTCAAGGCTAAGTGACTCATTGATATCAAAAGTTATCATTTTTCCGAAATCAAATTTTATAAAAAAGTATCTAATTGCTGAGATGGATATCTCTTTGGATATGAATGCTATCTCTTCTGCTGAGATGTCTGGATTTCTGTTTCTCGTTTCTGCCTTTGCCCGTTGTTCAAGAATGTTTAGTGCAGCGTCTGCTTCAATGAAAATACCTTTCCTTCCGGACATGTGTAGTGAATTCTTGTCCTTTGCAGCTATACCTAGACTGTCTAAGGAACTTTGGCTTAAAATGACAGGCTCGTATCCCAGATATCTATATTTTGATGAATCCATTCCTAATTTTCCTAATATCTCGACCAACAAATTTTGAAGCCGCTCTTGTCTAGAATCGATAATTGTTATTACCTTACTTATTCTGCTAAAGTCACTTATTGATGCTTTCCCAGAATCAGAATTGGATTCAAACGGGTCATTCAGGCTTTTCTCAATATTTGTTTTGTATAAAATAGAAGAGTCCCATTGACGGGTATAAAAGACATAATCAAAGGGATTCCGCAAGTAGCCTAATTTCCAAACCGCAAAAGGAATATCCTTGGCGAAATAGGTTAAAGTCGAATCACTACGCACTAACACTTTGTCTCCTTCTTTCGCTGACTTGTACACCCAGCAACCAGCGTTTTTCCCCACTTTTTCATAGTAAATTATTTGTTTATCTCTGAGGATTGAAAAAATATCGTTCCATAGATTCGATTGGACTATTTGTGACTCAAAACATAGTAAATCATAGCGAGATTTCAATTTCCAACATGTTTTAAGTTGGTCTATGAGAACTCTGTCAACTATCGATTTGGTGAATAGTGAGGTCTCTGATTCTGGATTCTCTAATTCTTTCAGGATGATATTTCTTTTAATCTCCAAGTCAGGCCTACTTTTGTAAAGCTCGTTCGTTTTAACGTAAATTTCATTGCCACAGTAATGATCAAATTTTGTTTCTTTCTCTGATAATTTTTGATCATCTAATTTAGTGGAAAATCCAACGTGTTTAAATCCTACAATAATATCGGCTACCTGAACTCCAGAATCGTCAATGTAATTTATCACCTTGACATCTTTTCCTGCTTTTCTAAGTAATCTAAATAAACAATCCCCAATTATGGCATTTCTTAGATGACCTACGTGGAGGGCCTTATTGGGATTTACACTAGTATGTTCTATAAGTATCATTTCATTAGAATTAAAATTGTTATCATTTTCAGTTTCGGATGTTGGACTATTGATAAATTCTTTTAAGAATTCACTCACAAAGAGTTTATTGTCAATCTTAAAATTAATGAATCCTGGTCTTACGAATGAAACTGCCTCTATCAAACGTTTTTTATCTATTAATATTCTACTAGAGGGTAGAATAAAATTCACAACAAACTCCGCTATCTCATTTGGCGACTTTTTTAATTTCTTGGCTAACAAGAAGCAAATGTTTGTAGAAAAATCACCGAAATTCTTTACATGTGGTTCAGTGATTTCAAAATTGACTTCGGATTTGGTTAGGTTATAATAAGATAATACCTCTTCAAGAGATTCGTTTATTTCATTGATAACATTTTCAACAATCATTAAAATCACTAGAATGCTTTTCCTCTGATTATCAGATCAATTGCATTTATCAATCCTTCTCCTTTGGCGCCTCCAACCAGGTGAGTTGCACTATTTTGCACATCCTCCTCGGAATTTTCAAACGTAACGCTATATCTTGATTGTTTAAACATTGGGATATCGGTCCTACTATCGCCTATTGTAACCACGTCATCGACATTAATATCCAGCTTCTTCAATAAGAACGCTAGTCCTAATCCTTTATTGATTTTATTTTCATTGATATGGAATGCATAATTACTATCTATCAATGTCAAATCTAGATCATTTTCTTGAAAGATTTTATTTCCTTCATTTATATCAAACGTTCTCTCAAGGACTATTTCAGTCATTCTTTGAAAAACAGGTTTCTGTCTGACTTCTTTAATTTTTTTGGCTATTAAATTGAATCCCACCAAACATCTTACTTTATCTGCCAATAATGTATGTTCAATAGGCGAAGTAGTAATAACTCCTCCATTTTCACCTATTGCGATAGGAGTTGTTCCACCAAAGACAGACAAAGCATAAGCCTCAAGGGACGATCTGCCTGTTACATAAATTACTTTATAGCCTAATTTAACTAGATATCGAAGTTTAGCCAACGCTTCAAGATTTAGTGCTCCATTTCCGTTAAGAGTTAGGGTTCCATCTATATCAATGGCAAAGAATTTTACGGACTTCAAATGAAATCAAGGTAATAACAACGTTACATAAAAATCTAGATTTAGGGCTCTGTCAACTTATCGTCGCACCCATGTTTCCACGAAGAATGTAAAAAAGCGTCATACGGGCTATCTTATAAATAAATTCAAGTAAAAAAAATAATATGTATTTAGAACAGTATACAGTGTTTTGTTTATTTTGTGGTGAAGAGTTTGAATATAAGACAAGTTTTGCAGTAGAGCATCTAAAAAAGTATCCAACACATATAGGTTTTAGAACAGAGTTAAAAGAGAATTTGTAAGTAAATCGGTTTTATCAATAATTTAATGGCCTATACCAAAAAATCCAAGTAGCTTTTATACAGTCCTTACACACCGCGTTCATGAATCGGAAATCCGTCCAATCAATACTCATTCGTAGACTGAGATTAGGCTCAGTATGTATTAAATCGGGAGATATAAGTTGCAATTTATGACCTCAATGACTGCATCCTAAATTTACGGTAGACATAGAAGCAATCCATTTTTCATATATCTAACCTTTTCTAACAATTACCCATGAGAAGAGACTTGGACTAACTTCTCACAGGTAAGGGATACGTGAAATACCTTAACTATTTCGGTATTATTCTAGAATTTAAGTTTTAATTGAACTAAATTACAATATAAATAGCTATCAAGAAGGAGAACGTATCATAAACTCAGGATTTGGAGGGATTAACTCCAATGATACTGAGGGTGATACAAAGTCCTAGACCAGCACCTAAAAACAAAACACCTTCAAGATTAGCTCGTCCGCTAATTTATCAAGGGGGAAAGTGATTGGCGGTTGACTTATGTCTCCGTTAAATTCTGCGTTAAGCATTGTCCTTCCTTAACCGGAAGGACTATATTATTCTTTTTATTAGTAACGATGCATATTTATTGGGGGAGTAAGTTATTTTTTCCTTAAAATTATATGGTCTTCCCTATCTAAATTAACTATGTTAGTGAAAAACGGGGACAGCATTTGACTTTTGTCCTGTATTGGAGTCTGTCAATTTTTTGAACAACATCTCCAAGTTCACTTACTATTAAATCCAATTTATTTTGCAAATATAGACGATTTGTGTAAAGGTTGGTTATTTCCATTAAGATTTCCGTTCTGAATGGAATATTGACTAATATTTCTTCTAATCCATGCGTTATTAATTCATTATTCCTACCAACTAGGAAATTACCTAGAAGTAAATAACCATTTCCATTACGACTTAAATGATAACGGGAATTAAAATCATTTTGAAGTAATGTTAAATTTTCTGAGAGACTAATTTCTTCTAATCCATTTCTCAGAACTGTGGTAATTCGATCTAGCTGTAAGTTCAAAAAGGTTCTATAATCTTCATTATAATAAAATCCTTGATTGGGAAATATAGAGACTTCTATACCCATTCTCCTAACATCATTTTCAATAAATAATTGTGAATTATTCATAAACTCTAAAACTTTTTGATTATGGGATTCTATCTCTTCTATGAATTTTGGAATATGATTTAACAATTGAGGATTATCTCGTTCTAAATGATATTGCACAAAATCTGTTGGAACAAATCCTATAGTCGGATTTATCCTTATGGTCGATAACCATAAAGGTATTCCGTTACCTTCGGTTGGGATAAAGTTAAAAGATTGGTTTATAGAGAGTAAATCATTTTTTAAAATATTTCTATGTTTTTCAAGTTCATTTTTTCTTTCTTTATTGGCGTCAATAAAAAATGCTTCATTATCTGAATAATTGGCCCTATTAAAGGAAGATATTGAGTATCCATTCTTTGAATTTGGATTAATATAATATTTAAAGGAATAGTTAGTATCCAAAGCTTTTTCTATAAAACATATTATCATATTTAGCTTTGCTGTTCCTTGCCAATGTATTAATTGAAGATTGGAGATAAAAAATCTCCAATGACATAAGATAGTGACTTTTGCCAATGGCTAAAAACAGGATCTATATTTTTGACAGGACTGGGTGTTGTCATAGCCATTCTACAAACATCGAATGATTGTAATTCGTGCAGGTAGATAAAATCCCAGAGCTAACCCTCTGGGATTTGATTATATTATAGGTTAAATATTATTTAAGTCATCTGACGGTTTTTTACAACCCTTGACTGAGCGTCAATATGACGGTAAGTTGACACAGCCAGGTTTAGTAATACATATATTGAATAAACCATGACACATAGTAGAATAGTTTGAGTTTAGAAGTCGTTTTGTTGGAGGATAATAACAATATATTATTAAAAAGACGTGAGATTAAATCGATTATAAAGAATGCTACTGGGTCTATTCCACGGGAGGAAGCCGCAAACCTAATAGCGGGAAAGATTGGTGTAAACAAGAAGAATCTATTGCCTATTTCTTTAAAAAGTGAATACGGTAACCCCGATGTTTTGACTATAATGTATTATTATGATGATTTAGAAGTTGCAAAGAAACAGTTGCCTCGTTACCGAATTCTCAGAACAATGACAAAAGACGAGAGAAAAAAAATAATTGATGAAGAAAAGTCAGTTAAACTGAAAGCTAAACAGGCAGCAGCAGCAGCAGCAAAATCTAAAAAGAAGTAGAACTGCCAACACTAGGTTAAGGGGAGAAATGCAATGAGTAAAGAAAAAAAAACAGAAGTAAGCATATCAAAATTTTATAAAATTACTGACAATAAAGTTGAGAGAGCTAGAAGGGAGTGTCCACGATGTGGTAAAGGTGTTTTCATGGCTGTGCATAAAGATAGATTAACATGTGGAAAATGCAGCTATACTGAATTTCAAAAGGAACAGACAAAAAAATCAAGACAACAATGATGCATTAATTAACTAAATTTTAAAATTTCTTTTTTTATGGAATCCTCCACTATGGTATTAGCCAGAGCAGAAAATGGCAACTTTATGAAATTGTCACCGATCATGATTTTTTGGATAGGTAACTTTTTCTTAATCCATAATAATTCGGTTTTTTTATCCAGCTTTAAATCATTAAATCCGTTTGCAAATTTTTTCTTTACCAATTTCTGAAGATAAGCATCTCCTTTGAACACCTTATTAAGATCAAGAGTTTTTTCATTATCCGTAAATGAATTTTCATAAAGTGTATTGGAAATATTATCTGACGATATGTCTAAATTTATAATATTTTTTAATATATTCAAATAGTGTAAAAACTCATGGGCGAGCACAGCGTGAATAGTCCCTTTCAATCCATACATTATCAATGGAGCAGAAAGTTGGATGACTATTCTTATTCTATTTTCAGAAGTACAAAATGGAATCGTCCTTGCATACAATATGGAATATTGCTGGTACTCGATTTCCGAAGTTGCAACCAGTAGATTAGGTTCTACAAAATAAGATGGGTAATCTATGGAAGTTATCCTCTTGATCCTTTCGACACCTTCTTCGATTACATTCATCCTGTCAATGATGAGATTATGGGTGCTATCGTCCAATTTCTTTTCATTAAAATATTTCTTGATTAAAACTAATGGGTCAAAAACTTTCATCTTGGTTCATTAACTATTTGTTTAAAATAATATCATGAATGTCAAAATATATGCATTCGCATTTTGTCTTGAGAGTGTTAGAGAGACAAGGCTCGATGGGTTCGTTACCCCCTACAAATTGCTTTATAGGTATTCCATTATCCATGTCTAGTGATATTTCAAGGTTGTTCTCTCTTGCATTTATTAACTTTGCATTGTAAATATTTCTAGCAGTTTTTCTGTTCTTGACTCTAAATGTCACCTCACCCTTTAATGTCTTCACGAGATTCTCGAAATGACCAATATTACCAATCTTCTCAGTTAATTTGACAAATATAGTAACAAGTATTCTATATTGGCAATAGTAATCAATTTCCTCCTGTTTAATTTTTCTAAAATACAATTCAACATC
Source organism: Candidatus Nitrosocosmicus sp. T (assembly GCF_054408485.1). Taxonomy (NCBI): domain Archaea; kingdom Thermoproteati; phylum Nitrososphaerota; class Nitrososphaeria; order Nitrososphaerales; family Nitrososphaeraceae; genus Candidatus Nitrosocosmicus; species Candidatus Nitrosocosmicus sp. T. The sequence continues at coordinate 1,222,643 of NZ_CP166992.1, forward strand.
CTTCTCAAGGACTTTCATTTCATCTAAGCCTTTGAATTTAGGATTAATCACCTTTACAATGAACGGTCTTCCGCTACCAAGGACCAAGCTATATTTATCTTCGCTACCAGTCCAGGTTATTTTCATGTCTTCTGCATTATATTCTGACCAAACCGATTTTCTAATCGAGTCTTCTATCGATTTCTCATATTTATCTGCCAATTTACAAAAGTTTTGACGATCCTTTCTACTCCAATTTTTATTTTTTTGGGTTATGCCTCTGTCTAATTTTATATATCTTCCAAGAAGATAGAATTCTCTCGCTTTGCAATTTATGCTAAAGCTCAAGTCATTTTCAATAATAACTTCAAATTTCAAAGCTGGATTCAAGTAATCCACAGAATATTTCTTGCTTTTTCTTATTTTCTCTCTAATCAATAAGTTGATTTGGGTTTTTATTCCCAAAGTACCTTTAATTTGGAACATAGAACGAATATAATCCTCATTCTCGTAAAAGAAAAAAGGAAGCCTTGTTCCTATGTCAATAGCAGGAATACCCGTGGTTGATTTAAACATATCAGAGTTCAATATTCTATCAACTATGAATGGTAACGTTACTCGAAAAAAATTCCTACAAATATAACAAACTTTTACGTCTGTTTTTATAACCTTGACAGAAACTCTATATTTCACCAAAGATATCTCATTTTTAGAAAAGTTTCGATCATAACAAAATTTACAGAGGGGTATCTCAAGCTGATTTGAGTTTAACATTTTTTTATTTTTTGAATTTTGATTCTCCATCGTTTTTAGCCAAGCCCAAATCTCCGTAACAATCCTTGCATCTGACGGCCTTTTGCTTGTTTCATCATGGTCTTGGAATTGTTATACTGTTTGATGAGGTCCTTAACATCATGTTCCATTACTCCAGAACCTCTAGCGATTCTCTTTCTTCTTGCCTCATTAATAATATCTGGATTCTTCTTTTCATGAGCAGTAAACGATTGGATAATAAATCTCCACTTCTCCATTTTCTGTTGCAGAACATCAAGATGGTCATCTTTTACAAAGTTAGAGAGCCCTGGCAAATTTTCAATTACATTTCGGAATCCCATTTTTCCCATATTTTCCATTTGGGAATAAAAGTCCTCAATTGTCATTTTGCCACTCATAAGCCTCTTTGCTTGATTTTCATCAGATTGTATTTCTAAATTCCGTGCCATTTCCAGAAGGGCCTTTATATCTCCCATCCCTAATAATCTGCCCACAAAGCTTGTGGGGGAAAATTGCTCCAAGTCGTCAATTCTTTCACCAGTTCCTATAAAAAGGACTTTTGCACCAGTTGCAGATGAAGCAGCTATGGCCCCACCCCCCTTGGCAGTACCATCTAATTTTGTAATAATGATTCCGCTAATTTTTGCATTCTCATGAAAAATTTTTGCCTGGTTATATGCTTGCTGTCCAATTGTGCCATCGATTACAAGAAACACCTGATCGGGAGTGACTATAGAATACATAATACGCATTTCCTCGAGTAACCCTTGTTCCTCTTTGTGCCGCCCTGCCGTATCAATGATTATGATATCTACTGGTTGATCCTTAAAAAAGACTAGTCCATTCTTCACTATTTCTAGTGCATCGTTGTTATCTTCCTCACCATAGACTTGAGCATTGATCTTACTACAATTCATTTTTAGTTGGGTTAATGCACCAGGTCGCCAGGTATCTGCTCCGATCACTCCTATCCTATAACCGTGTTTTGAAAGCCATCTTGCTAACTTGGCGATAACAGTAGTCTTCCCACTACCTTGTATCCCGAGCATCAAAATAGTGTTCTTTTTATCCGAATTGAAATTTATTATATTTTCATCCATTTTTTTCCTGTCGATGTTTTTAATAGTTTCACCGCTATATCCCAGCATTTTTGATAGTTCGCCGTATAGAATGGTTATAATGTGGTCTTTTTTAGACAAGCCCTTTGGAGGAGCTTCTTTTAAAGATCTTTCTTTAAGATTTTTTGTTATTTCTAATACTAATCGGACATTTACATCAGCAGCTAGCAACGCTCGCTGGAGATCCTTACATAATTCATTGATCAATTCTTCATTAATATCTGAAGCTCCAACAATTTTCTTTAAAGCCAATCTTAAATTATCTTTTAAACTATCAAGCATGGTTCTCTACTTTTTTATTAAATCAATGTCTAATATTTCAAACATTCCCCTAATTCCATCCCACGTAATGGTGTGGTCTTTAACGCTAAGTCTTTTCTTATATAGTGGACAATCTAATACTAATGTTTCAGCCTCCCCACCTTCAAACGTGATATTAAATTTATATTTAAGACTTAATTTTTTTAGAATAGAATAACTATCTCTTGTAATTTTCTTTCCAAGCCAACTCTTATCTAATCCTAGTGCCGCTACTCTAGTAATCATTATTTCAAATCCCCGGTCTAGCAACTGTTGGTAATAATAATCATTGTTTATGTTCCACAAAGGTGATATTAGTTGTATGTTTAACTTATTACATATATCCTGAAAGATGTTTAATTGAAATTTACTAGAGATGCATCCGTGTACTAATCCCTCAATGGAAAATTCGTCTACTGCAGATTTAACCAGATGGGTTAATTCCTTAACTTCATAGTCTTTCTCTGCTATATTGCAGTGGTGTTCAATAACAGGGACATCGATTACTTTAGAAACTTTGCCTAATAAATTCGTGGTAGGGTAATGGAATAATAAGCTATTATCGGTACTTGGATGCATAGTCATTATACAGCATAGGTCATGTTTTTGTAAAATACTTTTGAAGATAGCATAGGTGCTATCTTTACCTCCAGAAAATAATCCCCCAATTCTCAATGACTAACCGTATTTTCCTTCGGATATAATCTAATAGTTTTTATAATAGAACACGATTTTTAGTTTTATGCTAATGCTAAATTCTGAAATAATAGCGGGGGTGTCTATATTTCTACTGGGGTTTCTCTTCTTCATAGCTGGACTGTTAAATTCAATTTGGGCAACCATTATCATTGTGGATTACCTTATCATGGCCATCGGCATTGCGACGATAGGAGTAGGGTTTTGGACTGCGATGTATGAGAGGAAGAATAACCTTCGTCATACTGAACATCATCATTAGTACAAAAAGACATTATTCGTCTATATACAAGATTAAATTATTTTTTTGAACTTCCTGAGAGCTTAAACCAATCAAAGACCTCTCGAGTTTGTCATAGTCGGGTAAATCTCCATTTATGTTCCCTGGTAACACGAGAGATAGGTTTATGTTCGAATTTAATACATCATGAAGTTCTTGGTTGGCCGTAGTGACATATGGTCTTAATGCTCCACGAAAAACTTCTGACCTTGCACGGACCTCGCCCCCTATCTTCTTCCCAACCGGTGATTCAGGACCCACGATTACGATGTTTCCTTTAGATCCTTTAAAGAGTGATGGGTCTTCTAATGCCTGGCGCGTAGTCATTGATAATACTGATTCGGTTGTTATGAGGTGAGGGATATTAATGAATTTATTTACTAATATGTCCCATTGTTTGCGATCAAGCGAACTTAATTTATTGTCATAGTCGTAATTACCGGTAAAATGTATTACCGAATCTGTTCTGCCGTATCGTGAATTGATTGTATTGAATATTTTCTTGACCGAAGTCTCATCACCTAAGTCAATAGCGTGGTGGTGAAATCCTTCAAACATTTTGCTCACTTTTGGTGATTGTTCATCATTGGGTGTAAGGACAATCAGTTGCTTTACATTAAAATTGCCAAGCTCATTTGCAATTTTCTTGACAAAGTTCAACAATTTTTCTTCTGTGGAAGTTGTTGTGATTAAAATTGTTTTATTTTCTAGGTTCTTGTCCAGTTCAATATCTATCGTCCTTTGAACAATTGGTTTTACAGGGTAGAAAACCCTATCATTAGGAATGACCTTTCCGTTCAATAATTTGCTAATTTCATCACTTGCCAAAGTATAAACCATCTCAGCCACATCGTCCTGAGACAAGAATTCATTATCCACTATCATTTTCTTGGTATTATTCTGTACCTTTTCAGCGATTTCTTGAATTTTAGCCAATAGTTTCTTTGCCAAGTCTTGAGTCTTGGTAGGATCTAAATCCTTGTATTTTTCAGCTAAGGAAGTTGCTATTTTTTTCGATTCAATTTCGATTGTTTCAGGTTCATCACCAAGATATGGTAGTAAAGCAGCTGATATCTCTTCGATTTGCTTATGGTTCAAACCAGGGAAACCCCCTACTCTTAAAAATTCTGATGCTGCTTTAGGGTATACAGTTTTATATATTCTGTCCGAGTGAACAGGACCTGGATTTGTTGCGACAGCTTTGATACTCTTCTCAACTAGTTCCCATGCAAGACACTCGGACAATCTGTTCTTTGCTCCCTGAGCTGCTGTGTACGGTGTTCTAAACCTGTATGGCCTCTGATCATATTTATTTTCCTCTGTGAAAAAAGTGGAGATGGTAATTATCTTGCCTGTATTGCTCAATACTTCTAATGCTTTGATGCTTGTCCAAAAGGTACCAGTTAGATGAATAGAAACACAATCTTTAAATTCTTGAAAATTTGAATTGGTAAATATCTTAACCGGCCCAGAGACTCCAGCGTTATTGACAACAACATCTATTTGACCAAATTCAGTACTAATTTTATCAAACATAGAATTAATGGCTTCAAAATCGGAAACATCTACACCTGAATAATATGTGACAGATGATTCATATTTCTCGTCTATAATTATTTGTTTTAATAAATTTGATGCATCGACAAGTGGTTCTTCCCTCCTACCTAAAATTATAATATTGTAACCCGATTTAGCAAACTTTCTCGCTACAGCTTGACCAATTCCTGTTCCACTCCCAGTAACAAGTATTGTTTTGGCATCTTTGTTCATTTTTACATTTAATGAGACATAAATCTCTAATATTAATTGTTTATCGGTCAATTCATTATTGAAAGATTTATTTATATAATTTTTGGATAATGCTTCGCACTTGAAGCGTCATAATAAAACTTTATAAAATAAGTTTATTTCAGAGATACTATAGAAATGGGGAATTATGGAATTATTAGAGAATTTATTGTATTGGAGGTAATAATTAGGTGAAGATAAAATTCGGTTTGACTTTTGGTCTAAATGTAGCTAGGTTGGGGCTTGATGAATTGCAGGTAATAACTGCAGCGCAAATAGCAGATAGAACCAATTTTGATTCTGTGTGGGCCATGGATCACACAAATGTGCCTCAATGGAAAAACGCTGTAGTAAATGATGCTTGGTTGATGTTAGCAGCAATTGGGTCGGTGACTAACAACGTGGAGTTAGGGACATGCGTAACAGATGCTATTAGGAGGCACCCTTCAACTATCGCTCTGTCCACGGTGACACTGGATAGGATAACTAGAGGTAGGGGTATATTAGGGATTGGTGCTGGTGAGGCTCAGAATGTAGTTGATTTTGGCATTGAATTTAGTAAACCTGTTTCAAAATTTAAGGAGCAATTAGAAGTAATTGAAAAGCTGTTTGAATCCGATCCAGACAATCTTGTAAATTACCAGGGTAAATATTATAGCCTTGTTGAAGCTTGTTTACAAGCAAAACCTATCAGAAAACCGCGACCTCCGGTATATATCGCTGCCGGGGCCCCAAAAACGCTAGAATTATGTGCTACATATGGCGACGGTTGGATTCCTATAGGATATACTCCAGCCTTGTTTGAACATCATGCAAACGTCATTAAGGATCACGCAAAGAGATTAGGCAGGGATATATCCAATTTTGAGTTTGCCAATGATGTTGATGTTTATTTTGCTGCAGACGGAGAAGCGGCATGGGAAAAGATGAAAAAAGCAGTTAAGGTCAGCCTGTATAAGCCTGAATTATTGAAGGTTCACAACATACAACAGGATTCTGAGTTTGATTTTAGGAGATACTTCACTGAATATGCCATGAACAAACCTGAATTGATGGAACAAATGAAGAAAGCATCTTTACAAATCCCTGATGATGTGGCAAGAACTGCCATAGGAGTTGGTAGTCCAGACGATGTAATTGAGATGTTAGAACGATTTATAAAAGCAGGTACAAATCACTTCATAATTCGTTTTTGGGGTGAAGGGCTTTATCAAAATATAGAGACTTTTGGAAATAAAGTTATTCCATATTTTGCTGAAATGCAAAAATAACTTTTTTATTTCTCAGAAATAAATATCCAATGTTTTTGTTTTCGGTATTCGCTTTGATTTTTTCATGACCATCTTGCTTCCTTTCCTGACCGATTCTGCATCATATCCCATATTGACTAGATTATTGGCAAACTCTTTATCAAATCCATGGACGGTGTATATTTTGCTTGGGTTGCATTTTTTTACAACTTCCAGCAGCTCGTTATGATCGCAATGGTCACTAAAAGGAATCGCATAATCAAGATTCATCATGTGTCTATAATTTTTATTTATTCCCCATCCGCTGAAGCCTATTGTAATTGCGCCATATTTCTCTCTATAATGAAAAATTTTGGGATGCTTGCCGTTAGTCAAGGGATGTATCATTAGCCATGGTCCCTTATCCAATAACCCTAGTTTTGTTGCATCTGACAATGAGATGGAATCTTCTAAAGAAACTCCAAATTGTTTATACATTTGATTGAATTTGAAGATTTCATCATGAACGATTAGCGGCTTCCAAGCTCCAAATAGTGAGGTAAGCACCTGTGCCTTTCCTAATGAATATCCCATTAAGATGACTGGAATTCCTCTGCTGTACATTTCAGATATTAAAGAATTTACCGAATGTGTAATCTGTTCTATTGGAGGGAATATATATTCGGGTTTCCCAAAGGTTGTTTCAATAATCAAAGTTTCGGCTCGTGGGATATCTGGCTTTCTTAAAAAAGCTCTATCCCTCATAGATAAGTCACCAGTATAAAAGATTTCGTTTCCAATCAAGAGACCCTTTGATCCTAGAATATGTCCGGTATCAACCAATTTGCAATCATCCTGAGAACAAATTTCCTTCTCAAAGCGAAAGCCACGAAGGTTTGCAATAGCAACAGTTTCAGGCGAACACATAATCTTATTTCTTAAATTATATTTCTTGATGGCAGTCTTATTCAACATATGATCGATATGTGCATGTGAAATGAAAATGTAATTTTCATCCAATATTTGCCTCGGGTCTAGATATATTTTTCTTTCCCTACTTGATAGTATTATTTGATGTTTTGAGTCCGAGGTGATTTGATATTGCACTATTAGATTATCATAATGAGCTTATTTATTTAATATTGTTTCATATATTTGAGTACATTAAAATTAAATTTATATTGAATCAAAATTAAGAAATTGAATCAATTCAAGGTTATTTACGTTTTACTCGATGGGATAGGAGACCTGCCACATCCGGACTTAAATCATTTGACTCCTCTAGAAGCAGCATATACACCACATCTTGATAGGATTGCTAGAATGGGAGTTTCAGGGCAGGTTGTAAGTGTTGGAGATGGAATTGCTCCTCAATCTGATATAGCGGTTTTTAATATGCTGGGCTACAACTTTGAGGACAGTGATTATTTCGGGAGGGGTGTGGTAGAATGTATAGGTTGTGGGATTGATTTTAAGGAAGGCGATCTAGCACTAAGAGGCAATTTCGCAACTATCGACCCAAATAATAAGAAAATATTGGATAGACGAGCTGGTAGAATCGTGACCGAGGCAGATTCGGCTGCAATTTGTGATCTTATCAGAAAGAATGTTAAGATAGAGGGCATAGAGTTCTCAATAGAGCCAACCATAGGGCATAGAGTTGTCTTGCGATTCAGGATGAAGGATAGAGTATTAGGTGAGAATATTACAAATACAGATCCTGCTTATGATAAGATAAATGGCATTGGTATCGCTTTGGATACATCCAAAGGTGATCTGTACGTGGCAAGATCAAAACCGAAGAATGAAAATTCGAAGTTATCAGCCGATATCATAAATCAGTTCTCTGATCAAGTAACAAAAGTATTAGATAACTGTCCTGTAAATATACAGAGAAAGGAGAAGAATTTGTTGGCGATAAATTGTATCTTATTAAGGGACGCTGGGAATAGATATCCCCATTTACAGAGCATCAATGATAAATATAATTTAAATTTCGCGTCTGTTGTTGATATGCCTGTAGAAATCGGAATTTCACGGATACTCGGGATGAAGTTGTACAATGCTGGTTTGCCAGACGAATATGAATTGAAGGCAGCCGAATTACTAAAGATAGTTGATAAACATGATATTGTATATGTCCATATAAAAGGCCCTGATGAATTCGGCCATGATGGAGATGCCAAGGGTAAAAAAAGAAACATAGATGAAATTGATAAACGCTTCTTTAGAAAAATATTGGAAGGGAACAATACTATCAAAGGTTTAGAAATTAATTTCATAATTTCGGGCGACCACTCGACACCTTGTATTAAAAAGGCTCATACTGATGATCCAATACCTATAATTGTATCTGGCCCCCGCATAAACAAGGATGCTACCTCGAGATTCACAGAATCAAACTCTAAAAAGGGATCACTAGGTAAGATTTATGGGTACCAGGTATTAAATACTGCCCTAAAGCAATTAGAAAAGCGGGAAGGTTGATCCTAAAAGTTATGAGGTGGGTTTGAATCTCAACAACGCTCCAATTTTTCCAAGGCTTTGTATCTGTGCTCCTTCTTCTGTTTTAGAAGAAATTATGTCAAGTTTTGTCCCAGCTAGTGAAGCATATTCCTGCAAATAGTCAATGAAATCCTTTTCAGTTATTGTATAGTCCTGTCCGCTACATTTTGAACAAGGATTAGAAATTATATTTTGTTTTGTGTCAATTAGCTGGTCCCTTTCAACAATTTTCTCATATCTGAAATCACATTTCTTGCAAATTACTTCAAGATACAATAGGTCGATACTGTCGGTTGCAATTATCGAATCAGTTATTCCTGCCTTTAGGTTATTTACAACATCATTTAGACCGTAAATTCCTAAACCCTTTCCTGAAAAAACTTCGCCCATAAATTTTTTCACTATTTTCTTTTCTTCCATTGATCTGAATTCTGACATTATTCCTTGATCATTTACCTTATCTATGATCTCTCTCACACCTTCGTCCCCAGAATAAGAGGTATCGAGCGTAGCAATGATATTATTCTGCAACCTATAGTCAAGATATTCTTCTCTAACAAACGTTTCTTTTGTGGGTCCTGGGCCCCCTACGATAACACCCCTTACGGTGAACTGATCAATAAAAATTTTTTGGGCATAGTCTGCAACACGGTGATAATATTCGTTTAGTTCATTATCTCTGAGGCGCTCAAATCTTCGAGCAGATTGACCTCCTTGACGGTGTTTACCCGAAACTCCAGATGTCAAAGTTTCTATTGTTTCCCATCTATCACCAGTTAAAATTCCTAACCCTGCCTCCTGAGTGTCTATGGATATGATGGCAATGGTACGGTCGTCTTTTAGCATTTCTTTAATATGATCTATCCAAAAATGATCGTCACATCTATACAAATTTATTTGAACCGGTTTCGGAGGGACTACTGTAAATATTTCTATTTTTTCAGTTCCTAAACCCTTTCCGGTGGGAATGGCACCACAAAAAATGACCAGTCCGTTTTCAGGTGGCTCTTTGTATAATTTTAATTGTTCCATTGTTTTATTAAGTGCATCCTGAACATGATTTCTGGTCAAATCCGATTTTATGTTCGATGCGGTTCCGGCTTCATTTCTCAATTGCGCTAGGACATCAAAGATTGGTCTTTTCGGTGGTATGTATACAGTAACTAGTTCAGTACCATGACCGGTTATCCTAGATAGGTCATTTAACATTTTAGTTAGCTTATACTTTTTTACTGAATCCCATTTCTCGTCACTACTTGACTGAGGCACAAATATTGTTTGCTTTTACTTAATTTAATTATTGACAATCTAGGCAAATCTTGTGCTATAGAGAAAGATTCGAATTATCAGAAATCACATTTTGCAATATATTTCGCAATAACGTAATTTTGTCGCATCAGAAGACATATTTTTTAAATTAATTATATCAGAAATGAATGCTTTTACAAAAAAAGAATACATAATACTTATTTAAAACAATTTGGTGAACTTTTTAGGTAGAAGAATTGTCAGAATTAAGAAAAGATTATTATGTTCAAGATAAATTTGTTTTAATACCTAATAATATTGATCAAATTAACAAGAAGCCTGAAATCATTTACAATAAACAGCAATCTATCCCATCTGCTAATTCTCCAGCATGCCCATATTGCCCCGGGTCCACTGGGGATTGCAACAATCTTGTTCTATCTTTTGTCGTGAAGGAGGGCATATTGCAGAGACTTTATGATACAACGGATGAAGAGAATGAAAATTGGTCGATCCGGGTCTTTGAATGTAATAATCCCATCGTAACCGCACACTCAAATCAACAGTATTCTGATAAGCCATTTTACAGAGAGCCAGCATGCGGATATGACTTGATAATTGTTCCAACACCACAGCATGATATTGCTCTCTCAGAATTATCCATTGATCAATGGACAAATTTGTTGTTGGTACTCCAAGACAGGGTGAGATGGTTATATAGCCAGCGAGGTGTGACATACGTTGCTATATATGCCAGTCGTGGAATTTATGGGGGTAGTAAGATAAAACATCCTCATATTCACATCACCACATTTTCATCAATTCCTCCTATTATTGAAAAGGAAGCAAAGACTTTTCACCAATCTATGAACGAAAGCGGGAGCTGTCCCGCATGTAGTATGGTAGAATCGGAAATCAATGGTCCACGACAATTGTTTTCTACCAATAGTTTTATAACCTTAGTTCCTTGGGCACCAACTTATAATTACGAATTTTGGATATGTCCTAGAAAACATTCAACCTTCTTTTCAAAAGCAAGTCAGAAGGAAATAACAGATCTGGCCCTGGTGATTTGTTCATCTCTTAGAGGTATGGATAAAATACTGGGCAAAACCGATTTTAGTATCGCTTTTCATATTTCTCCTGAGAAGAAAAACAGCAGACAGTTACACTGGCATCTGGAGGTATACCCTCTAATTTCTTCCTGGTCGGGATTGGAAAGGGGTTTTGGGATTTACGTTAATATACCAAATCCTGAAGTTTCAGCTAAAATATTGGGGGAGGCATCAAGAAAGGAATTAGCCCGACTGATTGGTGTGAATTAACAGTTAATTGTAACAATATTAAAATATTGTAACTTTTAAAATAGAACACATAGAAATGTTCAAAGCCGGTGAATGGTTGTCAATTGCAGTTTTGGGACTAATTATTTTATTTATTTTCACGTCCATTGCTTTCTTTACTTTCCTGATCGGTCCTGAAGGGACAGGACCAACAACTACCGTTGATCCGTCCACTGCTTATATTCAATTTATTTTTATCTCACTAGCACCGGCGATTGGACTCTCATTTTTTACAAACGTATTATCTGAAGGATCACGATTATCATCGTTACTGATACTAGTATCTGGAATCTGCCTGGTATTTGGAATGATCTATGTAACGACCTTGATACCTATGATAACTGAAATCGAGTTGCCATCCTGGGTGGTCTATGCTCCTTGGGTATTTTCCATTTTTGGTATACTTTTGATAGCAATTGGTTACGTAAATTACAGAAAGCGGACGTTCATGTCTCCTAGAAATAATGAGATCTGATTACTAAAAAATGGCGATATATTAGTAATGGGGTATGATAAACAATCTTCCAGTAAAAGTATTAGAACTAGTAATACAAATATCTTAAGTAGATTTGATAAGCTTAAGCTAGATAAGGAGTTCCTTCCGATTAGAATTAACAACACAAACTTAGAAGCGATTTTTTCCAAGGATAATGATTTTGATAAAGCATTAGCAATTGTAATAGGCACTAAACCAGATTTTTATAAGCAAGCCCCTCTGTTGATAGAATCAATTAGGGAGGGGTTACCTTCATTTATTATTTCTACAGGACAACACTACGATGAATTATTAGGTTATGGGATAAAAGAATTTGACTTGGAAAATTCTATCGTGTGTGATCTTCAGATACGTGGGGATTTGATGGAAAAATCTAGTGACCTAATTATGAAATTTGGGTTCTTTGGTAGGTACTTAAAAAATAGGTTCTCAGGTAATCGAATTTTACCGATTGTTCATGGGGATACCCTAGTGGCAGGAATAGCTACATTGTCTTGGGTGTTTGGACTAGGACAAAAGGTGGGACAAAATGAGGCTGGGCTTAGGTCAATGAGTCCTAGCATAATCAAGGATATAAAGATGAATGTAAATCCAAGCCGATCTGCTGTAGAAAAATTTATTACCGATCAATTATCCTCATCATGGTTTCTAACAAGGGAGGAGCCTTTTCCAGAACAAATTGATACTTGGGTATGTTCTTCAGGAACAAAGTTTTTTTTTGTTCCTACTAAAATAAACAAAGAGCATTTACTCAGAGAAGGATATCCAGAAGAAGATATACATGTAGTCGGGAATTCGGTTGTAGATGCTATTGGTATCAAAAGGATGAATAAGCCTGAGAATAGCATTTTTGAATTGTTTCCCAAATTGGAATCCGGAAACTGGATAAGAATGGATATTCATCGTAGGGAAAATCTGACAAATCATAGGTTTAATGCTATCATAGGTGGATTAACTGATTTGATCAAAAATTCTGAATTTAAAGTGGTTTTGGTCTTATTGAACGCTACCAAGTCTGCGTTAAATAGATTTGATCTTTACCATACGCTTAAAGACCTGCAGAGTGCTTATCCGGAAAAGTTTATGATGACTGATTTATGGAAAGAGTACGGCCATGTTGTAGAATTCTTGGACAGTGGAAAATGTTGGGCCGAGATTACTGACTCTGGATCCTTGCAAGAAGAGTTATTGTATTTCCCAAAAGTCAGCTCCTTTACTGTTAGATTCAATACCGATCGGCCTGAAACGGTCTTTGATGCGAGAGGAAATCTTCTAATTCCTCCAATAAACCGAATGTGGTTGCCAAAAATGATAACTATGATCTATGAAAAAGGTGTGGATTATGGATTCGACTTTAAAAAGAAAAAACAGATCTACGGTAAACCTGGAGAGGTATCCAAGAAAATTGTAAAAATCATGAAAAAGGAATTTGAGAATAAAGAAAGTAATTTTTTTCCCTGGTTACATCAAAGATTCAACTATTGGCATGAGAAGGATGATTTTGACTATCTCTAGTTTAATCAAAAGCAAATAGTTATATAATTATGCATTGAAAATTTTTTGTGGCCTCCGATACGAAGTTCAAGATTAATCTAAAAGAAGGTCTTTTTGAACTTGAAGGAAACGAATCTTTTGTAGACAAACATTTAGAAAAGTTTGAAGAAATTTTCAAGGTTGCTATCAAGGAGGTCATTATTAATAATAAGGATAACCTGCTTAATTATACGACTGCACCCTCTCACTCAACAGTAGACAATACTCCAATCTCACTAGAGAACTTTTCTTCTCAAGAAGCAAGAAATGCCTCTTTGAAAGGTAAGAGCTTTCAAAATTCAGAAATGAATGATATTCAGACAGAATTACCGCTAACAAGCAAGTCTTCCAAGCATTCTATTCCAAAAATTTCTATTAACATCCCTCCACTTCCTGTAGATTTGAAACAAAATGAACAAAAAATTGGCCTTAGAGAATTTTATGCTGAGAAAAAACCAACAAATCACTATGAAAAAACAACTCTGTTCGTATTTTATCTAACCAAATATAATAAGCAGCAGGACGTCAAATTCGGGGAAATACTCTCATGTTATGAAGAAATCAACGAAAAAAAACCAAGTATTATTGACATTGTCAAAAATTCCATAAGATACAAAGGATGGCTTGAGCCTGGTATTGAAAAACTATCAACTCGATTAACAATTTCTGGTGAGAACTTTATCAAATTTGATTTACCAAAAAAATGAGTAAATTCTCAATCAATAGTCATAAGATAACGCTTAACTTGAGATAAATTAAGCTCGCCACCAGTCAAAGCCTACAAATCTAACAGATTTGTCCAATTGATCAACAATTGCCAAAATGAATTGCTTCTTGACCGTAGTCGCAAGCCTGCCTGCAAGCACGATATCGATGCTTGTAATGTGGTCATTTTGTTTCAATACCTTTACGAGAAAGGGTGCATGATCGATGCCGGGTCCATGAATATAAACCGCAAAGTCGCAACCAAATTTTATCCCTGGAGTAACAATATAGCCTTTGTCTCTCAAATTTTCAAATACCACATACTTGACCTCAAAATTTACATATTGTTTCTTACAAATTTTAAGGATCTGCTTTGAATCAACAATTGTGTCCGAATTCCTAAAAATTTTAAGCCGATTTTTATTACTTAAATAATATCCCTCAATTAGATCGAGTACTAACGGAGCATCAAATTCCGAATTTTTAGGTTTAGAAATACCCAAAGGCTTACCATAATATCCATCACCAAACAATGTCTGTGATTCCAGAATATTATGAATGAATATTCTATTTTCGATTAGTTGACCTGTAAACGTAGTTGTCAAATACTTAAAGCTAGTATTGTAAAAGAGTTAGAAGCCTGTTGACATTTATCGACCATCCCTTCGATACCTTCTATAGTATCCTTAAATAAGATCAGATCCTTTTGTGAAGTTATTTGAGCTAACGCTTTAATTGTCACTTCTCTATATTTTTTATCTAGTTCCATTTCTATTCTCTGGACTTCATTTGCTAATTCAATTGTGTTTTCAGGTTTTATTGTAAGTGTTCGTGACATTTCATTAATTTTGAATATAACGTTTATCATTATGTCAACCATGCTTTTTAACTCTAATTCAAAATTTTGTTTAATGATTCTAGGTTCGATGTTTGACAATCTAAAGGAGATCCCACTAATATAACCTGAAATTTCAGCAATAAGAAACGCAGTTCTCAAAAGGTCTTCTCTATATGTCATTAAGCTTCCAATGGCTATTACTTCTTTAGTAATTTGTTTTCTTAAAACCATTATATCGTTTTCAAGAATACTCATCTTATAAGAGGACTCTTTAATTCCGTCTTTGTTATCAAGAAAAACAGCATCCATCATGACTGCTAATTCCCTAGATAAATTCAAAATCATATTTGTCTCTTCTTGTAATACTGCTATTGTTTTCCTTTTTGTCCTAATCTCTAGCTCACCGCTATACATTTATTGGTTACAAAAGCATGTCTGTTCATATAATTCTTTATTATAAAAAATGTGGGGAGTAAATCAACTACTCCAAATCTTCAGTTTAGCTGATAGTTAGTGAAGTTTTCTTTAATTTCAATAAGATCCCTTAAAACAGAACTAGCAGTTTCTACACCTCCAGCTCCTTTTCCTATTATGGTTTGTGCACCGGAATGTTCAGATTGAAAGGTAACAGCATTGAGAGTACCATTTACACATATGGGATCATCTTTGGATATTGGAATGGGCTTCACGAAAAGCTGTTCTTTGTCGCATGCGGCAATTAATTTTAACGATTTTCCTTCTCTTGTTGCCTTAATTATTTCCTCTTGATCTATATTAGTAATTCCTGTTTTGTCAACATCTTTTAATGTTACCTTGTATCCCATTATCCAGTTAGCCATTATTACTAGCTTAGCTGCCGCGTCATCTCCGTCAATATCTAAAATAGGATTAGTTTCAGCATAACCTTTCTCCTTCGCATCTTGAAGTGCTTCACTAAAATGTAATCCAGTAGCCATTTTAGTTAAGATATAATTCGTCGTCCCATTCAGAATCCCTGTAAACGATGTAATTCTATCGCCTTTTAGACAATGCTTTGCAAAATCTAATACCGGGGTGCCTCCACCGACTGTTCCGCTAAACCTTAACATAACGTTATTATATTCAGCTAGTTCAACTAAGGAAGAAAAGGATAAGGCTAATGGTCCTTTATTTACTGTAATAACATTTTTTTTAGTCCTCAATCCTGAAATAATATGGGACAACCCTGGTTCTGCCGTAGTCAGGTTGGTAGGGGTAAGTTCTAACAAGACTTCAGCATCAATATTTTCGATATAGTTATCGGCATTGAATATTGATTCAGAATACTTTGCTACTTCTCCGTATTTTTCTTTAACATTTAAGACTCTTTCCAAATCTAATCCAGTTTGAGAATGAGCAATTCCCTTGCTGTCAATGCAAGCCACAACCCTCGGTTTTATTCCATAATTCTTATATAACAACTTTGAATTAGAAATCAATAATCTCAAAAAACTCTGGCCTACAACCCCCATTCCACACACTATTATTCTCATCAGAATTATCCTTTTATCATTATAATTCGAGAATATAATAAAATTTGTATTAGAAATTGATTCCATTAACTAGGGAAAGATTGACATGAAAATATAATCCGCCCTAATACATTAATAAATGAATTTCAAGGTTCATTAATTATGACGTTATCTGTAGACGGCATTGATAATGAAAGAGAAAAAGGAAACGAAAATAATAACACAATTAACGCAGAAAACAATCACTTTGATGTTGCAATAATCGGTTCTGGACCAGCCGGATATACGGCATCCATCTATACGTCAAGAGCAAAATTAAGGACCATAGTAATCTCAGGAAGTTTACCTGGTGGACAGTTGATGACTACTACGGAGGTTGAAAATTTTCCGGGATTTCCAAGTGGTATAAATGGACCCGAGTTGATGACTTATATGCAACAACAATCAGAGAGATTTGGAACTACCATGCTCATTGACGAGGTCACAAGAGTCGATTTTGGAACTAGACCATTTAGAATTTATACTGGCTCCTCGACTTACACTTCCGATTCCGTATTAATTAGTACAGGCGCTACACCTAGAAAATTAGGAATTAAGAGCGAACAAGAATTTTCTGGAAGGGGCCTATCTTATTGTGCGACCTGTGATGGACCTTTTTTCAAGAATCAAGATATAGTAGTTGTAGGCGGAGGAGATACTGCATTGGAAGAAGCAACATTTTTAACAAAATTTGGTAAAACAGTAAAGGTCATCCATAGACGGGCGGAACTACGTGCAAGTAAAATTCTACAAGAACGTGCCTTTGAGAATCCGAAAATCGAATTCATTTGGAATTCATCGATTATAGATGTCAAAGGTGACAAAAAAGTGTCATCCGTAGTGGTAAAGAACATCGATACCTCTGAAGAAAAAAATTTAGAGGCCGGTGGCATTTTTGTAGCAATAGGACATGAACCAAATACGACTATTTTCAAGGGGCAAGTGGACCTGGATGAAAAGGGATACATAATATTGCAGAATCGCACCAGAACAAATATCGAAGGTGTTTTCGCCGCAGGTGATGTTCATGATTTTAGATATAGACAAGCAATTACTGCTGCAGGCTTTGGTTGTATGGCGGCTCTAGACATTGAAAAATGGTTATCTGAAGCAAGAAGTAAATAGAAAAAACCTTTCTATCTTAATTTTTATACTTAAAAAAATAAAAATTAGTTAGAAATTATCTCTATCTGTTGTTATTGATATACTAGTTTTGGCAAAAAGCTATTATTTTTCAGATAGTTTTCAAATTCATCCTCTGTAAATACTGATTGCTCTTTGTACAAACTTTTAAATTTGCGACCATCGTCAGCGAAGATGCCTACAAATACCTGATCTTTGCCAGTATTTTTGCGCGCCTTATCTAACATACTAGCCAGAACAGAACCAGAAGAGGGACCAACCAGCATGTGCTCATTTGACGCGATTTGTTTTACCATTTGGAATGATTTGTCGTTTGTTGCCGTATACCAGTCGTCCACAACTTCCTCTCGTCTCAGGAAAAGTTCGGGTTTAGCAGATTCTTCAAAGTTTCTTAACCCTTGGAGAAGATGATTTCTTTGTGCTTGAATAGCAACTACATGGATTTCATCGTTCTTTTCTTTTAGGAATTTTCCGGTTCCAGTAACAGTCCCTCCAGTTCCAGCACCTGTAAAAAAATGAGTTATTTTTCCGTTTGTCTGTTCCCATATTTCAGGCCCAGTACTTTGAAAATGAGAGAGATAATTAGCATCATTTTCATACTGATTGGGCATATAATAAATGTCTGGTCTAGGTTTAGAAATTGCATAAGCTAGGGCGATGCTCTGGTCCGTGCCTGCACCCACTCGGGGACACAAATCATCCGATGTCTCATGTAGAGTTGCACCCAGTTTTCTAAGAATTTCTTTGGTTTCTTTACTCACTTTTTCAGGAAT
This sequence comes from Candidatus Nitrosocosmicus sp. T, assembly GCF_054408485.1. Taxonomy (NCBI): domain Archaea; kingdom Thermoproteati; phylum Nitrososphaerota; class Nitrososphaeria; order Nitrososphaerales; family Nitrososphaeraceae; genus Candidatus Nitrosocosmicus; species Candidatus Nitrosocosmicus sp. T. Next base: position 1,240,920 of record NZ_CP166992.1, read on the forward strand.
TACAATCTCCACTTTGTATCCTAAATAAGATGCAATTCCAGCTAGGGCAATGCCGGTGTTTCCTGATGTAGGTTCAATAATTATACTTTTACCTTTTCTAAGAATCTTTTTTTCCTCTGCATTTTTTATCATCCAATACGCTGCCCTATCTTTTACTGATCCAAACGGATTATACCATTCAAGTTTTGCATATATCTTCACATTCTCAGTGGAAAAGCTTTTCAAATGAACCAATGGTGTATTTCCTATTCTTTCAGTTATATTGTCAGTTGCTGGATAAGTGGTAGAAGTCGTCATGTTACTTTGCCTTTTTAATAGTAAATTCTAAATCATTATTTGATTTGTTTAAAGATAATAATTCATGACCATTTCTGTTAACCCATCTAGAAATGTCTTCTTCAGAATCTGGATCATCAGAAACTACTTTTAATAAATCACCTTTGGTCATACGTTCAATTTCAATTTTAGTTCTAAAAACTGGTTCAGGACAATAAAGGCCCCTTACGTCAATTGTTTTCATACCGGACTTTATGTTCTCGTCAGAATTAGAAGACATAGTCAAATAAAAGCATTTATTCTTAATTAAATGTTTTTGCATAATATACTAGGCATTATTTATTGATTTCAGTTTCTAATAGACTTTAATATCAAATTATGCTCAACCGGGCACTTTATTTTTTTTGCGATGGCTGTTTGCTTAACAGCGCTATTAATCGAGTTGCATTACCTGAAATTGATTTGCGTTTATAAAGTCATATTACGAAGGATGGAAATAAATAGACTATTCCTTTCAATATCTTAATATTATGTATGGACAAGGAGAATGATTTGTGTTATGCTTGTTATATTTGACGTAGAAGGTGTACTACTAAACGCAGAATATCTACCAGTTTTGGCAAGTTTGTTTGGTCCAGAAAAGGAAAAGGAAATTTGGGATATAACTAACAAAGGTATCCGTGGCGAAATTAATTGGGAAGAGGGTTTAAGAGAAAGGGTCCATGCATTAAGAGGTGTAGAATATCATCGAGCCTCCAATATCGCCCAGAATTTGGAGATAATGCCAGGTGCTAGAGAATTGTGTTCCTTTTTAAAAAGTCTTGGTTGGAAGTTAGTGGCCGTTTCTGGAGGGTTTACCATAATAACAGATAGACTATATTCAGAACTAAATATTGATAAAATATTTTCTAATGATCTTATTTTTAAGGACAACAAACTTGTTGACGTTACCATAAAAGTTACATCAGACAAATCTGCTTCAGTTAGATCGTATGTAGAAGAGAATAGATTTTCGAAGGAGGAAATCATAGTAGTGGTAGATGGTGCTAACGATTTAAAATTATTTAATTTATCTTCGTTTACGGTTGGATTTTGTGCAGTTGACGTAATCCGTGACAAGGCAGATATAGTTATTGATAAGAAAGATTTATCATTGCTGATTCCTATAATAAAAGAGAAATTTAAGATAAAGATCAATTCGTAAAGAGAAAAGAATACGTGTATCTTTTTTTTGATTAGCATCATCCCAATAAAGATTAATAAGAATATTGAAGCAAACGATGATCTTACAAAGTTGATTCTTGAATCATTGCGATTGAACAACATCCAGATTCATGATAGTGATATAATCGTAGTTGCCCAAAAAATAGTATCAAAATCTGAAAACCGATTAAGAAATTTGAGGAACATTATTCCCTCTCCAAAAGCGATTCAATTGGCTCAGTTTCACGATAAGGATCCTCGATTGATCGAATTGATCTTAAGTGAAGCCACAAAGATTTTACGAATTACGCAGAAACATTTGATTGTTGAGACTAGGCATGGGTTTGTTTGCGCTAATGCAGGAATTGATCAAAGTAATGTCTCTGAAGATTCGCAACTAGTTCTTTTATTACCTGAGAACCCTGATATTTCCGCGAGAAACATACGAAAATCGATTTACGAAGTTTCGGGGAAAAAAGTATCCGTAATCATAACCGATACCTTTGGCAGACCTTTCAGATTGGGTCAAACTAACATTGCAATCGGAGTAGCCGGAATTAATCCGTTGAAAAGTTACGTGGGGATGGATGACGAATACGGGAAAAAATTGTTGGTAACAGAAATTGCTATAGCAGATGAAATAGCGTCAGCCGCCGAACTTGTAATGGGAAAGACCTTAAAGATTCCAGCGGCTATCGTAAGAGGCCTCAGTTATGAAATGGCATCATTTAGTGACGAGTATAAAATCCGCATAAACGCATTATTGAGAAGTGAACATGACGATTTATTTAGGAACCCCAACAACATACCCCATTACTCTAAATGAATTAATCAAAGATTGCAAAATAATTTATTCCCAATTCTTTTAACTCATCCTAATGGATGATATCATTGAAGGTATATTAAATAAGAATAAAAGAATTATTGCACAATCCATTTCAAAAATCGATGACGAGGATCCATTATCAAAGGAGATATTAAAAAAAATTTATCCAAGAACTGGAAAAGCAATAACAATAGGATTTACAGGTCCTGCTGGTGCAGGCAAGAGTACCCTTATTGGAAAATTAATTTCTTATTTTAAGGATTTTGGTTTCAGGATATCTGTATTGGCTGTAGATCCTACTAGTGCTGTTTCAGGCGGGGCTATTCTTGGTGACAGAGTCCGCATGCCTACTACGATGGATGATGACGACATTTTCATGAGAAGTCTCGGTTCAAGGGGAGCATCTGGAGGAATTTCTAAATCTCTAAGAAATATAATTAGAATTTTAGATGCAGCTGGTTATGATTTAATCATAGTAGAAAGTGTGGGGGCTGGCCAACTAGAAATCGAAATTTCAAATGTCGTAAATTTAACAGTTGTAATATTTAATCCTAATACTGGAGACAATGTACAAGCTGTAAAGGCAGGATTGACCGAGATTGGAGATGTATACATTGTGAATAAGTCAGATATAGAGGGGTCCACTACATTATACCTAACTCTTCTCGATTTGATAGGTGAGTTGCCGAGAAAACCCTTAATTTTTAAAGTGTCAGCTCATTCAGGAGAAGGATTAGAGGATTTGTCAAAAAAATTAATAGATTTGATCAATACAGACGACTGGATCTCAAAAAAGAAAATAAAGGAAAGGGAGGATTTGAAAACCGAACTGAAATTGATGGTAATAGATGAAGTGAGGGAAAAGTCATTGCAGCTGCTGAACTCAAAAAATCTTCAGATAGAAAAATTAGTAGACTCCATGCTCAACAAATCAAAGGATCCTTATTCGGCGGCCGAAGAATTATCTTTATTAATATTTTCTATTAAATGATCTGGTATGAGCGAAGATAATAATTCAATCAAGACTGATTCAAATATTCCAGTAAAAAAATATTATACCTCTGGCGATATCAGGAAAGAAAATGAATCTGACCCAGGTACATATCCATATTTGAGGGGTATCTATCCTACCATGTACACGGAACGCCATTGGACAATGCGACAGTATAGCGGATTCGGTAGTGCTGAAGAGACAAATAACAGGTTTAAGTTCTTGCTAGGTCACGGTCAGACGGGACTATCTTTAGCCTTTGATTTACCTACTCAAACAGGAAGAGATTCTGATGATCCTCAGTCGGAAGGAGAAGTAGGGAGAACAGGAGTGGCAATAAGTTCTATAAATGATATGTTAACCTGTTTTAAAGATATCCCCCTTGATAAAGTAAGCACCTCCATGACAATTAATTCGACTGCTGCAACCCTACTTTCCTTGTACATTACTGTTGCAGAATCACAAGGTGTCTTGCCTTCCCAGATTAGAGGGACTACTCAAAACGACATTCTTAAAGAATATCACTCCAGAAATACATACATTTACCCACCGCGGCCATCACTAAGGCTTATTGGAGATATGATACAATACTGTTCAACTAATGTTCCTCAATTTTATCCAATAAGCATCTCCGGCTATCATATCCGTGAGGCAGGTTCCAATGCAATCCAAGAACTAGCCTTTACTTTTGCCGATGCTATTGAGTACATCAATACTTGTGTAGACAGAGGATTAGACATAGATAATTTTGCTCCTAGGCTTTCTTTTTTCTTTTGCTGTACTATGGAATTTTTAGAGGAGGTTGCTAAATTTAGGGCTGCCAGGGTTATTTATTCGAAGATTATCAAAGAAAGATATCATGCCAAAGATCCCAAATCTTCACACTTAAGATTCCATGTCCAAACTAGTGGTGAATCCTTAACTGCACAACAAGTTGATAATAATATCATCCGAGTTACAACTGAAGCATTGGCTGCGGTTTTGGGAGGCTGCCAATCTTTACATACTAATTCCAGAGATGAGGCACTAGCTTTACCTACTGAAGAGTCTGTTAAAATTGCCCTGCGTACGCAACAGGTTCTGGCCTACGAAACTGGCGTTACAAAAACAGTGGACCCATTAGCGGGATCTTATTATGTAGAATATTTGACTGAGCAAATTATAGAAGGAGTTAATTCATACCTTGACCGAATAGACAAGATGGGTGGGGCATTGGCAGCAATTGAACGAAACTTTTTCCAAGAAGAGATTAGAAAAAATGCATATTCACTTAAGAAAGAAATCGACAGCAATAAAAGAACAATTGTCGGAGTAAACAAGTTTACTGACCAACATAACGTGGAGCCAAAGTTGGCTATAGTTGACCCTCAATTGGAAATAAAGCAAATAGAGAGGTTAAAGGAATTTAAAAGGTCTAGAGATAATATTAAGGTCCAACATCAGATTTCGTCCTTGTTGACTGCTTCCGAAAAACAAGATACGAATTTGATGCCATATTTAATATCTTGTGTTAAAAACAAGGTGACCCTTGGTGAAATAAATAGCACCTTTAAAGAAATATTTGGGACATATGTTCCAAAAATCTCTTTCTAATTATTTATTTGCCATTAATCTTTACTCTCATATAGTTTCATAGATTCTTGATTGTTACTCATTATAGTATTGAATACTCTTCTACCGATTTCAGACTTTTTATCTAATTTTAATTTGGCTTTCTTTCCAATCTGGTTGCTAATCAGTAGGTCATCTTCTAAAAATAGATTGACCTTTTTTCCAATGTGCATTTCATCAACTACTAGGTAAATTCTTGATCCGGATTCGGTGATATTAAATGCTATTTCATTACCAATTAGAGGAACTTTAGCTTCAACATCAATTTTTACTCCTAAAATTTTTTCTATTTCTGAAATAGTTGTTCCTCCTCTTCCAATTATCCTGGGAATCACCTCTTTATTGACTTTAATTCTTATCTTATCAGGGGAGATTATCTGGATTTCAGCTCTGGGGTCAAACTTACCTATAACTTCTCTTATTTTGGATTCTGCTAGTTTATTAATCCTGCTACTTCTTTCTCTATCGGCTTTTTTATCGATATTTTTTAAAGGTATGATTATGTTTTCTTCCCCATACGAGTAAATTTCATATTCCGTCTCCTTTGAAAAGAAGTCTCTAATCTCAACTACAGGTCTAGCAAGATCTTGCTCCACCATTCCGGCAGGGACTTTAACCGTTAAATTCAATTCGTATATTTTTTCAATTTCGCCTCCGTGAATAAATATTACTGTGTCTATTACATGAGGTATCATTCCTAATTCTATCTTGCCAATAAAGCGTTGAATGGCATCCAATGCTTCATTTGCATGTATCACTCCTATCATTCCAATACCGGTAAGTCTCAGGTCTGCAAATAGTTCAAAATCCTTTATCCGCCTCACTTCATCAAAGATGGTAAAGTCTGGTCTTACAAGTAACAAAATGTCGGCAACTCTTTCATAACCGTTTTTAAAAGAACCATACTGGATCACATTCTCTGGAACCTGCAAATCCCTAGGTGACTCTAGGGTCTTGACGAGTTTATTATTTTGTACATAATGTTCGGCGATACTGCTTGCAAATGTGCTTTTTCCAGACCCCGGTCTACCTGCTATTAGAATTCCTTCTGCTTCTTTTGACAATCTATTTATTAAATTTGTATCCAGTTGATAGTCTTGCAAGGTCAATTTCTTGATAGGTCGGACTGCAGTAATTTCTATCTTATTTGACACGGGAGGTTGAGTTATGACAATTCTCAAATTCTTGTACATTATTACATAACATCCGTCAAACGAAATTTCTATATTTGATATTTTTTTATTATTTTCAGTAGAGAATAGGAAATTCATGATTTCATTTAGAGTTTGTTTATCCAGTTTATTCTCCGATATTTTCTCTAACGTAAAATCTCCTGGTGTGCCTTTCTTTGCCAACGGCTCTACTCCTTCTATCAAATGAACGCTCATAGATTTATCGTCAAAGTAATTTTCTATATTAAATGATGCTGAGACTGGAGAGCGAATATGAACACTTGATATTCCAGTAGCGTTGGCAGTTAAATGTTGAATATAATCGGCAGTAAATAGTGTGGCATTTTCTTTTTCAGCTATTTCTGTAATAAGGGCATCAATCCTACCATTTTTGGCTAATTTTATATCTTCTAAATTAGGTTTTTCGCCATAAATTCTCACTAAAATATTATTTTCATTACTTTTTTCTCTAATCTTACTTAGTTCTGCGAGTCCTATGAATCCATGTTCCCTTTGTTTACAAGCCTGCGACTGGAGTTCATCAATCGCAGCGCGAGGAATTATTATCTCAAAACTTTCATCAATATCTTTATTATCAATTTTCTGACTTATATCGCCGTCTATTATAATACTGGTATCTAAAACAATTTTTTTTTTCAAATTAACTATAACCAGATCAATCATCAGATTCTTAAAAAAGGTTACTAGGCGAAAGATTTCTTACATAGCTTATAATAACTAGAATTGCTTCGAACGCTGTCTTAGCAGACTATGATTAAATTATATTAATGAAATTCCATAGTACATCAGTTTAATTGAGTAAATTGGAGTTGAAAAATATAACTAAATCCTTTTCAGTAAATTCATCTTCAGGAGAAAGAAAAAGGGTTTTAGCCATAGATAATGTAAGTTTATCAATCGAAGAAGGACAGTTCGTATGTTTTGTAGGTCCGTCTGGCTGTGGTAAATCTACTTTACTTAATATTATTGCAGGTTTAGATAAGCCAACGGAAGGAAAATTGATTCTTAATGGACAGTCGGTGTTTGAAACTGGGCCTGATCGAATTATGGTCTTTCAAGAGAATGCTTTATTTCCATGGCTGACTGTTATCGATAATGTTGAATTCGGATTAAAAATGGTTGGAGTAGAAAAAGAAAAACGAAACAAAATTGCATTACACTACCTTGAAATGATGGATTTGGGTAAATTCTCAAAATCTTATACTTATCAGCTTTCAGGAGGTATGAAACAGAGGGTGGCTATAGCTCGCGCTTTAGTAATGGACCCTGACGTGCTGCTAATGGATGAACCCTTCGCTGCGCTTGACTCACAGACTCGTGATCTCCTACTGGTCGAACTTCAATTGATATGGGCTAAGACGAGAAAGACAATAATATTTGTAACTCATAATATATCGGAATCAATATGCCTCGGAGACAGGGTTGTGGTATTCACAAAGAGACCCGCTCGCGTTAAGAAGGAGATTCAAGTTGACTATAGAAGACCCAGATTAACCGAAGATTCTAATCTATTTGAGTATAATCGCCTTGTCCTTGATGAATTAAGGAGTGAAATAACACAACACAAAAGATCAATATAATTAAATTTTTGCAAAAGCTATTTTCTTCAAAACCTCTATTCCTTCATCAAAACTGTTAGGGGAGGTAATTAGGATATGATCCGTTTCCTCATAAATTTCCCTTAAGAATCCTAGAAAGTCATCTTGATACTCACTCCAGTCCAAACCTATCATAGCAGCAGCCCTTTCATTCTTGATCGAAGGTACCATAACGCAAGGGATAAGTTGGATTTGATTGGGTTTTATGAGATCTTTTAAATACCTGATCTCTTGGATTGAATTTATTGATTGTGTGATAAACCTGTGGGGCTTTGAATTTACCTTTTTCTGGAATGCTATATGGTTTGAAATCTGGTTTGGTATGGATAAATCAAGATCTATTAAATTATCAAATCCAGTTGAAGTTAAAAGCCTAACTACATCTGTTGGTTTTGAAAGAGATGATTTTGTTTCTGATTCTTCAAATGCAGGTTTGTCGCCTTGGACAAATAAAAGTCCCCTAATTTTCAATATTACAGCATCCGTTACCATCTGTATAATAGAATTCATATTCCTATCTCTTGTCCTAATACTACAACTAATATTCAACTTTGCCTCAGGCATGCTATTCATTATCATCTGAGCTGCATGAATACTTGAAAATCTGGGGACACCTAGGACAGAATCGGTTATATGGACATACTTTGTGAAAGTAGAAATAATTCTCGCCCTGTTCACAAATTTAAGTAGATCCTGACTGAGCAGTGCAATATCGATCCTATAACTATTTAGTATTTTGGGAGGATTTAACTCATAGATTATTTTCATTTTATAGTTTAGTTAAAGGAGAAAGATGACGGTAAAAAAAGGTTTTTTAGACAATAATATTATCATAGTTCGTAGTCTTGATTTCTGAAAAAGAATTCATTGAAATTATCCAGGATAAAAGCAAGACCTTATTTAATTATAAAAATATTAATTTAGGAGTAGATGAATTCAACAGAGTTCACTCAAGCGTATTAGTAATAATCCATTTTAATATTGAATATACCCCAACAGTCATATTCACAAAGAGAAGCTCAAATCTGAGGAATCATGCAGGAGAAATTTCCTTTCCGGGAGGTAGAGTTTCTGACCAAGATGGCTCTATTATAGAAACCGCAATTAGAGAGACTTTTGAAGAAATAGGTCTCCCCATTCAAAAAGAGAAAATTATTGGATGTCTCAGTCCAACAAATACCTATACAACCAAGATTGTCATCTATCCGTTCATCGTGATCCTTAATAAAATACCATTTCCCTTTGAACCTAATGAAGAAGTAGAGAAAGTAATTGAAGTACCCCTCGAAAATCTACGTGATTGTATAGCAGTCGACGAAGAGCATTCGAGCAGAGATAATGAGATGTTTAAATTTTCCGTGAATGGATATTTGATCTGGGGGGCTACCGCCAGGATATTGAAAAATCTGTTAGATTTGATATATCTTTAAAAAAACCTTTAGAGATTTAATCAATTCCACGATCAGTCAATAGACCTAAAAACTTGTTGTTAAATTCTTTTGTTGACAGCTTACCACCTATATCAATTGTCTTGATATTTTTATTGAATAATTCATCCACTGTTTTCTCTATTTTGTCTGATTGGGCCGTCAAATTACTGTCTTGGTATTTCTCACCCAACCATTCAAACATCATCTTAAGGGCAAGAATAAACGATGTGGGATTCGCCACGTTCTTGCCTGCTATATCAAAAGCAGCGCCATGAACCGGTTCAAACATTCCAAAGTCTTTCCCTATATTTGCAGCAGGAGCTAATCCAATGCTTCCGGTGATTTGTGCAGCTTCATCAGAAATAATATCTCCAAATAAATTGGTAGTTAAAATTATATCAAATCGGTTTGGATTTCTAATTAACTCCATAGCGCATGCATCCACATACATTTCCTCGAATTCAATATTGGGATATTGTTTAGCTACTTCTTTTGAAGTATCGATAAAGAGCCTATCGCTCATCCTTAACACATTGGATTTGTGAACTATTGTTACCTTCTTTTCTTTCCTAGAATTTGCAATTTCAAATGCAACTACCGCAATACGTCTGGATGCAGCCCTGCTAATCTTCCTAAGAGATATGACAGTATCATCGTCCGAATAAAATTCCCAACCCAGATATAAATCCTCAGTATTCTCCCTGACAGTAATCAAGTCAACATCGTTTGATATTGCTTGAATATTGGCATAGTTTTTAGATGGTCTTACATTAGCATACAAATCAAAATACCTCCTCAAAACGAGTACAACATCTGCAGCCGATTCTCCAACTGGAGATTTTAAACAGGCCTGAGAGTTTTTAATTCTTTCAAAGGTTTCGTCAGGCAGGGGTTTATTATACTTTAATTTAGCATTGTCACCTGCTTGTACTCTAGAAATATTAAACTTTAGAGATGTTGACTTGTCATGAATACACTCTAAAATATCATACACACAATCTGATAATTCAGGACCTATACCATCGCCATCAAGAAGTGAAATATCGTATGTAGTCATTTACATGTCTCTCAAATTCAATAATATGTTGTCATTTCGCATGCTCTCCACTTTGAATCATCTTTTTTAACATTGTTTTATTTATGGCATCTATCATAGCCTGAACAGACGCCACAACAATATCTTCTCCTGATTTCCTAGCAGAAATGATATTTCCTTCCTTATCCTCTACTTTTACGGATACTTCTGCTAATGCATCGGAGCCTCCAGTTATTGAATCTAGCTTATATTCTCTTATCCTGATGTTAGCAATACCGTGGGCGATAGTTTGTATGGCTTTCAATGCTGAATCGACTGGTCCGACACCAGTCTCCGACGCGATAAAATCTTTGCCATGTATGTTAAGTTTAACAACCGCGGTTGGAATAATATGCAGTCCAGTAACTATGTGAAAATCATTCAATTTAAAACTTTCATCGAATGTCTTGTTCTTTAAGACCTCTGAAGCTATAGATAGCAAATCAGATGTTGTTATAGATTTTCCGCTATCTGCAATTGATTTCTGCTTATCTACAATTTCCTTCAGCTGGATATCTGAAGCTGCAATTCCAAACTCGTCGAGAATTGCTTTGATTCCATGTGCACCAGCATGTTTGCCAGCTTGCATCCACCTCTTTCTACCGACTAATTCAGGGCTTATTGGTTCGTAAGTCAAAGGATTATTGATAATCCCATGTGTATGTATACCTGATTCATGCCCAAAGGCGTTCTCCCCGATTATAGCCTTATTGGGTTGCACTATAATTCCCAATGCACTAGAAACAAACTTTGAAACATCATACAATTGTTCGGTTTTGATATTATGAGGTATCTGATAGAGACATTGACATGCCATTACCAATTCTTCTAATGCCGCGTTTCCTGCTCTCTCACCTAGTCCGTTTATGGTCACATGAGCGCAAGCCGCACCTGCCTGGAATCCGGCTATGGAATTTGCAACAGCCAATCCAAAATCATTATGACAATGTACACTAACAGGTAAGCCCGTCATCTCTGCTACACTTGCAACTAGTTTTGACATATACTGCGGTGTTGAATAGCCCACCGTGTCAGGAATATCAATCCTATCGGCGCCAGCCTCTGCAACTGATTTGAATACCTTATTCAAAAATTCAAAGTCTGATCTAGTAGCATCTTCTGCTGAAAATTCCACAACTAGTCCATGTTTTTTTGCATATTCCACTGCATAAATTGCTTTTTCCAGTACCTGTTCTCTAGTCATCTTTAATTTGTACTGTAAATGTATATCCGATGTTGCAATAAATGTATGAATATACTTTAAATCACTTTTGATTGCAATATCAATGTCATTTTGGGTGGTACGTGCTAAACCACATACTTCGGCTTTTAATCCTTGATTCATTATTTTTTTTATAGCTTGCACTTCGCCTGGTGAGACTACAGGAAAACCAGCCTCAATTGTATCTACTCCCAACTCATCTAACTTCATGGCTATTTCTAATTTTTGATCAGGAGAAACTGTTACTCCAGGTGTTTGCTCACCGTCTCTCAAGGTAGTATCAAAAATTCTGATTTTCTTCTTGTGATCAGAGGTCGTCATTCACAGCTCCCCTTGGTAAAGCAGAAACACCTGTTCTGGCCACTTGGATTATACCATAACTTGAAACAAGATTCTTGAATGCATCTATCTTATCTGGAGTTCCTATTATTTCCACTGTAATAGTTTCATTACTAATGTCCATAATATTACCCCTATATATAGAAGCAAAATTTGCAATTTCTATCCTTGTAGTTGGATCTTTGGCGTTCATCTTGATCAGGGCCAACTCCCTGTATACAGCGTTCTCCTTGTTTAATACATTTATCTGTATAACATCAATTAACTTTTGTAATTGTTTAACTAATTGCTCGAATGTCTTAACGTCAGATACCGTAGTAATGGTCATCCTTGATAAATCAGGTTTTTCGGTTATACCCACAGTAATACTTTCGATATTAAAATTCCGGGACCTAAACAGATTAGTGATTCTAAAAAGGACTCCAGGTTTATTTTCGACAATGACTGAAAGAATATACATTTTGTTTTCGTTGTCATCATCAAAAATGGAGTTTCTATTTTTTTGCATACCCTGTCATGCTCCAATAATCATGTCTTTGAGCCCAGTTCCAGGAGCTACAAACGGGTATACATCTTCGTCCGGATCTATAGGAATGTCGATTACAGTAGCAATATCTGATTTAACGGCAACTTTAAGGGCCTTGTCTAATTCATCCATTGAACTCACCCTATATGCTTGAGCACCATAAGATTCTGCCAATTTGCAGTAGTCAGGACAATTCTTTTGATGTACGCCACTATACCTCCTATTATAAAATGTTCTCTGCCATTGAGCAACCATCCCTAACATTTGATTATTAAGCAAGAACACAATGACCGGTAATTCTTCTAATACTGAAACTGCAAGGGAATTTTCAGTCATATTAAATGAACCATCCCCTGCAATATCCACTACTGGTACATCATTTCTAGCTGCTTTCGCTCCTATTGAGGCTGGAAAACCAAAACCCATTGTACCTAAACCGGTAGAGCTAAAAAATGTGCCAGGAGAAATGACATCAAAGTGCAACGACGCCCACATCTGACACTGTCCGACCTCAGTTGTTACAATTCCGTCTGCAGGTAAAATCTCTCGTAACTTCTTTAATGCTTTTTTAGCTGTAATTTCTCGAGAATAATCCTTGATACTATCCTCATAATAATTAACTAATTCCCTTTTTCTACCTAACCATAATTTGGAAATTTCTTCGTTGGTTTTGAAAGTCTTTGGGATTAACTTTATTAGACTCCTTAATGAGGATTTAACGTCACCAACTACTGCGGCATTCACGGACTTGTTTTTACCAATTTCGGCTGGATCAACATCAAAATGTATAACATTAATATCCTTTCCGAATTCGTCAAATCTCCCTACAGTCCTATCAGAAAACCTAGCTCCTATTGCAAGTATGCAATCTGCCTCTAATACCATTTTATTGGCTTCTGCATGCCCATGCATACCTATCGGACCAAGTGCCAACGGATGATTTTCTGGAAATGCTCCCTTACCTTTGAAAGTGCTTACCACGGGTATGGAAAGTAGTTCGGCTAATGTTTGCAATTCAGAGAATGCACCAGAGAGGATTACTCCTCCACCAGCCATTATGATTGGCTTTTCAGCCTTAAGTATCATTTCACAGGCCTTATTTATCTCCGATAGATCTGCATCCACTATAGGGTTATATCCTCTAACTTTGATATATTCTGGAAATTCCATCTTTGTAACTTGTTGTTGCACATCTTTGGGAATATCTAATAATACTGGACCAGGTCTGCCACTTTCTGCTATGTAAAATGATTTTTTAACCATTTCGGGTATTTCGCTTGAGACTCTTGGCTGAAATGCATATTTAGTACATGGATTAGTAACGCCAATAATGTCTGTCTCCTGAAAAGCGTCTTTGCCGATCATAGGTAGAGCAACTTGACCAGTCACTGCAATAATAGGCGATGAATCTGCATATGCTGTGGCTATACCGGTAACAAGATTTGTTGCACCCGGACCTGATGTTGCGAAACATACTCCTGCCTTCCTCTTGATCCGGGCATAACCATCCGCCATATGCGCTGCGGACTGCTCATGTCGGACCAAAATATGTCTAATTTTGGAATCTACCAAAGCATCGTATATCGGCAAATTTGCTCCGCCAGGTAGGCCGAATATATACTCCACCTTTTCTTTTTCTAACGCGGTCATTAAGGCCGCGGCACCAGACATTTCACTCATGATTAATACAATTCCTATTGATAAAACCTAAAATTATAATAGTAAAAAACCTTTAACAAGAAATATTTTTCTATTTGCGATATCACAATTTGTTGTCTTAATTAATCCCATTCATTATTTATAAACAAAGTTAATTTATAAATTTTTTTTCTGACATCAAAAACATATCCTCGCTTACTGGTTGTATATTTAACATATTAAATTGACGTTGTTTAATTGCCTGATTTGTTTCTAATTTCCTTTGTCATGGGGAGCATGCTTCTATATTGATCATATGCCTCTTTGACCGTTGAATTTTCATGCACAATAGCTCTTACTGCCTTTATCATTGCTACTGGATTATCCGATTGCCAGATATTTCTGCCCATATCCACTCCTGAAGCTCCATCTTTAATTGCATCAAAGGTCAATTGTAGTGCATCCCTCTCTGCCAACTTTTTTCCGCCTGCAATAATAACAGGAACAGGACACCCTTCGACGACTTTATTAAAATCAGGGCAATGATAAGTTTTTACCACATGAGCTCCGAGTTCTGATGCAATTCGACAAGCTAAACCTAAATAACGAGAATCTCTTGCCATTTCTTTACCAACTGCCGTAACTGCCAAAACAGGGATCCCATATTTTTCACCCTCATCAACTAGTTTTGAAAGATTCTTTAAAGTTTGAAATTCATATTTACTCCCAACGAATATAGATAATGCAAGACATGATGCATTTAGTCTAATAGCCTCTTCTATAGAGGTAACTATAGACTCTTTTGAAAGGTCTTCTCCAATTATGCTGGAACCTCCTGACACTCTTAATACAACCGGTGTGTTACTTTCAGGAATTACAGATGTTCTTAGAACACCACGTGTAAGCATTAACGAATCTGCATAATTTAATAATGGACCAATGGTTTCCCTTGGCTTTTCAAGTCTCTCGGTGGGACCTAAAAAATAGCCATGGTCTACCGCCAGCATCACACAACGACCATTACCGGGCTTTATTATTCTAGAAAACCTGTTTTTCATTCCCCAATCCATTTTGAATACTTGTTGTAGTTTATCGAAACGCTATAAATATATTGATATCTATTATTCAGCTGTAATTATGATCTTCATAGCGTCTTTAGCTTGGTGAGCATGCATGAATGCCTCATAAGAATCCGTTAACGGGAACTTGTGAGTAATCAATGGTTCGAAATCTATGATATTGGATTCCATTAGAGAGATGGTTTGATGTATTTCCTTTTCAGATGCTGCATAGCTTGGTAATATCTTTAGTTCTTTTGAATATATTATATTCAAATCTACTCTTACTTCGGTATCTTTAGGAGGTACACCAAAAAGAGAAATTGTACCCCCCTTACGTGTTATTATTAAGGCTTGAATGAATGCGTTAATACTACTAGTGGAAATAATTGAAACATCTGACCCATCTTTTCCAAGAAACGCTAGTGACTTAGTTTTGAATTCACTCTCGGATATATCAGCAATATTTATGGTTTCCACATGTTTATCAATTTTCTTGGCGAAGTCTAGACGAAAACTATTTACATCGACGAGCAATATCTTTGAAGCACCAAAAAACCTTGCCAAGATCATATGCATCAAACCAGTTGGTCCGGCACCAAATATTACAATAGTATCTGCTTTCTTTAAGTTTACCTTATTTAGAGATCGCAGGCAGCATGCAATTGGCTCAATCAACGCAGCCTGATTAAAATTAACATTTTCAGGGAGTCTAATCAGTCCCCCTTTAGATAGATTCCACTGAGGTACAAGTATGTATTCGGAGAGGCCACATGGATCAATATTGCTAGATTGATATTTTTCACACATTGTGAAATCATCGTTATAACAATAATGACATGAATAACACGGTACATGATGATGAATAAACACTCTATCGCCTTTTTTGTAATCCTTAATATCAGCCCCTAATTTAGCAATCTCGCCTGCAGGTTCATGTCCAATTCTTGAAGATTTCATCCCATATTTTCCAAAAACCTTTTCTAGGTCTGATCCGCAAATACCGCATGATCTCATACGAATAAGAACTTCATTATTACCAACCTCAGGTAAATTAAGATCCCTTAATTCTACCCTATTATTTACAACCACTGCTGCCTTCATACACTATTTATGACTAGCAATGTTCAATAAAATTTTATTATTTTGAATATTTTTTTGGCTTCTTTTGAAATATTTTTTTACATCCTTCACAACAGAAATAAATTTTTTTATTATTAAAATCAAGGATCGTTGCTAGATCTTCAGTTAGTTCAATTCCACAAACAGGGTCTACTGGCACATTTAAAAAAAAAATATCTAGGTATTTATTATTTCCTAACAATTATTTCATTATTTATATTTTGGATTTATTTAATCATTAAGTCAATGTTAGTTAACCACATCTTAATTTATAACCTTAAAATTTAATGAAATTGATGTCTTGTCCGATTATTGAGATATTTTGCTACCAATGCGGAAGCAAAATTAAGCATATGATAAATATTAAACCCATAAAGGATATTCTTAGAAATACCATGAATCGATGCTCAACATGTGGCATAGAACTTAACCCTACTGATTTCACGATAGAACTAGCAAAACAATAAAGTGGTCTCACTTTAGTGTATTTAATTGACAACACACAGATAATCTTAAATTCATATCTAATTCTAACTAATATGTGTCATTTCAGAAGAAATTTTACTCGGGTTTTGCTACACCCAAGGGCACAACAGAATATATGGATTACGCTATAAAAAAGGGTGCTAATAAAGATCATTTTAGAAGTATAGAAAATCTAAAACTTTCATCTGTAGGAATGGGTACCTATCTTGGAAACCTCTCTGCACAGGACGATGACGACCTTGAAAAGTCTCTATATTACAGTATAAAAGAAGGTGGCATTAACTTAATTGATACGTCGATCAATTACAGGTCGATGCTGTCTGAGAAATGTATAGGCAGAGCCATAAACAGTTTGATTGAAGAAGAGGTCATTAATAGAGAAAGTATATTTATTTGCACCAAGAGTGGATATGTTACTAATGATGGTGATTATACCAATATAGATGTCGATACTTATTTGACCAGTATGTTTCTCAATAATAATATAATATCTCATTCCGACTTGAGTCCTTCGTATAATATTATGCATCCAGGTTATATTTCTAGATGTATTGATAAGTCGTTATGTAATATGGGAATAAATACTATTGATTTAATATATATTCATAATTCATTCGAAAGTTGGCATGATATAGTAGATAGATCTACATATCATGATATGTTGTCTCGAGTTTTCCAATTGTATGAGGAGCTGAGACAGAGAGGAAAAATTAATTTTTATGGAATGGCTACGTGGAATTGTTTTACCTCAAAAGAAAATAGTAAGGAATATCTGTCATTAAAAGAGGTCGTTGATATAGCCAAAAATGTCGGAGGTAATAACAATGGTTTCAAATTTATCCAACTACCATTTAATATGTATCTTAATCAACCCTACACATTTAGAAATCAATCTACTGAAACTTCCAATAAATTAACTCTCTTAGAAGTGGCCCAAAAATACGGAATACATGTTTTTACCAGTGTTCCTCTCTACCAAGGCAAACTTCTTCAGATAGGACTAGACAAATCTCCTCTAGATAGTCTTCCGACGGTGTCCCTTAAGCTATTACAATTTGCCCGATCGACACCGGGCATTACTGCTCCTTTAGTAGGCCAGAAGAAAAAGAGTCATACAAAAGAGAACGTTCTAATATCTAAATATGCGCCTTTAAATGAAGTTGAATATAATTCAACGATTAAATTATTGAATAAAGCTGGCCAATAAATTGAGATATCAAATTATCTACCTATCTACCTATCTACCTATCTATCTACATATTGATAACAGAAAATGATTTTTAAACTAGATATATGGTTAAGAGCCATTAGGTTCAGGTTTCTAGCCGCCTCAGCAATCGCTGTTACTACTGGACTTGCTCTGACAATATGGTATCAGCCCCAAAACCTTAGCTTGATATATTCTGCCTTAACTTATTTAGGAATTTTATGCCTTCATTCTAGTGTCGATTTGCTAAATGACTATTGGGATTTTAAGAGAGGTATAGATTTGAGGACTAAAAAAACAAAATTTAGTGGCGGCACTGGGGTTTTACCTCAAGCTTTACTAAAACCCAGTCATGTATATGCTGCAGGCATATTATTTCTTATTTTAGGATTGCTGATAGGGGGTATTTTTGTTTACTTTAAGGGGTTTGTTATCGCGATCATTCTGTTATTCGCTGTCCTGTCAATAGCTCTCTATTCAAGTAAACTGGTGAATTGGGGACTTGGGGAACTATTTGTAGGCGCTAAGGGAACTTTAATAGTGGTTGGAACGTTTTATGTACAGAACACAAGTATTACTTTAGAATCAATTGTATTAGGGATCATTATTGGTTTGTTATCTTCATTGGTTTTGTTCATAAATTCAATACCCGACATTGTTCCGGATAGACAAATGGGGCGTAAGACTTTAGCCATTATGTTGGAAAAAAGGAGCAACTTGTTCATTCTCACCTTTACAATTGGAATAATTTTAGCAGTTTATCTCTTGACGCTGTGGTTCTATTCAACTTTGATATATAGTACTTTTTCATTTATTCCTTGTATCTTGCTTATACCTTATGTAGGGCTAATGTTGTTTAGATTCAAAAATTTTCTGTACAATTTTAAACGTCTTAATGATGACTATTACATAAAAATAATGGCAAATACTGTGCTCTTTTCAAGGTTTTATGGGATTGCGCTAATTATAGGTGTCATATTTGCATTTTTACTCCAGACATAGGACAAACGAGTAAATTGATAAAGATTCTATGTTCTGACAAGGACAAATTCCAGTTTATTTCAAATCTCATAAATTCGTCGGACAAGTCATTTCTTTTTAAGCAATTCTTTTATTTTGACAGTATTGATTCAACTCAAGATTTCGCAATGGAATCATTAAAAGGTCCTGATGATTTCTATCCATCAGTAATAATCAGTGATTTTCAGACCGGAGGTAAGGGGAGGAAGGGTCCTAATTGGGCATCTCCTCTGGGGGGAATTTGGATGTCTGTGGCATTAAAGACTGATATGAAAACATGTGAATTATTTCGTATATTAATTATGGTTACTAAATTGCTTTGTGAGACCTTGGAAAGTCATACTAGATTAAAACCAATGGTCAAATGGCCAAATGATATTTTTATTAATGGAAAGAAGGTTGCAGGCGTTTTGATGGATGCCGAAGTCGAGAGTGATACCATAAAACAGGTAATTATTGGAATAGGCGTAAATTCCAACAATGACTTGGACTCTACAAGGCTAGCTATCAGATTTAAAAATACCGAACTTAACGATTATGATATTACAACAATTAAACATGAAAATCAGCATATTGAAATTTCCAATCAAGAGTTTATCCAATATTTCTTAAAACGAATTAGTGATACATTTCCAAAGATAACCTCAAGTGCATTAGCTGAGGAATTAACATTCTATTACAAGGATAAAATAATGGAATCACAGAAACATTTGAAATACAAATTTTCGAGAGAAGGCAATAAGTTTAATGGTGAAATAATAAAAATATACGATGACGGATCGTTGTTGGTGAAAAACTTAGAGTCTTCGCCTACTGATGATTTAATTCGGATTAACTCAGCTTTTGAACTAGGTTAATCATGAGCTGAGGAGATTGTATTGGATTTTGATAAATTAGAATCTGACAATTCATGATCCTATCATTCCGGGCATCTTAATGGGAGATCTGAACCCTTCTTCGATACTAATCCCTTCTCCAGTAAATACGGAAACACTTTTGAGCAAGGCTCCCTGCGGTGGGGATAAAATTATTGTCTGACCGGGGTCAATTCTTAATAAATTTTCAGTCAAATTTTTATTATTATCATATACGATATAAATATCATTTAGAGCCATCTTACCAGTGTTTTTTAAAACTACTCGGGAATTGACCAAGAGAGACTCAGGATCCTTTAATGCGTCTACATCCAGAGCATGATCCTTAAAGGGTACAGAAATCAAAACGTTGTAGAGAACGACCACGGTGACTACGGCAACTAATACAATCAGTATTAGCTCAACTTTCTTGACTTTCAATCCCATAATCCTACCAATTATATTTTATAAAAAAGTATTCTTTTTTGCTTATTAATTGAACTTAAAAATAAATGGTTAATAATTTCTAAGTTAAATAATCACAATATATAAAAATTTAAGTTGATGTTTGCAACAACACAGTAAGTAGTTATTTACCCTTTTACATAGATGGCTTTATTCAAACTATCTCACTATTCTGTCAAAATCTTGTGTCTCCTTTTGCTTATCTAACCATATTAGAATTAGATATAATTTTGGCAATTATATCTAGATTCCTTCACAGTGCAAAATTGATAAGTTTAAATATGATTTAAGTTTATTAAAAGTTACATCGACCAAACCGAAGGGGAACATGCTTAGTGTGCTGATAATATCAGTGCACTAAGCAATTATTATTTATAATCTTGGAAGGAATTTAAAGGACTTTATCATATCATTGGCGGTATTTTCAAAGGTATTATACTTATCTAAGGATGCTTTGTATGTTAAAATATAAATATTCTCATAATTGGAAAATACAATTTGTATCGCCTTACGATTTTGTAATTTACTATCTGTTGCTGTGAAAATTACCTTTACGGCCTTCTTCCCGTCTACAGTCGAAGTTTCAGATGTTTCCAATTTGAAATCTTTATGTTCCTTTTGAATTTGTGATACCAACTGTTTTGATGCAGAATCAGCAGATATGTTCTTTCCTGGCGTGGGGACTACTTTAACAACAAGACCCGCAGGACTGCTAACCGAATCTTTGTCCTTTGGCGCGATGAAAATAATTTCATTGTTCAGCTTCACAGACTTTTCCCAGTTAGACGGATAAGTAACGGTGAAATAAAATTTATTATCTGTATGAGTAAGCATTGATTGACTTTGGCTTTCGTGAAAAAAACCAAAAACAAAGATTCCATTAGTCACTAACTGATTATTTATGTGAAACATAAATACAGCAATAACTATATAAATCAAAATTATTCCCGTGGATTTTTGTATAGATCTCTGCGGAACTGTCATAATATCATACTTTTCAGGTAATTATTAAATATTCTAAAAATTATACAATTGGACTTTACTGAGGAGGTGGCGAAATTTATTTTGACCTTGAAATCGAAACCTCAATTGTAGAGACATTTCTAGGTTTATCATCTTCGGTGCCGGTTAGAACATCTGAACCTAACTTTACTTTCTCTACTCTATAACCTAATGTATTCATTCTCTTCACTATTATTTGAGCCACATCTACTGCCCTAGTGATGCTTTTCCCTCTAGCTTTAATAACAACAGTTGGCTCATTAGCGAGTTGTACCAGAGTTGCAGTCACATACGTCATTAGAGGTTTTTTTCCAATAAAAATTTCATTGCTCTTTCTATTTCCCGATTCGTATTTGCCATGAGACATTAAATATTATGCAAAATTCAATAATATAATAGTATATCAGTTCGTTAGCTCTTCCAAAATTTCAATTATTTTATCTGGATTTAACAGTGCCTTTTCTATAATGTTCTTATCAGTAATCTCATAACAATTGATTAGCTCGTTTTCATCCTTATAAAATAAATAAATTGAGTTATCATATATAATGGGGTATAACTTTTCTAGGATCATAAATTCAGGGTTTAACTTTATCTTATTTTCAAGATCAATTTCTACAGGGTTATTACTCATCTTCGTTCAAAATAAAAAAACAAAACAACAGGATAAATTCATTCTTCCAGCATATCGTTGTACATAGCGAAGAGAAAAATTGATAAGCTACTTATTTACGAACAGCAATTCGCCCACTATCTTTATAACAAAACCAATCCCACCTACAGCACCTATAGCCAACAATACTAGCCTAAGGTGAGTAAAATAGTCATCCTTGCTTGTCTTTTTTGCCAGCTTTAATGTTTGAAAGCATTCTATCGCTCTTCTTTGAACCGTATTGACTATTGATGATAACAATTGATTTCTAAAAGTCTAGAAGTTCCAATATAATTTTAATATTTCTAATTTCTAACGCCAATTTTAGTACATATATTATTTAACCATAATTTTGATTGCTCGTCTGTAACGAATAAACCGGTTCTTTATCTGTTCGTTGCATCTCTACGAAAGTCTCCGTAGCTTGAATGCCTTCTATTTTCCCAATCCTCTCTATTACAACTTTGTGCAGCTCTTCCAAAGTTCTTGTATTTACAGATAGGATTATATCAAAACGGCCTGTCACTTCTATAAGTGACCTTATTTCAGGAATTCTGGTGAGTTCATGATGAATTGGTTCTTTTAATTTTGGATCCCGATTTATACCAACTGTAGCCTTTATATTAATGCCCAATTGAGATTCATTTATTATGACTGTAAATTTTTTTATAAGTTCTCTTTTCAAAAGTCTTTTTATTCTGCTATATAAAACGGAGGAGTTTATGTTTAGTTTCTTACTAAGTTGGGGAATTGAAATACTTGCATCTTTTGTTAATTCTGACAAAATTTTCATATCTAATTCATCGAATCTTTGCAAGATTGACTCTATAGTATGATTATTGGTTACATTAATAAATGTAATTAAATAATTTGCTAGAAATCATAAATATAATTAAAAAATCTAGTGTTTTTTTTTATAATACATTAGTAAATATTATATTATTACGTCCACATCTTTTTGATATGTTTGGGATGTCAAAACTTCGATCTGGAAATTTTGTTTTTGTAGTAAAAAAAGATGAGAGTTCAAATTATGTAATAATAGGCAAAATTATTTCTGATAATGATAAAGTAATAAAAGTTAGGGGCACCTTTATAAAGCCAATTGGCCTGCTTCAAAGAATTAGGTCAGGAAGAGCTCAGGGAAAACCCGTTGAAGCCTTAAACAACCCGGAGCCCAACAATTGTATTTTCTTGATTATTGATAAATTGGATACTGGCGATTTTGAAGATAATGTTGATCCAAAGATAGACAAGGTAATCCCGATAAATGAGAATAGATTTTTTGTTCTCGATGGTTGGGTTAAAGAAAGCTTCTCAGAACTCTTTGGTAATTACTTTAATTCGACCTCGAATGAAGAAAAATCTGAAGCAAGGAGTATCTTGATTAAGAAAATGAATTCCTTAATGTCCCAAGAACTAAAGGAACATGTTTATGCAGTGGCACGGAGTTCACAAATTTTATAAAGTTTTATATTATGGACTTTGCAAATTTTCTTTTATCATGGAATATGTATATGCTGCTTTATTATTACATAAATTAAAGCAAGATGTCAATGAAGCTAATGTAAAAAATGTAATAAAATCAACTGGTGTTGAACCTGATGATGTTAGAGTTAAATCTTTGGTTGCCGCTATGAGTGAAATTAACATTGAGGATGCACTAAAGGCCGCTCCAATAGCCGCTGCTGCTCCAGCAGGCGCTCCAGCAACCCCCGCCGCCTCAGGCTCAGGTGCTGCAGCAAAAGAAGACGAGAAGAAAGACGAGAAGAAGGAAGAAGAAGCATTAGAAGGATTATCTTCTCTTTTCGGCTAAACTTTATCCATTTATTATTTTAAACTAATTAATTATATAATATTACTAACATCACTTTACATCTACCTAATTATTTTAACCATTCTAGGTTAAAACGGTACGCAGACGATTCAAATCATGATGGTACAGCAAATAGAAAAGTTTAACAAAAAAAATCAAAACATAGATGTAACAATAAATAATTTGTTTTGGATACGATTTAAAATTGATAGCTAAAATAATATAAAAAATTAGGGTTATTGATTGGAAGAAAACCCTTTGGATTCAAGCTGGTTTGCCAAATTGGAAGCAATTGCATTGGCCTTTAGTATCACCAATTCAATTGTGTCAGGCGAAGTGTATCCTGATTCGGAGGCCAAGGATAATCCATGCTGTTTTGCTTTCAATAGGATCAATGGCATTGATGCCTTCGTAAAGTATACTGCTTCTACTGCAATAGATAACGCTTCCTGGAAAGATTTTACTAATTCCTGTACGTAATCTGAAACTACAATTTTTAGGTCTTTTTCCTTAAATTCAAGCCCTTCGGAAATTGCATAATTTACTGATACTCCTGCTTCAATAGGTTTTACATCTAATTTGCTTAATAACGCAGCTAACTTTTGGGGGATAACATCGCCAGCTCTTGCTACAACAGTGTCTTTTGAAACCCAGATTGTTCCTTGATCTATTTTGGTTGGTACATTTGATTCTTTGAACTCAGATAAAACCGGGCCTGGATTGATTCCAGTATTGCCAGCAGGAATAACCAACTCGTTTGGGGCAATATCGCCGCCTTTAGCTGCCATGAAAATTTTGTTTTTATCAAAAGTTAAATTCATTTTAAATGGACTAAGGTTTGTAAACATTAGAGCGCATTGACCTTCTAGTTCCTTATTGAGGAATTCTAATCCTTTAACTTCCTTGAAAATTTGTTCAAAAGCTCTTTGAGCAACCTTATTTTTTATCGTTAAAATCTTGATTTCATTTCTAAACTTTTTCCTGATTGCCATAAGTTGAGCTGACCTTACTTTTGTCATCCTCGACAGTGCAATAACATCATAAGATTTGGCTAAGCTTTGTAAGTCTTCATACAATTTTATTTTTCTTTCTGGATACGAGGTTCTTCCTAATTTGTTGATGATGGCTGTTTGACTCATTACGATTATCCCTACCGGTTATTTGCCAAGGGTACTTGCTTTTAATGCTTTACCCATAGTGAATTTTATTATAGCGTTCCTAAAATTCTTGTCTCCTTGCGGAAGTTTCTTTTCAACTGAAGCAATAACCGCATTGGCATTTGCCGCTAGCTGCTCATCGGTCATCGACTCATCACCGATTTTTGTTGACATGTTTAATTGATTTTTGGATCGTATTCTTGTGGATGATCTTAATCTCGTAGCTATGTTTTCTATCGGGGCTCCATAGGGAACAGGTGTGGGCATTTTACCTTTTGGACCCAAAAATTGACCTAGTGATCGACCTACGGATGACATTAAAGTAGCATCTGCTAGGAAAAAATCATAAGAGCGAACCATTTTTCTGGCCTCTCTTCTGTTTGTTCCTATCCTGTCTAAAGTATCAGGTTCCATCACCTGATCTACACCAGCTCTCTTTGCTCGTAATCCCATGTCTCCAGTCGCGAGCATACAAAGTGAAGCACCTTTCTTTGTTGGATTAGGTAGCACTACTATTTCGTTGACACTAAATCCTTTTTTGACATCAATGTCTCTTAATACTAGAGTTATTTCAGCCGATTGAGCAAAATTTCTTTTTGGAGTGGCTTCTCTTGCCTTTTTTACAAGCTCCTTCAATTGATCATTGTTAAACATGAATATATAATGTAGACGCGCAAAGGCCATTTAAAATCGTTTTTACGACAATTGAATCATATGGAGATCCTTTGTCGCTCTCTTTGGAAATTAGATTAGTATTTTTCTACTTTTTCTTATCAAACCGGTACCCAAGCCGATTGCTGTCATTGTTATCTTACTACTACCAATCTTATTATCTAACAGCACCAGTCACGAATAATACTGCTGCTCCTAAGATAATGGAGATACCAAATCAAGTAACAATGATGTTGATAACTCTGTTACATTTAACCAATTTCAAAGTCTCTCATTGATTAATCAACCACCTCGTAGACACAGCATAAAAAAGGTTAGTCAAGCTTATGCAATTGACTATCACAAATTACTTATTTTGTTTATGTAATTGATTAATCTCTTATCAAGAAAATCAAATTGAAAATCAGTTAATGAGCCGCGCCTATACGTATTAAATATATCCCTCCTTAGATTTTCTAATTTGATAATGCTCTCGGTCTTGTCACCTACATCTGCATCCTGTATGGCTTTATTAGTTATCTGAATTAGTTTGTTAAACTTTCTTCTTTGTCCTCCCTTGAAAAACCATCCCAGCAGAACTGAAGACATGCCCGTTACACCTCCTATTAGGAAAATATATTGTTCAGTCGAAAGTGTAGGCCTAAAATTGGCAACAATATCGCCATATTCGCTGGACTTGAATTTTAGAGGGTTATCTGCACTATATGCAAGCCCTGACCATGAATCAAACGTGTATCCTCTTTCCGGTACTGCCGTGCAAGTTGCTTCGTTGTCGGTGGGAATAATAGTAGTATTTTGATTAAGATTTTTTATACCATTACACTCTATGAATCCGGAATTATCAGGACTAGTATCAAATCCAATTCTTACTATGCTTTCATCCTCTCTTCCGTCTATAATTGAAAGTGTATTGGAAGCAGTATTTGTAATATATACTAGATTGGCTATCGGGTCTACGCCAACAAAACTTGCAATAAGAGGGAATTTTATATTGGTTGGAATAGTCTCAGGATAGTCATCCCTTTCTATTATCGAAGAAGGATTTACAACGATCTCTTTTATTTTCTCCAAAGATGTTTCGTTTACCACGCTTACATCATTAGAAGCTATATTACTTACGTATACCTGATCTGAAACTGGGTTTATTTTCACTCCAACTGGAGATTCACCGGTCTGAATAGTTTGGATCACAGTGTCATCTGTACCATTTATGACTGATAGTGAATTTGAAGCGTAATTTGTAACATAAACAATGTTTCTTTCTTCATTAATGTCGATACCTACTGGGGCTTTGCCCACCGGAATGTTCTTAATGAAATTGTAATTATCTTCGTTCATGACGGTGATGGTAGAATTAGCAATGTTGGAAATGTACACCTTGTTTGAAAGTGGGTTAACGTTGATACCGTACGGAGTATTCACACCATCTATCGTCCTGATAACCTCATTGGTTATTCCATCAATCACCGAAATTGAATTTGAATCAATATTTGTAACATATACCCAATTACTTGATTGGTCCACCGCGACTTGAACCGGGGCTTTGCCCACCGTAGTATTATCAATAACTGAATCAGTAGAACCGTCGATGATTGTAACGTCATTAGATCCTCTGTTTGTTACATAAATTCTATTATTAAATTGGTTCATATCTATACTATAAGGAAAAATCCCAGTCTCAATTGTACTTAATAGTTTATCCGTTTTAGCATCAAACACTGAAACTGTATTGGAATACTGATTTGCGACATAGATTTTTTGGGTAATAGGATTGATAGTTATTCCTACTGGATAGCTTCCAGTATCAAATCCAGAGATGAATCTCTTGTCTTCCTCTTGGGCCATCACAAAATTGTTAGTTATCATTCTGTCTAATTCAACATTCATTGCTTCAAACAAATACAGTCTGTCAACAGCAGAAGGAGGATCAAAGTAACTTTGTAAATTGACCAAAATTAAAAAAATAAATGATATGGATATCGGTAAGCAAGACTTCACATAATGACTTTGAGCTTTGCAATTATAATTTTTTGTATCATACCTTATAATATCGTGTAAATAAGGTCAGAAATATTGTTCTAGGCAAATCATACTTAACAATTATATCTTCACTATCCTTATTAAATAAAAAGGGACCTAAAAGACGTGGTACAACTAAAATTCATCAATATATCATTAGCCGTAATCTTATGTTTTAATAGCATGTTTGTTTTTTCAATTAATCCTTTTATGTATGACTTTCCTGCAACGTCATTCGAGGTAGCGGGCCAAAACAATGAAGGCGTCTTTAGTTCCTTAAGTAGGAATTTTGAACAAACCATTGAGGAAATAAACAGTGCAGATGAAAAGAGCACCGCTACTACCCAGAGTGACTCCTCTAATACTGGGGATGAAAAAAGTAACACCGTAGATATCACTGATACAACAGCCGAATCTTCTAGTCTTGACAGTAATAATTCTACGATAACTGACGACTTGGCAAATAGAAATCAGAGTGATTTAAATAATCAAAATTAATTGATAATAGAATTTTTCTCAAAACATTGAAACTCTTGTCCTTGGTAATACTTCAAAGGAGCATAAATTAGTAATATTTAAGGAAAAAACGCATAGAGTAAGGAGTATGATATCTAACCCTCATTTTTCTGTTTAAGTATAAAGTTATTTCACAATTTCGGAAAGATAATAAACACTTTTGGTATATTGCATATACCTTTATTCAACAACGCAAGGACACCCGAATTAATTTATATTTTAAAAATCTTTATTTGCCTTTTTTAAAGAGGTTAATTAATTCTGGGAAGAAACAAAGACATGATAAATTTTATCTTTATTAGGTTTAAATTAATTTGATCATGGTCGATGAGTTAGTAAAAATAAAAGTTTGGATATTCAAAGGTATATGTAAATGGGTAAAGCTATGCTACGAGATCTGCTATTGCCTCGCCACCGGACGTTATATTTGTTATGTTGCTAACTGTACCTGTCTCCCCAATAGGTGAAAGCCCCTTTTGAGCAAGCACTTCGTTTAGTATGGTGGTATCATATATTCCTGAAAGATTTGGTCGATCTTTTCCTTTCTCTATAAATCCTAAATCATAAGCGTCATTTGCACTCTTAAAGAGAGATAATTTTAATGGATCGTAGGTGATATCTATATTAGTGTAGGCCTTATTTAATACGTTTTCTGAAATTTCTTGACCAGTAATTTTCTTCAACTGAGTATTAAATTCTTTTGCTGCTTCCGCTGTATTGTTGTTGATCCAAAGCGTTTCATTCACATGGGCTTCAATAAGCTTCTTTATAATTTCAGGATTGTCTCTAAGATAATCTGTTCTGACTATTAAATTGCCAGTTACGAATTTACCATCAGGCCATAAGGTTCTCTCGTCAAGAAACACCTTGCCGTCTGCCTCTTGAACCAGTCTTGTAGCCCATGGTTCTGGTACCCAAGCACCGTCGATTTCCTTTTTCAAAAATACTGTTAATATATCTGCATTTGCGATGGGTAACACCGTTACGTTTCCACCATTTTCAACAGTGTTAAAACCATTGTCAATCAAGTATTTTCGCAAAGCAACATCTTGCGTGTTACCTAATTGAGGGGATGCAAATTTCTTTCCTCCCAGGTCATTGACAGTTTCAATACCCGAATCATTTCTAACAACAAATGAGGCTCCACCACTAGATGCACCGGAGATTACCCTAAGATCATTGCCGCCTGTAAGTAGATATCCATTAATGGCAGGATTAGGGCCAATATAAGTGGCATCAATTCTATCAGCTAAAAGCGATTCAATCGCAGATGGTCCAGCATTAAATCGAATAGCTTCGACAGTAACATTATCCCCTAGAGTTTTCTGAAAATCATCATTATTTAATCCAATCACGGCTTGTGAGTGAGTGATATTTGGAAAGTAACCTATTCTCAAAGTCTTTTTTTCACTGACCACCGATTGTGCACCTGCAATTGAAATAGGTGCTGATATCAAAACAACTGCAATAATAATCATTGTAAAGCCCAAGATCATTGGTCGTCTTCCACTTACAAAACTTTTTGGTACTTTGAAACTTTTTCTTGCTGACTTGTAAATCATTATTTTGTTTATAATTTACATAACTTATTAGTCATTTTCATTGTGCCATTTTCCTATTTATTACGCAATTTATGCATATATTCTGCGCGTCATCGCTGGTTATATTAACGTGCTTAGCTCTCTTGATTAGTTATTATTTTCATTGTATTAAGAGTATTTCTCAAAAAATGATATTAGCCTACAGACTATTTATTGTCTTATTATAAAGCTTGCATGCACCGTTACGAAAGCTCAACAAATTATAAAGAAATTAATCTGAAAAATATGTAAATACAATATTGTAATGCTGATGGGGAAAAAAGTAAAGATATTTTTTTTGATTTCTTGATTTGGTGATTACGATATATTTTGAAATAAATGATTCCATTCATTAGTAAAGTATTTATTTACTAATAAATAGGAACCGACCATTACTAATTATCGAACGGCATTAAGTCCCTTACTTGCCAGTACTTCATTTAAAAGATCAAGATCATAAATACTTTCCAAGTCAATTTCGCTATCACTCCCTAAGTTAATGTATCCCAAGTCGCTCGCATCCTCCGCAATCTTGTTAAGCGATGCCGAGAGTGGGTCGTAGGTAAATTCTATCCTTGCTAGCGCATCTTTTAGTTGATTCAATGGATAAACTTTACCAGTAATTTTCTTTAAGCCTTCATTGAACGCGACCGTTAATTCGTCGATGTTTTCTTCATCAAGTTTGGTATCATTAGTTTTCGATAATTTTTGGTTTATCCAAAGGGTTTCATCTACATGGACTTCAAGCAACTTTTTTATGATCTCAGGATTGTCTCTAAGATAGTCGGTTCTAACCAAAATATTTGCTGTTACAAATTTACCATCCGGTGGCCAGAGGTCTCTTTCATCGACTAAGATGAATCCATTGCCTTGTTCTTTTAAAATCGCTACTACTGGTTCAGGTACCCATGCTCCATCAATCTCTTTTTTTAGGAACAATGTGATTATATCTGCAGGTTTTGCCGCCACCACTGTTACGTTTCCACCATTTTCAACAGTGTTAAAACCATTGTCAATCAAGTATTTTCGCAAAGCAACATCTTGCGTGTTACCTAATTGAGGGGATGCAAATTTCTTTCCTCCCAGGTCATTGACAGTTTCAATACCCGAATCATTTCTAACAACAAATGAGGCTCCACCACTAGATGCACCAGAGATTATTCGTAAACCTTCTCCCCCAGATACAATGTATCCATTAATAGCAGGATTAGGGCCCACATATGCTACGTCAATTTGACCCGCATATAGTGCTTCGATCGCAGAGGGACCAGCCGTAAATACGTACTCCGATAACGAGATATTACCTAAATTCTCGTCATTGTTTAGTGATTTTTGAAAATCTCCATTTTTTAAACCGATAATGGGTTGTGCATGATTTAGATTCGGAAAATATCCAATTTTTAAAGAATCCGCCTTCGGGTTTTTACTTTGATTTGTAGAAGCCGTTGAACTATTATCCTGACCTAGAAATGAGGCCCAGTTGAAGTTTAAATTAGAAGAAAGAATTACTACAATAATTATGGCAAATGAAATACTCAGTTTCGCTATTGAATTCATACTATTTTTTTGTAAATGGGATGTATTAGTAATTAGAAATAGGCAAAAAATGTATGTTGCACGTAGTTTTTACCAAGATTTAGGGAATTCAGCACAGCAAAGATGTACTCCGATTATCATTAACCCTACAATCTTACTCTATAAGGGCCCAGATGGAGGATTATATCTAAAAAATCAGTCAAGCAGCCGGGGGGGGGGGGGGGGGAAGAGGGGGTTGAAATCATTTATTTTCTATATCCTGTTCTTGTCTTAATCCCCATTTTTCTCTAACTTTATCATCTAGTTTTGCAAAGATTACCTTATCAAATATCATTCCTAGCGCGAAGATAGTAATCATAGATGCTATTATCTGATCCATCAGCTGAAACTCCCTTCCGATTAAAAGGATATGTCCTATACCTATAGATGCGGCCATTAGTATTTCCGCTCCGACCAAAGCGTGCCAAGCAAATGACCACGCTTGTTTTATTCCTATTATTAATGCAGGAGTGGCTGCTGGTATCATCATATATCTAAATAATGAAAAGCCTTTAGCTCCCATGTTTCTTGCAGCCTTTACATAAATAGGAGGTATATTTCTTATTCCACTATATGCAGACATCATGACTGAAAATACTGAACTCATTATAACAACAAATAGTATTCCAATATCATTTAGACCAATAAGCAAGATGGCAAATGGAACCCACGCAACACTGGGAAAAGACTGTAATCCTACTGCAAAAGAACTCATTGTTTTTCCAAAACCAGCAAATCTAACCATTGCAAGTCCTACACAAACCCCAATTACTATTGATGCAGCAAATCCAATCAAGAGCCTGTAAAGCGTGACTCCTATACTTATTAACAAAGTGTTATCTAAAATTAGTTCATAGAACGATTCTACCACCATTAAGGGAGATGGTAGTGATACTTTGGGCCAAATACCACTTAAATACGCTAGTTGCCATATGCCAATAAACACTGCAAGAAATAAAACAGTATTCGCAAATTCATCAAATTTAATTTTCTTTTTTAAGTGAATCTTATTTTTCTTTGAGCTTTTATTGTCCGAGGATGTAAATTCTGATTCTTCGATAGACTGTAATTCCTCTAAATTAATTTTTGCTTTATCCTTATTTTTCCGTTTATTTTCATCGTCATCATCATCGAGGGCCTTATACAAAGAAATCCTGTTTATTATTAGGTCTCCCGTATATCAATTTTCTTTATCAGGACTTTACAATTCTCTCATCTTAAATCCTATAACCGATTTATTATGAAAATCGGCTCCTTAATTATACAAATTGTCACTGGATTCTTGGAAACGTCAGCATTGTTTTTAACAAAAACTTTCACTTTTTCGTGTTCTGCTATTATTAAAAAATTATTTTGAACAAAACCGGATTCAATATTGACTGTCATTATTGAAATTTCCTAAAGCCTCAAAAAAAGGGACTAAATCAAAGTAACATGTAGCATAAGTATCGAGAGCATAAACCGGTAACGATTAAATCAGCATGCATCTTAAGTTTGACCGTATATCCTATAGCTCATATCTATTCGTCCTAGATCAAACTGTATACTTTTTTCTGATGCATTCTAAGCTATTCTTTTCTATTATCAAACCTTGCTCCCTAAATTCTTCGACCGAGGCTTGAACTGTCCAATAAGGAAGATTGGTAACATAAATCAATTAGCTTTGATAATTAAGATAGTTACTCCTAATTAAGTAGTAAAAAAATTTTGGGGCCGGAGTACCTTCAGTTCATTTCTTAACTGGTGTAATGCTAAAGCTTGCCTTAAAGAGGAAACACCTCTCCTCTTAGAATCAATGGATAATACATCATTATGTTTTATTTCACACAATTTTACTGGAAATTAGTATTTAGATATGTAAACTAAAAGACTGATTACTAATACAGGTAGGCGATCACTTCTTAGAAACCAGACTAGGTTCTTTCAATAATTTTATACTGTTTGGATCGAATTTCATCCAAAATGTGATCCTCTGAATGAAATCTTAGATTTGTTGGTCGACTACCAGTCACCATTCGAAATACGCAGATTATAAATTGGGATATTTTGATGGATATGACGGACAGATGGACCAATAGTAGTAATTCAAGAAAAATATGTAATTGTCTTATTTAGAAAGAAACATTTGGATTTGTCATTGGCACGAGTAAATCTAGGCCGGTTATAATGAATTAAGACTGTCTAATGTAAGAATATTTTTTTTTGCCAAGCACAATACTATCGAGATTAACTAATTAATCCCCATGTTCTATCTACATAACTTTTACCTTCTATTTTAGACAACGAATACAAATTCTCAAAGATAGATGATGATAAAAGGCATGATCTTATCAGTAGATTTATTAATTTCAACGATGTTCTGGTCCCTAAATTAATAGGGTAACCGGATTGAGACTTGGTAAATTATATGCTAAATACAAAGATTATATCCTGTTCAATAAAAACATCATAATTTCAGGAATTTTTGCATTCTTTGCGGGGGCAATATTTACTCAATTTTATTCAGAATTAAGTTCAGACAGTCTATCAAACTCAATCGTTACCCTACTTTTCGAATATTGTATTTACATTCCTATTTTTTCATATTTGTTCTATCTAGATAATAAATCAAGATATTACTATCCGGAAACTGGCAAAAAAAATTATGATAGGATTAAGTCAGATATTAAGAAGCTAATTACAGCGTTTGCGATTTCCGAGGCGATTTATTCAGTTTCAAAAGTAGTTTTACATTATCAATTGCTAATACTTGGTTTCATCGAACCATATCAGTCTTCAATGATAGCTTCTATCATTGCATGGATGATTTTTCTGTTGATCATTAATTTAAGTGTAAAAGCAGTCCACCTCTTTAAATCAAAATAGATCAGAGATTCTGAGAACAATAAGCTGAGACCATCTACCTCTATTCTCGCTAATTCTCTGTAATTTTGACAAATTACGGTCTATATAAAGTGACGATTATAAATTAGTCAATTGAATTTGTGACCCAAATCTATGCTAATAGTTATCAATATTACCCCTTCTATATGAGATAATGGCATGAGAATTGGTGCGGGGATAGTGTTTTTTGATGACGCTAAAGGCTTGAAGAGATGCCTACACTCAATTGCATCCGATGTTGATCTAGTTATAACTATAGATGGGAAATTTAAGGAATTTGAAGAGGACTATGACGTCAGCATTGATGGCTCCAGAGAGATTGTAGAGTCGTTTCCTAACACGAGATATTATTGTTATCCCAATATAACTGAAATTGAAAAAAGGAACAAGTATCTAGAGATTGCTGCTCAACTAGGAATTGATTTTTTGATTGTAATAGATTCAGATGAGTATGCAGTAATTGACAAAAAGACACTTAAGAGAAATTTACATTTCATAAAGGCTGCGAAGGAACTGTCTGAATCCTGTAACGAATCCATTCCAGAAGTCTATGGAATAAAGATGTTTGATGAGCAATATGAAAAACAGAACAGAATTATAGAAAGATATAACGAAAGGTTGCTCTACAAACCCGGATATCTTCGATATTCTTCAATACATAGTAATTTAATAGATATTAACAACAGGAATAGGAATTTTACCACGGCAAAATACACTGCTGAAATCGACGGCATTACACTATATAATGATGACCGCCTTAGAAGTTCAAGTTATATTAGTAAAAGCTTAAAATATCAGACTTATCTGTTCAATTCAGAAAGGATCGAACGAAAAAGAATAGTGGGATATGAAACTCTAAGATATAAATAAATAAACTAATCTTTTCTTTCGCAAATGATTTGTTTCTAGATATGTAATCTTATGTGTCCACCGGCACGAGGGAACAAGGATTTGTCTTACTAAGATGGGGGGCTTTTCCGGATTTTTTAACTCATGCATTGAATCTACCTAAAATTAATTGTTTATAGTAGAAGACTCGTGATTTTTTTTAACTTAAACCCAAAATAATTTGGTTTGTTAAGATATAAGATATAATCATAAATTCATCTAAACCTAATTCGCGGTGGTAGCTCACATCCTTTTATAGTTAAATTCATCCTCATGATATTGGATATCATATTTGGAGACAAAGCCGATCCCCCTATTTCCATTGCTCTTTTCCAACTTCGTAGGAACATTAGGATTTAGTATCGTATTGCCTTTCTTAGTATTTCTTGTGGTTGATTTTGGAGGTAATTCTGTAATTTATGGAATACTCTCATCCATATATCCAGCATTTCAGTTGATTGGGGCACCCATATTGGGGCGATGGTCTGACACTTTTGGTCGAAAGAAAGTTCTCTTAATTAGTACTGCTGGTACTTTAATTGGTTGGATCATATTTCTATTTGCCTTGTATATGCCGAAATTTGAACTAATTGATATAGATAATGCTCTTATTGGAGCTTTTACACTTTCCTTGCCCTTGGTAGTGTTATTTGCGGCCCGTGCTATAGACGGAATAACTGGTGGAAATATTTCTGTTGCCAATGCCTATGTTGCAGACTTGTCGGACGACACGACTAGAAGCAAGAATTTTGGAAAGATGGCTATTTCTTCTAACCTGGGATTCATAGTTGGTCCCGCTCTGGCAGGTATTCTAGGAGGAACCATTTATGGGAATATTTTACCAGTACCTTGTTGCTATTTTTGTTTCGTTTATCGCACTTACTGCAATCTGGATATTATTAAAAGAATCAAATAAGCTCTCAAAAGAAATCCCACCAATTCAAAAAAATAGCATTCAGAGGGCGTATTCATATGAATGTAAAGATTGCTTTAATCCTCCAAATCCTGAAAAGCTCAGGTTCAAAGACATTTTCAAATTAAAATATATACCATTATTTATGGTATTGAACTTTTTCATTTTTCTAGGGTTTAATATTTTTTATACATCGTTTCCGATTCACGCAGTATCAAGCCTAAAATGGACCATTACAGAAATGGGTATTTTCTATGCTATCTTAAGTGGACTAATGATACTGGTACAAGGTCCAATTCTAAAAAAGGCATCTCAAATATTTTCAGAAGGTAATCTGATAATTATCGGAAGCTTTGTTTTAGGCGTAAATTTTATACTATTTTTTTCGAACAGCATGATATTAATTTATTTTGCTACGATTCTTTTTGCAGTTGGCAATGGATTGATGTGGCCGTCATTCATGTCTATTCTTTCAAAATTTGCCGGAAATGTTCAACAGGGTGCGGTGCAAGGAGTTGCCAGTAGCATAGGGAGTTTGGCAAGTATTATTGGATTGATCATAGGTGGATTCCTGTATAATACTATAGGTACCCCTACTTTTTTGGTTGCTGCATCAATTATTTTTGTCGTCTTTGTGTTGTCATTTAAAATTTTGAAGATTCAAAGAACATTCAAAGTTAATTAGAATCATAATAAATGGATTTCTAATGATTCAAACACACATTAAATATTAAATTCATATTATCACACCAATTACGATGTTTTTATAGCATAATTTTAGGCGTAAAGAATGACTATATGGATCTAATTTCCGACTCAGTATTCTCCATTTAAAATTGTTTTATCAGTCCAATGGACTTGATTAACGCTCTACTAATAAATGAAAATAAAAGTGCGCAGGGGAAATGAATTCTAATGCACGCTATTCGTAGGCGCACTATTTTATTTAATTAGAACCTATGATATATGAAGATATGAAAAATTATGCCAAACAACTGTCGGGTATCTTTTGCTCTGGGCAGACCTTTGCTATAGCCAGTGAAAGTCATAAACATGGACTATTACCCACTTCCTTAAATCATTTAGATTTCACAGGAACATCTGGTTTGCTAACACCAATTATACACTTCGAGTATTTTAACACATCAAACAACAGTTTGGAGAATGATTCAAATTGAAGAATGATGAGATGTGGCCGACACTTCCAGTTGCTAGTTGGAAGGAAACTTATGAAACGTTACATATGTTGACACAGATCGTCGGCAAGATTCGACTTGCAACAACCCCAATGGAAAATCATTGGTGGAATTCTACTCTATATGTTACCCCAACCGGGTTAACCACATCGGTGATGTACTACAATGATATTCCTTTTAGATCGATTTTGATTTTAACAAACATTTCTTAAGTATTGAGCAAGCCTTTGGATATATTAAGAAAATCCCATTAGAGTCACACTCCATTGCAGATTATTATAGAGATATAATGTCAACTCTTCAATCAATGGGAATATCATTGAGTATCTGGAGTACACCAGTTGAAGTAGAAAATGGAATTCCTTTTGAAAAAGATTATATCCATTCAACATACGACGGCGAAACAGCCAATAAGTTTTGGAGAATACTTACACAGTCCTCTCGATTATTCACAGAATTTCGATCAAGGTTTTTGGGCAAGGTAAGCCCTGTTCATTTTTTTTGGGGAGCTTTTGATTTGGCTGTAACACGTTTTTCAGGACGAACGGCTCCCGCTCACCCTGGCGTTCCTAATTGTCCTCGGCATGTAATGGTAGAAGCATATTCACACGAAGTTAGTAGTTGTGGACTGTGGCCAGGAGGAGGACTGTTTGAAGGACCAATGTACTATTCATACTCATATCCTGAACCTCAAGGATTCAAGGATGCCCACGTAGAGCCTGAAGGCGCTTACTATGAAAAAAACATGGGAGAATTTATTTTGCCATATGAGACTGTTCGCACAAGCAAGTCACCAGATCAAGCGTTGCTTGCCTTTCTTCAGAGTACTTATGAAGCTGCAGCCAGAGAAGCAAAGTGGGAACGTAACATGCTGGAAAGACAATAAGAGTTTCTCTTGCTTATCCGAATTGTAGGGTTTAGAATCCTGATTAATGCTACGTTTATTTGTTCATGTGCATGAAAAAGTTGATCTTAAATATGGCTTATAGCCAGAGACATACCATTCCTGTTATTGATATTAAAGAATTGCCACCTGTAAACACTTCCTAGTTATGAAATATCCAAACACAGACTCATTCTCATTCTAGTAAATTATTTTTCCCATAACTCTTAACAATTGAGGTTACATCGTTTTTAAACCATCTACTACGTATTGAACTGCAATTGCTGCAATCAGAACTGCAAATATCCTAGTAATGATCAGTGAACCACGTCTACCTAGAATACTATATATATTTCCGGTTAGAAAGAACACAACAAAAGTTATTCCCATAACAATTGCAATTGATAATATTGTTACTATCAATCCAGACGTCTGAAAAGATAATATCACAGTAGTAATGGCGCCTGGGCCCGCCAATAAAGGAAATGCTAGTGGAACTACGCCTGATTCGTCGGAAACAGTTCCACCAAATCTCCATCCACCATGGGTTAACAATTCTATTGAGACTACAAAAAGCAATATCCCTCCTGCAATCATAAAGCTAGATATTGTAATCCCAAAGATTGATAAAATTTGCGTCCCTGCAACTGCAAAGATCATTAGTAATACACTTGCTGTAATAACTGTTGTTTTTAATATCCTATCTCGTTCGACTTTTTGCATCTTTTGAGTCATACTTGCAAATAAAGGTATAGTTCCAATCGGGTTGATTACTGCAAAAAGGGATATGGTGGCCCTTAAAAGATCATCTCCAAAAATATTCAAAAATGAAAATAAATTATGTGATGTAATAGAACCTATATCAAATATCATCATCTATATTGGAATTCTATTTGTTATTAAGATTCGCCGGCATAAAAAATCATGATCATGCTTGGTACAACTAAAATAAGATATTACTCCGCTGGAAAATTAAGTTTCCTGAGATTGTGGGATTCTAACACTTAGAAAATAATTACATAGTTCAGAGATTATTAGGCTGTTATTATTAGATCTAACAAAATCTTCACCTAAACCAACCAGGCTATTTTGGCTTGAAGGTCAAGATGGATTGACTGGTGGTCTGGTTATAGGAGTTTCTACAATTAACATTTCCAGTCTGACAATTCAAGATGAAGGATTTGATGATATTCTATTACCATAAGAGGGACAGAAATTATAGATGGGTTCGACAAAGAAGATAACAAGTATATTGTTTAATAGTTTAAAGTTTATTGATAATTCTTTATGAAAATGATGGAGGTATTGGTAATTTATTATACAAATCCTTACAGGTCCAATGACAACTTTGACATAAACTCGATTGACGTTATCAAAGAGGTATGAGGATTAGATGAATATGATCCTGTAAGTTCAAGAAGTTTCTACAGATTACAATGTTGCCAAAAAGAGTCTTGTGATAAGACAAAAATATGTAATTCCATAAACTCTCGCACAAAAGTTTGATAAAGATTATCCTTATTTTTATGTTTCTTATAAGGGTACGAAGATATACAAAAAAGAACAATATCTTTGAATTTGTTAATATTATTTAGAGTCAATCCCATTTAAGTAAACAATATGATAAATATGGCAAATCAAAATGAATATGAAATTAGTTTCTTACATGAATCAAAAAATCAGATATTATGAACCTATTTTTATATACATTACGAAATAAAAAATGGTAAATTATTTTTGATTTAGAAATTATATTGATAAAATTAATGATAACATGTATTCTTTTCAAGTTGCATTCATATGAGCATTCATTGAGGAATCAAAACACTTGTATGCACTTTACTAATTATCTTTCTCGTATTACTAAATAGTGATTCTATCCAAGAATTCAAATGAGATGATGTTAATATAACCAAGTCATAATTTATTTCATTAACTTCATTTACTATTTCATCTACTATGCTGCCTGTCTTAAATTTATATAATACCTTATTTTTACAACCAGCTCGCTCAATATTCTTTATTTTCTCTTTCATTGAATCTATTAAGTCGCCTTGAATATTTTCTACATAATTTTGTTTATCTGCTGCAGAGGAGGTAGAGTTTGGTATTGTTGAAGATGACGATGACGATGACGATGACGGTTGATCATTAGAGATATTTATTGAAGTTTCTTCTAATTGTACTGCATCATTAATTATCTGTAAAATTGTTATCTCTGCACCTGTCAATTTTGATAAATAAATAGCATAATTAATTGCCTTGTTAGATTTATCTTTTCCGTCATGAGTTACAAGGATTTTTCTAAAGGATGGAAGAACAAATTCAGAAATAGACTCTGTCGGATCTGGAAGCACCGTCGGATCTGGAAACATATATGTTATTATTAAAGTGAATTATTTAACAATATCTAAAATTGTTTTTTTATATATTAAAATATATTAAAACAGTCAGCTTCAATTAGAATTTGAAGAAAAGTCAATTGGTAAATAAGGATTCTTTTTCTTATGTTACTATAGATAAAAACACGTTTAGTTGATTCCTGTTCTACTTATTTTTGATAAGTTATACTTCACATTTTAATATGTCTAATTCTATAAAGAATCTAAACCAAGCAAGCAATCTTATTTGTACTCTACCTGCTTTTTAACCAATCATCTATCTTGGACCACAATTGTTCATGTGCTCGAGAACTTATACAAGATCCAATATGACTGGAATCAAAGTCTATAAGGAATTTTTCCAAACTTCCTATTGAATTATTTATTACTTTACTCGACTTAGAATCAACCAGATCATGCCTTTTTGCTATTAAATTTAAGAAAGGTTGTTTATGCTTGTTATGACTACATGTTGTTTATTTCTGGGTATATCTATCTGTGGGGACCCGTGTTGATGCCGGTATACAAAATGCGATTCTAAATCTGATAGGGCAGATTGAATTTAAGGATTATGTCATGTTTCATCGCACTGTCGCAATCTACCAGTCTACCGAACAAATTTTCAAAGTTCACTATTTTTACAATGGACATATCCATATACTTCAAGAGATATATTTTCCTCTTTTGCCATATTAAGAAGGCTTCAAATCCACTATTCCAGGAATATCCCACAGGTCGATTTCATTTACCACTTTAGCGGCTTTCTCTGTTTACCAGCCCTCATTCATACATTTATTATAAAATACAGTCTACATTAGATAGTAGTTGTCGATTTTCTATGGTAATCATAATAAATCAGGGATTTCATATTTGCTCTCCATATCATATGAATAAAATGTTCCTATATTGACATCATTGATCTCATAGTTGGGCGGATGGACGGCAATTGAATTTAGCTTGACTTCATACATACTTCCCATCTTATACATAAAACAAAATTACTTAATTTCAGGAATGCGAAATGGATCGATGAAGCAATCGACTTGGAATTGCAGGTTTATCCATTCCACATTCCTCCATTGGATCGTCCTGAATTGTACACGTGTAGGTACGGTGTACAAAATATATCACTATTACCATTTAATTATAATTTGTGGTGCATTTATCTAAACGCCGCCTATAGTATTACAATAATATCTCCTAAGGGCATCCTAGATAGTGTTGGTCCACTCTATTGCAGAATTACCGATCAAATGTTGCTAATCTAAGTAATAGTATTAAAGTAGTCATTATCTACTCACTTTAACTTCTATCTTAATTTTCCTTATTTGTTTTAATAATATTTTAGAAAGCTCATGACATTTAATTAAACTAACTAACTGTTACTATTACCTTACCCATTTACAGCTCTATTTGAATCGTAGAAAGTTGATGGTGTATCATCCTTTTTACCTCTTTTTAATTTTTTAAAGATATTGGTTAACCACTTAGCTAAATCCATTCTTGTCGATCTAAATTAATAGTATAGTACGCTATTTAAGGAAGATAGCTATTGTTTTGGTGTTAGTAGAGATTAATTGAGATAGTAATACTAGTTGAAATAGTCAAGGGTGATCTTAAAAGGGAGATAACAACTACTATTCAAATACATCATAAGATCTTATTCAGGGTTGAATTATGAATCCGTAGCCTTTTTACTGAATATTGTATGGTAATAAAAACATGAGTATCAAAAATTACTTCTTCTTTTGTCTTATGATTGGGGGATTAATATACCTCTTCCCATTATTCCTTATCTCTAACGGAATATAGGACTGATTATATTTAGCCTATTATATCTCCTATAGAGCTTGAACACTCGCACCAGAGGGGGAAGAGAAGAAGACAATGAGCATTTTTTATATTCTTTGCTTTATTATGTTTCTGCATATGTTTTTATTTATTGTGCCGCTTCGTTTTTTAACATCTGACTTTGTAGTGGTTATGGTATATGTGTTGCTGTTAAGGATTCTGGTGTATTGCACGCTTTCCTAGGTCAATTCAGATAAGCACTAAGAAGAGTTTATCATAATTTAACCCATGATCATATTCATATGTATTCCTCGTTATTGCTTTTGTACTATTAAAGATTATACCAAAAGAATACGTCTTATTTTACCCGCTTACCATCTTTGACTTGGTCTCTTTTTTCTAACCATGACAAGCAATGATAGTCAAGATCAAAAATAAATAAGATTTTCTTCTGTATAATTAAACCTGAATCTTGAGAAACGAAATCCGCCTCAGCCAAATCAAACAGAACAGAAGTGAAGGATGCTAACGAAGGCCGCAACCATATGATAAGCTT
Source organism: Candidatus Nitrosocosmicus sp. T (assembly GCF_054408485.1). NCBI lineage: Archaea > Thermoproteati > Nitrososphaerota > Nitrososphaeria > Nitrososphaerales > Nitrososphaeraceae > Candidatus Nitrosocosmicus > Candidatus Nitrosocosmicus sp. T. The sequence goes on from NZ_CP166992.1 coordinate 1,283,540, forward strand.
CTAGTTTCATGAAAACTGTAGACTAGCAAACTCATTGTTTCACTAGCAGTATGGACAAAAGCATGAGCTTGGAAACCTAAATCCTAATGTTGATGGCGTCAATAGTAGCAGATTGATAACTTTATTAGTTCTCTACTGGGTTTACAATTTCTTTAACTATGATTACTCACGCCCTGAAAATGTCATAGAAATATGTCCCTACAATAAATCTCTCAAATAATTAATAATATACACTTACTTTCGAATAATATCGGATCATAGTATCAACCTTTTAAAATAATAAACTTTGTTATAAGCAATAGAGAAATTTAATATATTTGAATTTGAAACAGGTAACTAAATTAACAGGATTGGAATCTCACCTATCAGGTCACATCATTTTATTATCATAACACTACAACTTGAATATTTTGCTATTTCAAGTGCAGTATACCTAAGATCCATTCCTTGAAGTCTGCTACCATTCCTTTTCCTTTCCCTACTATAATCAAATCAATATCCTTGTTCTTACAATATGTTAATAGTGATTTCTCAGGACGCGTATTTTCATCGATTAACTCTGTTACTACAGATAAGCCTTCTCTTTCAGCTTCCTTCTTTATATCTAACAATCTATGCTCCATTTCTTCTAATCGTTCCTTTATTTGATGATGACTCAATTTATCAGAATTTAACTTTGAATCATAAATATCTGGAATATCAAATACTGTAATTACATGAAATTCCGATTTACAATTCTTTGCGATAGCTATAGCATGGTCTACTATCTTCTTTGATTCATTGATTGTAGAAATTCCTACAAGTATTCTTCTAAAATTCATCTCTAACAATATATACAATCCGTTATAAAAAAAATCTCAGATAAGTCTCCTACATTTAAGTTTGTATATCATGATCGAGCAGTCTTTTATTATAAAATCTTAAACGTTGTATATATTGTGAAGCAGTCCAGGTATTTGAATATGGATATTTCAAACTCCTTATTTGTGGAATTAAGTTAATGGTAGTTCTTTGATTGATTAATATCATTTCAATCTAGCTTAATCCTGTTATAATATGATAGTAAAGATAAAGCGGGCCCGGTGTGCTTCAAGACGATATCAGTCCTTTGAGGTAGATTCTTTTATCTTATATTAATTCTAAATATAGTTGCCCCGGCGTAATATTTTCAACTACTAATACTCGATTTCTTTACATTAAATTTATCTTCAACAAAAACGGGTTCATCAATTCCCCAGCTCCATTTCTTTGTAGGTTTTATTCTTATATATCTAGATTGAGGATGATCCGTACGAGACATGTGACCCCCTTGGATATCAACGGCTAAATCCCGTAAATATACTAAATTTCTGCGTATTAAACCTTGATAACACTTTTTGTAATTTCTCGCAAGGATTTCCGTAAACCTCAAATCTATTTATTTGGGAAATCTCCAAGATCTTTGGAAGTATTGTTTTTGATGCAATTCCATCATTATGGGCAAGAGCAGCTTCAGAATTTGTATACGTCTCATGTACCACACACTTGGTTTCGTCGTCATTAAAATAAAACTGATATTCAAGGGTATGTGGCTCCTTAGCTTCTACAACTTTGCATAATTCCTGTATCAATTTCTTATATTCTTGTAGTTTTTCTTGGCTAACGATATATTCTGCTCTAAAGCGTATATTTTCAGAATCATGCATCTGATTTATTACCCTGTTTATCCTTTAAGGATTTTTGTATCTCATCTTCATTAAATAGAAGATTAAGGTTTAGGAATCACAATCATTTTAACCATGTCAAAAAAACATAATATCCGCCTCTAATTCTAGAGTCAATCCCCGTTGAATGAGACGTTTTACAGCTACCCATGTGGTAGTGGATTTTATATCCTTAGAGTTCAGCGTGTGCTTTACCAATAGATCCCTATACATTTATTTTAGTTGTAATAATTCTTGTTCTAACAATGTCAGACAAACTTACGTTTGCCGTTTTAGTGTCTTTAAATTTTTTGTATTACATACTTTGTTTGTTTACAAGAATTTCCAATGCCTATGTTATTATTATTATTCTCGTCTATCGATGTATTACTAGAGACTAACATAATAGAACCAGCCTTGGCCAACCAAGAGTATCCAACTATTGGTTCCGAAAGCTTAACTGATGAAATGTTTTTTCTTACTCTTTATTTACTGAGTCCTAATAAGGTAGTAAAATTACTACGGGCCTAGTAAATTTAGTAATAGATATATTACGAGTCTAATTTTTCATTTCTCTTTATACTTTAAATAATACTGTTAATAGAATGCAGAAGGAAACAAATATTCCTGAATTTCTCGTTCCTTTTACAGATGCTGAGACCGTGAGCAGGTAAGCAATTAATTTTTTATAGTAATATAGAGTTTAAGAATCAAAATTAATGATCATATAGCAAAATATCTTTGGTTTAGTCTCTTATGATTTGAGCTCATATATATCAAAAGACTGTTCTTTTTTTACTTGTTATAGGCATGAATTTATTACTTTGAATACTAAAACTTTCACAGATGACGGAAGAAATTTCTAGTATACTGGTGTGTATAGACGGTTCAAAAATCTCGATAAAAGCCGCTAGGAAGGCCTTTGACTTGGCAAAAAAATATACATCAGAAATCACTGCAATTTATGTTTCCGTTATACCTGATTCCATTAGCCGTGCTCCACAGTATGCTTGGGATGAATTGTACAAGTATAACATTGAACAGATGAACAATTGGCTAAAGGATATTATCAATGAGGCAAAAGAACATGATATTAATTTCAAAATCAAGATAAAGCAAACAGATACATCTATTGTTGAGGAGATTATTAAAATTGCAGAGATAGAGAACATTGATTTGATTGTTATAGGCAGTACAGGAAAGTCAAGGTTAGAAAGAATAGTAGTAGGTAGTGTCGCACAAGGAGTAGTTTCTAATGCGAAATGCTCTGTTTTACTTGTTAGGTAGGAAAAATTTAATTATGAAAGATTATTGAAATCTGTATTATTTTCTATTTTTGATTTCTCTTGGCCTGAGACAAACATGTCAGTCAATTCTGTTGTAGAATTAAGAGAGTTAGTATTATTCTCTAATGATGAAGTAGTTGAATTTGTATCTGGGAACATCATTGTACCATAAGATGCATTGACAGAAATAAAATAACAAGAGTAGAGAGTAATCAAAATAAAAGTGAAACCTAGAAAATATTTGATATTCATAAAAAAATTATCCATTTATACATCAATCTTCTATAGTTTTTAAAAGTATAAAAATATAAACAAATACCAAACTGGTTTATCTACAATAAAGAATTGAACCGACTATAATTTAGTAGACAAACTAGTAACAGGGATGAATATACTTTAATTTGTCAAATTGATATTATGGATATTACATTGCCAATAAATAAAAATTCTTCTACTTTTGATGATTCAAATATTTAGATAATTTCATTAAAATTCCATATAATTAGCAAAATAATTTTTTCATTGAAGTCATCTAATAAATTTAGACTATAATTTGATTTTGTCAGTTACTATTATTGGCCCTTATCTTGACAAATATTAATCAAATGTATTCGTAATGTGTTCTGTTTTATTGCTCCAACTTTACGAAATGGAATTGTTGTTAATACTAAAATTAGTAATACTATCTGCTAATATACTCATTTTCTTCCTTGTTTCAATAGCTGGTTTAATGTCATTTTGACTTCACCTGTGGCTATAAAGTCAAGAGCTATTTTCCATTTGATATTCTTTAATATTTCTCTCTCTCTATTTCTATTCAACCAATATGAAAATTTATCAAAATAACTAAATTGTTTTTACTCTTTACGCCTTACTGCTATCCGATTCACTGACCTTCTCAGCAGTTATTTCTTCGGTAATTTCTTTTGTTTCAGTTACAGGTTTCTTTTTTACCACTACTTCCTCTTTAACATATGGTATTTTAGTGACTTCAATTTCTTCTCTCTTGACAGGTATCTCTATCTCTTCATTAGATGTAACTGGATTTTGTTCGGTAGATGCTTGTTCCCCTGTAGCTTTCCTTCTTTCAATTGATATTTCTTCATGCGTTACTGGTACCTCTATTGTTTTTGTTTCAGTTATTGGCTCTTTGGTTATGGTGGCAGTGGTTTCCTCAATTCGTTTTGAAACATCTACTCTTTCTCCTATTAGAGGTACTGTAGTTGATTCCTCAGTTTCTATATCATGGGTGGATTGCAATGGATCTTCCATCTTATCTATGGTCGAATCTTCTTCTTGTGAAAGCGTTTCATCTGTGTCTTCTCCTGGATATTTACTGAAGGCTTCATCTTCAGAAACATTAAATCGCAGTACGCTTCCATCGTAACTTTCTGCCTTTTCTTTAGGTATACCGAATGCTACTACATCAATTAATCCTCTTTGAGTTATGACAAATCCATCTGTTACTTCTTGAACCTCACCAAAATCAGCATCATTTAATCCTCTTGCCTCTTTCTTTATAGTGTCATTCCAATCAATATCAGAACTCATAAAACATTCAGTATAACATGCTATAAATAGATAGATGCAAATAGTACTATAAATGGTAATATTATAGACACAAATTTTATATAAAACTTGATATACATGCTTATCATCCTCTTATTCATCAAGATTGTATTAGTCTAAAAGAAGAATTTATTTAATAAAATCAAATTACCAACTAGAGGATGATTAATAAATACGATTTGCCATTATTACTTGTTACACCTTTTTCAATATTTGATATTTTATTATTATTGTGATTTATATGCTCAAACTCTACATAGCTTAGTAAATGATGATCTAGTATGATATAGATTTTTTGTTGAAAAATCAAATCTTATTAGTAATCTTACTCTAAATTAGAATGAGACGTTTAAGAACCTAAAAGTACTATTTACAAATTCTCTTTTATAATTTATGCACATTAGGTTCGTATGATTGAAAATGTCTTATATATTATCATATATTAAATTCCAATGAACAAATTGCCTCCAACCTTACGTTCGTTTAGAGTAAATATAATATGGACAGTATTTCTGACGGTTAGTTTAATATTTTTAACAAATAGCATTCACGGTTTATTTTTATCCTCTATTGTGTCTGGACAGAAGGAATCCGTCACTATCAATAGCACTGATTTAATCAATCAAGGAGAATATCTAAACAACATTGGAAACTATACTGAAGCCTTAGCATATTTTGACAAGGTTTTAGTTATAGAGCCTAATAATACAGAGGCATTACATGGTAAAGGTTTGACCACTGATAATTTTGGTAACCATACAGATGCTGTTGATGTCTATGATAAAATCTTGGCTATTGATCCTAATAATATGGATGCTCTAACTAGTAAAGGTGTAATTTTGTATAATACAGGTAATCATACAGAAGCCATGAAAAATTTCGTAAAGGTGTTAAAATTAAATTTTAGCACGAGTGACCGTTCATTGTTTGATAAGGGTGTGTCTTACTATGGACTAGGAAACTATCAAGATGCAATAGAGTATTTTAAAAAATCACTAGAAGTTGATCCAGATAATACCCTGACATTAAATAATCTGGGTTTTGCTTTGGATATTTCTGGTAACCATACAGAAGCCATAGAATACTTTGATCTTGCTACTTCAATAAATCCTAATAATGCCAACGCCTTTTACGGTAAAGCTTTGGCTGCAGATCATCTGGGTAATCGAACTCAGGCACTTGCACTCATAGATAAGGCTCTTTCTATAAACCATAACAATACCTTCGCATTAACAGGCAAGGCTGACTATTTGTATAAACTCCGAAACTTTACAGGTGCCATATTATATGCTGATAAGGCACTAGATATAGATCCTGTTAATACCAACGCCTTGATTGTAAAAGGATTTGCGCTAGGTGTTTCTGGTAACCATTCAGAAGTCATAGAATACTTTGAACAAGCCCTTAAGAATGATCCAGAAAATATAGATGCATTGTATGGCAAAAGACTCATCCTAAATGAATTGAGTAACCATGCAGAAGTCAAGGAATACCTTGAGAATCAATCTCAATAAATTGTAATCCGTAAGGGTTCACAAAGATAAGATATGAATAAAGCTCCTTTTCTATTCCGTATACTATAACCTATAGTTGTACTTGTTATTTAATTTCTTCATATTGTGAAAATAGATGAAATTCATATAACTTAAGACATCGCTGTTTCATATAAAGCGGGCCCGGTGGGTTTAGTAAGAGATATAATACGAGTCCAAACTTTGAATTTATTATAAATTATAAATCTTCTCTACAATCAAAGAATGTTATGTAGCAGGACAACGATTTTAGATATCTAAAAATATTCCATGTGTGATGGCGATAACCATTCCATTTGAAAACATAAATCGTTAGGAATGGTTTTTACTATAGATAATTTCTTATCTATAATTTTTGGATAATTCCAAGTTAAAAGTAAAACGACTTAAATACTCAAAATTTATGAATTCAATACCTTTTCTATATACAATAACTAGTTTCTTATTGGGTTCGTGTTTTATCTCTAAATCATCAATTTGATTATCTTTTGATATCATCACATCAGGCCTAGAAGCATTTTGACCATATAACGAAAGATATTCTCTACCTGAATTTAGATACAGATTATAGTGAGCACTTTCAAAGGTAAAATAGGTATCTGGTGATTTGTCAATGAATTCTTTGAGTTTTGTTTTCATAATTGCTCAATATGATTACCAAAATATTAAGTATTTTTAATCTAGTAGAATTATCTATCAACCAAGTATGTTGACAAGATAAAAAGTGACAATATAGGGAGTAGAAATTAATATATTCTCACCTTTTATTTATTTTGAATCCTAATAAAGTAGTAAAATTACAAAGATAATCGATTTTCATTAATTATCCAAGTATCAAAATATTGATATCGTTGTTCTCTGTTATAAATATAATGAAATTGTATCTAAAGTTGATGATGGTTTTTCCGGTACTTTTTTTGACAAGTTTTAGTTACGTATTGTTAAGTGATGTTTTTTCTCAAACCCTAAACGATCAAGATACAACTCCCAATTCATGGATAAGTGAACGAGATAACCTAAATGTAACAATGAGTCTCACTCCAAAGGTTCCTACTGTTGATCAACCAACAGAACTTCAATTTGAAATAAGAGAGTTGATTTCAGGAATACCTTATAATAATTTGACCGCAAACGTAACTATAGTGGATTCAGATGGTAGACTCTTTAAATTTGCACAACAACCCGTTTCTGATGGAATCTTTTCTGTGATCTACATATTCCCAGATGATGCTTTAAATACCATTATTGTTCAGATCAAAAGAAATTCAACAGCGTTTGGTGCTGCTGCTTTTGAAGTGGATGTACCACACACAAGCCCAGGCGATTTTTGGTCTCAATTATTCCAACCACGTCCCTTCTGATAGGGAGAGGGCACCTTACATCTATCTATATATCTTCAGTCGGAAATGTTTTAGTTATTAAATTTTGGTATACAAAAAACATTTGTTACTCATATACAGGCCATAATTGTATTATATACTGCATTGTCCTGGTTCAGTCTTGAATTGTCTAATTTTTTTCCATCGTTTGTTTCAGGATATTCGTCTTTTGTATGTGCATTATTAAAAAGATGCTCACATATTGATTGTAAAACGCCTAGTTCATAATATCCTAGAACACCCCCAGGAAAAATTTTTCTAACATTTTCAAGTAGAATTATTTTAGTTAAATATTTTTAGAAATTATTTTATTTATATTTCCATTATCTAAAATATAATCAAAATGTCATTATCAAAAAATAGACGAAACTTGATGGTGCTTTCTCTAATCATGATTTCAATTATTTGTTCTGTCCTTACTTTTCCCGAATTGAATATTTTACAACTTGGTCATTTAGTATCGGCGCAAATAGCAAATTCTAATCCTATCCAAATTATTAGTACTTCCGCATATACAGATGATTTTGGTAATTTCCATATAATAGGCGAGGTAAATAATACTTCAACTCAACCACAAAACAACATTGTAATTACAGCCATACTTTCTGATACAAATAACAATACTGTAGTTGGAAACCACTCTTCTTTTTCCTCTATCGACACTTTAAGAACAGGTGAGTTATCTCCATTTGATATAGTGATACAGGACCCTCAACAAATCTTGGGAAAGTTTAACTTTATGGAATTCATTACCACTTCTCATCCTGCTACAGAAGAAAAACCTGCTAATCTTGTACTAAATGGAAGCAGTTCATTTTTAGATAATGCTGGAAATCCTCATATCACAGGTAGTATTATTAATCAAGGTCAAAGTCCAGAACAGTTCATAAACCTTGTTTCAACGTTTTATGACAATTCTAGTTTAGGAGTTATTGGAACTCAGACCTTTGGCCTAAATGTTGGAAATCTTGCTCATAACCAAATAGCACCATTTGATATCACAATTACAGACAACAAGACCAAGTCACAAGGTGCATTTTATTCTCTAAATGTAGAGTCTAATCAAAGTTCGATGAGTGTTCCCTTTAATACAAAGACATCATTTGCTTCAACTGGGGGATTCGCTACTGGTGGGGGAGACGCTACGACCAATACTTTCTCTGTAAATAATCAATCCCCATTCTCAATTAACAATAATAATGATGATAACGACGATTCCCGATCAGATGACGATGATGACAAAGACGATGATGAAAATGATGGAGACAATCAACGCGGAGAAAGGAAAACAGATGATGAGGGCAATCCATGGTTTGATGATGAAAATTGTAGTGAAGAGTCAGGCTCTTCTGGTGGTAGTTCTTCTGAATGTGAAGAAGCAGAAAGAGAAGAGGAAAGCGAAGCAGAGGACGAAGATTCTTTAGAAAAGGACCAAGGACCGGCCTCCAACTCTGACTCTGATTCTTCCGGTATTAGCACTGATGATAGTAATGATGATATCGAAGAGAGCAACGAAGATGAGGAAACAGAAAACAATTAAGACGAAGGAGTAAGAGGAAGGTAACAGAAGCGACAATAAATAATTCTTTTCATGAAATGTATACGACTAGAGTATTTTAGTAACTTGTGTGAGTGGTATAAAACTAGAGTGTCGTTGAATATCATTGTAACATAGTGAAAATGCCTCATATATTTCCAGTGAATGTGCTTGATATTCAGACTTGGCCGATTAAAATAATATCATAGTCCTATTGATGCAGATTCATTTTGTGGATTACTCACATGATTTCACTAGTTGAATGATTATTTTCCTCAGAAAATACTGTAAAAGTTTTGATCCTCTGTTCAAACTCCAAGTGAATGATAAAAAAGTTTAGCAGGTCCATTGTGTTTATAATGTTAGTGACCGATCACTGATTCCATATTTTACCCATAGCCCTGTTCATTAGCGGACATCATGATAGTATTTAAATACCATCCAATCCAAAAGTTCTAGATATTTGTAACTGATTTATTAGCATATGTCGGTATCTTTCAATAATTTATAATGGACTTTCTAACTTTATGAATTTTATGATACAAAATCTAAAAACTGTAATTTTATTTATCTGTTTTTTGGGTAAATTAAAATTCTTGCATTGCGTTAGTTATTATAACTCCAAAACCAAAGTGACTCATGGTTTCTACAAGAAACTCAATCTTTATTACAGGATTATTTCTTTTCTCTGCGCTACTTTTTTTACAGTCCGTAAGTGGGAGTTCAATTGCATCCGCCCAAATAGATACCAACAATAATAGCACTACTGTTAATAATAATCAATCAACCTTTGTTGCAGAAGATCTATTTAATACGAAAACTATGACCTTGGGAAGTAACGTGAAGCATCTTGTTATACTAGTTCCAAATGAAGGTCACCATGCTGAAGGCGAGGACAATGAAGCACGATTTCTAGATCAGCACTTTGTCCCAGAGAACGCAGTCATAAACACAGGAACCACTGTATCGTGGTTTAATGGCGATGTAGGTCATGAACGAACTATTAACGTTCTAAACACAGATGGAACTTCATTATTTAACACAGGAGAAATTCAAGATAGTCAAATGTCCGCTTCACACACTTTTACCAATCCTGGAACTTACAACTATGAGGCAGAAGGTGACCCAGGTGTAACTATGGAAGGAACAATTACGATTGTCGATAACAGTTCCTCAACAACCACTCCAAGTTTGGGTAATTTCGATACTGTGGGTGTATTCATGGCTCCTACACAGGATATAGATACTTACCTTTCAGAGATTACAAATGCAGGAATTACAGTAGAAAGTACACATGATTTTGAAGATTTGAGGGGTGGACAAAAAGGTACTGGAGATATACAAACCTTGATCATATGGTCTACTTCAGGCAAGGATTTAACCGAAACAATCTCAGCATTAAGTGAGATTTCTTTAGACTTGCCATATAGTTAAGACTACCACAATTTTTTCTTTGATGAAAATTATTCACTAGTACTCACAAATTAGACTATGCTGCTAGTTCTTATTTGGCAGGAACTTATCAGACCATAGTATTTTATATTCTTTGTACCTTAATAATAGATGCATCATTTAGGCTTTGATGTTTATATCCAGGATTGTCTGAAAAAGGCTTCCCGGATGTAATTTTGAGTTTTTCTTGCAGGACTATCTCTTTCTTTGGGATTTCTTTATTGACTTTAATTTTTTCTTTTAAGCAAGTGTGTTAATAAAAAGTTGGTTGAAAAAACATGTTTTACTAATTATAATTGCAATTACTGTTTATTTGGTGTGGACATTTGCCACCTACTTTTTTGAAGGTCGAATAAACCTACTACATAGAGATGATCCACTTGGTCGATTTGAATACTCTGTTATTGTGAACATGATCATAGGAACTGTGATAGCAATATTGGCTATCAAACCATCTATTATAGCGTCAGGTCAATTGTCGTTGAGTCAGATAGGATTTAGATCGGTAAAACATACGGTTGTGCTAGTAACAGTTGCAGGAACGATAGGGTTTCTGTTATTTGTTATTCAAGGTCCTACATCATTAAATACTATTGTAATTTCAAATGTGTTTTCTCAAACATTACCTACATCAATAGCAGAGGTAGTAGTATGCTGGGCGGTCATAGGCGCTAGCATGGAATCATTTTCAAAGAACAAGTTTGGAAAAAAACTTTCAGTTATAGTAGGCATCATCATATCAACAGTGCTCTTTGGTGTTTATCACTTTGCTCATAGTGAGCCTTTCAATCAGGTCCATATGGTTATGATATTAATGTTACCTGGACTACTGACAAGCATCGTTTATTTCGTTGGACGCAATATTTATGCTACTATAGTTTTCCATAATTTCCAGGCTTTATTTGGGGTAATGGCTTCTGTTGAAATAGAACGCATGTTAGAACTACAGTTTCCTGTTATAATGCTTGCAGTGGCCTCAGTTTTGGTATTGATAATTATGGATAGATTCATACTCCGCAAAAAAATCAGAAGCATTTTTGGATAGAAAATGGATAGGTAGACAAAAAAAAGAGAAGTTTCCTCTTCCTATTCAAAGTCGCCTTTCTTATTGTTATTACTACTACGCCATTTTCCTTCTCTACTCTGCTTCATCCCCCAAGAGGCCCAAGTGGCCGCCATTATAGCGATAAATCCTAATAAGATAACAACAACTATGGCAACGTTCTGATAAATAGTGTAATTTTCTGCATAGAAATATAACCAGATAATAATGATTATTATAGAAGCGAAAAAAGCGATGATAGATGCGGTGACCCTCCAGCCCATGCCGTCAGAGATTGAATTGGACATCTTTACTTTCACTCACTTGTATTTTCAAAAATTAATAAGGTTTTCATATTACTGGATCACGGGTTTTTGAGTGTGAAAACAGGGTGTTGAGTTTGCAATGCAAGGAATATTGGAAATAAATGCTATCTAATAAAGACATATGGTCTAATGAGTTTATACCTCTAGATATTTCGGGAAATTGCTATACCGACTTACTAAATTGAGAAACTTATATTATCGCATCTCAAATACTAACGGAATAATATCTAACATTCTCTAGTAAAGTCAAACTTAAATGGCATTATCGATTTTGACGACCGGTGGGTTTAGTAAGAGATATAATACGAGTCCAAATTTCAAACTAAGACAAATCTAACTAAATTATTATCATACTTATAATGGCTAATTAGTAAGAGTAGCATAACTACTACACGACAACATTAGTTCTCTGTTCTGAGCCTGCTTTATATTAGATCCTTTAAGTATCATGATTAATTTTCTTTAGATGCTATTCTTTTTGATAAAATTATGAGAATTGCCTATGTACAAGAAGAAATCGATATAGGAATTGAAAGCGAAGGTAATACTGATATGCATAATAGCGAAGGATCTGAACCTTCTGTCAGCGAAGATACTTCCGAATCAATTTCGTCCTCATCTTCATCTTCATCTTCATCTTCATCTTCATGTATAGATACTATTACAGGATTAGGTAGCTATGTGGATAGCATTATTTTCTCTATCATAGTCGTATCCGTTGCTGTAGCAACTTATTTTATTATGAGATTCTTCATTAATAGATATGCGGATTCATTAAACCTTGATAGAAGGCAATTAGCCGGAGTGAATTCCATAACAAAAATGACCCTTATCGTGATAACGATAATCATATTAATATTCCGTTTTTCTTCTTTAAGCGGTGTAGCAGCAGGAGCAATTAGTGTAGCTGCAGGAACTATTATCGGTTTTTCATCAAGAAACACAATCAGTAATGCTATAGCAGGTATTTTGTTATTGTCTGCTCGTCCATTCAAACTAGGCGATAGGAGTAGAACAACAGAAGATGAAAGCTCTTATTTTACTCGATCTCTGAAGTTTATTCAATTGCAGCCCATGCTTATAAATATAAAGAATAGTTATTGTGATTATTGTAATTTATGCTAATAAGTGAGATAATAACAAGACTTTTGATAATTTCATAGTGAAAGGTTTTAACCATATTTAGCATAAATATTAGATTCGTTCGACCATGTAATTACTAATGTTATGTTATTTACCTGTCTTCAGATAGCAAATAGCACTTACCATATGGAAATCTAATTCTCGTATTGAAGTTAATTAAATCTGTCTAAATCCGTTCATGTTTCTGAGGATGGTTATTATATCGAAATTCGTACGATAAATTTTATAAATTTGGGTATTATTACCTAGCTACACAAACTAATGCAAACAGTAATCCTATTAGCGGGTGGAATATTTTGGATCCTTACTTATATTTTTATAATTTCAAAAGGTTATAAAGATAAAACCTATGGTATGCCACTCTTTGCCTTATGTGCTAATATATCATGGGAGTTCATTTATTCATTCGTCTTACCACATTCTCCTCCTCAACTGTATATCAATTATCTCTGGTTTGTATTAGATGTAGTAATAGTTTTTCAGTTCTTCAAATACTATAAGAATGAGTTTCCTAACATTCAATCATTAAAGCTATATGCTGTTTTCCTAGTCGCTTTATCTTCTGCTTTTAGTATAATATTGTTAGGGGGCACCTTTCTTGGTGATGATGATGGCGTATATGCTGCCTTTGGACAAAACTTACTAATGTCTATGCTATTTGTAGTCATGTTCTTTAAACGAGGAAATACGCTGAGGGGACAATCTATTTTTATAGCTGTATTTAAAATGTTAGGGACAGCCTTAACAAGTATTCATTTTTATCTGTTTGAACCTGTTTCCCAAAGTTCATTTGTGTTACCGTTTTTGTACGTTTCCATTTTCTTATTTGACCTATTCTAGACTGTCTTGATTGTGAAGCAATATAAGAAGGACAATAAATCGCTATTTGCTGCATGACTATCGGCCTGAAGATGAACATATATCAAACGGGCCCGGTGGGTTTAGTAATAGATATATTACATGCCCTATTTGCAGGATTGAATAGACAAATGAAATCAATGATATATGCTTCATTTGTTGAGCAATATTTTATACGTTATATACTGCTTCTCTGACTATCTACTTTGCATATCTCTTCATTAACCATCCTATTAGAATTATATCTAGCGAAATACATTTGCCAAAGTCATGATTCGAAAAGAATTGACTTGTTTTTGATACTAATTTGTAATACTACCTATCTACAAATGCCTGTACTTGTTCTTCGTGAATCGGTAAATTAGCTTCATCGACCTTAATGGAAGTAGTGGGACATACTGTCACACAGGCCATACACCAAATACACGCTTTTTCTCTAATGGGATCTGGTTTGTCAGTATAATCTTTTCTGCCCTCTCTATTTTGGTCATCTCCTGTTCCTTCACTTACCGCATTTACCATTTCTATTGCTGGAACATCCTGTTCTGACCTGTACCATTGATAGACTTGAACAGGACAAGCCTCGATACATGCTCCGTCAGAAATACATGAATCCCAGTCTACCGCTACAAATGTTCCATGGATGCCCAAGGGGACGTATTCTTCTCCTCTTGTTTTGTATGCATCTTGAACTTCCTTATTGGTAGAGGATTCTGCATCTGCTCTTCCTGGTCCCCAAACCAAATGAGTATAATCCCCATCTGAAGTTGAATGTTTTCCTACTACTTTGTGATTTTTTGGAAACTCTGGATCTATTGTCATATCTTTATGTTGTTAACAAAGTTGATAAGAGTTAACCCATATAAGCACATACCAGATAAGGTTTGTCAAATTAACGTCCGATATTTTGGTTGACAGGAGTGGAAAAAATCGTCAGATAATAAAATAATAAAAGAATACAATGACAAAAGGCACCACCAAAATTTCTTAATATTTGAAAAATGGTGCTAAAGATGATGAGAATGAGAATATAGGGAGCACCAGATCTGAGAACGACCATAAGCAGTTTAATTAGATGAGATCTGCATCTAGAGAACACCGAATAGAAAATTACTAGATACGTATATATCAAATATTAATGGAAAGAAGGTTAACAAAATTTAACATTTTCTACCGATAATCCCGAGATACGTCCTGATAAGGGGATTCATTTGTCTCGACAAATGACAAAATGAATTATTCTTAAATATAAACAAGACAATACTATATGATGAACGTTAATACTACAGACGAACAATCGTCGCCCTTATCCAAGTTAACTGTGGAAAAACGGAGCGGAAATTCTGAAAAGTTCGATGAGGAAAAACTTGTAAGAGGGATTAGTAGAGCTGGTACACCATTTTTGATTGCTAAAGATATTTCTAAATCTCTTATGAATAAATTGGCGGAAAACCCTCCCATTGATAATTTCATTTACTCTAGTAAAATTAGAGAATATGTTACAGAGGAACTAAAGCAAAGAAATCAAGGTACAATAGCTGAATCATATTCAGGCTATAGTAAAAATGATGTAACCTCGATTAAGGAAGAACAACTTAAAAATAATAAATACGATTCAAAAGTTTCACAAACAACAAATACTCAATCAAAACAGTTTACAAAAGACAAGGATAACACTTCTGGAAGAGGAACAAAAACAGGACTTCAATAAGGATTAATTATTCCTTCCTACAAGAAAAACCCTTCTTTTGCTTGCTTACCTGTTTATGTGACATTCGCTTGTTTACCAGTGGATGATAATTCCTTTTTATAGGATTTCTTTAACCAGATTGGTGTAATAATTGTTGTAACCGCTACCATGATGATTATAGAAGTATAAATATCTGTAGAAAGCACTCCAGATGTTACTCCTACACCAGCGACTATAAGTCCTACTTCACCTCTTGATACCATTCCTATTCCAACTCTCATTGATTTTGTTTTATCTTTTTTGAGAAATAACATAGATGGTAATCCACATCCTAATAACTTTGTAGAAACCGCTATTGCTATGATTATCCCTGCAATAATTAATACATCCATATTAACACCTCTCAAATCCACTTGAGCACCTATTATTGCAAAAAATAATGGTGCAAAAATAAACTGCAATTTGTGAGCATATTCTTCAAGTTGCTTTATTAGCTTCGTACTAGCAACAGCCATTCCTGCAGCAAATGCGCCCACAATAGGAGAAAGACCGACATAGGCTGCGACACCCGCAATACCAAAGAAAATTGCAGTTGTGATTCCTTCAATACTGCCTCTTGACCTCCATAATTTCTCTCTATGTAATATCCTTGGAATCAGAAAAATAGCGCCAATCAATAGCACAGCAAATAGTCCTAGAATTTTTAGTATCAGTAGTGCTACGTCCAGTATTTGGGGCGAAGTATCCCCTGATTGCACCATTGTAACAACTACCGATAATATTGCAATGGCAAGAATATCGTCTACTATAGCCGCACCCAGGATAAGCCTAGCTTCCTTAGATTGCATCTTTCCGAGTTCGGTAAGGACTTGAATTGAGATTGCTATACTTGTTGCTGTTAATGCTGTAGCAATAAGTAGTATTTCAAAAGAATCAAGTCCATACATGGAAAGAACCAAAAAACCTACTGTAAAGGGTACAATGACTCCCAAAGCACCAATGGTAAACGATGCGGCGCCTCCCCTAAGAAACTCTCTTGGTGTAATTTCCAATCCTGCGATAAAGAGGATAACAATAGCTGCGAGTTCCCCTATATGCTTGACAGTTTCATCAAGAACGACTAGTGGTTGACCGTCAAATAATGGTAAGCCACCCAAAGCATAAGGACCAACGATAATACCGGCTAATAATTCTCCTAATACTACGGGTTGTTTTATCCTTTGAAATAACTCTGCAAATATTTTAGCACTAAATAATAGAATAGAAAGAGATATTATAATATGAATAAAAACTGATTCAGCAGCCATAATCTATACTGTCTATTCTTGAAATTGAATTTAATATAATAGTATAACCATGCAACTAATTATACGGTTAAACGAGTTTTATTATACTTCTATATGTGTAATTCAAAACAGACTTTTAGGGATCTCATCTAAATCATAATAATAACCCAGGATGTTATCAACAGTATGTTCTAACTGAGTATTGCTGTTTATTAAAACAAATATTGTTTTGTCCTCTTCAAATATTTTTAATATTCGTATCTTTTCATACTCCATGACAATCCATTTTAACTTACCTAAGAGGTTATCGTCTTTTTGTATCTGTTCTTCTTGTCCTATAGCAGAGACTTGTGATTTTTCTACATCGATTATTTGATTTGAACCTAAGATATGGACTAAAGAATCGACATATTTTTTATCTATGCTAGCATTTTTGGCTATATACAATTCCTTCATATCAGGCGAATTCATTGAATTTATTGAAAAAACAGCTAAAATATCATCGTCTACTTCTACCAGGTGTCTTATTTTATCATACTTAATACCTCTATTTTTGTCATCTGGGCCGTCTTTCACACTATCTCTATTTCACATAGAGAAATATATCATTTTAATATGATTGATTGAATTACGTTTTAACTCTTCCAGATCAGCATCTTAGAAACCAGTTGCTTAAAGTCAACTCTTTTTCAACATTTGTTATTATGCTAATAATGTAGGAATCAGTCAAAACTACTACCTCTATACTTAAGAATCACTTTTAACTTCTTCAAATAGACGCCAAGGATGCATAAAAAATATTCTATCGGTATATTATTAATTGCGATTTACATAGTCTTTCTTTTTACAATCCCGCCCTTAGTGTTTGAAAAAAGTGTTACTCCTATTTTAGCTGGCATCACAGTAATCATGATTGCAATCTATGTTTTGCTTGGACTAGATATTATTCATAGAACGGTTATTGCAATGTTTGGAGCTATTTTATCTATCATATTGGCTATCGTGCTAGGCTCTATGGTAGCTGAAGATAGTCTACATTTTGTAATAGAGTCTGTTGACTTTAACACTATTGGTCTATTACTTGGAATGATGATAATGGTGGCAATCTTGGGAGAAACGGGTGTATTTCACCAAGTTGGAATAAAACTTGGCAAGATTAGCAAAGGTAATGTTTGGATATTGATGTTGCTACTATGCACTTTTACATCTGTTGCATCAATGTTTGTCGATAATGTTACTACTATATTGCTCATGGTTCCAGTTACACTTTCAATTACTCGAACACTAGGAATTCATCCTATTCCATTCATAATGGCTCAGGTCCTAGTTTCAAATATTGGAGGAGCTGCCACATTAATCGGTGATCCTCCAAATATCTTAATTGGTTCTGCCGCAAGTATAGATTTTAACTCTTTTTTGATATACATGGGACCGACAGTCGCAGTAGTTTTTGGATTTTCTCTGCTATTAATCAAATTGTTTTTCAAAAAAGAACTACAGAGTGAGCAGAATCTAGAACAAAAAGAAGATATTCAAGAGCTGATGCACAGAGATGAAAATGCGATATTGATTCACCATAAGGGATTACTGATAAAATCCTTAATTGTATTAGTGGGAGTTATTATTTTATTTTCCTTGCAAACTATTACTCATTTAGAAGTATCCATCATTGCAATTGGAGGAGCTGCAGTATTGCTTATTATAAGCAGAGTCTCTTTAGAAAAAATCTTGCATGAAGTCGATTGGGCTACTCTATTATTCTTTGTAGGTTTATTTGTTATCGTAGGAGTTGCTGAACATGCTGGGCTGATAACAATACTTGCAAAATTATCAATTGATATAACAGGTGGAGATCCATGGCTTACCTTTGTTATGGTTATTTGGTTGGCAGGTATTGCAAGTGCCTTTGTAGATAACATACCATTTACAACTACAATGATACCTTTGGTTCATTCACTAAATGTAGACCCTACAATCGCAGCTTCATTTGGCGTTGATAGTGGATATCAATTTAGTCCCTTATGGTGGGCTTTAGCCTTGGGTGCTGATTTGGGTGGTAACGGGACACTGATCGGTTCAAGTGCAGGTGTAGTGGCTGCAGGACTAAGTGAAAAGTTTGGACATCAAATATCATTTACAAGATGGATACGAATTGGTTTTCCCTTCATGCTCATAACTTTAGCAATCGGGACCGTAGTTCTCTATGGATTTCTTTTGTTAATACATTAGGGCGAGAATTATTTTAATTCTTTATTTTCAATATGGATGTGAATATCTACACAATAAATTATTTCAAATTCTAATTATGTTTAACAATAAACTAAACATCCAAGGTAAGGAGCAAATAATTAATTGTATTATTAACTAGGAGTGTCATGGAACGTGTACTTATTTGAATAATCTAATAATTATTTTAGTCCGTATGGGTATGTTAAAACTAATATACTCAGGCTCTTTGGATTCATAAGAAGAAAAGTGATAGGTTGAAGATAATATCTCTAAGAATAATGCTTTCATAAAACAAATTTTTTAATATTATCAAACCAAGCAATGGTTAATACTAGAATATAAATTCAAGGAAATAAACAGTTGATGGCTTAAATTGACTTCGGAATGAAATTAGTTACGGATCATGATTAACATATTCAGTTATTAGATCTTTATTAGATCATGTAGCTGAAGTCTAAAGTGCAATAATGATAGAAAATATCATAGTAACCTATGATGGCACAGAAGTTTCGGATAAGTCTCTTGAAATAGCATGTGAAATAGCTGGACCATGTGGTACTTGTATCACATTCTTACATGTTATGGAGCATATCGAAGACCCAGACACCAAGATATTCAAAAACAATAGAGATCTTATTGAAAAAGCAAAATTAATGAATTTAAAGCCGTCAATGGAAAATACATGGTATAAACGAGCACAAGAAAAAATTAAGAAGTTAAGTGAACAAAGCATTCAATCTGACAGCAAATGCTTAACCGGGGATATCGCTGAAAATTATTGGAATACGCTCATGCTAAGAAAGTTGACATGATTGTTATGGGCAGCAGTAACAGACTAAAGGGTATTTCAATAATAAAAGCATTAGGAAGTGTTACTCGAAAGGTTTCGGAATTGGCAGACTGTCCTGTACTTATAATTCATTAAAGAGTTCATCTATTTATTAAATTCATTAGTATGCATTGTAGATTTAAAAATAGATTATCTATTGATTAGAGTTGAGGATACAAAGATAATGGAGTAAATATTTTGATATTCTTATATAAAACGAGTGGTCATTTTGTATTTAATTTATTTTGATTTCTTTCATCAATAAATTATACTGTAATTTTGTCTTAGGGTTTTATTTAGTGCGGTGTGATTGTAATTGTTGTTTTTTCTTCGATATTTTTATAAATAGATAAATTGTTGTAATTGTTTCAAATCTACCTACTATCATATTAATGATAAGAACTAACTTTGATATGGGATCCATCTCTAAGGAAGTTATGCCTGAAGATAATCCCGTTGTAGTCAATGCAGAAACAGAATCAAAAAGTGAATCCAAGAAATTTTCCTTATCCACATTAGAAATAATTATTCCAGTAATAACAGATATGCCGATAAATAAAACTATGACAAATACTGCTTCATCAAATATTTTTTCTTCTTCTTTAATTTTTGTGGCTTTGACTCCATTGTGAGGTACCTTTTGTCATAAGGTGATGCTTTGGCAGATATGGATCCACCACTAATATCCTTGTCCCGTAGTTTATCTAATAAAACACTGTTTCAATCAATTAATAAGAAAACAAAATGAAATAGTGGACATGACTAGTTTGGAATGACCCCTAAATTACGATTTAATGAAAAATTTAATTATCATAGTAAAAGATGTTTAATCATGATGAGATTTATGAATTTTATTTTATTGCTTATTATTATACTAAATGTATTAGTCTTTAGTGTTTACTTTGATACTGAAAACTTATTTGCGGAATTAGGTTAATGGTAATTCTTTGATTGATTAACATCAATCCAATATATCTTATTTGTGTTACAATAAAATAGTAAAGATAAAGCGGTCACGGTAGGTTTTTAATCTTTAGTAGATTGTATCTATTTAGTAAATAACGCAGAAAAGAAAAATAAGAAAATAGAAACAGGAATGCGCTTTGATACATCACTTGAACAGAATTAAATTAAAATAAAACATAATCAGTTCACATTGATTTTAAAAAGTGTGTATCGTACGAACCTAGAGTTTTTAATCCAAATACCGGAACGAGTAAAAAATCATTGAAACTCTTGACTCATTATTTATATCAAATTTTAAAAAACTATTTTGTTGTTTATACTCATGATCAGTTCAATTAAAAATAGATCTTGTACTTGATATATATTACATCTTTTAAGTATCGTGTACCAGTATCTTTAGATGGTATTTTTCTTTGAGCTTGATACGATTGCCCCAACTTCCTGGGCACAGGAGGAAATTGATATTGGAATCGAGAGTGATGGAGGCAGTAATACTGAAGTAATTAGTAGTGATGGAACTGAACACACATCGGGGTCGGCTGGAGACGAAACAACGGAATCGATATCCTCTTCCTCACCCTCACCGTCACCTTCTCAAACCGTAGATGCACTTACAGGGTGGGGTAGTTATGTTGATAGTATTGTTTTTTCCATTATAGTCATCTCTGCTGCTGTAGCTGCTTATTTTATCATTAGGTTTTTCATAAACAAGTCCGCTGATTCTTTAAATCTTGACAGAAGACAATTATCAGGGATTAATTCAATTACTAAAATGGTTCTCATTGTAATAACGGTTATCCTCATCATATTTCATTTTTCTTCACTAAGCGGTGTGGCAGCAGGAGCAATTAGTGTAGCAGCTGGAACAATTATTGGTTTCTCTTCAAGAAATACTATAAGTAATGCTATTGCGGGCATATTACTTTTGTCAGCTCGTCCTTTTAAATTGGGGGATAGGATAAGAACTACGGAGGACGAAAGCCTCATAGGAGATGTTGTGGAAATTTCATTGCTATACACAAAAATTAAGACGATAAGAAATGAGCTTGTAGCCATTCCAAATCAAACACTATTACAAAGACAAATAGTAAATTATAGCGGACTGGATGTCCTTTCGATTACGGTAAATGTATCATTGACTTATAATTACAACAGAAAGTCAATCGAAAAAATATTGATAGACTGTGCTAAATACACTGAAGGAATAGTAACGTCTGATAATTTTCCTAATGAGGTAGCAAAGAATTCTAGATCTTTTAACACTGCAGATAATTTTGTAACAGATCCGTTTGTTTTACTTGTAAAGTTTGGAGATTACGGTGCAGTATATGATCTCAGAGCATTTACAAATAAACCAAGGGAGTTTCTAAAAATTGCTTCTGAGATTAGAAAGCGAATATATGATTCATTCCAGAAGGATGGTATGGACTTAACCGTCCCACAAGCACAAATATCTTTACAAACTGATATAGACCATGACAACAAATTCACAGACAATAACTTAAACAACCTTCGTTAGGTTGAAAAGGAAGAAGAAAACAAAATGTTACAGAATAAAAATTTAAAGTATGATTCATTGAATGATTATATTTCAAGTGACGAAATAGAAACTAAAAAAAGGAATACAAAAATATTATTTACAAACGTGGTGCAGAAATACTTTCAGTAACGCGAATACTGAGAAACAGAATAGAAAACCCTAATGTCTCAAATTCAGAATTTCCTGTTAAAATGGTGAAGCAAATAATTCCGGAAGGCCAGCAAAAAGATTTGCAAAGTATAAAGGAATTCAAAACAAATAGTGTGTATAATTATAAATCATGATTGTATATCTGAATTGTACTTCTGTTGACAAGAATAATAATTTGATATGTTTTTTGTTCCATTTATCATATGGTATATTATATAAATTACAACATCAAACAATTATTCACGTTTATTGCTCTGAATCAGCTCAATACTTGTATTTTTTTAAAATGTAGTCTGCTTAATAAGAAAACAACATCTCTTTAAAACAATATTGCAAAATGTTTATTGCAAAGGTAACGGTAATAAATTATAATGATTTATCTTAAAAATTGAATTTATACAGGAAAAAATGAAAATATAGAGTTTTATTACTTTTCGAGTATTGTTTTTATAGGAAAAACATGAGAAGGAATAATGACGATAACAAAAGTAGCCATATTTCTGTATTGGGATTGATTCTAGGACCTATAATCTTTATCACTTTTATGTTTCTTCCCATAGAAGGTCTTACTTTTGAGGCAAAAGTTGTGTTGGCATTAACCTTATGGATGAGTACCTGGTGGATAACTGAAGCTGTCCCAATTTATGTTACTGCATTGTTACCTCTCATACTATTTCCAATTTTTAACGTTATGTCGTTTGAGAAAATGTCAAACGCCTATGCAGATAGTATTATATTTTTATTTCTAGGAGGATTTATCTTAGCAAAAGCCATAGAAAATGTAAATCTTCACAAACGCTTTGCAATGAATGTATTAAAAATTTTTGGCACTAATCCGCGATATATAATAGGGGCGTTTATGGTTATAGCCGCAATTCTAAGTGGTTGGATAAGTAATACTGCTACTACTATGTTAATGTTGCCGATAGCTTTAGCCATAATTACTCAACTTAAGAATAAAAATGATAAACATAATAAATTTGGAACCTATTTGTTGCTTTCAATGGCATACTCTGCAAGTATAGGTGGTATGGCCACATTGATAGGCACTCCTCCTAATGCGATATTTGCTTCATTGTCTGAATCACTATTGAGCATAGAAGTGAGTTTTGGAAAATGGATGTTAATAGGGTTTCCAACAAGTTTGATAATTTTAGGACTATTATGGATATACGTAATAAAAATAGGAAAAATCAGTAACTCCCCAATAGTTGAAGGAAAAAATACAATTTTAAAAAACTTGTCTGAGCTTGGCAAAATGAGTACAGATGAAAAAATTGTCGCATGCATATTTATCGGAACTGCAATAGCTTGGATAACGAGAGGTTTAATATGGAAAAATCTATTCCCTATGGTGGATGATGCCTCAATAGCACTAATCTCCGCGACGCTATTTTTTATCATCCCTTCGTTTTCTAAAAAGCTCGTCCCATATAGATACACAGAAATATAAAGAAGAAAATTATGACAAGAAAAATCCTGCTTCAAATAAAACTCGACCAGGAAATACTTTTAACAGAAGACTATTAAATTGGAAAACCGCTGTTACCATACCGTGGGGTATTTTATTGCTAATAGGTGGAGGTTTAGCTCTTGCAAATGGATTTACTGAAACTAGACTAGATGAATACATTGCAAAAAACCTGTTATTTCTAGGTGGAATGCCTTATATAATAATAATACTGATAATGCTTGTAATCACAGTTTTTGCAGGAGAAATAATAAGTAATACAGCTACAGCTGCATTATTGTTACCTATATCTGCATCTTTGGCAACTAGTCTTTCAATTGATCCTTTATTATTAATGGTTCCTATAACGGTAGCTACAAGTATTGGATTCATAATGCCTGTTGCCACTCCGCCAAATGCTATAGTGTTTTCAAGTGAATTTGTAACAACTCGAAAAATGGCCAGAGTAGGACTACCACTCGATTTAATTGGGATTGTAGGTGTTACAGTAATGACAGTTATTTTAGTACCATGGATATTTTGACTATAAAGTACATATACTTTTGTTTGAGAACAAAACTTCTGCTACTCCTCAGCTTAATAATATATTTAAAAAAGTTAAGTGATCCGCTGGTTAATATCGATCTTTAGCGAAAGGTTCTGTACTCAGAAATGGGAAAATATTTAATTTGCTTCCAGTAATATAATAAAGTCTGTATTGTTACTAACTATATCTCTAATTTCATAAAAATGCGTAATATGATGGATGGTAGAATCACACATACGGGCTGTATCCCACCGCAATACAGTTAATGGAGGAGGGATTCAGATTCGCCTCTTATTACACTCTTATTACACATAGTGTATTGACAGCAGACTGAGAATGTATGTTGTCAAAAAGCCTGGCAAATAAATAGTTGTAATAATGAAGATAGAAATAAACGTTAACACAATCAGAGAAATGATAGAAGATAAAAGTTATAGCAATTTAATGCTTAGTTGATAAACTTATTAAGAGTAAATATGCAATTTTAACTACCTATGTATGTCATTCAAATATCATAGCGTGTATTTATCCTAGGGAAATAGTAATACGGTTACAGTCATGCGATGAGTGTTTATTAGTGTTTTATTGTAACAATTACTGTAATGATTGACGTCTATTCCATATACCTTCTATTCTATTATTTCAATAACGTTACTGTAGCAGTAAGAACAACTTTCATGTAATGTTAGATACGAAAGCATGAATATGGTCGTCTATTCCATAGCCCTGATACCTTATTACTTCTCAAATAGGACAATAATCTAGGTTGGTAGCTTTCACAATTGTAGATTTACATCTTATGTAGATATATGTTTTCAAAGAACCTGTTCAGCATATGCCCTTGCAGCATAATGGTCAAAGTCCTCTACGCTCATAAGGAAACTAAATCTTTCTACAGAACCAGGCTCATACACTGTAAAGGGACCTGTAACGAACCTACTAGTTTCTCTCATTGTGATATTATCTGCATCATACAAGGTAACATCAACTTTTAAGTTCATCACATTTTCAGTAGAGTTGTTAATTACAGTTCCAGTTACAGAAGTTAACCCTGTTGCACTATCTGTTAAAGACATATTTGATAAAGATAACGCGATGACATCAGATTGAGAATTAGTTACAACTTCACCGGTTTGGCCCATAGTTAAAGAAGAGGATATCGAAAGGAAGAGGGTTGAAAATGATAAAGTAGTAAGTAAAATGATAATTCCAGATCTTTTAGAGTACATCCGAGACATATGTTAGATAGCAAGCGTAGGTTATTAAGGTTCATACCCTTCGGTATATTATGAACTGACGTTTATCAGGATAATCTGTACATTCTTTTAACTTAGAACGAATAAATTTGTCGTAGTCAATAGTAAGGAATACTGATGATGAGCCTCTTCTATCAAACAAACCTTCTTTGTAGCCTTTATTACCCGTTGTGTTATACCATTTAGTTTCTACTATCACTTCAAAAGCTCAAGTATATCGCATAAGCATGTAATCAAAATCTCTGAGGCTAATAAATTAGGAGTGCATATTTTTTCTATCATTAAACCCCAACGTAAATGCTTACACAATTTATATGATGAAAGGGACTATTCTGTTTCTGATTGGTTTTATTGAATATAAGACATAATATTTAAAATTAGCCGCATATTTGAGGAACATGAATTTAAGATTGAAGCTTGTATTGGTAAAATAACATGAAATAGTGGACATATTAATTTATGCTTCCATCTTTAATTCATTGATTATAGTTTTATAAACTACTCTACTCAACCAAATATAACTAGTACACATAAAAAGGGATTGCTTGACAGTCGACGGTCAATATTAAATAGAGAAACAGATTATATGATCGTTACTACCGTGTGAAAGATATCTCAAAAAGCTGAGTATATTGAGGATATTTCGGCTTCAAATCCTATATGCTTATAGTAATAAGCCACGATTTTAAAATAATATAACTACAGGGTTTTAATAATAACCCGTTTGGTACCCTCGAAGAGATAACAAAGCTTCTAACTACTACTGCCGTATAAATATCATGTTAGTCAGACGAGATTATGGTTACAAATAATGAAATAACTACTACAAATAGACCTAATATAATAAATTCAGAAGAGATAGATAAAGGACTACAAAGAAAAATCATGCCAGTCAGCAGGAATATTGACTTAGGATCTGAAACAGGTATTTTTCCATTTAACAAGATATTGGTCACTTATGATGACAGTGAGAAATCCGATAGGGCTATAAAATATGCAATCTATCTATCCAATATTTCAAGAGCTGAAATTGTAATTCTTCAAGTTTTGGGAAATATAGACAAATTAGAGAACTCATCCATAGATGTTTCAAATAGGAAGAAGGAGGACGCCAAAGCAAAATCAACCCTCTCTAATTTAACTAATGAATCAGAAATTAAAGATCAAAATTACTCAATCCATATAGAGGGAGAAATTGTCCAGTCCATGGAAGACAAGATCAAGGAAATTGAAAGCACTGGTTTTAAAAATAAAGTATCCTTTAAGATACGATCAGGATTCGTAGTGGATGAAATAACAAAGGAAACAATAGAATCAAAATATGACCTGCTTATTATATCATCTTCTCATATGGATTCCTGGATAAAATCGTTATTCAGCGAAACAAGAAAGATAATCAGTAATGTGGATCTTCCAGTTTTGTTGTTACATTAATGATCTGATACTCAAAATTACAAATTTAAGAAGAGAAAAATGTATTTGAATCTTTCACTAGCTTATCCACATCCTGATCTGGGTGGAAAATGACAACTACAAATCCAACAAGTTATCGGTACTTGCGTTAATTGACAAATACCTTTTGCTCGAAATTTGGAATATTCTTTTAGTCTTTATAATAGTCAAGTGAGCCTTAGTATATTTCTGCGCTTCGTCAATATGGATTTGAAAATTAGCTCATCGGCTTTGATCGAATTAGAGGGACATACTATCACACAGACCATGCACCACATACAGGCACTTTCTCTGATTGGATCAGGTTTATCGGTATAATCTTTTCGACCTCAAATTAACTATCTAAATTTATCGAATATTATTCATTATTAAGATTAAAATTTGAGAACCTGATCCATTATGTGAAGAAGATGATTGCTTTAAAAACTTATTTATATCAACCGATAATAAACAAATTTTATGAGATCTTCAATCTTGCCACATTACTTTTATAAAATTTTAGTTTTGTGTTTTACATTTGTTCTGGTTATCTCGTTTCAGGCTCCTTACTATTCGTATTCTTCTATAGACAGTTCAAACCTTGACAATTCATCGATGCAAATATCGGAAAATTCAGATAACAATTCCGCTTCATTGAATTCGAATTCATTAGTTAATTCTGCGGCAAACACAACGGATACTTTAACCCCTGATTCCGGCTCAATAAATCTGGATCTCCCTGATTCCATCTTGGATTTGTTAGGATCTGCACCACCTCTGGCTGATCAACAGAATATCACTGAAAATCTAACAAATACGAATAACACCATGGTCATGACAACCAATGAGACTCAATTATCCGGAACTGAAAACATAACGGTGATAGCCAATTTCTCCTCCAAACCTCTGGGACTGGAGACAGATTATGCGATTAGCGAAAAGCCAATTATTTTAGTTGATAATACAACTTTAAACTATGAATATATGAATGACCCAAGCGATGAAATTACAATTTCAGACATGCTATTATCATTGCGGGCTAGCATTAAAATGGACAACATTACCACTTCACTTCCATTACAACTAAGAGTATTCTCAAACCCAACCAATGTGACCGATAATGCTGACGGTTCGAGGACTTATATTAATGACCCAACACCAATTGAAAATTTGGAAATAGGAGGTGTAATATTTTCAGAAACAAGAACCATTGCGACAGTTTACTCAAACGGTACGGGTACTTTTAATTCCACCAATATAGGCTAGTTCTGTTATAATTTTATTCGGTAGATGGAACTGAATACATTCGATTTTTTTTTGTGACCCAGAGTGAATTATCTAAAATAATTGCTAGTGAGTTACAAAATATGTCAAATAAATTTAAGCCTAGATTATCAGACCTTGGAAGAAAACACCGATTAATATTTTCATCTGCTTTCATAACCAATGTAGAGAAAATTTATCAAATACTTCAGACTTGATCATAACATTCTTGTACTAAAATTTGTTCTTGCCCTTAAAACAAATAATGATGCATAAAATCTCCTGTATATTGCCTTTAGTAATATTTTCGGATTGTTTTTTTAACTTTGTTCGAATCTTAGATCTTAATGCTAAATTATTTTCAGCAAAAGTTAACAAGATCAGGGATTAAATAGTATGTTGTCTAAATTATACTACCTTATCTGGACGACGCACTGATCAACAATCTGTGATAATCCAAATAAGGTGTAATAAGGCTACAATCATGTCATAAGTTTACCTGCAGTAGTAAAACAAAAACATGAGAAGGTCTGAGGCATTCTATGAAATAGAGATGCCAAGTTCATCATCATAAGAAACAAGACCTTTATTGAAACCTTATTGCAATTTGAATAAATTGTCTTTGAGTAATGATTCGCAGATAGATCGGAAATTTGATTTTCTAAACGAATCTGGAAAATCGCCGTTACAGAAGTTCTCTATAAGAATTAAATGGGAACATACAACGGAATATTAATTCAGTCGGCTTCGAATTCATAAGGTATATGAAACTGTTAATTAATTAAGTTTTATTTTAAGAAATCAATTAATTCGTTTCTTCATACAATACTAAAGTCATTACTGGTCCAATGGACTTCAGGACGCTATCAGTTCCCTAAAGTAAATTCTGTTAGTTTAATTGATTGATTTAATGTGTTTAGAGAAATTAACATAGACCCAATAAACCAGCTAAGTTTACAAATTTGGGACTTATTTGGCTCTAAATCACTTTTACAAAGTTGTTTCTTTCGGGAATTAGTTCATCATCAATTTTAACAGTCTATGGTCATGCAAGTCCTATTAATTATGTGCCAAAACCAAATGACATAGTTGATTCAGCTGAGGCTTTACCAGATAGAGTGAGCATTACATTTACAGAAGATCCTGAACCAAGGGCCAGTAGTCTTAAAGTCATAAATTCTAATAATGAAAGAATAGATAATAATGACTTGGATGTTTCTGAATTAGACAAATCAGTTTCAATCAGTCTCGATATATCAAAAGTTCTCCATGGAATTTATACCGCCGACTGGTTAGTGTTATCAAAGAGTGATAGTCATATTACCAAAGGAACGTATGTCTTTTCGGTAGCCGAGGATAATACTACTGCTGCTAGTCAGAATCAAACTAATGATGACAAAAAACAGCAACAACCACAGCTACTACAGACAAACAATGTTACTTCCATTTCTTCTAGAATCATTACAACAGATGACAATGTGGTATTAAAATTTGATATTGTACCATTCAAGACAGGTCATAACACCTTTATCATTACTACAAATTATTTGAATGGTACAGCTGTTGAAAATATTAGGAATGTTTTTCTAGAATTTAATAATCCAGATAAGAATTTGGGTCCAATAATCGATACTATGAATAAGACAAATGTAGGAAATTATTCATCTACCCGTGCCTATTTAGGTCAGAGCGGAAACTGGGAAGTAAAAATTACTGTTCAGAGGATAGGTGAATATGACATCAATCAACAATTCAATTTTGGAATAGGCGAGTAGTATACCACATTATATTTCTAAAAAAAAGATTGGGAGTATAGTCTAAGGATTCAAATACATTAGACCAAGTTAATAAAATAGAGAGCCGGCAGATTATTTGTAGCATTAATATAAGAATTTATTTTACAGATTGATTAGTTGAGTCTAGTATCATCATATTCTTTAATCTATTAAAATCGAATCTATATTATAAGACATGTTTCAGCCATTAGTATGTTTTTTCTAGGATTCATCTCAATTAAGGACATAGTATGATAGTTTTTGAAAAATAAAAATAAAAATAAAAAAAGATTATGCTTTTATATTTTTGAAATTAACAAAGATTGTAAAAATGTTTCCCGTCACTTTTCCTTCCGGACGCAAAATTGTACCCGCTTTGATAGTAGTAGATATGCAGAATGGTTTTGTAAGCAAAGGCGGATCCTATGATAAATTAGGAATGAACACATCCAATTATAGAGAAATAATACCAAATATCAAAGAGTTAATTCAATTCTGTAGGAGCAAAGAAATTCCTATTTTTTACACCGAAGCGGTCAGAGAGGATAGCGGTATCGATCTTTTGACGAAGAGTACACAACTTTTTACCTAAGTCAAGACAAGAACGACTCAAGTTTCCGATTTGCATAAGAGGTACATGGGATGGGGTTACGATTGACGAGTTAAAGCCTCAAGACGAAGATCATACTGTTATAAAACGAAGAGATTCTGCTTTTCAAGATACAGAACTCCGGGTTTGGCTTCAGAGTGAAGGCGTTAATCTGCTGATATTTGCAGGAATCGATACGTCAATTTGTGTAGAGACATCACTAAGAGACGGATTCAACTTAGGATATGATGTCACATTGATATCTGACGCTACAGCGTCAGGAAATAAGGAGCATTACAAGACCACCTTAGAAAGAGTATCAGATTACTATGGATTAGTAATGAGTATAGAACGGTTTAAGAAGGCCATGAATGATTTGGATAAAGTAAGAAAACATGAAGTTGATTTGAGCAACATTTCTGATACAACATTAAACGCATTTCTTGAGGAATTTAATTTACTTGATCCTAGAACCTTTGCTCTATCTTCAACTTGAACCTTGAAAGTTTAAAATCATTTATTTATATAAAGTTAAGCAGCTAAAGTCGACGATCCGAGGTCGAGGCAAATGAGTTATGTGGGTTACAAAGACCTTGAGTAGCCCATTTTGATAATTTACAGAAGTATCTATGTTCCTCAAATATTCGTAAAAGTCTTTAATTACTTGTCTGTTGGTTTGATTGGTTACTTTGATATTATGTTTTTGACGGTTGTGATTAACTTAGCATGCAAAAATATACTTTTAACCTCATTCCTTATACAATCAAGGATTATGTGAATCAATGTGATTAATGGACCAGTTTAGTTTAGTAATAGATAGATTACGAGTCCCAAGTTTGCTTACTTTTTTAATTATATATATATTATTACGGAATCCGATAAACAATTTTACATAATACTTTGTTTTTTTAATAATTAGAGAATATTTTAATAGATTTATCTCAACGTTTGGAAGGATTGGGATTATTTGCAATCTTGTTCTTTTGATAGTTTGTCAGCAACTATAAGAGGTTCTGGAAGATATTGATTTGTTTTTGTTATTGATTTAACTACTTCTATCGATGTCGATAAACTGATTCTATGTCCAACACTGATATATGCCACTTTCTTCGAGATTTCATTGGACTTTAATGCATATCCAAGAATTTCACCTTTATGACTTACAAAGTTATCTGCTCGAACATTGCCGCATAACAAACTTTTTGCGACACCAATAGTAGGTAGGTTTGTAGATATGCCAATATGACATGCTAATCCACATCTTCTAGGATGAAATACCCCATGACCATCCACTAGCAAAAGTTGGAATGGTCTTGTTATCAATCTCAATGTTTTAAGTATAGGGGCAGATTCCCTTAGAATAAATAAACCCGGAATATACGGATTTTTTATCTCACTTTTGCTACTGACAGTTTCTATAATTTCAAAAGTTTCTTTACTGATTATTACTGCCGAACAGCATGCAGTTTTTTTTCTATAAGATACGTCTACACCACAAATAGATTTAACTTTGCTATCGAAATCATTACTTGTTATGACTTTTTTTGCAAATGTCTTTTGTAATTTTATTACTTCAGCGTAGGAAGTTTTGTTACTTTTGTTCAATTTTTATGTATTTGTATCATATATGATAACTCTGAGGTAGCAATTTCTTCATAAGAATTCAGAGTGCTTCGAATCCATCAGGTATATGAGAACTGTACTTTTATTTAACATTTGGTAGATCGGATATTTCAATTCAAATGTCCAAAGTAATGATTTTCAACATAATTGTTGATATATAATTCATAAGTATTTCCAGTAGAATTATTAATATAATTCCATTCTATATTTTCAATGTCCATGTTTCTAAATTTTTTCCTAATTTGAGTATCGAGATTTTTATATACTGCCTCTCCTATAATTATTTGATTTGGTTTAGCATAATTTGTCATTTTTGTGACAATATTTATCGTATAACCTAAAATATCTAAGTGTGGCTTCCTTAGAATAGGAACTATATTTTCTCCCTTGATGGGACTTTTTGAATCATCATCATTACTTTTAGTTACACCGTTATAAGCCACCGCCTTTTCTGAGCTAGTTATGCTCTCTGGTCTTAAACCATATTGGACAATTGCGTTTTCTCCTACGTCGATACCTATTCTTATACCCAACTCAGGATAACCATTTAATTCTAAAATAGTATTCATGCCTTGTTGAATAATAGTTACCATCGCATATGCACAGCCAACTGCATTAGTACAAGGAAGATATAAGTCATCTTTTTCCGTAAAAAAGAAAGATAGTATTGCATCGCCGACATACTTAAAGACATATCCCCCATAAGCCTCTATTATCAGCGACATTTCTTGTGTAAATGCCTGTATTA
This sequence comes from Candidatus Nitrosocosmicus sp. T, assembly GCF_054408485.1. Classification (NCBI taxonomy): domain Archaea; kingdom Thermoproteati; phylum Nitrososphaerota; class Nitrososphaeria; order Nitrososphaerales; family Nitrososphaeraceae; genus Candidatus Nitrosocosmicus; species Candidatus Nitrosocosmicus sp. T. The sequence goes on from NZ_CP166992.1 coordinate 1,316,718, forward strand.
TTGGTACTAGTCGTTTAAGGGGTAGATTCATTGAAAGATTTGTAGAGCCTACAAGATCGACATGTAATACTACAAGAGGCACAGATGTTCCGATAAATTTTTCTAAAAGTCTTTGTGTATTTTCTTGGGATACATTGAAGTCTGATTTTACTTTCAATTGATACCACATTCTTTTTTGAGCATCTTTGATTGCAGAACTGATATTAAAAACAGGATCTATTAGTAGCATGCCTAATTTAGGTACTTTGGATGCTTGAAGAACCAAATCTTCTTTTTCTTTGTCAATGACTTGCATCTTCTCTATAGCATCGATAACTTCCTTTATATCTAAATCCAATTGGAATGCAATATTTTCGATAGGAATTCCTGATTCATGTAAAGTTATAATACTCTTGTATAGATGCATATCCAGATTAGTACCTCTGTATAATTAGTTCGAATGGATTTGTGAATAATTCATAAATATTCAATTGAAATTATTTAGATCTTTTATGATATTTATTTATTATTAGACGTTTGGTAAATGAGACCTATATACTCATTAATGTTTCGAAAATTAAAATTCTTCAATCATTAGAAAAATAACAATGCGTATGACTTGGCTTTTGAATGCTGACTCTATTTATATTTAAAATTAAAACGTACTGCTATGGTTGTAACAGGTGGGTTTAATGTTAGATATAATAAGAATCTAAAATTCTAAGTGAACTTGAAGTACCAACTCATAAGTCGCTAGGTTTCTTGATCATTTGTTTAAAAGTCTGATTAGGATAGTATTACATCTACCAAACGACAAAGTAAATTCAAATTATTCATTGTCCGAACTTATTCAAAGGAGCTTGATGACTATCTGAACAAGGCCGTTATGAAATATTTTTTGCACCCAACTATCTCAATTACTTTGAAAGTAAAAGATGAAACTCGTAATAGACTAACAGATAGCGACTATTTGAATAATTAGAAATATTACTAAAAATCTCAAGTAATGATTTGGTAACCATACCCAGGAGGTAATTAATTATTAATTATGCTGATTGCTGCTCAATGTATCATAAATTAATAAAATCAAGACAGCAAATGAGGCTATTCCTGATAGATAATATCGTATTATTAATACTTTTATCATTATGGTACAGCGTGACAATAATAAAGTCATCCAATATACTAGCAGTCACTTTTGGTCTATTACTACTAACTATGATGCCAACGACGCTTAATAATTATTCGACCTCCTCCTCTTCTATAAACTCTGTTTATGCACAAGAAGATCCTGCTACTGCACCATTTGATGCAAATGATTCTATTGATTCTCAAGATATAACTCAACAACAAGACTATGCTAACTTACGCTTACCAAGTCAGGAAGGTTTTGAGGTGAGATTACTTGCCTCCAACTTTAGTGAGCCTCACAACATCATTTATGGTCCAGATAATATTCTGTGGATTACAGAGCGTGCTGCAAAGTCAATTACTTTGGTTGATCCCCTAAATGGTACCATATTAAATAATATAACTGTCCCTGGTGTTCACCAATCCCAAGGTCAAGACGGACTGATGGGGATGGTGCTTGACCCTAACTTTAGCAGTACTGGCCATCTTTATGTAGCGTACACTTATGATGCTAATAATTCAACTGGTGATGAACTTGAACGCCTTACAAAGATAACCAGATTTACTTACGATAATACCACAGGTACAATTAGCGAATCTGTTGATATTATAAGTGGACTAGTGGGAAGCGTAGATCATAACTCCGGACGTCTGGCTTTTGGTCCTGATGGTAAGTTGTACTACACAATAGGAGACCAGGGCAAAAACCAACTATCGCTGTACTGTCTGGATATTGAAGCTCAGACTCTTCCAACTGCAGCAGAAGTAAATAATCAAAATTGGACAGCCTACCAAGGAAAAGTCTTAAGAATGAATACAGATGGATCCATACCTGAAGACAATCCTGTTATAGATGGCATCCAAAGCCATATCTTTACTTATGGACATCGCAACCACCAAGGTTTGACCGTGGGTCCAGATGGTTATCTTTATGCTTCAGAACATGGTCCAAATTCAGATGATGAGGTCAACCGATTGCAAGCGGGAGGAAACTATGGATGGCCTTATATTGCAGGCTATAAAGATGATCAAGCTTATAGATTCGTTAATTGGTCATCTACTGGCGATCAGTGCCAACAACTTAATCCAAGAAATGTAACTGCTGGAATAGAAGCAGGAGTGTCAGCTACCAATGAGAGCGAATCTGATCTTCAGAACTTTGTTCCTCCAGTAGCTACATTTTTTACAGTTGCAAGTGATTATAATTTTACTGATCATAACTGTGGTCAATTAGCTTACATCTGTAATCCTACCATAGCACCATCTAGTTTACGTCTGTATGCCTCGGATACAATTCCTGGATGGAACGGAACCTTGCTTATGCCTACTTTGAAGGGCGGTAAAATTTATCAATTGATCCTTGGCGATAATAGAACAAGCCTAGCACAAGAAGCAGTTGAAATGTTCCAGTCTGAAAATCGTTATAGGGACTTGGCAATTAGTCCTGATGGAAGTACACTATATGTAATAACTGACTCGACTGGACCTGTACAGGCCATAGGAGGAGGAGCAACTACTGAACTTTGGAATCCAGGCTCTCTGCTTGAATTCAAATACGTAGAAAACAGCAATAATATGACAGGCATGCAATAGCGCATATACAATTACAACTGCAGTAACTACCTTCTTTTTTCTGAATACTTATTTTATTTTTTTTGCAAGTTTTAGATACCTGTCTAATAATACTAATAAAAGATTAGGTCTAATACCATAGAAAAAGCCATCACATGGACATTAAAAGTGCAGGTCACAGACAAACCCTTTGATAAGGATTCATCCTAGTAATGGAGAAGGGACCAGCAGAAGGTCATAATAAATGGTATGATTTTGGTAGCATAAAAATTGGTACAGCAATGTATTTGGTTTCTGTAAATGTACCAGAATCTGCTGTTCTAAGTGGAGAAACGCATGAGACATGAGTTGTATTATTGTTAAAACCTGTCAAAGCTTGAATATCATTCAATTTCTCCTAACCGGGCTTGTTTATATTCATGGAATGGATATTAAGTAAGAGAATGCACTATGAGTTCAGAAAAATCTTATCAAGACATCTGGGAATACATCATGTTACGGCCATTGCCCGTGATCCTCAAAAGAATATTGACTTTTAGATAGGTATTTTAGGATCAAGATTAGTAAAGATAACAGTAAATTTTGATGATCCTACAAACTATCATTTGTGTTATGGTGATGAGTTAGGCAGAGCAGGGAGTATTATCACATTTTCCCCGTTGGAGCATGTACAACAAGGATGGAGAGGTATAGGACAGGTTGATACGATATCTTTTTTGATCCCTGAAAATTCAGTTAATTATTGGATCAACAGATTTATAGATAAAGGAATCCTCATAGAGGACCAACAAAACGATTTAACAGTGAGCAAATTATAACATTTGTTGATCATGACGGGTTAAAACTAGAACTGGTGGCCAGTAAAGAAGCAGAAAATAAAAAAATAAATGCGTGGAAGGGTGGCTCAATACCCCTTGATCATGCTATTAGAGGTTTACATTCAATTACTCTTCTTTAGAAGGATTTGAAAAAATACTTTCTCTTTTAACTCAAAAACTAGGATTTGCTAGAATAGTAAATGAAGGTAATAGAGTTCGTTTTCAAATTAATGAAAATGTTGGCCGAGAAAAAGTTCAAACTCCCATTAATTCTACTCCATCAATCGTAGACATAATATGTCTTCCATATAGTCATCGAGGAACAAGGGGTCCAGACAACGTTCATCACGTTGCATAGCGAACAACTACAAACGAAAATCAGGCTCAAATACGTAATCGAATAGTTAATGTTGGATTGGATGTTACGCCAGTCATTGACCGCGTCTACTATAATTTGATTTATTTTCAAGATCCGGGAGATGTTTTATTTGAAATAGCAACCGATACCCCTGGCTTTCTGGTAGATCAAGAATCTGCGGGATTGGGAAATAAACTTGCCTTACCAAAATGGTTGGAACCGAAAAGGATCTACATCCAAAAGACATTGCCTTCACTTAAGACACCTTCTAACGGAAATATTGGCTCTGAAAAGCAATAAAATGATTACTCTACCTATTAACATTCATCGTCAATCTGCATAATAGTTGCAAACCATTTTACAAAGAACTAGCAGTCATAATGAGAAAACAGTTTCGCATTTTATTAATCTTGTATACGAAATTTATCATCATATTCTTTTAAAATATTTAATCGAATCGATTCATCCAAATACAAATGGAACAAGAATACTTGTCATTATGGTTACTAACACTATCGAAATAAGATTCTAATGGAATCCCGGCTCTTGCCATTCTTCCCATCGTAATATGCCCAGTTGAATAAACTATTGCATTTGGAGGAGTACCTAGAGGCATTATGAATCCAAAACTTGTTGCTATAGCTACCGGAGCCATTAACAATATAGGATCCATATCCGTTGAAACTGCAAGTGATGCTGCAATGGGTAACAATAACGCTGCCGTAGCTGTGTTACTTATCATTTCAGCGGGTTCTCTAAATGTGGCATCATCCGGGTTAAAGTTTAAACTCCTGGCTCGTTATCAGAATGACTTCCCCCTAAATATTTTAATCTATTTTCTAAATCTGTTCCCATAGGATAGATTATATCATTATTTGTATACTCATAAAGATACACCTGAAAAGTTTTACAATTGGGACAATATTGATAATATAATCTATGCCATAATTTTGCATCATCATTAAATTCAGGGTTATTATGCCTTAATTGAGGGTGGAAGTGTTCTTTACAACTGTGGCATTGCATAGGTGGTATTAGGTCGTAACATTATTAAACCGTTATGATAATGTGAATTCCATTCCCTCAATTTATTACAATAATATGAATTCATGGCTCTTATGAAAAATTTGGGTAACTTCATTGTAGTTCTACAGAGTTAATCGCAAGTCATATGAGACTTGTACTTGGTAAAACGTGGCCCCCAATCTGGAGACGAATTTAATCATCTCATAGTAGGTGGTACCTATGATGGGTAATATATTGCCGGATTCAATGATTACTTCGCATATCGATATAAAATGCGTTTTGATTCGTATGCTATTTTGGTAATTAACTTCGTCTTTTTAGTATATCCAGATATAAAGTGCATCAAATTCGGTAAAAACAATGTTAAAATATATAATAATAGTATAAAATTCAAATTTTGGGATGTTGAAATAGGAACTCTTATACAAATTGTAATGCATAGTAAACCTGAACGAAAGTGAGCGAAGGTTTCATTAAAGTTGCTGATACTAGAGACATACCACCATCACAAATGAAAGGGGTTCAAGTTAACGATGAAAGTGTATGTATTGCTAATGTTGACGGAAAATATTACGCCATAGGTAGTATTTGTACTCACGAAGGGGGCCCTCTAGCAGATGGTACTCTTGAGGGATATGAAGTCGAATGTCCTTGGCATAATTCTAAATTCGATGTAAGAACAGGAGAAGTAACAAGCCCACCAGCAAACGAACCAGAACCTGCGTATGAAGTACAAATAGAGGGTAACAACATCTTGATAAAGATACGAGGTAAAAGTAAATTACCGCCCATACCTGAGCTAGAATTATTAGAAAAAATTAAAGTGGAGGGAACCGATGTAATGTCATTTAAGTTTAGTAAACAGAATAATCCTATAGAAGAGAGCCAAGCAACACTGCTATCAGACTATACTGCAGGTCAATTTGCCTTTTTTGACATCGGTGGTGTCAATAATGATCCAAAAGGTCCGATCAGGCATTTTACCATTTCATCTTCGCCAACAGAGGATTTTATAATGTTCACAACAAGGATGAGAGATTCTCCATATAAAAAAAGACTTTCAATATTAGAGGATGGGACCAAAGTCAAGGTTAGGGGTCCTGAGGGACAATTTGTGCTACATGATGATCATTCTATACCGGCGGTGTTTCTTTCCGGAGGAATAGGTGTTACTCCTTTTAGAAGTATGATAAAGTATGCTACAGATAAACAACTATCCCTGAAAATAGTAATGTTCGATTCCAATAGAGATCCAGATAACATTCTTTTCAGAAAAGAGTTTGATGAATGGACAAAGTTAAACAAAAATCTGAAGATCATCTATACTGTTAGCGAGGACAAACATGACGAGAATCAATCAAATGTTATGAATGGTTGGAAAGGTGAATATGGAAGAATAAATAAAGCAATGATTTTAAAATACCTAGATAATTCTCTATTAAACAATTCGATATTCTACATTTGCGGTCCTCCAGGCATGTTGAATGCTATGAAATCATTATTACAGGAAGAATTAAAAATTTCTAAAGAAAAGATCAAGGTAGAAGAATTTACGGGTTATTGAAAGCAATGATGACAAAAACATCATGGTCTGATGGAATTATGAAGTTTAAAAATGATTAAATAGTAACGACAGTAATTAACTCCTTACTAGTTCTTTTTTGTACTCTTTTTGTTATAATAGATTATCTTCAAAGATGAGATTGAGATGAAAACAATTTATTATTAGTGTAGATGAGAAATGCCATTAAATCATAACTAAGAGAAATTTACCAATCTATTTCCATAGTTCGTTTCGAATTAAATAGATTTACTTTTATTTATTTGTAGTATATGCGAGAAATATGATTTTGCCAAAAAGATAAAGTAAATTAAATATTCATTGTCTTTCAGCTTGTTTCATTTAGAGGTCTTTTTATTTTTTATAATTTCGTTTGTCTTTTCTTCTCCTTCCTTAATCGCATTCTTGATTGTGTGAGGTGAGAAATCTGCATTTTCGGACATATGAGGATATGGTTCTTCACGTTTTACATAGTAAATTTCTTTAATCTCTGCTCCATGATCTTGTTTGTATATTTTATATTTTTGACGTATTCTCTTGAGCTGTTTTTCATCTATCTGCAATTTGTCAACATTATTTTCTACTATTTGATAAAGTTCTTTAATATAATCTAAATACCTTGATATTACCTTGGACATTTGTACATTATGTTCTGTTTTATCAGAAAACATAATATCTCTAGCCCTGTGATAAACCTCTGGCATATTCTTTGGCAGACTGTCTATGTTCTTTGGATAATTTTCTACAATGTATATTCTTTTATCCCTTTTCGGAGAAGCTGCTATAACCTCTCTTAATGGGGTGTTACTCAGTAGACTACCATCCCATGCAAAGACTCCATCTTTTACTTTTATCCACTGAAAGTTATATACTGGATAGGCCGATGTAGCAAGTATGTGTGTAGCAGTTATTTGCTCTTTATAGCTATCAAATGTTAAAGGGCGTGCGTTTAAAACATTTACGGCTGTCAAAATTAAGCGTGCATTAGAATTTCCTTCTGGTCTTAATTTGTTATAATTAATGTATCTTTCTAAGGTTTTTGCTATAGGCGAATGATCGTATAGAAAGGTCCATTTTTGTGGTGTAAAATATTCTGAATCCTTTAAAGCGTATTCTGGTGCCCACCTGGGAATAAACATTTTACTATTTCCAAAAATGGCAGAACTGTAAAAGGACTTTATTTGTTTTATTTTTACCTCCATTTCCATTCTATCTGAAGAATAGATTTCTTTTATTCCTGCAACCGCTGTAGCTAAAGGTGAGTGAAAGGGATAATAGTCAAACTTGGAAGATATCTGCAATGTTTTCATATACCAGTTCCAAGGAGAAAATGGGGAAAGTTTATCGATATCTATAAAGCCTTCAGATAATTCCAACCAAAAATCCTCTAAGAGCTGATCTGTGTTATTCTCTCTTTTGCTGCCAGCTATTATCGCAGCATTTATGCCACCAATGGAGGTGCCTGCAATCACATCTAGATTGATATTATTTTTCACAAGAGCTTTATAGACACCACAGCCAAAAGCACCCAGAGAACCACCACCTTGAAGAATAAGTACATTTTCAATGGTATCGTCAAACATAGTCAAATATTCTCTCCTTAGACATGTAATTACTTAGTATTACTTTTTTACTTGTCATTCTCGTTCTCACTCTACATGATGGTTGTGAATTAGTTGATCATAAAATCTGACTGATTTTATGTTTACAAATTCAAGCATACCGTACCTAGACAATTCCCTTCCAAAACCACTTTTTTTTAATCCACCAAATGGAACTCTAGGATCTGAAGCTACAACATTGTTAACAGATACCATTCCTGACTCGATAACACTCGAAAGCTTTTCTGCTCTATCTAAATCTTGAGTCCATATACTTGCTCCAAGACCATATTCTGAATCATTTGAAATTCTTATGGCTTCTGCATCATCGTTAGCTATTATAATCGGAGCTACTGGTCCAAACACCTCCTCCTGAGCTATAGACATTTTTGGTTTAATATTCTTGAGAACTGTTGGTCTGTAAAAATAACCTTTATTCCCTACCTGTTTCCCTCCAGTGAGAACTTCAGCACCTTCTTTAATTGAGGTTTTAACCTGAGAATCTATTTTCTCTAGGCTGCGAGCATTTACAAGAGGCCCTATATCAGTATTATCTGATAGTGGATCGCCTACATTAAGCGTTTCAGTTTTTTGAACGAATTTTTCAATGAAATCGTTAGCTATATCTTTAACTACAATAAAACGCTTTGAAGCTATGCAGCTTTGACCACAGTTTATGAAGCGTCCCTTTATAGCACCTAAGGATGCTTTCTCAATATCGGCATCCTGGCACACAATGAAAGGATCACTTCCTCCCAACTCTAGGACCGTTTTCTTCACTTGAGATGTGGCCCTCTGTGCAACTTTTGCACCTATAGGTACACTCCCTGTAAAGGTTACAGCATTAATATCCGAATCAATCAGGGACTCTGCAATCCTAGAATCACCTAATAGTGTTTGAAACACCCCTTTTGGTACCCCTATATTATCGAAAGCATTTTCTATATTGATTCCACATTGCATAGTAGCACTAGATGGCTTTAGTACAATTGTATTACCAACCATTAGTGAAGGTGCCGCAAATCTTAATGCTTGCCAGTAGGGAAAGTTCCACGGCATTATACTGCCGATTACTCCAATGGGCTGAAATTTTATCATTGTTTTCCTAGCATCTGTATTAATAACTTCATCGGTAGAAAGGATCTGTCCATTATCTGCGTAATACTCCATTGCCCAAGCACATTTTTCAACTTCGGATCTAGATTCTTTTATTGCTTTACCCATTTCATTTGTGGCGGTCCTAGCAAGATTTTCTTTATCTTTTCGTAATTCATTAGAGAAAGCATGGAGAAAGTCTATTCTTTTGTTTGAATTTTTTTTCCACTCTTGAAATACACTTTTGGATTTCTTTACTTTGTCGTTTATCTGATCTTTGGTCATATTTTCGTAATGATTGATAACCTCTTCTGTTGCAGGATTTATTGTATCAAATTCCATAATTGAAGCTGCTGCAGAATCTTTCATGGATTTATTACACCTCTTCCTGCAATTTTGCCCTCTTTTAACATCGTCAATGCTTGTGTTGCCTGTTCAAGTTTAAATTGATTTGAAATTAGCGGTTTTATTACTCCTCTTTTAGTCAATGAAACTAATTCTACCAAATCATTTATAGTTCCAGTATATGATCCAATTAACCGGTACGCTCTTGTTGGCATACTTACAAGACCTAATCTCAATTCGCCACCAAATAGTCCTACCAAAACTACTCTTGCTCTTCTTCTAAGAAATTGCATATCAATCTCTACTGTTTTTGATGTATTGACAAAATCAATTACCGCATCAGCACCAAGATTGTTGGTTAATTCCATTATTGTCTTTACAGAATCTTGTTTTTTTGAATTGATTATATCATTGGCACCACTATCTTTTGCATTTTTTAATTTGTTGTCGTCTATATCCAATGCAATTATCCTAGAACCAGTAACAGCTCTTGCTAGCTGTATGGCCATCAAGCCTAATCCTCCTGTACCTACAATCACTACATTGTCATTTGGTTTTAGTTTCGCATTCTTTACTGCTCCATATGCAGTAAGCGCAGAACATGACAGCGTTGCAGCTGCATCCATATCCAAATCATCATTTATTTTTACTAGATATTTGTAATTGGGTACCAAAACAAACTGTGAATAGCCTCCATCTAGATAGATTCCTAGCGATCTCGGTTTATCGCAAAGGTTTTCCTCCCCACTTCTACAAGCAGGACATAAGCCTTCACCTATCCATGGATATACAATAACTTTTTCATTTTTAATGAATCCTTCAGCTTGATCTCCTAGACTTTCTATTGTGCCGGCTATTTCATGACCTGGAGTCAACGGATATTTTACTCCCCTTTCTGTGGTTTTTAAGATTTGTCCATCAATGCCTTCATATCCTCCCTCCCACAGATGGATATCGCTATGACAGACTCCGGAAGAATGAACCTTAACAAGAACCTGTGGCCCCATAGGTGCGGGAATATCAAGTTGTTGTACCTCCAGAGGTTCATGTGGTTTAACAATTCTTGCAGATTTCATATTGATGTTAGGAAGTTACTGCATATAAATAATGATAAACAAAAATAATGGAAATTCAAGGATATGGCTGGATTTATTTTTTTGTGAATGTTGACCATTTAATCTTGGTGATAGTTGGTTTATGTTTTCAATATTCAAGTTTATGTTAAAAAATAATATACTTTATTTTATTATCATGATATAAATGGATTCATTTTTGACGTATGTGCCCTTAATTTCTCTTATGATAGTCGCTGGACTTTTTGTTGTGGCGATAGTAAATTTTTCAATTTTAAGAAAAAATATGCAAAAGCAAAGTGAACAGTGGATAAAAAATTTGAAAATGCAAAGTGAACAGCAGATTTATTCTAGAATAATGGAGGCAAGGCTTAAACTTGAAAACACCGAAACATTTACCAAGATGGCTAAGGAAAGTCCTGTTTTTGTAGAACGATTTTCTTTAGTTGATAATCCTGACGAATATTATATCATAGTGGCATTTCTGGACTTATTTGAATTCTTGTTCTCGCTTAACAAAAGAGATGTTATTGACACTGACATTTGGTTTCGATGGAAAGGTCTTGCTGAAACCATAATGACTATACCAAAATTTAATAAAGTATGGGATAAAACGAATCAAATTCATTCTGTTGAATTCAGAGATTTCATGAATTCCCTCTGAGTATTTTGATTTAGGATAATCTACTGGCTAGGATGGCAATGATATTTCCCGAAAGTTGTTGATAAACGTACATGAGGTAGACCAAAACACAATAGTTTCCATATGATTAACGACATTAATTTCCAAATAGTCTTTTAATTATGATTCTGTAAACAGGATTTAAAATATCATGAAGTTAATTAATTTCTTTGGCGAATTACTATTTTTAGTATAATTCATATTTCATTAATCTGTATTTTTAACCCTTGTTGTAAAAGTCTAGATAATTTGTGTTACTTTTTATTATTTATTTTGTGCCTCAACCAATCAATCACGGTGCAAGGATTTTCTTTCCATGACCTATTTTTGTTTAACGTTTTCATCATAGATTTCTTTGAAATCTCTAAGTTTAACAACATTTTGTCTTCCTTCTACTTCCTGTTTCCATGCTACAAATCCTCCTTCAATACTAAAGGCGTTAAATCCTTGTTTGTTAAGCTCATCTGCTGCGATGTCTGCTCTTTTACCCACTGTAGAGTAAATATATACTGGAACTTGTCTGAGTCTATCCAAATCACCATTTTTTGAGTCCCTTATTAGCTTTGTAAACGGGATGTTGACAGCTCCGAATATATTGCTATTTCCGCCATCAGCCTCTTGTTCTTCCAACTCCTCTCCATCTCTTACATCAATTATGATATATTTGCCTGGTTCGTCCCTTTTTTTCTGCAAGTCTTTAGGTGCTATTCTATTTGTCATTAACACACAATACCATACTATAACTATATTTAATTTCCATAAGCCTAGATTACTCGAGTAAAAACACTCAAATTGAAAAAATGCATCATAATTGTACGGAAAGTTATCCACTTTAAAGTATTTGCTAACCATTAAAGTCACTTTTGACTTCACCTTATGAAATTCTTTTTTCTAGGAATTTTAATTAATGAAATAGGCGCGATATATAATTCATCAGCCTGATATTTGCATTCCTGTGTCTCATTTCTAAACAATACAGAACTTTGATTAATTTAGCATATGCAAAAAGACGAGTGATCCTAATCTATTATTCTCCTATATAGGAATGTATATACTATAACTCTGATATATTGATTTGATTGTTTAAATGAGCCTAGAAGAAGATGCAATAAATCTCCATCGAACACTAAAGGGAAAAATCGAAATTCACAATACAATTGCCTTAAATGAATCTTTTAAAGGAAAGAACGATGTGCTTGACCTTATTTATACTCCCGGTGTGGCATTTGTAGCCAGAGACATAAGTAAAGATAAAAATTTAGCATTTGATTATACGTCAAAATGGAATAATGTTGCTATTGTTTGTGATGGGACCAGAGTATTGGGACTAGGGGATGTTGGTCCGGAAGCGGCAATCCCAGTCATGGAAGGAAAATCAGGTACTATTCAAAGTTTTAGGCGGTGTAAATGCTTTTCCTTTGTGTATCGACACCAAAGATAAGGAGGAGATAATTAAATTAGTAAAATCCATTCAACCAATTTTTGGTGCGATAAATATAGAGGATATTGAATCACCTAAAGTACTGGAGATTGTAGAAAGACTACAGAAAGAACTTTCAATACCGGTCTTCCATGATGATCAACATGGTACAGCAATAATCGCTTTGGCAGGATTATTAAATGCGATTAAACTAGTAGAAAAAAAGATAGACAAAATAAGAGTGGTAATTGCAGGAGCCGGATCAGCTGGATATGGAATATTCAGAATACTAACAGAAGCAGGATGCAGAGATATTGTCGTAACTGACAGTATTGGAGCATTATATGAAAATCGGACTGATGGCATGAAAAATCCATATAAAAGAGAGATATCAGAGAAATCGAATCCTATGAAATTAAGTGGAAGTCTTATTGAGGTTATAAAAGGGGCAGACGTATTCATAGGGGTGTCTGGAAAAGGTAAATTGATAAATAGAGATATAATACAAACAATGAATCCGGATCCAATTGTTTTTGGATTAAGTAATCCTGATCCTGAAATTCTACCTCCTGATGCTTTAGAAGCAGGCGCTGGAATTGTTGCTACTGGTAGATCAGACTTTGCAAATCAAATTAATAATGCGGTTGTTTTCCCATCAATACTGCGCGCTCTTTTGGATCTTCGAATCAATACTCTAAGTCAAGGTATGCTGGTAGCCGTTGCTACAGCCATAGCAAATATACTCGATGATAAACAGTTAAAATCAGATTATATAATACCGAAAGTTGATGATCCCCGGATTATTCATATTGTTACTGATACATTAAGAAATGCAATACAAAGTCATATAGAAAATAAAACTGAAATATAATACAATCAGTTTACGATCACACAGGTATCGGCTAAAGAATTCCTATCATCTATCTGATTGTATAGTAAACATGAGACGAAAAAACCATCCATCATCTTTCCAAACTTTCTCATTTGTCGATAAATGACAATTCTAATTAGATGGTAACAAGGTTTAAAAAGGAAGACTCTCTTATTAGTAGATGGCAAATTATGAAAATATAAAAAATTGTTTAGACCAAAACGGAGAGGTAATGATAAGATTGGACAATAATGAAAAAATTGAACTGCACAAACATAATGTAAGATTTGATGACAATTCAAAAGAAATAATAATTGATGCTGGAACTGAAACCTTTTGGATTGGTGCTGATAAGGTTTCATACTATTGGATACACAAAGAAGGTTTTAGTAAAGAATAATATCTTTTCTTGCCCTTTCCATTTGTAGAATTTGTAGTCAAAAAATTAATCTGATGTAATTATTTGTGAGTGGTTAGAATATAAATAATAATAGTCAAACAGATGAGGTCATTATATCAATTACTGAATTTTTGATTTCATTATCCTTAATAGACAATAAGTTGAATATATCATATGGTTCAAGTTGATTTTTCAGCAACTGATATAAAGAATTTAAAAGTACTTTTGCAATTCTCTAAAGATGCATGTCCATTGGAAAGTCTTGAAGGAAATATGGATAATGATTATATAGATACTCTAATAGGAAAATTGGAAAATGCGACCAGTTAAAGGATGATACTAAATGAATTTAATCAAGCGAAGTCATTGTAATCATTTTATCTCTATCATTGTTTATTGATAGTAAACAATTCAAAACAGTAAGTGTAAAATATTAAAAAGACAAATTACAGACACATGTAGACCTAGGCTTTGAGGGCTGTGCAGGGTTCTTTGATTTGACATGATTTAACACATTACCTCCCTTTGTAATATTGACATGAAATTTTATTATAACTAAATGCAAACAAATCCAACCATTATTTTACAGGTTTTAATTCAGTTCTCGTACTATAGTCGATAGTAATCGCCAATCTGATATATCTTATCATCGAGATATTGCACGGTTGGCCCTATCACCCTGTCCTTACATCGAGATTGGATGTAATAATTTAGTTTCATGAATCTACAAGGTGCGGGTGATTCCATATTTTACTATCGATTGATACGGATGATCGTTATTAAACTCGGTATAACCTCAAGCGACTCTTTTATACAGTCACATTTCTCTCTTTGGATACGGTACAGATAGTATGAGACGTGCAATATTACAAATTTATCTAAAAATTTGATTACTTAGATTAAGGCTCCATTTACAATGAATGTAAAACTCAAATTGATTTTTGAAATATTTAGTCAAAAAGATACTTTACTATTTAGTTGAAGATGATTTCACTGAATTTTCATTATGCTGTATATTTTGGCTAATTTTAACAATGAGTTCCTGAATTTCTTGATTTTGTTGATTTATGAACTCAGTTATTTTGGCTAAAACTTCCTCAAGCTCCATACCTTTTCTACCGGTACCACTGCCATCTACTAAACCTCCAAATATTGAATTATGCATATCATGTAATTCCTTATCACCATGACTTTCTCCCAGGATATTAGATAAAATACCTATGGTATTATGTTGTTGTCCCATTACAGTTAACATCTTGCCAACACTTACGGTAACAGGACCCGCTAACTGTTTATTAATAAATTGTTTATTGAATCGAGATGCGTTAGAAATTACATCATGTGGAGTTAAGTCATTTTCACCATGATTGTTATTTTGGGTTTGATTATGCATGTTCTAGAATAGAGAATAAAGTATATAATTATATTCATGTTTTGTATGGTATTAATGAAATCCTCTTCAATAATTTAATTAATTTTACAATCTTGTATATATTTTTTAATATCTTCTAATATAATATTTTATTATTTTGGATCTTTTACACCATATGGGCTAGTTATATTTTTTAAAAGCATTCAAATGCTCAGAATATAAAACCCCAAATTATTTGCAATCATACAAATATTGTTTTCTAGAGCGCTATCTGCAGGAGGTACAGTGGCGAAACACTTTCTAATTCAAAACAACAAAAATGCAATGGACCGGTTAAAGTTTTTTCTTTTCCATAGAAAAAATCTGTCGACCAATCAACATATTCGTGATTACGAATTCTATCGGTTGTATAAATAATATCCGGTATTGGTTACAAAAATCTATTTGTCATTGTAATCAATTGCCTTATCTATAAGAATATCTATTGTCAATCAAAAACATATTAATTCTATCATTGCAAACGGGGCATTTTTTTAAATATGCATCGTTTTCATGTGGTAAAACGGACAAAGTCGAGGCCATCCAAAAGCAATTCTGGCAAATCAAGAAATACTTTAATTTTCTAAAATGCAATCTATTGTTATAGATTCGCTCTTGTCGATTATCCTCTAATTTCCTCTTATGTAAGAAAAGAGATGACATCTGTTTTGAGACGCATCCAATGTATTTATAAGTTGTTGACAGGTTTAAGATTGACGTTACTATCTTCAGTAAATAATTTTTAATAAATGATAATGTGTTCGCTACTATAGAATAAATGCGAGCTCCTTAGAGGATACGATTTACTGGATTTGATGGCAAGGATGCGTGTGGCGTTTGAACTTCTAAATCCTAATTATTCATTTATGAGGTGTAGCTAGAATAATTAGTGAATATCTCCATAGTAAAGTTTTCCTTTGACATGTTTTTCACATACTTCATGGTTTGGTCGATGCTACTTTTCTAATTTTTCAGCCGGCGAAGTAATCATTGTATTATGAATACTAAGTTGAATTGCGATTTGCTCTACATTTGATAAAGATATGTTATTCACTAACAAATAGCCTTTCAACGTAACATATGCCATTACATCATTTCTAATAGCCACTGAATCACTATCTCCAATTTGACCTTTCTAATCCTTATCAGTTACGTTCCAGACTCTATCTAAAAGGATACTAATGATCTTCCCATTCTGTGTGGTTTTCACTTTCGTAAGTTTAGGTTTTCTTTTTGAGCCACTTTGTGATTATTGTTATTGTAGTTGTTGATGGGAAGATTCGATTTCAATTTTATTTATTTCATATCTGCATATCTGCTTTTAACGCAAGAGGAAAAACTATCTTTTCTTCTTCAGAAAAATGATTCCTCAGATTTGTAACAAATTCATTAATTTCATTCTGAACTTTTTGGCGATATTGTTTATCCTGTTTACTTTGTTGGTAAAAATTATTTTCTATATCTGGTATTTTATGTTTTATAAAATCTACAACCCAATTATGTTCCTGCATTATTTTAATAGAATCAGTAGATTCTCCTTTTGCATTGTGCATTATAACACGCATTATCCTCGCTTCTTCTTCAACAGCATGTTTGATTACCGAATCGCTCAGATCGTGTATAGTTTCAATTGCTTTTGTAATGTTATTCTCTTCATTATATCTAGCTATATTGTTTAAAGTGAATCCAAATTCTATATGCTCTTGTTTTAGTCTATCAATCATATCGGGAATAGATTCATTAAAATTGATTTTAAAAGCCATATGTATTTTATTTAATAATATATATTAATAAGACTACTTAATTTAAAACTCGTCTCTACATTTATTATCGGTTTATTTCAAATTCGTTAAATACCATGAAATAGTATAAATCTCAAAATAAAAAGATGTCAGTATGATTAAATGATTACATGAGATTATAAAATCTGAATATCTTTAGATTCTGCCTTAAAACCTATCCTTGTATGTGTACCATCACAATATGGTTTATTCTTAGAACCCCCGCATCTGCATAACACTGTAAAGGTTTTATCATCTACCATTACAATGATGGGTCCGTTTTCGGTACATTTAGCTTCGACTCTAGCCATATTCTATTGTATTATGGTATAAATATATAAAGAATATTGTTTCTGCCTTGTATAACAAATAACAATATCATAATGTGCAATTTACTTTAGTTACCACAGATTATTGTAGGCTGTTTTTGTAGTGGAAATAAATTATTTGTTTGATAATGCCCTGATTCTCATTTATCTACAATGGTTGGCTAAACATACCTAGATGTAGATTCAATATTTTCAACTTCAAAGACAAAAGACGGGTTGCTTAACTAATATCAATAATTGTTATTGCTTGCAGGATAAATTGATCGCACTCAATGATTTGCCCAAAAAGAAGTAAAATGATATCAAATCAAAGTCTCGTCATGGTATTACGAATGAGTATGATAATTTTTTAGTACTTCATGTACCTTGTTTCTGAATAAAGTTAATCCAATTCTTTTAGCATAGGGTTGTCCTTTTGCGAATGATTCAGCTAAATTATTTACATACTCCATACCAACATTTGGAGGCATAGGTGGTTCGAAAGGATCAACATACGCTTCAATTATCGTTGGTTTATTCTCCTTCATAGCATTATGTATAATAGATGCTGCTTCAGAGGCTTTTTTTATTGAATACCCCTTACCACCACATGCTTCAGCAAACAATGCAAAATCAATTGGAGTAAACTCTACACCATATTCGGGATTTCCAAGAAAACCCATCTGTTCCCATCTGATCATTCCTAGAGTATTATTTTTTATAACAATTACTTTTATTGGAAGATTGTATTGTACGGCAGTGGCAAATTCACCCATTAACATAGTCAAGCCACCATCGCCAACAAATGCGATAGATTGTCGGTCTGGAAAAGCAATCTGTGCTGCTATTGCATATGGTAAACCATTTCCCATACTTGATAAAGTCCCTGATAGAGAAAATTTCATACCTTTTCGTATATCTATATAACGTGCGGCCCATGAGGTGTTGGTGCCGCAGTCAACAGAGATAATTGCGTTCTCTTCTAACTCCTCAGAGACCATCATTGCAATAGCTTGTGGCTTTATAGGATTATCTGTTCTACTGCTTCGTTCTCTCAATAATCTATTCCAGTTTTTCATTGCTTGCTGTTTTGATTTTAGAAATTCTAGATTTTTCTTTTGAACTAAAAGGGGAAGTAGCTCGCGCAGAATTATCTTTGAATCACCCACCAAACCAACTTCAACAGGATATCGTAGACCAATCTTTTCAGATTTTATATCTATTTGAATTCCTCTTGCTTGACTAGGTTTTGGTAGATAATCCGTATATGGAAATGAGGTTCCAATCATAAGAAGAGTGTCAGCTTCACTCATAGCATCGCTGGAAGGTTCAGTGCCCAGTAGACCAATACCGCCCAGGCTGTAGGCGTTGTCATCAGCTATTACCGCTTTACCTAATAGAGCTTTGACAACAGGTGCACCTAATCTTTCTGCGACAGCAATGACTTCTTCTCCTGATTGAAGAGCTCCTTGTCCAACTAATATAACAACTTTGTTGCCTGAATTGAGAATTCCAGCTGCTTTTTCTATTAACGAATCACTCGGTGAAGTTTCTGTAACATATACATCTGATGTATGATAAGCAACATTATGTTTGGAAAATTTCCCACTTAGTTTTCTTTCTTGGATATCGATTGGAATTGTTAGATGACTCACGCCTCTCTGTGCTAATGCCGTTCTACATGCAATATCGACAGCCATTTCTGCTTGCTCAGGAACGGTTATCATACTATTGTAGACTGTGACATCTGAAAATAACTGTAACAAATTAACATCTTGTTGATAGCTAGAATTGATCAAATCCGAGTAGGTGGTGCCTGTAATAGCAATAACAGGAGTATTATCCGCCTTGGCGTCATATAACCCGTTTAAAAGATGGATTGCTCCAGGGCCCGAGGTAGCTACGCAGACACCTAACCTTCCGGTATATTTGGCATAAGCGCAAGCCATAAACGCTGCAGATTCTTCATGTCTTACGAGAATGAATTTAATTTTATCCTGTCTTACTCTTAGTGCCTCAATAAATCCATTTATTCCATCACCTGGCAACCCAAAAATGACATCTACATTCCAATCAAGTAATGCTTCAGCGATTATATCCGCTGTACGCATGTTCTCGTGTTCAGTCATATTCCTATAATAACACATTATTATATAAGATCAATTTCTTTCCATGATAATTCTCTATTAATGATTATGCACCTGGGTTTGATTCATAATCTACTCGTTTCTATGTAGTTTATAGGACAAAATGATGCTGACGGTTATTCAAATTCACGATGGTGTTCTGATTTGGAATGAGCAGTAAGCAGATCTTTTAATGGTCCTTCGATTACCTTGACACTACCTTTAAACAATACCATTTCTGACTCGCCCTTCTTTCTACAATATATGTTTTGCACCCATCTTTCATTATCTATATTTGGAAAATCGGATCTAAAATGAGCACCTCTAGATTCTTGTCGCATCAATGCGCTCCTTATTATGGCCTCACAAACAATTAATGAAGATTTTACTTCTAAAGTTAATATGATATTTTCAATATTGTATTTAGCATTATCAATTTGAAATTCTCTTAAAATATTGTCTTCAGAGTAAAATGCCTCATTTAATTCCAATAGAATCTTTAATCCTTTTTGTAATCTTCCATTATCTCTTATTATTCCAACATATTGCTCCATCATATCTTGTATTTTATTGCGAAAAACAAGTGGTTCTCTAACCATAAAGATTTCATCTTTGAATTCCTTTAGTGTTTTTTCATTCATGCTTATAGGTGGTGATAAATAATTACTCTTGACTGAAATGTCATCTGTTATCTCTTTTGCTAATCTAGCTGCTTCACTGCCTGCAATTTTGCCAAAAACCATTGTATCAAGTAAACTATTTCCACCTAGTCGATTAGCACCATGTATTTGACTTATTGTTTCTCCGGCTGCAAGTAGACCTTTGATTTTTGTTCTACATTTTGTATCCACTACGATACCGCCCATCGAATAATGTGCAGTTGGGCCAACTTCCATTTTCTCTTTAGAAATGTCTATTCCATCAATAATTTTGAACTGTTCATACATGGTAGGAAGTCGATCTAAAATTTTCTCCTTTGAAAGATGAGTTACATCCAACCACACTCCACCATGTTCTGTACCTCTACCCTCAAGAATTTCATTATAAATAGCACGGGCTACAACATCTCGTGGTCCCAGTTCCATTCTTTCAGGATAGTAATTTTTCATAAATCTTTCATTTGATGAATTTAACAATATGCCTCCTTCACCACGTATCGCCTCAGTAGCTAGAGTCCCTGATGCTTTCTCGGGCCAAACCATTCCCGTCGGATGAAATTGCACCATTTCCATATCTACTAATTCTACACCTAATCGATAAGCCAAGAAAATGCCCTCACCATAGTTTTCAAAAATTCTAGAACTGCTTGTCGAATAAATCCTAGTGTATCCACCAGTGGCAAGAATAATAGATTTGCATTCAAATAATACGATTCTCTTATTTTTTAGATCTGTTCCTATTGCTCCACTGATTTCTTTTGAGATTGGTTTTTCTTTTTCCTCTTCTTTATCTGACTTTAATAGCAATTGTGTGATGTAAATATCATCCATGATTTTGATTCTCCTTTGATCAACTTGATTCATTAATACACGTACAATTTCATCGCCAGTCCAATCTTCATAAAAAACTGTTCTTCTATATGTATGAGCACCAAAAAATCGTTGTGTTAATCTGCCATCGTCTTTCTCCCTATGAAACCTTGCACCCCAGTTAACTAGCTCGTTAATAACATCTGGCGCGCTCTTACAAAGAATTTCGACTCTTTCATGATCTGCAAGGAATTCGCCTTCTTTTAATGTATCGACAGCATGTATCATCCAATTATCTTCAGGGTCCATAGTGCCTAAAGCAGCATTTATACCCCCCTCTTGCCAATACTGTATGAGGATTTCCCCTCTTACTCTTGCTAATAATAAGAACATTTGCACCAGCATCATGGGCTTCAATAGCGGCCCTAAGCCCCGCAGAACCGCCACCTATAATTAGTACATCTACAGAATAAGTGGGATCAATGTATTCATTTTTGGTCAATCTGAATACTGTCATATACTACTACAATTGAATATTTCGGTAGCAGCAAAAAGATCGAATAATCTTTAGATTTAATAATTATTGAAAAAAAGACCCTTTTTTATTTAAGTTAAAAACGTCGTCAAATAGCTTTTAAATAAACGAGGAGTAACTAATCTATGTATTCTATAAATTTTTCAAAAAAAGATATTGAAGTAATAGACACCATATGCAAAATATTAGAACCGGTTAATTCCAAAGCTATTCAAGATACATTCGATAAATCTGGAGACTCGATTAATACATACAACTCTATCAAAGGTCTACAGATTAGATTACACAAACAAAAATTCCAAATCTCTAAATCAAATGATATGCGGAGCGAGACTGATAGTATGGGCAAAATAAAAGTGACTTCGGATAGGTACTGGGGTGCACAAACCCAACGCTCTGTAGAACACTTTTCCATCGGAAAGGATCATATGCCTATAGAAATAATACATTCTTTAGCTTTAATCAAAAAATGTGCAGCAATTGTTAATTCTTCCTTATTGATGCCTAAAAATAGGAGATTATCAAAGGTTAAAGCCGAACTTATTGTAAAGACAGCTGATGAGATTATCTCAGGAAAACTAGATGATCATTTTCCGCTTTCTGTATGGCAAACAGGTTCAGGGACCCAATCAAATATGAACGTCAATGAAGTCATTTCCAATCGGGCCATTGAATTATCTGGGGGACTGGTCGGGTCAAAGCATCCGATACATCCAAACGACGATGTTAATATGTCTCAATCCTCCAATGATGTCTTTCCTACCGCAATGCACATTGCATCTGTGCTTGAGATTATAGGGAATCATTCAATACAACATTTCCACAATAACAAAAATAAAATATCATTACTACAAAGTATTCTTAATTTACGGAACGCGTTGAATGAAAAGGCCATAGAATATGCAGATGTAGTCAAGGTCGGCAGGACACATTTACAGGATGCATTACCTATAATGTTTGGACAAGAAATTTCTGGTTGGGTTGCTCAACTTGATATGGATTACAAGTACATAGAACTAGCACTTGATGGATTATATGCTCTTGCTATAGGTGGTACTGCAGTAGGTACAGGATTTGATTCATGTAAAGAATTTGGCGAAGAAATGTCTAAACAAATTGCAACAGAGACTCAATTACCATTTCGGTCTGCTTCTAATAAGTTTGCTGCATTAGCCAGCCATGATCCTATTGTTGCATTGAGCGGTGCATTAAAAACTTTATCATGCTCTCTTATGAAGATTGCTAACGACATTAGATGGATGGCTTCTGGTCCTCGTTGTGGAATAGGTGAAATTCGTATACCAGAGAATGAACCCGGTTCGTCTATAATGCCAGGTAAGGTGAATCCTACTCAATGTGAGGCAATGACTATGGTATGTTGTCAGGTTATTGGTAATGATATGACAATAGGAATTGCTGGCTCACAAGGTAACTTTGAACTTAATGTATTCAAGCCTGTTATTATACATAATATATTACAATCAATTAGGCTTTTAGCTGATGCATGTAATACATTTCGTGAATTTTGCATACAAAAAAGTGTTAGAGGAACTGATGAAAAACAAATACAAGATAAAGGAATAGTACCAAATAAAAAATATATGCACGATATGGTATCAAGATCTCTAATGTTAGTAACTACATTAAAATCTATTATCGGTTATGATAAATCAGCAGAA
The DNA here is from genome assembly GCF_054408485.1 of Candidatus Nitrosocosmicus sp. T. NCBI lineage: Archaea > Thermoproteati > Nitrososphaerota > Nitrososphaeria > Nitrososphaerales > Nitrososphaeraceae > Candidatus Nitrosocosmicus > Candidatus Nitrosocosmicus sp. T. Next base: position 1,339,959 of record NZ_CP166992.1, read on the forward strand.
ATCGCTAAAAAAGCACATAAAGATTGCATCTCTCTTCGAGAGGCTACACTTGCGTTGGGGTATTTGTCTGGAGAAGAATATGACCGAGTTGTTAAGCCAGAGGATATGACATTTCATGAAAATTGTATTGAGCCAAAAAACAATTAAATGGATATTATAACTTCTTTATCTTTTGTTCTTTTAATCCTACAATATTATATATACAATAATAAGATCATATTTCATTTGATTGTTTAATTGAGTTTAGAAAAAGAGGCACTAAGCCTACACTGGATACTGAAGGGAAAAATTGAGATCCATAATAAAATATCTATTGATGAAGTCATATAAGTGGAAACTGTTGAATCTGTTTGATGATTGTCATAACAGTAATTATATATTAACTGAACAGAGCCTTTTTGTTATATAGTTTAATATGAAAGGAAATAGAAGATGATTAATGGGTTTAGAATCGATTGGTATTTCAGAGATAATTAATAAAAATGTCAAAGTAATTGATCAAGAACAAAACGTTTTTGATGCTTCCAAAGTTATGATAGACAACAATATAGGTTCTGTTGTCGTTATTGATAATAACGACAGCAAGAATCCCGTAGGCATTATCACCGAGAGGGACATAGTTAGAATAGTAAGCACATTTTCATTATCAGACTTGGAAGTTCCTATTAGAAAACTCATGAGCTATCCATTAATTACCCTATCACAAAATGCATCCGTTTTAGATGCAATGAAATTAATGTATGAGAGAAAGATAAGACGAGTAATTATTCTGGAATCAAAAACCCTTGTAGGTATCGTTACCGAGCATAATATATTTAAACTACTGATGAGTAATAGAGAATTAATTACTACCGTTGTATCTGATGATTTTCCAATCCCGCAGAAGGATTTATACGAAGATTTTTCACATTTTTGGTTTAGTAATTCTTTTTACAAGTAAGAATAACGGATGGTATGACTCGACCATCATGATCTTGAGAAATTAATTATTAAAACAGTGTAGAAGAGGAATGATCTTCATTTCTTTTGTCAAAAGGATTTTTCAGATACTACATGTTATCATTTGTTTTACATTTCCTTCATAATTTTGACACAAAGAAATGCATAAGGATAATAGATTAAACGAATGATTCGTCCCGAAATTTGGTCCATTAAGGTTCAGGTTGTTTTGCGGAATGTTATTTCTACCTTATACAGGAATGTGTATTTCCTTTGTAATATGGGGAAACATGATCGTAAACCCTTACGATTACGAAAGGTTAGGGGCAATATCATTGATTTACTTTGTATCATAGGGAATTGCTGCTCATGTAGCTGATAACATTGGATCAAAGAAGATTAAACCTTGGGGCGAGTTACTTAGTAAAAAACAGTCTTGGGTGATTATTATAATCTGTTTGCTATTTTCTTATCTTCTGGGAATTTATTACTCATTGATATACGCGCCTCTTCTAATACTGATAGGAATTGCTGAGGGTTTTTTCTTATTTGCATATAATTTTGAAATATTTAAAGGAATGTTTCACAAGAACTTTTGGTTTTCTGTTTCATGGGGTATGTTGCCATTTCTGGCCGGCTTTGTAATCCAAACAAATTCAATAACTCTGAAGTCAGTATTGTTATCATTAATCCCATTCTTTCTAAGTTATTTTGAAATTATGATTTCTAGAATATATAAGGGGGATAGGAGGATCAATAAAACGACAAACAAAACAAATCTATATGAAATAATATTAAAGACTCTTAGTATTAGTACTATATCTATTACGATTGTATTGCTCTTATATCCTTTTTTTCTACAATTACATGAAACATATAATCACGGTTTATGACTAATTCAGACTAAATGCTAAATCATATTGTTTTCTAATAGCTTTAAAATAATTGTAATGATATTTAAAATAACTAATGTTGAATTGGTCATTTCGGGATTGTATTTTAATGCGTGATTTTAATTATTTTTGAGCAATCAATCGAGTCAATAATTACAAATGCATTTTTAATTTCTTCTTTATTACTAAGATTTGACAACTCTTTTATACATCATAGACGAAATAAATAAAAAGTTGTTATAATATCGTTGATAAAAATCGAAAGAATATATGATAATCCTAATGGAAAGGGTGATGAATTTAACAATGGATCCCGAATTTTAGTAGATAGACTTTGGCCTCGTGGACTCAGTAAAAATGAGGTAAATATTGATTTATGGATAAAAGATGCGGCACCAAGTACACTGTTAAGAAAATGGTTTGATCATGATGAAAAAAAATGGGATGAATTTAAATCAAGATATTTTAAAGAGCTTGAGAAATACACTAAATCCATAAATACCATTTTATGTAAGGTAGAAAAAGGCCCCGTAATTTTGTTATATGGAGCAAAAGATGAAAAATTCAACAATGCGATTGCATTGAAGGAATATCTCGAGAATATTAAAAAGTAGATAAATAGATAGATGGATGTATTTGGAATTTCTCAAACATTTGTCAAAGCATAGCAAAATAGGCAATTTTCAGATCGATGATACAAGCCGTTTTAATAAAATATTTTCAGTTTTTTGGTTCTATTATAAGTGAATATTTTTTCAAATTGACCTTTTGATTACTAACGATTGCAAATAATTCCAAGTTGTTATATAGGTAAATGGGGTTATTACTATATGCCAATAGATCCGGAATTTCCAAAGAATCACCAAATTATAGGAAAACACAAAAACGCAGATGGAAGATATCATTTTGTTTGGGGTCCAGGAAGAACTGACGCAGAATCCTCTGAAAATGCTGATGTTCAAGATGCATATCAACAAAGAAATGAAGGATACGTAGGTCTAGGAGTACATGGAACATTCGTAGCATTAGACTGGGATTCGTGTATCGCTGACGGAGCTTGCATTGAAGCATGTCCTGTTCAAGTATATCAATGGTATAGATCAGAACAAGATGTTCCTGCAATAGAGATAACCAATGCGACAAGTGAAGGAATAGGTGAGGATCGCAATAGAGAGGGAAGAAAAGATTTTACAGATAAATCAGACCCAATAAGAGAACGCGACTGTATTTGGTGTATGGCATGTGTGACCGTATGTCCTACCCAATCAATAAAAGTTGATGAAGCAAATTTACAGGTTCACGATGAAATGTCAAAGTCTTTAGCTGAAACTTTAATGACAAATCAATGATGCTATTTACTATTGTACTAGTCCTAGGGAAGTAATCAATATTTTAAGATATTATGGATCTAAAAATAAGATGGCTTTAGTAAAAAGTACAGTTAGAATTAAGAGAGGTTTAAATGGAAAAGGTAAATATGCAACGTCCACCGAGAATCGCAGGTTAGTCTGGGAATATGTTATTTGGCCCTTAATATTGGAACTTAATAGGAGCTACTTTACGTCAAAGGAGTATCATAAGATGAGAGATAGGGTTTCAATAGAGAAAAACATCCCTATATCAAAGATGACTGGAGGTATGATATCTCTCTTGGTTAAAGAAATTCTCATGCAAGATGAAATGTATTATTCAATCCATTACAAATTAATTCCATATATGAGAAAAAGGGCCCGTCTAGATTATGGAACCGTTCTAAGGGAGGTAAGTTCAAAAAAATAAATTGTTAAAGACTTGTACAATCTTATTTTATCCTCTATTGATCCTCGCGATGTGGACAACCATTTAACTTCTGTCTAAGCAAAGAATAACTTAGATGCCCGGATACATTAAAAACTTGTTAAATTTCACGATGCAAACAAAAAATTGTTTACTTAATACAAAACGCAAGCCATTATGTGCTTGATAATCATTTTGTTAGGTAATTCTTTCATCCGGAAATAATAATCACTTAAATAAATTATTATGTGGTATGTTCATAAATAATAGTACGAAGAAAATTAAAAGTGACATTCAAAACAACAGCTCACTCAGAGTAATAGAAAATAATGGAATTTCCAATGAAATTAACTATGAAAAAAGTATAGAACTTAAAGAAAACAGTATCTTAGACTACGAAACTCTTTGTAATTTGCGGCGAGACCGATTAGGTAATGTATTGAATGAAAAATATCACTATAATACATCTATAAGAAAAGGTCAAAGGTTTTTACTCCAGCATGTGAATTCAAAAGTTGATTTAGTCATACTTTATGCAGATTTAGTGGGATCCACTAAAATGAGTATGACTTTATCTGCCGATAAACTTGTTACCGTCATTAAGGCTTTTTCGCATGAATTGTCTTCAGTAATAGAAAGCTACGGTGGCTTTGTTCTGAAATACGTCGGAGATGCTATTATTTCATTTTTTCCATCAGGATTTAATAAATATCTTGTGTGCGATAAAGCATTTCGATGTGCAAAATCGATGATATCAGTACTTAAAAATGATATTAATCCTATTTTTCGTAAATACGGATATCCCAAGCTGGAAGTTAAAATAGGAATAGCCGAAGGAGAAAACGTTGTTATTCAATATGGCAAAGATAAAAGTTCTCAAATAGATTTGATAGGATATATTATGAATGTTACATCCAAGATAACATCCATTACTCGTCCTAATAAGATTTCTGTAGGAGGAACCGTTTATACGCTATTGCATCCTAAAACACAATTAAAATTTGAAAGAGTTATCTTAGATAATGCGAACTGGAAGTTTATTGACAAGCATAATGATAAACCTTACAAAGTATACACTACTAAATAGATAAGATATTTTGCCATCTAAGACGAAAAATCTTTTAAATAATGATACACTGATAGGAGGTAAAAGAAATCACATTTTTTAAGTGCTTTGAATGTAATCTAGAATAGTAGTCGAACTGAAAAACTTTCGAATAAAATTTAAGTATTTAGTAACATAAAATATATATGAAATACTAATTGCCTACTAAATACCATTTCAATTAGTTACTCATTAGTCAATATCTTTTATCAGTCTATCACTATCACTGGTGATTTAAGGTATCAAACTGAATAATATAATATATACATAAAATAGATAAACAGTATTGAATTGGTCATTTGAAGAATTTTGTATAGAGTGTATGGATGGAATATTCTGCTACCTAAGATATTTCGAAAAATGTAATTTTTGGGTGTTAAAGGATTATGGTTTTTGGTTATATCTATCTTTAAGATATGAAAGTCCTTTATGAGTAGTTATGTATTGTAAATTGGTTTTTATAAATTGTAACATACGATTATCCACAATATAGGCTAATGTTCTGTTAATTTGACTTTCAGAGACATAAGTTATAGATTCAAAAATTTTAGATTTTGCGATGCCTTCTTTAGAGATTTCCAATATCTTTACAATTAGATCTTGTTTAAGAGACATTAATAACTAAATATAATCATGACTAAAGTACATAACTAAATGGAAATGTAAAATAAAGCCATCAAAATCAATAAGAATATTACAAATAGTACCTGGAACAATTACAGTTGTTTCATCCGTTCTAATTATTATTAATCTAGGATGTGGTATTGTAACTCTTGTTTTTTTACTTTCAATTACTCTTCTGTTGTTGGTTTGGAAAGAATTGCAACATACTATCAATCAAATATCTTCTTAGGCATATGAAATTTAAATCGTTTAAAGTTGTCTGCCAATTTCTCTCATATATGTAGATCGCATTTGGCAAATTATATAGAACTTGCGTACGATAATATAATGCTTTTAGAGAGGTAGTAAGTTCTGCCATAATTCTCCAATCTTTTGGACTAAAGTATTAATAAAAATCAAGAGACATAATAACAGTGGGATTAATAGCCCTATTTATTAGTCGATCCTATAATGTCCAAATCACTATGAATCAAGAATTAAATTAGTTTGGGAGTAATCAAGTATACACTTCGAAAATTATGACGATTAAGACACGACTACATCTTATTCAAGATATGATGTCTTATTGGTTTTTGAATTGACTAAAGATCTAAATACTAATAGAATGTAAATGTACTCCGCTTTTTCTGAGATAGCATAAACCATGTGGGATGAAAATTTTCTTAAATCAAATGCTAAGTCAAAATTATTTCACTAGTCAAACCTTTTCATACAAGTGGGAACGTGTAGTTATAGCAAATTTATTAAGATATTATATTTACCTTATATTTGAGAATGGATCTTAGAGTTATTTTAGTACCATACGATGGTTCGCAATTTTCCGAAAATGCATTGGAGTATTCGGTATATATGGCAAAAGCGATCTTTTTAGGTGATCCAAAAAAGCGAATCATTCAAATCATATTGCTACATGTAGTACAGGAAATACCCTTTACAAAAAATCTTTTAGGTAAAATGAAAATAATCCATAAGAATGAGAATCCATCTTTAAATGATCATGCTAATAGTATATATCAAGAAATAAAAAATTTAATGCAAAAAGATATGGATGAAAAAAAGGAGGCCTATAAATCCATAGACGGAGTTAAGCTAGAGTCAAAATTTCTTTATGGCGATCCCGCTAATCATATCATAGATTACTCTAACAACAATAGAGTTGATTTAATAGTTATGGGAAGCAATGGACTGCAAGGTTTAGCTAAAATTAAAGGACTTGGAAGTGTTTCAAGAAAAGTATCGGAATCAGTTTCATGCCCTATGACAATAATAAGGTAATAGCATTAGTAACGATATTTGATACCATATATAGTAGATGATGTATATTTTTCCAATAAGACAATGTTTGATAGATATAGTCCAATAGATTATTAGGGATGAGACTATGTGACAAAAAATAGTTTATTGAAATTCATGCCTTTAATTTAATAAGTATAAGGAGATATACAGTAGCTGGATCCCAAAGTAGTATCAACATTATTTTTTATTATAAATTGCAACAAAATTCATTTTGCTTCAAATCTTATTATTTTAAATTAATATAGAAGATGAAAAGAATCCTATAAAGTTCCAATCAAAAATAATTTTTTCAATGGCACCATTAAACCATAATAAGCCAAATTGTAAAATGCTGCCAAGGCAGCTACTTCCGTTCCGAAAAATTGAGATGCAAATACAACTACAAGTGTATTATTTATATAACTCATAATTACAAAGGCAGCAATTCTAGATGATTTATCCTTTTTTCCTATTATATATGAAGCAAAATAGCCTGTTAATCCATAAATAAAGAATAACGCAAATGCTGCAATAAGCATTGTTACTACAAATAAAGACTCAGAGATGAAATAGTCAGAGAATTTTGCATATATTCCTAGATTCATAAACGATATTAGAATAACTGAAGGTATGAAAGAGCCGACTTCAATTTTTTTTGCTATCTTTGGAGCCTTCCCCTTTACTAACCAACCTGCAAATAAAGGTAGAAATAGAGCTTCGGCTAATAATATTGTCATATCTATAAAAGGAATTTTGAATTTTTCTTCATCGACGAACAGATAGACCAGAGAGGGCAAAACAAACGGAACGACGACAGATGATGAAATAATCATTCCTACAACTAGTGGCAGTTGATTACTTCTCTCAAAAACATTGATTACAAATGGCGCTCCTAAACCTGTAGATATCCCTGAAAGAAGTAAGACAGCAATAGCAAGCGATGGATAAATTATATTTGTAACTGCATATAAAATAAGGGGAATTACCAAAAGTTTGATTGCAGTCAGCAATATAATAGGAACAGGCCTTTTAAACTGTAACCCTAAATGTTGAGGATTCATTTTAATTAAATTTAGAAATAACAACAATCCCAATAGAATCAAAAGATGAGGTTCAAAAATTATTCCAAATGATGGTGCCAATATACCTAGTACCGTTGATACAGCAATTGCAATAAAAAGAACCAAATCTTCTTTCTCTAATCCAGATGTATGGGAAGACGGGTTGGCTCTATTTTTTGGCATTTTTCTGTTCTTTTTTGTTTATTTATGATGTATATTAATAATGTCATTTGTTGAAAATAAGGCATCGCATACTTGGAGTGATACGATTTTGTGTATAAACTTGCAATTCTCTACTAAGTCAGTTTATACAATAGTAATGTCAACAACTAAATGAACCCATCTAAATACCTAATTCATAAACTTAAACAGGTTAATTTTTTTGAAATAACGCCGTGAATTCATACATACCATCAGTCAATGTAGCTATTTTTCTTTCTTATCAACTAGAATTTGCTTATATTGATCGAAAATGATGGTAATTTGATGCCTTTTAATCGTATATTAGTACCTTTTGATACTTCAGAGTTGTCAATGAAGGCCTTGGAAAAAGCTGTAGAATTATCCGTGGTGAATAAATCTCAAATCTTTATACTACATGTAATTAACGAAATACCATTACCAATTCACTATTCAAAAATAGAATTAAAAAACAATGAGGTGACCATATCTCCACTAGTTAATAAGCTCCATAATGAGATAAAAAACGAAATGATTGTGATTATGGAGGATGTGAAAAATACATATGCTAGACAAAATGTTTCTATCACCACAGAAATCAAAATAGGTGATCCCGCTGAAATAATTATTGACTTTACTAATCAGAATAATATCGATCTCATTGTTATGGGTAGTATTGGACATAAAGGAATTTCAGGAATGTTAAAAAAATTAGGAAGTGTTGCAAGAAAGGTTGCCGAAGAAGTACACTGTGCATTGTTAATAGTAAGATAACTATTGAAAGTTTATTGAAATAATGGAATCTAATTTTTATAGTATAAGAAATAGGCAAATCTATTGAAGTTATTTTCAATCTAATTCATGGTCCTAATCAAGAAATATATAAATTCGAATGAAAATATTCCACCTCTTTATACTTTTTGTCGAATAGTCAACAGCATTCTTTTTAATGGCCTGATCTAACTATAATAGTGTATCAGGATTCTGTTGGAGCAACAGCTTTCAACTTTGGACTTGTCGTAGTTGATATGCAAAATGGCTTTGTAAGCAAAGGTGGGTCCTATGACCATTTGGGAATGAACATCCAAGAATATCAAAGAATTATTCCAAAAGTAAAGGATCTTATTATGTTTTGCAGAGACAGGAAGATACCAATTTTTTATACCGAAGCTGTTAGAGAAGCTAGTGGTATTGACCTTTTAACCCGGTTTCATAGACTTTTGCCATTAGCAAGGGAAGAGCGGCTTAAAGTCCCTATCACGGTAAGAGGCACATGGGACGCCCAAACAATAGATGAAATCAAACCCATGGCGAGTGACCTAATAGTTATTAAGAGAAGAGATGGTGCATTTCAGGATACTGAACTGAGGGTTTGGCTTCAAAGTGAGGGAATTAATACATTAGTGTTCTGCGGAATCGATACCTCAATTTGCGTAGAAACGTCATTACGTGAAGCATTTAACATTGGGTATGATGTAATATTGGTGTCCAATTGCACTGCATCAGGAAACAATAGACATTACGAAACAACATTAGAAAGGGTGAAAGACTATTATGGTCTCGTTCTGGATACAGAACGTTTCTATAAATTGATAAATTCGCTTGAAGACTTGAAATCAGGCAAAATGGATAACAATGAACTCGATGAGAAATATGCAAAGTTTCTAAAGGAATTTCGTCTAATAGATATCAGGAAGAAATAACCTTCGATACTAAACAGAAGAAGATGAATCGAATTGGTTAATTATTAGTTTTTTATAATATTTTTTTAATATATATTCATGTCAAATACAAAACCTAAAAATTCTAGAAGAGCCGATCATGATGTCAATGCAATATTTGTTAACCGGTGGTCTCCCCGGTCGATGACAGGCGAAGAAATAACTGATGATGATTTGATGAGTCTTTTTGAGGCAGCAAGATGGGCTCCTTCTTCTTTTAATAATCAACCTTGGAGATTTATTTATTCAAAAAGAACGGCAAGGGAATGGACCAAATTTCTGGATTTATTAAATGAAGGTAATAGGATCTGGGCTAAAGATGCTGGGGTTTTGGTAGTAATAATATCCAGAAAGAACTTTGAATATAATGAAAAACCCTCAATAACTCATCAATTCGATACCGGTGCTGCATGGGAAAATTTGGCTTTAGAGGCTTCAACTAGAGGGATTGTGGCACATGGTATGCAAGGATTTAATTACCAGAAAGCCAGAGAGAGTTTAAGCATTCCCGATAATTTTGATGTTATGGCGATGATTGCCATAGGTAAGAAGGGATCTATTGAAAAACTGCCTCCAAAGTTACAGCAGCTAGAGCACCCTAACAACAGGAAACCACTAAACGAGATCATCATGGAGGGAGGTTTTAGGTAGAGGTGGTCTAAAATACCCACTCAAAAAATACCACAGGAAATTCAGTGGACTGAAAGATAATTTTCATTTAAAGTATTTGAAACTCGAAAAGAGAATAATCTAAATCCCAAGAAAGTTATTTCTTTACGATATCTATATTAGTAAAACAGTAAAACAATCAATAATCTCTTTTTAAATTTATCCTATCAATTAGTGGATAACAAATACTCATTTTAGGTATGAATAGTGGGTGATTTTATGATTCTTCAACTTAATGCGAAATCGCTGTTAAGATATTTTTATCCAAGTTATATGTTATTTTGAATTTACTTTATTGCTTTATCCATCATTATTCAATTTCTTCTAAGTGTTTTCATAGCTGATGCCCAAGCGATTACCTCGTCTAACATATTGTTTGCCGATTTCTCATGAATTATATGAGGTTTGAAAGTTGAAAAGTTTTCAAAATCTGTAAAAAGAGATAACTGTACCTGAGCACGAACTGTTGCAATTTTAACCTCTGCCATAACTAACCGCAGATGTTCAACTGCACGGACACCCCCAGCGCTACCATAACTAACAAATCCCGCAACTTTGTTGTTCCATTCTTTAAAGAGAAAATCAATAGCATTTTTTAGTGCTCCGGAAATCCCATGGTTATATTCTGGAGTCACAAATACGTATGCATCGAAAGAGTCGATTTTTGTAGCCCAAATTTTTGTGTGCTCCTTTGTGTATTGTCCCATAGAAGGCGGAATCGGTTCATCAAGCAAAGGTAGATTATAGTCTTTGATATCTACCAACTCATAGTCGGCGTCGTCTCTCCGCTTGGCTAAGTCGTATACCCATCGACTTACTGCTTCCCCATTGCGTCTTGGTCTGGTACTGCCAATGATAATGGCAACCTTTAGTCTTTGGTCATTCATGTAGCAATTATACTGTCATATCAATTATAGTTTATTATTTTCAAATAAAATTAGAAATTGAGCATATATATTCATCTGGATAATCTAACTAACTATTTTATTAAAATAACGGAATTTAATATACAAAGAAAAAAATCCGAATTAAAGTGGTTCCTATGAAAAAGTAGCACTAGCATCAAAAAGAGACAACAGAATACTATTATAATACCAAAATTATTTCAATCAGAATTCTTGGTACGCTTTGAAATTACCTACGGTTCATTGATAAACAATATAGAGTTTATTTAAAAAGATCTACAAGCCCTATTTATGAATGATTATAACATTTATAGAAAATGTTACTGCGTTAAATCCTTTTACTAAATGGCATTTTCAAATATGAACTTCAAAAATGGAGTCAATAAACGATCAAAATATTATGCCGAGATATGAAGAAAAGAAATACGAAAATCTGTATTGAAATTTTTTGGTGGTTAGACCATTTGTCCCATTGTCAGACCGGATCTGCAAAAATAGATCGGTACTTTGTATAAGGAGTATTAGTATCAGGATTAATGTATTTCCAATTGTTCTCAGGCACTGATAACATGATAAAATCCTTTCCCGTTTTTTCATCCAATAACTTGAAGGCATTTTCTCCTAAAGATATACTATTTGGAGCGGTCAGGGAAGTTATTTTTGATACGATATTCATACAGTATCCTAAGATATCGATTGGAGAATTTTTTTCATAACCGTATTGAATGATTGCATTTTCTCCTTCGTCAATACCTATCTTGACCTTCAATTGCGGATAATTATATTTTTCACTTAAAATTGAATTAATCTCTTTTTCAATAACATCGATGATTGATTTAGCACACTCGATTGCCTTTGTACAGCTTATATATTTAGTATTTTTATCTACATACGGAAAAAATGAAATTACTGCATCTCCTGAGTATTTTAATATATAACCGTGATAGCGTTCAATTACGCTTGATAATTCATGTGTAAAAGCCCTTATTAATAAAACAAGATCTTTTATGGGCAAAGTCATACTCATTTTTGTTGAACCTACAAGATCTGCATACATAATGATAAGACCCATTTTAGAATTTCTATGGTTCATGAGAAAGACTTGACTTCGTTTCATTGCGTTATTTATCATCTTGGGCCATAAATTATCCAGAATAAGCGGAGCATGTACTTGGAACCAATATATCATTAACTCTTCTTCCTGTTTACTATCGTTCAATATTTTCATCACTACATCTTTATTGTCAAATTCAGTTGTTTCTGCTATCTGGATCAAGGTTTGGTAGGCAATTAACTCATCATATTCTATAATGTAATCTTGTTTTATTTTTGCAAATTCTACTTCTTCAGGAATCATAATTTTATCTTCCTCAACTAATTTTTTATTGCTAGTGTCTAATAAGCTCCCTGAAGTTTGAGAACTATTTTTTATTGAATTGTTTGCTTCAGATAGAATTGGTGTGAATGATATATTTAGGTCAATATGTTCGTATCTTTCTTTAAACTCAAAAATTATTTGTTCTAATTTGTTTTTTTGATTTACAGTGTGTTTCAAATGTGGTTTCATTCTTTGCCTCACCTCATCTTTAGAAGTTTCACCGATTCGGACTGGCAACCTTTCTACAGCAGCTTTTCAAGGATTAATGCTTTATCAAGATATTTTACTAGATTCTTTATGTGAAAATCATTAGTTTTTTGAATCATGCCATACCTATACTCATACGAATGTTATTTAACAATAATAAGAAATCTTAACTACGTAACATGAATATAATATATAATGAATATTAAAATGTGAAATGGTCAACTCAGATTTTCATCCAGTCCTGTTCCTCTAAATAGTTTATTAGTCTGAGCATTCCATGTATCCTTATTTCTCCACCCACCTGGTTTTTGCATACTTCATAGTGTTTTAATAGGCTTTTGTCTTCATCTTCAGACAGCAAATTACCCGATTCTATTAAATCAAAGAATTTGTCCTCTTTCCCAGTATGATCATCTATGAAAACCGCATATGATTTTAAGAACCTCGCCACGGGTTCGTTTAGATTACTCTTATCATTATTTAGTAACACTTTGCTGTTATCTTTACCGTAGTTTTCTTTTAACACATTTATTTCTCTTCTCAACATTTTTGCTATCCTTCTTCCTAATTCGTGTTCGATCAAAAACATACGAACTTCCTCTGCAAAACTATCTTTTCCTCTTGTTTCAGGAAAGTATGCTGTTTCTTCTTTACCGTGATGAAAATTATCTACAAACTCTTCTATGATTACTGATATGATTTCAATATGTTCCAAGGGAACTTTTTTATTTGCATACAAATTCTCTGAACATTTTTGCGCAATTTTTCTTACTCTTCTTATTGTTATATGATCGTTTTTCAGATTTTCAGTAGAACTCAAACAACTTTGTTAAGTGAATAATACTTTTATCTTTTATTTTTTAATTTGGATTGACAATTCAATTCTCTATGAAAAAATTATAGGGTAAGCAATTTTGTCTTAATATATTTAATTATTTCAAAAGAGAAATCACTATGGTTAAGTAGGATATTATACTAAATTCGTAAATGCAAAATTTCAAAGCAATATTATTCATAGCTCTATTGTTAACTACGCTTGCATCTATAGGATATATTTCAAATTCTGTAATTGCTACTCAATCTGATTTCACTGGTCTTAAAAGCGCTTTTGGACCCATAATTGGATTGAGTGTAAATGACACAGGAAATGTAGATTGGCTAATGTCCGGGAATTGGAGATCATTATTAACTGGCGATCCAGATAGCAATCTTATCCTATCTAACCAGTCTTCAGGCGCATTTACGGCTGCAATTGAGATGATAAGACCCGACGGTACTGATAGACATACTCATGCTCTAACACATTTTGTTGTAACTGACAGAATGCAAAATGCTGATAACAATTCTACAACAATTAATGGCATTTCTACTATGAGCTTGCTAGAGGGTCCTGCAGTAGATATTCCTACTACAATTGAAAGATCAAATAACTGGAATGTTTTTGTAATAACGATAGATCCTGAAAGCGTTGATTATCATTTTGGTAAATCGCCATTTATATATGGTATCAGTGCCAATCCTGAATTTATGAAAGGTCTACATTCTCCCAGATAGAATTATCCGATTCTAAGTAAAAAATCAGATTTTTACTTTTTTCTAAAATACATTTTGATCTTATTTTCGAGTCATGTTAACTGCGTTTGTCGTAACAAATAGTATTACCACAACCTATTTTCTTATTTATAGGCAAATCCATCATGTGGGCCTTGATTATAGATATTATTAGAATTAATCCTACAGGGTGAGATTGTATTTCTAATATCATCTCTATCATCATCCATGATTCTTTATGGATAGTTTAACGACATATTGAGAAGGTGGACCACAACCTGGGGGACTTGTCGTTCCTGAATAAGTATTTTCTTGATTGTTTTCTCCATTAAAGGCAGTTAAATTTCTCAAAGATTCAGACGATAATTCCAACATGTCTATAAATACAAGGCCATTACATCCTCTTGGAATCAATGCAGGTGATATTGAACTAATAATATGCGTACCTTGAACTAAACTAGTAACATTATAGGACGGTTCCATTAATTCAATTAGTGTATTTCTAAGACTGACTAAAGTAAACGATGGGGAGCCATCTTCCTTGTCTAGTCCCAATATGTATACTTTAAGAGTATCATTTTCATTATTAATTGAAAAAGGCCCAATTCTTAGATCTGTAGTTATGTTCGAGCCGTACCCTCTAGGTCCCAAATATTTAGTTGCAGCTAAAGGTGTATCATTGTTCTTTTGTCCGCTTATGCCTATATATAAAAGATCCGACACAGGGGATCGAGGTATGTCAATCAATACATTTTCCATTGATATATAGATTGTTAGAGGACCATGAACAGCGGGATCATATTTGGTCAACATATTGACAGGATAAACCCTATCTGATTCTGTTACCTGGGAAATCTGATTCATGGTTATATTTTTTTTCGAACTGTCGATCAAAAGTTCGAAATTGACATTTCCGCTCTGCATATTGTTTGACAATGGAGAATCGATCCATTTTCCAGTTATTCTGCTAAAGTTATCATCTAACACTCCACTAAAAATATTTTTTATTATGCCTGATGCATTATCTGGGGTTGTAGTACCTAAAATCCAAACAGTATTGTTTGTTTGAATAATATGATAAAGAGCCTGTTTATCTGAAATGTAAATACCGCTAATATCAATACTGTTGCTTATTGGCGATTGTGCATTTGCGTATTCTACAACAATCATACAAGAAATTGAAACAAAAACAAAGAAGGGACAATAGATAATAACTTTCCGCATAATTTTGCACATATAATTAAATATTATGAGTATGATTTAAATTTAAATCTTAGATCATAATAACAAATGATAATTAAAACTCGAGTCGGGCTGGAACAAGAGCTCCTATTTGACTGATTTTTTTTATATAAAGAGGTAGATTGGATGTTTCTCCATATTTAGATCGCAATTAATTCCTATGCTTATTTAATAATTAATATCGGCTTTTTAGTATGATGAAATACATTATGGACTATACTTCCCATAATGGCTGTTTTGATTTTTCCAGTTCCCCTACTTCCCATAATTATAACATTCACATCGTGCTTATCAACATATTCATTTATGATAGACGCTACATAATGTCCCTTTAGCAATACTGGTTGGTAATTTACATTAAATTTTCGAGATTTTGCATCGAATCTTTCAAAAACTTTTTTATTCTTTTTCTAAAGAATTAATTACAGAGTCAACAACCTTTTGAGATTGAACATAGACAACTGGAGGAATTTCTAGTACATTTAGAACAGTTAACTTTGATCCTAATTTGGAACTTAAATAAACTGTGTTTTAATGCTCTAAAGGAGTTATCAGATCCATCTATCAAAACTAGGATTTTAGAGTACATAATATACCATATGACAACAAATTATAAATTGCTATTCACAATATGTGGTCTATTTTATCTGAATTCAAATCAGATGTTAAATCTCTCAAAATCAATATGGAATGATGTGAATCCTGCACATTACCCATCCTTCATTTACCATGAAACTAAAAAGATAATGGATAGAACAGAAGGCTACTTGATACTACAAAACTCGTGTTGCACTTTAACTATTTAATACTATGCTACATGAAAAGATTAGTTCATTTTCCAAATTCTTATCTCTTTAAGTAACGAATAATATAGACTTGATAAAAGAAAATACAAAATGTGAATTATTTCCTGAGACTTCCTGTACCTGTGGTTACTGTTGTGTAGATGGATAACGGAAAGATCACCACCGATTTACACATTCGTAAATAACTCAAAAAAAGATTCTCTCAGTGATGCAGTGAATTAAGATTCTATAGATATCATATATAGAAAATGAATTAATTTTTTTTTACTAAAAGTAGTTGAATAATGGCTACCTACAAGTGTAATGAACCTCTTATTAGGATCGACAACTAAGTTTAGACAAATCGCAAAATTAATTTTTATAACACAAGAAATAAGAAATTTAAAAATATTTTCTGCTAATTTTAGAACTGATATACAAGAATGTGACAAATAGTGATATACAATATCATAACAATGTATCTATGTTTAGGACCCGAGTAAAATAAAAATACAATATTAATTTTGTTGAAATTGGCGTCGTAAAAATCTGAAAATATGGCTAATCGCCTTTGTTAATGAAGCTAATTGACACATCTAATTCTGTTATTGCGTCAAATTTTCTGACTGCAATAAAATAACGTTAAATGATATATGTTTGCCAAAAAATGAAATACGTTCAAAAGAAAAAAAGGTAGATAGGCCTAAGGTAATCAGATGTCGCTATCGTAAAGTCGAGTTACTACCTCCGCCACTGCCTCCTCCTCCTTCTTCTCCAACATACTTGAATGCTATAAGCGCACCGGGGCTCCACAGGGTCAGGGTCGGAGTGATTGGACCATCTTTCATGGCTTGCACTGGTCCTCTCGGGTCAGTAATTACATAGATTGTACTTCCATCTGGACTAAAAACAATATCTCGGTAACGATTCTCTGAGCGGAAAAGTTCTTCCGGTTCACCCGAGACTGACGTACCGTTTTCGTCTAATGTTATTTTAAATATCTTACCTGCCTTTAATGTTGTCATTAGTAAGTTATTCTCCCAACCTGGAAGAGCATCTGACTCATAAAGACGCAAGCTCGAGGGTGCAACGGTTGGATAGCATGTTGAGGTCATCTCTCCACATGACTTGGCTGCCTCTGTAAAGTTAAAACCTTTATCTACCGTGTAAAAAGTTTTAATTGGAGGAACAAAATTTGTGGCGTTGAATTCGCTTTCATTTTTTACAATCACACCAGCAGGTGCAGGTGCGACATCATTAAATGTCAACTCACTACAGTTCTCTGCAGCAGACCAGTTATAATACTGGTATGCTTTGTCGTCAATAAAGCCAGATACATAGGGCCATCCATAGTTTCCACCTGCTACAAGACGGTTAACTTCGTCATCAGAATTATCACCATGTTCTGCAACGTAGATGTCACCAGTAGAACCAACTGCTATACCTTGTGCATTACGGTGACCGTAGGTGTAGACGTGACTTTGGACTCCGTTTATGACGGGATTATCTTCAGGGATTGAGCCATCGGAATTCATTCGAAGCACTTTGCCTTCATAAGTACTCCAATTCTTTGCTGCCACGTCCTCAGCGGTTGGAAGATGCTGTGCCATATTATTCAAACATGCTAAAGCCAGTTGGTTTTTGCCCTGATCACCAATTGTGTAGTAGAGCTTGCCATCGGGTCCAAATGTCATACGACCAGAGTTATGATCACCACTTCCTGAAAGACCACTAATTAGGTCTTGTGGTTCGCTAATATTGTTAATAGATGGATCGTATGTAAACCGAGTTATTTTGGTATTTAGCTCAGGTACTCCTCCTTCAGCTCCACTACCCGACTTCCCCTCATAAGTGTAGGCAACGTAAATATGATGTGTATTGTTGAAGTCGGGGTCAAATGCCATTCCCAGAACACCATCCTGGCCTTTAGATTGGTTGGCGTTAGGGATGGACATAGTACTCAGCTTTGTACCATTACTTGGATCTATTCTTGTACAATATTCTTTCCTATCCGTTCTGTGATCCAGAGTGTATCGTCAGGACCATATAGAAGATTTAGGGGCGCGCTAAGATTTCTAGCTAACACATTTACCGAGAAACCCTCATTATTCAAAAGTTGCTCACGGGCTTGCTGTTGTGCTGGAGTTAATGTTTCATTATTTGTTAAAGGAAATGGATCTTCTCCTTGTGCCAATACCGTCTGAACAATATTACTGGCTGTAACGGTAGAGGAAAAACCACTAAACATGGCCGGTACTACTGACAAAAGTATTAGTCCAAACAATGCTAAAGTCTTGATATTGCGATTAAAATAAAATTTTGCATTTATATGGGATATCAATGCAGAAACTAATGATTAACAAACTATTTAAGAAAGTATTTACTGATTCGGTATATTAAATTACAATTATTGTACGATCTTAGGTGAGGTGTATGTTTATAGTTATGGTTAAAAAGAAGATCATCCCAAATCCCGTCTCTCATTCTCTTAATCTAACAAATTAAACCCAAAAAATGATGACCAATTTCATTGTTGACTGTAACCATCCCCTTATCAGGTTGGTCTATTTATTTGACGATAATTTGTGACTGATCTAGATTTAAGTATTGAGAACAAGTGATACTATTTATTAGTAATATAATATGTCCTTGTTCAAATATTTGTCTTAATTTTCTATTAGAACCTTGTTATGGGGATATGTAAATTATACTACTTTATATTGATCGATTATTTGCCAAACAATAGCAAAATAGACATTCAAATAAGATAGTTATCTCAATTGCCCTAAAAGCCTTATTACTATTAATCTTTTTACAATACTATATGATCTCACGAAATGCCATCGCCAAAGTGGGATTATTTTTGGGTCCGATTCTATTCTTGATAATAGTTATCTCGCCCTTATTACCAGTAGACGAATTAACCTTAGATGAAAAAATTGTATTAGCGACTACCGTTTGGATGGCAGTCTGGTGGATAACAGAACCAGTTCCTATATATGTAACAGCTTTGATGCCACTTGTTTTGTTTCCTGCTCTTAGTGTTATGGAATTTGATCAGACGTCGTCTAATTATACCAATAAGATTATCTTCTTATTTTTGGGCGGGTTTTTGCTAGCTAAAGCAGTCGAAAAGGTAAATCTACATAAACGCTTAGCCTATAAAATTATCAAGATATTTGGAACAACTCCTAGAATGCTTGTGGCAGGATTTATGGTTGTAACGTGGCTACTGGGAGCTTGGATGAGCAATACCGCTACAGCTATTCTGATGCTCCCGATAGCGTTGGCAATAATTTCGATGTTAAGAGATGTTGAAAAGCATCAAAGATTTGTAGTATGCTTATTACTATCCATTGCTTATGCCGCAAGTATTGGTGGTGTTACCACATTAATAGGAACCCCTCCAAATGCAATTTTTGCATCTCTAGCATCCAGTATTGCTGGGGTAGATGTTACGTTTAGTCAATGGTTATTAATTGGATTACCCATTGGCGCTATTTCATTATTCATAACTTGGCAATATATGATCCGATTCGGTTCCAAAATAACCGATATGGGGCAAGATATTTTTGGAGAAAAACATGCTTTGCATAAGAGATTATCCAATCTTGGCAACATGAGTAGAGATGAGAAATTGGTCGCTATAGTGTTTATAATCACAGCAATAGCCTGGATTACAAGAGGAATCATATGGAAAGATATTCTACCGATGGTAGATGATTCCATGATTGCTATAGCAGCCGCCATAGTATTATTTATACTACCTTCAAAAGAAGAAGCCAATGTTAATAATCATACATCAGATGATAGAACTGATGAGTGGGCCAGAATGCCTCAAAAAAAAATTGACGTTCAAGAGAACGAAACTAACAAACTAAATAATAATAATGTAAACACATCGTCTAAATTGCTGGATTGGAAGACCGCAGTTACTATCCCCTGGGGTGTCCTTATCCTTATTGGAGGGGGCCTGGCCCTCGCAGATGGATATACATCAACCGGTTTGGGAGATTGGATTGCTCATCAAATTAGTTTTATGAGTGGTACCAATTATCTTGTCATGATCCTAATTTTCGTGACACTTGCAATTATACCTACAGAGATGATAAGTAACACTGCTACAGCTGCATTGTTACTTCCTATCTCGGCTTCACTTGCAATTTCGATGAACATAGATCCAATCCTATTTATGGCACCTGTAGCTATAGCCACTAGCTATGGTTTTATTATGCCAGTGGGAACTCCTCCAAACGCAATTGTTTATTCAACCGGTCATATCACTATGGGAAAGATGGCAAGAGCTGGGATTCCTCTGGATCTTATTTCAATTGCTTTAGTAACCATACTAACCAGTATCCTTGTTCCTTTGGTATTTTGACGAAACTGGTCGATAAAGAGGAACTGAAATTAATAGATACGAATCTTTTTTTCTTTATCTATTTATAAAAACAAATTAATAAGCAGTATTAGTCTGCCAAAAATAAATAAGATTTAAGGTTATTACAATCTTTACTGATGTACTGTACGTTTGGTCATACGGAAATCGAAAATCCATTATCCAATAATGACCTTAAGGTGTAAGAGTAGCAACTAAATTGCTAATAGATGAGATGTTTTAAATCATCATTACTATGGGAATAATACTTTGAATATTGTTTTTTAATTTCTATCTTAAATTATGATAACTATAAAATTATAACTTCACTGATAGAAATTAATGTAACCAACTAAGAAATCCATATCTGTTAGCTATTTAAACTTTAAAACCCAATTAATTCCTATGAACAGCGGGGATATCGAACCAAATGACTGGTTTAGACGATTTTTCAACAATAGTAATAGATTAGGATATGGTGGATATGGTGATAGTGATTTTTTTGAGATGAATCCATTCAGGGATTTTGATGAAATACGCTCACAGATGCAAAAAATGTTTGATGAGCTTAATGATTCTAATCATGATACAACTTCAAAAGAATTGGTAAAAGAGTATCAGACACCCGATGGATCTAAAATCCGACAGATTGGTCCAATAGTTTATGGTTATTCTATGACCATAGGGCCTGACGGTAAACCAAAAATACAAGAATTTGGAAACGTGAGACCTTCAGAAAGAGGATTTGAGATGGGTGGTAGAAGCAGACCGCGTTTGTCTGATGAGAGAGAACCACTGGTAGATATCAACACTACCACTGACCAAGTTACAATCGTTTTAGAAATGCCAGGAGTAAAAAAAGAGGATATAAAAATAAACGTAACTGAAGATTCGGTTGAAGTAAAGTCAACTGATGCTAAAAGGAAATACCACAAGAATATAGATTTGCCCAAAAACATCGATATTGAAAATGTCAAATCTCAATTCAACAACGGGATTCTCGAAATAACGTTTAAGAAAATAAAAGAAACAAAACCAAAGGGAAAAGAGATAAAGATAGATTAGCAGATAACCATATACGATCTTTTCATGTATATCACCGAAGTTAACTGGATTACAGTGGTAGAAAAATTTGTTCGAGATTATTTACTAAACGAGTTTTGACATTGTGATAAAATAGACCCAATCTAATCAGTATAGGTGCATAGTTTTTCTTCCACTTCTTTTTTGATTTTTGAATTTTATCTATTACTTCTTTAAATTTTCCAAGTTTAACAACGTTTTGCCTTCCTTGTACTTCATGTTTCCATGCAATAAACCCACCTTTAATAGTAAAGGCGTTGAATCCTTGTTTGTTAAGCTCGTCTGCTGCAATGTCTGCTCTATTACCAACAGTAGAGTAAAGATATATTGGAACTTGTCTAAGGCAAGTACTTACGGAAGACGAATTTATTAAATCAAGAATGTAAAGTATGGTAACCACGGGTTCGGTGGGCTTCGAATCCATGAGGTATATGGGATCTGTTAATTAAATAAATATTTGTATAAATGAGAGGGGTTTAGTAATAGATATATTGAGTCTAAATGCGGCGAGAAAATAATCAAAATACACTATTAATAATTTACAAACAATACATAACGGTTTTTTATTGGAAATGAAAAAATAGAACAAACATTCCCACCGACAGTAAGATAAGACATTGTCTTATCTTTAGACTATCAGACACAAACCTATTGTTGAGTAGTTGATTAACTATAATGCTCATTATAGATACTCTAATTCTGATAAGATAAGAGTTAAAATAATTTAGCATTTTTTAAATTCCAAAAACATGTTCCTGAGTTTGGATTGCTATAACATTTTAATTTAATCATACAAACGGTCTTCTAAATATTGTTATATTATATTTAAACAACATAAACTAGTAATGTCTACATGACTATGTAAATAATGTTTGTTATTGGAAATTGAAAGCAATAGTTAAATATTTCAATCATATAAACATTTTACTAATGCAATCATCATCCTTATCCTTTCTTGTGGTAGATGATGAGCAGGAACTTGCTAGTCTTTATGAAGAATTTATTAAAGAAATGGGCTATAATGTGACTTCTTTCACCAATCCTTTGTATGCTTTAGAACACTACAAGCAATGCATAGACAAGTATTCTTTGATTTTGACAGATTTAAGAATGCCGGGCATGTCTGGAATAGAACTTGCAAATAGGATACGAGAATTAAATTTTAAAGTTAAAATATTCTTGACTACTGCATTTGACATAGATGATATAAAAAATTATAAAAATTATCAAAAAGCAAAAATAGATAAAGTATTACAAAAACCCATAAAACTTTCAACACTAAAAAAATTCATAGAACAAGACTTGGTAGTCCATAATGTTAGTAAAGATAACAACTAATAATTAACCATTCAATAGATAGGTCAGTAATTCAAAAGAGAAGCGAAATAGATTCAACTAATCTAACAATAATGTTGTTGGTATGTATTTAATCCTATAAGTTTGATTAATGAGCTTCTATTTTTATGACCATGCCATGATGTTTCACTAGTTCTTGTTTTTGTTCTTCTGTTAGTCTGTCAAAGTCTTTTTGGTTGTATATACAAAACGCTTTCATGTTTAGATCAAATTGTTTAGGTAAAGAACATTCATAATCTAAAAGCTCTATTGTCTTTCCCATAAAGTAGAACGCACCGGCATCAGCTAAAATAGATAATCCCATATTCCCCATTTTTTCCGCATGTTTAACCATTTGTTCGTTATCGGCCCACCAGTTGGATTTACCATTCACCATGTTTGTTGTCTTTTTGTTTGATTCATTCTCTTTACTTTCGTTTAATTGTTCTACCTCTAAATTTACATCTGCAATTCCTCCTGCTTTTTCTTTTTGACCTAGATATTTCTTTAAAGAATCGCCAATAACTAGTCTTTTTTCTTTTTTTTCGTATTTTTCTACATCTATTGCCTTGTATCCAGTTGCTAAAGTCTCTCTTACTAAATCTGTGGTTTCGTAGAAAGGATTGATAATCACAATCTCTTTTTTTTCTTCTATTTGTAATTGTGTATAATATGAATAAAACTCACGTAGAGTTATCAAATCATCATAAATAATCGCATAATGTAAACCTGGATTTGAATTAGTTGCATGATTAACTACATCCTCGATCTTTATATTTTGAATTACCTTATTATGATCGGTGGTAATTATAAGTCACCTCTTTTTCAAACAACCTCGTTTAGACCATCAATGTATTTATGATTAAGTAATATATAGTATATGTATTTCAACGTCAATGTAATTTTCATTATTATAATGATGATAGGAATCTAAGGTATATGTTTCCGGTGTCTCTGAATCCGGGTCCGAAAGAACCTGCTATTATATTATATGATGAAAATGGCGTTGTTGAAAATATACTAAAACTGTCTAATTTCTATAATATAGTTGAGGGTTTGAAAACGTTGATTAAATACTTGTTTCAATTTTGCCGTTTTTTAATTGAAGATTATAAATTAATATCTGTAGTTAAATTAAAAAAATAGTAATAGATGTCATCTATTTATTTAGCAACTCTCTACCGTTTTCATCAACTATCGATTGAACAGTTCCGAATACAGGAAGCCCCTTAAAGTGGTCTTCAGTCTTTGAGGCATCCATACCAAGATTTAGTATGTTTCCGTTAAAGAGGGTAACATGTATTGGAACACCTTGCCATTCAACATTTTCGTTTGTTGTCAAGTCGGCTGTACCTCTAAACATGGTAGTATTACCGTTTACCAATGCAATCTTTGAAGCAGGTTCGTCAGTCATCAGGTCCACTTGTTGTGGTTGTTGAGGACTAACGGGCATTCCGCTAGCATTATTTAATTTCTCGATGGTGTGCTTATGTGCAGCTGTTCCATCAACTTGGGTCATTGCTATATCAACAACAAAGTTTGTTAGATTGCCATCTGCAACATTAAATTCCCAATCACCACCCAAAATCCACATTACATTTTCTGAAGAATTATCGGTCCTTCCTGCCAAAGTATCTGAAGCTATGCTTGATATCTGACCTTGAGCACGAAAAGTATCTATTGCATTGGTTGAATTATTTGAGGGTGCAATAGTATTAGTGGCATTGGTAGTATTAGTTGAGTTGGTAGTAGTATTTTGAGCCAATACGTTTTGACTCAAATAGATACTTCCAACTGTCAATGAAAGTAGCGAGACGAGAGAAAATACTGCATAAACTATTCTTTTAGATTCATTCATTATCCCCTATTAGCTAAAAAACTATAAAAGCTTGATAAAGTTTGTCCATTCTGAGTAAAAGTCACCAATGGAAGATACTTCTAAGGAATATGATTCATGCTCTTCAATACGTCATAGCAGGTTTTAGCAATGGAATAAATTAAATATCTTCAAAAAGATATGGACTAAACTATTGAGTCTATAATAGAATAACTGGTATTAACCGGGATTGGCAATCAATTGATTCTATATCCGTGAAATTACCTTTTTGGCGGCGATGACAGAAAATAATCTCATTATCTAAAGGGGCAAACTGGGCACAAAAAACCCATTTTAACAAACAAAGAGGAAATTCCACTATCTATTGTCATATCGTTTACTAGTCTCCACTATATTAATCGATTAACAAATGTACTTGATAATATAAAATAGTAAGATCAGATAGATCAAGATTCTTTGTTTTTACAGTATCATCGTTACTTTTTTTAGTGTGCATGGGGTGGTGGTGCGCTACCTTTTGAGAGTGATTCATTATACGTACCTTCGGTTTTTTCGTGATATTCCAGATTAGATTGATCTACCTTGATTGCCTGAGGAGGACATACAGATACACAGGCCATACACCAAATACAATCATGTTCTCTGATTGGATCTGACTTGTCGGTATAATCTTTTCTTTCTTCCTTTTCTGTGCTACCGGTTCCTTCACTTGTCGCATTTATCATTTCTATTGCAGGAACATCTTGTTCTGTTCTATACCATTGAAATACTTGTACAGGACAGGCTTCTATACAAGCTCCATCAGCATAACAAGAATCCCAATCTACTGCGACCATAGTTCCGTGAACTCCTAATCCTACGTATTCTTCCCCTCTTGCTTTATATGCATCCTGAACTTCATCGCTGGTGGAGGTTTCTGCATCTGTTCTTCCTGGACCCCAAACATAGTGAAAGTGTTCATTATCAGAATGGTTATGTTTTCCAATTACTTTATGATTTTTTGGAAAATCTGGATCTATTGGCATATCGAAATACGTTTAACAATACTTATAACCGCTTACAGTCGTATCAGAGTATAGAGTCATCAACACACTTTAGCTAATTTTCTCTAGTTCATATTTGTAAAAGACAATTATTAATATTGTTATATAATTTATTTTATTTGAAGAATCATTTATTAATTTAAGATCATCATCTACTTTAAATGTAAAACTTTATGTTTTGCAAAATGATATTTTACACTTGCAGTTATTTCATATTCTTCATTTATTTAAGATTATGTCACCTAGTTGTTTTCGTTATTAATGTGCCTGCACTTTGTTTCTGATTTTATCAGATAGCTCTTTTATCTGTTGATTTTGTTGATGTATACATGTAGTTAGTTTGTCTATAATACCTTTAAAGTCTATACCTTTAACATCTTTCTCACTTATGTTACTCTCTAGACCTCCAAATATTGTATTGTGCATATCATGTAACTGTTTGTCACTATAATTTTGTCCCATAATATTGTATAAAATCCTAATAGTGTTTTCTTGCTGTCCCATAACTGTTAACATCTTGGCAATATTTATGATAACAGGATTGTCTTCATTATAGACTTTATTGTAGAATTGCATATTAAAATTAGCTATATTAGCAATTACATTTGACGGAATCAAATCATTATTACGTTCTTTATTACTTTGATTTTTATCATTCATGCCGTAAAATAGGAAACAAAGTATATAATTATAATATTAAGTTCAGAAAATTATAATCATCACTTGTTTATCAGGTATTAATTAATTTTAGAATTTCCGAATCATTCTAATTTCTTCTTTTATTATCATCGGATTATTTAAAGTACTTTGATATTTAATCCATCTACAATTTTGAAATCCTTTAATCGATAAAAACGTAAACACAATTGTCTTCCAGCTTGTTATCATATGTTTTTAGGGGAAGATTTGCTGAAGGATTTTGCGATATACCGGTTTCTAATTCAAATCTAGAAAAATGCAGTGGACATGTTATGGTTTTTCGTCTTCATTTAAGAAACCTGTCGATAGGTCAGTGTACTCATGTGTACATATTCTATCAGTTGCATAAATTTTGTCTTGTATTTTAGTTACAAGAATCTTTTTATCTTTGTAATCAAATGCCACAAGTTTATCATTATCTAAGACGTCTACTTTGCATACATTTATCCATGCCATTATCTATATAAATAAAGAATCGTCAATAATTGTTATTCCTTTTTCAAATGCGGTGTTTAGATAAAGAAATATACTATAAACTATCATTGCTAAACATCAATTACTAAAAAATACTCTTAGATAGTTTTTACTCTCCTAACATACAATCTGTTTACTACAATGACCATCAATCAATGTTTGGTTATCCAAATCGTCTATTGAAATATTCATAAAAAAAAGTTGAATGTTAAGATCAATGCCCATAATATTTCAACTAAACTTCTTTGACATTTCTTCATGAACTATTAAATTCGCTTCATCTACTTTGATAGAATTAGTTGGACACACTGTCACACATGCCATACACCAAATGCAGTCGCGTTCTCTTATCG
Source organism: Candidatus Nitrosocosmicus sp. T (assembly GCF_054408485.1). Classification (NCBI taxonomy): domain Archaea; kingdom Thermoproteati; phylum Nitrososphaerota; class Nitrososphaeria; order Nitrososphaerales; family Nitrososphaeraceae; genus Candidatus Nitrosocosmicus; species Candidatus Nitrosocosmicus sp. T. The sequence goes on from NZ_CP166992.1 coordinate 1,367,472, forward strand.
GGTCGGATTTATCTGTATAATCCTTTCTACCTTCTTTATTTCTATCATCTCCCGTACCTTCGCTTGTAGCATTAGTCATCTCTATTGCAGGAACGTCTTGTTCTGATCTATACCATTGATACACTTGTACGGGACATACCTCGATACAAGAGCCATCGGCAATACAAGAGTCCCAATCTAGGGCAACGAATGTTCCATGTACTCCTAAACCTACATATTCTTCTTTTCTTTGTTTATAAGCCTCTTGTACATCTGCATTTTCAGATGACTCGGCATCCGTTCTTACCGGACCCCAAACGAAATGGAATCTTCCATCTGCATTCTTATGTTTCCCAATTATTTGATGATTTTTTGGAAACTCTGGGTCTATTGTCATGCTATTTATCCTATTCATTCAAGTATTTAACTGAGTGAGATTCAGTTGCAAACATATGTGTTTATCTAATCTTGTCTCTAGTCTGGATGTGATAGAATCCCAAAAACAAAATAATATATTATAATTGAATTGTATGCTTGTAACCAGTGGGCTAATAGGAGATAGATAACATCTTTAAATTCAACAATCTTTGTAATTTAATTCTACTTTGTCTAAATACAAAATAGTATCTGTAAATCAAAATATTGCGGAGTAAAGCGGCATGACTTTAGCACTCCAGACATCTTCGCAACTAAAAGTATTAGTCAATTCGATAGCGATTTTCATGTAAAGACAAGGAATTTGAATTTCAATATTGCTAAAATAAATAGAAAATAAAGTAAGTGATTTACTTTATTATCGTGTTAGAGATGTTACTATACCGTACAATGGAACTGTAAATATACCTTCTGTTTCTTCATGACTTAGAGTCAAGCTAGCGATATTTCCATTTAGAATGTATAACACTACTGGAACATCAGAAAATATAGTCTCTCCGTTAATTTCGATGTCTGTTGTACCTGTAAATGTGGTACTATTTCCGTCCAATGTGATTGAATCACCTGAAGAAGTATCTAAAGGACCAGCGTCATTTATTCCATTGATTGCAAAAGTGCCCTCTACATCTCCGCCGAGTGTATATGAGGTTGCATTCCATCTAAAGTCCTGCAGTTGACCATCAGTAACAATAAAACTCCAGTTTCCACCAATTACTGATCCGATGGACGGCCCAATGGCTGATTCATTTTGTGTCGCTTCAACTTGGGTTATAGTAGGAGGTAGTGTGAGTAGTTGTCCTGTATATCCAGTAGCAGAGAAGCTATCAACAGCTTCTTCTGTTGTTTGAGCCATTACAGATAGAAATAAGTTGTTATTTCCTATTATTAGATTTGCTGTAAAAAACACTGCCACCATAAAGGTTAAAGTGAATTTTGAATTTATTGAGAGTTTATTCATAGATAAAAATAATCCAAGCATTAGGATATAAATACGAGGTACCGATTGCAACCAATTGCAATTAGAGTCTATATTTTACAATTAAATGAACTCCTTTAGTAACTATTTTAAAATTCTGTTTATTGTGATAATCATAAATACTTATCTATATAAGACAAATCACAAACAAGGGTTACACTCTAACAATTGGACTCAAATTGCCTTTTTGTACCTTATCTTACAATATATCTAATTACCTGTAGACTATTAACATCATTTCTTTAATTCGAGACAAATCCAAAAGCATTAGAGAAAGAAAGACGATATAGATTGTGTATCGAAATTAATTTCGGTGGCCTTCATTTATCCATATCAGACCAATTAAGATTCAACAGGCGACGATGATGAATGCGGTCTTGTAAGAGAATGTAATAATGATTCCTTAGTTATAATGAATATGCCTAAACTATAATATATTATAAGTAGATAATGAACTGGACAAATACTGATACAATAAAAAAAGAAGATAAATTTTGTCTGCTCTAATCTGGATCTCATTTTAGAGGATTCTGTTGCTTCTCAGTTAACAGACCTTTCCAATGACTTGGTAGATTCTGTACCCAACCATCATATACATTTGGAATTGCAAGTACTCCTTGACCTCCTGTTCCTTCTAGTTCTGTTACCTCGTCATCGGTCATTGTGTCAGGGGAAGAAACCAGTGAGACTTTTCCCACAATCTGGGCATCTCTGGAATCTCCATCGTTATTTGGATCCCCATCTACTACTATAACCTCATTTGAGAAAGTACTTGAAACATATGCGTAATATCCTCCACCTTTCTTTGCACCGAAATTAACTCCATGGCATCCTGGGTCACATGGTAATTCTTTGACTATTTCATCAGTATCTGTATCCAGTATAGTTATCGTGCCTCCAGTGTTTGCAGTTACCATGTATTGACCATCCGGACTGACGGGTGTCTGTATTGGAAGAAAACCAACCGGTCCAGTTGTATTACCTGTTATTGGATCATAATTGGCAAGTAGGTTAATTTTCTTTATTAGCGTCGCGTTGGTTGTATTTATGACACTTATAGTACTATCAAAAAAGTCAGCAACGTATGATTTGCTCCCATCTGGCATCATTCCAACTGCAACAGGAGAGACACCTGTCTTCACTTTTCCTATTATTTTACCTTGCATCATATCATATACTGTTGTAGTTCCAGTAAGTGCATCTGGAGTTACCATGTATTTGTCATCTGAACTCATCCAATGACCGTGTGGATGAGTTGAGGGTGCTGCTGGAGATTGTAACAAGATGAACTTTTCAAGGTTAAAGTCAGGATTTGGTGACACTACAGTTACACCATCTTCACCGTTTAGCGCTATATACAGTTCGTCAGTTTTAGTTCCAGTCATAACATGAGATGGGTCATCCCCAACCTGTATGTCCCTCACTAGTTCACCAGTTGTGCGGTCAAATATGGTTGTCCTGTTATCAAACCACTGAGTTTGGTAAATGAGTTGTTGATTTTTGTCAGTCCACATGTTATGAGGATTATTCATATTGATTTCAGGTAGTGAAACCTTCTTACTTACGCTCCATGTAGTACCGTTGATGGCAGTTGCGGTTCCCGGTTTGGTTTTTCCAGCAGTTTTTTCAAACTGTGTATCAATCCATATTTCTCCTACTGCAGGAATCGTTGGGTTTGATAAAGGAGTCAAAGTAATGTTTTGACCATAAGTCTTTTCTAATACATCTTTGACATTAACGACAGTCCCGTTTGTTACTCTGGCATCTACATCAGGATATGAAACATGCCATGGTTGGGAGATATTTGTATAATCCTGCCAGTTTGATGGAGAAGTTGCAATAAAAAATGTTCTTAACAACTTTAAGGCCAATTCACTATTTGTGGGAATCGTAGCCCCATTTATCAAAGTAAGTTCTTCGCCCAGGTCCAGTCCCTCCGTTTCCGGATCATCAACAATAATAGCAGCTAGCATAAAGGGATGAAGGCCGCATGCAAATACGTAAAGACCAGGTTCTTCTAGCGCGACAATGGCTCCTCCCTTATACGCCATCATTTGGCTAAATGGCATATGGCTAGCATTCTTAGGATTTATTATACTAGTTACGGTGTGAACACCATTAGTACTGTCCATCATGAAGTTAACTGTTCCTGATTTGTTGATTATTGCCAAGGATTCACTACCAGTATTTGATATATCCCCATTTAGATTCCTAAACCATTTTGCTGGCTCATCGCTAACAGAAAAGGATGCGAAATTGTGATATGGAGAAGCGCCAGGGATACTATCTTGCACTCTTGTATCGTTACTTGACGTTGTACTTGCGGGAAGTACTCTAAAGGTAGACATCATACCTGCTTCCATATGAGAAAACACATGACAATGGTATTGCCAGTCGCCAGGACCCACACCATCACCTACATCTATGACAAATACATGGGTTTTACCCGGATGTATCTCTTTTACATCAATGATATTACTAGTACCCGGATCAACCCATCTGTGAGCGTGAAGATGGAACGTATGAGAGTGACCATTGGGGTTTGATGACGGACCTATTCCAACAATGTGGAAGCGAATCTTTTGATTCTCTTCTGCCACTGGTACTGGGTTTGTCCACAGAGGAGTTTGAGTACCATTCTTAGCAATTTCCATTCCCCAAAAGGTGGACCCTACCATGAATAATAGGACTTCTTTATCCAATTCATCGGTAGATATGGAAGTAATATTTCCGTTTATTAGGGCCTCTATCATTTTGTCTTGTGGATTTACGATTACTACACCGTAAAGTCCTCTATCGCCTAATTTGTCATCTTGATATAGGTATGTTCCAGGATTAGATGCAACAAAATCTTCTTGGGTGGTATTCCCGTCCAGATGGTTGATTGTTACATGAGCATTATCACCCTCGCTTATCACGATAGCAGGTCCAGGAATAGTGGCTGTATCACTATAGTTATTTGTGATATTTAATGTGGTACCATTAGATTGATTAACTACATGTTGAATCATTTTATATGCTGGCTCACCATCTGGCAGTATTTGTTCTTCTATCACTATATCATGAACATCAGAACTTGAATTTAGGACCATATCTCCATCAGTTGTATTTGACGAAACTTGAGATGATAAAGTATCAAATACCTTACTATCATCGTTATTTGTCTGAGCTATGGGAATAAATGGTTCAGTTCCTCTTGCTATTCCAGGAGATATCATTGTTGAAGTCAAAATTAGCGATGCGATAACTGCTATATAGAGAACATTTGTTATTTTTATCCATCTTGTATGACTATTATCGTTGTTATTATATGACATTTTAAATCTCCTCTTTATTTATTGAATTTTCAGAAACTTGTTTACCTACAGAATCGGATATAACAAAATCTCCATTCATACCTCCGAGAAGATTAATCGTCGAATCATCATAATAGCTTGAATTATTATTGGCTTCAATAGTAAAAACATGGTTTGCGAGAGGACCTATTATGTGGGAGTTGATAATCTTATTTGTTCCCGGACTGAGCCATTTGATATCATCCATTGTAAAATTGTGAAACTCGTTTCCTGTTGATTGAATATTGAATCTAACGGTACTATTATTGGCTGCAGTTAATGTTGGATTAGTTCCCAATTGTTTATGCTTTCCACCCTTTGAATAATCTATTTCAGTTCCCCAAAACACATCATCATTGACAAATAAAATATAGTCTTTATCGATATCGCTGACATTTACCTGTTTTGGGACACCATTAATCAAAGCATTTACTTTTCCGTCAGAGGGATTTATTATTATACTTGAAAAAAGCCCAACTGTCTCAAGACCGTCCATGCTTTTACCTAAAACATTTCTCCCTATGGTATGATCATGAAAAGGCCATGAGCCAGCCGTACCATTCGCAGCATTCCATTTAACAGTAAATGGTTTTGTAGGAGAAGCAGCCTGATCAGAAACTTTGTTTAATTCCTTTAATGTACCGTCAGAAGTTATTTTATAATGTGCACCATGGGTATGAACACCTGGATAACCCCATCCCATTTCATTAACGAGAGTGATGATTACCTCATCGCCTTCATTTACTACGATGGTAGGTCCAGGAATAGTAGTCTCATTAGTATAATTAGAAGTAATGTCCTTAGTTTCATTACTATCAACATCTCGCACCAAATAACTGTTGAGATTGTAAGCAATTCGATCTTCACTTAGTTCATCCACGCCCATCTCGATTTCATGGGATTTTATATGACGGTTTTCTTGTTCTAACTTTGTGTTTGACTGAGCAAATACATTTCCAGCGCCGTTAGATGGTAAAAGATTTGCAATTATCAAACCAACTGCAAGAGCTGTTATTATATACTTCAATTTGGCTAATTTGTATATGTACATTAACTTGATCGTATAGATAATAAAACGGCGTTATATAATAGATCGGTATTAGATGCAAATCTTAGTAATCTGTAGCAATCATTTGTGTACATGAACAACAAGTCTATATGGTACTGCAAACTTGATGAGTATCAGATATAATTGTTAGACAGAAGAGTCACCAATATAGGGATCGATAAACGATGTTTAAATGAAACAAGTCTAAATAGATAATGAAATGAAAAACTAATAATTATTAAGGAATTTGTCATATACATTTATACTCTTTCATACAAACCAATTGGCACAACTGATTACAATTGCTTAAAATGCAATCCTTAGTTTAGAAACTTTATTATATGTTCGATGCTAAACTATTATACCTGTCTGTATCTCAGCTTGAGCAAAACTGATTACCTATGCCAAAACTACAACAACTCAGATAAATTGGCTTATTGAATTAAGCCAATACTTCCTCCCTGCACCAATATTCATGCATGGTTGATGGGATATGACTCGACGTGTGCTAGTGCTCTTCACCAACAAATCAAGACATTCTAGTGTATCCCATCACCACCCATCTATTCTGACAATTTGTGATATGGTATACAATTCAAACAAAAATAATACCGAAGTGAAAACAGTATTACTGTAATTATAGATGAGAACGCAAATCGTGTTTCTAGTCACACAGTTCACTCACCATAGCTTCTTTTAATGAATGCATATGTTTGCAACATAAACGTCATGTTTATTTTTTTCAAACATTTATAGTTCACATGCCAATCGATCAAGACTTTTCAAAAAATCACCAGCCTGTGAGCAGAAATCAACATGTGGATAAAGAACACTATCGTTTCGTTTGGGGTCCAGGAAGAATAGATGCAGAATCATCAATAAATAAGAAAGTACAAGATGCTTACAAATCTAGGGAAGAAAATTACGTCGCACTGGGTATACATGGGACCATGGTAGCAGTCGCACGGGACTCATGTATAGCAAACAGGGATTCTATCGAGTTCCGCCAGTACAGGTGTTTCAATGGCATAGAAAAAACAATATTATACGTACCATAAACAGGTTCTATAAGAAATGATTATAGTAATATCAAAATTTCCAACAGTATATCAAGGTCAAGAAGAGGAGTTTAGAAAATGGTTCGACTGGTCAAATAATCTCCTAAAAGAAACCCCAGGGTTAATTTCAAGAAGACTTGCAAAAGACAGAAATGGAAACTACATTGCAATAGTCGAGTTTGATTCATTTGACACCTTTAAGGCTATGCATTCTAGCGACAAACATAAACAGATTCATGAGAGAACGTCTTCGTTATTTAGTGGTATGCCCAAACCAGAGTTCTTTGACTTAGTAAATGCAATAACATGATTGTATTTTTTTACTAATCAAGCAAAATATAAAATAGGTTCCTTTCAATATATTGCTGAGATAGAACATCATATGCGATATAAAGATCCGTAATTACATAAGAAAAGGCTATTAGAGATTTATGAGAGATGAAAATATAGCGTATATCCAGTAACATCTACTCTAAATTAATCACATAATTATCTATTTGCAAAGATAATCTTTTGTTGGTAGTATTTACTGAGGACTAATCAAATTGGTTAGAGTTATTGACAAATAACTAGACAGTAAACTAATAGCTATACAATAGCGAGAAAAATTAGAATTTTACAATTATTTATGATATTTATAATTTAGTAATGTTTCCATCCCTAATGCGATAATTCATTAGATACTAAAACTAAAAAGAATTCATATGTTAATATTATTTGTATTTCTGTACTTCTAGGTAGTAAGGCCGTATTGACTATTGACTCATACACTTACCTACAGAATCACTAGTAATCTGAGGAATTCGGAAATTCAGATTACCCATAAACCATTCCTGAGAGAAAATTACTTATAGTTTAACATTCCTGCATTACCTGCATTTAGTAAACTATTATATATTATTGATGTATTAGATAATAGAGATTCAAATAGGGGTAACATTACTAATTTCAAACAGATATTAATAGACTGGGACAATTGTAATGCTCTCAAGGAATTACCAATGACCTGAGACTGAATTTAATAAGCTAAATGACCATTACATTTGTTCTCCAAAACCCAATACAAGATAACAATCAAAAGATTGTTTTGAGTAAGGTGTAATAATTATAAAACCTGACTGATCAACTAAATTTTGATGAAATAAATATGTAGTTTATTAAAGTAACAATTGAGTCAGAGGTGTACAACACTCCACCACTGTTAATCTTCAAATTTAAATCTTATAGTAGTATTACTTATTTCTATGTTTACGCTTTTTCCAAATATTTCATGGAACATCAATTCCAATATAATTTTATGGTACAAAGACCAATTTCTGCCCAAATCATGTTTTAGAGTATAGATATGAGTACCATTCTGATCAGAATGATTCATTTCAATAAGAGAACTCTTCATTCTTGCTTCAAACCAGGAGATAAATGATTCTATATCCATTCTGTTTTTCATAAACAATGAAATATCATAAACTACGTTCTTTCCTACATCTTGAGCCATTTTAAATATTTCATCTTCGTTCATTCTATTGAATAATTCAACAACTATAGGCTTTGCAATGGGAATCATCCCGACCTTGGGTTCGTACATACCCCATTCTACATATCGTTTTAGAATCTGGTTGACAAAAGTGTTCAAAGAAATCTGATGTTTTTTAGATTCTGTTTTCAAAGTATTTAATATCTCATCTTCAAGTCTAAATGTCATGGTAGATGTTTTTCTAGATTCATGGTCTTTGATATCTTCGTATTTGGACATTTGTAGATCTAAAGAGACGATAGTTTTAACTTCTTCTTTTTATCCTTAATAGAAATTAGAGAAAGGAAACCGTATTCCATCCAAACACCTTCTCATAGAATGTTTGAGCTCTATCTGAGTCATCAACAGGATTATCAAAATGTGTTACATTCGGCTTTTTATTGAATCTCCTCATTTCTATTTTAATAGGTTTATTTCGTTTTATTCTGAAGGAGAATTATTCATAAAAGTATACTAAAAGTCAAATTATATAAAATTCTTTATGGCGATTTCAATTACACTATGCTAATCATGAGGAAAATAATGAAGCATTTCTTAATAAAAACAAGAATATCTAATTGACTAAGTACTGTTTAATAGTAACTATTCTCATCCGTTAGGATTAAGTTCCCTGTGATAGCAGGGTCCTAATACAAAGGTTAAGGTACTCTATATAGTAATACTACAAATATGCTAGAATAAGAAACAAGGCATTTATTGAAACCTCATTGCTCTTCTAACAGATTACCTGTAAATGGCAGCAGGTAGATTCTATATGTAGAAGAATATAGAAAATCTAATTCCTAAAATAGGAATCTATTTGTGAAACGGATATTACAAGATTCTTAAAATTAATAATTGCCATCTATTTTTTATATGTTAAACTTTTATGCGGTTAAAGATGCAACAGAGCCTCCAATTAAGGCTCCTAATATTGCTCCATTTATACCACCAGCATTGAGACCTAAAGTAGCACCTATTAACGCCCCTGAAACATTTACTCCAAGAACAGGCTCGCTTTTAATGGTTGATGGAATTAATGGTCTATTATATTTATTTTTAGCAGAATCTGCAGCAATACAACTTATCACACGTGCAATTGGACCAGTATTGTCTTCAAGTATCTGCTTATAGATATCGATAACACTGGTTTCTATATCTGCATAATCCTTGTCGCTAGTTATTACATCAATAATGCGAATTATCTCTTTTGCTTCGTTTTCAGATACGATTTTATTCTGCTGTAATTTAGATAAGCTATTTTTCATATATTTGTTAAAGTCATTTAATTCATTATGTGATCTTAACATTTCATTTACGAATTCACCATATACTTTTCCTGGGCTATCTTTAATGGTGTCAATATAATTTTGGATATCATTATTTGACATATGGTAAATAGAGATTCCAACTCCTTTAAATGTATTGGATAGTAATTTCAATAATTCTCCTTCGAATGCATTAGTGAAATCACAACAAAACAGTATCTAAAAAGTCATTTTACGAGATTAAATTCTTACTGATTCTAACTTATCACTTCGTTTGTTACTAGAACAATCTTCATCGTTTATTCTGATATCTATGATATTGAATATTTACTAAAAGTAAATCTACTTGTCAAAATAGGGAAACCCTAGATAAATCGTATAAGAAAATATCAGAAGTTGTATTTATATACCGTTACGATATATTATTATATCAAAAAATGAGAAGTAATGGAATCAAAATTACTCGTATGGGACGATTTAAGTTAGGCATTTTTTGAATGATGAGTTCATAACTGGATCCTAAATTAGTCGGAATTAGATCAATAAAAAGGATTAAAAAAATAAAAATTTCTAATGTAAGGTTAGAGTTGTAACAATACTCCGAATATTTTTAAATAGGGTGTTGGTGATATATTATTGCAAATGATGGCCCGGGTTTCTGTTCCGTTCACCGAGCCATTATTGTGGTAGAGGGGAAAGGCCAAACACGGAACTGGCTGATAATAGCCTCTCTATCAGCTTTAAAAATGCAATTTGTTTTTATTAATCTCTAACAAATGAATAATACTATACTATATAGAAATACAGTCTCAAAAAATCAATATAATTTATATTATAATTATTTGTTATTAGACTTGTATAAAACAGTTTGATCATATCTATTTCTTTTTACAAGTAATGCCATTTCAAATGCACCATAAATTGTTTTTACTAAATCTTTGTACATTTTGGAGTTTTTACTTTCTTCTTTTAAATTATCAATATTCCCATTTAAACTCGAGGTCATCTCTTCATAATTATTTTCTGTGTCTTCAGCATACCAGCCTCTTGTCCAACCAACAAAAGGAAATTTGCCAAATACAAAACCTAGCTGTGACCAAAATGACATCAGTTCTCCTGCAACATGCTGAATATTATCCTGACCTCCAGTAATTATAAATGCAGCAACTTTATCTCTGATTAGGTATCGGTCATGTGTAATAACTTGATTTTGAACGCAGTTCATTCTTTGAATCATTTTGTAGTATAGCGAACTCGCATTACCCCATCTTATTGGAGTAGCAATTAATACCACATCTGCCCACAGAATTACTTTTTCATAAATCTGAATCATCTGATCTTCACTATCTCTTTCTGAAATGGAACATGGAAAAATGCATGCATTAGCATTTTTTGAATAGTATCCTTCGCAATGATTAAATTCTAAATCCCGAAGTTTGATCATGATAGTTTCCGCCCCTAGTTCCTTTTTTGCAAATTCTAGGGCAAAATGTAATGCGTCCTCAGACGTGCTTTTACGAGATGCTATTTTATCATTTGCGTTTGTGGTTGATATCCCAAGAATTCTTATTTTTTTATCATCTACTAAAAGTATATTATCATTTGATTTGTGATCCAAAAAGCTTTCTACCGATTTTTCTAGTTTCAAATAGGATTCATGAGGTTGGAAAATTCTTTTCCCAACTGTTGAAGGGATAGAATTTACATATAACTTATTTCCCGCGATTTTAATATCATAAGAATTAACACTATCTCCTCCTTCGTGCAGAGATTTACCAGTTTTCACAGAGTATTTCCATCCATGCCATGGACAAGTAACTATATCTCCATTTAGAAATCCATTACTAAGCGGTCCTCCTTTATGTATGCATGAATTAGAAATGGCATAAAATGATCCATTAAGATTAAAAACTGCTATTTCTATATTTTTTTCTTCTTCGGTTTTAATGGAAAAACTTTTAGATTCACCACTCTTTATCTCTGTAGATAAACCTATGTAACGATATGAAGAATGACTATAATTTTCTCCTCCTCCTCCTCCATTCATGAATTCTTATTAGAATGCGATATTTCTATATAAATATCTGCTAATTTTTGCATTATCATATCAAAATTAAACTATAAGATAAATCAATGAAAGAAAGAAAAAGAATAACACTAAACCTTTGTAATACGAGCGAATATATTAAAAAAAAATTAGATGGGTATATGATTATTTGAATGATTTAACTAAAGTATTAGGAAAAAATAATTTATTTTATTTCTCTTAGCTTACATTAACCTTGAATTCTTCATTGCCTTCTGGCTTGGTTGCATTTATCTTTGGTACATTGATTTCTAATACGCCATCGTTGACTTTTGCCTCAATTTGCGAAGGAACTATTTCTTGGGTAAACGGTATTTGTCTATGAAAAGACTTGTAAGACCTCTCACTATAGACATATTTTTTACCTTTTTCCTTGGTTTTTTCAGTTTGTGACCCTGAAACGGTAACAGAATGCTTCGTTGCTTTTACTTCTATTTTTTCCTTATTTATGCCCGGTACTTCTAAATTAATTTCATATCTGTCTCCCTTATCGATAACATCACATACTGGCAGTCTAGTATCCGTAATTCTATCAAAGAATTCAAAGGGTGTTATTCCTCTCATTGGAGCCATTGAAGATGACCATGCTTGTTCCATAACATTTTGCATGTTTTGCATATTTTGTCTAAAAGTTTCAAAAAAATCATCGAAATAATTTGGATATGAAATGCTTGATTTGCCTTTTTTACTGTTAACTTGATTTTTGACCTCAATGCTTTCTTTATTGGATGTACTCTTTGAATCATTATTGGATGACTCAGATGTCGATGATGACATAATAAATTTTAGCAGAAGATGTTTATATAAATTTCATATGGCATCAATATCTATAAAATTATCGTGTATAGATATAAATAATATCAGCGAAAACTATCGCTCCTCTAAACCTTCTTTATGGTCCTGACGAAACCCTTTGGATCACAGAACGAGTAGGAAAAGATATTATATGTATAGATCCAACTAATGGTACAAAGCTCAGCAGCATATCTATTCCTAACGCTAACCAATCCGCAGGTCAGGATGGTGTTCTGGGAATGGCATTTGACTGCGACTTTAATAATACACATCATACTTACGTTGCCTATATCCTATGAGCAAGATTCTGGTAGTGGAGGAGAAGACGAAGATGGTTACATCGATGCAGAGACATTAGGTCCTGGAGATAGTAGTGCATTCCAAGTTAGTTCGTTTCACTAGAGCCTTCCTGATACGGCAAGTACATACGACCTGATAGTCAACGACGATAGAGTGGTTGTAGGTACACCATTGGAAGGAGATGGCAACAGCGGCGGCTGCGGCAACGATGACGAGGGAGATGATGACAATTAAGTAGAGTACAAAAAGCAATAAATGATGAATATTTCGTTTTTATCAGTAATTTTGTGGTAAACATGAAAATATAGTCGATCTTTTTGAGTAATTATAGATATTACAAACTCGAGAATTTTTCCTATTTTACCTAAAAAACTACTTGGTCATTTCTATCATAATTTTGTTTTAGACAGATTGCAAATCCTACATGACCGCAGTCATCAGTATCACAAGTAATGCACCATGGCATACCGTCTCTGTAACCAACAATTACATTATTTTGAATACTTTTATCAAACAAAATTACATATTTATTATCAAAATAGTCTTTGACTACTATCAAAGTATCTCCAGAATTTGTATCTTTTGATATTAACCATTTCATAAATTCCATAGTGCCTAAATCAAGGGCAGACAATGCAGAATTCTTCTCAGATATTTGGGATTTTCCAGACAAGTCTTTTTTTATCTTTCCTTTCCAATTTGGTACAGGTAAAAAAGGTATTAAAGATATCTATACCAAATCACTTAATCTCTGGTTTTAGATTGTATAAAGTTTTAATTTTGAAAGGAACTGATATTCTTGTGTCCAAACAAAATTCGGTCGTTTTTGACGGTTCAGGTACTAGTTAATATGAAGATAAACTGCAGCTTCCGAACTAATGGAACCATTGAAGGAGGTTTATGTTACTCTTAAGGAATCCACAACAAGGTATATGTCTGTAATTAACTAGGGAGTTATCTACAATAAATCTAAAAAACAGGTTGTAAACTTCATCCAAAAGATTGTCATTTTCATCATAATGATATTATGGGTTGTGGTTTATACAATATCCGCTTATCTAGACCCTATTTTTAAAGTAAGAACAGATGTTTCGGAGAAATAAATTTGAGGTATTTAAAATAAGGATTGGACTTATTTGGGAAATAAATTATATTATTTTGGGTAAATCGATGTACTACTAACTTTATAGAATTTGATATAATTCTGTTTCTTCATTATACAATCCGATTCTATATCCATTATCTTGTTCTCGTGACAAAAGAATTAAACAAAAATTAATAATATCGCAGAATCTGTAGTCAAGGATTTAGCTAAATTAATAAGTTACAATTCCCATAAATTACTGATTTATAGTCTACAATTACAATTTTTAAAATATGTAGTGATACTCATAGTTAGAAAGTTGTTATTAAACCGGATTGTTTGAACCATCATCTGAATTGGATGGCTGCTGTGTTTGCCTTGGTTGTGATCCCTTGTCCTTGTCTTGTCGTTTCGCAAGTCTCTCTGTAAATTTCCAGCCATATTTGATAACATAAGGGGCAATAAACGTCGTTATAATTGTCATAGTTCCTATCATTGGTAAAATAATCGGTGTCGCTGCTCCAACATCAATTCCCCCCTTTGCTACAACTAATGCTATTTCACCACCAGAAGAGGAACACCCTAATGCAGTTCTTGTCGAAGTTAGATTGTTTAGTTTCTGAAGTCTGGATGCAATATACACTGTCACAAATTTTGCGCCTATTGAAACTCCTATCAATATTAATGCAGGGACTATAAACTGGGGGATTAGGGAAAAATCCATTAGCGCACCTACAGATACAAAGAACAATGCTGCAAAAATATCTTTCACAGGATTTGCCAAAACACTTGTTACTGCGTGAGATCGAGACTCTGCAATTAGGACGCCTGCAAAAAATGCACCCGCAGCTACTGATATTCCTAATTGAAATGATACAAAAGCTAGTGCAAAAGCCACACCTACCGCAGCGACTATTAGTACATCATGTTGGTTGGTTCTTGCAACAATATCCATTAATCTGGGAATTATTTTTGATCCCACTACTAATACTCCTGCGATAAACCCGATGGTTATTCCTATCGACATTATAATTTCATTAATAGAAATTTCTCCGCTCGCTCCAGCGGATTGGAATATTGCCAATAGAGAAATTATAATAATATCTTCAATGATGGTTGTACCTAAAATTAAAGTAGCAGACTCGTCTTTCATCATATTGAGCTCTCCAAGAACCCTCATTATGATAACGGTGCTTGTTACTGATATAGCAAGTGCAATAAACAAACTATTATAAAATCCCAATCCCAATGATTGTGCAACAATAAAACCTATGGCTAAAGTTCCAAAGGCTTCGGTGGAGGCGATAACAATTGCTTTTCTTCCAACATCCTTTAGTTTTTGAATAGGAAATTCCATTCCCACGGTAAAAAGCAATAATATTACACCCAACTCAGCAAATAGATTGAGAACATCTAGGTTATGGATAAGGCTAAATGGTGGACTATAAGGACCAATTATAATTCCTGCTACAATGAAACCTATAACTACAGGTTGTTTTAGCCTGTAAAAAACCAAAGTCGTTATAGATGCAATAATCATTATAACTGCAAAATCCTGTAAAGTCTGTCCGATTTGTGCTTCCACACAGAAAAATAATATATAACGCTATTTAGAGTTTCAAATCATTAAATCCAAAATAATTTTTTTAAGGCAATGATTACTTAGCTTAATCAAACTAATTCTAGATTCGTCTTAAAGACCTATATAATAATCTGTTATCCTAGTTATCAAGAGCAAACTCGCCTAGTCTTGATTAACTAGCTCAAATCGCTAAAAATTTTTCCATGCCTTAATTATAGTCAGAGATAGCATTTTCATGTTTCCATTAACAATCAACTAATACCTTAAAATATTAAAGGAACCAAAATAGTTTTTAGTAATGTTACCTTCTTGATTGACATAATATCCAGTGAAATCTCAGCTATTCCCATTTTTGCAATTGATACTCATTTAGATGAATAGACATTTGTATTAATGAGAATTATATATCTTAGTAACATTAACTGATGGAATAAGCATCAAGGGCCATAAAGCGGTAAAGTAAAGAGAATTTGTCTCTGTAATCCACCTTATGGCTAAATAGAGAGTGACTGCCAGAACTACCTTGGATCTAATTGACAATTTGTTTATTTATGGTAATGGTAGGACGATCACTTCATCAATTAATACCTTAAAACTAGAACTAATATCACCACACTCTTTTAGGTAGATATATCATCATCTGTATTTGATAGTTAACCCTAAATCGTAAATCTTTCTATTTGGATTTTTTCTAACTCAGATCAACATTTATTGCTTGTTAGGCCTTATTTTCCACTCGTTTTACCCAAGCGATATCCCTGTCTACCCTTGATGGTTTCCCCTCTTCGGGTACGGATTATCTTTTGCTACCTTAATTGGCTCCCTTCAATCTTGTTCGAAGTGTCTTCATAGCAGAAGCCCAAGCAATTACCTCATCGAGCATATTGTTAGTCGATTTCACATGAATTTCATGCGGTTTAAATGTTGAAAAGTTTTCAAAATCTGTAAAAAGAGAAAACTGTACCTGAGCACGAACTGTTGCAATTTTAACCTCTGCCATAACCAAACGCAAGTGCTCAACTGCACGTACACCTCCGGCGCTACCATAACTAACAAATCCAGCGACTTTATTGTTCCATTCTTTGAAAAGATAATCAATAGCGTTTTTTAATGCTCCGGATGTTCCATGGTTATATTCTGGCGTCACAAATACATATGCATCAAAAGAGTCGATTTTTTTAGACCAAATCTTGGTATGCTGTTTTGAATATTGCCCCATTGAAGGTGGAATTGGTTCATCTAGTAAAGGGAGATTATAGTCTTTAATATCCACCAACTCATACTCAGCGTCGTCTCTACTCTTGGCTATTTCATATATCCATCGACTTACTGCTTCCCCGTTTCGTCCTGGTCTAGTACTGCCAATGATAATGGCAATCCTTAGTCTTTGGTCATTCACATACCACTTTACCTGCTCTATAAATTATAGTTTATGGGCCGGACAGATTCATCAAATCGTAATCCAATGAAAAAATTGAGTAAGACATTATGGATATATTTTATTCAACCCTCTAGCAATAACACAACTAGTTATACAACGAGAAGTATCAAGAGTAAATTGTGATCAGAAGTAGTCGGAGTTTGTGATTTCTCTATTTAGTCAGACATTTATCCGCCGCATACTATGCTAATATAAAAGATCAAAATAGTAAGAAATAGCATACATCAACAAGTAAAGTTCATAATAAATTAACTACTAGAATATAAAATTCAAGACTAAAAAATAATAAAGATCTAAAATGATAGCTTGTATATGAGAGTCCAATCGTCACCCTAGTCTTCACCATTGACTTATGGATTAGATTGTCCTAGTTATTATATCAGATGATAATAAAAGCTTTGGAATTTAAACAAATGTGAAAAATTGCGTTTTTATTCTCATGCTTATTTGATAATTAACATCGGACGTTTGCTAGGATAAAATACATTATGAGCAATACTCCCCATGGAGGCCGTTTTGATTTTTCAATGTTCTCTACTTCCGATAATCATAACTTTAACGTCATGCTGATCAGCATATTCAATTATACTAAATGCAATATGATGTCCTTTTACCAATCTTGGTAGATAGCTTACATCCAAACCTCGAAATTCTACATCAACTTTCTCAAATACTTTTTTTATTATAGACGTGTTAAAATAATTTTTTACTAAGGGTTTTGAACCTCTTATTAATATCGCTAATGAATTTAGTTTATTCCTCAAATTAATTTTTATAACAAAAGAAAATGTACTAATCTAGTTAAGGAAAATTGTTAGATTAAATACAACGCATTCTTAATATAACTATGAATATAGATGATAATCCTTTTGTTATCAATTCTTCAATGAAAATAAATCATGTTCACCTAAAAGTATCAAACTTATCAGAATCTGTTAATTTCTATAAAAAAATTCTTGGATTTAGGATTCTAAAAGAAGATCTATATGGTAATACTACATATTTGACACCGGGTCCTCATTATAAAGATAAGGACCAGATACTCGATCCTCAATCATCCCTAATTATTTTAACTCAGCTGGAAGATAACTTATATGATCCAAATTATTTGGGTAAAGTAAAAAGGGAAGCAGGCCTTTATCATTTTGCCATATTACTACCTGAAAGAGAATGTTTAGCAGCCTTTCTTCGACATATCAAAGAGAATCTTGAACCGAAATATTATGAGGGTATGGCAGATCATGCTGTATCTGAATCGATTTACATTCATGATCCTGACGGTATGGGGATTGAAATTTATAGAGATCGGTCGCCCTCAGAGTGGATCTGGAATAACAACAAAGTCCATATGGTTACCGAACCTTTGAATGTGACAGGTTTATTAAGTAGATATGATTCCAAAACTTGGAATGGAATGCCTGTAGGTACAATGATAGGGCATGTTCATCTGCATGTGTCAAATCTTAAAAAACTCAAAATTTCTATAATGGTGTACTTGGTCTGTATCACACTGCCACTTATCCTGGTGCTTATTTCTTTGCTGCTGATAGATATCATCATCATATAGCTACAAATACCTGGATTGGAACCAATATTTTGCCTGCTAATAACGCTGAACAACATGGACCCTGTCTTGATCATTATGCGATTGCATTACCTAATAATAACGGAGAAATAAGAAAATTAAGAAATAATTTTGCTAACCTAAGAATAGATATTGATAAAAATATGACTGATGACGATAAGCAATATCATAACAATACATTCTATGTCTATGACCCAGATGGAATAAAAATACAATTTCTATTTAGTTAGGTTTGTAGTATGAAATCGATTGACAATTGGTTGAAGAACTAGATGTATAAGTAAATAGCAAAAAAAATATCGATAGTCGACTTTATTATGGAAAACTAATTGTCACATCGGCCTCTTTTTAAGATAAACTTATCATATTGCTCTTAAAACATTAAATGTACACCATCCATAGTTTTTACCATTAAATAGAACGCATGGAATCATATACAATTCTGTTATCACTTTAACTCAAGAATAATTTATGAATACTTTCTTTGGTAATATTTATTTTGTAAAGCTCATCATCTTTCATCACAAGAATTTGTTGATGTGTTTGAAATAGCGTGAAGATATCTGATACAGATGTATTTGTCAGATTTTTTATTTTGTAGAGACAAAAAGCGAGACCTTCTAACTTTTTTTGATCATATGCTCTTTCAATTTTAATAGTCTCTTTAATAGATACCTTTGCGATATCATTAAGAAGAAAGTCAACACAACATAATTCCTTATTTTTGGACTTTTTTAAAATGTTAGGTAAAATGTTGCTAAAATATTTCATTATATTTTCTTGAGAATACTTGTAACGTGAGTTTGAGTCGTTTGTATCATACCAATCTAAAGCTTTTAGTAATTCTACAAAAGTTGCATCTGATGATGGTATAAAACATTTGAACCATTTATCTTCATCAACCATGAACCTGTCAATTAATTTAAGCAGGCGAATCAATGCTTTATCATCCTCATAAAGAAGTAAATGATGTCTCTTTGGAATTTCATTTTATTTTTTAAGCCATTGATCTACAGCATCTTTTACTATCGAGTTTACCGATACCTTTTTTTTCTTTGATCTATGGTGCAGGGATTCATAGGGATTAAGTTCCTAGTGGCAATGGGGTTCTATAAAATAAATGAATATTATTACAGATAACAATTTCTTATAACACCACTAATTTGATCATTCTGTTATGGTTACGAATTAAAAGATACTTGTACTAATTTATTAAAGCCACCAAATGACACTACTGAACCTGGAGTAATTAGTTGCATAAAATCTTTATAAAGTGGCTCCATACTTGTGTCGCCTTCCATGCTTTTAGAAAATTCTTTTACATGTTCTACATCTCTATAGGATTGGATCTCAAGCCATACCTCTTCCTCCTCAGAAGCAGAAATAGTTTTTGACAGATTTACAAATTCCATTATGTTGTTTCTATTTTCAAGAGAAAATACCTCAAAGTTAGAAGCCCCGTGTTTCATAAAGAAATCTCTAGATTTCCTGTTAACTTCCATCATTGCATCATGGTTTTTCTTTGGGGCACGGTAAAGGAAAATCTCAATATGTATATTGGGATATTTTTCTTTTAAGGAGCTAGTGCTTGCGTGGCTCATGAGGATTCATTCTCTTAAAGATATAAAAATCATAAAGGGATCAAAAGTATAGTTGTTCTATTACATTGAAGAGGACGGATTAGGATAGAATGCATAACTAAATTGACATGAATATTTGGAAAAAGGTAATAATCTCGGCTTGATCTACCTTCATTACAATAACACAGTATCATTCAGTTTGGGCACGTGAGGACCAGTGCCGATATCGGTATTTTAAGTAGGATTCCAGCTTTTTTAGCAGATGGTAAGTTATAAAGATTAGTTGAAGGAATCTTACAACTTGTAAGTGCGTAAATATAATCTATCTCCTTGAAATAATGGGTGTTCATATACAGATTCTAAAAAATAATCTTGAAAAGAGATAAATGAATATATAATCTTGACAATGAGTTTTTATGTGTACTTCTTATTTTTTGAAAAACAACGTTACAACGATTCAATAGACAATTTTTAGTTCTTACGAATGGATATAGTTTTTTATCGGATGATTTTAACGCGATAGATTAACCGAATTTCGTTCCAGATAGTCAAGGGTCATTATTCCTAAGTTCTGAGTTGTGAAGAAGACAGAAAAAGATTTGTTTTATAAAGATGAAAATTAAGAATTACCCTACTTCTTATGCCTTCCTATGTCGTTACTATAATAAGGTAGTTAGTTCAGTGAGATTAAGTTCCGTATGCTAGCCGAGTTCTATGATATGTGAAACAAATTTGGTCTGAATAGTGGATTTTACTGTTAACTTTTTTAAAAATCTCAAATGGATTTTGCATCTTAATTATCACGATTTTCTCGTACTAATCAACTTTCTCTTCTACTTTTTCTGACCTACCATATGTTTCATCTATACGAATTGATGAAATTATTCGTGGTATTCCTATACCCTGAAGAGATAGATGAGCATACTCTATTGCTTTCAAAATATCTTGAATTGAATCCGCTTCCATTTGGATACTAGTGCCAGTTACCATAATCTTAATTCCTTTAACTTTTTTGATACTATTAATAGCAATGGCTAATTCGTCAAGCATACTAGGAGGTAATTGATCATTTGAATAGTGTTTTCCTAAGAAGATTATATTCATCTCTGCAACTACTTTATGATTTTCTAGAATCATTTTTAATCTAACTTATTTTTGATAATTAAGGTTTGATTTCAGCTAATATCGATAATTTATAGGAAATTTATATGATTTGACAAAGAATAGGAATAGGGAGAAGTCCAAAGTCAAATTATGGTATTAATCTCGGTGACAAATTGGAATAGTCGTAAGAAATAATAATCATAAAAAGTAGACAGTTGAAATGAAAGACTTGTGGTTGTTGATATTTGAGAAAAATACAATATAGAATACTTTGGCAGTATTATCAGTTATCTACAAAAATGTAACTTATTAGAATCTTGCTGATCCTTCAATAAATGGTTATATGATATTTATGGAAAGGTGGATGGAAACTAATGAAAACGTTCACGTATGTTCTGTTTTAACAGTAGCACACGACAATAAATACAGACACATACAGAATTAAGACTAAATGTAAGAATCAGGAAATTGCGATTTTGTTTTATTATCTCCTTTACTTACATTACCCAACACCATAATGATATTCTTCTTTAGTTTAAAAATGCATGTTCTTTTAAATAGATTTATGGCTTAATATTGCGGGCTGCTCATGTTTGAAAGTAATTTCGATTTTATCACCCTGTTCATAGGTACAGTTATTAATTTGTCTTGGAACGTTGTCTGATGCTTCAACTATGCATGTTCCGTTCTGTTTTAGAATTACCGTAACCTCTTCGCTTATACCGGGAGACAAGACATCAAATATTTGAAATCCAGAAATAAAGAAGACAGCAATTACACCCACAGCAACCAAAGCCAATGCAATTACTTTCGGAGATAAATCCAAACAAAAAAGAATATAGATTAACTCCTATATTACTTTACCTACATACACACAAGCTCTGATTACTGAGAATATACAAAAAGCAATGAATAATTTACTATTTATAACGCCTTGTGTTATTCAATTGAATTAATCATAGTACTTAATTCAATAGTCTGATTTAGATTTTGCACTTTCTAAAATATCTTATGTAACAAATACTATCATGTTTTGACATTGCAATAACCATTTACATAAATCAAAAATATTTTTGAATATAGAGATCAAGGTATTAGTATGGATGGTGATAATTTCACGGATGCTCCTATTTTAGGTAAGACTATTCAAGATATCAATGATGGTATTTCCACAGCTTTAGTTTTTCCAAATTAGTTTGCTAAAGAGTTGCATATAGGAAAATCATGTTAAAGTCTGATTAAAGACTTAGATGAGAACAAGCATTTACTTATATCAAAAGCTTTTGTTGAAATAATTTTGAAGTTACCGATCAGGACCACCTGAAGCCAATGATAAATTCCGTTCGAAACTATAAAATTGGTGTTAAATAAGGAAATGCTAGATATATGTTATATAAACTATTACACGAAAGTTAATTCAAATGATATTTATAAAATTGTGGGGTATTACCCCTCAATCTAGTAAAAAAGCAATATCGATTACTATAGCAATTCTTTTGTTTACCGGAGTCTACGCTGTAGCCTTTTCAATAGAGCAATACGGGACTGCACAAGCTCAAGGACAACCAAATAGTACTAGCCCTATACTTATGAATGCCACACAAGTTAATGCCACTTCAGCCAACGTAACAAAGCCAGTTGACGGATATGGAGGTCCACCTACAGGTCCATTGACTGCCGTAAGACATGTATTTGATGATCCGACTCTGAGGGTTTATCACTTTTGCAAACCAAATGATAAGATAATGATGGTATGTCAGCTATATGACAGTAATTCTCCAAATGCAACGTTGATAGGAGTTGAATATATGATTGACTCAAAAACATATCAAGTATTACCAGATAGAGAAAAGCCAAACTGGCATTATCATAAAGAGGAATTTTTACCAGATAGAGCAAACCCCAAATTCCCATTGTTAAATGACCAACAACAAAAGCAGTGGCTAACAAAATTATCTGAATCTTATGGAAAAGTCATACTCAATTGGAATCCAATGGACTCACTACCTGTATTTCCTCCACAAATAGAACAGGTTCAGCATCCTTTCATGGTGAATCAGTCAGTTAACAACCAAACAGAAAAACATGTAGGTAGCTTTAACCAGACATTAAGCTACTAAACTATTTTTTTGAAATAGTTTTTAAAGTTATATAATTAATTTAGCTAGTCTGTCGCTATAGTCGTATGTTCAACTTCTAGTAATTTGTAACTTCTAAACCCGACGAATAATTATGAAAGAGCTTAATGACATAACAAAAGAGAAGATTAAACAGGGTATCCATTAATTAACAATCCTAAGAAATAGACTATTAATATGACAAAAATATAATAAACAGTATTGACCTTGACAAAATCCGAAAAACAACAGAAAGTGGGCAAAAAGATAGACAGTTTTTGAAGAAGTCAGTCAAATTGGAAGGAGAATGGAATTTTGATATTCAAAAAGGATATCAATTCAAAACAGAATTAGCATATGAGAAGGCCAAGGAAGTAATTGAAATAGATTCACCTTCATTCTTGGGAGGTAGTGGTAACAGACTAGGCCCTATGGGCTATTGTGTAGCAGGAATAACGTCTTGTTTTATAACCACATTCGTAAGTATTCTATCAAGTCATGGAATCAAACTTAATAAACTACGAATAAATGCAGAATGTAACATTAATTTTGCCAAAACATTTGATATCTCTGATGAACCTATTACAGAAGGGATAAATTTCGAAATTGATGCACACATGGAAGAAAAAAATACAATGGATAAGCAAAAACTTCAACAACTCATTGCTATGGCTGAGGAGAGATGTCCCGCTATTTACAGTATGAGTCATATAATCAAAGTAAGTGCAAAATTAAAATAGCAAAGTTACAGAAATCCAGAATTAATTTTAGGCAATAAAAATCGTAGATAACTGGAAATTTCTTTCTTAAAAATTTTATCGTAATTTATTATTATCCATAAATTTATTATTATCCATACGTAGTCTAGCAAATCGAAAGAAACCTATATACAATAAAATATGGAGCTATAAATAAAACAGACACCCTTATCGACTTACATCCTTTTTACAGCTGTATTTAATATGTCTATTGAATCTTAAGCATGTTACTCAAAATAGTAGCGCGTTCGGAGACTTTGAATCGATGAAGTATATAGACTGATTTTTTTATTTATACTTGTATAGAAATATGTATAGTTATGTATTCTCCCTCGATTTATACAGATGTTACAAATATCAATATCAGGTCTTTTCAGATCAGTTTATTATTAGCAGTTTAGACCATTAAAATTAATAATATAAAAATTAGATCCAACATTATAAAAATAACAGAATAATCATAAGTCATTATGAATTAAATCCGTCTCTATAATTTTTTATGGACTGAATTTGACAAACTTTCAATAATAAATGTCTGATTACCAAGAGCCATAAGAATAGATAAAGGGTAGAATTTAGTATATGAAATAAAATATGAATAATGAGTATCAAGGAAAACCTTCACCAAATAAAGGTGAAATACTGCGAGTTTGTATTCAATTATACTCTTACCATGATAGAAGAATTAATGAAACCGAGTTGTCTGTAGGTGAACTATATCATGAAATATTTGGTAATGATGGCCGGTTAGACTTTAATAATTTTAAAAGCGATATAGACTGGCTAAATTCAAATGGTCTAATATCCATAAAGAATAATATCATAGTTATCAATAACAACGTAGCAAAAACGTTGATAGATTACGTTTTTAAACATAAAAATGAAATCTAATTTTTTTAGAAGATTTAGATCTCCACGAACTTTTTAATTTAACGATAATAACTTCAAGTATTCAATCTTTAGTATCTTAATTTGAATTCCAAAGAGGTCTAAAAATGACCATATACGACTAGACGAATAAGAAACATTGCACAAAATAATGTTCCAAAAGTCTTTATACAAATAAACAAATTCGTATCGAATACCTAAAATTATCTCTGCATTTTTTGAAGAATTTGCAGTTAATTTCCACCATAGAATGTCAATCAAAGATTATATAAAAACTATACCTCATTTGTTTTGGCGGCAGCCTTCAAGAAATTTGGCCCGTACAAAAGGATAGCATTCAAACAAAAAGGATTTAATCTCTTTGTTCTTTTCAACCTGATATTAATAAAAGATGAGGTACTCCAATTACCGTGATATACTGTATCTATTTCTTTATCTTTCGTGTTGATTAGCCATCTGTAAAAATATTTTATTCTCCAGAGATAATCATTCCAACTGGTTATCCATTTTTTATCCGGATCTTCAGTATCCTTTTTTCTTTTTAAATCTAAGAATTGCATTATTTTTTCTTAATCCTGTACTTGATAAAATGTTCTGCTCTTTCCGAGATATTCTGCAAATCTAATGAGGACTTTGATCGATCCATTTTGATAATTGTCGGAGGTATTAATGCTTGTCAAATATTTATAAAATTCTTTTATTAGCTGCCTATTAGTTTCATTCTCTACTTTAATTTCTATATTCTTTATTGTTGTAATTAATTTAGCAGGCAATGATATCTCCTATTTGTAATGTATTCAATGAAATATTTGAACCCATGTGATTAACGGGCCCGAAGGGCTTCGATCCCTCGACTTCCGGCTCCCTTCTTAATTATGATATTAGATAGAAGGCAGGCGCTCTATCCATGCTGAGCTACGGACCCTTAAAAAACTTTGATTGACACTTCCCTATAAAATTGTTGGGCCTAAACTCGGTCGGGTTCATTTGAAGGTGCATATTTCATTTCACTATTTCAGGGCGATTACTTATCATTTCTATGATGCAAGTTGCGGCCACACAAACCAATGACAAAAAACCTTATGAGATAGGATTTTCAACCACCGAGATTTTACCCCGGTGAATAAAGCCTGACAGTATAAGGATGATTCTTGTTTCAGCCGACAAATACACTACAGGTAAACCAGAGTGGAAAAATGACATTATCTAACACTATGACTGGTTAAAGATGAGAATCCATTCATCCATTCATCCATCCATTAACGCGATGACACCTAGCCACTAGGTAGATTAGCCATCTTTTGAGTACCCCACTATATTAATGTCAAATTTTTTAGTTATTGCATAGACCTTTTATAGACTTCGGTAGATAACATGGGTAGGAATCCTAGTTTGTGCTCTTGAAGAATATTTGACGAGTTTAGAAAGCGCTTTTAGCGATTAAGTTCGGTATCTTGGTATGCGCCTAGGACATCACCAACCTTCAAAGAGTATTTTGTGTCTTAAAAATCATACATTCGATAGACGAAATATCCTACTTGACACCTTTAGTGACATCATATAGCCTAGAGCCCTAATCAACACTATTAATAGGACTTTGTACATCGAGTCTATAGGTTGATTGGATATTAGTATTCTATCTGATAAATCGCATTTTAAATGGCATGATATCAACATAATGCCTTGGTTTGAAGATCGAGCGAAAACAGGCTAGTCAAAATACATGACTGAAAAAGTAGATAGAACAGCACCATCTTTTATCATTCAAACTGCAATATGACTTTCTCCAAATCAGATGTTTATTCAGTTTTTTTACTTGATTGAAACACTTTTCAGACCAAAACCCCTAGGTTAGTATTATCAGGCATTCGGGTCCAAGTATCTTAACCTTAAAACTGTGAGTTGTTTTATAAGAGGGTTTTTAGAACAAGGTTAATAACCGCTGTAGACTTAAAAAAGATATCAACTTTAAAGCAAATCTTATTAATTACGAAAATTATGTTTACAAAAATGAGGTGAATAAAATAATTGCAATATGAAGAAAAGGACCAAAAGAACACGGAATATGATACGGCTAAACTACCATTCGTTAATGAAAAATTCGTCAATTTATTTGAAAACTTCTTCAAGCAGTTAACCGAATTAAATAGAATTTCAACAGTCGGTCCTTTTATTTCGATGATAAATGATCCTCAAATAAATATTAATAATATGCGAGAATATGGAAACGTTTTGATTAATTATCAAATATTTCTTAATAAATATCTGACACAAATGATTAACTCATATTTTCTAGCTCTAGATAAGGTTTCTGCCGGAATGCCGGGTAAAGATTCGCAAGAAACTCGTAAGCTAATAATCAATTCTTTTGAAGATGTTTTCTCCAATATGTTCGAGTCAACTGATTTTTCAATCAATTATAACAATTTAATTAATATTGTTATTGATCTAAACAAGAGTTATCAAAAATTTCTTGACTCCTCTGTTCCTTTCTTGAACAGGCAGTCACTCAGTAAAGAAGAAAAAGATTTATTGTTCAAAGATCTATATGAAATAAAGAAGACGACGTCAGAGATCAGAAACAGGATGAAAGAGAATAAAAATGAATAAAACAATTCTAGACCACTATTTGAATGAATATGTGAATTTTATAAATGAGCCAGAAAACTTTAAAAAATTAACAGAGATGAAAAGGTTATTATCAAATATTGAAAAAATCGAAACAGGGCAAACAGAGTATGAGATCATCAAGGAGACCAATCTTTTTAGACTGTTGCATTATAAGTCGAATAAAGAGCGTATATACAAATATCCTTTGATTATAGTATATGCCCTAATCAACAAATCATATATCTTAGATTTGCAACCTAACAAAAGTTGGATAAAAAATATACTAGATCAAGGTATCAACGTCTACCTTATTGACTGGAAATCACCGGGCAAGTTTGATAAATATACAACTATTGATGATTATGTTAATCGCTTTATCTACGAGTGCGTGGAACTTGTTAAAAGTATTGAAAATATAGATAAGGTATCCCTGCAGGGATACTGTATGGGTGCCACTATGTCGTTAATCTATACCTCATTATATCAGAAAAATGTTAAGAACTTGATAACCGTAGCACCGGTGGTAGATACCGATAAGGATAAGACAGTAATAAAGAACATGTCTCAGAATATGGACATCGATAAAATTTTATCCCATTACGAAAATTTTCCTTATGAGCTATTGTACAGCCTCTATGCTTCTTTAAAACCATTCAAACAGGGTGTTAGCAAATACCTTAACCTTTTTGATAATCTTAAAGATGAAAGTTTTGTCCAAAATTTCTTGAGAGTTGAAAAATGGTTGTATGATACTCCTGCTATTGCTGGAGAAACATTCAGACAGTGGATAAAAGATATTTATCAGAATAACCTTTTCTCTAAAAATAAACTGGTTGTGGGTGAAAACAGAATAAATCTCTCAAATATCAAAGTGCCTCTATTGAATGTAGTGGCGGATCAAGATCATCTTGTTTCTCCTGAGTGTAGCGTATCATTAAATAAGCTGGTATCTAGCACAGATACAAATTTGATGAGATTCTCAACCGGACATGTGGGTTTGATAGCAAGTGGGTATTCTCAAAATGTGGTGTTGCCAAAGATAGGCAATTGGATAAAGATTCATTAAATCAATTTTAGTTTTTATGTGAATTCTTTTGTTTGCGAGCAAGGGGTATGATAATAACTTGTACTAGGTCACCCTCTTCTATCCCAAGCGCTTGTCGTTCTGCTTCTGGGATTGAAATTCTACCACCGCTTTGAACATTAGTTTTGAACATAGCATTGTAATTGGTAAAGCCTTGAAGCGAGGAAAACATATTTTGAAATGCGTTATATTGAAAATTCGAAAATTGTCTAACTAAATCCTGCTGAAATTCTGTAGTTTTCTCAATCGTCTTTTTCAAGTCAATGGTCTTATCATTGTTTTCACTTTCATTACTCATAGAAAATTAAATATCCCATCAATATTTTAATGTTGTAAAGATTTTATTAGTTTAAATCAAGAGTCTATAAACTTTTCAATTATTTTATAAAATTCCAATGGCTTTTCAACATAGGGAGTATGACCACATCCTTCCATTATTAATGTCTCAACAATCGGCATCGCTTTAAAATATTCTATATTTTCTACTGGGATAGTTGTGTCATTTCTTCCCCAGATAACCAATGTGGGAATAGATATCTCAACCAATCTATTTCGTAAAGTCTGTTCTTTACGCATCGCAAGTAGTGTAGAGATGAGCGAATATTTTGCATTAGGAAGCCTCATTCTATTTACATAATCTTTAACGGTAGTTTCATCCACAGCATATTCTTCATTATTAGCCATCATTTCGAAGGCTCTATGAACATTTTCGATAGTTGGATATAAACCGGCGAATATATACTGGCTCAGAACAAATGTTGGCTTTTCCAGTGTACCTGCAGGAGAAATTAAGATGATTTTTTCAAAAAAATCCCTATATAACAAGCTGTACTCCAAAGCTAATTGACCGCCAAATGAAGACCCCATCACTACGGGATTTCTAATTTTCATTTTTTCAAAGAATTCTTTTAGGAATTTAACGAAGAATTCGATAGTGTACTCTACCAAAGGCTTTTCACTATACCCAAAGCCTACGAGATCAGGAATTATTACATTGTATTTTTTAAATAAAGGCCATAATTCCGCCCATCTTTCTGCGGATGCTCCTAAACCATGTAACAGGACTAGGGTTTTCTTTGATTCTGGATTATCTAACTTTACATACCTGACTTTGTAACCGAGTATTTCAATAAAATCCATACTTTGTTTGATGTTTTTGTGTTGATTAAATTCCAGACTCAATTTGTTGAATAATTGTGTATAATTGATATGTTTAATATATTTAATTTTCAAAAGAAATGCTAATTTTTATTAGCATAATATAGGATAAGACTCCATCAAATTATCTTCCATATAATTTTAGAAATTTTAACTAACGACCATTCTTTACGCATGAAATAGCAAGTTGTAGTTCATATTTTTGTGTGCGTGTAGTGCTTTGCTGCTGTTGTTGTTTTATGCCTTATGCCTTATACCTTCTATCTATCTATCTATTTTTAACCTACTTTTTTTTCTGTCGGTTGTAATTATTTTATTTTATTTTATTTTTAATTACAGATCAGGTGC
This sequence comes from Candidatus Nitrosocosmicus sp. T, assembly GCF_054408485.1. Taxonomy (NCBI): domain Archaea; kingdom Thermoproteati; phylum Nitrososphaerota; class Nitrososphaeria; order Nitrososphaerales; family Nitrososphaeraceae; genus Candidatus Nitrosocosmicus; species Candidatus Nitrosocosmicus sp. T. The sequence continues at coordinate 1,397,604 of NZ_CP166992.1, forward strand.
GTTGGGCTATTGGTGATGGCAGGCTGAATATCTCGCCCGAAGGCTTGATAATTACACCTCCATTCCATCAACGCCATCTTCTATGGCCGCCCTCCTCCTTACGGAAGGTTGTCTTTTCTCGGGAAAGGCTTCCTCCTTAGATGCTTTCAGGAGTTATCCTAAACAGCTTAGCTGCTCAGCTTGCCCTGTCGGACAACTGATAAACCAGAGGCTGCGCTGCCCTGTTCCTCTCGTACTAGGGGCAACTTCCCCTCAGACAACCACGCCCCTGTCAGGCAGAGACCGACCTGTCTCACGACGGTCTAAACCCAGCTCACGTTCCCCTTTAATGGGCGAGCAGCCCCACCCTTGGCTCCTGCTGCAGAACCAGGATGGGAAGAGCCGACATCGAGGTACCAAACCGCGGGGTCGATGGGAGCTCTCGCCCGCGACGAGCCTGTTATCCCTAGGGTAACTTTTCTGTCACCACCAGCCCCCAATAGTGAGGACATGATGGATCGCTAAGCCCGGCTTTCGCCTCTGAATCCCGTATCATTGGGAATCCAGTCAGACTGGCTTTTGGCTTTGCCCTCACCGGCGGAGTTCTGTCCCGCCTGAGCCAATCTTTGGGCCCCCTCGATACATTTTCAAGGGGGTGCCGCCCCAGCCGAACTGCCCACCTGCCGATGTCCCTGTTAAACAGGTTAGCGATACGGTAACAAATGGCTGGTGTTACACTTTTGCCTAGATCAGTCCCGGAGAACTGACCATAACGGCTCCCAGCTACTCTCTGCATTTGACACCATATCGCAACAACAGGCTGCAGTAAAGCTCCACAGGGTCTTCTCTCCCCGACAGAGGTTCGGGGACTGTTCGTCCCCGTTATGTGGCTTCACCGGGTTGTAGGCAGGGACAGCGGGGCCCTCGTTGTTCCATTCATGCACGTCGGAACTTACCCGACAAGGCATTTGGCTACCTTAAGAGAGTCAGAGTTACTCCCGGCGTTTAGCGGCCCTTAGCCCAGTTGAACCCAGGTTTTAGGTACCGCCACTGGCCAGGATACAGAGGCCATACACATCCTTTCGGACTAGCGACCACCTGTGTTTTTATTAAACAGTCGGGACCCCCTAGTCACTGCGACCTGCAGTCCCTACTCCTCGTAAAAACTGCAGGCACTCCTTATACCATAGGTACGGAGCTATTTTGCCGAGTTCCCTTGCCATACGGTATACCCGATAGACCTTAGACTTCTCATCCAGGGCACCAGTGTCGGATCTCGGTACGGTCTTGAAAGTATCTTCCTATTTCTGCTTTCATTGTCTCCTGGAATCAAGCAAACCCTCCTTGCGGAAGGCCATTGGTATCTCGCTTTAATTCTCGCCATTACGGCACTCCTCAAAGCTAGAGTACTTAGACAGAACGACGGTTCTGCTTACCCTATCCGGAAGCGACAGAAGAGGTATAACGAACTTTCAAGGCACTGGAATATTAACCAGTTTCCCATTCAAACAATTCTGTTGAGGTTGTTTTTAGGACCGGCTAACTCCCGGCTGATGACGCATTGCCGGGAAACCCTTGCCCATGCGGTCGCCGAGATTCTCACCCGGCTATGCTGTTACTACCACCAGGATCTGCACTAGTAGTTCGGTCCACTGGACTTTACAGCCCAGCTTCTACCCAAACACTACGCCCACCTACCACGCACCGACATCGTCGGTGGTCTAAAGTATCGGTAGTCTACTTGAGCCCCGAACATTTTCGGGGCTTTCGAGCTCGGCAGGTGAGCTGTTACGCACTCTTTGAAGGATGGCTGCTTCTGAGCCTACCTTCCTGCTGTCTTTGCTCGAAAACACCCTTTGGTTTGACACTTAGTAGACATTTGGGGACCTTAACTTTAGTCTGGGTTGTCCCCCTCTCGGTTATGAGGCTTACCCCACATAAACCCGCCTCCTAGCTTCTACGACGCTTGCACATTCGGAGTTCGAATGGATGGCGAGCTCTTTCGAGCCCTTACCGCCCGATCGGTGCTCTACAGTACAAGCAATCTCAGCTAAGGCAGGACTGCGATCCACTTCGGTGGGAACTAGCGATCACCGGACTAGATTGGTTTTTGACCCCTAATCCCAGATCAGGGGACCGATTTGCACGTCAGGACCCTTGCAGACCTCCAGCGAGCTTTCGCTCACCTTCGTCTTATCCAGGACTAGATCGTCCGGTTTCTAGCCTTACTGCCATGACTCAAGACCCTTTCAGATCCATTGCCTCTTTTTTCAGATGAAAAAATGCGCAAATTCGGTTTCCCTTCGCCTTCCCTCTGTTAAAGGTTAAGCTCGCCATGACAGCAATCTCCCTGGCCCGTGTTTCTAGACGGAACGTATGACTCTAGAAATCCTTTCGAGCCATACACGTCTGTAACCGATTGGTTTCAGGCGCTTTTAACCCCCCTTCCGGGGTACTTTTCAACTTTCCCTCACGGTACTAGTATTCTATCGGTCTTGATGAATATTTAGCCTTGGATGCTACTTTCACCCATCTTCACTGGCCACTGCCAAGGCCAGTTACTCTGAATATGACAGAATCCTGCTCTCATTCGCCTACGGGGGTATCACCCTCTATTCCGGTACTTTCCAGTACACTTTAGCTTCGATTACAGGATCCTATACGTCATATCCGTAACACCACATCTCTATCATGTTACCATAACAGATTCAGTTTGGGCTGTTCCGCTTTCGCTCGCCGCTACTAACGGAATCTCAATTGATTTCTCTTCCTCGTCCTACTCAGATGCTTCACTTCGGACGGTTTGCTCTCCCTAGCTAACTAAAGCATGGGAGTGTATAGAGAGACCTCATTCGGAAATCCCGGGGTCGTCGGTCGCATGCACCTAACCCAGGCTTATCGCAGCTTGCCACGTCCTTCATCGCTTATCAAGCCGAGTCATCCACCAATCGGCGTCTTTGCACCAGTCCAGTAGTTATTATAAACTAATTTTTGGAGTTTTTTCCTTTCTTTCTTTGTCCTTTGGATCTAGTTAGTTCTTAGTTCCACTTGTGGTAGAAAAGTCTAATTCAATTCAATGGTTGGTATATGTATTTCGTATTGGTATTGGTATTTCGTATTTTGTATGATGTAAAAGTATATGCATATTTTTTATATACATATACATTAAATCTCTGTTTGCACTACAAACCAGTTACACATAATATTTTACTACATTTCACTATTCCATTATTACGCGAATAGAATATTATTATTATCATAAATAATTTTGAATTAGTATTATCTATTCTATGTATTTTACTTTGATAATTTAATGGAGTTTTCCTATACATGATGATTATTGTAAACTCACGTTTACTACATCAACTTCATTCTTTATCTTCTACTCCTTCTCATTTACATGAGACAAAGAATTGCATCCGATACTACATTTGCTGATTTTTTTTAATTGGAATGATCAGATAGATGATATCATAATTCTTCACTTTAGTGATATCTATTATAATATTTACACAGACTACACCTATAAAATTTGGGCTAGTAAATATAATTATTTTTTTGCATAAAATTACAACATACAATTCTAATTTTTCAAACCGTATGAAAAATGAAGGAATTGATTGATCAGTTTTGATTTGATTGATTGCCTTATCTTTATCATCCACTCCCAAGATTAAGATTAGGGATTTATTTATTTTATTAGTATAAGTATTGTAAAGTCTCGCAGATTAGAAAGAGCACAAGGCCCATTCTAACCCACTACCACTACTACAATATAATAACTAAGGAGGTGATCCGGCCGCAGGTTCCCCTACGGCCACCTTGTTACGACTTCTCCCTCGTTGCTGACCCCAGGTTCGATAGTACCAATTAGGCACCACCTCGCCAAGAACCAACTTCGATGAAGCGACGGGCGGTGTGTGCAAGGAGCAGGGACGTATTCACCGCGCGATAGTGACACGCGGTTACTAGGGATTCCATATTCATGAGGGCGAGTTTCAGCCCTCAATCATAACTGTGGTAAGGTTTAGAGATTGCCTCCTCCTTTCGGAATCGAAACTCATTGTCCTTACCATTGCAGCCCGCGTGTGGCCCGAGGGTTTCGGGGCATACTGACCTGCCGTAGCCCCCACCTTCCTCCGTCTCAGCGACGGCGGTCCCTCTAATTAGCTCCACTACTCCTGAGAATAATGGTAGCAACTAGAGGCAGGGATCTCGCTCGTTACCTGACTTAACAGGACACCTCACGGCACGAGCTGGCGACGGCCATGCACCTCCTCTCAGCTTGTCTGGTAAAGTCTTCAGCTTGACCTTCACTCTGCTGTCGCCCCCGGTAAGATTTCCGGCGTTGACTCCAATTGAACCGCAGGCTTCACCCCTTGTGGTGCTCCCCCGCCAATTCCTTTAAGTTTCAGTCTTGCGACCGTACTCCCCAGGCGGCAAACTTAACGGCTTCCCTGCGGCACTGAGTTAGCAATAAGCCAACTCATCACCGAGTCTGCATCGTTTACAGCTGGGACTACCCGGGTATCTAATCCGGTTTGCTCCCCCAGCTTTCATCCCTCACCGTCGAGCGCGTTCTGGCAAGCCGCCTTCGCCACTGGTGGTCTTCAATGGATCAACGGATTTTACCCCTACCCATCGAGTACCGCTTGCCTCTCCCGCCTCCTAGCTCTATAGTATCTTCCGCAGCCCATCTGTTAAGCAGGTGGATTTAACGGAAGACTTGTAGAACCGGCTACGGATGCTTTAGGCCCAATAAACGTCCCGACCACTCGGGGTGCTGGTATTACCGCGGCGGCTGACACCAGACTTGCCCACCCCTTATTCTGCACCATTTTTAGAGGTGCCAAAAGATCTCCTTAACGGAAATCACTCAGAGTAACCCTGTCAAGCTTTCGCCTATTGCAGAGGTTTCGCGCCTGCTGCGCCCCATAGGGCCTGGGCCCTTGTCTCAGTGCCCATCTCCGGGCTCCTCCTCTCAGAGCCCGTACCGGTTACAGGTTTGGTGGGCCATTACCTCACCAACAGCCTGATCGGCCGCAGTCCAATCCAGGGGCCATATAGATTTAAGTCATTACCCATTCCAGAAGTGATGACCTATCGCGGTTTATCCTCAGTTTCCCGAGGTTATCCACGTCCCCTGGGCATGTTGACTACGTGTTACTGAGCCGTATGCCACATATTGCTATGTTGACTCGCATGGCTTAGTCCCACTCTGATAGCAGTCGGGTCCGGCAGGATCAACCGGAGTCAAATAAAGTAAATAACGGCTGTAGAATTATTATTTACTTTATTATAAATCGTCGGTTGATTCTCATATAAATAAACAAACAAACTAACTTTTTTTTACGAGTTTGTTTGTCTGTTTACTTGTATGTGTTTATATAATAATTCGTCCAATTCTCTTCTTACTTCTTACTTCTTACTTCTTATCTCATTTAGATTTTAGATTGTAGACAAAATAAGGAATAAGGAAAAGTAATAAGATTTGAAAGGACGTTTATTGAGTTCTTTCTTTATTATTAAAGCTCTATTTTTTAGAGATTAACAATAAAGAGAAAGAGTACGATCGAAAAACTAGATTTGTATGTTGTTTTTTAGTTACAAATAAAAAATTACAATTAACTAGATTTGTTCTATAGGATCATCTTTAATGCAATTATAATAGCATTATAATGACCTATTATTCGATATCATCTATCTGATCATTCCCATGTCAGATTCAATCTATCAGGTCAGCACTGATTTTTTGATCGAATCTCCAATATGTTATGAATGAATCTATTTAGACGTATTCTAATACCCAATCCTTTTAGGATCGGTCTAGTATCTAAATACCCACGATTCTATGATTATTGTAAAGAGCGCATCTGGAGGTCTGTAAATCACATTATGGCATTAGCCAACTTCATTACCGACGCCGCCTTTTGTCTTGGACGCGTTCAATACTATAACGTTAAATGATAATATTAACTTTAGGGTTGGATAATATTTTGAGACAGAATTCCACTCAAAGTGAATACTAAATAAATGTACAATCAATTTAAAGAACTTTTGTATTGTTTTTTTCCGCTTTTATTTAAACCAAAACCATTTTACCTTAAAATCCTCTCAAATTTTAAATGGTATTAATTCATACAATTTGATATTTGAGACCCAATATATAATATTTAACAAATTATTCAAAGTATGATTAACTCTAAAAATATAAAATTAGACAGTGCTTTCGTAATCTGTAATTAATTGGAGATGAGATTAATCTTTTCGCCAAGTCTGAAAATACGCTTTTAATCAGAAGTATCTAGCATCCAAACCATTCATGTAAAGTCGGGTAGTTTCAATTATTTCCTAGTAATTTACTTGATTTGCTGGGCCGATACTCAACTAATTAATTTTTAAAAGGTATCATAAGATAAAGAATAGTGCAGCAAGTAAATTTGGCATCAGATAAGAAAGATGAATATTATTCAAAGAAACTTCCTGAGAATGTACCATCCTTACTTCTTTCTTCCTTTTATGTAGGGGAAAAAAAGTCTGTTTTCCTCAAATTTTATGATCCTTCTGAGTCACAAATCTATTTTTGGAGCGAGTACTTTTTTGAGAATGCTGACTCAAAAAAACACCAGCCATACTGTTTTGTTAAAAAAAAATTTTCAGCTGAAGCAAAGAGTATAGTAGATCAAGATCCAACTAAATTCAAAATTCAAGAAGTGAAAAAATTAGATGATATAGTAGACGAAGAAATAGAAATATTCAAAGTTTTGGCTCCTGACCCACTGTCGATTGGTGGAACGGATAATAGTTTTAGAGAGAAAGTTACTTGTTGGGAAGCAGACATAAAATATCATGAAAGCTATCTCTATGACTTGGGATTAATCCCCGGTGCCTTTTATGAAAGAGTCGGGAATAGCTTGAAATTTCATGAGTTCGCAATACCTAAAAAAGTTGACCAATATTTAGATAACCTTTTTACATCGAATAAATTCCAGAATAATTTCAACAGTAATGAATATGACAAGTTCTTACTAAAATGGTCACGATTATTGAATCAACCTATACCTGACATAAAGAGAGTAGCTATAGACATAGAAGTGGATTCTGAGGAGGGTAGGATGCCTACGGCAAGGGATCATGACCGAATAATAACTGCCATTGGCCTGTCTGCTTCTGATGGGTTCAAAAAAGTGTATGTACTCAAAAGAGATGAGAAAATAGACTTTACAACTTTAGATCCAAGCATCGTATTATGTAACTCGGAAAAGGAGATGCTTTTGTTAGTTTTTGATATCTTAAAAGAGTATCCTGTTGTATTAACGTACAATGGTGATGATTTCGATATGCCTTATCTTTATACAAGATCTCAGGATCCAGCGATTGATCCTGCAGATGGAAAGCCAATTGATAAAGACCAGGTACCAATTCTTGTGAAAAGAGAATCATTTATGAAGAGAGGTATTCAAGCCGATCCAGTCACACTTAAGTCGGGAATTCATATCGACCTATTTAGGACATTTCAAAATAAATCAGTACAAAATTATGCCTTTAGTCATAAATATTCAGAATTCACTTTGAGAGCCATATGTGAAGCCCTATTAGAAGATACAAAAATCGAATTTGAGGGCAGCATTAGCGATCTTTCGTTAGAAAAACTCGCAGAATACTGTCTTAAAGATGCCGATCTTACTTACAGACTGAGTGCATTTAACGATAACTTGCTTATGAAACTAATAATAATTATTTCGAGAATCTCTAGAATGTCTATCGAAGATATTACAAGATTTGGGGTGAATCAGTGGATTCGTTCTTTGATGTTTTTTGAACATCGACAACAGAACATACTTATACCTAGAAGAGATGAGTTACTTCAGAAAGGATCATCATCAACTACTGCTATCATTAAGGAAAAAAAATATCGTGGTGGATTAGTTGTTGAACCTCAGCTTGGCATTCACTTTAATGTGGTAGTAGTTGATTTTGCAAGCTTGTATCCTAGCATTATAAAGGTACACAATTTATCATATGAAACGGTGAATTGTCCTCACAAGGAGTGCAAAGACGATTCACTTAATCATATCGAAGGAACTACCCATTGGATATGCAGGAAGAAAAGGGGGATGACATCAATTCTAATCGGAACACTGCGTGATTTACGTGTAAATTATTATAAACATCTTTCTAAAGATACGAGCTTAAGCAAAGATGATAAACAACTCTATGGAGTTGTAAGTCAAGCCATCAAGGTAATCTTAAATGCTACATACGGAGTTATGGGAGCTGAGATTTTTCCACTCTATTGCCTACCTGTTGCAGAGGCTACTGCAGCCATTGGCAGAACGACTACGACTAGAACAATCAAAAAATGTGACGAAAATAATATCGAGGTAATATACGGTGACACAGACTCGCTATTCTTAAAAGACCCCAGTCCTGATGGTTTAAATACGATTTCTAATTGGGCCAAATCTGAATTAGGGGTTGATTTAGAGATAGATAAGCGTTACCGTTATGTTGTATTTAGTGATCTAAAGAAAAATTATTTGGGTGTACTTGAAGATGGCACTGTTGATGTCAAAGGACTAACTGGAAAAAAATCTCATACACCGCCATTCATTAGAAACGCATTTTACGGTATTTTGAACGTACTAAAGGATATCTATACGGAAAAAGACTTTGCAAATGCCAAAACAAGGATAAAAAAAATAGTACATTCTCTTGCAGAAGATCTTGAAAAGAAAAATATCCCTCTACCCGATTTAAGTTTTAATGTAATGATAAATAAATCTCCAGAGAAATACGGGATCAAATTTTTAGAAAATAAAAATCATCACGCCATATCTTTAGATGGTAAAGATAAGAATATGGAAAGTACAAAGGGTATCCCTCAGCACATAAAGGCTGCAAAACAGCTTGTCGAATTGGGTCGACAACTCAAAGCTGGAGACATCATTTCCTATGTTAAGACAAGGACTATTGAAGGGGTAAAACCTGTCGAATTAGCTAACAAAATGGATATAGATACTGAGAAATATTTAGACACCATGGAATCTACCTTTGATCAAATCCTGTCATCGCTTAATTTGAATTTTAAATCTATAATTGGAAAACCTAGGCAATCCAACCTTGATGAGTTATTTTGGACTTGAATATCATTCAAATAATAAATTCGTTGAAAACTAAGTAAGCAAGCATGGATATATTTTCTTATTTAGAACGGTTCTTTAATCCCCCGGAAAACACAAGTGCAGGATGCAGTTTTGGTGATATCCCTATTCCCATTACTTTTGATGAATCAAAAATCTGTATTGTTGGAATCCCCATAGACATTACAACAACATTTGGAAAAACAGCATCTTTTGGGCCCGAAGCAATTCGAACCACTTCAGCAAAGCAAATTGAAACACTAATTTATGAAATGGATTCTGAGATTTATGAAAAGGCTTTGATTTTCGATATGGGAGACTTAAATTTTGTGAAACCAAAAGAGGGTAAAGTAAGCGACATTAAAGATATTAACCAATTTTGGTTGGACTTTGATTCTATTATGTCTTCTGTAATGGGAACAATAATTGATTCAAAGAAAATGCCTGTCATCCTGGGGGGCGAACACACAATTACATATTCAGCGTATAAGCAGCTTTCTGAAAGACACCCCCTATTGATACATTTTGACGCTCATCGTGACATGAAATCAATCTACCAGGGTATGCCGATGTGTCATACAACTCCATTTTACCATCTGATTAAGAGAGGTTATCTTAGAGGGACTGATTTAGTTCAAATCGGTATAAGACAAGGTGATAGGGAAGAAAATAAATTCGCAACTGAAAATGATGTTACTACTTTTGATGCATGGGATTGCAACAGTTCCTTGGTAGAGATAGTAGACTGGTTAAATTCACACACATATAAACGGGATATTTATGTATCATTTGATATTGATGTTTTTGATATATCATATTTACCTTGCACTGGAACACCTGAACCGTTTGGCTTGGATCCCTTTCAAATATTAAAGTTGATAAATAGCATTAGCGACAACGCACGATTGGTGGGACTTGATTTTGTTGAAACAGGATTGAAAAATAATGATTATAGAGAAGGAACGTTGGCTACCCAAACTTTACTTCGGATCTTATCCAGACCATATATGTCTAATATTTGATGGTGTTCCTTCTAGTTCGGTGTTCCTTATACTTAGTTCCTTCTGGTCATTGTGTTCATTTAAGTAGTTGAAGCATTCTATGAAGCAATTTTAGGTCTTTTTGAGAGGTATTCAGGCAAATTAATGGGAAGAACAGGTTTGCCTTCTATTTGTTCTTTTATCATATCTATCAATTCCTCTACTTTTATGGAATGATTTACTTTTTTTAACCTATCTCGGACTGAAATCGAATTGGTGGTCACTTCCTTTTCACCAAATATTATCGTATAATGAATCCATTCAGTTTCTGCTTCTCTAATTTTTTTAGATAGAGTATCTTCCCTATCATCAATGTCTGCACGAATATTATTTATCTTCAACTGCTCTAAGAGTTTGATACATCTTGGGATAAATTCGTCCCTAACAGGAATTATCCTTACTTGGGTATTCATTAACCAATTGGGTAGATATGGAGTTTTACCTTCTTTCATCATTTTAGCAGATTTTTCTAGTAGTGCAAAAATGACACGCTCAATTGCTCCACTAGGTGAATTATGCAAAATTATGGGGTTTTTCTTATTGCCTGACTCATCGATAAAAGTTATTCCGTATCTTTCGCCGTTCTCAATGTCAATTTGATCAGTAGATAGGGCAGAAGCTTTACCGGAGTTGTCTAGAAAATTAAACTCCCATTTTAAGACAAAATAAAAGAACCTATCATCCCACATCTCTACTAGAACAGGTTTACCAATTTTAGTAACTAAGCACTGAACAAATTCTTGATTATTGCTGTAAAATTCATTAGTAAATCTGATGGCCATCTCTAAATCACTGTCAATGGATATTCCAATTTCTTCCATCACAGAAACTGATAAATCAAGTCGTTTCAAAAATTCGATTTTTGCTTGGTCAATATCCTGACAAAATGCATGACAATCAGGCATACTAAATGCACGCAATCGCCTTAATCCTACTAGCTCACCGCTCTTTTCTCTCCTAAAACTGTATCTTGTTAATTCGTATAAATTTAAAGGCAAATTCTTATACGAAATTTGAAAGTCTTTAGTCATTAAAAACTGGCCAAAACAGGCTGCAAATCTTAAAAACAAATCTTTTTGATCTGACTTGATATTATACTGTCTTGCAGGAAACCGATTAAAATAGCTCTCCATCGATGGATGGTGCGAATCATACATTATTGGTGTCTCAACCTCTAATCCTCCATATTGGGAAACTTTCTTAGTTACAAACTGTTCTAGCAATGATTTTAACAACCTGCCTTTCGGATAAAACCTCATGTTACCGGAATCAGAAGCAGGCTCATAATCTGCAATGCCTAACTTCCGCATTAACTTTACATGAGGGGGCTGGTCTTCCACTGTTCTTTTTCGAAGTATTTCATATTTGAATAGATTCTCAAGGTTGATTTCTGATTTTTTGAATTTATAATCATTGTAAGGTACCATCGACCCATCTGTATTTAGTACATACCATCTTGATTTCAAATCATTCTCGGCAGATAGGGCGTTGGAATACATTCCTTCGCTTTCATGAGCGTCAGATCTTGAGGGAGCAATTTCAACAATACCACCTACCTGTTTTTCTGGATTTTTTTTAACTATAAGGCGTGAATTTTCAGCTAATGGGTGCCCTTTTACCTTGATTCCTAGTTCTTTTGTCCATCCAAACGGAGCTCTCCTAACTACAATTGTGTCCGAACTTTCTCTTAAGGCATTTTGCAGCTGGACCAATATATTAAATGCATTTTTTGGAGGCTCTAAGGTCGAGCTAAGATGGGCATAGGGATAAATTAATACAGAGTTGCACTGGATTTTCTTGAGATATTCTAAAGTTTCCTTTATAAAATCTTCAATCAGACTTTCATCATCTCCTTTTTCTATCGATGTTAATATAACGACGCAATTTTCAAATCGTTCTTTTTCATTCTTCAACAATGGTTCAGCAAAATCTATTTCCTTTTTGACGGGTAAATATTCTACAAAATCTACATGTAACTGTAATATTCTCATATTTACTAATTGAAATATCTAGTTTGATATATTCCATACCTATTCGACGCCGAATGAAATGTTTTTTTCTTAGAATTAATGCTCATATAGTGTGGGAATAGTGGATTTCACAATGGCTTGCTCGTATGATGATTCTCTAGAATACTGTACATATGATAATCCCGCTTCTTATACGGATAATCAATTGGGTTATTCACTAATGTTTATCGCTTCCAAAGAATCAGAATTAACCAACTCTAAAAGCTTCACCAATATAGAAGATCTGATAGAAAGAGTAATTTCACATGAAACTATTCACATAGTTATCTTAGAATTAGAAGGAAAGGATTCATCGGATAAATTAGATGATCTTGAAATTTCTGTTACTTTTGGAGCAGGAAGGACCCATATAATTAGGATGAATTTCTTAGGATATGCTAATGATAATACCGGTTTAGTGACTGCTACTCTGTAAAATCTGTAATTTTGTAATTCTTATATTGTTTGATCGTCTTTATGATCTCTTTTTTAACGTTAATTTTTTGATTTATCGATGATAGTTCCTTTATGAATGCAACTTCGTCCTCTAGAAGATAATGCTCATCCTTGAATATCTGATTGTAGATTAACTTTTGATGTATTGATTGAAGCCTCCGTAAATTATTATACAATCTGGTCAAATTGATATTGCAATCTGTTTTTTCTAAAGTTTTGATGAGAGTTAATTTATTTATATTTAATAGACTATCCGAATAGACTCGGTCATGTCTATTTATAACTGCAAATTCATCAGTTTCATCAGAATATCCTATCAATGTGGAAGGCAAAATCTTTGCCAACCCATTTTTCGTTATCTTTGAAGCATGTTTACTGTCCAAAATTACTATGGAACGCCCAAATGACAGGATTGCTTCAATCACCTGATTAGCCAGCCTATTATCAAGCTTGTCTTTATTTGATTTAATTTCAATTGGATAAATAGAAATTTTCTGAATATTTACTTTGTAACTTTCAGATATTGTCTTTAGTAACATTGTTCTAACAAATATATTTTTTAGATCATCATCCATCTCAATTGTACCATTTCTAATATCCTTTACCTTGTGGTTTTTTGTTTTACATGCCGCCAATATGAAATCAAATTTTCTGTTTAGTGCTTCGTTTTTAATTTCAATATATTTTTCATTACGGTTGGAAGTATTTCCAAAAAAGTCGTTTTTTGGATTTAGATTTATAAAATCCAAGAATCTATTTTTTAATTGGATCTCATTCATATTCTCAGATTACAAATTATTACAAAATTCTCAGCTTGGGTGTTTGCAAACCGCCTTTAGTCCTTTTACAAAATTGTCTAATTCTGACATCATCTTACCTTTATCATGCATATTTTTTGTAATTATTTTAATCAAAGAACTTCCTACAATAATGCCATCTGCTCCTGACTTTATCATCCTTCTTGCATCCTTCGCGGTGCTGATCCCAAAGCCGACAGCTAAACGTTTTCTATATGAAGTAACAATAGTTTTTGATCGAGATATAGATTCGAATGTGTATTTTTCAAATTTATTTCTCGATCCTGTGATCCCAAAAACAGATACCATATAAACAAAACCAGTAGATAGTGATGCTATCTTCTTTAATCTAGGGATGCTTGTATTAGGAGAAGTAAGGAAAACTGTTGCAAGCCCTAATTTGCTTGTTTCTTTCAAATAATCATCAGCTTCCTCAAAATTCAAATCTGGTACTATGAAACCATCTAAATTGCTGGCTTTAGATCGAATTAAGAATTTAGACAACCCATTAGAATAAAGTATATTTGAATACGCCATCAATAGCAGCGGGGTTTCTTTGTGTCTTTTCTTAATTGATTCCACCAAATTCAAACAGTCCATAGGTGTAATCCTGGAACTAAGGGTCTTCGTGAATGCATCCTGAATCACTGGACCATCAGCCATTGGATCAGAAAACGGGACTCCAATTTCAATAATATCGACTCCAGAAAGTATTAGTTGTTCAATTATTTCCCTAGAAAGTTCCAATGTAGGATAACCACCAACAACATATCCAATCAAAGCCTTTTCATTCTTGTGGACTAGGTTATTAAAAGTTCGAATAATATTATTGTCCATTTTCAACTACTACCCGAGCCTTTTGTTTCTTTATTCTTTTCAATTCCTCCCTACCTTTGATCCAGCAAGATATTCTCTTACTATTTGCAAATCTTTGTCACCTCTACCGGACACGGTAACCACAACTGTATCATCCTTTTTGAAATTTCTCGCGTTTTTCATAATATACGCAATAGCGTGTGACGATTCCAAAGCAGGAATTATTCCCTCTAGCTTTGACAATAGAATAAAAGCTTTAACTGCTTCTTTATCGGTAATGTGAAAGTAATCTGCCCTCTTAGTATCTCTCAAATTTGCATGTTCAGGCCCAATTCCAGGATAATCGAGTCCTGCAGAAATACTGTATGCCTCACTTATTTGTCCATTTTCATCCTGTAAAAAATAACTTTTCATTCCATGGAATATACCCATCCTTCCCTTAGACAGGGTAGCAGCATGGAAATCAGTTTGTATTCCCTCCCCTCCAGCTTCTATACCAATCAGTATAACTTGTTTGTGATCGATAAATGGATAAAATGATCCAATAGCGTTACTTCCACCTCCAACACACGCTATTATGGCATCAGGTAATTTTCCCGCTATTTTTTGTAACTGGTCCTTTATTTCTTTACCTATAACACTTTGAAAATCCCTTACCATTATAGGGAATGGATGAGGTCCCATTACAGAACCTATCAAATAATGCGTATCTTGCACATTAGCAATCCAATCTCTAAGTGCTTCATTTATGGCATCCTTTAATGTTTTTGAACCTGAATTTACAGAGTGCACTTTTGAATTTAGTAAATTCATCCTAAAAACATTCAGCTGTTGTCTCTCTACATCTTTTGCACCCATGTAAATTTCTGATTTGAGATCGAAAACTGCTGATGCAATTGAAGTAGCCACTCCGTGTTGACCTGCCCCAGTTTCTGCTATGATTCTCGTCTTGCCCATTTTTTTGGCGATTAAAGCTTGTCCTAAAGTATTGTTTATCTTATGAGCTCCACTATGAAGCAGATTTCTCTCTTTAAATAAATTTTAGGACCGCCAAGATGTTTGGTTAAATTGCTAGCAAAATAAAGTGGAGTTGGCCTGCCTGCAAAGTCTTTGAGTAATCCAAACAACTCATTTTGAAAAGACTTGTCCACTTTCAATCTTTGGTACCATTTATCCAAATCTTCTAAAGCTGGAATTAATGTCTCTGGAACATATCTTCCTCCATACATTCCAAACTTTCCTAAATTACTGTTATTTTTCAAATATGTAGAAATGAAAATAGGTTATTGCTACATAATACTTTATCGATTCAAATTAGCTCTCGATTAATTCTTTTATTTTTTGGTCTATTTCTTTAGAATTTTCCATTAAGGTTGTCCCAATTAAAAATGCGTCAGCTCCCGCGTTCTTCAACTTTACTATATCAGATGGATCTTTAATACCACTTTCTGAAATCACAGTGTTATTGCTCTTGGAATTTTCAGACAGAATTCGAACTGTATTATCTAAATCTACTTCTAATGAATCCAAGTTTCGATTGTTGATACCAATCAGACCAAAAAGCTTGTCTGTTTTATTGTTAAGCTTGACAGCTTCATTAAACTCTATTTCATCATGAGTTTCTACGATCACTTCTAATCCGATCTTCTTCGCATATTCTGCCAATGTCTCTAAACTTCCCTCAGACAAATTGCTATCAAAGACTGTTTTTATTAGCAGTATGCAATCAGCTCCGGCTTTTTTTGCTGCCTTAATTTGGATGTCGCTAACTACGATATCTTTCATTAGAATGGGTACGGTAACATGCTTTCTTGTTCTAAATATGTTATCAATTGATCCATTAAATAAATACGGTTGAGCGAGAATCGATATGCCAATAGCTCCGGCATTTTCCATTGTCATAGCAATTTCCTCAACATTCTTTTCTCTATAGTCTACTAGCGTTCCCCTCGTTGGAGATGCATACTTTATCTCAGTGAGGAGTGGATTCTGTTTGCAACGTAGAATGCTGTTTCGCATGCTTATAGGTGTATGGCTGCTATAATCTCGGTCTCCTGTAGTATCATACATTCCGTTGTCAATGGCTTTAAAGGAATTCCTCACAAGTGTATTTAGCATGGATTTCGTAGTCGGAAATCTCAGATTATTTGGGATCATATTGACTGAATAAATTATAGTGTCATAAATTAAACTATACAATCGTCTAGTTGTAGAAGTTGATGTATCTATCTTTGATTTTAGTCTCTTTTTGATTTTTCATTATACTTATAAGAATATCAATACAGGTATTTTCGCTCATTTCACCAAATGCAACCTGGGTGGAAAGACTTTTTAAATCAAGGTGACTCTCAATAAAAGCACTCATACTTGACAATATTTCAGATTTTTCTATCATTTTTTTTAGTCGCAAAAAATGGTAGTTTACGTGAATTTCGTTTGCCTCTTCGTAATCTACTCCATATATATCTGAAATTTTTAAGCCAAGATTTTTTTCCTTCTCCTTGATTATATCTTCATGCAAAGCATCTAAGGCATTCTTTCCTTTAAATGGCTCCCTACTATCAATAACATTTTTGTTATTATCATTGCCAAAATAATTGTCACTATTTTCATAAGAATTCATTATGATATACTTATTATATGTAGAATACCATAATAAAACTTTTCATTATAGTAACATTTCCTTAGCTCAAAATAATAATAAACACTTAATTATAATTGATTCAATCAACATTTTCTATAAAGCAATCATGACCAATTCTCCAAAATTTATATTTGTAACTGGGGGAGTAATGTCTGGCTTAGGGAAAGGAATCGTAGCTTCATCTATTGCCAAATTATTACAACTTTGCGGGTTGAAAGTAACATGCACAAAAATAGATCCTTATTTAAATTATGATGCAGGAACGATGAATCCTCTCACTCACGGAGAGGTATTCGTTACCGATGATGGCGGTGAATGTGACATGGATATAGGAAACTACGAGCGATTTCTGAATATCAGTCTAAGATCCAGCCATAATTTGACAGCGGGACGAGTTTTTTCAAATGTGATAGGACTAGAAAGAGAAGGGAAATATCTAGGACAATGCGTACAGATAATACCGCACATAACCGATGAAATAAAAAAACAGTTGAGAAAAATATCCTTAGAAGAGGATCTGGATATTTTGGTAGTGGAATGCGGTGGGACGGTAGGAGATATTGAAAGCTTACCTTTTCTGGAAGCATTAAGACAGATGGAGTTGGAAGATGGATATACAAATACTTTCTTTGTGCACGTTACGCTGGCACCTGTTCTGGATGCTGTAGGAGAGCAAAAAACAAAACCCACTCAACATAGTGTCCAGGAATTACGGAGGATAGGTATTCAACCAGACCTATTGGCGGTGAGATGTAAAACTCCGTTAACAAAAGAAACAATAAGAAAAATTTCATTGTTTGCTAGTATTCCCACAGATTGTGTAATGTCTAGTCATGATGCAACTTCAATTTATTCTATACCTAAAATCTTATTAGATCAGGGGATTACAGATGTAATTTCAAAGTGCTTGAATTTGAACCTAACTCCAAAAATTTTAAAATGGAATAAGATTACAAACTCCTTCCTAAAATTCGACGGAAGTGTGAAAATAGGAATTATTGGAAAATACGTAAATCTGAAAGATAGTTACGTAAGTGTATCTCAGGCGTTACTACATGCAGGGGCCAAATTCGGTAAGGAAATTATTATAGACTGGATAGATTCAGAAAAATTTGAAGTACCCGGACATAACAAGACGAGTAGAAAGAATAACCCAAGGATCTTAGAATGTTTAAGGGAATATGATGGTATTTTAGTTCCCGGAGGGTTTGGAGGTAGAGGTAGCGAAGGCATAATAAATTCATGTAATTTTGCACGTGTAAATAATGTTCCTTTCTTAGGGATTTGTTTTGGATTCCAACTTGCGATAGTTGAGTTTGCAAGGAATGTTTGCAAGCTAACTGGTGCAAATTCAACAGAGATCAATTCTCAAACCAACTATCCCGTAGTGCTATATATGCCAGAACAAAAACAAATTAAAACAATGGGAGGCACTATGAGATTGGGCCTTCATGATATTCAGATTGAGTCTGATTCTATTGCTTCAAAAATATATCGTAAAAACATTGTCCAAAAGCGTCATAGGCATAGGTATGAATTTAATCAAGAATATAGAGATCTCCTTAAAAAAAACGGTATGAAATTTACCGGCTCCTCCGATGATGGAAAAAGAATTGAAATTCTAGAAATCCCAAGTCACAAGTTTTACCTGGGCATTCAGTATCATGGTGAATTTCACAGTCGCCCAGGATTCCCCGAACCAGCATTTGAAAATTTCATCAAGGCAACTCTTGCAGGAAAAAAAATTAATTAAAAGACTTGGTAAAATCCTATTATATCTTTAATTCATAAATTTTTTGTCTTGCATCTCTAAGTGAGATTTTCTTTTTTACATATCCCCGGTTTAACAGGTGGGATAGTGATAACCTAATGGTTCTTTCTGGTAACATAGTCTTATTAATCAAGTCCTTTTGAGTCATAGCGCCTTCATATTCTAATGTTTTAAGAATTAATTTAGCACTCGGTGGCATGCGTAAAAGATCCTCAGCATACTTTACTTTTTTTTCTATTATTTTGGTGGCTGAATAATTGTTATTAAGCGTTACCAACCGCGCAGGAAATTCATGCTTCCTACACTGCAATTTATCCGTTATTTTGACACGAGATGTTCCATCTAATATTACCTCACAATGGTGACTTGATGTTATATCTACTATTTCTATAAAACTTTCATCAGACACAATAAGCGGACGTCTAGTATTGTCCAACGAATTGACTGAAACTATTACGACTACGTGTGAATTTTGAAGAACAATAGGACCACCAGAGGACATCGCGTACGCAGTGGAGCCAATAGGCGTAGCCATAATTACACCATCACTATTATCATGCCAAATATCTTTATTGTTTATCCTGAGAAAATGTTCCATGAGAATAGCACTCTTATTTGAAAAAATTGCAACATCATTTAGAACTGGCTCTATTTCTTTACCATCTACCGTTACAGCCAGTCTCTCTTCTTCTCTTATTTCATAGTTACCGGACTTTAATGAATCTTTTATTAAATCTATACCTTTTACATCAATCTGGGCCAGAAATCCGGTCGAATTTGATTCATAAAGGCCCAAAACAGGAGCCGACTGCACAGATGTTTTATGAAAATAATTAAGAATACCTCGGTCGCCGCCCGGTACTAATACCATGTCAACTTCTTTGACAGCTTCTTGATTTGAACTATTCATAATTAATGTCTGTATGTGTGATTCTTCCAGTGTTTTTACCACTTGGCTTAATATCGTTGAATCTTTACCGGTAAATCCTGACAAAGCAATTCGCATTATAATGAATCTTTGTTTGATTAAGGTAATTTAATAAAGTTTGTTTTTATTTCTTTTTTTGTAACTAATTAACTACCTTAAACTTGATAGTGTTGTAGAAATAAGATGCAGATCTCTCGATATTCTTTATACTCTGCGGAACCTTATGAATTCCTCTCTTTTTTGATTCTAGAGAAGAAATTACAGATCCAGCCCCAAAACAAATAGCCCAAAGTGGGTCTCGCTCTTTTAAAAAAGCACATGAGAATCCAGTTGCTAGAATATCTCCAAGACCTGTGTGATCAGGACTGTCGATCTGATTAAACTTTATTGTATAAACGATATTCTTATGCAAAAAAATGATGCTATTAGTACCAGTAGATATTACAAATTTGAGATCAAATTTATCTCGTAATTTTATCATTCCTTCGACTGAACGAGTCCCCCCGGTAAGAGCCGATAATTCTTCCTCGTCAGCTTTTATGGCTGTTACACCTTTGAGATCCAGAGCAATACTTTTTCTGTTTAAGATTAGTCCTTCATTGTTTTTATAACGAAGAAATCCTTGCGGGTCAATCATTATGAAGCTGTCCCTGTAATTATCTAGTACTTTACGGAGAGTACTTTGAGAAATTTCTTCGAATATAGGACTAATTAAAACCGCGTCGCTATCTACAAAATCATTCACCTTAATTTCAGAACATCTTGATATAAGGAAAAGCTGCCGACCTCCGTTCCTATTTAGGATTAGCCTGAATTTGGTACTTGGACTCGCCATGTCAATTTGATTATCCTTTAAAAATATATTGGAATTTCTCAACATCTCTATTTTTCCAGACATATCGTTCCCAACTCTAGTTGCAACAAAAGTGTCAAAGTTGAATGTTTTCGCTAGTAAAGATCCATAGCAAACGGGTCCTCCTAGACTTTCGGTCTTTTCACCTTCCAGATCTATTATTTCATCTAAGGCTACATGAGAAGCAATACAGATTTTCATGAAATTTATCTTTCATTTTTCCAAAATTTTAAAGCAACATAATAAGGTTATCATAAGCTTTAAAGGATAGAAATAGATTCAAAAATAATGGATGCCTAAGAAAAGAACCAGTAGGGGAAGAACTAAGGGTGGAAAGGGAAGTTCAGGAACCGTTCATTGCAGTCAATGTGGCGCAATGGTCCCAAGAGATAAAGCAAAAAAAATTACAGGAAGAATCACCCTTGTAGAGCCTCAATTAGCTAAAGAACTAAAATCACAAGGTGCTTATATTGCCCCTTCGACTGATGTCAAATTTTATTGTGTTTCCTGTGCAGTACACCGAGGAATAGTAAAAGTAAGATCGGAAAACGATAGACGCAACTCAGGAAAATTAGGTTAAATAATTTTTTAATAGGCTGTCATGAATTTCTTAGCAGTTTCATGAGGTCTATTTACAATTAGGTAATCAATATTTACCAAATAACTCTAAATGATTTTTAGTTTAAAAAAAATTTGTTTTTATTGATTATTAGTAGTTTTAGACGATGACTTTGTAGTATCGGTATTGCTACTATCGGTATTACTAGTGGAGCTAGATGCCGTATCGGTATTGCTACTATCGGTATTACTAGTGGAGCTAGATGCCGCGTTACTCTTTGTAAATTTCTTATAGATCTCATCCTCACCCTCCTGTTCAAACACAATTTGAGCAACATTTCTTCCAGTTTCATTTGGATCAGTTGAATCTAAAAATTGAGCTTTAGTTTCAGGTTTTGAGGTTGATGGGGCAGGAGGAGGAGGAGGTAGTGTCGTAGATGTAGATGTTGATTTGGAAGCTCCATCAGTAGTTGTCCATTTCTTACTATCTGTCTTATCGAGATAATCATTAACATTTTTTGTGATTCTTGATAATGAAGTTGATGGCTCATTAAGCCTAGAGGTCATAGTACCAGCTGATAGCTCGTAATCATGATTTCTACTGCACATATCTCTGAATGTTTGAATTGAGAACAGAGGGGTACCGAACTTTGCGGATACGACTTTCAATCTCTCAAGGACGGTTATAGCAGATAAGATTGAAATTATCCATAGTGCTACAGAAATATTATCTTGGAATGGTATAAATCCAAGAATTACAATTATGAGTATTCTTTCAGCTCTCTCTGCAATGCCTTTTCCTTTTAGGTCAACGCCTAAACCTTCACCACGAGCCCTTGTATAACTTACTAGCATTGAAAGCGAAAGAGCAACCAGAACGAGTACTGGGTTTGTGAAATTGCCTATGAGGATACCTACAAAGACGACAATTTCTGACACCTTATCCAAAACTGAATCAAGATATCCACCCAACGGTGAGGTTCTCTTTGTTACACGGGCAACCGCTCCATCTACGACATCGAAGAAGCCTGCCAAAATGAGGAATAAACTACCTAAGAATGTAGCAGTATACCAGTCCACTCCTATGGCAGGAGAGTGTAAAGAAAACATAATAGCTGATATTATCGAAAGACCTAAACCTATCCATGTCCAGAAGCTCGGTCCAAAGCCTAAACTTGCGAATCCTCTCCCTACCTTTTCAAATAAAGGATCAAATTTCTCTCTTAAGTTGTTAAGCACGTAATAATTTGACCCGTGTCGTAATATATAACCTTTTACTATTTTCTTTTTGGTGTTATAGACTACTTATCTAATTTCTACTAGTTTCAGAATTTAAATAATATAATATTATAGAGAAATTAATTTCGTGCTAATTGTATCTTAATTCTTTAATAATTTATGATTTGACTATGACTATATTTGTCCAACGAAAATAAGTTAAAAAATTTATCATTTACGTACAACAAAGTAGTTATTATAGGACTAGGCCAGCTTGGTCTTCCAGTTGCAAAATATGTTAAAGAACATGGTTTTGATACCTATGGATACGATATAAATCAAAAAACCATGCAATCAGCTGAGACCAATTATGGAATAAAACAAGCAACAAACTTTGGTGATTTTGACGTATTAATTATCTGTGTATCCACACATAGACCAGATGATATGTTTACACCACAAGTAGATGGTTTGATGTCCGTTGTTGAAAAGATATCTAGAGAAGCAAAGACAGGTGCACTAATATCAGTTGAAAGTACTATACCAAAAGGTACATCAAAAAAAGTATTTGAAAAAGTAGATCATAGACTACACGTTGTACATGCACCACATAGATGGTATGCATTAGAAGAAGAAATTCACGGTGTAAATCAATTACGTATTGTAGGAGGTGTAAGCAACTGTTGTCTACAACATGGTCTTAACTTTTATGATGGACGTGAGGTAATCCCACAACAAAAAACCGAATCTACCAATACCGAAACGCTTGGACTAAAAAGTCTATCAATTCCAATGCATCCAGTATCATCAGTTGAAGTAGCAGAGCTAACCAAAATAGTAGAGAATGCTCATAGATATCTCCAAATAGCATTTGCAGAAGAGCTTTACCTTTACTGCAAGTCTAATAGTATCAGTTTTTCGGAATTACGTGAATCACTCAATACAAAATGGAATGTAGAAGTACTAGAACCAAGAGATGGGATAGGTGGTCACTGTCTTCCCAAAGATACAAAGATGTTTATTAATTCATCTAATACAATAAAAAGCAAGATTTTACAAGCAGCCATGGAAATTGATGAAGACTATAGAGGGTATTTTCAGAATGTTAAGGGATTTAAAACATCCCAAGAAGAAAAAGACTTTGAAATAATAAAAGCTTTAAGATGAATTAACCAATGTCGAATGATCCAAAAAGTAAAAATATACTAGTATTTGGTGCGCATCCAGATGATTTGGAAATAGGCATGGGTGGAACTATAGCAAAGCTGTCTAGACTTGGCTATAGGGTGAAATTAGTTATTGCAACCCTTCCTAATTTTACTCAGAGTGATAAAAAAGATGAAAGGAGAATGGAAGCAGTTCGATCATCAAAGGTAATGGGATGTCCAGAACCTGACTTTCTAGATCTTCCTCCAGCGGAGATGACCCATAGCAGGAAATTAATAGGAGTAATGGACAAGTACATACTTGATTACAAACCTGTAGCAGTCTTTACTCAATGGATCGGGGATTCCCATCAGGATCATCAAGCCCTCACTAAATCTGTAATTTCAGGTAGCAGGGATACTACAGACTTGTATATGTATGAAACAACGATCCCAGGAGGGATTACTGAGCAAGCATTCAGACCTCAGTTATTCATAGATATGTCCGACTACATGGAGCCAAAAAAAGCTGCCCTGGAATGTTTTGAATCACAACAACTAAGATGCGGTCCGATTTGGATAGATGCAATCATCGGTAGGGCTGCTTTTAGGGGATATCAACTGAATTGTAAATATGCTGAAGCTTTTGAAGTAATAAGGATTTCAAAGTGGTAATGGTAATTTTTAAGTTTTTTCATTTGTTGTATTTTTCTTAGAAGTAGTCTACAATAGAAGAGTTTAATGTCTTGACAGATTTTCTTTGCATCATTACCCTTTCATATTTTTTCATATCAACGTAAGTTTCGTTCCAATATCTGAAACAAGCAAGTGATTTATGGTCCTCAACTTTTACATTCTCGTTAAGTAGAACGTTCCTGACCATTATATCGGGTTCATTCACGCCTGCGACTGTTCTCATAGGACCAGATGCCGAAAACCGAGGATTTATTTCTATAATTTTGACTTGATTGTCATCAATATCGATTCGAGATTGTATATTTAGAGGACCAAATGTTTTTAATTTTCTGGCTATTTTATTGCAAATGCTTGTAACCTTTGGATATTTGTCTATAAATGCCTTATAGGTCTGACCGTGCTTCAATATTTTCTTGAGAGTTATTGTTGACATGATGTGATTCTTGTCCTTAGAAAGAGTTAATCCCGTGGTATACTCGTTTCCGTCCCCTTGCAGATACTTTTGGATCATTGGTTTCCATCCTATCTGATTTATTGCTTTAATGGCAAATTCTAATTCATCCATCGAGTTAACTATTTGAAATAGCTTTGAGCCAAACCCCTCTCGCGGTTTTACCACTAGTGGGAACTCGTAATCCTTCAAAAAACCCTCGATTTCGTCGTACAAACAAGTTGGAATGAAATTCAAATTATTTTTCTGCAACAATTCATTTGTCTTATATTTGTCTCGACACATCTCAATAATGTGGGGATGGCTGGTTATGACGACTGCACCGGTATTATCCTCAATGTAGTCTTTATTATTACATAATATTGGCAATTCTACATCTGAGCCTATGAATAGCGCTTGAATTCTATTTTTATTGCACAAATCCACAACTGACTTTAGGTACTCTTTTGCTGTAGGCTTTTGAAGAATGGAGAATTTGTGAGCCCTGTATAAACCGGCTGCCTCATAGCTAATATCGGTTGCCAAAATTTTGTACTCATGACTTTTACTCCTGGCATATTTATTATGATATTTCAATGATTTGATAATACCCTGTGCTACTATTCCACCAGCTGATGTAACCACAACATTAATGCTTTTCATGGAACTTTATTATTGAGTGATATTTCACTTTAGTAGCACTGGTTCAGCCAAGTCGTTACTGTTAACTAATTTATTAGACCATTTTTGCTCAACTCGCTCGATCCCAAAATTAACGGCATAATCAATTATACATGATTTTAATTTCAATGCATTTTTAGATTTTTGGGTGTGCTTTATTATATCCTTAATTTTCCTTTGCTCTTGTTTATAGTAAAATAATTTTTCTAATAAACTTTCTAATTCGTCTTTATTTTTGTAAATTCTGTTTCTGCTTAAGATTAGTGGTTCAATTATTTTCCTTAATTCATCGTTCTTCTGGTTGATTTCAATAAAGAATTCAGAGATGTTAGATATCCCGTTCTCCTCTAAATATTTTGATGCTTCTCTTTGGGCAAATCCTGTATAAAGATCATTTCCAGCCCAGAGGACCATAGTAGGCAATCTTATCTCTAACTCATCGAATACTCTCTTCCCTACAATGGTATATCCTATACTTCCCCCAGTGCCAGAAATGTAGCCAGAAATTGCAAGTTCTCTTGATAGCAAGAGTAAAATTGGGATTGCTCGTGGCGAAACCATATTGAGCATATTCTCTGGTATTGATATTTTCTCATTATTGCCTATTGATAACGATAAATTTTTCTTGCATGAAATGCATTTGCCCATCAATACTACTTCTCCATTAGCATGCTTGCTAATCTTAGATGAGGCTTTGCTCCCACAATCACAGTGTAACCACAAAGGTGAATGCTTATTTGGGTTTGCGCTAACTCCAGTAAATATACCATGTTCTCTAAAATAACTTTCTGATTTTTCTAATGAATTTAGGTAAATTTCATTTTCAGATAGGAGGTAATTATATCCCCTCTGAAACACTTTAGATAAATCTGACAAATTTACAAATAGCGTTCTATAATTCCAAATAGTATTGGCGATCTTTGACATGATGACTGCATTGAATTCGGAATAACTATCTGATATTAAAAACGACTCTTCAATTATTTTCCAGAAGTTTTGGAATCTTGCATACAGAGCCTTAACTTCAGATTTTGACAAATCATTATTATTTTTTATCCAATTATAGATTTGATTTTCCCAATAATTTATCAAGGAGCGAGTAGGTGGATCTGTTCTACTAGAGATTTTCCACCTCTTAGAATCATTAATTGGATATCTTATATCAAGAATACCGGTAGCATTTTTAATACTAGGTAATTTTGCTACATGCATCCATTTGTCATCCATGAAATCATGGTCGACTACCAAAAATAGAGGGACAATATTGTAATCTTGTTTATTGGAGTGATTAGCTAATGATTCTAGTAAAACTATTTTCTTAAAGACACCGCTAAAAGCAAATAAATTAGGTTGATGAATTCCTACGAAAATTTTTGATTTTTCATCAGATAAAAAGTCAATCTGGTTTTTTATCTTTTCATCCAAGGTTCCTGCCTTGGTATGAAAATTTGTAACGGCCTTTTTAAGAAGTTCACGATTTAGATTAACAAATTCATCTTTCGTTGGTAAGGGGCTATTGTCCAATTTTTCAATTGCTTCGTCGAACTTTGACGGAATGGATTGTATAAATTTACTAATTTCCGAATCTGATGAATTCAGATACTTGGAAAATATTGTACTAAATTTACTGTCACCGTCAATAGTGGCTACCGTATTACTTCCCAAACCTTTTAACCATTAATATCTATTTAAGTTTCTTTTTAACTATATCTCATTTTCGTTCTATAAGATTTATCAAATCTTTTATTCTATTAAAATTCCCTATATCATTAATAGAGTGCGCATCGCTACCAAGATGAAATTCTACACCATATTCTTTAAAGATTTTAAGAAAATCTTTGGGTGGACGTATATATTTTGAATTAATCTCAATTTTTTTCTTATTGGCAACAACTAATTCAGCTAAATTTCTTATTTCATCGTCATTGACTTTGAAGCCAATTTCTGGAGCCAGATGCCCGATCACGTAAACGTAGGGATTTTCAATTGCTTTTATCAAAGCCTCGTACCATTGTTCTTTGTTGTATTTTGTATGAAAACTAGCCACAATGAAATATTGCCCATTTAAGAATTCAGCGGGGCAATCGATATCTCCATTCACTAGAATCTTTGCCTCAAACCCTTTGAGTATCTTGATTTTAGATTGGGAGATGTGGTGGTTTAGTTCATCTATATATTTTTCAGTCCATTCAGAATTTTTTCGTACGTGTTCGGTGATAGCTATCCTTTCTAAACCTAAATGTTCTGCTTTTGTTATGATATTTGGTATGGTCAAATCCTTTGAAGAATGATCATTATAGTTACAATGAATATGCAGGTCTTCTTTTAAATTTAACATCATAATTTTATCAGAAAAAGTTATATGAATATGTTTTATAATTTTTCTTGATTATAACAGTTAAAAATATTTATATCTTTAACAAAATTAACTTTATTTAAAAACGGATGCCGATTGCGTAGAAAAATATCCACAGTTTTGATTCCGGGTGCCTCTGCACCAGCTGGAATAAATACAATAAAATCATTGAGATTATCAGATTTTAGTGGTAAAATATTATCGACGGATTCTAACAGTTTATCGGCAGGGTTCTATTTATCTGACTATTACGAGGTGATACCAGAAGCCGAAGCAGATGATTACTTGGAGGTATTGCTTAACATTATTGACAAATATAATATTGAGGTTTTAATGCCTTCATCAGGTTATGATATATTTCCGTTTAGTGAATTTAAATCTAAATTAAAAAAGCATGGAGTGTTTCCGGTTGTAAGCGACAGGAAAATCTTAGAAATTTGCAGAGATAAATTAAGCACTTTTAATCACTTAAACAAATTTTTTAGACTTCCACAGACCACATTAAATCCCGATGAAATAGATACTTATCCAGTAATTGCAAAGCCCCGTTATGGAAAAGGCAGCAGGGATGTGGTCAAGATACATGACGAGCAAGAAAAGAAATTCATTAGCTCAAGATATCTCAACATGATTTATCAAGAATTTTTGCCTGGGGATGAATATACTATTGATGTGTTAAGTGATCTGGAAGCTAATCCTATAATATCTGTACCACGTGTGAGATTACAAACTAAAAGTGGTATTTCTACTAAAGGTAAAGTTGTTCTTGATAACGAATTAATTGAAGAATCAATGAAAATAGTGAAAAAACTTAAAATAATTGGACCCTCGTGCGTTCAAATGAAAAAGGACAAATTTGACCGTTTCCAGTTGGTGGAAATAAACCCTCGACTCGGCGGAGGTACTATTTTTACCACACTGGCCGGCGCTAACTTCCCTAAAATGGTGCTGGATCTAGTGGAAGGAAAGAAAATAGATCCACCAAAGATATCTGAAATAACGGTCCTAAGATACTTTGAAGAAATTGTATTAGATGAGCGTAATAAAATTAATTACATTGGAAAAGACCTTTTAACCAGTAATGCATGTCATATCTGATTTTGTTTAAAGGATCTGTTGAATCTTTGAGCGTGTCGACTGGGATATGTTGATCTATAGCCGCCAACAGGTTACAGGGCCACAAGTCTGTCAAATGCATGAGAATAACAAAAAAGGCTATTATCATAGCCAAAGCGACAAAAATTACGTCGACGTTTTTAAATTCAAATCGTGATTTCAAATAGATCCCTTTATTAAATATTTTTAAATCTTTTCAGCCTGCAAGCATTATCTCCAACCGGTTTTCTTTATAGTAATTGCAGCATATATCAGTAGCCATGTGTAGACGTAGGTCGACAAAAGTGTAAAGAACGGTCTATAAAGCCAATTTTTATCACCAGGGTTTCTTAGCCTAAAATCAACGGCATAAATCATTCCAGTAAACAGTACTCCTGCAAACCATACAATGGGAGTCGTGTAATCACCCATAAGAGGCATAAAGATAACCGTAGAGGCTACTATGTATGGTCTGATAAATTTCATTGCGGTTTGCAAATAATATAATAGTGCAACATACATTGGCCTTTTCCAAAAAATGCCCCCAGCAGCAAACAAACTTCTGATAAAACTTTTCCTCCATCTTACCTGTTGTTTTATTAAAGAGACAAGCGTAGGTGGAACTCCAATATTTACTCTAATATTTTGAGAATACAAAACCTTCCAGTAACCATTGACATCTTGCTTAGATTTACCTGCGTTATTCTGGTTCTCAAACATATTTTCGGTCGACGACCTCTTGGCCATGCCATCCACGTTGAGAATTGGAACTGAAGAGTATTGTTGGTTAGTTGATATGTTAGATATTTTTGGAGGGCGTGTCGACAGAACATGAGCCGTCATTCTCCTGTCAGTAGCAAACTTGAATTCCATCCCAAGAAATCTATCTCGTGCCCATTGAGGGATAAATTCTTGGATGGCAGCTCTTTTATAGAAACTGAGCGACCCTGCACAACAGCTTACAGATGAAAAAACACTTTCGGCTCCTTTTTGCGCTCTACAAGCGCCGTCTGCGTAAACATCCTGTAATTTCTCAAGAAAGTGATCCCAGAATCCTCCTGCATGTCTATTTTTAACTCTTCCATGTCCTGTGAGGGCTCCCACTTGGTTATCTGAGTGGAAAATTTGCACAGCCTTTTCAGTCGCATCGATGGCCATATCACAATCGCTATCCATAAAAGCGTATATTTCTCCTCGGGCTATCTTGCTAGCAGCTTCAATCGCTTTCTTCTTTCCTACACTTTCTTTCAAATGTACTATTCTAAGGTTAACTGATTTGTTTTTGTCTTTTATGCCGTCTAGAATCTCACCAGTCTTATCCGTACTGCCATCATCAACTACAATTATTTCCTTTTTTTGATATGTCTGGTCTATACAGGACTGTACGCATGTACTAATTTCAGCTTCCTCGTTTTTTACAGGGATGACTATTGATACCAAGGGCTTTTCGTTTTCAGGAATTTTTTTATCGAAATACTTTAGATAGGGGTCTCTATATCTGAAATAAGAAATAAATAAAATATTAAATAATACAAATGAGGTTAAAATACTATAGATTCCTACTCCCATGTCTATTACGTAAATGGTCAAAAGAATCTTTGTACACAAAATTGCTAGTACGGCTGATAAGAGTAATGCCCTAACAAACCATCTTTTGTTATCCAATTCTTTTGTTTTTGTGAATTTAGGTAAATTACTCAAAGCCAAACATGAATCAACTCGTCGATAAATTAATTGAAATAAAGCTGTTTATTACTTTTTTCTTATTAGCTTCCTAGGGTTAGTTATATAAGATTCTTATAGTAGAAAGAGAGAAATTAAAAAAACGTATTAAAAAATTTTTTCAAAAGCAGACTATAATCTCTAATTCCATCTCAATCTTTCATTTTCTCTATCCTCCTTTGATGATTTTTTCCAATCCTTGTAATGATTTCTACATAAATAAACACGCTTTTTTGAATTATCGAAATCTAAATCTTGTGACATTTTTGCCTTTGCCAAACTCATTGATCTATCTGCAGACTCTTCGCAACTTGAAACACTACAAGTAATTCCCTTCTCTACTTTTCCCATTAGAAAGCAAAAACCATGATAATATAATAAAGTTAATGGAACCTGGATAACATTCTATAATGTGAAATATTGTGCCTCTGGGTTATGCACAACAATTGCAGCGGTAGAGAACTCCGGATCAATCTGACCACTTTCAGTAAGATTCATCCCACTAATCGATGGGTTCAACAATTTCCATACCAGGAAATGCTGGGTTATATCTGGACAGCTCGGATAACCCCAGCTGTATCTCAATCCTCCCTCCATTAGGCTAAGTTCCTGCTTGATTTTGTAGTTTATCCAATCTGCTAGAGCTTCTGTTGTTTCAACTGCCAACCCGTGCAAATAATATGCATCGGTGTATAGGCCTTGTTTGTTCCATTCCTCTATTATCTGGGCAACCTTATTTCCCATTGTTACTGCTTGAAATGCAACTACATCATCAGCATCTGAGTCAAAGTAATCTGCAAGACACAAGTGCAAAGAATTACTAGATCGTGGAAACTCAAATATGACTTCCGAATCATTTTTGTTTTCATCTTGATATTTTACTAAAAGACTGTTATTTCCAATCTTCCTACATCGGAAGTAAGAATAAACTGCGTTAGGATCAAATAATTTCTCCTTTACAACTTTTAATTTCCATTCTTTAAGGAGTTCTTCAAACTCTTCTTTCAATTCTGTAGCTTTCTTTCCCCTCAATCCCCAGGATAAGACAAAAAGCGATTTCTTATTCAAGTATTGCCAGATTTCATCGAGTAAGAGATCTGTGTTCCCCAAGCGGGTAACAAGATTAAAATTAGGTGCAACAGGCTTTTCCTTTACTGGTTTCACACTGCTTACAATATCGCCTAGATTTTGCAAATTGGTTGTTTCATTATATTTTCTCTCCTTCCAACTTGTCAAGTTTTGTAACCACTTTTTCATGTATTCTTCTTTATTTTCTGTCATCAAATTGTTCATCACTTTTAGCCCATCAAAGGCAGTTTTGCAGTAGAATATTCCAGCTTTGTAAATATTGCCGTCTCCCTTTGCTATTCTATTGATATAATCACTATTTATTGCAGCACCTCCGCATAGAACCGGAATATCGATCTTATTTTCTCTCAGAAATTCTGAGAAAAGCTGCATTTGTTTTGAAGTAGAAACCAATAACGCAGATAATCCCACAGCATCTGCATTTACTTCTTTGATTTTGTTAACTATGCTAGGAATTGGAACTTGTTTTCCTAAATCAAATACTTCATAGCCATTATTGACCAAAATTGTCTTTACCAAATTCTTTCCTATATCATGCACATCTCCGTAGACGGTGCATAAGACGATTTTACCTTTGCTAATCCCCTCTTGTTTTATCAAGTATCTTTCCAGCTCTAAAACTGCAGCCTTCATACATTCGGCTGACTTTAGTACAAATGGTAAGATCAATTCGCCTGCTCCAAATTTATCTCCAACTTCCTTCATCGCAGGTAGGAGCACTTCATTTAGTGTTTCTACAGCGCCATCATGCAATTTTTCTTTATCACCATTTAGTGTTTTTCGCTTTATACCATTTTCTAATATTTTTTCAGAAATGCTAAAGGCATCTTTGGATGGAATTCTTTCCGATATGGCCAAAACCACATCATTTTCAATCCCATCCTTTAGCCTATTGACGATTCTAAAATAACATTTTTTACCAGAATCCCAACTTGCATCCATTTCCATCAAATTGTTCTGTTTTTGAATACCAGAAGTTCCCGTTCCCGTTCCTTTGACACCATCATTGGAACTAAAATAAGATATCAATTCAGACAATGCGTTACTATTAGTGTTAAAAATGAGGTCTTCGCATATTCCTTTTTCCTTTGAATTAATTTGCGGATAAGGTATAATGTCTTTTGGATTAATTATAACAGTATCCAGGCCACTTTTGATTGCATGAAATAAGAAAACGGAGTTTAAGTATTTCCTAGCCAGTGGTGACAATCCGAAGCTAACATTACTTAATCCTAGAGTGGTTAAAGACTTTGGGTATTTTTCTTTTACTAACTTGATTCCCTCTAAGGTATGAGAGGCAGAAGCAACATATTCATCCTCACCTGTTGCTAGTGTAAAGGTTAATACATCAAAAATTAATTGCCAGGGCTTCAAACCAAATCCAATTGCTTTGTCATATAAAATGCCTGCAACTTCCAATTTTTCTTTGCCAGTCTTTGCCATCCCATTCGGGCCTATACACATAGATATTGCAGGCGCCCCGTACTTTTTCATTAGTGGAGTAATATCACTGAATCTACTTCCATCGCCTTCAAGATTAATGGAGTTGATTATGGGGACTCCAGGAATCTGCTTGAGAGCTGTAGCAATAACCTTCGAGTCCGTTGAATCGATTACTAAAGGAGCCTCTATTTCTAAACTAAGTCTCTTGACAATTTTTTGCATGAAATCTTGTTCATCTGAACGTTCTGTTGTTGCAACACATATGTCCAGACAATGTGCGCCATCCTCTACTTGATATCTGGCTAACTCTATTAACCCATCAAAATCATTCTCTAATACCATTTTCTTGGCTTTTCTTGAACCTTGGGAATTCAATCGCTCTCCAATGATCAACGGACGCGGATTCTGATGTAGCTCTAGGGATGTTAAAGCTGAAGATACTTTTGGATTTTCATTGTAAATTTTTTTCATCTCAAAAACACCTCTGTATCATTATATGTTAGATGTCCGTTCCTCTGCCAAGAGACTTATCGTGGATAGATTCTTTTCTTGAGTCGAGCATGGAGCGTAAGTGCTTTACATGATCTGGAGATGTACCGCAACATCCTCCAATAATTTTTAGCCTTTCATATTTATTCACGAATTCAGAAAGTTTTAAAGTGATTTCATTCGGGGTCATTAAATATTTAGCTAAACCGTTTTCATTGATTGGCATTCCAGCATTGGGCATAACTAAGATGGGTAACTCATTTTGTTCACATAACCAATGTACACTAGGCGTCATTTCAATTGGACCAGTCGAACAATTCAACCCAAATACATCTATGTCTAGATTACTTAAGGTTGTATAGGCCGATTGGACATTAGTTCCTAAAAGCATTTTTCCATATTGGTCTAGGGTAGCATTAGTAATTATTGGTAAAGATTTTTCTAACTTGTTCAGTGCACGGAAGCAGCTCTCTACAGCCAGTTTCATTTCTAGGACATCCTGACCTGTTT
Organism: Candidatus Nitrosocosmicus sp. T; assembly: GCF_054408485.1. Classification (NCBI taxonomy): domain Archaea; kingdom Thermoproteati; phylum Nitrososphaerota; class Nitrososphaeria; order Nitrososphaerales; family Nitrososphaeraceae; genus Candidatus Nitrosocosmicus; species Candidatus Nitrosocosmicus sp. T. The sequence goes on from NZ_CP166992.1 coordinate 1,431,472, forward strand.
CAATTAGGAGGGCATCACAACCTCCGATTATCAGTCCCTGAGCCTGAACAAAAAAAGCTTCTTCTATTTCTCCCAATGATATGTTACCTAGATCAGGATCGTTTGAACTTGGTAAATATCCTGATGGACCCATCGAACCAATTATGTACACTTCTCGACCTAATTCTCTGGCTGACTCTTTTACAAGTTTTACGGCTTGAACATTAAAATCAATGGTTTTATTACCTTGTCCATACTCGTCTAATTTGAGCTTATTGCTACCAAATGTATTAGTTTCAATACAATCACTGCCTGCTTTGATGTAGTTCTTATGGATAGTCTTTATCCATTCGGGACGGGTAAAATTCAAGCTGTCGTTAAATCCCTCCTTGTTATTAAGATAATCGTTCTCTATGGGTTCGTATTTTTGAATTTCGGTACCCATGGCACCATCAAAAAGCAGAACTTTACTATCTAGGTCATTAAGAAAACCATTCAATATTATTATTATTTATGTAAACGTCTCTTTTGTTTATAATCCTTTCACATAGACACAAAGCAATTAAAAAGAGATTTATAGAAAATTACTATTTAGAATACTGGGTTCATAGTTCAGCATGGATAGAATGACTGCCTGCGGAGCAGCTGGTCGAGGGTTCAAATCCCTCTGGACCCGATCTAATTCTATAGAGACACGACTCCGCACCAGCCCATCAACTTTTTTTAATTGGCTTCAGGTCAATAATAAATGGAAAAAATATGATTTGCTGCAGTAGATTGCAAAATTATAGACTTTTTCTAGTTTAAAAGATCGAGTTAATCTAAATGCATTTTGTTTAATCGGTCTCTTAATTCTCTCAGTAATGTCTTATCCAGGACCATTTCTTGAACATTGATCAACTTTCTATCCTTTTTGACCTTTGTACCTATTAGATATTGTTCTTTGTACTTGTCTGTCCTATGAATTCTGTATAAGTCATTAATAAACAACTCTTCAGGATATGAATCTAGATTATCTTCTGCTACCACCATCTAATTAAACACCAAATACAATTCTTAACCCGTAGTTAATATGCTTAGACCGTCGTTTATAGTCTATATCACTGATTTTGAAAATGACAAGATATCGGTCATTATCTTTCAAAACAGTTAATATCTGCCTTTTCAATATCGGTTAAACTTGACATCTCATTAGTGTGCGAGTTTGTCCATTCAATTACCGATGCTCGTTTGACATGTTATATGGCCAGCGAGAGACACCGAACTAAATTTAGTGTCTTTACCTTACCTCCAGTTGTTCATAGGTCTCATTCTCGTCAGACCTAGACAAATTCAGGGTAGACAATATAAAATTGTAATATCTTCAGCTAACCTTGCCAATTCCATAATCTTTTCTATATTAATTATTACAAAAATTACAGTCAGGTATCTATAAACTTGTTCTGACCTTCTGCCAGTGGATATTCAAATTTATTCAAACTGGCTTTCCTATGAATAAATAATATGCGAATTCTCTAACCTAAAAATAGGAGTCAATTAATGAGTATTAGAAAACATATTCTATTTTAGAGATTGTGAGAGATAAATAATCAGTTTTTCATAAAAGGTTTAAGTATACTATTTCTGTCTATATCCTAGATGACTTCAGGTAAATATTTCAATAAAGGTGTTAAGGCATTAGATGAACCAAATGTAGGTTATGTAGTCAGAGAAACACCAGATAAGATAATAGTATTTGGGGAAAAAAATGAAAGATATGATATTCCTATAAAGGAAATTCAACAAGTAGGCGCCAATGTATTAATTGGATTAAATACAGCAGACCTTCGTAAATATGCTGTGCGACGAGACGCTCCACTTCCAGCAGGCAGGGAAGATCCGTGGGGAGAAGCAGACAGGGTGGTTGATCTAGCATCTTATGAAGGTAAATATCCTAATACTCTCTTCAACAAAGGGGTCAGAGCGAAGAATGAAGATCATGTTGGTCATGTAATGAAGGAAACTAATGATAAAATAGTGATTTTCGGACAGAATAATAAAAGATTCGATGTTTCCAAATCTGAGATTTACCAGGTCGGTATGAATGTAATATTAAAAATCGATTTTCCTGAAATATTCAATTATGAGGTACCAAAGGAAGCACCGTTACCAACAGGCGACCCAATTGAAACAGTTGAAGCAGATGCATTCCCCGACGAATATCATGGTCCTAAATAATAAACCAAATTAGCCTTTTTTGCCAATTCTTTTATTTTTTTTTTATACTAGTCCATATTCTTTCTATTTGGGACAATAAATTTAGAATTTGATATTCCTGAGGAGATTCTACACTTTAATCACATGAGATTACCGAATAAATCTAAAAAAGTCTAACTAATATAGCATTATTAAATAAATGCACTATTTTGAAAGAAAACAGAAATTCCCTTAAATGATAAAATCAAGTTACAATGTACAAATATTATTAGGAAATAATCCGAAATATAGGATATAAAATACGACCAGGTGGTATGTATTGGCAAATTTGAATGTCAGAATTTTTGGCTATATTTTGCTATATTTAGTAGCAGAGTTCTGTTGGATTGTGCTCTATAACATGCAAGTCGAGAAAAAGGTGGGATGTACATACGAAAAAGCACACTTGAATATGAATAAATCTAGGCACAAAATAATGATAATACTATATGATTAAGGATAAAGTCATACTAATCACAGGTGCAAGCAGTGGAATCGGTTATTCAACTGCCTTAACTTTGTCTAGAGCAGGAGCTGCTATTGTCGCAGGAGCGCGGAGGCTTGACAGATTGGAAAGCTTGAAGAAAGCAGTTGAAGAACAAAACGGCAAGATTTTAATAAACAGATTAGATGTAACGAATAAAGAAGGTTGTACCCAATTTACTAATTCAGCTATTAATGAATATGGAAGGATTGACGTTCTCATCAACAATGCAGGACTGATGCCATTGAGTTTTGTAAAGAATCTCAAAATAGACGAATGGGATAGAATGGTTGATGTAAATATTAAAGGCGTGTTATATAGCACAGCATCCGTCATTCCGCATATGCTAGCAAATAAGTCTGGTCATATAGTAAATGTATCCTCGATAGCAGGCAGGATAGTTTTTCCAGCTGGTAGTGTTTACTGTGCAACAAAGCATGCAGTTACCGCCTTTAGTGAAGGATTGCGACAGGAATTAGGCCAACGTTCGAACATTCGTGTAACTTGTATAGAGCCCGGCGTAGTTGATACGGAACTTAACAATACCATTACTGATAGTTCTCTACAAGGGTTTATAGAAACCGTTAAGAAAATGCAGCCGTTGCAAGCTCAAGATATTGCTAATGCTATTCTATATGCAATAGACTCACCAAATCATGTGAATGTAAATGAAATTATGATAAGACCAGTACAACAAGAAAGGTAACGAATGCATTCTAGGCTAGCTCTGAACTAAATTTATTAAAGTAAGAATATTCATTATGGATTATTACTTTTTCTACTTAGTTGAAGTAAATTTAACGCTTATCTTTGTTATATCTCTTAATTTTCATCAAATCTACTCAAGTAATCTTTCTGGATTGTATATACCTAAGGGTTAACATAATTTGATAAACCCCACCACCTAAGCAAGATAAGATGGAAACTGTACAAAGTATATCATGTTTGTCCTTGACCTTTTTGTTTGCTTTGTTAATATTCTTTGGTCTTCAAGAAGGTATATCATTAGGGCAGATAGAACCAACGTGGATTAATTATACCTTCTCGGATGATAATGCAATTTCTTTCAGTTATCCATCAATTTGGACATTTATTAATGATACAAGCAAGCATAACGATGTTATTGTTACTTTGGTGCCTCCAAATAACTTTGACTTGTTTGCAGAAAAGATGATATTCGGAATGGAAAGGTTACGACCAAACACGTCTCTTCATGACTACTCCAATAATGCAATCAAAATTCTGTCTATGACTATGGATAATTTTCAACTGCTCGATTCAAATTCATTTGTTGTTTCAGGTACCGAATGGGAAAGAATATTGTTTACCCATGAATCAGATAAAAGAGTAATTAAAGTTTTGCAGTTTTGGTCCATCAAAGATGATTATGTTTATATTGTTTCATTTGGCACCACGTCAAATAGTTATCTCAGTTACCTTCCAACAGTTGATAAAATAATTTCAAGTATTAAGATTATTACAAAAAATACAACAGATAATATTGTCAATGGTACCGTCAATGGTACTATTTTTCAGTCTCCAGAAGGGTTTGTTTTAGAATATCCGAGCAGCTGGAAGCAAGTATCGGGACAAAACCGAGTATCTTTTATATCAAATCAAGATGATCCTCAAGATCGATATTTGGAAAGAGTTGATATATATCATTACCGGAACGATGACAATTATCTGTCTGATAACATAATGGTCGAAAACAGTTCCTTAAACTTTGATTTAATCAGTGAAATTAACTACTTGGCAAATAATTTAAAGAATCTTGATTTGATTTCGCTGAATAATATTAATTTCTCTAATGTTTTGAATGGAAAAGAGCTGATATACACTTTTGATTCAAATTTGGGCCCTACCAAATCGAAAGAAGTAATGGTAAAAAGCAAAACTCATTTGTTTGTAATCATATTTACAGCTCAAAAAGATGAATTCGATAAATTCTCTCCCAATATTAACAAAATATTACATGGCTTCCGACTAAACCCTTCTAATGTGTCTGAGTAGGTGGATTTTTGAGAATTGTAGTACATTTATATATTTACCTTGGGAAGGGAATTCGAATAAGATGGATAGTACGGGATGCAAAGATGAACGAAAATATCATATGTAGAAAAACTCAGGATGACTTGATAAAAAAACTTGACAACCCTCCCTTATTTTCAATTATTATTCCAACTTTTAATGAATCTCAAAATGTAGTAAAATTAGTAAATTCCATTAATGAATGCGTCAAAGACCAAGGCTGTTATGAGATAGTAGTAATTGATGATAATTCTCCTGATTGCACAATTGATAGAATTATGGAAGCTTTTGATGAAAAAAAAGGGTTCTATTTATATAAAATACGAGATACGGTGGGAATTCAATCTCATAAGCATTATTTGATATATCCACGTAAGGAGGAGAGCTTTTTTATAAAAATTGTAAAGAGAAAAGAGCGTTCGGGTTTGATATCAGCTATTTATGAAGGATTTAAGTCATCAGTTAGTGACTACCTCATAGTAATGGATGCTGACTTCTCTCACACTCCTTCACATATTAATAGTTTGATGAGGGAGATAAGGACTTCAAACTGTGATTTAGTAATTGCCTCACGATACTTGAAAGGAGGCAGGATAGTGGGATGGACTTCGAAGCGAATTTTTTATAGTAAGTTTGCCACCAACTTATCAAAACTCTTATTTAGATTATCCGATGTGTCCGATCCATTGTCAGGATTTTTTGTAATCAAAAGACAGGTCGTTAGGAAAATGGAGTTTAACACTTCTGGTTTCAAAATTCTTCTAGAGATATTGGTCAAGTCAAGATCATTAAAGATTAAGGAGATCCCTTATACTTTTACTGATAGAACAAATGGTTCAAGTAAGCTTAATTCAAAAGTCACTATTGATTTTTTTAAGAGCTTGTATATTTTACATAAACATCATTGAAAATGAGGAATTTGCTAAAATGATTGTTGTGCGTACTAGGCAGGTGAAATTTTAATACCAAAGTATTCTAAAATCTTGTCCTTTTTACCCAGTGCAACTGAAATTTTGTTTGCAGTAGGTCTTGAAGGTCTCCTCAGAGGGGTTACTCACGAATGTACCTATCCCGAAAAAGCTTTGTACATACCAAAAATAATTCAACCAACTCTAGATTTTGATCAAATGGATAGTTCCCAGATAGACAATAAGGTAAGGCAGATGTCAAGCAAAAATCAGCCTTTATTTAAAATTGATGTGGACAAAATAATGGAAATAAAACCTGACTTGATTATTAGTCAGAATCTATGTTCAGTATGTGCTCCCTTTGATAAAGAAATACAAGCTACTTTTAACATATTAGGATATAAACCACATAATTTAGTATTGAATCCAACGAATCTCTTGGAAATATTTGAAAGTATACTGTTAGTCGGTAAAGTATTGGATAGAGCAGATAAAGCTTTAAACATTATTAATAGTCTTAAAGAAAGAATCAACACAATAAAATCGATTATCGTAGAACCTGGTAACCAACATCTTGTTGATAATCAGCCTAAGATAATGTGCTTGGATTGGTTAGATCCATTTTATCTTGCTGGACATTGGATACCGGATATGCTGAACATATTTGGCGCCAAGAGTTTAAATGGACAAAGTGGTTTAGATTCACGCCCAATAAATTCGCGGAAAATTTCAGAATTAGATCCCGACAAGATGGTGTTAATGCCATGTGGATTTGATACTCTCAGGTCACATAAAGAATGTGAACAGATTAAGGATTCCTACTGGCTCTCTTTAAGAGCAAATAAGAAAAAGGAAATATATATTGTAAATGCCAATGCCTATTTTAGTAAACCAAGTCCTAGAGTTGTGACCGGCGTCGAAATATTAGGCAAGATTATTTATCCTGAGGCGTTTGAGAATATAAAAGTTCCAAATAATAGTCTGGTTAGAATCTGATTAATTACTGTCTTTTAGGAATAAGCCAAGAGATAGCATATATCTAATTTACCAAATAACAGATACACCCGTTCCTCCTAGTGATATCAGAGAGTTTTGCAGGATACGAGCGGACCGTATTATCTTTGTTTTCATAAATCGAGGAGATAGGGAAAAACACTTTGGAGTTCGGATCTTCTAAATCGTCGTTATACCCATACATCAAGTTTGATATTTCAACTTCATACCTGATTGGATAAGGATGATATGAAATCCTGTTCCACCATTCAAGCCCCGTGAAACTTTGATGAAACTGAAAAGTAAACAAGCCCCTATCTACGTTAAGAAAAAATTTTTCGTCTTCATTTAAATTGATATCTTTTAAATAGAATTCCAACGTTGAATCTTTATCGACGAAATTTATTTGTCTATGATATGAATGTCCTATTTGTGGTAAGACTTTCTTAAATCGATACTGGTTATGACCTTTGAAAATTGCCTCAAAATAGTTCTGGTTATCGAATTGGCATATCAGGTTTAATTCTACTGCAACATGCTGAGTATTGAATATTTCTAATAAATATAGCATCCAAGACTTGTCTGGGATGCTATTACCTTTGTCTCTAATTATTCGTAGATTATCTGTGATAATTCTAAATTTTGACACATATTTCCTGTAGTCATTATGAGGAGTATCAATACATCCATACCAATAGTGCATATTGACTTACAGTAGATTCAATATTTATTCTTGAGTACTTTTATTAACATGACTTAATTTTAATAGACTATAAAAAATTAATGAAAAATCAGAACTGAATCAACCTGTTTAAAAGCAATAAAATAAAAAAAATACGAATTCACAAGTTCCTAAATGCATCGGGAAGATATTTAAATAGTCTATTTTATAATAAGTAATGTCAAAATCTCAACCATGGTTTTCAAAGCCTGTTACTATTATGATCCTACTATGAGAATACAAAGATTGCATAAACATATGCCATAATCCTGAAATCTGTAGAGTAAAATAAAATATAGGATGGCCACGACTTAATTACATGGTTGACGAAAACATGGAACTAGATCAAGTTGCAACTAAGAAAAAGATTTCTCAGCCTCCTTTAAATTTACTTTTTAATCCCTCTTTGATAGAACGAAATGATGTCTGGAAGATTGATATCGTAAGACTCTTAGAAACCCTACTATCCACTTTAACTAAATCTTCATATAAAGACTTGCGCGTATGCGGTGTGGCAATCTTAACCTCGACTTTGATACATAGACTCAAAGTGGAATCGATATTTCGATTAGAAAAAATTGCTAGTAAAGATCAACAAGGTATATCTGAACGGGACAAGGCATTCAGTGAAAAAGTGCCCATCCCACAGATTTCTAATATTACATTGCCTTTTAGAAAAGAACTATCATACCCGGTCTCATTAGAGGATCTTATTTCTATTTTGGAAACAATGATAACCGATCTTACTAATCCTGTTGTAAAACGAACTAGCCTGAATTTGGAGCCAGTCGAAGTTATAGACTTTCAGCATTATCTAATCAAATTTGAGAAAGTAATTGAAGATTTCGAAAATAGGCTAATGACAAAACTACAAAATAAAAGCGAATTGGACTTTAATGAAATGATGGTTGGGTTAGATAGAATTGAAATAGCAAGATACTTCATTGCTATGCTCTATCTTAGTATGAAAGATAAAATAAACATCATAACAGGATTTACAGACTTGAATTCGGGGATAGAATATTTAGATTCTTCATCACCGCCTTTTGAGGCAATTGAGACCACAAAGAATGTTACAGATTGGATCAAAATCACCCTCAAAAATACCTTGCAGGAATAATTAAATGACTAAATTACCTACTGACGAAATCATTGCGCGCATTGAGGCATCGCTTTACTCTGCCGGGCGTCCTCTTACAATAGATGAGATACTAAAGGCATCAGGGACGGACTCTAGAGAGAGAGTAAAGAGACTATTAAATGAACTTATAAACAAAACTAAAGTCGCATTTAAAGCGTTAGAGATAGCTAAACTTGAGGACGGTACATATGTATTTCAATTGAAGTCCAGTTATGCACCAATCATAAAGAAGTTTTCTCACAAGCCTCAAATTTCTAATTCTGTAATGAAGACGCTATCATATGTAGCATATGAACAGCCCGTTACTAGCAAGAGATTAGTTGAAATTAGGGGCTCAAAAGTTTATAATCACCTAAAGGAACTACAGGATTTGGAATTTATTAGTCACAATAATTCAGGAAGAGTCAAGGTATACAATACTACATCGAAATTCAAGAACTATTTTGGAATAAGCGATATAGCGATGCTTAAAAAAAGTTTGCTGCTCAATCCTGGAGAATTTGCAAAGAAAAACACTTAATTATAGTTTCGCTAAATTTGAACTGTGCGTAAGTCTAGCGAAAATTTGGGAGGCAGGAAATTAACAGGTGGAAGGATATTTCCTAGTCGAATTAGAAGGAAATATGAAATAGATAGATACCCAAATGAACCAATTGTAGGCGAAACTAAGAATGTTATTCGAAGGGTTCGTGGAAATAATGTTAAAGTAGCTTTCAAGTTTGCCGAATTCGCAAATGTAAATGATAAGGATACCAAGAAAACAACCAAGGTCAAGATAATTAGGGTCACAAAGAATCCTGCCAATAAAGATTATGAGAGAAGAGGCGTAGTTACCAAAGGCTCAATTTTAGAGACTGAATTAGGTCTGGCGAAGGTTATCTCGAGACCGGGGCAGGATGGTATTGTTAATGCAGTTATCATTAAACAATAAATCAAGTAATTTGTTTTTAATAAAAAAAGAATAGGAATTTATAAAATATAATTTCAATATCCTTATTGGTAAGGATAGGTATTACGGTTTTTCCAGGCAGTAATTGTGATCGTGATGTTCATCATATATTAAACAATGTTCTCCATATAGATGCCAGATACATCTGGTATGAATCATCTTTTGATAATTTTGATTGTATAATAATACCTGGCGGATTTACCTACGGAGATAGGTTAAGAGCAGGTGCAATAGCAGCACATAGCACAATCATGAATAAAATAAAGGAGTTGGCAGACGATAATGTTCCGATATTGGGAATATGTAATGGCTTTCAGATACTAGTTGAATCTGGCCTACTACCGGGCGCACTGATTGTCAACGAGTCATTAAGTTTTATTTGTAAATGGATCAATGTCGTGGTTACTAATACTGATACTCCGTTTACAAATCTGTTTGATAAGGATCAAAAGATTTCTATACCTATTGCGCATGGGGAAGGAAGATATATAATAGACAGTAAATCTTATCGCAATATCAAAAACAATAACCAAGTCACCTTAGAGTATTGGAAAAGCAATCCCAATGGATCTTTAAACAGCATTGCCGCTGTCTGTAACCCAAGAAGAAATGTTATGGGCATGATGCCTCATCCTGAAAGGGGTAGCGACAAAGATCTGATCCCTTTAGGTTTTAATCAGAGTTCAATATTGATATTTAAGTCTATGATTAACTATTTTAAATAAAACCTAGGAATTAGAAATGAATATTCTCAACATAGATGAATATAGTTATTTGAAGAAGAAATTACAAAGGGAGCCAAATGAGTTGGAGCAGTTTATTATTAGTGCTGAATGGTCTGAACATTGCTCTTATAAATCATCTAAAAAACTTCTCAGATTATTACCAATGAAAGGGAATCACATATTGGTGGGTCCAGGGTATGATGCTGGAATAATCAATGTGGGCAATGGTTATGTGGTTACTATTCACATAGAGAGTCATAATCACCCATCGGCCGTTGAACCCTATGGGGGTGCTGCGACTGGAGTAGGAGGAGTACTCAGGGACATATTGTCAATGGGCTCGCGTCCTATTGCATTGTTTAACGCTTTAAGGTTCGGTCAGGTCGACAAGAATTCTAAATTTGGATCGAAGAATCGATGGTTGCTCAAGAACGTAGTTAGAGGGATTGCAGATTATGGTAATTGTATCGGTGTCCCGACAGTTGGTGGAGAGGTTGAATTCGACAAATCATTTGATAATTATTGTCTGGTAGATGTAGCTTCAATCGGGTACGCAAAACTTGATGATCTCGTTATGAATACCGCAAAAAAAGGAGATTCCCTGATTCTAGGTGGTAATGCCACTGGTGTGGATGGTATTCACGGTGCTTCATTTGCTTCAAAAAACCTTGATGAAGAAAATCGTTCCGCAGTACAAATTCCGGATCCATTTTTGGAAAAAATGCTCATGGAGGCAACTTTGGAGGCCATAGAAAAAGATTGCATTAAAACCATGAAGGACCTTGGAGGAGGAGGTTTATCATGTTGCCTCTCTGAAACAGCAGACAGTTTGAAAAAAGGATTTCTTGTTGATTTGTCCACGATTCCGTTAAAGCAGACAAACATGACTGATGCCCAGATCATGATATCGGAATCTCAAGAGCGCATGCTGTATATAGTCGACGAGAAAAAGAAAGTTGAATTCTTTAAAATTTTTGATAAATACAATGTAAATTATTCTGTAATAGGTCATGTTACAGATGATCTAAATCTTTCAGTTGTTAGAGAAGGTAACATATTGGCTCGTATGCCTGCCGAACTAGTTGCCCATGCGCCATTATTAAATAGGAAATCTAGTCGACCATCTTATCTAGAGGCGATAGAAAAATCGTTCCGAGAACCGGAACCTCAAGCGAACATCAAAAAAATGGTTTTTAAAATGTTGACTAATCCTTCCATATGTAGTCGAAAATGGATCTATGAACGGTTCGACCACGAAGTAGGAGTTAGAACGGTATCAAAACCAGGAGCATCTGATAGTTCAGTTATCAAATTAGACGAAGATAAATTTCTGAGTTTTAAATTAGACGGTAACTCTAAACATTGTTACTTAGACCCGTACGAGGGAATCATCGGGTGTTTGGCCGAATCACTTAGAAACCTCACATGCGTGGGTGCTAGTCCTCTTGGAATAGTAGATCACTTACAGTTTGGCAACCCAGAAAATGAAGAAATTTTTTGGACATTCTCAGAGACGATCAGAGGTATTATAGAATACTGTAAATTCATGGATATACCCGTGGTAGGAGGTAAAGTAAGTTTGTATAATGAAACCGCCGCTGGTCCCATAAAACCCTCTCCAGTGATAGGGCTGCTCGGGATAATTGATTCCAAAAATAAAATAAAATATCCAAAATATATCCCAAACGAATCAATCTTTATTGTTGGTACAACAAAAAATGAAATGGGCGGATCAGAATACTTTGAGTATTGCTTGAATGTTTTTGGTGGAAAAGTGCCCCGTGTCCATTTGGAGGAGCAAAGAAGTATAGTAGAAACAATTAGGAATTTGATTGACGATGACCTAATCACGGGAGTGCATGATTGTTCTAAAGGTGGAATTATCGTTACACTGTTAGAAATGGCTATCCATAGCAAAATTGGGTTTAGAATTTCCGTTGACAAAATACCTAATGAGTGCTCTAGGCTAGATTATTTACTTTTCTCAGAATCTCATAGTCGATTTATTTTTTCAACTCAACATGATTCAAAGGTCGTTAAATACTTAAAAAAAAGGGCCATTCCTTATGCGAGAATCGGATGCAGTTCATATGGTGAAACTTGTATAATTGATCGAGAAGGAAAAACAATTTTCAAAAGTTCACTAGATACTATTTCTCGAAGTTATGATAAGTCTCTCTCGAATCTGTTTGCAAAATCTAATTGACATTCTTTTTAGTCTAGCGAATCAAATGAAGATTTGAAGGTATCTTAATCATTGTAAATATTAAATAGAAAGATTAACGCAGATATATCTTCTAATGGTTCACGAAAATTGTGGTGTAGTTGGCATTTTTTCATTAGGGGGCGAAAATATAGTACCTTATTTGATAGATTGTCTTCGAGCACTGCAGCATAGAGGGCAAGAATCATGGGGGATAGCTGTACCAAAGAAATTGCCTTTTAAAAAAACCGGATTGGTTTCTGGATCTGCAAATGAATTTGATAAATTAATTACAAAGTTTTCTTCTAATATAGGGATTGGACATGTCAGATATTCTACCTTTGGATCCAGCTCTCTCGAGAATGCACAGCCATTGAAGGTTAAAGATTTATGTATAGCTCATAATGGGACCATTTCAAATGCAGAACAGCTCTCTAGCATGGTTGGTGGCTGTACTTTTACACCGCAAAGTATGACCGACACTCTCGTTGCGGCTCAAAGACTAGTAAGTATACTAAGAAACAAGAACGATATGAAGGCCGCGATGGAGATACTCAAAAATGAGATGGTAGGATCTTATTGCTTTACATTTGTCACAGATTCAAATACGATTTATGCCGCAAGAGATCCTAAAGGCTTTAGACCTCTTGTGTTGGGATTACATAAGGATACTAATACCTATATTATAGCATCAGAATCTTGCGCTTTGTCAACTGTTGGAGCAATCCTATTGAGAGATATTGAACCAGGTGAACTGATAAGAATAGACAAAAATGGTCTCACATCCCAAAGATTTTCCGAATCTGTAAATCATGCGCATTGTGCATTTGAATTTACATATTTTGCTCATCCAAGTTCCATTATGGAAGGGATAAATATTTATCTTGCAAGGAAAAAGATCGGTGAATATTTAGCACTTAAATTTCCCTTTAAAGAAGCTGATGTGGTAATCCCAGTACCTGATTCGTCCAGGCCTGCAGCTCTCGGATATGCGTTAAAACTTGGGTTGCCTTTTGAAGAAGGTTTGTTAAAAGACAGGTATAGCAAAAAAGGCTCAATGAGAAGCTTTATTGAGCCTCTGGTAAAGGACAGAAAGGAAATCAACCAAAATATTCTGCCAATTAAAGAAATGATAGAAAATAGACACGTTATAATTGTAGATGATAGTATAGTAAGAGGTACCAGTTCCAAAGCAATAATTGAGTCAGTAAAACAAGCAGGGGCTAAAAGGATATCCATGGTAGTTACTTACCCACCGATAAGTTATCCATGTTATGCCGGAATTGATTTTCCATCTCAGGAAGAACTGATCGCCTTTCAAGTTGCCAAGAATGAAGTGGATTCGAAGGCAATTGGTAACAAAGTCGCTAGAATTATAGGTGCCGACGAAGTTTGTTATAACGATAACATAAATCTTGCAAAAGGAATCGGTCTGCAAATGAATGAATTATGTTTTTCCTGTTCATCAGGTGATTATACTCCACTTGGAATAAAACCTGATTTTAGTTCAAGATATCAGACTAATGACAAAATATTAGTAGGTTAAAATTTAAATCCCCTCATTTTAATATAGTTATATTGAGTTTAGAAGAGCTTCGCGAAAAGGCATTTTTTCAAAATTCAATCGATATATGGATAATGTTGTGTGAGGAAAAGAACTGGGATTATTCGGACATAAAAAATTACCTAAAGTTTATAGATTATCTATTTTCAAATGGGATAAAAATACAGCGCTTTCCCCTTTGTATTAAAGAGTCGGGGGGAATGTTCGAAAGAGGAAAAGATAAGACGAGTTTTTTAGACAGGCTATCTAAGGTGCAATCTGACAATGCATCTGCATTCACAATTAAGCTGACACAATCAGCAATAGCTACGATGAGGGGATTTACTTTATAATCTTCCCAAGGTTAGATTTTAGTGGTCCAAAATGTAGATTTTTGGATCCTCCATGAATAGTAATCCTTTATAATCCTACCATCGGTAGTGCTAATCTGATTCTCATCAACCTGTTTACGATTCATCCACACACACTGATTATTACCATTTTTCAAAGCTCTCCGTGGATAATTTAAAATGATACAAACAAAAACAGTTTCGATAATATGTGTTCCAGTTAAGCTATCGATATTCGAATAGATGCCTAAAATGTCAATGGGTTCAACATGTAGTTCTGTTTGCCGTAAAATAGATCTCCGTAATGTTTCTTCAGCTAATTCTCCGTACCTAATTAAGTCGCCAGGAAGACATATTATGTCCCTTTTCACCGAATCTGGGGTTCTAAGGAGAAGAATTTCATTTTGACTATTACTACATATAGCCCTGACCCTATTAAGAGGTTGTATATGGCGGTCTTTATTTTTCATTGGGAGAATTATTCGGAAAGGCAGAACTAGTTATATACTCATAAGGCAAAATTCGCTTTGAGTTCTTTTTTTGTGATTTTGTCTACCCATAGGAATTTTCTCTGAAGCGTACTTGTATACATTTTGTTCCAATCTAAATCAACAATATTCATCCAGGAACGAAATACTCGTGGGTCGATATAATTTCGTAAAGAAGTGCCCAAATTATACTCCGTGGTTTCTTTCTGTAACTTTACTTGGAATTCCAATTTTTGAACTCTTTCATGCAGGCGTATTCTTTGTTTTTCAGTTTTCCAATCCTTGGACCTTAATTGTGCCTTTAAATTATTAATAAGCTCTATTTTTTTGTTCATAGAATCCTCATATCTTTCAATTGCTTTAATACTAGCGGGATTTTTAGGGTCTATTCCCTTCTTATGATTACACGTTATTGCAGCTTGCAAATTTGCATACCTGGCAACATAAAGCTTTTCAAATTCTGAAGATTCCTGACTAACTTTGATCGGAGGATTTCTTAGCGATTTCTTCACTATATTTGTGGCAATATAAGTTCTAAAAACTTTTGCGGTAAGCCCAGGTACATTTTTTGAATCAATATTTCTCAAAAATGTATTTACTCTCATTGAATTTATGTTATCAAAAATAGGATCTGTTTCCTTTTTGTTTTTTGTAAAGAGATTCAGGTTGTTAAATAAGAGTAGCTTATCATCGGAATCAATCAAGATAGATTTTTGCCATGGCACACTATCCTTTCCAAGAAAATTAAATTCTAATACTCTATTCTTCTTATCGATCTCTTTGAATTTTAAGTGTTCCTTTCTAAGTGTAGTTGCACCCACCGTATCCGCTTCATCCGGATCTTTTTCATCACCGACTCTCATGGCCATTTTGAATATGAGGTAACATACGGTAGAAACTTTCCGCTGAGCAAGATCCCTTGATGTCATCTTATTCACGATCTCCCTCTCAATTTTGTCAATATATTTTTCAAGGTTTTTGGCTTTATCATATTTGGCCTTATCATAGTTCTGGCGGATTAAAGATGAATCGTGTAACCAAACATATTTTCTTTTTCCGGTCAGTGTCTCAATCCAGGATGCTAGCCAAGTAGAGCTATGATCGTGAATTATTTTTTGCCATGGGCCCTCAGGGACAGCCGCCTCTTCACCAAGATTTAGTATAACCTCTTCGGGTTTGACACGAGGCTTCCATCTACCTCTTAGTGGATGTTGTCCCCTGCCCATAAACAACCCGGGCGGTTCAACTAACCAATTTGCTACATCCACTTCCACGTCATCCACTATTGCTTTGCCAAAATAGTTTTTCAATTTTTCCTTCTCATTTTTTCTCTCTAATGTAATCTTTTTTCTTTGTTCTCTTGATAAATTTCTCCATGCGATGGTGTCTCTTTCCTTAGCCGCCTTTTCTTTATCAACATATATGAAAAAATCACTCATATCTAATTGATTAATTTCGTTAAGACTGTTTTGCATATCTCTAGGTAACAATCTTTTAAAATCTGTCAAAAAATTCTTTTGGAAAACAGGATCTTGTACATAATGAGTATCCTTCTTCTTTGCCCAGGCATAGATCAACTCTTCTTGATCCTTATCTAGCGTGTAAGTTTGTTCATCTATTTTAAAGGGCAAATTCTTGACTACGTATTCTGGAGGAAAGCAGACTCCATTGTGATGAAGTGTAATCCATTTTTGGGTGCCATTATTTCCACGGTTTTGATCATATCTATCATCAGAAGCAATCGAAATGGAAGACAATTTATATAAAACTATTTTGATTTAGAATATAAAACTATTCTCTTAGAAAACCTGTCCTTTCGATATACCAGAAGGTAAGATTTTCTTTTTGAATACTTTTTTGTTCTAGATTTATCAGGATGAAGACTGTATGATATGTTTTAACCAAACAATTCTGAATTGGCTTATTTCAATGCTAATAACATTTAAAATTTTGTAAGTATTCCAGATTTATTCCTGTAACTGTCCCCGAACTCAGTAAGTTTTTGAATCTGTTTCAGGTTGAAAATCGTTCCATCAACGCAAACCAACTTATCATTTATACAACAGCTCGAACAAATCCCAATTCCACATTTCATGTATCTCTCTATGCTAGCCTCCATATGCACACTACTTTCGGTTGCAAGATCGTATACTTTTTTCATCATCATCTCAGGTCCACAAGTGTATATTATGTCAATATCATTATGACTCGGCAGATAGTCTCTCAAAATATCAGTGGGATATCCCTTTGTACCAAGAGAACCGTCTTCAGTAGCAATAAATAAGTCAATTTTACTTTTTTTAGCCCATTCAGATATTATTTTAGTAAAAAATAGTTCAGATTTAGTCCTGGCACCTATGATGAATGTAAATTTAGAATCATATTCCTTGATGCAGGATAGTAGCCTTACAAGAGGGACAAGTCCAGTACCACCGCCTAAAATAATAATATTCTTATAGGATCTATTTAGTGAAAAAGAGTTTCCTAAAGGCCCACGAATTCCTAGTTTGTCTCCTTTTTCTTTGTCAAACAAGGAGGTGGAAGCATAGCCATTCTTTCTTATGGTAATCGCAGCGTGGCCTTTCTTGCCACTAATCATTACGCTCAAGGGAATTTCTTCTTTCCTAGGAATCCAAACCATTAAAAATTGTCCAGGCCTTGATAAACTGCTAAGAGAGTCTTTAAAGATAAAGGTCTTGACTGTAGAAGTTTCGATGATTGCATCTTCGATTTCAACTATTCTCATCAAGTTTTTATCTATGGGCAACTCCAATAATCTCCCTAATATCGTTGATATTTTGTCCTTCTAAGAAGGCGTACAAATCCTTAACAATGTTGCGGACTGAGTAGATGCCTTTCAAACCTATCACACTGCCTATCTGTATTGCCGATGCTCCAGCCATCATATATTCTAAAACATCCGAGTATGTCATTATCCCTCCGCAACCTATGATAGGAATTTTTAAATTCTTGCTTAATTCAAAAACACATCTGATCCCAATAGGCCTAATGGCACTTCCAGATAGGCCGCCGATCTTATTTTCTAAAACTGGACAATGAGTTTCAATGTCAATCTTCATTGCTCTTAGCGTATTAATAGCAGTAATTCCGTCTGCTCCCGCTCTTTCGGCTGTTTTAGCAATTTCGACCATGTCAGATTTGCCTAATCCTACTTTGACGAAGAGTGGCTTTGTAGTATCCTTCTTAATTGACCTAATAATGTCATGGACTAGGTTAGGATCATCACCGATTTCCATACCCATTTTTTCCACATGAGGACAAGATAAATTCAGCTCAAAACCCAAAATTTTAACGTTCTTAAACTTTCTGACAATAGCAGAGAATTCACTCTTATCAGAGCCAACTAAACTTACAAGTAGCGGTCCATTATTCTTCGAAATTTCCGTTGAGAACCACTCTGCTCCTGGATTTGCCAGCCCGACGGCGTTTATATAGCTCATATTTTCTACACTAACTATAGTTGGATTCCTGTAACCTTCACGAGGATTCAGGCTAATCGATTTACTTACTATAGCCCCTGCTCCAATTTTATACAACCTATCAAATATGCTTTGGGATAGTCCCAAAATACCGGAGGCTACGATCACTGGATTTTTTAAATTTAAACCTGCGGTGGTAATAGGTATATTATAATCCAATTCGTTGTAAAAAAACTTGTTTTACATTTGTTAAAAGTTTATCGGAAGCCCCATATGGTGAATTAACAGAGCACTATATTCAAAAAAAGATGTAACTTTATCAACCTAATTTATTGCATTTCATTAACTAATCATGCAAGGAATCCATAGATATATCGTAGAATGCGAATTTGTTCTCAACTTATTCTGAATATGCAGATTACCCCCTACAACTGGTCTGATGCCTGTAGTTAGACTTTTTTTATTCAATCAAATTTACTGACTCCAGGGAGAATAGTATTATTTTATCAATTCTCTAATTGAAATTATTTTTATCTGTAGATTTCATATTAGGTCATTTATTAGGTGTTGAAAAGAGGATGATCGGGATGCAAATTTAGGATGTCATTTGACTTTACTAGCCATACAGTCGAAAAATAAACTTATACCTACAAACCTACGACCCATCAACTGCTAAAAACTCGGTGAAGCCGATTCGAATTCCCAGACGATAGACTCTAGAAAATGGCAAGAACTCCAGTCTTAATCAAGGCGATGGATCGTTCTTCTAGTGGTCACCGCAAGTCCTACACATCTATGAGTATAGATGGGCCATCTTAACCTGCTTTGGATGCGAGATTAATGTTAGTTTAGAATATATTGCACGTATATTTTATTTGATTTGCTTATAAATATCAGAGCTGGGCTTGCCGGGGTAGCTCAGCCTGGTCAGAGCGTTCGACTCATAATCGAAAGGTCGCGGGCTCAAATCCCGCCTCCGGCACTTTTTTTTGCTTTAATTCATTAATCCTGCAATATTTATTAAACACCATACAATATTTTTCAAAAATGCAGTACTTTAGCAATATTTAAATTAACCATAGCCGGAATACCACTTGATTTGCAAAAATCAAAAAAACCTAGGAAGAATTTGCGAAATAGACTAATACTGTCTCTAGTTTATAGGCGATAAATATCACCCTTTTATTATTAATCTATTTGATTTTTTTGCCAAGATTCAAAAACTTTGTCCTATTATAATATGCCACCAAACTATCAAAACTTCTTGCTGGTTAAGCGTTGGTTGAAGCCTTCCCATTCAATAGGACGCTTACTATCTTCCCACAGTTCGTAGTTAATGACTTTTTCTAACTCAAGTCTACTTAACCAATTTTGTGATTGCAAATCAGGCAGGGCCTCAAATTTATTTACATAGCCTAGACACAAATAAGCAACGGGTTTAATGGTGGAAGGGATCTTGAGAATTCTTCTTAAGGCTTTATTATCGACAATACTTACCCAGCCTACTCCTATATTTTCGGCACGTGCAGCAAGCCACAAATTTTGGATGGCGCAGCAAACACTATAGATTCCAGCCTCTTTCATGGTCATTCTCCCAATTACAAAAGGCCCGAATCGTTTGCGATCATATGTAACGCATATGTTTAGATTGGATTCTAATATTCCCTCTAATTTTAGACTTAGATATTTCTTTTTCTTTTCGCTGTCTTTTTCAAGCAATTCAATTGATTTTAATCTCTCTTTAGAGAATGACTCTTTGATATTTAGCCTACTGGCTTTGTCTCTTATCAAAATAAAATTCCATGGCTGTGAATATCCTACAGATGGTGCATGATGGGCAGCTGTTAAAATCCGCAACAATACTTTATTACTTATTTTCTTACTCGTAAAATTTCGCCTTACGTCCCTACGAGAATGAATGATTTTATAAAAGATCTCTTTTTCAGTTTCATTAAAATGCCCCATTCTATTATCTGTCAATTATCTATTAACTGAAATTACCATAATTCAATATAGATTTATACTTTTACTAAAATAGTAATTTAGAATATTATTAATACTTTTTATCGATTCTTCTATCACAGTAGATCAATAACAATTTAGTCACCCTGGAATTCTTGATTTCAGATCTGCCAGGAAGGCAAATAACCTAGTCTAACTTCTAAGTGGATATTTTGATTATTTACTGTAGAGCTTTGGCGACAATTCTTAAATCCATTCTCGTTTCATAATTCTGTTTCATAGCGTTACCTATCTGCTGTCTATTAGGTATCATTATAGCATAGTATCGAGGGCCATACGTAGAAGAATGGATAATACTTGAGATAAATTATACATAGCAAACTATATAATCAGACTTGGTTTCATAAATGAGTAGCTTGTCTGATGGTATTTTTGTGACTGGAACTGATACTGGGATTGGAAAAACATTAATAACAGCTTCTTTGGCATGGAAATTCTCTAAGAGTATTAGAAAAATTTGTGTAATGAAGCCATTTGCAACAGGAGTTTCAGTGTATTCTAACGACTATAATTCAGAAGATTTAGCAATCCTGGTTGGGGCCATTAAATTAAAAGAAAAACAGGTGAATTTGAACCCATATTTTTACTCTTTACCTTGTTCACCATATATGGCTAGCAGTTTGCTCAACTTAAAACCACCATCGTTAGAATTTGCGATTAAGAAATTCAAATTTTTGCAGAAAAAATATGACTACATAATAGTCGAGGGAATAGGCGGAATAATGGTACCAATAAACCGTAAACACACGTTACTGGATTTTATAAAGTTAACTAAACTTGGAGTTATCATCTTAGCAACTCCGAAATTAGGCACATTCAATCACACGTTGCTTAGTGTAAAAATTTGTCAAACAAGTGGTATTCCTATAAAAGGAATAGTAGTAAATAATATGCCCAATCCTGCAAGCCAAATTGAGGCAGAAATTCCGAATTTTCTTAAAAAGTTTACAAAGTTACCTATACTAGGTATAATCCCGACCATCCATAACCTCAAATTTAATACTTCCACATTTTCTAAAATTGCCAATCTAATTGACATTAATCCTTCTAGCTAACTTAGCTCTTAGGTATATTCTTTGGTGACAGGGTAATATGCAAGATATTATAGAATTTATGAATTAATTTGCCAAATGCTAGTTTGTATTATAACAAAAATAGTTACCCAGTAAACGGTGAAAAGTCTTTATCCTGTCTCACGCATAAGTACTGAACCATTGCTGGAAATTCAATCGTTTATATCTAAAAAAGAGTTTTAGATTAGTTATATCTTACCCAGTTTCTTAACATACAACTTGTACGCTTCTAAGTATGACTTTTTATCCCCAATATCCATAAAACTCCCATTTTCCACTATAAATGATTTTACTTTCCTTTTAGATCTTATTGATTCTCTCACTGCTTCGTCCATTCCAAAGGAGATGGAGTCTGGAATTAAGTCTAAAAACTGCGGCTCAAAAACATAGCATCCTATATTTATCAGTCCAGAAATTTCTGGTTTTTCCTTCCACTCAGAAACAAGCATTTTTTCTTTATCACTGTGCTCAATAAATCCATATTTGAGATTGGTTTTGTAACTTGAAAGGGCCATAGAAATGAAGGCTTTATCTTCGAAATGATTTTCAATCATCCGATCTAATGGGAATTCATAGACTGAATCTCCGTATAGACAAACAAAAGGCTCTTTTAGATACTTGGCGGCAGTCTTTAATTGTCCCGCTGTAGCCAACGGTCTATCTGACCGAGAATATTTTATATCTATGCCAAATCGAGTACCGTCTTCAAAATAGTCTTCTATTGATCTGTGTAGATAACTCACACAAATAATTATCTCATTTATTTTTTTAGATTTTACGAGCCATTCAACAAGATATTCGAGCAGGGGCTTATTGCCCAAAGGCAACATTGGTTTTGGTATAAAGAATGTATAGGGTTGCAGTCTTGTTCCTAGACCACCAGCTAATATTACGGCTTTCACAAAAAATAAGAATAATCAATCATTATTTAAAATATTAGTTATCAACATATTCCCGCAGAATGATTTTTACTTTTTGTAAAACATCCCTAGGGTTATATCCAAACACAATAACCATGGGCTCCTTTCCTAAATCGCCATCGTGATAAACTATCTCCACATTATGTCCATGTCGAAAAGCTTCGCTGACCCCCCATTTTATCGATGCTCCTTCCAATTTCTTAACCTGCCCTGGTTCTTTAGTCCTAAAGTATCTGGAGCATTTAAAGTTCTTCTCACAGATTTTAATGATATTTTGATTGTTGCGAATATTGATAGCAGATCTAAACAACCAATTGAATTTGTTTGCCGCTAAAAGAGCGTTTGATACATGAACCGAAGCTCCGAATTGGATTAGATTTGGAGTCCTGATGTTAATCCCTATACTAGTTACTCTACCCAGTACTCCTGCAATGTCATTTAAATCCTGCGGTTTTTCTATTGAATATACAAAGTTTGTTTTAGTCTCGGGTATAAGCTGAAAAAAATTGTCCATGTTTTCCAAAATCGTTACACAATCTTGTAACTCTCTTAACACCTTGAACTTTTCAGAATTCTTATACATTTGATATAACGGATTAGATACCAGTACCCCGCCACCAATTTTTATCGAATTCTTTAAAGCCTCATGTACGTACGAATTGGCTAGCTGGAATGATTCACCGATATCGTATCCTTGGGCTAGAAACGAGGCGATGGCCGCAGAAAAGTTACATCCAGTACCATGGGTTTCACCGATTTTCAACCGCTCATGTACAATTTGATGCGGTTTCATGCACTTTTCCTTAAATAACAAGTCTACCACCTTTTCGTCCTTTCTCCCGTGGTGACCCCCCTTAATAATGATATTTGAAGCTCCTAACTTGAATATCTCTGATGCTGCTTTAATCATATTATGCTTGTTTGTTATGTTAATCTTTGAGACAAGTTCAGCTTCTTTGAGATTGGGAGTAATTACATAGGCCAAAGGGATAATCTCTTTTCTAAATAGTTCATACGAATCATCGTCTAGTAATTTAATACCGGTGCCAGAATATAGTACGGGATCAACAACGATGGGAGTCTTATAGTTTTTTAAAACAAGCTTGACAATATTTATTATCGATTTGCTGTAAAGAACGCCGATTTTTATGACATGTGGTTTGATATCTTCCAAAGTAGTAACTAATTGATTCTTAAAAAATTTTGATGGAACCACCAGAATATCAGAAATAGTATCGGTACTCTGAGCAGTTAATGTAGTTATTACCGTAGTGCCGTAAACACCTAAAGCCGAGAATGTCTTTAAGTCTGCCTGTATCCCGGCGCCAGCCGATGAATCACTTCCTGCAATCGTCATTACCTTTTTCAATCGCTTATTACCCCTCTATTGAATTGGTTCAAGTTATAAATTAGTGTCTCTTCTCTGCCCTGAAAGTATTTCACAGATTTAGGGCGAATGTAAGAAAGGCTAAAATGCAGATTTCATCTGATGATGTCTCATTCCATATTGTGATAATATTATCTAGGGATAAAATATAACAAATCGTGGGAACATGTAAATTCAATCTACATCCACTTTCTGAATAAATTGCTTCTAATATTAACTGAATCGAATATGGTACCCATATTCTAATAAAAAGCAAGCAATCGATCATAACTGTTAAATATGCATTTCATGTCAATTTTTCTGATTATTATTGAGTAAGCCTATGGACCTTGGTAGCTTGAAGGTTGGTTCTTATATTATTATTGACGGAGAACCATGTAGAATTGTTTCTTATGATCATAGTAAGCCAGGTAAACATGGTTCCGCTAAAGCTCGAGTCGCAGCAATGGGTGTTTTCGACGGCTCAAGGCATAGTCTAGTTTCTCCAGTTTCGGCGAACGTTGAAGTTCCGCTTATAGATAAGAGGAGCGGACAAATCATTTCAATCGCTGGCCAAGTATTGCAAATTATGGATCTTGAAACATTTGAGGTCTTTGAAACATCAGCTGTTGAAGATGAAATTAGAGATAAAATCAACCAGGGGGGCGAAGTTGAGTATTGGAAGGTACTGGAAAGGATAAAAATTGTGCGAGTAAAAGGGTAAAATAAAAACTCTAGATCGGAACCATGGGACCTCTTTTTTCCCTCCCATAATATGAATAAAGGATATAGTTAGAATATCTATATCGTTAGACAGGTCCGAATTAGATTGTTTAATTAATGTAGAAAAACCTGAATTCGAAGCCTGTACTTGGCTAGACCACCATCATTCAACGATTCTTCTGGCTCTACTAATGCGAAAAACCTTCAAAAAGTTTGTTATGATGCATTTAAATAATAATAATGTTCACATTACTTAATTGGAACAGCAATCAAAAATAAAGTTTGATCTTCATTTACCCCTAATATTAATTCATACACCGTACGGTTTAAAATTCTTTGATAAAGTTTCACAAACTAAAGCTGCAAGATTTTATGCAAAATTCAATACTTATTTAATGCCACTTATCACTATCATGGCTTTATTCCTAATTATAGGCTCAGTGGCTGCCTTATTTTCTAGTGAAACTATAAGAGAGGGTGCTCGTGGAGTAGGTCCCCAAGCCAATTTGTTGATCCCAGGGCTCAATCCTTATTTGCCAATATGGGAAGGTTGGATTGCTTTAGTAGTTACTATCATAGTTCATGAAGCCGGCCATGGAGTAATTGCTAGGGTATACGGTGTTAAGGTTGAATCAACCGGACTAGTATTGTTTTTAGGAATTCCGATTGGGGCTTTTGTTAATATTGAAAGAGACGAACTTAATAGGATTTCAACTAAACAGAAAAGTTCTATCCTAACTGCAGGGCCAATGACAAATATAGTTTTAGCGGCTATTTCTTTGTTCGTTATACTCTTAATAACTTCCACATTGGTCATAACAAAGCCGATTGATCCAGCATCGTTCGGGGTGGTAGTAACTAATGTTAATCAAGGTTCACTTGCAGAATCAATTGGATTGGATAAAGGGACTATAATACAACAAATTCAGAACAACCAGATTCGAAATCCAACGGAACTTAATGAAAATTTAAACGCGAATTTGGGGAAAATAATTACGATCGGAATAACAGATGAGAATGGTCAGAAATCAATTAAGCAGGCAACACTACCACCGCAAAGAGAGCCTGGTAAGGGAATTTTAGGGGTGTCAATCACTCCAGTAGCAGACCCAAAAGAGGTATTGGACAGGTACAACTCTATGATTTTTACATCTCCGTTAGCTTTACTCGCTCCACCAACATTTGTACAAGGAATGGTCCCTTATTCTGATTTTATGGCCGACAAATATACATCGCCGTTATTTGGTTCATATTACACGATACCAGCAAGTCTGTTTTTCTGGCTCTGGTTCATAAATTTCAATGTAGCTATTTTTAACGCTTTACCAATTGGCCCGCTAGACGGAGGCCAGTTATACAACTCATTGATAGATAAGAAAACTCAGAACAAAAAGGGAATCATCAGACATGCTTCAAAAATACTGACATACGGAATGGTAATAATTGTTGTCCTCTCAATTGCACTACCATACCTATTGAAATAAATGGATACCATGGTTTGATTAACTGACGATGCTAATGCCAAATGGAGGCTGATAAACACTTCAAGTATTGTCGGGTCAAGCTAATTCGGCCGGATAAGTTCTAATTTTATTGAAGTAATAATTTGGTTTTTCCCTTCATAAATATTACATAGAGTTAAACAAACATCTATAATACAATGCAAAAAAATAGGATCATTGAAAACTTCCCTTTTAAATTTTAAATTTTTTTACTGTATAAACCATATCGAAAAAAAGTATCCCTTGTATTTAGAAAGTTATATAATCGATCCTCTGGATCAGAATGAGTGCATTGAAGGTTTTTTAAATTGTCCTGAATGTAAAAAGAAATTTCCCATAATAGACGGCATTGTAATAGTAATTAACGATATTGCGAAGTATGTCTCAAAACGAATGTCAATATTCGGTAAATGGTTTTCAGATTGTAGAAGTGAAGAGATGAAGACTTTTTTGAAAAACTTATCGTTGGATTTGGAGAAGAATCATCCAAAAGAGGACCGATATGAGGACGATGGTCTATATTTTCAAAGTTACAAATGGCTTCACAATGAAAATTTTGAAAGTGATAAATTTCTGCACCTTATGAGATGGAAAATAAAACCATCTGACGTATATAGGAAAGTGACATCAAATATTCCTTTCAATCCTGAGGGTATAGCATTAGATCTGGGATGCGCGTTAGGTTTATCTACAGTTGAGTTAGCAAAAAAATTTTCATTTGTTTTTGGGGTAGATTCCTCATTTTCCTTTATTCGAGAGGCCAAGAAAAAGATAAAGGAACTGGAGGTAACAAATATGGAATTCATAGTATCTGACATCTTGGATTTACCTTTTAGAAACCAAACTTATGATCTGATATTTGGATTGAATATTGTCGAGTTCTTACCAGTTGATGATCTTTTGTCCACGATACATAATCTACTAAAGCCGCACTCCCTGTTTATTACAACTACTCCATACGATTACAATCGAGAAATAGTTTATAATAGAAATATGAATGATCAGATACTCCGTTCAACAATGGAGAAAAAAGGTTTTGAAGTTACTCTTAGGACAAAAAAAGAGGCATTTATCCCTTGGATCTTAAAAGTTAATGAGCGAACATACTTGTTCTACTTCCTCGACTTAATTGAAGCAAAAAAAATATCAAAACACAAGTATTAAACTTATGTGACATTCTTCCGTACTACTTGACCAATAGTATTTCCACAGTAAAAAATTATGAACCTTCTTCCAAAATCTAATTATATCAATTTACTAAAGAGATAGCGGATATAATGAAAGTACTATTTATGCAGTCCTCTTCAAAGTCTTATTCATTTTTAGATTACAACGAGAGCGAGGTCGATAGTTCTATACCCTCAAACTGTTCTTTATATCTTTTTGGAAGGGCTCTAATCACAAGGAACATAGAATTAATTAATTCGTTGTATAATTTAGAGACTGTATTAATTCCAAGAAAACTTAATTTCATTTCAAGCATCATAAAATCGACAACAGATATACCAGTAGAGGAAATTAATGAAAATACTTACCACAAATTAGTAAAAAGTGAATTAAAGGCCTCTAAATTCGACGTTAATGAGAAAAACCATAGTGAATCCTCCAGCAGTCATATTCAACAAAATACACTAGTTACAAACAAGAATTTGTTGTTCCTCCCTTGTAATACTGTAATAGGAAAAAGGTCGACTAGAAAAAGTATTGAATATTACAAATTTCAGTATCCATGGGAATTTTTAGATATTATACAGGAACTCCTTAAGGGTGAGGTAACATATTCAATTATTTCCAATAGGGCAACAATTGCAAAAACTGCAATTATTGAAGGTCCTTGTATTATTGAAGACAATGTTGTAATAGATGATTTCGCAAAAATTAAAGGTCCATCTTATATAGGTAATGGTAGCTTTATTGGCATGGGTTCGTTAGTCCGCAACAGTATGCTGGATTATAACACAAGCATTGGTTTTAACTGCGAAATAGGAAAGACATATTTCGCAGGAAATGCTAAGATTTCCCACCATAACGTGATTTTGGACAGTATAATAGGAAAGAACGTTTGGTTTGGTGGGTACTCTGGGACTGCAAATGTTTTATTGACTAGAAAGAATGTGCAATACAGGATTGATAATGAACTAATCGATACAGGAAGGAACCATTTTGGCACAGTCGTTTCCAATAACAGTTCTATTGGCGCTTCAGTTATAATCCTGCCTGGTCGTAAGATTCCCCCAGATTCAATTATCCCGGCAGGCACAATTTTTTCAAAATAGTTGAATTTATTAGATTAGCTAAAATATATTTATTCATGCAGATGTCTTGTTTGTTACCTCTTTAAACGACTCAAAAGCCATTACTTCGTCTTTAAGAGATTCCGATAAGAAGTTAGTTGAAATTTCATTAAGAGATTCGTTACCTGTCAGTAAATATTCCCTAAAGACCTGATAGCTTTTGATCTCATTGTAAAATGAGTTGACCAGACTCTTCTTGGCAGACTCAAAGGAATCGGGAGCTTGTGTTTGATTGAATTTATTCATCTGTGTAGTAAAGTTTACTAAGTAGTTGTTTGTCAATTCAGCCATCGTTTCATTTGATATCTCTCCCAATTGCCAGAGGCCGATTTCGTCTTGATAAGCTCTGGTGAGATTCGCTGAATCCTGTGTGAGGCTAGCAAAATAGTTAGCGTACTCTTCCTGCGACGTTTGTACTGAGCCCACATTCACAAAGAATAACAAAATAATAGCTACTGATGATAATGAAAACAAAATCATGGTCTTTAATTTATTGGATTTGTTCATGTAATCAAATGAAATTACTTAGATAAAAATTCTCGCCTATCTTTTTGTTAATCTTGACTATGTTAATAAGAAATTAATGTTTTAGGCTGACCTATGTTTAGACTCTAGTTGATCTCCTCTTCCACAATGTAAATCCTTTATGATCAATCAAATCGATATTAAATCTAGTAAAAAGTTCCAATCTTATTTTGTCCGAATCTAAATAGTTTTTCTCAGAGCGTAATAAGTTTCTTTTGTATATTTGATCATCTATCTCTTTGATCTCCTCTGGAGATACCTGGTCGATTCTCAACCCAGTTACGAATATAAATTTTTTTAACATACCAAAGGTTTTGTTTAGGAATCTAATATCTACCGGATTATCTACGGCAAAAAAATTATTTAGCCTTGAGACAAATTTTAGAAATACAGTCATGGCATTTGCAAAATTTAAATCATTACCGAGATATTCTTCAAATAAACTTAGATATTTAGTTAACTCATCTAGCAGTGGTTGTTGAACTGAATTACAGGTCTCATAAATAAAAGAATTTCTGGTTCGAAATTCAAGTTCGCAATATGCATTAGAAATCTGATCCCACCGGCTTTTCATTTCATTAATTATGTCCTGGGTGTAATCCAACGGTTTAGTATAATGAGAGGAAATGCAAAATAATCTAATTACATTCGGCCCCACTTCTTTTAATAGTTCTGAGATCTTGACTGTATTTCCAATAGATTTTGACATTTTTTCAGAATTGATTGTTACCATCCCCACATGCATCCATAATTTCGAGAACTGGGTTTCAAATAATCCTTCTGATTGTGCAATTTCATTTTCGTGGTGTGGAAAAATAAGATCTTGGCCCCCTCCGTGTATATCGATATTAACCCCGAGATACTTTGAAGCCATAACTGAACACTCAATATGCCAACCCGGTCTCCCTTTTCCCCATGGAGTATCCCACGTTGGTTTTGAAGAGCTGAATTTCCACAAAGCAAAATCTCGTGGATCATCTTTCGATTTATCGACCTCAATCCTCGCACCAGAAAATATCGATTCTTTGTCCTTTTTAGATAACTTGCCATACCCGTTGTAAGATTTAACTTTAAAGTAAATTCCATTTAATCCCACATAAGCTTTATTTTTTTCAATTAATTTACTAATGAAGTCAACGATATCTGGAATATGCTCCGTTACCTTAGGGTACGATGTGGCCTTTATGACGTTTAATGCTTCAAAATCCCTAAAGTAGCTATCGGTATATGCCTGAGAGATTTGTTCTGGACTAGTGTGTTCACTGCTAGCCTTTGCTATTATCTTATCATCTATGTCCGTAAAATTCTGTATGAATACCACTTTTGCATTTTGTACCTCTAGGAACCGTCTTAGTACATCGAAAACTATTATAGTTCTTGCATGCCCAATGTGACAATCATCATATACGGTAACACCACATAAGTAAATTTTTATTACATCATCGGATATATTAATTTCTTCTAACTTGTTTGTTAATGTATTGCTTAATTTCATTTCTAGAGGAATATTAGCGTAAAGACTATACGTCTAGATAGATTTCATTTTTTCTAATCTCAACAGGGAAAGTGGTTAATTTTATACCTTCCATATAATCCAATAATTCGCCTGTTCTAATGTTGTAATGCCAAAAGTGCAGTGGGCATTCGACGATTTCTCCGTTAATCTTGCCCGGTGCCAAAGACCCATCTTGATGTCTACAAAGTGCCTCGATAGCATAGTATTTGTTTTTTGATAAAAATAGAGCGATCCTTTGTCCATTAATGCTAAGTTCTTTACCACTGCCTTCTCGAATGTCGTCTTTACTGGCTACTTTAATCCATGTCATCTGACAATAGGTAATGCATTGTCAAAAATTATAAATGTTTTTTTACTAATTGATTCATATACAGTTAAATTAAATTCAAGAATTAGGGGTATACAAGTTAGGCATAAATGAACAATCTGTCCGAAAACAACAACCATGACTCAATTAGAGCTTATTCAGATTCTGGAAATCCGAATTCCAAATCAGATGACATCCATGATATTCTTAAGGAAAATGAAAAATATAAAAGCCCTAGGATTGATATAGGAAAAAGCCTTATAGTTACTTCGGCCTTACCTTATGCGAATGGTCCTATTCACTTGGGACATATTGCATCAACTTATCTGCCAGCCGATATTTTTACCAGGTTTGTCAGATCAACCGGTAGCAAAATTTATCATATTTGTGCTACAGACGATTATGGAACACCTATACTGATAAAAGCAGAGAAGGAGGGAAAGACACCTGCAGAGTATGTCAGAGAGTGGAACGAGAGAGACAAAAAAGATTTTGAATCCATGTGCATTAATTTTGATTACTTTTCTAAAACTAGTTCTCCTCAAAATATAAAGTTTGTACAGGATGTATTTATGAACCTGTCTAAAAACAATCACCTCAAAGAAGAGACTGTGGTTCAGTTTTTTTGTTCATTTGATAACAAATACCTTCCAGATAGATACGTAATAGGTAGATGCCCATTTTGTAACTCAGAAGGTCAGTATTCCGACCTTTGTGAATCATGCGGAAGAGTGCCTGAACAAATATTGGATCCCAAATGCGCCCTTTGCGGAAGACCCCCTATAAGGAAGGAAAGTCTCCATTATTTTTTTAAACTATCTGATTTCGAGGAATCTCTAAAAATATGGCTCTCCAATAATAGGACTTTACAAGAGGATGTAGTAAAATATGTTTTAAACTGGATAACTGCAGGATTGCAGGATTGGGATATAACAAGGGATTTAACTTGGGGCGTACCCATACCAAAAATTCAGGGATTTCAAAATTATGAAAACAAAGTATTTTACGGGTGGTTTGACAATCACCTTTGCTATATTTCAACGTTTAATACCTTTGCAGAGACCGTTCTTAAGAAAGAGGGTAAAAAACTTTGGAATAATTCTGAAATCATTCATTTTATAGGGAAAGATATAATCTATCATCATTACTTGTTTCTGCCTGCTATCAGGCTTGGAATTAAAAGTGAATACAAATTGCCTGATAGAATAGTGACAAGAGGTCATCTGCTATTTCAAAATAGAAAGTTATCAAAGAGTAAAAATTGGTCGATAACTTTAGGAGGATTTACAAAGTCGTTTGACCCAGATTATCTTAGGTTCTATTTTTCTACAATTATCCCTTATTCACAATCTGACATTAATTTTGATTGGGATAGTTTTTATGAAAAAATTAATAATCAGCTTATTTCAAACATAGGAAACTTTATCAACCGCACACTATCCTTTACCAAGAAACAATTTAATGGAAAGGTACCGGTAAGGACTTCTTTGGATGAACTAGATAAAGAAGCTTTAGTAAAGATAGCACAAATCGCTTACGCTGTAGGAGAGTTAATTTATGGAAACGAATTAGATAAGGCTATGAAGATGATTCTACAGTTTAGCTCATTTTTTAACCAATACTTCCAGTCTAAAGAACCTTGGAAGTCACGTCAAGATGCAAATAATACCATTTGGATATCTACTAATGCAGTAAGATCAATTGCCATAATGTTGTTTCCATTCATCCCATCATCCGCTCAAAAAATCTGGAAACAGTTAGCAATTCCTGAAGATTTAGAAGTTCAAGACTGGTATTCAGCGTCTGAATTAAGAATTCCTCAAGATCATAACATCGGCGACCACATTATTCCAATTTTTAAAAGGATTGAAAGAGCTGAAATTGAAGATCAAAAGGCCGAATTTTTGGATACCAAATAAAAAAAATAAAACCTGAGCTAAAAATTATATTCTTTGTTTCCTTGATTAAGATGACTACGAACATGGCTGCGGCAATGATAGGACGATTTCAACCATTCCATTTAGGACATTTGAATCTAGTCCGCCAAGTTTTGGCTGAAAATGATGGAATAATTATTCTTATAGGAAGTTCGCAAACCAATTACACCCTAAAGAACCCTTTTACAGCTGGAGAAAGAATTTGGATGATTAGAGATACCCTCATAGAATCAAAAATTGACATGTCAAAAGTATTCTTGGTTAATGCTACTGACGATGAAAACAATGCGAAATGGTTTAGCAATATTATATCATTAAGTCCTCCATTTAAGGTCCTTTATACTGGAAACAATTTTATCAGAACCCTACTTAAAAAAGAACCCGTAATAATCAGAAAGCCAAAATTATTTAAAGAAACTCTATTAAAAGGATCAATAATACGGAAATTGATTCTTGAGGATAACGCTAAATGGCAAGAATTGGTTTCTGAATCA
Organism: Candidatus Nitrosocosmicus sp. T; assembly: GCF_054408485.1. Lineage (NCBI taxonomy): Archaea > Thermoproteati > Nitrososphaerota > Nitrososphaeria > Nitrososphaerales > Nitrososphaeraceae > Candidatus Nitrosocosmicus > Candidatus Nitrosocosmicus sp. T. Next base: position 1,464,341 of record NZ_CP166992.1, read on the forward strand.
GTAAGAAACATCTTTAGTGAAATTCATGCAGTAGAGCGCATTAGGAATATCTACCAAACTTGGATGGATTCTCCTTTTTCCGAACCCAAAAATTAAGAAGAGAGAATTATCACTATGTTGTATCTATTCCAATTTACTATTTCTAAATCGTAATAAAAACACATCACGAATATGATTCACTGTGTAAATTTCTCCCTAACTAGTATATTTATCTGAAAAGATTTAAGATAAATCGATACTTCTAAATGAAAGATAAGCACGTTAGCAAATGACAATTTTTTTTTTGCTGTTATGTTTTCGAAATGAAAAAAAATCTAATCCTTAGAATTAATAAGGTGACATGGATAAAAGATGTTCTTGAAGTAAAATTTTTGAAATATTCTCGCTTTCTACTCCATTGTGTATAAAATCGAATTTGACGTTAGTTCTCTGATCCTGTAAGTTAGGGTCAGAATTTTTCCTTCTTTGATCATGTATCAGAAAATTGTCCAAGCGAATACAATAAATCAATAGATTTCTCAGGACTTCTCAAAAATACATTTTTTTTGCTCTTGAACACTATTCTAGTCTGCCTTTAAGGGTAATCCCCATCAAATTATTCTTGTAATCTTTGGAGCAGTGTTTGATTAAAAGAGTAGTTGGAAGAATCAACACGGTTTTAGCATGACAAGATTGAACCAATTATTCTTATCAGAGAAAACCTTCTCAAGCGAAAACCCAGATCTAATCGCCAATTCTTGGATTTTTTCTTTACTATATTTGTATGAGCTTTCGGTGTGGATAGTTTCGCCATGAGATATCTTAAATATTTTACTAGATCCCGATACTCTAAATTCTTGATCCGATTTCGATTTCAAATGCATCTCGATTCTATCTTTTTTCTTGTTAAAGAAGGCATAATGTATATACCCGCCGAGATCAAAGTTACAACCTAGCTCCCTATTCATTCGGGTTAGCAAATTCAAATTAAATTGCGCAGTAAATCCTGCTTTATCGTTATAAGCAGGTTCAATAATAAATTCATCCTTTATCATATCAAAACCAACTAAGAGAAAGTCCTTATCATTCATATTGATTCGAACCGCTTTTAAAAAGTCTCTTGCCTCATCAACTTCAAAATTTCCTATACTAGAACCAAAGAAAACTATCAGTCTAGAAAAAGAATCAAATTTAAAATTATTTTCAAATAAGATATTATTACAATCTTTGATACCATTTATATAATCGTTGGGGATCCCTTTTACCCGTATATTGTGATTCTTTGTTTCCAAATCATTTACTACAGAATCCAAAAAATTGAATGAAATATCAATTGGAAAGTAATATAATTTGTCTTGTTTTTTTAATATTGAATCAAATAGATGTTTGGTCTTCTTTGAACTACCACTTCCCATCTCTATTAAAATGATCTCTTTTGATATATGTTGCAAAATAGAGGTGGAATATTCTTCTAGTATACTATTTTCAGTTCTAGTTGGATAATATTCAGGCTGAACCGTTATTTGTTCAAACAGGTAAGAACCTTTACTATCGTATAAATACTTAGAAGGTATTGATTTTTGAATGGGATTAGATAGTCCTCTTAAGATATCGGTTCTAAATTCTTCGTTGTTATTATCAAAATGCAAATTTTAATTTATTTTTAGAAGTAAGATATAAATATTTTTGTTATCATTGTCTATGAGATACGTAATTATAGAATTGGGTATACGCTTCCAACCATATCCAGGTTAACTTTTCTTGACCTTAAACCTAAAGCTATTCAATTTGATCAGTTCATTATATGAACCAAATATTTTAGGATTGATTTTGTCTAGGGAATTTTCTGACTCGATTTCCTTATTGGTTTTGAAATCTTTAATAATCTCATATTTTGACGTTCTCTGTGCGGGTATCTTACCTGCCGATTTGATGATCTTACGCATATCTACAGGTCTTATAAATTGTCCATACCGTGACCCTGCCGATGTTGATATACTTTCGTTAATTAAGCAGCCACCCAGGTCATTGGCTCCTACACTAAGCAATATTTGTGATAATTTTGGGCCTTCTTTGACCCATGAAACCTGAAGGTTATTAATATAATTATTGAAAAAAATTCGTGAAATCGCATGTATTTTCAAAATTTCTAAACCATCAGCGCCGGCCCTTAAATCTTTGACTAAATGATGGTTAGACATTGGAGCGTCGTAGTGTACATAACTTAAGGGAACAAATTCGGTGAATTTACCGGTTTGTTTTTGGATATCTCTTATTATCTCTAAATGAGTAACGATATCGTTATTACTTTCAATATGTCCATACATTATCGTGGAAGTCGTTGGAATGTCAAGCTTATGAGCCGTAGAAATTATGTCAACCCACTGTTCTATGTTGATTCGACCAGGAGAAATCTTGTTTCGTACTTCTTTTACAAGAATCTCAGCGGAGGTGCCAGGTAAGCTTCCCAGTCCAGCCTCCTTTAGCATCTTTAAATAATCATGAACTTTAGTGTTAGACAATGTGGATCCATACAAAATTTCCTCTGGGGAGAAGGCATGAATATGAATCTCAGGTAATTCCTTCTTTATCGCTTTGCATATGTTGATATAAAAAAATCCATCCATTTTAGGTGGCAGTCCTGCCTGAATACATATTTCAGTCGCTCCAAGCTGCCATGCTTCTTTAGCTCTCCTTACTATCTCTTCGATTGGTAAAAGATAGCCCTCTTCGACTCTAAAATCTCTACTGAATGCACAAAAACCACATTGCTTTATACAGACATTTGTAAAGTTAATATTTCTGTTTATGACATAAGTCACAATTTCACCATTTGCGCGCCTTCTTAACTCATCAGCAACTATAATTACCAGCGACAAACTTGATCCAGTAGTCTCAAAAAGCTTTAAAGTATCGGCCGATGAGATTTCTTTCCCATCTAAAGCCCTGCCAAGGATTGCAGAAATTTCGGGATCGATATTCCTAAAAATCTCCTCAATGTTCATTTTTAACAAACTCCTCTCTGACCAAGCCGTATTTATCTCTCAACGGTTCTATATAGTCTTTAAGGGATTTATGCACGAATTTCTTTGATAAGGCCGGATCAATTATATATTTTGGATATACCGGCAATCGTGCCCTCAAAGCAAACCCCTTATCTCTAGTTACCTTACTAACTTTATCAATCGTCGGCCAGGGTGACTCTGGATTAACATGATCTGGTGTAATCGGCGAGATGCCACCCCAATCATTAATTCCCGAATCCAGGTAATTTGAAAATATCTCAGGGCTTAGATTCGGTGGGACCTGAAGACTAATATCTTTTAATATTATTCGAGCTGCCGTAATACATCTTAAAAAGTAAGAGTATGAAGGAGATTTTGCGAATTCCATCACTGTCCCTTTTTTTGGTAAAAAATTTTGTATAATTACCTCTTGAATGTGACCAAATTGCTTATTAATGTTGTTTATTAGTAACAACGAATCTACTATTTCATCAAAGGTTTCATCTATGCCAATTAACAGTCCTGTAGTAATTGGAAAATTGAGCTCCCCCGCTGAAATTAGGGATTTTATTCTAACCTTGGGATTTTTGCTTGGAGCTTTTTCATGAGCCTTCCCCTTATCAACCAACCTTTCACTCGAGCTCTCCAGCATCATACCCAAACTTACATTTGTAGATTGTAACATGGACATTTCCTTCTTTGTCAGGCTTCCAGCATTAGTGTGAGGTAACATGCCTGTCTGTGAAAGTATTTTGTCACTCAAATCTGCTAATAACTCGGTTAGATTCCGATGTCCAAGTAGCCTAAGCCACAGTTTTGCCTCTTTATATTTGACTTCTGGCCTCTCACCGGTCACAATCAATGCTTCCGTACATCTCGCTTTCGCTCCGAGTTTAGCAATTGTTATTGCTTGAGACGGACTAAGCATTACAGCTTGGCTATTTGTGGGTTCTTTTTTGTAAGTACAATACGAGCATGAATCTTTGCACAAATTAATTAAATTGATAAAAACCTTTCTAGAGTAGGTGACAAACTTGCTACCTGTCCTATTACGGAGAAACGAGGCCAAAAGGCTCAAATCCTTGATCTCGGCAGTACTCAACAGACCCTTGAGTTCTTGAGTGTCAATCATTTTTTTTTCGATTATCTTGTAAATGATTTCGTTGGAATAGAATTTTTTTGGTAAATATTGATAATTTTGGATTCCATTTAAAGCCATTTATTTTTAATGAATTACATAATGAATCTATACATTAAAGCCTTACTATGATTAAGTTCAAGATGATATTTCTACCAAATAGTAGTCTACAGCGTCCATAATAATGTAACAATAATATAAAATATTTTAAGCTCGGGATATATATTATTATAGAATATGACCACTTCATTGATAAAGGAGACTCTAGAGAAGGAAAATTCAAAAGACCTGTCTCAAAAGAGAATCAGGATTTTGGTTACAAAATTGGGTTTAGATGGTCACGATAGGGGCGCTTTGGTGATTTGTAGAGCCCTCCGTGATTCCGGAATGGAGGTAATCTATTCTGGATTATTCTGTACACCTGAACAAGTTGTAAAAACTGCAATTGAAGAGGATGTAGACGTAATTGCAATGAGTCTCCTCAACGGGGCTCACCTAACACTATTTCCCAAAGTGTCGCGGCTGCTAAGAGAACAAAATATAGATGACATTTTATTAGTAGGCGGAGGAGTTATACCCGAATCAGACAAGCGCGAACTGGAAAAAGCAGGCATTACAGGGAATTTTGGACCAGGAACTTCCCTTGATCAAATTATTGGACATATTAAAAAAAATGTAAAAAGGGATTGAATCTTTAGTAGGACTGTTTATGGGTTTCGATTTTTACTCTATCTTATCTTGCGGCCACATCATTCTCCTTAAATCCTTGCCTACTCTTTCAATTTCATGGTTCTCTAGCTCACTTATCATCCCACTAAAGGTCGATTTTTTATCCTTTTTGTAGTTGTTAACCCATTCTTTTGCAAACTGTCCGGATTGGATCTCTTCTAAAACGTCTTTCATTTTGGCTTTTGAGTCTCCGTCAATGACACGTTTACCTCTTGTAAGTCCGCCGTATCTCGCCGTTTCACTTACTCTATTGTACATGCCGGTAATTCCATACTTTTGAATTAAATCTACAATTAATTTCAATTCGTGCAAGCATTCGAAATAAGCTATTTCTGGGTGATAACCTGCTTCTACTAGTGTTTCAAATGACTTGAGAATCATCTGGTGTACTCCACCACATAAATCAACTTGCTCCCCAAACCAATCCGTTTCCACCTCTTCTTTAAATGTGGTTTCTAAAACGCCCGGCTTTGTGCTCCCAATAGATTTAGCTAATGCCAATGTTTTTTCCCAAGCTTTTTTTGTATAATCTTGATGCACAGCAACAAGTGAGGGTGTCCCAAATCCATCTAAATACAATTCGCGTACTCTTTGACCCGGTCCTTTTGGTGCAATCATTATGACGTCAATATTCTTAGGGGGATCAATCCACTTCCAATGTATTGCAGCTCCATGTGAAAAACTAATTGTCTTGTTTTCTGTCAAATACGGAAATATTTGGCTTTTAAAAGTCGACTCTTGCTCCATATCAGGAATTAATATATGAATAATATCAGACTCTTTAACTGCATCACTAACGCTTTTTACTTTGTGGTTGTCAGCTTGCGCTTTTGTCCATGTATTCCCGTTTGGTCGCAAACCAACACAAATATCCAAACCTGAATCTTTCATATTAGAAGCCTGTGCAGCGCCTTGAATACCATAACCAATGACTGCTATCTTTAGATTTTTTAATGGATCCAAAGAGACTTCATTGTCAAGCCATCTCCTTATTGTCATGAATTGAAATGAAAATGAAACATATATGTTCTTATTGATCTAGATTTATCAATAAATAATTTAATTATTTAAGAACCTGTAAAGCAAATCGTAAGAATAATCAATATCGATTTGATTCTTGATATTTCTTTTTGTATCAATAACAAGATTCTTTAAGTATTTTTCGTCTTTTTGTTCTACTTTTTTTGATACTCTGTTGTAAATCTTACCGTACTTTTTTATTATTTCAGTTGCCTTGTCGCTTCCGAGAAATAGAGTCAAGAAAAGTGGTGGGTCGTCCGTTAATATACTCTCACTCAGTAACGATTGAATCTTATATGAACTACCAGATAACTGTTTTAATAGTTTTAATAAATCCTTTTCCTTTTTCAGTATTTTGTTAGTTGATATTTCAATTAAAAGTTTAGAGAAAACAAGATTAATGAAGTAAATTAGACTAATAAGAATAGCAATGAGAGTGTCGTGCTTCTCTGGTGTATCAACTAAGAATCTTTTTAATTTTGGAAATAGTCTAGCCAAGATCCTTGATTCAGGACTGATACCAGATAAACTAAGTGGCACATGCATTATTATGTTCTCTGAGGAACTAACTTGAGCCCCTGGACCAAACATGGGATGGATGCAAAGAAATTTCAAATAATTGTATTTCTGTGAAATATTTGACATGTACTTATGAATAGGATTTTTTACAGAAGAAATTTCAATTGTAGTTGTTCCTGGTTCTAATGACTTTGTATGTCTATCAAGGATCTTGCGAGTTTCCTTAATCGGAGTACATAAAATGACTATCTTTGAATCTTTAATAAATCTAGTGATACTTTTGGAAGTATAAACATTTTCAGTTTCTGATATATCAAAGTATTCTATCCTATTAATATCAACTAAAAAGATCTTTTCTATTTTGATGGTTTTTTTTCTTAGATATAGATCTTTAGATTGCTCTTTGCGCAAATTAATAAAATAGTCAAAAAACCATCTTCCCATTCTTCCGGCCGCTCCAACAATTAAAATGTTTGACATATTGTTATTTCAGTTAAAGGCGAATATTATTGCAGACATAGTCATAGTTAGAGTTTATTAACCAAGTCATGAATAATTTCCAAACCTTCGATCATTTTATTTTCCTCCAAACAGGTAGATAACCTGACGTAATTAGAATAATTTGATCCGAATCCACTGCCTGGTGCTACTGCTACTCCATGATTTAATAATAATTCTACTAGTTTCAAGTCAGATAAATCCAACTCATCCTTAATCCTTGCAAAAACATACATCCCTCCTTCAGGATAGGTAAATTCGAATGGTAATTTTTTCAAATGTTTACATAGCAAATCTAACCGATTCTTCATTACCTTGTTGTTTTTTTTAGGATTAGAATTCAGCGCTAGCAATGCGCAAAATTGCATTGGTTCTGCAACTGAAGTTAAAGCTAATGCCTGTATTCTGATAAGTTTGTTGATTAATTGGCTATCCCTAGAATATACAAAGCCGACCCTAAATCCAGTCATTGCAAATGTTTTTGAGAACGAACCGACCAGTATTGATTTGTCATAGTCAAAATTTATAATGCTGCGGAACGGTTCGTAGGCGTAATTAGAATAGACTTCATCGCTGAGTAGATAAATTTCTTTTTTGCGAGCCATATCGATTATATTGTCATAGGTTTTTTTACTCAGGATTTTTCCTGTTGGATTGTTTGGATAATTCAGACAAATTATTTTTGTATTAATATTAATTTGATTTTCTATTTCAGAAATATCAGGCTCCCAATTCTGTTCCAATTTAGTCTTTACTATCCTATTTTTTGCACCTAGATAATTTGCACAATCATGGCAAGCCGGCCAAGCCGGTTCAACTGTAATTATTTCATCACCAGGTCTTAAAAGTGCAGAAAATGCGCAAAATATCCCAAACCTACCTCCAGGAGTAACAATTATCTTTTCAGGACTTATTGGTTCAAAAATATCAAAACCGTTGTTAGCTGAAAAATTGGAAATATGATTTGACAGACCTGTCCGCAAATCTTTAATACCGGCAGTCTGAGTATAATGAAACTTGTGATTTTCATAAATCTTGGTTAATTCATTCTTGACTTCTATTGGAGGTAGAAAATCAGGTTCTCCTACTTCCATGTGTATTATTTTGTATCCTTGTAACTCTAGATTTTTTGCTGCATTAAAGACATCAAGATGCGATTTAATTTGAAATTTGGCAAACTCATTTTGATCCCTCGGATGAGCGGGCTGAGACTGATGGCCCTGAGAAATGGTAATAGGAGTAACCTTTTCTTGTCCAACTTTTATCTTATTTTTTTCCAAATTCTGGATTCTGACTGATTCGTTGATTAACATGTTAACAATCCTGCCTGAAAATTCTGGGTCTAAATCTAAATATTTTGAGTTGCTACACAAATAACTCTTTATGTCCAATTCCACCTTATCATCAATAATGTCAAGATTCAAATGGGTCTTTATCGTTCCGATTTTTCTTGCAATCTCCATCCTTTGATTGACAAGCTCCATAATCTGGTTCGTAATTTTTTTCATGTCTTTTCTCAGGATATTAACTTCTTCTATGGACATTTTCGAATCTCTAATGTACTACTCTTGGTATCAAATTAGATTTAGAGCAACAATCTAATAAAACGATGGCAGCGATGCTATCTACTACAGGAGGGGCTCTGGGAACTACACATGGATCATGTCTACCTGTTACAATCAATTGAGATTCAGTCATATCCTTCAAATTTACAGTCTTCTGGGGTCGTGAAATAGAAGCAGCGGGTTTGAATGCAACCCTAAATACTATAGGCATTCCATCAGTGATCCCACCCAATATTCCCCCAGATTTGTTTGTATTCGTAATAATGTTACCAGTGGATTTATCAATCACAAATGAGTCATTATTTTCAGAACCCTTCGTGGTGGAACCTCTAAATCCCGATCCAAATTCAAGACCTTTTACTGCAGGAATACTAAAAATACCTTTTGATATCTCCGATTCTATCGATTCAAAAATCGGCTCTCCTAATCCTACCGGTGCGCCTCGTATTATGCATTCGATTATACCTCCTAATGAATCACCATCTTTTCGAGCAGATATTATCAAATCTTTCATTCTCTCCGCTGTTTCCTGATTAGGGCAACGTACATCATTTAAATATCTGTTTCCAGAAAGTGTGTCAAAAGGTATGTCAGCTAATTCCACACTTATATCGCCAATTGATTTTGTGTAACTTATTATATCAATATTTAAAATATTCTTTAATATTTTCAAGGCTATTGCACCACCCATCACTATAGTAGCTGTTAATCTGCCTGAAAAACGTCCGCTTCCCCTATAGTCATTAAAACCACCATATTTCAGATAAGCAGTATAATCCGCGTGGCCTGGCCTAGGTTTTGACATGAATTCATCATATGAACGCGAATCAGAATCTTTGTTCCAAATAATCATACAAATCGGAGCACCAGTCGTGAATCCATTGAAGACACCTGAAAGAATTTCGACTGTATCCGTTTCTTTTCTTTGAGTGGTTATGATTGATTGTCCCGGCTTCCTTAAATCAAGTAGTGGCTGAACATCTGCCTCCGATAGCTGTAGTCCTGCTGGACAGCCATCTATAATAGCTCCTATGCATTTGCCATGACTTTCACCAAAACTTGACACAGTAAAGTGATTCCCAAGTGTATTTGAAGGCATGAATAAATTTTAAGTTGTAATTCTAATATATTATTATTTTTAATATTTTTCCTGCATATAATTAATCTATTTTTATTGCTTACAAAGCCATACTCGATAACTTCAAGTGAACAAAAACTCTATTTGAGCTCCAATTCCTTTCAACTCATTTATGAAATTTGGAAAAGATACATCAACTGAATCCGCACTGTCAATAATAGTGTTTTCTGTAGATAAGCCTGCTATAGTAAAAGCCATGAAAAGTCTGTGATCGTCAAAAGAATTGATTACAGCACTTTTTAATTTCTCTGGTGGAAGCACAGTGATTGAATCATTGTCTTCTTTTACCTGAGCTCCAAATTTTGTCAGTTGAGATGAAATGTTAGAGACCCTGTCAGTTTCTTTATATCTTGCATGCGACACCCCAGTAATTGTTGTCTTATTCTTGGCCTTTAGTGACAAGATTGCTACTACCGGAAGTAAATCAGGGGTGCCAACCAAGTTAAAATTCCCACCAACAAGTTTCGTTGATCCATCTATTTTAGCTACTCCCTTATTTTTGTCGATCTCGATTCTGCCTCCCATTTGTTGGATAATATTGATTATCTCCATATCTCCCTGTGGCATTGTAAAATCCAAATTCTTTATCGACAACACACCTTCTGACATTATAGCAGCGGATATTAGCAATGCTGCAGTTGAAAAATCCCCCGGTACTCGTATGGTTTGGGGTTTGTAGTCGTTATCGACTGGTAGGCGGTATTCCTCTGAGATTGTTTCATCTAGTTTGGAATTTCTCGATACCTTTGTGCCATCTGCCCAATGACTAGAGAATAGTTCGTTTGGCAAATTTTCCACTTTAACACCAAATTTTTTTATCATAAATATTGTTGAATCTATATATGGTTTGGAAACTTGGTTGCCTAAAACTTGAATTGTAATTGGCCTTTTAGAATAGATTCCAGAAAGAAGGATTGACGATATAAATTGGCTAGAAATGTCTCCTCTAATCTGCGTAGTTCCTCCTTGAATACCTCCACCCTTCACAACAAGCGGGGGAAAGTAGTTGTTGTTGGTTGAAAAACAATTAACTCCCAGCTGATTTAACGATTTTATAAGATCACCCATGGGTCTTTTTCGAAGGCTTTTATCGCCTGTTAAAATACTATAGCCGTCATTTACCAAAGAACACATTGATGTAGCCATTCTAATGGTAGTGCCTGAATTGTCAGCAGACAGCACATCTTCAGGTGTCTTAAAACCTCTTCTTCCTCCATTACTTTCCACTATAATATTCTCTGCTTCCACCAGATTATCGCCTCCACGTTTTGGCTCGCTAAAAGTATTTGTTGAGTAATTCATTGGTCCATAGCTATTAGGCTCCAAACGATAATCAGACTTTTTATTCAAGGGATTTACGCTTACCCCTAGCATTTGAACACATTCTATCGATGCAAGGGTGTCTCTAGAAAAGAGTACGTTCTCTATATGGGATTTACCTAAAGCAAGGCTTGATATCATTATAGCTCGGTGACTATAACTTTTGCTTGGAGGACAAACAACCTCGCCGCATAGTTGGGATTTTTTCACTTTTATATCCACGCAAATGACCTGTTATATTATTCACAGAAAATTAATATCAATATTGCTATTGTTAGTAGTCAAGCCCCTAAGATCCTGCTGGTAATAGGAATTTATTAAAACTTTGACCATATCAAATAACACACCAGGTTGGATTTCTCCACATCTCCTGAAAATAAAAAATGATGGTCAATCTTGCCTATCCTTGAACTACGCTATAACACCACATCATATGGATAAGATATTGAAATGGATATCCTTACAACATTTATTAAGACCATCCATCTTTTCATTATACTTATCTCTAATCTCGATTTAAATACGATATCAAATGGTAAAAGTTCAGATCTAGGATCTGATATTCAAACTTAATTATTCAACTATCGCTTTGGTATTATTAGCTTTTGCTAGGATTATTTTACCATCAAATTTTTTCATTGAATTTACAAAATTTTCAACATTGTCCTTATACAGTATCGCAGCAATAGCTGGCCCATTTCCTGAATGGCTAATACCTAAGCAATGGTTTTCGAGGGCACTAATCATGGGTGCGTAATTATTGTAAAGTACAGAGTTTATTAGGACACCGTTTAGATTCATTGCTTTCCAATAATCCCCTTTTAGGGCTAACCTGAAGGCATGATTAAACAAGTCTTTATGAATTCTTAGCTTGGGAACCTCACCTCTAGCAACACCTGCAGGCAGGTAAATTACAACAGCAAGATCGTTATTTACAGTGTCTCTCTTTATTATTTTCTTATAGTGATTATCAGTCAATATTACTCCTCCATAGTAGCATGCACAAGCATCATCAAATGCCCCTGTCATGCTCACCTTTGCCCATAGAGATGAATTAACTGCGGTATTTAGTACGTCCCTGTCATAGATCTGATCACTCAATAATTTGTAACATGCAAGAGATATGGCATTTGATACCGCACTAGAGCTTTTTAAGCCCCAGCCGGCAGGTATTTCAGAAACCAGGTTGATAGATATGAAATGATTTTTTAAAACGCTCGCTGGTAGTATGCTTTTAACTATCTTATTTACCAACTTATCATTTACAAAATTTCTGGATATTCCATAATGGCCTGGTTCAAGGGATATTTTTACCTTGACTTTTTGCGAAATACCAAAAGTACAACCCTTGCCAGTTGCAATGGCATTTACGATAGATACAGCACCAAACATAGTAACAGAGGCAGAAGAATTTTTCATCCTACTTGGGTTCACCAAATATACCAAGTATAGCCTTTTTCATAATATCCTTTGGTGCTTCCAATCCTGTCCATATTTCAAATGATTTAAAGCCTTGATTTAGTAACATCTCGTATCCAAAAATGACCTTTGCATTGGCCCTTTTTGCACACTCTAATAGATTAGTCATAACCGGTCTGTAAATAATGTCAAAAACTATTGATTCATTGTGTATTGATTCAGAGCTTACAAGGCTTTTTTCGTTTTTTAGACCTACTGAGGTAGTATTAATAATCAATTTACATTGTGATGAGATTCGAGATAATTTTTCCTGATCAGAATAATCCATGGCAATACAATTTAATCCCATAGCTTTTCCCAATTCAATGACTTTAGACAGTTTATGCTGATCCCTATTGACGACAAATACTGATTTTATACTCTTTTTTCTCGATAAGCCTACTAAAGCGGCTCTACTTGAACCGCCTGCCCCAAGAATTAAAATTTCCAAACCTTCAAAATCTGATAATCTTTCTTCAATGGGAGCCATTACCCCATTAATATCTGTATTATGGCCCACAAGAGTGCCGTTTTCATTCTTAACTGTATTGACCGCCCCGGCCAATGAAGCCTCATCACTTAATTTGTCCAGATATTTTGAGATTTCTACCTTGTGCGGAATAGTGACATTGAACCCTGCCACTTTAATATCACGTAGTGATTCTACTGATTCTTTCAATTCGTCTAACTTTACTTTAAACGCAATGTATGAATAATTTAAATTCAAATACTTAAAAGCAGCATTATGCATTAAAGGGGACAATGAATGTTCCACCGGATCTCCTATGATACAAAATGTTTTTGAAGAAGTATCTACGGCGGCTACTTGTTCATTAGATGTATCCACACTATGACTACTCATGACTATCCAGAATAGTTTTTAAAGCATATTTATTCTAAAGTGCTTAATCAAAAGAATCGTGATTCTGTCATTATTTTACAGGTCAGGACCTGACGAATTTTTTCTCAAGTCGATTTCTGGCAATCTATCTTATCCAGTAGTTTTCCAATTTAATTTGTTTTACCAACTTTTCAAAGCTAAATCAGCATCGATCATCAATATCTTATTAGATATCATAAGCAGATACTGCGTATTATAAATATTGTAGGAGAGTCTAGTATTATTCAGCAATCCTATTTTAATTTTGTACCTAACAGGAAGTGATTTTTATAAACGATAGCATTCTTCTTGTCGAATATCTCAATAAAGCAATTCTATAATAAGTATCATTCTATTAAACTTCTCTAATATACTTGACTCTTGTTTTCTCCACAGAAGTTTGTCAAGGTAATTCTCAGAGTAATGAAACCAGTAAGCATAACTAAATTAAATTCGGGAATGTTAATTGTAGTGGTGATGACGATAAGTTAGAATTTAGTGAAATAGCAAATAGCATATGGTCAAAAAATTTCCAATCCGTTGTTTTGTATGTCAAACCAATTTACTTTTAAACAACTCATAAATTGACTTCATTTGGTCTATCGACAATTGACCTGGTGCTAGAGGTGCCCCAACCGACGCATAAGTAAATGGGGCGTCACCTATCACCGTGCACAATACCCTACTTAATACACCCATTTCACCCATTGCGAAAGCAACCAAGTTAATGTGACTATCGATTGTTTGGTATATCCCTAAAATTTTGATTGAATCGTCGATAGCCGTAGCAGTAGTGGCTATTTTTATATATGAGCTGTAAACTCGCATTTTTTTCACCTGCTCTATAAGCTCGTCAAATTTAGGAGTATGTGAAAAATTATGCCAACTTATCAAAATTGGTGTGTTTTCATTTTCAACCAAATCCGCGATAAAGTCGTTATTATAAATCAATTTGTATTCGATATCTACAAAGAGTGGTTTTCTCTGCATAAATTTAGTTATTATTTCAGCTCTTTTTTTAGGATCATTTGAAAATTGACCGCCTTCATTCTCGGGCCTGATAGTATAAATACATTTGTCCTTATATCTGGATAATATATCCAGATAACGATCTAGATTTTCAAAACTATTAAGATAATCAAATCGACACTCAATGATATCTACTCCTTTAGTTAGCGCTTCATCTATCTTATTTACTGTTAGCAGCAAATCTTCATTACTATGAACATCATTTGTAACGGGTATCGATGCACATAGTTTTCTACTTGAAGACAAGATTAGATAAATAAAGAACTAAAACGATATTTTTATGTCTTTCTGCCTAATTAGATACCATATGGATTTATTGAACATCTATCTTGTTGCTTGCTCTTAATTTTATTATTGCTATCCCAATCACATATAAAAGCAACATTGGAATTGAAATAAACCACATTGTTATTCCACTGCCATCGGGGGTTATTATAGCACCGAAAATGATTATTATCAACACCGCATACTTAAAATTCTTTATCCAAAATTGGATGTTGACAAGACCACTAGCTGAAAGAATAGCCATAACAAGCGGTAATTGAAATGAAATCCCAAATGCTATGAAAAACTGTAAAACAAAATTAATGAAATCTGAGATGTTTAGGAATGTAAGGACACCAATAGATTGCCCATATTGATACAAGAAGGATAGGGTGATGGGAATAGCTAAATAAAAGGAGAAAACCATCCCGCATATGAAAAGACCTGTAGTGGGAAGTAGGAATATAAGAAATGCCTTTTTCCTGCTTGTGAAAGACATGGCAGGGCTAATGAAGCCAAAAACTTCTCTGACAACCAATGGGATTGAACAAGAAATTGAAATTAGAATCGCAACGTAAATTTGCGCATAAAGAGATTGTCCTGGTGCTGTTTGAATCAACTCGACACCCGGTGGGATCAGGCTTTTGCTTAAGAACAATGTCGCCTGGCTAGCAATGTTATTATAGACTGTCGGCATGAAAAAATAGAAAGAATAGTTATTGACAGTAACCAAGTGAATACCAAAAACAGTACAAAAGATCATTATCGCTATGGTAATGACGATTACCCTCAAAAACCGATTCCGTAATTCCTTTACATGATCAATGAATAGCATATCACCAGGTGCCATTTACCTTAGACTCTAGTACCAAAAAAAGGAAAAAAAATATAAACTATGCTTAATCTGAGATTGGTTGAAAATGCATAGTTTACTAAAGGGTTTAGGACTTAATTATACCACATGAGAAGCTATTTTCTTCCAGTTGGCTATAAGGGCTTCAGGTCTAATATGTAAGTCCTCATTTACGATCCTTTTTTTTGCCAGGTCAACATATTCCTGCTTTACGTCTATTCCTAGAAAATGTCTATTAAGATTGTAAGCCACTTTGGTAGTTTGGCCACTTCCATTGAATGGATCGAGGATAATATCTCCTTTATAGGAGTAAATTTTAAGCAGACGATAGGGTATTTCCTCGGGAAAAGGACATGGATGTTCGATATATCCGGGTGGTACGGGTGCTATATGCCATACAGAATTTGCTATCTCTTTGGTCCATTCCTCATGTGTAGCCGGTAGGATTTCTCTTCTTTGGTTCCTGCCACTCTTCACATCACCCTTTCTTAATACTAAAATGAATTCATGCATGATATTTGCCCGATAGTATTTAGGATATGGGTTTATGACAAAAGAACCATACCTATTAGTTCCACCAGTTACCTTGTGCCAGATTATTTCCTCATGGAGATTCCAGTTTCCACCGGGTGCCACTAATCTGGACAATAACAAATGGGGCAACGGGATTAAGGTCCCATTTACAACCTCATTGGCTATGACTATACAGCAATAGCCACCTTCTTTGGTTACACGATATACTTGATCATTAAAGATAGTAACCATATTTTCCAAATATTCGTCTAAACTAATCTTTTGGATTCCTCTATAATACTGCGTATTTTTTTTAGAGGCATGTAAATCATAGTCTATTGCATTACCATAAGGGGGGGAAGTCACAGTCAATTGGATACTCCCAGAGGGAACATTTTTTAATACCTTTTCACAGTTTCCTAGCATAATTTTATCGTATAAAGATTCGGACCTGATTAACACAAATTCAGGTTTTGAATAAGGTCCATAATCACATTACTCTAAAAATTTATACTGATTGATAAAAAGATTTAACAAAAATTTCAGAACTAATTTGTCATTTCTCCAAAATGTATTCATTTGAAACCTCCATACCAAAATGTCTGCCTATTAACGGAATGGAATAAACCAATATTTTATCACCAGGTTTTGCATGGGTAACCGGCAAAATTTGACTCTTCTCATTCAAAAATCTGATGGTTTCAGCATTCTGAACTATAATAGTTCCCATTTCGTCATCATTAACTGCAGCTCTAAATAGTCGTAACGGTCTAGATTCTATCTTAGCTCTCCCAACGCCGACCATTCTTGCCTCTCCCTTAGTGTTCACTATTAATACTTGGCTACCAGATTCAAGCTCAGACAAATACTTGGTGGTTCCATCTGGAGTTATAGTGTAGCAATGTACTGCGCCCGCATTGACTCTAAAAGGTCGAGGTGATGTAAATGATGATCCTATCGATTCATTGTGAATCAAGAATAAAAAATTCGATTTGTTTCCAACCAGCATTCCTTCCCCCTCAGAAAGCATAGATACAGTGTCTATGCAAACTCTTTCTCCCATTCCTATATCCAGGATCTCTTTTATTTCTGCAATTTTTATTTGAAAAGATGAATTACTAATTATATTTCTCGCCCTAATTATTTCGTCTTCACTATTTGTCGACATCGGTACTCCGTCTACCCCCAATTCTAATACAGTAAACAGAGTTTCAACTTCCTCTATTGATTTTGCGACAGCAAAGATCTCGGTTCCGGTATTTTGAAGGGAAGCTATAATGTTTTCAAGAGGTATTATCCTCCAATCATCCAAATCTATAATCACGAATGACAGATGAAATACATCTATTAATCGCTTTATTTCATCAATATCTTGGTTGCTGGTAACCTTTCTGAAAACTCCTATTTTAGTTCCTGTAGGAGGATGTTTTACACTGAGTTTCTCGAGTTGTTGCTTGGATTCAGCAATTATATAATCCGCGTCCATGGAATTGAAAATAGATTTAATTTTAGTTGAATTTTCGGCCAGACCATCAATATCCTCTGAAGGATCGATATAAATCAAATCTATTTTGTCTTTTGTTTTGCTAATGAGGCTATTAAATTCATCAAGTTCACTTTTACCAGCTAAAGCAGGGATACTTGATAGGTCTGAATTAGAATAAAATAACGGCTTTAGTATTATTTTCTTGGCTTTTTTCTTATCCTTACTTTCTTCTGTCTTTTGAGGATTTGATTCTACCATAGTGCTTGTTCTCTATTATAATAGCATGCAGGGCTTTTATTATTTCATTTGGATTATTATGTTGAAAAATATTTCTACCAAAAGTTACCCCGATTGCCCCTGCTCTCATAGCTTCTTGACACATTTGCAATATTTCCATATCGGTATTAGATTTTGGGCCACCTGCAATTACAATAGGCACAGGACAAGATTTTACGACTTCTCTAAATGTATCCACATCTCCCGTATAAACAGTCTTCACTATATCTGCTCCTGCCTCAGCACCTATACGAGCAGTATGGGCTACGATGGCAGGGTCGTGTGGGTTTGAAATATTGTCACCACGAGGGTACATCATCGCAATTAATGGCACGTTCCACTCATTGCATTCATCAGCAACTTGACCAATCTTGTACAACATGTTTGGCTCTTCTTTGGAGCCTATATTAATATGCAAAGAAACAGCATCGGCCCCCAGTTTTATTGCTTCTTTCACCGAGCCCATCAAGACCTTGTTGTTTGGATCTGGGCCAAGGGATGTAGCAGCGGACATGTGAGCAATCAAACCTATGGAAGGGGGTGCAGGGAGAGATTTTATGATCCCCTTATTTAGTAGGAAACAAGTCAAACCCGAATCTTGTGTTTGGCTTATCAATTCTGTGATATTCTGAATCCCTCTTAATGGACCACTGCTTATTCCGTGGTCAAGCGGGATACACAACATTTTTCCCTTCTTCAATATACGATTGAGTCGTATTTCTTTCCCAAGGACCATAGTACAAGAAAAATTGTAAACCTATTTAAAAGTGATATGGTTAATTATCTAGAAATTAGTCTTATTTATTAATAATTTCATTTTGAAATCTTACAAATAGGTGGAAATGCTAGTTTATGCTGATTGTGTGCTATTCTCCGTTGAACCTTTTGAATGGCCTCTAAAGGGATCTCTGGCAATTCTTTAATGATAACCTTTTCGTTGTCATGACTTACATTAGCATCTGCTTCGAAGTATTGCAGAATTCTATCCAATTGTACGAATGGCAAACCCAGCTCGTCCTCGGTGAATTGGTCCGCCCATAATCTTGCACTACTTTTCTTTTCTGTAACGGTTTTAGGGATATCAAGATACTTTGCTAATCCAAACAATTGGGTCTTGTACAAGTCACCGAGAGGAAGCAAATCTGCAGCCCCATCTCCGAATTTTGTAAAATAACCAAGCATTAGTTCGGTCTTATTTGACGATCCCAATACCAGCTTTCCCATCTGGCCTGAATAATAATATAAAATACACATTCTGATTCTAGCAACCAGGTTTCCAGACAACAGTACATTATTATCGTCTTTGATTATTTCTAAGAAACTATCCTTTGGTTTATTGATAGATATTTTTTCATAATCTATTTTTAAGTTTGAACATATTGTGAGAGCATCTTCGATATCATCTGAGGGGGTTACAGATTCGTCGGGTAATATCAATCCCTTTACATTTGCTGATCCAATTGCTCTTGTTGCCAAATATGCCAGCACGGTGGAATCTATACCTCCAGAGATTCCCAGGATGACTCCTCTTGATTTTCTAGCTTCAGTTTCTTTTTTTATGAAATCCATGATTACCTGGCTAACTAATTCAAAGTTCATTGAATTTGAAGTCTTATTAGAAATATCATATTAATTTTGTTATATTATTAGCATCGGCTTTATTCTAGATTAAGAGATCACTAAAAAAGAGAGCTAACTGTGAATAAATAGAATTATTTTAATATGCTGAATCAATAATAGAATTAAAGTCATTGGATACACGCAACATAGGATTAAGAAATATCGAGGTAGCGGACACTAAGATATGCTCAATTGATGGTGAAAATGGGAAATTAATTTATAGAGGGTACGATATACTTGACTTGGCTAATCATTCCACTTATGAAGAAACAGCGTTTCTCTTGCTGTTTGGAGATTTACCTATAAAAGAGGAGCTTGAGGAATTTAACTCAAAGTTAAATGAATCACGGGGAATCCCGGATTCAGTTACCAAGAATATGAAAAATAAACCTATTTCAGCACATCCAATGGATGTTTTACAGTCTTCCATATTAGACTTGGCCGATTACGACCGCAATAGACTAGATGAGGGGAAAAACGCCAATATTGAGAGGGCTATTTCATTAATTGCAAAGATTCCTACTATTGTTGCAGCATGGGATAGGATTAGGAACAAACAAGATGTAGTAAAACCTCTTGACGATAACTCCCATGCACATAATTTTCTGTATATGCTAAGGGGAGAACACCCAAACCACGAGATTTCTAAAATATTCGATATAAGTCTAATATTACACGCTGAGCATAGTTTTAATGCTTCAACCTTTGCTGCTCGGGAGATTGCATCAACACGTGCAAGTATATATGCAAGCATAGGGGGTGCGGTGGGAGCCTTATCCGGGGAACTCCATGGTGGTGCTAATATACAAGTTATGAAAATGCTGCTTGAAATTCATGATGTAAATAATGTTGAAAAATGGGTCAAAGAAAGATTAGCAAAAGGTGCTCGAGTGATGGGGATGGGGCACGCGGTTTATAGAACAACTGATCCAAGATCAGAAGTCCTCGCAACTCTTTCTAGAGCAATTTCTAAAGAAAAGGATACAAAATGGTTTGATATTACCGAAAAAATTGAACAAGTCACAAAAAAAGTCATGTATCAGACAAAGAAAATGTTGATTTATCCTAACGTTGATTTGTATAGTGCCTCATTATACTATAGCCTAGGAATTCCAATCGATCTAAATACACCCATATTTGCTATATCTAGAATAGCTGGATGGAATGCTCATATTATTGAAGAGAAATTTGCTGAGGCCGCCCCGAAGCCAGCACTTTATAGACCAAAGGCAGTATATGTAGGTAGATACTGCGGCCCGATGGGATGTGAATATGTTAGTCTCATAAACAGAAAAACTCAGAATGCTCCAGTATAAGTAGAGATATTTAATCAGATTAGAAAGTATCGGCCTCTTAAATTTATAAGGACCGTCAAATTTCCTTAATTCATTCGTTGAAGTCGTCGTCAAGCAAGAACCATGTCAAATATAGTGATGTTGGGATAGACGTAGATAAGATAAGGTCGATTCAAAACTCAATTGGTAAAATTATACTGCCTACTCGCTTTTTACCAAAAAAAGGTAAAGTAGTTTCTGGATTTGGTCATTATGCCGGACTAATAGAATTTGAAAAAAAAATAATGACATTGCACACCGATGGTGTTGGATCAAAGATTTTGGTAGCTCAAGCCATGAACAAGTACAATACTATTGGTATCGATTGTATCGCCATGAACGTTAATGACACTGTTTGCTTAGGAGCTACTCCTGTAGCATACTTATCTTACATAGCCTTAGAAAAAAGTAATGACAGTTTACTAAAGGAGATTACCAAAGGTCTAGTGAAGGGAGCTAGTATGTCAAACGTAGCGATAGTTGGCGGAGAAACCGCTATTCTTCCTGATATTATAACTGGACAAAAGGAAGGTCATAATTTTGACCTTGCGGGAATGATTCTAGGGATTTTAGAAAATAAGAAGAAAATGATACTTGGGAACAAAATTAGACAGGGGGATATAATAATAGGCATAAAGAGTTCTGGAATTCATTCAAATGGACTAACTCTTGCAAGAGAAGTTTTGCTAAAAAAGCACGATACTAACGATAAAACCGAATTTATCAATAAGTCAGTAGGAGCTGAACTATTAACACCTACCTCTATTTATTCAAATGTTATTCTGAAATTAGTTGAAAAATTTGCATCAAGGATACACGGGCTTGCACATATTACTGGAGGTGCATTTACAAAACTAAAAAGACTAAATGAAACTGTTGATTACATTTTGGATAATATGCCCTCTATTAATGGCATATTTAGACAAATCATGACAGATGGAAATATTTCAGAAAAAGAAATGTATAGGACTTTTAACATGGGAGTAGGCTTTTGTATAATAGCAGCCAGGGAATCTGCAGACGAAATTATTGAAACCATAAAGCACGAGAAAATGGAATGCAAAATTGTTGGTAAAGTTCGAGGTAACGGAACAGGAAATTCATTTATTAAATCATCAGATAATAATGGAATCAAAAAATTTCAAATTTAGATACCAAATCGAGTATACTATTTTCTTAGCATGGTCATATTTGTAAGAAAAGATGGTCTTGACATACACCACTACATTGAATAGTATATTGTGAATTATTATATATATAATAATTGATATAGATTCTTTGCTCTATGGATTTTGTTATTAAGAGACTTGATAGAAATAAATTATTTTTTGAGGGCGTAAAGCACGTATTACATCAGTTGGTAATAAAAAGAATGAAATTTACTTGTAATTTTAATATGTTTCACTTTATATTTATCTGAGATTTGTCCATGTTTCTAGCTGTTGATGTTGATTTCATAACTTATCCACTTTGACGACCACCCGCTCTTTGTTGATTGCTTGCAAGATAGACAGTAATTTTTCAAAAAAGTAGTAAGAGATATTTAGAAGAAATAATAGATAGATTTTCAGAGAGGACATTAACAGGATTGTATGCCAATGCATCTCGATTCAATGCTAAAAATGATAGCCGATATCAGCAGATATGCAAGGAAATAGCTAATGATATCTTATCTAGAAATGAAGGTAGGGATTTGATGAAGATTAGTGAGATAAATAAACTAATAAAATCAAAATCTTCTCAATACAAGTTACCCAGTATCCCTAAATATTCTGAAATAAACCGATTTATTCCAATATCTAGTCAATATAAAAGAATTTTAAGGAAAAAGCCTGTGAAAACTCAGTCAGGAATTGCTGTTATTACAGTTATGCCTATGCCTTATGATTGTCCTCATGGGAAATGTATTTACTGCCCGGGCGGAAAGGAGTATGATACTCCACTTAGCTATATTGGGACTGAGCCCTCTACCAAATTCGCTCAAAGAGTGAAATATGATTCTTATGAACAGGTTCGTCACAAGATAATGCGTTTGATGGAAGGGGGTCATGAAGTTAGTAAAGCTGAATTAGTTATAGTTGGTGGTACGTTTCCTTTTTATCCTCAAGATTATCAAATTTATTTTATTAAAAGATGTTATGACGCTCTAAATTCGATTAAATTCGAAGATACTTCAGTCCAATCAGCTTTTAAATATTCTAATAACCAAGACGAAATCACAAAGCTTCCTACAAGCAATTTTGAAGTCCAGAGAAAATATAAGATCAATTCTCTTTTACTATCACTTAGTAAATCAAAGGTCCAAAATGAATCGGCTTTTGTAAGATGTGTTGGTCTCACTATAGAGACAAAACCTGACTATTGCAAAATGGAGCATATCAATTTAATGCTGGAACTAGGAACAACAAGAATTGAGGTGGGAGTGCAAACACTAGATGATACCGTTCTTAAAATGGTTAATCGCGGTCATACCATTCAAGATGTCTATAGAGCTTTTTATGAGGCTCGCAATTGCGGTTATAAGATTGGGGCCCATATGATGCCCGGATTACCAGGTTCTTCTTATGATCAAGATTTGAATAATTCAAAGAAATTGTTTGACGACGAGAGGTTAAAACCCGATATGTTAAAAATCTATCCCACCCTTGTGGTACGAAATACTGGACTATATAAGCTATATAATGAAGAAAAATACAAGAGTTATTCTACAAATGAATTGGTAAAACTATTAGTAGAAATTAAGAAAAACATCCCCCCATGGGTAAGAATCATGAGGATACAGAGAGAGATAGAAGCTCCTGATATTATATCAGGTCCTAAAATGGGAAATATTAGACAACTAGTATTAGATGAATTAAAAAGACAAGGAATAAAGTGTAAATGTATCCGTTGCAGGGAGATTGGACTTTATGAAGATAAGGTAGAATTTTCAAAGGACGATGTTTTGTTGTTTAGAACAGAGTATAATGCATCTAGAGGTAAAGAAATTTTCTTATCTTTTGAATTAAAAGATAGGATGCTCCTGTTAGGCTTTTTGAGGCTGCGAATCATGTCCGATCCACTAAGAGAAGAACTACAACAACAACAACAACAACAACAACAACAAGTTAGGCCTGACTCTAAGGCAGGATTCCGTAACAACGAAGCGTCTGGTTATTTAGTTAAACCCTATAGTTCTGCTATTGTGCGAGAGCTGCATGTTTACGGTTCTGTTGTAAAGGTAGGCGAACAACAGCACAAAATGAAACAAAATTTTTACCCTACATCTACATTCGACGATACGCCATTTAAAAATGCAAAGAGCATCTATGAAAATAATCAAAGCAGAAGTGATCATACTACTTCAACAACTAATACTATTATTGATGATCATAATGGACATTCGATTCTTAATGATAATCAAGTCAAATATCAACATAAGGGCCTAGGTCGAAGTTTGCTTGCCGAAGCCGAAAGAATCTGCAAAGAAGAGTATGGTTTGAGAAAAATATCAGTGATTAGTGCAGTAGGGACTCGAGATTATTATAGGAAATTTGGATATACTAATAATGGTCCGTATGTTACAAAATTATTATAGAGCATATATGAGTAGTGCTGCTGAAGAAAATATAATTGGCAAAGGTACCTGGATTGATAAAATTGCTTTTACTGTAGTCGAACGAGAAAAAAAACTCGGTAGGTCAACAACAAATATTAAAGTCGAAAGTGGATTAGGGGCATCTGGAATTCCTCATATTGGAAGCATGGGAGACGCTGTGAGGGCATATGGAATTTCCTTAGCATTACAGAATCTAGGTTACTCATCAGAACTGATAGCCTTTTCAGATGACTATGACGGATTAAGGAAGGTACCGGCTGGGCTACCTAAATGGCTGGAAAATCATATATGTAAACCAGTATCTGCTATACCCGATCCATTTGGTGATTGTCATGAATCATATGGTCAACACATGAGTAGTTTACTATTAGAAGGTTTAGATTCCGCAGGAATAAAGTACACATTTAAAAGTGGGACCGAAACATACAAGAGTGGGATACTAACAGAGCCCACTCATACCATTCTTTCAAATAGTAAATTAATTGGTGACAAGATTTCGGAATCTACAGGTCAGCAAAAATATCTCAAATTTCTTCCTTACTTTCCCATTTGTGAGAATTGTAATAGACTCTATGTGGCTAACACGATTGATTATTTAGAAAATGAGAGGGTAGTGACTTATTCATGTACCGGTAACACGATTGGAAAAAAATTGATTCAAGGGTGCGGGCACACAGGTCAAGTCAAGATATCTAGCGGAACTGGAAAATTAGCCTGGAAGGTTGAATTTGCCGCACGTTGGCAAGCCTTTGATATTAAGTTTGAAGCCTTCGGCAAGGACATCATGGACTCGGTAAAAATAAATGATTGGGTTTCTGAAGAAATATTGAAATTCAATCATCCCTTACATGCAAAGTATGAAATGTTTTTAGATAAGGGCGGTAAGAAAATAAGCAAATCTGCTGGAAATGTTTTAACTCCACAAATGTGGCTAAAATACGGATCACCTAAATCACTACTACTATTACTATATAAAAGAATTTCAGGAACTAGACATGTAGGTATTGATGATATACCTGCGCTTATGGATGAGTACGATTTATTTGAAGATATTTTCTTTGCAAAAATAAAAGAGCCAAATGATAGTAAACGGTTGAAAATGAACGGGGTCTATGAATATATCAATAACCTTCATCCACCAGCTGATGATTCCGATTCTGTGCACATACCATATAGGATCCTGATTCAACAGGCAAATTTATTTAAAAACCAAATTGAGGAATCCAATCTACTCGTAAATACTATTTTTGATAGGCTAAAGAAATATCAGCTCGTAAAAGAAGAAGACATCAATAAAAAGGATCTAACTGATAGGATAACTCTTGCTATGAACTGGGTAAGAGATTTCAACAGCTTATCAGCAGAAGCTGAAGGCGAAGGCCAGAGCGTAGAGAATGATACTCAAAGAGGAAATGAAAAAGTTGGAATGAACAGTGCTCAGCAAGAAGTAATATTCAAAATAGTGAAGGATTTGACAAATTTGGCAGCAAGCAATAATAACAAGACCAAAGACACGATAGTCCAAAATGACGACGATTTGGCCCAAGATGTACAAACTATAATTTTCAATAATGCTAAAAGCAGTAATCTCCAGCCTAAAGAGATATTCAGGTTATTATATAAGATTCTAATAAACGCAGAAAAAGGTCCAAGGCTTGGGAACTATATTGTAGACCTTGGCATAGAAAATGTAGTAAAAGCAATAGAGAAAAGAACTTGCTCTGGACGTTAGAAAACAATTAACCATCAATCAAAATTCAATATGAACGATAGGAAGAAGAAGAGGAATAATCATGTCAACTATTTCATCAATTAAATTTCTTAGGGATATCCTTTATGAGTATCAAAATTTTATCATAGTGATTGGATTAATTATCTCATTTTCTGGTGGCAGTTGGGATATAACATTTCATATTTTGAGCCAGCCAGAAAGTTTTTTCTCATATCCACATACCCTAGTATATACGGGAATTTTAATAGTAATCAGTATTTTTTTTATTAATTTTAGAATAAATATTTTAAATAAAAATCCAACTAGAAAAGATAATTGCGTTATTCTATTAGGTGCTGGTTTAATCCTTGCGGCAGGTCCGTTTGATTTCTCATGGCATCTCAAATTTGGCCTGGATGGTCTTCTTAGTCCACCTCACATTACGTTGTTGACTGGATGGTTGATAGTAGGATTGGGTAACCTAAGAATAACAAACAAGTTAATTGATTTAACCATAGGGAGGGAGAGAGCAAAAAGAGGTAAATCAGTGGGGATTATAGAGCCCACCTATCATCATCGTCGCGGCGCGGGCAACGCTAGAAACGATTATGAGAAACTTGATATTATGGCAAATCAGGCAACCAACTTGGGTAACAAAGGATTAACCCTTATTAGATTTCAGCTTTTTCTTAATCTCTCTTTTATTCTGATGATTTTATCTGGATTTATATATTTTTTTTCGCTACCATTTTCAGAAACCCAATATTACAACTACAACCCAGATCCATTAATTGCTTTTTTTGTCTATAGTCTTGGTTTCCCAATTTTGCTTTCTTGCTTTTTTATAAGAGTTCTAAAAAATTATCGAGGATTTGAAGAAATGGTCCTTTTAGTAGGAAGTTTCTATATAGTAATCATGCTTTTGACCCAGATCCTTTCAAATCCATTTCTGGTTTATTATTCTTGGTATTATATACTAAATATAATACCATTTGCAGTAATTTATCTAATTAATAAAATGCAAATAAAAAATAAAAGATTTACCAAAAGGAATGCTCTAATTGAGTCACATAGTTCAGGAGCAGAAGCAGCGGCAGCAGGAGCAGGAGGAGGAGATGTAAAAGAACATACCAATAAAAAATTGTATATTTTCTATGCTTTAATTCTTAGCATTTCATCTGTTACGATTTGCTTCCCACTCAATACCTATATACTTAATGAACAACTTTATGGTTATTTAGTTTACCAGAACTTGGTATTCAAAGTGTTTGTTCAAATATTTGTCGACTACTTTATGATAATAATACTACTATCCGTTATTGGTGGACTTTTAGGACTTTGGCTAGAGTGGGTTATATCTTCAATGTATAAAGGTGCTTATTATCGTTTTCATCAGTATTTTACAAATCATAAATGACAGGACGACGGCTACTGACACACAGCATTCCTGTTTAACACTGCTGGATGAAAAGATCAATTGAAGTTTTTTTGAGTTTTTGAGATATATAATAAAATAATAAAATAATATATTTTATGCGGTTTTTAACTTCTATCATGAGAGATATCAAACTACCGTCTATTTCTGATATCGCATTAGAATCAAAGGAAGAAAGGATTATTCATTATAGAAAATTTTTTGCTGAATTGAGACTAAACAGGCTCTACTTTCAACTATCTATTTTAAATTATTTCTCAAATCTTGATAGGCCCGATAATAGCAAATCGTTTACCGACCAGCTAGATAACTACATTTCTTTTTTTAAAAAAATGGATGATTGGCTTGAAAGTTTGAAACTTGAGGGGCTATACTCCGAATTTCGAGAACAGTGCTTAGATGAAAAGAAGGCTATTGACTTAATTATCCAGAGTTATGAAGGTAAAATGAATACCTAGAGGCTGGATTTATTGTTTAATGCACTAAGGTAGATAAGAATGGCATTGGCTATTTTTTCATGATCTGCTTCTTTCTCAAGGGAGAGTCTAACAATATGTCCTCCTGTGATTGGAAAAGATAGCATTTTAATTTTTTTTCTTACTGTAAGAGAATAAACTACTTCTCCTAATGTAGAGTCAAAATCAGTATGTAATTTTGAAATTAAAGCAAACTCCATAAAAATTTTAATAGATTCTGTTTCAGATTCCAATGATATTTTTCCGGGTCTCATTCCACCATATACTAGCCTACCCATATCATCTATAACTCCTATGAATCGGATATTTTGGTCTAGCCCTATAATATAATCATAAATGGCTTTATAGTTTAATTTAGCATCCTTGATCAATATATTCACCGACTAAATTGCAATGCCATACCAGCATATTTACCTTTGCAAATATTGCTAAAAGCTGACTCTTTTAGCAAGCAGAGACATTATTTCTTTCAACCTATAGACGTGCTACGAAGAAATTTTATCTCTCCCTATAGTAAAAACCTGACGCACTGTTTGAAGGAGAAAAAGCAAAAGTGAGGCCGGCTGACTATGGAATTACCTTGACCCCACTTTTACTGATGCGTGTGCCGACTTTTAAAATCAGTTCGTATAATAGATTATCATTAAAGTATAAATAGAATGATCTTTTTAACTGCTGCTGCCGTTTTTTAAGATCTATCGACGGGATAGTGGCTCTTTTCACTTAACGGCCTCTACTTCCTGTTCTGATGCCTAATAATAGTTGTAGCCAATTTCTTACAGGCCTTAGTTTACAATTCTTCAACATGCAAGGAAAATAATCGTCGAAAATTTCAGTGTTGTTCTTGATATACTGCATTGTCATTTCTTTCGATAAGGCTGTTCTCTAAAGAGAAATGTGCGTGATGATCTAGTTTCAGAAATCTACAAACTTGTGAATAAAGTTCCACCATCCGCTGATACAGGATGTTTCCCATGGATCTGACTAAATCGCAATGAATCCTTCTGCTATTAACATGTCTCTTTTTTTGGGTATGTTGGTGCGAGAATTTGCAGATTTTCTGGCTCTATTACTATCCCTAGCAAGATAAATTCAGAACTAACTTTGATTAGTGTCTCATCAACAACATACTCTGTGATATCTTCCTTCTACGACTTGACGGCTTAGTTGGATGGTATTTTGAATCAAGTTCCATTTTTTAGCTAATAAAACATGGTATCGTTTGATATAGAAAACAAGTCCTTCGGAGGTTTGACTTAAGGATAAGCCTAAAAAATACAAATATAGACGAAAGCATACATACTATGATGATGTTCTGTTTCTGTTAATCATTTAGAAGATAGAGAATATTCAAGCTATAGGCTTATCGTTAAGTGAACAGGGCCCACTCGTATTGTGGAAAGAATAAAATCGGCAGTGTTTTGGACTCATGGTTCGATTATAGAGTCATTACTGGTAATTTCGGTGGCTGCATAAGACTACCATCGCTTAGATTAAGCGAAGAGCAATCACCCCTTCTCTAACATTTATGGTGTCTTAAAGAGTTGCCGCTCGCTCAAGTCGATTCGATATATGAGATAACTCATGTGGAGGAAAATGACAATAGTATCAGAAGATGTAACAAGATGCGAGCAGTATATCTGGATTCGATCCCCAATGCTTTAGATTTGAGTGCAATATTAAAGAAAAAGGGTTACTTTGGAGAGACATTCATGTTGTCGTATTTTACATACGCATCCTCCGAATACATTGCTATTGCGCCCGAGGCCAACTTTGGAGACATGGTTGTATCAATATAATCTATCACCAAGTTTCCATTCCAGTACACCTTGATGTTATTGCCAATCATATCGATCTTGACGTTGTTCCAAGTATTTATCTTCAACGTTGGAGAGGACTTTGTTACTAGGAATTTTTGACCATCCACAGGATTTGTGCAGGTGTCACAATCTTTCTTTCCAAGCTCAATTCCGTTTGGTTTTACTAATAGCCAGTAATAGTGAAATGTATCTGAGTACCTAAAGAATAACCAACCCACTTCCCATGTATTAGCGGGGGAGTTTTGTCGCAATTGTTTTGCAGTATTTATATCGGTTTGCATTGAAAAATTGCAAAATATATCGTTAGACATTACCAATGCAGCATGTGTTTCAGATGCGCTAGTAGAAGCTTGTGGATTCAACCAAAAATTGACCCTCTGTGAGGCTTCATGTACTCCTGTTGACCCATAACCGGAGTAAACATTCTTCCACTCTCCGTTTGGTGATGTATGACCTTCGCGCAACAAGTATTGGGGGTAATGAAATTTATCAATCAAACTCGCTGTGCAAGAGGTATCAGCGGTGGCAGCCATCTGAGCGGATTGAGAATCAGTTTTCTCTTCTTTATCTAGTTGAGGCACTTCAAATGGAAAGTCTTCATCTAGTGGAGGTAATTCAAGTGGTATTTTCTCACCTAGTGGAGATATTTTAAATGGCAATAGATTATCAAATTTTTTCTCAGTAGATTGGTCTTCAGTATCATCATTACTTTGAGAATCAGTTTTCTCTTCTTTATCTAGTTGAGGTACTTTAAATGGCAATAGATTATCAAATTTTTTCTGAATATTGTCATACATAGAAGATGATGTACTAGAGTAGGTGGTATTGTCTGTAGGTATTCCTAAAATTGGAACCAACATTAAAATCGCTGCCAAGATTCCGACCATTTGAATTATTTTGAAATGCTTATAATTCCGTTTTTTTTGATTGAACAATTGTAATAGCAATGAAATTGATCGAATTTAGAGGAAACCCATCTATTCACAATAATATGAATATGTACCCAGATTTCGTAATCTTGTTCACTAGATCAGTAAAATATATTATTTCTATGGGTTGTAGTTTAACTTTAAGGTCATCGTTTCCTATTTGGCATTTCGTTTTAATAATCCATATTGATTTGAATCATTAAATTCCTGTTTGATTATTCGAAATAAATTATTTAAGAGTTTCTCACGTTTATTTGGGAGAAACGATCATGTTATTGTATGACACATAGGCATCCTCCGAGTACATTGCTATCGAGTCAGAAGCCAACTTTGGAGTCATCCCTTTATTAACAGAATCAATTACAACGTTGTTATTGACGTATACCTTGATATGATTGTCAGTCATAAGTACATTTATTTT
This sequence comes from Candidatus Nitrosocosmicus sp. T, assembly GCF_054408485.1. Lineage (NCBI taxonomy): Archaea > Thermoproteati > Nitrososphaerota > Nitrososphaeria > Nitrososphaerales > Nitrososphaeraceae > Candidatus Nitrosocosmicus > Candidatus Nitrosocosmicus sp. T. The sequence goes on from NZ_CP166992.1 coordinate 1,495,355, forward strand.
ATCCCAAGTGTTCAGCTTCAACGTTGGGGTAGACTTTTTTACTAGGAATTTTTGACCATCCACAGGATCTGTGCAGGTGTCACAATCTTTCTTTCCAAGCTCAAGTCTGTTTGGCTTAAACAATAGGGAATAATGGTGAAATCTGTCCACATATCTAAACTCTAGCCAGCCTACTTCCCATACATCGGGTTGATAGTTTTGTCGCAATTGTTTTAAAGTATTTATATCAAACTCCATTTCAAAATCACAAAATTTGTCTGTAGACTTTACTTCTTTATGTGTTAATATTATATACATTTTATGAATTTTTACAATCTGACAAGGGCGCCTTTTTTTGGAACTTTTTTATGGATTTACTAAGGAATTAAAGATTCCTTGTTCTCTACCATATATAACATATCTGGATTTTTGAGATCAGACTCCGATTTGATATGCACAAGATTGAACTTAACTTTAATTGGGTGCTCACAACAAGATTATATTAAAGGATCCTTCAATGAAATACAATTCAAATGCAAAGAGGATTTAAAGCTTTAATTGTATCTGGCGCGCTATTTCTTTCCTCAATAATAGTATTCTTTGTATGGGGAATGTCATTTAGCAGTATGTTCATTCAGAATAACCAAAGTCTCTCTACTAATCAAATTACCCTTAATCCTTTAACGTCCTTTAATTCTAGTATTTTTATTAATTCTACCGATAAGCTCCTTACAATTACGATTGATTCTTTAGACAATGATGAGATAGTACTTAATGAAATGGTAACTGATCCTGATGGAGAAATAGTATCTAATTCTTCATTCCAAAAAACCTATTTTTCTACTATAGATCCGAATTCCACTGGAAGGTATGAATTCTCGGTGTCAAATATGGATCAAAATGATAAAGCCACAGTTTATCTATTCTTTGGCAACTTGCCATTCTTAAAGGAAAATGGTGAGCTAGACTTTACTAGTTTCGGAGGTCTGGTTTTAGGAGTAATATTATTTATTGCAGGATTAGTGAGTTTTATTATTGGTATAATTCTGTATCTTAAAGACAGAAACAAAGAAAGGTATCGTGGTTTCATACCACGGTAGGATCATTAAATTCCAAATAATTTTAACCTCTTAAACTATGTCTATAGTAGCTCAATAAAAAACATGTAAGGTAAATATTGAGCACATTTAGTATTTAGTTCAGAACTAAGCTGAAGGAATTTGGATCCCCGCTTATGTCAATAAAAATAGATATGTGTGTTATGAAGGGATGGTAAGAATAAAAAAATACAAGAAACCCAACCGAACATTTTTCCCAAATACGGAACGACTCTGCTGTTATTATAACAGCAAAAGAATCACTTTATTTAATCAATTCAGCATGAATTTTAAAAGCAAATTCTTTTGCTCAATCTAGAATCTTTTTTAATAACTTAATGTTTTAGTTGAATATTGGAAGACAATAGAATTTTGGAAAGTATGTTTCCATCTGATATACTCCCAAAAGTTTATCCAAAGGAACCAAGTCCACAAGAAAATTCAGCAGTCGATGATGTTTTAAGTAGTAATATTTTTAATGTTATGCTAAATCGTCGATCACAAAGGAAATTTGAAGAAAAGGAAATAGAAAGCTGGAAAATAGATATAATATTTGCGGCAGCTGATACAGCTCCCAATGCAGGTGGATTTCAGGGTTTTGAGATATATCATATTAAAAATCCTCAAGTAAAACAAAATCTAGTCAAAGCGGCTAACAACCAGCCTTACGTCAATGCTCCATTAGTGTTGGTATTTTGTTCTAATCCGTCTAGAATTAAATTAAACTTCCATCCTGAGATATTGCATAAATTTTCAATCCAAGACGCCGCGCTTGCTGCTGGTTATGCCCAATTAGCTGCACATGCTTTAGGACTAAGCTCCGTTTGGATAGGCATGTTCAATGAACATATGTTAAGAGAAGTAATCGGTACTGAATTTGAGCCCACTTCAGTCTTATGTATGGGTTATCCAAAGAAAATGTTAATACCCAAACCAAAGAGAAATCTTACAGATCTAATACATACCGTCTAAATTTATCCTTCTCAAAACCACCTCCACTAGTTGAGATTAGGAGCAGAAGGAGGAAAGAGTGACGGTCTGGTATTATGCAAATGATTGTCCAAGTCGTGGTAGGTTGGCCGGTCAGTCTGTCAGTCGGTGGTCAATTCGGTGTTTTTAGTAATTGGACAGAAATATTTTAATTTCATTGGATAAGTGAAAAACTGTTCAGAGGATAAACAAGTTATATTTTGGATTAGTATACATGATATAAATAAAAAAATTTCAAGAAAAAAAAAAATTTAGACGAGAGAGGTGGGTGAGTTATTAGTTCAGTGGTTCTTTATAGATTGCTGTATAAGGTAAGTCGAATGATTCGTATAATTCGGAAACTTCAGTATCAGTATTCTTGTTTAATTGATCGCTCAAATCCATTTCATCTTCAAATACTTGTTTTGATACAGAGTCGGCTGATTGTTTGTTATTAACACCATTAACCTCAAGAGGCTCGTCTGATTCTCCGCCCTTATTCAAGTTGATTGGTTTTATGATGTTATCATCCGGTGATGCCACTGCAGGACCTGTTGTTAGTACCCCGTCAGTCTTAGTTTCGGCACCATTAATTTCATTATCTTCTTCATCATCGTTTGAAGATACAGCGACGTTATCATTAGAATTAGATTCCGAATTACTTGATTCTTCGTTGTCATCATCATTGCATGACGCTGCATCCTTCATGTCAAAATCACTAGACTCATTAGCAACCTCTGTGTCACAATTGAATAATTCATTTAGGGCCATGGCAGAAGACACTTGACTGAGTCCAAGTGACGCTACTATAGAAAATACTGCTACTACTAGAACACCTGCGTTTTTTGTAGAAAAACTTTTAGTACTGGTCATAGACATTTAGAATTTAATTTTTATAATTAATATAAAATTTGAAGAATGTAGCAGTAAAAAATTGCTAAGTGAATTTATTGATTAATTCTTCTTATGGAATCAACCATTCGGTCCTTGTGAGTCAGAATATCCGGTCGTTTCTGATAACGATTTTTCTTTCTTCTGAGGATAGGGGTCCTCCATTTATTTTTATTAAGTGTCTTTTTGTTATTATTGCGGGATTTAGATAGGTCAGTTGTGGTGCGTGTGATCTCTAGAATGAATTTATCCTCGAAACATCTTAAATTCAAAGTTGTATTTTGGTATTGATTGCTCATGCAAAAAGAAAAGAACGCTTCCTTGTGGATCAGAGTTGACAAACGTGCCTGCAATGCACTCTGATAAAATTCAACCTTGTACTTTTTGTTTTGCAACAAATTCACCGAGATTAGGATAAATATCTAAACAAGTACATAACCTAAATGACAGAATCTACAAGCATTAGAATTAACTTAGAGGAAGAAAAGATAACTAGATTGAAAACCATAATTGAAGAATTGTTTAATTCAAATGCAATAAGTTCAGACGATGTTGAGGAGTTTATTAAATTTACATTATTTATCGTTTTTGATGAATACAAAAGGGATGCTGATTCACTAAAGAAATTTTATTCTATGAATCTGACTAATTATCTGGAGAACAAAGATCGTTTTTAATTCGATTTGAAGCCAAGTCTACATAGTATTAAGATATGAAAATTTTATTTTGAAGAATAACTCAGGGATGTATCTAGATATTTGAGGTTATTCCAAAGAAGAGGAAGGAAAGAAAAAAGGAAAGAAGAAAGTAAGAGAGAACATTACACCTCCTTAATAATGGAACACGGTGTCTCCGATAGTTTTCTTCCAATCAGAACGAATGCCTGGCTTCCCTTTTAATTTTTCAATATAGTTAAATGCAGAAATGCCTGCAGCTGCGCCATCCCCACACGCAGCCACGATCTGCTTATAGGGAATGTTTGTTGCATCTCCAGATGCAAAAATGGCGGGGTGGGTGGTCTTACCTCCATCAGTAACCTCTATCTCCCCTTTCGTGTTAAGTTTGATAAGATGTTTTACAAAATCTAGGTTTATCTTTGACCCCATTTCGACAAATAAACCATCAACATCTATCATTTTCTCTGCTCCGCTATTGTCTTTGATTTGGATTTGCTGCAAAGAGTTGTTTCCTGAAACTAGGGTAACAGAACTATTGGGGACCAGTTCCACATTGCTTTTCCTTTTAATAGATTCAATCATATCTTTGTCACCTCCCAGCTGACCACCACGATAAATTAGATATACTTTTGAAGCCATTCTAGACAACAATATTCCTGATTCTAAAAGATAGCCTCCGACACCAACAGTTGCTGTTGTCCTACCCTGGTAAAATGGTGCATCACACTTTGTGCAGTAGTGAACACCTTTATTTTGATACTGGATTTCATTTGGTACACCTAAATTGTTTGGAACTTTACCTGGAGCAAGAATCAGTGCCTTTGTAAGATATTCTGAACGTCCAGTTTTTATCTTCAGGCTGGTAGTTTCTTCGACTTGATCAACCTTTTCTACAGTATCAAAAGTCATTTCACCATTAAATGTTAAGTATTGATTTTCCAAGGTTTTAGCAAGAAGCGGGCCACTAGACATTATAGTTCCAGGATAATTTTCAAGTTTAGGAATCAGGTTCATCTGTCCTCCTAAATCCTTTGAAATTAAAAGACATTTGGTTCTCTGTCTTGCAACAAATATGCCTGCGGAAAGTCCAGATGGACCTGCACCTACGATGATAACCTCATATTCTTCAATTGTCAATCTTGCTCATTTCTCCATTACTCTATTATTTATAACAAAGAACTCTCAATTTCTTTCAAGACACAGATATCAAAGCGGTCATGTTCTCTACTCCGTCGATAAGAGGTAACCTCTCGTCTATTTCACTTTTGACTTGCTGCAAATTATCTGACTCAAAAATAACAACTAAATCATAAATTCCATATACAGACTTTACCGCTTTAACAGTTGATAATTCTTTTAATTTATCTATTACATTGGATTGTTTCTTGTAATTAACATTCAATAACACATAGGCTTCACTCAAAATAATCTGTAATTATGGTATTGCCTTTACTAATAAAGATTGATGCGATGTAATATGTATTCTGAATAGATGGTTATCATTTTCAGAATTTTTATATATTTAATATTTCAAATCAAGTTTTTTTACATGATCCATTCCAGATTTCACAGAAGAAAAATAATTTCTATCTGAAATTATAGGCTCGAAACTAATTTTGCCTTTGTATGAAATATTTTTTAATGCTTTAACTATTGTATCAAAATCAATGTGACCAAATCCAGGCATCTTTCGGTTGTTATCAGCAAAGTGCATATGAGAAAGAGTAGGTTGAGAATTTAAAATCGTCTGCTCAAATGAATCTTCTTCAATATTCATGTGAAAAGTATCTAACATGAGTTCTAGATAATCACATCTTTCAATCAAAGGTATTACATCTGAATAAGTACAACAGTAAGGTGTAGAATAACGATTGAGGGGTTCAACCATCAAGGAAACATTTTCATCTTTTGCATTTTTTAAGAGACGGTTCAGCAAAGGCGCACAACCTCTCAAAGCCTTGATCTTATTATCTTTGGTAACGTTTCTATGAGTTACGTCAAAAGAATTAATAGGATCAGAAAACAAGCAAATATTGATTCGTTCTCCTCCAAAGTAGTTACATAATCTAATACAATTTGATACATAGTCTTCTGCATATTTTACCATTGAGTTATCATTACTTAATAATCGCCTTTTCCATCCATTTGGACTAGACTTACCCCACATGCCTGTGATGCCTACTACCTTTGCGTCAAATGAATTTAGAATATCCTTGAAATTTTTCCAGTCAATATTATCGGGTTCTCCATATAGTTCGAACTCAGTCAAGCCTAACTGCGTTAGGTTCTCCAATGTTTCTGTATCGTTTTTTTGTATATTTAAAAAAGAAGATAAGGTGATAGAATAGGAGAATGTCAATTCTTTTACCTAGATTTTTATACTCGATTATATACTGTTGATGTCCAAAATAATTTTCCTACCTTATTATTCAAAATTCTTTCTCACGACATCAAAAATATCTAGGCAATTTATTACTGAATGCCCATTAAAACTATCCTTTTTAACATTTCTAATTTTTTTGCTAGATACATAGGCCGATAATCCTTCGCCCGATTCAATATTATGTGGTCGTCCATGAGATCCATTGATTAACCGTGTGTCTGTAGATATGCATTTTTTTTGCGGATCTATAAAGAGATCGAGGGGATCATATCCGGGTTTTCTGTGAATATCCACTGTTTTAGTAAAGCTAGGTGCTTTGCTATTCTCATCAAATCTACCTATATCTGAGTTTGAGATTTTTTTGTTGTTGTCTTGGTGTTCATATCCTCCTTCCGACTCCGACCACCACCAGTAGTAACTAAACCATTTATCTTTTTCTGCAATGGCGATGAGATCGCCACTTCTTTGGTGATCAATGTAAAGTTTTTTCTTTTCTTCTACATCGCAGACTTTATCAATTCCAGAAACATCTTCAAGCGCACTCTTAATTTTTGCTTTGTTTATACTGTTACTACTATTATTTAGATAAATATGTGCTATTTGGTGATCTACCATCGCAAAGGCATCGCTAAACTCATAATCAATGTATTCTTTTCCTTTTATCGTTCTTACTTGAAGTAATCCCTTTTCTCTTAAAATCCTATTAATTGGTATTGCATCAACGACATCGTTGAATCCATATTCAGACAGCAAAAGAAAATGAATATCATCAAATAACCCGGCTTGCTTAACAGTCTCTATGATATTGCCAACACAGGTATCTATTTGCTTTAAATCCTCAGTCACCTGAGGGCTAGATTTACCGAATTTTTGTGCGCTATAATCTAGTTGGGGAAAATATGCATGTATCAAATTTGGATAATGATTTGCTATAGTATACTGTACTGATTTTGTTATCCATTCAGATGACTTTATAGATGCAAATGGGCCCCAATAATTCATTAAATTGAACTCGCCTGCCTCTTTGATAATCGACTCATAGTAGTTTACGGGTTTTGAATAACACCACATATCCATCTGACCGTTTTCTAAATGAATGGGACGAGGGGTAATAACATAATCATTGTTTGAATACATCGAATTTTGCCAGAATAACATGGCTGTTTTAAGCATGCTGTTTTTGTTTTTTATAGTATCCCAGATTTTTTTAGACTGAACCAAATTAGTAGATTGTTCCCAGAATAATGTTTGCATGTTTTCTCTATCAAAAAATCCATTTGAAATAATACCATGCTCATTTGGATATTTTCCTGTCAAAATACTTGCTTGCACTGTACATGTTACTGATGGAAATACGGGCTTCATATACCCATATTCACCATTATTTTGAAACAAACTTGAGATATTAGGATATTTTTGAGAGAAAGAATCTAGATGAGAAACATCTAATCCTACAATATCTAGGATAATAAAATATTTTGAACTATTATTATTATTGTTGTTTGTCAAGCAACATAATCTGTTAGCAATAGGATTTATGAATCAATAGAAAATTGCGTTTTAACAATTTTGACTGCGTTCTTTGTATTCTTAGCTAATGATATCCAATAATGTACAGATTACTTTGCTTAGATTATTCAAAGTAATAACTAACTACTGGAGTTTATCTAATTGATTATTATTCGCCGCTCTGAAAAAAACAATAATGACTGATTAGGTAGAAAATTAAATACAGATGCCTTAATGACGGATTCGAAACTGGTTTGTAACAGATTATACGCGCGTGCGCGTTTTAGTCAATCTTTTGTATTTTCAATAGAGTCTCACACTTGGGACAACTCAAACCTAAGAACTTGAACAACAAGTCCCCATCCTCAAACTCTTCCGTTATCAATTCACTTAAATTAATTAATTCCTTGCAAGATGGACATTTTGCCATATATATGAGATAATGCCATTTCTTATTTATAATTAGTGAATGATTTGATTTTCATCGGCATCGACATTCCCTGTGCCATTTAAAAGTAATAGAAGCCATAGTCAGCACATACCTGAAAAGAAGGACGGATTATTATTATTCTTGATAATCAACAAATTATTTATATTATAGTTAGGTTAACCTAATATTGCATCTAATAAAGCATTGTTGTCAAGCAAAAACAAAATCCAAATCCCTTGCTTGATTCACTAATGTCTTACCTTCAAACCAATACAGGTCTGGAAACTCTGGAAGTTGTTGAAAGGATGGCGGGCATCACATTATACCTCGATTGGCATAGCGATGGAAAAAAGGGTGGCATCTTAAATGCCGCCCAACTTTCAACTTTCAACTTTCAACAGGATACGCTCTGTTATATAATACATTCAATTTAGTAAAATGGCTTAGTTGGAATAGTAATTATTCAAGTAAGAAGAAAAAAAGAGAATAGGATCATACCTTAATTACCTTTCCGTATATACCAAAATATGAAAGGCTATCAAAAACTAACCATCATTACTGCTATTTTGGGACTTATAATTCCATTTATAGGACTCTTTTTGTATTTTCTGATAAATAGCTTTATCGGTATACCAATACTGGCACTTTTTGTTGGTTGGGCATTACTAATTGCGATAGCTATAATAGCAATAAACATAGGTGCTATTGTTGCAGCCTTTAAGGTTAAAAATACCAAAATTGTTGGAGGCATTTTAATAGCCTGCGGTGTAATCCTTTTTGCGCTCATTCAATGGTTTGCAATACCAGCTCTGGTATTATTTGTAATAGCAGGAATAATGGCCTTTAGACAAAAAAACACACTCAGCAATCTTAAAAGTGACAATTTAAGTACGTAGGAAGATGTTTTATTATCCAATATTGTTGTTGTCACGATGAAATAAGATTCTTCCAGATTTATAACAACTTCAACATCATAATCCGCTATATCATCAGAACTATGTCATATTTTTGTTAGAACATCTTTTACATCACTATAGATAGTTAAACAAGTAACCATTTTGAAATTATTTATACTTTCCAATTCGATAAAAAAAGCATATTTTTTTTAGTCTTCACTCATTTCCTTCTCGGCATCTTCACATTCTGACATATTTCCGATACCTGATGACCCCTTCTTTTCACTGCAATTATTGATATTATAATAATGTACGCCGTTATCATCTACCAAGTATTTTCCTCTTTGCTGAGGATCAGATATGGTATTATTGTTAGGAACAAGATTGCTAACATTATTATTTTGAGTTTCATTAATTGTATCATTATTACTTTGTATCGCAAAGACAGTATCATTATTATTGTTACTACTACTAGATACTTGAGTTACAGTTGAACCCCCTGTTGGGATTATAATTGTAGTAGCTGGAGTATCATTAGAATCAGTTTCCGATGAATTTGAAAATGTTGAATTTTTTTCAGGGATAACAGGAGAAGCATGACTGTCTAAATCATTTAAAGATGCATTTATAATAAAAACAAGAGTTACAAAGCAGCAGCATAAGGTCACTATTAATTTCAAAGAAATGGATCCATTCATTGCTATATACCCTTCGTAAATACCTATTTAAAAGAATTTGTAAATCAAGTTATTGGCAGTTTCTCTTATTATCTTGCCGAATCGCATTATTCACATCTCCTACCTTTTGTATATCCGAAATTAATAAATTCTTTATTCTTTACCTCGTATCTAGGTCATGCTAATTTTTTTGCTCAATACTAAACAGGGAAGCGTAAGCATTGTTACAATGGATCCGCTAAGTATGCCGGCTACTCCCGCGATGAATGCAGAATCAAGTACTATTAGTAAAATCAACATGTTTTTTACCACAAATTGTATGACTGCTGGGTCCTGACCCTGATCGTTTGCTTTCTTTAAGGCCCTATTGAATAACAGATTAATCAAAAATAAATACAACAAGATAAAGAGTAAAAAATCCAGCTTATACGGGGTAAATATGATAGCGATCGAAACAGAGATTATCAATAAGATGAGATAAATAATTTTGATATTTTGAATATCTTGTTTGATTTTATTTTTTGAAAATTCCTGAGCTGTCTCGCTTTTACTAATAGACGTCAAAATAAATATGTGAAAATAAACAGTGGAAGCTACCACTACGAGCAACACCCAAGGATTATAATCCGAAGTTGGTGTCACTACCTGCTCGCCGCTAACTGCACTTGTGATCGGAATATCAAAAATAAAACTGGCTCCATAGATAACGTTTAATGCACGTATTGCAGCCATTAAATACGGTCTAAAATATCCATTCTTTATTTTATAGTTGTATGTAACAATCCCTGCAATCAATAACATCGAAATTCCAAGAGCCGTCGTATTGACAATTGATGCAAGCGCCAGTGCGACACTAAAGAGTAGAACAGTAATTTGAATTGCTTTTCCTTTTTTTATTCTTCCTGAAGGTAAAGGTCTATTTGGACGCTCGAGTCTGTCAACTTTTATATCAAATAAATCATTTAAAACAAGTCCACCAATATATAAAAAAACAGATGAAAAAATCAAGGTAACGAGATCAGAAACACTATAGCCTATGGATGGACCAAAGTAAATCGATACTGCCAAAAAACCTATGATAATGTCTGGAGGGACTGTAAAAATATTGGAAATCCTAAAGAGCTGAAAATATGGACTTTGAAACATCTTTATTCAATGATTATTAACAATATTTTAAATCTCTCATGAATTGGAAATCGAATTAAGAAAGTTCATAGATGCTGATGCGGCCCCGATTGGATTATTCTTGTACGGATAAAGTTCAACTGTGACATATCCATTGTAATTTATCTTCTCAATAGATTCGAAAACATTTTTAAAATCAATCGATCCTAGTCCAGGTATTAAATGGTAATGTTTCCTGTCTTTTATATCTGCCATGTGAAAATGTTCGATGTATTCTGCGAGCCTGCTAATCAAAGTACTAGGGTCTTCATTAACACAGTAAAAATGTCCAATATCAAAATTTAATTTCAAATAATCAGAATCAAAATCCTTCATAAAATCCAAAAATTCAACTGAAGTTTCAAGTAACAGTTCGGGTTCAGGCTCTACTAATATTTTTATTTTCTTTTTTTCTGCTTGAGGCAAAATCTCTCTTATTCCTGCTGCAAAAAGTTCCAAATACTTTTCTCTGTTGTTAGGGATATCAACGGGCCCGCCTGGTTCAATCGAGATATTTTTTGCACCAAGTTTTTCTGCGAGGTTAATGCAATCAATGGTATGTTTGATTCTTAGGTTTCTGTCTATTTTGCTATTTTCTATCCAAGAAGGATGATATGTATCCCCTAGGCCAAAAAGAGTAAAAGCATTTAGATTGGAAATTTGCATTTTATTGGAAATTAGAGATTTATTTAATTCATTTATTTTGGCTGCATCCATATTTGGGGGATATGCATGAGGCACATCACACATTATCTCGACTCCATCATAACCTATATTTGCTATTTCTTTGATTGATTGCGTTAAAGAATAGTTGGTAAAGGCGTTAGTGCTGAATGCAAATTTCATAAAAAAAATTATTTTTGTAGAGTTAAATAGTTATGTAGTAATTATGGTAGAGCTTCGTCTCTTCATATTTAGACCCATAAACACTCTCTTATCCAAAAAAAAGACTTGTAAGAGAAACATGAGTTGATCAAAAATTAAAGCAGAAAATATATCGAAATAAAATCATGATAGTTGAAATCATAATGAATATTTTTTGCAGTTTGTACATAGTTCTGCAATCCCTCAAAAGCAACTAAATGACCAGACATATTTCCGCTTCCCCCACCTGCAATGATATCTAGGATAAATAGTAGAAGTATAAATCCAGCTACGACAGAAGCAAGAATTATTATTTTATATTTCATAGATGCAAGTGTTACTTTACCTTTCTGAACTGGCGTGGAGGATGAGGATGATGCAGAAACTGGGGCATTACCAGTTCCGTTAATTGCAGGCGTAGATTCTTTTAATTCTTCTTGGAGAGCGCGCATTCTTTCTGCATGCTTTGATGTATTAAGGACCGGGACTTTTTTGACTATCGATCCATCATTTAATGACTTGTGGATCTCATAAAGTATTAGATTTTTACCCTCTTTTGACTTTTGATTAAATAATTCTAAGGCTTCTTCATAATTTGAAAGCTCTATTGTAGAAGTAGTTTTAAACTTTCCAACTATTTCTATTAAGAATTTTTTTGTTATCCGTGCATCATCTTTAGGGTCTAAATCAGATCCATCATTATCATTATCTTTGATCGAATCCATTTTTCAATTTCCTACCTTGTCCAATATAAAACTAAATATCTCTAGTATTTACACTCATTGGATTGAAAAAACTGATAAATATATTCTCATAACAAATGCAAAAGCAATGGATAGGATATATAGATGAAATGTTAATTAATGGTTTTAGGACTAAACAAAGGCTCGTATTAAAAAAGCTTGCCGAATGCAGTTGCAGATGCAAAATGCTATAGCTGTTAAAGATTTGAATGAATGAATAATTACTTAAAGAAAAGCGAATATTCTTTCTTAGCATAGGATTTGGAATTAAACACACAATTCTAAATTGTAAGATAAGTAACTACTTTCGATTTGCAGGAAGAAATTTTTCTTAAAAAGGTTAAAATTTAGAAAATAAAAAAAATCTATTTTAGTATAACATATTACATGATTGGAAGCTCTCGAGGGAGGTACCTCACCTTTTGCGGGTTAATTAATGCTTATATCTATAACTATTGTATATGATTGATATGGGGACAGCTGCTGAACCATCTAGTAATACATCTTCTGATAAGACATGCCACCTTTGCGGAATTACATTTGCCAATAACGATGAAAAAGAAGAACATATGAAGCTTGAGCATTCGGAACACAAACAACCTAGTGGAGTATCTTAAACTTCTTTTTTATATTTTGATTTTTCAAATGAATTTTGTGGATTAATTAATGCTTTATCAATCTAAAATTATCCAAATACAACATCAATAAACGAAGAGATTTTGTTCCTAAGAAGCTGATGAATTTAATCATTTAATGCTCTAGCTAATCATATGGAGTAATCTCCATTAGCAGTGATCTCCTTTTTCCTAACAAGAATGTAAGCCGTTTTATAGACAATCATATGACAACCCACATGAAAAAGTCTAGAGAGAAAATAAGTAATGATACAGAATGTAGAAAAGAAAAGTTATCAAAAGAAGAAATGACCAGAATGATGAGATAACGTTAAAATATTATTTAAAGCAGAAAACACGATCTCCAAACGGTTCGTAAAATATTATAGCATCTATACAAGGAGAGGAAAAATTCTAACAAGAACATTGCATGTTTTTTTCTCTGGCTATTTTTCCAATTTATTATCTTTTTCAAGCTATGCCTTAAAGTCAAGAGATCAAATATTGAATATCAAATATAATGCGATCATCATCACAAATGTCATAGATAAGCTAGAAGACCATATCAATAGAAAATTGTGGTTGAGGCAATTGCTTTTATGGATATATGCTATCTTAGAATTAATTATAGTAAGATTATTTCAGAATTGAATTAAACAATTCACTTATAGAATATTGAAGTTAACTTATCAATGAATAAAAAAATTTCCTTGTCAGTTTTGTCAATATTTATTGCTGCAGCCTTAATTGGTTCAGTAGTAACCTACGGAGATAACATGGCATATGCAGGCGGAAAAAATAAGAAATCAAATGAGTCAGTACAGCTTCTAGAACAATCTTCAGTTACAGGACAAGATTCAAGTTGTTTTTCCGAACTAGGTAAAACAATAGCTTCATGTAACAACTTAGCCTTTACAGCTAACTTAAACGACGGTAACAACGCTGCTGGTCAACAATAGATATCATTTATTTTAAAAATGGTATTGCCACTTTTTATTTTTTGTACGTCCTAGTATTCTAATAATCTAATAGTCTCTGTCTGTGTAAAATTCTAAAATTCAAATACTTTCGCTAGATTATATCTATATAGATAGAATCCGAGTCAAGTAGTTTACGATGTTTCTTTCACTTGAACTTATTTAACACAATCTCCATTCCTTTTATAAGAAAAGCTTGATAGGAAGAACTTTATAATATAACAAGGGCAAGACAGTTGTCTACTACAGTTAGGCATACGTTTTAACCAATGGCATTTATATCTTGATCATTACATTCATTCCTTTTATAAGTAAAGCATTTTCCAGAGAGCAATGCGGACCGAGTAGGATAGAACCAAGTGTTGTCAATTACTTTCAGTGTGAATAAGATGCTGCGAGTCAAAGCATATAGAGAATCAGTTACCATTCTTTGATACCTTGTATGACAAGGAGAAAAATCCAGCTAAATAGACAGGTCTCAGAAATCTCAGGCATCCTTTTCAAGGAAAAATATTATTTGGTATTTTAATCATGTCGAAAAGGTTGTACTTTTACTAAATGTGAAAAAGTAAATTATTTTTAATGCATATTTTATCTACCAGAGCCACCGTCTCCACCGTCTCCACCGTCTCCACCGTCTCCACCGTCTCCACCGTCTCCACCGTCTCCACCGTCTCCACCGTCTCCACCAGAGCCACCATTTGCATCCACACCACTGCCGACAGAACCTCCTTCTAAGGCTATTTTATTATCCTCATTATCACCTGTTATATTTTCAGCTTTTATCCAACACGTAGACTCGCTATCACCGCCATCACCGCCATCACCGCCATCACCGCCATCACCGCCAGCACGTCCTATTGCTTCCTCTCCAGGTTCACCTTCCTCTCCAAGTTGACCGGAGGTACCGTCAGTTGTACAATATATAACATAGCTATCCTTGGTAACTGCACTAGTGTTTTCGGCCAAGTCTACAGTGTCAGAACTATTTGCGGTAGAATAACTACTTTGATTACCGGAGATTACAAACAGAAACAAAATTGCAAGAAAATTACAGATTATCAATTTATTCATATTTAATTATTAATACACAATAGAATATTAATTTTATGAATACGAATATAGCTTAGTCAAATCCATTTTTGTTGCCTTAGAATAAAGACTAGTTCATCAGAAAAGAAGAACCACAAAGTTTTATCAATATCTTTTTAAAATAACTAGTAGTAGAAGTAATTTCTGTCTCCATCCAGCAAAAACATATGTCGATTATATAAAGCTACAATTGCAGTTCGCTACTTAGAGAATCGTGTAACTATAATCAAGCTGCAGGTGGATGCTGCTTGACTTTAAAGGCTTATTAACCAGGCTTTTGCCCCCATTGTGCTCAGCAAAATAAGTCACAATAATTCTATATTATTCAATAAAACAAAAAAGCGTAAAGAGAAATTAAAAAATTATAACAAAGTTATACAATACTAAAATTACATTAATCTATCAATATAGAGATAAGAATCTCGTTTCACAAATGTGAATCTATGAATTACTGTTATAGCTATTTTGCTAATCACAAATTATCTGACAACTTTTCGACCATCTATTTAATGTATGTTGTCTACAATAGATTCTATTGTATAGGATAAATCTAGTGTCTAATAATATACAAGCGAAGCGTTGCGAATTTGCATCTGCCTGTAAGTATTACCAAAAAGACAGTCATACCTGCAATAACTATGACGAGGCTAACGGTTATTGCGGTTTTAATCGTATATTTAGGTCCGAGCATCTGGTCTAGACTACCATAATCCTATCGTGGTTTTTTATAGAAATAATAATTGTTGCTTGTGATAAATTAGAATGAGAAAATAACTAGAACTAAAAACTTGTGTGCCACATCCTATTTAGAATTGAAGAATTTGTCCAATGAGGTCAATTTTAAAGAATTGATACCATAATTGGGGCCATCATAAACATAAACCTTGAATTAGGATGCTACATTATGAATAATTTATTGATATTTGTACTCAAGGCATTGCAACAATAGATACTTCCTATTGCTAGCGTGATAATCCAGTTGAAGTTTATCTTTTTTTTCATTTCTATGCATTTTTTCATAATTCTACCAAATGCATACAAATTCGATCCTGTAATTATCCTTCTTAAAACTTGTTGATAATGGACTTTAATCCTCGAAATGATTCAGAATTCTTTATCGCATCCTCAAGTTTCTGCAGCTCAAAAGTATCGGTAATCAAATCTTTGACGCTTATTTCTCCCGAGTCTACCAATTTCATTGCCTCCTTGAGATTCTCTGGAGTAGATGAAAAACTACCCATGACTGCAATTTGGTTATAGTGTATAAAATTCGCATCAATCGTGGGACTTTGAGCAAGATTGCGCGATTTAGATTTAGGATTTTTCAATCCTGAAAAAATCATTATCTTACCATTCTTATTGGCGAGCCTACATGCGGACGTTAGTGAAGTAGGATTATTATTTGAAATAAAAATAAGATTGGGAGATTGTCTACAATTAAGTTCCATAGAAAGCTTTGAGATGGGTTCGAAAGTGCTATCATTGTTGACGTCATAGACTCTATCTGCACCCATTTGTCGTGCCATCTCAAGTCGGTGATTTATTTTTCCAACTACTATTACTTGGGTGTTGGGAAATTTCCTTTTTAATAACATTAATTGCATTAATCCAATTGGTCCATCTCCGATAATAACTATAGAATCAAAGTCAGGTGATTTGATTTGATTTATACCGTTGATACAACATGCGAGTGGTTCAATTAGGGAAGCTTCTTCATTAGTTACATTATCCAAAACTGGGACAATACCTCCAATTTCAAATACCGTTCTTGGGATCAAGATGTATTCAGCAAAGCCGCCATTTACAGTAGATCCTAATTCCTTTAGATTAGAACAAAGATTATATTTTTTTTCCTTACAGTAATAACAATGAAGGCATGGTATTACAGGATAAATGGATACCCTTTCTTGATTCTTGACTTTGTAATTTTTTCCTCTGATCTCATCCGTGGTTTCAGCACATATTTCATGCCCAAGAACTATTGGTGGCTTGACTTTAAAACTTCCATTTCTATAGGTTCTTACATCATAGCTACAAACAGAACATGATAATACCTTGAGAATAAGATTATCATTTGAAGGGCTCTCCATATCTATATTTTCAATCTTAATTCTGTTTGGTCCATAAAAAAATGCCGCTTTCATTGCTTTGTAAATATTTTCTTTCTAACAAAGTTATAATTGTTATATATATATGGATTTGATACATTACGGTCAGTATGACACGATACTTTGATCCCCATATTCACATGTATTCTCGAACGACTGATGATTATGAGAAAATGTCTGTAGCAGGAATAGAAGTGATAGTTCAACCTTCATTTTGGTTGGGTTCACCAAGGACTAGCGTGGGGACATTCGTTGATTATTGGGAACATATGATTACTTTTGAATCAAAAAGAGCAAAAGAATTTGGGATTAATCATTATGTTTGCATCTCAGTAAATCCAAAAGAATCAGTAGAAAGGCCACTTGCATTAGACGCTTTGGATGTGATGATGGATAAGCAGTTTTTAAAACGCGAAGGGGTAGTCGCGCTGGGTGAAATTGGATTTAACTTAATTAACGATTTGGAAGAAGAGTTATTTGTAAAGCAATTAGATATTTGTAAAAAGGAAAATCTTTTAGCTATGATACACTTGCCTCATAATAACAAGCTTGAAGGAATGAGGAGGATGCAAAAAATCTTTGAAACTGGTAAATATGATTTTAACAAGATTCTAATAGATCATAATACCGAGGAAACCATCAAAATGACATTAGATCTTGGTGCATGGGCAGGACTGTCTGTTTACCCAATTACTAAATTATCTCCCGACCGCGTGATCAAAATTGTCAATAAATATGGAAGCCATAAAATTATGGTAAATAGTGCCGCAGACTGGGGGATCTCCGATCCCTTAAGTGTACCGTTAACTGCAAGGGAAATGAGAAAAAATTCATGTAAGGGTTCAGATATTGAAAGAGTTACCTTTCTTAATGCTTTCGAATTCTATCGGCAGTCAGATAACTTTACGTGGCAGCCATAATCCTATTCATAATTTCTATATTAATTTAAATATACATTTCATTAGGTGGTAGAAAACCTATTAAACTAAAAACAAATCTATTAGTGTGTGATTTGCTGATCATTTTTTTTAAACAATTGCTGTGTAATATTCACTCTTAAAGCGTAGTTCATACTGGTTATGTCCTATAGTATTGTGCTAATACTGAGGAATTATTATTAACCCTTCTTTGGTTAAGGTTTTATCAACTATTAATTTCTACGTCTTTCTACTTTTTGGAGCTTTCTTGGGTTATCTACTTTAAAATCCTTTCAGTTTCACATAATTAGAAACATTAAGTGGTTTGACAAAAAAATATGTTTCTTTAAATCTGAATAAAAAGCAATTATGAAAACTATGCAACGCATGGTGAAGACGTGGTGAAGATGCTCTTGTATTATTATGAATAAGAAATGATAGAGGATTTCAAGATATAAGATTTCATTATGAGAACAGAATCCTTTAGTGTAAAGAAATTCATAAATATATAATTTAAAACAAAAAATTTGTAGATTGTATGAAATCTACTTTGTGTGGGTATGATTGCTTGTTTTGTAGTGTTTTTACTTATTGATGTCTGTTATATGCAGCCTAATGTGTTGCATATTGCAATTGCACTGCCGCCGTCGCCACCGCTACCTGCGTCGCCACCATCAGCATCACCAGTCTCTATTTCTGCTTCACCGCCGTCTCCGCCGTTTCCACCATCGCCACCATCAGCATCTCCGCCGTCAGCTGATAACTCACCTGATAAACTAATTCCTGTAGTTTCTGCCAATAGTGCATCGAATGGTTCAACAAATTCAAAGCCCGTATTGTTGCTTCCACCATCGCCACCAGTACCACCGTTACCACCAGTACCACCAGTACCACCGTTTCCACCATCAGCGTCATTTAGTCCTGTGAGTCCGCCATCCCCACCGTCTCCACCGTTACCACCACTGCCTGCATTTTGTTCGAATGCGTTTGCAATAGTGTAAGAAGGAATCATAGTTGCCAAGAGAGCAAATGCTAATGCCCCAAATATGGCAAAGCTCTTTACAGATATTTTTTTGTCTTTGTTAATGTTTTTTTCACTGATTAATTGATTCATATCGTAAGGTTTAGTGTATTATTATTATATTACAATTTGGAGTGTTATTTTCATTATAATTTTCTAGTATTATATTTGATAGAAGTTATTAACGCTCGATACTCTTTAATACTAAGAGAAAGACTATTTTTCTAAAAAATTTTACTATAAATTTTATTGTATTTAACTAATATTAGAAATTCCAAGTAACCGAATTTAATGTGGGTACTCAGATCATGTATTTTTTATCTCTTGGTTTGTCCAATATCAACTTAAGAATTAAATCTTTTAATATCAATTCGTTTGAAATATTATTCTAATATATGTATATATAGACAGCATAGTGTGTTATTTCCATAACTATCTTCTTTGCATATTACAGAAAAGGTTCAAACAGGTTTTTATAGGTACACAATGAGTTTATATCCTTTTGTTGTTACTTTCATCGAGCGTTTTTGTTATAGAATATTTTTCAACAAGAAAAATGACCTAGTGGTCAATGATAGAAGAGTTCTTTCTAACGTTTATTATAATGTTCATGCAGAATTATATTCAATCGACCAACTCAATCAAAAAATTGTCTTGAGAATTATCAACGCCTCTGGATGCCTAAAAGTTTTAGATTCTTTGATCATAAGTAACAGCGCTAATGAATTCCTTTTTCCATTTCTATGATTATCATTTTCTTTAGATAAATTGCAAGAGACTACTCTCTATGTTATTATGTCTACTCTTACATATATCTACATTAATAGTATTTTTTCTCAATGTCCTTATTTTCTAACAGTCGTATATCATCCATCCCTTGATCTTTCCTATATTGACTTCATGCCAGAATAAGTGTAATTCGACAGCTATGACGCGCTGGAGGTGCTTTGTTTCTTTTACTCCCAAATACAGAGATGAAATACAAGTAAGCTAAAAAATTTTTTGACTGAATAGAGAATTAACTTGTACCGAGAAAACTGCCGTCCTTGATTGTTTGTACGCTTTGGTTATTTACTTTTTGTATCTGCTTTGTCTTACGACTATTACTATAGTCCTCTCGAGTAAAGATGGAAGCAAGTACGCCATTACATATTTATTTTAATATAATAATGTGGCAGAGTTTTGATATGGACCGCTGAAATATTATGTATGTTATTTCTTTCTTGATAATCATGAATATTAGTAGCAAACTGGTGATAACGGCATTACTGAGTTTTTCCTTAATGGTGGGACTATTTTCTTCACAGGGTTACCAAAGCTTATCTGCTCAACCAACAGACCTGTATCTGGACTTTCCTGAGCTCTTAGATAGCAACCAAACTGCAGTCGCTGATCCTAATGTTTCCAACCTAGACGGTCAAGACGGTCAAGACGGTCAAGACGGTCAAGACGGTCAAGACGGTCAAGACGGTCAGACTTTGATATCACCCTAAGAAAAAATCAATAAATGATTAGATCAATAAAAAATCTTTTTTTTATTGTGATTACTTTATATACATAACAAATTAACTTTTCACAAGTACTTTTCCCTTATCCTTATCTTTTTAATTAGTTAGATACTTGAAACATACTTTATGAAGGCCTAAACGAGCAAATGATGTAGTAGCTAATTAAATTAGCATAAGAAATTGTTATTAATCACTTGTATATTCTCTCTGGAAAGTAGGATATCTATAGATTATGTATTTTTGATGAAAAACGATATCATAAGAAAAGATACTATAAAAATTTCAAATTAGTTGAAATACCTTAACAGAAAGAAATCTATTTGAATATAATACATATTTTAAAAACTATTTAAAAATAAAAAAAAATCTTAAAGTCAATAACCAAACGGTTATTGACTTTTTATTTCATTTGACTTTGTTGTCTTATGGTTATGGAGCTACTATGCTGTAGTCGTCAAAGTCGATACCAGTGTTACCGGATCCACCAGCACCACCTGTACCACCATTGCCGCCTGCGCCACCGGCTGCACCGTCGCCACCAAAGGCAAAGTTGAATCCACTATTGCCGCCGTCGCCACCGTTGCCACCATTGCCGCCTGTAGTGTCGTCATTATCTTCACTACTTCCAAAGAAGTCAAAGATACTGCCGAAGCCACCTTCATAGCTTTCTGCGTCTCCGCCGTCTCCGCCGTTGCCGCCGTCTGCACTACCAGTCTCTATTTCTGCTTCTCCGCCGTCTCCGCCAGAGCCGCCATCGCCGCCATCAGCATCGCCACCGTCAGCATCAACACTACCCTCTACTTCAGCATCTTCGCCAAGGGATGCAATTTCGTCTGCACCTAAGCCAGAAATGCCTGTATTGTCATTGCCACCGTCTCCGCCTGTGCCGCCGTCTCCGCCGTCTCCGCCTTCGCCGCCGTCGCCACCTACTGCTAGGTTAACGCCAGTGTTGCCGCCGTCTCCGCCGTCTCCGCCGTCGCCGCCTTCAGTGTCATCATTATCTTCGTCATTGCTAAAGAATGAAAATGCACTACCATCACTGTCTTTACTTTCTGCGTCTCCGCCGTCTCCGCCGTTGCCGCCATCAGCATCACCAGTCTCTATTTCTGCGTCTCCGCCGTCTCCGCCTGAGCCGCCATCGCCGCCATCAGCATCGCCACCGTCAGCATCGACACTACCTTCGATTGAAACGGTTGCAGCTGTGGATTGGAACCCAATGCTGGCTAGTGAGCCAGTGATTGTCAGCATTAAAACACTGAACAATGTTGCAAATGTTATTTGATTTTTGTATTTGTTAAAGTTTATCATTGTGGGTATTTCACCAACTATTAGATTGTTAACAATATATAAAAAGTTATCTGAAATTGAACTATTGCTTTTATATAGTAGAAGAACACTTGTGGTTGTTCTGTAACAATATTAGCCTTTTTGGATACTATCACCATTTTTCTGATGCTTTTTCCAATTTCCACTATCGGTAGAAAACTAATTCTATAATAATTCTACGAAATAGACTCTATTATTTGTAGTCATTTAGCTATATGATGTTTTCAGATTTAATCGAGTAAAAGATCAAAAGTTAGAGAACTAATAACATAAAATTAGGTAGAATTCTAATGATGGCCCACTGATTATTCCATCCTAAGGCAATTCAGAGGCCAATACGTAATACGTAAAATTCTTGGAATAAATCTTACTACAAATATGTATCAAAAATTCGGATAACCCAGAAATCCATATCCAAACTAGCTTCTTGGGGTCACACATTACAAGGAATCTCAAAAGTCAAAATCCATCAGCACCAAGACAAATAAAGCTATATGATTTTAGAGAAAGATCTATAAAGTAAGCCGGACAGGTCTAACTCAAAAATCTATCAGGCACTACAAGTACAAAATTTTCCGCCATATATAACGACATGACAGTTAACCAGAGACAAATAGCAAAGGTTAGGTAACTACCTGCTCTTTGTTTCAGAACTGTTAAAGCGATGGCAGCTGGAATCTGAAACGGTATCTCATAAAAAAATCGTGCTTGGATTGTTGCATCAGCAAATAATAAAGGAAGTGTAAATAATGAAAAGAAAATAATTAGAAAAATGGCATAATTTACCTTTATTTTGGTGGTATACAGCCAATAGATAACAAGCAGTAGAATTATAGGATTCGCAATCTGACCAGCCAAATAAAGGTGAGCTGTATCAATTAGGTTATTCCAAATTACATATACCCCATGTATCCCAACCTCTCTTTCCAATGCGAAACTAAGTTCTTGCTTTACACCTGAAGAATTTAAGAACAACATTCTTGCTAGGTCAATCAGTAAAGATGGTAAAATAGAAAACACTGTCGATAGAACTATTTTTTTATTTTCTCTCTTATTTTTAAAAATGAGTATAGCAATAAATAATCCAATTGTATACATGAAAATAGTCCAGGTCTGAGCATGAGAAAATAACAATATTATTAGCAAAATAGAAAAAATAAGTAAGTTGATTTTTCTTGGTTCATCCAGTAATTTAAATAAAAAGAGAATTGCCATGTACCCCCAAATAAGTGCAAACCAATTGGCATAGAGTCCAGCATATATGCCAATTAATATATGAGATGGAATGGTAATTAGAGAAGCAAAAAGTGAGGTAAAATGATTTCTAGTTATACTTAACGTAAGAAAGTAAATGCTCATTACGAGTAACGGGCCTAATAGAATTGGTAGGTCTTCTAACAAAAAATAAAAGTTGCCTTGATAAAATATATTAGACAACCAATAGAAAAAGAGTAAAGAAAGGGGCCTATCTCCAGTTACAACAATGACAAAAGCTTTGTAGAGTACCTCGCCATATCCAGATGAGTCTGCCATAGTTTCCAGGAATCTAATGTAATACTTTGTATCACTACCGATTACTATATTGTCCTCATTAACTGTACTTAAATGAGGTATCATAGATACAGCAATAGACAGAAATATTATTACTAATAAATGGAAAATTCTAGTCCTTCGTTTCACGTATTTTTCCTTGCTAGTAACATTTTCCTTTCTTTTGGTAGAGCTTTTCTTCCATTTTTTTTTTAATATTCGAAAAGTTAGAACAAGTGGATAATTAAATGAGATAAGGACAAGGTATAGCGGAGAAAAAATGGAAAGTATTATAAAAAAATAATACAGATAATTCAATGAGGGCAATGGCAATTCAGGGAATAATATATGACTTATTATTACAAATGCACTAACAATAGCAATTGAGATGCCAAAAACAGAAATGTAGTTTACACTAAGCGTCAAATTAAAGGAGATGGCCTGTTTGTTTAAAATTTTATTCATAATGATGAATAGCAAAACGGTAGGAAAAGAGATTGATGCAAGTATTTTTGTTGCAAACTCTGTGTTAAAATAAAGAGACAGCAAAAAAGAGATGCCAAATGCTGCCATTATAAAATACTTTTTGTTATTCGCAATACTAAATTGAAACCATAGGATGGTGCATAAAATTATGATTAAAGAATCAAAAAGACCGTTTATAAAATATTTATCTACAAAATTGGTAGGATAAGTAATGCGATCTATAAATAGATATACAGTTGGTTGAAATAAGGAAACTAAACTTAATAAATAAAAGAATAAGTTAATGGACAATAAAGCCGAACTTGCAATTAGCTTGCGCGATTCACCCATTCCCAAATCCTTTTGAATCGAGTATAACCTTTTTGGCATTCTTAAATCCTAATTAGTTGCTTATTCATATATATTCTCATATGAACCCTGCTACATAAGCTGACTGTTCTCTTTCTATATTACGATGATTCTAAAATAGGACTGGCGATCTCCATCAAAAAATCATTGGTAATTTATTAGACGAATGCATGTCGCTTTTACCCTGAAGTACTGGGTATCTTGGATTCCTATTTGTTCGTTTGCAGTAAAATATACAGAAAATATCATATTGAGATAAATCTATATGAAAATCTTTTGATATCATAGATCAACATATCCTATTTCTTACTACCTCTGGAATATCTATCGATCGTCAGTCTTATTCCCTCATAAATGTCAATAGTGGGTTTCCACTTGAATTGTTTCATTACTTTATCTATGTTTGATACCATCTCTACTATATCGTTTGGCCTGAGAGAATAATCGTATTCTACGGCGATCTTCTTATTAAGAATACATTCTATGACTGTCAAAACCTCCTCTAAACTATAGCTTTTCCCATAGCCTACATTATACACATTATAGCCTCCTGGAAAATTGGGTAAAATCTTTTGAATAAGATCAACAAAATCATCCACAAAAAGAAAATCTCTATACGTATTTTTTTTGCTTAGTATTACCTTTTCATTGTTCATAACTTTTCTGATGGCAGTCGAAATAAAAGAAGAATTATGAGAAGGACCATAAATAAGAAAGGGTCTTAATGTTACTATATTTAGTTTATAATCTTCAGAGTAATACTCACTTAATTTTTCTGAAATTAATTTACTTTTATTATAAGGCGAATGTGGACTAAGCGGGTGGTTTTCATCGATAGGCAAGTATTTAGGGTTACCATAAAGATAGGTGCTGATATAAATAATATTTTTGATTTGTCTATTTACAGCATAATCTAAAATATTGAGAGTACCGACCATATTCGTATAATAAGTGTCATAAGGATTTGAAATGGAGTCTACGATAGAAGTCTTAGACGCTAAGTGAATCACTACGTCTACGTCGTTAATATCTAAGAGTTGATTTTTTTCTAGAATATTAATTCGCTGTCCACTATTTTTGTTAGTTGGAAGGACTGTATAATTACCTTGTAATTTTTTAACTAAGTTAGTCCCTATAAACCCTTTATGACCAGTTACTAATATGTTCAATCTGTTCTCAATCTATCCTCTCTTATTCGTATCCTTAATATAGCCATAACTCAGATTTGAAATTCCTATACCAATCCATCAGTAACGATATACCTTCCTCAAACTCAATACTAGGAGCAAAATCCAATGATTTCCTAGCTTTGGTTATATCAGCAAATAATCTTTGAACTTCAGTAGGACGAGCGTCGACATGAATAGTACTTAGATTTTTTTCATTGCCAGAATATTTCAATATCAATTTTGCAATATCGTTAACGGATTTTTCAGTTCCGGTGCCAAAGTTAATTCCATATTTACCTGGATTATTGTTTGATTTCAATATTTTATCATAGGCATTAACCGCATCGTCAACATACATATAATCTCTTGTTTGATTACCATCACCGTAAATGATAGGTGGTTTATTCTGTAACACTCTGTTTATAAAAATGGCAATAACCCCTCCATACCCTGAATCCTTTTGTCGTGGCCCAAAGAAATTAAAACATCTAATTATATCGATTCCTAAATCATAAGTTTCATTATATGTGTAACATAATCTGTCCGCTGCGATCTTACTGACCCCATAAGGATGTTGAGCGGCTAATGGATGGTCCTCATTCATAGGAACGTACTTTGCTGATCCGTAAACCTCGCTTGTAGAAGCAAAAAGGATTTTACTAATATCATTCATGCGCGCGAATTCTAAAATTTTCATTGTCCCAGATACGTTTATATCAAAGGTTTCTTCAGGATTTACAATTGATCGATCAACATGAATTTGAGCAGCCAAATGAATTACTGCATCTAGATCAGTAGGAATTTTACCGTATAGTTCTTTGTTTCGAATATCGTCGTGAATAAACTTAAAGTTTTTTCTATGTAATAAGGTTCTAACATTGTTGAGGTTCCCATTTAATAGATTGTCTATTCCGTAAACAATGTGACCTTCATTTACATATTTTTCGGATAGATGGCTACCTAAAAATCCGGCAGCTCCGGTTATCAAAATCTTCATAATCCATGTTACCAAGAGGTGCTCTATGAAGGTTTTTATTTCAAGGATAAATAATTCAATCTTTATTGGTAAAATTAAAAAGTCCTAAAAGACAATTATTCATTTCGATATATAAAAATAATAAAGATATAAAAATAAAAGATTGAGATTTTTTTACGACAAAACTTAATTTAAAAAATTTCATTCAAATTTTTATGTTGGTCTATTAATATCAAATATGTATTGTTAATTAGATGTATGTTTTAACCAATAAACATGTTTCAAATATTTGACATTGTATCTGTAATTTGAAAGCTTAATTAGGCTATACGAGAATTACGTGAATCTTAAAAAGTGGTCGGCTATTAAAAAAATTTTCCGATGTACAAATCCTTATTAATCTTTTGACAGATTACAGATCTCTAATTTTACCTTTAAAGAGGGCTATTATAGTGTAAACGATCGCCGAAGTAGCTAATAAGATGATTCCCAATAATGCAAAACCTATCGAAATAATTATCATATTTGTAGATACGTATCTAGTTGATGAAAACAAATCCAAAGCATTATACATAAAAAAGGATGAAAACACAAGAAGTATTACGCCCGGGAGCCCATAAAATAATAAAGGATGTTTAAAAGATAAAAACTGAATTATATGACTTATAACACTCCATCCGAGTCTGAGTGGATTATGTGCGGATTCATCCTTTATATCGTATCTTTTTGTAGTTATTGGAACTTCTACTATTCTTAAATTACAATCATCCGCTTTAAGCAATATTTCCGTAGATATGGCCATTCCATCTTCTACCAAACGCAGTCGGGTTAATGCATTTATAGAATAAGCTCTAAAGCCACTAGTTGCATCAGTAATCCGGTCAAAACAACCAACTTGAGCGAATCTTGTTATGGTCTTAATACCAATGCTTCTGTATTTAGGGACATTCACTTTGTCCTCCTTTGTGAGAAATCGAGAACCTATTACGATATCTGCTTTGCCTTCCAGTATCGGTTGCAAAAGCTGAGGAATATAACTAGGATCATGTTGTCCATCTGAATCTATGGTTATTACGATATCAGCTTTCATTGTAATTGCATATTGAAATAGAGTATTTAATGCTCTACCGTATCCCTTATTTCGGACATTCCTTATAACGGCTGCACCATTTTTTTCAGCAATCTCGGCAGTTTTATCTCGTGAACCGTCATCATAAACAATCACTTCAGAGGAAAATGCTTTTGACTTTATAATAACTTCTGCAATGCTTTCTTCCTCATTATATGCGGGAATACAAATTAAAATCCGTTTAGATTCATTAATTTCAAAATAGTTGTTAATGGTCATATTATTCATCTCTCTAAATAATAATGTAGGTTTACTAATAGATAAATTGCTAGATATTTCACATAATTATAAATACCGTCTAAATATAAAAAGATATCTGTTCAAGTATCATACTGGAAAATTAAATTAAACTTTATGATCAAATTAATATCAATCCCGGTACTAGGATTGAACAATGGGCAATTTGATCAAAATAATATAAAATTTAACAATATGACTGCAAAAACATATTTAGTGCAATTCAAATCCTTATTAATAAGTATACTCTTTGTCGTCTAACTCAATCGATTTAGCGGGAATTAGATCATTTATTATTCTTGATTGATTGGACTTCCTATAATCGAAAGCTTGTAAAACACGTTTAAAGGAATATAGAATATCAAGCATGGATTTGATCAATGATTAAGAGATTAGGATACAAAGCAATAACAATATATTTTAATAAACGAACCAAAATCAACTAATGATGACGAGTCAACCTCATATTTGTATTATTACTTCAAGTGATATATCCAAAAGTGGAATTGGTGGAGATGGAAGGTATTCTATTTTATTATATAGTTGGTTAAAGAGCAGAAATATTAATAGTACTTTATTAGGTAGCTATTCGATTAAGATAAAAAATTTTTCTCCTTTCAACAATAAAAAATCAATTTCAAAAAAAAATATATCAAGAAGAAAAACATCTTTTGCGCCATATCCCCTTTTTATGGCTAAGAGATTACTTATTTCAGTCATTTTATCTGTAAAAATTTTGCAGGTACACTTTTCTTTACCTATTTCACTTATTCATGCACAGGATACTGGGTATACAGGATTAGCAGCAATAATAGTCGGAAGAATCCTAAAGGTCCCTGTTATAGTCTCTTCACATGGTATAAGGCATAAAACTATACATCACGGATTAAAAAGTAAAATAAAGGGAATTATTTACAAAATCGAACGAAATTTAGATTTATTTACAATAAAGAGTGCGGATGAGGTGATTGTAGACAATGATGCTATAAAAAATTATTTTGAGCAGATTGTTAAAAAAAGGATCAAAACCATTCCGATACCTATCCAGCTAGACAAATTTGAATATTCTTTATCAGATAGGATAGCAATAAGAACCGAGCTAGGATTTGATAAAAGTACAAGTGTTATTGGATTCATAGGAAGGCTTGCCCCTGAAAAGAATCTCATTAATTTACTAACGGCATTTTCAAATGTATTACATAGTTCTTATCAAGCAAAGTTAGTACTCGTAGGTACCGGTCCCCTGGAATCTAAGATGAAAAATCTCGTGAGTAAGATGAATATGAAAGATAATGTTATCTTTTGTGGTGTTAGAGTTGATATCAACAAGATCCTTTCAAGCCTTGATATATTCATCCTGCCTTCATTTGTAGAAGGTACGTCTGTAGCATTATTAGAAGCTATGGCAACGGGGACTCCAATAATATGTAGTAAAATCCCTACAAATGCAGAAATCATTTCTGACCGGAAAGAAGGCATTTTAATTGATCCTCATAATCCACGTGAAATTGAAAAAGTAATTATTGAATTGCTTGAGAATTCTATGTTAAGGTCAGAATTGAGCTATAATGCAAAAAAGAAAGTACTTAAATTTGATGTCAACATAGTATTCCCTAAACTCATTCAATCTTATGATAATCAAATAGGAGGAACTTTATTTTGAAATAAATTAGTTCGGTTATTTTGAACTTTATTGACAAATGGTTTGTTATGGGTAAAAATACCATATAAATATCAAGAGGATTTCAACCATATAATCATACATACTATTTGCATAAATATTGCTTTTCTGCACTTTTACATTGGATGAATTGTTAAACCTGTACTTCCCCGCACGATCCATTACTCATTCACACTTTTGGATAGAATTAACTACGTATTATTTGAAACTGCAGTAGAGATTACTTGACATATGTCAATTTACTAAGCTCTGGTAAATATTAAAGATACTGGGAAATATGTATTTCCAATCTAAACTTTCAGCATATTTACTTGACTCAATATTGCTTGCAGTGTAAGTTGAGTTTGTAATTATAGAGTTTAATCCATTATAAATATGGTCTACGCTTGATTCATCTATCTGTGTCTTATTAGAATATGGATCTAAAATTTCAACAACACCTCCTACAGGCGTATAGACTATATGAAGACCTGCATTCATGGCCTCTACTATTGTTATTGGTAATGCCTCAAATTTAGAGGGAATAACAAAAATATCTGACAATATATACAATTCATGTACTAAACTCCTAGGTTGCCAGCCAAGGACATGGATCGATGATTTACCCTTGACGATAGAATTTACTTCATTCTTTAATTTTCCATCTCCCACGATGATTATTTCAATGTTTTCAGAAAAACGATCCAATAGTTTAATGACGGCTTTACAAAATTCTATTATTCCTTTTACCTCTTCAAATCTCCCTCTAAATAATATTACAACCGAGCTTTCTTTGATCCCATAATTCTTTCGATAGATTTGTCTTTTGGCTTGATTTACTATATATGGTAATGTTTCGATTCCATTCGGAACTGTATAATACGATGTTTTATTATTTTTGCCATATCTCTGAGCATAATTAGTAATCCTCTTGGTCAATCCTATTACCGCGGAGGTATGACTTAGTAGAACTTTAAATACAGTATTATTGAAAAGTTCTTCAAATTTCGTTTGTCCCTCTACTTTTGCAGGATTCAATGCATACATTCCATGTAAAGTTAATACATTAGGAATTCCTTGTCTATTGGAGATAATTAAACCAGCCCAACTTATTGGATAATGATGCCCATGAACGTGAACTAGGTCGGGTTTAATTTTCTTCATATACTTATGTATCGAATAACCAAAGTCCATTGGAATACTAACGCTTTGTAAGGTGGGGTAAGGCCAAGGTGGCAAATAAATGGAAGGTATTCTGTGAATTGGTTCTAATTTTTCATTTTTATTCCTCAACCGATCTGTTGGACAGATAACATTAAAATCATTCCCTGAACGAACGGTCAATTCGGTTAAATTCCTTACATGAGTAGAAATTCCTCCGAAATGTGGTGGATAAAATGGGGTAATATGTAAAATCCTCATATCTCTAAGTCACCTATATAATTTGTTACTAAAGTATGTCTTAATTTTGAACTACTTTATCAAGATTGTCTCGCTTTGAATGGTTTCTTTAACCGCCATTTTTACCGCATCTTTGCTATCCAACATTGGTTTCCACCCTAAGGAAAGTAGTTTAGAAATGTCCAATTGCATTTGTCTAACGTCCCCTTTCCATCCCCTGCCATTTTCAGTATTATTTATGGCAAATTGCACCTCTTTTAGAGATAACATTTCGCAAATGATCTTAGCTATTGACAGCGAGTTGATAGTATCTGTGTTACCAAGATTAAATATCTCTATTCCCTTGGAGGAAACTGTCCCTTTAATTATTCCATTGATGCAGTCATCAATGTGCAAATATGATTTTGATTGGTAACCATCGCCTAAAATTTCCAAAAGAGATGAATTGTTTTTTAATTTGTTTAAGAAATCAAAGATTATTCCTCTTCTACTTCTCCTCCCAACGATATTAGCTAATCTAAAAATTTTAGCTTCCAATCCGTACATATGACAATATGCTGATATCAAGGATTCGCAGGCGAGTTTTGATCCACCGTAACTTGATATAGGTAATAGAGGACCATAGCTTTCTTTTGTGGGTATCTCTTTGGGTTCACCATAAACTGTAGAAGAGGATGTAAATATTATTCTTTGTACATTTTTAGATTTTCTTATAGACTCTAACAATTTAATAGTTGTCACGATGTTCTCATTTATAGAAAGTAATGGATCATCGAATCCTGTTCTTACATCAGGATAGGCTGCAAGATGAAATATGGTATTTATCTCCTTGTGAATATCCAGTAAACTATTAATTCCATCAATATCCGAAGATTTGAATATAATTTTATGATTAGAATCCCAACTATTGATATTGGTCATGCTTCCTGTTTTGAGATTATCAATAACATGAATTGTGTTTGCAAAAGTCGATAATCTTTGTGCTAAATTACTGCCTATAAACCCCGCTCCGCCTGTTATCAAAATGTCGTCTAGATTCACTGAAGATGATGATGAAAGCGCTGATATTTTTACCTTGCGAGAAATTAATAGTCAGGATGGTATGAAAATATCGTAGTCAGATACGTACCCGTACCAGCTAGACAGTTTTAGGCAATTTTAAAAGATACCATGGAGGGTATATTACATGATTAGTAGAAAATGGACTAGTGAGAAGAAGGCTATCATATGCTCTTTAGCGCAAGAAGGATATCACCAAAGGAGATGGTATTAGGAAACAAAGCATTATCATTTAAAATTATAAACTTTCTGTATCAAAATTCTTGTCAAAATTTAGTTGAAGTTATCATTATAATAATTTTGACATTTCGGTAACGCTTACGATAACAGAACTTGTCGTTGGAAATTCAATCTCTTCTGTTGAATTGTTTTGTATAGCTATATCGGTAATTGAGCTTTCATTAGTAGATTTAATATCTGCGTGGTATTGGCATAAATTGCCAGGATCTGAAAGTTCGTCAATAGATTCTAGAGTAACTGTTTGAAGTTGGTTAATTTGGCCCATGGTGACTAGTATGTCTGTATTATTGTCTTCATCGCAAGGAAGTTTTGCAGAAATATGCCCTTCCATAATTTTGTATGGTGAAGAATCGTAGATATGAATATAGTTATTGGATGGTATACTCATGTCTCCGAGCGTTATAGACTCAGTATCACTAGTGATAAATGATTCTCTATTGTTTAATTCTAAGTTTGGTTTGGTGATTTGATTAGGCCCGGTAGTTGATTGTTGTGTTTCGATATTTTGATTAAATGTATTCTCTATTTGAGTCGAGAAATCATAGAAATTAATATCATGAATCCTTCCATAATATAACCCTGTGATGCCATCGATATTCGTATCATTATTTCCAGCAAATTGAGTACCATTCAATCTTAGTCCTTGGAAACCATCTTCAGAAGTAAGCGCAAGGTTAAACGTACTGTTAGGTTGCCAATTTAGTCCAGTATAAATATAGTTTGGTTCAGTCGTAAGACAACCATTGGCAATTTCTACAAATCTGACGAAAATATCATCGATAAATTCGTGAACACCGGCCATTTTAAAGTTATCAGGATCGATGTATGAGTAAATAATATATACATAATTTGAAGCATTCGGATGGATCTCATTTATCTTAAAAGTGGTTGTGATTTGGGATAAATTTTCTAACGGAGAAGGGTTAATTATAATATTTTCTACTGGGCTGGCGGTACTGTTTCCTGTCCCACCTTCTAATAATGAGGAAGAATCGTTCCATATCCCGGAGATAACCTGCCAACTGTTAAAATCACCTTGCATGTTAGAATTACCAAGAGAAATTAAGGATGATTCACCTTCTTCAATCATTGTTGAATTATTTGTACCCATGTTACCATTAATACAAGTTAAGCTACTTTGGGCAAATGTTTCAGACAAAAGATAGGAAGCCGAGTATGATAAAACTGCAGTAAATAAAAATAAAACCAAAATATTTCGATATATCATTGTACAAGATTATGAACTAACGAATAAAAAGATATCGATAACCAATTAGATGTTCTTTGAAAAAAATAAGTAGTATGTCATAAATACCAAATGTATATTTTTATAGAATTAAGTCATATCTTTTTTGTAAAATGTTTGGAGAATTGTGAGATACTGTCAATAGAAGCAATTCTCTGTCCGGTTTTGCGTGAAGTCAAGCTCAAGTTATGTTCTCATGTAAATAAGTCCCATCCTTGTTTTATTATTTTTGTTCTCCTTCGGAGGTAAAGATTCGAAGTGTGGAGATAAGTCTCCATATAATTGAGGCTGGGCCATAAATCCCAACAAATTCGGAAATTATTTCTGACAGGAAAGAGGGTAATCCTTATTGATCCGGGTTCAAATGCAAAAAAAGGCAATGTCATTCGATATAAACGTCGTTTTCCCTAACTGATTATTCTTATAAAAAACTAACGGGAAGTCCTCTACTATAACACTTTCAAATTGGGTATCTTGAACATTATTAAATTAATGAGTTTATTAATTGTATACACGAAATTCACGAAAATACTGCATGTTATACCCTTGACTATGAGTCACTAGTTTATATTTAAAGCCTAAGTACATTTCTTTTTAACATAGTCTGAGGTTTAATTTAAAAGATAAAATTTTAATTTATTAGAATTCACGTCGAGAATTTAAAAATAAATCTGTTGAGACTAATTGACTATTTTAAGTTTTAGCATTGCATTAAACAAAAAAGTATAAAGATTCTAGAAATGTCAATAAGTATAATATGAAGAACCACACAAGTACCATTCCTATTATAATAGTATCGCCATCAGAATTTCCAGGATCGTCTGGTGATACTTATAACTTTTTAGAAATCATTGATCAATTTTTATTTGAAGGGTTAAAGGTAATATTAATATGTCCAAAAAGTAGCAAAAATGATAGTACTGATTTTGGAAAGTACAATCCAAATTTGGAAATAGTAAGAGTAAATTGTAAACCGCCTAGATTAATTGAGTTAGACAAAGGAATTGAAATAAAAGACTATTTTAAATTTGTCTGGTTCTTATTAATGGAAACAATTACAGTTTTGAGAACAATTAAGACGAAGAAAGTTAAGAAGTTATTTGTCAGACACAGTATACTAACTATGCAATTACCCATTTTCTTTAAGTTGTTAGGAATAACTACTTTGGCAGATGGGGAGATTGTAAGTGACACAATAAAGCACCTATTTCCCGTTATATTTCTGAAATTATTCTCTGCATATGAGAAAAAAATAATAAGATTATATTCGTATTTTAAGGTTTCATCGATTTCTCAAGTAAAGAATCTTGAGACCATAGGATATCCTAAGAATAGAATTTTGATTATACCCATAAGCATAAACACAGAAAAGATAACTAGATTCAAGCTGGAAGAAATTCCTGAACACACTTTTGGATATTTTGGCGGTTTAGAACCTTGGCAGGGTATTGATGTCTTGATAACGGCATTCAAATTATTAGTCCTAAAAATACCTTCCGCAGTTTTATATATTATAGGCGATGGTTCTTTGTTAAAAGATCTTCAGAGAACTGTATCAGATAACGATCTAACACCAAACATATTATTTGTAGGTAAAATTAAGAGAGAGAACCTCTGGAAAGATTATTTTGGTAAATTCAGAGTAGTAGTTATTCCCAGACAGAAAATGAATAACTCGATAGATACTATTATGCCAATTAAATTGATTGAGGCCATGGCCGCAGGCAAGCCCATAATAGCGATGGATATACCTGTTATGAGAGAAATAATAGGAAATCCGCTAATATTAATACCATCTGGAGATATTAAATCACTAGCAAATGCGATGTGTTCCTTATCAAAAAGTCCTGAAGAAATGACTTATAGGTCCAGTCTATCTATAAACTCTTCTTCAAACTATGACGTGAGGAACAATATTAAAAAGATGATTTCAATCATGAAGCACTAATTTTACTTTACTGATAAAAATCAGAAATTTCTATTTTAAATATTAAATAGACTGAATAAG
This sequence comes from Candidatus Nitrosocosmicus sp. T, assembly GCF_054408485.1. Classification (NCBI taxonomy): domain Archaea; kingdom Thermoproteati; phylum Nitrososphaerota; class Nitrososphaeria; order Nitrososphaerales; family Nitrososphaeraceae; genus Candidatus Nitrosocosmicus; species Candidatus Nitrosocosmicus sp. T. Next base: position 1,530,686 of record NZ_CP166992.1, read on the forward strand.
ATTTAATATCTATTCGCATGGCAAGAACTATGTCTAAACATTCTGAATTTTAATTTAACTCATTATTCACGTTGTTTAGTTTTATCAGAACATATCTTAAAAAATAGAATTAACAACAAAAAGTCTTATTTGGGTTATATTTATCAATACGGTATTTTTGATAGTATGGTATTTCCACCAAAAGTAATACCATTATCAGACGAAGCACGAAACATGGGGATCTGGGTACCATTATCGTATTTTTCCCACCATGTAAAATGGATAGTTTGGTTATCAACGAGCATACTTGGCTTTATAGAATCCACCGAACTAGATAAGCTCAAATTTGTTTTGTAAGAAAAACCGTCACTCGTGCGTTTTGTGTAGAATATTTCAGATTTCCCATCCACAATTTCTTCCCACACAATATGGATATCATTATTACCATTAACAATAAGAATAGGCTCATGCAAATACTGAATTGGTGATTGTTGGGTAGTACTATAAATATTATCAACTGGTGGTTTGGTTGCATTTAATACACTTTCCTGAAGTTGTGCGTAAGATGATTGATAAATCATTAATGTAGTAATTATCGCTGAAATCATAATAAAAATTCCAATGAAGGTATTTGTACAGTTGTAATTCATATAAAATAGGTGTCGAGAGTTATATAAAAACATGCTATGGGGGGTAAATTTATCCGTAATTGTCTTTCATTACATTGACAATATCTATAACCTCAATTCTTGCTCATAAAGAGAATGAAAATCTCAATATAGTGTGAGGAACTTGAACCATATGATAATTTAAATTATTATTCACCATATGCGAAACAGGCACTAAACTTCATCACCTTGACAATTTCTCGCAGTTCTTCAAACAATTTACAAAAAGATGTATCTTTCCCTGATTCTATAAAAAATATATTCTAAATTTTGGAATATATTATTGAGATATGCCTCAAAGAATAGCCAAGTGGTTATGAATATCTTTTTATGTATCGGTCCTACCTTGTTGCATGATTCACCTATTTCCCCAAATATTTAGATAATCTCTTTCCATAGTTCATGTGAAATGATCAGGATAATGAGTCACTAGTTAGAAGTGGCGAAATACTACTTGGTTTTGACGTCATAGACAACTGGGATATAGAATTAGCAGACATGAACAGAGGTAAACTAGTAGAACCATTTCACTACACTGATACCTTTGTTCAGATGTTAGGATATGCCAAAACATACTTTCATCTACCATACAGACAAACAGAAGTGTAACAGATGTGGCTAATAATATGGTCATTAAGAGGCCAAAATCAATATCAATGCCGTCATCCAATCCTAAATCAGGAAGAAGAAGAGGAAGAGGAAGACAAAATCTAAATTTGGATAAAGGATACAAATCTGCACAAGAAGAACAAGAATTAATCAAACGAGGTTATGTATTACATATACCAATCAAGAAAAAGAGGAAGAGAAAAGGAGAAGAAGAAGAGGAAGGAAAAGTGATGCTCTTCCGTAAAAAATACTCTCCAAAGAGGCGGGTTGTAGAGAGAACAAACTCATGGCATAACAGGTTTAGAAAACTGTTTACTCGATATGAGAAAAAAGGTTGAGAACTACCTTGGACTGGTTCAGTTCCCATACTGTATAATCATCCATAGAAAGTTAATTGTGGGATAGGCCCTAAATCAAATAATGATGGACTTGTAGTAGTGGATAGAGTTTTAGGTGAAGGAGCGTATGATAGTAACGATACTTTCAAATATTTGTCAGAGAATGGGATTATACCTTATATAAAAGTCAGAAAGAGCTTCAGGGTTAGAAAGACTGCTCATCTTTTTAGGAATTTGTCTGTGATAGCACAAAGAAACGACTTTGAACAATGGAAAGACAGCGTAAGCTATGGACAAAGATGGATTACTGAAACTGTGTTCTCATATTTAAAAAAAGTATGTTTGGAGAATATGTTTATTCTATCAAAATGAAAAACATAAAACAGGAGATACAGCTTAAAGTATTACTGTATAACAAGTTTATGTCTCTTTAGCGACATAAAATATGAATTACTTGTAATCTGGATGGATCATGCAACAGAGCATATACATATACTCAGACAATGATATATCGAAATATTTTGGTTTTATTTTTATTTACTGCAGATTTATTATGTTCAGTTTCCTTTTTATGTCTGAAACATTTGCTCAGGGTGTCTTATCATGTATAGGTGGTAACACCGGTGCAAATAATTCAACAGAAGAGATTGAATTTCCAACGACAAGTTCTGTTATCGTAAGCGTTACCGAAATTGCAAAAATGCTATAATTATATCAAACTCGTCTTTTTTACACAAATTTTGATATAGAAGTCTTAACTCAATACGATATTCTTAAATTTCTTTCAAGAAGCATATATTTATATAGTTATCTAGAATAAAAGTTACAATTGATTCGTTCTTGTATAACTATTTCATTTTATTTCACGATATTCGTTATATTGTCAATCATTTCATACGTCGGGACTGGAGAAGCCGAAATAATTATATCAATAGACAAGGAAAACCTACCAGTTGTAGACTATGGCATAATGGACGGTATCCATATAGGAAAACAATATAATCCTGTTACTGTTTCTCATTTTTCTTACAAATATTTCGATGAATATATCAAGAATAATAATCAAACGGCCAAGGAAATCTTTCTAAAGCATGCCGATTGGCTAGTCAACAACTCTCTAAAAAAGGATAACCATACCTTCTTTGTGTATAATTTTACATTTCCACCATATAGTTTAGAAGCGCCATGGTACTCGGCTATGGCCCAAGTAAAACCAGTACTACCATTGTTGAATGCATATAAAATAACACAAGATAAAGTTTATTTAACAACTGCAAAAAATCTATTAAATGTACTTTTTATTGATATTAATGATCCTTGCAAGTGCGGGGTAACTTATAAAACACTTGGTAATGGATGGTGGTTTGAACTATATGCCAATGGACATGCAAATGGTCCAAAGGTATTAAACGGCATGATGTTTACTCTGGTTGATATTTATCACTATTACAATTTTACGAAGGATCGCGATGCATTATACTTATTTAATCAAGGGATACTATCTCTCAAAAATAACCTTCATAATTATGATAAAAATGGTACCTACTCTTCATATGATAAAAATAAGGGAAACGCTCCGACGTTTTATCATAAAGTGCATCTATGCTTATTAGATAAATTATACAATATTACTAAAGAAAATTTATTTAAGCAATATTTTGTTAACTGGATAAAATCATACAACGAACCACCAAACACCGAAAAAATAAATGAACATTGCTTTGCCACCCCAGTTAACAAGCCACTTTATTAAAAAATGTCATATTTCTCATCCAATTAAATTAGATCGATTCTAATGATAGTAAGATATGTTTTCCAAGGCGGGAATATTATTTCTCAAAGCTATCGTAATACAAATATCAGAATATTGTCATTACGATACTCTAATCTGAAATAGTTCTCATCAAAGAATTTCTCCACCCCCTCAAAATATTTAAACTCTTTTATAGGAAGCTGAGTAAAGAAAGTATCTCCTCTGAGCCACTCAGAAGTTCTTGGAGTTATAACAATTGCGGTATTTTTACCATGGTTTGTTAAAATGCTTTCATAAGCATAAGTTGCATTTTCAGAAAGCAAGACAGATCTTACCTCACTAGCGACAGTTAGATTCCAACCAATACCTTCAATATTTGGCCTATTGGATAATCCACGCATCTCTATAACTGTTGAAGGGTCGGAATAAATTTTATAATTTTCGGGGATATTTTCTTTAATCCATTTTGACGCATCAAGTTCCTCAAATGTGTAAGTTGTTAAAGGATACCCAAGGCTCGTTAAAGGGTCTGTATAGGCATCAAAAGGTACTAACAGAACAGGGTATATGAATGCAAATACTATTATAACATAAATAGAGAGAATTTTTGAATCCTTGTGGTGTGTTTGAAAGATACCCAGAGAATTGGTTAACTGAATGGATCTTAATTTTTCAATTATTTTCTTTGAATTCTTATTTTCGATGTCTGTTTGTGATGCATTTGTAGGTCTCAGTTTTATTTTTTTCATATTGTTATAGAACATATGACTAGTTTTGAATTTTTGAGTTAGAATGATAATCGGCAACGTAAATGTGGTTACAGCACCTAAAGCTAAAAAAGCCCTCTCTAATGGCATAATCCTTTGGATATCACTAATCTGTTGAAAATAAATTAAAAGCATAACAACACCTATAAAATTTAAAATAACAATTTTTTTGTCTTTATAGAAACTTAGCAAAAAGAAACCAATAGCTGAAGCCAATAGAATCTGCTCAGTATACCATTGTTCCAGATGCCTTACCTTTGTAGGGGTCTCAAACATGTCATAAGTCAAAAAAGTTTTATGCTCAATAAAATCCAATTTAAACTGGAATGTAACAAAGCCCAAGCAATATGCTAAAAGTATCAATGAAAAGGCAACCGTTAATAGTCTAAAAATAAAAAACGATCTATCCTTTTTAGATAGATAGTAGAAGCAAAAGATATAAACAGAGAGCGCAACCACTACGATGAAACCTATATAGGAATGTATCAGTATGAAAATTGCAAAGATAGTGACTGTAAACACCAAAGCTACCATTCTATTGGTATCGACTAATTTTTTCCACAGATAATCAATGGAAAAAATCATCAATGGGAAAATACTCATAACAAATGAAGATGGATAAAAAAATTGCAAATTACTGGCAAATGCCGTTTCTGTTAGAGGTAACGCAATAACTGTACCAAATATTGCTTGTGTATTGTTCTTTAGAAAATAACACAGCATGACATAACAAGATAATGAAAAAAGCATACCGATAAGGATTGATCCCATCCAAAAAACAGAGTTTAGGTCAGCATCAAATGTAGAGGAACCTAAGGCAATAGTTATATCAAATGTTGGAGGATAAACGAGCAAAACCTCATCCGAATTGTCCAAAATGTTCTGAATAACATACATGTGATTAAAAACATCGATTCCCGGTGATAAAGGGTACGGAGAAAATGAACGAATGTACAGTGCAAAAGTAATCCCTATAATTAATATCAAAACTATTCTCAAATGATATTTTTTGAAGGATTGCAATGATTTAGAGGATTCAAACACAAAGATAGCTGCTATAGAAATGAATAACAACAATGGTCCAATGATACCTATAATAGGAACATCAGCTGTAAACAAAGAGTACACAATTGCTGAAACGGCAACTATGCCGACAAACCAATTTAATATGTGTATTACAATGTCTATAGATTCAATACTTGAATTTAGTCTTTTTAAATATCTTCTAGATATTTCCAGAATTAAAAAACCAAGAGCATATGGAACGTACAAAAACCAGCATAATGAAAGGATTGAGGAAACATATGTAGGTAAATCATAAAACCGCGACAGAATAAAAAATGCAACCAAAATCAATCCTACAATTTTATTTGGAGAGAAAAACTTCATAATTAATATTAGTTCCCTGACTTAATATCAGCTGAAATATTTTTGCCGTTGTGAAAAGCCAATACAATCAATAATACTATTATGACTACAAATATAATATCTTTGGGGCTTCCAAATGAGATTATGGATTTATAGATATCTAAATGTGTAATAACTTCGAAAATAGGTGCTTCCCACAGCGTAAAGGTTTTTTCAGAGAGTATTTTGATATGCAAATTATTTGTTGAAGCATTTTCTGATTTGCTCATTTCCATGATATTCCAATTATTTGTTGCTACAATATCATCATCCGTCGGATTTGTTATGAATTCCTGGTTTAAGATCTGTTTAAATTGCCAATCATCGAATAAAAATCTATATTCACTGAAGACAGGAATACCCTGAAAAACGTGTCCGTTTATAAAATAAGACTGTCCATCATTTACAAGTGCAGGCGTATTTACAGTTGAATTACCAAGATCTATTCTAAACTGAAGGATACCTATTTGGGTGTCTTGTTCAACAATTATATTTATTCCCTCTAAATATGAATAGCGATCTCCATTTAGAGAAATTAATTCGGTAAGATCAACCAGATGACTGGAATTGCTTGAAATTTTCTCATAATAAGTGTTATTTAGCCATCCCTCGTAGCCTAATCTACCGTTAATAAAGTTAAGAATGTATTCACTTTTATCCCCAACTAATACCAACTGTATAGTTATTTGAGCTATTTCAGGATATTTAGAAATGAAGCCAGTATTCATTGAAATATATCTTTCAGTGTATCTGAGTGGGGAAGACATAAATCCTGCTGGATTATCAGAGGTACCCCCGTCAACATACAATAATGTGATGTTCTCATTTGGTCCAGAAAAATTATAAAGATTTAAGTTGTGCGGAAAGCCCCACGGGTTGAATTGTATTTCTTCTGATTTCGAATTATTTGAAATCACTATCCCATCGTGTATAATTGCCGGTCCCGGGTCTAAATTCTGAACAAATTGGATAGGATATGGATAATTATTAGCGATTAGCGATTCATAAGATGCCAATAGTTTTGTCTCATTTACAAGCTGTTCCTTTTTGACTGATTCTATAATATCTGAATTTTGGGCATATACTAGTTGAATGGATAAAGGATTAGTACATAAACAAATTAATTGTGTAAATAGAACAAAGAGGATAACTATAATACATGTAACCCTGATAATAGAAATACTAATATTTTTTTTATCTATTATCAAATATTCGTTTATTTTTAATTTTTCTATTTTGTATATTTCAGCAAAGACCAATTTACATCACTACAAGAGTTTGCTACTTGTCAACTTTCTTTTTATTTTCTATTATGTGTACTAGCCAGCTGAGTGAATTGGATACCCTAATTGGGAGCAAGTTTTTCAAATCTATTGTATCTGAAGTGTTAAATATATTTAACTTTATAAATAGAAAATAAGACAAAATCAGGGCAACTGGAATTGCAATAACCATGTGCAATTCAATCAATTTGAGTATTAAGAGTATTAAACCCGGTATAACAAAAATGTAAATGACGTCTCTCCACTGAACGATAAATTCGTTTTTCTTCGAAACTTGCAAACAAAAGATAAATCCTATAATGGTTCCTACTGTATAACTAATGGCTGCACCAGTCCCTTCTAGAGCTGGAACAAGGGTAAAATAAAGTATGGTTCTAGGTATATTTGAGGCAAGTCCTATAGTTAAAACTTGTTTGTAATTTCCGTACGAGTAGGCTAGATTATTTATTCCAGTAGTAAGCGTCATAGGTAATGTGGATAGGAGGAGTATTTGTAATGTAAATGAACCAGTGTCATAAACCTGTCCAAACAAACCAAGAATTTCTTTTGAATAGAATAATATGCAAGTGGAAATAGGTAATGAAACTATCAAACTCAGTTTGATTATTCGCCATGTAAATCTTTTTCTCCCATCTTGCATCGAACTTTGTATAGGATAAGCGATGGTAAATAGGGCGGAAGTTAATGAAGTAACAGCCATAGACAGAGAAAAAGCAATAAAGTAAACACCTGCTTCCATTGATCCATGAGTACCAAATACTAGTAAAGGCCCAAGATGAGATCCTATGGTGTATATAATCGTGGGAATCCAGTTTGCTAAACTTGAGACGAATATATCTTTATAGTATTTTAGAACGTTTTCCCTTGAAGTTTTCATTTCCGATTTTATCATTTTAAGTAAAACAACAGAATAAAGAATGGATCCCAATATGGGTACAAAGACAAATCCAGTCATTATTCCAAGCGCACCGTTATCATTAACAACTAATGCGTATGCCAATAATATTTTAACAAGAGTTCCAACAATCATTGTCAAAGGTAGCATTTTGGTATCTAGTGAGGAAATAACAATAGAACGTGATAGAGTCATCATAGCTGTCGACGCTATCAGAATAAGCGATAAAATTAATAATGAAAAATCTAAGCTAAAGGTTTGGTAGAGCCAGCTTTGTAATAAAATAAATATCATACTAACCGCAATTATACCAAGTGACGTCAAGATAAATGATGCTTTCACAAATTTCTTTGTAACATCTAAATTATTTTCCAAAAAACTTTTGCCTAAAAATCGTTGAACTCCCATTGGTATTCCTATCGAAGCAATAGTTGAGAAAATCACAGTCAACGAAATTATTGTAGACGATATCCCTATAGTCTCCGGTGTGGATATCTTTGACATTATAAACCAAAAGATATAACCTGATCCCATTGAAATCATGGTTTCTAAATAAATAAATAATGCACCTTTTGCTACAACCTTTTTACTCAACTGAGATCATTTCAAGAAATAGGAGTCTCATATAATAAATGTTATATCAGATTTGGACCTTATTGATTGCTGAACCCTTTAGAGAGCTCAATTAAAATAATCTTCTAATATAGTTAGATGGTCAAATCTTACCCTTTTATAGGATGCTTAAAATACATTCTTATTCTTACAGAAACAATGATATTCATTAAAATACAAAACATGTTTTAAATAGTGCATTAGCATCAGATTTGTTTAATTAAGTTGTCTATAGATTGAACATAATCAATCTCTTTAATGATTCTAAAAAACAGAACATATTCAAAGCATGAATACTATGGATTGCATTGTATTTGTACCGTTTGTCGAATCTCTTTCTTACTAAATCCTCTTGATATATCATCCCGCTATATGAAATCAACTATAAAGTCTTGAGGTTGATTTAAAATTAACCTCTATAAAATAGGATTTCAGAATTTCCTAAACACATGACAATCTATGAAATTAGGTGTGAATATGCATGTTCAAAGTCACAGTGGAGACTTTAAGTAAGCAAATTCTCCTTATATATTGAGTGTTTCTGGTCAATTAGTTTTGACAATAGTACCTTTTTCTTAGAGATTTGATATAATCCCTCATGACTATACGAATAATAAGCAAGGGAGGGAGAATCTGCTAATATGGGAGAGAAGAATGATGAAAAGGATAGATTAGATCTACAAGATAAATTAGAGCCATCTAATATCAACAAGGTTGACGAAATTGCGGTAGACCCAATGTTTCTCCCATACATAATATATAATAACAATCTTGATGACCTATTGACAAAGTATGGCGATTTTGATAAGGTCATGGCGATTGTTATAGGTACCAAACCTGACTTTTATAAACAGGCCCCTGTTCTAATCGAGTGCGTAAAACAAGGGCTGCCATCCTTTATTATTTCAACTGGACAGCACTATGACGAGTTACTTGGATATGGAATTAAGGAATTTGAACTTGATAACTTCATTGCATGTGACCTTCAAATTAGAGGCGATTTGATTCAAAAATCGAGTGATCTCATGCTCAAATTTGCGCATTTTGGAAGGCACCTTAGAACTCGGCTACCGCAGAAAGATTTGTTACCAATAGTCCATGGCGACACTTTGGTTGCAGGTGTGGCGACCCTTTCTTGGGTATTCGGTATGGGTCAAAAAGTTGGACAAAATGAAGCAGGCCTAAGATCAATGAGTCCTTCAAACATCAAATATATCAAGATCAATAGCCTCCCAACGGACCTTGATGTTGAAAATTTTATAACAGACCAGATTTCAAAAAAATGGTTTATTACCCGCGAGGAACCTTTTCCAGAGCAGATAGATACCTGGATTTGTTCATCGGGAACGAAATTCTTTTTTGCGCCTACCAAACTGAATAAAGAACATTTACTTAGGGAAGGTTATCCTGAAGAAGATATTTATGTGGTAGGAAATACCGTGGTAGATGCTATTGGATTAAAAAGAAGGAATAAACCAAACCAGAGCATATTTGAATTATATCCAAAATTGGAATCTGGCAACTGGATTAGGATGGACATACATCGTAGGGAGAACCTGACGACTCACAGATTCAAGGCTATCATAGGTGGATTGATAGATTTAATTAAAGACACAGACTTTAAAGTGGTACTTGTCTTATTAAATGGCACTATATCTGCTCTTAACAAATACGATCTTTATTCTAGATTGTCGAATCTACAGGAGGATTTTCCTGACAAGTTTCTAATGACCAATTTATGGAAAGAATATGGTCATGTAATTGAATTCCTCGATAGTGGTAAATGCTGGGCTGAAATTACTGACTCTGGCTCGATGCAAGAAGAACTGTTGTATTTTCCAAACGTTTGTTCTTTTACCGTTAGATTCAATACAGACAGACCTGAGACGGTATTTAATGCTAAGGGTAATCTGTTAATCCCACCAATAAACAGATATTGGATACCCAAGATTGTATCTTGTGTTAACAATAAATACGAAGACCTAGGATTCAAATTCAAGTCAAAAGAAAAAATATATGGGCAACCCGGCCAAGTTTCACAAAAAATAGTTCGGTTGATGAAAAAGGAGTTTGAAAAGAAGGAAGGTAATTTTTTCCCTTGGCTCCATCAACGATTAAACTTTTGGCATGAAGACGATGAATTTGACTTTCTCTAAATTTCTCTGATCCAAATAGTTTTATGATAATTGATTAGAAAAATTTTGTTGACCTCTGATACAAAATTTAGGATTAACTTAAGAGAAGCAACCCATATGGCTGAGATTTGACTATCCGTTTTCATGATGACTGGCCTTCTTACAATAGATCTGTTATGACGCGTGGCGAGATTTTTTTTGTATGGTATTCTTGATACTTGGGGTTCTGAATTAGTGGTATTGACCAAAAATAAGTAAGGCAAACCATTTGAATTTCCAGGTTCATTTATTCTTTCATTGGTAACATACGCCATTCGTTTCATCTATCTTACAGACAAACTGGAGGAATAACCAAGGTTATAGGAAAAATTTGCCTTCGAATACAAGCTATGGACTTGCTTTAACAGGTTCAACAAGTTAGATGTCGATTTGGTAAAAGTTAGGATAGATGATTATGATGATCTTATTATAACAATAGATAGGACAAATATCAAGGTAAACAATAGAGGACAATGAATAAACAAGAAATGAAATTACAGAATAAAACAAGCTAACTCAAGATCCATGTTGCAGTAAACGTAACGACCAAAGAAATCTGTATGTCGAAGGTAACCAATGAGAAGGGACTTAATGACAGAATACTAAGGAAACTAGTAAACTATGTTTTAAATAATTCAGGTGAATAAAACGTAGTAAAAAAATGTACTTTTAGCTGATGGAGCCTATGATTCCAATGCAATCTTCCGGGATCTTGAGGATAAAAAGATAAAGCAGGCGATAAAGGCAAGTAGCGACTCCATTGGTTTAATTAGAAATACCAGGAAAGAAAGGAACAAATAGGTAATACAACAAACAAAGGATTTACTGAAAAGAAAGAAGAAAAGAAAGTATGGATACAGATAGTTTTCTGAATGCTCCCTTTTCATCTATCAAGAACATGTCTGGAGAACACATCCATCTCCAAGTTTCAAAACACGCTAAAAATATGATGCTTAAAGTTTCATAGTATAACTAGTTCAGGAGAATATAATACCAATTATAGAAATTATCAGATATCACGAATCATGCAACAAAGCAATAATATATCGCTTCTAACATTTGATTCGATAAAGACTTAAATTGAAAAATCAAAGGGTTGTTTCTATTGTCGGCGCGAGACCTAATTTTATAAAATTAAAACCAATTCATGATAGACTTAGAAATGAACTTCATCATGAGATTATTCACACGGGACAGCATTATGATTATAGATTATCTGAAATTTTTTTTAATGAATTTAAGTTACCAAAGCCTGATTACAATTTAGAGATAGGATCTGGCCTACCCGGTCTTCAAGTCGGAGAAATGATAAAGAAAATTGAAAGAATATTGACCAAAAATAGGTACGACTTGGTCTTAGTTTACGGTGACACAAATTCAACATTCGCTGGCGCCTTTGCTGCAATTAAATCCAATATCAGAGTTGCACATGTAGAATCCGGATTAAGAAGCTTTGACAGGAGGATGCCCGAGGAAATAAACAGAATTTTAACTGACAATTTAAGTCATTACTTATTTGCGCCGACAAGAACTGCAAGTCATAATTTAGAGAGTGAAAATGTATTTGGAAAAATCTATGAAACTGGAGATTTATCAGTTGAAATAATTTCAAAAGCTAAAAAGTTAGCTTCCAAGTCCAGAATTACAAAGGATTTGGATTTGGATCCTAAAAATTATATCATATTCACCATGCATAGAGCCGAAAACACAGAAATTGATGCCAGTTTCCTCTCCATCATAGGAGCATTTACGGCTTTGTCAGATGTCAAAATAGTATTCCCTATTCATCCTCGCACCAAAAAAATATTAAAAGAAAAAAAGTTATATCAAAAACTAAAGAACTGCAAAAATGTATTAATGATTCCTCCTGTTGGTTACATTGACTTTACCCATTTGGTTAAAAATGCTGATAAGATCATAACTGATTCTGGTGGCTTGCAAAAAGAAGCCTATTTACTTTCTGTCCCATGCATAACCATCAGGAGAAACACAGAATGGGTAGAAACCGTTAAGGAGGGCTGGAACATTTTGACCGATACCAATACGGAGAAAATAGTATCTAGTGTTAGAAAATGGGTCCCTGAGAATAAAACTCAAAATCAAATTTTTGGAGAGGGAAATACGTCAAAGGCTATTAAAGAAATCATCCTAAATGAAATATTTGATTAATTTAGGTTAAACAAACTTAGAAATAATTTACGATAGAATGTCTTATTTGTGAAGATGTTATTAAATATCTTGTACACTCTTTTTTCATCATCTATCATTCTAGTCAATGTTGTGCATAATTGTAAATTTCCAAAGTATTAGGTAGAAAATAAGATAGTAAATGAGCTCAAATGCTCAATTAAAGGTTGTAATTCATCCTAAACTAATAGCTACCTTCTTTGTTTAGCTTTTGTTATTCCATAATACCTCTTGACATGAGGTCTATACATATAGTAGATGATGACGGAGTTATAGATCACTCCAATAATTGATATAAACTGCCCATTTACAACATTGAGTAAATAGCCAGCTGCTCCAAACCCTGACAGTACCAGTAAAAGTTTCCACGACCAGTTCTTACCTCTATACAATCCATAAGCAGTAAATAATGATGTTACTCCTAAAATTAACAAAAAAGCGGGCCCCATAAGATAAATCCCACCTAAAGGCAGTAACAAATTAAAGGCGTAAATTGACATGATAAGAAGAAGTATACCGCTAATTACCGTCAATAAAGTAATTATCAAAATTCCTCTAGGAAGCTTTTTCTTTACTTTTTCCACTTTTTTATCTAAAAGTTGTGGGAATATAACTTTTTAATAGCAGCATTAAAAATTTTATAAATAATCAGTATCAATAATAAATCTTAAATAAGCTTATAATCAAAATTTTTTATGGATTTCAATAGAAAATTATTCCTCGTATTATCGCTCATAGTAGTGCTTCCCCTTTCTGTATTAACTTCAAACATCTCTATTGCTAACGCACAAAATTATGTAATCCCAGAAGAAAAACCTACCATCTCGACAAGTGGAAGTGCAGAGAGGGAAATTGCTTCGGATGAATCTAGAATTTCATTAGCCGTAGAAAATACTAATGCAAATGCAAATACCGCTAGAAAGAATAATGCCGATAAGATGAACGCCATGATAGAGGTTCTAAGACAAGCTGGCCTTACCGATGAAAATATTACCACATCTAATTTCCAAATAACACCCAATTACGATTATGAAAATAGTAATTATGATAGAATAATTTCATACACTGCTATGAATAAAGTAGAACTCAAGACGTCGGCAGGTGTAAATATCTCTAAATTTATCGATTTAGCCGTCAATAATGGAGCAAACAGGGTTGAAAATATAGACTTTGTCATCTCAAAGAAAACGTTAGATGAGAACAGCATGGATCTTTTAAAGGAGGCTTTTAAAGACGCTAAATTAAAGGCCGAAGTTTTAGCTAGAGAAGGCAACTTTACAGTTGCAGGTGTAAAAAAAATTGATGCTAGTTCAGCACAAGGATATTCCCCACCAACCTATCTTTACGACAATTACGCTGCTGATACCGCTGAAAAAATGCCTGCTCCCTCAACCCAGATAATACCACAAAAGAATAAGGTGACCGTCACCCTACCAGTAGTATTTTATATAGGCAATCAAACTGGGTAGTTTGGAATTTTTCTATCCATCTAAACTTTTGGTACCGATAAATGTGAGCAGCCAGAGACCAGTCTTGTCAGCCTACCTACCTTTCTATCTACCTACTACCTATGAACGAACTAAACACTATAATATTAAAGGCCCGCCTAAAAACTTCGATTTAAATACGCTTTTTTTTATGATATATGTAGATAATTACTTATTTACTAGATTATAAATGATAGTAAGACCGTTTGTTAGGGCCACTTCATCCTGCAACTTGATAACAGCAAGCCACAACATAGCCCCCATATTTTTGACTTCTCTACTTCATGATAGTCTCCGCTTTTTATTTATTGCACAAACCTTTCATAGAAAAGAAGCGACTATCTTGGTAGGAAATATTAGTCTATGCTCTGAAAGAATATAAATCGATGTAAGCAGGGTGTTTAGTGATTAAATAGGATTACTGGGTACATGGCTAGAACATATTAATACCTCGTAAGATGTCTTAACTTTTAAAAAACCCTACCTTCCATATAATAAGTGTCATACGCAGCATCTGTAGCGACTTTTTGCCACTGCACAGCACAAATCGACATTACTTATGAAGTCTACTTGAAGGTCGAGGAAATGACTACGTATTATATAATTTGACATTATAAATCGCAACTTAAATGACAAAATACCGGCAAAGTCTTGGTTTCGATATCAATCGAAATCTTGCTAGAGTCATGATACTCAGCCGGATTGGCCCCTTTAACCAGGGCGTATAGAGTGCCCCTAGCTCTCAAAATAATTGATTTATGGGCCATTAAGTACCAAAACAATGTCAAAGTATCTTACAAACCAGATGATTTAATCTTCTTAACAAATGAATAAACCTCTCTGTAAGAGGTCCAAATACTTGATTAACTAAAAACGTAGGTATGGCTACGCGGTTAAACATTTAAAAGACATATCTTTGAAAATCTGACAGGTATAATTGAATAAAAAACTATTAGATATTCTGGTTTGTCCTTTTGACAAGGTATCCACATTAGAACTAATAGGTTTTAAAACCAATTCTAATGCCCAAACAGACGTTTCTCACCCTTCTTCTCTAAACGATCAAGGCGCTGTCGCAAACGATCAGGTTTACAAAGACAATGACGCTGACAGTAACAAGAATAATCAGCAATTGCCAAACAGCCGTTCTGTTTTATCTGACGAAATTATCCAAGAGGGACTATTACTTTGTAGGACATGTATGAGATTTTATCCCATTACTGAAGAGATTCCGATAATTCTTCCTGATGAACTCAGAGATAAAAAAAAGGACATTGAGTTTTTACAAACTTGGAACAAATCAATTCCTGAAATCCTCTTAAAGAATTTAAAACCATGGACCATATGAAATCGTATCGGTAGAAAGAACACATATACACACAACATCTTAAACTGTTGTCTAAATTTACAGATTATTGTATTAGAAATTAAAGGTTCACTTGTGACTTTGTATGAATTCTCTAAAGACATATAACATTCAGTTGACATCCCCATTAAAATAACCACCAAGGCAAGTTCGGCACACTTTGTTTTACATTTCTTTTGTTGTTACTGATTTGTGTGCAAATCTTTCATGCTTTTGTAATCTCGTTTTAGATAAGGTCTTGTTACAATCTTTCTCCTCCTAAGAGAATTTTAATGCACTTTGGATAGCCATGGCTGGTGCTGGTGACAGTTCTTCCTTCACTTAGCATCCTGTAGTAGAGGATCCTATGAAATGATAATTAGCATTTCTGTTTTTATTATCATTCTATATTATCATTCTACACAGTCGTTGTGGGTGGCTTCTAATATAACAATTTTTTTGTGCTGGTAAAATCAGGCTACATACATTCCAAATGAATCTGCGCACCTTCTTACTTAAACACCAACGAGGATCAAAATTTTTTATACTATTTGATAATACATATTCTAGATTGAACAAGTCAACCACTTTGTCAGTATTTATCGTCCTAGTATTGTCAACTTTTGTTGAATACTACTTACAAAATGATCTTCATGCCGTGTCAGCAACTATCGCTGATCCTAAAGATAAGCTCATGCCATTAGACATGCAAGATATGTTGAAGACCACTCAAGCTCAAAATGAAACAGCAAAGAATTCCTCTACTATTGGTGGGGGTTCTGCTGCTGATGACAGTCCAGACAATATAAATAATTGCGAAATGCCCCCATGTCCTCCTGGACAAGCATGTATACAAAGTTGCCCCTAATTTTGAATTTAAAATTGAGGATAAACTTATTTCTCACTTAACTATTTATTAAATATTTTATAATTATTTTATGCCTCAACACAAGAGTTGATTCAATATCAATAATTCTTTACATAGATAAGTGGTTCTCTGAATTGATCTTTATCTCCAGTAAAGTAACCATTACCATTTCCATCACAGGGTGTCGTAGACAAAGAGCCGCCATTTACTAACGCATTACGGACAGCAGATGGAGAAGCATCCGGGTTAGAGGCCATATAAAGGGCTGCAGCTCCAGCGACATGGGGTGATGCCGTACTTGTCCCACTCATCGTAGCATAACTATTTCCCTTATAAGTTGAGTATATTTTTGCACCAGGTGCAGCAAGATCCAATACAGAGCCGTAGTTGCTAAAACTAGCCAATGTATCATCGTTTCCATATCCAGTAACAGCACCCTTAGACCCACATTTTCCATCGCTATCTCCAATAGCAGAAATTGCTAGCACATTTGGATTATTTGCAGGAGAAAATGAACTGGCGTCCTTTCCTGCGTTGCCTGCTGCGGCAACAAATGTTATTCCAGCTTTAACTGAGTTATTAATTGCAGTATCCAAAGCAGCTGATTTACATTCACAACCCAAACTTAAATTCGCAACCTCTACTTGATTAGCGTAATTTGTGACATAATCTATTCCCTTAATTATAGTAGAGAGTGCGCCTGAACCATTCTTATCTAATACTTTAATGGCCCATAGTTTAGCACCTGGAGCAACACCCACAGATCCTATGGAGTTGTCTTTGGCAGCTGCAATCCCTGCGACGTGAGTTCCGTGACCATTGTCATCGTTAGCTGGGGAGGTAGTTGTTTTGCCTGAACCAAAAAATAAAGACCAGCCTCCACTTGAGGATGTTTCAAAAGACTTTTGATGGTAAATATTCAAATCTGAATGTTTAAGATCGATACCTGTGTCTAGAATTGCAATGTCCACATCAACAGTACCGGCTCCATTCCCAGATCTGGTAGAGCTAAGATCACCGTCAATTCTATTAATCCCAGTGGGTAATGTTTGAGCAAAAGCCTCAGCCATTACATCTTTTTCTACATAGTCAACCATTGGCAGTTGTTCTATGATTTCAATAACTTTCTCATTTGGCACACGGATTGCCAACCCGTTTAGTACATTCTCATAACTCTGTAGGAGCTCAATACCTTGCGTACCAATTTTGTTTGAAATGGTTGATAAAAAGTCGGATATAGTTGTATCATCATCATTAAATACTACAATATATTGACCGGGTATTACATTGCCAGTAGAAGTCTCTACGTCTGAAAGAAATGCAGATGGAATATCAGTATAATCACCAATTAACGGTAAAGTATCTGGAATTTTCAGAGAAGCCTTATTCATTTCGTTTGGGTTCTCATTTTCGTCACTATAAACAGTATTAATCAGATTAGAAGGGAATGGAAGAGATGCAGACTGGGTTTTAGATTCCTCATTATTAGCTTGCCCTTCCCCGTCATTTCTGTCAACAGTATCTAATAGAGGATCTGTATCGTCAGTGTTCTCTTGATCATCACCATCATCAGAATTGGATTTTGGTATAATGTTTGTAACTACTGTCTCAAAGTCAATAATAGAAGAACTGTCTTCTTGTTGAGGAGAATTATTATCAAAACCGAAATTTAGGAAGGGTATATCAGGCAAGCCTATGTTAAATGCGTCAACACTCTGAACAATGCTTGTGCTAAATATACTCATAAAGATCATTAAAGAAATGAGAACGGATTTAGCATGTTGACGGCTTTTGCAATTCACATATTAATATTGAAGCTTGATCATTTATGAAATATTGAAAATTTTATCTTCTCATAGTTTCAGATCTTGATTATACAACACTCAACAAATATCAAATACTGGTATAGTTTTATGATAGATAAAAATACTAACGAGAAATTAATTTAACGAATTGACAATAACAAAATCTATAATATATAGAATGATTACTTTAGGAGAAACAAATCCGTATTTTGCAGCCTGAAAGCCAATTATATTAAGAAGTAACGTTGACAGAATTATTTTAGAATATTTATAAATCACTATAAAAATTACTATAATCTGGATTTTAAAAATAAAAAAAGGTCTTATTGTTGACCTAATGCGTTGTTGCCGTCATTCAAGTTAAGTGAGAAGGCTAAGTTATTGCATGATGCTACTGTATCGTCACCAGAACCACATTCTGATAATTGGAATGTTTCTGTATTTTGACCGATTCCTTGTACTGCTTCATTTGATTTCTTTTTCTTTTTATCGCCATGGTGGTTGTCTCCGCCTGCGAATGCCATGTTCTCACCAATGGTTAGGACTGAACCTACCAATGCCGCTGCAACAAAGATTGACAAGATTGATATTTGAATTTTCTTATTCATGCAAGATATTGTAGCGTATTATATAATTGGATTGTTTAATCAGATTCTGAAATAATCTTACTAAATATGATTCTTCAATAAAAATTCTCCATAAGATTCAGTACAATATATTGGTTGATCCTTGGCTCAGTGATAGTACCCGTTTCATGTTTTACTTGAAAACAAAAATCATTCACACGGCTCTTGCATCCAAATTAAATGTATCTAAGGGGATTTTTTGCGACTATAATAGGTTAAAAGAACATATTTTATGCTAGATCTCCTGGTAGGACATTGCACTATGTACGAATGTGGTGTAATCTTAATGAATTTGGTTATGGGGCCATTCTACAGCTATTTTATTTTAAATAAATGAGCCGTTCCCGAAGCCCCATTAAACACTCAATTAGATAACAATTACAAATGAGTTTAGTCTCCCTGTTTAAATTCCTGACAATGTTGGCTCTAGTTTGACTCGAACGGAGTGATGTTAATTATATTACTAGCTTCTTACCGTTGCATACATTTTTTCTTTAGCGAGTCATATCTGTAGTCAAAAGCAACATCATAATAAATAAAGAAATTAGTCAGGATGGTCTATAATAATTAGTAAAGGGTGGTAGTTTCGAGTTGAACATCATTAGTCCATATGAAGTTGTAGAATAATTTACCAGATTTTATATCTTTTTATTCTTATTGAAAATATGCGTATACTATTTTCATCCCTCTCAAAGTTATAATAGGACTTAAATAGCTGACCTTTTTTGAATTAATATTGAACAAGAATTTCATACTTGTGTTTGTCTTAGTATTATCTGCTACCGTTTACGTCAATTATTCAGCCTGGATTAGTGTACATGCGCAAAATAGCGGTCCTCAAAATGGCGATGAGAATCCCATAATCAGTGTCCCTGACAGTCCAGTAGTTTCAGAAGCGACTGGACCCGAAGGTTCACTTGTTTCTTATACTGTGTCGGCAACAAATGCTACTGGTTCTCCTCTTGAAGCTACCTGTACACCGCAAAGTGACACTATTTTTGCACTAGGAACCACTAAAGTAGATTGCACTGCAGTAGACGAGGCAGGAAATGATGCAGAAGCCTCTTTTGATGTATTAGTTGAGGATACAACGCCTCCCACAACCGAGCTTGGAATCAGTAAAACAGACTGGATGGGGATAATAATTAACGATGATTTTACAATTTCTGATGACATTGGATTTGCATTTACTGGTTCTGACTTGGTAGGAGTCAAAGGCTTTGAATGCAAGTTAGATGATAGTAACTGGCGTCCAAGCACCGTAGATTACCAAGGTAATGACAAGTCTGGTTGCTATTATTTGGACCTTGAAGCCGGACCACATACTTTTCAAGTTAGGGCGGTAGACACATCAAATAATAAAGATTCGAATCCCCCATCCTTGGCATGGACAATCATACCCCTTGAAAATTCTATAATAAACCTACGTGATTTTGTTTCGACAATCATTATGCCTCCAAATCTTCAAGAAGAATTATCAGATTCACTAAACAATGCAATAGGCAATATCCAAGATGACGGAAGCTACGATCATCTCATTTGCGAATATTTGGATTCATTTAGTTACAGTTTTTCAAAGGCTTCTGTTTTAGATCTGTTTGATCAAGACGTTACTAATTTTGTGGATAACTCATTTACAGCGATTAGGGACAGAACAGGTTGTAACCCTCCAGTAATAAGTTTAGAGAATGAAATAACAATCGATGAAGGACTTAACGGTGTTATCTTAGACGCATCGGGTAGCTTTGATTCAAAAGACGGCAATAGTCTAACGTATGAATGGAGTCAGATTGCAGGGTTAAGAGTAGATTTGTTTGACATTTTCAAATCCAAGGCTTCTTTCAATGCTCCACTTCTTGAAGGAACTTCAAATCAAGTCATAGTTTTCAAGGTTAAGGTGACTGATAAAAATGGCTTATCATCTGAAAAAAGTATCAAAGTTACAATTCAGAATTTGTTACCGTTCAATCAACCACCGGTAGCTGAAAAACAGAGTGTAACTGCAAATACCGCTGATCCAACAGAAATAACTCTCAAGGCTACAGACCCGCAAGGTAATGCTTTGACATATGCTATAGTTTCAGAGCCACAATCAGGCACCATCACAGACCTTAACGAAGAAACAGGTAGTTTGGTCTATACATCTGATGCTGGATTTACAGGACAGGACAGTTTCACCTTCAATGCCAATGACGGAACAGTGGATAGCAATACAGCCACTGTAACAATAACAGTAAACCAAGTCAATCAACCACCGGTAGCTGAAAAACAGAGTGTAACTGCAAATACCGCTGATCCAACAGAAATAACTCTCAAGGCTACAGACCCGCAAGGTAATGCTTTGACATATGCTATAGTTTCAGAGCCACAATCAGGCACCATCACAGACCTTAACGAAGAAACAGGTAGTTTGGTCTATACATCTGATGCTGGATTTACAGGACAGGACAGTTTCACCTTCAATGCCAATGACGGAACAGTGGATAGCAATACAGCCACTGTAACAATAACAGTAAACCAAGTCAATCAACCACCGGTAGCTGAAAAACAGAGTGTAACTGCAAATACCGCTGATCCAACAGAAATAACTCTCAAGGCTACAGACCCGCAAGGTAATGCTTTGACATATGCTATAGTTTCAGAGCCACAATCAGGCACCATCACAGACCTTAACGAAGAAACAGGTAGTTTGGTCTATACATCTGATGCTGGATTTACAGGACAGGACAGTTTCACCTTCAATGCCAATGACGGAACAGTGGATAGCAATACAGCCACTGTAACAATAACAGTAAACCAAGTCAATCAACCACCGGTAGCTGAAAAACAGAGTGTAACTGCAAATACCGCTGATCCAACAGAAATAACTCTCAAGGCTACAGACCCGCAAGGTAATGCTTTGACATATGCTATAGTTTCAGAGCCACAATCAGGCACCATCACAGACCTTAACGAAGAAACAGGTAGTTTGGTCTATACATCTGATGCTGGATTTACAGGACAGGACAGTTTCACCTTCAATGCCAATGACGGAACAGTGGATAGCAATACAGCCACTGTAACAATAACAGTAAACCAAGTCAATCAACCACCGGTAGCTGAAAAACAGAGTGTAACTGCAAATACCGCTGATCCAACAGAAATAACTCTCAAGGCTACAGACCCGCAAGGTAATGCTTTGACATATGCTATAGTTTCAGAGCCACAATCAGGCACCATCACAGACCTTAACGAAGAAACAGGTAGTTTGGTCTATACATCTGATGCTGGATTTACAGGACAGGACAGTTTCACCTTCAATGCCAATGACGGAACAGTGGATAGCAATACAGCCACTGTAACAATAACAGTAAACGCAGTGGAGCCACCTGCTGAGCCTGAATCTGAAGATGAACCTGACACTAGCAATTCAGGAGAAGATAACACACCTCCAGCATCAAATGACGAAGATAACACACCACCACCACCTGCTTCACCTAGGTCTTCTAATAATACAAACAGTAGTAATACTGGCCTGTTTTCAGATGGATTTCCCGGCTTTGAAGATAATATGAGGAATTTATTTGGCAACTAACGAACAGAAATTATGAACCTGCTCCTCTATGAATAACTTTGGTCGTCATGCTAGAGTACCCTGTTTTTTGAAAGATTTGATTTTAATTTTTTAATAAATAAATTTCACATAAAGCAAAAGATTTGAAATCCACAAGTATTTTATTCCAAAAAATAACAAATTAGATAAAAATGTCTGTCAAATAGGTTCAGTTTGCTAAGTCTTATAATACATTAACCTCAAAAGAGGTAATATACTTTAGTCAATATTTTTATAGGTTAATTTGACTAATTTTTTTTCTAATACCGAGTAAACAATATCAATATCTAAAACAAGAAAAACATATTTACTTGGTTTCATTTCCATGTTGACCTCGCAAAGTCTTACAAACTATTTATAATAATTAAACAAAAGACATGCAAAGGATATAGTTAAGATTTTAAGATAAAATTTATTTGGTTAATAAAAAAAAGGTCTTATTGTTGACCTAATGCGTTGTTGCCGTCATTTAAGTTAAGTGAGAAGGCTAAATTATTGCATGATGCTTTTGTATCGTTACCAGAACCACATTCTGATGATTGGAATGTTTCTGTACTTTGACCGATTCCTTGTACTGCTTCATTGCTGGTTCTCTTTTTTCCGTCATGATGTGATTTTTTATCTTTCTTCTTATCATCATCATCGTGGTCATTTCCACCTGCGAATGCCATATTGTTACCAACTGCTGCTACGGAGCCAATTAAGGCTGCTGCAACAAAGATTGACAAGATTGATATTTGAATTTTCTTATTCATGCAAGATATTGTAGCGTATTATATAATTGGATTGTTTAATCAGATTCTGAAATAATCTTACTAAATATGATTCTTCAATACAAAAGTGTTTTAAAATTTTAATGTACGATTTTTGATACTCTATTATGTCGCAAAGTTGTTTTACGCTTTAAAATGTAAAGTTATTATTGTATACTGATCAGAAACTTTGATAAACATTATTTGTAACAGTTTATCAACGTCCATGTAGATATTATAAATATTTTGACTGTACAATTACAAAATTAAAATAAAGTTGGAATTAGTATTTTTCTAGTGGTTTACAACATTCGATGAACATCTCAAATTAAATTTGTACGTGGACTTGTGGGAAGAATAACTATCCAAATGGTATCTGAGACTCAATAATTAACATTAACTGTAAGGTAAAATTATATGTATATCTTTAGAAAATAAAAAAAACAAAAGCGTCAGATACCTGCAACTTTATGGATACTCGAGGTTCAGAACAGGACGATATATCAGAGGGCAAAGGTAAATCCAATAGAAATTTTTTTATATAATATAAATAAGGAATTAAAGTATTTGCTAAAAAATCATGTGATAAGTTTAATTATTATTGTTTCGATGGTTGCCATAGCTAATCTTGTCTACTTTTACTTGCAACAAGTAAATGAAAAGGCATCCTTGGATAGCTTACTTAATCAGCACATTGCCCTCCAAAATCAATCTGGAAAATCCATTGCTAATAGTATTGGTACAGACTTGGGTACAATGATGAATATGATTGAAAATGTTGCCCACCTCGAATCTGAAAAATATGTTATATCATCTGCTCCTCAATATAATAACATAAGCAATAGTACTTTAAACCACATGCTAGATTTTCTTAACCGCGAAATAAACCACACCTACGACATCGTTAAACAAAAAGCAGACAGACTATATATTGTAAACAACTCTGGAATAGTAACAAATAGTTTTACCCTCCCGGGTGAAGACAAATTTTTGGGGCTAGATCTATCTTTTAGAGATTATGTGAATCAAACTAAGGAGAGTATGAAACCAGTTTATTCAGAATTGTTTACGGGAGCAGACAGTAAAAACAGAATAACCTTAACTTATCCTATCCTGAAAACTTTCGGACTAGATGGAGCTAATCATAGTGGTTTTGACAGTGAGGAGACAAACAAATCAAGCAATTATCTTGGATTAGTAGCAGTATCAATGCCTGTTTCTGAAATGTTTGACAGATACGGAAATATATTTAATATTGAGACCCAATTTCTTGTCGGATATGATAAAAATGGGACTATTATGATAAGTCCACGCAGTGAATTTATTGGTAAAAATTTCATGAGTCCCGAAATACAAGAAGTTATTGACAAAGGTGGCGTTTTTAATAGGATCATAAATAGCTTGTTAAATGGTAACGAGGATCAGGGCCTTTACACTACTGAGTCAGGCGAACGATATAATACAGCATTTCCAATATTTGTTGATGGAAACATGGCTTATGGGTTGGCTGTTGTTACCCCCACTAATTCGATATATCAAAGTATGAATGAAATCCTCCATAATGAGAGGATTCAAAGTGCAGTATTGTTTTTCACAATGTCTGCAGGAGTTATAATAGTATTTATTTTATTAAGAAGTTGGAACAAAGATTTAGGCAATGAAGTAAAAAAAAGGACAATAGAGCTAGATGAGGCAAATCATAGACTAGGGATTGTTAATGAAAAATTAGTAGCGTCTGAAAAAGCCAAGGAAGAATTCATATCAATGGTCAGTCACGAGCTAAGAACCCCGTTAATGCCAATTAAAGCTTATGCAGGTATGTTACTAAAACCAAAATATATGGGTGAAATAAACCGAAAACAGAAAAAAGCATTAGACTCAATTTTAAGAAACGTAACAACAATGGAAAGACTAGTTGGAGACGTGCTGGATGTATACAGACTAGAGATGAATAGGCTAAGACTTTCTTTACAGGAAATTACTGTCAAAACGCTTCTTGATAATGCAATTTCTGAATTTGAACAAATAATTAAAACTCAAGACAGTGAAAAAAAAATTCAACTAAACGCTGAATTGAAAGTGAGTGAGGATTTAAAAATTCAATGCGATCCACAAAGGATTAATCAAGTATTGGGAAATTTAATTAAAAATTCGATTGACTTTGTACCTGCTGATAACGGCAAGATTAATGTAAGTGTGGAATATTACAATGATTCACAGGATACTGATCAAAAGACTGCAAATAAGAGCAATAAAATTCTTATTACTGTTGAGGATAACGGTCCAGGCATCCCACCTGACAAAATAGATAGTATGTTTAGGAAATTTTATCAAATAGATACTTCTTTAACACGAAAACATGGAGGAACTGGATTGGGTCTAGTTATTTGCAAAGGTATTATTGAATCGCATGAAGGTACCATCTGGATAGACAGAAATTATAAAGAGGGTGCATCCTTTAGATTTACACTTCCTATTTAGTTTTTAACTGATTTTTATACACCTTTTTGCTCTGAAGCGTTGGATCAAAATACTCATTTTTTATTCAGCTTTTAGGCATTGAACGAACCATCAATTTATCCAAATAACCAGAATAAACTTAATATAATAAGCTGTACTCGTCATGGTTATTGAAGGTCCTTGTAATAGATGATAACCAGGAAAATATTGATGTAGTTACTTTTTTTTTAGAGCTAAATGGTATTACCTGTATTTCAGAAAACAGCGGAAAAAAAGGACTGGAGACTTTAAGGAAAGAAAATTTTGATTTGGTGTTGCTTGATTTGGCAATACCGGATTTTAGTGGTATTCAAATTTTTGATATATTAAAGGAGGAGGGAACAGTATCAGAAAAAAATATTGTCATTTTTACTGCTTCGTTAGTAGATCAAAAAGAGATAGATAGATTATTAGGAGCAGGAGCTAAGGGAATTATTCATAAACCTTTAGCTGTTGAAGATCTGGAAGAATTAATTAGGATACACTTGAGAAAAAACTGAAAAGGTTCTTTTCAAAAAGATTAACGGATAAGAGTATTCGAGGTTAGCTAACTATATATTATTGCTTTTATAGAACTAGTTTAACATATAATTTTAGTTTTTTTTTATACGAAAGATTAAATTTCAAACCAAGTAATTCTTTAACAGAAACAATATGATAATTCTGACAAATTTTCGTCGTAAGTATAAACGTTAAGAAAAAAAATGAAATAGTAAAAAAGAAAGAGATTACTCTTGAGCTAATGCGTTGTTGCCGTCATTCAAGTTAAGTGAGAAGGCTAAGTTATTACATGATGCTTTTGTATCGTTACCAGAACCACATTCTGATGATTGGAGTGTTTCTGTACTTTGACCGATTCCTTGTACTGCTTCATTTGATTTCTTTTTCTTTTTATCGCCATGGTGGTTGTCTCCGCCTGCGAATGCCATGTTCTCACCAATGGTTAGTACTGAACCTACCAATGCCGCTGCAACAAAGATTGACAAGATTGATATTTGAATTTTCTTATTCATGCAAGATATTGTAGCGTATTATATAATTGGATTGTTTAATCAGATTCTGAAATAATCTTACTAAATATGATTCTTCA
The DNA here is from genome assembly GCF_054408485.1 of Candidatus Nitrosocosmicus sp. T. Classification (NCBI taxonomy): domain Archaea; kingdom Thermoproteati; phylum Nitrososphaerota; class Nitrososphaeria; order Nitrososphaerales; family Nitrososphaeraceae; genus Candidatus Nitrosocosmicus; species Candidatus Nitrosocosmicus sp. T. Next base: position 1,557,422 of record NZ_CP166992.1, read on the forward strand.
ATACAAAAGTGTTTTAAAATTTTATTCTAACATAATATTCCACCTTTTCTGTTCACAAAACTAGTTTCTTAATGATTTATGGTTTTGGCCATTATACAAAAATTCAGATTATACTTGTTACTAGATTAAATATAAATTATATACATACCCTATATGCAGTAGCACCGTTAGCATACGAAATCTACCTTTCCATTATCCTTAAGAATGAAATAGACGCAGGTAGAAATGAAATTAGGATAAATACAACTGTTTGAAGACTAAACTTGTTAATCCTTTTTTTATTATGATTGATTCTGAGAAGTATAATTTGGATTATTTATTGATATAATGATTTCAAAAATATGTCAAGTTCACAACGAACCTTTAAAAAGTAAAATTTGTGATATAATAGTCTAGGTTAGCAAAATGATTATTAAAAAAAAAGATGAATTGAGTTGAATTCTAGTATTCCCATTAGTTACAAGATTTTACTCTAGTTATTTACTCTAAGTGATCCCGTACCGTTTGGATATAATTTTACATTAGTTGATGCGTCTGAAAATATAACACCACCAATTTCGATATTTTCTACTAAATTGGGGCTATTGATTATAGTTTGAGACCCATCGACGTTCTGAGTTGTATTTACCGGATTTGAAAATACCTTCAAGTATACAGGAAGTGCACTAGTTGTCGAATTGTCTAATTTGACTGTAGCTCTCATAGAGATTAGAATATCGGTTATGGTGATTTCATCGCTAGTATCATTTAAATACTCATATGTCAAAGGGACGTCATTTATCAGAACCAATGGTTTGCCTGTGATCTGATAATCGGTGTCAAGTCCTACGGGTTTGGAAGAAAAATTGGCTACTAGGGTTATATTCTCTGTCCCAGTCAACTGGGTGTCGTTTAGAATTGTACCTCCAGTTTCGTTTGCATTTGTCAAGTTATCCATATTAGCAAATTGCTCACTTAGCGAGGTTGTATTAATTAAACCTAAAGTGGAATTAGGCAGTTCGAGGTTAACGGTTGACGCATTAGAAAGTACTGAGGAGGGTAAAAGAGAAGAGTTTGTGGTGTCTGTGGAGTTTGTGGCGTTGACAACAGACAAAGTAGTGGAGTCGTTTTCGCTAGTAGATGCCACTACAGTTGAAAATTGTAGACTATACGATGTTAGCATTAATAATATAGTTAATGATATGAAGCAAATTATGCAGTATTTTATTCCCGTTGAAATAGATAAAAAGTGCATTAAGAAAATACATAGTCTAATGCATAATTAAGTTTTTAGAGAATAGGTAAGAATATTTGATATCAGACCCATATTTATTTAAGCATAACTGTCCTGAATTGTCATTTATCGGTTGAACTCAGGTATAGGTTGATTAGCAATAACAAATTGCCAAAATTGTCTCATCTGTGGTTGGACTGTTTACTCACTAATGCTATTCAAACTTTATAAAAAAAATTTGTATGAGAGAAATAATGAAAAAAAATAAAATTTCTTAAATATTAGGTTGAAATCAACGACTTTGAAACTTCTATTAAGGCATTTGGATTCGAAGGATTTGGTGCTAAAGTATAATTCTCAAATTATAGCATTTAAGGCATTTAATATTCTAGATTTTTAAAACTACTTGAAAAGGAGGAGAAGGAGGAGAAGGAAGAGGATTACAATACTATATCTATTGAAGAAGAAATTTGGTAAATAAAGAAATTATTAGCAGATTTATCTAGAATTGCAAAAGACAAAGGCCTGAAATTGAAAACAAAGTTTTATGATACAAGTTTAAGCCCGGATTTGGGCAGAACTGTATATACCAAAAGAGAGGGAGTAAACCATATTGTGAGTGATGCGACAGCTAGATTACTTAAAAACATCTTTATTGGTAACATAGTTACATCTATTGCTAAGATGTCAATGTGTTCTGTCACCGCAATAAAATAAATATCCAAACCCATTGTGATAGTACTTTAAGAATATAGGATTATTATGCCTTTTAGATTTGGATAAGTAACCTAGGTTTACAAATTCAAATTAGTTTATGACTAGACTAGCTCTATTTCCATGTTAGTTACCTTCTTGCAGTGCAGCTGCTCAAATTATTTTGTGGGATAAGATGGTGACTAATACTGACTATGTGTATAATATTTTAGCTTGAACTATAGATGCATCATAATTATGATGATGATGACTAACAGATGCTTAGGAAGTAAATTGAATAAAGAGAAAATCAAAAAAACAATTTTAATAAGGTAAAATAGTCTATGTCTAATGCTACAAATACAATTCGGTAGTAACCTCATCAGCTTAGGTTTGGTAATAGTTGACATGCAGAACGGATTTGTTAGTAAGGGCGGGTCCTATGATAAACTTGGTATGAATATCGAAAATTACCAACAAGTTATCCCAAACATTAAAAGACTGATTAGTTTTTGTAGAAATGAAAAAATTCCAATATTTTATACCGAGGCAATTAGGGAACCAAGTGGTATCGATTTATTACTTCACATTCACAATATCCTACCCAGAGCACGGGAAGAAAGACTTCAAAATAAAAAGGTACCGATCTGTATGAGGGATACTTGGGATGCACATATAATTGATGAAATAAAACCTACTCCAGAAGATCATATTATCCTCAAGCGACGAGATTCAGCATTTCAAGATACAGAATTAAGAGTTTGGTTGCAAAGCATACATGTAAATACTTTGATTTTCTGTGGAATAGACACCTCAATTTGTGTTGAGACATCCTTAAGAGACGCTTTCAATTTAGGCTATGACGTTATCCTAGTGTCCGATGCGACAGCTTCTGGGTCGCAAAAACACTATGAAACCACTATAGAGAGAGTTAGGGACTACTATGGAGTGGTGATTAAAATCGATGATTTAAAAAAAATGATTAAGACACTTGAAGATCTAAATAAGGATGAGATGCAATCAAATGATGAGGAGAATGAAAGCATTAGCCAGTTCCTTGAAAAGCATAATCTGATAAATGTAAGAAAAGAAAAGAAATAGGCTATTAAACCTAATTTCAAATTTTATAAAGACTTAAAAATGATAACAAGAAATAAAATTATAGAAAACCAAAAATGCGTTTGAAGAACAAGTTAAGAAGATACCAACAACGACTATCAGCAAGACAATAGACTATCTCGGCTCTATCAGGTTCTCAAGTATATCGCTTTGGATTCAAGAGTCAATCAAACGATACTAATAAAAAGATTTAAAATCTTCTGTCCAATTAAAGCCTCAGAATAACTTATTCAATAGTATTTCAGAATTTTATACTAGCATAATCATAAAAAAAATTTAATACATAATTTCCCTTTGATATAGTAATGAAGCTATTTTTCGATGGAATGGCTCTAAAGCAATCTCCTTCAATTAGAAACACAAACAAAAGTAAAAGAATTAATTTGTTATGCACCTGTACTCTTCTAATCCTAATCGGGTCACTTGTCATTTTCTGGGGTTTAAAAGATGTAAATGCCCAAAGTAGTCAAGGCGGCCAGTTTAAGGTAATAGTGCAAGTCCAAAATACTGGCAGTTTAGACGAGCACGGGGCACTTCATGTTGCTATTGACGGTTCCCGTAATCCCCAAACTCAGGGTAGTTTGATATTTCCTGCACTACAAACAACCACTTATACATTTGAATTCAATTCCGCTGAAGCTCCGGTCGGAAAAGGCTTTAATGCAGAAGTGATTTATGGTGATGACGAAATAAAAAGAGTATTTGGAGTTAACAGCGCAGCCAATACGCCAGAAACTGTGACATTAACAATTCCATAAAAAAAATCAATTTATTTGTTAAATGTATCTCTATAGTCAAATGGGTATGAATCATTGTTACTGATAAAGTCCTTGGCTTTATCTTAATAACCCATCTTATGCCTGCGGCAAAGAAATCACATTTTTTCCCTCTCATGTCTTTGATAGCCAGCCTGCGAGCAAATCAGTAGTCTAAGCCTTTTGCTATTCTTTCATGAGCGAATACTCTAATTGTCTCGTTTTCAAAGATTCAAAAGAGAAATAAAAAGAATCATTAAAATTGAATAAAATCATTATTCGGTTCTAATGTTTTATATGGTTTTTAAACTTCCAAGCATAGTAAAGTTTAAAATGATTTGCCATATCATCTTAACTAACTTCTGAAGAAATAATGGATACAGATCCTCTCAATCGCCCGGTATTAACTTATGCTCATCACAACTTCATATTAGTAGATGAGGAAATTGATGCAGCAAACGCTGTAAAAGTCATGCATGACAAAAAAGCCGAAACTATAATTGTAAACAACAAAAAATCAGAATATGTAGGGATTATAACAGATAGTGATATCTTAGACAAGATTGTTATGAGAGGTGAGGATTCCGACGAAGTATCCGTAAAAACAATAATGTCATCTCCCATTATTACTATCTCAGCAAAAGCAAATGTAAGACAGGCCTTGGAACTTATGAGACTCAATCTGATCAAAAGAATTCCTGTAACCGATAATGTCCACATCTTGGGAATTGTAACCCAAGAAGGTTTGGCTAATGCTATCAGAACTTCAGTGTTAGAGAGGCAATTTAGAAGTTATAGAGTAGTGATCAGGGAAAGATACAAGCCAATATGGGGAAACCTAGGTTTTATTCTTCAATTTTCAGGCTTGCTTTTCATTGCCCCAGCCATCTTGGCCACCGCGTTGGGTGAAGTTGTATCTGCAACGGGAATTTTTCTTGGGATTACAAGTATGTCAGTAACCGGATTCGTCTTGAATGCCTATGGAGAAAAGACTCCCATGAATCTCAGACAGGCTTCTATTCTCATGGTCTTTAGTTTTGTCTTACTGAGTTTTTTTGGAAGCATACCATACATGTATGTAAATCCGTTTGGCGAAGGAATAGATCCGTTAACCTTGATAGTGAACAGTTTCTTTGAGAGCGCATCAGGTTTTACAACAACTGGATTATCGATGTTAGTTTATCCTGAAGATCTCCCAAAGAGTTTTGATTTTTATAGATCGTTTACTCAGTGGATAGGTGGGTTAAGTTTCGTATATTTAGTCATCACGTTCTTCTATCCAGAACGAAAGTTGGCGCATATGAAAGGAATGTTAGGAGGGGGGACACTAAAGTTAAAACAATTGATTCTTACTATAGCCGTAATTTTTAGTATATACACTTTAGCATTATCTATTTTATTATATATTTCAGGAAACTATGATATCATTTATACTATTTCCTTAATATTTAGTTCTGTTACTGGCGGCGGCTTCGTTCCTTCATCTACAACTTTGGCGTCTGAAAACTTTCTAGAACTGTTTGTAATAATGGCTGGAATGATAATCTCTGCACTACCTTTTGCTTTTCATTATGCTGTATTTAGTAAAGAAATGCACACTACAAAAATGCGTCCCGAAGTTATTTTGTATTTTGGAATCATACTAGCTGCAATTCCCATTTTTACTTACCTTGTTTATTTATCTGATCCCACTGCGAACGTGATGGTAGGGATATTTCATACTGTGAGTGCTGCAACAACTACGGGCTTTCAATTTATAGACATTACGCTTTTATCGGATGACGGTAAAATTTTGTTAATAGTTTTGATGCTAATTGGAGGAACAGCGTTCTCGACTGCAGGTGGAATTAAGGTTGGAAGAATATTACAAATAGTTCAAAAGATGACTAAAAGGAAATTTTCGGCAGATGTTACAACCAGATCTATTTCTTCAGTGTCTTCAAGATACGATCACCAATATCATGGTTGGGAAAAAAAGTCTGATATACATAAGGAAGAAAAGACATTTAATGAAGCTATCATTGTTATTTTCCTATTTATCTTTATGTCTTTTTTTACTGGTTCACTTTTATCAATCCTTACAGAAAAGAACTTTTTAGATTCGCTGTTTGAATCGGTTTCAGCATTAACTACGTCAGGTCTATCCGCGGGAATAACAAACATCAACGCAGATCTAATTTCAAAAACATTGCTTATTATAAATATGATTGTAGGTAGGTTTGAAATAATTGCGGTAGTTTATTTATTTTTAGAGATTTCAAAAATAAAAAAGAAACATTAACTTGTCAGCTTTTTATTTAGATTATACTAGTACAAGCAACCTTTATTCCAGTGTAATCGATCGCTCATGCTATAACATCCGACATTTTTTGAGAATGCCGAAACTCTAAGATGCGTCGTAGAAAAGTTCGATTTGAAATATTTCTCCGGTGGATCATTATTAGAAAATATACTATTATTGCTTTTAGTAGCATAATTAATTCAAGGCATAAATATAAAAATTGGTGACCACTCGGATTTACCAACCATAAAACAAATCCCTATATACAAATTGCAAAAAAGAGGAATTAATACAATCAATGAATCCAACCCTTCTCTGATCAAGATTCCTTATGCTCGTGTAATCCTCTAACCTAAAATTTTTGAAAAGACCATGCAAGATTACATAAAACGTCGCACTAGGGATGTACAAGAATAGTCCTGCCTATGCTAATAAAATAGAATAATTTTCTATTGTAATAATATAGTATATACTTTTATATTTTAAAATCCATAATAACACAATGAATACAATTAATTCATTGAATTTTCTGTTTTTGGCAGGAATATTAACAGCCACGATTGGACTTTTGCCACTAATGAATTCAAACGCCGCTCAGGCCCAGACAAATGCAACGTCTGGTATAAACACGACCAATATGACCGGTGGAGACAACATGATGATGATGAAAGATAACTATGATAAATCAATGATGGGAAAAGAACATAAAAAATATGAAAAAATTAACGGCACATTAAACATGATGGAAACTATGTACGAAGCTATTGGAGATAAATTTAATGTGACACTGACAGATGCTATTTCTACTGCAGAACAATCAGTAGGTAATGGATCCTTTGCAATGTCCGCAAATGGTGCAGAGAAAGACGGATTCCTTGTCTTTGAGATACTTCTTGGCTCACCTGACATGGAATTTTCCAAAGTATTGGTTGACCCAGGAAATGGTCAAGTATTGCAAACAAAGCCGGTTCCAATGATGGAATGGATGATGATGATGCATTCTCAAGGTCATGGAGATATGGGAATGAAAGGAATGCATAGTGGTAGTAGTACTGGCGGTAGTGGTCAAGGATATGGCGACTATGGTATGGGAATGAAAGGAATGCATAGTGGTAGTGGTACTGGCGGTAGTGGTCAAGGATATGGCGACTATGGTATGGGAATGAAAGGAATGCATAGTGGTAGTAGTACTGGCGGTAGTGGTCAAGGTTCAGGTTGGTAGTACGATAAATCCCCTGATTTTTTACAATTGACTTTTTTTTATTAAAATTTTTGTTTATGCTTTTTATTTTGCGACACGACGTTTGGTTTTAGATTTTTTATAAAATTCCTATCTTAGATGTTTGCCTGCACTTTTTGTTCAAAACCTCGCAGATAATTGTCAAGTTTTTCTCGCAGATAATTGTCAAGTTTTTCTCTCAAACCATAGGCATTATATTATTAGAATGATATGACATAGATAAAAGATATTAATGTCTAATCCAGACAACAATGGACCAAACAAAAATAATATAATACTTTCGGAATCTGAAATTGAAAAAATTTCAAAGTTATATCAAATTGCTTTGGATTTAACCTCATTAGATGATCTAACCAAATTAGGTGATACTGGTGAAGGAACATCTAAATCAGACTTTATCAACAAAAGACGCCAAGCATGGCATGATGTTCAGAACTACCTAGAGGAATTAGGAAAAAAATATAATTATGATCCGGAAAAATATGTGATAAATAAAATTACTAGGAAATTAGAACCTTATAAACCCAATTCTTAAGTTTTTTATTTATTCTTCGATATATATAAACATTCTCCTATCATAAAAATCCAAATTAAAGGCTACTTTTGAATCCACCTTGACCGAAGGACAAGAGGAAAGTAAAGAGAATAAGATATAAAAAGAGAGATGGTAGACGTGGTGGAGGAAAAGAGAGATTTTATTTTCGACATCTACTCTTTTTTTATAAGAATTTTTATCCTGTATCTTAATCTTAATTTCGAGAAAAATTATTAATGATTTCAATAAAGCATCTTGTACCTTTTTTTAATAGATCAAGGTTAGTAAATTCATTTGGTGAATGCATTTTATTTGGCAAAATTGTACTACCAACGCATATGGAATCTACATCTAAGATGTCTTTAAAAACATACATAGGACCAGTACCTGAAGAGGAAACATTCAAAACTATACCATTAAATATCTTTGACGCAGAATCTACAATTATTTTTACATACCTGTTATTCAAGGGTGTTCTAAAAGATGGCTCACCACTTAGGTAGTTTATAGTTACTTCGTTCTCTGAATAGCCTTTTGATCTCAAATACTTTACTAACTTATCGAACTGCTTGTAGGGGTCCATATTTGGCACTAGCCTAAAATCTATCTTGACGGTTGCGGTTGATGGAAGTATTGTTTTTACTCCTTTATTGGTATATCCTGCAACCAGCCCGGAAATATTACATGAAGGTTCGGTTGCTAAGGCTTTCTTTATCTCGTAAGCTGATTGTCTGTTAATGAAGCTTGATATACCATATTCCTTTTTGAACGCTTCCTCGTTAAAAGGTTCATCCGCTATTAATTGCAATTCTTTTTCACTTAGAGGCATAACTTCGTCATACCATCCTTTAATTAGGATTTTCCCGTCATTGGTGTTATACAACAAAGACAATAGGTATACTAATCTCCAAGCAGGACTGGCTATTGCTACTGCCAAACTTGAATGAACATCTCTGTTAGGTCCATGTACCGTAATTTCTACATTTAGAATTCCCTTTTGACCTAATGAAATTATTGCTCTATTATCGTTATCAACATACCCGCTTTCCCATATTACCAAATCAGACTTGAATTTTTCCTTGTACTTTTGCACATATTTTATCAAGTTGGGGCTTCCAATTTCCTCCTCTCCTTCTACTATAAATTTTATATTACAAGGAACATCCCCTGTCTCACGCAAAAAATATTCTACGGCCTTTATTCTGGTGATGAGTTCACCTTTATCATCGGATGACCCTCGACCATATATTAGATTGCCAATTACTTTCCCACTAAAAGGATCTTCATTCCACCTTTCGACTGGATCCACTGGCTGTACATCATAATGATTGTAAAACAATAAAGTTTTTCCGTTGGGATTGGATTTAGACCTAACCTCACCAAAAACAACTGGAGCGATAGGGCCGATAGTTCTGTTTTCAACTTGTTCTTCTAGGTCTAAGAATAAAAGTTCTGAATAGATTCCAGCATTTTTCATTAAATTTGACAAGAGGATTGCACATTCCTCCAAACCCTGATTAGTTGCAGAAATGCTTGGTTGTCTTATTAAAACTTGTAAATCGGATATTAGATCGTTCATTTGATCTTCAGTCAAAGAAGCCGGAAGTAACATATTATCCAATTAATTCACCTGCCCCCCCAATAAAACACAATAATAAAGAAATCTTCCTTGATACCATATCCAGTCGACTAATTTATCACACAACATTATCTATTAAAATTTTGTTAAATCAATTAGATTAAAATTTAACTAAAATAAAATATAGAAAATACAGCTATAACAAATGTTATTAAAAAGTTCTATAGGAGTGGAGAATTACTCTTTGTTTTGTCCCAGACATGTTGGATTATTTCTGAAACTGTTTGATAAACATTTCCATTGTATTTAGACTCCCATAATCTGGAAACGTATTCACCAGGAGAAGTCTTATTTTCTAGTCGATTTTCAAGTATTCCAATAAATTCTGGTCCCAGTCCCAAATCTTTTAATCCTTTTTTTGCTACATGTAATTGGGTTTTGGCAGTTTCTGAAACATTGAAATGGGTTTTAGAATTGTACCCTGTACGGATCACTGCTAACCTTTCTTCTCGTATAGAGGATAGTGGTCGTAATGGCTTTCCCTCCAATATTGAACGATACAGGAATCCAATAAAAAACTCAATCATTGCCACAATTTCTTTAGGGGTCGGCTGAACTGACATTATCCTAGTTTCAACTCTATAATAAGGAGAATTCAACCGTATCCTAAGATCATCATGTCTATCTTTTTCTAGACCAAAATAATCATTTGTAGCATCAGGACCTGGTCGTGAGGCGATATAATCTATATAATCTTCAATTCTATCAAGGTATTTTGGTATGGCTGGAAATCCAGAATTTTGCTGTTCTGAATAATCATACAAATAAATGCGTGGCTCATAAAGTGAAAATAGTCTTCCTGCAAATAACCTACTATTTGAGCCTAGTAATATTGCTGAAGGCAATAAATTTAAAATATAATTGAACATGTGGGTAGTATAGATAGGATTCAACCCTTGTAAGTGAAGATGAAATCCCTGTATTGCTGTAGCAATGTTGCGGGCCCTAAATTCTTGGCCATCAATTTCTATATTTGGAATATTCTTTTGCCATTCATAGATGTTCAAATAGCGCTCTTTTCTTGTTATCAACTTTTTTTTAAATATGTCTGGAGATGGGTTTCCTCCAAGAAATACTGGGATTACATTCTTATTTTTATAGACTTTGTTAATTGCGGTACTAAGGTAGTCTATGAATTCTTCAAAAAAAACATTTATGATTGACAAACGATGCATTGAAATTGGAGCGGTTTTAACTTCGAACTGACACTTTCCATATTCAGCATCAACATCATACTTTGAGTTTAATTCCTTAATCAGTGGGGATGCATTTACGGGCAGTGATTTGTCATCAAGCAAACAAATTTCAATTTCAACACCAACTCTATAGATTTCATCCAGACGGCGAAGGTCATCTTGAATTCTCTTTTTTAACCCAAGAGTTTGGTCTGCCAAGATATTGTTCAATTGTGTTAAACCTATTAGCGATTTATGCTATAAATTTCTTTATATAATTATTAATATAAATTCTAATATAAAATTTAGATAATATATATTAAATATAGTTTATATAGATCTCAACGATGAACGAAAGCAAACAATTCATTCTATCACCTACTCCATCCTAGTTAAGGTAATGTAACTAATTAGTGATACTCTAAATGTGGTTCTTTTATCTAGTTACATAAATCGTAATCTCACCTTTTAGGAGAAACTATTAGGCTACTTATGATCTATCATATGTTATCATCTATATCTATTAGTAACGGCTTTGTCTTAAGGTTACTTACTGTTACCTGTTTGTGACATTTATAACACAAAGTCCTCAAATTATTTTCATTATGGAAAAATTCCAGTACAGTCCTGATTTTATTTTCTAATGTATCAAAATTATAACCCAAAAAAGTATAGTAAGATTTGGGTATAATGTGGTCGCATTCAAGCCAATTCTCAATTTTTTTGTTAAGTCTCTTCTTTTTGTTTAGTTTTAATCCACAGATCTGGCAGGTGTAATTATCTCTTTTTAAAACGCTATTTCGAATATTACGCCAATAAAAATTCTTATTATACCATTTGGTAAATTCCTTGCTGCACTTTCTTGAACAATATTTCCTAAACGGTTTACAAATCAGGTTTTCACAATCGTTATTCCTGCATTTTTGTTTGCCTTCTTCGTCTATTCTATCAAATTCATTTATGTATACAACTAAATTTAGGCATTTTTTGGATTTATCTTCCTTTTTGATTATGGTTAACTGAACATTTTCTCCTTCTTTATTTAATTTATGATTTAATTGTAACGACTTTAATGATGTCAAATTTGGGCCGCAGGGTTTCTTTAATTCTTTAGACTTTTTATTTCCTCTTTTCTTTCTCTTTTTGACTATCATCTAATTATACCTTCATCAGTAAATATAATTTATTTGCCTTCAAGTCTATCTTCGTATTTTTACTAATAAGCTTATGGCCACAACCAGATGGTTCTATAGGTAGTATTTGGAGTGGTAGTAATAATAATAATCATAATAATAATAGTAGTAGTGATGTTATAATTATAGTATCCGTATTCGCAATATTAGAGTTGATAGAAAATTTATACAATCCCACCTGATTTGTGAGATAAGATAAAGTATTATTTCTGCTATCAGTAGAAGAGAAAAATATAATCGCTATATAAAAAAAGCATCTTTTGATCTTTTAATAATTTGATCGAAGGCGTCCCATTTAATAGTATCACCGTTCTCCGCCAAGAAAGTGCCAGAACCTTTGGCATAGGTTTCTCCCGATCCGGCAACTTCACTATTTCTAGAAAAATTGGATTCAAAACTGGAACCACTATAGTTTGGAACTTTTACATAATCACGCCCATTGTACGTTACTAATGAAGCATTGATAAGTCCTCTTTTCACAAAAAACTGAACTTCTCTGTTTGTCGTTACGTTAGTATTCTCTACTAAAAGAATTTAGTCTAGGAATAGAGTATCATTTGATAAAAGGGATCTGAAACAATCATTTTTTTATATCGTTATTTTGGGTTGTTGTGCCTATTAAATTGATATTTTCAGGACTGTACTGGAATTTTTTATTAGAAATGTCCTTACCAAGGGCTAATGTGCTTGAATGGTAAAATGCTTGAAAGAATGAAAATAGCAAAAACTGAATAGCAAGAAAAAACGATGCAATAAACCCAAAGTAAGAAATTCTCACATGTTTCATAATTCTAGATCATATTCTGGTTTTAACCTCTTTAATAATTTTATATCAGCTATAAACATTTAAAAATACGACAGAAAAATGAATATCTATTAAGTTTGAAGAGCATAGGTCATAGGGATTTTCCAAGCAAATTACTGTTTGCAGTTACTTTTATGATTCTGTGTATAACTTTTTCTACTATGATACTAGGCGTATATCTTTCGTCCATACATCAAGGATATTCATGCAAGACCTGGCCACTTTGTCCTAACGGTTTTAATTTTCCCCCGGAGGAATATTTTTATGAGCACTATCATCGATTTTTGGTACTGATTCTATCGTTGTCACTATTTTCATTTACTGTGTACTCTTTGGCCAAGGTTAGAAACAGGAATTTTAGCCTAAAACTTTCTGTAGCATCTATTCTGCTTAGTTCACAGATAATTCTCGGATGGGCAGTTATTGCAACTAAATTGCATCCTATCATCGTAGCAAGTCACCTTTCAACTGGAATCGCGTTGTTTGGAATATTGGTGGTTACATTAGTCTCCTTGCAGCACCACCACCACCACCACGTCATAAAATCATAAAATATTTGAACGAATTTTTGAAATTATTACAATCTATAGCTTAAAAAAATAAAGTATATTTCTAAATTTTTGTAAGTTTAAAAAGGTTTAACATATTAATTTCCATTCCAAACCTATCCTCACTTTTTTTCATATACTTGTAGATTTTAAGTAATTCAACAAGATCTCTGATTATATTAAAATTTTGAGATATCCGCTTTTTTATAAAGTTATATACATTTGTATAAATCTTGAAAGTCGACAAGACTTCAGAAAAGTATCTCTCCTTGTCGTACAAGTTGTCGACAAATAGTTGAGCACAAATAGTGGAGGGGATTATGCCCTCGCCTAACAATGCATATACGGTCCCTATAGATTCGCCGACACCAATAGTTTTATTCCCGTCATCAAAGGGAAGGCATTTCGAAGGAGGAGTAATTCTTACTGGCCTACCTACTTTTTTGATTACTTCACATGGGTATTTTTTCATGAATGAATCCATAAAAATATGAGTTTGTTTTCTGTGGAAATCTCCTGATCCTATATGTGCATATCCGTTGCCTAATGGGAAGTACCAAAAGTAACCCGACAACAATGGAAAAGCCTTTAAATAAAAATCATCAAAAGGTATCTGATCGTACTTTACTTTGTACTGAATGCAAGGGATCCATAATTCATCCTGTAACTTGGGTAAATAATGTCTATGAAATCCTGTGGAGTCTATGATTAAGTCAAAATCTTGCTCAAGTTCTTTCTTATTCGGTACTTTCTCGAATATAACATCTGTCCCAGATATCATATCTTGGATTAGTTTTAATTTATCATAGCTTATCATACCTTTTAAATTAATGTCAATCGTATTGCCCGAATCTATCCCGTCTCCTATATCGACCCTCATCTTTTTTCCATCATGTAAAACATAATTATCAAAGTTAAGACCACATGCTTTGGCATAACCCTTCATTACATTATCACAAGTGGCCCAGGCGCAGACGGCATCATGATCCTTTTTAGGCATTCTTTCAAAGCCTTGTACGTGTACATCGTGCAGATCGCTAAGTTGATTCATCAAATATGCACCAGCAACTCCAATCCCAACTACAGCAATCCTCATAATATTATTCTATACTTTCTATGACAAATAAATTGATTTCATTATTTGACAGCATTAATGGATATGATTAAAAACAAGATTTATCATAATGAATGTATTAAATGGTTGCAAAAAGGGCTCCCAAACAAAAAAAGAGAAAAATGGCCGGCCCATTAAGGGCTGGCATTGCATTGATGATCCTTGGAGCAATTCTTGTAGGATTGGGAAGCTTGCTTAACAGGGAATCAATTTCGACTTATGGGTTTGTAGTGGTTCTCGGTGGATTTTTCTTATACTTTGTGTCTTATTATTATCTTGATAGGGTACAAAAAAACAAGACCAAAAATCAACACTAGCTAATAGCAGTCACTCCAATCTGATTTAACAATTGATAATTGACAGTATATTTTAAAAACCATGGACCCTAATGATTTGTCACCTAGAAAAATAATGGATGATATTTTGTTCAAAAGATTTTATAATAAAAACATGGGAATATCATTTTTTTATAACTCTTCCCTATTGTCCCAGAATGATTCTTCAGGTAGCGCGGATGCTAATTACAACCTGAATTTAAGAAATAAAGACCTGCAATTTAACATCATCAAATTGTCGACCGAGGCAAATATTGGGTTAAAAATTTTTGGTCTAGAAAGGGGACTCAAGTCATCACTTGGTGATATCGAAACTTTAATCAAGGAAGCGAGAACTCTCTTTTATGAGATCGACGGGAATAAGACCGCTCAGGCAACTACAATATATCCCACTGAATCAGGCGATATTAAAATAAGACGCTTCCTTGTTTCCCATGATAGTCAGGGATATCTTTTAGCGTTTCAGAATAAAGTGGAGCTTTTTGATTCAGAAGAGACCCAAGAAATATTTGATACCATTCTCGATACCTTCAAATTCTTGAAGTGATTGATTAATAGAAGATGTAAGCTAATATTGTGGTAGTAGTATCTTTAGTTAGAAAGATTAAATAATTTTTCCAGATGTCATATCTTAATCTTCAGGCAGAGGTGAAAATTGAAAATAGAATACTATTACAATTACGAAACTATAAGATATAATGAATCAATGAATCGATGAATGTATGTATAAATGATTGACTGGCCTTCCAATGACTGGCCGTCCAATATCAACGATTTTTATGTGAATAGATTAAATGAATAACTGTTTAGTTATAACATAAAAGAAACTTTTACTATTATATCAGGAATCAGGAAATGGATCAATTACTGTATGAGTTTTATTTGTTACTACATCAGTAAATCACGAACTATATGCTAGAATATATATTTATTTACCCATGATTTTTGGATACCAGAACATTTGCAAATCCTCAACTTGGGAGAGAATGTTTACGAGGTAGAATTATATACTACAGGAAAAAAGAAAATAATGCATACCGATGCTTTTCAAAGATCGGTTTTTAGGATTTTTTGAAAAAAGCTTGTTGCCATCTATATTTTTTTATGCTTGTTCATTCAATATAGATCGCCGGTTTGAATGGTCGGGAGAATCTTGCCTTATTTTTAGGATCATAAATATCGGGGTCATCTTCGTAGTATATTTTGATATCAGTATCTTTGATGCCGAATTCCAAAGATATCAATCCGGTTCCGTCGATAAGTGCTGTGTATTCATCAAACAAACCAATGTTTGTTCTCCTTTCTTGTTCTAGTGGAGACAATGAAAGGATATCTTCATTAATTTTCTTTATAAAGTCAGTATTGTTTTTCACCAAATTTTTATTTTCTAAAGAGATTGAAGAATCCGACAGCAATGATTTCATAATGAGCCCGAAATTCTTAGTTCTTGAGTTAGCCACCAGATTTAGAACTTTATTATACAGAAATTTTTTATCATTTGATGACAAATATATATAAATACTTTTTATTTCTGTATTTTTAGTTACCTTCAAAATTTTATGCAAATCAACAAGGATATTAGAAATCTCTTGTTCACATTCATCGGTAACTGGATTAACAAACTCACTTTCTAGGATGGGCCAACTATCCTGAAAAATAGAGCCTTTTTTTGGTCCTAATAATTCCCACAACTCCTCGGCAAGAAATGGACAAAATGGCGCCAACATCTTGATTCTTGCTTTAAAAAAATAAGAAATGACAAAATGATCAGTATCATTTTTATACATGCGATCAGAAGATTTAGCATCCTTTCTTTTATGATACCATTCAAAATCTTTATCCATCAAATATAACACGGTATTTAGGGCATCTCTTATTCGCATTTCATCAAACGAATTGGTAATATCTTTAACCGTTATATTTACACGGTTTAGTAACCATTTATCCTCAGCATTTAATTCACCAAAATGACGAGATAAATCATATTCTAAAACCTTTGGATTTATAGTATTCTTTTGCTTTGTAGCCAAGTCCTTTCCAAATTCATAAAATCCGTTTAGCCTAGAATATATACCCTTCAATGTTGAAAAGGAAAAATCAACATCCTGCAGTAATTCACCCAAAACTAACATTGCAACCCGTATGGAATCTGCGTTAAACTGCTTTATAGTACTTCTTAAAGGGATTATGTTACCCATGGATTTTGACATTTTCTTTCCGTCCATCAAAACAGACCCGTTGACTACTATTTGTTTGGGCCATAATGACTTTGGAAAAATTATTGAGTGATTAAATATGAAAAATGATAAATGATTTGGTACCAAATCCCTACCCGAATGTCTTGAATCTAAGGGATAATAATACTTGAATTCTTCACGAATTTGTCTGGATTGAAGTAAAAACTCAGATAAGAGTGATTTATCCAAATTGGAATCAACCTGGATGGATGTTAAATCATCTGAGAGGTTATCATTTTCGTCAAGTGCAAGGTAATAACCGGATTTTATATTCAAAAGAACATAATCAAAAAAAGTATTATTAATAAAATTGGAATATTTTTCCAAATTATTCACATTAATATATTTGGAAATAATATAGTAGACCATGTAAATAACAGAGTCAGACAGACTTTCGACTATCCAATCTTTATCCCATGGTAATGGTGTACCTAATCCAGTTTTCCTTGCACAAGCTCTCACTTTAAGCCAATCAAATACGTTGTGGAATTCTTTAATTATTTCCGATGGGATTATTTCCATTGTATTTAAACATTCAAGAGCTAAAGTTTTCCATTCAGGATTACCGTAGTTGAGAAACCACTGGTTGTTCAATAATTTTACAAAACATAATGCCCCGCACCTACAGTAAACTGGCTTGTTTGTCATCTCAAAGAACGGAACAGACTCTTTTAAAGACCTTAAACGTTCCTTAACCAAGTCTTTAGCTTTTGAAACGAGCAATCCAGAATATTCCAAAGTTCTTTGGTTCATTTTTCCACTATAAAATTCCATTGAGTAAAGTTCAGATGTTGCCTTTTCTAAATTAGGATCATTTTGATTGGATATAGCGTATTTCTTAAGAAAAACCATAGAAGGAATCAATTCATTTTTCAAATCATCCACGACTGTTTCTTTGATTTCAAGACTTTTTTTATGAGTATCATAAATGGTAACATGATCTTTATAAGCACTATCTGATGATATCTCGTGTTGTTCTTGAAGTTTAGAATTTACTATCACAATAGGAAGCAGCGTGTCTAAATTGAAATCGTCAGTGCAATCTGCTGTTCTTTTTTTTAGATCTAAAAGGGCTTGCATGTCAAATGGAGCATGAGCAGGAACCGACATTACGATTCCGCTGCCTTCATTCAACGTAACGAAGGTAGCAGGCAAAATTGGCATAGCTCGCCCTGTTAGTGGGGATACAACTACTAAACCTAACAATTCTTTTCCTAATAGTGTCCTGACTATCGTTATTGAATAATTTAAAAACTCTAATTTATTAGCAGCGGCTCTACTTAAAATCCAATTCTCCGTTTCATTGATAAGGACCTTTATGTACTCTTCGTTGGGATTTATCCAAAGATTAGTCACCCCAAAAATGGTTTCGGGTCTTAGGGTGGCTACAGGTATGATTACGTCATCATCTTGAAGTTTGAATTTGATTAATGAATACTCTGTGAAAGACGGCTCAATATCACCTAAAGTATCATGCTGGCTAACTGGATTTGAGTCATTAGGACACCAGCCAACTGGATGGGACCCCTGTTCTATAACCCGAAGGTTTTTGAGGGTTTCAAATTGCCAGGATATTAGTTTCTTATATATCGGATCAATAGTTGTAAATTCTCTTCTCCAATCAATGGAATATCCCATTTCCATCATTCCAGCCTTTATCTCGTTGTGAAAATATTTAGCAATATGAAGTGGATCTTTAAAACTAGATATATCTAGGTCACTAATTTTGTAGATTTTTCTAAAATTTTCTATTATTTCCTTGTCTCCTGCTTGTACCCGTTTTGCCATACCGAGGATAGGGGTACCTGTATAATGAAAGGCCATAGGAAAGAGTACATTGAATCCCCTTAACCTCTTATATCTTGCATGTACATCTGCAATAGTATATGTTCTTCCGTGTCCAATGTGTTGAGGTGAGTTTGGATATGGATATGCAACAGTAATAAAAAATTTCTTTTGATCCACAATTGGATCTGATGTATTAATTGCCTCTTTTTCCCAAATTTGTAACCATTTGCTTTCTATTGAATTCCATATGTTAGACTCCATTTCCGCTTCCCTATCCTCATTTAAACAACTTATCTAGAACTATTTTTAAATTTGTAATCTGATTCTCAAGGCTCAGGTTGTATGAAGGTCTGCAAAAAGATGTTGTATGTTTATAAAGATTCCTTTGAATAATGCTAAGGTTCGACTTGAGTAAAAATAACAATAACAATAATAAAAATTGATGAATGTTAAGACAATTTAATTTCACAATTCTAAAAAATTTATCTCCTCTTATATTTAGGTTGTCAAATCATTTGGAAAGATGCAAAGAGCCAGCTAAGGAGTATCATTAATATTTTACTCTCTGTCTGTTTGTTGCTGATGGATTTTGGAGCGTGCCTTCCCCCATTTTATTAAAGACTAATTGGATAATCTGTTCAGTAGAGTATGAAAATGGATTGAAAGTTTATACCTAAACGATTAGTTTAAAATTGCAAAGAAAATATATAAAATTGAAAGTGTACCAGAATTATTCAAAATATAAAAATGGGCTGGCAATCCCATTATTGATTGGTACAATTCTATTTTTTATTTTTTATTTCTATTCTCGCCTTACATCTCCTGGTGTCGAAATATTCTTGTCTGATTCATTGTACTCACTTGCTGTCACAGTAATGATTGCGTATTTAAGTTGTATTTTCCTTTTATTTTTAAGCATTCACAAGTATTTTTTTTCAAAGTCAAAGATTGAAAACCATCCTGAAAATTTACTTTACTACTTGCAATTTCCTTTTAGGTCACTAAAGTATAAACTCATTTTTGTAATTTCGAGTTTGATTTATTTTATTTTTTTTGGACTTCTTTCTAATATATTTATTTATTTTGTAGACGAAAATACTGTTTTTTCAATATATCCTATTCCTCCTTCTGATCATGCTAATGAAGTTGGAAACGGATCTCATACGAGTAGTCATCATCAAAATGCTTCTGAAATAGAAAGGATAAATTCAGTGCAAAATAAAAACATACTATACCCTTCATACAAACTCATTATTTGCTGTAATTATATTGGCTACCTCCCAATGCTAATACTTCAGTTAAATGAAAGTTTATCTATCTTGATAATACCTCTAAATCTGTTAATTGGGATAACGCTTTCTGTTCTGGTTGGCTTGAATGTTACGCTAAATATATTCATTTTAATAAAGAATCGGACAGAGCGGTTGTCTAAAAGAAACCTATTTGGAGCGGTAGGAATTTCTACAGGTTTATTTGTTGGATGCCCTACTTGTACAGGTAGTTTATTTTATTCTCTGGTGGGCTTTAGCTCTATGGTGCTTTTATCATCCTTAAATATTTACCAAATCTTATTTGTAATTATTAGCATACCAATGCTTTTTGGATCATTAATTTTGATGATGAATATACTTCGAAAGACTTATCTTAGATCTTGTCAGATAAAGTGATCGAATTAAATTAAATAGTTTGATTTATAATCCTAAAGAAAAGTAGAGAATTAAATTCTCTAGTTTATTATTCTTTATCTATGAATTCATCAGGCGAAGGAGGTTCAGGATTGATACCCTTTCTTTTCCTCACATCAGCAATAATATTTCTTATGACTGACTGAGGAACCGCTTGCCACGTCTTAAAATAAGTGCTCCACATTGCTTTTCCTGCAGTTCCACCTCTCATCAGCTCAGACAAATCAAATGTTTCTGAGGCAGGTACTTCACCTAAGATTATAGCAATCACCCCCTTTTGATCTACGTTTAACAACTTGCCTCGTTTGCCGGATAATATCCCTGCTACAGTACCTATTTGTTCCTGTGGACATTTTACTTCTATTCCAAGTATTGGTTCTAGCAACACTGGATCAGCTATCAACATGGATCCCAACATAGCTCGTCTTGTGGCAGGCATTAACTGAGCTAAACCTCTATGGGCTGGATCCTCGTGTGGAACAAAGTGATGTAATACAAAGCGCAAACCCCTAACAGATTCTTGAGCGATTGGCCCTGAATGTATTACATCTTCAAATCCTGATTTAATCGAATCCATGGACTCTTGGATAAATTGTACTCCTTTTGTCTCGTCGGAAAGCATGTTCCCGGTTGGGTCTACAGTAACGACACTCCTCGCATCATCGGTACTCCAACCCTTTTCCCTAAGGAGACGAGACATTTCCTTCTTGTCCATATCTTCTTTTAATTGACCTGTTCTAATCATATCAATGACTTCCTCGCTCAATGGCTCTACCCTCAAAAATATTTTATTGTGTTTATTGGGTGATTTGCTCATTATTGGCCCTGCCTTTCCTCTAATGGTTTCCCTATAGTTTATCAAAGGCTGAGTCGTTTTGATATCTAATCCTAATTCTTGCAACAAGGATGTTGCAATTTCGAGGTGCAAGACTCCCATGCCCGCCATTAACGTTTCCCCAGTTTCTTCATTAATCTTTACAATAAGGTTTGGATCCTCGACGGTTATCCTTCTTAATCCTTCTACGAGTTTTGGTAAATCTTTTGGATGCTTTGGTTCTACCGCGATGGTAACTACTGGTTCAGAAACATATTTTATAGATTCAAATGCAGGAACGTTTTTAATTGTGGAAATAGTTTCACCTGCTACAGCATAATCTAACCCTAACAAGGCAGGTATATTACCACATGGAATAACACTTACCACCTCCCGTGTGTTACCCATATAAATATTTACGGATTGCACCTTTCCGCTTCGCTTTGCATCTATTAGATAAACTTCGTCTCCGTCTTTTATAGTGCCAGAAAATAGTCTACCAGTGGCGACTCTTCCTGCTTGCGGGTCAACGTTAATTGTTGTTACCATCATTAATACCGGGCCATTTTCATCACAATTTAAAAGGGCTTTTCCAATGTCAGAATCTAAATCACCAGGCCAAATTTTTGGGATTCTATATTTTTGTGCCACATGGGGTGGAGGATGATGTTGGACTACCATGCCTAATACGGCATCATGCAAAGGCGCCCTTTCTGATAATTTTTTAATTGAGGTAGGATCGGTCGATGTGTATGCATCGTAAACGTCTTTGAAGCTTATCCCTTTTTTCTGTGCTACCTTGAAATTAAATCCCCATCTATCTTTAGCTGATCCAAATGCAACCGTATTGCCCTGGATGCTTACTTTCCATTTTTCCTTAAGTTCTGGTTCAGCATAGAGATCTACTAATCTGTTGAACTCTGCGATAATATTAGATAGCCATTTTTGCATTGCTGCTGGATCCAAACGTAATTCTTTGACCAGTCTATCTATTTTGTTAATATACAAGACAGGTCTAACCCTTTCTTCTAAAGCCTGTCGTGTTACTGTTTCGGTTTGTGTCATAATACCCTCTACTGAATCTGAAACTACAACTACTCCATCGATTGCTCTTAAGGCTCTAGTCACTCTACCAGTAAAATCAATGTGCCCAGGGGTATCTATCATATTTATAACATATTCCTTACCATCATCATTTTCATAGAATAGAGTCACATTTGCTCCTCTAATTGTCATTTGTCTATTCTGTTCTAATTTCATGGAATCCAATGCTAATGCTTGTCCAGCAACACTTGGAGAAATAATTCCCGAAGCAGCTAAAAGACTATCACTCATTGTGGTTTTACCGTGATCTACATGAGCGATAACCCCGAAATTTCTAATTTGATCTTTATTTCCAATTATTCTGAGAATATCTTGAGTCGATTTAAACTTGGGCATCCTATATTTCAAAAAAGTTTTTTTAGGGTTATTAAACCTTCCTTGTTAGTTTTAACGCAATCATTTCATCTAAAATTGCGTTAAACTTTCCAATTTCTACGACTATCAAAAAATTAAATACAAGTAATTATAGTTTGTTTAAAAACCAAAGAGAAGATATTCAAATAATTTAGCCTCTATCCGTATAAAGAAGAATTAGTCCATGTAGAGAACAATTCTTTTGACGAATTCTGCTATTCCTTATAACTTATATGACAACCATTGATCTAAAAGAATGTTAATTCATGGCAATAGAGATTAGAGTAGGCCATACACCAGATGCTGATGACGCTTTCATGTTTTATGCGATAGAAAATGAGCTAATCCCAATGGAAGACTTTAAAATCACACACAAGGTAGATGATATAGAAAACTTAAACAAACAGGCAATTAACCATGAACTAGAAATTACTGCTATATCCGCCCATGCCCTTGCCTTTCTCAAAGATTATAAAATACTAAACAGCGGAGGCAGTTTTGGAATCAATTATGGTCCAATCATTATTTCTTATAAAAAATCACTAGATGAGATAGCAGATAGCATTGTTGGAATCCCCGGCTATATGACTTCTGCTTATCTTTTGATGTCTATAGCACTAGGGAAGTTAAATTGCAATGAGATGCTTTTTAGTGAGATACCGAGAGCGATTATTAATAGAATAGTCGATTATGGACTCATAATACACGAGTCTCAGATTACATATCCGCAACATCATTTCAATAAATTATTTGATTTGGGAGAATGGTGGAATAATAAAACGAATGGATTGCCTGTCCCCCTAGGAATTAATGTGGCTAGTACCAAATTATTGAATAATGATTTAATCAAAGCCTTTGACAGTCTGCTCAAGAATTCAATAAAGTATAGTCTAAATCATCTCGAAGAGGCTATAGAATTTTCTACAAAGTATAGTAGGGGCACAGAGAAATCAACATTGACCAAATTCGTAAAAATGTACGTGAATGATTATACTGTAGATATGGGCAAAGATGGCAAAGAGGCAATTTCGAGGATGTTTGATATGGCACGAGAAAACTGCATAATAAATATCAAGCCTACCTTAAATTATTCCTATTGAAAATGCATTTCAGATATGTACATATCTTGTGTTCTCGTCATAACAGGGCATGATACTGTCGGTGGTATTTTATGTAGTGGCATTGTGCCAGTTAAAGTCTACTAAATACAAATCAAGTCAGGACAAGAACCCCTCTTGAGCGAACGTAGAATTTTGAATCAATGTCTAATCCGAACTAAATCAAAACAAAATGGGTTTGCAAAACGTACTACTTTACTGGGTTAAAGAAAGTATCTCTTTGTACAGGATTTCGTTTTATTTCCCTAATCAAAAATCTCAGCTCTTGGATTGATATTTGATTTGGTTTACCCGCAGCCTTAAAAATTTCCTCTGAAAAAGCTGTTCCGACCAAGTCATTTCCTCCATAGCATAATGCAACCTGAGCCAATTTTTTGCCTAAAGCTATCCAGTATACTGAGACATTTTTTAGTACCTTTCCAAGCAAAAGTCTAGATAATGCTATTATTCTCAGATTATAAGTTGATGGGCTTTCGGAAACAAGGATATGTTCTCGTTCAAGCTGGGTATTTTCCAAGCTAAACTTTAGAGGGATAAATGTTGTAAATCCACTAGTTTTCTTTTGTAATTGCCTTAATTTTATGATATGATCAACAATGTCTTCTGGTGTTTCAATATGGCCAAAAAGCATTGTACAATTACCTTTCAAACCTAATTTATGAGCCTCATAAGCTGTTTCTAGCCACTCATCCCCTGAACATTTGCCTAACACTATTTTGTCGCGTGTATGCTTGCTAAATATCTCGGCACCACCTCCTGGCAATGCATCTAAACCCGCAATCTTTAGCCTCTCTAACACCTCTTTGACTGAATTCTTAGTTACTCTTGATATAAAAAAAATCTCAGCGGGAGTAAGGGCCTTAATTATTACATTTGGAAAACGACTTTTTATTGACTTTAACATGTCTTCATAGTATTCCAACCCCAATTTAGGATGGAATCCTCCAACTATATGCAGTTCAGTGGCACCCAAATTATTTATTGCAAACTCGGCTCTTTTTACCAGTTGGTCATTGGAAAGAGTGTATGCATCATCATCTTTTTCCTTTCTATAGAAAGCACAAAGCTGGCAACTAGCAGCACAAACATTGGTATAATTTAAGTAATAGGATGATACAAAACTAACGTCATCGCCACGAATTTCTTTTCTCAATTGGTCCGCAGCATTTCCTAGCAAAAATAAATTTTCATTTTTGAACAAATCGACTCCTTCATTAAATGTCAACTCCTCTCCGGACATTACTTTCTCTAAGGCAGCAGTAGGTCTGACTATGGTATTAGACAATATAGAGCATACTACGTAAAAAAATATAAGTGCTTTTAATGCCTAAACCGTTAATCTAAAATCAAAGAATAAATTATACCAAGATTAAGTTTAAACAATCATTGCAAAATACTCAGGTTCATCATGACATTTATAAAGACTCAGAAATCGAAAATACGATAGACAGAATTCTAAAAGATCATGATATTACGTTAAATGATTTAATTTTGTTATTAAAATCACAGGAGATTCAACGTCTTGGATTAGTGGGTAACTCTATTAGGGAGAGAAGGTATGGTAAAAATGTTACTTTTATTAATAATATTATTTTAAATTATACCAATGTTTGTGTTACTTATTGTAAGTTTTGTGCCTTCTATAGACCTCCTGGACATGAAGAATCATACACGGTATCAAAAGAAGAAATTTTAAAGAGAGTCGTTTTTGCCAAGGCTAACTATAATATCAAACAAGTCCTCTTCCAGGGTGGGCATAATCCAAAACTAAATACAGAATATTTTGAAGACGTCTTTAGGACACTTAAAACAAAATGTCCAGACGTTGCAATTCATGGACTGTCAGCCTCTGAGGTAGATATGATAGCAAGAGTCGACAAGACATCTCCTCTAGAGGTATTAGAAAGATTGCAGAAGGTGGGTCTTGAATCACTGCCTGGAGCGGGCGCAGAAATTTTAGTTGATGAAGTTAAAGACATCATAAGCCCACTTAAAATTTCTAGCCAAACGTGGTTAGATATCATGGAGAAGGCGCACAACATAGGAATGAAATCTTCAGCCACGATGATGTATGGAACTGTTGAATCTGTGGAACAGAGGGCTCGTCATATCCTTAAAATTGCAGACCTACAAAGAAAAACCGGTGGATTTATGGCTTTTATCCCTTGGAGTTTTGAACCCAATAAAACAGAAATTCAAGATAGTGGGCTGGTACAACACCCTATGGGGGGATTTGAATTGTTAAAAATGATTTCAGTATCACGGATTGTCTTCAATGGTCTAATTGATCATCTCCAGTCTTCATGGCTAACAAATGGAATTGGAATGGCGCAATTGGCAATTTATCATGGTTCTGATGACTTTGGAGGAACACTCATAGGAGAAGAAGTTGTAAGTGCCACCGGTGCAAGATCCACAGAACTATTGTCAAAGAATATAATAACGGCCATTAAAGCAATGGGATATACACCTGCTGAAAGAAACAACTCGTATGACGTTATAAAACATTTTTAGAAAGAAAGGAGAAGAGCTGCAGACAAAAATCGTAATTAAGATTGGGAAGGAATACTAGCAAAGGCCTTTATAAATAGATTTATAAATCTATTTTCATTAAGGTTACAATTGTGTCAGTTGGAATAGACGACATGGCCATCTACGTTCCGAAGCTTTACATAGACTATAAAGACTTTGCTCAAGCAAGAGGAATCGATCCACAAAAACTAGAATATGGTATAGGAATTAAAAAGATGGCCTTGGCCGACGCTAATCAAGATCCCGCAAGTATGGCAGCAAATGCTTGTATGAGATTAATGAAGAATAATGATCTTAATCCTCAAGATATAGGGAGAATTTATGTAGCGACGGAATCAGGCTTAGATGAATCAAAGGCAATGAATTCTTTTGTAATTGGGATGTTAGAACAGGTTTATGGAGAAAGTACTCTTGAACATGCAGGTGGTATTGAATGTAAATTTGCTTGTGTGAGCGGTTCGTATGCCTTATATGATAACACTAATTGGATTCGTGCAGGAGAAAATAACGATAAGGCTGCTATAGTGATTGTTAGTGATATTGCAAAGTATGACATCGGTTCCTCAGGGGAATATACACAAGGTGCTGGCGCTATTGCTTTGCTCATAAAGCAAAATCCTAGGCTGTTATCTTTTGACGAGAAAGTCACTTCCACCATCATAAAAAATGAATATGACTTTTATAGACCGTTTGGAAAAGAAACTCCGTTAGTAAATGGCTTATATTCAAATCTGCTTTATCTGATCCAGGTAAGAAAAAGCTCTTGAGACTTACAAGGAAAAGGCAATTAAATCAGGCATAATTAAAATCGGAAAGGATGAATCAGTTATAGATCATATTGATTATATCAGCGTACATTTACCCTATAGAAGAATGGGCGAAAAGGCCTTGGCTTATTTGCTAAGACATGAATGGAGATACTTGCCTAGATGGGAAAGTATTATCTCTGAAATAGGAACACAAGAACCTGTTCCGAAAGACCCCAGAGGTACGATTGAGTCGATCTTGGCTGATACTGAGTTTATGAAAGCTGATGAAAAATTTAGAAGAGAGTTCATGAAAACTAAATATTATAAAGAGGTTTATGACAATAAAATGTCCTCCTCGTTGCAGGCCTCGGCTGTGATAGGTAACTTATATACGGCCTCTATGTATATGGGATTGCGAAGTTTATTAGAATTTGAATACGCAAAGGGTGCGGATCTATTTAATAAGCGAATAGGATTTGGTTCGTACGGTAGTGGTTGTAGTGCCATGGTATTTTCTGGTGTTATCCAGGAAAACTATAAAGAATTAGTTAAGCGTATGGATTTAGAAAGGGATATTGGCCAACGAACGAAGATATCAATAGACGATTATGAAAAATTACATAAAAACACTCGTAAATATAACGAGGCGTTCCTGAATGCAGAGGATGAGTTTATTCTTATAAACATTGGCGGCGTCACTGCCGACCGAGCCGGATTTAGAGAGTATTGCTATGCATCTTGATCTGTATGTCATAATGTGCGAAAATATATGAGCCACTAGAATAAATATTTTTTTAGATTGCCATCTAATATAATAAGATTAGTCATTTAATAACTTTATAATTTATTTTTTGTTTGCTGAAAAGATCGACCAGCACGTTGGACTGCTCTTTATTCTCCAATTCTAAGCTCAGATACACTCCAGCTGTCCCTGCGTGAATATTTGAACCAAGTCTGTCGTGAACCACCTCAACTATATTTATATTCGCTTGTGCAATTTCATCTACTATATTTTTCAAAGCCCCAGGTTTATCCTTGAGCTCAATAAATATTTTCATTAATCTACCTGTTTGCATCAATCCCTTTGCAACAACTTGGCCCAGTAAATACATGTCTACATTGCCGCCAGATAATATTGATACAATGTTCTTATTTTTTGATATACCATTTCTATTCGAAATTAAATATGCTAGTGATGCGGCGCCTGCAGGTTCCGTTACAATTTTAGAACGTTCCATCAATAAAAACATTGTCTTTACTATTGCAAGGTCATCTACTAATACAATATCATCGACGTAGTCTTTTATTATCTGGTATGGTAATTTTCCAGGTGATTTTACAGAGATTCCATCGGCTATGGTATAGCCTTCCTGAACCTTGCTAATGTTACCCGTATCGATAGCATTTTTCATTGATGGAAATGCTAGAGATTCTACCCCAATTATACTAACTTTAGGATTAATTGTCTTTATGGCTAAGGACACACCAGCTATTAAGCCACCGCCCCCAACGGGAACGTACACCTCATCTACATTCTTCAAATCCTCGAGAATCTCTAGCCCTATCGTTCCTTGTCCAGCAATGACATGAGGATCATCGAAGGCTGGCACAACGGTTCTACCTTCTTTGATTGCGATTTCATTTGCATATATGGATGATTCATCATAGCTATTGCCTTCCAAGATTACATTTGCACCATATGATTTGGTAGCTGCAATCTTCGCTGGGGATGCATTTTTTGGCATAATTATGGTACATGACATATTATTCAAAGCTGATGCATAAGCTACTCCCTGAGCATGATTCCCTGCAGATGCTGCTATAACCCCTCCTTTTTTTGCATCTTTGTCTAGTCTATCAATCTTTGTTACCGCTCCTCTAACTTTAAATGAACCAGTCTTTTGATAACACTCTAATTTTAGAAAAATATTATTTCCGCACATAGTCGAAAATGTATTGGATCGTATCAGATCAATTTTTCTAATTGACGACTTCGACAATACCTTTTGTGCCCCTTTTATACAGTCTAAATCTATTCTGAAAATTTTTTTCTCAAGTAAAGGGTAATTCAACGTTTATTTAAATTTAGTTCCTGTAATTATGTAGTGAATGCATGTATGAATTATTATAACTTCGACTAAAACACAAATAACTTTATTTTTTCTAATCTAAATCTGTATTTAACTCCTTTTTCATCAAGTCATGTAAAAAGTATAATTCATTGTTTATAGCATCTACTGTTTCTTTTGGTATTTTTTCAAAATTAATTACTGAAGTCTTTTCTTTTGTTTTTTTATTCTTTATCATTTCAAAATCGACATAAATAACCATGCCATTTTCTCCCTGCAGCATTTTATTTTGATCAAGCGACGCTAAGTCAATATGATAAGTTTCTATTATCAGGTTTTCTAGTTCCTTCTTTAGCTTTGTTATTTGGTCATTGTTCTTTTCTATATCAGGGTAATTTTCCTCAATGGATGATGCTTTCTCTACAAGATTTCTTGTTAAATCACTCTGTGTAAATAATTCTTCAAATAACTGAGTATTATCAACACCCTTATAACCTAGCTTTTCTAATTCCTGTTTTATTATTTGATCACCTTTTACTGTAATCTCACTTTTTGCACTCTTGTTAAGTTGTTCTAATTCACGAATTTTTTTTGATATTTGGATAACTTGTTTATCAATTTGATAGTATAATAAAGAATGAAACTGGATTCCCATATATATATAAAAATAAAATTTATCAATCTCTAAGCTCAACTGGAAATACAATCTACGGATATCGTCAGATTTTGTTGACTGTATGGGTACACTCTGCCAATTCTTCGATTTGGTGTTTACCATTTTCTCAAAATTTTGAAAAAGAGATACTATCCTGTTTGGATCAAAGGATTTGGTTTCTATTACTGAAAAATCACCCAACATTACTTTTGTCTCGATGTTTACGATGTTATTCCTTATCGAGTCTTCAAATACATTTTTAATATTTTCATAAAATTGATTTAAAAGTATGACAATATGTTGGTTTTTTGTCTTTTCTTTCAGCGGTAATCGCATTTGTTTCTATCTTAATGATGACTATTTAAAATTTGAATTTATCTATGAGACATCAATAGATTAAAATATCATCCTACAGACATAATTGTTATGCCGACAGCCTATATCTTGATTAATTGTATTTTAGGAAAGGAAGAAGAAATAATTAAACAAATATCTCAAATTCAACAAGTAAAGGAAGTTCGTGGAACATATGGTGTTCATGATATGTTTGTGAAAATTCAAACTGATACAGTAGACGAAATGAACAATACAATTACCAATAGTATACGAAAAATTAATGGAATAACATCGACTGTTACATTGGTCTCCATACCTGAACAAGGCGGCAGAGGTTAACAGGTCATTATTTCTTAATGTGTAGAATAATAAGGAAACTACTAAGTCCCACACATATCCAACCTACAGTTCCAACTATCACAAAAATATAATAAAGTGGGATTAACAAAGCAACTGCCGATAAGGCTGCCCCTAAACACCACATAAAAAGCAAAATCTGGATATCAATTTCAGAAGCTTTCAATTTAACCCCTTATATCCTCGTCGTAACCACTGATAGAATTAACAATTTTACCACAAATTCTGCATACATTAAATTCAACAAATTCAAGATCATCATATTTCCTATACGAAAAACGGTCATCATGAGTACAAAAAATCTCTTTTATTCTCTTTATCATTTATCTCACATTTTAGGTCGAGACTGTAGTGCCGCCGGTGAGATTTGAGCTCACGACAGCTCGGTCTTCAGCTTCACCCTGTTATTATTTAACAGTCGAGTGCTCTTCCAGGCTGAGCTACGACGGCACATTCTAAAATCATTGGTTTATAGTATATATATTATTGCTTTAAACCCTAACGGATAGAATTGTTAGGTTAAAAAGATATATTTAATTTTTAAATAAAATTTGACCTTAATCCTAATAAATAAATGAGTATAAAATAAAGGATTAGCTATGACAGATAAAAACGAATTGGATAGTTCAGCTAATGATTCATCTTCATTATTAGAAAGTCCGGAAGAAAAGAAGAAAAGATTCCTAATGGAGTTTGAGAATCCATTTAAATGCGATAAATGCAGTGAACGGTTTAAAAAGAAAAAATACTTAAGAGAACACAAAGCCGAAGTGCATGCCTATTAAGATATCTTTTTTTATAACATGTAATTTTGCGCCATTCAATCTCACACATCTATACTTATTTTAATATAGAAAAAGATGAAAATATATACAAAAACTGGAGATAATGGCGAAACAAGTTTATTTGATGGGACTAGAGTTAAGAAGTCCAGTAGTAGGATAGAATCTTACGGATCAGTAGACGAAATTAACAGCCATATTGGTATGCTAATGTCTTTAATGAATTCGAAAACAAATTTGATAGATATAGTCAGAGATTTATTTATAATACAGCATCAATTATTTACTCTGGGCAGTGATTTAGCTAACCCCAGTCAAAAGTTGGAAAATTATCCTCGAATTACTGATGGAGAAATTGCATTCCTAGAAAATTGCATTGATAAGTTTGATAAAGAACTTGAACCTCTCAAGGCTTTTATCTTGCCTGGGGGTACGATTGAAGCTTCGCAGTGCCACATTATCCGTACCGTTACACGTCGTACTGAGAATCAGAGCAGTTGATTTATACATGAATAGTGAAATCAGCAAAAATTGCTTTGTTTATATTAATAGACTTTCAGATCTTTTTTTTATCTTGGCGAGAGTTTGCAATCGAAGACAGGGTAAGGAAGATGTGATCTGGAAAAAGTAATTTTATTAATCTATTAATTAATCAATTTTTTTAATAACAAAAATAATAGATACACATCCTCATGTTGATGTTTGGATGGTCTTTTCTTCATTCATAACAATCAGACCTCAGAGAATCCGAACTGTAGAAGATAAAGGTCATCTCCATCTATTAGGTAACTAAATTTTCTTAATTTCAAATTTGACTAGTCCACCCTAACAATGCATTTGCTTTTCGTGCTCTTAGTACCTGCAGCATCAATCTCCTATGCTACCATCTGAGTATATCACCGTTTACCTCTATAACTACTGGAAGCCTCTATTGCAAAAATCATTATTCGCAATAGTCATATTAGCGAATTTAATATTTTAGTAAGCACGCTTTGACAGATAAACACTAGATACTACTAAATACTACTAGTATATTGTCAGAGACAACTTGAACGAAGCGGCTAATTCATTCGATATGAAAAGCGTTGTAAAGGACCACAATCATGATGAATAATCATAATTTTACCGAAATAAAGGAATCGTTGATCTAAAGAATAATCAAATACAAACCTGTCAAATGCTTTAATTCCAAACATACTAGACTGTTAATTACACTATTCATAATAAAAATAATTTGGTTATCGTAATTATGGTAGGTACTTTAATACTTTCATTAACTATTCTATAAAATTTCCACATGTTTACTAGAAATGGTATACTAGTTTAAAAATTAATATACCATCTGTAGGAACATCTCATTACATCATCTATAGCAAGGCCTGAGGGTAAATATAATTGAATCACAATCCTCTAAACGGAAATCACATCTCAATTTACGTCTCTTTTTTGTTTTGTTCTATTGATGGTAATGGTACTATTTGGATTAGTCTGCTTACTACTTCATTTGGATAACAGTTCGAGCTGTCCTTAATTCAAATGTCTAGGTTAGGCTTCCAAATTGTATAGATCTAATGAAGACAAGATTGTGTTGAACAATATCAATTAAATAACAGTTCAGGTTAGAAATTGATTTAAGAATGCGAATAAAATAACCTTGCAACAAAGCGTTTTCACTTGAGTAAAACTTATGACAACAATGAAAGAAGTGGTATTTAATAATTGGACGCTATTTCACACATTTGTTCGTATCTCTTCACAATTATTTTGAGCAACATCCTTTTCTGCTTTTCTAAAATCTATGATAACATCGTAACCCTCACCACAATCAAAGTAATCCATACCAAGTCCTCCTTCCAATACATCATCCCCCAAATCACCATATAGTCTATCGTTTCCTTTGTGACCATTCATATAATCTTCCTCAGCTCCTCCAAACAGAACGTCATCTTCGTCATTTCCAAACAAAATATCTGCTCCTAAATTTCCTTGTAAAATGTCGTTGCCTTCATTCCCGTGTAATTCATCATTTCCTTGTCTACCCATGAGTACGTCGTCTGACTCTTCTCCTACAATTACATTAACAATGCTATTTCCGACTACTATATCACTTCTATCTGTACCATCTGTAATATTATAATTTCCTGGTTCTGGTATGACAATTAGGTTTTCTCGAGATTCTTGTGCTATTGAATAATCAAAAATATTACAAAATAAGATAATATAAGATACTATTAGTAACAAAATAAAAAATGGTGGAGCATATACATGCATTTTGACAAATATATGAGAATAAAATTCTATTTATGGATTTAAAATAAATCTTATAGTGAGTTTTATAAGATGCATTGTAAAAATAAGAATGTTCAATATAACTTATTCTTGTTGTGATTATGGGATAAATATGGATTTGATTTTTTTTCTTCGACATGTTTATTTCGATTAATAAATATTCAAATGATCGTAAGAAAAATATCTAGTTAAACTCGTTTTCTCTTTGGTTCACATGATGCCCTTGTTCATATTTCAATTCTTTGACATGGCGATTTGTGTGTTAGCATAAAATTGAGGATATGTTGTAGGATATTCCAATTTTAGTTCATCTCAATTTTTTTATAATAGATGTATGTTTACTTTTTTCCTATCTTATTCGAAAAATGCATCAAATAATGAATTTCTTCATCTGTAAACTAGTAGTTGATTTACTTCTTTTATGATGATATTATATTTTTGTACCTATGTAAATTTCATGCTAAATCATAAAATTTAAAGATCTGTTCTTATATCTTCGCAATTATTTGACGCGATATCTTTAGATGGATCAAAATCAATTATTATATCATAATCGTCTCCACAATCAAAGTAATTATTACCTGGTCCACCTTCTAGAATATCCTCGCCGGTGCCCCCATATAGTTCATCATTACCTTTTCCACCCACCATAAAATCTCCTTCAGGGCCACCATATAAGAGATCATCGCCGTTTTCTCCGTAAATGTTATCTGCTCCACCTCCCCCCTGAATATCGTCATTACCTTTCTGTCCAAAAATATCGTCATTAGCCGCCCTTCCTTGTATGGCATCGTCATTACCTTTTCCTTCTATAAAGTCCTCTTGAACTGTTCCGATAATGATATCGCTACGAGAGGTCCCCTGGCAAATAGGAGCTTTAAAGTTCTCATTAAAAGTACAATATATAACTCGTTCACTTGAGTCTGCGTTGTTGATAGGACCCGCATATCTATTACCGTCACCGTCGCCACCGCCACCTGCAAATGCTTCAAACAATAAACTAGGTGCACCTTGAGATAACAAAATCTGGAAACTGATTGTTACTAGAAGAAGAGTGGAAAAGATAGCTTTGGTGACTTTATTGCCCAAGACAACTTTAAATTCTATATTATCCTTAATAAACAATCATTAATATTTTTATATTAAATATATTTAACGCTGAGTTAAGAAGTATTTGTAAAATTTTTCTATTCGTTTAAAATCAACTATACGAGATTCAAGCTTAAATCTATAGTGTTAGCCATATCATACAACATAAAATACCTAATTCAATTCGTAATAGGATTAAAAGGAGTCGCGATTATGCAATCATTTTAATATAAGAAGGTTAATAATCGACGTACACCTTTAGAGCTTATGGATTATATTAGAATCCTAGCAATAGTATTCATTCTAATTTCGTTAATATATCTCCCGAATATATACTCCACATTTGCACAAAGTGCTTCTGGAGGTAGTGTTTCTCAAAGTCAATCCGGTGCTTCTGGAGGTAGTGTAATCAATGCAAGCGATATCAACAATATCAATCAGCCGTCTGTTGAAACAGTTCAAACAGATCAACCCTTTTCTCCTAATTCTACTGGATCTGGACAATCCTCTTCGGTTGGCATAGATAACCAACAACAATCTATAGATTTTGATACTTTTCTCCTGCAATTGCAACGTCCTGTAGTAGGTTCTTTTGGAGATGACCGAATAACAGGTACGCAGCAAACTGATATAATCATCGGATTTTCTGGTTCGGATACAATAACAGGAATGAATGGAAGTGATGTAATCCAGGGTAATGAAGGACAAGATAAGCTTTATGGTGATGCAGGTGATGATATTTTGCAAGGTGGTATAGGAAGTGATCAATTCTATGGAGGGGCGGATAATGATATTATGGCAGGCGGTGGTGATGATGACTTTATAGTTGGAGAGTTAGGTAATGACAAGCTGTATGGTGATTTAGGTGATGATGTTCTTGTTGGCGGTCCTGGTGCAGACTATTTTGATTGTGGAGAAGGTGTCGATGTGGTTGTTGACTTTAATATACAACAGAGTGACGATAGAGCTGGAAATTGTGAAGAGCTGATAGAACACTCCTAATCTCTAAATATCCCGTAAATTACTACTACAAGTTCTATCCGTGATTATTTTTTGTTAGATACAAGTGAAATGGAGAAACAAAACTCAATTACCGATAGTGATGATCATAATCGTCAAGGTAGGTATGATAGTTCTTCATCTACAACGAATATTCAAAAAAGTAATGATTACACGATTCTTAAAGCCGTAAACATATCTAAAGTGTATGAATTGCCTGCAGGAGAAAGTGTGATACTTAGAAACATTAATTTCTCTATAAAAAAAGGAGAATTTGTTTCGATTGTGGGTCCATCAGGAAGTGGGAAATCTACACTATTGAACATAATAGGTGCACTAGATAGACCTACAAACGGAAAGATATTCTTGAAAAATTTAGATGTCTTTTCCCTTTCAGATCGAAAAATAGCAAAGATGAGAAATCAAATGATTGGTTTTATTTTTCAATCTTACAACTTGATTGATAGAACAACTGTTTTATCAAATGTAGAAATTCCAGCAATTATCGCGGGAAAGGATGGACGTGAGGTAACAGAGAGAGCCTTAAAACTGTTAAATATTTTGGGCATCAAAGAAAAAGCAGCTCTCAAACCTCTTAGTCTAAGTGGAGGACAACAACAACGAGTGGCGATTGCAAGAGCATTAATGAATAACCCAGCAATTATACTTGCAGATGAGCCTACTGGTAATTTAGACACAAAAACCGGAGAAGAAGTTTTTAAACTTCTCAAAATGATCTCATTCAAATACCATAGAACAATAGTGATGGTTACACATAATCCAGATTTGGCTAGAGAAACCGACAAAACAATTTATGTCAGGGATGGAAAGATTGAAAAAGAGATTATACACTAAAATGCTATTTCTAGAATCCATTTATGAAGATAGGCCACCTTCTTTTTCCATTATTTTAGTATTTTTCATAGGAATGGTTGTCTCAAATTGTGTTTTGCAGAATAGTTTTATCAATAGCTTTTATTCGTTTGCCCAACAAACTGAAAAGAATCCGGGATTTCAAGATTCTTACTGGACTGATAAAACCATAGCAGGCGGAAATGATTCAAACAAATTGGAAGAAAAAGAGGTAGGGCCAGGAGAAGGAATTGCCACTCTTGCTATCGTCCTTGTTAACAAGGCACAGTCCGATATTTCGGCGATAAAAGGTTATCTTTCTTTACCAGATGAATTTGAAGCAGTCAAACGTGAAAACATTGCTAATAACAATATCTCTTTTGCCGGCAACGATAATCTTTCAAATATAGCTGTTGCAAGTTATGATTCGATAGTGAAACCAGGTCAAGAATTTACACTTTACTTTGATATTTATATAAAGAAGGATTCAAAGGTAGGTTCATATTATAGATATCTAGATCTTGCATACTCCAAAGTTTTGACAGCTGGAGATACTACCGTAAAAGATATTCCAGTGTCATTTAGAATTCCAGGTAAAGAAATACTTGATGTAGAAACTAAAAACCAATATCTATCCCCCACTAAAATAAACAAAGTAGGTATCAATATAATAAACAAAGGAAGTGCAGATGCAAATAACGCAATAATTACAATTTCAAATGATGAGGATAATGTGGAAGGAAGTCTTGCCTCTATATCTGAAAGTTCATCGGCCGAGTCTGTTCAGCAAACTAATCCTACTACAAGCAACATTACAAATACGACATTATCTTCTTCGTCTGCCAATGACCAAACTGATGAAAATATAACAAGCTCCTCAATTACAACCTTTGGTACATTAAAGTACGATGTAGGTAACATAGGTCCCGGTGAGGTGGTGTCGATAAACCCATTGATTTATCCTTCGTCAAGTGCTGCTGGAACGCTTCAAAACTTGGATATACAAATCTCTTACGGAAATTCTATAGGCAATAGAGAGACAGTCGATTATAATTTGGGTTTGGTAATAAATGCCGAACCGACAGAATCTAATTTTAATGTATTTTTTAGAGATGATGAATTTGACACCGGCGTGGATTCAGAACAGACCGAAATTAGTAATAAAGTATCAAATAGTAGTATGATTACTGCTGGAAGTATTGAAGATCTGATTTTTGTCATTAAAAAGTCATCTACCCAATCTAATATACAAGACGTGGTCATCTCTCTACAACCATCGAGCGAATCTGTCAAGATTTTAGGTCCGTCTAGGTGGTCATTTGATTCAATTGAGGAGGATACACTTCTTAATACTACATTATTTGCATCCGAAGAACTTATAGGCAAACCCGTTCAATTAAACTTTAATTTAGATTATCTTTTAGACGGAATGGCAAAATCAGAAACACTGGATGTAGGTTTATACGTAGACGGTAGAATTTCAATACGTGCGTACGATTTCGAAATAAATATCGTAGGAGATGAGCCTAATCTTGTGGCTAATCTTTTAAATGAAGGCAATACAGATGCATTATTTACAACTGCAGAAATGATCCCATCATCTGCAACAAAGACCGCGAATTCGACCTTTATATCCGATGATGGCAATAATAAAGATAACAGTACTGCTGGCAACCTAGTTGATGAATACCCTCCTCTACAGTATCTAGGAGATCTGGCAGAAAACTCTCCGTTACCTGTTAGTATTCCATTAAAAATACCAAACAATACCAGCCCCGGTAACTACCATGTATTTATAAAGATTTCTTATAAAGATAATCTTCGTAATAATCATAATCTCGTCGTTAACGGTACTGTGAACTATTCTCCTCAATTAGAGAGTTCTTCCAGTGATCCTGGCTTAATTTTAGGTTTTATCAATCCAGTTATCTTACTTGTATTGCTCTTGGTCATAATCATAATTATATATTTTATCATTAGACGTTTCCGAAAAAGGAAAAAAGACAAAAGGATGAAATCATCGACGAGTTCTGGCAATTCAGAAAATGAACTAGACTCTGTTTTAGGAGATAGTGATTGAAGTTATGAATGAAAGTAAATCTTGCATGACGTTTGAGATAACTATTGTGTTAAGAGTAGTGAAAACGATATAAAATGAATTTCAGACAGATCTTTATCCTTTCGTTTAACGCGATTAAGGAAAGAAAAGTTAGGTCGATTCTTACAATATTGATGGTGATGGCTGGAAGTAGCTTACTTGTTGCTGTAAATGGATTTAGCGCTGGTTTTACAGAGTTTTTTAACAAACAGTTCAGCAATCTTGCACCAAACATTTTGTTTGTAAGCAGTGTACCTCAGTCTGAAAGTGGAGCAGGTGGGGGAGCTATCTCAGGTTCTGCTCCCTCACCAACGGCGAAAATAACACTCAATCAAGCAGTTATAAGTCGAATCAGTTCTCTTCCGTTTACAGATGAAGTGGAACCGTCGTTTCAAGAAACTGTGACAGTTTCATCTAGGGGCGACTCTAAAACCAACCCTGTACTTTCTGTTGACCCTAACGCCCTAACGATTATTGCACCAACACTTGAATATCTAGAAGGTTCATCCATAAGAGAGGGGGATCCCTCAGCTGCTATATTAGCAGAGGATGTTGCATTTCCACCTGGCGAGGATACTCCATTTGCTCAGCTTGGTGAAGCTATCCGATTAACATACTCTTTTGTAGATGAAGCGGGTAACACTCAAGAGAATTCTAAAAACTTTGTAGTTTCAGGTATAATGGAGTCAACAGGTAATCCTACTATTGATAGTGCAGTAGTTATTAATCTTGAAGCTGGAAACTCATTACTTCAGAGAGCAGGCAAGTATGATTCATTGTTTGTAGCTGCAGAGGACAGCGACTCTGTGGATATAGTAGAAGAACAGATAAAGGCTGTTTATAAAAACAATATTGGGATTACGACTGTCAAAGCCATTTTAGAAACCGTTCAGGAATTCACAGGAGGGATTACATCATTTTTGTTTGGAATAGCTGTTATCTCTCTTATTGTTGGTGCTGTAGGAATTATCACGACTTTATTTACTTCTGTTGTTGAACGAACCAAAGAAATAGGTACTCTCAAAGCGATAGGGGCGCAAGGCACTACAATTTTAATACTTTTTCTAGTTGAGGCAGTTATAATAGGTATTTTAGGTGGCGCTATCGGTCTTTTAGGAGGAATAGGAGGAGGATATATGTTAACAAGAGCCGGACCCGGTGCTGGTGAGGGACCACCACTAGAGCCTATTTATATGCCATTGGATATGGCAAGAGTTTGGATTACATCTGTTATATTGTCCATGGTAGCAGGCTTTTTACCTGCATGGAAAGCGTCTAGAGTTACCCCCATCGCTGCATTAAGGTCATGACCAAAATAACAATTGAAGGATCACTTGTCCTTCATTCTTATTAATTTTTGAAACGTACTAGTCAACTAAAGAAATCCATAATTCTACAAATATTTTTATAGATTGTCCATATCTTGATCAATTAGTATAATACTGTACGAGATTATTATCCATATAACTGATAGGAAATGAGCCTTTTGTGGATAAACGGGATAGTAAAATCTATATGAATTATGATAATCTTATAAGTTAAACATCTTTCCTACCGCTTTATTTAGGAAAAACAGGAACGCTCATAATTACATTCATTAAAGGTAAAAAATATTCGTAAGGCACTGTTATCTTGAGAAAAATTTGTAGCTTAAGATGTCCTATCTCTTTTTTGATTTGTAGAAACAGAATATCTAACTATACATTATGGTCTGAATCTGAATTTTTCAGGTCTATCGCGTAGAAGAGTTTCTGAAAGACTAATTAGCTTTGCTTGCAAAACGAAACTGTGCAACAATATGGAACTGTAGTAAAGAGTACCCACCACAAGATTTGTTACAATAAGAGAAGATATTAGAGTACGTTTTTGATGGGACACCAATCAAGGTTGGTTCTGAATATATCTGAAGCAGGATTGCAGCAGAGCCTAAAATTAGAATAATTATCGCACTAATATATCCAATGGAAGAAAAATTTTTGGTAGCGGAACGATCCATTTCTGTTTTGGCCAGAATTCATGGAAAACGTCCTGGTCTTCTTATCATATTAACTATAACAATAATAAATTGAATAATTTTAAAAAAAAATCAGGAAGGAAAAAAGCAGCCAAATCAAATCAAAATAAGAACAATTCTAGTTTTTTAGATCTGCTAGATAGTGTAAAAAAAGATGATGATAAATTAAAAGATGATAATGATTTGCAAAAAAAAGAAGAACCATGAGAAAATTGTTTTTCTTCATTTAGATCTTATAATGTAACACATAGTAGTTATAAAGGAACATTAAAAAAGCCAGAGGATAGATCTTTCCTACTTACTAGTAGTCATAAGTAAATCAGCAACTGCTCCTTTTCCTAATTGTTTAAGTTGTATTGAATATTAAACCCAATGATCAAGAGAAAATAGTTAAAAGGTATTTTAGTTATTGCACAATTGTAAATGTGAAAAGTAAAATAATAGTCAGGGATATAATGCCAATACTCAGTGATTTAAGGATTATCTCATACTTGTAAGTTGCCTTAGAATTACCGTTACATCTCTTATTATATTTATAGAGTCTGGAAATTCTAATCTCTATGTAGCTCAGCATAAAGGGTATTAATGAGAGTATTATGGAGAAAGATGTGATGGCGCTTGTCTGAATTACAAAACCAGCAAGAAAAGGCAACATGCCCCATGAAAAAGCAAACCAATAGTTCTTGTGGAACATTCCGTTTAAAAGCTCAAAATTATATGCAAAAAGAAAAAAGCCTTCAATTATTGCAATAAAAATTAAGAATGGTGCATATAGAATAGCATAATACAATCCTAGCCCGTAAGATATGCTCAAACAAGCAATGATAATGATCCATGATTGTTTCTTGCTGAGTAGGTCTCCCCACGGTTTTATTTTCCTAGAGCCTATATTATCAGCCACGTGAGCCCCTATGCCGAGAGAAAGAAAATAAATTAAAACAATTAAGCCTAGTTTCCATAACTCAAATGAACCTGCCATCATGCTGCCCCAAACGACGAATGAAATACACATGCCGGTATATGGAAGAAAGAGCATTCCACAAAATAATCGAAATTTTAGGGGACCGAACTTGGGTACGAACCACTCGTTCAGTCTAGAGTCATTATTCATCTTTAAACGCAGATACTATCGCAGAGGTTTCGAAAGTTTGATATTCCTTACTTATCTGAACAAAGCTATATGACATGAGTGTTGAAATTAATTTCAAGTCCCAATGGTTTTTGATAATAAGTTTATCAAGCCCGTCAAACACGTTTGTCCACTTACCATCAAACTTCCAAAGAGCCTTTATGATTCTAAAGTAAGTCTTCCAAGCTAATTGATAGGTTAGTTTCTTCGGATAGGTAAAATCGTGAAGTATAAGGAGGCCCTTTTGTTTCAGAACTCGGTGGCATTCATTAACCAATGAATCTAGATCGACGTATTTTGGCAAATAGGATGCTACGATACAATCAAAATACTTGGTTTGAAACGGCAAAAATTCAGCTGTGCCGTTTATAAAATCTATCTTAATCCTTTTCTCCCGTAGTATACGAAGGTACCCAAATGTCAAGTCAATGCCATAGACAATATTGGCATTCTGTTTTAATAAAGAAGTAAGAATTCCTGTGCCACAAGCCATCTCCAAAACCCTTGATCCGGAGGGTACACTCTTAACTATCTGCTTTTTCCAGTTTGCGTCTTGGCCCAAGGTGGCAAATTGTACTAATCTGTCATAGCCACTTGAGTTATTCTTATTGAAAAAGCTCTGAGCCAAATTAACTCCATTGTCCTTAACCATCAGTCATAATTATTATCTAAAACTAATATTATTAGTGGTTAATTTGGGTTGAAAAGGGGTAAATTAAAGAATTAAATTATTTTGTGTTTTTTATCCTAACATGACTCAAATTACAAATGTATTATATATTGTCATAGTTACTATCGCATTGTCAATAGTTGCTACTCTGCTAACTGTCATGCTGGATCGCTCTTTTGATATTCCCGGGTTAATGAAAGAGATTCCACATCTCATAATGATTCAAATATTTCAAATGTAGTGACTATTTAGAATTCTCATGGTGGGAAGCAGGAGGAGAACCAAATCAAAACAACAAGTTATATCTGATTTTACAGAACACTTCTACAAATTAAAAGAATTATCAAGAACTGGCTGGAAACAGAAGCTAGAGATTGAGAATGCAGAGTCTGTTGCATCCCATACACTTTTGATGATAGTTTTAGTCTTCTTTTTTTCAGAAAAATATAGATATTCTTATAAACAAAAAGCTAGACTTATTGAGATGGCTCTAATCCATGATCTGGCTGAGTCAATTATTGGAGATATTACTCCAGACGATGATAAAGAATTCTTGAAAAGAAAACTGGAAGACAAAGCTTTCCATAGGATAACAGGAAAGATATCATCAAAAACTTTGAAAAAAAAATATTTGCAATTATGGCACGAATATCAAAAGAACAGGTCATTTGAATCAAAGTTCGTACATCTTATTGATAAACTAGAAATGGTTGTACAGGCAAAGTACTATTTAGATAATAGGAGAGAGATCAAAAAGGAAAAGGTTAGGCCTTTTTTCCAATCAGGCTTGACATATATGTCTCATGGACCAAATTTTCAATTACCTAAAACTTCTAAAAAAAATATACAACACAATAAGGAATTAGAAGATATAAAAGAGATATTAGAGTACTTTTGTAATTAAAATATGCAATATTTCGTAGCCTTAAAAATAGGCGAAAAAAGAGTAAAAAGTGCACAGGAATTGTTATCAAATTTCCTACCAGATAGCACTCCTGCATTACCAGCACTTGCCTTAAAGGATAACAACAGTAACAATTGGGAACCTGTAGGAGAAGAAAACTATTTTGCCATAGTTCATGAAGAACAAGGATATTTGATTGCTATTTGTGATAAGAATGGAATTGCTAAGGCGATAGCCAATTGGTTTTCACTCCAATCAATGGATGCAATAAAATCCAAAATAGTGGAATCAGGAAACTTACGGGAATATTTTGGCAAATTATCGTTACCAGTGTAAATTATATCCTTTTTGAGGAAAGGAATTTTAAAAAGCATAAATAATGAATACAGATGGGTAAATTCGAAAAGGAAATAGAAGTAAAGGGTCATCTTGTTGACTCATCAATACTTACCCGCATTTTTGATAAGATAATGGATTTAAAAGGCGATTTTACCGTTTTAGAATTTGAGATTGGCAAGAGGAAAGAAGATCATAGTTATGCACGCCTAGTGATTCGAGGTAACAGCGACGATCATTTGCTAAATATCTTAGAAAACTTGTTTCGAGAGGGCGCTACTAGTGTTTCAGTCGACGAAGTCAAATGTGTTCCCTCACCTCGAGATATGGTATTACCAGATGACTTTTATAGCACCACTAACAATCCAACTCAACTATTCTACCATAATGAATGGATAAATGTTAAAAACATGATGATGGATAAATGCATTGTCTACAATCCGGTTACCAAAAGTGCAGAATGTAAAACCAACCGAGATGTCATAAAAGGCGACCTTGTTGTTACGGGTGAAAGAGGAGTCAGAATTATACCCCAGGAGAGACCTAGGGAGGGAGTTGATATATTTCAGTTTATGAGTAGTTCTAGCTCCAGCGAAAGACCCACACAACAAATTGCAAAAAAAGTAGCTATTGACTTATATCGCACAAAGAAAGAACAAGGAAAAATAATTGTGGTAGCGGGACCCGTTGTAGTTCATTCTGGAGCTTCAGATATATTGGCAAGGCTCATAAAGTTGGGTTTTATAGACGGAATTTTATCGGGAAACGCCTTAGCAGTACACGATATTGAAAATTCGTTACTTGGAACATCATTGGGAATGCATGTTGATGATGGAACACTCGCTGTTCGTGGACATCGCAATCATATGGCCATAGTAAATGAAGTATTTAAGGCAGGATCTATAAGGTCAATGGTAGAGAAAAACATCCTCAAAAGTGGAATTATGTATGAATGCATTAGTAACCATATTCCATTTGTGCTGTGCGGATCAATAAGAGACGATGGCCCCATTCCTGATGTAATTACAGATATAGTTGAAGCTCAAAAAAAGTATAAATTATTATTGCAAGGAGCTAATTTGGTAATAATGCTGTCAACTATGCTCCATTCCATTGCAGTTGGGAATATGTTACCTGCATCTGTTAAAGTTATTGCAGTCGATATAAACCAATCGGTAGTAACTAAATTATTGGACAGGG
Source organism: Candidatus Nitrosocosmicus sp. T (assembly GCF_054408485.1). NCBI lineage: Archaea > Thermoproteati > Nitrososphaerota > Nitrososphaeria > Nitrososphaerales > Nitrososphaeraceae > Candidatus Nitrosocosmicus > Candidatus Nitrosocosmicus sp. T. The sequence continues at coordinate 1,602,227 of NZ_CP166992.1, forward strand.
GAACAACTCAAGCGATAGGAGTAGTCACAGATATCGGATCTTTTTTACCGATTGTAATGAGAAATTTAGAAGAGATAGACAAAATAGAATAGAATAGAATGTAGCATGAATAAAATGCCACAATTCCTTCTAAGCATGTATAGTTGTGATACATATATTTCATGAAGATGGGATCGTGTGGATAGTATTACAGAATATGTAAAGTCTGTTATCAAAATTGATTCGGCTCAATGCCGATATTCATCCTTCCTATTTAGATAATGTAGAATCCAATTCATTGAAATTCATTAAATCATACATCAGCGATCCTCAAGTTCATCTTCTATTGATATGAAATGATTTAAATTCAATGAGTTAGTACAAAATCTGTGAGAAGCACAGCCGTAATTTCGTTCTTCGTTTAAGGGCCGCTCTATTAAAAAGAACACTAATAAAATAATCCATAAATGTTATATCTAGACAAGATTTTATCTGATCTTGCAAGCCAACTATTTTTCAAATTATCTTTTCCAACTTGACTAGTATTCGTCATTTTTCATAACTTCGTTATCTATAAATTTTATTAGTTTCTTATCGAATATCTTTGTAGTCTGATTGCAAATAACGCATCTAAAATACACCTGAGATTTGTACTCGAGGTCTTGTTTTGGATTCCATGTGCTTAACTATCCAATCCTTTGGGGACCTAGTCTTGCAACCAGGACAAACAATAAATATAGATACTTCATCTAAATCGTTTGAGATGGACATGTATTAGCTATCCTAATGTTCTTCGAGGTATTTATTTATGATTAAACTATTTAGGAAAAACCTGAAATCGTCATATTCCTATGCTTTAAGCCCAGGATGAAAATATTGGATTTAATTTACTCTTATGGCTTCTTTGATCAATTTCATAGCAATTTTGGGATTGGCTCTTCCTTTAGTTTCTTTCATTATAAGCCCTAAGACATAATTGATGACATTTGGATTATTTTTTGACTGTTCTATCAGATGAGGCTGAGAATTTATGATTTCCTGAATTATCTTTACAATCGATGCCTCATCAGAAATTTTTTCTATTTGCAAGTTCTCTATTATTTTCAATGGACTTGTACCAGATTTGATGCTCTTATCAAATATCTCTCTTGCTATAGATCTGTTTAATGATTTTACCTCTACTAGTTTCGCGATCTCGGCTACCTGACTCGGCGAAACGTTCAATGTATCTAGCCCCCTTACATTGTGATCAGTTAAACCTTCCCTATCTTTCTCATTAATCTTTGTAAGTAATTCATTGACTATCCAATTGGATATTTCTATCGGGGATTTATAGTATTTTAGTGATTGTTCAAAAAAATCACTTATTTTTTTATCGTTAATTAAAATCTTCGCTGTATGGTCGGTTATCTTGTACACTTCAATATATCTCTTTAGCCTGTCAATTGGTAATTCAGGCATATTGATTCTTACCCTGTGCACAAAATTGGGCCCCAAAATAATTCTCGGAATATCAGGCTCTGGAAAATAACGGTACTCCTCTTCCTCTTCTTTAGATCTGGCGGCTACAGTCACCTTTCTTTTCTCATCCCAATGTCTGGTCTCTGATTTTATCTCAATATCATGCATAATCAGAGTTTTTTGTCTAGTGATCTCATAATATATTGATTTTTCTACCTCTTTAAATGAACTAATATTCTTAATTTCAACTTTATTTCCACCTCCTAAAGAAACATTAACATCGCATCTAACTGACCCTTCCAAACTTGGATCGGTGACTCCTAGATATTCAAACATGTTAACAATTTCATTTAAGAAAGTCCTAACGGCTATTGGACTAGTAAAATCAGGTTCTGTTACGATTTCAACTAACGATACACCAGCCCGATTGTAATCAATAAGTGAGTAATTATTTGCAGCGGATTTATCGTCTTCATAAGTTATTTTTCCTGGATTTTCTTCCAGTTGAACTCTGGTAATTCTTATTTTACTTCTCTCCTGACTTTTGTCAGTTGAATCAGTTTTGAATTTTGATTCTCCAACAAATTCAATTGTCCCGTGGTAACCAATACTGCTTAATTCATAGGAGTTATACTGGGTTATTTGATAATTTTTGGGCAAGTCTGGGTAAAAGTAATTTTTTCTATAAAATGATACCTTTTCAGGAATAAGACAATTAAAGGCCATACAGATCATAGAAGCAAATTCTACTGCCTTCTTATTTACTAAGGGCAATGTACCCGGCAATCCTAAGCAAATAGGGCATGTATTTTCATTTGGAGAGGAATTTCTATAATTAGACAGACAATCGCAAAATAGCTTTGTATGAAGATTAGTTAGCTGACAGTGTATTTCTAGCCCTATTTTCAAATCTGGAGCTATCTTCATTTTATTGCTCATATACTTGGATCCCTGGTCTCAAAACTATCAACTTTTTCAAGCAAAACAGCAGCATCAATTAATTTTTGTTCGTCAAATGCATTTGCTATCAGTTGCACTCCAATAGGAAGGCCTTTTTCAGATAGACCAGCCGGTATCGAAATTGCAGGTATTCCGGCAAGATTAGCTAATATCGTGTAAACGTCTAAGTTGTATTGTTCTATTGTTTGTTCTGTTTTTTCACCTATCTTAAATGGCAAGATAGGCATCGTCGGTAAGAGTAAAATATCATATTTATTGAACAACAAACCAAACTCTCTTTTAATCTTTGATCTTAGTTTTTGTGCTTTTGCATAGTATTTTCCAAAATAACCAGCTGACAACACATAGGAACCTAGAAGAATCCGAAGCTTTACCTCATCTCCGAATCTTGATCTGGATTCGGAAAAGAAACTATTCCATTCATAACCTTCGGGGCTACCTTCATAACCATATCGTAAATTGTCAAATCTCGACAAATTACTGCTTGCCTCTGCTGTTGCTATGATATAATATGAAGCTAACGCATAATCAGAGAGAGGCAGTCTTGTGTCCTCTATTTCACAACCATAGTCTTCTAACTGTTTGACTTTTTTTCTGTTATTTCTGGCCACTTCAATTTCTGAATCATCAATCAAGTTACCAAGTACACCAATTTTATACTTTTTAGACAAAATATCGTCAATACTATTCATTTGGTAATTGTATTTTTGGTGAACAGTGGTATTGTCTCTAGGATCTTCTCCAGAAATAACATTTAAGATTGGAACCAAATCGTATATGGTTCTTGCAATTGGCCCTATCTGTTCTAATGAATTAGAATAAGAAACCAGTCCACTCCTACTCACACTTCCATAAGTCGGTTTAATTCCAATAACTGAGCAAAAGCTGGAAGGACATCTGATCGATCCACCTGTATCTGATCCTAAAGATAAGGGTATTTGCAATGAAGCAACGGAGGCGGCGCTTCCTCCCGAAGAACCACCAGCGACATAATCAATATTCCATGGATTTCTAACTGGACCAAAAACTGAATACTCAGAAGTAGTCCCCATTCCAAACTCATCCATATTCAATTTTCCTATAATGATACCATCTTGCTCCTCAATCCTGTTTACCACCGTTGAATTATAAGGAGATATGTAATCAGCTAACATGCGAGAAGCACATGTATTTTTTAAACCTTGCACACTGATATTATCCTTAATTCCTACCGGAATGCCGGTCAGTAAACCAGTGTTAACTCCTTCTTTAACTTTCTTATCAATTGCTCTTGACTTTGTTATGGCACTTTCAAAATTATGGCTAATGAAGGAATTTATTTTAGAATCAACTTGTTTTATCCTTTCAATAATTATCGAAATATACTCTTCAGCGCTAATCTCTTGCTCCTTAATCTTTTGTGAAACTAAGAAGGCTGGTAATTCATAAAGATTTCTCAATTTCAAATCCTTGGTCCGAGAACAAAGCCGTCTTTGATATTCTTTAATTTGATCATCATTTGAGCTGTTTCCGAGGATCTTAGATGTGGTCTCGGTTTGTCGTTTCGCAAGTTTTCAAAATCCCGTTCTAGCTTTAAATCCTCGATGTCATTGTCTTCAGAACCGTCAGTTGTGAATCCATCTAACTTGTCGAACATTAAGAGCACTTCCTTCAGCTTTTCAGAAATAGCCGTCATATCTTGCTCGGGTATCTCCAACTTAGTTAAATTGCATAATTTTCTAATATCAATACCCATCGCCATGGTTAGCTAATGGGATCTAGACGTACTTTATATTTATCTTATGGGGTAAGTCTATCTATATCTCTAGGATAAAAAGTCGCATCCCTTATATTATCTAGTTTTAATATAGCCATCAATAGTCTTTCTAGCCCGAGTCCAAAACCAGCATGGGGGGGAACTCCGTAGTCAAAAACCCTCAGGTGGTAATCGAATGCCTGATGACTCAACCCCTTCTTTTTCATACTCTCCATTAAATTATCTTTATTGTTGATACGTGTACTACCGGATGACAATTCTAGGCTTCCATACATTAAATCAAATGATTCACTTAAAACATGAGGATCATTTTCTGTATTTGGACCGGGTAAAGGATCGATTTTCTTTGATTTCACATAGAATGGCTTTGTAGAAGCTGGCCAGTCAGTGATAAAATAAAATTCATCTCCAAACAAATCCTTGAGTAGTTTGGGTGCAATATCATCACCCCATCGAATATACTTGTGACTATTTTGTAAATTTTCCACTAATTGAGAATAAGTAATTCGACTGAAAGGTTTACTAACGTCAGGTAGTTCAATTTCCAAACTCTTTAGTTCATTTTCATTTTTGTCCCTGATATTTTTAATAATATGACGTATCAAGTTATCAAGATAATCCATCATGTCATTATAGTCTACATATGCTTTTTCCACATCAATGGACATTGCTTCAGAAAGATGCCTGTTTGTCCTAGAGGGTTCAGCTCTAAATATAGGAGCTATTTCAAATACATTTTCAAAAGCCATTGTCAATTGTTCTTTATATAACTGCGGGCTCTGTGCCAAAAATGCCTCCCTATCATAATAAAAGATTGGAAATAATGCTGCACCTCCTTCGGTAGCAGTGGCTATCATTTTGGGTGTATTGACTTCGACGAAATAGTTGTCACTTAAATACCCCCGAATAGAATTCAGAATCGTATTCCTTATTTTAAAAACATTTTGTAAATGATTTCTTCTTAAATCGATGGCCCTAAGGTCCAATCTGGTGTCAATACCAATCGAAGAAATAGCCTGTGTAAGGAATGGTGCAGATTTATTGGATACGGAAAGGATTTTGATTTCCTCAGGTATTATTTCAAATTCGTTGCTCGAATTCTTTTGTTTAACAACTTTTCCACGGATGGCAATTGAGGAATGCTCTTTCAAACTTTTTAATGACTCAAATATACCCTCACTCAACTCCTTCTTCTTTACAACAATTTGAATATCACCAAACCTATCTCTTACCTGGACAAAAAGTACGTTCCCATGATCTCGTTTTGAAGATATCCATCCTATAACTGCAACTACTTGATTAATTACGGAATCAGAAATTTGAAAGGAATAGTGAGTCCTTCTCCATTCGCCCAATTCATCTTCAGCAATGATTTTGTCTTCCAATATTATACAATAATTTCAAATTTTTATAAGAATATATCTTTTTCACCTCAGAAAAGGTATATCCCTTAGACATTGATTTTCTTCTAATAATGCTTTATGTGTTAACAAACTACAACTGTGACTCAATTTTGACTAAATTTCATTCTAGCATGCTATTTTAGCTCTCAATTGCATTCTCATGTTCGTTGAAACTAGAGATCGTGATTTCTTACTTATCTTCTAACAAAGTAGATTCCTTATGGGATGAGAAAGACGTTTGAAAATGATATTTAGTAAATTCAACCCCAGTCAGCATTCTGTGAATTTGTACAGATGAATCACAGAATGCATTATAGATTTGAACTTCAGATATAAAAGGGGGCCATAATGGCTACCATATCTGTCTCAACATTCTTTAGTAAATCTTTTAGTATAGACGTTTTCACACTTATTTGAATTATTTATAAAATAGGAGTCAATAGCCAGGCTTGTTTCAATTTTTTAATTTTTATCCTCCTTACTTGTAGGTAATGCATTTCTACCGCTCTTATGAAGCATTGTAAATCTATTTTTGTTATCGAACAAATATTCAAATACGGTTAGAGCATAATAATCTTTATGGGAAACGAGAATGTCTTTCATGTAACAACCGGAAATTGGGAATCAGAGGTCCTCAAATCTGACAAACCAGTTTTTGTAGATTTTTGGGCTGAGTGGTGTGGTCCATGCCGTATGGTTGGTCCAGTTGTTGAACAAATAGCACAATCATATTCAGATAAAATTAAAGTGGTTAAACTCAACGTAGATGAAAACCAAGAAATCGCAATGAAGTATGGTATCCAATCTATTCCATCACTGTTGATTTTCAAAAACGGAAAAGAGATAAAAAGAACTATTGGTGCTGCTCCAAAAGATACTTATGTTAAGTTCATCAACGAGGCGATTTCTTCATAAGCAAAAATTATTTACCTGCCCTTGTAGGATTTAAAAGCATTAATATTCTCAATACTTAAATTATTTTTAATTTGAATAAATCCGAGCTTCTTTCACTTTTCTCAAATGATTATAAAAAATATTATAAAGTTTCGCTTTTTGAAAAATTAGGCTTTATTCGACAGAGTTGCTCAATTTGTAGCAGATACTTTTGGGCTATTCCACAAAGATCAATTTGTCCGGATCATGAAAACTACTCATTTATTGGAAATCCACCCACTTCAAGTAGATTTAGTTATACCCAATCGTGGGAGAAGATCAGGGATTACTTCGAAAAAAATGGTCACAGCATAGTTAACAGATATCCTGTTGTATGCAGGTGGAGAGATGACCTTTACTATACTATCGCCTCAATTGTAGATTTTCAAAGAGTTGCCGATGGTAAAGTAATCTTTGAATTGCCCGGCAATCCCCTAGTAGTCCCTCAAATGTGTTTGAGATTTAATGACATTGAGAACGTTGGTATTACCGGAAGGCACTACACCTCATTTTGTATGGTAGGGCAAATATGTGATGCCGATACTAAAGGAGGGTACTGGAAGGATAAATGCATAGAATTGGATTTCGGATTGTTGGTAGACGTATTTGGAATACCTAAAACTGAAATAACGTTCGTAGAGGATGTATGGATGGGGGCTGGAGCATTTGGTAGCTCGCTTGAATATTTTGTAAGAGGATTAGAATTAGGAAATGCCGTCTTCACAGAATTTGAGGGCACAGAAAAAGATCATAAGGTTCTTAAAAATAAAATAATAGATATGGGAGCAGGTTTAGAGAGACTTTCCTGGATTACAAACGGAACTCCAACTAGTTACGATTGTACTTTTGAACGGGTACTAAAGAGGATATATGAGATGTGCGGAATGGATAGTATATTTACTTCAAATAGAAACAACAATTATCAAACCAAGATACTTTCAGATTACTTTAGCAGAATTTCTGCAAAGTTGGAATCTACATCGGATATTTTGTATGTAAAAAAACAGATAGCGCTAGAATTAAATATAGATTTTGAAAAATTGCAAAAGATTGTAGTTCCATACGAATCATTATACACAATTATAGATCACACAAGAACTCTAGTTTTCGCTATAAGCGACGGCTCATTACCATCCAATGTTGGTGGTGGGTATAATTTGAGGGTTCTTCTTAGAAGAACACTTTCCCTATTAAAAAAACTCCGCCTAGGACTCAAAGTTACAGACATTGTTGATCTGCATTTGGACCAACTTCGGCCTCTCTATCCAGAATTGATAGAATATAGAAACGATATTCACGAAATTTTTGATATAGAGAGTAGAAGATTTATTGAAACACAAGACAGAATTGTTGCGATTTCAGCTAAAATTAAGAAAGGTAAAACCAAATTGAGTGTAGATGATTTGATCCGTCTCTATGAATCCGATGGGGTTACTCCAGATTATCTGGTTGAAAACGGACTTCTCGATACAGTCCCAGCAAATTTTTATATAAGACTTTCAGAATTACATTCTATCAATCGTTCTGAAAAAAGGGATAAAAAAGAATTTGATTTTGATGATAACGTTGATCTTGATAGTATTAATGGTACTGCCTTACTGTATTATAACGATCCACTTAAATTTGCGTTTAGCGCAAAGATCTTAAACATATTTAACAAGAATCTAGTCATATTAGACAAAACCTGTTTTTATCCAAGGGGTGGGGGACAGGAACCTGATTTTGGTTACATCGGCACTTACAAAGTTGATAACGTGGTGAAAATTAAAGACAAGGTATTTCACCATATAGTTGGAACTTTGGAGCTCAATGAAGGAGATGTTGTTGATTGCATAGTCGACAAAGAGAGGAGGCTGGCTATCACAAAGAATCACACCGCCACTCACATAATTAATCATGCTTCAAGAAGTGTTTTGGGCTCATGGGTCTGGCAAAATTCAGCATTCAAGGATGAAACTTATGCTAGGTTAGATATTACACATCATTCCGCTTTATCCAGAGATGAAATGCAGGAAATTGAAAGAAAAGCAAATGAAATTGTCAGAAGGAATTTACCAGTCATGATTAATTGGTACGGTAGGGGAATAGCAGAACAGAATTATGGCTTTAGAATTTACCAAGGAGGTGTTGTTCCAACAAACGATGTAAGGATTGTTAACATCGGCGGTCTAGATATTGAAGCATGTGGAGGAACCCATGTTTTCAACACGGGCGAACTGGGTTTAATAAGAATACTAAAAACAGAAAGAATTCAGGATGGTGTTGTCAGAACAGAATTTGTTGCAGGAGAAAATGCTTTGACTCATGTTCAGGACCAAGACAACCAAATACAATATATTGTCAACAAACTTGGAACAAACCGCGAAAAAATACTAGAAGCATTTTCAAGAAATTTCAACGAATTAGATAAATCTAAAAAGAAAATTAAGAATCTTTTGAAAAGAATTTCAATTGTATCCTTGGATCGAATAAATAAGGAATCCTTCGTTCTCAACTCAGGATCGAATGAAGATAGATTTCTGAGGTATTATTTTAAAATAGATGAAGAGTTTGATGACGAATTTCATCTTTCGGTGGGTCAAATCTCGACGGAGCGAAATTCAGACCTCATCTATATTTCAGTTATAGTCACAGAAAATAGATCTGCTAAAGTCATTGTTTTTTGCGGAAAGGATGCTATAAAAATTGTGAAGGCAAATATGTTAGCAAGTCATCTCTCAAGAATACTTGGTGGTTCAGGTGGTGGAACTCCAAATTTTGGTCAAGGTGGAGGAACCATGCTAGAAAGCCTCCCAAGTTTTAGTGAAACGGTTAGGAAAATTTTAATCGAAAAGCTTGATGAAACAACAACAAAGGATTAATCCTTTTTAAAGATAGAAAGGAGATTATTCCAAAAAACCCATCTTCCGGCTTTAGATCAATTCGAGATATTTTCTGAATATCCCCCTGGTATTCTGGATCCGTGAATCCGGACTGTACTTAGGTCACAGTTACTTTTGCAATGCCCCCCACTTATCAGAATTTAGTGTTGGTTTAAGAAAAAGGATTGATTCTGCAAAACATCTAAGTGACTAATTTCTTGAGACTGTTTGGGTTTTCAAGCCCGCGTCTGATTTCCATAGCTATCCGCCTACCAACACCGAATGTTTCTCCATATTTATATTTAGTATATGGAGTAGTGGTGGCAAGAATTGGATTACCGGGTACCCTAAGGGAGACATCGTATACTATAATGTCCAAATCCACAGTAACTACACTTTGTAATGAAAAGGGACCAACAATTCCGGGCGGATATTCTTTTAGAGTACACTGGACAAATTTTTCCCCCATTTTAAATACTTTATCCAAAAGTGATTCCCTAATACTCGCTGGCGTATGTCCAACTTCTATATTCTGCAGGTCAATTGGCATTTCAAGTTGATTTACAGCTGGTATCGATGTTGTAAAGTCATGAATGTTGGTTTGTAGTCTTCGTTCTATACCCAAAAATTCAACTTCTCGATCTACTGGTGAATAGAAATAATTAAAATTAAAATAAGTACCTATAAGGTATTGTTCTATAGTTGAGGTATTTTCCAAGTCGGATTTAGTAATTAACCCTGCTTCAATTCTCTTTGCAGATTTTTTTTTAAAGTCTTCATAAGATGTTACTATGAAGAATGCCCTCTCTAGTTTTCTTTTGGCTTCCTGAACCTTGACAAGGGCAGGACCTTCAATTTCATCTGGTGTAGTATATATTTTTGGCATAAGAATACCAGCTTTTCTTAGCAGGTCATATTGATTATTTAGTGAGTGTCTCTCCTCAGCTTTAAGAATATACCTGTTTCCAAATATAGGGATTTTTAGTAATTTTTCAATGTTGTCGATCCCCAAATATACTACAAATGATCTGTGTGGAATTAAAATTGTGTTCAAGTCAAGTAATTTTTTTTGATTTTCGGCGTACATTAAATCAGAAAAATTATCCAAAATTAATATTTCATCAGCTAATCGTCTAAACCTTTGATAGGGTAACTCTCGGCCTTTTTGGCATATGCATATGGTTTTAAACCCCTCATCTTTGGCGCCATCCATTATCTCTAGAGCAGAATGGCTTCCAATTACCCCGAGAGTAATATTATTTAAATCATATTTATCTATCAGTTTATCTGCATTCATTTTAAGTTTTCATTCCAGGATGTATTAAATGAATTTTTATCATTTCTTACTTTTATTTTTAATAATCTATTTTGGTGTACCCTGTTTCTTTAACTCTTCATCAATGGCGTTTTTCAAGTCTTGATCATCTTTATTTGAGTAATCAACACCCAATGTCTCTGCAATCGATTCCAGTTTTTCTCTGTCAATGGATTGTTGCGATTTATCTTGATTAGATAATGATTCGTTAGAAAGAGACTTCTTTGCCTCCACCCTAGCTTTCTGAAACTCGCTTGTTGCTCTCCCCATTGATCTAGCTAATTCAGGGATTTTTTTGGCACCAAAAAATATGACAACGATAACTAAGATTATTATTATCCATTCCATCCCATTTATGAATGCCATAAAAATTAATTTGTAATCCCCATTAATAAACACATATCAGAAAAATGCCAAGATAAGTTTCCTTTACGATTGAGGATCTTTGTTAATTCGCAAAATGTAAATATGCCTCTATACGAATACAGTGAATCATATTATGAGGTACAACGAAGCGGCATTTATTGGACAACAGCGTGCAAGAGCCGCCCAAATGAAATTATTTGAGTACGCTGGATTTGCGATGTTAACTTATACAATAAAAAAAAATCCCAATGATGAAGGATTCATGCCAGTAGGAGAAGAATTATTTGTTAGTAAGGCCACCTATGACAACAACATGATAGTATATCTTACTGACGAAGAAGGGTTTGCAAAGGCACAAACTAAACCTATGAGTATCCCTGATGGCGATAAATTATTGGAAAAGATTTCATTAGCGGGTTTAAAAAGATATGATGGTGAGTTAAAGACTATATAGTAATTTCAGTTCCCATCTTGACATTTTCGAGTACCAATTTTTCAATGTTGTTTGTAGTGGATTTGAATACCACCGTTGCCAATTTGGATCTCTCTATCACTTTTAAGCTTATCAAGTCCATCAAATCATAAGTACCAGCCATCGACTTTTCTGATTTTAGAATGTTTAAACAGTCTTGTACATTTATTTTGTCGTATTTTTTGGCCCCCTGATTTACCCTGGGATCAGAGTCGTATATTCCATCAACATCAGTAGCATTGTAAAACTTTGTCGCACTCACTCGTTCGGCAATTAAAGCAGAAGTTGCGTTTGTGCTCTGACCAGGATAAATTCCACCAGTCACGATTACTAAGCCTGACAGAAGAGCTACCGAAATTTCCTCTAAATTTTTAGGTGGTAGAGGATAACAAAATTCGGCTAGACCCGAGATCAATAGTCTTGCATTCAAATGTGAAACCTGTATCCCAATCAGATCTAGCCCAGACTCATCCATTCCAAGGCTTCGTGATAAATCGATATAAAATCTTGCGATCTTCCCCCCGCCGGTAACTATAATTGGTTGAAAGACGTTGCTTATTTTTTTTATTAGCTGCACATACTCATTCAATTGCGCAGATTCAGTTTCAAAGTTAAATAAACTCCCACTCAGTTTAATCACTATCCTTGGTTTAATCATAGAATCTCATTTGGCAAGTGATTATAAAAATTGTTAGAATTTTTGATCTTCAAATTCCTTTAGTATAGATTCAAAAAAATTCCTTTTTTCTTTGGTAGTATATACTCTAATCATATCAAGATAGCCGGTGATGACATTAATTAATGGTAACTGATCAAATGATTTCTCGTATTCTGTTTGCTTATTAATTATCATAATTGAAGTAACTTCTTCCTTCTTTGGAGCCAAAGGTATTGAAGGTGCACGAGAAATATCTAAAAACACAGGTTCCCCAGAATCTTGATGATTTCCGATAACGCTTTGGATAAAATGCATTTGTTTTTCAAAATCACTTGTCCCATCAGGAACGCCTAGTGGGAATTGTTTACTGTCACCAGCGTTTTCAAATCTTTGATTGGATAATGAAAAGTATTCATAGATGCATTTAAGCAAATTTCTGTTTTTGTAATCTCTAGCAAGCTTTACTGCAAAAGTATCCATGTGCCGGGATTTTGGGGCTTGAAAATTGCATAATAATTCAAGGACCATTTCGTCATGTAAATTAAGGTAATCCTCTAGCGAATCAAAATCAGTCAAGTGCAGAGCCTGATTAAGATGTTTCATGGAGTGTAATATCATGACTTCGCCGGATCGGACAGTCTTGTGAAAATAAACAGACTTGAACATTTGATATCTTGAGATGAGCATGGACTCATATGAATACAAAGCAGATTTGTTAATTCCCAAAACTTTTGAAGACGCAACCTCCAGGGAATTAATAATTCTAAAATAATCTACCTTACCATATTCAGTACCTGAAAAATAACTGTCACGAGGCAAGTAATCCATCAAATCTACTGATAATCCACCAGAAATAACTTCATTTAAATATCCTGAATTATGTTTTCCAAAACTTAGGGAAGATACAGTAGAAGGACTATAACCATTGCGTTTTATTATATCTGATATTTTGGTTTCCAAGATGATCCTCTCGCCGAGATTCTCATGAGAATAGTTTTTGGAATCTTTTAGGATTTCCTCAAATAAATGTGAAAACGGACCGTGTCCAACGTCGTGTAATAGGGCTGCCAATCTTAGGTGTTGAATCAAATCGGCATCTGCAAAGTATCCCTTATCAAATAATGTTTGACCGGCCATCCCAGCCAAAAACATTGAACCAAGTGAATGTTCAAATCTAGAATGAAGTGCTCCCGGATAAACGAGATGAGCGCCAGCTAACTGACGAATTCTCCTGAGCCTTTGAAAAATATAGGTATCGATTATCTCTATTTCAACATTTGTAAATTTTATGTTCTTATGTATTGGATCAGTAATTTCACCTACATATTTTAGAGCCATTGTTCTTCTAAACACCCTTATTCTATATTCAGAACAATAATACTATTACTCTCCTATTATATTTAGGATTGATTTGAAAACAATGTCCGTAGAATTTTCCGAATAAAGAACATTCCAATTGAATATTTTAGCAAGTTCAAGATAATTAGCTCTTACTTTTTCTAAGAATTCTCGACTTTTCTCAAATTCATCTAAAATAAAATTATTCGCAATACTCCGTAGATAAGAAACATGAGGACTGACATCTAGTATTATGGTAACGTCTTCCTTTGGCATACCTCTATCTAGTGCAGACAACCATTCGAAATCTAATCCATTTGCCAAGCCATATACGAGGTTGGATTGATAGTATCTGTTCATGATTACTGTTTTTCCGGATTTTAAGGATTCTAAAATCTCTTCTTTTTTCTCCCATCTATTACTTGAAAGAAGCATGTGTTTAGTTTCAGCGTTGTATTCAGCTTTGCCATCTAAGAAGGCACGAATTTCTTGTCCTATCTTGGTAGAGTAATCCGGAAAGCCTAACAGCTCTGCCTGTCCACGACGTTTGTCATTGAGATAATCAAATAATAATCGAGCTTGGGTTGTTTTTCCTGACTTGTCAAGGCCCTCCAGCACGATAATTCTCCCCCCCGGCTCCATAGTTACACTTTTTCCCTTAATGAGTCGATCATAATATTAAGGGAAAAAGTTTTAATTTATAAATCCTATAGATTTAACTACACCATTGAAACCTAAATTTATCAAACCTGTGCTTATTTTATCGAGCATTTATATCTTGATATACTTTGCATTTGCTTCCGGAATAATTAATTCTATAATAGAAGGCCAAAATTATAATCAGGCTGTTTTTCTACCCTCTAGAGCTGTCCAAAATAATTATGAGACCGCGATAGGTATTATTATAGTGTTATCTGGATTTATTGGCGCCCTTATCGCGGTCAAGGGATTAAACGTAGAAAAAGTATACGAAAAATATGCCTTGATGGGTTCAGGCTTTATGATAGTGATGATATCATTAATTTTCATGTACAAAGTTATGGAATTAAAGGCTTAGGTCATATCCTTGTCAATTTATTTTGGCATTCCTGATTATTTTCCGAGTTTGAGGAAAATCAGGAAAACGCGACAAGAAATTGGATGCGGAACTAGTTTTTTTTTTCTTTAAAATGGTAATAAACAAATCATCTTTGTCTTGAAAATATTCTAATAAAGTTATTAAATTTGATATCCTTCTGAAATGATTATTTTCTTGGTGTGGATATGATTCATCGGAAATTGTTTCAAAAATCAACCGGTCAATACTGCTTTGCGACTGATAAGAAGTGATTACTACTGGTATTTTCTTATCAGCGTGAAACTGAAATAATATCTTTAAAAGGTTTAGGCTCTTGTAACCAGCATGTTTTCCAGCAATACGATTTAGGCTAGCAGCGCCTTTGTATTTACCCACATTTTTATGAGTATTAAAAATCTCATTATTTCCACCAAAGTTAAAGTAATCTAACAATCCATTCAATGAATCTATTACAATAAGTGAATTAAATTTGTTATATTCAATAAACTTGTTGACCATTGTACTATGAGTAATTTGATATGGCAGAAAAATCTCAAGATTAGGTTGAAGATCACAATCTGAAAATATAAAGTGATTGTTCAGAAGTGAGGAAAGTTGTGTATCAAAATCCATTAACAAAATATTCCAATTGCTAAATTCAGTGATTAATTTCTCAATTAAGCTTATTTTAGCATTTACATCGTAATAATACATTAAATTAATCCCACCCGAGATTATAGGATGTAGAAATGATGGTAATAATTCAGCTCACCTTAAATAATAATGCCTAATCTGATATATATTGAGTAACCAGGAAAATGTCGGTACATTGGATAAGGAATTGTTAGACAGTATCAACTCAGATTTTTATATAACCAAAAAGAGAATCTATTTGAACAATGGTTCAATTAGTCCGCTTCCTATTTCATCCATAAAATCAATGACGGATTTTAATATAAGATATTCTGAAGTGGGACCAGATTCTAAAGAGTTTGCAGTTTACTTAGATGAACTCAAATTGGAAACTCGAAAACGTGTCGCAAATCTCATAAACGGGCACAAGGATGAGATTATTTTCACACAGAGCACCACGGAAGGAATCAACATGATTGCTAGTGGATTAGCATGGAAGGATGGAAATCGCTTATTAATTAGAAATCCTTTAAACGAGCATTATTCAAATTATTTGCCTTGGGTCAGACTCTCTGTAGATAAAAACCTACAGATTAGAAATTTTCCAGAAGGAAAGATTGAGAATTACGGTAATAGCTTGATTGAGGATTTTGTCAATATTTATGAGAAAAGTACTTTTAAATTAGTTTCTACAAGTCATGTCATTTATAATAATGGGTCAATCACTCCTGTTGAAAAAATGGGAAACATAATAAAAAAAAGGAACAAAGGTACTTTGTTTTCTATTGACGGAGCACAAAGTGTAGGGGCAATGGTAACCGACGTAAAGAAAATGAGATGCGATTTTTTGACATTTCCGAGTTTTAAATGGCTGTGTGGGCCTTTAGGAATTGGTATACTCTATGTTAAAAAGCAGGTAATGGAAGATTTGAATCCTGTGTTCATCGGATCAGGAACTGCAGACCTTGAATTTGTGAGAGACAAGAAATTAAAGGATGATAAAAACAAGAAATTAAAGGAATCTACCAAATACCTCAAATATCCAGAAAAGTACCATGCTACATTCAGAAACTTCACTGGATTGGCTGGGCTTGAGGCATCATTGCGATACCTGTTAAGGGTAGGGATACAAAATATTTTTCAACGAAATAGATATTTGGCTTCAATATTAAGGCAGGAACTAATGAATATGGATGATATAACACTGCATGAAGCATCAACGGAAGAATTTAGATCTTCGCTTGTTTCCTTTTCTTTTAGAAAGCAAAACAATAAGAGAATCGAAAAATTAAATGCTAGGTTGCAAAAAGAAGGGGTGATATTAGCAGAAAGGGAAATAGGAGCAAGAAAGATATTGAGGGCTTCTCCACACTTTTATAATTCCGAAGATGAAATGGTGAAGACAGCAGGTTCAATAAAAGCATTGATACAGGTATTAGATTAGGATGAGATGAGTTCAGAGAGGAAGAGGAGGACTCGAAGATTATTACCTAAAAACAAATACGATAATATTTTACTGCTTTGTAACAACTTTTTGAATAAATTCAATGGAGTCAGAGTAAAAGGTGGCGCATTATTCTATGATTATCACGCTACTAAAATTTGTCATCGCCAACATATTGAATAAGTCATTAGATTTCGAAATCAAGTATTAAGAAGATTGGAAACCGAAGTAAACATTAATTTTACTTTAAAAAGTTCTATGGTAACTCTGTTTTAGATTTGTAACAATATTGTTTTGAAAACTAGATCCTCCTAAGTTTTACGTGAGTAATAGTAACGTTGGATTTTGGATTCGAATCTAGTATCTTTCTCATTTTCTTAATACTGATCATTTAAATTTACTTACGATGCGGAATCTAATGGATCAACAGATATTTAGAAAAGTTGATAATTCTTACCTATCCCAACATAATCTTAAAATTTTTAGGGAACTATTTTCTGTTGAATTTTTTTTAATTAGATAAACTATCCTTAATAAGGATTAAAAGAAAGGGATATTGTAATTAATGCGACTGCCCTTCAATAACTATCATTGTCAAAGTGGAGCGAACCTTATCTATCTTGCGGATTCGCCATGTAATGATTTCCCTCAATTTATCCATATTATCGGATGAAATTCTTACTATAATATCGTAAACTCCAAATACTCCATTCACCTCAATGACTTCTGGAACTTCCTTAATTTTTTTGATTATCTCACTTTCAGAACCTAGATCACAATTTAATAATACATAAGCAGTTGGCATACTTATCAAAAGGTGGATAAAGTATTAAATCTTTATTAGTAGATTATTAGAAGAGCAAAGAGACTACTGTTTTGCTGATAATCTTTCTTTGCTTCCTCTTATGTCAATTTTGATTGCAAATAATTAATATACCCATGTCAAAAAACAATTGTAAAGCGGGGGTCGCCTAGCCTGGTAGGGCGTGGGATTGCTAATCCCATGTTCGCAAGAACTCGTGGGTTCGAATCCCACTCCCCGCGCTTATCTTGGGGATTTATACGACAATCTTAAATGCGATAGAAAAGCAACAAATGATAGAACGACAAATTTGGCGCATGCTAATAATCCTAATTTTGATGATGGACAACAACAAGACATCAATTCATCAATCACTAAAAGGATAGACCTGTTGACAAAATCATGCACCAAACAATACTTTAACAAAATTTTAAAAAATCTAGCCATTGCTAATATCAGCAATGCTAATACGATTTGTGATTATATTATTTCTGAAGAAACAGAGATCAACATAAAGAATTCTACTAAAGAAGAAAGGATAAAAGTTCTTGTATGGCTTTCAAATTGTCATGAAAACAAGAAACTCTTTAAAGAGTTAACTAAACAAGATATCTTAGAATTTCTAAATAATTTGCGAAAACCTATTTCCGAGGATCCAACTCAGAGGTGGATAGGCACCTATAACGGAAGGCAAATCATTTTGAGTAAATTTTTTAGATGGCTTTACAATCCTTCAGACCTGACCATACTAAGAGAGAAACTCCTGATGGTATGAAGGGGATAAAGCAAATTGCCAAGAAATGAAAAAACGCCGTATTCCCCGTCAGACTTGTGGGAACCAAGAGAACATGCTTTATTTTTGAGATATTGTCCTAGCGTAAGAGACAGAAGTTTTCATGCTATGGCGAATGATTCATCGTGTCGGCCATCAGAATTATTGAATTTACGAATACGTGACATTATTTTCAAAAAGACAAGTGAAGGAAAACAGTATGCAGAAATTCAAATTAAGGGGGGTAAGACTAGGCCAAGGACCATACAACTAATAGATTCAATTCCCTATGTAAAGGAGCTTATTAACAGTCATCCCACAGGTTCAAACCACTCTGTAGTTTTTATTAGATTTACTCAAACAATTTAATTTCTGGATAATTATCTTATGTATTACAACCCCCAAGATAAGCTAATGGATTTGAATCCCAAACCTCATCTGGTGCGATTTTTCAACCCATGATTTTTAGGTACTTGTTAGCAGACAAAAACCGACGATTATCTAATAACAATATCCTCCAGCAAATTCAAATCTTACTATACCTACTTTCTTTTTGTCATTTAATGGATGTTTGATTAGATCCGCAAGCGGATTTAACATTCGTCTCTATCTTTATCAGTGTTGTTTTAATGTTCAATTTATCTATTCTATAGAATTTCTTTAATCATTATCCCAAATTTACTTCATTAACACCTTAACTAAAACGAGAAGAATCAAATTTGAATTTTATTCATTGCAGTTAGAATCCCGTAAATTAGAGCCTCGGGTCTGGGTGGACATCCTGGAATATACACATCGACAGGTAATATGGTATCAACGCCACCGGTTGTAGCATAGATATTCCCAAAGATTCCGCCACTGCATGCACACGCTCCGACGGCAATTACAATTTTAGGATCGGGAGTAGCCTGATAGGTTTTTTGAAGTGCAATAACCATATTCTGAGATACAGGGCCTGTAACTAACAACGCATCAGCATGTCGAGGAGATGAAACAAATTGAACGCCAAATCGTTCTATATCATAGATGGGATTATTCAAGGCAGTTATCTCTATCTCACATCCATTACACGATCCACCATCAACTTGCCGGATCGCCAAAGATCTACCAAATAAAGTTTTGATCTTTTCTTTCAATTCATTACCTATCTGTTCATAAGACAAATCAGAAGAACTTTTCTCATTTATAGGTATATTCACAGATTCTTTGTTTGGTTGTTGTAGCGCCAATTCAACCAAATCTATCAATTGTTCTTTATTCTTTGCTGCAAGGTTCAGGTTCTTTTCCATTCTAAATAAACTCGGATATACTTCTTCACATCTACCACAGAGAAAACATTTTCCATTATCCAAAGTTACTACAGCGGTGTTATTCTTTGATTTTCTTATTTTGATTGCGTTTGATAGACAAATATTTTCTATCTCGTCTCCCTTTCCAACTAGTTCATATTTATAGACATCCCTGGAAGGAATTACATTAATTTTGCCCTTAGAATTTTCAGGAATTAGATCTAGCTCCTTAATCGGATTAGGTATCGTTACGCGTTTATTCTTTAGAATATCACTTTTATTTTTGTCCTTGGAATTAGGCCACAATATCCCTTTATAATCAAATCGGCTCTTATTTGAAACAGTGTCTGAGAGATCCTTTTCCTTCATTACAAATCGTTTCCTGAATAAGAGAGATCAAAACTTTTGTTAATCAATGGAAAATCCGGAACAATATTATTCAGTACCAGCTAATTCTATCAACGGCCAATTACAAAAAGATGCTGTTCTTATTTTGTATCTAAAAATCCTATTGGTGTCGTCTCCAAGCATGACCCAATGTATTGTTTGACCTCTGTGGGATTCAGTATATCCCAACGCACTGTCGTATGGTTGAAGATGATTTTTTAGTTCCTCTATAACCAGACTGTCATCATTGTAGGTTTGATAATTACCACTGGTATCGCTCTTTGTGCCTTTATCTAGGATATCAGTCGCTATTTTCTGAATAATATCTATCGAGTGCCTAGTTTCAAGCACTCGGACTTCGAGCCTTGAAAGAGCATCGCCTTTACGTTTGTTTAGCTCAACTTCATATGCAATCTTATGGACAATACCTTGTATATTTTCAAGATTAAGATAAGGGTAATATGCATAGGGATGGTTCTTTCTCGTATCGATATCAACTCCAGTACTTCTTGCAATTACACCATTTGCTCCTAATCCAAGTACATCTTGAATTGATATACTTCCAGTTCCTTTAAGGCGGTCCATAAAGGAGGAAGTGTTATTTAATAATTTTACTAAACTATTAAAGTCTGTTAATATATCTGATAGATCTTTAAGGATCAGGGTTAGAGTTTCCGGTTTAAAATCTATTTTTACTCCACCAATCCTGTTTATTCCGAAAAGGAGTCTACTTCCACTTAATTTTTCATTTATTCGCATTACTTTCTCTTTGAGTATGTTGATTCTTGAGCTTCCGTATCCGAATCCAACATCAGTACAAATACCCGCGAGAGTCCCAAAGTGATTCCAAATTCGTTCTAGCTCTGCACAAATCGTTCTAATTTGCAAGGCTTTCTTGGGAATTTGTATTGAAGCCATCCTCTCTATCGCCTGGCAATACGCCATAGAATTTGCCACTGATTCATCACCAGATATACGCTCAGATAAGAGCAATGCTTCGTCCAGAGTCATTGTTTCAGCTAGTTTTTCAATACCTTTATGGGTATAGTATAAGCGCGTTTCCAAGTTGAGTATATTTTCTCCGTATATACTAAATCTAAAATGTCCAGGTTCGATGATTCCAGCATGTACTGGACCGACAGGTATCTCACATATACCCTCCCCTTCGACCTTTAGGAATTCATAATGATAATTTAAATGACTTTTTATTTTTGTCTTAATATCAAAATCCTTTCGAAGCAGAAAATGATTCTCTGGCCATTGTTCGTGCAAAACTAGTTTTCTTGTGTCAGGGTTCCCTTGGGCAATGACACCAAACATATCGGATATTTCCCTTTCATAGTACACCGCAGATGGTATATGCGAAACGATACTCGGATAGGTGGGCTTATGCAGATTAGGGAGTAATGAAGTAACTATGAAAAAAATATCTTCAGTCTCACTAGAAAAAACATGTCTAAGGTTCAAACCATCATGTCTTTTGTTAATTAAATCAATTGTATGTTTAGTATTATCCAATTCGTCTTTTTTGTCAAGTCTATCTTCAATATTTCGTTCATCGGTACATATCATGGTAACAAGTCTGCATCCTAGATTATCATTTATAAAATAAATAATCTCAGTAGTGGCTTCGGGACTGCTCGTCAAAATATGGATTTCGTTGTAATTTTTGTAACAGATCCTCTGTATCCTTTCTTTGAATTTTTCGAAGAATAATGGCTCGTATTCAAAGATTTTCTTGCGGAAAGTAGTATGGTTCAATATACCTCCAACCCCTCAACAGTTTGAATATTTAAATGACTAACGCCGCTCTTCTTCACAACAACTTCTGTTAACATTGCCTGTTTCAATCTGCCTTCTCCATCGTCATACCACTTTGAATATCTTCACAGCATCATTGATTAAAGTGTCCAAAGGTTCAGGTATATATATCCCGAGTATTATTACAAAAGCAACAAGCATTCCCATTGCAATTATGGAAAGATTACCAAGTTCTCCATTATTTATTTGTGTTTTAGGTTCACCGAAAGACATCATTACTAAATTTCTTATAAAACCGATAAAAATTATTGCTAACAAGATTATCAAAACTGTGCTAGCCAGTATATTATTAGTACTAAATCCGGAATATAATATCATAAATTTACTTAAGAAGATATTAAACGGAGGTAAGCCTATTATTGCTAATCCTCCTATGAGAAACATAATTCCAGTAATAGGCATAATCGTAACTATTCCTTTTATTTTAGACATTGCTTTAGTTTCGTATTTCTGGCTAATCTTTCCACTCGCAAAGAACATTAATGGTTTTACGATGGCATGATTTATCATATGCAAAATCGCGCCGTATATACCAACGAGACCTCCAAATCCAAACGCTAAAGTGACTATACCTATATGCTCTACACTAGAATATGCTAACATCCTCTTCATATCCTTTTGAAAGAGAATTGAAAAAGAAGCAATGCCAACTGATAATAATCCAAAAATGATCAGTAAATTTTCAGAATATTCTGCACCTATTGAACCACTGCTAATTAGATGAAAACGAAGTATCCCATATAGAGCACAGTTTAAAAGTACTCCTGACAGCATCGCACTTATTGGTGTTGGAGACTCGCTATGGGCATCAGGTAACCAAGTATGCATTGGAGCTATGCCTGCTTTTGTTCCATAACCTATTATTATGAAAATAAATGCTATTTTTACAATCATCGGATCAAAAAGTTTGGAGTTTTGTAGCATGTTTGTCCAGTTTATCTTATCCTCTTCCGGTTGAACAGGTGATAAAGGATCATGAATATTAGCATAATAAAAGAAGATAGTCCCGATTAGTGCAAATGATAATCCAACAGTAGCAATTATGAGATATTTCCAAGCCGATCTTATTGCATCCTCTTTTACGTAAATCATTATTAATAAAACAGATATCAGGGTGGTTGCTTCTATTGCAACCCACATTACTCCTGTATTGTTTATAATGGGAACTAAAATCATTGTAAAGATGAAAATATTGAACCCTTGGTAATATCGGAGTAGATGTTTGTCATCAACTAGTCCACCCTGATACTGTTTTCCCATATAATTAACAGAATAAATAGAGGAAACAAAACTGACAAAGGATATTAACAAAAGTACAACCATACTCAGTGAATCAACATAAAAAAAATCGTTGAATAGAGTAATTTTCTTCAAATCAACTATATATAGGAACAGAAAAAAAGTCAGAAAAAGGATAAAGGCAGTTGACAATACACTGATAATTTCTAGGAATATTTTCTTTTTGAATATTGTTACTAGGACACCACCTAAAATTGGAGTTAAGATAATAGACATCATTAAGTATGATTCAGGCAATATTTTGATTAATGAATTAGCCATGCTCATCATGTTTCTAATCTTCCTCCTCTGAGTACTCTAAGCTTTCACGTTTATGATTAATGTCATTCATGTTATCAAATGTGTATCCAATTCTATGTATCAAAATTGATGATATTACAATTCCGACCAAAATGTCTACGAATATGCCTATTTCTATTATCAGAGAAATTCCATGGGTGAGGGAGAGGACAAACAAGAATAATCCATTTTCCAATATCAAAAGACCAACTATCTGATTAAGGGCAATCTTTCTTCCAATCATTACTAAGAGGCCTATAAGTAACAACGAAATGGAGACTGGAAGAAAACTAATGGCAATAGCATCTTCATCCAGTTGAATTTGGTGAGTCAAAAAAGTACGAAAGCGCCACAAGAATGGTCGAAGCAACGAGTGACACACGTATGCTAATGTACGGCTTTGTTTCATTTTTGAAATCGTAACTTATTTTTTCTGTTACCTTTGTTAAAAGCCTAGGAACAATTACTGCTTTTAATGAAAAGGTGATAATGGCTGCCAGATATATCTCCCAGTTATTAGTAATATAACCAATTACTCCAGTAATTAAAGAGAGGATAATTGTTTGGTATTTATAAGCTTGAATCCATCCCAAAAATTCTTTTTTTATAATTAAAATAAAAGTTGCAATCAGTAACGTACCTGATAAGAATATCAAAATATTGTTATAAGTCATTTCTAATCCTATCCTCCAATATAAAGGAAAACTATACCCATTAGTCCACTTGCCAAAGACAAAAATATTAAATCAGGGATTCTAAATAGTCTCCATTTAGCAACCTTAGATTCAATGTATGCGATCATCATGCCTAAAGATATCACTTTTAAAAGAAAAACTAATAACCCTACTATAATCGCAGGGACTGAGAAAGTTGTAGATAGTCCCCATGGGATAAAAATGCCGATTAAAAGAGACAACAAGAGTAGTTGCTTTATAGATTGGGATAATTCAATAAGAGCAAGTCTTTTTCCTGAAAACTCCAAGATCATTGCTTCATGAACCATTGTAAGTTCTAAATGAGTAGCCGGATTATCAAAAGGTAATTTTCCAGTTTCGGACATAACAATAATGAAAAAACCAAATAGTGAAAACAACAGGCTTGCTGATATCATGTTGGATGATTCTGCCGCATGAGATACAATTGTTTCAATATTTGTTGCACCAAACGTTACTGCTACAGTAAATAAGACTAAAAACAATGCAGGCTCTGTTAGGGATGAAATCATCATCTCCCTGCTGACGCCGATACCTCCAAAAGCGCTAGAAACATCCAGTCCAGCCAGCATTAGAAAAAACCTAGAGAGGCCTAAAAGGCCAATTACTAATATAATATCACCTCCAAGACCAAATGGAGAATAGACAGCAATGATTGGTACGAAGAATGCAACAACCAGTGTAGAAGTAAATATAATCCAAGGAGAGAATCTAAATATCCAAGAAGATTCTTCTGATATTACTTCATCTTTTCTTATCAATTTCAGTAAATCAAAATACATCTGAAAAATACTAGAGCCTGTTCTTTTTTGAGTTATTGCCTTTATCTTCCGCATTATTCCGGTTAATAATGGAGCAAGTACTATAATGATCAGAAATTGAATAATACCAATAAGAATCCCGGATACGGATGGAGCGATTTCAACAGGCATTATGGAAATAACCTCACGTATACCAAAAGTAATATGATGATCACCAAGACATTGAGTAAATACAAATTAACTTTTCCTGTCTGAAATTTTTTCATTGTCTCATATACCTTAAATACGTTACTAATAAACGGTCTATATATGAAATCCTCAATGATATTCTTGTTAGCAACCTGAATCCTAACTGATTTTTTAAAGTAGGGATTAGAGGAGTGGTATGGGATATTCTCAATGGCCAAAGAAGGCTTGTAGAAATTTCTAAATACATGTAGTATAGGCTGAGACAGAGAAGAAGCAGTATATTGCATTCTTTCATTCAGATTACCAAATCCGCAGCTCCAAGTTTCAGTAATCCTATGTTTTGTTCTACCACCGACCCCATATAGAAATCCTATTGTCGCAACCAGAATTGATACAAATATAACGAGGACCACTGGTAACGAAAGTCCTAAAACAGTATTATTTGTTTCAGGCTCTGACCAAATCGAACCAAATGAAAATAACGGTTGATTCAAAGGCATTTGAAAATTAAATGCAAGAGTTATCATACCTATACCAATTGAGGGAATCAATCCTAGAATAATGCATATGATAGCAACAATACCCATTCCTGCAAGCATTGTGCGAGGAACTTCTTTTATTTGGTAAATTATATCGCTTCGAGGTTTTGAGAGAAAAGAAATACCAAAGATTTTTACAAAGGTGGCCAAGACGATCCCCAAAGTCAGTGCAAACGCCGCGCTTGCAAAACCCACAGACATTGCAATAACGATATCAGGAATACGGTAAGAAGATATGAAAGAGAGCATCATGAGATATTCGCTTACAAACCCATTGAAAAAAGGTAAACCAGAAATTGAAAGTACTCCCACTAAAAAGAAAAGCGAAGTCCACGGCATCCTTTTAACTAATCCTCCCAACTTTTCCATATTTCCAGTATGAGTTCTAAAAATTATGGCGCCAACACCCATGAATAAGAGGCTTTTAAAAATAGCATGATTTAGCAAATGGTACATTGCAGCTAACATTGCGATCGCAGATAGATAGATTAAATTAAAAGTTAGAAATACAATAGACAATCCTATTCCAATAAAGATTATCCCCATGTTTTCTATACTGCTATATGCTAAAGCACGTTTGATATCTTTTTCAATTACGCTGTATAACACACCTACCACAGAGGATATCGCGCCTATGGTAACAAACAATAATCCCCACCAAACAAATTCAGAATTATCTGTCGCACCTGATCCTACTCCACTAAAATCATAAATGATTCTTATCAGGCCATAAACAGCGGTTTTGATCATTATTGCCGACATTAACGCAGACACGTTGCTCGGAGCAGATGGATGTGCGTAAGGAAGCCAAATATGTAATGGCACGATTCCTGCCTTTGTGCCAAAACCAACAAAGGCTAGTATGAAAACGATATTTTTCATTGATACAGAAAAAGTATCTGAGGACAATCTGAAGGATTCAAAACTAGTATCACCAGTTTGAGACGAAAGTAACAAAAGTGAAGCTAATATTAGCGCAGTTCCCAGATTAGTCATTATTAAATAGATTATACCGGATTTCAAGCTAGAATCATTTTTATGATTATATATTACGAGAAAGAAAGATGTTAGAGACATTAATTCCCAATATACAACAAATGAGAAAACATCATTTGATGAGACTAAAAGGATCATGGAAAGAATAAAAGTATTAAAAAAAAATCCAAATACAGTTACATGCTTATTTTCAATATATTCTTTAATGTAACTTAAAGAGTATATTGACACGGACAAGGAAACTAAACCGATAAGTAGGAGAAAGAATGCAGCTACTCCATCTATCAGGAATTCATTGAACGAAAAAACATTGTTAGGTGCTATTTCAAAATGAATTGAACTTCCGTTTATTATGACATTCAACGCGAGTATTATCAAAAAGATGGATCCAATGATAGTAGGAATGAAAAAGGGTTTTCCACTCCCGTGTTTTCTAAACATTAACGAGAATAAAGCTCCAAAGATGTAGGATATTATCACCATCCAAAATAATGATATCGAGTCTTCAAACATTGAAATCATAAATACCGTCTAAACCCTCTGAAAATTTTATCATTATAGGAAACTTGAGATTTGTACAAGTACATCAATATTTAATTGTTATGTATTTCTGAAATTTTGAGTTTTTGAGTTTTTTATAAAATGAATAAATTAAATCAGCCAAATTTACCATACTATTGATTCAGGTTAGCCCATCCAGGATAAATAATTCAAATTATTTTCTAATGAAAAAAATGTAAATTACATAATATTCAATTTATTGAATTTATGAATTTAACAAAATTTAAGAATTGAGCCGACTAAATACAAGTAGTTGAAACAAAAAAGTAAAAAATTAAAAACATATTTGACACATTTTCCCGTCAAATCCTATATAGAAGCTGACATTCTATCAAAAGAATCCACTTGGCGAATTATGGATCGAATAAGACAAGCAGGTGCAAAGGGAATAACTGCCGAAGAGATAACACAGCAGGAACAAATTCCTGTAAGTATAGTATACACAACTTTGAAAGAATTATACAGGCTGGAATATGTGTTCCTTTATCCTAGACAAAAAAAGGAAAAGGGTGAAAGGAAGAAGAGATTTGTTTGTGAGAGAGGGTCTTGGGGTAAATATGGTATTGACAAGGAATTTGACGCAATAATAAAGGTCAATGGAATAACAGAAGGAGTAATGAATGATCTGCGCCAGCCTATAATGAAAATATTTGATGAAATTTATGAAAAATTTTCATCAAAAAAAGAGCTTCATCAATTCTTGCCAACAAAACATTCGAACATTTGTCCAAATTGTCAGAGGAGTCATGAATCAATGGAGTTTTTTTATGCAATATTATTGAGAAGTATAGATCTTATGATAACAGAGTCCAAACAGATTAAGGATTTCTTAATTGAGAAAGGATATGCTTACGAGGAACAAATATAGTTCTAAAAGAGGTAGCTTCCTTTAATAAAATAGCTCAAACAAAAGTTCAGAACAAAGGATCCTTTTTTGAAATACCTATTTTAAACTTAATAGAGATTCGGTCATTTTGCTAGACAATGAGAGGAAATGTTTTCCACTATCTGTTAAATGATATAGACGTAAATCTGCATATACGTTATAAGCTTCTTTTGTTGAAGGGAATCCAAGTTCTCTTCATCTGAACAAAAGAGAGATATACCTCGTACATTATTTTTGATTGAATAGCACCTTTATTTCCTATAGTTTTAATAATCTGGGCTTTGATTTCTAAGCGACTTCTATTTTTCATAGTATGGTTAAAGTGCACAAAACTAAAATATAAGTGACCAAAAAATAACATTACTGAAGATCATTAGGTAGTTTTACTAGAATTATTATAACAAATCCCCTTTTGTGGAATTTTTATTGTCTATTCATTACTATTTCGTCAGTTGCAATTCCTCTTTTGGCCGAGTTAAGTTGAGTAACCACATTTTACTTTGAAGTTGATAATTATTTATTAGATCTCAATCGACGTGAGGCTGAAAAGTACATGCAAACTGAAGTTTTTTTATATGGAAGGCTATTATTTCCATATCAGCCGGATATAATGATAAATACAGACATTGGAAAGGATCTTAAAAATCAAAACCTATGGCTCGTAGAAACCTATAATTAACGAGAAAATAACAATTATATTAAAATCAAAGACGATTAAGGTATGACAAGGGTAAAATTCTACAGCAACCAACAATTATCAGAAATTGAAAAAAGCATCAATGAATTTCTTAAAAAAGAAGAGGTAAAACAATTAATTAACATTAAATTTGCCGTCGTTAACAGAGATGGCAGTAATGAATATACTGCACTAATTATTTATGAGGAAAACATGTCTCTTGGTAAAGAAGATCCTCAAATGTATGAATAATTCCACATTGAAGTACGAGGAACGTAAATACACAATTGAGAACTTGCTTTTTAACAACTAGAATAGGACATTCTCGATTTATTTATTTTTTATACTAACCCCTTTTACGTGGAAAAATCAAATTACTCTCAAAGATAGAAAAATTATGCTTATGTAACAAAATAATAGACTAATCAGATATAATGAATGAAAAGATTTCTACTGTCAAAAAAAATAGAGAAAATTATTGTTGTGCTAGAGCGTTGTTACCAGTGTTTTCTTGGTTTTGCAAGTTGATGTTGTTGCCAGAGGCTACGGTATCATCACCTGAAACTACTTGACTATTTTGGTTGGACGATTGAGATTGGCCAATACCCTGTGATGCAGAATTCTCTCCGTTATGGTTATTGTTATTGTCATCATCGTGGTCATCATCATCAATGTCCTTAGACCCAAAATCGCCATCATAGTCTTCGCCATAATGTTCTCTCAAATTTTTGTCGCAGTCTTTTTCATTGTCTTCATAATAATCCTCATCATCCTTACACTTGTCTTTGTCTACACCATAGTGGGCAAAGGCAAAATCAAGACTCGATGTCGTTGGGCCCATTACCATTACTGTCACAAATACTGCTACAATTAGTAATGCTGTTGTTTTGCTATTACTTATCTTTAACATTTTAATCTTGAATTCTCTAGAAAGAATATATGATTTAATAATTTTCTAAGATAATTAGGTAATTAATTTACAGTAATAATATGCAGAAATTTTTCTAATTATGTTTTTATAATATGTTGATTTAAATGCCACAATTAGAAAAGAGATCAAGAGAACTTTGGTTGCGGAACTAGCCTTTGAATAGTATTTCAATAATTAACAAGTATAAACTATTAAATGCAGATTCTTCGAATGCTGTGGATCAGTTCAGACCTCCGTTGAAATAATGACCATTGAATTTAATCTCAGTTGGATGACATTTTATTAGCATAAACCCAGGATTATCTAGCATAGTTATAGGTTTCTATTTCTCATACCGTCATGATTTCATGTAGTCGATATTTCTAGGCTAAAGGTAGTGAATTTAATTGATGATAGATAGCGAAGACTACTAATTATGACAGAACAGATTTTTATGTTAGGAGCCCTCTCATGCTAAACCCAAAGGTTCAAATCCCAACCTGATGGATCATATGACAAATCCTCAGGTACCATAATTGGATCTCAATCCAGTTATTCTCATTCAAGTCTTGCGTTCTTATACGTAATAACATCATCATGTAGAAACAGTCTAGTGAAATATGCATTATAGGGAAACTGATTTACCAAATACTTTGGATATGGACAGATATAGGACCCTGGAAAGGGTTCTTGATGCCACCACTCTTCGAGTAAAATACATTGATTAAAATGTTGATTTTTAAATAATAAAGTTGCACAATCTGCAGTTAAACGTACGTGTTTATCCTTTCTATTCCTGTCTTTATTAACAATGTTGACAATCTCCTCTTTTAGTTTATTAAACGGGTCTAAATTTCCAACCATTGCCTGCACATAATATAGCGTCAAGTCAATAATCATTAGATTTCCTTTTTCTATATTTTCTTGGTAATTGGTAATTTGGGATGAAAAGTTTTCAATATAATCTCTATTGTTTAAATTTACGGATGCATGAAGACAGAGTTGATCACGCTTTAATCCTTCATTGATATAAGTTGCTATTGCATTATCTAAGTCAGATTCGTTTTCATAAAGAAGAATGATATGCCCATTATAAGGGGGACTAATTAGGATATTCTCATAATTAATTTCATGAGTTAATTTGTAATAGAATGCTGCCGTCTTAAACGTTAGTAACATATGATAAATTCTATTATTGCTTAATGAGTTAAAATTACATACCGGCAATTAAAATGTGTTATTAGATATTAAGCATAAATGCATTCTGAAGGTTTGTTATCTATATCTTGTGTATTAAAATCATCAGCTTGTTGTTGCTTGTTGTTATTCATGTTTCTCAATCTTTTGTTTCACATCTTACTTGAAATAAACAAAAATATGATGATAAATATGATACAATTTTTAATTGAAACATCTTCATCAAAGTTAGAGTTCCAAAAATTCAATTAATACACTACAAATTATTGTCCTGCAATAAGTACAAGAAAAATGATTTCTACTACTCCTCTTTTTGTCGTGTTGCATAAGACCTGGTATCAGAGGTTCTAATAATATTTTACACTGTATCTTTCTTTAACGAATCTAATATACTCTATTTCTATGAATGGAATTCTTAAATATGTTCTCTGCATTAAAATTATGATGAAAAATATTTCCTTGTTCTTATGCGTTTTATCTATAACATCCATATTGTATTTGTATAATCTTTCGGCTAGTCCCGCCCAGTCGCAGTCAGGGGGCGGATTAGAGATTACCCCGACGGTTCAATGGAGTGAAAATTTAGAAGGGACTTTCAGTTATTGCGTTTATGAAGGAACAGTCACACTTGATTCAGTTAATGATCCTCAAGCATTTTGCAT
The DNA here is from genome assembly GCF_054408485.1 of Candidatus Nitrosocosmicus sp. T. Lineage (NCBI taxonomy): Archaea > Thermoproteati > Nitrososphaerota > Nitrososphaeria > Nitrososphaerales > Nitrososphaeraceae > Candidatus Nitrosocosmicus > Candidatus Nitrosocosmicus sp. T. The sequence continues at coordinate 1,633,602 of NZ_CP166992.1, forward strand.
TGTTCCAACTTCGAATTTGCCTTTCCAAAATATGCAATCTAGTGTGAATGATAATGTTGATACTTATCTGTTACAACAAATAGAGACTCCGGCTGGTCTATTTAAGGATGGTACTCCATACTCTGTCTGTGTTGTGTTTGCTCCATTCTCGCCCCAAGACGCTGGATTTAATACCGCAGAAAGTTGCCAACAATTCACAAACAAAAAAGGTAGTCATCCTGAAGAACCCTTTATCAACCTAGATGATGGGGTATTGTTTACAAATAACCAGTAATTTTTTTGTACTCATTCTATTTATAGAAGAAAATATATCTTCATTTAAGCGGTAGGTAAGTTAGAAAAATAAATGCATAAACTATCTAACTTGTTCCTCCTTTAGTATCATTTAGAGAAGATAATTAGCCAAACAATAAATAATACCATAGGGAATTTTAGGGTACATTAAAATGCTTGCGAGATATCGCAACCTGGACTACAAAAGACTCGATTATGTATTTTATACCACAAGCAACTTAATCCCCACGGATTCACACAACTATATAGATCTTTAACAAAAGTCTTGATTATTCCTAAAAGAATATCAATACGTATCTTACTAAATTCATATTGATCTTTTCAAATATATTTGGAGATGAGTCAGACTTACCACATCATCTAGTTAGAAACAATTTCTTGATTGAATTAAAATTTTGATAAGGCTGGAGGCATACATCTTCACTGAGGTTAGCAATAGTGTGCTTGTTTCTGCATAAATGCTCACCGAAATCCTTGACAATGTCATATGACAAGAGAGATAATTCTTAAATCTTTATAGACAACGAAATCGGTTAATAGCGCCGATAGGTGATTGCTCATTGGATTTCAATTTCACCTTTAATTGCTGATTCTATTGCATGGATGAACCTTTTTCTTTCAATCGGTTTCTTTACCAATTGTTCCATTTTTACATTAGACATAGTATCTATGATAATATCTGCACCCTCTATACCTGAAATAAACAATACCTTTGCGCCTTTGTCTCTTGATTTTATTTTGTTATGGAACTCCACACCATTTATTTTCGGCATTTTAATATCCAATATTATAAGATCGTAATAGTAAGGAGCTGATTGCTCAAATCTCTCTAACGCCAGGACTGGATCACTAAATCCTTCTATAATATAACTTCCGGATTCCAAAAATTTTTTGTACACTTGGAGGTTGTCTTCTTGGTCCTCCACAATCAAAATTTTGATTTCTTTACTTTCTTTGTCATAACCGATTTTTCTATCGTTTATACCTATAATAGGATCAGTAAATTCATTGTTGCTAGCCAATGATGAATATGTAGAAGTTCCATGTTGAATATTTGACTCTGATCTTCTCTTAAATGGATTCAGTATGGGTCGGTTATCCTTTAATGCCACAGAATATATGGGATAGTCAGCCTGGTCAGAAGTAATTGTGTATCTTGCAATTTCTTCAAATATGTATTCTTTGTACGATTTTACAATATCATACAAGTTTTTTCCTATTGCCATGCCATTTGGATTGGCCTTGGAGTTTATTTTTGAACATATATTTACCGTGGAGCCAAAGAGATCTTGGGCCTTTGATGATGAAGATTTTGCTAATTCCACCATTCCGTAATCTGCACTTATCCTGTAGTTAAGCGGAGGTAGACTTTCCTGAGTCATTTTTGAGTTGATTATGCTATGAGCAGCTATCGTGGTGATTCCGCATTCTATTACATCCTGAAAGACAAACTTGTTGCTGTCCAAGGGATTAGTAAAAGTGTTTGGAAAATAGTATATGAGACAATCACCAGCATTTTTGATTATTGTTGCACCAAAGTTTTTAGCAATTGAAGCCATAGCATTTAAAAAGATGGAATAATAGTTGCTGATCTCCAAGTCATTGAGTCTTGATACCGTTTTTGTGGAGTTCATCATATCAATAAAGCATATGCAGCATTTTTGACGATTACCTGAAAAAAGTATTTCTCCATCTTTTATAATGTTCCAATAATTAGCTCGAGGAATAATCGAATGTTGATTAGATTCACTGCCATTTTGTCTAGGAATTAACGGAAATTCATCATAGTCTCCGCTATGATAGGCTATGTATTTTTCACTACTTTGATCCTCGGATGACAATATGTAATTATAATACCAATACATATTATTAACAATATACTTTTTGATTGGTACTTACGTAGAACGATTCTTATATGAGGAAAGATTGTTTTACATCTAATTTACTCTTTCACAATTCAAATTCTATAATTAGTTATCACGGTTATAATTGGCATTGTCAAAAAAAAAGAAAAGAATATTGTCTTAAAATAAAGGACATGATTATTAATGTAAATATTGTCTTGAATGAGTAAACGATAAACACGCTGAATAAAGCTACTCAACCGACCATCCTAAACCGAAGACCATTAGATGCTAAAGATCTAGAGGTAGATTGAAATCTTTGACAATATTTCTGAGTTTGTCTTTGGTTTCAATGTTAAGGTTCTTAATAGAATTCTTTATACCATGCATCCAGCCCACTACAAATTTACTGTTTGGATTGATTTTGACTCTTTCAAATATTTTCTGCTGTATATCAATTGATAACTGTTGGAAATTCATTCCCAAGCTGGTACCCATACCAAAAGATAGATTATTGTATCTCTCCAAGTCGCATAAACTCAATAGTTGATTTTGCAACAACTGATCCTGTAGTGGAAAGCTTTTTCCCAAACCTAAACCCAAGCCCGCCGCAAATTCAGAACCTTGTGTAGCCATATAAAACGCTTCCTCTTGCAGTTTTGTACTTAAACCGTGAAAAATGTGTCCGATACCATCGCCGAAACCCCTAGCAAAGTCCTGCAGTCGATCAGATGTAACATGATTAACAATTGTATAACGAAAGTCTTTGCTTAGGTACGAAAAGATGTGTCCCAACGAAAATCCTGCCTCAAAGCCTAATATTCTGTTATTCTCTATTATTTTGAATAAGTGACTTCTAATTTGCTCAGGCATGTAAGGAAGAATATTGCCAAATCCTGTAGCAAGTCCCCTATTGAAATGTTCTTTTTTCAATAAATAGTCTACTAATTCATGTCTATCTTTATTGTTAAGATATTTGAAAGAATTTCCAATGCCAATTCCCAATCCTCTTGCCAACTCAGCGTTGACGTCTGCTTTCTCAATCCACATTCGCCTAGTATTGGTGCTCATGGTGACGATATTCTCTCCAATTCCAGTGCCAAACCCTCTTGCAAACTGAGCATTCTCATCAACCCATTGAAGTGATTTATTGCCTATTTCATCGTCAAGATAATGTAATGTAGAGCTGAATCCAATGCCTAACCCTCTTCTAAACTGCAAATGATGTTGAGAATACGTGAAGATGGTATGATGAAATTCAGTTTCATAATATCTATAAGCTCTTCCAATTCCAGTGCCGAGACCTCTCGCAAAGGCATCATTCACCTCAGCTTTATCAAAAAGTTCATTCTGTGAAACCTCATCAAGGTACTTAAATATTTGTCCCAAACCATCACCCAAACCAATTGCGAACTCGGGGTTTTGACTACATTCAAACCAAATTTGCTCTTTGAGTTTATCATCAATGTACAAAAAACTCATTCCAAACCCATTACCCAATCCCCTGGCCAGATGCACATTATTCTTTACAAGATGATCTAAAATCTCTTTTTTGAAGTGTTCATTTAAGTATTTGAAAGAATATCCGAATCCATTCCCAATACCAAACGCCAATCCTTGGTTCTCTTTAATCTTAACTTGCAATATCTCATCTTGTAGTTTGTCATCTTGGTAAGTAAAGAGAAATCCTATCCCCATTCCTAGACCTCTCGCAAAGGCATCATTCACTTCAGCGCTTTCAAATAATACTTTCTGAAATACTTGGTCTGAATATCTAAATATTCTTCCATAACCAAAACCTAAACCAAAAGCAAATTCAGTATTTGTCTTCATTCGTTCCCTTATCTTATCCTGCAGTCCTTGATCGAGATATGGAAAAGAATATCCGATTCCAAACCCTAATCCCTTGTCAAACTCGCTATTTCTCTCAGCTCGTCTTAATATATCACTCCGGGTATTTTCGTCAAAATATCTGAAAATGTATCCAAAGCCATAGCCCAAGCCAAAAGCAAAACCGCTATTGGTCTCAATTCTTGCAAACGCCTTTTCCTGAAGTATCTTGCCCAGATATGACCATGTGAACCCAAATCCAAACCCTAGTCCCTTGTCAAATTCTATATTTTTGTCAGCCCGTAAAAAGAACTGGTTTTGAAATTCCTGAGGAAAATGTTTTAGTACAAATCCAAATCCAACCCCAAGTCCTAGGTCAAATTTGATGTTTTGGTTCGTCATGGACAGAATTTGTGCTTGTTTATTTGTAGATAGATATCCAAAGTATATTCCAAAGCCCAAACCCATACCATGGGCGAATTCGCCATCACTTTCCGTATGCATTATAATGGCAGCAGGTGTTTCATCTTTACCGGTAAAGGATATATACATTCCAAACCCTAGGATAAATTCCGAGTGCTTTAGTGCCCTGTTAAAAATTTCTTTGTGAAATGTACTTGGTAAAAACTTAAAATTTATGGCTAGGCCCATTCCAAGCCCCTTGTCAAACTCGCTGTTATTTTCTCCCATCTTAAATGTAGCTTTTCTAGATTCTAAACTCATAGAAGGCATGGCCAGTCCAAATCCACACCCCAAGCCCCTTGTCAGTTCACTGTTTCCCTTAGCCTTTTCAAAAACTTCCGCCTTGAGATCGTTCCCAAGTGAATCGTATGTATAGCCTATACCCATACCTAGACCATCTGCAAATTGATCATTGGTTTCTATATGTTGAAAAATCTCTTTCCTAGTCTCCGGTGAAACATACCCGATAATTTTTCCAAGGCTTTGACCAAGGTACCTGGCAAACAGCATTGCTTTGTAAATTTTCCTTAATATCTCTGTTTTGTGTCTTGAGCCAAGAGAGAGGAAATTTTGACCCATGCTCTCTGCTAAACCCAAACCAAATTCAATGTCTATATCAACTCTGCTTAAGATGATAGATTGTAGTTCCTCATCTAAAATTTGGAAACAGTCTCCAACGCCGTACCCTAAAGCTCTTTCGAACTTGACATGCTTTTTGAAGTATTCATAGATATGGGCGGGTAGGAATGGGCTTGTAGTATTGGAAGGTATAAACGAAAAATTTCTTCCTAAATAGGTTCCAAATAAATAAACCTGGCTTTCTTCTTCGGGTATGATATTAAAGAAATTGGTTATTAAAAATCTCATGATTTTCATTCTTACAAAGTCATCGAATCTGATAGATTCCCTGGCAGCATCATGCATAGCATAAAAGAATCCTGATAGATAGACCCAAGTAATTAACTTTCTTGAAGGCTCTTGGGGAGCAACGCTTCCAAAGATATCTAACTGAAGTTTTTCTATATTGTTTATGTCTCTATCCAGGCCTGTTTCATAAGCGAATTTTAATGTATAAAGAAATTCAGACTCGGCTCTTCGTTCATCAAAACCACTGATTAGACCAAATTGCTGCTCATAGTATTCAGTACTTCGTAATAGCCTTTGGGCAATAACAATAGGATTTACCAAGATGTGGGAAAGTTCTCTCTTGTCTTCTGCAGTGGTTAAATTGTGAAGTGAGTGATTATTCAGGTAAACTTGTTTCTCTTTTGAGCCTAATTCGTTGTAATAGTCAAATATGGTTAATGGGGAAGGCTCTTTTTGCCATAATACAGTAGAGATTTTGTCAATGTCCTTTTCAACGTATTTTTTATATATGTTTGTAAAAACTGAAATTTGTGTACCATACTGCTTTAGCATTTCCTTAATCCGCTCCCTGCTGTATGTAATTTCACTTCTATAGATATCATGGAGTTTAGTAAGGGAAAACCGGTATTCCTCCATAAAAGATGGTCTTAGTGCCAAGAACAGATTGCTTGCTTTTACATTTGAGCTCAATATCTCAATTACTCTTAGACCATTATTAGGATCCTTTCTTAGAAGATCTTCTGGGAAATTGTCCCAAAGTATTGCATCGTTCTCGTTAATTCTTTTTATTAGTTCAAAAAGGTCTGTCCTTCCAACTTCCTCTATCCCTACCGTGTTCCTTGGATTAAGAATAATAATGCTATCATATTCTGTAATTTTTCGCTTGATAATCTCATAAAGTATTCTTGATTTGCCGCATCCACTTGGACCAAAAAGAAATAATTTGCTAAAATGGCGTATATTCTCAAATCCATCATAATCTACAAAAGGAATCGTCTGTAGATCAAAAGTCAACTGGACGTTAATTGCGATACTTATCTTCTGGAGTGTCTCGTCTATACTACCGCTGTTTCTTAGTATTGCATACGAGACATCTATTGGCTCCATCGACATTTGTGTTCCTTGTTGATTAGTCTCGGCGTTCATTTACCTTCTTTTCCAAATTGTTGATATATCGTGATGGTCCACAAAATTATAAAAGGCTTTGCTCGATAAGATAAAATTATTATTTATCTAACTATAGCCTAATAACATATAATTAAATTAATTTATAACTTGGACTATTCCGGGTCTTGTGTTTTATGGTCAAAGAAGATTATTTTTTCCACCTAGTATTCCTTTAACCTTTCAAGTAATACATGTAACAAGATCAATGGATGAAAAATGATTATCGGAGGCTTTATCATATGTATTACTTCAAAAAAATATTTTGTAGCTATTTTACTTTTAGGGGTCAAGAGCAGTACACGATGAGAGTATTTTTGCAATAAACGTGTTAAGAGGTTTGGACGAATCCCTTCAGTCGTAGACCATTGAAAGTCCTCTCCAGTTCCTAATAGCCACGGAAGTTTGTTAGTTTTTGAAATTCTTTTTTGAAATGTCAAAGCAAATCTGGATTTACTTCGATCTAATGGGCCCTTTTTTTTGTATTGCTTCAAGGTTTTGTCCAGAGTCAGGGCTCCAATGCACGCCACAGTAATTCCTTGTGCATAGATTGGGTTAAATGAGGAAACTGAATCACCAAACGCAATGAAGTTCTCTGGCCATGATTTCATTTTTTCATAATGATACTGCCTGCTACCGGTTGTCCGAAATCCGTATATTTGGTTATCGAACTCAAAATCTTTTATTATGTTATACATATCTGTTGTTTCCAATTTCATTATGTATTGCAGGAATCCATTTTGATCTGTTGGCGGGTAAAGCCCTCCTATACCCAGAATACTAATTAACCATGACGAATCTTCAACTGGATAAATTACACCCATTCGTGGATTAAAGGGGGGATTTGTAAATACTATGGTTGGTATAATCTTGTGCAAAGGAGGTTGATTAGGGGAAAAATTGTGTATATTTGGCTTATACCGACAGGTGGAATAGCCTATGAAGGACCCGATATTTGTTTCCGATGGTTTGCCATAACCGAGTTCTTCAAGCCATTCAGCCGTTCTTGATCCTCTTCCGCTGGTGTCTACAACTAAATCTGCAGATATGATCTCTTCCGAATTTGTATTTAGGCAAATGGCAGTTAGGCCTTTACACATACTGATTTCCTTTTGCGTGGATTTTTCAGTTACTAGTCCTTTTACCATCGTTTTTTCACGTATTATAATATTTGCAAAATTTTCTATTATTTCATTTCTAATCTCGTATTCCAGAAGTTGTCGTGTGCATGCAATCGTAGTAATATCGGATCTAAAGTTCAGTGAGTACCCTTTCCCAACATAATATCGTACATCATTAAGCAGATCCAAAGTGTGCGCCCCTTTGAGAACAAGTTTTTTTTCTAAATTGGGAAACAGTTCTAAAAGTATTTTTTTTCCTTTGACTAATAATACATGAGTGTGGTTTGATTGAGGCGTTCCATTCCTGGGGCCTGTATGCAAAGGGTAAGTATCCTTCTCTATAATAATGACTCTCTCATAATACTTTGATAAGACCCTTGCAGCCAACAAGCCTGCAATTCCACCTCCGATAACCAAAGCTTGTTGTTCAGGAATTCTCTCCATTTATTGGGGTTTGCTGTGGTACACGTTTATTTAATAATTTGCTTTAATTTTATAAACTAAAGAGCTGATATCTCCTAATCATTTCCAGCCTGCTTAGAATATATTGACATTTTCAAACTAATTACTAGGACTTCATTTTTTACTGCTAATTGCTATACATTATATTTGAAATCTTAAGAATGATGTTCCTATAATTAAAAAACTCTCTTAAAAGTCTTATTTGATTCTTGGAGTCCTTTACCAAATCAAGTATACTTTATGCACCTAGAATTCTAATACCGTTAAAAGTTGTCAATCTAGTCAAAAATCTACCAATACCTTTTATCAATTCTCTTATTCTAATATTGCCATTAATTTATCCCCAGTTGCGCATCCTTGTAAAGACTATTACTCAGATTAAAGATCTTGTCAGTCCTCTTAAAATTCCGAAACAAAGCACAATACTTGTTTAAGTCATCATAACTCTACTAGAAGTTATACAATCACTATGATCCTGCGGTGAAAAACCCATGACTTATATTTATTTTAAATGTCCTTCCATTCGCAGTTCAAAAAGTATCTTCATTAAAGTATCATAATCAATATTAACTTCGTTTAGAATAAATGAATGATCTGTTCTTCCATGTTTGTTAATAAATCTTAAAATTGACTGCTTTTTCTTTTCATATACTCTATCATTCACCATCAAGTAATAATGAAGATAAGTCGAGTGACTTTCCTATTTTGATATGGGATCGGCCATTTTGACATTATCACAGGTGTCTCTAATTTGTCTTCATTAAGAATGGAAACACCTATCAATTAAAAAATTAAGGTAATAACTCCTGTATAGTAAATAATAGTACTTTAATATGCCATGTGCAAAACATTGTAAATTGTCAATTTAAGTCAGAAGATGATCAGTTAATTCCAAAAAGTTTATTCTTAATCATGCACCTACACCACCAACAGAAACAAACATCACTGCTAATTAATGATGCAATAATATTATATTAAAATGAGATTGCATGCTGCATAGATTAGCATATCTATCTTAAGGTCTTATGAATGTGATAGATTAATGCCTTTCCCCCCCCCCTCCACCTCCATCACATTTACAATTCCTTTATCTAACGACTAAAGGATGGAAAACAGGAAAAGTACATGAGATAGAAATTTAGTTTGTTGAGCAAAATAAAAAATATTATGTTTTATCAGAGCACAAAAAAAAGCACATTAGGTTCAGAATATTATACATTACCCTAAAATAGCTTTTGAAGTGGATAATCAAATCTTCAATGGTTATGGAAGGGTCGTTGAAGATGTTGTAGAGAAAGATTTGATTCATAGAGTTTCAGAATTGATGGATAAGAAGTACGGGTGGAGTGACGGATTAATCGTAGAATTGTACTCTTCGAATTAAACAAAATATACATGTATTGAGACAATCTTCTAAACCTCTTTCCTTATCTTTGGATTATTCAACCTTGAATGGTATCCCGATGATTCATTCCATACAAATAACCTAATTTTAATTATTTGTAAATTTTATAAATGGTTCACAAAGAAGTCCGCCTTTTAAATAATATGTTGCATAAAACCTGTAAATGTCAGACATTAAAAACTCAATGGAAGATACAGGCGAAAGTATGAAAAGAGGAGCAAAGAAAGCAGGCAACAGAATAGAAGAAGGGGCCGAAGAAGCAAAAGACAAGGTGGACTAATAGTCCATTAATTTTTTTGATAATGCTTGTAATATTATAGTTTGACTTGTCTGTTTTAAAATATGTGTTTGATAGCAGCTGTAAATAAGAACTCCATCAAAATCTAATTTTATGCATAATCAATAAAAAGATTGTATATTAATAATTAATAGTAACAGATCTCATATACCTGATGGATTCGAAGCCCATCAGTGCAGAATTTGCAGTTATTAAGTATCATTGAATTTATCTGGAAATTAGACTCATAACATTGGCTATTACTAAAACCATCGGGTCCGATCCATTGATATGCTTTAGATGAAAAGGTAAAAATTTTGATGAAAAGCAACCTCACACAAAGTTTGTAAGAAATATTATTTCTCTTTTCAGTAGAATCCCATTTAAAGAACCGATATCAGCATTAATCCCACGGATGAAAACTGTAACTAATGAATTAAATAATAATTGCTATAAAAATTCAATTTCAAATTGACCTGATTAGACTGCACTATTAAGACTTACCCGAGTTAATCAAGCATATCTTTCAGTATATTTTTTTTGATTGCCAAAGCTTGTGATATTAGACCAAAACAAACTATTCCCTACTAATGAAATTTAAATACTAGGGTTTTAGATAAATTATGATGAAAATCACCAATAGATTGATTCAGACCATCTTTTTGTTAGCAGTTTCTATTTCTTTGATAGTAGTGGCTGTTAATTCGAATCAGGTTTTTGCTCAAAATCCTTCGAATACGGACTCAAATGTCCTGAAAGGAGCTATAACAAGTACTTCAAATGACGGCAATACAACGGAGCCTGCCTGGGTATTAGGTGGAGTGTATAGATTTACCGAATTTAATTCCTCCTCTCCTGCTTTTAACGCTTCTTTCTATATGACTAAAATAGATGGTACAGCCGAACATATTCACTCTATATATGACCTCAAGTTATCGGGTAGCCCGGTTGTTGATAGCAGTTCAAACTCTACAAACCTTAATGGAACAACAACAGTAACGCTTAAAGACGGACCAGTTTCAAATGTGCCAACACAAATAGAGTTACTAGATGAAAGTGCGATAGCCATTACTGTTGATAGCAATTCGACTAATAATCACTTTGGAACTACTCCAATCTATGGAACTCAGCATCTCATCTGTGTAGAAGCCCCAGATCTGTGCAAATAACCCTTTTTGGGTTTATTACCTCTTTATTTAAGCAAGATCATTATCTTTTTTTTAAATAAACTAATTTTTAAGTAGAGGAATTATTCTACGCAGAATTAGAATCCCATTTAAAGAACCGATATCAGCACCTATCGTCACGGGCCCAAACTAACAGTTTTGTTGTAGGGTAATAATATCATGATTTGCTGGGATTTGAACTATTATCCAAACACGCCTGTCAAATTATCCTGGGTTCTACTCCACCTCCAATGAAGTCCACAATGATCTATTCAATAGGGGTTGGATATTTGGAAAATTATAAAAAATCTAACATTGATTCTATGAATTTTTAAAAATTGTAGAAAAAGAAATGGCTATTCAGGATGTTTCATTCAATCTAGTAAAATCTCCAAACACTATTGAACCAGGTGTAATGATTTCCATAGATTCTTTATACAATTTGTTAGCTCTTTTATCGCTTTCCACAGCCTTCATAACTTCATCTACATGCTTGGCGTCTCTATAGGATAGTATTTCTAAATTTACATCTTCGTCATCATTAGCAGAAATGATTTTTGATATATTTACAAAATCCATCATGTTTTCTCTTGTATTTAATCTATATACAAATTTTGACACGCAATGTTTCCTGAAAAAATCATCCGTTTGCTTGCCAATCTTTGCTAAAGCATCACGATCCTTCTTTGGGGCGCGGATAAAAACAATTTGGATCAGACCTCCGGTATCCTTTTGGTGTTCAAAGTTATCAGAATTACTCATACGAATCGATATGAATTGATATTATAAAAATAACAAAGGTTTTGACCTTGTTACTACTCGTTATGTCGATAAATGGGGGATTATATTCAAATTTGAATCTTATCCCCCGGCCCGAACCCCGTACAAATGAAGTATATACAAGATTACCATAGATTTTTTTTGGTGGAGCCCCCATCTGAAAGCCGCAGATTCGAATCCCACTCTTATTTGATATCAATGAAAAAGATAGCGGGATTGATGTTAACATCTAATTTGTTGCCCCTTGAATATTTGAGTAATATCTATCAATATTCAAACTTTCACAATATTGTGTCGAAAGATATTCAATATTGAATCATATGCCCATGAAAGATATCTAATTCTTAAATATTGCCATATCTATACCCGTTTATGACATGGACAAGTGGTTTTGGAAATTTACCTTCAGGTGGAATACAAACATTTTGGGTCGAAGGGTTCGTTGGAGAACCAGCTCAGTACATAATGGCTAATCCTCTGAATCCCGGTGGTTCATTAATGATAAGTGATTTTACAAAGGTAATGAACAACGATGGATCAATAACTTATATGGTGACTATTATTAATGTAGGAACTATAAGTACTAACTTTAATCTAATAGGAGGAAGTGTGAGTTAATATGAAATTTAATGTAATTGTTGATAGCTTTGGTAATATCGTTGGAGCATTCCAATCTGAATTTATAAAAAAAGAAGATGGAAAGGAAAGAAAGAGTGGTATATTCCTTAAACCAGATCAGAAAATGTTCGAAATTGAAGTGGATAACCAAATAATCAAAGAACATCCTTCAAAATTACAAGAACAAATGCAAAAAATTGTCGATACAAAATTTGATCTACGACCTTATTTGAAAAAATAAGTGCTTTAATCTAGATTAAATCTTTTTTTATAAATGCTAATGCCTTATTCGGTAGGAACCCCCGTCCGAAAGGTGTAGATTTGAATCCCAACCTTTGTCTTGTTTATTTTTTGTATTTTTTGCAAACTATATGCATACTGAAAGAATGGTAATTATTCAATAGACAAAGTATTATGCGAATTTGCTCATTATCCTAATCCTAACATCACATGCCTAAAACGGTATTATGTCTAATACGTAACCTTCATTCCTAACTTCATAGTCGGATTTTGAAAGATAAAGTAAGTTAATAGGCATTAAAAAAAATATTGCTATTAATCACGTTTACATAAAAAGTAAAGGTTATTGTTCTTCTGTATCCTCTTGTAATTCTTCACTAATTATCTGTCCTCGTATCTCCCCGTTAGGATTCTGTTGAGTATGTATATTAGCATAGGTGTTTCCATCGTTAAAAGCGTCTACTAAATCAGAAATTTGCATTCCTTCAAGAGTGCCTGAAAGATCTTCTGAGTTAATTGTTCCACTTTCTGAAACTTCATCCTGAGGCGATTCAAATTCAAATAAAGTAGCTACTACTGGTCCATTCTGACCTTCAATTCCAAAATGAATGTGTCCTGCTGTTACTGCTTCTATATCGGTGGCAGTAATAGTATAATCAATGCTACCACCATCGTTAGATGGACTGAAATCTGCAATTCCTGTTGCTTGTGTGTTCACTGGCGGAACCTCTTGATCTCCTGAAAGAACTGTACTGTATTCTACATTGCTACTACCGTTATTATTGTCATCACCATTGTTGTTGTTGTTGCTATTGGTATTGGTATTGGTGTCGTTAGCCTGTGCAAAAGATTGAGATATTGCAACCGAGGAACCTATTCCAAATAATCCCAAGACCAACACTGCTATTATTGATGAAACAAAAAATGGTTTTGTATTTCTTATATTCATTAGCATACATTGAATGTCATAATATATAACTAAATTTCTCTAGGTATGAAGGATATGTGCAGAACCTTGTATTTATTTAACTAAATTTATCTCAATGGATCTAAATTATCTTGTTTTTAGTAAATGGATGTCATTGTTAGGATTCCTGTCGACGGCGAAAGTAGAAACCCGTGACTACTGACATGTACATAATCCCATCTATTCCTCATTTAATTAGATTCCATACATCGATTAGATTCCCTGTTTTTATTCTATTGCTTCGGGTCCCACTCCCCATAGTTCCTATTTATACCTTAACATTTTCTAATCGATAAAGTAGTTATTGGAATTCACGACTTTCGCCAGAAGATCCGAGTCGCAGCCTTTGTCTTGTTTATTTTTGCTCAAAGACAAACTCCATCGTCACATTTTGTAGCGCATCAATTAAAAGTAATGTTACGTCCAAAGCGAGTAGCATACCTAATTTTAATTATAATGCATATTCCCAGTACAATATAACCTACATTATACAAAAGATCGAAAAACCCAGTAGTATAGATAATTTTAAAAAGATCATTGAATCCAAAAAGGAAATCTGCAATAAAAAACAAGAGTCCAAATGATGCAATCAAAATCCAGTAATTATGTCCCTTGTTTAATGAGATAGATCTTCCTCTAAGATAATAAGCGATAGCTACTAGTATAATAAAAGCATCTAAAACAAGGTAACTAAAAAGGAGTATTAAACCAATTATATCATTACTAAAAGTATAAATTTCAAATATAAATATTGAAATATACAATATATATATTACAAAAAGAGAGAAGGTAACTAAAGCGCTTATAATAAAACCTAATTCTATTTTATACGATTTATTTAACAAGTATAAGTATAAAATAAAGAAAATATATCCTGTTAAATAAAAGCAATCTGCAAAGGATGGATATGCGTCTATCCGTAGAAATCCGTCATAGTATGCATATAGAAATTCAGCAGTAAGCCAGCATAGTAGTGAAGATAAAATAAACAAATATGTTTTATGAATACCCCGTATAGAATTTGTTGACTTTTGTATGAAGATTATGATCAAAAAGGTAACTATACCAGCTGACAAAATGTTTGGAATATTAAATTGCGGATAAAAACCTATAAAATAAAAAGAAAGCGAGATTGAGCCTGTAAAAATGAAAATAATTATTAAGGATCTTGTCGAGAAGCCTTGAGAATAATTTTTACTTACAGAATTCACTTTTAAAAACTCTTCCAAAAGAAAAGGTTTGATGGTGATAAATAATAAGCCGTAGATGGTCCATTTAATTATAAATAACTAGTAGTAATAATTGCCTTTACTACCTTTCAATATTTGCACTATCGTATGCGGTCGCAAGAGCTTGGCTATTTTGTAGATCCCCTTGGTTTAGATTTTGACTTGGACTTCCAATTACAGATGGCAACTTGGCAACGTGCGATTGATTCGTAAGAACACTCCCTGGAGGAACCAAGGTATTGTCTGGAATTTCAACTCCTGTTATGATACTGCCGAGCCTGATAACTACGTTGTTGCCTATCTTTGAATCAAGCACGGCACTTTTTACTCCAATTAATGTATTGTTTCCAATCCAAACTGGTCCATGGACAAGTGAGTCATGTGCCAAGCTCACATTTCCGCTGATGAAAATTGCATACCCTTTATCAAATCGTGTGTCATTGCCTAGTAACCTATCTCCTTCCTTAGAGAACCGTTTGTTATCAACATTGGTGCCGTTTCTAGCGGCATCAAGAGCATGTAGAATAACTCCATCCTGGATGTTTGAATAATCACCAACGTGAATCGGAATGCCTTCATCAGCCCTACAAACAGCAGTAGGGGCCACTAGTACCTTCTTTCCGATTGAACAATCACCGATTATTATTGCAAATGGATGTACAAATGCAGAATCATCAATTTTAGGGGATGTAACATTTTGAACTACAAATGTCTTTACGTTTGACATTACGTTTGGCCATTGGTTATATACCGATGCATTGTTATTAGCATCTTGTCCCATGGCGAAAGGATTTTGATACACGAAACTAACAGTTATTACTAAAATCAAAGATACCGTTATTATTGCAATAGATTTGATATTTCCACTATTTTCCACTACATTTGTTATAAATTGCAAAATATAAACAATTACCTTATGAAGTATGTAAATGACATTTCATAAGAAATTTTACTATAGTTTTGTCTGTTTAGACATGTTAGAACTAGATATAAATTTTGTATCCTTTGGTGGCAACTCATCAATTAGTATTGCCATTATTTTAGCTCTCAAGGTTAGCAAATTCTCTTTATCAATAGCAAAGCCATCACTTGTTATCTCTCCATCGTCTTGATAGGTACGTTTGATAAGAGAATAGAATCCTTTGTAAGCTGGCTTTCCTGGATGCTTTTTAGATAGATTGGTGACTGCTATCTCCACCTTATCTGTCAATATTTACCAGAATTAAAACCTCTATCAATTAAATATATAGATTGCTGATTGTGACAAGCATAACAATGGATTAAAGATCCTTACATTACTATAGATCCGATATCAGCCAAATAGTAACAAAGAGGATTAGGCCACTGTTAGAGTTACTATTCAATAAATTGCTAGGCTGATCTAATCTTTGTTTCTGAATTTATTCTGCTCCGCTGTTCAAGAGGCGGCGCTGTATTCACGGTAGACGAGAACAACACATACGGAATTTTCATTCTTGGATAACACCAAAAATAAAAGTTAAATGAGAATGTTGATATTATCTGTCTAAAGGAAAAAAAACGGACTAAAGACGATGGTTTCTAAAAAAGATGAATATAAAGTTTGATTCCAATAATAATTGTGATGAGTAATCACTCTAAGAACCATAATAAATTGTATCTAGTTATATCATTCTTTATTGCAAGTGCATTGATTTTTACATCCCTAATCGCGAGTAATGGTGCCCTTGCTCAACCATCTAATTCTAATAAATTATCAAAAGTTGAAAAATGTGCTTCAGGAGATCTTCCACCTTCGGCTTGCAAAAAAGCTTCTGACCGGAGCCAAACAAATAGTGGTGGTATAGACCCAGGTCAAGCAGGTAATGGTAGTGCTAGAACAAATATGGATGGGAATGGTGGTAGAGCAAGTACGGATAGTTCTCCGGGTGGTTTGAATACCGCAAATTCAACCATTAACCAGAATCAGCAATCTACTCAATTATGCGCCACAGGCAACATCAAAGCGTTACCGCATAGTACTATCATATGTAATAACAATGCTGATTTAGACCAAGCAAATAATGGAGATATTAGTACTGATCAAACAGCCGATGGTAGGTTAACAAAACCATAACCACTAGGTTGTTTAAAAAATTGATGTCAAATGTAAAACTAAAAGTTCTCCAGATATGAGAAATGCTTAGGGCTGGTCTTTTCAATAGAAACCCGCATGGTCTATTTATATAGCAAACAAAAAAGTCGGGCTTAATTTTAGTTTTGGAGGAGTTCAGGTTAATTCATTGGTAAACGACGTGTCGGCAGAAAAGGGTGGAGTTCAAGGAACAAATCAGGCTACCCCCTGGGCGATATAATCACAGCTCTCGACTGGTTTCCGATTAGTAATACTCATGACCTATTGTCATATATTGAAAACAATAAATTAGCCGGGGATAAAATCACCGTTTCAATATACAGTAACAATCAGACTCACAACATAATAGCAACCATAGGAGAAAGGCCAATTTCAGTATGTATATACCTCATCATATATTACAGCACAAACACCATTATTTTAAGAGACAGGGATCATCAATACTACAGGTCATACATTAACGAAATAATCACAAAATGGAAGGCCTGTGTTAGATGAGTTGAAGAAGGAACTTGATGATTTACATTAAAAAGCGCGTTTGTTTCTTTGATAATTTAATCTATTAATTCAATTTGGAAATGATTTCAATTAGTTAACAATATGGATAATCACATTCGGAATTTTTTAGAATATGAACTTTTAGATGAACTTTTTTATCTTAAATTGCGCTGTTGAAAACAGATCTTGCTATACCCTGTGAGATAATATATGATAATTTAGGATCCTTTCCAATTAAAAGCCTTCAATGAGATTATTATTTCTATTCTAAAGGTTTTAGCGACGGCAAGTCGTTGACTCTTTTTTGAAAATATCTGCATCACTATGAAGTGCTGTTGTTTTTGTAAATTTGGTTAAATCCTTCAACACTTTTGGATTATTCTTCATAATGAGTTCAGCTTGATAATTTTAATGAATATTATTATATTTGTGAGGTTATGCCAATGAGTGCCATTTATAAGAAGAATTATATATTAGAATGTTCTTTGTCAATATACATTTGATTACCAAAACAATTTTAGCATGTGCGGCAATAGTAATTGCATTCGCTTTGATTATCGCACCGTCGGTCTTAGGAAATGATGCATTCGCAGGAAAGAAATCGCTTTTCCAATCAATTAAGCAGTATGACTCTAAGAAGCAAAGCAGCAAGATTGTATCCGATGGAGATATAAAAAAATCTGGCAATAACTTTAACATCCAAAAACAGGAAAACAAAGGCGGCAATTCAGCAGCTCAATAGATAGATACATCATATTTTTTTTCATGCGCTCAAAACCGTTGAATTGATTAGTATAGTATCCTTTAGCATTGCGTAATTCATTCACAAGTATTATATGAGGATTTCTTATATCTAACACATTTTGAATCTTTTCATAACAAAAAATGGAAATTGGGTCCATCCACTTCCTCTCCACTCTCGACATCACTATGTCTACTTCCACTCTTCTTCTGTATTCTATTCACATATAACTGAGCAAAAGGAAAAAGACACAACCTTTATTTCATCACACAAATATTTTACCTCATTTCATAAACTCAAAACATGTCTAATATCTATCCCTCTATAGTTACACAGTTTTTTTGCAGAACATTCTTTGGTATTTAAATCCAAGGAGATCTTTTCAGTAACAGGTTGCTCAACTCAGTTAAATGAAAATGCATATTAAGTTTTATGAATAAAAAAATTTCCTTGTCAGTTTTGTCCATATTTATTGCAGCAGCTCTCATCGGCTCTGTAGTTGCTTATGGGGACAATATCGCATATGCAGGTGGAAAAAACAAAAAATCTAATGACGCAGCTCAACTTCTAGAACAATCTTCAAATACTACTGAACAATCAACCTGTGGTTCTGAAGATAAGACCATTGCCTCCTGTAACAACTTGGCCTTCACAGCCAACTTAAATGATGGCAACAATGCATTAGGTCAACAATAAAAGTTAAAGCCAACCTCAATCCTTTTTTTTGTTATATCCTTTTTATCATTTCTTGTCAAATATCTAATTTCAAATAGGTGAGCAATTGTGGTTATAAAAGCTATGTTCAATCTGTATTTTAGTTTTGCAAAATGTTTTGTCTTGTCGACTCAGGCACTACAGAAGCATAGACAAATTCTGTTCCTGTATTAGCACTTTTCTCGCTTTGCTTACATCAGCCGTATGAATATCTTTTCTTTATTTATTGTCATAAAATTATTATTAATGGTCTTAGGCGTATTTAGTAAGTATCTATGGTCCCAGATTAAATTATCAATTAGTCGCCTCATACCTCCAATTGCTATATTTAAAAAAAATTAGAAAAACAGTCTAAAACGATTTACGATTTTAACAATATCAAAATATCATGCAATAATCATTTATTGCTCTAAGCGCGGCGTTTCTATTCATACAAAATGAATCAAGGTTTGCAGACCGGATTATTCTTTACTAACAGAGTATACAATTCAGGTTGTTCGTTTTTTAACTTGTCTCTTGATGATGGAGGAAATGGACCCAAAAATCTTAAATGATTTTAACTTCTCTTTGAGGATTAAAATCCAATTGCCATTGTGAGTGGCGTACTATGACAAACAATCCTGTTGTGGCATAACTCAGGATTGGACTAGGCTCTATTAGTAACAGGATACTGGAACAATGTTTTATTTTGCTATCGTATTCTTATCTGTAATGGCGATAGACACAGCTTTTTCTATCATCTTTGATGCATTCTCATGTATCGGATTTGACTGATGTACTAACAATAGTTTTTCAACTTTAAGGTTCACAAGTCTCCCTGCCGATACAATGGAAGTTTCCCAATCCTTTGTTACTGTGTGTGGAGGAATAAACAAACCGTCAATATTTAAGATAGAAATAAAGAGAATGTCTCCCCCAATGAGAATCCGACGCTCCCTGTTATACAGGGAAATATGGCCCGGAGTATGTCCATGAGTATGAATAACTTGTAGAGTGTTTCCTATGATATATCCATCTTTCAATAAGATATCTATGGCAACTGGCCCGACGTGTATGTTTTTAAACTTTTTTGATACTGTATTAATATCAGTTCCCATTATTTTTAAAATGTGTGCAAAGGCATCCTTAACTGGTGGTCCATTATACTCTAACTCATGTAACAAGTACGATGCTTCTATCCAGTGAGAATAGATTTTGGCACCTTTTTTTCTCCTTAATTCATTTACAGCCTCAACATGGTCTGGATGCAAATGTGTCAGAACGATTGGGTTAATATCTTTGATATCAATCCCTGCTTTTAACAAATAAGATTCAAACATTGGAATACTGTAAATAAAACAAGTGTCAACAAGAGTATAGTCTCGGGGCTTTTCTTCAATGAGGTAGGACACCATCCCTACAGTTGGAATTGGATGATCCAATCTATCTATTGAATGCACCGTTGAAACAATTTCTACCATACAACATTATGGTTCTCTCCTATCAATAAGGGTTTTGTTATTTAAAGCAAAAATATTACAATCACGTCTGTTTATTAACATCGAATTTCAGAAGAAATGGTTTGGCTTGATTGCATTTTTAGTTGATTGTTATTCTCTTTAGCTCACAGTATATTGATCCAATTCCTTTAAAGCTTCATCAATCTGCTTTTCCAACTCAAATAGACAAATCTAATTTGTATCGATAAATGAGAAAAATAATACGCTTTTATAGTTATATATACCAGAGTACACATGTCTAACATAGATTTTTCAGAATTGATTTTATCAAAAAAAGGTGTAGTTTTATCAAATCGCCAAGTTGTAGGAAATATAATTGGTGAAAGAGATGATTCTATTATAGTAGAAAAGGACAAAGTAAGTGAAAATGTATACACGATACCGAAATCCAAGATCGAAAGCTATGATGGTACACAATTAACATTAAAAAGTACTGAAACCGAACTTAGAGCGTTTGAGCAAAAAAGGGAAAATACAGGTGAATCAGTTCTAGGCAATATAACAGACAAGCTAGAAGATGTCAAAGACAAGGTAGTAGGTACTACAAAAGATCTCGCAAATAAGACAAAAGATACAATAGCTTCTACTTCTTCTATTGGACAAGAACAGTCTTCTGGTGGAGATAGATTATACGAAGAAGGCGGACCTGGAACAGATACAAGTAGAAATGACGATCCTTTATCAGAGTATCGAGATAAAGAACCCATGACACCTGCTAAAATTAACACAGGCGAACCAACTGCGGTAAAAAGAGATCCAAGCGATCAAAAAATAACATCAGAAGGCCAAACTGGGACAAATACACAGGAAGCCCAAGAAGAGTATCGTAAACGAGGTATGACAAAGGTGGATTCGGATTCTCATACGCACGAAGGTTCATCAGTCAATCAAAGTAAACAGAGTAGTTCCGAAGTAGATAATGGAAGAAATTCAGACGAAAATTCAACAAATGTAAAGGCAACCTTTTCCTGCGAAACATGTGGACAAACATTTGACTCAAGACAAGTTTTGAAGGAACATACTAGCATGACTCACTACAAGTAATTACTAAATATCTATTGATATAGCCGATAGGAACACTCTTAGATTAGCGAAATTCCTACTCCTAAGAACATAATGTCATGTCCCATCATCCTCCTAAAGGGGTGTCGCCATCAAATTTATTTTAAGATTAAAAGCCCAAACCCATTTTATTCTGGTTAACGATATTCGCAAGGTAAGTATAGATATTATGGCACTCCAAAGATCAGATTAGATGAATTATTAGATTGGCATTTGGTAGGTATGGGATGTGTATCTATTGCAGGTTTCTTGGCAACAATTTATTCTAGTCGAAACAATAAGAATACTAACGAGATATTTGATAGGGTTTGCCGATAGACTTAATTTGTGCGGTCTTAAATTTACACTAGAGGAAAATAATTGTGGTATGACATATCTATTAAAAAGGCAATGCCTTTCCCTAATCCTAATCTTTGTGAATTATGTTATCTAGGGCAACAATTGTTGAGCTCTTAAAGAACAAACTAGTAGAAATTATAATTTAGAAGCACGTTATGGCTTGTCAATGTGAACGATAAGTGTAATCATTGACTAATTAATTATTACGACATTAATAACACTTTTATTGTATATTCCTAAGGTATTCACAATCCTCATAAAATACTTTTTCAAAAGTTGATAATACCATAGAACGAAGCCTTTCATCGTCTCCAACAGTAGGATCGATTGAGAGCGTGCTAAATTCTCCAGCTAATATGACACTGGTTTTATTATCTTGCCTTGGCATATAGTATATAAAATAAGTAGATCCAGCAAATGGTCCTTCAATCATTTCAAATGCGACACCTACAGGATAAAACATTATTCCTTTAACCTTTTCTGAAATAGATTGACCGTTAATCTCTTCATTCCAACTGTTTATTAATGTGTTGTCATCTAACAGCTCTGTAACAACATTTTTTGCATTAGGATGAATCTTTGATCCTTCTTTTACATGCGCTTGGACTAATTTCCATACTTTATCTATAGAAGCATCAAAGACGCCTTCTCTATCTTCAATGAAAACCATAACTATTATGATCTATTCGGCCATTTAATATAATCAATAATATTAATTATGGAGTCTCTTTTGACGAACTGCTATTAGCACGCATCCCCAGGGGACAAAACCACATGTATATTATGTTAGATATACACTATTATGATACTAAATGGATGAAGATGGTGACTTTCTTAAGGCAACAAAGGATTTACACAGTCAAGATTCATCTTCATCCAAAACTTTGGATATGCGAAATAACAAAGTAAGCGTAGATGATAAACAAGGAAAACAAACCATAGCAACTAGAATTGCTTATGGGGAAGAAACTATACCGATAACTGAAAAATTTGCTATAAACTGTAAAAGGGATCTCAATATATGTATTGATAAAAATGGTCTATCTGTAATAATCAATGTTCCCGAGATTACAAAATTGTATGTAATATTCAAAAGTAACTCTGTAAAGATAAGGATAGTTACGGAAATAACTTCAGAAAACATTGGATATTGCAAACAGATAGTCGAGAAATTCGGTGTCGAAATCAGACATTTGTCAGATATCAAAGGCAATCTTGCAATATCCGATAATAGAGAATATCTTGCATCTGTAGTGTTACGGGAAAGTAAACCTCTAACTGAAATAATACACAGTAATGTAAAAGAGATCATAGAACAAAATCAATTGATTTTTGAAACTTTCTGGAAAAATGCAATACCTGCAGAACAGAGAATAAGAGAAATCGAAGATGGCATATTACCGATTCAAACCTATATGATAAACAATAATGCTGGGGCGCTATCTTATGAACAAGATTTTATTAGTAATGCTGATACGGGTTTTTCAAATTCAACATCTATTGGATATTTCAAGTTACTTGATCAAAACCAGACCCTACTTCAAGCATATTTGAATTATCTTTCAAAGTATAAAGAAGGAAAAATAAAAGGCGGTCTGCGATGGATTACTTTTATAGAAAACAAGAAAGAGAATATAGAATTAATAAAAAAATTTCTTAATATTGGTATTGAAATAAAACATGTTAGAAACCTACCTCCATTGTATTTCTCAGTGTCGCGAAAACAATGTGTCACAATTATAGAAGATATTAAAAATGGAGAGACGTATCAGAGGCTTATTCATAGCACAGAGCCACTTTACATTTTACATTATCAGACAGTATTTGAGGAATTGTGGGACAGGGGCATAAATGCTCAAGAAAGAATAAGACAGATAGAAACAGGGGCTATTTTACAGACAACAAAACTTATTGAAAATGCTGTTAAAACAAAACAGTACTTTATAGACTTGGTACGAAATGCAAAACAAGAAATTCTGATACTTTTTCCCTCATTAAATGCTGTAAAAAGAGAAGTTATTATAGGAATCATTGATTTACTGAAAAAAAGGAGCGCTGAAAATATTAGAATTAAAATTCTATCTCCAGTGAATGAAAATGTCCAAGAAATATTGTTTCCAAAGGATGTTGAAGGGAAGTATAATGTTACAGAAAACATTATTAGCCGAGAGATTCGAAAGCAGGAAAATTTGATATCTACCATTGTAATCGTAGATAGAAAATATGTCTTAGCCACAGAATTAAAAGACGATTCCAAAGAATTATTTGAAGAGGCTATAGGAGTATCAACATATTCAACAAGTAAACCTACCGTATTGTCTTACATATCAATTTTTGAAAGCCTTTGGGACCAAACGGAAATGTCTGATAACCTCAGAACGGCCAATGAAAAGCTAGTACAAAGTGAGCAATTAGAAAGAGAATTCATTAACACAGCAGCACATGAACTGAGAACTCCTACCCAAGCGGTAATGGGATATGCGGAATTAGATAAACAAGTATTTGAGGATCTGTTGAGAAATACTAAAGTAACAACCGATGATGAGTTAAAAAGGCTTATCGACGGTCTAAAAGGACACTTTGATATCATATCTCGCAATTCAACTAGACTAAACGAATTAATAAATAATCTATTAGATGTAGCAAGAATTGAATCTAATAGAATTAACAGTTTGCAACTTCGTAAAGAAAAGTTAGATCTTATCAAGGAAATTAATGATTTACTTAAGACAGAACTTGATCAAAAAATCAAAAATAAGAATATTAAAATCAACTTTATAAATGAATGTATCAATGAGCAATGCTGGATATATGCAGATAAATCAAGACTTAACCAAATCATTAATAACTTGATAGGCAATGCAATAAAGTTTACCAATCAAAATGGTACAATAGACATTATGATAAAAGAGAATGCTTCTAATCTAAGTGAACTAGCTGTAGGAAATAAGAAAACTATTGTAGATAGTATAAAGGATGACAGAGAAGAGAAGATAAAAGAAGGAAACAAAAAGAAGATAAAAGAAGGAAACAAAGGAAGGAAACAAATACTTGTTGGCATCTCTGACACTGGTAAAGGGATATCACCACAAATAATGCCTAAATTATTTGAAAAATTTATTACAGGTTCTAGTACCGGAACAGGTCTTGGACTTTACATTACTCGGAATCTAGTTGAGGCTCATGGTGGTAGAATCTGGGCATTTAACAATACTGATGGAGTGGGATCTACCTTTGAATTTACTTTACCTAAAGCGGATGATGGGTTTAGGTAGTAATTAGAAATTAGACTTTCTATCGGATTAGGTTTATTTAATTTGAAAAAAGATGTAATAGATTTTTGTAGAAATCGAGTTTATTTGTAGTGATTGATATCTGCAATCTTTTATGTTGTAGCATAAAACCCCAATAATTAGTCAAATTAGTTACTAAGCTCCACGTCCCAAAACTCACTGATATCTTATTTGGTAATACTACGGTTCAAATAAGGGGTGAATATCTCTTTAAGCTCTTCAAAAATAATAGATTTGCTTTGAGAAATAGTAGGTCTTGGTTACATTATCTTGTTTATAACTATCCTTGCTGAAAAATGAATTTATCAATGTACAACAAGACTATCTAGATATCTAACCTCCACTTCCACCTCCACCTGCAGGTGGTTGTGAGGCTAGTGTTGGTGATTGTGTTGCTGTTGCTGTTGTAGCAGCACCCTGTCTGAGAGCAGCGTCCATATTTACTTTGTTATCTGCACTAAGTTTAACATTCTCTCCACCTAGATTCAGTAGGAGTAATGCATTGACATTGCCACCACCAAGATTCACAGGATTACCACTCACTAGATCTAAACCTGTAGATTGTTCGGTCAAGTCAATAAAATATTGTGCTTGACCTGGAGCAGTAGGAGCTATTCTTTGTATTGGGACTATTGCAGATTGTGTTGTTTGTCCATCTTGTATTTTAGCTCCTACAAGTTGAATTCCTTTTTCGTCTGGTAAATTGAGTAAGACTTTCCCATTAGTAAGAACACATGGATCAAATGCTGCAAGTATTCGCGCTTTCCCATTTTCCATTGGGGATGGACCCAAGACAATATTTGCAGACTGTGGTGGACAATCTGCAGTGGATGTACAGCTCCGTCAAGTGTTTGTACTGTCAATCCTCCATCATTTCTCACAGTGACTTGATCATTGTTAATATTTGTTTTAGTAACAATAACCGTCTTTGTACCTGTAGCTGGTGTTGTAGTTTGAGCTGGTGTTGTAGTTTGAGCTGGTGTTGTAGTTTGAGCTGGTGTTGTAGTAGTTTTTGATGGTGTGTTATTTGAAACGCAAGTAGAAGATCCTGTCCCTGGTTGACCGGCGTTACCACCACTTCCTACACCGAATGATCCTGCTGGACATGTTCCATCTGCATTTTTAGGAACTTCGACTTCTACTGGTGTTGTTGGTGTTTTATTACATTCAGGAGGTGTAGGAGTAGATGCACAAAGATAAAGCCAACCGAAATTAGTGGGTATCGGTTCTCTTGTAGTAGTACCAGGCGTTGTAGTTGTTTTCGCTGCTGGGTTATCAGAAATGCACTTAGACCCACTAGGAGCATTCGATCCTGTCTTTCCACCAAATCCTACGACATGAGATCCTGCTGGACATGTTCCATCCGGATTTTTAGGTACTTCTCCTTCTATTGGTGTCGTCGGTGTAGTTGGTCCACCTGGTAATGTAGTTGTAGATTTGGTAGTACCTGGACCGACACATGCACCTACGCTTGTTTCAAGGGTTCCAGCTGGACATTTTCCGTCAGGTTCTTTAGGAAAAGTTCCTGGTCCTACTGTAGATGTAGTGTCACCTGTTTGCCCTGTCGGTGTTGTTGGTTCTGTTGTTGTACCAGATGGTGCTCCTGTTGTTGTACTAGTAGTGGTTGATGATTTACAAGCAGGATCGGTTGGATTAGATTCGCAAGTGTTGACAGCATCAAAACCAACACTGAAACGTGATTCAGCTTGCTTTTGAGTTTCTTCAAATGTAGGTGAGCTTGTCGTTGTTTGTGATTTACAAAATGGAGCTTCGGGAGCTTTCGTACAAAAATCATTCTTGTCAGTTCCGGAATCTGCAGGAAGGGAACCAGATGGTGCTCCTGGCGTATTTGTACCTAGATCTGTTTCAAAATATGGTAGAAGTAATGTTTCCGATGGGGTGTCATCAATTGTACCAATAATTGTTTGAGGTTTACAAAATTGTGCTTCTGGAGATGTTTTACAAATAGCGTTGTTCTCGGATCCTGCATCAGTAGGGACGGAACCAGATGGTATTGATGATGTACTTGTATCATTCCCTGTAATACATTCTTCCGCTGTAACTGCTTGACTACCGTCGGGACAATTTACAAGTTCTGTTGAGGTTGTTGCTGATGTCTTTGGACACTCTTCCGCTGTACTTGCCTGACTACCGTCGGGACAATTTACAGGTTCTGGCTCAGTTTGTTCTTCTGACATTTCAGTTTCTGACTCTACTTCTGACTGTTCGTTTTCTGTTGAGCCATTATCTCCATCTGAACTACCTCCATCTGAACTACCTCCATCTGATGGACTAGCAAAGATAGTAGACGACATTATCATGACTGGGTTAGCAGACAGCATCATGGCTAATGTCAAAAATATAGTGAAACTAGATGCAACTGTTGG
Organism: Candidatus Nitrosocosmicus sp. T; assembly: GCF_054408485.1. Taxonomy (NCBI): domain Archaea; kingdom Thermoproteati; phylum Nitrososphaerota; class Nitrososphaeria; order Nitrososphaerales; family Nitrososphaeraceae; genus Candidatus Nitrosocosmicus; species Candidatus Nitrosocosmicus sp. T. The sequence continues at coordinate 1,660,975 of NZ_CP166992.1, forward strand.
ATTCATTTCTATTACTCCTCCTCCTCACTATTATAGTCAAATCCTAAAATTGAATCAAAGTCACGTACTATTTTTACATAATCAAATGAGAAAAGTACAATATTACTCATGTCTATATCATCTCTTGTTTTATAACACTACCGTTTTTATTTATAATCGAATACGACTTGTTCACATTTTTGCCGTTAAGACACATTATCATGATTGTAGATCGGAATCAATACGGTGACTGCTATATAACCATTTTATCATCTGAATTATTGATATTCTAAAAACTGAGATTCCATTCAACCTTGAACCCTATCCGCACGGATGTAATTTAATAAAAGAGCATAATGTTAATTTGCAATTAGGCGGTAAATAGATATTATTATGACCATTGTTGTTCGCTCTGACCGTGAATTTACAGATCTATTGAAGAATTCCCTCAGATCACGATATGAAAAAAGGAAGAGATCTGAGGATGAGGTACATGTTTCCGATATTTTGCCTTCTTCCTGTATTCGAAAACAATACTATGGACGTAAGTTTCCAGATCTTGAACCACTCACAGACGAATCCATTAATCATTTCATTAGGGGCGAGGCCAGTGAATTTGTAATTACAGATCTGGCTAACATGGGTGTATCACAGGCAGATTTAGAATTTGATGGTTTGATTGCTCATCCAGATATTCTGGACAAAGAGGTGATTATAGAATTGAAGGATACCCAAAGTAATAGAAGACTGGATATAACTGATTACGGATTTAGATCATATCTTAGACAGTTACTTTATTATCTTACCATAACCGGTATAGAAAAAGGTATCATATCAATTAGGTATAGTAATAGGGAAATGCGATGGATAAAATCGGATGAAAAAGGCGATTATTTCTTCCGGCCGTTTGATGGTAAAGGTCCTCGCATCGAAAGCTGGTCTGTATTGTTACCGAAGGACGATATAGCCCGGGAACTTTTCAAAAACGAAATGATGCGCAGGAAAAACTTATTCGTAGAGGCAATTAATGAAAATGATGTGTCTGTACTTCCTCGGCTTAACATGAAAGTAAGAAACATCAAGTGTCCATACTGTGTATTTTACGATAAATGTATGAATGAGGACGGGGAAACAGAGAAAGCCGCTAAAATGGCAAATGAAATAGACTTGTTAGATATTCCTGGGTTAGTAGATTTTAGACCCTTCTTACAATGACTAAAGTGGGACATCAATTTGAAATATATTGATAATCACTTCTAGAAACAGTATACCAATGGGGTGGATTACAAAAATACCTTGCAATTTATCATAATCCTTAAATTCAACTTTGCCCAGTACACTGTAGAATCCCATTTAAAATACCGATATCAGCACTAATCCCCACGCGCTCAAACTGTTACCAGTTATAAATTAAAATACTGCAGTAAGTAGTTACCTGCTCATAAATTTATAAGTGCAAAAGACAATCTCCTTATTTCTGTTAATTAAAGACTAAATTGAAATATCAGATTGTAGAATTAGAATTATATTCTAAGACTTTCCAAAAAAAAGAATAAAATTGTACCTATATTGTTGTTACTTATTTTCTTATACTCTCTAAATCTACTATTCCCTTGGGTAAAATTTCTTCAGCAACTACTTCATAAACTGCAATAAATGGCTCTCCATGAGGTGTTCGTAGCCATACTGAATCCCCTACGAAGGGTATTGATGCAGAGAAATATGGTGGTGCAGTCCCGTAGTCTGGTACTATGACTGATGGAACACTAATTTCTCCTGGTGTTCCTTGTTCGGCTTTACCGGTATGAAATCCAGCAAACAACTCTCCAAATGTACTTGTATCGAGTTCTGAAAAAGTGGAGTTATCTATATGGAGTCTATGACTGATTCCTACCTCTACAGGTTTTGTTGCGGTAAATGTCAGAACACCTGTATAAATTGTGCCATCATCATTATTGGACAATATTACTGCTCCATGAGGTTGTTCATTGGGTTCTGAAGTTGAATTGGTATAGGCATCAGAAGAGACTATTCCTCTAAGCGCTATTTCCTTTTCACTTGACGTAGCATTAATTCTTTCATCGGAAGTAACGGTAGTTTCGCTATTGGTGGTGAAATTATTTAGTTGCCCCAAGGCTTGATTAGGGTATAATTGAGTGTCACTAATAATAGATAGTAACAGTGGTGTTATAACTGCTGCTATAATTATGAATAAATGTAAATTATTGATTGCAATGGTATTGGAGATCTAGTAAAAAAGGCTTTTGTAGGTGAAAATATCTGGCTAATAAGTTGCTATTTTCCATTTGATTTCATAAAGTACGTCCTAGATTCCATTCAACCTTGAACCGTATCCCCACGTGTGTATTCAAACAAATATGAGATCTTCAGAAATGACTAAAATTCGACTCTGTTTTATCCTTGACTATCTATAAAAACGAATTGCTTACTGATGTTTCTGGAAAAATCATTTTCAACAACCTAATTTCTTACATAGCGCTATAATCCGTAACTGTTGTTCTTCAACTAACTTAATAATATCTGGCATATACCATATATATGGCATATTTTCCAGATGAAATTGTCTATCCAAGTGGTATTAAAGTATACATTGATAGAAACAGATGGTTACTAGGCCTAAAGAAACCTTATACACTTAATCAAGTGACGGGTACTCTTCCATCCCCAATGACTTTGGAGAATCCTGTGAATCCTGACGAAAGAATAAACCATACCAATAAGAGGTTCTGGATATACAATTCTGAATTATATACTCCTGCAGATATGAGCGGAACATTACATAATCTATTTGGACAGGACTTTGATTGGGTTGCTCCAGTTTATAGTAATCCAGACATCTCAGGACAAAAAGGAATGATATGTCCGTTACCACACGTTCTGATACTCACATTTACAACTCAAGCAAGTAGTGCTGAACCACCCATTTCTCAAGATCTTTACAACCATTATTCAATGAAAAAGTCGATTGAAAAATCAAAGTATTCTGGAAAGAATACATACTACTATGAAATAGGGGATCTAAATAATTTTAATGCGTTTAAAATAAAAAGTATTTTAGATTCTGATACAGATGTTTATAGTTTAATACGTTTTGAGCACATGCCTATGATAATTCCAGTTTCTAATGTTCCCAATGATCCTGATTACATTAGCCAATGGAATATGAGACGCATTAGAGCAGGCGGTGAAGTTACTACGCCTCCTGACAAAGGTACTACCACATGGGATCTATCGAGAGGAAGCGGAGATGTAGTAATTTGTGTATTGGATTCTGGATGTGATTTAACTCATCCTGATATCAAGTTTGCTAGTCCAGGTGTAAACTTAGATACTATGTTAGGAGATGGCTCTCCAATAGAACCTCCTGGTGCTACAGAAATTGGACATGGAACTGCAGTCACAGGTATAATTGCTGCTACAATTAATAATTCACTTGGAGTTGCAGGCGTAGCTGGAGATTGTAAGATACTTCCACTTGCATTTGTAAACTGGACTGAAGAGGAGCTTATAAGAGGAATAAATTTTGCAAGGGTGTTTAAATCTAGGGTCATTAATATGAGTATCTTTTTTAATCTTCCTGATACTACTGCAGTAGATGCAGCCCTAAGTGAGGCATCAACTGATTTACTTATTTGCGCTTCTAGTGGTAACAATAATAGTAGTACGATAAATTATCCTGCAAGTAGTAAATACGTGATGGCCTGTGGTGGAACAGATCAAAATGATAATCGTCAATCTCTTACAAGTTCAGTCTCAGGCGGGACAGCGTACACAGGTTCTAATTTTGGACCAGAAATGTCTGTAGTAGCGCCGGGCATACTAATACCTACTACTGATATGGTAGGAATGCAGGGATATAATAATTCGGGCGATTATATGTTAGATTTTCAAGGGACATCGGCAGCTGTACCGCATCTCTCAGGGTTAGCGGGACTAGTGTTTAGCGTATATCCTGCAATCAATCCAGAAGAAGCTCGAAATATCATAGAAAGAACCGCAGATAAGGTGGGTACATTACCCTATAGTATAGACGCGACACATCCTAATGGGACTTGGAATATTGAAATGGGATATGGACGTATAAACACACTTAGAGCCGTATTGGCGGCTTCAGCATTCAATCCTGATTCTCCATGGTATCGTGAAGTTCTTCTTGAAGGAACCATGGTTCTGCATGACTATGAGGATTTTGGAGACGATGAAGAAAAAACTGTCTCATTTAATGCTGGAGTTCCACAGATTTTCCAACTAGGGCCTTTTCAAACACATGTAGATATACCTGTTTGGATCGATAAGGTGGGAGGCGAAGTAAGAGGTGAGATACGTCTAATCCTTGATTGGAAAACCGATTCATCTATTGATGTCAATTATAATATAAAATTGTATGAGGGAACTTCGGAAGATACAACCGACTTAGATGGTGAAAAATCTGGTTTGCTGAATGTTCCTAAAGATTCATTACGCAACCTAAATGAAACAGTATTGAATACTGATGAGGGCGATAATGACTTTATTAAATTAGAGATGAAAATTACTAATAATCGACGGATCTAGTTGACTAGCAACTCAGTTCACTTGCTTTTCCTTCTATTATTTAGATTTAATAATGAATATTGTATAATAGTCAAATTTGGTACTAATCCCCGCTCGCCCAGACTGTTACTATTTGCAGTTGCACCTTCGTGATAGAAAACGATGGAACCTTTTGAGCATCATGCAATGATAATAGAATTGTTTGAATCATATAGAGCTAAAAATTGAAATCTTCAATAGTATAGGTCTTATTATATACAGGCTTTTCAACAACCATCAGTGTCGATCAATATTTCTAATAAAAAAGATCATTGATAATGATTTAAGCATTACAATTGATGCAAATGTGAAAGTGGTATGTCACGTTTGTTAATCCCAATTTCCTATAACCTATTTGGTTTTTAAAATGGTCATCCTTTTATAAAAGAATTTGTTTCGTTTGAGTGATGAAAAATAAAGCTTAAAACGGCTAAAGATGTCGCTTTCGATAATAATTATTGCAAAGTTGATAGGACCATTATCTTTTGTCCTTAGTACGATGTCAACATCAAACCTAACTGGCCCTAATGGTTACGCATATGATGATATGAGGATAACTGGAGATAAACAGAGTTATCTGAAATTTGTTTCAGCAGCAGAAATGAATGGTGACATGAATAATACTTCTAATGTTGCACAAATACAAATCCCTGAATCTGCTAAAGGGACGGTGATCCCTGAAAAAGGATATTTAGTCGAAGAGATACGCGATAATTTGTACTGGGTGACAAATGGTTCTTATAATACCATGTTTTTAGTAACAGATGATGGTGTTGTCGCAATTGATGCTCCGCCATCTATTGGACAAAATTACTTGAAAGCTATTGCCGAAGTAACTGACAAGCCGATTACTTACGTAATTTATAGTCATTCCCATCTAGATCATATTGGTGCAGCTGGTGAGTTCCCAAGAAATGCAACTTACATTGCTCAAGAAGCTATAACTTCAGAATTACAACGGGCGATGGAGCTGGCTAGCAATACTTCTACTATTCCCCCTGTCCCCACTGTGACTTTTGCGAATAACTATACATTACAAATTGGAAATCAAACTCTTGATCTTGATTATTATGGCGATAATCACATGCCTGGAAACCTCTTTATCTATGCACCAAATCAGAAAACATTGATGCTAGTGGACGTAATATTTCCTGGTTGGGTTCCATTTGTCTATTTGGCAATCTCTAGTGATGTTGCAGGGTTCATAAAATCTCATGATATAATTCTAAACAACTATGACTTTGATACTTTTGTTGGTGGACATTTGACCAGATTAGGAACCCAAGATTATGTTCAAACGCAGCAAGAATTTGTCAATGATTTGGAAAAAGCAGCTGTTAAAGCTAATAGCGAAGTTCAATTTGCTGATATCGCAGCACAAGTTGGAAATACATCAGATACTTGGCTACTTAACTCTAAATACATTGATGCAGTTGACCAGAATTGCTTTCAGCCCATGTTGGCAAAGTGGGAGGACAGGCTAGGAGGTGCAGCGGCATTCATGCCTACGCATTGTTTCACCATGACTGAGGCTGGAAGAGTTGAACCTAGTCTAAGCGCAATACTTCAAAATGTCACTATGCCTGATATTGCAAATCCCACTGGAAACTAGAAGATTGTATCTATCGAGTGTGAAAATTATAGATTATGAGGTTGGATAGGTATGTAGATAGGTAGGTAGTAGATTACAAAGCCGCCTTACCTTTTTCTTTCTAATCTTTTCTGTTTCTTACTGTCAAATAACAACTGTGCAATGGTTTGCCCTTAATAATATCGGATTAATAGATATTGGTAAGGACAGACTTAATTAGAGTTACCAGAAATGGTGTATACTGAATTACAGGAAGGTTGACCGAATCCTACTACCACAAGGAACTTAATCCCCACTGGCCCGCTGTAATTTTACTACTTGATAGAAAGTATAGTACAAATTAAAGTATTGCCTAAGTTCTCACTAAAACACTTCATACCATCAGTATGATCGGTAGTTTAGACAGATCAATAAAATTACATGCAGGATAATCATTAATCATAACTAAGTATGATTAAATATCAATCTATCAAATTTGTAAAAAGACAAAGAGATGTGACAAGTCTTCTTAAGAATATTTTCTAAGATATTACCTCTTATAACTAGAAAGGGTATTAGTACAATAATGATAGAAATCAGGTGAAAGTTAGTTAGAAGATAAGATAGCGAGCGATATTATTTTGTTATGTGTATATGCCAATATCATAGTTATTCCAATAAACCAGTGCCAACACAATTAAAAAAAATGTTATAGTAAATAGGTAGATTGATCAATTACTATAATAATGCCTTACTTCTCTTCTAAAAAGCCTAAAAATGACGTTTTTGTAAAGCGAGTAAATATTTCTTCAAATGTAGAAGATGTTTTTGAATATCATACACGAGAAGGAGCATTAGAGAGACTAATACCTCCCTGGAGTTTCTTGAGGGTTCTCAAAAGCAACAATGATATAGAAAATGGATCTATTACCATTCTTAGAATAAATTTAGGTCCATTAGGAATAAGATGGATAGCACAACATTTAGGTTATATACAAAATAGGCAATTTCAAGATAAAATGATAAAAGGTCCATTTCGATATTGGCTCCATACTCATTCGTTTAATCCAGACGAATTTAATAACTGTATAATGGAGGATAGGATCGATTATTCTCCTCCGTTCGGCTTCGGAGGTTCTAAATTTGTCAATAATCTGATACACAACAACCTGTATCAACTATTCCATTATAGACATATGGTCTTAAAAAATGACATGAATTTATGGAAGTTAGTAAGAAGGAACAAAGGCAAAAAGATTCTGATAACTGGTTCTACTGGTCTGATAGGGTCAGCACTTGTCCCTATTTTAAAGATTGTTGGAGAGCACCAAATCACTAGAATGACTAGACCTTCATCTAATCAAAATTATAATGATCCCAATGTAGTAAAATGGGATCCGGACCATCATAAAATAGATATTGACAAAATGGAGGGATATGATGTAGTTATTCATTTAAGTGGGGAAAATATTTTTGCACGATGGTCAAATTCTAAAAAACAAAGACTAGTGAAAAGCCGTATTGGAAGTACAAGGTTACTTTGTGATTCATTAATCAATCTTAAAACTCCTCCATCAACTCTCATTTGTGCCTCAGCTATTGGGTTTTACGGAAATCGAGGGAAAGACGTTCTTACCGAAGACACCCCTCCAGGCTCTGGATTTCTTTCAGATGTATGTCAGAGATGGGAAGAGTGTACCGAATCTGCAAAATCTATTGGAATTAGAGTAATAAATACACGGTTTGGGATGGTTTTAACACCTAAAGGAGGTATATTGCAAAAGCTAGCCAAACTAGCAGCATTAAAGATCGGTTTGCAATTAGGAGATGAAAATCAATACATAAGTTGGGTATCGATGGAAGACGTTATTGGTAGCATTATTTATTCTATTGATGATTCCCATATCAAAGGACCTATTAATGTAGTTTCTCCAAATCCGACTAAAATGTCAGAATTTACAAAAATACTATCACGCGTACTTGATAATAGGCTTGAGATATCCTTATCAAAAAAAACTTTAAAACTTGTATTTGGAGAATTTGCAGATTATGTTGTATCATCTAGCTCCTTTATTTTACCAAAGAAATTGTCTTCTGTTAGTTACCCATTCATGAATACTGATTTAGAAGATACACTACGATTTTTATTAGGACGTCAAATTTTTAAACGAGAATAAATATCACAAATACAAATATTATATACCAAGACCGACCGTGAAACTTAAGAGTATAACATTTTCAGGATCTACAAATTCATCTATCCATCAAAAACCCCCGTTCACTATTCCATCTTCTTATATTATTAATATTATGAGCTGTTCAATCTTGAACTGCATACCCGGGAAATAAAAACAGTTCTATTGCATGTCTATTAAGCAGGACACGATGCATTAATTCAGGATGAGGAAGTAAAAGAGAGCGTGTAGCGGTCGGTCGGTCTCGCTCAACCCTATTGTAATTAAAACTCGTAATTGATTACTTTAATCCTATTGTTATTTTATATCCCTTTCAATTTCGACAATTGAGCCAATAACGTATTTAGACTTCATCAGTTCCTTAATCGCGTTTGACAATTCCTGCTCCTTTTCATTATCTATTATTCGAGCTGTGGCTTCGAATACATTATTACTTATCTCAATTAATACCCTAGGATAGTGAATAATGTTTTGAACCCAGTGTGCTTTTGTAGATGTTTCTGAAGTAATATAATAACGACCATTATGCTCTACAAACCATATTCTTATTTTGTGGTTTATCCCCGTTTTCCAACCCGTACTGGTCAATAGTAGATATCGAGATTGATCACCTTTATCCATCATATCTAATCAGTTCATTCACTATTTGACATTATCTGAAATATATCCAATCTAATGTCTCATCAAATCAATATAATTATAATTGGATCATATTAGTTCTTTAAACAAAAATTGAATTTTATATTTTTTCTTTTGTTCTCACCTTTAATTTCATAATTGTTTATCGCTAACATAGGTATAGGGAGGATGCTCTAGGTAATGATCAGAATGTGTGTTCTTTTGTATATGTACAAGTTTTTTTGACTACTTCTGAGTTAACCAATATTGGAATATAATTTATAAAGTTCTCCAGTCCGCAGATCGATATACCTCCATTTTTCCGTATCAAATCTAACCTCCTTATAATTTTGTTTCATGTCCAATGGTAAATTAACAAATACATTCTGTCCTATGGTAATGCCATTGGGTAGAGATAGCGAAGTAATCTTGGCAGTCCTATTCATCGTATATCCAAGTATATCTATCAATGAAGTCGTATCGTGACCATATTGGATAACTAGATTCTCACCTTCGTCTATTCCTACCTTTACTTTCAGTTCTGGCATGTTATTCTGAATTAACACAGGGTTAATGCCTTTTTCTATGGCCTCGATCATTAAATTCGCCCTTTCTAAAGCTATCTTTAAAGCTGATTTCTTGTTAATGTTTGAGGGAAAAAAAGCGATCACAGCATCCCCGGAATACTTTAGTACATATCCTCCACTATTGATTATAATATTTGACATTTCATAAGAAAAAGCTCTTATGATTGTAACCATCGATCGAACCGGCAGACTCATACTCATCTTAGTCGAACCAACTAAATCGGCATACATTATTACTAATGGAACTTTGGTGTTAACAAAGTCAAGTAAGAACTTTTGAGCCGTCCTTAAATTAGATTCATATTGATAACGCTTTTTTATGGCTCTTGATAATCTTTCCTGTATTTTATCAGTCAATAGTTGCACATCCTCGCCTTCAAAATTAGCCCCATTCATAGAAATATTAACATCATCATGTCCTATCACATCTTCTATAAGGGTTAATAATGATAAAATGTTTCTTCGATTACCGGCTTTTTGGCTTTTAGTGCAAAATTAGTGTTTATGGATTTAACAAGTTATCGAGTTTACTTTGACAAAAAGATATCCATAAAAATAATAAATCCAATCCCTCATAATGGTTCTGTTAACTTGTACCTAAGTTATCTACTTATTGTAAAAGTAAAAAGTAATAAAATATAGATTCATAGAAATTGTTTTCGGTCTAGTTTTCTTTTCGGCAAGGAAAGTTGCCATCAAAACTTACGTTTTATTCTGTATATATATTGCATAGTTCTAAATTATGCTCTTCACTAATTGAAAATATAGGTGATCACCTAAAATGTGGAATCTACCTGCTTGAAGACACAATATACTACTTTCTGTAGATATTGGATGCTTTACATGTATCTTGACAACCCCGGAGAGGAACTTTTCACCTATCAGAATGTTTTTCTCTATAAATTACTAGCAAAAGTGCGAAAATTACTTATTTTGTTTCTATTCTACTAATGATCAAACATGTTCTCAAACCACAGTAATCAATATCTTGTTAACTACGAGTTCTGTGTTATCACTTTCATCACAGTAATTCCTGAATTCATTTCCAGATTACGATGTGGATTATTATGACCTAGTGTAAAAAGAACATTGCTTTGGCAGCAGATTTAGTTGGTAACCCAAGAAAATACAAATACGGAATGGAACCATATACTTAAGAGGTGCTGCCATACTATTTCTTTTGATAATCTACAAGGAATAGTATATATTCGATCTATAGATTTTTGTTAATTTAACGGCGCCATCCTCTTGACTAATCTCTCGATTAAATATAACTCATCATGAATTTAGACTAACAAATGATAATGCTGTCATTTGCTAATGCGACAATTTTTATAAACCCCAACTAGTCTTTTTAAAGGGTATGATCCTAACATAATCCTCTCCTCTTAATATCTCTGTAATTCCCCTAATTTCAATTCCTCTAGGTACCCATGGATTGACAGACAATAAATCATCCACCACCATTGCGACTTTATTGTTCTTCAAAATATGTCGAAACTTTAAACTATTCTTAAGATCCCATCCTCCAAAAAATAAATCAGTTCCATCAAAATTATATGAAACAGGAACTACATGAGGTTGATTATCCGACGAAACGGTCGCTAGTCGGCCTAACCGATTGTCAAACAAATATTTAGTTTCATTTTCAGAAAACACTATCATATTATTATTTTTATTCACGGCTCTACTTCCATATTCGTATATTATGATCTGCTTATTATTTTATCAGTGCCTCAATCTAGATATTAACATAATATTGCAATAAAGAATACTTTCATATCTATTAATTAGATTACACTATTAATTAGATTACACTTTATTCAAAAATAATAGATTGTAATTATAAATGGTCCAAAGTGATTGATATAATGGAACAACATATTTTATGTCAAATCTTTCATACGATTAGTATAATCCCATTCATATATTCTAACTGGATCTATTACTATGGCAACTTCTGTTTTTAGGTGATTTTCCGATAGTAAAAACTTGTGCAACTGCGATGACTCTTTGCCCTCAAAATACCTGTGCAATAACATGCGCAGAATTTTTTCTGCTAAATTTTCAATTATAGTAACTTTTCCATATCCTCTGACGCCAAGATAGGGGGGAAGGTTCCGAGCGATTTCAAAACCGCATTTAGAATTTATCTTTAAAGACTTTATGAGTTTCGAAGTTCCTTGCGTAGCACAAAAAAATTTCTCATCCATATAAACATACATTAGTGACACAATCATAGGATAACCCGATTCAGAAATACAAGCTATCCTGATAGGGATATGGACGTCTTCTATGAATTTTAACATTTTTTGGCCAATCATCCGTTTAGATATGTTATCACTGTAAGGTTTTAATATTTATCTTCATTGTGAAGTCAGGTATTGAGAGAGATTATTTATCCTGAGATCATATCCAATCTAGACCTAATCCCACTAATCCCCTTCATGATGACCTCTCAAGTCCAATATGCTGGATGTAGTCCAGAAACATGATTACATTAAGAAAATAGGCTAACGTGACCTAATAATTGTACTACATCAAATTCAATTTGTTGAGAAGGAAGTTCCTTTCCTTTAAAGTCTTGTATCAATTGCGTAAATGGCGTATTAACAGACGAAGAGTTGAGTATTATTATGTAATTTTATCAGGATGAATAACTATATATGTAATTTCTTTTTTTTGATTTGTAATCTATAACTTTTTTAGTTTAATAGATAAGAAGTGTAACTTATGAAAGTAATACTTTACTATGTGATTTATTATCTGTAATTTTCATTTTACTTATACACTTTAATGCATTAATTAAACATTTTCTATTTTATTAGAAAATCTTGTAGATTTGTTTTGGTGATTGCTAATGGGTCTTTATGATTTGAAATAATAATTCTAGCAACATTTCCTATAGATTTTTTTACGCTACTATTTTTATCTAATGGATCGGTTATAGGATCTAATCTCAATGTTAGTTGATTTTCTTTTTTCATCAATTGAATATAATATTTTTGATTGATATTGTTTTTAATAACCGTTGTTTTTATCATGATTAAATCTTTTGATTGATTTAAAAATACATCATCAAATTTTATGATATAATTATCTTTTCTTTCTACCATTTTATCAAAATTTACATATATGGATTCAAAGTTAATTTTCCTTTATCAGATTCACAATACTTAACTAATCTTTTCCTTACTTGTTTTACTCCAAAGTTTAGTAAAAATGTTACCTTATTTATTAAATTTTTTATGAATGGTAATTCTTTTTTTGTTGGATCCGACGTCCGAGACGAGTGGATTCGAATCCCATTGATATTTAATATAAGAAAAAATTAATTCTTAAGAATAATTTCACTTTTTGTCAGAGCGGTCTTATGTATTACAAGTTGATTATTTGGAGCATTACGATCTAATTTTATGCTTGTCTTTTCATCTAGGTAAACTAAACACAAAAGTAGAGCCGATTCCGTCATTATTGTTAAAAGCCCAGATTCTACCCCCATGAGCCTCGACTAATTTCTTGGTAATAAAAAGTCCAAGACCAGTTCCAAAATCAGAGTCAGTTGTAAACTTTTCAAATAACTTTGGCAGAATCTTTGATGATATCCCTTTACCGGAGTCGGATATACCAACATATACCATCTCCTCTTCTTTTTCTTGTTTCTGATTGATTTTTGTTCCTTCTCTTTCGTTACTATTCCTATCATTTTGTATCAGTTCATCACCTGATATACTTCTGCTATCTTTAGTGATATTGTTTGTTTCGTCTACTCCTGTTTCATTTAAATTTAATTCAAAATCATTACTGTCTTTTATCATGATATGGATACTATCATCTCTTTTAGTAAATTTCACGGCGTTATCGAGTATATTAACTAGAATTTGATTTAATCTCAGTCTATCTGAATATATCCAACAAGGCTCTCCTAGACTTTTATTTATAAAATCCATTTTGATGCCTTTATTTTTTGATTTTTGACTAAATTGATTTTCAATAATATCATTAATCTCTTTTACCAAATCTACTTTCTCTTTTTGTAGTATAATCTCACCACTATTATCTGACTCAAATCTTGCGACATCTAAAAGATTATTTGTTAAAATATTTAATCTTGATGCATTTCTAGAAATACTGTCATGATGAGCATGAAGTTTCACAATGATCCTTGCTAATTCATCATCTGTCATTTTTTTTCTTTCCTTTAAGAGAGTGTCAAATAATTCAGCGTTTAGTTCAGAGTATCCAGCAATGGCTTGAGTTGGTGTTCTCAATTCATGGGCGGCAGTATTTATAAAGTCGTCCTTAATTATTCCTTCATGCTTTAGTTCTTGAGAAACAATACTTTGGTTAACTATCATTTCAAATATTGAACAATACGATAATACTGTTGGAGTACTATCAGAATAGATAGAGAAACCAATAGGTAGGTTAATATTTTCCTCCAGTTCTATTTTCTTTATTTCCATTATAAGACATTCTTTTTTATCTACCACCAATGATTTTATTTTAATGTCGATGCTTGATTCAATATCTTGAATATGAATATTGTTGTTAACAGTGGTAGATAAGAGCGCAAGAGATAACGATTCTCTAATACTATAGTCGATTGGCACAAGAATACTAATCTTTAGATTTTTGTTCTGATCAGATACTTGCTTTAAAAGTTCAAGTGTGCCACTTTTCTCTTGAAGATGGAATGCGTCTGAAGTAGAGTAAATTATTTGTATTTCTTCCTTGGCTTCTCTAATCATGTCAAATTCTTTTTTCTCTGCTTTCTCGTATTCATTAAAAATAGTGGTAACGGATGATTTGATTCCTTTCTCTAGTTCTTTAATCCTTTCTTCTGAAGGTATGCCCTTTTCCCAGAAACTATCAAAAACAAACTGTTGTTGTTCTACGATTTCAGGCACATTGCTAAATATAAGTTGGGGTATAGGTTGTGCTTTTTTAAGAGTTGCAACAGCCACGTATTCTTTTTCATCTGCTACTTCAAAGTTTCCTTTCATTCCTTTCAAATGTCTTATTTCAGAGAATTTCAACATCTCCTTACAATAATTGAGGTTGTCTGCAGTTATCTCAATCACATATCTGAGTTTTACTCCTCTTTTTTTGAATGCAGCAATTCTCGCGTTTTTAATCGCTTTTACTTCTATAAATACCGATGGGGCAGTAGAATTTACGCATGAGTCAATCTTTTCTCTACTCCTGCTAACAAATTCTATAATTGTTTTATCTGCGTCTTCTGGACCATGAATTACTTTGGTGAATGCATTATCTTCTTTTGTAATTGAATTATCTGAACTTATTATTTCAGGTTCAGAAAAATCTTCACTATCTTTGATATCTTTAATTAAAAAAAGACACTCTCAAATCATTATTATGACGTATATCAGTGAGGTTCATCAATTTACACACATTATAGTATAGATTTCATAGTATAATAGTATGTACGTAGTATCATACTCTTCCTTTGTTTCAGGTCAAATTTGAAAGGATGTATAGGAGATACATTGCTATTATGATTGAATTGATTGTTGAGTCTCCAGAGTAATTCCAAAGGTCATTTATGTAAAAATCCAATATAATCAAACAGTCAGCAATATATGGTTAGATTAGAGTAAATTAAAAGGAGTCAAATGGGTGATTTACTTCAAATCGACTATAGCCAGTGAATAGTACATAAGAAATAGGATATACAAAAACCTAATAATGATATTTATGCAACATGTGGATGGGATACTCAAAATAAATATATTTGGATACTTGTAAATTTGTTGATAAATTCAATTTTTGGTTTAAAAATTAAATTTCATTAGTGCTTATAAATAATGTTTAATTAGATATTTTACATTGAATATATTGGCAATCGATGACCACACTGACACTACCGATGCTCTTATAGATTATTGTAGTACGCAGGGTATAGGTTGCAAAGTAGTTAACGAAGGTCAAAAAGGCTTATCTGAAATTCAAAAACGAGAATACGACCTTATAATTCTGGATATTGCAATGCCAGGGTTTACAGGATTAGATATTCTACGTCAATTGAAAAAACAAGGTGTTAGACATGAAGCTATAGTAGTATTGACCGGCTGGGATTTGAATGATGAGGATTTCAAAGATTATAGAGATGTTGGAGTAAAAGAAATCATTAAAAAACCAATAGGAGTGGACAGACTTGATGATATTGTGAGAACTTATTTGATAAATGTCAGGCAAGTTAATTCAACTGATATTCTTTCAATTCATTGATATTTTTATGTAAATTTACAAGTGTTATCGAATAAAATATCATATCTCTATGAAGTTGGATATATGATCATTTTCGATAAATCGGATGTTTTATTATGGATAGACACTTAAAACCATGTCCCTAATTAATTCGGTGTCGTTCTTATCCATAGTCGCATCCATAGCATGAATCAATCCATTCTCCTTATTGTTGATATTATGAAATACTTCTCGTTTTGAATCATGTGTTAGTTTGTATGAAAGTTCTCTACCAGTTTCTATAGTATTTGCTTTGAGAATCTAAGATTATTATCTTTTTAATATTTTCAATAGAATTATAGAATATATTCTTAATTATGATAGCTCTAAATGAATAGCCAATGACGATCTAATCTTGATTACATTTAATTCTCTATGCAAATGATAAAACGCTTGTATAAGTGGTCTATCATATGATAATGATATTATAACTAGTCGAGATTTGAACTACTTTCCTGACACTGATGCCAAATTAATTCTAGATTTTATTTGATCTTGAATCATATTCCACAGGTATGAGAAATGTTACTAATGTGTTGTCATTCTTGCTTAAGAAAAGAAATTATTCTACAATAAAATACACCACGTTCAACAAACCCCTTGAGAAGGTTATGCATATGATCCAAAGAGTTTGTTGTAGTTGTTTTTGGTTTCAGGTAGACATGCAATGAGCCCAGTGCGATCGTCTGCTTTTGCTAGTCGTGGAACTAGCAAATATAGTAGAAGAATAAAGTATTTAACCATCCGGGTAAACTAAATTGAGTTTATTTTGTGAATTATTGCAACAAGCATTCAGAACATTTAATTTTATGATTTATTACCTCAATTTTAGATTGACATATGAATTAGCAAAATCATCTTCACAATTAAATGACCATACTTAATTTGTTTAGGTTAGATAGGAATCTATTATGGTTATATTGGTCATCGCC
The DNA here is from genome assembly GCF_054408485.1 of Candidatus Nitrosocosmicus sp. T. NCBI lineage: Archaea > Thermoproteati > Nitrososphaerota > Nitrososphaeria > Nitrososphaerales > Nitrososphaeraceae > Candidatus Nitrosocosmicus > Candidatus Nitrosocosmicus sp. T. The sequence continues at coordinate 1,677,719 of NZ_CP166992.1, forward strand.
TGCAATCAATCACATAAGGTATAATACAGAACAAAGGAATAAGACGTAATAAACATATGATTTTTTAGAAGTTTTTTGTAATTGGTTATTAGTAATAAATCTAATCTAGTTATTAAAAGGTTAAGTTATACCCTACATATCCCTTTAGTATTCTTCCTAACTGCTTATGTACATATTATCATTTGTTGAATCAGTTAGGGAAAATTCTTGTCCATCATATTAATTCCAATTTTAGTTTTCATAATGCTATTATCTTGTATTTTCGCTGACATATATCTAGTTTGGGCTGATACTTTAGTTGCTAGCGTAGATCTTGATGATCATCCTTTGTTATTAGAATATAATCCTAATGATGGTAAAGTCTATGTATCGATCAGGGAATCAGGGAGTCTAAATTATAGCTCAGCCCCTTGGGGATGTGCGCCGGAAATAACAAAAGGTTGCATAGACATGACAAATGCATCCAGCACCTATCTTAGTATTGCTATTGGCGCTATTGTTGGTGCGATGATTACTTGGGTGGTATACGCCCTGCAAAAAAAGTCAATTGTCAAACAGGATGAAAACCTCAAGAAACTCAGGGACTTAGATGAGAGGCATGATACTATCTTAAAACTGATACAGGATTTCCAAAAACATCAGGAAAAACTTCTTCAACAAATACTTAGCCTGGATAAAAAAATTGAGTCTATAATTGAAAAGAAAAATTAAAGATATGTCAATGGATAATATCCCCTGAGAATTCTCAATAAGTAATTATCAAAATGCTTGCAAAACTAATGCTAAAATGTCAATTCTTTACAAGTTAAAATTTAAGACTAAAGTCCAAAGATAACTGGTAGACGATATAACTATTGTTAATTTTTTCGATGACTTAAAATAATTTTTGTCATTGTTTTTCTCATATGGACTTGACAATATGAAAGCGATAATAATTTTCTAAAATACAACTAACAATAAGACTATTTATTGACACAGCAATAATATATTAGAATCCACGAGTATACGGTATGGATTCGAATTCCCAAACTTCGTCTAACCTAATTATGAAAGAATTGTGAAGTTGCTATAATACTAGGATTAATCCCGTTCGACCAATAAATCCATCCAACATCTTAATACAAATTGAAACTCTCTTAGTTTTTCGTTAGTTAATTTATCCAAAAAAACAAATAAACGAAGGTAACGTTAGCAGGACAGTTCAATAAATTTAATGAGATTTAGAGAATTTTCTGATAAACTCGCTCCAATTTTTGTACAATATTTGCTGGTTGATGCTCTACTGGCAGTCCATACTTGGGCTCAAAACCATGGTCAATAACTCTCAGCCCACATGCGAGTGATTCTATTCCTTTTTACTATTACTTTTTTCCAGTTTGTTATTTATATATAGGATATCAATGAAGAAAATGCAAAAGGGCCGTTGCTAACACAAAAAGCCTCGGATCAATATCCTATATGAAATCTTTATTTTATATTATTGTTGGGCAGACGAATTGCAAATTGGAAAAAATTCTTTTCCCTGAACGGCAAAGTTTGTAATTTCGTTATTCTAAATTACCTCCACAAAATAATTTGGCTGCTTTAACATTAAACCTCCGTCCACAGGAATCATTGCTCCTGTAATGTAACTGGCATCTTTTGAGGCTAAAAAGAGTGCTAACTTAGAAACTTCCTGTGGCTTAGCAATCCTTCCTAAAGGAACTTCATTTTGCTTGTAATTTCGCTTATTTTCATCCTCAATTAATTCTTTATTTATATCATTGAATACAAGACCAGGTACAATTCCGTTGACTCTTATTCCTTTATCTGCCAACTCTAGAGCTATTGATTTTGTTAAGGTTTCCATTCGGGCCATTGAATCAACATATGGATCCACCCCAAAGTTAAACTGTGTATATGAATTGACTGATTGTTGGGTCATGCATCCTTGACAGGATGATATATTGACAATAGCGTAGTTGCTATCATTATTTAGTAACATCCTCGTCACTGCTGCTTTGATACAATAATACATACCCCTTATCAATGGATCCGATGTTTCATATTCCTCTGGCACAAAATAGGAAGGTTGTTGCTGTTGAAGTTCACCTTTCAAAAGAGCTTCTTCATCATTCTTTACCTTGGGGTTGCTGGTTATTTTCCCATTATTGATTAAAACATCAATTCGCCCCCATTTTTTTATTGCTGCTTCCATGAATTCATCAGCAAAGCCTTTTTCAGAAATATCGCCCACAAGGTAAGATATTCTATTGTGATTTCCAGTTAACACTGAAATATTCTCAACTATATTTTTTAATTCATGTTCATCTGATGAATTTACCAAAACATTAAATCCAAGGTTTGCAAAATCTATTGCAATTGACTGGCCTATTCCTTGACTTAAACCTGTAATAACAACTACTTCATTGCCATCTTTATTGAGAGACATACTATTATGCCTAATATAACAAATTATATGAACAGTAGTGGAAAGGTCTAAATTGCAATGACATTGATGGGAAGCCAATTCATGTTATGCGACTTTGTTTCATTTTTTCCCCGGAGATTTATTATACTGCAAGGCAATCAAAATTTAGTTCACAATTCATTTCCTTTGAACAAAAGGAAAACTAATAGGCTCCCTTACCTATAACCAAGGGTTTTTTTAAAAGGCAATAAATCAATAAGCCTGCATATGCATCTTTGGCTTTGGAATAAGGTATTTAATTATTAGGATTAACCAAATGTATCAAAATAACTGAAAAAGAAAAAAACATTCCATACTACAGCCAGTTTTCATTAAATACTCAAATACTCATCAGTAATTCTATTTTTGAGATACATAAATTTCATGCTTCTGTATGTTATATAGTTTGTTACTAAAATAATACTGATGAATACGAAGTCAAAAAATAACTTTGATGCACAGCAAACAGTTCAAAAATTTGAGGATATAGATAAAAATCCAATAGCATTATCAGAAGATTATACTAAAAAAATTATTGAGCAGTTGAATACAGATATTGCGAGTCATTTTATCACCTTTTACCAATTAAAAAAGCAACATTGGATAGTTGAGGGACCCGACTGGAAACACATCTCCGCAGCACTAGACACTTACGCAAAAACAAATCTAGAACTGGCTGAGGAATTAGCTGAACGTATCACTTTGCTAGGAGGAATACCAGTATCAAATCCATCAAGGTTTGAAGCACTATCTTATGTACAGTTTGAGGGGGAAGACAAATATAATCTTAGAACAATGTTAGAAAATGATTTAAGAGCAGAACAAAATCTGATTACATCTATTCGAGAAAGGATAGACTTTGCAAAAGAAAACAGAGATCATGGAATCGACGATTTGCTTAAAGATGTATTAGAAGGTCACGAGAAGACTGCACACGAGTTGCATCATTATCTACAAGAACAAAGCTTAGAGAAGGATCTTTGAAATTCAACAGTAAAAGTAAAAAGAAATAAAGCCATCAGATGACTGACAACTTTTACCTATTTGTTCCTTAAATGATAACACATTGTTGCCAAATATTAATTGGTATCTTTTTTATTAAGTTTCTTAGATTCCTTTAAATTAATCTTTATGACATTTTTCTACAAGTCGATTCAACTTTAAAACTATATCATTATTTATTTGTATTAGAATAATATTATTTATGGGAATGCGAGCCCCACCAAGTAAAACTATTCATATTATACAGACAAGTCATTTCAAGCAAGAGATTAGGTGTTTATGAACGACATAAATTGGTATAGTATTCCTATTATCTTCCTTGCAAATCGTAAAATGTCTCTATGATTATTCGTCGCCGAACACAGAAAATTGATTAGAACATGATTCTAATGAAAGTTATAGATGAGATATATTGGCATATACTATTATTAGCAATTCTAATTGCAAAAGTTTATGGATAAATAAATGTCACTTTAGCACTACATTCGGAAGTGGCGTGATAACACTATAGCCTTTGCCATTAATTAGAATTATCTTCTTCTTCTCTGATTCAGAAGCCTATTAATTAACATTTGAATCCCCCTATTGGCCAAGTAAGACGTAATCCATCTTCTTATAGGCATCTATTCCAATTCATCTCCTATTAAAAAATGTGGATATAAAAAATTTGGTCTTAATTAAAACCATCTATTGTGAATCTTCTGTACTAATCCTTTCTGCAGTTACTTCTTCTGTTACTTGCCTTGTCTCAGTAACTGGTTTTTTAGTAACTGTGACCTCTTCTTTGACATATGGAGTTTTGTTCACTTCAACTTCTTCCTTCTTTAATGGAATGGTTATTTCCTCACTAGAAGTTACTGGGCCCTCAGAAGCAACTTGTCCCTCTCCACCTGATGGAGCTCTTCTCTCAATAGAAACCTCCTCATGAGTCACTGGTACTTCGACAGTCTTTGTTTCAGTTACAGGCTTCTTTGTTATAGTTGCCTGTTGCTCCTGGACATTTTTTGATACTTCAAGTCTTTCCTCTGTTAATGGAATTGTTTCTTCCGTATTCACTTCACTCTGTTCAACCTCCTGTGTTGTCTGGGTTACACCTGTGGTTGCTGCTGTTGCTTCAACGCTATCTTCCTCTCGATATCTGCTTAACAAGTCGTCTTCTGATATTTTAAATCTTACAATATCACCATCATAACTCTCAGCTAACTCTTGAGGTATCAGAAACTTTTCCTTATTGATGATGCCCCTCTGGACTAATACACTTCCGTTTGACACTTCTTGTACTTCACCAAAATCTTCACCGTTAATACCCTCAGCTTCCTTTTTAATAGTATCATTCCAATCTATATTTGAACTCATATAATATTTTGTTGAACATGGTATAAATACGTAGACAAATTAGTACCTCATATGGTAATAGCCACTATTGACAGATTTGAAAGATAACATCATTACTCGACTAACTAATATCCAATTATTATAACCCGTTGGATTTAAAATATCAGAAGATAAAAAATAATACTAGCAATGGGACCATATTTTGTTATGATTCATCGCTATTTTAATTATATCTAAACTTTTTTGTTGCTTAGACCAAGGTGCTGATAATTGCACCCACGTTGACTAAAGTTGTTTGTGAATTACTGTGTCATATTCTCTGCACCTATGGTGGTCTGGTTAAATGGGACTGTAGTTTTATTTGCAATAACAGTAGTAGCTGGACCAGTAGCTTGCACCATAGTCTTATTTTCTATGTTAGACAAATTTCCAGTTTCTGGAGTTACTGTCATATTCTCTAAGGGCTGAAGCTGACCTTGATTCTCAATAGACTTGGTTGTTTGATTAACAGTTACAGTGGTCTGTTCTGCTGGAACGGTTGTCTGATTCGCTAAAACAGTTTGAGGACTATCTGAAACAGTTGCCATTGTCTGATTTTCAGGCAGCGTAGGTGATGACTGGTTTTGACCTTGACTTTGATTCTGAGCAAACACTGATCCCATACCTGCATATGAGACAATGAAAGCCACAGCTATCATGAATGTAAAAATGTTTTTCATGGTAAGTACGTGGATAATATAGCTTAAATATGTAGTATAAATCATAAGATAGCAGCAGTCTATTTATTAACCCATTCACAAAATTCTAGATGAATTTTCTTATTGATTTACAAATTCATAATATCATCATATTTGACTTTTTAGATTAATTGCAAATGCTAACTTTGTAATTGTTGTGCTTATCATGATTATATATTGTATCCTTCGAATGACTAGCTAATCATAATACTATGAACAAGCTGTTGTTAAGATTCGTTGATTTTTCTATAGAATGGTGTATTTCTATACTATAAATTATATATTAATTTAACGGAGTGATCAATTAAGTCTCAAATATGGTAAGATATGATAAAAACAATCTTTTACTTTTACGAATGGATCAAATCTTTTCTCGTCTGAGAATATAAATTCAGTGTGTTGTTAGTACCAACTTATCTATAGGCAGATCTGCTAAATCAATCTATCTCAAAGTCATTGTATGCAAGCAGATTACTTGTATTGCACATTACTCCTTCTCTTTACTTCTGGTGTCTCAGCATTATCAAAGATATCAAAGTCGTCATTTTTATATCCTATTTAGTAGGCTTTGCCACCCAGTTCTATCACTATAAACTTCAATTGGACTCTGACTAATTATCTTACAGGCTATAATCAATGAGATCTCATTTATTTTTCTATATTTATATATTAAATACAATAATAGTCAGCATTGTATGATTTGTTATTTTATATGAGAATACTTGTTTTTCTAGTTTTTTTAGGGACAATTACATTCTCAAATCAAGTTTGGGCGTCCTCTATAAATTCTGATACAGTTACCACCACTACATCAAACTTTAGTGGAACAGTGTCAAGAGTCATTGATGGCGATACTCTTGATGTATTGACAAGAGAAGGAGATACAATAACAATAAGACTAGCGTTAATTGATGCTCCAGAAAGAAATGAACCCGGATTTAATGAAGCAAAAAATTTCATTACCGAACAATGTCTGAATAAGAATGCAGAGGTAGACCCAGATAATATGCAAGGACTTACCTATGGTCGAACCGTTGCTGTCGTATATTGCGAAGGTGTTAACGTAAATGAAGTAATACTTGATAATAACTTGGCCGATATTTATCAAAGCTTCTGTGACGTCTCTGAATTTGCAGATACTAATTGGGCACAGGAACATGGCTGTTCAAACAATAGGAGTGATAATGGCGACAACGATGACGTCGAAAAGGAAGAACCTGTAGAGTCTGATAGCATCAGTAACGCTAATAGAGTTGATACTAGTGACACTAGTAAAGATCTCGATTGTAAGGATTTTGATGAGAAGAACATCCCAGTAGGAAGCGATGATCCCCATAACCTTGACGCTGACGGCGATGGCATAGGCTGCGAAGGATAATAGTGACTATAACAGTGGATTATACTGATGACTATGATAGCACAGAATCTAGGATATTTATGACAATGATAAAGTGAAATTCTGCAAAGGCTGTGGGATATAGTCCAGTATTAACTGTCTTGATGCATCAATCGTTTGGCCTAATGTTAAGGCGCTCTCTGAGAGAGATTCCAAAGCAGTTGTAAATACATATGTTATTATTCTAAATCAATCTGTCTAGAAGGTCCTGGACTAAAAAAGGTAGAATAGTATAACTTAAAAAAAATTTTCTTTTATACTTAGCTATCTTATTTGACAAGTCAACTACTTAGTCCGACTAAACTTCTCTTATTTAAAATGAAATTATAAATAGATTTGCAATTCTGTCTTCATAAAGTAAATAATGATAATGTAAACGGTAGTTTATTTATGATATACTAACCTTTTATAATTTGTTAAACAAAGGGCATTACAATGTCTATTGATGATAAAAACGAAACAGAATCTCCTGATATAATTGAAGAAATTATTCCTGGCAAGAATAATGACGATAATGATAAATCCATAAAACAAAATAATAACAATAATAATAACAATAATCATCAATCATTTATTGAGAATTATGATGAGGAACAGTCGGCACAGTCTGTTTTAGAAGTCTCAGAACAGTCTAACGAAAGTATTGAGAGAAATACTGAAGAAGCAAGCAATCAAGCTCATTATTATACACAAGCAATTGCTGATACTCAGGAACAAACATCTCAAGCCCCCAAAGCGTTAGCAGAAAATTATCTAGAATTACAAAACCAGGTTATAAATTCATTTCAATCGGTATTCATGCCTTATTTTGGAAATGTCCAAAAGCAATTTTGGTATAATCAAGATTTTCTTAGGAGTATACCAGAGATGTATTCAAGATTGATTAGCAATTATATTGAGAGTGCAATCGCTTTCAGTAAAATGTGGAATGACATTGCATTTGCAAGTGCAGGTCCTTTTAGAAATGCAATCAATAAAACTAACGCATAATCATTTGGTCTTGCTGAGCTTGCAAAAGTAAAGTAAAATAAAGTAAGGTATTTGACGGATTGGGAAATGATAATACCAATTTATTTATTTCTAGTTTATATTAATTCAATCACAGTAAATTAGTGGAAGCGCCAATAACAGGATATCTATTACTTGCCATTATTCATTAAATTCAAAATAGTTGAGAATGACAATGGTCAGGTGAGTAAATGGGATACAGAAACTTTCAAAATCACATCCTAATCATCTTTGTTTTTTTTCTCCATTCTTCCTAAATAACTCCTATCTTACCAATTAACAATGTGTTTGTTTTTTTTGTTTAATAATTGATGAAAGAGTGAGCATAAGCTCTTTCCTTTTATTTGGGATATCTGTACGATTTGTAATACTCAACAGTTTAACTAATTAATTGATTATTATATTGACATTGTTGAATAATATTCAAAAATAAATTATTTCAAATCACAATAATGCGCTCTAAATGAACATGGGCAAGGTAAAAGAAATGCTGGCGCCTATACCATCTTTATTATGTTCAACCCAGATTTTGCCTTGATGCAGATTTATAATGTTCTTACAAATATATAATCCTAGTCCGGTACCATAAAAGGATTTAGTCGCAAACTTGGTAAATAGCCGTGGCAGAATTTCCGGATGTATTCCCTCACCATTATCTTTTATCTGGACCATCAAATCGTTTTCATTATTTCTGATAGCTATCGTTATGATACCATCTTCTCCTTCGGCAATAAAATTAATAGAATTATCAATTAAATTCGAAATAACCTGAGTAATTCGAAGCTTATCCCCATTTACTATATGTTCCTTTTCAAAACCAATAAAATCAAACTTTATTTTTTTCTCAGAAATACGGACTATTTTATTCTTATTTTCAAGTATTGTTTCGAAATCCTTTATAACATCTAAAATGACCGCGGTAAGATTAAACTTACTCCTCGAAATATTAAATAAGTTCCCTTCAATCTTAGTTACCGTAAGAATGTTTTCAGTTAATGTGTGTAATTTGTGTGCACTTGCAATTACAATCTCAAGTAGTCCTTTCTGCTCATTATCAAATATATTATCTTTAACGTGTTCTGTCAAGCCAATTATTGGTTGAATAGGAGTCCGTAACTCATGTGCAACAACATCTATGAACTCTCTTTGCATTTTGTCATGAACTTTTAGCCTTGCATACACCTTCTTTAAAAAATAGTATAATTCTGATTGGTTCCACAGTGAATCAAAAATAAACGCATAGGAGTTTGATATGGGGATACTATTTGAATAAGATGCAAGCCCGGTTGAATCTAGAGGATCTTCTGTGGTATTATTTTTGAACTCTATGATTATTGATTTACTCCTATCAACTACCAACAAACCTACTTCTGATTGAATATCATTATTAGATATCGCTCTAATTTTCATATTTTTTATAGCGCTTACGGTAAAGTCAAACGGCTTGTTATTGACATCATCCATACCGAACTTTCTTTTGTTGTCTTCCAAAAGAGTAAAATCATCCTTGAATAACTCATTGATAGTCTTTTGTCTTGACTGGTCGATTCTATCGGTAACAAGAATTTTAATAGATAAATTCCTTTTTTCAATAGTATTTTTTATGTTTAGGAAAAAGTCGTTTTCCACCTGTCTCTTGAAGGAATCAAAAGTTGGAAGGATTCCTAATATTTCTTGATTAGCAGACGATATCAAGTTTTTGATCAATCTAAATGTTTCATCGGATTTTTCAATCGTTTCAAAAAATGGAATCTCTATATCATCTTCGATTGACTTGATTATTGCAGTAGCATCCTTACTATTATTCCATAATTTGTCAAATAGTAATTTAAAATTATTTACATAAGCAGGTTCGTTGCTGTATAAAACACTATCCACAAAATTCTTGTCAGTCGATTGTTCTATCGCTGCGGCCAGATGTGATTCAGTAACACCAAAGTTGATAAAGGGTGTCTCTTTTAAGTGGCGAATTTCCACACCCATCTCAAGATACTCTTTAACCAAGTTCATATTATCCTCTGATATTCCGATTAAAATTCTAAGACCTTTATGCAAACTATTTTTCTTCCTTTCTAAAAGATTTTTAGTGAGAGGTAGAAAAAGTTCGTAACCAATTTTTAGACCTTCTGGAGTAATACAAACACTTAATTCGTTTGAGTCGAGAAAAATTGACACCAGTTCTTCATCACTTAAGGAACCATTGGATCTTGTTAAAATTTTGGTTTCATTTTTTGTTTTACCTTCCTCAATTTCTATTATTTTTTTTATTGCTGGTACTGCATTTTTCCAAAGAGTATCAAAAATATATTGCCCCTGTGCAACCACCTCATCTACGTCGCTATAAATTAAGTGAGTAGCTGCTTGCTCTTTTCGGAGAACCGTTGTAGCCATATACTCAGACTCATTGATTGCAATTCCCCCCTTTATGCCATCTAGGTGCCGTAGTTCACTAACCACGCTTAACAATTCTTTACAATATTTTATATTTTCAGAAGTAACTTCGGTAACACATCTAATTTTTGCACCTCTAGCTAAAATGTCTTTGTAACAATCGCGATAGGCGGGAAGCTGAATTACTCTGCATGGGCCCAAATGGTCCAACGCAATATCCATTTTTGTTTTAGTATTTTGTATAAAGATAATTGCCTTTTCTACTATGTTTTCAGAACCATACAAAACTTCTGACTTACCGTCGCTAGTAACATCACTAGATATGACTAATCAAGTGTAATTTATATCTCTCAACTATATATTTTTATTCATCAATAGTATCGTTTTTGATTCTATTGATATAGTTTTAGAATTCAACGAGTGCTTAATAAAAGTAAGGATGATTAGAAATTTGAAATAAGTTTGAAATAATAGTATATATTTTTCAACATAAAAAACTTTTTAATTTGGATGAATAATCAAAGTTTAACTGTAATAATATATAATGCCACCTAAAATGCCCTTAGTATACCTAGATAGAGAAAAATACCTGTCCATGTAATCTTAATGAATATAAATGATATTTGAACAATTAAATAGGAAGTTATTCTGCGCACTAACTTTTAGTATTCTTGTAATACCATTTTACAGCGGCCTGAATTTGGTGGATGCTCAGATATCTGATGGAGAACCGATAAATCTAGTACTAACTTTATGGGTTCCTAATTTTTTGGCATATGTTGCCCAAGAAAAAGGCTATTTTGATAAAAATAATGTTGATGTAAATGTAACTTTAATTCAAGATTATGCAGAGGCGGTACGTGCTTACTCGAACGGGGAGTATGATGGAATGTTCATCGTGTATTCAGATGCCATAATACAAAATGCTGAAGGAGTTGATACTAAAGTTGTATTCAATGTGGATACGTCTTATGAGGCGGATGCAATTATAGGTAGCGTAGACAACCTTACGGGTGTAAAGGGTAAAAAAGTAGGTGTTGAAGGAATCAACAGTTTTTCACATATATTCATGTTAAAATCTCTGGAAAATGTTGGTCTTGCTGAAGCCGATGTTGAATTCGTAAATATTCTGGGTCAAAATATTCCAGAGGCGCTAGTAAATAATGAAATTGCCGCAGGACATGTTTACGAGCCATTTATTATAGAAGGAGTGAAGAAAGGATTAAAAATCCTTTCAACGGGCGCAGATATTCCAGGAATCATAACAAATGTATTAGTATTTCATTCCGATATAGTGGAACAAAGACCCATGGATATTCAAAACATAATAAAATCATTGATAGAGGCAAAGGAAGATTATGATAGAAATTCGGAGCAAGGCATAGAAATAATGTCGTCAAAATCCGGGTTAAGCAAAAATTTGATAGTGGAAGGACTCAATAATGTCAAGTTTACTGACCTAGATTATAACACTCAATTTTCAATCAATAGAGAATTAAACGATACTCTTTCATTGTACTATTCTGGAAATTCTATTGCAAACTTTTATGCTGAAAGAGGAGTAATAAGTGAATATCCCGTTATCGAAAATATAGTTGAACCTAAATTTGTCAATGAATTATTGATGGAAAATAGTACTAAAAATGAGATATCTGCAAGGTAAATAGTATTTGAAAATTAGAACAAAGCTCATCGTGACCATGATTCCACTAGTGTCTTTTTCTATAATGATACTATCTTATGTTGCGTTTCAAAATTTTGCTGCTACTATACAAGCTCAATTAATTAATGAATTAAAAACGGTGGCCGGTCATACAATGGATAATCTCTCACATCAAATGTTTGAGAGGCTAGCCGATATAGAATTTTTATCTACAGGTAATATATTGGTAAATTCAAATTTAACACTATCTGAAAAAATGGAATATCTTCGTTCAATGGAAAGATCTTTCAAAACATATTCCTCCATTTCCTTATATGATAAAGAAGGTATTAAAATTGGGGACACAAGAAATATACTTTTAGGGGAGAATGAATCTGATAAATCTTTCTTTAAAGAAGCAATTAAGGGAAAAATACATTATGATACCGTACCTACTCTATCTGAATCGCTTAATCAATATGTAATCCATTTTGCTGCTCCTTTGTATAATGAAAGCGAAGAGATTGAAGGAGTTGTAGTTACAAGACAACCAGTAAATAAGATCAACGATATATTCAAAGAAATTAACTTGGAGGATAAAGAAATAGATTCGGGCAGTAGCAATCTTAAATTGGATTTAATATCTAAGAATGGCACAGTAATATATTCCAACCATGATAGAAAATCAATTTTGCAAGAAATACCAGGATTCCAAGAGATGATCGGTAACAACGATCGACAGAATAATATGTCTATGCTGAATCCCGCTTCAGCAGAAACTCGAATTAATAGTGATGAAATTATTGTTAGTGTACCACAGGGGAAGGGACACTTAGACTATAAAGGAAGTGATTGGTTTCTCATACTAAGAGAAAATACTGATATCGTATTTGGAAATTTACAAAAAACAGCAGATCAATTTCTAATTGTTTCAGGCATTATGTTCGTAATATCGATAATTCTTATTTTGTTCATTGCCAGAACTATTTCTTTACCATTATCAAAACTTATGAGAAAGGTAATTGAGATTGGTAAGGGAAATTATGATTCCAGAATTGATATTAAAAGCTCTGACGAAGTTGGTGAATTAGCGTCAAATTTTGAGTCAATGAGGCAGAGTGTAAATCAGGTGAACCAAAATTTGAATAATATGGTAATGGAGAGAACACTAGAACTAGAAAAAGCAAATGAAGAATTAAGACTAAATGATGAATATTTAGAAAAAATAAACAATGAATTGGTATCTGCAGACAAAGCAAAAGAAGAATTTATGTCCATGGTTAGCCATGAATTAAAAACTCCACTCGTCCCCGCTAGAGGTTATGTGGAGCTTTTACTTAGGCAAAAAAAAACAGGTGACCTGAGTGAAAAACAAAAGAAATATGCAGATATTGTTTACAGAAATATATTAAAATTAGAAGTTTTGGTTAATGATGTTCTTGATGGATACAAAATTGAAATGGGAAAGTTTAAAATTCAAAAAAGTCTAGTAAATATACGGGATTTGATGTCATCGGTTGTATCCGATTTGCCTTCTTTAATTGGAGATAAACAAATTACCTTTAAAGTAAATTCAAAATTAAGAGAAGAAACTACTATTATGTGTGACCAAAGGAGGATCGAACAAGTATTCGCAAATTTGATTAAAAACTCTATAGATTTTGTACCAGCAAGCAATGGTAAAATAACTATAGGAGCAGAATTGATTCAAAACCAAACGATGATTCAATTTTCGGTAGAAGATAATGGCCCAGGTATTCCAGCAGATAAAATGGATAAACTATTTCACAAATTCTATCAAGTTGATACAAGTTTGATAAGAAAACATGGCGGTAGTGGACTTGGTTTAGCCATCTCAAAAGGTATCGTAGAAGCACACGGTGGTAAAATATGGATTGATAAAGAATATAATCATGGTGCAGCCTTTAGATTTACAATACCTTTTTAAACCGAGAAGAATTCGGTTATAATAAAGATACAATGAGTCCTAATATACCATCATCATCGTCATCATCATCATCATCGGTAACACCTATTTCCCGAGTTCTTATTATAGATGATAATGAGGATATAACTGAGTTGATAAAAGACTACCTCGAAACAGAAGATATAGAATGTAAAATAATTAATAGAGGGATAGATGGCTTAGATGAAATACGAAAGAAGGATGGATATTATGATGTAATTTTATTGGATCTGGCCATGCCAGAATTTAGCGGATTAGATGTTTTTAACAAACTAAAGGAAGAGAATTTGTTAAATTCAAATAATGTAATAATATTTACTGCTTCATCCACGCAGAACAGTGAAATAAATGAAATGATGAATGGTGGTGCTAAATACATCTTAAGAAAACCTTCCTCCATAGATGAAATACTCGATGTAGTTACAAGATTCACAATCAAAAAAGATGAAATATAATAAATTTTAGCCTGTAGAACCTAAATATTATAAGGATATTTAGACCAAAATTAGGAAATGTTCTAATTGGAATGAGATAACAATCCATTAATAAAATCATTATCATTATAGATTGCTGTTTAAACTTTGACAATATTCCTCTCCTACAAGCCTTCTTATCATCAATATATTTTAATTAAAGAATATGGATTGCACATATTTAGTAATACTTCTTTTGAATGTTCCTAAAAATATACCAGTTATTAAAAATATTAAAAAACCCAATTGACAGATTCTATTTCATTTAATTTAATCGAGAGTTTTGCCATCAGTAGAAATCAAGGATAATCTGTTAAAATATTGTTGAAGGGTATCTATACCTAATAACATTGAAAACAATGAATCAAAAAATTTATCTTTGGTTAAGCCATCAAAGTAAATGAGTTTCTCCATGATAAATTTTTCTATTTTGTCTTTTGATGAATTGCTATGACGAGCCAGTAAACCCAATTGGTACAAAGCCATCAATAGATCCGGAATAAAGCGATTCTTCTCTTTCGATGGTAGAAGAGATAAAGAATTCTTCTGTTGCTTTGAGAAATTCATTGATGTAATTAATGTTACCTTGTCGTGTAAATCATCAACAATGATGTTGACATTTCTATTATTAGATTTTGCAACTATATTCATAATAACTGTGGAGTCTTTGATTTCATCAAATCTCCAAATATCACTTTCTTCAATAAGCCATCGTTTAATTCGCAGTGATATTTCTTGCTGAGACAATGACAACGTATTTTATTGAAAATCGCCTCTATATAATCATATAAATGTAAAAATTCTAAGGGATTGAGACATCTTGATTTTGGACGTATACTCGCTAGATCTGATATAAAATTAGCTCTAGTTGGGATTTCGTCGTTAGAATTACTAAAAGAATAGTGATGGTGAATAAGATATTACCATGGTACAATATAACCCATAAATAATACCGCCATTTTTGATAAGGCCAAGATATCTACTAAACATTATTAGAATATGGTTTGGGCGCAAGGAGCCAGCATTGTTGCCAACCAAGTAAATTGCTAAATTTTATTAGCCATGGCGGAAGTAACGTATTAAAATCGACGATGTTGATATCAAGCTTCTTGCAAAAAAGGCTAAAGTCCTTTACAGACCAGAAATGCAAATGAGAAAACGACTGGCGTGGCGAATATCCTCTAAGTAATTGAATTCTCCATTTAACATATGCACTATTAGGGATAGTTACAACTACCCCTTTTCGAGCATGAGATATAGCTTCAACTAGTATTTTTTGTGGATATATGGTATGTTCAATAACTTCAATAAGAAGTATATAATCATAATATTCATCCCTGCCAAGACTTAGTCCGTTGTTAATATCTTTTACGGTTACGGAAATACCTCTATTTTTGGCTTTCTCACATGCTATATGCGAAATATCGATCCCTTTAACTAAAGCATTCTTGTTTTTCATCAATAGTTCGGCCATGTGACCATCTCCTACACCTACATCCAAAATTGTAGAGTTTGGCTCAATCCATTTCTTTATTAAGTCATATCTCACTGATTTTCCGGTGTTTATGTTGGCGTGATATTTTTCATAATCTTCAAACATTTCTGGAAACTCCCAGTCTTTCTGTGTCATAGTCCTTGTTAGATCCCTTTTTAGTTCTCTAGATAATAGTAGTAAACTTCTAATTTTATTACGAAAAGGAATGAGCTGCATAAAAATTCATATTATCATATCTTTATTAATTGTTAAGTTTTGAGTATGATAGTTATGGTATTTGGATTATGGTAGAAAGGTAAAAGTGAAGGTGAAAATTTATTAAAAAATTAGTGAGGATATTTTTTCGCTTCTATTGGAACAAATTGATCAAGATCAACTAAAAGCTTCAGCAATTTGAATAAGCAGAGTTGTTGTTAGTATGATTAAAAACAGAAAGGGAAACACCTCCACTTTATGAATCTATAGAGTCTATGAACAAAATATCTATAAACGTATTTGTTATATACTCAATTTAATTGTTAAAGAATGATCTAAAGAATGCAAACTCGTTGATATTTCTGCTCGTCATTATTATATCATAATTTTCGGCTTGTTTAACTTCATTCATTCATTCAGACATTCACACTGTTATACTTAAGTCGTAGATTCTCTAATATACCTGTATTAGTAACTAATTTCATAATTTTAATAGCCATTTCCGAAAAATTTTGACCAAAATTCATGATCATTGTAAACCAAAGGATACTCTCCAATTTCCATTGCCATTTTGGCTGAAAAAATGTTGTGAGCACGAACTACCCAATTATAATCTCTAGAGAGGTATTTTTTAATGATTCTTCAATGCGTTCCGATCAATTGGAATTGGAATTTCGCCCCTAAATCGTGAAATCCTTTATATTATATTATAGTATCAGGTATAGATTTTTTTGCTAGTACTTTTTTTTAATGAATTACATCTTATAAAATCTCCTCATAAGCCTCTTGTACTATTTTCGCAGCATTTGATCCAACATGATCGCTAGGTAACTCACTGACCTGCTCGAGGTTATAGTTTACTACTTTCAAACCACAAGCGAGTGATTGAAGTGCAGTAGTACTAAGATTAGACAAGACATTGTCGTTTACATATCTGATATCAACATAAGTTCCGAACTGTTTGAGAAACCTGGGCATATCAGAGTATTTTACAGGATGCTTCATTCTATCAATTACCTTTAAATTGTCGATACCGCTTCCTTTACAATAATCTATTATCCATTTCATATTGGAAATAGCCTCGGTATTAAATATAAAAAAGTCCTTGCCGGTTTGATTGTTG
Source organism: Candidatus Nitrosocosmicus sp. T (assembly GCF_054408485.1). Taxonomy (NCBI): domain Archaea; kingdom Thermoproteati; phylum Nitrososphaerota; class Nitrososphaeria; order Nitrososphaerales; family Nitrososphaeraceae; genus Candidatus Nitrosocosmicus; species Candidatus Nitrosocosmicus sp. T. The sequence continues at coordinate 1,694,931 of NZ_CP166992.1, forward strand.
GTATTTGGTGTAAAATGGTCAGTATCAATCGGTATGTTTATTAGGACCGAATCATTACGCTTTAAGAATTTCCTTAGATCTGCCGTAGAGTAGAGGACTTTATCTGCAGACCGCTCGGCTAGAAGATTGTTTTTCCTTCGAACACGAGTTGATCTTGAATTCCTAACTAGTAGCCCAGGGTTCAACAATAAATCCTGACGTTTATATTTTTGGTTGATTCCTCGTAGATCTGATCCATGAAAATGCATGATAATTTTATTTCTTTTGTTTGACTTTCTTCGGATATAGAATAATGCATCAGTCCTGCTATGTATATGCACAAGGTCAGCTTTGTTTGCTTCTTGTAAACTTAATTCTAAAAAATTTTCTTCTGGGATAAGCGTAACTATTTCGCCATAAAATTCGTATATCCCATATCGATCATAACCAGTTCTTCTCAGAATCTTAACTTCATGTCCCAATTTTTGCTGATTCTTTGCAAGAACGCAAGCTACAGCCGATTGATCCCAAATATGAAGAATATTCAACTAAAAAGCCAACCTAACATTGTTATCTCTTGTTAAGATTTATAATTTTTGCAATAGGTTTCTATAATAATTGGTAGGATCGTATTTCTTAAGAAAGCTTTAATTAATCTTCTTATCTCCAGTCAATTGGAGTTTTTCTTGTTATATAAGATAAACGCTTTCGATCTGTATTTTGGATCCAGCAAGAACACGATCATCAATCAAATTCGCCTATTAAATAGATGGGAAGAGGATGCAAATCTAGCAAACAGATCTTTGATAATATTCAGTATACTCTTAGCTACATCCTCTAGATATGATCAAAGAGAAGCTGAAAATAATAAAGCAATCGAAACTGACAAGTGCTAACATTTTAATTTTAATCTCAATTTTAATTGAAAAAGTATGCTACAACCATTAGAAAAATTAACTTGCAAAGTTATATTAATGAAATCACTCATTCATGGTAATAAAAAGAGATGAGAATATTACATCTTTTAGATACCCACTTGCCCCAATGGCGGACCGAAAAGTGCGCAATTAGCGCTAAGAAAAATGGACATAGTGTTTTCTTTGGTGGTCCAAAAAATCCAAAATATCAATCTATTTTTGATAAATCTTTAGAGATAAAATGGACTCCCTCTGCTAGACATATGTTTCCATATCAATGGAATATTGTAAAGAAACATATGAAAAGAGTCATCGATGAGGTTCGTCCAGACATAATTCATGCTCACAACATTTTTTCAGCCAAAATGGCAATGGAAATTGGAGAGTATCCTTTGGTTTACAATGATCATGAATTTTGGTCAATTTATGTCCAAAGGCAGCTGGAAGCATATAATCTAACAAAACAGGCAAACATTGATAAGCCATCCTTTCCAAGAGGCATAGTCAGAAATATCGCCCGAGATTTCTTAAAAAAGAGATGGGTTAGGATCTGGTCCGATGCAGAAAAGGATGTGGTAACAAAGGTTCCCACAATCACAGTGTCTCAAACCATAGTGGAGGCGCATAATAAAATTAGTGATAGAAATTTTCTTGTTCCAAACTTTCCTCTTTATAAAGAAATAGAATCCATTGATGAACCGAGATATCACAAATCTCTTTCTTCGGTCTATGCTGGTGTTGAAGCAAAAGGCCTGATAAAACCTACACATAGGAACCTTGAAGGTTTCTTTGAAACATTTGAAAAGGATAACGTCGGTAAGCTTTTTGTCCTGGGATGGGACAGTCCTTCTACTAAGAACACAGTATATTGCGGATACCTAGATAGAGAAAGTATGTACAAGGAAATGGCAAATCATTCAACTGGTTTGGTTCCTTTTAAAAAACATTGGTCTCACAAATACATTAATCCAAATAAGGCCTATGAATATGCTCATGCAGGATTGCTTGTAATCAACACTTCTGGACTGACCCCAATATCAGAAACCATGAAAGGATATTGTTTAGAGTATGAGAATAACGATGGCCTGATTGATATCTTAAATTATCTAAATCATAATTTGGAGGAGCTATACTCAAAACGGATTGGGACATATAAATACGCAAGAAACATGTTACTTTGGGAAGTGCATGAGAAAAATATCTTTGAGGCATATAAAATCTGTTAATCAAACATCAAGTTAGTATCGCTCAATCTATTGTAGGGCGAACTAAGCTAAAATAGGGAATCTATTAAAAAAATTTTCCGCCGTATAAGGTAAAGGTTCTGGAACCAATTTTGCCTAATTCTACTACCATTGGTTCAAAGCCTATATACTTTTACTTGTGCCTTTAAAATGGATCGCACACCTCCTTCTTTTAATAAAATTTTATTTTCTTTCATTCAAATCCACTCGATTTCTTTTGCTATTGGTAAAGCCTACAATGTACATGTCTAAATATTATGTCAAGAACAATGATTGTACCTCCTTAATTGTATCGGGACTTTTGTCAGTCAGAATGTATTTGATGCCTACAGGTTTATTGTCATCACTAATATCAATAAACACCGAATTTCCAATTGGAATGGTGCTCACTATTTTCTTGTCGGTTAGTTTAACATATAGTGTATTATCCTCAGAATCATATTCAACAATCGAATCGATGATCCTTGACCTCCTTCATTAAAAGTTCTCCTATTGTCATAAATTTCATTGTACTAATATTATTAGTAAAACATCCTCAAGTATTTAGATTCTTTAATTACGCATGACAAATCTTCAGAGGCTACAATGTTTGGAACAAGGATTATAGACCTTTAGAGAGGATAACATTGTTATTGGAAGAAGTAATCGCTCTTTTCGGAATTCATAAGCTTAACCATCCATTTTGCATAGTCAGGTTAACTAAAAACTTTGCATTAAAAGAATTATGTCATGAGTTCTGTGATAAGCATATTAACCAAGATATTATATTATTACAATTATGGTCAAAGATCTAGACGCCAAGGATGACAACGACATGCTCAATAAGATTGAGGGCATGATATTGGATAAATTGGTAGCCGCACATACAGCTGGAACCAAATCATTGAACTATGAAGAGATAACTGACCAGATTAGCTCACCACATCCTGAAGATATTGACACCGCCCTTGAAGACTTGATTGCCCAAGCATTGATTCATTCATTTGATGGTGAAAATTATTATATCACCAATGATGGAATAATCGAACATAAAAAAAGAAAGACAGAAGGAACCTTGTTTTAGAAATCATATAGCAGGTTTAATTTCCTCTTTAAAGGTTTGAGCTTTCTTGAATAAGAAAGACAGTTCTGTAATGGAATCCTCCTACAAATTCATTTGCAGGACAGTGAACTGTGAGCTACTCAGACAGTATGAGGATACTTGTAGAAATGCTACAGGTTGAAGATTATTTTTTTTCTAAAAATTTCTATATCAATTTTACCTTTTACCAACCACAATTTTTTTCTTCAGCATATAACCATTTTGAGGAGAAAATTTGCAAAGAAGATATCATATTAACTTCGAAATAGGAACCCAATTACATTGCATCTGAGTTTAGTCCCATGATTTGGAAATTAAAAACTAATATAATTAATTTCTGTTCTAAAAACACATTTCATTTAAGATCAAATGAATTTTGTAAATGATAATCAAAAGTACAAAGAAGAAGATGATGATGATAATAATTTTGATTTGTTGACTGTCGATCTATTTTATTATTTTCTAGCAAAACAAAAATTCAACAGATCTAATATTTTTTCTTTAACAAGTTCAGTAGTAATCTCCTCTAAGGTAAATGTTCCCTCCCGGCCTGCTGAACCCTCCTCTTGCATCATCTTTTGCATATAGAGCGTTACCTTATTTGGTTCTTCCATAAAGAAGGTTAAAGAAGGATGTTTGTCTTGTGCTGATGAAGTATCCTTATAAGGGTATATATCAAGCTTGATTTCGGTTACCAATCTTCCTTGTATCTTGTCTATTATGTCACATTTGATATCATGTAAGATCAGCTTGTTCTTAATTTCTTTAAATACAGGAAAAATAACTGTATGAACTTTTTTAGAAAAACCCTCAGTGAATTCATCGAGATTTTCTGTGGATTCTATGTTTGTATTTTGGTTATGTCTAGTTAAAGCAACATAATTATCGATAACCTTATCAATTTCATCATCTATGTTCATTTTTATCCTATATTCTCCTTGGATATGGGTAACGCCATATATAGGTTTGAAGGAAATATATTGTTAAAATAAACAATTTTAAAATTTAGTGACGCTGATCCTTGTACATAATCTAAGGAACAGTGTAAATTATTACATCAAACTAAATACCGTGATTATTATCCCAAATCACGACAAATATTCATTCTATTAGATAAATTAATTATCGGGCCGAGCATAGCTAATTTAAAACTTTACAAGGTAATAGAAATGAATCATGTTATGCAGCTGTAACTATGAGTATCTACACAAGACGTACAGACCGTTATTGGCCAGATTAGACAACTATCTACAAGCGAATTTGAGTGTATAGATTAATGTCTCTTTTTAGATGTGGTCGAAGATTTGGAGATTGTAGCGGTATAGAAAATCGTAAGTTACTTTAGTAGATAATCCTATGGATCAATGAATGAATTCGAAATCTATAGATCTTCTATCTACTATCAAATATTTTTTCCTCTGTTCATTAAATAATATTAGGTATGATAAAGGGTCGTTGAATTACTTCATGAAGAGGAGAAGCATCTCGGATTTGCTTTCCTATTGATCTTGCTGACGCCAGTTCCAACAGATGAGGATAAAATTCCGATACCTTCATCTCTCTAAGCTCAGTATTTTGATAAACTTTGTTCCAGAATGCTTTCACTAAAATCCAGATTGCAACCATCTTGCATTTTTATGGATTGCTAATATTTCTCAACAGCTCTTTTCAAATTTTTCTACCTCTCTCGTCAAAAAGCCGATTAATTTTCACGTATTCTTGGATCCCCCATGAATCCTGGTCCATAAAAAGCAATGAAATCTATCCCCCATGCTGTTAAATATCATGGGTTTTTTGACTCTAGCCATTTCGATTGATCTTTAAACCAAGGCTTTATAATGATATATTGCCATTCAAAGGTAGTACGCAATTAGTTCAGAGTTATCCAAGTATAATTGCCTACTAGCAATGTCGGTTTGGGCTCTTACCTTCTAAAAAGTCGCTATAGGTACGGCATAAGACACTTCGTCTATGCTAGACGCTCTCTAGTTCAATGATGTCCTATTTGCATACCCTGCTGCCGAACTTGATCCCTAAAAATACTGTTTATCTCGACAATTATTCTTCAATAGCTTAAGCTGAAAATTCCTACCAAGTCATTGAGCCCCATCATATATGGTTTATGCAATAACAAAAATTTTGGATTAGAATAGGAAGCAAGTCCATTAGTACAGGGTCTATCCTTCTTGCGGCTTACTGTCATCGCCTCGCAGGGGAGTCACAAGCGCTTACAGCGGTGCTATCAGACTTACCTTAATAAACAAGTAATTATCCATGGTTATCTTTTTACACTTCAAGGTTAGAACATTCATTTCATAACAAATTTTATTTGTTTTAGATAGTTGTGGATAGCTGAAACTTTGATCTCCTTTTTTCTATTCTATCTTTTAGATGAACTACTAATCTAAAAGCCCAAGTCATTGCATCACTTGGATTTGCATGACAATGTTGGATAAAAATCCTATATCTTTCCTTCAATCTGCCTTGAGACAATGAAGTAAAGAAAAAAAAGAGATGATAAGCCCCTATATTTTTGTCTAGTTAGATGAGATCAAATTGCATTTGAAAAGACTATATATGTGCCTATATCCATGAGATTAGTCTTTTTATCTGCTGCAGCTTTGATTGACATCATCTCTTCTATTTTATTATCACAGAAATCGTATTTTAGTACTGTCATAGATGTGGACCAAGTGGTATTAATGATGATAAATGTTCCTTTTATAAGTTTCTAGTATTTTTTATCCAAAGTCAAAGATAAAGCTTTCGTTAGATATTTTTCAAAATAAAATGGGTTACTATATCAAAGTAATATATGGTGAAGATCTTTCAAAAGGTGCATTTGAAATCAATAGTCGATCTAAAGCTCCTCAGGTTGTGAGTATTGCAATACCCTAATTGCTTTTTTTGTGCATAATGATGCTTTTAAAAAAAATGGTCATATGTGCTTTCAACCCTGATAATCAACAGGCACAGAAATTCATTTGGAAACACGTCCCACTTATGTATGTCATAGTTGAATACAATTTATTAAAAGGAATTACATCCGTGAAATCAATTTCTATCTGCATTATTTGTCACGACCATAGATAGAGCTGAACGCACTTCGTTTAATTTCTTAATTTTCCAATTAATAATTTCTTTTAGTGTTTCCATATTGTCGGAAGAAATTCTTACAATAATATCATAAACCCCAAACACCCGGTACACATCAACTACTTCAGGAATTTTTCTTATTTTCTCTGTCGTTTCGTTCTCTGATCCTAACTCACAGTTTATTAGTACATAGGCAGATGGCACACTTAATAGAATCATACAAAAATAAAAAAAGTTTCTACATGGTCAACTGCTAAATTCATCCTTAGGTTTGTGCATAATCATATAACTCGAAGACTGGTAAAAATGGATGTTCTAATTTTATTAATGTATAGTACATTCACATGCTCCTATGCAGGTATTATTTAAGAAATCGTTAGAATAAGGCATACTACGAAATTAAGAATATTTTTTCTAAAAAAGGTATTATAACTCCCAAGGCATAAGCAGACACATGGAAGACGAACCAAGCTATTTCTTTCACTTTACAAGTACTGATTAAAAGCGTAGACTCGGCATGTGCAATAATCTATAATTGGAGTAACCTGTGTATAAATTAATATTAACTAAATCTAAAAAAAATTCAGATGGATTTTGGTCTTCTTTGCTCTCCGGTTACTCCTGCTGAAATTATTTGTAAGCTTGTTATTAACAGGGCAATTCCAATCAATATGCCGGCTAAGACTAGACCTATTCCGGGATAAACAGTACTGCTAATGCAAAAACAATTGATAGTACTCCTACACCTATGCCAAAATTTTTCGACCACCCTCTGCTAGCCTTATCTCTGATCCCATGAATGATTCTAGAAATTCCATCCACAAGCAAAGCAATACCCAAAAGTAAAACTACGAATGTTCCTGCCTGGATAGGAAACGCAAGGACGATCAAAGATACTATTATAACAATTATTCCCAAGCCGATGCTTGCAAATCGGGATTTCCCTGAAAGCACTACCCCACTAACTATTTTTTCGATACCAGTAAATAATAACAACAAGCCAAGAAAGAGTACAACAGATATTGAGCCTATAAAAGGGTTAATCAGTACGATTATTGCCAAGATTAAGATAACAAGACCTAATCCTATCTGAGACATCTTAACCCAGTTAGGTGATTTTTCAATACCCACTATATTTACCCCCAAAAAATACCTTTAGGGCAGATCCAGGAACTGCATCGCAACTAAAAGATTTTTCTCTTTGAAATTCGTCTTCCCTAAATGGAAAGCGTTTCAGATTTATCACATTATTTAATTAGGCACGTCGTATTTAATTTTTTAAAAGCCGATCTCGATTGTCTGAGACAACAATTTCAAAACAATATGTATATCTAAGTTAGTCATCAAACAGCATTAGTCTTTATATCTTATACCAAAAGTGATTTCACAGTTCCTTTTTTCAAAAAAGTTTATCCGCACTATCAACTTATTCTATGTTCTCACGTTACCTCTTGTTAAAGCCATTTATTTAAGAAAATGAAAATGTAAATACCTTTGCAAGAATATCATTAGGATAAATTCATTTAATAGCTTGCTCAGGATGTTTTGAAAACTGCAAACGAATAATGATACCAAGCAAAATTATGAAACCAATTTGAAGAGCTTCGATAATCACTGCAGTCTCGCCAATTCGGCCACCTCTTCCAGTAATTGGATTATCAGGTATCCTAGTTATGACCCAGATCACTACAAAGGTGGCGGTCCCAACAATACCTATCAAGTCCCACATTTTACCCCATCTCCTAATAGTAGGAACAATCCAGAAGACCTGCGCCAAACCCCCTATCAGAAAAAGGATCGTAGAATTGGTGTTGTTTGAAGTCAACATGTATAGATGCAAGATTCCAGCTAACCCAGTGCAAAATGCCGCGGCTATGGACAGTACCATAATTAACTTCATACGTTCTTTATCAAAAAATCATAATAAGAATGTATGATACCCAAGATAAATTTAAAATCTATACATATCATAAATGGTAATAGGTAATCTAAAACAGATTTGATTAAGTTGCGATTGGCGAATCAGTGTAATTAAACTCAAAACAAACGTTATGATAATTATCAAGAAATTCTTTTATAGGACAACAAACACTAATTGACGATGAAAAAAAAAGCTGTTATATCTAATAACCCCTTTTTGGCCGTTGTAATTGCTACGAGTCTTCTGATTACTCTGTTATCATCTGGAGTAGCTCAGGGTCAAGATAGTAATTCAATCCAAAATGAATCCTTAAAATCAATTGGTAATGTAACAAATGGAAGTAATGATTCCACCTTCATTAGTATTCCTGTGGAAAAAGGCTTTGTGAATGGAAATATATCATATTTTATAAGTACTGATGCATCAGAAGAAATGATTGTTTCCTCAGTCACGAATACAACCGGATTTGATGTTAATTACGCACCAACTCTCAGCGATACTTCGCAAATTTCCCGTCAACAGGGTTTTGTATTTACAAATGGCGTAATAGGAAACGGTACTTTTGAACATCAATTGCCAGTGGCGACAGCAGCCTCTGGAGATGAGGGATATAGTCCTTTATTTGAAATAAATTATGTAAAATGGAATAATGATTCTCAACCAAGAATTTTAAAATCAGCAGCTGAAATAATTGAAGCACAGTCAAACGGAGAACTTTCTATACAAAAATCAAATATAGTAATCAATAGTCCCGCTGTGAAGATTCAATAATCATAATTTTTTTAACTATGAAGTGAAAATTTTTTTTCATTTCGGTTAAGAAAATAAAGTATTTGATCTATTTTCAGTCTAAAATAATCTTTTCTTTTCGCATAAATATTTGTCTTATAATAGATAATTTTTAAGATTACCTGAATAATTTCTTAGGGATTATTCTCACCTTATTAGAACGAATTAAAATCAGACTACAGAAAGGGTATAAAAATTTTTAGCATATTCAGTTTTGTTAATCTTAAGACGGCAATATGGAAATTCTTTTAAAAGTTTAATAGACCTTTCGAATATCCAAAGAAAAAGAGAATAATTGCAGCCTTTGTATTTTTTTCTGGCTTTGTTATTTGCAATAACAATTGCAAATCTTGCAATCATTCTTGCAGATTCAGACAGTAAGATAATTTATTCCAGCTGGATGTTGATTATTACTTCATCTATCGCTGCCGGATTATCCATACTAACGCTATTAAAGGATAGGTCGAAAATAAAAAAAGACAAGACGGCAATTCATCTTACAATAGGACTCATATTTTGGTGTATTGCAAATATGATTTGGGGATATTATGAGATAATCCTTGATATAGTATCACCAGTACCTTCACTTGCTGATTTATTCTTATTGTCTGCTTATGGATTTTTGATCTATAGGTTATTGGTGACTTACAAAAACCTAGAAGAAATAGAGAATAAGAAAATTATCTACATTGTGTCTATAGGAACCGGACTATTTCTTATTTATATACTGAATTTGATGCTTAGCCTGACGGTGATTCCTAATTTTAGGGGTTTTATGTTATTTGTAGTCACCATTGCATATCCCGTTTTGAATTCAATTCTGACTGTTTTGGCATTGACTATTATTCTCAATATTAAAAATGAAACGCATCTGTCTATTCCTTGGATATGCGAGCTAATAGGCCTGCTGGCCATAGTGATTGGAGACAGTTGGTTCGCTATAATAGTATTGACTGCATTTGTAGAACAGATTTGGATATCTGCTATTTTGCTCTCTGCTCACTATTTACTGATTGCCGGCGGCCTTGTATGGTATCTGCGTTTCCACTCTACTTGGGATCTAAGGATATCTAATAGTACAACAATAAGAAAAATTAAAGAAAAATTTTCAATTAGGGCATTCATTTTTTTCCTCATCCCTTCAGCCTCCATTGTTCTAATCATTTTGTTTATACCAATAAATTTTGCATCCTTAGCAAATCAGGCAGGGCTACCATGGCTATATCCAGAATATCATGAACCGCTCCCGTCCAATAATACTTACACAGAGTATATAATTGGAGCAATCGTTCCACAATCTGGATCATTGTCCTCTATAGGAAAACCGGTTCAGGCTTCATTGGAAAAGGCAGAGAAGGACATTAATAAATACTTTGATCACTATAACTCCTCCTCTAGGGCTAAGTTAATAGTGGCAGATTCAAAGACCAGTCCACAGGAATCTCTCGCAGCGATCAAGAAATTATACGCTTCAGGAGCGACAGTGATTGTGGGCCCGGCCACTAGCACTGCTGTTTCGGCGGTCCTTGATTTTGCAAACGAAAGAAATATTACACTATTAAGTTATGCGAGCACTTCGCCAAAGCTCTCCGTTGGCGGAGATAATCTTTTCAGATTGGTACCGGATGATAAGAGCCAAGGTAAAGTTATTGCTGAAAAAATGATAGATGATGGTATCAAAGTTATTGTTCCTTTCTGGAGAGGCGATATTTATGGTAACGAGTTGGCCAATGCTACCAAATATTACTTTGAAAAACTTGGCGGCAAGGTAGAGGAAGGGGTTAATTATGAACCACACACTGGAAAATTTGCGACTAGTTTGCATAGGATTAACTTTATCATGTGGAATCAAGAACTCAAAAAGATGAATACAATGGTATCCGACGCAATAACAAAATACGGTAAGGAATCCGTGGGGGTATACATCGTTTCTTATGATGAAATTACACCAATTTTGATTCAGGCACAATTATTTGATGATCTTGGAAAGGTAAGATGGTATGGAAGCGATAGTATAGCGGAGAACCACCATCTTACTAAAAATACAGAATCTGCAAGTTTCGCTGCTCATACACAATTCATAAATCCGTTATTTTCTGTTGGCAGTGATAGCCACTCAATAACTGAATCATCACATGACAATGAGATTGAATTGACAGAGGAGGGAAGCGAAGATGGAGAACACGATAGTTCTATGACTTATTCATCCGTTGCATATGACGCTTTATGGATTGCCGCAAAAAGCATGGACAAAAATTTTACTACCAATACGAAAGATGGAGATTTTAGCATAAAGGACTTTAATGAAATTTTAGTAGACACTGCAGAATCATTTAGCGGAGTAAGTGGTGAAATCAAGCTAAACAAGGCCGGTGATCGAATAAGCGAAAATTATGACTTTTGGCATGTTGCCAAAGATGATATGACTAATGAATTCAAATGGCAAGCGAATTTTCAAGATTATAATTCTGATCACTGAACTGATCACAAATAAATAAAATTGCAAAATGGCTTGATCAAGTACTAACAATACATTCCTTTATCTTGTAGTAATGCCACCTACCACAGCGATCTTATATATTTGAATCTTCTATACATTCAGCAGTTATGATGTCAAATATCATAAAATGCAAATGTGGCACTAGAGACATTATAAAACTAAAAAATAAAGAGACTGTAGAACATTTCATGCTTGGTAAGAGATGTCCTAGATGTGGAACAGTTGGCGGATGGAGACAATTATCTCAAGATGAGTATATGTGGGAAAAAGCCAAGGGTTAGAGTCAACGTTCTTTACAATAAATACATCAACTTCGGCAGAGAAATAGAGAGTTTATTTAAATGGGAATTTATCCGGAAGATGTTAATCTGGTTGCGAGAGTAAATTTTGAAAACATTTACATAATCTAGAAGCAGATGTTCATTTTTTATACGAGTGGTTCATTCGTATATGATCTTTTAGCTTGTCCATATCTGAGAATTTACCTCCACAGTTGGAGCAATCATATGAATAGTTATCTGAATGAAATAATAGTTGGTGATGCATTGAATTTTCAATTTTTCTAAATTTCCTTCCACAAATATCACAACGGTATTTCTTGAACAATGATAGAAAATCCATTAATATCTTTAAGCTTGTTCTTTTAATCCATAATATTTCTTTTACCATTATAGCAGTTGAGATATTGTATTAGCTAGCACTCTTTATCGTGCATCTGTAATCAAGGTATATGCAATGAATTAAATACTTTGGCGGGCTCCATCCCGTATTATCGAAAATTTATTGTTAGTATGATTTGCAGCCGAGAATCTAACCCGCAACGTAGTAATAACATTCTATTATAAAAAAGATGGTAGGCTTGGTGAGCCTAGTTAGTATTATTTAAAATTAAATCAGTTTTGATCCAAGGATAACAGTATATGCTCAATGGCCTGGCTTGAGTTCAGCATACCGTTCTTCTTAGCATATTCCTCTAATAGTTTTATTTGTTCAGGCGTAAAACAAATCGGCATAGAACGTCTTTCATTATCCATATATTTTTGTAATATTTAATCCGTTATTAAAATTTTATTGCGACAAGATAGATCAACGCCTCCTACTAACCAACCATCATCATCATAATTGTCGTCGTATCAAATAAGATTGCATCCTTCTATCTCTTTAAGATATTAATTACTAAAGACTCACCCACCTGAGGTTTACCATAAGTTTCGTAATTTCGTTTAGGCATGGTGATCGTAATGCTTGTTTGAGGGTAAGATTGAATTAAGGTCTGTGGTTGTGCTTTTAACATAGCCTCCATTATCGGCTGTAGTTGATCCTTCATTTCCTTATCTGGAATGGCCTTATTAATGGCTTCCAGCATCATTTGTTGCTGTGAAACCGGTTCAAGTTCGATGTCCTCTACTAATGTGAGAGTAACAGAAATGCCATTATCACTCAAATTTCTAATTTTATAAACATTCTCATGAATTTCCATCTGAATTTAATAAATCTTCTTTTTATTTAATCTTAATCATAGACTAATCGAAAAAAGACGGATTTGATAAGAAAAAAGTTAAGGTTAAAAAGATGCTATTTTGACCGTTATGGAAATCACATCTAGGCTGGTGGGGCCTGACAAAACTCTACAAGTACACCATTTAGTGATTTGGGATGGATGAAAGTAATCTTGCGTCCATATGATCCCGTTCTCAGTTCTCCTAAAAATTTCATACCATTCTCCTTAGCACGATTAACGTCACTTTCTATCCCATCAGCCGTAATCGCTATATGGTGGATGCCTTCACCTCTCTCCTTTAAGAATTTGCTAATTGGACTAGTATCTTCTAAAGGCTCAATTAATTCTAACCTAGTGTCCTCCAAATTCAACATTACTACCTTTACTTTTTCATTTGGGACTTCCTCGACATCGATTTTATCAATTTTCAAGATTTTTTTGTAATTGTCAAGGGCTTTATTTGCATCATTCACAGCTATTGCTATGTGGTCCACTCGCATATTTGGATATAATAAAAAAAGTAGTATATATTATAACCAATATTTTTGGAAGGTAATTATAATAGCGAGTCAAATTTTTTAACACTAAAATAAGGATCTGATTATTTAAATTATCCTTATGAATCCTCAAATCGAACCCAAATAACATTGGAGCAAGAAATCTAGTTAGAATCTTAAATAAATCACGCTTGTCCATTTGCTCCATTCTATTTGGTATGTACTCGATGTTGTTATCACACTTCAGACGGAAAACTTTATTGTTATTTAATCTATCGAAATCAATCTCCACTTAGACAGGCTAGTCAAGATTCAGATATTATTGATAGTAAATAGATGCCATAATCCACCATTTTGAGAAAAAACAAATTTATCTAATAATTAATAGAACCTAGTATATGAAAAGAAGAGCAATCAATATTCTAGTCTTTACATTATTTGCTTCTATTCTTATGACTTTTTCTCTGAGCCAAACTGGTCAGTCCTCAGTAAACGTATCAAAACCTTTTTTAGCAAATTCGACGATTCTTCCGGGATATATCAATTGTCTGATAGACTATACAACAAAGCAATGCAGCGAGTGTCCGCCTAACTGTATTACATTTAAGACTAATAACTTCATCATAGATAACAAGGATTTATCTTCTAATTTAGACAAGATATATGAAAAATCCTTAAGACAAATATCAATTATCAAATCTGCTGATATAAGTACTAATTATACAAAAACAGCAATAATTTATTTGCAAAGTCTATTATTAAAAAATAATATCAAACCTCTTGAACTAACCCTAATAAGTGACGTATTTAATGATATTAACCAGACAAATTCGACTACAGAATTAGGAAAATCTCTTCATGCTAAAATGGATGAGTTAGAAACAAAAAAAGATTCTAGCCCGATCGCTGTTTCTATTATGAATATAACTACAAAGAGTATTGATTTACTTATTAATTCAGATAGCATCATCCATAGAATTCAAGAATATCCCGATCTTCCATACGACATGACCGAGCAAAAACAATGGATTACCGGTATACTTTCAAGTACAATTGTAGGATGTGAAATTTCAGGTGTTCTGGGTTGCCTAATGGCATCTATAGTATCTTCAGGAATAGTCTAGGCAATATTAATTCATAAGTATGTAGATAAGGGTATTGAAACATAGAAGATTTTGTTTGGCCTGATCTTTAATATTACTCTTTTTTCTTCTGGTTTCTCTATTGGATATTTGTCTAGATTCAAATATTTTTTTGATAGTTTATTGAAATGATGGTTACTCCAATCGCGGGTCTTTTCGACCACGTTTCCCATAATAGTTACAGTCTCATAAGGGTTTGACATGCTAAATAAGGATACACCTACTTTATCATTAATGGTAGTATATCTTTCCTTTGCCCGTCCCAAGGCAGTGTTTACTAATAAATCATGATTTTTATCATAATCAATCCATACGGGAGTGACTTGCGGAAAGCCACTAGGCATTACGATGCCAAGAGTAGCAAAATTTTTTCCATCTAAAAGGTCTATTATTTGAGGACTAAACACAAGATTCAGTATCAATCTTTAAATATAATCCTTGCAATCAACTAAATTCTAACACAATATTATATTCTCTCTTAAGTATAGTAATATGGCAGATTTAATATGACTAAAAAACGTCCCTGAGAGATTTATCGCTTTATAAGAATATTTAATAATTCTCAGTTCTATATATAATATAATTGGGGATTATTATAACTCTAATTCTAATAGTAATAGTAGCACTCGTAATTTTGGGGATAGGATGGACAAATTTCTTTTCTGCTTTGATGAAAGGCGCAGATAAGGTAAAAGAAATTCCAGTGGTCAGAAACATAACTGATACCGCCCAAGTTGAGTTGAATAAAATACTAAATAATGTATCAAACAATGTGGTAAATAATATTGGAAATTAAGTCCGGTCTAAATCTTAAATTAGAATAGGCCATTTTACAAAATCAATATTTTTTTATAATCTTAATAATTAACCAAAAAAAATAATTAATGGCTATGGCCACAACCACAACCAGAATGTCCACTAGCACTATTACCTCCTTGTTGTTGTTGTTGCTCGACACAAGTAGGACATTTAGTTTGTTGAGTTTCTGACATAAACATAGTTCCACATGTGGAACATTTCATTTTTTGAATTCCTTCCATGATAAAAAGCGGTTTTCAAACTAATTAATAGTTATCTATGAGGAATTAACACTAATATCTTAATAAAAAATTAGTGATAAGGAATTATTTTTGCGTTTGGGTAGGATACTGATTATGTGTATATCTCCGCCGGAATCCAAAAGGTTTGAACGGTCTTCCATTACCGTGGTAGAATTTAGAGAAAAATTCTACGTAGAGCAGCCTCGCACCCTGAATTCCAGGTTCAAAAACACCTAAAATGATATTGAACAAATGCCCTACAATGAGGATTATAAATCCTACAAGTGCAAATATTATCCCGTTATCCAGGACCCTGAGGAATACATGATCAATCACGTCCGCCAATATAATAGAAGCCATCATTATGCCAACAAGCCTAGTAAAAGAAAGTATATGACTTATAATTGAAGGTAATTCCATCATGGCTCTTGTTCCTTCACCATAAAACATTAATGCTATTCCTCCAAATATCAGTGTAAAATATAGAGCGCCCTGTACGCTGGCCATAGGATTAATATTTTCCTGGCCTATCAATCCTAAGCCAATAAATACCACGCCCCATCCAAACATCAACCAGCCGATTTTTCCAATAGCATGTCTCTTATTGCCGTGATTATAGTCATTTATTATACCAAGGATAAATCCGAATGATACCATTCCTAATCCTACATATCCACTTATCAACAATAATTTACGTAAACCGAACGTTGACAACGGATCGAATATGGTACCATCTTCTGGCAAGTGAAGACCACCAATACTATTCAAGAATGCAAAAATGTATTCATTCAGATGGAATCCGAAATAAAGATTAAAGCAGAATCCTAGGACAATTGCTACTATACAGCCTGGTGTAATTGCCTTTGCAATTTTGACCATTTGAACAGGCTGTAATATGGTCTTACCAAAATTTCTAAGGAACTTTGGCATAATAGTAAAGCCCTTATGTCCACCCTCAACACGCCAAATTACCCATCGTGAAACTAGTAAAATTACAATTGCATAACCTACATCAGCAAACATCATGCCGTAAAATACTGGAAATACAAGTGCAAATACAAGTGTGGGATCAAATTCATTGCCTGATGGTAAAGAGTAAAATCGGATGAACGACTCATATACTCGCAGACGCTTTGGAGTTTTCTGTAATGTAGGAGGCACTTCATTTGTACTTAAAATAAACATCAGAGTTCCCTTACTATGCATTTCAAGTGCAGCTTTTGTATTTTCAATCATAGATTTGGGAATCCAACCTTCAAGTGTAAAAGTGTCACGGGTGACGCCAAGATTGTCGATTACTTCCAGTTTCTTATTCTCAATATCAAGTTGTTCCTCCAACCCTTTTAACAAAGAATAATTTGCCTGAGAAAATGCCAATAATTGACTGTTGATATTTTCTAATTTCTTTTCGAGCTCTTCAAGCTTATGTTTTAATTTGTCTATAACATCTTTTGGTTTACCTTTTAAAGGTGGAACAGCCTCCATGTGAACATTATAAAGATTAATAATGGAAGCCAATGCATTTGAAGGATAATGTGGTAAAACAACTAAAACAAATTCAGTAACCTTTTCACCCTCTTTTGAATACAGTATTATATCTTGGTTGTTGGATTCAAGTTTTTTCTTGAATTCAGAATATTTTTCACTAGCAATGCGACCAAAGAAAGAACGTGCAGATTTAAGTTGCAATATATCCAGGTCTTCTGGGAAAAAGGAAAAATCCCCAATCAGTTTGATATTATTCTGCGTATTTCTTATTTCAGTGAGTATATTTTCTCTTTCTCTTTCTAGTGAAGCCACATTTTTATCAATATCTAAACGTAATAACGTGTTATTCATTTCCTCTATGGATGAAAATGTGATTTTTTCCCCCAAAGGAGTTGGAGGAAGGGTGGTAAGCAAACCTCTTATTCGGATTAGTTGATCAGCAATATGTCTGTGAGATTCGCTTTCCTTCTCGGTACTCAAGTAAGATGAGATTTCTTTAGAAATTTGCTCAATCTGAATAACGCTCATCTCTTGCAAAATTGAAATAATCTGCTGTCTATATTTTTTTAATCCTAAAACAGCAATCTTAGACATAGGTTCAGGTCTTAATAACGTCAAGACAAAGACCTCCTTTTATTTAATTCCTGAAATCAAAATTTCCAATATTTCTTTCATCATTGTCTGGTCGAACTGAAATGTAATGCTCTTTGCTTTGTTTTCAGCCTCAGAAATTATTTTCTGTGCTTCTTCATTTGCTTTCATTCTGGATTTCTCTATATTAGTTTCAACTAGTAACCTTCCTTCGCTTGCAGCGTTTGCGATCGAACTTTCTGAATCGGCCTCGAGGGCTTTAATCTGACTTTGAACCTCTGCTTTGCGATCGTCAATTTCCTTTTGAACTTTATCCTCAATCTGTTTAATTTGTACTAATGACTGGATATATTGTTCCTGATCTTGAATATTAGACATTCTTTAGTTTACTCCAAATAAATATCGTACAATAAATATCAACAAAATAACTGTTGCAATAACGTTTCCAATTTTGATAACTCTTGTAATTCGATAAAATTTTCTTTGTTTGTCATTTGAAAAACCTCTATAATCATTACCTTTCATATCTTTATACATGTAGCTCTGGTTCAACCTCTCTTAATTCTTGTATCTCTCTTTCACCCATCTTTCTTTTTACTGTTTTTAACATTATAAATGTGTCACGCTCTATTTCGTCCAATCTGAATGTAATAAATTTAACAGCATCCATTAGTTTTGGAATAAAAACGTTCTCTATTGCATTTGATTTCCGTTTCGTTCTCTCAATTTCATAAAGGAGTTTCCTTAACGCAGTTTCTTTCTCAGCTACATCTAGGACGATCTTATGAATTCTATTGAAGGAGCTAATTGCTTCATTGATTGAAGTGGGTAGTTCTAACAAATATTCCTCATATACCTTATTTTTACCCCCTTCAAGCCTTGGGATATGCACACCCATTATGCTTTTTGATTTAACATTTAGTTTGCCCATCATTGGCAATTTCATTGATTCATTCTCTAATCTCATAGACCCAGCTAAGATTTCCGCCATCCTGATTGATTCGTATCCCTTAATTAGTTCAGTCTGTAAATTTTCTCTTAAAGCTGCAGCGGTTTTACTTGTATTAAAAAATTCAAGAATAAGCGCTTGACGTTTTAATTTTAACAATTTTAGGCCCTTTTTTGCTATAAGGATTCTACGCTTTGTACGTATATACTCCAATCTTGTAGGCCTAATATCAGAAGTAGAGGGCATTTTTTCTCTATCGTTCCTCTTTTTCAGTATCTTCTTGAGCTATTGATTTTTTTCTATATTTTGCAATAAATTCTGGTTTAATACGTTTCATCTCAGATTCAGGGAGATCAGCCAATAGTTCCCAACCAATAGAAAGAGTTTGTTCGATGGACCTGTTCTCATCAATACCTTGATTTACAAATTTTCTCTCAAAATTATTTGCAATTGTCAGAAACTTTCTGTCTATCTCACTTAATGCTTCCTCTCCTACAATTGCAGAGAGAGCACGAGCGTCCTTGCCTTGGGCATATGCTGCGTATAACTGATCGGCCAAATTCCTGTGATCCTCTCGTGTTCTTCCGCTTCCTATTCCCTGATTCATCAATCTTGATAAACTAGTAAGGACATCTACGGGAGGTTGTATGTTTAGCCTATGCAATTCTCTGCTCATGACAATCTGACCTTCCGTAATATATCCCGTCAAATCAGGTATTGGATGCGTGATATCATCAGCGGGCATAGCCAAGATTGGAATTTGGGTTACTGAGCCCTTTCTACCTTTTATTTTTCCGGCCCTTTCATAAATTGAAGCAAGATCGGTATACATATAACCAGGATAACCCCGTCGACCAGGCACTTCTTCCCGAGCCGCAGAAATTTCTCTTAACGCTTCGCAATAATTAGTCATATCAGTCAAAATTACAAGAACATGCATTTCCCTTTCATAAGCTAAGAATTCGGCTGTAGTCAACGCTAGCCGAGGTGTAAGGATACGCTCCATGGATGGATCGGAAGATAAGTTTAGGAATAACACACTTCTCCCCAAGGCGCCACTTTCCTCAAATTGCTTTATAAAGAAATTTGACTCCTCGCTTGTGATGCCTATTGCACCAAATACAACAGAGAAGGACTCTGAAGAACCGAGAACTTTAGCTTGTCTGGCTATTTGAGAGGCTAGCAGGTTATGAGGCAAGCCAGCACCTGAAAAAATTGGAAGCTTTTGACCCCTTACAAGAGTATTCATACCGTCTATATTAGACATGCCGGTTTGGATGAATTCAGATGGTTCTTCCCTAGAATAAGGATTAATTCCTGAACCTACAAGATCGTATCTCTCCTTAGAAATAATTTTTGGGCCGTTATCCCGAGGGTTTCCTAACCCATCAAAGGTCCTTCCCAACATTTCATCAGAAACTGAAATCATTGCGGTCTCACCTGTGAACCGAGTAGAAGTATTATCAGTTCCCAGTCCATATGTTTGCCCAAAGACTTGGACAACTGCTAATCCTTCCCTTGTATCCAAAACCTGTCCCAAACGCCTCTCTCCGTTGGCTAATTTTATCTCAACCATTTCACCATAAGCAGCATCTTTGACTCCTTCGATAAATATTAGAGGACCAGCTATCTTTGCTAGATTCTTATAAGCTATTTTAGACATTTTAATGCGAAACCTCCATCAACAATTCTTCAAACTGTTTTTTCATATTTGTTCTAATTTCCTCGACTTTAGGTTCAACCTCGTCCTCCTTGGTCCATTTTATCATAGACAAGTCTTTTCTTGTCCCGATAGTGCTTATTTTCATGGAGGTTACGCCTTTCTTAATTGCATCTGCCTCTGATCGGCCAAATTCTAATATTGTTGCCAGCATCAAGAATTGCTTTTTTATTGAGGTGTATGTGTCGACCTCATCGTATGCACTTTGTTGTAAATAATCTTCTCTAATGGAACGCGCTGTATCTAAAATTCCTTTTTCAGGTTCAGGAAGCGCATCATATCCTATTAGTTGAACAATTTCTTGTAACTCGGATTCCCTCTGTAAAATCCCTAGAGCCTCCTTCCTCAATGCAGTCCATTCTGGCGAAATATTCTTCTTATACCACTCATCCATATCGTCGGCATACAAAGAGTAACTGGTTAACCAATTAATTGATGGAAAGTGTCTTCTTGATGCCAAATTAGCGTCTAATCCCCAGAATACACGTGTGACTCTCAATGTATTTTGGGAAACCGGTTCCGAAAAATCTCCTCCCGGTGGTGAAACAGCTCCGACTAATGTCAGTGAGCCTATTCTTTTCTCTGGTGATATGACAATTGCTTTTCCACCCCTCTCATAAAATTCAGCTAAACGTCTACCTAAATATGCAGGATACCCTTCTTCTCCTGGCATTTCTTCTAGTCTGCCAGAAATCTCTCTTAGTGCTTCAGCCCATCTGGAAGTACTGTCGGCCATTAATGCAACATCGTAACCCATATCCCGATAATATTCACCCATGGTTATACCTGTGTAAATGCTTGCTTCACGTGCCGCTACAGGCATATTAGAAGTATTGGCTACCAGAATAGTTCTTTCCATTAGAGGCCTTTTTGATTTTGGGTCTTCCAATTCAGGAAAGGTAGTAAGTATCTCAGTCATCTCATTGCCTCGCTCTCCACATCCGATGTAAACAATGACACTGCTGTCTGCCCATTTTGCAAGTTGCTGCTGGGTGACTGTTTTTCCACTACCGAATGGACCAGGTATAGCAGCAGTCCCTCCTTTTGCAACAGGAAAGAAGGTATCTAATACCCGTTGTCCTGTGAGTAATGGCGATTCGGGTGGCAACTTTCTAAAGACTGGTCTTGGGGTTCTAACCATCCACCAGCTAGACAATCCCACAGGTGATTTCCCGCTTGTTGTTTTTATTTCAGCTACGTTCTCATTTACAGTATATCTACCTTCACTGATTTCAGATAATTTGCCATTAATTCCAAAAGGGACCATTATTTTATGATTAATGAGCGGAGTTTCTTGAACTTCGCCTAATATTTCACCTTCCTGAACTTCATCATTTTTATTTTTTGTTGGAATGAATTCCCATTTTGTTTGTTGATCTAGGGCTGGAATCGTGACTCCTCTTCCTATAAAATCCCCACTCTTTTCTCTTAGAACATCTAAAGGACGCTGAATTCCATCATAAATAGATTTTAATAATCCCGGTCCTAATTGCATGGACAAAGGTCTTTTAGTATTAATTATTTTTTCACCTGGTCTTAATCCTGTGGTGTCTTCATAAACCTGGATAGTGGCCTTATTTCCTTCCAACCGAATGATCTCTCCTAATAATCCTAAATCTCCAATACGTACAACATGATACATCTCTGCATCCTCTACATCAGTAGCCATAACTACTGATCCTGAAATACGTGATACTATTGAATTTGCCATATTTCCCTACCTTTCACTCTTATTGTCCCGTTTTAATACTTATCCCAAGCACTCGTTTTGCCAAAGCGGCAATAGACTCCTCATGAATAGTGCCGTGCAATGCAGGCATAAAAATAACCAGTGGATCAATGGATGATTCAATTTTTGATCTTGTTAATTGAGAAAGAGAATCTTGTACGAATTGACTTGCTATTATAAGATTATATTTATGAGATGTGAAAAGACTTTCCATTTTTTTTACTGCTTCATTTTTGTCTGTAACGGTGAAAGTATCTTCTACGCCCAATAATCGATACCCCATAACTATTTCTCTTTCGCCAATTACTGCAATAGATTTAACATTTTCTTTTTTCTTACTTGACATCCTGGCATTCTACTCCAAAACCAACAAAGAGTTAATACGCTCTGGGGTTAAATTATATCTCTTACCGTATGCAATCCTTTTAATATTGTCCCATTCGAACTCAGCAGTAATAATAAAGTAAAAAATTGTACCAATCGACAAGGCAATATTCTTTAGTTTTCTTACATAATGATTGTTTATGTATTTATCCATAGCAACTTCAAAATCTATGAGGTTATGTGTTTTTAAATAATTATTCAATAGGTCATCAAATTTTATGTGTTCATTAATCCTGTTCACAAAGTCTTCAATGCTGTTTGATGAAAAAATTTCTATTAATTTTTCAATCGGAACTTTGCCCTCCTCGATAAGATGCTTCTTGACGGTATCCCTGTCAAGATTGGAGTCTTTTCCCTTTAGCAGGGTTAAAATATTCTTTTTATCAATTTGAGTACGAAACAGATCTCTTGCTATTCCTTCGTCACCTTGGAAAAACCTTATACTTTCTAACAGATTAATGTAATAAAAAGATAAGAGTTCAGTCATCATGGGACTTATATCAGATGTCTTTTGGTATGTATCGAGATTCTGTATCAAAATAGTTCCATACTTGTACTTTACTAATTGATTAACAACGCCTTCTACAGTAGGCTGTGATAATATTATTTTCATCTCGTCATGAGGAATGTTGCCTGCAGTGATTCCAGCGGGAAAATTCCGACTAGATACCAAGAATGGTTCTGTTTCTGTAATAGTCCTTCCTATGACCTTAGATGAAAGAATCAACTCAATATTATGTATATCCCATTTAGAGAAGTAAGCTCGGATTGCTTGCTTCCCACTAAAAGGAGTAGCCTCGAGGGCAATCTTATTGACTTCTACTAAATGTCGATTAATAGCAACCTCTAACAATTCAGGTGGGGAGTAAAGTGCAGCAGCCCGGTCAATTTCAGGTCCATACCATGTTGATTCCAACATTCTTGCGACTTCTCCAACGTCCTCAGCTTTAACAAGATTTTGAATAGCCTCGTGCGAAAGAAAATTAGTAGATATCGCCTGCAATCGTCCGAATGCAGAAGAATACGGGGATGTGGTCATTTTATTTAATCATTTTTTCATAGAGGAAGTTCTTAATTTCGTCTTCTTGATTTTCCAACAACTCCTCAAAAGTAAGATCTATTTCTTTGGTCTGTGATTTATCTACTGCTATAATTCCGCCCATAGTAGAAATACTCGATCCTACGATGACCTTCATATCCTTAATGTAAGGAATATCAGACTCTCTACATTTTATTATAATGTCGTCACCCAGGTGTCTTTTTGCATAGTGAATCATCTTTTCCAAGGTCTTTTTGTAATCAGCCTTTTTAGTATAATTCTTTAGTTCATGTTTTATAGCATCTACTGAAGTGCTCATATTCTTATTTATTGCATCAAACAGAATTTTCTTTGCTTCCAGTCGTGCACTTTCAGTTATTCTCGCATACTCTCTCTGAGCTTTGTTCTCGGCTTCATTTTCAGATTTTTCCTCTATTTCTCTCACTTTTTCGTTTTTTATTTGGGAAATTCTATTTTTTTTATCATCCAATAGAGAATTAAGGATAGCTAACTCTTTCTTTTTTCTATCCTGAATCTCTTGTTCAAATGTATTGAGGGCCGACATTTGATTTATCTTATGTTAAAGTATTCCCAGCAATAGGATAATACCAAGGACGAAACCAATGATCCATAGAGTTTCAGGAATGACAAAGAAGAATAAAACTTGACCAAATTTCTCGGGTTTTTCTGCAATTATACCCATACCAGCTGCGCCTATTCCTTGTTGAGCATTTCCAGTACCCGATCAACCCTCCTGCTATAGCAATTGCAGCGGCAACAGCTAATAGTGATTTATTTAAACCCCCATCTCCCGTCGCATTTTCTTGGGCAAAAGCTTGAGGTGTCAAGAGCGTAAAAGCCAACAATGCAGCGCCTGCTATTACAGGTATCATAAACAACTTTGAATAACGAGATTGTTTCATTAATAATTAAAGACCTGCAGTGGCATATTAATAGGTTTTTTTAAGATAACCTCATCTATTTGAATTCTTTAAAATTCTATATTTATACTTAAATGATCTTAGAATTTATGTATTTTATGGTTCTAATATTTAGACTTAACTAGAGTGAAAATCATAATTTTGACTTTGAGAAAGGTGAGAAAAGGTAAAAATTTTACTCAGCGATCTCAATATACTGTTGTTACTAATGTTAGGGATTGGATGAAAATGGCAATCAAAGCAAAGCGCTGACTTGCAGTGGATTATAGAATTAATACATTATCTATTGTTATGAATATTTTCATATTTCAAAAGACATAAATTAAAAGTTTCTAAAATTAAACTTTTACAATAAAACCTACTATCACAAGTATGACAAAATTTCTCAGATTTTCTGTTTAAATGAGAGCCAGTTTGGACAATCCAATTTTGTGGTATCTAAATAATCTCAATTTTTATTACTGGGCAAATAAGTACTAAATGGAATGACACGAATAGAATAATCTTTTATAAAATAACTTAGTTTGATTATTTATAGAAAGATATTGTTAAGAAGTATCCTCGGACTTATCATTCTCTCATTTATTAGAAGGAATGAACGCGATGTTGTGAATGTATACGATACATTCTCAAATTTGATGAGAATTACTACTGGAGGCAAATTACTAAATTTTGGATACTGGACAAAGGATATTACCAACCCGCTACAAGCTCAGATTCAACTTACTAAACTATTCGGAATATACGGTTCCTTTGATACTGCTCAAACAATATTAGATGTAGGAAGTGGTTTTTCCATTCCTGCATTACAATGGATTCATAGATATTCTAATCTCAAAATATATTGCCTCAACATTAGTCTTAACCAACTAAAGACTGCAAATGCCGACATAAATAGAAATCAATCTTTTGAAGATGTCAATAGTCGTACGAATTCGAATTCATATATTAGTAATAGAATATTTCACATTAATTCAACTTCAACATCAATGCCATTTAGAAACGAGAGTATGGAAAGGATAGCAGCATTTGAATCAGCTCAACATTTTAAGCCGATGGCTCAATTTATACATGAATCAAAACGGATCTTAAAGAATTCAGGACAGCTTGTAATGGCTATGCCAGTTATATCCTATGATTCGAATCTAGACCCTTTTTCCAAAAGTTATAATCTTGGAATACTTGCAGTAACGTGGGCCTCTGAACACTATAACGTTAGAATGTTAAAATCATTGTTGCTAAGGAATGGCTTTGAGTTATCAAATATAGAGTATATCGGGGAGAAAATCTATGGACCGTTGGCCGAATTTTACATTCAGAATCGCGATAAATTGAGGATTGAAATAACTAAAGAGTATCCCAAGTTTCTTGAGCTAATTCTTTACAAATCTATGATAAAGATGAAGTTGGCATCTGATAGAAATTTTATTGATTATGTTTTAATACGGGCTATTAAGAGATAAGCAATTTTGATTTCAAAGTTGATGTTAAAATGATTATTTAAATAATGTATATTTTTATTTTAAACTATGTCTACATCGGCACAAAATGAGTCATCAAAGGATTTTGTACAGCTCCCCAAAAGTAAAGATGAGCAAGAGCAATTAGCGAATACAAAACAATCCAAATTTGCAGAGTTAATTGGGTGGCTCCAGAGTTGGGGATATGGAGTAGTAGACAACTCCAAATATGTTAGAATAGCCGGTATTGAATTTCAAGCCGAGATAACACCACAAATTCCGTATTCCTCAGGGTTAAGCACTCCCTTTTATCTAGAATTTCAGGACGACTTGAGAGATGGATTCATACTAAGAACAACATTTGAACTTGACAAGAATATAGAGATCCATTTAAACACTCAAACCAGGGCAAGAGAAATTGAATTAACCTATATTGAAATAAACCAATTAGTTCTTCCTCTTAAAGTTTCCATTTTAAGGAATCATCCTTTTATCAAACTATACAAAGTAGTTTTTACAGATGGGCTAAATAAACAATATTTTTTGGAATGTGTTACTGATTTAATAAATTCGATGTCATTGATCATTGGCAAGTGGGATGAAAAGTACTACAGCATTCCCCATAAGGAGACCAAAGGAAAAACGGAAAAAAAAACTGATGACCTAGAATTAGAGGAAATACTAAATGGTTGATAGGTTAACATACATAGTCACAAGCCATCTATATAATTTTAAATTTGGAAATTTTGATATATTGAATAGGATTTTAATAATAGGATTTTATTAAAAGTTCTGTCATTTAAAGGAAATCATTACTTTTCCGTAAAACCAAGGCATTATACAGTTATTATCCGGTTTTCCATTGAACCTAACTCAAATGTCGGATTTTCATATCTTCCATAGGATTTATCGACTAATGTAAGCAGATTCGGATGAATTAAACTTGGACTATTATGGTGCAAAATGACAAGTTTAATAATAATGCTATAGATTTGATTATAATAAGCTGCTTTGGAAAAAATGGATCATTATAATATATTGGGAGTTGCTAGTAACGCTTCATCTAGAGAAATATCATCCGCTTATCGAAGGCTAGCATTGCAATACCATCCCGATCGGAACAAAACCCCTCATGCGAATGATATGATGTTAAGAATTAACACTTCTTATAGTATACTTTCTGATCCTAACAAGCGAAGAGAATATGATTCGTCTAGAATTAGAGCTGAAATTCAATACGAAAGTTACAATTCTAATATTAAAACTGATGTTTTTAATAAATCTAATATTAAAACAGGTGAGGAAAAGTCGAAAGGATTTTTTGAAACTAAATATGTAAAGTATGGAATTATTGCATTGCTAACTCTGAAATTTGTAATCTTAGAACTTAAAAAATGGATGCAGCGAATATTCTAAAGTCAACAAATAATACCTGCATCCACAATTTGCTCAAAGCTGAAATAATCTCTTATTTTCCAATCCTGCATTCACAATTATTAAACGAATACTGACCACTCATTCACAGACCTGGATAAATATCTCTTTCTAGGCCAATGGGGTTATGAGATAATCATAGTTCCTAAAATCGCAAATGATCCTTAGTATTTAAAATTCAAGTCTCCTCATTAATCATATATTACCAGTCGAGTTGGTTTAGAGTTTCACATATTTACAGAATAGGTCTATTTTCTAATAAATAAAAAAGAGACTTACTATTTACTTATGGCAGGTAAAATGTTGGTTGCGATGTCCTCCAAGTACATTTGGATATGAGGCTCTATATTCCAGATCTTCTCACTCTCAAATAAATGCCCATAACGTTGAGAACTCCCCATCAATTCCCTTTTCTGTAATTTATCTAAGTAACTGCTTTTGACACTGGTTTCGCTGAATCCGTTCTTCCTAGCGAGAGAATCTAACAGATTGTGAATCCCTGAACCATGTTGAGCTGCCTCTTTAATTCTATATGCAATTTCCTTAGGAATACCCAATTTTTCGGCTAACCTGCGGTGCACTCTTTTTCCTAGGTTGTCATATAGATCAATACCTCCATTTTGGATATTTAATCTCGGATCGATTCTTAAAACAGTATCAATTAGGTTTGGATCGAGAAATGGTTCCCGCAATTCTACGCTCTGTGACATAGTTATCTTATCTTCCCTTTCCAGTGTTTCTTTGTATAACAACTTTACATCCTTAATCATATATTCCAGGATCTTGTCGTACCCATATTTTTGAACTATTTTAGAGTACCATGAATAGCCTCCAAAGATTTCGTCTGCGCCCTGCCCTGTAAGCATAACCCTAATTCCTTGCTCGCGTGCTAATTTGACTGCTGCATAAATTGGAATCGCAACCTCAACCTGACCCATATTATCATCCTCAATCACATTTATGATTTCAGGTATCATTTTTTCAACGTCATCTTCCGATAATTGGTTAATCTCCAAGTGTAAGTCCAGTTTTTCGGCTATTTCTATAGAATTTGTAATATCGTTTGAATTCTTAATTCCAGAGGTATAGCATATGACTTCAGGAACCATTTGTTTGGCCAAATATGCAACAATAACACTATCGATCCCTCCAGAAAAGACAATTCCTATTCGACTGAAATCTCTTACCCGTTTCTCAACAGACTGGATCAGAGCATCATTGTAGGCATCCAAGGCAGAATTAATATCTTTGTACGTTATTGAATATTTAGTACGAATCGACTTGCTAGTGTTAACGGTTATAGGATGCAGAGTAGTGTTGTAGCTATGCTCGTCTCCGGTTTTAGAAATAGCCAAGGCATATCCAGGTAATAGCCTTTCAATCTTGTTAAACATATTGATATTCCACAATGCTTTCTTTTCTGAGCCAAAAGCGATAAAACTATCATTTTCACTATAATAAATTTGCCTTACACCGATACCATCTCTTACTAGTATAATATTGCCTGTTGATTGTTCTCTTATGGCTAGAACGTAAATTCCGTCAATTTGAAAAACGGTCCTTTTTACGGCTTCCAAAAGGTTACCTTTCGTTTTTTCGTAATGATCCTCTATCAGATGTATCACAACTTCACTGTCAGTCGAAGTCGTAAATTTATGACGGCCCTCTAGACTTTTCCTCAATTCTCTATAGTTATATATTTCTCCATTGTGTTCTAAGACCAATTTTTTGTTACAGCTAATAAAAGGCTGTGAACCACATGAGCCACCAACTATTGCTAATCTCGAGTGTCCAAGTACATTGAATGCATTTGCCTGAGCAAAAAATAATTTATCAAATTTATTAGAGTATACTATCTCATCTTCGGTAGCCAATCCAACACCGTCAGGTCCTCTGTTTTTCATACAAGTTAACATTTTTTCGATCAAAGGTGCTACATTCTCCCCTCTTTTACTTAATATTCCAACAATTCCACACATTTTAAAAATTTCCTAAACAATTACTATTGTATAACAAGATATAATAATAACCCCATTACTTAAATTTAAGTATTACAATTTATATACTACATATAATTTAGAACCTCAATCAAATCTGGATTACGAATAATGTTTTTGCTTTGTTTAATAATGTCCTGATCTTTTGGCATAAATGCAATACCCAATCCTGCTTGCTTTATCATGCAAATGTCTCCTCGGGTGTCTCCGATAGCGATCGTATCTTTAATTTGAACACCATACTTATCGGCATAATGATTTAAGTGATATCTTTTACAAATAGATATTTTACATGGACAAGAGATTTTCTCCCATCCAAGCGGCATAACGATTTCACCTGTGACTATCCCATCTTTAATGATTAATTCATTGGCTGAACAAAAATCTAATTCAAGTTTTTTTGCAATAACTTGTGCCGCTATACTGTAACTATCTGTTATGATGCCTGCTCTATATCCATTTTTTTTAAACCACGTTACAATTTTATCTGCATTATGCATAATAGGAATAGAATCAATTGAATCCACAATTTCCTTCTCTTTGACACCCTTAAGAAGGGAGGCTATTATTTGGGTTTTCTGATATCCCAATAAAGATAAGTCTGATTGAATCTTAGTTACTCTCTCTGTCACTTTTGCTTTTTTAGAAATTATTTCTATTAATCTGCCTTGAATTAAAGTCCCATCCATGTCAAATACTACAAGTTTTGGTCTAACAGTCATTGTCAGTAATACATAATATAATAGAAAGGGGGGATTATTATGTGCTGAGTCATAAGTTTTATGGAATAGGTATTATTATGAGCATAATTATAATTAGATATGAAACTTGATTTCCCCCCTAGATTTTCTGAGAGGATTGGGGCTATTAGCCTCCATGCGGTTCAGAAGATCTATGAATTGGATTCAGGAAAGTCTCCCGAGTTTCACGGTGGACACAGGACTATTCGAGCTTTTGATCATGATGAACTTTCTAGCATATTTAGAGATCTTGCAATTGTTATACCCATAAAAAATGAAAGATTAAGACTAATCGAAGGGGTTTTGAGTGGAATTCCAAATGAATGTATGGTAGTAATTGTTTCAAATAGTCAGATTACACCAGTAAACAGGTTTTCAATGGAGGTGGAAATGATCAAGCAATATTCTCAATTTGCAGATAAGAAAATAATAATAATACATCAAGGAGACCCTGATCTTGCAAAAATATTTGAAGAAATAAAATATACATCAATTCTAGATTCAAAAAAACAGATCCGTGATGGGAAAGCTGAAGGAATGATAATTGGCATTCTAATGGCTAAAATGCATAATAAAAAGTATGTCGGTTTTATCGATAGTGACAATTACTTTCCAGGGGCAGTAAACGAATATTGCAAGATCTACGCAGTTGGATTTGGGATGGCTTCTACCCCTTATAGCAATATTAGGATCTCGTGGCTTTACAAACCCAAAATAAGGAACAATATATTGAAATTCCCTAAATGGGGACGAACCTCAGAGGTGACTAACAAATATCTAAACGCCTTGTTGTCTTATATTACGGGATTTGAAACAGATATTATAAAAACGGGAAATTCTGGGGAGCATGCCCTATCTATGTCATTAGCAGAAAATTTAAATTATTCAAGCGGGTACTCAATCGAACCATATGAATTTATCAATATCTTAGAAAAATTTGGAGGATTGCTCCCTACAGATTCGCCGGATATCGTTGAAAAAGGAATGGAAATATTTCAGATAGAAACAAGGAATCCACATTTTCATGAAGAGAAAGGAAAGGATCA
Source organism: Candidatus Nitrosocosmicus sp. T (assembly GCF_054408485.1). Taxonomy (NCBI): domain Archaea; kingdom Thermoproteati; phylum Nitrososphaerota; class Nitrososphaeria; order Nitrososphaerales; family Nitrososphaeraceae; genus Candidatus Nitrosocosmicus; species Candidatus Nitrosocosmicus sp. T. Next base: position 1,726,156 of record NZ_CP166992.1, read on the forward strand.
TCTGACAGAAATGCTTCAGGCATCACTTCTTGCAATTAGCAATAGTAAAGTATGCAACTTGGAACTCGCAAAAGAAATAAAAGAACATTTACTCAGATTAGACACACTATATAAAAAGGATAAAAGTGGAAAGGCGGAATCAAAAAAGTATTTCATAATGGATCCAATAAAAACAATACCTATTGACAAGTTTGGTGAATTAGTAAAAAAGAATGTAAAAACATTCCACAAGATATAAGAAAAGCTTTTATCTGATCACCTATCGCCCTGGTGTATCTGATTATCCTTAAAATTGGATGAGGGGTTTTTTGAATTGATATTTTTACTTAAAATAGACCAAAAACTGGTCATCCATCTGTGGTTGATATAATATCCCACGATATGGAAGAAATGTCTTCATAAAAAGGTAGTCTAAAGCCGATTTATTAAAATAATTATAATTTTTTGTCAAATAACTTCCGTTAGAAAACCCACTTTACTTTACACTGCACTAACCGCCACTACTATTTTATTTAAAGCGGTGCTTCTGTCCACCTGCAAGTATGACTGTTCATCTGCACTATTCATTAAAGAGTTGATTGTTTCAATCAAGTTCAATTTATTTCAGCGGTGTTGAGGAGTTTACAAGATGTATATTACTCATTGTTTATGAAGAATACCATCAAATAAGATGAAATGATATCCCAATATAAAATTTAAGTAAGATTATTTCGGTAATTGATTTGAGACTAAAGGGGTAGACAAGGAGCTGAGAAATTTACAATCTATCATTATACCTGGAATAATCATAGGTCTCATATGTGGAATTCTCTTATTTTTCGCTGCATACAATTACTATCCTCAAAAGAATGTGAATATTAATTTAAACGGTAAATGCTATGAGTTTTTAGATGTAGCTTATCAAAAGTATCAACATCTAGTATCCATCAGGGAACGGGAATTGTTAAAGATGCAGATAGACGCCATAGGCAAATCAAACTCGTTTGTTCCAATTACATTCAGCGGTTCAAGTGTTGATATAGAACGCATAATAGACTACTATGGTATTAATGTGACAGACATTCAAACATTAGGTGATCTAAATACACAAGTCGACAAGATGATAGTAAAGGGCATAGTCAGCTTTGCGATTCTTGAGCAAATATTAAGCAATATTACTGAAAATAATATTGGTGCTACAATGAACTCTATGCCTAAATTCGGCATTTTACCCAATAGTGGCATTTCCACGTCCGAGAGTGCAGCAATTAGTGATAATACTCAGCAATTTATGACTAGTGGGATAAAGAAAATCATTCAAGAGGAAGACGGCGTAAAGGAAACAGAATGTAGAAGTACCATAATCTATAATGATTCGTAAATTCAAAATATAGTTGATTATAATTATTCCTCCAGTCACAAGTACTACTCTGTTTAATACAATACAAGATGCTCAACTACAAAATTTATCGGCATCTAAGCGAATTTGGATGTCACCCAGAGTGAAAATTTCAATTGCATAGTTTGATTTTTTTATTTATTTGCTTTTCATATCATAAGAATGGCTATTTGATTATCCAACGATTTTTGAATCCATTCCAAGGTTAGGTAAAACAAGTTCCAAGATTCAAATTCTTGTTATTAATACTACATACCAAACGGAATTCTTAATTTTAATTGAATCCCAAATCATCCACATTCTATCATCCAGATTTGCACTATTATAAGGGGTTTTAGGATCGCTTAACACCCCTTTGATGGTATCAAAATGCTCAAATGTCTCGAGATTAACTTGCTGAGTCATTTCACTAAGAGAGCGTGAATTAGGTTCCTTTTTAAAACTTGTAACATTAAGTAGTTTTAAATTATATTTCTTGGTATCTAAAAGCTCAGTTCCATTATGATCAATCAAAACGAATTGATCTTTAGTCTGAAGAGATAGACTTTCAAAAATGTCTTGCAGAGAGTGTAAATCTATTATCCCGACCCAGTATCCGTTTAGAGTGCTTGAAAGTGTTTGATTACCAAGCTCGCTTATCGATGAGTAAATAGGGACCGCAATGGCTAATGCTGGGGCATTTATCGAAGAAGATATAAAAATTGAACTAATATAGGTTTGATTACTTTTGAGAACTCCTTTATACCATTCTCGATCTGCAAAGTTAATTCTTGGAAGTTGCTCTTGGTCACTAAATGGTTCTCCCATATAGATATCTCCATTAGGCAGAACAAAGAAAATACTTGCAAGATCTTTGTTTCGTTGGAGGATATCTTTACCTAGATTTCTTTTGTCCAAGTCTAAGCTCGATGAAATACCGTTGTATTCGTCAGTAACATTCTCTATAAAAGGTACGTCCATAAGGGATTCGTCTTTACTTGAGATTTCAAGAACATCAACTATATTAGATATCTTGTCTTTGATCAAACTGGCAAAAAGGACAAGTATTGTAGACTTGTCAGTGAGGTTTATTGGAGGTTCTTGTAAATAATCAGATTCCTGGCTTTCATTGTTATATGGCTGAGCAATAACATGTTGGATCATCAACGAAAAGATGCATACGACAATGATAAAGATAGTTGAGAATAGAAATAATATTCCGATACCATGGAATTGAATAGAAATATGCTGATTCATACGATCAGTGATGACCAAGATAATCTGCTAATATTTGTTTCGCTTATACCTAAATAATATTTTTATCAATAATCTTGTTACATTCGAGTTAGTAAGGTCAATAGTACTTTTTTCGATTTATTCTATTCATCAAACAATTCTAATTACTTGATATCAAACATGATTGAAAGTGAATGATTTGATTTTCCCTTCAGAGTATACAAAAACAAGAGCAGTATGATGGACTAAATTAGCTGATGTTATCTTACTAGAAAAAATTATTGGGGATTTGATCCTAAGAAGGTAGCAGCATCATCTAGCACCTTATTAATTTCAGCAATACTCTCTTTTAATTCTTCTATTGATGCATTCCCGTCTATTTGTACACGAAGCTTTTCCCTAAGTAGAGCTTCACCCCTATCAGATAATTCTTTCCCAATTGGTGCTTCTGATGTACTCAAAATTATCTAAGTATGCGGTAGTTGCTAATTCTTTGGCCTTTGTTTTATCATTTGATTCATATGCTGTAATTACTTCATTTAGTAACCCTCTAATAGTAGCTATATAGTCCTGAGTAGTTTGAGTTGGGCTGTCAATTGAAGTCGTGGAGTTGTCCTTTGGGCTTAATCCCATGTTAATTTCCTGAATTATTTGATCAATAATGGAGGGATCATGTAGGTTTTGGACTGAATCTGTCAAATTTGCAAAATGAGATAATAGTACCGTAATTATCTGAGTTTCATTTGAGATATTTTGTGTATTATTAAACAAAGTAAATGCTCTATCAATAAAAGCAGAACCATCCTGATATTCCAATTCCAATATTATATTACCTCCTGCAACTCCTTCCTTATATTCTGAACCAGAGATGGTTAGTAGATTTTTTATTACACTAACATTGTGCTCGGTAGTTCCTAAGACTGTGGCAGGTATTACTGTGGTTATTACTTTATTAGACAATTCAATTGAATATTTGGTTTTATTATTAAATTCGTCAAGTGTACTATTACCAGGAGAAGCTAAAGCAGGCAAATGATATAAATCCCTAAAATATGTATCATTTAGGTTGTTATCTGTTGTAGATAATGGGATAGTAATAAGCGTCAATACCTCTTGAATAGGGTGAAGTGCGTGACCTAAAGTTAATGTGTCATTATTAGAAATTTTGTTTTCTTCTGCCTTCTCTATATGACCAATGATTTGTTCAACATTTGAATGAAAACCAGTATAATCCGTCTGGTTCTGTTGTTGTGTACCATTCATCTGACCTATAACTTGGTTTGGCAAGGATAAACCAATTATCAAGGTGGTAGATATAGCGGTCATTAATACTAAGACTATGTTCATGCGTTTGCAAGAATGCATAATGAAAACCTTGTTTATAATGCATTTATAGTGTTATTCATTTATCAAGATTGAGAATTAGATACACTAATGTCACCTAGGTCATCAAAATAAGCAATGAAATTAATTTTTCAATTATCTCTTGTTGTGATTAATGATTGAATGAACAAAGTGTGCATTTGAATGGCAAACAAATTTATCATATTTAATGGAATCCACAATAAATAAAGTCTTTTATCGTTTATATTTTTTCATGCTGCACTGATACTGTAGAGTCAATATGGGGTGAATAGGAACAATTCCCAGTTTCCCAGTTTAATGTTTCGAAATACTTCGATGTACTTCAATTTTAAATATCAAAGCTTTTTAGAATTACGGTTCTAATATAGTTGGAATTGTTGGAAGAAGACAAGACAAGTTTAGAGAACGTGTTGATACTTCAAGGCGGTGGATCGTTAGGAGCATTTGGGTGCGGAGTATACAAAGCGCTAGTAAAAAATCAACTCAACTTAAACGTAATTGCAGGGACTTCAATAGGAGGAATCAATGCAGCCATAATAGCAGGCAGTCGAAATAAAGAGCGGACCGATGAAAAATTAGAAGAGTTTTGGCTCGAGCTTTCTGAAAGTTTTGTTAGCAATGAGAAATCTTACAGTGCTTTGAGCTCAGAAATAATAAACCAATATTACGAAAATTTTGGATATCCACTTCCTCACATTGACTCGGCTAGTACATTTTTAAAGCTGAGGGAGGAACAACAGATAAAAAGTAAACAGCTTAACTCATTCCTTAGCTCTGCTGTTTTCGGAAATGTGAAATTCTTCAAACCTAGATGGTTTCCTGAATATGCAGTATCTGATCCTGAATACTTCACACCAATGAAATGGACTTATTTGTATGATCATCGGCCTTTACTCAAAACACTGGACAGATATATTGATTATGACAAGTTAAAGCCAGAAAGAAAAGATATTCCTCGATTAATATTGACTGCAGTCAGTGTTTTGGATTCCAGAGCTCTCATATTTGACAGCTTCAAGCAACAGATCTCACCGAAGCACATTTTAGCAACTTCTGCTTATCCACTTTATAATTTTCCATGGATAGAAGTTGACAGAGGAGTTTATGCGTGGGACGGCGGTCTTTTAAGTAACACCCCACTTAGGGAAGTTCTGGAGGCATCACCGATCAGGGATAAGAAAATATTCCTAGTAGAAAATTATCCAAAAGAGGTAGATTCATTGCCGAGCAACCTCGCTGAAGTTCACCATAGAGCCAGAGACATTATTTTTTCAGACAAAACGGAACATAATATAAAAATGTCAGAAGTAATAACACGATATTTAGATTTCATAAAGGATCTTTATCAAATTATTGAGAATAATACAGACAGATTGAAATTAGATGCGGCCATTTTGAGTAAAATTCGTCGAAAATATAAAAAATATAATCAGGATCATGGAGCTGAAATAAAAGATATCTACTATATTTCCCGCGAAGAAAAGCATCCTCATATATTTGAAAATGCCGATTTCTCACCTGATACCATTAAGGAATCGATTAGAGCAGGAGAAAAGAAAGCCAATCAAGTTATAAAAGCCCATAGGAGAAAGTAAATCTTGAATGAGACACATACATATACTAATCATTTGATACTCCTAAGGGGACCAACAAGATAGATATGCCACACCATATTTCAGAAGCTATTTTCATTTTCTCCGATGGGTTGCAGAATCAATGTCGGGGTTATCAGTCGCTCTACTTTTGCAAATTAGCATTTTATTTTACTAAAGTTAGAAAAATCCAAATCAACGGTCAAGGCTGTCTTTTCCTATCAGCAATGAAACCAGTGTCACAATTGATTATCGTTCTTAGTTTGACAAAAGAACAGTTTCTATCTATCAAAGCTTAAACTATTTACTGGTGTTTCAGATTTTATTAAACTGACTATTACAAAGTGATCCTAATTTCATAATAGTAATGTTTCAATTTCTTTTAGCAATAGATGAAATATTTTGCCAAAAATCTACAAAATGGACTAAAATTGAGTCTTATACTTGTATCTTAGCCGGAACTGGTCCTTTCAAAATAAAATCTAATCATTTTGTATTCGATATAGATAAACGCTTACACCTGGCAACCTAATCCGTTAATGACTATGAATTTTGTTAAAGTAGTATCAGAGTCTATCAGTTCACACCTCTTTGCGAATCTATTTTACTTTTGGAGAAATGCTGTAGATCTCTAGTACGCAACGCTCTAACGAACTCAAACATGGGGTGGGAAAATTCCATTAGTAAAATCCTTAAATTTCTTTTTTTTGGATCATACCCATCAACACAATATTATTACGACAGTGATTTATCAAAACATTTGATAGCTTCCTTAAATTCGTTCAATTGATATAAAGAATTTCCCTTCATATACCAAGAATGAAAGCCTCTCAATGAAGATAGTTCGAGGGACCTATCAAAACATTTGATAGCTTCCTTATATGATTTCTTTTTATATAATACTACTCCCATCGAATACCATTTATCTTTAACACCACATCGTTCTGACATACCAATAGTATTTCCAAAACTGTTTCTAATAAATCTTTTGATGAAGATTGGTTCATATTGGCTTTATTTACAAATTCTTTACAATATTTTGCTTAAATCCCAATATTTATAATAAAAATGATGAATCGATCGGAGAAAATAAATCTAAATGACCATGTTAAAACCCATTTGATAATTTACAAGAGAACATTATAATCAATTTGTTAAATAACTATTAAAAAGAGGTTTTTGTAATAATCTAAAAAATATTCCATTATCCATATTCCTCTTCCATGTCTAACAGTCAACGCTATTGCGGTCGAATGATATTTACTTTAAAAACTACTCCTTAATTAAAGTAGTTCTATTCATCTATGATACATATATTCTCTATTTTCTACTGTGAGGTATTTATAGTAAGTTCAAATTGAATAAAATCTAAGTTAGGATATGTATAAATGTTTAAAACGTATTAGAATTTTAACACTAAGGACTTTTTAAAGATTCAAAATAATGCGTTAAAAGAACCTTCGTTATTTTACTAACAAATAATATCATAAGCATCAGTAACTATGCTTTGATAAATTGAATTGTTAAGGTCAATTCTATAATAATCTAGTTTATCTGGATCGTATTTTTGTATAATTTCAATAATTTCGCTTTTCTTCTTGCGCTGCATTATTACATCTCTATGAGCATAACCAGTAACGTAACTATAAGCATTCTTAATTGCTTCACTCAAAAATTTTATGCGTAAGTAATGACCACCGGTACCTCCCCAATAACCCTCAAGAATGCTAACCCCTTCTAGATATGCAGTGTTAGCCAATCCTTTATTCACATCTACAGTACCTGGACGCAATTCATAGTTTTCTAACGGACCGCCTTTTGCATAGCCTATTACATCACCATCGCTGGTGTTCAGCCTCAGTGTTATCAAGATAGATGATTCATCAAAAAATGTTTTTCTGAAATAATCCTCACTTTGTTGCATCAAAGTAGATACTCGGCTATTAATGTCTAAAATGGCCTTTAAGGTATTTTCGTTTATTTTGTTATCTAGTCTCTCAGTAACAAAAATCATTTTCGTACCTCTCTTGGAATCTCTTAATCCTACTTCCTTATTCCAAGATTCTCTAAAATAGGCAACGTTATCATAGAAATTTTTTCTAAATTCAGATGGTATCCTCGGCATAATAAAATCGAACATCTCTTTTTCTTCTACCATCAAGTAATCAAAATATTTCACAGAATTTTTGTTAATAACAGAAGGATGCCATCCCAGTGCATGAGCATTACGTCTAGCCATATCTCTTGCGTGTTCATAATTTCCTAATGCATATCCGGCAATACGCTCAGATACTGACAGAAACCAGCCTAAATTCCAAAAACGGTCCCTTGTCTTTAAATCGGTCTTTGAAATTCCAGCCGCATCGAATAATTCATTAATCTTCATGGCAGCATATTGCGCAATTTCTCCCTTGAATGGATATGCTGTCCTGTGGATCAACGTCATAACCAAATCAATATTGAGATCCGCGTTTGTGATAAATTCTCTGATCTTAGGATCATTTCTGATGAAAAATTCTACGCAATCCTCGTTAGGTTTATCAAATTCCTTAAGAGGATCATAATCGTGAAATAGCGCGGCTATAAATAAATAAGCAGATTCTTTCTGAGAGATTTTGAAATCTTCTCCGTTGTTAATACCAGATATTGATAATAGCGTAAAGTAAACTGATTCTAGTTCGTGTTGTATATTATGATAACCATAATAATTGGTGCCCAATCCTTTCTTTGAAAATTCGAATATGGTGTAGCGTAGTATATTTTTTACCCATTTATCGTCTAAGCCTAAGGATCTTCCCAAACCTATGATATTATTTTTAAGGATAGATTCTGTGGTTTGACCTTTTTGATACTGTAGCCACCAGGGAAATAACTTTATTCTATTATAAAATTCGAAACCCATTAAGGTGAATTTCGTGGGCAACCGGGCAGCTGATAACCCATTCGTATTGTTTAGATCACCGTTCTTATCCTCAGGTCGAAAAATTGATGATCTAACCACAAGTGTAGAATTAGAATCCCGCGATATAAAATTTACTTTTCTATGTACTCACAATGATATTTAATTAAATAAATTGTGCTTTTTAGTGTAAACTATAAAATTTTTAAGGAATAGTCTAAATTACATTATTCATTATCTGGTTAATTATAATACCGGGGCAATAGAAAGGATGTATGACAAAGACATCTCCCTCGAGAAAAAACAACATTCAGAAAGACTAATGATAAGTGATAATCCCATCATCGGTTAAACAAACCACTATAGCAACATGTTTCTGCTAGCGAAATTTGAATTTCAAGTATAGAATGCAATTAATAGAGAAAAGATTGTAAATAAATATGGGGTGAATGTTCTGAAGAAATTTATTCATAGTCCTCTACATTTTCTCAGAGTACCGTCATCCTCATAATGTGGTTAAAAAGCCGAATCAGATATCAGATTAGCTCCAAGATCAATTCCGGATAGCATTTTTGTTTAATCAGGTGACGGAATCTAAGGCGTCTCTGATCAGTGATAGTTTACATCTTTCAGAGCTTGTCGTTAAATGTTGCTAAAAACCACATGATTCCAAAAGGGTCCGCTACTTTAGCCACTTTGTCTACTGAGTATTTGCGCGTAGGCGGTTCAATTGATTTACAACCAACTTTTAAGGCTTTCTCGTAAGCAGAATCGACATCCCTAACATACACCCATAATGAAGGTGAATCTAAATGGCTTTTTTGATGGTCTTCCTCTATCATAATACAAGTATCGCCTATTCTAACTTCAGCATACACCCCATTGTCTTCTTTAATCTGCTTGATAAGAACTGCATTAAAAACAATTTTTAAAAACTCTACAAATTCCCGTACATCTCCGATTGCTAAATACGGATTTACTGAATGATAACCAGGAGGAGACGAATTCAGGTTGTCCATGGAATTGTCATATAATTTGTCATATAATTAGACAATTATTTTAGAATATCGTCTCAAATAACACCAACAAAGATTCTGATTTTTCAAATCACATATAGAGCCGATAATAAACTTAGTATACTTTCCTTGGAAAGCTTTTGTTTTTTTCTTTTGCGTAGTGGACTAATGATCTACTTATATTATTGACAATTTGAATTCATCGAATAGTCCACAATATTTTTATCTAAATATAATTTTGAATTTCATCTAAATAGGGAAGAATATCGACCAAAAATAAATTCGAACATGTAAAAATGCAGTATGGTGGATAAAAATTCAGAGTAAAATTAGGAATATTCATTTTTATTCTGTAACAATTACTTTCCCCACCATTCCCGGATGAAGTATGCAGTAGTATGGATATTCTCCTGCGGATTTGAATGTATATTCATAAGTTTTACCGGTACTTGACAGTGCTCCTGGACCAGCCAATCCAGAGTCAAATAGACGGACTGAATTTGTATCGCTCACATCACCCGAGGTAACAGTATGAAAAGAAAAGTCTTCATTTGTCCACAGAACTGTTTGATCTACATTCACCTCCACAGGATTCGGATAATACGCGGTATCAGTTAGAAATGTCGCTTCGGATACAATCGATACTTGGATTTTCTCGTTTGGAGAAATTGTGACGTTGTTAGACATTGGAGCAGTATCATCAGGAACTTGTTGACCAATTATATTTTGATTATACACTTCAATATTAACTAAAGTTGCAACCAGCATCATCTCAGCCACTAAAAAAAGTGGTTTTAGTTTCATTAAGAATATAAATATATTTGTCCTTAATATTTCATATTAAAATATCACTTAATAATACTATACACTATTCTCACACGAAAGGAATTCCAATTTCATTTAAATGACTTTGAAACAAGTGTTTGAATGATTCTAGAAAATTATTTCAGTTATTAGATAGGAATGGTACAAAAAACACCTAATATTAATTACAAGTGGTTAGAATCAGAATTGGCTTATTAGTCGATCGTTTCCATAATTTGTTACTTTTGGGTCAAGATGTATTCTGTAGTCATAAATAATTACGTTCCAAACCTTCTTAATTAAAGATCTAAATATTTCTTCTATTGGGTATTTACATAAACATGGAAAATATGGATATCAAATTCACCCTTCTAAGAAATATGGAGTGAGCTTTTTTTCCAAATAATAATACCACAGACTATCTCAATACTATATATCCAGAAAATACTAAAAACGGAAATTACCAAGGTAAAGGTAGTTTTAACCTCAGCTCATCTAAAGGAGTAGAATTAGACGAGAATCTAAATAATATAGATTTAATCAAAAATGAAATTAGGATATACTAATAAAGAATTCAGTTAAAGAATATGTTGTAACCCGAGACAGAAACGCCTTCAATACGATACTAATAATACAGCGGACAAAAGGAGAATCTATGGAAATTTATCATTGTAAACATTGTGCTATGGAATTTGATAACGAGACCATCGTAGCAACCATTTACGGTGCATTATTTCATTTGATACTCCCGAAATCAGAGGATAATACTATAAAATATTGGATACCGACTGCTCTATAATATATCCATGCTGGAGGATAAATTTTTGTATGCTCTTTTAATATATTATAATGCTCAAGTTTCCATAATAAAGTATCTCTCAACCAAACTGTAAGGCACTACCAGCATTTGCTAAAAAGTTATACAAACCTATCCATTACTAACACAGGTTAAAGCACCGACAAATCTATAGAAGATAGACAATGAGTCACAATGATAAAATCATTTTATAAAATAGTAATTCTTAATCCCTTTGAGAATCAGCCGACTTTATTGATTACTAATTCCTTTTTGGAAATAGATCTGCTATGAATTCATAAAATGCAAGCTCAATTAGATACATTGCGTTTGACATCTCGATTACACTGTCCCATAAATATTGTTTACATTCTATCGAATTCACATCAATAAACAAATACTTTTCCACGCTAATCACGGAATTTTCAATTTTGCAGAGTAGTCTAATTGGTGAGAGTATCTTATGCAGCCGGATAAAAAGATCATTTTGAACCTCCTCCTTGAGGTGTTCAAAGTCACTTCTATCTTTTGGGTTAAACGCTACACTCATACGAAGCAAGAATCCATCTTTAAGATCAGCGTCTGAAAATATTTCAAAAAATTTTATATCTTGATTTGGCGGAAATACCTTTGCGTAATACTCTGTAGTACTTGTTTTCAGTTTCTCCTCCTTTATAGAATAACCATAATCCTTTAACCATTGAATTATTGTAGTATAAACACGGTCTTTGTTACTATCAGTCAATATGTTCTGTTGGAAGATCAAATATTTAAAGAGATTGAATTGCTTGGTTCAGGCTTTAGATCTAGTTAAATTAATTTGGATATCTTGATAAACTACAAATAATCCAGCCTATCTATCTTATCTCTTTAGCAAAAATACTAATAACAAACAATCGAGGGCTTATATTGTACTTCTTTGTCTCTGGACATCAGGATGATACAATGATATCCATTCTGTTCCTTCTAATAGACAATATCTGAATTACATTTTATTATAGAATAATAGAACATATTTTCTTTTCTTCTTTGTTAGAAAGACCATAGTTTATACTGACCTTAATAAATAACGAATTTAACAAATAATGACGAAACCAAATCATAAATCGGGTAGATGGGTAATTATAGTTGGATTCGTGTTGGTAATTTTGGGTATTCTATTTCACTTACAGAGTAACTCATTGATTGGACCTGCTTCTTCATTCATGTATGCAAATCCCGAATGGACATTTAATGGCCTTATCATTATAGCTATAGGGATAAGCATCATAGTAATTGGCCTGTCTATGAAATCAAGAAGGAATAAAAATCAGTTAATTTCTTAAAATTTTATATCAACTTAAAATTATAAAATATTTGTTCTTTAAACTAGACTGGATCTATTAGGTTTAATTTTAATTCTTAATGAAGTATATAGTTAGAATTTTGATTCTTTGTTGATCGTTACTAAATAAATCAAGAAATTGCGATGTGTAATTAGTGGGTACCCCATCAATTATATTGCCAACACAATAACCTAAACTGGTAAATGTAGATATAATCCACTCTTTCCAACTCTTATATTCATCATCTATAATTGGTGAAAATAGCTCATCAGTAAATTCAGTCACTAATAACAGGTGCCCTTTTCTCTTAATTTTGCATAGTATGGTTCGGTATATTGGTTTCCAATATTTCTCATTTTTACGGTCAATATATTTTGGATGTGGTAATATTGATAAGATTTCATCCACCGTATAATCGGGTAATTCGTTAATTGCATCTTCTAATGGGCAGTTAACAAACAATAAATTTTCCTTTTTACTAGATAGTAGGAGACAACATTTCCTATATTGAGAAACATCCAATTCGATTCCAAGATAAAAAGCATTTGATCTCATATCCTTATTTGCTAATCCGTATAGCAATCTTCCATCGCCACAACCTAATTCCATTATCAGTTTGTCATAATTGTTCAAAAATGATATGTCCATGCCAGGATTCATTTGATCAAGAAATTCATCAGATTTAAGTAAATTAATTCAACATTTTTGGTATGGTTGCGAGTAATGGCTGGTTAATGCATGTAGTTATTTTTCATAAAAGCCATTATTTCAATTAGATTGATTTTCAATGCCCGCAGTAGGATTATTTAATACTAATACGAGATAGAAAAGTAAATTCGTAACTAGGTTTAATCTTAACCATGGAACGTGATTTTAATAAACAGGTTATCTTGATTACTGGTGGCACGGGTGCGTTAGGCTCTAAAGTATCAGAATCGTTTCTGAATTTCTCTCCAAAGGCAGTTATTATAACATTTAGGTCTGAAAACGAGATGCAACAATTAAAGGCAAAAATACTTGATAGAGAAAACGCGGAACAAAAAGTAACTCGTCAAACACTTATTGAATTCATGAAGGTTGATATTACTCGTGAGGACGAGGTCAAAAAACTAATCTCGAATATACTTGAGAAATTTGGTCAAATCCACGTTTTAGCAAATGTAGTTGGTGGATATTTTGGTGGCAAAAGTGTGAGTGAAGTGAGTGAAGATGAATGGGATAAAATGATGTCCATTAATCTAAAATCTGCTTTCCTTGTAAGTAAACATGTTTTGTCATCTATGAAAATAAATCAGTATGGAAAGATTGTTCATGTATCCTCCACGACTGGCGCAAAAGCAAATGGAAATGATTCCGCATATGCATCATCGAAAGCGGGATTAATAAGATTGGTTGAATCCATGGCAGAGGAGGTAAAGGGTCTAAGAATAAATATCAATTGCGTCCTTCCAACAATACTAGATACCGAAAGCAACAGGGCAGCAATGCCTACGTCAAACTTTTCAAATTGGATACAAGCCGAGGAATTGGCTAAGGTAATCTGTTTCTTATGTTCGGAAGATTCCAAGATTATTAGTGGAGTGGCCCTGCCAACCCGTGGAACATTCTGATTATTGTAAAATCCTTTTTGATGGAGGGTAATAAGATCAATAGATTGCACAATATTAGCATACAAAAATCCTTTAGTATTGAACCTTAGTTTATAAAATTATGGATAATTTCTGCAAAAAATCTTTGTCAAGTTATTCGTCCTCTGTCTAATTGTAACAAGATTAGAATATTTCAAGATTTAACCTAATTTCACTCTAATTGAATAACATTAATGTCCAAAGAATTCTATTAGGATCATAGAGCTCAATCTTTTCGGTATCTTTGTCAATTGAAATTACATACCGAAATGAAGGATTTATTTAATGACAATCATACTATACTTATTTGTCATAATTGAAATCAACTCAAGATCTTAAAAAGGATCATATTACCATTAGAAGAATTAAAGATATTGCATTGAAGTGCTCAAATAGCTTGTACGAAACAAAGCTTGTTCCTATAGAAGATATAGAGATTATTTCAGTCGTAATAGAGGAGTTTGTAGATCATTTTCACCATGGAAAAGAAGAAAAAGCATACTTTCCTGAAACTAAAGAAAAGGGCGAATTTTCTGAAGATATACGAAAATTCCTTATTGAACATGAATTCGGAAGAAGAATAGCCATTATACTTAGGAAGGCTATAAATAATTGGAAATCCAAAGTCAATGAATCCTATCAGGACGAAGAACAAAAAAGAAATTTTATAGAGCCTATTGCAAGATTCTTGAAAACATATGCCATATTTATTGAGGATCATACGGGTAAAGAGGATAGATTTTTTGATAGTATTGAAAAAGATAAAATTATTTCGGCGAGCGAAGACCAATTGTTGTTAATGCTTTACGAATCATGTATGAACCAAGCAGGGGGTAAAATTAGAATGGATCAAATGGTCAAATTAATAGATTATCTTGAAAACAGAGAATGGATGAAAGAATAATTCAGTTGACTGTGCAGCGTTACTAAATCTGATCTCAACAATCCCAAAAATTTATTTCTGAAAATCATTGTAACTATCCCAGAGAGTGTCAACTATCTTTCAACCGCGAGAAGGTTAATTTGCCATTTCCTTGATGAAAATCACAACTACTGTAAATTAATTAAGAGTTGGTTGGGGTGCATATTTGTCTAATTCATTAAGGCAAGATAAAGAAATGAGTCTTAACTGAAATCAAAATAAGAGATTCTCAGTTAAAGCTTAAATCGATACCGACGGATCTCATCGTATCTTCTACGTTGTCTAAAATTCCTTCTACACCAGAGTTCGATGATCCCGAACTGTCATCATTGCGGTCATCGAAATTATATCCAAAGTCAGAATCACCTATTCTATTTGAGAAGCCAACTCCATCATCGTCATCATTACTGTTGCTGCTGCTGCTGCTAGAGGTAGAGTCGCCATCATCGTCATCATTACTGTTGCTGCTGCTAAAGCCACTCCAGCTGCTAGAGGTAGAGTCGCCATCATCGTCATCATTACTGTTGCTGCTGCTAAAGCCACTCCAGCTGCTAGAGGTAGAGTCGTCATCATCGTCATCATTACTGTTGCTGCTGCTAAAGCCACTCCAGCTGCTAGAGGTAGAGTCGTCATCATCGTCATCATTACTGTTGCTGCTGCTGCTGCTAGAGGTAGAGTCGCCATCATCGTCATCATTACTGTTGCTGCTGCTGCTGCTAGAGGTAGAGTCGCCATCATCGTCATCATTACTGTTGCTGCTGCTGCTGCTAGAGGTAGAGTCGCCATCATCGTCATCATTACTGTTGCTGCTGCTGCTGCTAGAGGTAGAGTCGCCATCATCGTCATCATTACTGTTGCTGCTGCTGCTAGAACCACCGCTTCCTGATCCGGTAGAACTGCTTGCAGTTGTTTTACAACAGATTGGACCATTTCCTGTATCTTGGTTAAATTGTTGAATTTGTGCAAAAGGTTGCTGTAATCCACCTGAAACCTGACTCATATTACCACCATTAGCTGTCGAATTGGAAGATTCTAACATCATGTTATAGCTTGATAACTGTGCTTGTGTAAAGTTAGTAGCAGTGATGTTTACCGAGTAATAGGCTTGTAATGTTTGAGGACCACCTAAACATAAGATTTTAGAGGTTATCTTGTTATTTCCTTCATTGATGTTTGTATAATTGCTTGATACTGTGTATTGCCAGTTAGAATAGTCGTTGGCTCCTTGAGCACCTGTGGGTTGAACATTCTGATATGGCTTTATATTATTTATGATAACAGAAACATCACAATCTGATGTTGCATTATCCTTTGAAATACCGTGAATAACAAGTGATTGGTTTGAATTTAATGGAACTAGATCTCCTTTATCTGGAGACATTATCTTTACTCCGCCTGTAAGCTTTGTAATATTTGACACCACATTTGGCGTCAGAGGCGCAGAAGTGTTTGTGTTAACCGAAGTATTTTGCTGTGCTAATACTTGGATTTTTGCATTATAATTAATACTTGATAACAATAGAACTATTAATAGTCCTGCAAAAATAACACCAAGTCTTTTTACCATAATTTATTTTGCTATTGATGTATATATTAAAGTTTGAATAGATTTTTCTATATGATAAAACCAGTTATATGTTCCTGCCCTAGTTCATCGATATCTTGAGATACCTATCAACCTTGTACTGCCTTAGAATTAATATAGACATTTGGGGCCACAGCAATATTAACAAATAGAAATCACAATAGACGTTAAACCAGCCCTGATATTCCTTATAGCAATATATCTCTATTAATCCTTTTTGGGGGTAAACAAAAAGTCAAATTATATTTAATAGATATTTGAGGCAAACTTTGTGTTAGTACTATAGTCTTTTAAAAGTTGTGAATATTAATGCTTAATTTTGGATTTCATTTGACAAGAAAGAAAAAACTGAAAGAAAACCAAAATTTGTCTTTTAATATATCATTTGTAATTAACTTTCAAACTTTAGACTATTAGTGAACCCTAATAGTTAATGAATTTTCTAGAAATAAAAATCGGACTACTTATAAAAATAATTAAATAAAGATAGGGTTTGATCTAGTTATAGTTTCTCAATATCCATTTGTAATTCTAAGTCAACTACCTGTCCTTGGATTTCACTATTCGGATTCTACTCTGTATGAATATTTGCATAAGTAGTGCCTTGATTAAATTCATCTATCAAATCCGAGACTTGCATTCCTTGAAGAGGTCCCGTAAGATTCTCAGCCATGATTGTCCCTCTCTCTAATACTTGGTTTTGAGGATTGTCATACTTAAACAAAGTGACAGTTATAGGGCCATTTTCGCCTTCTATTCCGTAATGAATATGCATGTAGTAGTGCCTTCAATTTCCGTAGCATTAATAGTATACTTAATACTGTTTTCAGCTGAGGCGAAATCAGCAATTCCAACTGCTTGGGTGTCTACCGGATGAACTCCCTTATCGCCTGAATGAACTGCACTATACTGTGTATCACTTTATTGTGCTTTGGCGAATGCAATCAAATTTTGTGATGAATAACAGAATAACCCTATTGTCAAAATTATAGAAATTGTAATTAATAAGGAACTACAAATTGTTCTTTTCGTGGAATCCAATTGCAAGCTTGTGATATTTAAGTCGTACTGAATAGAAGAATCACAATATTTTCTTTGCTAACTTGAGTCACTTCAACATGATTCCAAAAGACTATTGACACAAAAACAATCAGATTAAATAATTCACATAACATACTCATGAAAATGACTGACGACAACAAGGAGCTAATCTTTGACAGTATTATTCGATGGTTAAGGGAGTCTAATTTTATAATAAGCGAGGAAAGGAGAACCATAGTTACGTCGGAATTTTATGCCAAGGCTTATTTCCAGTCCGTTCAGGAAAAATTTTTTGAAATAATATCCACATCAGGTATAGAAAAACGTTTCATACTATCTATTAGATTAAATTTATCTGAACAACAACTAGACTTGATTAATGACCTCGAGCATAACAAGAAACTAGGCCTCTATGACAAAATTAATCCTGCGACTTTACCTCAAAGTCGGTCTATGGTGGTAAAAGATAAACAGGCTTTATTGCAGAAAATAGTCTCAATCGATCCAAAAGCGATCTATTCTAAAGGAATATTCATGCAAGATGTCTCAGAACTGTTAGAAGCGGCGAAAAAGTTGGAAATCAATTTTAATGAATATATTTCTAACCATAGTGAATAATAAAGTAAATCCTAGCTCACGTACGAAAGAGTTAAGCAGAAGATATAAAAATTTGCTACACAGATTCTATTATGCTGTACCTATCACAACATTAATGCAGGTTCATTAGTTGTTTTGATATTCTATTCTAGACGAGCCTTTTTGTTGGATCTTATAAAGTTAAAATATGTTTAATTATTAGAGACGAGTTATCTGCTTGTACAAATGATTAGCAGAAATGACGATTTGTCACTAATTTTTTTCTTATATTAACGTTGTTTTTATCCATTTTTGTGATGTCTAATCATCTAAGAGGTCCAAAGGATCATCCATTATATCAGTTCTTGGATCTAATAGATATTCCTTACCTAAATTACATTTTAAATCCGTACACAACATAAGATCAGATTCCTCTTCAGTTGTACTAGTAGAAGTAGTTTCGGTATTAGAGTGGCTATTATACTGCTGATGACAAGTCAAATTTGGATTTTCGGTTCCCTCACATAGGGCAAATGTTACTCCGTTATTATTGAGTGTCGTCATTAATGCAGATATACTCAAAATTGAAAATACAATAACTATTTTTAATAGTGTTCTCATATTAAAGTATATTATCGTAAATAATATTAGAATTTTTCATCTAAATACTGTAAGAATTTATCCTATTTTTTTACTGCTAATCCTAAAAATAAAGCGATGTAAGGAACTAACGCGTCCCCGGCGTATATCTGGGATCATTCTCTGCTAATCAGCGTTTAAACATGAACTTGTGGTTGGCACCGATTAAATATTATAGGTTGTACAAAAGAAAAATCAGTGTTATTGCTTTTGGTTTACAGTCGAGCTCTAGCCGTAAATAAATACGCGAATAATATTTCTCCTTTGATGAAACTAGATGAGAGCTGCTAGATATAATTGCTGATATTGTTATCTAATAAGGAACTCCTATTTTTCGTTGCTTCCCTAGAGCTTCGATGTACCATTCAAATTCTTCAAAGAATCTCATAACCCTTTTATTGTATGACTCATCCAATAAATTTCCGTCATCGCTAAATACTGTGTGCACACGTGGTATTGAAAAAGAAGATGGAATAGATGGTGCACCTAATTCAGCAAATACAAGTCTCAGCTGCTGAGTCGCATTTATCCCACCAAAAACCCCTGGAGAATATGAAACAATTGCAGACGGTTTAAAATAATATTCTTCTAAAAAATAATCTAATGTATTTTTCATCGCACTAGATGTACTTCTGTTATATTCAGGAGTAATGGGAAGATATCCGTCTGCCTCACTAATTTGATTTCTTAGAAAACGGAGCTTTTCTGATGGATGAGACATCTCCTTATACATCTGATCTAATAGAGGTAAATTCAATTCTAGAGGATCGATAAAAAATACCCTATGATTCCTGTGTGCTAAGCTTTTCTCTATCCATCTTGCCACTTTTATTCCCTGTCTCTCACTTCTTACGGAGCCTACGATTACAGCGATCTTTGCCATTATGAATATTATTTATGATTACATAAATGCGTAGATCCAATAAAAAAAATTATTGCATAGTCATTTAGCGGATATATCCCATATATTGCTGAGCACCAAACAAGATCAATTTTGTTGATCTTTCTAAACGGAACTGTAGTAGGAAATCAAAACATAAAAAATATGACAACTTAGGCTTTAATGAGAAGGCCAGTACTCTCGGACGATTAGTTCTATCGAATAAGAGCGTATCCAACAAAGTTTAAGTTTTGAAATATTAG
Organism: Candidatus Nitrosocosmicus sp. T; assembly: GCF_054408485.1. NCBI lineage: Archaea > Thermoproteati > Nitrososphaerota > Nitrososphaeria > Nitrososphaerales > Nitrososphaeraceae > Candidatus Nitrosocosmicus > Candidatus Nitrosocosmicus sp. T. The sequence continues at coordinate 1,746,080 of NZ_CP166992.1, forward strand.
AGTCTCATGTTTGGAGGATAATCCTGTTTAATGCAAATCCTATTGGATGTCCATTTGAATTATTTAATAAAAAAATCATAGTTAAAAGAAAATATGTTTAATAAATGAAGGCGAAAAAATTGCATTTCAAACTAGTAACAGGCCGATAAATGGGATATATCACATTTAACAAACAAATAACATTAAACAATCAAGTTGTTCCAGGATAAGAGTGCTCCTCTTCAGCTCCTCTAATTTCACGTATCAAAATTATAAATAGTTTTAAATATAATATTGTAATGAGTTTAAGATGTTCAAATTGCACATCAGAAATGAAATTGAGGAACAAAAATGAGATTAAAATTGATTCCTGCCTCAGGTGTCGTGGGGTTTCGCCTCGTTGAGTGAGGCTGGAAAATGTTACCACTATGCAGAATCAATACGATGACGACCATTATCATCAATATTATCATGGGAAAGAATATACCACGATGACGATTGTTATTATAGAAGAAAACGTAAAAAAGGGCTTTTTCGGTGATATGTTTGATTTTGACTAATCACTTAGCGGTAATTTCATATCATACAAGTTTAGTATTTTCATTACTTTATGATTAATTGTTTTTGATTGATATAGATAAAAGATTCTTGCTCATCTTAGTATTAATGATAAATTCGCATCGTACCAAAAAATACATATTGAGTTAAACATACAAATTGTTCTACCTAAGGCCCAGTTTCGCTTAATCGTTAATTCCGATTTTATATATCGATTTGCTTTATACCGGCCAACTTGTATCCAGTCTATTTCATGTAATTTCAGCCTAATTGTAAAGGTATACATTTCTCCGCTTGATCCTCCTTGGTTAAGAAACGAAGCATTATTTTCAAAAAGAACGAAAAGTAAATACTTAATCTTTATCGTAGCCAAAGAAATTTTTACATGAACATATGTAACAATGGTGGTCGTTTGATTGATTTGAAATGTATTTATGAGAAATCCTCAGGTGACCGCAGCTTCTGCAAATATGATACTTACGAGAATCCATTGTGCAATTCTATCTACCAATTAAAGATATAAGAATTATTTCCTATATACAAAATTATCATTTAAAATTATTCGCGATATCTCAGATTGAATTCATTTAATTATTTTACTCTTTAATTCCTCCATTTAAGACCAGTAATAAAATTTTGAAGATTAAAGTTACTTCGGGGCCTATTTTTTAGTTCTAAACTACTTTGAAAATGGAAAGATAATATTGATTTTTCCATCGTCTAGATGCCTGTTCAAATGACTGATATCCTCCTGGACACACTGGAACAGAAAATCAAACTAAAAATGCAATATACATTAAAATAAATAAAATGTCAGATTATAGCAATTTTTGCAGTCATGTTATCATTAAATACTTTGTTACCCACTGTTTTCCAATGTCAGAAGAAAATAAGAAGAAATTTGATTGTAGATGTGGCGCTGCTTTTGATACTGTTGAAGAATTAGATAAGCATAATCACGAGGCACATTAGAGAAGACCTCTTTGATAAAGTGGTCGGCAGGTAAATCGGTCAAAACAAATCATTTTTTCCTACAAGCTTTAATTTTATTCAATATCGTATAGAACGGGCTATAATTTCTTTATTATGGATATTATTCGAACTCACAGTAAGTTATTACTTATACAGGTCGCCAGTGTGTGTATGATTTGCTGTCAATGCATAGTTTACAAAGAAAGTTAACAAGATTGAAAACATTCCTAACCTTTGTAAGGCTTCACTTGGTTATAAGGGTTTGAAAAGCATCAAGGTTTCTATATTTTGTTAACCATCCTAAAGTCTTTGTATGTTTCGACTATTAGTTAACAATGATCAGTAATTTCTTTAGGTTTTTCAAAAGGATAGTCATCAAATCATGGGTGCTAATCTAATAGAGTACATCCTCATTATTTCTTCTCGAATGCTCATCAATCCCATTTAATGTAATTTGATATTCGTTATTACCTATCCGGGAAACAAAACCATCTACTATTAGATTTTCAATTGCTAAATCAAAATTTGATGAGGCGATAGAATCTATTGCAAACTCACGTAATTTACTATCACTTATCAATGGAGTCTCCTGATTAGATAGTGTAAATAATTTCTCCAATATTTTACCTTCGATCTTACGAATTGCTGATCCGTAGTCGTCAGGATTATTAACTTTAGCCATAAATTTAATTGATTTATCTATTTATATAATTGCATGCAAATTGATAAAATGACTTTTTTTTATCCTGTCTAATACATCCAGGTACCCTCTTATACCTCGAAAGTAAAAGATTTATACTAGAACTATGATATTGTTAATATGTGTATAAAATGTGAATTATTGGATATTATTCGCAATTCCACGCAATCGCAGAAACGAGAATTGTCCCTGTTGATGAAGACTCGATCTCATAGTGCATCATCAAACCGGCCTCAGAAGTTTGATTACAACAATCCACAAAATTAACTAATTATATATTCTCCGCGACCTAAGTATATAATTTGTAAATATAAAACCATAGTCAAATCAAAGAGAATCCATCCATAAAGGCTCCAGGATTGCAAAAAATTGATTAATTTTTCAAAGTATATTTATGATCTTTGCTTCAGTCAAGTCTTATTTTTTACTTTGGAATTATCAATGTTCTAAAAATTCAATATCACATACTAACACTCTGAAAGTGTCTTAAAGGCTGTATAACCAATATAGAAAGTATGAACGGCATATGAAAATTAATTTTGATTAATTTTTAGGTAAAAATGTGATTCTTTGATTATTGCAAGGATTTATTTAATACTTGAGTAGGCTATAGCAGTTCAATACATCCGTAATGGACTAGAGGAAATCTGTGTGAAACAATTTAAGAAAATAAGAAAATGATAAATTATAATAAATTTAAGAAAAGTAATCCGGTATGTCGTTTAGCTTGAAAGATACATTTTATTCTCAGGTAAGATTGTTGGTTCGTATGATTATGAGGATGTAATTGGACTAGGCCATAGAATTTCAGCAATTATCATAAAAGCGCTGTGATATTATTTTTGTGTATACTAATTTATAAAAAGTAAACAAAGAAATAGCTCCTCAAATTCAATAACTGGATTTGGCTAATACCAGCTCCCAATTATTAATTAAGATAAAGTGAATAACCATAATAGTTATTTTTTTAAATAAATATCAAAAGGATGCGATAATTTGAGTATAATACTCTTGTATATGGTTAAATACTTTATAATTCATCTAAATTTACTAGATCCACAACTAGTACAAACATGCATCAATAGCACATTATCCAGTGTTGAAACCAAGAGCAGCAAGCTCTTCAATGAGAAGTAACTTCGTTGAAGAGCTTGCCATGAAATAATATCTAACAAATCTATAAAATTTCTAAAATTATTCCTTTTCCCCTAATTGGTGGTAGCTGATAAAGTATAGGGATATCTTATTTGATACTGAGTAAATGCCCATTTAAACGTCTTAAGTACTTGAGGTATGTTTATAAAAATATCATATGTCAAATAATATTGGACGGCGGGCAAGTCCGAAAGATATGCCAGCACACGAGTTGCCATCTACAAGCCCTATTGGTTATTTAGAGCCCATAGCGTTCTTTAATGATGCCATGCCAACTGGGGTGACAGTATCGCATAAAGGACGGGTTTTTGTTAACTTTCCAAAATGGGGAGATGATGTAAAATTCAGTGTTGTAGAAATTCGCAATGGTCATATGATCGCTTATCCTGATGAGTCAATAAATCAGGCTAGTCAAGAAGATCTTGCTTCAACTTTAGTGTCTGTTCAATCCGTGGTTGTTGATCCTGCAGACCGATTATGGATTCTTGATACAGGAAGCCCATTATTTAAACCTACGGAATATGGAGGACCAAAGTTGCTGTGTGTAGACCTAAACAAAAACAAGGTCATTAAGAAAATTGTTTTTCCCCAAGCCATAACGTTACCAACTACTTACCTAAATGACATCCGCTTTGATTTGCGAAGAGGTACCGAAGGTATGGCCTTTATCACAGATTCGGCTCAGAACGGACCAAGTGGAATCATTGTCGTTGACCTTGCATCCGGCGAGAGTTGGCGACGGCTTAATGATCATCCATCGACTAAACCTGTAGATATCCACGCCTTTCTTCCCATTGTAGAAGGCATCCCTTTTATAGAGTATCAACAAGATGGATCATTGAAACATGGTGCCAATATGGGTGCTGATGGCATCGCAATTAATGCCGACGGCTCTCGCCTTTATTATTGTCCACTAGGCAGTCGCAATTTATTTAGTGTTGCCACCAATGCACTTGCTAACAGAGATACGTCTGAACAGGAGGTCGCTACTACCATAAGTGATCATGGAGACAAAGGAGGGGCCGCTGACGGTCTTGAATCTGACTCTGGAGGAAATATTTACGCAACCAATTATGAACATAATGCTATTCTTCGCCTTAAGCCTTACGATGGAAAATGGGAGACGCTGGTACATGATCCAAGGCTGTTATGGCCCGATACACTTTCTCTTGCTACTGATGGATATCTGTATGTTACTGCGAATCAATTGCATCGTCAGGCACGTTACAATAAAGGGAAAGACCTTCGAGTAAAGCCCTATACCTTGTTCCGCATACGCGTAGACGCTCAGCCTGTCTTATTAAGATAAATTTCAGATCGGTAAATAAAATTACATGTTTAAAAGTATAAATTCTCTACATTTTCTTGTTTGATCTATTAAAAGGATTAATTTCGAAAATAAGGACAGTGTTTCATCAAATCCAAGGGGTGTACCTGCAATTTTTCCTGATTAACAATACCGCCTTAAAATTTCTACTCCTTCCATGATCAATGAACTTTAAGTTGTTTGTTGTATCAGGGCCTATATGAGTGAAGGAAAACAACAACACAAGAATCCAATCCCTACCGTAGATACCATAATTCAAAAGGATTCTCAAGTACTGCTAGTCAAGAGAAAAAAGGACCCATTCAAGGAAAAAATGGTATTTCCAGGTGGGTTTGTCAACGAAGGCGAAACGGTAGAAGATGCGGCTATACGGGAAGTAAAAGAAGAGACATCCTTAGATATTGAAATTGAGAATATTTTGGGAGTATATTCAGATCCCTCTAGAGACCCTCGAGGTCATATAATGTCGACAGTATTTGTAGGAAGAATATCTGATAGGAGCACTAATAAAGAGCCTATGGCAGGAGATGACGCAGCAGCAATAAAATGGGTAGATCTTGCAGCCATAGAAGAAGAAAGCTTTGGGTTTGATCATAAGAAAATTTTAATTGATTTTAAAGAATGGAAACAATCTAAACAAACTTATTGGTCATCAAAAAATGAATAGTATGACTAGTTTTTTAAATGAACCTGACAAAGATATCATCTCATATATATTTTAGATCTCACCAATAAGCAAGTCGAGAATTTGTTAAAAAAAATGAAATGACGTCGATTCTGAAACAACCATCTGTTTTTGACTAGTTCTAACATTTTTTTCTCATCCATGAGTCCCTAAAAAGGATAATTAATACGTTGGAATAAAGTCTTTTTAATTAAAATAAAAAGTTAAAGTAAATATATTTCCATGTCACAAAGACTAATTAATAGATAAAGAAATCTTTGACAAAATACGGTTCAACCCGTAGATGATACTAAAATTAATTTTGTTTCAAAAGCAGCCGAAAATAAAACAGTAGCAAAGCGATGTCAAGAAAAATAATCGATTCAATGAAAGACCTACATACAGGATTCAAGTAAGAAAAAGTTCAAAAAGATACAAAAGATTATAGCAAAGCTATATTATTATTTCTATACTCTTTTTTGAAATTTATTCTAAATTATTTTTATATTAAAAAATTTGAATTGCTAGGTAGACTTTGACAAAACGATATAAACATGTATGGGCTTTCTATAACACATCCTGTGATGCTTGTTGATTCGGCTTCTAAATTCCAAGTTGATTAGCAAATTATCTGCGAAATCTTTGATTTTCCTCTTTACGACTGTTCAAACAATTTCGATTGTCTTATACTTTTCCGGATTTTATCCCCAATTTAATCTTCCAAATATCTTGGCATCGGCCATTAACACCACTTTAATCATGATTTACTTCATTAAAAATACTAGTTCTCTCAATAAAATTGACAAGAGTACATTACTTTTTCTTCTAACTTTTGTTGGTTGGTTCACTGCAGAATTCTTATATGGATATTATGATGGTTTTTTGGGGATAGAAGCATATCCCTCTGTAGCGGATGTTTTTTACTTACTGGGGTATCTGTTCCTCTTTTTGGCTTTAGGCTTTATAAGTAAATTATACAAGATAGAACTTGGATATATCATTAGTACATTGGTAACGTTTTCACTTTTTGTGTTTTATGTCCTTTATATCTCGATATTTATTTTTGAAATTTACACTTTCGGTGGTGACACGATAGATTTTATATTATTATTTGTATATCCGATTTTCGATTTGTTTATTGTGGTTGGAGCTGTAATGTTTTATTTTAGGGGAAAAACGATATCCATAGATAAGGAATATAATTTTTGGATTTTTCTAGCCGCAGCTGCTTTTTTCTTTTTTATTGCGGATCTAATATTTGGATCCAACGATCTTTTTAATTTTCTAGAGAATGTTACCGAAGTGGACATATTATATAGTGTGGGATATTTGCTTTTTGGAGTTGCATTTATAGTTAATATAAAATATACTTTAAAAAAAAACAGTTATGATTAACATACAAAAAAAGGAAAATCTAAAAATGAATTGAACCGAGTTGAGATTTTGTAAGATTCGAATCTAGGGTATCAATCTATTAAATGGTTTCTGTTGGGTTGACAAGAGTTCATTAATTGTAAAACAGTTACCTTCTTTAATTGACGATCCGTAAATATTTAGATATGTTTACTTGTTAGTAGTAATAATTTTGAATGACTATTTATTAAATCAAATTAATCTCCTATTAATCAATTTAAGAAATTTGAGAATAGAAAACTTTAGTTATGGAGTCATAAGTTTCTTTCAATAATTCTAAGTACCTTTTCATATCGTATCTAATATTGTGTTTATTAATTAATTCAATTGGTATTGCCCTTTCCAAGAAATTCTCATTATAAAAATTCGTAATTATGTATTTAATTTCTTCTCCCGCATTCAAGGATTTCCCATTGTCTGATAGTCGTTTTAAAACGCAGTTTTCAATTGTCTTTCTATCTGTATATTCATTACTTTCTTTTGATATCCTCTTGCTAAATATCAGATCGGTGTATGAAATTTTTTTAGAACATATCAAATTTATATATTTTTGATATATATTCTCTAAAATTGGTAAGCTTTTCGTAATTTCGTAAATGTTATTATAGTTAGACATTATCTTCATTAACTCCTCTTGAAAATTAACAAAGAGTTGAGGAGTATCATGTCTTCTTGTTTCAATTCCCCTCATCTTTATGGCCCCATCTTCAAAAACGCCAAAATATCTATTTAGCGCGGGTAAGCCAGGATTGATCTTAGATGAATCGAAAACAATCCATTTGTATACTCCTTCGAAAGATATGGAAAAACCTGTATGTTCCTCTATGTCTTTCTTTAAGTTAATATATCGATGTGTAGAATCGGCTACAGATAATGAATGTTCTGTACTATCGACTTTGCTTATCCAGATAGAATCCACAATACCATGAATTACATCAAATCCGTGTTTCTCTGCTATTTTAGACGCTTTTATTAGTATATCTCTAGCAAATGCGCATACAGTGACGTGGGCATCTATTCTACCAAACTTTGAGTTGCTAAATCCAAGATATCCAAATGAGGTAACTAGGATCCATTTTAATGCAGTTTGTCTGTTATCGTAACAGTTTTTTAAATACTCATCATTCTTAAATATACATCCGTTTTTTCTTTTTTTGTATTCTAACCGCCTATCTAGAACTGTTTTAAGAGATAAAGGCACTATTCCCATCCTTTTTTTGCACAAGTGATAAAGATGTTCAAGTTCTGGAACTTTGTTATCTGTTTCTGATTTACAGCATTTACAATTGATTGTATCCGAAGAAACATTTTTCTTTAGCATGATATTTGGATAAAGAGATACAAAATCAAATTCTGCTACTTTGTCATATGCTCCAGGTTTTGACTCAAAAATAAATCCTCCTTTATCTGCCTGTAATAAATCAGAAAATGACTTGAAGATTTCCGACGTTATGGGCTTCCAGGGTATCAATACATCCTTTTTATGAGCATTATAAAAATATAAACTGCTTAGACATTTCCCTATAGTAGATCTTGATGCTAGTTGCAATGGAATTCTACAAACTCTGGATAATTCTGCTAATCCATCCAATCCATTATCCTTATAAATGAATGAATTGTTAATGTCGATGTGAATTCGTCCGTATAAAAAAAATGGTCGTGGTTTAAAATATACTTTTCCGTAAGAGATATAGGATGTTGAGAATAAGTTATTAGATCTGATACTTTTATTTGGAAACAACTTATTTTTTTTTAGCAAATATTCTAGATTCGATTCACGATTCAAATTTACCAACAACTGATTTTCAACCTTGTTGGCTTTGGCTCTGTGAAGTAAATGTGGAAACAAAATTTGGTCCCCACCTTTAGTTAAAATAATATCAGGATCTATTCGGTTAATTTCATAAGCGAATTCCAATATCGTTTCAAGTTCATTTTCTTCAGATATCGAAAACTCTTCCTTGATTATGTTATCCTTTTCAAAAGAGATAATCTTTATCTTTAGAATCCGGTCATTGAAATCATTTCTTATTGATTTTTTCTCCGAAATTAATTCAAATGAAAGAAATCTAAAATTTGGAATAATGTAATCAAATGAGTCAATATTGTCGTTCTTATCGTTAACTATCCGATATATTTTAGTTAGAACTGAATCTTCGGATGTTGCTTTCTCTATATTGTATAACCCCAGTGGATAGAGATCCTTTTCATATAAGAATAACTGTTCAGGCGATATATCTACATTGTATAGTCGATAGTGTCCAAATCGAGTAGAGAGTTTTTCAATCCGTCTTGCTAAGGTTAATATCTGTAGTGAATCAGACAAAGTTAATCTCAGAGATTCATTCCTTTTATGCCGATCGACAGTAACGGAAGAATGATACTCAAACTTGTATTCAAATCGGTATTCCTTGATTGAGGAAGAAATTTCACTATTCCCTACCAAGTCTATTAATTCGGATTTTAGGTCTGACGCTACATATATTGAAGGAGACCATACGTACTCTAGTCTTTTTACATTACCATTTTTATTTTTTATCCATAAAATTATTCTATCCTTTAGATGATAAATATCAAATAGCCAACCATTCATGATTATCAGCAAGTCAACCATAAACTTATAAGGATAATAGAAAAATTTTGAATATATTTAATCAAATTAATTTGTTTTTGGTGATGCAGGTAATGATCCATGCTTAATGAAATAATTTTACGCAAACGGGAATAGAATTCTATTTTGTCATTTGAACCAATATACAAAAGAGAAGATAGGCTTAAGATTATTATCATATTGGTAAATGCTAAAACATGTTTATATCTATTACGCTGCGTATTATATGATTACGCTATATATCATCAGAAATAACCAATAGGAAGGATATGAAATAACATAGTATCTTACATTTTTATTAACTGGTGACTAGATTCGTCAATTAATCAGAATAAAATGTCTAATAAGCTGCATGAAATCAGTCCAAATTCACTGCAGTATCCACAGAAATAGACGACATTATATACATATGCAGCAATCGTACTGAAATTTTATCGTATCAAAATGACTATTCCATCTAATCAAAAGATTCTAAACCAAACCAGTCAAGATAAGTTCAGGATCCATAGATGGATTCACCATTTATCACTAGTAAATATAGGGATTTGTATTTAGACCCGTTCAACAATTTCAAAACTTATATCGGATTGCACCAAAGCTTATAGACTCTTATAAAAAGTACTATCCTATACGAGAAACATTCATAAATTAATTGCCAAATAGAAATCATTTTGCCTTGATTCTTTTATTAATGGTTATGATATTTCATAATTAGGACAAATTAAGAATACTGCTTATCTTCAAAAATAGGGGGTTACTAATCGGTTAATCAACATATGACTTTTAAAAGAGGATTCAGAATTTCAAATCAAATTCTCAAGATATAGATTGTAAGGATATTTTCAAAGGTGTTAAGAAATTACACAAGAGTTCCGTCGAGTCAGGATTTAAGAAAAAGATAATTAGTGTAATAAAGCTAAAAGAATTCATACTGTCTTGTGGTAAACGAAAAGCGGGTCACATATTCTATGAAAAAAATATTATAGATGTATTTATTTTCCAAAATACGCTTTGACATTAGGTCTGTACAGATAATAAATGACAATACCATTAATTATTACATGGAATATTGCTCCTGTATTTCCCACTATAATCGATCCAATACCAACTATAATTCCTATCGCAGATACTATTAATGTTATAGTCCAAGCCCAGTTTAGCCCTTTCCATAGTCCATAAGCCACTGCGAAATAAGCCAATCCAATTATAATGAGAATTACCCCTAAGACTATACCAACGAATGGTACTACTGCCATTACCGCAAATCCACTTAATAGTAATCCAATACCTCCAATAACAGCAAGTATTGCAATTATTGTAACACCAAACGGTCTATTTTTCTGCATTTATAGTGTTTAGCGAGATTAACCTATTAAACTTACATCAAAATAGAATAGTTATTTTTTACACTAGAATTATGATTTATGAATGAAATATTCATTTGTTCCTAACGTCTTTGCTAATTATTCATTTTGCGATTGAGGTTAGCTGTAGAGAAGGAAGGGTAATGTTTGAAAAAGCATGGGATAACGGATACTATCGACCATCAGATACCTTTTCGCTTGATAAATTAGTGAAGGAGGTAATCTTGAGAGGTGTTTTGTTTTTAGGTGCGGGTCTCGAACTTTGTATAACCCTCAGAGTATTGGAAGGATTAATCTCCACACAATACACAGAGTATATCATACGTTCTACTTCTTAATAGCTGTTTATGTTATAATCGAACAGAAAAATGTTGAATTAAAATTTAAATTTTAAGTTATTATTTGAATATCATACTATATTCAAAGGAATTTAAATATAGTATAAATGGTCTTACCTATGAGAAGTTAAACCCAAACCTCTTCTCATAGGTAATTGTTAGTCTTTAATAGATTCAGAGTATTGAAGCTCTTAAAGCTCAATTTATCGTATATATGATATCATTCTTGGTTACACATTAGAAGAGCTAAAGGAAATGGCAGAAAGGCAGTTCGATATACAATTAGCCTTGATTAGAAAACTACCAACTTTGACTTTTCAGGAATCAATAGGATATATAAATTAGTATATTAATCACTCTCTCAACATAGAAATATTGTCCAAGGCTAACAGGTTGCCCAACCCTACAGAACCTTAATACGAGATATTAAAAATATCAACTGACCATTCTTTTTTATGAGTAGTAATACTAATAGGGTTGATATAATAGACGAAAATTCACCATTTTATGGATTTTATAAATTTATTGCAGATAATTCATTAGCCGTTACGACAGCTGTAGGTAATACTATAGATTGGATTGCAGAACGGATTAAACTGTAAATTAAATACTGGACAACACAAATAAAAAATCAGGTGTACCCGAATCGACCGTATTGGAATTATTCCTATTCTTATTTCACACCAAGAACCACAACCACAGCGACAACTACATAGAATCCAACTGATGACTTTTTACAATGCTAATTTAAGCATGGATGTGACTGAGATTTCACAGAGCCTCACAACCTAATCTATTTATAGTATGATGTACACTTGACGCTATGAACTTTGGTTTGATCTTATTGCCCATTCTTTTGGTATCTATAGTGCAAGTCGCCCATGCTCAGAGTCTTACAGATTCTATAAACAGCGCAGTAAATAATAACATTGAGAACACATTCGACTCGATCGATAGGAATTCTAATAATAGCAATAATTCACCGTCTGGAAATAATACAGATTCTCAGTCTACTACTACCACTACGACAACTACAAGCGGTCCGGATAATTCCAATTCTACTACCACGACTATGAAAACCAATAGTCAATAATAGATAAAAGATTTATTTTGAATTAAATCATTTCGTATCATGTGGGCGTGACCATCTTCCCTTCCTTATGGCTCCGCCAGCCATGGAGTCAGCTAGATTCCAGCAACTAATTTGTCAATTTGAATTTTTATGGTTATGTCAATGCCACTAGAGAGGTAAGTTTCAACCGCTCGATCAGTAAACGCTTCAGAAATTATGTACTTTACAGGTATTTTATGATTAATTTGTTGTGCTTCTGCCCCTTTTATCAAGTCCACTTTACCCCTAATTAGTATACCCTTTAAATCCAGTCCTTCTAAGGAATTATTCCTCGATATTCTTGTTATTAGAGTCCATACAAGACTATGGAAACTAGTCTAGTGATAAGGACAAATATATCACATCTTAATGCTTTCCTATTATCTTGTTGTCAGAAGTATCATTGTTGTAATATTTCAAATGATTGAATTTTTTCCTGTTTAATCGGCCTTTATGGTCAGTGAAATAAGCAATGACTTTAATCCTTTGAAATTTACAATTAACGCTCTATATGTAATTACTTGAAACCTAAAATATTTGATAAATATATGCAAGGAATGCAACTGACATTAGAATTAGGAGTAACGACCATCATATAGTCATATAATTTAGTATAATGTAATATATCATTATGGCACAGAAGTTATTCAAAATTACCGAGGTGCTAATTTATTAATTATGGCAAATGATCTAATGATTTATAACAAAAAGTTATCAGTGAATTCATTAATTATCATTATTACTTTAACATTAGGAAGTTACATCTATCTTTTTGATATTGCAAAGGAAGAAGCAATTGGATTACCCAATAAGAATTGGACACAATCATATCCGTCCGCACTACAATTATCATCCAACGAGGTAGAACCATTACACCCTAACGTATCTTATGCTCCAAATTTTCTGATACTATATAATATTAACCTTATAGATAGTGATGGCAAAATAAGACCTAACAGTACAATAATTATTAAAGAAAATGAAATTGTGGATTTATCTTATAAAGGCAATATTACTAAATTCTATTTTTATGAAAAGTATCCAAATTCTACTTTAATTGATCTTTCTGGAAAATATCTACTTCCAGGCTTATTTGATATGCATGCTCATGTGGCAGGGGTCTTAAAAAATTCTTTCAACCAGACATATTCGGAAGAAACGCTCCATAGGCTTTTAGCTTATGGTATTACAACGATCAGGAATCCTGGTGGACCTACTGACCAATCTGTGAGTTTAAGGGATAATGTATCCCTTGAGAGAATCATAGGACCTCAAATATTTACAGCTGGAAGCTTATTAAATTCTCCTGTCATTTCAATACCTTTTGTAGAAAAGAAAGTAAATTCAGTATCAGACATCCATGAAGAGATTACCAATCAGGCAAATATAGGTGTCGATTTTATCAAATTATATGTTGGTCTAACTCCCGTGTTGACAAGTGAGGCCATAGATAAAGCTCACTCTCTTGGACTGGGAGTCATTGGACATCTCTATTTAACAAGTTGGAATGATGCAGCCAATAACAACATTGATTTTCTAACTCATGGAGTTCCAGTAAATCCCTACATGTTATCACCGCAGAATAGAGAAAGATTTATGGAAGAAGGAGGTGGTCCGTTTGAACATTTCCGTTGGTTAGAACTAGTAAATATTAACGGCAAAGAAATAACTGAAATGATAAAAAATCTAGTAGAAAACAATGTCTTTGTCGATCCTACATTGAGTGTATATGAGTCGATGATAAAGGATAATCCGTTATATGCTAAAAACATATGGACAAAAGTCTTGGGATTAACAAAAAAAATGCATGACAATGGTGTGAAGCTTTTGTCGGGCACCGATATTCCTAACTTTGATCTTGTACCTGGAAAAAGTCTTCATCATGAATTGCAATTGTTGACAGATGCTGGTATACCAACATCAGATATAATCCAAATTGCTACAAGAAACGGTGCAGAAGCCTTAAAAATAGTAAATTCTACGGGTACAATAGAAGAGGGAAAACAGGCTGACATGGTAGTGCTCTCATCAAACCCTATTGAGAATATCAGCAACACCAAAAATATAGATATGATAATTAATAACGGTAAAATTATTGACAGGATCAGTTTACTCTCGAGATGAAATATTCTATTAAGTTTACCCCCATACGAAAAGTAGACTTACAAGGTTAAATTCCTCAAGTATCATCGTGAACCTGCATACATTTAAAGACTAAGGTATATAACTCGACGGTTATTCGGTTTGATTTTTATAACATTTTGGAGATAATAAAGTCGAAGTTTAAGATTATTTCGATAAATATTTGTTCAAATTTTGGTCCAGAGGTCATTAAGAGAAGTGATTACCAGAAATTTCTCGCATACAATATTGAATATGTTATTTTGATTTTGAGAATGTGATAAATGCAGCAACCCATCAACGCTTTAAACTATATATTTTTTCTGTAGGGTTTTATCAATAAAGTATTTGCTATTGACTTAATTTGCTTTAACCAAAAGTGACATATTGAAAACTGGTTTTAATTTAAATGCCCTTTCCATACGCAACCTACTTACCTAAGAGCTATTTTTTTCTCCTTGATAATTTTGTTAGTACTCCCTTAATTGTCCGTTTGAGGTCAAGAACTTTTCAGATTCAAAATGGTGAAACGCTTCTTAGTTACCAAACAAATGATATTCGGGATTTAAAAATGACCATGATAGGATCTAGAGCACAATACGGGTTAGTGCAACTCTGTCTGCTCAACACATACCTGATTTGATTCATCATAATAAAAAATACGATTACCTGTCAAATAATTCATTAATTGAACTACTGATAAACTGGGTATCTAACCTTTCTCAGATATCCTTTTATAACCTCATCAAAGTGGTCCAGTCCAAAGGGCTTTTTTAGGATTTCTTTCACTCCCACTTCTATATAATCTTTGAAATCTTCCATCTTCAAATCTAATGCGGTTAATATTAGAATATTTTCATGCGTCACACCTTGTTTTTTTAATTGCTTTAGTAAATCAAAGCCAGTGTAATCTGGCATTGCGATGTCTAATAGAATGAGGTCATAATGTCCTTTTTGAATTTCAAACAATCCCTTTTGACCATCATTGATTTCCTTGCAATAGATTCCCTCCATATTGCAATAATCCGTCACTACTCCTGTAGTGTCGGTGTGGTCGTCGATGGTCAAAAGCCTCAAAAGTTTCAATTAATGTTATAGTATTTATCAAACTTATAAGTGTTAATAAAATTTTAAATATATTGAAAACATCTTGAATACTTGAATATTATTTTAATATTCAATTTTTATTTTAAATGGCGAATGCTTTGACCTATTACCCTCAAATTTTCAGTCGAATTGAGTTAGAGTCAATATGAGAGTTAGAAATTATATAAACAAAATGAAGGTCCTGATATATTGCATTTTATACTTTATCTATCTGATAACATTATCCTTTGTAACTATCTTTTCTGTCTATACTCTCAGCGCGTCAAGGAAATGTTAACCAAGCAATAGTTCAGCATAACGTAAGCAATATTTAGATGGGACGTATGATCTTATAGCAGTCAAATAATTATTATGCACTTCGTAGGAGTGACTAACCTCTGACTTGTGCTGCAGTAATTAATGTTTTTTATTCTTTTTTCTTGAAGGCTGAAAATTAAACAATCAGATATACTGAAACTAAAAAATTAGTCTAATTATGTATATTTATCTACTTATGGCTTGGCTAAAGGGTTACCATACCTGTCGTTGTCCAAAGCGCCCTTAAAAACTCGGTCATAACATGCTTCTGCGCCATCCATAGAAAAGGTGGAATCAGCATTTGCCATTCTTGTTGTACAATTAAAGTATCTTGTAAGCGCATTAGCCGTATCTACGATGGTTACCTGAGCAATTATAATCAGGACAAGTCCCATGCAAGATATTTTCAATAATTTTTTGCTAGAACTGTTGATATTCATCTTTTTATATTCACCCAGTAACCCCAAATAGCGAATTGAATCTTTCAATATCGTTATTCTCGGAATTATCATTTGATTGTACTTCGGAATTATCATTTGATTGTACTTCGGAATTATCATTTGATTGTACTTCGGAATTATCATTTGATTGTACTTCGGAATTATCTAAAAACACTTCATTATAACATGTGGTAACCTCATGTTTTGTTGGTTCCTTTTCAAAGTATGGATCTTCTTCAACACCCTTACTTAAGTCTATTTTTTCATCGATACAATCATAAAATTCAGGGAGACCATTATCTAAAGTGGCATTCCCAGTTTGAATTGGTATCAAATCTACTGCCTGCCCATACAATATGTTTCCTTGGACAAATGAAGTTCCAACCATCATGGTAACAGTTGTGAAAAGCATTGAACAGAATAATAATTTTCTTAATCCGTCATTCATGCAGTGTTAAGAAGGAGAAGCAATTTAACTTATTCTACAATTTCATAAAATTATTTTATTCATAACAATTTGATAATACAATCAAGAATCAGAATGTGATTAAAGTTTATACTATAATACTGATGTTTTATTTCGCATCCTATCATAAATTCGTATTGTAGGATAATAAAGTTCATCATCAAATTTCCGTCATATCTATAACAAGATAACTATTATCTCATTTGTATTCAATATTCCAAAGTTATGAGACTTATTGAATGTGTTCATTTAAATCGAATCATAATGATTTTCATATCCATATCTTATTCTATGACCTCTGCTAATTTCTAATCAACAAATGAAGAAGAATCTAAGAAAAGTTTGTTAGAAAAATATTCATTATAGATGATATAGAATTCAGTTTATGCTTTCCTCTTAAATCAATACTATACTTTAGATTGCTCATTGTTATTATCACCCGTGTAATAAAGTAGAAAATTATCATTTGTATTTTTTCGCTGGGGATATTGGACATTTTTTTGGATTTTCTCGGCCTCTATAATTATGACAAACAGACAGATAGAGCAACCGGTCAGATCACACATAAGGTCGTATAATTTTTTTATTGAAAGCCTGTAATCAACTTAGGGGTGCTAATTGTTTCATAATAACGTTATTTCTCGATCTGGTATTGTGTGCTAATAATTCTATTTTAAAAGTATTTTTTTCATTTTTGCTTTTATCAGAAAAATGCTTAATCTTGACTGCATTACTAAATTTAGATCCTATGGAAATATCCATAATACTTTCACAATCATCACAAGTCAGAATTACAAAATATTTTACTGAAAGACTAATCAAAACATCTATCATTTGGTTTACTATATTTATATTCTCTTGAAGAGCATTACATGATGGTGAATAGCCGTTGCTTTTGTAATCTTTTGTTTTGCTAATAGAAGATGAGGAAACCAATGTATCAAACAAGTCTACAATTATAATCTGTAACTGATTATCTATTTCTCTAGTCATTTTAGGAAGTTGATGAATTAATATATTAGCCAATTGATAAAATGTAAATGCCCTCGCAATAGTGATCTTATCAAGAACGTTATCCAAGTCTACTTCTTTCTTTATCGCTTGATTAACTAACTCGAGGTAGATGCAACCTAGATTATTTCCATTTCCAGCATCTATCAATATCGTTTTTTTCTTCAGCATTATATCTTCGTTGTCCTTTTTTTTTGATTTATGGTAATCAATACATATTTTTGCTATAATACGATTTAAAAAATTGCTTCTTTTTTGGGATTGATTTTGGATATAAATATTTTTCTTGTCTGAAAAAAATAGAAATTCGTCGATTTCAGGAATATCAAATAACTTTCTCCTTATATCATTAAATTCATCAAATGCAATAATAAAATCATTATTTAAAACGTGTTGATTATCTTTGTTATTATATATTTGCATATTGTCGTGTTTAATCTCCTTCAGGTTATTCTATGCTGTTTCCTTTCTAACCGATCTATACTGAGAGATTTTCCTAATTGAATTTTGTATGTCAGTAACAGGTAATTCTATTATTTTTTTTTGTTTATCCATATCATCCTATGTCATAACATGTTTATATCTATTACGCTGCGTAATACTATCAGCTATTATGTACAAGCAATATGTCAAGGTATGAGGTATTGTAATGACGAAATGATAGTAAAAACAACGAATGTCCCAATCTAATTTCTGGATCCCATCCTTAAACATAGATTCTGTTCTACTTTAATCAATCAACCAACTGAAAACTATAGGAATTTTTACCATATGAAAATAACAACTCTTGAAAGAGTTATGATATCGAATATCGGTAGTTAACCAAAATGAGATGCTTAAATGATGGATAAATTTACTTTTATTGTGGCAAGTATATGCAATAATAAAAATCAAAATATAAAATCACTATCTTCTTCTGCAAAAACTATTTAATTTACTCCAGGAGCTCGGTATCAATGCCTTTTACCAATTGAATTACCCTATTTCTATTTCCTCTTTCAAGGTACTATTAATTTTATCCATTATAGGAATGTTCCAGCTAAAGGTATCCTTTTTTATCCAAGTATTTTGAGATTTTTGTATATGAAACGAAATCGCAAACAAAAGTCGCTAGGGGAAGTTCGATCTCATAAATTGAATAGTTTAGATGATTTCAGTAAGGATCTAGTTATCTTACTCGGTTTGGCAAGTGCTCTTCTGTGACCAAGGGAACTGAATTCTTTGAAATATAGGCTTGTAGGTGCTAATTGGGAGCATCCTCAATTATATGGATTTAATTCTTAAGATTAAATATTCTAGAGCCTTTGAAGGAAGAATAAAAAATTACTTTGAACTTGAAGCTCAGTTATTTCTTTAATCTATTTTTTCTTTTGATATTTCTTGAAAAAATTTGCACCAAGTCAAAAGATCGGACAGAAGGACTGAGTAACATGCATCCTACGATTTTGATTGTCTGAATATTTTCGTACATGCCTAAAACATAGCATGTTACCTAAACTCGTAAAATAAGTCAATTATCGACCATCAATATCTGTCATTACTGATAAATCCCAAAAATATATTATTATAATAGTTAGTTTACGGTCGCTCCTCACCAACTAAAGTGTATCTCTCCAAAATTTCATTTTCTCTTGGGAGTGCATGATATTACTTATTAATATAAGAATTTTTGATGGAAAATAGATTAGAATTTAATGACCTAAGGTCCTAGGGCTCTGGCCCCGTGATCAACCTTTTACCACAATATGGACAATATACTAAAGGCGCACTAGCAATACAGCCTTCAAATATCAAATAGTAAACTCCTTTGTGATCTCCCGAATACTTAAAAATCTCTGTATCGCGTCGAATACATTCACACTCATATTCTTCTTTAAAGCTCTCACAACAAAATTGTTCTATCACTATTCGCACCTTACTCCCGAATTAAGGACAAAATAATATCTTTCTGTCACATCATATCTCAACTTCATCGGCTATAACTTTCAAGTTCAAAGACTCATAAATAGTATCAAATCTCCATTGAAACTTTCGTTATCAATATCACTATATCTTTTCAAGGAAGTAGCGTCAAAGAAAGGCATAAAGAATTGACCATTAAATGGTACTAAAGATAGGTTATTATAGACATTCCATAGGCATCAGTTAGTTTCATTAACGGATTACCATAATAGCACTTGTATTCACAATCAAATTTCAATTTTTTGGATCATTCTATGATATTGAACTTCATTCTAACAACATGCAATAATAACAATAATAAAGTATGAAATTCAAAGCGGTTCAATAAATGATATCAAATTTGGAAATATGACTGAAAAGCAAAGTAATCATGGAATGATCAAAAATAAAGATTCTAACAAAAGGTAACTTTTTTCAAAATAGAAAATTAATTGAATTGTTTTAATCATTTTTCTTAAGAATTCTAATCTGTTGTTATTCTTCCTCTTCTAATTTGTCTCTCCTTTCCTCTTCTTCATTTTCATGTTCTTCTTTTAATTGCTCTATATCTTGCTCCGTTTCCATTCTCTTTCTATAATTAACCCGGTCCTGTTAAGCATTTCATTCTTTATATTTAATCTGTTCAAAGCTCATTTCAATATTGGGTACGTTATTCTATATTATAATTAGATATTGTAAAAATTTAAGGAATTATTCCTGCGATAGGACCCACCACCTCTAATTTAGTACCAATCGTTTTGTACAATCACAGAATAGATTCACGCAATCAACATACATTTAACAAGACGTTTACATTTTATACATTGGACCGACTAATGAATTTGTAATAAAAAAATAGAAACGATGCACAAAAGTTTAGGAATGTCTAACTAGGTTTGATTATTATTAATCATATCAGCAAATAAAATCGGATTATTTTAGATAATGACCTTGCATTTGATACTTTGAATTTGTTAGTCCTAAATTGGACATATTAATTGGTAACTAAGTTTTAACTAAATAAAAAATATGTTGTATGTGGTTATTTGCAGCTACCTTTTGACCAGCCGACTTCGTATCCCTTGGCTACCTCTCCGGTCCCTGGATTATATTTTTTGCAATTGTCATGGTCAGCCCACCCAGTCTTACATCCATCTATCCATGCACTGGATTTTCCTTTCTCGTCTGCACAATAGTGTGAAGCAGCACTTGAAGGTTGATTCATTATCAGGGGAGTCATGGCCATTGATGCTACTGCTATCGTAATAACTAATAAACTTATTTTAGTATCCATCAGTTTTTAGTATGCGAATGTTTATATAAACATATGTTTACATTTTGGGATAACAACATTCATAGACTTTTATTTCCAAATGCCGTCAATTACAGATAGAATTATCAACTAATTGTTACTTGACTAATAGTTAGTTGCATAATTAGACACAAAAATTTGTAATCCCAAAGATTGAAAGAACATTCTGATTATAGGTAGCTAGTTAATCTTTTACAAATAAGATTAGATACTCTCTCTCTCTCTCTCTCTCTCTCTCTCTCTCTCTCTCTCTCTATGATGGACTTTAACTTGTATTCAGAACCTAGGTAGATTTCTCCAAAGATCCTATTGGCAGTAGGAAGGCAGTTCAACACAGATCAAATGTGTCTAAATAGTAAATAGCGGATAGGCACAATGTCTTGTGCTGAGTGCCAAATATTGGCTGGCTTCCAAAATGGTTATCTATAACAGATCCATCCAATTTTATACTAATTGCATGGTCACCTAAAATATTGATTTGCGTTGGAACATTATTTACAGGCCCTTCTCTCATAGTCACAGTTGATGTGCCATTATACAGTGTGGAGTTAATGGTGTTGTCTACAGTTGGTTGCCCGGCTAATTTAAAATTATAAATCGAATGAGTATGGTTTGCAGTACCGTCAACTTTTGCCATGTAAAATGTTGAGTTGAACGTAGGTGACACTGTGGTTGAATTGATGTTAGAGAACTTGAATACGCCGCCAAGTATCCATGCTGGATCGGCTGAGGTGCCATTATTAGTGGTACTAGTAATGGAGCCCCTTATTGCGTCATCAGTAGGATTGGTCAGATTCTTTGAATATACTGTATGTAGAGAACCAAATAGAATCAACAATGAAGATAATAATACTATTGCAAGTAGAGGCAAAAGTGTGAAGAATCGATTGTTCATCAATAACAGGGTAAGACCATCTTATATAAGCAATGATGATTTTGTTATTCTGCTCAAATATACAGATACATGGAATGGATATTTATGTAGTTGGATTATGTTATGGCGTTGTCAGCGAGTTATCAGCACAGTTTCCTTTTGATGTCAAATCTAATCTTCTAGGGTTTTTGATTAGAAGTAAGGATCAATTTATAACTATGACTATTATTTTGTTGAATATCCATTTCACCATATCATTTAGATAATCGGTCATATTTTGAATTACATTTCATGTCTTTTCATTTTCCAATTAGTTCTCTTTTCGTTTAGCTTCTAAGAATTTTCATATATATGAGGCATTGTTTCTCTCAATTCATCTACTATGGGTTTTGCTTTATGCCAAAAGGAACTATGATTAAAATAACAAAGTACATGTCTGGTGATATCAAACCATGACTAATTAGGGTGACTGATAACTCAAAGATCCACAACTTCAATAAAATACGATTTTTCTTACGAATCTGCAGAATATTTTTTTTGATACTCTTTGTAACTATTAGTATTTAATTCATCTAAAAACCAGAGTCTCAAATCTCTATGACTGTGGACATCCAACTTAATGCACTTGGCTCTTCAGATTCTTACCCAAAGAGGGAAAGAGGATTAATTCCATTAGACCTTAAATATACGATTGTATTCAGCAAATCATCCAGATATCAGTCCCCTAGAGGAAGGTTACTAATGGATTTGGGTCTATCTATGTTTCCTTCTGCTTTTCAGACTTTTCATATAATCAATAAAAAATGTCGCCAAGACTCCAGCTGCCCCACTGCCGAGAATTACTAGCGGGGTCCCATATGTATTCCAAAAGGCCATAAATTCCTCATTAACAGTTAGTGGAGGTATTACCTCTATTGTTAAATTACCTTTACCTATTATATCGCCAGTAGTAGGATATTTTTTGGACACTTGAAATTCTTGGTCCACAATTTCAGTTACTGTTTCATTAAACATAGACGATGTCAGTGATGTTGTTTGTACTAACATTGAAGCCTCAAACGGTATTGTATACACACCTACTGGTGATCGCGGAGAAACCTCTACCTCAAATAATGGGGGATGGGTTCTTTGGGTAGATACATTTAAGCCGTTAGAGCTGAAATTACGGCCATATTCGAAACCTATTCTAGTAACATTATTAGAGAGGGGTGTCTCTATTTCAGTGGGTATTATTTTCTTTTCTCCTTGTCTTATGACTATGTTCTCAGGATGTGTTAATATTTCTATGACAGGTGGAGGAACAGCAACCCAGCTTGTGAAATCCCTGACTTCGCTTGAGTTGAAGGATTCTGCTGTATAAAACGATAAGCCATAATTACTTGGAGAATTTATGGAATCTAGGTTTAATCGCAGTTTGACATATCCTGGCCCTAATGTGGGATTACCGAAAGGTTCAGTATAGTTTTTCTTGGATTCTATAAGTGCAGAAGTACCCGTTGATGATAATTGGTAAAGATATTCATTCCATTTTCCATTAACTGCCTCAACATAATAGTTATAATTGGCTCCATTATATCCTGAATTTTGAGGCAAGGAAACAATGGCAATAAGCACACCATATCTAATCTTTTTGAAAGGTTGATTGTATACAGAAGCATTTTCCGAATTTGATTTCACCCAAAATGTAATATCTAGGATTTTTCCATCACTAATATAATCTACTGCCAGCAGGTCTGCATGGTCAGACCTTAAATTGGCACTATCATTACCATATGTTTGAACCCAATCGTCTTTCTGATTGCTGATTTTTTTATCATGAATAAAGACTTGATCAAACACAGGCGGTGCAGCAAAAGACTCATGAAAAGGCGAATATGGGTTTAATATTAATAACAACACAAAAATAATACTAACTAAAGCAAATGCTATGAATGAGTATTTTTGTGATTGCAAGTCCGTATTTTGTAACCTTTTATACACCAAATAAAATCATATATAGATAAGCTTTTTGCCAATAATTCGCATGTTTTAAGCACATTAAAAATACTAAGTTTGGGAAGTAGTTTTGTTTTTTCTAAAGTTTTTGTATGTCTTGATCTATTTACATGAAACTTGACTTTGAATATAGGTTGCTCTGGCTGGAGTTATGAAGGCTGGAAAAGCAATTTTTATCCAAAAAAAATGGAAAGTAAAGACTACTTATCTTATTATTCGAAATTTTTTAAATTTGTTGAGGTTGATTCTACTTATTATCGCATACCCTCGAGATCTACAGTTAGAGGTTGGAAAGACAAGACCCCTGAAGATTTCAAGTTTTCTTTGAAATTTCCCAAGGTAATAACTCATGAGAAGAAATTAGAAGATGTGATAAAACCACTGTCTATATTATTCTATGCGATAGAAGCACTAATCGACAAAACACTAACGTTATTAATACAACTTCTACCCTTTCTTTCAGAAAAGAAAGGCTTTAATCCTTTGCAAGACATGGTCCGACATCTAGATAAGAGATTCAGATATTCTTTAGAAGTGCGACATTCCTCATGGTTTAGTGATAATGTATATCATTTTTTAAAAGATAATAACATCTCATTAGTTTGGAGTGTAAGGGATGAATTGGAATCTCCTTTAATCATAACTTCTGATCAGGTATACATTAGATTCATAGGGGATAGAAGCATTTCAGAGATGGATTTTGATAAAATCGTCAAGAACAGAAGAAATGAGATGCTTGAATATGTAAAGCAGGCTAGAGATTTGCAGAATGAAAGTTCAAGTATACGCGATGTATTAATAGCATTTAACAACCATTTTGCAGGCTTTGGTCCTCAATCCGTTAACGATTTTTTGAAGCTGATGGATATGTCTGAAATGGATTGGAAGACTGAATTGGAGCGATACGAAAACAATTCCGGTCAATCCAATGGACGTCATCAATCTAGTTTATCTGATTTCCCTAAATAGCTAACTCCTTAATCAATTTCCGACAAATAAAACTATCATAATATTTTTCCATTTAATCAATAAAAGATTGATTTATTTCATCTGAATTACCCTCAATAATTTCTATGTTGTCTGGACTTATTTTGATTGATTCAGTTATATCCCATAAGCTTTGAAATTCTCTAATAATTTGAGATTCGGTGCTATTGCAATTTTTACACTTAAAGGAAACTAGAATGTCAATACCCTCATTCGTAATAATATTCTCAATATTTTCTGTTATAATATTTTTCGAACTACAGTTGGGGCATTCAGCGTGCTCCATGAGAGCCAAAGGAATTATTTTCCATTCCGTCCACCAATTTGATGGGTTATTATCCGGCCTGGATTTGTTGAATCTATTTTTCCCATTCATTGTTTTTCGACAATAGCGGCATGTGGCCCTGCCATACACGGTAAATAGCCCAGTTCGATTTTTCCAATTTACTTGTGATACTTCTATCTTCATTTCACTCTTAACCCAAGACTTGCACCAAGGACACGGTTTCCCAAAATTTTTATACAATACGTAATAGAATGTGTGATGATTATTATTATTTATATTAAAATGGCTGAAACCTAATGGATCAGTCTACGTAATTGGAGGAGAACAGCCATGTGGGACTTTTGGTCCTCTTAAAACGAAAAATCCAATTTAACTATTGAATCCAGAAATTAAGTCAAATTTGACATGGGCCCAAGGGGGTTTGAACCCCTGACCTACCGGTTATGAGCCGGTCGCTCTACCAGGCTAAGCTATGGGCCCATTCATTTTTGTTTAAAAATGAAATGAGTGTATAAAGGTTTTGTTTATAAACACTTAACTTTGCACATTCTTCTTTACATATTTGTCGTGAACCGAATCTAATAGCTCATTTTGAGCGGTCAAAGAAATTTTTACGGCATTCATAACTTTTTCGTGCATAGTCTCTGGACATTCATTTAGAATATTCTCCCAGACTTTAGCATGATAAATATCTGCTTCCTTATGGATATCAAAATAACGATGTGAGTCATCATCAAATTTATTATAGAATTGTCTCAGTCCGTTACTCTTCGTCTCGCTTATCTTTGGCAATTCCTTTTCAAATGCATAAAGTGCGGCAACTCCTTCTTCAAACGATGATTTAGAGATCATTGATAAATCACTTATTGCCTTTCTAGTAAGAGATTCTCCAGGATATTGATTCAATTCTTCGGGTCTCACATTTAATGAAGTAGCAAATCTTATCCATGGTTCTACATGCTCTCTTTCCTCAGCAAGAATACTCTCAATTATTTTATCGTACCTCTCATTTTGATTATTTGCTAATACATTTTCAGCAAAAGATGGAACATTCTTCACTAGATGGTAGTACTCCTTTGAATATCCGCTCAACTGATCTAAGGTAAGCTTTCCTTCTTGCCACATCTGGTAAAATTTGTGCTTCAACAAACTATCTTTTTCAATCTCTGCATTGATTTTATCTATCAAGAGGGTCATACATCCTTGTTGTCATTTTTCCAATAATAAACATTTTGTATTTAAAATCTCACTCGACTAAATTAATCGGCTACTAACTTTACTTAGGATTTGTTTAGATAACTAAAAGAAGATTGTCATTCGGCAAAATCATGTTTAATTATTAATTCTGCGAATTAAAGACAAATTCCTCACAGTTTCTTTGACAAATTCTATTGCTTCATGAATAGGGATATTTCTTGCTATAGAGCAATGTTTTGCGATTTCTCTTAACATAATGTTTGGTCAATAAAAGTCAGTAATTTCACTCAACGAACTTGTCGGATTATGAGACAATAGTGAAAAGGTAAAAGAATTATCTAATATTCTGGCCTTAGTTTGAGGGTCCATACTACTTAATGAGGATTCAAGCTCCCGATATGGTTTGAACATTCACCTAAAATTCTCACTATTTTAGAATCAATGTTGGTCTCATCCTCCAATAAGAGATCTATGTAATCGTCATCCTGTTGGAACTCGAATTCTGATTGCAAATATTTGAATTTATGAAACTTATTGTTGTTAGAATATTTTAATTCTTTTGACCGATTTGTTGGACGACTCGAATTAGTGGAGCTATTAGAGTATGACACTATTTTGTCCGAATTATTATGGACAATGAGATTGTGTCTTAATGTATACTATTTTCTACTAAAATTAGCCTTACATCTCATACATACAGATGATTTGGATTTCATAAGTTATTTCAACATTCAAAATATATTTGATTGACTCGGAGTGACTCAAAACGACAAGTTTGACAAAAATAGTTAGATTGACAAACCATAACTTGAAAATCTATATCGCTATCAATAAGAATATTACTATTAACGACTGGCTGGCATCAAGTAGAATCAGATATCACAATCCAAAATTTTGTATCCCTGTTAATATTTATAAATAAGTTAGAATTGAGTAAAGAACTTTCTATATGAATTCGCTATGAGGCAAAACAATCTGAAAGACGTGATTTGCAAACACACTTTTCAAAACCTGTAGGATTCTAAAAATACTATCTGTAATACAAATAATTACTACTATTTGGACAGCAATCTATCAATAATAATAACTCCGCAACTATGAGAATCTAATTTGGTAGACTAGATCAGTATTATTATTTGTTCCAACAGAAGGTGAAGTATTATTGATTGAAGTACAAATATTCACATTTAACGCATTGAATTTTTTTGGGTTTGTTATAGCCAAATGGCTGTAATATGGTGCACTTAGCTAACTCACAGTCCTGACATAATACACGACATCCGAACTTATCCTTAATTCGATTGTTTTTTTTCATAGATGTTATAGTAAGATATCTCTTATCATCATTCAGGGCCTCTTCTAAAAATCGTATACTATTTTCGTCATATTTTGACACGACTATGTCAGAATCTATTTGTGGAGGTTCCAGTCTCTTGCTCAATATTTAGATATGAAACTACATATACTTGAGATTTTCCTTCTCAGCGGAAAATGTAGTCAGGAATTATTTACTCAATTATATCTAGTTCATGATGTCAAAGAGTATTTCAGAAAACAACAACCTCAACATCAGAAGACAAATAAAAAGGATTTTATAATATCTTTAAAATACTCAAATTGAAGCTCCGGTGGTGTAGTAGCAATAAAAGCTGCACAGTCCGGTCAAGCATTGCGGCCTTTCGAGTCGCAGATCCCGGGTTCAAATCCCGGCCGGAGCATTGGTGTTTTGCCAATAGAATTCTAAGATCAATAATGTAATTCTGAAGATAAATTTGAATACTTTAAGTTTAGTATCTGGAATCAGTTATGTTTAATTGATAACCTATGTTATAAATCTGACTGTAATTTATTGTAAATGTCAAATATCCCATGCTTGTTATTAAAACGGGCCTTTCTTAGATAATTAACTTGCAGTATAAAAGGTCTCATTCTCATCGTGCAAGGCGGGTCTTTCTTAATACTTCAAGCTCTCGAAATAGCATAGGACATTTCTCTTCAGGTTTTGACAAAATATTAAATGGTTTGACCGCTTGTTTAAGAAAGCTTAAACCTATTAAAATATTAAGGTTCAGAATATTGAATTGCGAAATAGTTGAACGATATTGTTCATCGATTGAACTATCATGTGAATTTATCATATTTTTAAATATATTAAATTTATAATTAATAACGAATTTGAATACTCAACCCTATTCAAATTAGAGTATGGCTCAACAGGAAAAGTATTGCTTCAGTCATCTACTTATCCATCATTCTCGCTCATAGGGTCCAATTAAATATTGAAATCTAGATATTCTTGCAATCATCTACTAGCATTGCTATTATAGGCTGTCGTAGAATTCGCAACTGAGGCATTATTTGAAAAAGCACCTGGATCGGCTTGATTCAAAGATATTTCGCCTAGAGGCTGACCATAGGTATCGGCGGGCATAGAATAATTATCTAATGATGACAATAACAGTAGGACAAGTATCAATGTAG
This sequence comes from Candidatus Nitrosocosmicus sp. T, assembly GCF_054408485.1. Classification (NCBI taxonomy): domain Archaea; kingdom Thermoproteati; phylum Nitrososphaerota; class Nitrososphaeria; order Nitrososphaerales; family Nitrososphaeraceae; genus Candidatus Nitrosocosmicus; species Candidatus Nitrosocosmicus sp. T. The sequence goes on from NZ_CP166992.1 coordinate 1,774,787, forward strand.
GAATTATGGTCAAAGAACAAAAAGTCTTTATTCTCATAATTTTTATTACATATAATCCCTTAAAAATTTATTGTGGAGACGGGAATTTGAGTATTATGATATACAAGATTCATTCATCAATAAAACCTTAATGGCAATTTTAAGAACCTATGGCGTAGCCAGACTAATCAAATAATAATTACTCAAATTAATGACCTTTAGCCGCCCCATTTCAGCATATTAATCATATTTAAAATAATACTCATCAGTAAGCGATTTACTTATCAATTTCATCGAGGTACTGACCTCATATCACAAAATTGCTTTAGAATCAAGATTTACCGTATTCTTCGAATGAAACTAGTTCATGCATAGTCAATCTATTCTTCTTTTTTGTCTTACCAGTTATTTTCCTTTTTGGGTATCCAAATCCCACTACAATTACCGGTTTATAATCAATTGGGATAGCAAAATCTTTTCGCATTCGATCCTCTTCAATCCCAGTAAATAGAGCAGAACCAACGCCGTAATTCCAAGCAGCAAGTTGCATATTCTGCACTACCTTGCCAGCATCAATAAGATGAAATCGAAAATAGGGATTAGTTAGAATGATTATTGCGAAATTAGCCCCAGAAATCCACTTACCACTAGTGCTATCATCAGATAATTTCATCAGATTATCTTTATTCTGTATGACTATAAATCTCCATGGTTGAGTATTTAGAGAACTACCAGTAAGCCTAGCCGATTCCAAAATTTTTAACCTTATTTCTGAAGAGACACTCCTCTGATCATCAAATTCTCTTACCTCGAGTTTCGTTAATATACAATCATAAGCATCCATATTATATCATCCATAATTAATCATATTAATAATTTCAGATAATTTTATAGATTAAAAATTATGAAACATTAAACTAAAGTAAGATAAAGATGAAGCCAGGGTCTTCAAAAAATTTGGTAATGAGAGGTGCTTTTGTTGCTATTAGATTTATTCGAAAGTAGAATAGGTCCGGTCGGTAAAATTATGGGTACTATGTTGACGATACAATGAATATTCAGATGGTTCTAGTGCAATTTATCTTTGGCCATAAAAAAGAATCCAGACTGTATGTCATACATTTCAAGACAACATTTGTTTTTTCCTGTTTACAGCAAGAAGAATAAGTATTAACAACGATTAAAGATATGATGCCTTTATTCGTTATTTAATCACCTTATGAATTACCAATCATACTACAATACAAAGATTGATTCAAGATAGTTCTTAGAATCAATGAAAAATTCTGTCTAAACTTCTGGGCACTAACGGTAAAAGAAAATGAGGTTTATTCCAGATAGAATGGAACTGTTAAACGTTGACTTCATTTTTCCTGGTTCTGTTCATAATGAGGATTAATCCATTCTATGAAGCCTGCATAGTCTAACGAGCGAGCATCATCAAGATAATTTGAAAGGATTTTAATAAATTGAAATCCATTGATGAGGTCAAAACTCAACACAAGGTCGTGCAATTTGCAGTTTACAACTTCCAGAGCATACTCTATTGGTGTTAATTTTTCAGAATATTCACAATAATTGTAGAGTCTACCACCCGCAATCATTCTTTTCAAATTCATTCTCATGGTGATATCCTTTCTCCCTTGATACAACTTATGGCCTATACCCCTATGCCTAACTTTTGGGTGTGTGGAGATATCAGCTCCATACAGAGTATCACCACCTGGTAAATGTGTTGTGAGCAGTCCATTCCCAGTAATCTCCGTCCAAGTGTGGTCAGCATAATTAGGATTTAAATGAACGATTAGACTTGTAGCGGATCCTACAATTTTACCCTCAAGCTCAGCAATAAGTTGACCCTCTGGGAATATGTTCAGATGACTTTTCAATTCCTCAGGATGCCAAATATTACCTAGCTTTGCTAACTCAGCAAAAGATTCTTCCTGTAATCTTACAATCTCTGGAATATCAGCAACAGTAGTTGGCCTAATTAAAACCGAATCCGAATCAAGGACATAAAAGGAATTCATTAATGCACTATAGAATTAAACTAATGATTTAAATTTTTTTTGCATGATTTAGTGGTATTAGACTGAGGAAAAGCTTTAGTAGATTTCTGCATCAAACTATATAGAGTCTAAATAACTAAACATCCATTATTGGCGAGGTTTTGTTAAATGAGAAAGAACAGGAATGAATCCAATCAGTCTCATATTTTGCTGTTACTAGAGGAAAAAATTGCAGGGTATATCCACAAATAGATAGAGGTCTGACATAAGAAAACTCCTAAATTAGTTAAATTGTCATTTTGTTAGTACCTGACAGCATAAATCATTTTAGTTTCTGCTCAGCAGATATTTTTAAGCTCCCCTGTAAAATGACATTGTTATTCGAACCAGTAAATGGTTAGACTGCTAACTTAATGAAAGTAATCCAAAAACAAAGTCAAACTTCAATCTTTTCAAAGAATCTATTTCTGAGAAAATTTCCTAATAGCATCAATTAATACTAGTTTTGTCTCAGGTAACCATAATAGTACTAATTTAGATATTTGAATAGAAATCACTTATTTTATCAGTCATGTCTTCACATAGGGAATGTAAATATCCTTTCCTCGAAAGTATTTATGCTAAATCAGCAATTTCTTCAATTGATCCATTGTCATCTTATAATTGTAAAAACTAGCGCTTTGTTGTAGAATACTTTTTGCAATTTCTAATTAGTGTGACTATTACTGGTCCAATATTATTATGAAGACAAATCATATAAAATCCTAAATATATCTCCTTAACGATAAAAACAAGCATTAATAAGTTCAGAGGAAATTACTTATGTAGGCTAGGAATTATTATTGAATGAAAGAGACTTTCAGTTAAATCCATTTGTTGAAAGGTTTAATGAATATATTAGCAAAATTAATGAATCCTTATCGAGAGAGATAGAGTCTTATTCTTGGTCAGAGTTTTATCTTCCACTCAAATATGCATGTCATGGTGGTAAACGAATCAGACCGTTGATTTTAAACCTCGCAGCTGAAACCATTAACAATGACAATATCAGCTCTCTAAACTCAAAGGCTATGGAAAATATTTTTGCTGTTTCTTCAGCAATCGAATTACTACATACAGAATCAGTGATACATGATGATATTATAGACTCAGACAACATCAGAAGGGGTTTGCCTTCTTTCCATGTCAAATATGGTTATAATGCAAGTATCCTTACAGCAGATTTTATTTTAGGCATCATACTAAATATAAGTGCTAAAACTAAAAACAATCGCGTTACTCAAGAACTATCTACCGCATCGATCAAAATGAGCGAAGGTGAAATGCTTGAGTTACGATTAGTTAAAAATCACAAAATATCTCAAGAGGAATATATCACCGTCATTGAAAATAAGACGGCATCATTGTTTGAGGCCTCGGCTAAAATCGGTGCAATATTGGCAAATGGGAATGAAGACCAAATTAATGCTCTTGCAAATTTTGGCCGACTTCTGGGTATCGCTTATCAGATCCATGATGACTTGATTGATTATAATAATGAAGAAAGATTGTTTAACATACTGGTCAAGCAGAACGACGAAGATAATATATTTATTGAGATAATGGAGAACACTTATCTTACCTATTCACAACTTGCTAAAAAGGAGCTCGACAGCATAGAGAGTAATCATCGTTCAAAAAAAATACTGCAGGATTTGACCAATCTTGGTTCATTTTCTTAAACATAGTCCTATGACATTGGACTTTATATGTTAATTAACCTGTAATTAAAAATCTTTAAAGTAACTAATTAGAGTTAGGGCTTTGATTTTCGTTAAAGAACTAGACATAATGATTTAATACTAATTAAGATTTTTGTTAGTAATTTTTCGTTATTGATCAGTCGTTACTCTATTTGCTTGCAGATCCACCAATTTGTTTCCCAGCGGTCAGCAAATTGATATCGATCAGCTGTACTTATTTACAGGATAGGTGACTTTACTAGTTTATAGTATCAAACAGATCTGGATAAAGCATGAAATTAAAAGATGACAATTTGGAAAACTGCTCTATTTCAACACTTTTCTTGCAAATCCCAAGTATGTCGTATGTCCTATCATTCTCATAGAAGGACGGGTTTTGCCTTCTCTGGCCTCGATTTTTCGAATAAAGGTTTCTACACAATCTGAATCAACAAAACCACCGCGGAAAAAATGGGTCGCCAAGTTTTCCAATTGATTCATCGTTGGGCATATACACACTACGGATGCACCGCTCTTCATGCATGGATGAACCACATCTAAATAATTCCATGGATCACCTAGATCGATCACGACTAGATCCACGTCATGGATTTGATCTATTTTCACGGGTTCAAATATTGCTTGGGTTACAAAAGCATCCATCCCAGATTTTTCTAAATTCTTCTTTGCTATGGACATGAAATCCTCATTAACATCAAAGGTATAAACATGACCTCCTGGCATGACTATACTTGCAAGGAAGGTAGAGAGAGCAGCACTTCCAGTCCCGATCTCTAATACTTTGGAGCCGTTTCTCAGGCCAGTTCTAGCCGCAATATACCCATAGTCCTTTGGGTATACAATTTGTGTCGTTCTCTGAGATTTCATTACAAAGTCGTATGTATTAGGTGGTAAAAGGAAAATCTTTTTATCCTTATTTGTCATGATGTGAGAACCATATTCAAGGCCGATCGTTGAACCTGTATCAATAATCCCAAGATGAGTGTGTAATTTTTTTTCATTTTCAATTCGTATTAGCCATTTCTTGTCACTATTAAAAAAAAATAAGACAAAAGAGCCTTCTGATATTATCAAGGATTTCTTTTATCTAACTATGCTCAAATATATATTATTTTGAGATTGCCAAAAGTTAATCTAAGCATCCCCTGCAAATAAAACTAGTGAAAAGTGTGTTCTTTGTTTACAATTCAAATTACTTATTAGGAAACTTATGCTGTCTAACGCTTGGTGCTTTAGTCATATGGGGTATCATACTACCACTAGCAAATGATGATGCAGTATTTGGTCTAAAATTATTAAAAACATCTTTGAGTCAGGACCAAAATGAATTCCATCATATAATCGGTTTAGCTCAAAATGATTTGAATATGACTCTAGACAACATATTTGTTCAAGTAAATATTTTAGACGAGGGTAATACTATATTGGGTAATTATAGCAGTCAAGTTGAGGTTCATCCTTTAAACCCGTTGGAGGTAACTCCTTTTGACGTTATCATATATGATAAGGATCACAACAGTTTGGTCAAGAATTATACCATAGACTCTACCTATGACAAAGTAAAAACTAATATAAGAGACCTTGAAATACATTCTACGAACTCTAAACTCGATGCAACCGGATTTTACTATATAAGTGGTAGAATAACTAATAATATGAATATTACTTCAAACAGCACAACTATAATTGCTGCTTTAGATAACAAAAATGGTGATTTAATCGGAATTTGGAAAGCCCAGTCAGAACCATATAATATACCCCCATTTTCCGTAGCTTCATTCACAATTCCAGTAACTGATCGTTCGCTAGGGTTTAATATCAATAATTATACATTGTATTCCAATAATTCATAAAAATCTTTAATGCAACTAGAACAACAATGTACTATTATAACACCGAGAAAACAGGGTCACTCCGTTCTAGGATTCTTTAGGGAGAGAACATATTTTTCAATTTCATTAAATCTTAGTATGGCATTCTCACTTTGCAATACAGGAGCAAAAGTCTCATCATTTTTGATTTTGTGTAAAACCTGAACTACCTCATCTATTGTAACTCCATGTTTAAGATCGTAGTCAACCTGTTTACAACAATTTGCTATAGTGCCATACCTTTTGTGTTGTCGTTTTTCCCATATACTCGCAGTTTCTGATAGTCCTGTAATAAATTTTTTTATAGTTTTTTCAACATGTTCCAAATGCCATTGCTTCATGGGAAAACTATTTTGGGTCAAAAAAATATCATTATATAGTACATCATACATACATATAAGTGAAACTTGTATTCTTCAGGTTTTAGATATTAACCAATTAGGACCCTTATGATAGAAGATTCAAATATTAATAAAAATAAGTGTTTTCCACTTTACCCTCATCCCATTCTATTGATAGAGACCACAGGTTCTAAGAAATTTCTGGTTATTTCAGATGTCCATATTGGGATGGAAGACAGAATAAAAAGAAATGGCATATTAGTTGATTCGAGAAAAAATACTGATGAATTAATAAAGCTACTAACGAACATTTATTTGGAAACGGGTGTAAAAGAATTGATCATCCTTGGTGATTTGAAAGCATCTATTAGGATTATAACAAGGACAGAATGGGATAACGTTCCTTATTTTTTAGAATCATTGTGTAAATTATTCAAAATCTACCTTATCCCAGGCAATCACGATGGTAACATTAATCAATTATTACCCGAAAATATTAATATAATGCGGTCACATGGTATGGAAATAGATAACATATTATTTACACATGGCCATACCATTCCTCGGATTGGAATGAATGTAGAAAAGATTATTGTAGGGCATTTGCACCCTATAATCCATAAAGAAGGAAGTATATTGCATGGTAACAGAATTTGGGTAAAAATCCGTCTGACTAAAAAGAATTTGTCTGGAAGAAACCACAACATAAATGCCAGAAATATAGAGCTGATTATAATGCCTCATTTCAACAGTATTCTAGATTACTATAGTAAAATAAATAGGAACATTTCAGGTAGGATGCCAGGAAAATCTCGATTACCACTACTGGATAAAATGATCAATAAATTGGACTGGTCAGTAGATAAAGCATTTTTGTTCTCCATGGATGGATCGATTATTGGTTTGGAAGAACAATTAACGGGATTGCTTTACTAGATAACTGTATAACAATATAGGTTTAGTAGCTATCCATTGGTCTAACAGTAGGCTCGTTATGCTTAATCCACTCCAAAGTTTTCACGAAGGAAATTGTACTTTCCACCGTAGTTAGTACTGGTATTCCCATTTCTACCGCTTTGCGTCTTATTTGGTATTCATCATAAAGCATTCCAACGTATTTTTCAATTGTTGATGTTGATGGTATATTTACTATAAAATTAATTTTCCTTTCAGTTAAAAGCGATAATATGTTTGGATGCCTTCCGGGTTCGCTAATTTTGTGTACTAACTCCACATTTTCAATTCCAGATTTCCTAAAGTATTCTGCAGTATGTTCAGTTGCCAATATTTTGAAACCTAACACAGATATAAGGGAGACGAGCGGAAGTAGCTTTTCTTTATTCTTTGTTCCTCCTATTGTAATTAATGCCGCTCCTGCAGTTGGTAAAGAGTATCCTGCAGCCAGATATGATTTCGAAAGAGCATCATAGAATGAGTTACCAAAACAAGCAACCTCACCCGTTGATTGCATTTCAACCCCCAATACAATATCAGCTCCTTCTAATTGCATAAAAGAAAATTGGGGTACCTTAATGCCAAACCCAGATTTCTTGAGCCAATGCTCATTATCTATTGTCGGAAAATCGTAACCCAGAATGGATCTTGCCGCTAATTCAATTAGATTCAGGTCATAGAACTTTGATACAAATGGCATTGAACGAGACGCCCTAACATTAGCTTCAATCACAGATACTTCATTGTCCTTTACCAAATATTGGATGTTCAGAGGACCTTTTACATTCAATGCTTTACCTATCTTAACTGTGTATTCAATTATTGTCTCCATTGTTTCCCGATATAGACGCCAGGGTGGAATGCACATCATAGCATCACCGGAATGGATCCCTGCGTTATCAATGTGTTCAATAATGGAACCAATAACAATTTCGTTAGTGCCACCGATGGCGTCAACTTCAACCTCTGATGCGTCTTCCAAAAATTTGCTTATTACAATTGGATAGTCAGGACTTATGCTTGATGCCTCTAAAATAAACTGCTCGAGTTGACCTTCGCTCCAAACGACTTTCATGGCTGCGCCACTTAAAACATATGACGGTCGTACCAAGACGGGGTATCCTTCTTCGTTAGCAAAATTTTTTGATTCTTCCAAATTGGTAAACATTTTCCAGGGGGGCTGTTTTATTCCTAATACATCCAACAAATGACTAAATTTAGAACGATCCTCTGCATTATCTACGTCTTTACTAGACGTTCCTAATATTTCGACATCATATCGGCTCAATTTGGAAACTAAATTGTTTGCACTTTGTCCACCAACACAGGCTACTAGACCTTTCGGAGTCTCTTTTTCATAAATATCTAAAACCCTTTCCAAGGTCAACTCTTCAAAATATAACCTATCTGGTACATCATAATCCGTGGAAACCGTTTCAGGATTACAGTTTATGATAGATATATTATTTACCCCATTCTTTCTAAGACCAAATACCATGTTGACAGTTGCCCAGTCAAATTCAACACTACTCCCAATCCTGTACGGACCAGCCCCAAGTACGATTATAGATCGGTTTTCTTTATCGTTACTAGAGGATAAGTCATCGAATTTACCATTATATGTAAGATACAAATAATTTGTTTTTGCGGGCCATTCTGCAGCTAAAGTATCAATTTGCTTTACTACAGGTGTTATCCCGAATTTTTTTCTTAATTCCCTTACTTGATCTTCTTGGAGATTCAAACAACGTCCCAACTGTTTATCAGAAAATCCTAATTTTTTTGAATCTTCAATTAAATGCAAATCAAACTTTGAGCTTTTCAATTCATTCTCTTTGTCAATTACATTCTTGATTTTAATAAGAAACCAAGGATCAATAGCTGACAGTTTATTTATCCTTTCAATACTAATTCCGACCTTTATTGCTCTTACAACATTGAAAATTATTTCATCGTCGGGGTGAATTAATGAATATTCTATTTTTTCTATCAGAGAAGTGTCATGATTCGCCGCTGAATTTTCAATCTGTCTAGTAATGGAGACATATTCCCCTTCATCTCCGTCGTTGGCCACCAGCCCGTCCTTGCCGATTTCACACATTCTAATCGCCTTTTGTATAACTTCTTCAAAATTTTTCCCAATAGCCATTACTTCACCCACAGACTTCATTGCACTACCCAATTTCCGCTTTACTAGCTCAAATTTCCTGAAATCCCACCGAGGCATTTTTACTACCATATAATCCAGTGAAGGTTCGAAACATGCTGAAGTCACTTTTGTTATTTTGTTGACTAGTTCAGGCAAGGTGTATCCGAGTCCTATTTTTGCGGCCAAATATGCTAAAGGATAACCGGTAGCCTTGCTAGCAAGTGCTGAAGATCGTGACAAACGTGCGTTTATTTCAATGGCACAATACTCATCGGATAAAGGATTCAACCCGAATTGGATATTACATTCTCCATTAATTTTACAATATGTTGTAGCTCTCAAGGCGGCGTCTCGCAGCATATGATATTCTCGATTATTCAGAGTTTGGGATGGGGCAACAACAATATTATCTCCTGTATGAACTTTCATACCCAAAACATTTTCCATATTACATATGATCACGTTGTTCCCGACAGAATCTCTCATTACTTCATATTCGATCTGCTTCCATTCTCCGACGTACTTTTCAATCAGAACTTGGTGTACCATGCTTAACGATAGTCCTCGTTGAACTATTTCGTGCAAATCATAATCATTATATGCCACACCACCACCTCTTCCACCTAGGGTGTATGCCACCCTTATTATTACGGGGAAACCAATTTCCTTTGATACAGTTAGTGCCTCCTCATAAGAATAAGCGGTTGCACTATCAAGAACAGGAACGTTACTTTTTAACATTGCATCCTTAAATTTTTGTCTATCTTCAGTTAACTTAATACCTTCTATTGAAGTATTTAAAACTCTTATATCATATTTTTGGAGAACCTCATTGTCATAAAGATCAACTCCGCAGTTTAAAGCAGTCTGACCACCAAAGCTGAGCATAATTGAGTCAGGTCTTTCTATTTCTATAACCTTTTCAACGAATTTCCTATTTATTGGTAACAAATAAACTTTGTCTGCGAATTTCCTATCTGTTTGAATAGTTGCAATGTTTGGATTGATTAAGATACTATCTATACCTTCCTCTTTTAAGGCCTTTAAGCATTGAGAACCAGAGTAGTCGAAATGGCGGCCAGATTTTTGATCTAGCTTTCGCCTGCTTCTCCGATTTTTATTGCTCCGCTACCTAGTACCAGGACCTTATGTATATCCCTGTTTCGAGGCATTGATATTCATCACAACTAACATTTTGACTAAAACTATGAACATTACGAATTAAATTTATATCTTTTCTATGGTGCCACGATTCCGTGAGTCTTTACTAGGTCTCTAAATTTATCAAAGACATACAAACAGTCGTCAGGACCAGGTGAAGCTTCAGGATGGAATTGTACCGCTATAATTGGCTTTTCCGTATGTCTTATCCCTTCGACTGTGTGGTCATCTATATTTTCGAACCAAATCTCAAAATCAGTCTTATCCAAACTATCCGACTCAATGCCATATCCATGGTTTTGACTAGTTATGATCGTTTGATCGGACACTAAGTCCACACAGCTTTTATTTTGACCTCTGTGTCCAAATTTTAATTTATGTGTTTTAGCTCCTCCAGCCAATGCGAGAATTTGGTTGCCTAAGCATATTCCTAATGTAGGTACGGATCGTCGGATTAATTCAGAAGCAGTCTCTATAGTCTCCTTACAGACTATGGGGTCTCCAGGGCCGTTACTTAAAACTACGCCAACCGGCTTATGTGCCATTATTTGATCAATCGAGGAATCCCAAGGCATCCTTACTACATGGAATCCCATTCTCAAAAGATTTCTTATAATACTGAATTTAGTTCCTGTATCAATTAATGCGATCTTTGGAGACGATGAGTTTTTTCCATAATATGTAGGCTTACTAATTGAAACCTCAGGCATGAAATTATAAGAATCATAATCAAAGCTCTCCTCATTCTGGGTTTGAGACTTCTCCATTACGATTTTCGAGTTCATGACACCGTTCGACCTAATTTTTTTTGTCAATTCCCGGGTATCCACACCACTGATTCCGGGAATTTTCTCGTCGAACATCCATTGATCAAGAGTTTTTTTACATGACCAGTGACTTGAGACATTCGATAAATTATTAACTATTATGCCTCTTGTCTGAATCCGATCAGATTCAAAATATTTTGGCAAACCAAATTCGTCCAATTCCTTCTCAGAAGGAACACCATAATTACCAATGGAAGGATACGTAAAGCACAATATTTGTCCTCTATATGATGGGTCAGTAAGTGTTTCAGTATAGCCTACCATACCAGTGTTGAATACTATTTCTCCAGACACGCTTGTTGGGAATCCAAATCCAGTACCTTCAAAAATAGAACCATCGTCAAGAATTAGTTTTGCTTTATAATCTATAATTCTGTTTAAAAGAGTCGGAATTTTTTGTCCCTCACAAACCAAAATTTAGAATCATTTATAAATTTTTGTAAATGATTTTTTAGCAATTAATCCCCTTTGCTATAATTATATTCCCTATCTCGCCATTTTATCTTTCCGTTCTTTTTGGACGTCAATACAGACCAAATAAATGAAAGGGATACAACGAAACAACCAATTGGGGCACCTAGAAAGTAAATCGCTTTATGCGTTTCGGCTTTTTTCAATTGATAAAAATTTGTTGCATATATACACAGCACGCTAAATAATGCAAACAGTATCAAAATATTATATGAAATATCTTGATCTGCGAGATACACATAGTATGCAACTGAGGCATATATCAGAACTAGGAATGGAAATGGCATTAAAAAGAATATCCCGATGGTCATAAGGATTGAGTTTAATCGGTCGGTAAAGTATAAGGGAATAATCAATCTTTTTAGAGAATTCCACAAGGTATTAAAATCACGCGCCCAATAGGCTTGTAGTAAATTTTCACCACGGAACATTTTTAGATGATATCCTTCTTCCTTCAATTTCTTACCTAAAGCCCCGTCTTCCACTATTTCTGATCTGACTATGGCATGAGTGCCCACGCTTTCATAGCACTCTCGAGTAATCACAAAAAAGCTACCAAATAAATATCCAATACTGACATTAGGATCATTTACTCTCATAGGAGAGTATCTAGAAAACATGAAAACTGATAACACTGGCAATACCATTTTTACGATTAAATTTGGGTATCTCAAGTTGGGAACTGCGGTAATAACATCCAACTTTTGCTTGATTAGAGTGCCTAATGAATCTCTGACACTTCTTTTTGAATGGATCGTATCAGCATCGGTAAACATCAAGAATTTACCTTTTGAGTTTTGATATCCAATGTAACAGGGCCAGTTTTTTCCAACCCAACCTGCAGGCTTTTCTCCTGCTTTGAATATTCTAACTCTAGGATCTTGCCTAAAACTTTCCATCAAGCGCAATGTAGAATCTGTAGAGTTATCATCTATGAGTAATAACTCGTAATTTTTCATATTTTGATCGAGAAGACTTAGTATACATTCTTGAATATATTTTTCTTCGTTTCTAGCCGGAATAATTATACTGATTAATTCCCCTTCTAGATCCAAACTATCATCTGAATATATTTTTGGGGATAAATTAAATGATCTTCTTAGTACAGAAAACAGATAAATCCATATTCCAAAGGAGCCTAACATGATTACAGATAATGATATGTTGATGAATACGGAAATTTCCACCACTGAATCAACTTTGATTTTTGACATATAAATATAACATAGTACTATCATGGAATTAGTAAACATTTTTAAGTAAAACTTTTAATAAGCTTAGATAATGCTAAAAATTAAGATCGATAAACGTACCTTTACTTTATTTTTACTCGTAATTTCAACATTATTTCTATCTCAAAGTTACAATGCAGCAATTTTATTTGCTCAAACTGAGTCAGGCTCAGTCGACGGAGTAAATCAAAATCCTGCTGGCTCGATACTTGTTTGCGAATTTGTACAATTTTGTTCCGACCCAGTGGAATTCACTGGGAATGACAATGAGACATCTGTTATTACTCCAGTTACACCTGAGGGTGAAGCTCAAACAACAGCAGAGGGTGAAGCTCAAACAACAGCAGAGGGTGAAGCTCAAACAACAGCAGAGGGTGAAGCTCAAACAACAGCAGAGGGTGAAGCTCAAACAACAGCAGAGGGTGAAGCTCAAACAACAGCAGAGGGTGAAGCTCAAACAACAGCAGAGGGTGAAGCTCAAACAACAGCAGAGGGTGAAGCTCAAACAACAGCAGAGGGTGAAGCTCAAACAACAGCAGAGGGTGAAGCTCAAACAACAGCAGAGGGTGAAGCTCAAACAACAGCAGAGGGTGAAGCTCAAACAACTTCTGATTCATCTGACCTCTTACGAGATGTCACATCAAATATTTCATTGATAATGACTCCTGATTTGCCTGGTAGCGTGACAGAAGAAGAATTACAAAGCTCGAGCGATCAAAATTTATTAGGTGTTAATGAAAATCTTCAAAACTCACTTAATGCTACAGATGATAGTCAATTAGTAGTACCTGAAAATGCGACGGTGATTACACCCGACGTCCCAATCCCATCTGAAACTATAGGTGAAAACATTTCAATGACATTACAAGATGATAATGACACTCTAAGCACAGAAAGTAGTACAAATAATCAAAGTGAACTTGCAGAAACTTTACCTCTCAACAATATAACAATGTCCACGGACGATAGTAATATGTCTCAAAATACGTTAGTCGATGAGACCGTTGATTCAACAGTTGCAAATGAGACCGTTGATTCAACAGTTGCAAATGAGACCGTTGATTCAACAGTTGCAAATGAGACCGTTGATTCAACAGTTGCAAATGAGACCGTTGATTCAACAGTTGCAAATGAGACCGTTGATTCAACAGTTGCAAATGAGACCATTCAACAAGATACACCTACACAGATTGAAAATCAGAGCGGTATAACAAATGAAACCACAAGTCAAGCCACTTCAACCATAGATCAACAGGATAATACATCTATCGTAAATGAGGTCCAGCCTAGTTCGAGTCCAACGGCTGAGAATCAAACGAATCCTACCGCCTTCTTAGATCCCATAATTAACCCATTTAAGCAACTATTTGGACTGAAGTAGAGGAATTTTTTTCTTTTTGACTAGTTGACACAATATGAACGAAAATGAGAAAAAAATAACATTTGAGGAATTCAGTAAAGTTGAACTCAAGGTTGGTAGAGTCTTGAGTGCGGAAATTTTACCCGGATATAAGAAAATACTAAGGTTAATTGTTGATTTAGGCAGTGAGGAAAGAGAGATAATGTCTGGCCTGGCAAAGCACTACCAGCCAGATGAGTTAGTTAATAAAAATGTTATAGTTTGTACCAATCTAGAGCCCAGAAAGTTTGGAGATCAAGTTTCAGATGGCATGATACTTGCCGTAACAAACGATAGCGGTAGACCCATATTATTGACTGTTGTAGAGGATATAAATCCAGGTTGTCAAATATCCTAACTCATATGAATACGCTGAATATTTTGGGCCTAACGCTATTATTTTATCATTTATTACTTCCCAATCAATAGATCCAACATCCTTGAGGCCACGTAGATCTCATTTCAGGATCTGATTTGTATCTTTATCCATTTGTTCATTTATTTGTTCGATGAGGAGTCCTCAATCCCTATGAAGTATTAGTAGAGAACCATACAAAACCGCGTCCATAAATAGGACATAAAATTTCCCTATCCAAGACCAAAAATACATCCAACTTGAATATCAGCTCTACTATAAGGTTATAATCTATCCAAATAATTGATAAGTAGTGGATACCGATTTTGTTGATGATGATGATTTTTCTGATAGCTCTATAGTAACTGAAAGAATCACAGTTACAAAATATTTATTTTTACCGTCTGGCCATTTCTTTTGGGAGGTCCAGAGCCGAAAAAATAAAACAAGTTACTATGTGGATAATGTCCTAGCATTTTGTTCTTGTAAGGGGTTTTATTATAATTACAATAGAAAAAAATGCTATCATTTATCTGAAGTATCTACTTGTGTTGGAAAATCAAATTACAAAATCTCTCTTTATGGAGACGAATATCTTGATCAGGTCTTTAGAAGAATAATTCTTCAGATCATTTCTGGCTCATAGAATGCAATAACTTAATTTCAAATATATAATAGATAAGAATTCTATCCATCATGCATGATTACGAGAATGTACTGATCGTAGGTTCGGGTGGTAGAGAACATGCTTTAGGTTGGAAGATTTCTCAAAATAAAAAGGTAAAAAAAGTAATTTATGCAAATGGCAACGGTGGAACGTCTCCAAATATTCAGATATTGCCTACTGAAATAGACAAACTGGCACAGTATGCAAATGAAAGCAGGTTATTCACTATCGTTGGACCAGAAATACCATTATCTTTGGGTATAGTCGATGCATTTAATTCTTATAATTTACCTATTTTTGGTCCCACAAAAAATGCTGCCAGACTAGAAACTAGTAAAGAATTTTCAAAGCAATTTATGAATACTCATTCTATTCCTACCAGCGAGTTTAAAGTATTTACTGATTCAGGAAAAGCTATAGATTATGTAGAGAGGATTGATTTTAATGCGGTAATCAAAGCTGATGGACTGGCAGCGGGCAAAGGGGTCTTTGTGAGCAACAACAAAACGGAAGCTATAGATGCGATTGATCAGTTATTAAACAAGAAAATATTCGGTGAGGCATCCGAAAAAATCATTGTAGAAAAGAAAATCATAGGAGAAGAGGTTTCAATTATGGCCATCTGCGATGGAGAATCTTTCATACTTATGGATTCATGTAGAGATCATAAGAGAGTTTTTGATGATGATTTGGGTCCCAATACTGGAGGTATGGGTAGCTATTCACCTGTTCCTGAAATAACCGAAAATGATTTAAATTATATTTCAGATAAAGTCTTTAAGCCAGTCATCAAGGGAATGCAGGCTGGAGGCGATCCATTTCAGGGTTTTCTATTTGCAGGCATTATGATTGAAAGACACACAGGTAAGCCTTTTGTTTTGGAATTTAATGTCAGGATGGGTGACCCAGAGTGCCAACCACTTATGATGAGAATGCAATCGGACTTATTTGAATACATAAAAGCAGCAGAAAGACACTCACTGGATTCAATGCAGCCTTTTCTGTGGAAGGATAAATTTTCTACATGTGTTATGATGACATCTAAGGGATATCCCGATAAATACGAGACAGGGTATGCAATAAGAGGTTTGAGTCAATCAACTGACGACAGTATTATGATATTTCATTCTGGAACAAAACTAAACCAAACCAATGAACTTATTACCTCTGGAGGTAGAGTTTTGGGAATAACATCCTTGGGTAATTCAATTGATGAAGCCACGAGTAAATCCTATGAAAAAGTGCGTGAAATATCATGGGGAGATAATCAGCAGCATTATAGGAGCGATATTGGCAGAAAAGGCTTAGAATTTTAATGTTTGGTCTATTGCAAATGTACAAGCCTTTTATCTGAAATTACTGTACTCATTTTTGCATCGTTAGGATTACAGGTTATTTTTTCCAATATTAATTGGAAATCATATCCAAGACCTACTAAAGTCATGGTTTGAGATGCATTAGAATTAAAGAATTTGTCATAATAGCCTTTGCCATATCCAATCCTGTTACCGGTGGTGTCAAATAAAATACCGGGTGTTACCACAGTATCGAGAAAATGATTCATATTTTCGCAAGATGGCTCTGGTTCCATTATTCCATATTTGCCTAACCGGAGCCTCTTTGTTGGATCATACTTGAAAAAATTAATTTGCTCGTTTACAATTGTAGGAAGACATACGGTCTTTGAGTTCATAATGGCTTGGTAAATAATCTGAAAGGTTTGGACTTCGTTTAAAATAGGATAATAGAGGCCGATAACTTTGCTATCTGTAAAAAACTTTGAACCTAGAAATCTTTGTTGAGCTGACCAACTTTTTATTAAACAATCATAATATGGCATGTTTTTTCGCATTAGGAGGTATTTCTTTCTTAAGACCTCTTTTGAAGGTACCATTTTTTTTACACTGTGTGTGATTTTGAGGCCTCAACGGTATTACGCAAAAGCATGCAAATGGTCATTGGACCCACACCACCAGGTACCGGTGTAATATAGCTAGCTTTCTCGCGTACCCTTTCAAAATCTACGTCTCCACATAGTTTGCCATCAACTCTATTTGTTCCGACATCAATTATTATTGCGCCGTTATTGACCATATCAGGTGTTAAGACGAATGAATTCCTGTTCCCCACAGCAGTAATAACTATATCCGCATTTTGTGAGAAAAACTTGAGATTGTTAGTATGGGAGTGAGAAATAGTAACAGTAGAATTCTTGCTCAATAACAATGAAGCCAGAGGCTTTCCCACTAGATTACTCCTGTTGATAATCAATACATTGGCCCCATCCAATTGAATTTTATAAAAATGGAATAGCTCCATGATTCCAAGAGGAGTGCATGGTATAAGATTAGTTTTATTGTTCAGTAACAAACCAGAATTGATAGATGTTAGCCCATCAACATCTTTCATAGGGTCCACCATGTTGATCACATGATATTTATCCAGATGTTCAGGCAATGGTAATTGTATTAATATTCCATGAACAGAAGAATCTAAATTAAGTTTTTCAATTAATCTAATCAATTCGGTCTGTGAAACAGCAGTATCCAATCGATAATCAAGGGTTCGTATTCCTATCGAGTTTGCAGCTTTTTGTTTATTATTTATATACACCAACGATGGCGGGTCTGATCCAATAAGTATCGTAGCCAAACATGGTATCACACCTTTGGTTCTTAGTTCAGAAATTTCATTTTTTAGATCATTTTTTATGTGATTTGATACCGCTAATCCGTCTATTATCTTAGCCGTCAATCTATCCATTTAATTATAAAATTGATATAATTTTAGTTTTATTGAACATGAATAACTATAGGAACAAAAAAAGTACAATTCAAAGTTATAAAGTGAACGCCTACATGCTCACTTAATTTTAACTTTGATTTTTGGAGAGTCAGACACATTTTTCAATTTGGCTACTGCTAGTTCGCCAGCTTTTCGTCCCGATAAAAGCATCGATCCAAATGTTGGGCCCATGCGCGGCAACCCATAGGTTTCTGTAACAGACATCCCAGCGGCAATTAATCCAGGGTAAACCTCCCCAGTTGAATGGACCACTCCATCTTCACCGCTTTCTACCCACATCGGATTCATCCCTTTCCAATCAACCAGACCTCTTTGCATCAATCGTTTTACTGCTACAGAATCATGACCTGTAGCATCAATTACAATCTTGCTCTCAAATGCAACGGGGTCAACACATGTTATATTTCTAGGCAAGGCAGACACGGGCATCCAGTTTACAACTACTCCGCCAACTTTTTCATTTTTCAATACGAGATCATCGAATTTAGTTAGTTGCAAGAATCTAACTCCAGAATCGCATGCTGCGGATATTAATTTGGAGCAAGCATCAGGGCCCCAAGCTGCATATAAATTATCATTGATTTTCCTATATGGAACTCCTAATTCATCCCAAACTTTTTGGGCTGGAGCTCTCACCGTGACAGGGTTCATCATATATCCGCCAACCCAGTAGCCGCCTCCAAGGTAATTATTTTGTTCGATTATCAGTGTTTTAACACCACTTTTTGCTATTTCTCTACCAGCTGATAACCCCGCTGGTCCTGCACCCAAGATTATTACATCAGAATCGCTATATTCTTGAATAGTTTCAAAAAACATAGAAGCTATGGAACGAGTTATTTCCTTTTCACTCACATCAGCAAATATTTTCTTGTCCATATGAGAAGTTCATTGTCGTAATATTAATACATTTTTCAAACCCATTAATGTTCAATTAGATTTACTTTTCGAATATCATATCGTGTTAGAAACCTTAACTTTCATTAGCATTATAAAAACCCATGTCTTTCTTATACAATCATAATTTTGTCTGATTTGGCTAGATTTAATGAATTATCGATTTGAAAAGAATTTAGTCCGGATCCTATTTTTTTATTCTATTCCTTCTTTTACCATAATATGCATAATAAAATATTACTATAGCTATTGATAACAAAACTATAACAGAAATAAGGGTAAAGTAATCGGAAAGTGTTTCTGACAAGCTTTCCCAGGAATTTCCCAAAAAGTAACCTGAAAAAACCAAAATTACGCTCCATATGAGAGATCCAAAAAAAGTAAAAGTTACGAATTTCGCGAAAGGCATTCTGGCTATACCTGCGGGGACACTGATCAATTCTCTAACACCTGGAGCCATCCTTCCTAAAAATACAGCATAAATACCATATTTTTCGAACCATCTTTCTGCCGATTCTATTTTTTTTTCACTTACAAATACATATTTTCCAAGTTTGACGATTGCGATTCTACCTATTTTGAAAGAAACTATATAAATTACAATAGCTCCAAATGTCGCACCTACCGCTCCCGATGAAGCCATTAAAAAGGTCTCAAAATAAGTAAAATTAGATTTGAAGCCTACGAACCCTGCAAGGGGAAATATCAACTCGCTGGGAATAGGTGGAAATATAGTTTCGGCAAATGCGGCTATGAATATTCCGAGATAACCATAAGTGGAAACAAGAGATGTTATAATATTTATAATATCCACCTTTACTCACAAGAGAATAACAGGATTGATATAATTAATTTTTGGTATATTTGAAAATGAAAATAAGATTAATAAGGTAAGAACGCTGTTTGAAATTATTGAGCGATAAAAAATGTGCTCTTTGTTCGACAATTCTTCTCAAAGGATCACCTGTCAGTATTTGCAGTGACTGTTTAAAGTGCGCTGACTGTTGTGTAGGTCTGGAAAAGTTGTAGAATATGATCAAGTGAGTTCTACGATCTTCAATGTATCAGTTAATGTGATTATTCCTATTACATTCCCTTTCTCACTAACTAATACACATTTAGCAAATCTTACTAAGGATACTAGTGCCTTTGCAGGGGTAGATTCATCTACAAGAGGCGGTGGAGGTTCCATGACAGAACCAATTTTTACTAAGTGTATATCTTTATCATTATTTTCTATCATTATTTTAGCTAGATCATCTTCAGTTAATATGCCAACCAATCTGCTTCCATTGAAAACCGGCATTTGACTGATACTGTGGTCACGCATTTTAAGAATAGCTGTGCTCAAAGATTCTTCACTTTGAATTATTATGAGATCCCTATTGCATATATCGCCAGCTTTTATAGAAGCATTGCTCTCCATAGAGAGCAATATTTCGAATATTCTCTTCGCAGTATCATAACTAGGCTTACATCTTCCTGACTCGATTTGATTTACCATAGATGTACTGATCCCGCATAATATCGCTAACTTCTTCTGAGTCACCCCTAATTTTAGTCTGGCTTGTTTGATATAATCAAGTCTAGGCAGCATACCTAATATTATATTGTTCTAATAGGTTAATAATTTTATAAACAAGTAAAAAATTTACAATTTTTAACCGACCATAATTAATAATTAAAATGCGACGGCCGGGATTTGAACCCGGGTTACCAGATTGGCAATCTGATGTCCTAGACCAAACTGGACGACCGTCGCATTCGTGACTTTTTATAAAAATGTAGGCTATATTAATTATATGGTAAGTCATAATATGCATGCTAGCCCACTAAATAGAATTTCATAATTTTATCAGTGCTTTCTAGGCTGTAATGCCAAGGCTCAATTCTCTACATGAAAAATATAAAATTTAAAATTAAAAGATATACAATAATTAGTAAAGATTTGGAAACCGGTTAAACACTATAGTTCTATCTCATGGGTGGGTTCTAATATCTTCTCTGTACCGGTAGGTTTTTTCATGACATTATATTCTTCAAATAGTGCATCAAGAGTATCTTTCTTTACAAAAAACTCCTTTTCAATGAATTCGGTGTCATGATTGTCATTGTATTCTCGAATTAAGACTTTAAAAACGCCTTTCTTTATTTCCCTTACCAAGAAATCGGCATTTTCCCCCTCATAATTAAAGTAGGTCACATATTCAGAAATAGGTACTTCCAATTTCCCCCAAGTAAAGTCAAAAATTAACCAATATGAGTGTATCAAATTTCAAATGATAAGATATATAACCATCTTTTAGTTATCACATAGTCATAAACATTTCTGAATTTTTTAAATTTTAAATATCAAATGCGTCTTGTACAATTATGCATAAAAAAGATACTGGAAAACCACAAATGGTATTGATTTCAGGATCATGTCTCAACTTTAGAAAAGAAAGAGAACATATTATGGAATTAGTGGGTGAGTTGGAGTGGGGCTGTCATTATGAATCAAAGTGTGAATGCTCCTCTGCTGGAAAAACCATGGGCTGGGATTTCTTTAACTTATATTTTGAAATGGAATTTATAACTACCTTGTCACAGGTGCATCCTAAGATGCTAAAAGAGGAGGGAAACATTTTGGAACAGCAATTCCTGTTGTGGCTTGAGAAGCAATTTAGAAAGATGAAAAAGGAATATCATCTCAAACTTGTAGAAACTCCATATGAAGAATCAAAAGGGTTTAGGATAGATCCTGAAAGCTATAGAACTGAGGAGAATTTATGGGATCTCAGATAATAGATCCACTTTATGGCCTGTATAGTTATTATTGAATGAGCACATAAATTTGCAGAAGCTTGAACTCAATAATAGTTTCTCATGAATCAGATGTCGATGGTGTATTCTCAGCTTCCATTGCTCTGATGAGGTATCCGCAATCAAAGATGTTTTTTACGTCATATGGTAAGGACAGCTTTTTAAGGATTTCAGATTTGGTATATAAGCAAGTCATTTCAAGCCAAGGAATTGGTCTGGTCATATTCACCGATTTGGGCCTAAATGATGAATCAATCTCATCTATTTCGGACACATTTAATTTCCTTGAATCAAATTCATGGTCGGTTCTTTGGATCGATCACCATCCTTGGTCAGAGAATGCATCGATCCTTTTTGAGAAGCATAAAACGTTTCAATTGGTACTTGACACAGGCGGGAACAAATGCGCATCTGAATTGACATTTGAACATCTTCTCTATGGAAATGATATAGCAAAACAATTAGCAAGTATCGCACATACGTCAGATTATCTTTTAAAAGATCAAGACATACCTCCCTTACCCGAGTTAATAGTCTATTATAGAACACTTTCAGATTTCTACTCAAAGATTACTCATCTGGCTAAGAGGGTTTCTGAAGGAGTTTTATGGGACACTGAGATGCAGTCAGATTTTAAAACTTATGTCAATCTTCGGAATGAAGCGAAATCAAATTCACTTAAAAAGATTAGAATACAAAATTTATCAGGTGGGCTCACCATGGCAATTATACCAGTTTCGTCCTATATTCAAATTAGTTTGTTTTCGGAAGAAATATTCCAAAAAACAGCTGTAGACTTGGCATTCTTCTATAATGATGAAGGTAAAGTTAGCATTAGAAGAAATAATCCTGTGATCAAATGCAATAAAATAGCGCATGAACTCATTGAAGGTGGTGGTCATGAATACGCGGCAGGTGGTAAGATGAAATCTAATCCGGCTCAAATTGATGAAGTTTTAGAAGAGCTTCAAGATGCTACTAAAACATGGTTAGAACAGGAATACAGAGAGAAATAAATTAATAAATATTTTTTATTGAGTTAGAGATACCTCAATATAAACATCTTCGGGAATCTTAAGCCGCATTAGTTGCCTGATCGACCTATCATCTGCACCCAGGTCAATTACCCGTCTGTGAACTCTCAACTCATACTTATCCCAAGTATTTGTTCCTTGTCCGCATGGAGACTTTCGCGTAACAACTCGCATCTTCTTAGTAGGCAGAGGATGCGGTCCCTTTAAACGTATTCCGTTCTTTTCCCCGATATCCTTAATTTCAGTACATACATTTTCCAAAGTCAATAGATTTGTGCTTGTGAGCTTAATTCTAGCTTCTTGAGGCATCTAACTTCACTTACTTCTTGTTTGGATCATGTTTTTCAGTAATATTCTTTACTATTCCTGCCGCAATCGTTGTTCCCATGTCTCTCAATGCAAATCTTCCTATTTCAGGGAATTCTTTAAAGGTCTCTATTGCCAAAGGTCTTACTGGTCTGATTTTTACTATTGCGGCATCTCCTGTTTTCAAGAACTTGGGTTTTTCTTCTACAATTCCACCAGTTTTTGGATCAATTTTTGCTACAAATTCCGATATTGTCGCAGCAACTTGAGCTGTATGAGCATGTAGCACTGGTGTATAACCTGGTGCCATTGCAGTTGGATGATGAATTACAATAATTTGTGCTTCAAACTCTTTTGCGACACTAGGTGGGCTATCAATATTACCTATTATATCACCTCTGTGGATTGCCTTTTTATCCACACCTCGTAGATTAAATCCAATGTTGTCTCCAGCCTCTGCATAATCCATCTGAGTATGATGAGTTTCGATAGACTTTATCTCGCCTGGCACGCCTGATGGCATCACTATAACTTTTTCATTTGTCTTCATCTTACCAGTCTCAACCCGTCCAACAGGGACTGTACCGACACCTGTAATTGTATACACATCCTGAACTGGAATTCGCAATGGTTTATTGATAGGTTTTTCTGGAGGGGTAAAAGAATCTAATGCCTCAGCTAGTGTAGGTCCCTTGTACCAAGCCATATTTTCAGATTTTTTTACGAGATTATCACCCTTCCAGGCAGAAACTGGAATAAAGCTTACTTTCGATGTATTATAGCCTACCATTTTCAACATTTTTTCAACAATTTCTTTCACCTCATTGAAACGTGCTTCAGCATAACCAACGTCATCCATCTTGTTTAAAGCAACTACAATTTGCCCTACACCTAGTGTTCTAGATAAGAATGCATGCTCTCTTGCTTGGCCTCCTGGTTCTGTTGCAGCTTCTGTTTCTCCGGGCTTTACTGAAACTACTAGAATGGATGCATCAGCTTCAGAGGCTCCAGTAATCATATTCTTGATAAAATCCCTGTGTCCTGGTGCATCAATCAACGTGTAAAAGAATTTAGGGGTTTCAAATTTTTGAAACGCTAAATCAATGGTGATACCCCTTTCTCTTTCATCTTTTATACTGTCCAAAACCCAAGCATATTTGAAAGTATCACCCTTCCCAGTTGCTTCTGACTCCTTGGCAAAAGAATCAATAGTTCTTTGATCTATAACACCCAAATCAACCATTAAATGACCAACAGTAGTTGATTTACCATTATCGACATGTCCTGTAACCACCAAATTCATATGTGGTTTTTTACTTGCGCTCATAAGACATAAAAATCATTCAGGGGTTTATTTGTATTTCGCTATCTTATTTTTAATAACGTTTTGAAATCATATTTACATGATTATAGAACAGACCTGAGAACCCTTCAAACGATTAAAACCTTTATGTGTTGCTCTTGATTCATTGATTCTGCGATAATTAACTAATTACCAGCGAATATGACAATTGGTAGAATATAACATTCTGTAAATTAAAAAACATATTTGATATGTAGTCAAAGAAAGTAGAAATTGATAGGATCAAAAGTTAAATAATCATTTAACTGGCGTCGTTACTTTCTATTATATGCATCCTCGAGTCTGATTATATCAGATTCATCAAAATCCCCCATGGAGATCTCCAGAATGGTAGAAGGCGATTGCAAGTTTTTAACCCTGTGCTTTGAACCCCTGCTTATAAAAATCACGTCGTTTTCATACAGGGTGCTCTTATCATCATCAAGTTCTACAGAAATAGAGCCTTTTAGAACCTTCCACCATTCTTCTCTTTTATGATGATATTGTAAACTAGTTTGAGAATGTGGATTCAAATGCAATAACTTGACCGTGCATTTTTCATTCTCAACAAATTTTTCAAATTTTCCCCAGGGCCTATACTCCTCATAAACCTCAATCATATTTCTAAAAAGTAATAGCATTCATGTTATTTAAAAATAAATAGGGCTCAACTAAAGCCCTAGTGATTCTTGGATAATTCTATGATCTTGACTGTATATTTAGGTAGTTTGTAAGGGAATTTAATAGAAACGTATAATTTTGGAACTCATGGACTATCGGATCGATATCAATGAATCTTCCAGAGTACCAAAGCATTGTATGAATAGATTATTACTTCTTTTATAAATCCAGTTGGAAAATTCCTCAAAGGTAAATACTCTCTGATGCTGAATTGCAATAGGAACATAGCCTCCAAATGTGATAACTTGGATCACGACGAAATCTTCATTCACTATTGCAAGTTCTTGTTCGCCATAATCACTTACCTCATCAAGCAGCGAAGTGTATAGTATTACTGGCTTGCCTGTTTCAGCAACGGTCTGAGAAAGATCCATTAACTTCTCTCTGAAATTGTCAATCAGACAATCTTCAAAGGACAGTTGTTTACTTTCCTGCAGTCTCCGCATCTTTTTCAAGCAACTTTGTTCAATTAAAATAATTTATCTACATTAAAGATCATTACATTTGACATTTAGCTAATAATTTTTACACATGCAGTCCGAGTGGTTTTCAATCACATAAAAAAATTGGCTAAAAGGGTGCAAATTATTGAATAGGTAATATCCCTCTCATATAGCCAGTAGAATCTTACTCTTTGTAACATATTACTAACCAAGGGATATGATTTCTGGTGTTTGTTTTACGATATGATAGGAATGAGTTTTTTCGGAGTTCAGTATACTAATTCCTTCAGTCATAAATGTTTATTTTGACAGATAGAGTTAGACAAAGTAGAATAATTATTTTTATAAAGCGAGAAAAAAGAAACATGAATACTAATTGCAATAGAATAAAGGTTCATTTTTGTTACAATCAGTATTTATCGAATTAAATTATATAAATTAAAATTTCTCTACCATCTAATTCTATCTTTTTAGAATTTTCAGCCTCATCGGTTTTTTCTGTAAATTCAATCTTTCTGACCCGAACCAAGTTCTGCAGATCGAACTCGAACTCACGTAATTTTCCAATTTCTTCTGCTGGAAGATTGGAAATGTGGGCTCTATCCAATATTTGGGTTGGTGAATATCCCAACTCTTTTCTAAGTTGCTGAATGTTTCGAGCTAGATCCTTAACTATGCCTTTCATGATTAATTCCTCATTTCTAGACGTATTTAATAGGAGAACTATATTCTCTTTGTCCCCAACAACATAATGGTTCATTGGGACAAATGTAAAATCCATATCTGCAATAGTTAAATCAATGGATTTGTTTGGATCGTAGTCGAAATGATAAAACCCTTTCTCCTCCAGTTCTTTTAGTATGTTCAGTTTATCTTCGCTATCAAATCTATCAGATAATATACCAATATCAGCTTTAACTACCTTAGCAACACTCTTTCTATTCACGGTAATAGAAGGTATTATAGGGGCCTCTAAATTAATTAAACTTGTTACCTTTTCGAAAATATTATTTGCCTTGAGCGCTTTAACTTCAATATTTTCTACATTCATCTGTTCTTTTAACAATTCTTTTATTCCCGCTACTTTTAGAAATTCAGTTTCGTCAACGTAGATCAATGCTGATTCCAGTGGCCACCTCCTTTTCAATTTGTATCGGTTTCTTAATGAAAATGATAAAGATGATATCTCCTTGACCTTATCAAATGCTGCTTCAACTTGTGTATTAGCTATCTCTGCCAATTCGTCCCCTATAGGCAGATTTTCCATTATAATTGAATCAAACTGCTTAAAACATGACAAGTAAAGATATTCGGTGAAAAAGGGACAGATAGGATGTACAATAATATCAAGTGTTAAAAGACAACGCGCAAGGATTGTAT
Organism: Candidatus Nitrosocosmicus sp. T; assembly: GCF_054408485.1. Lineage (NCBI taxonomy): Archaea > Thermoproteati > Nitrososphaerota > Nitrososphaeria > Nitrososphaerales > Nitrososphaeraceae > Candidatus Nitrosocosmicus > Candidatus Nitrosocosmicus sp. T. The sequence continues at coordinate 1,801,637 of NZ_CP166992.1, forward strand.
ATACGGTAAATCTCCTTACCTTATTATCTGAATCATCGCTCCAAAGATCGTACCTTACTAAGGGAACGTAGGTTTGACTCAGCGAGTTTATTATAAAGTCCTCAATCATATGAGAAGCTTCGTGAAATCGGCAGTTACTCAATAGATGGGTGGATTCATCAATTAAGCCTTTCAGCTTCGTCAAGATCCAAATATCTTGACTCTTTAATGTGAGGTCGTTTGCATTCCAACCCGACTTTGAATAAGATTCTTCGAACTTGAATTGATCATAGGAGGCGTTTTGTTGATAATAAATATGTAAGAAAAAAAGTGTGCTTAAAACCTGGTAGGGTCTAGAAGACATTTCTTTGATGTTAAAATTAAGAGGCTCTATTGGAGAAGATTTCCACATAAAGTATAGTCTCACCAGATCCACAGGATTGCTATTTAATAGTGATTTGGCATCAATGACATTTCCTAAACTTTTGCTCATCTTGTTTCCTTTATCGTCTAAAACATGACCGGTGAACAGGAATGATTGAAATGGAGATTGAGGGCCTTCTTTGAATATAACATTTAGGATCAATAAGGTATATGCCCAACCTCTAGTTTGGTCGATCCCTTCTGTCAAAAATTCAGCGGGAATCAATGTATCATATTCTGCATCAGAAAGTGATGAGAAAGGGGCGCTTCCGCTATTATGCCAAGTATCCAATACAAATAACTCCCTTTCCATTTTGTTTTGACATTTGGGGCAATTAATTACTACTTCATCTATCCAGGGTCTGTGCAATTCAAAGTTTTCTCCATCTGGCAAATCAGACGCTCTCCTAACAATTGCTTCTCGTGAAAATAATCCCTCTTTAAAAGAACATTTAGTACATTTCCAAATAGGAAGCGGTGTACCCCAAACTCTTTCTCTTGATATACACCAAGGAACTTTTTCTTTAATAATCTCAAGAAACCTATTCTTAGGTTGCTCATAAAAATAATTTACCTTTGAAGCGGCTGCAATAGGTTGGTCTTTTAAAGTATCAATCATGTAAAAATATTCCTTTCTTGCCAACCAGACTATTTTGTGATGAGAACGCCAGCATGTAGGGTATTTATGAGTTAACTTACCGATCATTACTAATGAATTCGCTGATCGCATGTCATTAACGACAATTTGATCGACATCTCTAACGAATTGATCTTTATATTTACCAGCATCCGGGGTAAATAATACCTTATCATCTATGGGTACAAAGATGGGTATTTTTCTTCGCGTTGCAATTTCAAAATCCTCTTCTCCATTTGCAGGTGATAAGTGCACTATTCCGCTACCAGTAGTAACGTCAACAAAATTTTCTGCGACCACAAAATGGATTTTACCTTGCGATGCAAGACTACTCAAACCAGGAATAGTTTCTAAGAGGGGATGAATGTAATATTGGCCTTCTAATTTTATGCCCAGGAATGTATCGACTATTTCATAATTTTCAATTTTCAAATCGGCCATTAATTCTTTTACCCTGTTTTCGGACACGATCCATTTTTCATTTATACCCTCAACATTTACCTTTATAGTCAAATAGAGAGCGTTAGGATTTACACCTACTAACTCATCTGTAACTAATGTAAAAGGCATCGTAGTCCACACTACTAGAAAAATTTCCGATTCTTTTAATTTTATCTTGTAATAGAAGGAAGGATCTTCTACTTGCTCATAGCTTTGATTGATTTCAGCATTACTCAGCGATGTTTGACATGAAGGGCAGTATGCTACTACACGAAACCATTCCTTCAAGATTCCATTATCTAGTGCCTTGTTAATATATTTCCATTCTCTTTCAATATATGTGTCGGTATAAGTCCAATACCCCTTTTCATACTCGAAGGACATTCCAATTAAATTATCTACCTCTATCCATTTTTTGTTATATTCAAGAATTAATTTTTTGCATGTCTCTACGATCTTCTTGATTCCGACTTTTCGAAGATTATCAGATTTATTACCCGTCAAACCTAGTATCTTTTCTGCTTGAAGTTCTACTGGTAAACCTTGAGAATCCCAGCCAGGTCGAAACTCCATCTTCTTTTTTTCTATGGTAGATTTTCTAAACCATAAATCTTTAATTATCCTGCCTCTAATATGACCCAAGTGTGGTTCTCCATTCATTGTTGGTGGCCCCTCTATGTAGCCTATTGTCCTTGTAAAATTTTTAGAATCACTAAGATATTTTTTTATTCCTCCTTTTATAGCGGGATCATCATAATAAGCTCTAATTTGATTTTCAAATGTCTTTAGCTCAAATTTATCCCCTAATTTCATATTATGTTAAAAATCAACTGTCATTCCACTCTTATGTTTTTGGAAAATACTCGAGCAAAATTTTCAGATACCAACAAAATAACTCGTTTTAAACGGTCGAAAATGAGTTATAGAATGTTCTAAATAAATTTGGAATAAAATTCTATGATCATTGTACGCCATAGTACGACTCAGCAATGAAAGAAAATTATGAAATGATTGCCCTTATTGATGAGTTCTTTTATACTCGTCATCCTACAAATAGAATTATATTAAAATTGTAGAAATCTCTAGATGTGAATAGATTTAATCAAATCGGAGCGGGCAAGAATCCACCTAATGACATTTATGTAGTAGTTGAAATTCCTAAAAACAGTAATATCAAATATGAATTAGATGAAGAATCTGGTATCCTATTTGTAGATAGAAAGCTTCACACTTCCATGGTTTATCCCTTTAATTATGGGTTTGTCCCGCGAACTAAGGAAGAAGACGGAGACCCAATTGATATCTTGATATTAAGTAACGATGAATTTTCACCTCTTTCAGTAATCAAATCCAAACCCATTGGTGTTCTAATCATGGAAGACGAAGAAGGGACGGATTCCAAAATTATCGCCGTACCTCATGAAAAGATTGATTTTGAATATTCTAGGTTCAATGAAATAGATCAATTAGATAGTAGAACTTTAGATAAGATTAAACATTTTTTTGAACATTATAAGGAATTAGAAAAAGGCAAGTTTGTAAAAGTCACCGGCTGGGAAAATAGTAATGCAGCAGAGCGGATAATTAATGAAGGAATTGATAGGTTTAAAAACTAATCTTTAGAGGGCTTTAAATTGTTCACTCCAACGCATATAAGCTCTGACCATATCTGAACTCACGCTAGGTTTTCTAACTTTAAACATTTCTTTGAAATCTGCTAAGTTTAATTCCCTCGGTAAATCATCTTCTACTAACGGCTCTCCTTTTTCAAAGAGTTCATTTACCACCCTGAGTTGTGCTGACTGACAAATATCTTTGATGTCACTGGCACTGTAAGCTTCAGATAATCTTGCCAATTCATCTACTTTCAGCAATGGGTCTTTTGTTAATTTTGATACATACTGTTTGAAAAGGTTTCGTCTGGAAGCCATGTCAGGAAGGGTTACATAAATCCTTTTTTGAAATCTCCTTAAAAATCCAGACTCAAGACTCCAAGGTTTATTAGTTGCACCAATGACATAAAGGAATGATTCTTTAGATTTTCCATTGATTCCATCCATTTCGGTCAATAATTGATTCTTTACGCGAACTTCTCCACCAACCTCTCCATTCCTGGTCCCCAAGAGGGAATCTATTTCGTCAATAAATAATAATATTGGAATTTTTTCTTTCTGGTGAAGGGCTCTTGCAAAAGTAAATAGCTTTGAAATATTTTTTTCTGCTTCTCCTAACCATTTACTCATCATTGATGCTGCGTCTACATTTATGAAATATCCGTGTATCTCAGCAGCCGCAGCGGCAGCAAGTAAGGTTTTTCCGCAACCAGGAGGTCCAAAAAGCAAGATACCCCTCGGCCAACCCAGTGGGAATAAATCAGCACGTCTTGTTGGATATACAATGGATTCGCGAATGGCTCTTTTGGCATCTTCGAGTCCAACTACCTCTTTCCAGCTGACCTGAGGCTTTTCCTTCAATATCATGTTTTCTAGATCATTACTTAACTCTTGCATCTTATTTGTCTCTGGAGATTGTAAATTCTGCCGTGCGGTATGACTATCACTCTGCAGATTTGTTTTATTAGAAGGAATAACATGATTGATTCTACCATTCATCTTCGGCAACACACCATCCATTATACCGTTTCTCTTAGATTCAGGCTCACTAGCAGGACGCCTATCGTCCTCTGAAATACCGTTTGCCATTTGTATTGCCTTTATTCTGTTCTGATACGCGCTTGCCCTCTCTAAATAAACCCTATTTAATTTATATTCTGGATAAATTTGAACCAGCTTTATTAATGCCTCACTAGCTCTTTGGTAGGAGGTTATTGCTGACGAATGTGATCCTTGAGAATCGAGCTTAATAGCTTCGGCGGCAAATTTGCTCGCAGTATTCTCTAATTCCTGTGGCGCAAGTGTCATAGTATTATGTTCTCAAGTGATATTCCTAATTTGTTTGATAGGATATGTAGTAAATAGTTTTAATCAAAAGAATAAAAAAAAATAAACCCTTTTTAAAGACAATGAAAAGGAATTGTAGTTTTCTTTTTTTTAATTATTAATATAAAAATTTTGACATACGGTCTTACTATCCTTATGATATCATTTAGATTATGATGTCAACTGATGGTGATGTAAATAATGAAGTTCTGGGTGGTTTAGAAGAATTGGGATTATCAAAATATGAGGCATCAGCTTATTATAGTCTGCTTGGAAAGGGCATGATCTCAGCAACGGAAATAGCATATAGCTCGAATTTACCTAGGACAAAAATCTATTTTATTTTAAAGAAGCTGGAAAAAAAGAAACTAGTTTTCATAAATTACCAAAAGCCATTAATGTTTAGAGCACTTTCTCCGAAGGATTCTTTTAGTCACATATTATGTAAGTATGAGACTAGGATCAAGAGTTTAAAAAAAATAATAGAATCACTTCAACAAATTAATGAAAATGGTCTAAAAAATAAGGGAATCGAGGAGAAAAGATATCTAGTCCTAAACCAATTTTCCACAGACAGTAAGATTACTGACTTGATAAAAAATGCAAACGAATCAATCGACATCTCCCTTAATCATTGGGGCAATGTGATTCTAAACGCTTCAAAGGAAGAAATATTGAAGGCCATATATAGAGGAGTAAAAGTAAGAATCCTATTCGACTTTATGTGCCGAGCTGATTCAATTATTCTACCTAACGCAATTGATAAAAAAAGTTCAAAAATTAGTACAAATATGTTTATCTTCGATAATAAGAGCATGATAATAATTAAAAACGATGGCACAAAGTCAGCTTATTTTGATTCCCATGAGATTTTTGTTCCAACTCTAGTTAATCAATTTAATGATACCTGGGTTAAGGTGAATACATCAATTTTGGAAGATAGCAAAGTAGAGTCCATAAATTTTTGATCGTTTAATTGATTGATTGATTTATCAATTAATTTTATCATATTCCTTCATTACATATGGTAATTCGGTTAAAAGATCAGATGCAACCATGTGTGATCCGATTTTGCCTGATATTCTTAATCCTGCTTGCCCGTTAAAAAATAAGCCAAGCAAGCAAGAATGTAATGGTTCATATTTTGTCCTAAATCCAGTAATTAGTCCTGAAAGTATATCCCCTGTTCCTCCTACCGTCATTGAGGGTGTGGTTCTTTCGATTACAAAGTTATCCTCACCGTCAGAAACTATATTCTGATGCCCCTTCAGGACGATTATCAACCCAAATTCCTTTGCTTTTCTTTTCACTAATTGGATCTGCTCTGATATCTTATTTGTGGGGATTTCACCGAATAGACGTTTGAACTCCCCTGCATGAGGAGTCACTATAGTTTGGTTGTTGGATATATCGGGCAATATATCTGGAATTAAAGCTCCGGCATCAATAACCAATTGAGAATCAGCTTCCAACAACTTTTGCATAAGTAAGATCAATGGTTGTGATCTTGATACATTTAATCCCATTCCAATAGCTGCTGCATCAACTTTTTTCGGCAAGTAGTTTAGCAGCCTTCTAACTGAACCTATAGTTAATTTGTCATCTGGAAAAGGTAATATTATAAGATCTGGAGAAAAAACTCGGGATGACACTAAGTTGATCTTTGGAATAGCAGTATAGACTAAATCAGTCCCACTTCGTAGGGCAGCCAAAGAAGATAACAGAGGGGCCCCATGATATATTCGGCTTCCACCTACCACCAAGGCTATTCCATTTTCACCCTTTCGTGATAGGATACCTCGAGGTTTAACGATTTTTCTAATAAAATCTTCATCAACTGAAGAGTAGTCTTTCATCTTAGGTTATTGTTATAGAGAATCATTGTAATAATTAGGTTTAATGACAACTAGATAAAAATATAGCATTGACCCCTATAATAATTGGAGTATTGAAAAAAAAGGAAAAGAGTTCGCTTAAAGAATCTCACGAAGAGAACACACCTCAAAGATTCACGGTCCCTTTAGAAATCGATACGCATTATCAGTTATATGGCAAGCATATGTGGGAGGTTAATTACTATGAGAAATGTCCTCGGTGTGATAAACGCATAGACGAATTTGGTTATTGCGCATGCACTGGTTTTGCAGAGTAATCAAAATCAGATGAATTAAAACAAATTGACCTCACTTATTATATGATGGTTCTCGTAAGAATTACGTAGTTCAGTATCTTATGAAATTTCTCGAATGGATAATAAATAAATAGCTGTTCAAAGAGATATTAAGTATGAGTAACGAAGTTATGGGTGCAGTAACGTATGAATGTATGTCATGTGGCACTAACGTAACAGCAGAAGAGTTGTCATATTTACCAGAAATAAAATGTATTTGCGGATTCAGGGTATTCAGAAAGGTAAGACAACCGATTATCAAACAATTGAAAGCGATCTAAGTGAAAATCAGATGTCCAGATTGTAAAGAAGCAGCATATCTCAGTGATGATTTTTCTTTAGTGAAGTGTGATAACTGTGGTTTTGATAAGACTTATGGAGAGTATGTCAAGTACGTTGCGTATAAGGATGCAAGATACTCAGATATATTAAGTGATTACAAATAACAGATGACGATAACGTCACCAGAATTCATTTTAATTGGTGTGTTTATTCTATATGGCTATTAATGCTGAAGTCAATGAAAAGTACGAAATAGGCAGGTCTGAATATTTGTGGGCAAAGAAGAACATGCCCATTCTAAATCGTTTGGTTGATAAGTTTGTCTCTAAAAGAAGCCTAGAAAATTTTAAACTTGGTATTTGTCTACACATAACGAAAGAAACATCGGTACTACTTATGGCACTAAAACAGGCGGGTGCTAAGGTTACTTTATGTCCCGCCAACCCACTTTCAATTCAAGAACCTGTCAAATTCTTCTTGATAAAGAATGACATTAAGATTTTTGCTAATAAAGAAGGCAGTACCATAGATTTTTACAATAATATTGAAAGAGTATTAGATACTAAACCTGATATACTTACCGATGATGGAGGAGAGCTTCATAAAAGGGCACTAGGTAAAAATTTCAGTATAATGGGTGGTACCGAAGAGACCACCTCTGGCGTTAACAGAATCAAAGAATTGGGTAAAGAAGGTTTGTTGGTATATCCGATCATAGCCATAAATCGATCAAGGACAAAATACCTGTTTGATAATAAATACGGAACAGGTCAAAGTACATTAGAGGGGATACTAAACACCACTGGAATACTACTATCTAGTAAGAGGATTGTAGTATGCGGCTATGGCTGGGTCGGAAAAGGAGTAGCAAGATGCGCTATGGGGATGGGAGCCAAGGTCACCATTACAGAAGTAAATCCCCTTAGGGCTTTGGAGGCATATTTTGACGGTTTTGATGTAAAGACTATTGATGAAGTAGTATCCATAGCTGATGTTTTCATAACATGTACTGGTCAAATAAATGTGATAGGCCAACATCAAATTGAAAAAATTAAAGAGGGTGCAATATTATGCAATGCGGGCCATTTTGACGCAGAAATTGACGTGGATTATTTGAATTCTATAGACCCGAATCATTTCTCTCCCAGAATGAATGTCTCATGCTACAGAATTGGAGAAAGTAAAAAAAAAATTTACCTGCTAGCAAACGGCAGGGTCATTAATTTGGTTGGTGCAGAAGGGAACTCATCAGAGGTAATGAGTATCTCATTCGCAAATCAATTCTTGTCAATTATTTACCTAACTCAATTCCATAAAAAGTTGGAAAATAGGATCTATAAGACTCCAAAAAAAATTGAAAAAAAGATAATTTGGACTGCTTTAGATACTTTTGGTTTAAAGATAGATAGTTTAACTTTAGAACAAAATAATTACTTTAAGAAATAATGCTTTCAAATGGTGTGCAAAACTTTTTTTGATATTAACTTTGATTTAGTCTCAAGCGTTGTTTAGAAAACGAATTATGGGGTCTACTTCTCAAGATTGTTTTACAACAAGGACATTTAAATCCATGCCATTCGAGAAATAATTCGCATTCCTTGCATAATTTGTAACCTTGACTATAATAACTAGAAGAGTCATTTGTCTTATATGCTTTATACTTTTTGCAGATTGATCTACAATACATCTCTTAAAAAATAATTAATCATTTTTGTCGTTCTGTCGTATATGAAATCTAAATCATTTTTCATATACCACAAATACATTAATTACTTAAGAACTTAACTATCTATTGTTATAGCAGACTGCACAATTTCAATCTAGACTACCTCATACTCTTGTTTCTAAATTTCAGGGTTTAATAATAAATGTACTCTCTGTAATGGAATGATAACAAGTTGGTTCCCAAGATCTATTTGCATATACTAGCGCATTTTTTCTTTCTTAAGAACCAAACTGTTACCACATTTGTCACAAAAGCTTAATTTTAAATCAAAAAATATCTTGCATATACTGCAATACTTTATTGTTTTTCTTGTCACAAATTTTTTTTTTCCAGGCGTCAATATATTCAAAGAAAAATATCTTGCAGCATTGACCAGAGCGTAATCGGCAGACAAAATAGGTAAATGTAGTTGTAAGCCTAGAGCAATTATAGAACAGTCCGCACTTGACAATTCATTCTGACCCCTTTCGGTACATTTTTGTCGGACCATACAAAGAAGCTGGATGTCTGGTTCATAAATTATTACCTTTCCTGTGGTTATCAACAAATTTAAACCATCAATCCGTCTCTGAATGTGATTAATTTCTTTCTGAATATCAGGCGTTATATAATAAACATAGTTTAAGGAGGTCTGAAACGGTATCCCACTGTAAAAAATGTTTGAATCTGTTACAAACTTATTACTAGAATCCAAGTTTGTTCATCTGTCGAGTATCATTTTTATTGAATCTGAGAAACATCGCATCATAATGGTATTTGGTGATTTTTATTGGCTGATTCTTTTGGATATCCTTTACAATCTGTCCATCCATAATTAATTTGAGATCATGATTTGCACTAATAGTAATCGACATTAAAGGTAACACAAACGAAGGCAGCCTATTCACAGATCCTATAGGGGTAACCAGCATACATTCCAAATGTTCTTGGAGGATAGGTCCGCCGTTTGAAAGGGAATGTCCAGTCGATCCCGTAGGGGTTGAAACTATCATTCCGTCCATCTTTTGACTATAACCGTTGTCATTAATAGAGAGATAAAACAAAGGTGTTTTCGTAAGATCTGAACGCATCATGACATAATCATTCAATACAGGCACACTAATTTCATCACCAATTTGTGCGACTAATCTAACTCTTCTGTCAAGAAAAAAATGACCATTTAAGAGTGGGTCCACAATTGAACTAACGGAATCTTTTGAAACTTCTGATAAAATTCCACGTGTACCTCCAGCATTTATACAAAGTACGGGAATACCGGGTGGTAACGTTCTAAATGTTTTAATCGTAGTTCCGTCGCCACCTATCGCAATAGCCAAATCAAGATCAATCTCCAACTCGGGACGATGCAAATCATAATCCATATTTAAGTCTATAACGTTAATCCCTTTTTCAGCCAACTTTTCTCTTAACAAGTGAGAAACTTGTCTAGATTCATCATTATTTCTCTTGCTGAAGAGGGCAACATATCGGATTCGATTACTCAAACAGTTAATGATATAATGTCGGGGTATATTTTTTTACTTGTTGTAATTTGGATATAGGATTGGTATGTGAGTGTTTATAGAAATTTACTTACTAAAACAATTCGTTAAATATTCTCTCGGAAGCATATCGTGAATTTGATCAGATAACGAAACTTTCAGCTCTAATAATTAAGATTATAATTTGAAATAATTCAGAATTTTATTACGATCTGAAGAAGTAATAAATGAAAGGATAACTTGGTAGTAAATGGCACCTCAAATATTGGTTAGCGGCGCTTTTAGAATAGGTATCCATTGTTCCGTAATGACTGGTCCGATGCAAATTTAATAAAATCTGGTCGTGAGAACACAATAAATTACATTTATATTAGAAAAATAAAGCCTTTAGAAATTAGAAAAACAGGGCCGATAGCTCAGCTTGGTGGAGCGTTCGACTGATAATCGAAAGGCCGAGGGTTCAAATCCCTTTCGGCCCATTGAGGATACGGTTTGCAATAATATTGATTCTAGATAAAGTATTCACCAGAAGTGGCAGAAAATACCATTAGATAGTTGATTTTTTTAACAACGACATAATCTCTGACTCAATGAAAACACTGATCCAATAAGTCAATAAAATGAAATGAAAGATTCATGGTCAGTTACCGGTACAACTTTTAAATAATTTATCACGAAGTTGTCTTAATACGATGGAATATTCAGAGAGGTATAAAAAAATAATTAATGAATCCATTGATGAATGTTATCGGTTATTCGATAGTGATTCGATCGATAATCTCATCAAACTTAACTCAAAATTAGATTTAATTATCTCCTGTTCTAGACTTGAAGATCATCTAAATATTTGCCTACTTACTGAAAAGATAAAGTACATCGTTGATTCATTAGTAACTGGACACAAAATCAACTCAGACATTCGTTCTTTGGTCATGGATTATCTAGCGACTATAAAACAAGATTTGGTATCAGCTAATCATTCATTGGATCTAAATTTGATTGATAAGATTAAGAATAGTTATGATCAAATAAAAAGAAATGAAAGAGATTATCTTTATACAAAGCGCCTAAATTGCCTATTAATTTCTTCGGACAAATATCTATGCGGTATTGTTCTAAATGCAGTCGATGAATCTATAAATGTAATAGTTTCAGACAACTATCAAAAATCTTTTGAAAGAGCCGGAAGCGAACATTTTGACGTTATTGTCTGCGACGTGATGGAAATAGAACCTATTATTGATGATTTCATCTTTACATTTTCTAAGAAGATACCAATTGCTATAATTTGTAGATCTAATGATTTGCAGCTACTACTCAACATTGCAAGGTTCGGGATAAAGTATGCCATAATGGGTGATGAATTAGGAATAAAATACTTAACCAAGTCATTGCATTCCATTTACGCCGAGTGGATAAAAGAAAGGAAGAAATTTTCTCTGAAACCAGTCTTGGAAAACCCAGATACTAAAGTCATCTTTCGAGACATGTTACTCACTGAATTGCCCATTTATCAAAAAATAAGAAGTTATTTCACAAATGAGATAGATGTGAATCCAGTGATCAGGGAGTCTTATAACATCAAGGTAAATGAACTTGTAAAGTCAAATTCAGAGCTTGTTGATCTGTTGGTAAAAGAGAAATATCTAATCAAAGAAAAAGTAAAAAACTACATCATTTGTCCAAACTGTAAGTCAGTAGATTTGGATATTAGTTACGTTTGCCACAAATGCGGCAATAATTTGTTTATGAAATATGAAGAAGTTATCACACATAGTGGATGCGGATATAAGGGACTCAAAAATATTTTTACAATTGGAGATAAATTTTATTGCCCGGGATGTAAAGTACGTTTCACTGATTTTGACGACTGTAAGAAAAGTTCATCATATTTTTGTCAAAATTGTTTAGAATATTTTGAGGAACCAGAACTAAAATACATATGTAATTTTTGTGATTTTGGACCCTTTCGGCATATCTCTGGAGTTTTGAATACGTTACACAAATATGAAATTAATCCATTACTCAAAAAGGAATTCAAGAAAAATTTCTTGATATTACAAAAGTTAAGTGATTATCTGATCCAAGCAGGTTATGCCTTGTCGTTTAATGAAAAATCTATCAAGAATACGACTTCCGGAATTTTTTATGACTTAACAGCCCGTAAAAAGGATCAAATTATCATTGTGATTATACTTAGTTCCGACCTTGAATATAATATAGAACTCCTTTACCATATACAGCTTTTGAGAAGTGAGCAGAGCAATTTTGTCCCAATAGTCATTTCATTAGATGAGCCAAGTCAATTGATTTTCAACCTTTTGTCAAAATTCAATATTATCTTGATAGTTTCCAATGATGAGATGGAAATTCTTTCCAGATTTAAAAAGTTTTTACACTAGAGGGATTAACACATGCATTTTAAATAATCAATCATGACTTGGCAACAAGCGATTCTTAGATATCCTTCTATTAGTTTAGTAGTCTACAAATATGACCATTCAGGTGAACCTAAACAATGAATCAAAATGTATATCACCAGACTACATTTCATTCTCAAATGCTAAATGCATTATTGTAAAATTTAGCTAGGTTGCTGTAGCCAAAACATATCATATAAAATTTAGCTAACAATTGATGTAATTTCTGATTCAGGCGCTTAATTGGGCTTGATATTTTCACATAGTAAAGTATAATCTTAATTCGGACGTTATCCATCCCGACAATGGTTCATCAATCAGAATTAAGCAGGTTTGAACTGGCTCAGTAGTAATAATACGAAAAATTATGACCAATAAGATAAAGGATGCGTATAACTGAAGGATATAAATCAATACTTGAAACTTCACTCGAGTTTCCAAATATTTCTTCTGCCGAAAACCATCACACAAATGATAATAACAGAAATAATTCCATCTGTTCACTTGGAGTATTGTAATGATGATTCTTTTAAATGTACAAGATAATTAAATAAGTAACAATTGCAGAATTTATTATGTTTATAATATTGTAATATCCAAAACAAGTTTCCGCAAAATAAAATAAAATGGCATCAATTCGGGGCGCACAAATACCAAAATTAGATACTTTAAAAAAAAAGCTGAAGATAATATGGAGGGGAGGGTCAGTAATCACAGTGATGGTTATTTACACATACTTTGTATGAGGTGTTAATAAAGGAAAACACGAGAATATAGAAATCTATTTAATATTTCTAGTCTAATCTTGATTGAGTTATCACGAAAGTAGCAACTAATATTTTGATTTTAATCATACCATTAATCATAGGATCAATAATTATTACATCCATTCTTTCACTTCAAAATATTTCTGGAGTTAGAGCAAAGTTTTATGATATTTATGAAATGTCTGGCATTCAGCTGATGAATAAGCTCTCTGTTGAGGTAAACGAAATTGCAAATGATCTCAATTTACTTTCAACTCACCCTATACTAGCTAATTCTACAACCTCCATACATGACAAAATGAACTTGCTTCAGAGGCATATTAATTTTAGTAACTCAAAATATCTAGTTATAGCACTTCATGATAATAATGGTACTACTATTCTAGATACTTCTGATAAATCTCCTAAGGGTAATGTTTTGCAAGAGGAATTCTTTCAACAATCAAAAGCAGGAGAAATATATTTTGATAAGAATCCAGAAGAAATCGCATTTAATCAAACAGGATTTCACATGTCAGTTCCCGTCTATGATTCTAATAAAGTTATAAACAGTATTATGGATGTTGGCGTTTCAATTAGTTTTATAGATAACGTGGTCAATAACAGTCTCCTTGATAATGACATGAAAAAAAATTCTGTTCATTTTACTTCTAGAATAGTCCATAGTGATGGTTCGATAATCTATGCAACAAACCAGCAAATTGATAGCAAAGATATGTCTGGTCGGCCAGATTCGAACTTCTCTATTCTTAGACCCTCTAACATTGAGTATGAAAAAAAGAACTCTCAGGATTCCATTATCATTACAGTTCCTGAATCTGAAAACGCAAACGGGTATCGATCTGATGGAAATTGGACACTCTTTCTTGAGGGAAATCTATCTCCAATCATGAACGACTATAACAAAACGGTAAGCGAGTTCTTAATTTTATCAACATTGATCTTATTAATTGCTATTGGGGTTACCATCTTTGCGGTAAGGAAAATTACATCTCCTTTTACTCATTTAAAGGAATCTGCTTTAGAATTAAGTAAAGGCAGTTTTGGCAAGGAAATAATGGTTGAGGGATCAAACGAGGTAAAAGATCTTTCCATCAGCCTTGAAGTAATGAGAAGAAATATTGAGAGTTTAAATAAGAATTTGATTCGGAAGGTCAAAGAAAGAACTAAGGACCTTGAACGGGCTAATGAAGAGTTGAGAAACAAAGAGTTTCAAGTTAACTCAATTAATAATGAATTAAGGGTATCAAATCGAGCAAAGGAAGAATTTCTATCAATGATCAGTCATGAACTCAAGACTCCTATAACACCCATGAAGTTATATATCGAAATGATACTAAAGGAAGGTAAATCAGAAAATCTAAGCGAATTTCAAAGGAAAGCCCTTGATATAATGCACAGGAACATCTTAAAGCTTGAGACCATAATAGAGGATATTTTCACCGTTTACAAGTTAGAATTGAATAATTTTCCTATCAATAAGGAGATCACTAATATTGCAGAAATAGTGGAGAACAACATTTCAGCATTATCTCCATTGATGAAAGATAAAAACATCAAATTTAATTCAATAGTTAATGCCACAGGTACTATTTTATGCGATCCACTAAGAATTAGCCAGGTATTGGCCAACCTGGTAAATAATGCTGTTGATCACGTCCCCGAGAACAACGGAGAAATTACTATTCGAGTTGATGAGGATAAACAGCCAAGCACAATTAGCTCTAATGGTACTGATAATAAGGACCAAAAATCTGTCATTTTTACCGTTGAAGATAATGGTATTGGAATAAAACCAGAAAATATGAATGGATTATTTAAGAAATTTTATCAAATTGATACGGGTCTTAGAAGAAAGTATGGTGGGACTGGATTAGGCTTAGCAATATGTAAGGGTATCATAGAATCCCACGGGGGTAAAATTTGGCTCGATTCTACTTATCATCTGGGTGCATCGTTTAAGTTTTCACTTAATGCGTTTTAATGCGAAGAAAGTATTAATATGAAAAATATAAAATGTTCTATCCCTACTATGAAGGTATTGATAATTGATGACAATGAAAGTATAACGGAAGCCGTAAAGGATTTCTTTGAATTTGAAAATATTGAATGCAGAACAGTAAATGATGGTCGGAGAGGGCTTTTAGAGATCGAAAATCATAACTTTGACCTCGTACTGCTCGATATTGCCATTCCAGGATATACAGGAATAGATATACTTTATGAACTTAAAAGGCAACAAAGAGAAAATCTAAATATAGTCATATTTACAGCGTCAGTTTTCAAACCAGAACAGATTAATGAATTTTGGGAAATCGGAGTGAGGGAAGTTTTCACAAAGCCTATCTCATTAGATAAATTGGAATACATTAAACAAAAATATTTAAAAAGATAGAAAATCATATCTGCGTATACCAGTCCCTTTTTTTGAAGAAAATTGAAAGAATTCGATGATTCGGTCTGTCTAATATCTTAGTTTCTTCACCCCTCTGATGACTCTTGTATGTTGATTTAATGTAATAACAACGAGAGGTCTATGAGTTTCAATGCATTTTGTGATTAAGATGGCAGACACATATCATGTGATAAAGATTCAATTTTATGCCCTTGCGAATAAAGATTTGAAATAATCTAATAAATATCTTAGAAATAGATTGGCGATTTAGTTTTAACTCATCCTCAAGACTTTGTCTATCTTGATGCTTTATATGCATATGATTGAAAAATAATGATAGTTAAGATTAATCCTTCAACTAGAAAATGCGTAGATTTTAGGAATCAACTTGATTTGAGAGGCTTTGATAGTCCTGATGTCTTATTTGGTTATATGTTATCCTGCAAGTAGTATTAGTAACAGTATCGATTTGACCTTTGGGAGCTATCTTAATCAACCGCCGTTTGTCTTGACTCAATTTCATATGTATTGTCCTATATTAATGATGATTAGAAAGGAGTTCTTAATAAGGTGAAACCGCGGTTAGATTTGAAAAAGAAATATGGGTTTATGGTAATCCATATCATGATCGGAAGAACCGATACCTCAAACTCTACAAAACAAATTAAAAAAGGTCTAGAGGGTGTTATTTAAGAATTGGGCAATCACATCGTCAAAGACATCTATTGGTTGAGCACCCTCCACTGCCGCTATTTTTGTCGAATTATCTTTAAGGATTAGGAAAGTAGGGGTATTAGCTAAACCAAGATTTTTTGCGAATACATCATTTTGCACCACAAGTTGGTTGTATTTATGTGAATTCAAGCATTCCTTAAACTGGGCTATGTTTGGCATCTTCATGTTATTAGCAAACCCTACCAAACTTTCATTACTGATCCAACCCGTGTTTTCTCCTCTTGAGTTCCTATAAACCTCATCATGATAATCCCAAAATTTGTCCTGCTCTGCTGCGCAATAAGAGGCTTCTGCAGATAGCGTAGATAGTTTATCCTGGGGTAAGTCGTTAATGACTAGATCTTTAAATCCGAACCTTACAATCCCTGTATCAACGTATTTGGAGACCAGTTCGTCTTTAGTTTCTTGATTGAATCTAGCACAAAATGGGCATTGATAGTCACCGAACTCAATTATATTGATAGGGGCATTATCATCACCAATAGCTTTGGCTCCAGGAATCACCGGAGTAGTCAGGTTGGAGATCAAATTCTGGATATCAGCTGGATCAGAAGAAGTTGATTTATTTTGGCCTCCGAAATTGGAAAATGCGGTAATGGAGCCTCCAATTAAGAGTGCTCCAAATAGAACTGCCATAATTACTACCTTGCGATAATTAGTTTTATTTCCACGTGATTTCCTGTTTCTATGTTTCAATTTAGAACATTAAAAGAAAAACGAATCGGTTATTTAAAATAAATATATACAAAAAATAAATAACTGCATTGCGATTCAAACGTCAAGATTAGGGCAGTATTTTTTTTAGTTATTTGAGCTTGGATTTAATTAACTCAAATGCTTTTTCGGCTTTGTCTTTCTTAGGTAATTGAACGAAAAAAATATTACTGCTGTTTCTTGATTTTTGCGGTGCGATAGCTAACATTCCGGCTGATGAAAGAAATCTAAAAAAATCGATAGTTTCATTTGCGTCTAATAAGAAATCAAATTCAAGGTCGTCATTAAGAAAGTTTATATTTAAATTTACAAAAACATGGTGTCCATCATCATAAATATTTAAGTTAGTATCAATCAAATTAGACTTGCCATAGGATTTATGCATAATATTTTCGAATTGAACATCTTCGACGAGTAAACAGGGTACATTAGTTCCATTATAGTCAATTACAGAAAAACCTAACTTATGAACGCTGGCTTGAAAATCTTCAAGCGAATTTAGGTTTCTATTTAAGTTCATACAACATATTGAAAATTGATAAAATATAAATCAGATCATAGTTAAAAAAAGGAAAATTAGTGAGCTATGGTCAGCAAATTTGGATTGATTTTGCCAGCAGTATTGCCTTCTGGGGATCCTCTGATTTAATTTCGTCACTATCATATTTCTTGCTAAAATATAGCAAATCAGCTAGTTTCCATTTGTCAATAGTTACTAAGGTAGTACCATTTTTTTTCATGTTTGTAATATTGGTAGTCAGTATCACCAACTTATCAACTACCGAGTTCTTTTTAGTGCTTTTAACAATCTTATCAAAGTTTTTGTTTTTATCAGAATCTACTGCAATCGATATGCCCACCTTTTTTCCCATTTGATCATTATATATTGCATCTAAATATTCGGTATCGATCTTTTCGTCATATTTTTTCACAGTTCCCAATTCATCAAAATAACTTATTAAATTTCTGATAGCATCTTTTACATTCGATTCTACTATGTTTTTGTCAATGGATATTTTCCTCATTTTGATGAAATCGGATATGGATATTCCCATGATACTTCCTCTTAATCGCAATCCTGGATAGACATTCTTGATTGTCTCTTCTATTGATTGCTCGTCAATATTTGAAGAGTTCTTCTTAACAGACATTTCGAAGGCGTGATACAGGACATTCAAGATAGATCTTATGTTCCTAAAGTCTGGAAATTCATCATATATTATTTTTATTTTTGATGTTAAGTCTTTCTTTTCTGCCGATGAAAGATCACTGTTATAATGCAATACATATTGAAGGACAATACTATTTATTTCGTCGAAGGAGTTCGATCCGGCCAAATCAATTTTATAATTTGCTTTTTCTAGGCGATCGAATAACGATGGATTAATCCTGGAGATATCGGCATATAAAGAAGGGGTTGTCACTATCATAAAAAGTGCATAAGGTACGTGAGAATTAATTAACCCCTTGAGGTAATCCAAGGAGTTTAAGTTTGTGTCAAACTCGTCGATCTGAAAGATAGTAATTTTTTTAAATAATTTATAGTTGATCTTGGCCAAGTTGGTTAAGACCATTGTAAGATTTTCAAATGTTTTTAGATCGGAATAATTCAACGTACCTGTTTTGATAATTTCAGTGATTAAATGTATCTCTATTTTAGTAAAATCATTCGACATTAATTCAAATAAATGTTCATAAGATATTCTTAATTTTCTTTCAGTAATTTGTTCTATTTTGTCTGAAATTGAGTTCCCATTGAGTGAGTCAAAAAACCCATATTTGACTATCTTCTTTACTAACCGTGGATTGTGAACATAGCACCCTTTAAGATACTCAATCAACTTTGTCTTAATAGAGTCATAGTATTCTTTTCCAAATCCGCTAGCTATAGAATGAAAGAAATTATCAATCTCCCTTGGTTGTACTTGAGTGAGGTCGACGTATGAAATAATTGATTTGTCATTGATTTCAGACAAGGTCTTCATATGAAGGGTCAAATGTGTTTTACCTGATCCCACATCTTGGATTACGGAGATTATTTTGAAGAGATCCTCATTGAGAGGCTCAGCACTATTTAATTTAATGCTTGAATCGTTTAAGCAATCCTTGATTGAATTTAACGCGGCAATGTGCCTTTTCCCTCCAAGTATATTAGCACTGGATAATGTGGGTGTGGGACTACTGGGAAAAGGATTAACGGCCAGATTGTAAGGAGACATCAAATGCACCTCACAAATCCATGGACTATTCCCCTTAGCACTACACCCTCATACCCTCCTGATGATAATTCATATTTGTCTGGATGCGACTCAATGAGTTCGCTTACCAGGTTATAATATTCAATATTAGAAAGATCGCAGGTTTCACATACCTCGTTCTTTATCGAAGAAAGTTCTACCCAGCCTATGGAACTTGACCTGCTTATAATTACCCTGTCAAAGTGTTCTTTGAATGTATCAACAGATATCGGACTACTGTCAAACTCTATGCTATTGGAATCAACTTTTAGACTATTAATTTTATCTTCGATCCTATTAAAGGAATTCTTAACCTCTGTTAATTCGCAGTCAATTTTTTCGACATATTTGAATATGCTATCAGAATAGTTATTGAGTTTTCTCTGAATCCCTATAATAGAATCGTATAGATATTTGAATTTTATATCTGAGATGAGCAGGTAGTCTAGATAAAATTCTTTACCCCAACAGTAAATGTATGTTCCTTTTTTAGATATGCATACTTTATCCTGCGTCGCTAGTTCATTCAATTCATCCTCAAAATTTTCCTCAGGGTATTTTTTCTTTAATTCAGATTTCTTAACTCCTGTAGATCCAAAAGAATTAATATCATTATAGATCATATCTAAATTGGACATAATAGCAAAATAAAAAAACAAGATAAAAAAAAGATAGTGAATAAAAAATCATTGTACTGTAAAAAAAAATAAACAAATATAAGAATTAATAGGTCTCACTGAGATCCATGGGAATGATGATACATTTGTCTGATGAAATAATGATGATAGCACTAGGGTATCTGACCTAATTTAAAACAGTCGGAATCTTCTCAAATCATATGAAATATATACATTAATAAATATTCTTTTGCCAACACTTCTACAGTTAAATTGTTCAATAATGATAAAGGATACGATGACACCGTAGGCATAGATGAAATAACTAAAAGAACTAATAGATTACTCGATGAATTTAAGGAGAATTATATAAGGAACAATAAGAGTGATTTTATCAATGATGCAATAACAAATATGGTTGTTTGTTGCAAAACCTACGAGAAAATCTTTGCAGGCTTCATAATCGTATCTCAAAGAAACAATATGCCGCAGGAATTAGTCGAAGGATTTGTAAAATGGTCTACAGGTCAGCTTGAAGACCTAAAGGAGAAAATTCAAGAAATAGATAAAAAAAGAGATATGAGATAATCGGAGTTTGTTTATATTCTATTTGTGCATCGAATGAGTTAAATTCAGGATTAGGGTTTTTAATATTGAAAACTTTTGTCATTGAGTGGTCGACTAGAATCTTCTGCGATTAAAGATTATATTGAGGTTTCAAAACCACGAATTGTAATAGTACTCGTTATTACAGCGGTTACCTCGATGCTAGCGGCGACTAGATTTGACGGTTCACCAAACTCGGCATGGGATATTTCTGGATGGCAATTGTTGTTTCTGATCATTAGTGGATCTCTTTCATCAATGGGAGCAAGCGCAATTAATCAATTTTATGATAAGAGCATTGACAATTTAATGGTAAGGACAGCTAAGAGGCCGATTCCATCAGGTAGATTGAAGGCCAATAATGTTTTGATATATGGTCTGGCTCTGAGTGTTATATCAGTTACCATTGCATGGTTCACCCTGAATCCTATAGCAACTTTTATGATAGGGTTAGGAATATTTTTCTACGTAGTTATTTACACGTTACTTCTTAAGAGAAGAAATGTTTGGAATATTGTAATCGGAGGATTTGCAGGAAGTGCGGCTGCAATGGCGGGTTGGGCAACTACCACGAACAGTATAGATGTATTAGGTTTTTTAGTAGGATGGATTGTATTTATGTGGACACCACCACATTTCTGGTGCCTAGCCATCAAAACAAGGGAAGAATATTCAAAAGCCAAAGTACCTATGCTGCCAGTCGTATATGGTAATCAAGTAACGGCCAAATACATATTTATAAATTCTTTGATATTGATTCCCTATTCACTTTGTTTATATTTTTTTGGATTAGGAATTTTATATCTAGTTGTAGCAGCAGTGTCTGGATCATTAATGACTTTCTACCATTACAAACTTTTAAAGAATCCAACTCCAGAATTAGCCTGGAAAGCATACAAGGTAACAGCACCCTATTTAGTAATAATTTTTATAGCAATCGCCCTTGATTCTTTATGGTACTTTAGATTTTAAAGTCAGATTTGAAATTGGAAAATATGATCATTAATTTTTCATTCTGTTAATTCGATTCTTTTTTTATCTTTTGTCAGCCAACTTACTCTAATTAGACCATAAATTTCCAAGTCCAACAATACTTTATTGAATTCGTCTTCTAATACACTTACACCATCTTTGGACATAGAATTAAGTAAATCCTGGTCAGTAGTAGTGCCTAGCTGTTTAATTTTTTCAAATACAATATTCCTTATAGGATAATTCACATTATCAATTCTAACTTGGAGCATATTATAGGTTTAGAAATAAAACCTTTTTCTAGCAATAGATTAACCATAAAATATCTTGTCATGAAATTTCGGAATTGCAGTTGTCAATTTTTTCTCTATTGATGAATACCAATTATGTACGTCATTTGTTATTGATGGTTTGACGGTGTTGAGTGCTTCTTCGAAATCAATATTAAAGATCACATCTGAATTCTTATGAATCGCATTTATTGCCGCAAATCTACATAAGGCCACTAAATCAGCTCCACTGAATCCTTTGGTTAGCGACGATATTTTCTTCAGATCCACTTCAGAAGATATAGGCATGGCAGTGGTGACTTTTAACAAAATATCATACCGAGAAATCTCGTCTGGTGGATTGACAAATATTATGAGATCAAACCTTCCGGGCCTCAGGAGTGAAGTATCCAATAAATCTGGTCTGCTAGTTATTCCTATTACTATGACTCCAAAGTTACCAGAATCATCCATTTCGGACAATATTTGAGATAAAACTCTTTCATTTCCAGAAACATCATCAGAGGTACGTGGTCGACCAAGAGAATCCAATTCGTCGAAAACAACTATGCAAGGGGAGGAGGAGCGAGCTTTTCTAAAGATTTCTCTAATAGCCTTTTCTGATTCTCCTACCCATTTTGATAACACTTCTGGCCCGCGGACAAAGATGATATTCATGGAACCTTCATTTGCAAAGGATTTCGCTAGCAGGGTTTTACCGCATCCAGAAGGGCCAAATATTAATGCGCCTTTAGCTGGTTTAATTCCCATTTTTGAAAATTTTTCTGGAGATATGATCGGAGACAACAGATTTTCCTTAAGAAGGCTTTTTTCCTTAACTAGACCTCCTACTTCATCCCAAGTAATATTTGTTGGTTCAACATAAAATTCTCTCAACGCAGTTGGTATGATTTCCTTCATGGCGTTTATGAAATCCTGTTGATTGATTCTTATGCTGTTTAAAATTTCAGAAGGCACTTGATTTTGGTTCTCTAAGTCAAATTCAGTTAAGCTTCTTCTTATAGATTTCATTGCAGCTTCTCTCGATAAGGCTTTTATATCCGCACCAGTATATCCATTCAATAATTTTGCCAAATCTCGTAATTGAATGTCTGAACCAAGAGGCATTTCATGAGTATGGATTTTTAAAATTTCGAATCTTCCATCCACATTATGGATACCTATTTCTATTTCGCGATCAAACCTGCCAGGCCTTCTCAAAGCGGGATCTAAGCTGTCGGGTCTGTTGGTAGCACCTAGTACTACCACATTTCCTCTATCAGACATCCCATCCATTAAAGCTAATAACTGCGCTACAACCCTTTTTTCCACATCGCCAAAGGTATCCTCCCTCTTGGGTGCAATGGCATCAATTTCATCAATGAATATAATACTAGGGGCCATTTCTTTAGCTTTTTGAAAAATTTCTCTTAGTTTGCTTTCTGTTTCACCATAATACTTGTTCACAATTTCAGGCCCATTAATAATATAAAAATTTGCTTTTGATTCAGCTGCCAATGCTTTGGCAATAAGGGTTTTACCGCATCCAGGAGGACCAAAAAGAAGAATACCTTTATGGGGTTCAATTCCTATTTTTGAAAATACTTCTGGATGCCTGAGGGGAAGCTCCACAATCTCCCTCAAACGTGTGATTTGATTTTTTAAGCCACCGATTTGCTCGTATGTTACATGGTAACTATCATGATATAGTTTCTCTATGCCCGTCCTAATCCCTATTTTGGTGAACTTAGTGATTTTTACCACTTCTCGTGGCATCGTACTCTGGACTTTGAATTCCAAAGAAGTTCCCAGGAAATTTAGTGTGAATTGTTCACCTTTAGTAACAGGGTAACCTTCAAATCGGTTATTCAAATATAAATTAAATTCATCTGAAAAATTCTTAGAAGTATTGCACGACAATGTTATCCTTTCCGCCGGTTTTGGATCACTCTTTTTGACCAGTACATAATCATTCAGGCTTACGCCTGCATTTTGTCGAGTCTGACCATCAATGTGAATACAATTGTTTTTTTTATTCTTATCCTCAAAACCGTATACAGATACAGCTGTTATTTTCTTTCCCGCTATTTCAATTATATCCCCGTCAGAAACGCCCAATTTTCCCATTGACATACTATCTAGGATCGCTTTTTTCTTTCCCACATCCTTAATCCGACACTCTGCAACTTTCATCTTGATAGTTGCTGTTTTATTCGAACCAGAAAGAGATTTATTTTTTTTTTCAAGTGAATCGGAATACTAATTTTGATATTATTTCATTTTTACAGACTGTCTGCTAATAGTAATAACTTGAATTTCTCCAGCTCCTTTTACTTTTTTTATAGATTCTTCTAGTTTCTCCATCTCTCCCTCGGCATCATCCAATAAGAAATCACCCACAATGGCGTTTAAACCAAATGCCATCGGCTCTTTAGCGTGTGCCTTCAATTCCATCCCCTCAGGAACATGTGATTTAAGAATCTTTGCGAATGCATCCATATCCGTTTCTGAATCTGCTGGTAGAATCTTTATACGTGCTACAAGTCTAGCCATTTTAATTACGGCCCCTCGAATCCACAACCTACACATTTGTAAGGTCTAGCAAATTCTCTACAGCTCTGACATCTCCAGATTATAACATACCCACAATTTGGACAATAAAATCTTACACATGCATCATTAGGCATGATAGGTCTGTTACAAGACGTACAAACAGGTAATTGTAACTGCTTTGACATGCTATCTAAAGACCTGCAAACCGCATTTATATCTTGCTTAGATCCTTAACTATTTTGCGATACTCATTTCCCACAAGAGCGTGCATCAAATTTATACTCATTTGAGTACTCATAAAGCGTTTAAGAGCAAAAGAATGAAAATCAAAATCTCCTGTTGAAGAAATCTTTTCAATTGTGTTTTTTGGTATACTAGAAAATATTTTGTCTAAGGCCTTATTATCAAGCCGTTCAAGTAATTTCCTAAAGAAAAGCAATTTGTCAAATTCACTTCCAAACTGGGTCAACCAATTATTTTCATATTGATCTAATGAAGGAGTGCCATTATCTTCTAAAATAGATTCAGATACTGCACGGCCAGCATAAATTCCTCCCATTCCTCCTGTATAAATACCTCCGGCCGTGGTAGGTTTGGTCTGTCCCGCTGCATCTCCTACAATGACGTTTTTACCATTCGAAAACGGCTTGACATATCCACTAATCCATATAGGAGCATAAATCTTTCTGATGATTGAATATGGCTTTCCCCGAGCTTCTAAGAAACGTTCAATGGACAAATTCGGATTTATACTCTTTCCTGCTACGCCTACCTTCCCTTTGCCCTCCGCAGTTGGAATGATCCAAGCAAAAAAACCAGGGTATAAATCCGAATCAAAAATTACCTCTATTGTGTCCTTCATTATCCAAGGGGCATAAACCTCAAACTGTCCTGATGGAATTATATTCCTCTTACCTTTGTTTACCAATGTTCCAACCCCCCGTGCATCAACAAAAAATTTGCTAACAAATACTTTACCACCTTGGATTTTAACTTTGAATCGACCGTCTTCAAAACTAACGGAAATAATAGAACTTCTAGTGTTGATTTCAGCACCATTTTTCTGGGCTTGAAATGCTATTTCCTTATCAAAAGATCTCCTATCTATTACTATCACCTTTTGATATTCAGAGTTTATTTCAAACGAGCTGTTGTTGGACCGAATAACGGCAGTTTTTATTTCATTATCAATTGTTTTCAATCTAGGTATTATTCCAAGACTTTCAAGAGCTTTTTGGCTGACAACGCCCCCACAATGTTCTGGAGTTCCAATTTCGTGATCTTCTTCGAGAACTAAAACTTTAAGCCCCTTAGATGACATCTCACGTGCTGCCATAAGTCCTGAAACGCTTCCCCCACCGACTATGGCATCATAATCGTCCACCCTTAATACTGAATTCAAAATTAATGAATGATCTTAACTTGTCAATTATTTATTCTATAGAGTATCAGTGCCAAAAACTAGATGATTAATCAACTCAAATCCAAATTGAAACTGTTATCGATAGAACATCATAATAGTATGTAACTCAAAAATAAGGATAAGATATCATTTCGAAAAAAGTTTATTGTTATATTTATCGGAGACTTATTGATTGAAGTGGAGCAACAAGGTCATCGATAAACCCATCATGAAAAAAAGTTGATTCTGATAAGTATAGGTTATTACTCAGTTAATTAGAGTAGTATCATTTCTACCAACGACAAAAAATTATTGGCACTGTATATTTTAGTCTAAAGGTAATGGATGATATAAAATTGCAATAGTTCTCTAAGTAATCAACTCTGTTAGGCTATCAATTCCGTAAAATATCTATTCCAGGCATTTCATCTCCTGCTAAAAATCTGAGCGTAGCGCCTCCCCCTGTTGAAACGTGAGTTACCTCCTTCTCCGAAACGCCAGACATCTTCATGGCCTCAAGAGTGTCACCTCCGCCAATTAGGGTCTTTACACCTCTCCAATAAGCCAATGCCATGCTTACAGCAACACTCTTAGTTCCGCTAGAAAATATCTCTCTTTCAAAGTAGCCCATTGGTCCATTCCAAAAAATTGTACCTAAGCCATTATTATGAATTTCAAAACTAAACTTCTGAATCGTCTTATCTCCAATGTCGAATCCTTTCATGTTTTTAGGAATATCCCCTTCAACAATTTGATATTGACTACTAGTATCAGAAGAAGCCACTTTGTGGTCTATCGGCAGAATTATCTTATCCCTATGATCCCCTAACGCCTTAGTAGCCCAAGGTAGATAGTCCTCTTCAATTAATGAATCTCCCACAGAATAACCTTTTGCCTTAAGAAATGTATATGAAGCAGCACCACCTATGAGAACCTTACTAGCTTTTGGTAAAAGATGATCTAGAGCTCCAATCTTATCCTTGATTTTCACACCCCCAATTACAAGAGTAAAAGGGGTTGAGGGATTTTCTCTAAGCAAGGATAAGTATTGCAATTCCTGGGCAAGATTAAAACCAGCAATTTTAGTATCAAAATGCCTAGCGATTCCAAAAGTGGAGGAGTGTTTTCTATGGGATGTACTAAATGCATCATTTACATAAATGTCAGCGTAATTAGCAAGCTTTTCAGAAAAGTCTGGATCATTTTTTTCCTCCTCAGAATAAAATCTCAAATTTTCGAGTAGCAATACGTCGCCATTTTTTAAACCATTTATTGCCTCAAAAGTATTCTTACCTATACAATCATCTGAAAAAATAATCTCGGCATTGAAGGAGGCTAACATCTCTCCCAGTTTTTTTGACACAGGTCGTAACGAATATCGTAAGTCTTTGCCAGAAGGTCTGCCTAAATGGGATGCAAGAATAACTTTCGCGCCTCGTCTTACTAAATATTCTATAGTTGGAATTGCAGATCTGATTCTATAATCTTCACTAACTATATTGTCTTTAACCTGTACGTTAAAGTCAACACGGACAAATATTTTCTTATTAAGATAAAACTGATCGTCAAAATCTGTAATAAATTTTATTTGTTCCATTAAATAGAGGAAAATTATTCGTATAAAATATTTGTTATGAAATTTTTGTATTTAAAAAAATGAATCCAGATAGTCGGTATTCTGGGTTAATTTAAAACCATTATCTTATTTAAGTTGTTTCGTTATTTATTGGAGTTATTTTAGTAATTGTTGGACATCCCAATTTGCTTGAAGCAACCTTGAATGCCTTTTTAGCTAATTCCAAGTTTTCCTTTGTAACATGAGCCTCATAAATGGTTCTCCCTCGTTCAACTCTGGCAGCCAAGCCTGTAGCTTTACCAAATGCACGTCTCATTCCCTCTTGTAATCGGTCTGCCCCTGCTGTAGCGATCATCTTATTTTCTCTCAAAATTACATGCGGATATACCCTTAATCTGGCAAAAAAGCTCATATCACCTGCTTGAGCCATTGTTTTATTAGCTGCCAGCCTCGCAGCTTCAAGAGAATTATGTCGAATTTGGATACGTTCGGTAACAGTCAGTTCAAGTAAATAATCATAATTACCCTTCGGTTGCCCGGATGCAAATCTGGCAATCTTTATTTGAGGTTTCCCTTTAATGTACTCACGCCTTACATATGGCATGCCACGAATTTCTCTATAATTAACACCTTTCACAATTACTCCCCTCTAATAAATAAATGAGGCCGATTGCTATGATTTAATTGTTATGTCTTCAGAAAGTAGCCCCAACAATTACTCTATCGAATCCGCTCCGATGACTGAGTCTGCAGGACTAGATGTGGCTACACCTAATGCAGAAACCCCGAATAAGGAGAAGAACAGTAATGAAGAAAATATTGACTCGAATTTTCTGATAGAGGCAGTTCACCATATAAAAGAGGGAAAAACGATTGTCACTGATCCAAAACAACAAGATCAGCTAAGGAACAAAGGATTTGGAGAGGTTTTCAATAAAGAATACTTGCTAAACAACCTTGAATGCTTATTTCTGCTTCAAAATAATAAAATAAAGATTTATACAAAAAATTCACAATATGATTTTTCTACATTTCTAAAGGCATTAATAAAAAAAGACAAAAAGATCTTGACAAAGTATTTAATTTTTAGAGACTTGAGAAGCAAAGGATATGTTGTCAAAGAAGGCTTTGGTTTTAGAACAGATTTTAGGATTTACGAGAGAGGAGAGTACAATAAAAAGACCTCAAAATATGTCTCCGTTGGATTAAACGAAGGAACCAACATAAAGGCATCGGAATTTGCCGAAGTAATTGAGCAGGTAGAAAAAATGGGAAAGGCAGTAGTTATAGCAGTTGTGGAGCGCAGAGGTGAAGTCATTTATTATAAAACTTCAAAAATAACTTTTTTTGACAACAAGAAATCAAAAAAACAAGTCTCTTAAATGCTCATCTAAATATATAATTCTCTGTTTAAATAAATAGATTTAGAAATGCCGAGAAATGATGACCTTCAAAACCAATTCAGAAAGAATATTTGTAATGAGATATTTGCAGTTGATAAAAACATAAGGTTTGTTGGAATAGTAAATAAAGAGGGGGAAGTTATTGAAGGTGGATTTAGGAAGGGGATAGAGCCACTACTTGACCAGAACGAAGAACAAGATATGTATCTGCAGTCCCTTTCAAATATCAGTTTTTTTCAATCATTCTCAGAAAAATTCGGCCCAGTTGACTACCTGTTGATCAGACAAATGAAAATCACTATGATAACCTTTCCATATGAAGCTGAAATATTGTGTGTCTCAGTTTCGTCTCAATCTGATATTGACAGAATCAGGGATGAAACAATCAAAATAGTCTCAGTTTAAAATATTATAGAATTCTCGATAAACTATTAAATAAAGTATGATAGCAATATATTTTCAGACTTAGATGGAAAAATTAGTTTGCGAAATATGCTTTTATAAAGGAAATAAAACTGAATTTGAGGAGAATAGTGATTATAGTATAGAATGTGTATGTGATCATGCTATGTGTCCAAAATGCAAGAAACCTTATCACGCAGCCATAATTACCGAATAGAAGAAATGCTATTGTAATTCATTCAAATAGTGTAATAGAATATATTAAAATCATGTTAAAGACAGATGTTGCAAGACGATGATGAATAAGATAGTCCCCCTATTACATTGAAGTAATTTCAATTAAAATGAAGAGAATAAACCGGACTTCCGAGTTTTGTAACGTTTTTTAAATGTAACCGCACTTCTATAACCAAGACTATTCTAATTAGTGCCTCAAATCGCATTTTCAATTCTGGTCGCTTAAGCATAGACTGTTCAATAGCACATTATAAGAAGTGGTAAACTATGGATAGTTATTTAAGAAATATTTAGAATATATATAAAAATGATATAATTATTATAATGTGTATTGCAATATTTATATAGCATCGAATAATATTATAAATAGTTAGCCAATGTTTAACGAAGATTCTTGCAGGACATGTGGTCTAATGCTAATTGCAATGTGGAGATGTAACGAATGCTTAGAAACATCTTCGTGGATTTGCAAAAATTGCAACTCAACGATAGATCGTATTCACCTTCATGGAGTTATCAACCCACGCCAGATAGACGTTATTATTTCCTGAAGAAGCAACAGGTGAATGTTTGGAGTCCAGAATCATTGCTGTTATTAAGTCTCGATACTCGAAATACTGTTCAAATTAACATTCTAATAAATTGATGATCGATTTCTATAGTTTGAATCCTGTCGACCACAAGATAAGCGATTATAACTACGCTTTATATTTTTCCATCAGCAAAATCATTCTAATTATCGCTTAGAATATACAACTTAGAAAATATCAATTCAAAAACTGGATTTACTACTTGAAGAAAACAGGATCAGTTCCGTGAGAGTTGAGTTAACTAATAATACTAATGTACGGGAATATCCTTATAAATAGAAATATCATCATGATGGTTATAAATAACGCCCTCAATAATTTTTTTAATTTAGCGACTTCAAAGGCTATTTCAAATATTTTCAAAGATGTAATATTTCTTAAAAATTGTATAACACCCTCAAGAAGGATTAGTTTTCTTTTTAAAATCTAATGACAAAGAATTAATGCAATATCTTAATCCAGTTGGATTAGGACCGTCTTCGAATAGATGACCCAAATGACACCCACACTTCGCACAGACCACTTCCTTTCTAACCATGCCGTAGTCATAGTCCATTTTTTCTTTAATATTCTCATTATTTGATGGAGCCCAGAAGCTTGGCCATCCTGAGTTTGAATCATATTTAGTATCAGAATCAAATAACTTCGAACCACAGCACTTGCATGAATATATACCATTTTCTTTGTTGGATAGAAGATCACCAGAAAATGGTGGCTCAGTGTCGCGATTTACACATACCTCATATTCCTCAGGAGTTAATTTTTTTTTAAATCCGATTTAGAATCTTTTTCTGACATTTATGACTATTATATTCTATTTGATTCTTTAAAAATTTAACGATCAAGGAAATTTTTTTAAATTCTATTCATTAGCCCGTAACTTTGACTAGCATGTAATTTTAATGAGAGTGGAATTTCAAAATTTAATGTTGGTGTCATGAAAATGCTATAAAAAATTAAGACTATGAACATGTAGAAACTACATTTCTATCATAAATCAATAATGAATTTCTAAAAATAAAAGTATTTATTTAATCTTTGGTCACTAACCATTGATTAGAAATAGGTAAACGTAAAGTTTTAAACGAAGCTCACTTGAAGGAACTGGTTATGCCCCAGGAAGGAGAGTTATTTGGAAGAGTAATTAAATTAGTTGGCGGTGATAATATAATAGTAAAGAGTTCGGATGGAAAAATTAGGACTTGTAGGATTAGAGGAAAGATAAAACGGAGAATGTGGATACGCGATAATGACTTAGTGTTAATTGCCCCATGGGATTTTCAATCAGATAAGGCAGACATAATTTGGAGATACATTAGCGCACACGCAGAGAAATTAGAGCAAGAAGGACATCTTGAAGGATTGAACAGATAGAAAACTACAGTTTATTTACTGTTGTACCCCGCCACTGACCCACAGCAAAATCATGGTTAGCCTTACACTTCGTGTATAACTCATTGCGCACTCTCTGACGGGGATTAATAAATATAAAATTAACAGCTATATATCGGTTAACAGGACAACAGTAAAAGCCTAAAAAATACACTATTTACTAACAAATTGTTGTCATTGGTTAATTGATAGTATAACTGCTGAAACACTGTGCAAAGCAGAAATATGTAAAATTATAAAAATATTTGCAGATTGTCAAAAATCCTAAAAGATGAATCATTGTGAATAAAAAAATTACAATCCTTATACAATACGAATCGGGTCTAGCCTAAGGATTTTAATCAAAGCCGACAAATCGAATTCGAATATAGTTACCAATGTCCGTAAGTTAAGATTTTCCAATACTTGTGGATGAATTTCACCTATCTCCCCAATTACCTCATCTTTTATGACAATTCTTGCAGAATGGCCCGAAAGAAAATAATTAGTCTTGTATCTTGGAGTAGTAACAAATGCATCGAAACAATACTTCATAAAGGATTCTAAATTAGACTTAATCTCTGTGTAGTCTGTCGTATTGTGAGCAATCGAAACACACAGAGACCAATTTTCTGTGATTTCCTTCCCAGTAATGAAGAATGTTTTACCTATCTCAAATAGTCTTTGAGGATATTTTTCATGAATGTTGTTAGAAAACGTATTAATCAGAGAAGGTATCAGACTGTTCCGCAATACTTCAAATTCAGCATTTTTCGAATCGCCCAAGGAAATTAATTGTTTGTCAAAGTGCTCATCTACTAAAAAAACATCTTTGAATAACTTTTTCGATATTATATTAGGATTAATAATTTCCATAAATTCAAGGCCAATTAATACATCGCGCACTTTATCAAAGATAACAGATTGATTATTCTTTTGACCAGGAAAATAAGAAGGAGGGTATAAGGGCTCCAGATTGTAAATCCCATAACCAATAGCCACCTCTTCGCATATATCTATTTTGTCAAACAAATCCACCCTATAGCTAGGAATAATGCATTCTAATTTTCCATTACCCTCGTCTTTGACTTCACATCTGCTTCTCTGAAGACATGTCAAGATTTCCTTATTGGATAATTTGAGACCTAATATTTTATTGATATAGTCAAATTCCATCCGGATTCTATTCGGTTGTAATATGGGAGTAACAATTTCTCCGCAAAATGGAGAATTAACTTGCAAAGAATATAAATCAAATCCCATATCGCTAAATTCGAACGATATTATTGAAAGTATATCCCTAGCAGACTTTTCATTCACTGAAGTTACTTCTACAAAGAGGTTACTAGTTGTTAGGTCTACTCTTGTAGTGTTTCCATTTATAACAGGTGGAAGAGATATGACGTTATCTTTTGAGTCAACTAAAATTGGAATAACGTCAAACTTTTCCACAATGTGACCATACTTCTTTCCGACATCGAAATCTGTAAGGATATCATCAATATAGTATTCTTTATCTCTATCCAGTGGTACAAACTTCGTGTCTCTGGGAACACCCTTATACAAAAGGGGGAAAGTCAAAGCATCATAATTGTGTATACCGATTGACGACTTTTTTCTTTTTCTACCTAACCCATTATTCAAATCTTCTTGCATAGATATCAGTTGTGTCAATTCTTCATGAGTAATCGGAATATCCCGCTTTGCTATTAATCCTTGTATAATTGGCCTTAATTCTTTCAATTGTTCGTCGACCCGTATCAAATTTGAAGATGGTCGAAGATCTCGTATAATGGTGCGTCCTAATTCTATATTCATGATTCCTTTTAGAGCCCGTACGATCCCATTTTCAGAAGAAAAATCAGGTCGATTTGGATTAAACTCTATTCTAATCTTGTCATTATTTAGGTCAACACCTTCTATATCTAAGCCAAGGTAGGGCAATTTTTCAATTATTTCATCTAAAGTCATTTCAGCAAAAATTTTTGAGAGTAATGATGGTCGAACGTCTACGACAGGCATTTAGGGACCCTCTTTAGCCAAGTTAAATTATTAGAATATAGTTCCCGTATATCATCGAGATTAAAGCGTATCATAGCCAATCTTTCAAAGCCACCTCCCCAAGCCAAAACAGGATTCTTGATACCTAATGGTTTTGTTACCTCAGGTCTAAAAATTCCCATACCAAATAATTCGATCCATTTGTCAAACTTCTCATTATAAACCATCGATTGAAGGGAAGGTTCAGTATATGGAAAAAAAGTGGGCCAGAATTTAATCTTCTTTATGCCAAGTTTAGAATAGAATTCGGTTTGTATTCCAATTAGTTGTCTTAGGTTGGCATCTTCGTTTACGTAAATCCCTTCGACTTGATGAAATTCAACAAGATGCTTAAATGTCACTTTTTCGTTTCTAAACACCCTACCTATCAGAAAAACTTTATCTTTGTCTGACTTATTTTCAGATAAGTATTGGAGTGTTACCGGAGTAGTGTGAGTCCTCAATACATAGGGCTGAGAATCTTCAATATTCCATTCGTATTGCCAGTTTTCCCTATGAATTCTGGACACATGTTGCAGTAGTGATATATCCTCTGGTAACTTAGAATAAAGATCAGTTTGAGATTTCAAATAAAATGTATCTTGCATTTCCCTAGCTGGATGATCTTGAGGGATAAATAATGCATCAAAATTCCAAAAACATGACTGGGTAAGATTACCTTCAATCTCACTAAATCCCATGCCGATTAATATTTCTTTAAC
This sequence comes from Candidatus Nitrosocosmicus sp. T, assembly GCF_054408485.1. NCBI lineage: Archaea > Thermoproteati > Nitrososphaerota > Nitrososphaeria > Nitrososphaerales > Nitrososphaeraceae > Candidatus Nitrosocosmicus > Candidatus Nitrosocosmicus sp. T. The sequence goes on from NZ_CP166992.1 coordinate 1,835,743, forward strand.
TTCGTCTATAAAATCGACCAAAGGGTTCTTTTTCCCATAACTTACCAATGGCAATGGAGCCTCTACGTCAATCTGTTCAAAAATGAGATCCCTCCATTTTCCAGAAACTAAATCTTCTTGAGTCATTTTTCTAACAACTTTATCGCTAGTCAATAATAATGAATCAACAACAGGAACACTAGTTTGTGCTATTCGGTATTTTTTGTCTACTAACTTCGCTGTGGATAAAATATTATACCGTTTTTTTAATGATTCATATGCTTTTTCATCTTCACTATCAAAATGTGATTCCAACATGGAGTTTGCTTTATTTAATTTGGCAATGAAATTCTCCTCATCTGAGAAATTTTCTGATTCGGGGAGAACTGTCACTTTATCATCAATTATACTAATCCAATTATTTTTTTTACAAAACCGGATGGCTCCAAAAACTTCCTTTTCGTTGTCTCTAAACTCCTCATTGTTTATGATTTCTGACAATTTATTTACCCCTTTGTTTACTATGTTTACAAGTTTCCTTTCAGGGAGAACAACGTGCTCTTTATCCGAAAAATCAGAATGTAAATATACCTTAGCTTCTGTGCTCTCTCTTACTTGAACTAGGCCTTTATATCTTAACCATTCTACCCCCCTACGCAATTGGTCCGCTGTCAATTCTGATCTCTTGACAAGGTCAGATTCGCTTATCCAATCAGCATCTACCAATCTTAATACGGTCAAGAGCTTTTTCTCGATGGGATGCAACGATGAAATCGATTTTTCTGAATTATTTTCAAACTTAGATTCATCCCTACCTGCTGTTTCATCCTTATCCAATATATGTAGAAAACTTGTGCGAGTATTTTTAAACGTTTAAACTTTGGTTATATAAAGAATAATTAAAGGATGTCTAGTGAAAACGAGAATATATCATTTGAGAAAAATGATATCACGCTAGATTCGAGTGATAAGGTGAAGAATGATAATGATTCAGAATCAGAATCAACTGGAGTTAAAGATTTTATTGTTACTCCTTGGGAAGTAGCAGGAGATATTAACTATTCTAAATTGATCGAGAAATTTGGTACCTATACGATCGGTGATACGTTACTTGAAAAAATTAAGAATATTACTGGAGAAATACATCCATTCCTCAAGAATAAATATTTTTTTTCCCACAGAGATTTGGATGTGGTTCTAGAGGAATATAGTAGAGGTAATAAGTTTTATCTTTATACAGGAAGAGGTCCCTCCGGGATGGTTCATCTTGGGCATTTGATGCCGTGGTTATTCACAAAATATTTACAAGAAAAATTCGATGTTAAACTCATATTTCAACTGACTGACGATGAAAAGTTTCTGTTTAACAGTAACTTGGATATGAAAACTATTCAAAAATATACATATGAAAATGTATTAGACATCATCTCGGTGGGATTTGATTCAAAAAGAACGAAAATTATTGTTGATACAAAACATATTAAATATTTATATCCTTTATCGATTGAAATTGCAAAGAAAATTACCTACTCCACATCCAAAGCCGTTTTTGGGTTTTCCAATTCTTCAAACATTGGTATGATAGGATTCCCACCTGTCCAGGGAGCTCCTTGCTTCCTTCCGTCTATAATTGAGAATAAACCGACACCTGTCCTAATACCTGCCGCGATTGATCAAGATCCATATTGGAGGGTGACTAGAGACATAGCGGAAAAACTGGGCTATCCCAAGCCCGCGCAAATCCATAGTAAATTTATTCCAGGACTTAGCAGCGGTGGGAAGATGTCATCATCAAAACCCGAAACTGCATTATTTACTGTAGACGATCCCGAGATCCTGGAGACAAAAATCAAGAATACTTTTACTGGAGGTCAACCCACAGTAGCCCTCCAACGTAAACTAGGTGGAAACGCCGATATTTGTCCAGTATATTGGTACCTAAATTATCTTTTTGATACAGAAAAGGAATCTCGAGAAAGATACAGTGATTGTACAACTGGTAATTTGCTGTGCGGTGAATGTAAAGGAGATATGATAAAAAAGATAAAACCATTCATAAAAGATATTCAGACAAAAAGAGAAAAGGCACAAGATTTGATTAAGGATTTTATGATCGACGGAAAAGAGTTCTTCGATAATGGCAATACCAGTCTTGATTAACTACCAGGATTGAATTCAAGTTGAAATATAAATTCATTTGTCAAGACAGTTATGAAGCGGAAAAATTAATAAGCATTTTTGCATTGCAAAAAGATAATACACTTTTTATCAGTAATATCGTAAGAATAATCGATAATGAGGTTGTCGTTAGGCTTAAAGATGGTTCTCATCACAGTATTCTGTTTAAGGATGATATAAATTCATACAAGTTGGAACAATTTTTTAAGGAGATTTTATCAAAAAAAAGTCGAGTCATTGGAACAAGCTACATAGGTGATGTAGCTTTCATAAATTTAACTGAGTTAGAAGATCATTAGTCCAAACTGTAGAAATTTGCTTTACACATAATCCCTATTAAATTCATCCAAAATTAGTTGATAGACTTTTTCAAAATACAAAGATGTAGAGAATGGCATCAACGGTATAAAATCTCTTATAATTTCAAGAACCAAAGGCACCGCACGCTTTGATAATTTAATATCAAATTTCATCCAAAGAATTCTATTCTGAGTAAATATTATTTTTTCACCTAACTCTCTGCTACAAACTTCCTTGGCTTTATCTTCAACGCGTTTGTACCAATATGCAAGTACTTCCGGATCCAACCCGCCGCCAAGGTTTTTAAGGTCATTACAATAGTCTAGTACTAAATCATCTATTCCATTCTTCATTATATCACATCAATTGTAAACTAAAAAATTTATCATGAGGTATTAAATTTAGTTGATAAAATAGGATTATTTTTTATTTCTGCATATATTGCCATTGTGATCAATTTCATTTGCTCTGATACGGCTAGAAGAAATTGGTAACCCGTCTTGTGCTAATTTCAATTCCACAGATACTATGTCAATTGCTTTTAGACCCATGCTTGTCCTGATTTCATTAACCTTTGCCCCCTTGTAACTAGTCTCGGTACTAGCTACCATACAATCAACTTTATGGGAGAACATCAAAGGTCCGAATTCATCCTCAAGCTTTGTAATCTCATAGAGTCTGGACCCAACCCTACTATGAATGATCCTCATCAGATTGCGTTTTCGTATATTAAAGGAATTATTTATTCTTTTATTTAATTTTTCTTTTACTAAATTATCTGAAGTTACACCTATTATAACAAATTTTCCTATCTCAAATGACTTTTTTAAAAGTTCGATGTGTCCATCATGCAAAATATCAAACGTACCGCCCATGGCTACGCATTCATATTTTTTCAATATAGTTGTCATATGAAAAAATAATATAAAATTATTGATTTCAAACTTTCCCATGATTTGACAAATTTATAAATACCTAATTGGGGATAGATAATTATTGTCATCTACAGTTGCAGAACATATTTGTGAGGATTGTGGTTCTTTACTGATTCATTTAAATCCGACTACCCTACAAAGCATAAAGGAGGTTCACTCACAATTATGTCCCATAAAAAGACAAAAAATTCTTGCGAATGCAGAAGCTGAGAAATTAAAGAAAGCATCAGTAACAAGGAATTCAAATATCCCTGTTCAAGCAACCCAAATAGTCAGCGGGGCTCCACCTGGTGCTGCATCTATACCTCAACAAGCTGTCGCTCCAAGTATGAATGGTTCTAGTGGTGGGTCATCGCTTCAGCTCACAGGCACTGGAACAGACTATCAAGCAGTAGAAGGACCTATAGATACGGGCTTTAAATCTAAAAGACAGCCTGTAGGCAAATTTCAAGGGATCCAAGTATGGGGTCCATATGATGCACCTGGACAGCTTGGAATTTGGGGTACTGATGTATGTGTTGATTTTGACATTTGTATTTCAGATGGTGCTTGTATTGAGGCATGCCCTGTTAATGTATATGAATGGCTGGAAACACCAGGTCATCCAGCATCTGAGAGGAAGCCATTTATGATTAGAGAAAAGGATTGTATTTTTTGTTTAGCATGTGAAAATGTCTGTCCTCCCCAGGCGATAAAAATATTTGTGAAATAGCATATAATAACAAGCATAAACTGTTAGATTTGACTATTTCCCTTTACATATTTATAAAGTCGATAGTTCAAGTTATTATTGTACTTCATAACAGAACCCCACTTTGAATTTCGTTCTGTATATAAAGCTAAAAAGTATTTGTGTTGGCTAATATCAAGGTTATTATAAATATTTTCGCCTACAATTACTTCTCCAGGAAAACACAAGGATGTAATTTTAGCGGTTATACTGATACTAAATCCTATCAAGTCGATATGAGCATGAGCAATATTTTTTCCATACAATAGAACAAGAGCACTGCCATATTCAATGCCTATCTTCACTGCAATCTCAGGGATTGAATGTTTCTTAAACACAGGGTTGATTGCAGTACCTATTATATTCTGAATATAGCTTGCACAGTCTAATGAATTCATTATTGCTTTTTTTTGATCGTAATCTGATGGGAATAGGCCGATTACTGCATCTCCCACGAATTTTAGCACATACCCCCCGAATTTTTCAATAGCCAAAATTACTTCTTGGGAAAAGATTTGGATAATTAAGGCCAAATCCACTGATGGTAGGTCATGAGACATCTGCGTAGAGCCCGCAATATCGACATACATAACAACAACATTTGTTTTGGTGTTGACTTTCCGTTGCAAATACTTTCGACATGAATCCGTGGACAGATCAATAAGTAATCCTTTGTTTTCTAGACTGTGTGTAACCCGATCTCGTACACTACTAATAAAATCAAAATTTCCTGATTCAAAATTTTTCATCTAGATCTGAAAAGACCTATTGCACCTAGTTTATTCCTTATGTGAGGCAATGCCGCGAGGCAGGACTAATTCAATATGTTCATTGGTGTAAGAATAGTTCAAATAACTTGGAAAAATCCAGTTTATGAATTATTACTCTTACGTTGATATGTGAGAGACGATGTATTTCTGCATACTATAACTATGATACCCGTTATATCTAATACCTCAATTCCAAAGTAATTATGTCAAAATAATAAGATCAGATTCAGTCACCTGGAATAAGGCAATTCATATCAAGCACCACTTTGTTCACGGGAAAGGATGTCGATTTATACAGTATTCTAGTGTTATACATTTCAAGTTATTGTATGGGATTAAGATATTATCAAGGAACTGCTAGTCAAGAAACTGATCATGTCGAAAAAGTAACTCATTGCGATCGGCATCGATATCAATTGAGATAACTACCGGAGTCCGAGATGATGACTTTATTGTCTCCCCAAGTATTGATGAGAATTCACTTGTATGGGTTATTTTGTATCCTTTTGCCCCAAAGCTCTCTGCAAGCTTTACAAAATCAGGATTACTAAAATTAGTGAAAACACTCTTACCAAATTCCAATCTCTGTTTGGTAGAGATCACACCTAAATCAGAATCACACCACACGACAATTACTATAGGAAGTTGTAATTGTACTGCTGTTCCTAGTTCTTGAACATTCATTAAGAAACCACCATCCCCGCACATTGCCACCACCTTCCGAGTAGGGCATGCCAGCTGAGCGCCAATGGCTCCGGGAAGTGCAAATCCCATTGAACAAAATCCGTTGCTTATTATACATGTATTTGGACTAAATGTCTTGAAGATTTTTGCTATCCATAGTTTATGAGCTCCAACATCTGATATTAATATATCATCTGAGGAAAGAGCATTTCGAACTTCATAAATTAATTTTTCGGGTTTGATAGGATAAGCTTCGTCATCTTTAAACTGCTCAACACGCCGATCCACTTCTTTTTTAATTCTCCTAAATTTGGCCATGGCCTGATTGATTTTTTGTTTATCAATTGAATTTATTCGAATTTCGTTCTGGCTTTTCTTTATAGAGTTTATTAGTAAACTTATGGTTAATTCTAAATCCCCAAAAATTTCTATATCAGGATTATAGTAGTTGTCTACTTCTGCAGATGTAGAGTCAATATGAATTATTTTTTTGAGATTTGATCTATTCCAATTTTTAGGACTATATTCAACCAAATCATATCCAATAGAAATTACAACATCAGCCAATTTTAAAGCATGTAAAGCATAATCTGATTCCTTTATGCCAATAGTCCCCAGGTGAGTAGGAAAAGCATCGGAGATCACACCTTTACCCATAAAAGTATTCATTGAATAAATTCCTGTTAACTCTGCAAACCTTCTAATAATATTTGAGGCGTTATTTCGAATACAACCATTTCCAACTAGAATCACAGGTGCAGTTGACATCAGTATCATTTTAGTTGTATCATGCAGCATTGATGATGTTGGACATGAAATGCTGCCCTTTTTATTATTCAGTGGTTTCAAATATGATTTCGTTTTTGCCACGTCAACCGGTAAGTCTAAGTGAGTCGCACCCTTTTTTTCTTCAGTAGCTATCTTGAAAGCCCTTCTCAGAATTTCAGGAATTCCTTCAGCATCCCTTATGGACCAAGTCCATTTAGTGATAGGAGTAAACATAGTTACAGGGTCCATATTCTGATGAGATTCTTTATGCATCTGGGTAATTTCGGTTTGACCGGTAATGGCAAGAATTGGGGATCTATCCATATTAGCGCTTGCTACCCCAGTTGTTAGATTAGTAGCTCCTGGACCAAGAGTTGCCAGACAAACACCAACCTTATTGGTCAATCGACCATAAACATCAGCCATAAATGCAGCGGCCTGTTCATGCCTCACCAAAATAAACTTTATAGTTTCTGATTCTGATATTGATATCATTAGGTCGTTTGTTTCCTCACCAGGAATTCCAAAAATATATTCGACGTTTTCAGCTTCCAGACATTTTACAAAGAGATCAGAAGCCTTCATCTAAGATAAAATGCAGTTTATCGACAATAAAAATATGATCCAAAGGTCTAATAAACGATGGCGAAGGTTTAATGAGAATTATCCTAATATGTGATCAATAAAATATATTTTCAGATTTATTCTATCGATTTCCAAAATAACTTTAGGTAAAGAAAAATGGTCAACTTCATCGGTATTCTGTCCTGATTTACCAAGGGGTTTTTCCATTCTTAAGAATATATTCGTTGTAATATTTGGCCGATTTATTCACATCGTATGCTTGCCATATCCAAAAAATTAAATAAATTAACCCGAATGGAATAAAGAGAATTGTTATACCCAGAATTATCCATCCGATTACTAGTATTATAATGCCTTTCCTTACCTTTCCAATATACAAATGACCTATTCCATTAAATCCTATGATACCAGCAACAAGTGCAAGAGCAATGGCGGATCCAACATTTTTGGTTTGAGCAGCCATAGTCACTGCATTAGCAGTATTTTGTGGTTTTCCACAAACAGGACAGTAAGATGAATTATCTGAAGGCAAATCTCCGCCGCAGTTTCTGCAAAATACCATGATTCTATTATTTTGTAAAATAATATAAAGATATTAGTAAATTCAAGGCTCCCAAAATCGAATGGATGGTATCAAACCTATCTATTTCATAATTAATAATATCAGACTCAATTACAATTTAAAGGATCAATGATCAAGCTAACCTTCAAGCACTTTAAAATTTTGATCGACATGGGATATAATATTTTACCCTAACGCTAATTTTGATTTATGATATATTTGTTTAATAAAATAGACATGATGATGAAAGAAATAAAAATGTTAATCTAAGATAAATAACATTTGCCATCCTTTATTTTTGATCACTTTAATAATGACGATATGGATAATTTCTCCTAAATCATTAATTGCGAACTTCAGATTTTTCATACATTAATTTGTTTATTATCATTTCCGCATAAGGATTGTCACAATAAGAAATTTTGAAGTTCTAAAACATATTATGGATCTGCACATGTAAATCTTTAGATATCCTAAATGATAATAAAGTCCTATTATCGATTAAAGATAAAAAAATAATCATCCCCTTTGCATTGGAATCACTTTATATTTCTCATCGAACAAGAAAATTACATGACACTAAGAATCTTGGTATTAGTATGTATGTGGGTCTGTTTAGGCATTTGGTCCACCGATTTTCTACAAGAAAGTAGTAGTCAACTTTCGTCAAATGATACCGATTTCCTACCAGAGATTTCTTCGAATTTTTCATTTTTGTTAGATCCGAATATATCAAATGAATCAAGTATGATGCAAACTGGTAATCAGCCATCAATGAATTCATCCAATTTAAATGACTTAATACTATTAGAAGATCAATTAAAGTTAGCCCAAGAGAAAATTGAGCAAACGGATATTAAAAGTAAGGAGTGGAAAAATTATTCGAGCAGTAAACTAGGATTATCACTGGAATACCCTATAGATGTCCATCTGCAAGAAGAAGGGAAAGAAACGCGATTTGATCCTGATAAGGACTTGAAAATAGGTAGTATAGAAAAGGACGGCTTTAGCATTAGTCCTAGTAATTATGGCCAAAATTCTACTGATTTTACCAGTATCGTACAACAGGCAAAGGAATCGCATCTTAACATGAATCTAGAGGATTCATATCTAATCTTGGTGGAAGATATTACACCAATGAGTATTCATGATGATATAGGAGCTTCTTATATAATATCTCTAATTGATAAGGGCCTGGAAAAATCTTTATTTGTATCTAATAATACCTTTGTGCATCATGATGATAATATTTATAGGTTCGTATTTGTTACCAATACTGATCAGTACAATAAAAACAATGCAATTTTCAATCATATATTAAACTCAATTAAGTGGAATCTGAATAAAGGTAATCTTAGTTTGGTATCTGATGTTCTTTCGAATCAAAGCTTTCTTCAAGATAATATTAGGAGTAATGAGAGAGTCAATCAATCCTCAGGAAATAACACAGCTCTTATTGAAACCACTCAAGGTTCAATAAAAATTGAGTTTTATCCTGATGTAGCACCAAATCACGTCAAGAATTTTCAAGAGCTCGCTAACATGGGATTTTATGATGAGATAATTTTTCATAGGATAGTGCCTGGATTCGTATTACAGGCAGGGGATCCAAACACAAAGAACAGTAGCATGAGTAGAGATACCTGGGGAACTGGAGGTCCAGGCTATACAATAAATCAAGAATTTAATTCCTTACCGCATGAGAGAGGGATATTATCCATGGCCCGTATGCTCGATCCTAACAGTGCTGGTTCACAGTTTTTTATCGTATTAAATAATTCAAAATTTTTGGATGGACAATATACAGTATTTGGAAAAGTTACAGGAGGAATGGAGGTTGTTGATAAAATAGCAAATGTTACCACTAATTCAATGGATCAACCCATAAATCAAGAACTAGTAAAAATAAAAAGGATAACGATTAATTAGAATGAAACCCCCGCATGAATCAGCTATTCACTCATGACTTGAGGAATTACAGAATTTACTTGCATTGTAAGTAAATCTTTTAATATTTTTTTCTGGCCTATGGCGTTTTCTATCAATTCCATCAATAATTGTAATGTCGAAAAACTAATCAAATTTAATCTAAGGTATCCGCACTCTTTTTCTTTATTGAATTTTTAATATTACATACTTTCCTTTTTGGCTTTAAATTCATCTAATAATCGTTCGAAAATTTGTCGAGTTATTTCCGGCATGTGATTTAAATTTCTCTCAATCGCCATTATTAGGCACTTAAGCGATTCTCTATCTGCAATTTAAAAATAAAGTTAGTTGAATTAAGCGAATTCGATAAATTTGTTACTCTTATCGCAGGGTTAGGAGTTGACTTTGTCTTGTTGCATAATTCATTTGCAGTTTTTGCAATAATTTTAGCCCATTTAGAAGTTGTGGAAGGATTCATCCCATCAGTTATTTCCTTTAGTTTTCGCCTACAGGCATCTATCCCACCTGAATTAACTATGAAACTCAAGGTTACTTTACTAACAAGATATCAATCTTAACTTAATTAAATATTGAGTATTAGGATAACATAGACAACTGTACAAAACAATCCTATGATAAAATGATTTGATTTGAAAGTGATAATATGAAGTTTGCCTTTAATTGAATGTAAAATTGTTGAGCAAATTGTCTCAATAGTTTACTTTGTTATCATTTATAGTTTTTTAATTGATGAATATACGATGAATATAAACAAAATGATGCTTATCGGTATCTCGTTCGTTTTGGCCGCAATATTACTTTCCTCAGGCAACTCATTAAGCCTCTCGTTTGCTCAATCCAACACTACAAGCCAATCAAACGATGGCAGTGAAGACCAAATAAATAATGGCACTGAAAATAACAACTCAGATAGCCAAAATTGGGATGACTTTCAAATCTGCCTCGAAGATGAAGCCGGAACTATAGGATACCCTACTGAAGAACAGATAAGAGACTGTTTTGCTCCAATTTATATCGGCGGTGACAGCAACAATGATGACAGCAACAATGATGACAGCAACAATGATGACAGCAACAATGATGACAGCAACAATGATGACAGCAACAACAATTAATTGATATAACCATACTGGGAACCTCCCGGTTAAATAAAGTCAATTTATTTAATTTTTTTAAAACTAAGATTTATTTTTCGTCAAACGTCGTATTCTAAAGATCGGACTCTTTCCAATGAGTTATTTTTACACTAGACAATTGTTTCCATTTTAATGGAGAGGATGGTTGAACCTTTAGTTTTAATTTTCATGAGGTGTTAAATAGGATTGAATTAATAATAGCTATTGTTAACTATGAATTTTAGATTTACCAGTATTTAATTAAGATAATTTTGTCTGTCTGGTATTTTGCCTCAAAAGTCTATTGAATTATCAGTTATATCAAACCATCGAAATAAGAAATAAGATTAGTTCCTTATTCCCCAAGGATTATCTATCACAACAAGCCAAGAGTTATCAGATTGTTTTCTAAGTACGTCAATAGCTGTTCCGCCTAGGTTAATTGGAGTTCCGTCAGGAGCTGATGCTTTGAACGTCCAATCGCTGTAGGCAAGTACAATGTTACCTGCAGGGATTATTTTTCTTATAGTACTTTCTAATTTGCCATTCATATCCATAAATCCTTTCATTTTTTCTCGAATTTTCTCAATTCCATTGATATTTTCTCCAGATTCATCAATAAAACTAGCCTCTGATTCGTAAAGTGAAACTAAAGAGTCCAAATCTTTACTGTTTAAATATTCTGTAACCAAGTTAAGTAATTCTTCTGGTGTATTAATAGCCATTGTTATAGCACCTGGACACTTGCATTAATCCTTTTAAAGTGGATAGATAATAAAAAAATTATTACTACAGAGTCAACCTAAACGAAATTATTACAAAAATGATAAGGTCGGTATTAGATGAGTTGTTTAGAGAATTAGTCATTTATTTTCTCTAAATGTATTTATGTGCCAGCAAAAATCCAACATTGATGACTCGCAAAATCATTCCGATATCTTTCTTAATGTTGGTTTCCACAGTATTGATAGGATTTCAAATTATACCCTTCTTATAACATCCTCACACCTGGGGTACTATCATGAGTAACTTACTCTAGTAAAAGGTCAAAGATCCATTAGGATTTTCGAGTCCCCAACCCATCAAACTACAATACCATTTCGAGATATTAACAGATTCTTTATTACCAAAGAGAGCAAAAGATGAGAATGGGCCTCTCGTGTGAGAATGCAAAGCCCCTCTCATGGTGGTGAAATTCCCTTATCTGCGATATCATACCTTTGTTTAAGAATGGGAGGATTCATTAAGTTTAACCTTTTACGCAAAAATATTAATGATTGATCATATGGATGGCCATGATTGATCTCAAAATGCTCTACGATATTGGAGATATTATTCATGTGTTAAATACGTAAGCCCAATGGCTTGCTATCTCTAATTCAATATTGAATTGTGTAAGAAAACACTCCTAACTAATACCATCGCTAAGACTTTTCCAAAATTAACCTGCAAATTGGAAACAGCTTTTATAACCAAAAATCCTCTTCTTTTTGAAACTAGATATCTAACAAGAAAGGATAAAAAAATATTTGTCAGATACAAAAAAGATTAGGAAGAATTATCCTTATTGTTGACCGCCAGCGCTATTACCACCATTCAGATTAAGCGTAAAGTCTAAGTTGTTACATCCAGCAATGGTGTCATTTTGTGAACTACAAATTGATGTTTCTCCTGTACCTGCATGTTGTCCTATAAATTGTTCCAAGTCATTTGATTTCTTGTTTTTTCCACCTGCATATGCCATGTTGTCACCATAGGCTACAACTGAACCGATTAAGGCTGCTGCAAGAAATATTGACAAGACTGAAAGTTTGACTTTTTTATCCATGAAAGCATGTATCTAATTCCATATTACTGAGTTGAGCAACCTGTTACTGAAAAGATCTTCTTAAAACCAAATACCAAAGAATCTACTGCAAAAGATAGTGTATTGATGTTGAAGGATATATAGATTAAAGTTTGAAGAGATCTATGTTTGAGTAATATAGTAAAGGATTTGTTGACGGACATTCGTATCTTTTCCTTAAGAAAAATCCACTAATCCTGTAAAAGCTAAGGAGAAGGAGATTGGGTGTGAAGGATCTGGGGCGGCCATACCCACCTCATTCCATCAAGGACACGCGATATAACGACGCCATTCCTTAACATAAGCCACGACCACGTCATGTAGTAGTAGATATTTGGTTCTATACATGGTAATGGTCGCTAAAACCATACATATTCTTGAGAGATCAAATTAGCTCTTTGATTATAAAAATATTGAAAAAAGTTCAGACACACTAATATACTTAAACAAAATTTAAACCGTTGTAATTAAAATGAAAGTGCTAATAATAGACGACAACCCTTCCATTACAGAGGGTTTTCAACATTCTTTGATTTAAGACGTATCAGCTGCACCATATTAAATGAAGGAAAGCAAAGATTAGAGAAGATAAAAAGAGCACCCTATAATGTAATATTTTTAGACATTGCAATGTCAGATTATAATGGTTATGATATTCTATCAGAATTAAAGAATCAAAATATTAAAGTTAAGAACATTATAATACTTACTGCATCAAATATTGACAGAAGCCAACTTGATGATTTTAAAGACATGGGGATTAAAGAAGTATTGATAAAACCAGTTTCACTATATAAGATAGAAGGAATCATACAAGGCACCAAATCAATTTCTGTTTAAAGAAAAATCGGTTTGTTTAGGCCGTATGTTACTATACACCAGACTAAGAACGGATCATCAATAATCTACGCCAAAATATTTAAAAAGCTTTTGTTACAAATTCTGAGTACGCTGAGGGGCGAATTTTCTTTCAGCTTATTTTTAAGAGGGAGTGAATATCTGGATAGCTGTAAGAAAAAAATATCCCTACCAACCAATCTTCCAAACAAGACTACTAATCAATTGGCGGCCACTACATTGGTCCAAGCTTTATAGAGATATTGGATGTTCGATTTCATCGAAATAGTCGATCATGATTAAACAGAATTATTGCCAATTGGAATTGACAAAAAGTGATAGTCAAGTTAACTATGATATTTTTAGCATCCAAAAGAATCACCATGTAATGAAAGATTTTGAGGATATGACTCTCGAAGAAAAAGAGGAAATACTTGAACAGATAAGAAATCTTCCTGATAATAAAAAAGAGGACGGCTGTGACTCTTTCGAGCTATTCACTCGATCATTTAGTGAAATATCAAAGACTTGGTCTGAATCCTTAAAAGAGTTTGCTGCTCTTTACCCGGACTGTCTTAAAGATGAAGATAGCAACCCTGAAGAAAAATATGAATCTAAGTGGGCTGCAAAGATTAAAAAAAAACTTTTCTGAATATTCATTGCCCCCATTTGAATAATATGGGGTTTATTTAACGAGACTAGATACCCATTTGCCATTCCAAAGTAGATCTTTTTAACTATAAAGATTGTTTATGGTTTATGATGGTATTTTATACATTAGATTATATCTACAGACTCGATTTAAGAAGTCACAATATTATTGCAAGATGACTAAAATCTATTTAGAAGGGCGGCGCTATAACCTTTGGTAAATACCAGTTAATCAGCCTAAATGCAACCTTACTACCAATGTGCTATTTGGGCCGGTAAAATTAATTGAATGTGCATTAACTCGATTATCTAATAACAAAATGCTTTAATTACCAATATTGATCATGGATGAGATAACATGCAACTAAACTTTGAAAAAAATCTATTAGTCTATGGCTTATTCATAGCAATATTAGCCAGTTTGACATTTGCTTTATTTCCTATAGTAGGAGAAAATGGCAACAATGTATTAGCTCAATCTGGAGAACAAGAAAATCAAACATCAATCGCCCATAATGCAAAAGGACATGAGTCTCATCAAGTCATTATCTTCCAAAATTCTAGTGATGGTCTAAAATATACAGGAATGGTTACATTCAATCTTTCAAAGCCCGCAGATGTCATTTCATTTGAAGAGATTACAAACGAAGATCAGCCTGCAAACGCAACCAAAAAGATCTGGGAAGTTGGAGATAAAAAATTTGTACCTAGCACACTTTTAAAAAATGTAACAACCGGATCTGTTAGCTTTAATGGAAGTGGCATATTAGCACACAGCACTTTTAGTGATGCATATACTGGTGCCTTTACTCTAAATGATACGGTAACAAGTAATCCCTAGATTTCTATTCGCATAGATCCGATTCTTAATGTGCGCAGCCCATAGAGGAGGCGCTACACCGCTCTTGGAATCAAAGTAAAGATCAGCTAAGCATATTCCATTTCTCTTGGGGTTTTATCTGGATTAAACATTCATTAAAAATACTTTTCGAGCAATGATGTTGATAAATTATTTTATAAATATTAAACTATAGTATATAGTCACAATACAACTTGAATATGTTCAAATGATTTTGCTAACTTTGGACAATAAATTCCTATTGTCTAATACTTAGTAGTGACCTATAAACAATATTAAATAATTGATAATTGCAAGAAATGGTTTACATCAAATAAACAAAATATCTAATCACAATAAAGGACTTGTTAGATTATGTTCTTCCAGAACTATACTCGTCGCTTGGATGGTCATTTTTGTAACCTTGGCTTTGGTAACCCTCACATCTTCCAGTTTTATATCCCAGGCTAGTGCAAACTGTGCATTTGGAGGGGAGTGCGTTGCAGACCGTTATCCGGCTACAGGCGATGCTAACAATTCAAAATCTCGGAAAAACACAGGAACGGTTGATACTAGTGATAAGTGCTTTCCACACAAACAAACATGTCCTTAAACAATTTTTTAACAACCTATTTGTTGAACAACCACTTTTTTAATCCCGTTTATCTCCAAATTTCCAGTTCATAGTTATAGGATTTTCGAGATAAAATTTACCGTTTAAGGAAGTAAAATGTAATCTTTATTCGCTGAATATTTATGTCACCTCTCTCTAAATGGGGAATTCAATTCTTACAAGGCCAAAAACATGTTTCTAAATCATATGAATACAAGCTCAAGTCGACATTAAAGAAGAAACTTTCTAACCTTTTAGATAAAGATTTGCCGCTTCTTTCGTTATTATTTCCTAACCTACTAGACCTTACCAAATTCAGTAAGAAACAAGATTTCGAGTTTTCCTCAGGGAATCTTACTAAAAACAGTAAGATGTTGCTAGACTATAACATTCAAAATAAACCTCCAAAGGTTCACAATAATAAAAATATCTCTACTAATGGAGGCAATATTCACCCTAGCATACCCGATTCAGGTGAAATAGCTGGATGGATTCCAAAGTATTATATTAATAACCCTACGAATTTAATGAAACCACAGAGCTCCGGTGGTGTAGAGGCTGCTGCTACTGCTTATATCAAACAAAGTAGTGGTAGCCACACAATCCGGCTAAGCATTTCGCCCTCTCAAGGCGACGATCCCGGGTTCAAATCCCGGCCGGAGCATTTTTAGTTTTGAATTCTGAGACCGATTTGAGCTCCTTTTATTGATCTCTTTCTTATGAGAATCTGTATACAGTTTTTCATTTACTGTATACAGTTTTTTGTCATAATGGATATCACAGATTAGACATGAATACCCTATTTTTTTAAAAGAGCCTAATCGGCCAATCCTTACATATGTTGAGTTTAGACCCCTGTTACAATAACCACATCTAGTCAAGAGCAAACTAATAATATGTCTTAGAACTTTAAGGGTTTTTCCATTGTAGGGATTGAGAGGACGAAATGCTTAGCCGGATTGTGTGGCTACTACCACTACCTTGTTTGCTATAAGCAGTGAAAGCCTCTACACCGGCTTAATGTGATCTCTGGATATTTTATTTTCCTAACGATAGTTGTCCAATAGGGAAGTGTAACCAAAGTTAAATGTGGTTAATGATGCATGGTGTTTTTAAACTTCTCATGACAGTCAAGGTTAACTTTAACTCCAAGCAAAGTTGTTATCGGGTCTTGAAGTAATTCCACAGTCACACACAAGGCCCGATATTTTAGCTATCATCATCTAACAATTCAAAATTTCTCTAATGTTTGTTACATATTGATCTTCTGAATTTAGTAGTTCACAAGCTAACTTATCGTTATCTCGGTTTTCGTCTGTCGATATAACTTTTATTTTATTTGCAGATTCAATCGAGTTTGTTACCTCTAGTGGATTCTGAATAATTCCTTTGATAAGGTCACTTATTGTATTAGGTTCTGGATTTGGTGAAACTAGTTTATGAATATCGGAAATTGAGCTTCACTCTTATTTTGGCCGCTGCAAGCATCAGTCATTGTTAATAGTTACTATAATCTGGTAAGATACATTTACAAAAATTTGTGATTTGATAAATTGATGAATTAAGAATGTTGAATTAATATGGGTAAGTTAGTTTTACTCTATCCTGAGTTGGATTTAATTAAGGATATTGAGTAACAACCTACCTACAATGATTTGGCCGCACGAAGGCCTGATTTGATAAAGAATAAAGGGATCGATAAATAGTGATAATGTGATCTCAATATTGGTTTCTCCCTTCTCCCTAGTCGAATTCGATATCAAAGTCTACTGAATTGTTTTCAGCAAATTGTATTGGATCATCACCATTATTCCATAGCACGACTCCATTCACATTGTTAATCGTTTTAGAGTCGCCTGTTTCTAAATCGAGTCCTTCTTGAGTTCCTGAAATAGTTGCTTCATAAAGTGAATTACTTGAATTAGAATCTTGAGTATCTATAAGTTCTAGTTCAACTTCTACTGCGTCAGATACACTTTCTTCAAAGTTTGCGGCTACTAGTTTGAGATCATCATCCTCAACGATGTTTAGTGTCAAGGAGGCCAAGTCTAATTCACAATCCTCAAAGTATGCAATAATCTGGACTCGTTCAGAATCTAGTTGGCCAGGGTATAGGTCTATAATATCAGAGATATCATCGCAAGTATCTTGTGAGGCTCTGATCACATCTGAATCGCCGTTATTTCCATTATCGTCATCACTACCTGTTTCACATCCAATACCATCATTATCATTTCCATCAAAGCCGTGTGGATCAGGCCCAATTACCTTGAAGTTGTGATAAGGAATCTCGTCATCCCCAAGGTCTCCACCTTGGTCACAGTCGAGATCAGGCGGAGGGGATGGAATACAATTGTTTGGATATGACGGGTCGCATTGTTGTTGTCCACAATCTGGATCTTCAGAATCAGTTAAACCATCACTATCGTCATCTCTATTATTATCGCATTCATCAGGTGTTTCTACGCAATCATCAAGACCTGGATTTTGTTTGCATATATCGTCCTTGTAGCCACAGGTTTTCTGGTCAGGCCTAAAGATCATGCCTGCTGGACAGCCGTCGGAATTTGGAATACAACGCCCAGTTTCATCATCATCAACTGA
Organism: Candidatus Nitrosocosmicus sp. T; assembly: GCF_054408485.1. Taxonomy (NCBI): domain Archaea; kingdom Thermoproteati; phylum Nitrososphaerota; class Nitrososphaeria; order Nitrososphaerales; family Nitrososphaeraceae; genus Candidatus Nitrosocosmicus; species Candidatus Nitrosocosmicus sp. T. Next base: position 1,853,688 of record NZ_CP166992.1, read on the forward strand.
ATGATATCCATCTGGACAGCCGTCACGATGATCTGGAACACATTGTTCATCCTCATTTTGAAAGAATCCATCAGGACATTCTCCATCAACAGAAGCACATTTGGGTAAATCAGGATTAAACAAGCAGTCTCCATCTGGTCCTTCTTCATTCTCCTCAGGAGTAGGAGTAGTTACATTTCCATTACTATTTCCATCGTCGCTTTCACAACCTATTCCATCGTTGTCTTCATCAAACCCATTTGGATCTCCAGATGATACTATGAAGTCTCTTTCAGATATATCGTCACAATCCAGTTCTTGTTCTCCATTATTATCATTCGGGGAAGAGGATGAAGAATTGTCATCGTTATCTGTTAGGGTAGCGGGAATTTGTAATGTTGGTGGGATTGTAGCTATTGGAGATGGTGATAAAGATGGATCAGAAGCCGCCGAGGCTGTAGAGTCTGAGATAGTTTGTGGTGGTGCAGAGTTTGTGGCGTCTGTAGAGACCGGATTATCACTTTCAGAACTGCTATCACTTTCACCATTGTCCTCCCCATTTTGAGCAAATGCCTGTTGTAATCTTAATTGTGAAGAGGGGCTTTGGAGAGAATACATTAAACTAGATAATGCGGGTGAGCTAAACATGGAAACAGATATGATAAGTATCAAGGACAGTAACATTATCGATTTAGTAGATAATTTTTGATTTGAATTATCCCTATGCATATTTATGCTACAATCGTAAGCTCATTTCTGTATAATATCTATTTGATAATTTTGTTATAGATCAAATTTATATAAGAATTGAATACTGCGTTCTGATTTGTATCTGATTAACGAATTTGAATGGAATATATTGAATAGGTGATCTGATTGTTACCATGTCTATATTATACTAGTCTACTCTATTGATTCACATAATGCTGAACTATTTGATGATGTGATTACCCAATTAGATTCGGCCGCTGCAAACGCCATAATCACAGGGAGAATAATTGCCACATTCGTTGTGGTAGTAAGATAAGGTTGTAATCTGTAGATTATATGTCGTTCAACCAAATTTTCGTTGTGGTCAGACAGCTACATTAACCATCGTATCATATCGGTATTTGGATTTTTTACGAGGTCCTTGAGGTAATAACATTAGGTTTGTTAGAGTATTGATTATCAACCTAGTAGTCATTTAACTCGATAATTGCAGTCTCATAGACAACCTTCAGCAATCGAGTTATTACATAATAAAATCCAAGGACGTTGGACTCGTATATCAATGGAATAATGTTTAATCTAGACAAGTATTGACTATGTTATTTTATTTTGCTATGAAATAAGTTGACGAACAGACGTTGTGCAACTTTTATAATGTTGGTTCAATCAATGTGCCAGTTCTTCTAATGCGAATGAATTTAATTTTGATACAGCTTTCATGTTCACTTTCCGGCCGCATCAATGGTTTATCCACCTTTTAGTTAGAGAGAACGTGCAGGTTTGTAAAGAATGGATGTCAACCTCGCTTCTATTAAAATCCTAATCGCATGAACCTAATTTAGGAACCAATGCTTGAATGAGTTCCCCCTTTACAAACCGTAAAACAAAAATCTAGGAAGCATGAGACAGAGTAATCCTCACAATGGCCCTGGTTGATTGTTGTTGTTGTTGTTGTTGTTGTTGTTCTCAATTTGTGTCATTATCATGATTCTATTAGGTTCTTTTGTTTCGGCCGCTGCAATCTATAAAACTGAGTAATTAGTTGGCTTGAATCGAATAAGTTCCTATGTAAAAGTCGGAGCAATTATTTTCTTTAGGTATCTTCTTATTTGACAAAAGTAATTGTTTATTTGTTTCGGCCGTTCCAAAGCAATTTAGTTGAATAATGAAATAGGCTCTCTTTGTTGTCAGCCTTTTATGTAAATTTATGATATAGTATGTGTATGGTAGAACAAATCTCATCACAATATGTTAAGTGCTTGACATACAAAGTCGTCAAGAGTATGATAGAAAGGACTGGTCACGATCTTAAAGTCCCGATAAAGTTTGTGGAAGCATACACAGAGGCTTGCAGGAGGCGAGTAGGAATTAATGATGAATTTGAGGATTCAAACCTGGAATTGAGACAACATCTAAGAGATAATCTACTCAAGCATGGTTTTATCTTTATAGATCCTAATGACGTTGACAGTATCTATATCACACAAACGGCCATAGATGAATATGATAAGTTACCGGAAGAGAAGTGGTAACTTGCAGTATGAAAGCATTGTATTAGTATCGAATATTACCAACAATCTTAAACTATAACCCTTTAGTTCGTAAATTGAATCAAGATTTAGTTTTATAGATCAAGCTAACTGTATTTAGTATGCTAATTCTATGGCCGCTTCATGCATTACTTGATCCGTCAAGAGGAAAAGCGATCAATTTGTTTTGACCAATTCATATTCAAAAGGTATCCGGGAATAGTCGATGTCCACTTCTGCCTGTAGTTGCGAGGTTATGATAATAACACCCATAGACAAGAATATATAATTGTTCCCTATAACTATAGTGTTAAATTTGACAGTAAAACCTATATCTTGGAAAGCATTTTCTGTAGCATTGTTCTCTTTTATGCTCATATTTTCTGCTCCCCTGCCATTTGCACTAGCCTCGTCAAAAAGTCCATATGATTCAGGGTATGACCATGGTTGTGATGATGCTGGAATATCAGATTCGTCGGAACAGTATATCAACCAGCCTGAAAAGGGACCAGTCTATCATACATCTGAATTCATGGATGGGTATTATTCGGGACTAAATTCATGTTCGTCCTCCAGCAATAATTTTGATAATAACTTCGATACAACACAACAAGACAATGGTGGATATGAATCATCTCAGTCATCCTCAAATTCCAGATCTCAACCCAATTGTGATGAGGCTGGATTAGTAGGGGGCCTGATGGGTGGCGCAGCAGGAGCAGCTCTTGGCGGTGGTATTGGTGGTGCGGGTGCCGGATATACATTTGGATCAAAGGCTTTGAAGGATATTTGCGAGAGTAACAGCAATAATTAGACCACTAAATAATCTAGGAATAGATTGTCCTTTTTATGCGATATTGCTGGCCGATGCAATTTCTGACAATATTTTTCTTACAACTAATTTCGGCCGCTACAAGTGATTAGAGGGAATAAAATCAGATATCTTGAAATATTTCTTTTAGTTGAATTACTATTTCTTTATTGGTTTCATCATAATTTTCTTTGTTTCCAAATTCGGCTCTTAGCGTGAAAATTTTCTTCTGAGCGTCTTCACTGAATAATTTTTTGATTGTCTCACTTCTGGGATCTACCAATAGGATGCATTTCATATTATTTATAGAATTTTCGAATAAATGTCTAATAACTGGATCTCGAAATGAGTAGCCTATTACTATCCAGATTTTGTCGTTACTTAACTCCTTTTCAAGGTAATAGTATAATTGAATGAATGGTGTAAGATATAACTTCTTTTGACTTAGAGGGTAAATTATTACTTCATCCTTGATAGAGTTACTAGAGTTCATTGATCTGACTCGGTCATAGTTATCTTCCAAACTTTTTTGAATTAATCTATTCTTTTCATCTTTAATCCAATTTACCGATCCATGTAATTTTATTATTTTCATACGTGTTTCATTGTTCCTACACCAATATCGTTTGATGAATTCATCCATTTTTATTTCCGAATCGAATCCTATTGCTCCAGTATCAAATTCCTTGTATTCTACAATATCCTTAAAATATTTTTCAATCGCTGTATCATAGTTGGTAGTGAATATATTGAAATTGTTGTGTAATGAGGAATTAATCTTGCTATATGGAATTGTATCTTCGTCCAATTCATTCTTTGTTATAAGGGAATGGAGCACACCGAAAAAATTATCATAAATTTTTTCAATCAGATCTACCTTATGTTGGTCAAAACTCATGCTACTTCTTATAAATTCCTTATATCTTTGTTCTAACAAATTCAAATCTTCTATTGAATCTTCGTCCAAATTGAAAACAAAGTTGGGGCTAGTTGATTTTCTGTAAATTTGATATAGTCCAAAGTCGCCAGTATTTTCAGCGAAGTTAGTATTCTCCTTCAATCCTATGACTACCGACATGATTGCTTCTACGTCCACTTTACCAAGATAATACTCGTCTAAAGTATTGTATATGCGATCATAGATGTTAATTATTTTTTTATTTTGATCAAAATAAAGAGAGTTATTCAATGAATTTCTTTCCTGAGAGAATGCTGATTCAGGGTATGCTTTCGAATGAAGTTTCTTTCTGAATTCTTGAGTAATTTTTGTCATCGAAGGAAAACCAAACGCTGAAGACGCACCAGACCCAATAAAGAAATTAATTGATTCCCTTGGATTTATCATGAGTTGATGTAATTTCTCCTAGTTTTAATCATTTTTTATACTTTTATTCATCTATCACTATTTATCAGGATTTGTTTCGGCCCCTAGAAGCGTTATGAAAATAGAGATGATAATCATTGTATTCATTGTAGTCGTAAGTTAAGGATATAATCTGTAGATCATATGTCATTCAACCAAATTTTCGTTATGGTGAGACAACTACTCTAAACATTATTACGAATTAGGTTTTGGATTTTTTACGAGGTTCATCCCCTAGTGACAAATAATTAGAAATATTGAGTGAGGTAACTAATGGTCCGCGATTTCTGAGACTGCTTTGACAGATATCTTATGATACTCTTATCAAAACCTTTTTTCTAACAATCTACTCTCTAAAATTTAAACAAGTTAATTATACATTAAGATGTTATCAATTAGTTTGAAGAGTAACAATAAACTGACTAATACTTATTTCTTAAATATATGTAGATCATGTTAGTCTGGGATCGCAGTTAAGATAAGAGATCCATCCACATAACAAAAGACTATTCCATCAGAAAGAATACTAATTTATGCTTTTATAGTTAAAGAACCTTCGTTACTCATCGTTCTTAGATCCATGAATTTGCTATTGTTTTGGTTCGGCCGCTGTAAGGAATGACAATTGTTAAGACTGTGTTGTTGAATGTTTAACAGTATTGAACAATGGGAGCCACCTCTTGATTCCAGGATCATCAATTCACTTATTCCTAATCAATGTATATGAAGAGTATGAAGAAATGAATTATATATTCTTAAAATTATGCGAATTTGACTAAGTAAAAGTTCTCAATTCGACGACTTCCTTTGAACTACAATTTAGACGAATTGAGTGATACGGTATCGTGTATGGGGTAGCACATTACAATTTGAATGGTGAGATAAACTATAGAAATGGAGGATAATAGGTTCCCCAAGGACTGTTAAATCCACGCGATTTAGTTTGAATATTCATATTAATCCGTTTGATTATCTCCTCATACTGTGCTTCATAATTTTCTTTAGTGATGGCAGAATTAACCAGGAGGCACAATAAATTGATTAAAGCGCCAAAAAACTTCTCCCAATATCTTTCTCCATGCAGTAATTGATTTCTCTTTTCATCGATTAAATCATAACATTTTAAATCTGGATCAGTTATGTATACTATTTCAAATTCCTCCCTAAATAATTTCATGTTATTCCTTAATTGAATGTTAGAAGTTTTAGATTCAATTAATCGTAACAAAATATTTATACGATTTATTCGATTACTGTTTACTGTTACTTGTTTTCCATCGTTAGATAAAAAAGCAGGAATATTATCCTTTAATTTTCCATCTGATTCCATATACTCTGATAACATTCTTCTGGCAACCCCTTCTACAAGTGGATAAGTAAGGTGTGCAGCAATAAGAAATGAATCCATTCTAATTTTTTGTAAATGTGGCATGAGACTCTCTACAGCAGCGTTGATTTTCATCCTATCAGGTCCTCTAAACATAGAATTATCATTGAGAAGAAGGACGCCCATTAACAATTTAACGCGGTTACTGATCTCATTATCAAAGAATGGTAACAAAGCCAATTCTTTATAATACTCGTAAACATCCATAGCATAACTCCAGTAATAATAATGGTCTTGATTGACTTGATATTTTTGGGTACGTAAAAGAAGTATAGGCATTTGATTGAATGCTTCATAGGATAACTTATGCATTTCAAATTTAGTAACAATGAGAAAATTTCTTTCACAATCTGTTTGTATATTTGATAAATAACTAGTTCTAAGTGTTTCATCACCAATGTCAAATATTCTAGGCCCATGTGTTTTCCAACATTCTATATACTGTGAAATGAGAGGCTCGATTTGTTCAAGCGAAACTAAAGGTATTTTTGATTCAATTGACAATACCAAAGGTCTGATAGTCTAAATTATTAAGTTTATGAATTATCAGATCGCATCAAGTCTGGCCTTCTGATTTTGATTAGTGGTAAAGTGAAGTTCTGTAAACAATGGATGTCAACCTGGCTTTTCTTGTGATCTTATGCACAGGAACCTAATTTAGGAACCAATGCTTGAATGAATCTCCCTTTACATAGCGTAAAACAAAATCTAAGAAGCATGAGACAGAATAATCATAATTTTATCGATTAGGTATTTAATAAAAATTTTATGATCGGAATATTATGTTACATTTGAAGGTCTACTGTCACTAATATCCGAAGGTGTTCCCTGCGTATGATCCCCACCGCGAACGGTGTTAGAGCATGGACAATCACAATTTTCTACATTCTGTAAATCATGATGCTTGCCTGCTTGACAATCCTCACATAAATTTCGTTGCGTCATTAAAATGCTTGACAATTCAAGTAGTTAAATCTTGCTTCGACAACTCCTAATTATCTGGTTATTTATGTCCATAGGTTCAATCGCATTACAATTTGCTCACAAAAGTTGGGTTCAATGGACAAGAATTAGAATCTGAAATCCGTATAGTCGACCGACGATTATAAATTAATATTATAGTCTGCGTTTTTGTTTCGGCCGCCGCAAGGGTCAAAAGTTTGACTCTAACGACTGAACCGAGGATAAGTTTAATGAGCCTTTTAAAACAATTGATTTATTGTATAATATTTTAGCGATAGAATCATCCAACTGTAATCTAATCTTACCTATCTCTTTAATTAATCTAAAATAGAACTACCGAATGACTTACAATAACCCTGTATACTTTTATACATGCCGCTGGGACACGAACTATAAGATGACCCAGATCCCAATGATGATAATGGCTTACAATATCCTCCTATTCCCTTATACCATCCGCTAGGACACGAACTATACGATGACCCTAATCCGGATGATGATAAAGATTTGCAAAGACCATTAGCTCCTTTATACATGCCGCTAGGACACGAACTATAAGATGACCCTAATCCGGATGATGATAAAGACTTACAATAACCCTCAATGCCCTTGTAGAAACCACTAGGACACAGAGCCTCGGCAGCCTGATATGGTAAAGATACTGCACTAATTGTAGCTGCAGAGATCAGTGTTATTGTTAACATAAACAAAAGAAGGAACTTCCCGTCCACGGAGATCCATAATTTGAACCAAGTAATAAAATTTTTGGTAATTTCCATATTAATATACTAAATGAGAAGTATTGGAGATTCATTCCCAAATTTCAATACTTTTATTTTCTTAGCATTTCAGAAGTATATATTTGAATTAATCGGCAATCCCTCTTAAAAGATATTATCGTCATTATATGTGCTTTAGAAATTTGTCTATAAACTACCAGAAATGAAGGAACGGGAGATTTAATTTCCATTAAAGAAAAAAGATTATTTAATTAACCGAAGACGTTCGTACTTGGATGTTCGATCTTACTTTGAGCTGCTCCCGTAGCAAAGTAATCAATGGATGCTAATTCGGTTGTTGTAAAACCATCTTCATCTGTTGCTTTTATTTTTGCTAATAGCGTATCTTGTACATCATGTAGGTATGCCCATGTACCGCCACCCATAACTGAAATCTGTCCTTCATAATAGGCCACTTTATAAATTAAATCCTCTACCAAACCTGTCTTATATAAATTCGTACTTGCTATTTCGGCCTTTAGTGCTTCACCATCATTTTTTAGATCAGTGACCATCGCATCAAGTCCACCCTGTATATTGGGAGTTGGCTTAGTTTTTTTGACAACTTCTCCATCTATTATTTCATAATCTTGATACTTTCCACCCTCTTGATTATATTTCGCAGTCTGCTTTTCCAAACTACGAATATCCACGAGACAATCAGCTTCTTGTTGCAATACTTCTTTCTGTGTTTTGTTTTCGGTTGTAGGTATTGTTTTCATTGATAATTCCGAAAGCCTCTGATCCACCGCCTGAGAAGTATTGACACCATCATATCCACAATCTTTGTATTCTTTGCTCTTTTCCACTTCTCTAATATCAATAAGGCAATCAACTTGGGCTTGTGTGATATTCTCTAAATCTAGTTTGTCCTCATACTGCTCGTAGTTTCCAAAAAGTCCTAAATCGATACCACCATAGGAAGTTAAATCTGTATTAGAGGAATCATCAGAGGTATCATTAAAGGAGTACTCAATTATTATATTGTCTACAGTTACGGGAGTCAAATATTTGTCATTATAGCCACAATCATCATAATTCTTGAGATGTCCTGTCTGGTTAAAAGCCAATGGATACTTTTCTTTTTTATCTATGGAGTATTCCTGAGCATAAACACCCTCCATTGTAATAATAAATAATGTGGCCAAAACTACACCAATTATAACTAAGAATTTATTATGTTCCATTTGCTTTCTATTTCCAATAATTGTCCCTCTTGTCATATATATAGTTGATTCTGTTCCACATTAATACCAAAATGACAACTATTAGCCATAGGATGAATATCACACAGTGTAAGAGAAATAACGATATTGTTTACTTCATCTAGTAACATCCCTTAAAGGGATTACTTCTAATTATCCTACTGCAATCACTGTGAAAGATGTATTAGATGAATTTGTTTCGGCCGCTTGAAACTGTTTAAAAAGTGAATTTGAATATTCATAAGATCCAAAGAATCCGATAATTATTATCTGTGCTCACCATATCTATAACGACCAACTAAGAGATGTTTTATGATTAATCCCTAACCCCCTATATTAGAAGTTGGCAGCATGCTAGTCTGTTTACCTTTGGTGCGGTCGTTATATGATCATTCAGTCAAGATAAAGTATCAAAATAAAGGTATAACCTAATTTGTTACATGTAACAGGGTAACGCTACATAGATATGAAATGACAATATATACACCCATATATATTAATAAGTAACAATGTTACAATCAAAAAGATATAACTTGTAGATCATCAAGTGAGCACAAAAAATGGATTTTTGTTGGATTTGTAGTGTAACTTCTTCAAAAGTTACACCAAGTAACAAGTAACATTTAATCATATTCTGGACTGAGGAACTTTATTAGATTCTGTCGGTTACCGGCTAATACCCTCTGAGTTTTGTCAGGATTGATCCTGGCCGGTTTGTGCTCAAACCCAAGAATGGGAGCTAAATCTTTAAAGGAGGTCACATTAGGGATATCCATCTTTTTCATAATGTCGATAGTGATTGCTATCTCATCATCTTTCTTTGTATGCAAATAAGGTATCAACTTATACTTTAAGCAAAAATCTAGTGCGGTTATGAAACTACTTTTGAGACAACTATCTGCATCATTGGTGGGGGAGAAAGACGATTTATGTCGTGAATAGGTATCTGTTATATCTTTTGTCATCATAGATCTTAGATATGATTCTTTCCTGTCATCACTTTCGGCACTAATGAGAGACTGATCCTCAAAGTTATTTATCCAATCAGGAGCAGGAATTTCAGCAAAGCTATAAAAAGATTCTAAGATATCAGCTGAGAATTGTTCCCATTTCCTTGGGATTTGATTTAGTTTTTCGGCTGATACATAGTGTGAAACAAAATCTCCCAAAATACCAAGTCTCTCTAGGGGTAAATCTGCAAAGGCGTTTTGCTCTTCCTCGCTCTTCTTCTCAGCACTTGAAAAATGAATTGATACAAATCTACGGTTAAAGCCTGATTCTTCAATGAGTTTATGGTTTGATGTGAGAATTAAGGGACTTAATGCAGGAATCTCTGAATAAGTGTTATAAGATATGAATTTGCCACGAGCAATTTTACTCTCAACTGATGTCTTGATAGTTTCAATAATGTTTGTATATTTTCCAAATTGATTCTCAGAAATCGATCCACTCTCGTTGATGAGTGTTGGATATGTAGACTTGCTTAATGTGTTGCCTAACTTTGCAACAGTATCTATGGAGCTATATCCTTTCTCAAAATCCTCTCCAGACTGCCTCCAAATAAATCCAATTAGTTGACCCAAAGTTGATTTTCCTGATTGGGATTGTCCATGAAGTAATAGCCACGGTAGAAATCGACATCTGTCTCTAAGACATTCATATTTGGATATATCCTTGTTAGTCTTGATTATGAACGCATACGGAGAAAGTATAGCCCATTTTAGAACCGTTGGGAAAATATTTTTATTCTTCCATCCATTCTGTGCCAACTTGTTTAATAACTCGCAACATTCCTTGGCTTCTTCTCTACCGTAATCTCTTCTACAGGTTGGTTGTTGCTTTACTAGATTGTTATTCACCAAATAGAATCCGGGCCAAGAAATATTTTCTATCGATTCGACTAATCCTTGCTCTCGCATAGCAGCCAAAATACTATTTAGAGCATCAGATGCCTTTGATTTATTTAGGATCAAACCATCATTCTCTAATCTCTTTAACAAATCAGATGCACTATCCACAGGACCGATGTTGATCCCATTTGAGCATTGAACTTCTAATTTAGGCGGGATATTAGGAAATATAGGATTATGATACTGAATAATCCTTTGTGGATTTATATTGATTAACGATTTCTCTCGGACTATAAGACCATCATTTAATTTACCTGACATAATTTGTCCACTTTTGTTATCGATGTAATATACTCGAGTATCCGGATAGTATTCATACACTTTGTATAAGCATTCTGAGTGGCGAATTATATTGCCACTAATTTGAGTAACAGTGTGCTGTATCATATTTGGAAAAGCTTGATATTGAGATTGGTAAAAAGTATTATCTATTTCCATAATCGATTGTGTCCCTAATCTGGGGATCCCTTTGAAAGATTGACGATCGATAAATTTCTTGGCGTCTCGCCATTGTCGTTCAAATTCCTCATCAGGTAATGGGGGATCGCAGTGTTCCTCGTTCCATTTATGCGACAAATTCCTAATAAGCTCCTCAGGAACTGTCCCACGATATTTTGCCATATAGGAGTCCATTACTCTCAATAATGCTTCATGTCTGTTATGACCCTCGAGGATTTTAAACCCTGGTTCAAATAACTTCTCAATAGGAATTCTACTAAAATCTCTCTCAGATATTAAACCATATTTCTCGTATAAAAGAAACAGTCCCTCTTCAATTTCTTTACCATAGATCTTTGGACTTCTAGTCCCAATAATCTCATAAGGATGTCCGTTCTTGTGAGGTGACGGGCTGCAGTATGCGATCCCATGACTTCCTAACCCTTTTACCTCTATAGCAGGTATTTCATTATTATGTATCTCGTTCTTGAACTTGACCGCGTCGCTACCCTTTTTCTGAAAAGTATGACGAGAGTAAAAGTAAACATGTGCCTTGAAAGGTTGATCTCTATGTTGTTCGACTATGCATATTTGTGACAAATCATTCAAACTTGCAACTTTGAAAATTTTACAGATTTCGTCGATTGCCTTTTGATTATCCATATCAATAAAGACTAACTTAATACCATCCTTATCTGGTCTATGAAATAAAGTCCCAGGTATTATTGCCATTCCTTTCGAAAAGGCGTTTTCCTTCTTCCATTTTTCGTGTCGTTCAACTGGAATCCGTTTCTCTTGCCATGGTTTCCATTCGACTATATGATATCTATTCTTAGTATCAACAGGGGTAACGTTAACACCTATAACATTCTGCCAAAAGTCTGCCCACTCGTTCATTGTCTTATCGTTACTATTCAATTACATGCTAAACCTCCAGCAAATTCATCCTTACTGTATAGAGTATTTGAAATATCTATAACATATTCGATTAAGAAAAGTTTATTAAAACCAATTTCTAAACTTGTATTATTTATCGAATGACCGCACATTTTATTGCCCTCCTTAATTCTGGTGATGTGAGATATCACCAGAATTTGCTTTTCTTATTATGTTACCTATTACGTCATTGAAGCTGTCTCCAGCTTGTCCGAGCTTCTTTAAAGCCAAATAATTATTTAAATCAACAACTATTTGCCTATATCTATTATTGAGATGTTTAATATTTCTCATAGTTACTATATATAATTTATTATATTTATTAATGTTACTATTACTGCGGCCTAGTATACATGGCCGCAACAAGGCCACAACATAAGCTGCAGTGATTACATGGCTGCATTTAGTAACACCGCAACTAGGTCAGCCTGATTAGATAATTAAACATGCTGTTAATATTCAACAAGTGTTCATGATCAAATATCTGTATAACGAACCAAAAGCCTTTCTATAATAGTATTTGTTATAGCAAATCTACTATCATTGACTTTTGTAGCGGCCGAAACAAATAATCAATCACAAAATCTAATATAATCCGGAATCAAGATGACGAATATTAATGGTAGATTTAGAAGAGGCGTATGATTCATGTATTGAAGTCGAAGGATGGTTGTTTAAAACATGTTATCATACAGATGATCCAGTCTTCGTTATAAAGAAGAGGTTTTGTAAAATTTGTTATAATTTGGCTAATATATTGGAAGCAACTTTAAATAATGATAGTGGGTATAAACTCCAATGAATATCACGAGATTATGCAAAACATTTGGAGGGAGGTAAAAGCATAATGATTTCCGTACTTTCAGGAGGGAAAGCATGAAATGGCTGTAGCATTTGCATATGGACCGCCGGAGTTTGTCATAGGATTTTTTATCTTCTTCATACTCCTGAGCGTAATAATATGGGCGATACGAGCAAAGATGAGTAGTAGCAGAAACAATGAGCCACAGCAATACTACTATAACCAACAGCAGCAACCATCGCCGTACTATTATGATGATCGACAAACTGGAGGATCGGGATATAACTCCTCAGATAGATCATACAATGGATCACCAGTAAAAGATAGTTATTCAGGTGGTAACTATGATAAGGAACGATACGATTCCAACGGGAGGCGAATAGTATAACAATAAAAATCCCTTAAACAATAGAGAAAGTAGATCCTCTTGCAGCGGCCGAATCAAATGATAAATCTGTAAGCAAATCTAATCTTTCAAGGTAACATCTAGAATCAATTATTATTATGGTGATAAGTATGACCTCAAGAAAAGACTCCAAGACCGTTTTGAGCAGACAAAAAACTGACAAGAATCCTTTCTGGATTAACGCAATGATTTGAGGTATATCTTATTAGTTTCAATTCATTCCTTTGGTGCGGCCGAATCAAAATATAAACATGTGATCAAGACTACAGTTTAAAATAATATAATCATTTATTCAGAAAATCTATATATAATTCGTCTTGCGATCGTGAATAAAAGTGGCAGATATAGAAGAGGTTTACGTTCGGGACTTGTTTAAGAAATACAAAGGACGGCCGGAATATAAAGGGCTATTTTCTATTGGGAAAAAGATTAATCGAGACAATGGAGAGATATACAATGAAGGATTTGCTTTAGATGAAGAAAACCTCAGAATACTTAAGGCTAGAATAGAGGCTATGTTGTTAGATGAAATAAAGCCAAAACGAGGGAAAGGTTTAGGACCAGATAAACCGATACAGACAAAATTGCTCTAACTAATGCTGCTAAGTCAAAAAGTCATAATTAACTATTGTTTTAGAGATAAGCCAATCGCTGGCATGCTACATAATATGGAATATTGCGGATTAGTTGAAAATTAAATTCATTGGCTTTGGTGCGCCGTCGCCAGTACCTTTAGATTGTAAAAACAAGAATTTATACCTCCCTTTTCAACAAAAAATTCCTAAATTTGAGAAGTATATTAAGAACCTAAATGGCCTATAAAGGAGGGGGATTACATTTTGTTTAAGCAAAGTAACTTAGGAAATACTCAATCATTTATCTAAAAGCACAAACCCAATCCCATTTCTTTTTAAAAAATCACATTGTTCTTGAGTAATTTCAAACTTCAGCCGTCCATACACATGGTCTCTTTCCCTCTTTATCCCATCTAGTTTCTCTAGCATTCTGTGAGCTTTGGCTACTTCGAAAACTGAATCGTATTCAATCTTCATAATAGTCAGCATCATAGTGCTTACACATTTCTAACCAAGTAATAAAATCAAATTCTTTGCTATCTCTATCTTTAATCAATCCAATAACATATTGAGTTCTTGTTTGATTATTTGGAGGGGGCCAGTGCTTTTTCACTCTCGGCTCTACGTTTAAAAAAGGGCCATACAATCCACCTCCTAAAGTCAACTTGGTACACCTCCAGTGGCGTTAGGACACAAGGTCAATCTATAATATTTGCCAAATTGCAATCAATAGTCTCCAGCTTTTTCGTTCTCTAAATATATAAGCATATATTCTTTCGTTGAATTGTTGATCTGGATAGGAGCAGTTATCAGTGTAAGGATTAGGAAGGTTTCAGAAATAGTTACTAAGCAAAGAACCAATCCACTCATGAAAATTCACGGGGTTTAACGTTAGACGCAATTTAGTCAATAACAAAATTGTAAATTATTGAATCAGGTAATAAATTAGATTGTATGACTGTCCTAGATTAATTATGGTTTATAATGGTATTTAAAACCATTTACAGGTTTTATAAGTTAATGCAGACACTATGGAAGCGATTCTTAAACTGTTATTGAGATAGGTAGAGAAACCCTGTAAGAAGTTTCTGAGTCAGTTAATGGATTCTAATGTGTATTGAAAAATGGCTGGCCACTGAATTTGTCTTACCAACTGATAATAGATATATGTGTTATAGTTATTCCACTTAACACGATGCTCAGGTTGTCATGTTATATAAATATAAAGGATGGAGGATAAGACTTTAGTATTTACCAATATTTATTAGGGTTAAAAACCCATTATAGAATTTACAATGCAATCTCTAGACGATTTTGCCAAATCCAATCTAGACAAATTGGAAAGATTGGCAGAAAACTTTGAATGGATACATAAACAACACGACAACCTTAAGGAAAAATACGATAAAAAATTCGTTGCTATAAAAGACAGAAAGATATTAGATAAAGATACAAGTCTTGACAGATTGATAAAAAGACTAGAAATTAGAAACTATGATGAATCTATTGCAGTAGAATATATCTATCAATGATATCTTTTCTTTTATGAATCTCAGGTTTAATATAGCATCGAATTAACCCTAAACCCCTATTTTATTCAAGAAAATATATTATGTGACGATTTTAATGCGCGGCTCAATCAAAGCAGTCTCTTAATACTAGGCATAGAATTAGATCCATAGACAAAAGATTAATGATGTTTTTCAAGTATGACCAAATATTATTATGTAGGTTTGGCCCCGATGATATCACAATATGAATACAGATTAAGTTGAAATTAGCGTCACTAGCGTCACTAGGGCCTGACGAGCAAAACATGCAATTTTGTCAACTTTTCTCTTATCTCATCAAATTTTGATATATCGGGCCGGTAATAATGTCTGACAAATATTGAATTAGATATTCTTCCTTGTAGCAGATCTATCAACTCTGATTCCACTCCTTCATTCCTCAAGAAGGTAGCATAGATCTTTCTACAGTACGACATGTAGAATTTTTGATTGTTCCTCTCAAATGTCAAACTTATCTTGTCATAGTTCAAATCATCTGTCGGACTCTTTTCAATATAGTTTAGAATATCTTCATTTACTAATGAAATGAATGCCTTCTTAGTCCTCCTAAGGAATATGGAAGGATATCTAAAATGCTCAAGTATTTTTTTATCCTTTGATAAGTACTCATCCCTTTGTATTGGGTCTCCTAACATGTTAAAGGATTCTATTGCCTCGCCCGGCCTCAAGCCTGTCAAAACATTAAACATAAAGATATTTTTAAACCGAGGATAATTAGAAATAGCGTTTCTAATCCACTCAATCATGTTGCTAAATATCTTATCTTGATTTGTGATAGCCTGAAAACTTGTAAGAGAGTCTCTGCTTACAGTCCATTTTAATTGGTATCTATTCTTATAATCTTGCCACTTATCATAACATCCTAAATATTTAGATAACAGAGCCAGTGATTTCATTATGTGCTTCTTCTTATCATTAGAAAATTCCATAATCTCAGAAAAATCACCTGTTACTAATAAATGATAATACTTTCTTGCATATGCCATTCGAGTTTTCATTGTCACTTGATTAAGACCTTGGGATATCAAATATTGTCGGAATTTGTCATAATCTATATCCTTTTCGTTAATAGATTGACTATTATCGTTAAATTGTCCTCTCAAGGCGACGATCCCGGGATCAAATCCCGGCCGGAGCATTTTTAGTTTTGATAATAAGAATAACATTCAAAATACGCAAGATAAAATAATAAAATCACGCTATACTATTCTCAATAATGAATCCTACGATAATAACGATATTCATGGATCAGCTAATCAAAATTAATCTTATTAAATTAAGTTGATCTAGGATCCATTCAATGTCAGAAATCATAATCAGAGCTCACAATTGTCTCAGAGTCAAAAAAAGGTAATTAATTTTGTTTCAATTACAGATTATCCAATAAACCGGGCTATTCCCTTCTTATTAGAATGAAGTGCGGGATGTTAGATATAGTTGCAGGATATGATGTTTTATATTCCCACCCTTGTACTAACAATTTTTTTTGCTTCCTCAATATCGGTGACAGCAGCAATATCTACGATTTTTTTTCTCAGATATGTAGGTTTTTTGGTATCCGGGATATTGAATTTATGCTTGTGTTCATAACCATTTTCATAGATTGGTTTCCAGATCGTTTTTCCGGTGACCGAGTCTTCCCCCATATTTAGGAAGGTGATCAACTGTTCTGAAAATCCAGAGCTTTTGCATATAGTACATTCTCGCATCTTTTTTTGATAAAGCGGTGTTGATGCTTCCGCTTGATTTAATGTATTAGACATTTTTAGGCGTAACAAGATCGCATGTTGCACTTATTAATTTATGATTTATTAAACTATGAGAAGCAACGACGACGTAATCAAGAATCGATATTAATTTCAAATGCGGTGTCGTACTCATATTAGAGATTGGACAAGGAATAGGTATATTCGAGAAGCATGCATATTCCTCTATTATTATTGATCACCATTCAATCATGTTGATAATCACCATTATTGTTACGCCCTAACGTGTATCTTACGAACATACAATAGTGCTTGTGCAATATACATTAGCGGCATATCATTCAATTACATCAATATAGGATTAGGAATTTCCACCAATATGAATTTACTATGACTCTTACAGTTGTTTTTAAAAAATAACCATGGTACAAATGATTTTTGATAAAAATATATAATGGATTTATGTGATAGAACAGTTAGTTAGCACAATGATTAATTTTCTTATCATAGTAACGATTTTGGTTATTATGGCTATGGTTAATGTTCTGCCTACTTCAAGCGCTCAACCAACCTGGGAATTATATGAAAATAATGCCTGCGGAATATCACTGAAACATCCATTTGTTTCAGACACCATATTAGATAACACTGGTGCTGCTAATAATTTTCAAATTCATAGTTTCAAAGACCCTATGGATCCCGATTCAATGAACATGACTTTAGCGGTATCCTGCATAGACAAAGCAATTCCGATAACCTATGAAGTCATGGAATTAGCGAAATCAAGTTTGGTAAAGGATTCTAAAGCTATTGTTTATGAAGATATTTCATTTAATAGAACAACAATTGATGGAGAAACAGCAGGGTCAGTGGCAGTTAGCAAGCCTACCGGATTTGCAGATATTACAGAGATTGATAATATTATTGAAACCAATCATTCGAATCAAACCTTTGTCATTAAACTAAATTTTGCCGGTGATGAAGGTGTTAGTGGATTTTATAACAACTATAAATATTTGGCAGACAATCTTATTGACTCCATAAAATTTTTGAAGTGATTAGATTTTTTGCAAATATTGATTTGAATCATAAAGTTATTCATTAAGACAAGATCTTGAGGTAAAATCATAGGTCATCTTTTCAGCCTTTTAACAAATTCAACAATCTCATACACCAATTCTGCCTCCTCTTTCAGTATATCATGCTCCTTGAGATAGTATTCATATTCATTTTCCAATAAAACGATCCCACGATCTAAATCTTTTCCATATATGTTTAGCACACTTCTTAGTAAAGCTGTGTTCAAATAATGATGGTCTCCATGGTCGATAGGTTTGTCAAAAAGAATCCCAATATGATTTAAAATATTCTTCTTATTTAAGTCCAATGAATGCAGTATAAGATTTGCTTGGGCTATAACTACAGTATTATTATTATTTTGCTGCTCTGATTTTATTTGGGTATAGAGTTTATTTTTATAAAAATCAAATGCATTTTCAACCACCCTTGAGTAGCGTATAAAACCATTAAGGTAATCTTCATTTATCATAATTAAGAAAAACAGAAGAGCGTATTAATTCCTATGTATCCAATAGAGACAACCATATTTCCTGTTACTTCATATAAGATCAATCTATTCAAACTTGATATGCAATTGATTCCCGCCCTCATAATTGCCCTTCATTGGATTTTCATTCAAATAGAGAAAAGAGAAATAATTTTTTGCTACATTTTTTAATTCAAATTATAGTATATGTTGTTCATTTTTTATTTGTAGACCACCTATCGATTTGAAAATTCATCAAAGGTTCTAAAAAGAGAATTTTTAAGGCTCATAAATTATATAATGAATCTCTGCTAGAAAGTTCCCCTTGCCGTCCCTATAGAATGAACGCGAATTAATGAATGTAACCCTACATATTTTTTAGCGCTTTTATAAGTGAGTGAATGTAGGGAGCTAAAAAGGCAATGTTAGGATTGATTTATACAAGCACTCCTGCAATGAAAAATAAACTGGTTGATGTTTGATACTATCATGATTCGGAAGATAGTGCCAGATAATAAAAACAGTTAGGATAGCAAATGTGCAATTCCGTTGATTTGAACTTGGCGTAGTCTGATTACGCTGTAATATTAGTTCATATCTATTGAAAATTAGGTAGGGTTGGTTGTTGTTTGTTTCTTTTTGGTTCTATTAAACATCTTCATTATCTTTTCTTTTATCGAGTTATTAGTTTGTGTCATTTACTACTTATGTATATAGAGAGGATCTTTGTCTTAAACCTTTTTATGATTATCCTGCATAGCACTACTTTTATTTTAAAAAAATAATCTCATGGTTACAAACAAGATAATTTTTCTAGTAAAAAAATTACTATCAATCACAGTAAAGCATCGTATTAAACCTAATTATATACATATTTTCATTTAATGGGTTATGGCTATTACCTTGTCATCATCTACGTTACCCACAAATTCATTTATGGAAGAAGATGAAATAAGGTTCCGTCTGGAGAAAATAGACGAATGTAACCTCCTGCTAAGAAGGCTAGATGGAGGAACGCATTATATTAGGTGGGACGGAATTTTACCATCAACGAAGCACTCAGCAAAGTCAAATCTAAAAAGAAAATTAGAAATTAAAATTGAATCCAACTTAGAATATGGCAAGTTTATTTACTTAAGAAAACCCTACATTTCTAAAAAAATTAAGATATGTGGTAGAGATGCAGCATGGATAAGATCGTGGAAAACTGAACAATTGACAGAATTAGTTTCAAAGTTATCATTCCTAAAATGAATTAAAATAATTTTGCTGCAATAAGTGTTGATAATGACAGAATATTGTAGATATTAACCATTATTCTCTATTTACAAACGGGTCTTTCGGAATTATATCTGATACTTTTTGATTTTCAATAACGCAGTATAAAATTAATTATAATTAGCTAAAAAACAAACAAATTAAAAATCAAATCAAAAAACAAACTAAACCTAAACCAAATCAAATTAAAAACTGATAAAACAAACTGATTCTAAAACTGATTCTAAAAATAAAAATAAAAAAGATTAAGGAACTGATCTGCTGTAGAGTTTTCCTTCTAATGCTAGTTTGTACATTTCTGCTACATAGGGGTTTCTTGCAGGAGTTTCCGCGCCAAGTTCCACCAAACGTGCGTATACCCTAACTACATAGGCCAAAGCACCCATGAAAGCTACTACTACACCCATGTTAAACATCCAGTGGTTAGGTACTGAAAATATTTCTTCAACAAACCAAAAGTGCCACATTTCATTGATACCAATAGTGAACATGGTAGCTAAATAACCGATAATGGTTATCTTTAGACCAGTATTCATTGAATTGTTTGGTCCTCTTAAAACTGGTACTCTCCTGTCATACATTGCAACAAATCCCCAACCTAGTGGGAGTGCAATAAAGTGACTGTATAACCACCAATGAGCTGGTGTAAATGCACTGTCTCTGATAGCTGTTTGATGTAATGATCCGTCAACAAAGTTGTCTACTTCTACTGATGCAGCAATAGACCCTAGCATAATGACCATCAAATATATCTTTTTTAGCCTTTGGATTTCTACTTCCTTTGGAATTAATGCAGGCATTTGTGCCATTTTACTATCACTGTATCTTCACTGATTAAATATATAAGATGTGAACTAAAATATTTGGAAATAATTCTAGCAATTAATATAACATTATTAAATTATTAGACTATTAGTCAATTAATTAACTAAATTTTACACATTTTATTAGTTTTATCAAGCTTATCATCTTTGATTATCATGGGTGATAAAAAACGTGCTACAAAAAATAAAGATTAGTAATTAGGAAATGGTTATATTTTTATTCAACTCAAATGACTTACCCGAATTTTCATCCGTAATCTCATAAAGTATTACATAGTCTCCCGATGGAAAAGGGTTAGATAGTGTCACAGTAAATGGTATAAACACTTCTTTATTCTGGTAATGAGAAACTATATTTCCAATTGGTACATTTTCTTGACTACCTACAATAGTACCGTTAGAGTTTGTCATAAGAAAACTGGCCCCAAAGTCGATGGAAAAGAGTGGTGTTCCGTTTTCATCCGTTATATTTTTATACTCAAATCCAATTGGTTCGATGTATAATATTATTTTTTCTCCTGGAGAATAAGTAGTAGAGTTCCTTTCCTCGTAGATTCCAAAACCGCTTGGTTCAGTTGTCACAAATAAATCCTTATTTGAGTAAAAGTCAGTTGTACTATTGCTGGCAGTTGTACTATTGCTGGCAGTTGTACTATTGCTGGCAGTTATCCCCTGAGCATTAGCTTGACCAATATTGAATCCATTGACCAAAGTGCCTACGGCCGCAAGGAACAAAAGTGCAAATAAGAACACAATTTTTGATGAATTATTTTTCATACACATTTCTTTAATTTTGACAATTTATTAATATAACTATAATAGCAATGTAGAACTAAAATTAATTTAATAAATAATATGGATAAGAGGATTAGATGATAAGTCTATTAGAATACCTTCCGATAATAACTTCAGGACTCTTATTTATGGCCATACTCACTCTTGTTGCAAATAGAAAGAATTTGAGATTACAGAGCGAATATCAAATATATGCAAGAATGATTGAAGCACGGTTGAAACTAGAGACCTCAGAGCCTTTTATTAAAATGGCAAGGGAAAGCCCATTTTTTGCAGACAGATTTGCTCTTGTGGATAGTCCTGATCAATTTTACATGCTTAGAGCTTTCATAGACCTGTATGAGTTCATCTATAGACTTCATAAGACACATGTTATTGATGATCAACTTTGGCTAAGGTGGATGTCTTCTGCAAAAGCCATGAAATCCATTCCCAAATTCTTGAATGTATGGGAGAAAACTAAGTCGGTTCATTCACCTGATTTTGTCAAATTTATCGATTCACTATAGCAGAGGGGTTTGTCTATATTCTATAAATGAGGTTTACACGCTTATTCATCCCTAAAAATTTTTACGAAATAAACATAACAATTATCAATTACAAATCCAATGTCATTTCTTATTAGAAAATCACGGAAAATCGATATATTTTTTTAAAATATACATAATGTAAATGGCAATACAACACAAGAAAATCTTATCAATTGCAATCCTAGCATCTTTACTAGTTTTTAGCTTCACCGTTTCATCTTCAACGGCAATATCCTTTGCCACTGAAGGAAACCAGGCTACAGGACAAAATAGTCAAGACGGTAATAATGACTCAGAAAGTGAAATAAGTCAATCTAGCTCAAGCGCTCAAAGTTCTGAATGCTTATCGGAAGGGAAGACAGTTGCAAGTTGCAACAACTTAAGTTTCCAAGCAAACGTGAACGGAAATTCTGATGACGAAGGGGAAGCAGGGACAAAAGCCACAGTCACTCCAGAGAGCGAATCATCATCACCCGCTGTCCAAGCCACTGCAGAGCCAGTCAATGCATCTGTCTCTTGCGGAGAGGTAATCAAACAAAGCGTCAAATTGACATCCAATCTTGATTGCAAGACTGACGGTTTAATAATTGGAGCAGATGGGATCACAGTCGACCTTAACGGTCACACGATTTCCGGTCCAGGTGTAACAACATCTAAGGTAGGAGCAATGTTAAGCGACCAAGACAATGTTAACATCGTTGGTCCAGGTATTATCCAAAACTTCCAAGCAGGAGTATTAAACACAGGTGGACAAGATGACAAAATATCTGCTGTAACATTCACACAAAACCAAATAGGCTCATTTAACACAGGCTCAGCTAACACTGCAATAGAAGACAATCTGTTCTTTAGCAATAACATAGGTGTGGCATCCCATTCCTCAACAGGGACTACGTTGACAACAAACCTCTTTAAAGCAAATGACCTTGCAGGTGCAACATTCGTAAACTCTGCAGCAAATGTGGTCTCATTTAACACCATCCAAGGATCAGTAAGTGGATTGTTCTTCGACGGACAAAGTAGCGACAATACAGTCAATGCAAACAACATTTTGGATAACACTGGTGTTGATATCAACAACGCAAATGGCCTTCCATTAAACGTGAACAATAACCAATTCAGTGATAACAACTGTAATACATCAGTCCCAGTCGGCCTCTGCTTAGGCAAATAACCACTCTTTTTTTTGTTTCGACTCTTCTTATAAAAATAATCAAATTATCAATTTCTAATCATCTTCTGAATGTTTCTCAAACGTTTAGTAAATAGCAAAACCATAAGATCATTCTGTTTATAGATTTTGATATCTCGCATAACTACACTTACAAATCATCTTTGACAACGCGATAGTATAGTTGATCTGTAAATACTGCAGACCGCAGATCGAAATCAAATATTGAATTATTTTGGGTCCAGGTGTACAATCTAATAGTAACTTTATCCCAATCGATATGAAAAACGGGATGATGGTTTAACATCTATGCCATTTCATTAACCGAACAAGAAAATTTGAGTGATTCAGGGAAACTTCCAAAGTGGAAGCTTTTAGTAATTTTTGTGATTTTCCTGGAGTATCACCAAACACTGGCCATCCAATAGATTTTATTAAACAGCCAATAATAGAACCATTTTTAACCGCGTGATACTTATTTGTAGAATCATCATATTCTCGTTAGAGATTACGTTCTAAAATATCTCCTGTGCTAATATTTTTATTTATTAAACGACTTTTTGTATAAGATACACCTTTCAGAGTAAAATATGAGTCTGGAGGAAGGACCACCAAGTCGTATCTAGATTCATAGTCTACCAGATTGGAAGGTCAATTACATACTATTAGTAGTAACGTCATCATATATTTTAGATCCGATTGAAAAACCACCTTCAAAGGTAATGGTGTATGGCATAATTTCCAATGGTTTCAGAAAATCCGATTATCACTTGCACTGTTCCTCTATCCATTCTTTGTATAACTTTTCCAAAGATTTGAGATCTGCTGTTGTACATAACCTCTAAAATTGAACGATTAAGAAGGAAATGATAGTTTTGTTCCTTGGCATAAGATATTCTAATGAGAGTTCAAAGGGAGCAGTTGGCAAAAAATAAGAAATATGATCACCATAGAAAGTATTAGAGTATTTGCCGTTACACTGAAGCGATCGTTTGAGCTAATTTCGAATGAGGAAACCAATTGTCAAAAGGTAACGCTTATTTGTATGATTTACATATAAATGATTTTGCCCTCAAAAGACATTACACAGATTATAATAACAATATCTCAATATTTCCATCTGTGAATTATCATTCTACTGAATCAATCGCATCCAGATGATCATACAAGTTAACTTTCTTGTGTTTGGTTTTATTATATATATAGAGTAGCAGAAGTTATAGATTAATAGAGTCTACAAATTGTAAATTTCTCTCATCGATTGATACATTTGATTCGATAAATTATTATACAAATTATGTTATTAAAATGTGGATGAGCGGCATTGACACTATTGTAAAGAGATTTGATGAATTTGAAAACTCTATGAGGGAAGGGTTGCCCAAAGTGGACCAAAGACTGATTATTGATATGCTCCACAGATTAAAGAGGGATGACTCACCAATGTATACTATAGAAATATTTCTTAGAGAAAGACCAAGTGCGGATGAAGTAAAGTCAATTATCTCAGAGGGTTTGGGAGTAATGCCTGCATTGTATGATCATGGAACTCATATAGTAGTAGCACATCGATTTAATTTGCAGATGCTTGAATATATATCAAATAATTTGAATGTGGAAAAGATCCGAGGAACATTTACGGGATCGGGCCGTGGTGCTTCTATAGGGCCTGTTTTTGAAAGAGACGATAAACCAGATTACTAGTTGAAAGAACAAACGAGTAAAAAAAGAAATCTATATTCATCATATTAGAATAATTTTTCTGTGTTTGGTTTCAAGTAGATTAAATCACATTCCCTTTTAGTTTTTTGGATTCATTGTTTTGATCAATAAGCATCAAAGTAATGGATAACAAGTTAGTCGAATAATAGGTGTTGATGCGGATCTTGATATTATTATCTAACAAATATGGCATTTAAAAGAAAGATCGCTGATCATACCCTACTTTCTCTTTTACTCTCTATAACACTAAAAAATATCACCTTATTGTGATTGCTGTAGTCTATCGCTCAGGACAGCATCTAGGTCTCATCTAAAATTATTATTCAATCTGATATTTTTTAAAAATCAGGATATCAAAGTAAATCATAATGTCTGATTAGACTAAAACTAAGAGAATGACTATATTAGATCTAGATTGTATTATTTTCTAATTCTGTTTAAGAATAGATTATCTCAAAGATAATTGACATCTCAATGAATTAATTTCTGTGTGCAAAAACAATTTAAACATATGAACTTGGTCTGTTGGGTTTCATGAGAAATCATTGACCAATAGATTGTCCTTTCTTAACCCATTATAATACTAATACTTTAAAATATAAAAGTCGAAATTGGATTAGGTTATTATTAATTTGAGAATAAATTAAAGTGAATTGATTTTAATATCTGACCAATTTATTTAGTTTGAGGATTTATGGATGATGAATTTACTTTTTATGAACTAGGATCAAAATTTCCTCTAATGGACTCTATTTTAATAGGATGTCATGCTGATAGGGGAATAATCCCCCATGAATGTTGCGAATATAATATTATTTCAGTATATGATGATAACATGATATGTCCTCAAAATCTGGTCTCAGAGAAAGAACCGAATGTATTAAAAAATAAAAAGAGAGTTTATGAAGTCTTGATCCTTTCTGCTTATGAATTTATAAATAATCCAAATATCAATTATACCAAATTTGTTCAGATGCCGGGACAAGTTTTAAAATCCAATATTGTTAACCATTTTTTTGATAAATGTGACAATTACAATAAATCCTTCAATTTCGTGTTAAAAGCCAACATTATTAAAAATATTTGTGAAATCACTAACTTGCTGGGTTTACTTGCTAGAGAATTTGTGGATGAAAGATATATTTCATTTCAATTAAAAATGTTATCGCTAAAAACCTTAGAGAATTTTATTCATTTCTACCTAAATTCGGAACACAGACCATCTCATCTCAAATATCAGATCAACTTGGTTAAGCAAAATGAAAATTTGAAGACTAGGGAACATATTGATCAGCTGTTAGAATATATGGGAACTAATCGAGCAAATATTTCTTCTTATACGAGGAGTGAAAAATCATTAAGGTTTTTAACAAGAGATGAAGACTTTAGAAAAAATAGAATATTATTTAATAAGTTAGAATTTTTTAAAAAAAAATCAATGTACGTGGACGGCATTTTACTAATTGACAGTTTTATTCTAGATAAGGTTCATAATGAACAATTCATTAAAAAATACAATAAATTATTGAATCACATTATTGATATTCAAACTCAAGAAAAAATAACAATGTTAAAGGAAGTAAACTTATTACTAGAAATTAATAAAAATCTAATCTAAAGTAATTATTGAATCACTATTGCTTGCTCTAGTGGTTCAACTGTTTTATTTCTTGCCCTCAATTTTGCTTTATACTTTAAGTTTCTCGGTTTAGTTCTTAGCCTATATCCACAGCATGGGCACCATAAACCATCCCATTTTATGAAAATTTCACAAATTTGGCATCGTTTTTGACCGCTTGCGTAACGGCCCGACCCCACCGGCTTTTGAGCTTTATGTCTGATACAAATACCTTTACAAGTCATACTTGAAAACCATATCAATGTCGGCGATCTCACTTATAAACTTATATAAGCTTCAATAGATATTTATAACTAAATAAAAAATGGAGTTGATATATCTAGTTGGTCACCGATATATTCTTTGGTTGAAACAGCTCATGCATAGTCAAGTATTCATCTAATTTCATCCTTATGTCATCCTCTGTCGTGTCATCCATGCCTGAGAATCCAGCCTTAAAATTAATTTTATTTTGCGAAATGTTTACATCTGAAACTTCCATATCTGCATAAACATTTCCCATTTCATTAACCCATTCTTGTGCTTCGTTCGTATCAAATCCCTCTGCGTCTATATTTACATTATACATCTTGGTCACATTATACCACTGCTTTTTTTTTATTTAGGATATTAATAAAGATGACGTAATGAACTGTAAAAAGCAAGTTGATTTGCTTTCATTTTTTTTCCTCAAATCCCCAATGTTTCATCAAATCTTTTTCAAATTTTGAAGCTTGATCCTCACTTAGAGGGTCGCCACAATTTTTACAAGAAGGTACCACCTTCATACCGTATAATTTAAAATCCACATCATAAAAGTGGATTTTTGTGCAATTACACATTTTATGTATCCGTATAGTCGGTTTGCTAATTTATCTCTTATTACACTTTAGCTAGGAAATGGAAAATTAGTAAACATTTAAAGAGCAATTATGTTTAATTGTAACATACAAATGGATAGGAAAAAAACGGTAAATAAAATAACAGTATTTTTTCTAATAACTATGCTTGGGGTATCGTTCATGCAGGTCAATCAATTGATTGGAATGGCTTTTGCTCAATCAGAAAACTGGTATGTAGGCAAAGGTGTAAAGCCAGATACGTATTATACTTATGAAATTAAAAATACAGATACTAATCAAGGACAGCCATTTACAATGACTATTTATTTTAAAGAATATAATGAAACAGGAAAATATTGGGTAGCTCCAACATTCGTAGTAGATCAGGGCAAAGTAATCAATGGTACATTCCATCTGAGTAACTTGGATCTTACTGCACTGGGATCTTCACCAATTCCCCCAGAGATGAGTGAATATCGTAGTGCTTATTCAACAACATTAACATGGCTAGCAGCATTTGTACCAATGCCTGGACAATCCTTAAGCTCACCATCTTGGGGAAAAATTGCCTCAATTGGTGGTCCTGAAATTAAACCAGGAGGCAACGCAAAAGTAACCACATCTGCAGGGGCATTCGATACAAGAATAATAACCTATCACAAGGGAGTTGACAGTCACATCTACATAAATAAGGATTTACCTTATCCTGTTAAAGCTGAAACATATGCTGATGTAACTTTCGGTACAGCTCCTATTCAGTACAGTTATGAGTTAAAACAAACTGGGAGTGGTGAACCACCATTACCAGAGAGCCAAATAGAAATTCCGGTACCACCGTTAAGTCTCAAGACACCAAGAGGAACCCACGTAGTACAATTATTGTGGGAACCAGTGGCGATAAAAGCAGGCAATGACACGAATTTCGGAGTAATATTTACTGACGACAAGAACAACATTGTTGAAAGAGTTACATATGGTTATAAAATAACGGGTGAAAATAATACGGTTATAGACGAATTCAAAAATCAAAGAGCAAATGAAGGTACTGGCCAATTTGTGTATAAATTTGACACACCAGGAGATAAGGCCCTTCAGATCACGTTAGAAACTGCATCAGGTGAGGATCTCGGAATGTTTGTTGAATCTGCTACATTTAACCTTGTAGTACAATAAACGAAACTTTTTTAAAAATTTTCACCTTTCTTTTTAACTCTCTCATAGTAAACGTTGGATAATAACCAATTACCGAACCTTTGAATTTCATCATCTATTTTGGTCCAAAGATGAAAGGAACCCGGTAACAAGTCAATGCGGGAATTATTTGAGTCTGAATCCTTAAAATTTATTTTTAGGCCTTCCTTTCCCTCATACATATAAGCATCAATTATTTGGATAGTCCTAGTGAATTCCTTTGTTGCTTGAAGTTTTATTTGTTGCCTGTCTATTGGGAAAGTTTTTCTAAATTTATCAAATATAAGACTCAAATTTTCAGTCCCAAAATTTTTAATTTCAACTATCTTCCTACGATCTGGAAAATGAATTTCTACGACTAGACCGTACCTGGATCCCACAAAATTTGATAATTCGTTTAGCTTGTAGTATGCAAGCGTAGGGTTCTGGGTAACAGTTTTCTGAAAAAATTCCATGTTAGCATCGATATTATTTTTGAGTTCAAGCAACAGGTTAGTAAATTCATCCACATGTATGTTGAAATTAAAGTTTAATAAATAAGTTAAATGACTAAACTTTACCCTATAATGTTCGCGTCCGACAGAGATTCTGAACGAGCCACTAGCATCGAAGATTACCAGAATACATGTACTGAATTCATAACTGATATAAGCAAAGACTATCGTGATTGGGTAGAGAGATACCAGCTTCCAAAAGATGAAGAGGTGCATAGAAACGCTGATATCAATGATATCGTAAAAAAAACAAACGAGTGTATATTCAAGTTTGGAAACACCATAAAAAAAATCGACATAATCATGAATGATGGAATCAACAAGATGGCCGAAACCACTGCAGGATATCCATTTCAGATAGATGTATCTAGTAGTAGTCAAAAAAGATACATACTTCATGAGAAAAGGTCCATAAAACTCAACCTGAGGTCTTATCCACGTCAAAACAGACGGGTCAGGGTTTGCAACTATGACAAGGACAATATTTTTCTGTTATCGTCTAGTAATAAAATAGATGTAAAGTACAGCAAGACTAGTTTTGAGGCTTCGGACCTGCTTGATGAATTTATCATAATTAACCCAATTCAATTCGATAAAGAAGAGGTTATTTCAATTACTATTAAGGTTGAGGAATTAGAAAATGATATGGTTAAAGAAAGTCGTGGTTATACTACACTTTTAATAACAAGATAATAATAATTGGTAAACTAAGAACCGATCTTTAGATTTTTTGCACAAATGCCCCGCAGACATTCTATTGCTGACAGGATCGCCAAATAGCTAGTTTTAGGATTATCAGGACTAGTCATATTGTCTACCTTGAGCTGGAAACTTCCAAATTTCCACTTGACATTTATCTCGTGTTGATTGTTTAATATTTTCGGATCTACAACTATCTTGACCCTGGTTTTTTCAAAACCAATGCCTGCTAAACTAACTAATGCGGAGATATTAATATTTGAAGGGAATTCTTTGATAGCATCAATGGCATTATCATCAAAAATAACCTGCTTTTCTTTGATGGTATCGATATCAACACCTCTATTGTAAAAATATGGTGCGCCTTTTAATGATTTGATGCTTTTTGTGGTTACGATAGTAACATTCTCAATATAGTCTTTTACACTACGAAGAATATCAGCGCCACCAATCGCGCCCGACGGAAGGAAAACATTGCGATCAGTATCAGCCAATAATTGAATAATAGTTTTATAAAATGTCGGATCAGAAAAAGCACCTATACTCATCATCATGATGTCCTTTCCTTGTTCCAGTATTGTAGTCATGTATGTTTGAGCAGCTTTAATCGACGCAGCCTCAATGACAAGATTAACATTTTGGTAGTCCTTTGATGTAATAAGTTCATTAAAGTCATTAAAAGTACTTGACGGTTTGGCATTTAACTCATTACATAGATACGCTATCTTTTGAGTATCTATGTCAAATAAGATTGATAACTTACAGTTTGGGATTCTCTTAGCGTCAATGCTACGTGCTATTTCTCCTCCAATAGCCCCGCAACCTATTATTGCAACTTTTATATCCAATTATAACTAAAGATAAAAAAATCATTTATAATCATTATCTTCTGGTTTGATCCCTTTGAAGTCCCTTTAGATATTTGTCTAATCCAACTTCCTTTAATTTTGAGTTCTTTAGCTTGACTTCCTCTCTCATTTTTTCCTTGAATTGATTCATTTTCTTTAGCAATAACGGATGTGAGATAGATAATATTGAACATGCTAAAATACCAGCATTCTTTGCTCCGTTAATTGCAACAGTTGCCACAGGTATACCTGGCGGCATTTGGATTATTGATAAGAGCGAATCAATACCATTAAGAGGATTTGCAGAATTATTAATAGGTACTCCGATAACAGGTATGGATGTCATTGAGGCGACCATGCCTGGAAGGTGAGCAGATCCACCTGCCCCACTAATTATTACTTGGATACCGCGTGCTTCAGCAGTTTGAGAATATTCAAACAATTCAACTGGTGTTCTATGAGCAGAGACTATCTTTACTTCATAAGAGATCGCAAATTGATTTAATATCCGAGCGGCTTCCTTCATTATTGGCAAGTCCGAATCGCTACCCATAATTATTCCAACTATCGGTGATTCATTTTTTTCTAAATTCACTGGATTACCAAGGTTGGATTGGTCCTCAAATTTATTTTTGCTATTAATTTTATTTAAATTAGATCTTGACAAAGAACTTAAATGATCTTATTACTAGTGGAATTTGAGTTTTTAGATCTAAAAAGATGCTTCTTGGACTTTTAAAGAATCTTCAACGTTGCACTTGACTGAAATGGGATCCATGTTATTTGATACTATCGTCACGTGACCGAGTTTTCTATTTGGTTTCGTTTCTAGTTTACCATATACATGAATTTTAGCTCCTGGAATGGCAAATAAATCATCAATTCCTGTGATATCATATGGTCCAGTATAATTGTCAGGCCCAAGGATATTCACCATTACGGCATTAGATAACAGGGATGGCTGAAGAAGTGGATAATCAAGTATCGCTCTAATGTGTTGCTCAAATTGGGAAATTGAACAGGCTTCAATAGAATAATGGCCGGAGTTATGAGGTCTGGGGGCAATTTCGTTTATCAATACATTGTCATCCTCGTCAACGAACATCTCAATTCCAAAAATTCCAGATCCCTTTAATGATTTCATAGTCATTATTGCCAAATCTATTGCTTTCCTCTCAGTTTCCTTGCTGATTCTAGCAGGAATTATAGAAGTTTTCAGTATATGGTTTTCATGAATATTCTCAGCGATAGGAAAGTAAGAAATAGTCCCAGATAAATTTCTGGCCACCATTATGGAAATTTCTTTTTTAAAGTTCACGAACTTTTCTACCATGCATTGACGGCCGGAAAAGTGGATAAGAGCTTTACTTATTTCATTTTCGGATCTAATCAAATAATTTCCTCGACCATCGTATGAATCTTCACATGCCTTTAATAATACTGGAAACCCAGATATCGAACAATAGTTTATTAATTGTTCTTCGTTTGAAACTAGTTCAAAATTGGGGACTGCAATCCTGTTATCTCTCAAAAATTTTTTTTGACGGTATTTATTTTGAATGATTGAGAGTGTTTTTGGTGATGGATGTACCATGAATCCGGATTTTTCAAGATTATTAAGAGCAGTAGCATTAGCTAACTCAATTTCATAAGTTATAATGTCCACCTCTTTTGACAAATCATATATTTTTTGCTCATCAGAGAAGTGGCCTATGATTAGTTTGTCTGCAATACTTGAAGCAGGACAATCTTTGCTGGGATCTAGAATGACTACCTTCATAAACATTCGCTTTGCCTCAGCAGCCATCATCTTTCCAAGCTGTCCCCCACCAATAATACCCAATCTTACTGGGTTTCTAATTGAAAACTTGTCTTTGTATAATGTCAACAAATGAACCTATCAAAAATTCGTGCAGTTAAATTTAATACACACATTCTATCTCCCAACTCGATTTATTTCACAAATATTTTTATCGCCTGGGGAGGACAGACATTTTCACATGCTAAACAAAAAATACAATCCTTTTCTCTAATCATAAATGGCTTCCTCTCAGATGCTGGATGACCTGGTGTTTCCAGCCATTCATATACATTAACAGGGCATGCCTCAATACAAGCACCATCTGAAATACAAATGTCAAAATCAACACATACATCAGTACCCCAAATTCCAAGCTGTCCAGGTGCATCATATGGACCCCATACTTGGATCCCTTGAAATTTGCCTACAGGCTGTCTTTTAGATTTAAAGCCCGTATCTATAGGTCCTTCTACTGCTTGATAGTCTGTTCCAGTGCCTGTGAGCTGAAGCGTGGTATTCGCAGAAAGCTTTGCTACATTGGACGTAGGAATTGGAGACGGCACAGCAACTGATTGATTCTCAGTTAGATTCCCTACGGATTGCTTTCCTGCTGTTGCTGCTGCTAATGCGGTTGCAGATGGATTTACTAACGATTTCTTCTCATCTTTAAGATTCTTTTGAGTATTTGCTAGTGGAGTAATAGATTCTAATTTTTTTATTGATTCGGCCTGGCTCAGTTTTTGGATTTTCTGATAATAAGTAATTAATTTCTGCCCTATCTTTGTATTCCGAATTATATTATCAATAATGATCTTAGCATTATGATCAGCCTTTTGTCTATAATTTCTGATCCAATAATGGTCACCAAACGTTTCTAGTGGTTTTATCTGATAAATTATGTCCAATACCTCACCAATGACAATTTCGACTGTTACGTATAGCTCTACAGATTGTTCTGTATTTGTGTATATATCAAAACCTTTTTCAATCCATTTAGAAGTCACAAAAATCCTATCGGCATAAGTATCCAGGACGTAACCATAAGTCTTAAGTTCACTCATAACTCCATTTACCTCAGACTGCCCAATAATATCAACTGGCAACCTAAATATACCGAGCTTGGCACCATGAGTTGGATAAACACCCCGTTTTGCAACTTCAGAAAGCATTACCCAGACTCTATCAGATAGCAAGAGGGACATTGACTATAAATCTTTTTTATTCAAGATATTAAAACTTATGTATATTCAAATGAATAAATTTTAGAGATTATCCGGACAGGTCATCTCTCTTATTTCATGATATTTTTTTTCCATTATTTCTGCTATCGTAGTAACGTACTCTAAATCGTATTTGGATTTGGGATAAAACCATCGTTTTACGACCTTGTGGCCTGTACCTTCCATATCATAAATCATACCTCTTTCAGAAATCACTTTACTGTTCTCATCAGTTATCGTATCTCTAACCTCTAGACCACGTTTGGTTTTATCTACCAATAGTAGAAATTGAGAATCTTCTAAAATAAAATAGAATTTTCCTTTCTTGATCAGTATAGGTTCAGGGGTTGGATTAGTAGTTTCACCAGACATTAAATATTCGGCTCCATATTTATTTTTCTATAGGATTTCGTATCATGTTGCCCCATTCCGTCCAGGAGCCATCATAGTTTTGGACTGATGGATATCCCAACAAATATTTTAGAACAAACCAGGTATGGGATGACCTTTCTCCAATCCTGCAATAGCAAATTATATCTTTATCACGTGTAATACCTTGCTTTTCGTATAACGCCTCTAAATCTTCTACGGATTTAAATGTCCCATCATCATTAATCGCTTGAATCCAAGGAATGTTTTTAGCACCTGGAATATGCCCTCCCCTCTGAGCATGCTCCATTGGATATTCTGGAGGTGCGGTAATCTCCCCATTAAATTCTTTTACAGATCTAACGTCAACCAACCCTACTTCCTGCTTTCTAAATGAGCGTTTGACATCGTCCAGATAAGCTCGTATACTTTCATCAGGAGATGCCGCTACATAATTCGAGGGTCTTGCAACTGGTTCGTCCTTGGTATATGGTCGATTTTCATTTTCCCATTTTTTCCTTCCACCGTTCATTATTCTAATTTTTTTGTGACCAAAGTACTTGAAGACCCAGAATGCAAAAGCAGCAAACCAGTTATTAAAATCCCCATATAAAATCAATTCATTATCAGGTATTACACCTAAACGTGACATCAACTCTTCGAATTGTTGCTTGTTAATAATATCTCGTGTTGATGAATCGTTAATATCCTTTCTCCACCATACCATATGAGAATTCGGAATGTGACCCTCTTTGTAGGCATTTTCTACGTCGTAATCTACTTCTAAGATCTTTATTTTATCATTATTGATATTATTATTAACCCAATCGGTTTCACAAAGCACATCTTGATTGGCGTATTGATTAATCATCAGTAAATTATGGAATTCAGCTATATAATAGATTTGTCGCACCAACAGTGTTATAAAAATGACTTTAAAAACAATAAAATAGTACGATAAAATATGTTTGAGTAAAACAGGCTAAATGGGCCGGTAGTTTAGTCTGGTAGAATACCTGCCTTGCATGCAAAAAGCAGAGGATACGTAGGTGGTCGTGGGTTCGAATCCCACCCGGTCCACGTCTATTTCGGTGTTTAAGTTCGATTATGATTTAAAAGTATCTTTTACAATATTACCAATAGTACTGCAAAGACAAACGCCAACCAATTTATTTTCAGAATTCAATATTATATACGAATTGCAATTACTTATGGTTTATCTGACAATTATCTAGTTATTGATGGCTATGGCTTTTAGATTATAACCGTCAGATAGCCGTCAGATAGCCGTCAGATAGCCGTCAGATAGCCGTCAGATAGAGGCCAATACTATTAAGATTAAAAGGGCATCTAGTCCTCAACACAATCTTTGATGTGTATATAATTTATTGCCATTCATATTGTTTTTAGATGAAAATAATATCAAGTTAAATATCAAATGGGTTAATAATATGTTGGCATTTTCTTTCTACGTCCATCCATCGAACCTAGGAATTGAGCCCTATCATTGAATTAATACAAAAGCTAGCTTTCGGATTTTATAAAAAGATTTTAGTTCAGAGTAGTCCAAGTAATATCAGTGTTAATATCAGATTATGTAAAGACTGCTGCATTCTACATTTTCTATGTAGTTTCATTTCTAATCATATTTCAAACTTCAAATGCAATTATGAGTGCCGTAGGTAGTACCTTACAAGATCCTGATATAAATTTGATTGACAGGTCAGATATGTCTTTTCAAACGCAGGATCAAAATACAAATGATCTGAAAAAGCAGTTTGAATCAGGCATGGAAGAAAGTAATAGAGATAACTGGATATTTGTCAATCATGATATTTATGGGACTAGGAACAGTAATCAAACTCAGATTGACCAATCTAACGTTGGAGATCTAAAAGTTAAATGGAGACTGAATAACACTTATGAAATTCAAGATCCACCAATAATAGTAAATAACAGTGGTTATTTTCAGGATTACATTGGAAATATCATTGCTTTTGATACTCTAACTGGAAACATTAAATGGAAACTCAATTTAGATGGAGGTCCGACAATGGGTCTTTATTTTTCAGATGGAATAATTTATGCTACTATCGGAACTAAGGCTAAAATTATTTCGATTGACTCTACGAATGGAGAACAATTGTGGGAGTCTCCGATATTAGGAGATACCAGTTTAGGATATGCCATAAATTCACCTCCTTTGATTTGGAAAGATTATGTAATCGCAGGATCTGGCGGCAGTGGACTGCCACCTGGTAAGGGTTTTGTGAAGGGAAACATTACCGCGCTGAATAAGACAGACGGGAGCCTGTTATGGAATATTGAAACAACGACTGGAGAATGGATAGAAAAAGGTAAAAATCCACCCAACGGTGGAGCAACGGCTTGGTCAGGTGGCTCTATTGATGCAGATACGGGAATTGCATATATCCCATTGGGTAGTGCCTCCCCTAATTTCAATGCCTCAACAAGGCAGTCACCCAATCTTTATTCTAATCACATGGTAGCAGTAGACATTAAGCAAGCCAAGATCATCTGGGCAACCCCATTTATTGCTCATGGAACAGTATTGAACCTAAAAGTTCCCGACACTCATGATTGGGATACGTCCTGGGGAAGTAGCGTTAGCAATATAAAATTCGAAAATGGCTCGTCAAAAAAAATAGTGATAGGGCATGACAAAATGGGCAATGTAATTGCAATGGATGCTTTGACTGGGGAGGAAATATGGTGGACGACATTGGGAAGACAAGTTAATATTGACAGCCTACCATCGCCATCAGGGAGCGGAATGATTTGGGCATACGGAGTATATAATTATCATGCAGTAGATGATGACACTTTATATATAACTGCAACTAATAGAGGCCTGAATTTCTTTACTGATGGGATAAGCGGACACAAGGAAGATCCTGAAAACTCGATAGAGCAGGGATTAGTCAATGGTACCATATATGCACTAGATAAGAAATCAGGGCTCATTAAATGGAAGATTGACACAAATTATCCTCCCCGGGTCTCACCTTTGGTTTCAAATGGGGTTGTTTACACAGGTTTCATTAAGTTTGGCGAAAACGATAGGACAGGGATCATTATGGCACTCGACAGTAACACGGGAGAAAAACTGTGGGAATATGATGTTCGAGGTTCCATCTCACCAGTCGGAGCGTCCATTGGGAACGGAATGCTATTTGTACCTACTGATAAAGTCAATCTATATCCAAACGAAAATGATGACGTAGAGATAAGTGGTTCGATAGTGGCATTTATGCCCATCAAAGAGTAAGTAATTGATTTAGCCCTTATTTTTTTCATCTGTGGAGCATTCTAAACAACATAACGAAATTGAATTTGATTTGTTGTTTTTATATTTGATAGTACAATTCTTACATTGATCAAATGGACAATAATCACATTTTCTAAGTTCATTATCACAAATCATTTTCGTACACAATCTACAATAACTAAAGTGCTTATTGCAAATTGTATTATTACAATAATAACATCTATTTATTTCCTGACCTCTGGTCATGTCGATGTTTTTTTCACATACTATACAGACTTTTTTAGCTGGAGGCATTTATGATCAGATTCCTTTCTTGCATTGTATTAAATATAGTAAATTAACGGTTAATTTACTTTATTCATATAACCAATTGAGGAAGCGTAATCTCAGTGAAGAATTATCCGAGATATTACAATTGGTTGCGGTATCCACATGAATGACTCTTCAGATTTAAATATTGAGCGATATATCAATTCAAAGAGCAGTATAGGAAAGTCAAAATCATACTATTTGTTTGTTTGTTTGTTTGTTGCTTGTTTGATTAACCCTTGATTACATGTAGGCAGCGGGTCAAATCTTATGTAAAGCAACAAGATCTTATTAACATTTACACACCTTGTGCATCTATTTGAGCATGGATATAGGCAGATTCAGTATCGTATAGATTAAACATAAACTAGAATCTAATTGACATTTCTATCTAATCTTTATGGTAGAAGTAAATCCCCGATAAGATTTTTGGTTTTATTGTACGGCCTCATCTTAAGAATTTTAAATAAATTAAAAAAGCCATGGAACATTGATAATGAAGAATATTATGATGATTTCTATGATTTCTATGATTACGTTGTTTTCAATTATAAATACCAATTATGTTTTTGCAGATAATAAAGATCCGGATACTCAACCTAAGGAGGACACGGATGAACAAGGCCAAGAGCTTATTCAAGATAATTATCAAAACAATCAATGCAGGGATAGTGCAAAATGCGAGAATCAATCACTTGAGCAGCTGAATAATCAGGTTAATCAATGCAGAGATGGTGCAAACTGTGTAAATGAATCAGTCTCAAACATATTTGTGTGCGAAGAGCAATCCGTGTGTTTGATACAATATGAAGGACCATTCGAATTGCTAAATCCCTATTAAAAAGGCCTTAAATCTCAAAGGTCAGTTTCGTTTTATACGTTGAAGAGTTTTTTAATGAAAATTGGTACGAATGTTTCTAGCATAGTCTTTAGAAATCTATACAGAGATCTAAATCTGTATCTTACCATTTTAAAATATCTTATAATTGTTAGAAGTTGTCTGTGGACTGCATTCATTATCCCTGTTAGAATCCAGTCTAATTCCGGCCGTTCATAAAATCTATATAGGTCGTTTTTATGAATTCAAGTTTAAGGTAATCGACTCAAAGATACTCGGCTGAGTAATTTTCAATGAGCTTGTAGATTCAGTATTAAATAAAAATAGGTGCATGATATTATTAAAATTTGTTGAAGACAGGAACGAATCAAGCCCATTTTTAATTATGGCTTACAGAAGTAGAGTCCAATACAAGCGGCACTTGTTACAACTCTTACTTATAGTACGTGTATGTTTTTGACTGATTAAGACAATAAGACTCTGTTGTGTCATTCTCATTTCATTCCAAAGGTTTAAAAAATTATAAGAACCCAATAATATTATGATGGTACAACAATTAATTTGTGACCAGTGCAAGATTGTATTACTAGAGAAGGATTCAAAGCATTTGAATAATGAAAGATTCCCGATAACCGAGGAGGAAGCTAAAATGATTGATAAGGATCACAGAGGTCACGAATGTCATATCGAATTGGTTGAAAAATTTGGATAGAATCTGCCAATCAAAAACAAATAACTTTAATTAGAAATAAACAGAAAAGAGATTGGCAATGAAGAAAAATTTTAATGATATTGATGATTAAAAAATGTTATCCCTCGGAGCCAAATAGAAAAAGTAGTATAATGCGATAGTCATTTATCTAAAAAATAAGTAAATAAGTGTAGTAATAAATTTACGATCTAAAGAACTCTGCTTTATGTTCCTCACTACAGAAATAATCGATCTTTCTTACACCCAGATTTGAGTCACCATCAACATGAGGCCACGCCTGATTATGTTCTATTTCTCGGCCACATAACGCACAATGAAGTATCCTTTTGTTGTCAATATCCCCATCATCTTTAAGATTATGCATTGGCTGATCCCATTTGAGCTGGACCTTATATAATCTAGAATACTAAACAAAGAATTTATGTAAGTCTAGCAAAGTAGATAGATATATTGTCTTTCTTTGGGAATGCATCAGGTAATAACAGTAAGAAACGAAATAAGTACAAAGAATTAACACTAGCCATAAAGCAAATTGTGCTTGAAAGGTCAAAACACAGGTGTCAGGAATGTTCAAAGAAATTAACTGGATCAAATCAACCTCACTTTCTTTATATAAATGGATCAAAAAAGGATAACAGACCAGAAAACTTGCGGGCTCTTTGTCCTGAATGTTATGAAGGTAATTCTCAAAGTAATAACGGAAATATGTTCTCCTCATTCAAAAAAATATTTTCAAAACCATAGTTTCATTTTTATACCCTTTTTAAAAATTTTTTTCACTTTTTACCAGTTAATAGGACTAGCTCAAAGTAAATGATGCTTTCATGAAAGGATGTAAAGTACAAAAGTATTCATACTCTGATTCGGTTAGAGAAGAGGTATCCAGGACGTATTTCTTATCTGTCATTATTATGGACGAATCAAATGACTTGCCATCATCAACAAAACTAGTCACTGTGTGTGGAACATTGTCTAAATTAGTCCATTCTATAGCTTCCCCTTTTTTGGCTTCGATTATCGCTGGCTCGTAGGCGGGATTTCCTTGACCCGAAGCGCCTGCGGGGATTGTGGCAGAAACAATCGTGGTATTGACCACTTTGGGCATAGAAGAATTTTGAGAATCAGCTTCCGTGTTTTCATCCTCCTGAGTTGCTGTAGCAGGTGCCCCCATCCATACAGTAGAAATTATCAGTGCAGATCCTATTATCATAACTACTACACATGCCGCGGCTATTTTCATTAAATGAGCAGTTCTCCTATAAGAAGCGATTATTATTATTAGTGAAGGGATACTTATTGTAAGAATAATGGCGATAAATGAAATAATCGAAGGAACCTTGCTGCTGACTTGTACAGCCCCAATGATTCCAGCAGTTATGAATAAAATCAATATTATAGCCGCTGCAGCTTTTGATTTTTTTGAAGTGGGAAAACCATCCTTAAACAGCCCAGCACTCAAGAAAATTAATCCAAAGAACATTAATAAGATTGAAACGGCGTGCATCCCATCCATAAAGGTTTTAGCTATTCCAGAAAGAGCTACAGCTACCCCAATGGCACCAACAGCTGTTAAACCAGCGCCCGGCATGAGCAAGTCCCAGTCTGTCATAAATATATTAAAAGGTGAATGCAGTATAATTAATAGTTTCTTTCTTTTAATTTTAAAAACCACAATTCTGCTTCAAAGGTAAAAGCAACGGATAATAAATGAATCACTCAAGTATTTTGATTAAAGTTAGTCAACTCTTAACTTTAGAGCATACTGTAAATTTGAGTATTCCACATGAATCATGCGCGGTGTTACTTGGCAAGAAAAAGGAGAACGTCTATGAAGTATATGAGGTAATCCCGGTGAGTAACAAATACACTTCAGAGGTCAGTTTTGGTATCGATGAAAATGAATTATTGAAAATTTATAAA
This sequence comes from Candidatus Nitrosocosmicus sp. T, assembly GCF_054408485.1. Classification (NCBI taxonomy): domain Archaea; kingdom Thermoproteati; phylum Nitrososphaerota; class Nitrososphaeria; order Nitrososphaerales; family Nitrososphaeraceae; genus Candidatus Nitrosocosmicus; species Candidatus Nitrosocosmicus sp. T. The sequence goes on from NZ_CP166992.1 coordinate 1,894,775, forward strand.
TATGCTGAATCATTAAGCATTTCGGTCGTTGGCATATTTCATTCACACCCCTCCAGGCCCTTTCCATCAGAAACCGACAAGGCCTTCATGGAAATCAATCCAGTTCCATGGATAATCAAATCTACAATAACTGATGAAATGAGATGTTTTATTTCCGGTGACATATTAAAAGGAAAAATTGATGGTATTGAAGAAATTAAGATGACTGTCGTCAAGGACTAATCCTTGAAGTATCCCGTGGGTACAAAACTGCCTCTCTAATATTATTAAGTCCTAATAAAACCATCATCAATCTATCAAATCCGAGACCACAACCTGAGTGTGGTGGCATCCCCCACTCAAAGACTCTCAAATGATCTTTAAAGTTATCAGTAGATAATCCTTGGTCTGCTAATCGGCTTTTTAATTTCGATACATCATGCTGTCTAGTCCCTCCAGAAACTAGCTCAAGATGACCAAATTGCAAGTCAAATGACTTTGATAAGGTAGGATTAGATTCCTTCTCGTGTATGTAAAACGGCTTTAGACTGAGTGGCCAATCAACGATAAAATAAAACTTGTCAAATTTTTCCCCCAACTTTCTTAACGCTGAATCAGATAAATCATCTCCAAACGTAACTTTTTCTCCAATACTGGCTAGTTCTTCCAAACATTTATCGTAACTTATCTTTGGAAATGGTATTGAAATTAAATCATTTAATGTGTTTCCCTCAAGGAGTGGATTTTCATTGTCAACATAATTAGAATCTCTCATATACATGAGTATTTTCTTGATTAATTCTTCCATTATACTCATTATGTCATAATAATCAAGATAAGCTGCTTCTAGATCAACGCTCAAAAATTCATTAAGATGTCGAAGAGTATGGGAATTTTCCGCTCTAAAATATGGTGCGATTTCAAATACACGATCCAAAGATAAGACCAGCTGTTCCTTATACAACTGAGGGCTTTGAGCCAAAAATCCTTTTTGCTTGAAATAATCAAATGAAAAAAGGTTGGACCCTCCTTCACTAGCACTTCCAATGATTTTTGGGGTATTCACTTCTATGAACTTATTTTGAGAGAAAAAATCTCTAATTATCCTTAAAATATTAGAACGAAAGAGAAAGATTTTAGAAATATTGGGATTACGCAAATCCAAAGCTCGACTGTCCAACCTAGTATCCAAAAGTGATTCAACTCTGCCTGTAGGATCGATAGGTAGAGAGACAGAAGCATATGAGAAAACAAATATTTCCTTGGTCTTTATCTCGACTGGAAAATTCTTAGACTTTGTACCTTGCACTAATCCTGTTAGTAAAATAGTACTCTGTCTAGGAATAGATTTAGCTTTTTGTAAATTCTCCCCGACTAAAACTGTTTGAATCAAACCGGTTACATCTCTAAGTAATATGAATCCAAGTTTACCGATATCCCTGAAATCCTCAATCCACCCCGCAACTTTAACTTCTGAACCTATTTGTGACTCTTGTAATTGGGAAGCGAAGTGTGTTCTTGTTATGCTGTTTGATTCACTTTGACCTGAGTGAGCCATATCAAATGAAATCAATCAACTCCTTTTAATAAACTACCTGTTCAATATCAGAATTCAAGCTGAGTTTTCAGTCAAACTCAATTATAAGATCGATTTGTCTAACTGCCATGGATATCTTTTTAATCGTTTCTAACCTCTTTTCATCTACTCCTTTGATATTCTTTTCCAATACAACTCTTGTCAGCTTACTCCCATCCGGTAACCAGACAAAATTTACAGTTTCTAACTTTATAGGATGAAATAGATTATCGAGAAATCTTCGATCATTAGAATCAGATTCAACTATCCAAATATCTTTGTGAAATGCTTTGTTTATGATATCACTAAGATCGTTATTTGAGCGAATTAACCTTATATCAGAATTTTTGAGGATTAGTATATGTTCATTATCAATTTCTTTTGCCGATACTAGAGTGATTTTATTTATATTAGGGTTTTTTTGGGCTAGTCGAGCAAGGATAATAGAGCTCTCAACATCTGATTGAGTGATCTGACCAGACTCAAGTTTGCTTTCACATAAATTACACAAAATACCTGTTTTAGCATCAAAAGTACAAATAGGAGTTTTCAGTACCACTTTTAAACTTAATAAAAGAATACACTTAAATATCTTTAATCCTTTTTCATGTAATTTGTCAAAAACTTTACTAGTCGGAATGAAAAATTCATTTTTTCGTCAATATCATCGATGTAGGAAATGAATGAAAATTTGTTTGTATCTGACTCAAATTTCCAGACGGATCACGCTGCTTTACATTAAAAGTAGAGAATGGTCATGAGCATTTTGGCAAATATTTAAGGTTATTTGGCAGTTTTACATTAGTGGTGGTAGTCAGATAAGGTTCATTAGTAGAGGGATGTCGGAGTGCAAATACCCGTACCCTAATTCCATTCGCTACTGTAAAATAAGTATTCTCTCTGGACCATATCTTTTCGGCAATAGTTTTAACATCAAAAATATTTCCACTAATTCCTACTTGTATAATGATCCCTTGTTCGTTTTTTTTAACACAGGTTATGAGTAATTCTGTCATAAATCTGGAAATCAAATAAAATAGTCTGATTACCAATAAAATCGTTTAACACAACCAAATAAGGACCATTCTTACATAAGAAATATTATAAAGCAAACAGGAAAATAAAATTATGATGATTAAACAAAAGCCTAATACTCTGCTCAATCAATTAAGAAAGTAATTTGATATGAATGAGAGAAACAAAAACGATGGAATCAGCCCTAACAAAGATTTAACGGGATTATCAGAAGTCAATGATCTTTCTATAGATTATAGAACCAGATCGGGAATTTTAAGGGCTGTAGATAAAATTTCGTTTAAAATGAATGATATCAAAGGTATTGGCATAATAGGAGAATCTGGATCGGGAAAGAGTACACTTGGTTATGGTCTTATGAGATCATTGCCAGAAAATGGATCCGTTGTATCAGGAAGTTTCATCTTAGAGGATCAAGACATTTTGAAAATATCGGAAAAGGAATTCAATGAGAAATATAGATGGAAGAAAGTATCCATGGTGTTTCAAGGTTCAATGAATAGTCTTGATCCAGTGTTTACTATAGAAGTTCAGATGAAGGAAGTTTTATCCTCTCATAGGAAAAAAATATCTAATAAAGATTGCATTTCAATCATCAGATCTGCTCTTAGGGATGTCGGCTTGAATCCTGACTTGGTTTCTAAAAAATACCCGCATGAACTGAGTGGAGGGATGAAGCAACGGATAGTAATAGCCAATGCTTTATTGCTTGCGCCAAGAATTCTTATTGCAGATGAACCAACTACAGCGTTAGATGTAGTGATTCAGTCCCAAGTATTACACTTATTAAAAAAATTGAAAGAGGAGAAAAACATGAAGATAATAATCATCACTCATGATATGTCACTGATTCCAAATTTAGTTGATAGAGTAATCATAATGTATGCAGGACAGGCTGTTGAAATATCGGATGTCAAAACGGTGTTTGAAAAACCGTTGCACCCCTATACCCAAGCCCTCATTCAATCAATACCTCACATAAGCTCCTCGCAGAAATCCATCAAATTCATAAAAGGAGATCCCCCTAATTTAACAGAAATAGGAGAAGGTTGCAGATTTATAGACAGATGTCCCCATGCGTTTAGAGATTGCAAAAACAATCCACCAGATATTCTAATTGGTAATAACTTAGTAAAGTGCTGGTTGTACAAGAATAACCATTGATTTTATTATTAGCTAATCATTATAATCCCAATAGTTTTGTGAATATTATTTTTGGATATTAGTTTATATCTTAAAATATAGAATAGTAAACATTAATGCAAGCTCTTCTGGACGTTCGTAAGATTAGGCAGGATTTTCCAATTTTAAATAGAATGCTAAATAACGGAAAAAGATTGGTATATCTTGATAATGCTGCAACCACTCAAAAGCCTAATGAAGTAATAGATGCAATTTGTAGATATTATTCAGAGTATAATTCCAATATTCATCGAGCAGTTTATCAAATTGCTGAAGAAGCTACAGAGGAATATGAAGGAGCAAGAGAAAATGTTAGAAAATTCATAAATGCAAAACACCAAGAAGAGATCATTTTTACTCGAAACACTACCGAGTCAATCAATCTAGTTGCTTACTCATGGGGAAATTCCAATATCAGGAAGGGAAATACAATACTACTGACCGAATATGAACATCACAGTAATATCGTTCCTTGGCAGATCCTATGCAAGCGTAAGGGAGCAAAAATCAAATATTTAGAGGTGGATGAGGATGGATATCTCGACCTAGAGGTTTTCGAGGAACTCCTGTCAAAGAAAGGTGATGGAAAAGTTAAGTTGGTATCCCTAAGTGAAATGTCAAATGTCCTAGGAACAATATTTCCAGCTAGGGAAATTATCAAAATTGCGCATGAAAAAAATATTCCTGTTGTTTTAGATGGGGCTCAGTCGGTTCCCCACATGAAAACGGATGTGCAAGAAACAGGATGTGATTTTTTAGCATTTTCAGCTCATAAAATGCTTGGCCCGACAGGTGTGGGAGTGCTGTATGTCAAAAAGGCAATACTTGAACAAATGAAGCCATTTATCTCAGGTGGAGACATGATCAAAGAGGTACATAAAGAAAATACGATATTTAATGATCTGCCTTATAGATTTGAAGGTGGAACTCCAAATATTGCTGACGTAATTGGATTTAGCTCTGCAGTAGAGTATCTAAATAAGATAGGGATGGATAATATTCGTGATCATGAATTGGAAATGACTACCTATCTTCTAAGTCGTATCCAAGAAATAAAAAATATTAAGGTTTATGGTCCCAAAATTGCAAAAGATAGAGGAGGCTTGGTCTCTTTTAATATCGAGGGAATACATCCCCATGATTGCGCTACAATATTAAATGATTTTGGGATAGCAATTAGGTCAGGACATCATTGTGCCCAGGTGCTTATGGAAAAACTTGATATTGTAGCATCTTCTCGTGCTAGCCTATATATTTATAATACAAAAGAGGAAATCGATATATTAATAGATGCTTTAAATCATGCTAAGGGGATATTCAATATATGAGTGAAGATATTTACAGGGAGATGATACTTGACCACTATAGGAATCCACGAAATAAAGGAAAGATTGAGGAACCTGATATAAGAATTAATGATAGCAATCCACTCTGTGGTGATGAGATTTCAATTGATCTGAAAGTTGAAGGTGATATAATTAAAGACATCAAGTTTGATGGGAGGGGATGTGCTATCAGCCAGGCTAGCGCCTCAATGTTAACTGAAATGGTTTCAAATAAACCTCTAACAACAATTAAAGATATAACAAAAGATGATGTACTCGAAAATATCGGCCTGACAAATTTGGGCCCTGCTAGAATAAAGTGTGCTTTACTTTCTTTAAAGGTTTTAAAACTGGGAATGGTAAAATATTACGTGGATAAGGATCCATCATCGGCTTCTCAGATAAAGGATGAATCTAAAGTCTATTAACAAATAGTAAATGATTGTTGAGTCAATTTGCTTAAAGCAGAAGGGAATAGCTTACTCATAATATATGGTGAATGAAAAAATTCAAATAAAACAGGTAAATCCTTTTTGGAATATCAGAATATCTTTTATTTTTTTATTTTTATTAATTTTTGTTATTGCAACTGTAATTGCAACTGTTATTGCAATCACAGGGCTAATAGCTAATTTAGACGAAATAGTGACAAAATTTATTATTCAAATAAGGAGTCAAGCATTGGATACAGTATTCATCATTATTACCACCACATCAGATACTATTAATCTAATAATTGTGGGTTTTATTCTTACAATAATTAAGAGAACTAGAAGATTTGGAATGATTTTGTTAATTACCTTGGTTTCCGTTACCATTTTAGTCACCTACATCAAACCTTTAATTGCAATTGAGCATCCAAGCGACGTTTTTAAGCCATTAGTCATATTACCGGATAAATTTACTCTCGAAAGGGACAGTTTCATGCCGTTTGCACAAGATTATTCATACCCTTCTAACCACATCGCCTCAGCAACAGCTTTTAGCTTTATAATTGGGGGATTATCCTATAAATATTCGTCCAGATTCGCGGTAGTATTTTTAATATTTTTCCCAGCGCTAATAGGTTTTACTAAACTGTATCTTTTTCAACACCACCTAATAGATTTGATAGGAGGGTATTTTTTTGGATTGGTAATAGTTACAATAATAGTAAAGGCCCTAAAGCCCAACGAAGAACAAAGAATTAACGTTGTAGATTCGAACCAAAGAGACTAGTACTAATAGTAACAGTGTTGCTTTGTGTTTTTTTTTTGGCTCCGATTCTAGAATCCATAAAACGGCAGTATAATTTTAGTTGAACCGATTTGTTAACGCTGGATCCAATAATAACCAGCCAAAGTGAAAATCATCGTGAACATATCGGTACTCTTTTATATTTGGCCTTAATTTCAGATTCCTGATACCAGATAACAATTCATGTTGAAGTTGCAGTCCCAATTTCCTTGAAATGTCATTTGCTTTTGGAATTTCAACCGACCTTTTTAACAAGATCCTATAACTAAAATTATGATTAGAATAACATTTGGCATAATGATCTACTAATTTCTTGCACACAACTGACACATCTTTAAAACTATCTAATTTATTCGTATAATCTGCTGGAAATCGTTTTAGGATTTCAATATTTACCAAACAAATATTAGAATATAAAGAATACTATTTATATTCATTCTGACCAAAAAATAGATTTGGCATTAATGTTATGAATGAAAGTAAAGTAAAGTAAACAAATTAGAAAGGATTTTTTTCTGTTTTTTTTTGCAATTATAGTATCCCAAAATCCAAATATTAAACAGCCTCGTTTCTTTATGGCAGAAAATATTTTGATAAATGTAATCAACAATCAATAATATATAACTAAATGGGCTATCTATTTTTTTTAGTCTTTATTTGAAAAATAAGGTCAAACAATCCCTTAAAAGATATCATAAAGGAGTGTAAACAACTGTTATTTCAATCACCTCGGATTTAACAATAGTCTATAAAGTGAAATCCATCATAAAATTTGAAATTAAGTACATATTGTTCTATTGGTTACCAAAAGGATTGCATGCGGCAAAAGACAGTAAAATCCCTCTATCTATCCATCTATCTATCCAACTATCTATCTCAGCAATTTGGTATCATGACTACTTTTCCTGTGTTTCTATATTTTTACTTGTTAGAATAGAAATGAATTAAAATAGCATAAGTTCTGTTTATCACAAGTTGAATTTATTTATTGAATAGATAATATCTACATTTTCGAAGGCCAAGGACTTCAATCTTCTTTTGTCTATAAACCATTTTATTTGAAAGAGTCAAGTGGGGTGGGAGACACATATCCATCTAATAAAATAAAAGAAATGTTTGATTGGAAAAATTATAGCATGTAGATGAACCAGTCTTTGATTTTGTTTTATTGTGCTGATAATTGAGCATTCTATAATATGTAAAAGCTATAAAATATTCAATCAATCTTTGATATTATCCGATTAAATCTATTCATCTCAAAATAATCAAAATAGAGTAGTGACTTTTTGATTAAATTTAAATATATCAAAATTTTTCCCTCTAGTATAATGACAACTACTGCTAACGAGTTTGCACCGACTAATAATCCCTATCAAATGGCTTTGAAACAGCTTCAAGAGACTGCAAAAATTATTAATTTAGACGAGGGCATCCACAAAATACTTGCAAAACCAAAGAGAGTTTTAACAGTATCCCTACCAGTGAAAATGGATGATGGGAGGATTGAAGTATTTACTGGATTCCGTTCTCAACATAACGATGCAAGGGGTCCGTTCAAAGGCGGAATCAGGTATCACCCGCAAGTAACCATCGAAGAAGTAATGGCACTCTCGATGTGGATGACTTGGAAATGTGCTATAGTAGGAATACCGCTTGGTGGTGGTAAGGGAGGCATTATCTGTAATCCGAAGAATATGTCGAACTTAGAATTAGAAAGGATGACAAGAAGATACGCATATGCAATATCTGACATTATTGGACCCTACACGGACATCCCGGCCCCCGATGTATATACAGGAGGTCAAGAAATGGCATGGATTATGGATACATATTCTACCCTCAAGGGTAATCGCTCAGAACCTGCAGTAATTACAGGGAAACCCCTACCTATAGGAGGATCATTGGGTAGAACTGAAGCTACTGGAAGAGGACTATCCTTTACGGTAAGAGAGGCTGCCAAAAGACTAAATATCAATATGAACGGGGCGACAGTAGTCGTTCAAGGGTTTGGTAATGCAGGACAGTTTGCAGCGCAATTGGTTGAAGAGCAGGGAGCAAAAGTTATTGCTGTTTCAGATACACAGGGAGCAATAATCAATAAGAATGGATTTAGTGTAAATGAATTAATTAAATTCAAATTAGAAAACAAATCGATCCATGACTTCCCTAGTTCAACTGAAATAAGCAATGATGAATTACTAACAACAGAATGTACGATATTAATTCCAGCTGCACTTGAGAATCAGATTACAAAGGACAACGCCTCTAAAATAAAGACCAAAATTGTTGCTGAAGCAGCAAATGGTCCGACTACCCCCGAAGCTGATCAGATTTTTTATGAAAGCAATATTTTGGTTATCCCAGATGTATTGGCTAATAGTGGTGGAGTAACAGTTTCTTATTTTGAGTGGCTCCAAAATCTAAGAAGAGAATATTGGTCTGAAGCTGAAGTAAACGAGAGATTAGATGTAATAATGACAAAGGCATTTGCCGAAGTATATGACGCACATCAAAAATATAACACAAACATGCGTACAGCAAGTATCGCATTGGCAGTCAATAGAGTGGCTGATGCTATAAAGCTAAGAGGAATTTGGCCGTAAATACTATAACTCTTACCTGACTCATGGTATAAGATAAGATCAGATAAGATAAGATCAAAACCATAATTTTATTATTTTAATTTCCTCTTTTTAGGCCTTATTAAATATATTTCTAATAAGTTTAAACTGATATTTACCAAAAAAATATAAAGTTAAGTTAAGTTAAGTTGAAAAAATTAAACCAGATTGAGTAATTGATGAAAAAATTACTCGGTAGAAAACGAGTGACCACATGAGCAGCTCTTTGTAACGTTCGGATTAGATATCTTAAACCCAGAACCCATCAAACTTTCAATGTAATCGACTACTGCTCCCTTTAAATATTTTTGACTATAATTATCTACCAAAATTTTAACTTTATTTTGTTCCAATATTACATCATCTTCATCTGGATTTTCTTCAAATCCCATCCCATAGGATAATCCAGAACATCCACCGCCAGTGACATAGACTCTCAAATAGAGACTATCTTTTCCTTCTTGTTTCATAAATTCTGTAACCTTTTCTGCTGCCTTTGCTGTAACATCAATAATTTTAGGTTGTTGTACACTTGCCATGATGTATTATAATAGGCAATACGAATTTAATAATGTTTTCCTATAAATAAACCAAAAAAAAGATGACCTTGTAGAAAAATTCTACTTGTGTGACTTGGATAATTCAGCCCATTTGGCCAATGAACTGGCTGCTATACTCCAAGTATTAACCGATTGATATACAGGTACATTCTTCTCCTCCAATCTATTGGCCATTTTTTGAGTAAATGGACCTCCTAAAGCTCCAACAAGGATAGGCTTTTTCCCCTGCTTATTAAATTCGGCCAGAATATCAACGATTTTCTCCTCAAGTGGATCGTCTTGAAATACGAACCAAGGCATGACGATATCGACATTTGGATCATCCATAAATGTTTGGATGGCAAATTTATAATCGTCAGCGTTTGCTGATCCTGTGACGTCACACGGATTACCGATTACATATGTAGGTGGATAATGAGATTTGAATGATTTTATACTTTCTTCACTGAGGTCTGCTACTTGTAGTCCCAATCTTTCAAATTGATCAATGGCTGCAATTATCGGCCCAGCACCATTCGTAACCATTGCTACTCGGTTTCCCTCTGGAACGGGTTGCCATGAAAGAGCTTTAAGTGAAGCAGTTAGCTCATCGTAGCTGTCCACAGAAATTATTCCATTTTGTGAAAATGCACCCTTTACTACGCTATAAGTCCCGCCTAGGGAGCCGGTGTGAGAAGCAGCTTGTTTAGCACCTCTTGTTGTTCGCCCATTTTTGAAAACTACTATTGGCTTTTTTCGTTCAGAGATTACCTTCTTAGCGGTGTTTACGAATTTTCTGCCATCCCCCAAACCTTCTACGTATAATCCAATAACTTTGGTTTGTGGATCTTCGGCTAGATACCAAATCATGTCAGCTTCGTCTACGTCGGATCGATTTCCGTATGAAACCATTTTGCTCATCCCAAACGGAAATGAGTGTTCCATAAATGCAATGCCTATAGTTCCGCTTTGCGACAAGAAAGCAACGTTGCCGTTTTTAGGTCTAAGCATGCGGTCGTGCCCCTGGAACGCACAATCTAGTCTATTCTCACCATTAAACATTCCGATGCAGTTTGGTCCAATAATTCTAATATTTAACTGGGATGATAATTCCTTAACTTGTTGTTCAATAGCGGCTCTTTCTCCTCCTAACTCTTTCCCACCTCCTGAAATAATTACAACATTGTGGATTGATTTATTGCCACAAATCTTTAACAAATCAGGAACAAATTTTAAATCTACAGTAACAACTACTACGTCAATGGGATCTTTAATATCGTCTAGACTCTTATATGCCGGTATCCCCATTATTTCGGGATAGCCCTTTGCATTTACAGGGTATACCTTTCCTTTATAATCATGCTTTACCAATGTTTCAAGCACAGAGTTTCCAATCTTTCCTAATTCAGGTGATGCACCTATTAATGCGATAGATTTGGCATTAAAAAACAAATCCATGTTAGTAGAATTTGGTTCAATGCTAGAAACAACATCATATCGAGGATGTTCTGATAATATGATTTTTGCATCAGCTACGTAATAACTGTCCGGGTATACAATTACGGGGTTGAAATCTATGCTATCATAATAAGGCGAAATATCATATCCTAATTTTCCTATGTTGAGCAAGGCATTAGTCAATATATCCATATTTATCGGTTCTGAACCTCGATATCCTTTTAGCAGCATTTTGCCCTGAAGTTCCTCTATCATTTCTAATGTATCTTGTTTTGTAAGCGGCAGAACTCTAAACGAAACATCTTTGAATAATTCAGTAAAAATCCCTCCAAGTCCTACCATCATAACGGGGCCGAATTGGGGATCATTTTGCAAACCAACAATCATTTCAACCCCTTTGGGGACCATTTTTTCGAGTAAAACTCCCTTTAGATCGTAATCCTTTGATAGTCGATCATACATATCATTAAAAGCATTCTTAACAGACTCTTCATCTTTAAGGCCGATTTTGACTCCTCCCACATCTGTCTTGTGTAATATCTGCGGAGAAACTATCTTTGCCACCAATGGAAAACCTAATTTTCTTGCTTCAGTGACTGCGGACTCAACATCTTTAACCAAAGCAAACTCTGGAACGCTAATATCATATTCAGAAAGGATGCCTTTAGCAGTTTCTTCGGTAATGACTTTGGTATTATTCTTAAAAGAATCCTCAAATATCGATTTGATTTTGTTTTGATCTGTCAATAAAGGTTCATTATTCTATTCGGTTTATAATTTTTCTTACTTTAATTTATGAACTTTTAGTAAAGTATTCATCTTTAGTCAAGACAAATATGCCTTTGAAAGTTAGTTAAATTCATGATAAAGCATAATAATGAATGATTACTTGTAGGCAATCACAATTATGGCGCCCCCTAGCAGTTTTCTATTAAATTCGACCTTGGAAAAGGTTTTCAATAACAAATCATTTAGCTCATTATTCCTTGGCCACCTAAGAAAAGTACCATATAACGTACGAAAAGGTAGTCCTTCCTTCCCAGCGGCTAAAAATGCCATGATTACAAGGAAATACTTTAGATAAAAGGATACAAGATATCGTGCAATAAAATTATCAGGTTTTCCCAGATCAACAATCAGTAACCTTCCATTTTTTTTTAAAACCCTGTGGATTTCTACAAACGACTCATTTAAAGCAATTGAATCTCTAATTGAATAACCACATAGAACAGCATCAAATGAATTTGACTTGTATGGAATCTTTTCAAAAATACCACTGCATAAAAAATAACTAGTATCATAATTCTTGAATTTGCTTTTGATTTCAGCCAACATTTCGGGAATAGGATCATAAAAATTTATAGTAACATCTTCGGAAACAATATCCAGAACTATTTTTGACATGTTGCCGTATCCAGAGCCGGCATCTAGTATATGATTTCCAGGAAAAACGCTTTTTCTTATTCCTTCTTTTCGAAACTGATTGTCTTTTCCTAATGAAATAGCACTATTTACCTTATCATAAACAGGAATAATATTCCTAAGTACCTTTATTACCTCTTTCCAATACAAATTCCCCAATCCAATATTCTTCAATGCAAAAAGTAAAGGAAAACCAGATATTGAGCTTTTGTATCATCTAGGATAATAAAGATATTAGTGAAGAAGTTATCAATATTTTTGGAGTTGGTGAGCGTCTTGGACAGCAAAAGGATCATCAGCATGGACGCCTTAAATGCTATTATTGTAGGATTTTCCTTCTTTGACTCGGATGTAAGAAAGATCTACGACAAGATAAAGTCAGAGGATAAAACTATCGATATAATATTTATTAATTCAAAACTGGTGTATGGATGGGACCATGTGTTTGGAATCTTAAAGATAATTAACGAAGAAAAAAAAAGAAATATCAAAATGGACATCAAGAACGTAGAAATTGAATTTTTACTTAGAATATGCTACACCAATCAAATAAAGGATGCGTTAAGCGCAAACTTTGGGGATGACAAAAATAAAACCTTTGTAATAGTATTGGTTTCTACGCTTGTTGACAAATTGAGTAACACTCTTGGTACTCTCAGATCTTACGGTAGCGAAGATAGTAACTTGATAGTTCCTAATACACTCAAAAAGGATTACATCCTCAACTACTTTTTTAAAGACAAATTCAAAGATAATTCGCATTTATTATTAAATGATGAAGAAAACTATATGAAATTTCTTGTTGAGAAAGCAGCAATATGCCTAAATTAAATATCCTTGAATAAGGGACGGTATAATCTCCTTACCATATCTTAGTACTATTATGAAACCCTTTTTTCTGTCATTGAACTAAACATCATGTCGGCCCTGATAACAGATATTCCCGAATATTTTCCAATTATCTCTACTAGCAAAATCCATGTAGGATTTGTTAAATTGACAGGATAATTCAAATGAGGTCCCACCGAGTCTATAATGTCTTTTTTAGTCAATTTAGTATGCCTTTTTTCCACCAGTATTTTTACAGGTCCTCCGCCAACAATTTTCTCTTTAGCTAAATCGAGCAAACAATTTCTAATTTCTTCGACCTCGGTTAATACCACTTTCTGTATGGGAACAAATCTAAGCAGATTCCGAATTTCCCATGGTGAATCTTTTATCTTTGCTCTCAAATATGGTATAAAAAGTTCTGAATCCTTTGAAGATTTTCCCACAATAAGCCCTGAAATATTAGTTTCATGTACTTCTGCCGTGCTCTCGCCAAAGTCATAGAAAAGCCCCTCTAGTTCATCCATTAGGTCGTCCTCCTTGTATCTATATGTTGTTGCAAGAAAATTGAATATCATAGTTTACTCCGCTATACATTCCTAATAGCTGCTAGGATTTTTTCCTTTGGAATTGCACCTTCCCTAATTATTCTAGGAAATCCACTCCCTGAAACATCCACTATAGTTGATCCACTGTCATTTCCAGATAATATTTCGTTACTAATTACAGCATCGCATTTACCCAGGATAGTTGCGTCAATATCTTCTAATTTCATTGAAGGTAGTTTTTTTGTCAAGTTGGCACTTGTTCCTACTAATAATTTAGACCTAGTCTTTCCAATCAGATCTAAAATACATGAATTATTAGGAATACGCAATGCTATAGTGTTATTATCATTATTAAATACATATTTAGACAAACCATGGTTTTCTTTCAATTTTAGAATCAAAGTCAGCTTTCCGGGCCAAAATAATTCGTATAGTAATTTGGCTTGTGGAGTAATTTGCGAAATTCTCGAGACAATCCTCCTGTCGTTTGTCAATACGGGTAAGGACTTTTCCAGGGGTCTTTCTTTGATAGAATATAGACGCAGAACCGATTTATCAATAGTGGGATCACAACCTATACCAAAAATAGTGTCAGTAGGATAAACGACGACTCCCCCATTGTCAATTATTTTTGCACATTTTTCTAATCCGTCAAGATCATTACAATCTGTATAATAGACCAATAGTTTGAAGAACTTGCGAATTCAATTTAACCTAACCTATTGGTATTATCTTTGAATAAAGATTTAAATTCAACAATTTTTAAAACTGTTGGTAATATTATAATTATTTAACAATAGTAAATAGCCTCAATTAATTTAGAAAAGCATATATACATATATTGGTATATATTGTCAATGCAATGCAATACCAATGTTTTAGGATATAAAAATTATGAAAATGTATCAAGAGTATATGATCAATTCAGAATCCAAAATCTAAAGTCATTAGAGAGCACTATCCGATCATCAGAAACTTGTAAAAAGCCTATAACTATTGTTTTTTGGGATATTAGTGGATTTTCAAAGTTATCAAAGATGTTTTATTCAATGGATAGTGAAAATGTCATATTAGAGTTCTTAGAAGATTATTACAGGATTGCAAGATCCATAATTGCGCATAATAATGGAGTCTGGGACAAAACAATTGGAGACGGCATAATGTCATGGTTTGGGTTCTTTGAGAAAAACGTACTAGAAAATTCAGTTGGAATGGACAATGGAGCCCTTGATGCTATAAATGCTGCAATTGAACTCAGAAATAGCTTTCAAAATCTAAAGGACAAGCTGAAATCAGAATGGGAAATAGATGGAATTAACATAGACTTTGACATAAAATGCGGCATTAATACGGGCTCAGCCTATATAGGCCTTGTTTATGATCAGTTCACAGCTATGGGAACAAATGTCAATATTGCTAGTAGGTTCCAAGAATTTGCGAAAAGAGATCAGATAATTATTTCAAATACAACAATGGAAAAAATTAGTTCAAAAGGTTTTGATTTTTTGAGAATTCCTGTTGATTCGAACAACCCTATAAAATCATTCGAAGACATTGATTGTTGTTATGAGATTTTATACTAAAACAGAAAAAAAGGAGATCAATTGCGGCATCATCGGCGTTTCTCATGATTTCAGATTTCATAAACTCAGAATAACAAAAGTATTTTTATTTGAAAGTGCACTATATCATCAATTAATAATACAGATTAAAATGATAGAAAAAGAAAGATTAGGTTCAAAAGGAAAAGGTATTGGTATGGGTATAAACGAAGTTTATCTAAGCGAAAACAGAGATGAATTTGATAGCACTGTTAATGGTTATTATAAGCTGATTGGTGGTAAGGAGGGCAGTTACGATAAAGAAACCAGTAGGAGATTACGCGCTTTTGGCGAAGAATTGTTTAAAAAGAGATCATATGAAAAATTTACTGCCTTTAAGGCAGATCATGATGATATGATAATAGGAAATCATTTGAGATTATTTTCATTTTGTGAACATCATTTGCTTCCTTTTTTTGGCGAGGTTGCTATAGGCTATATCCCAAATAATAAAATATTCGGGCTCTCAAAATTTCAAAGGCTCGTTGATAAAGTATCCTCTAGACCCCAACTTCAGGAGAGACTTACCTATCAAATTCTTGAGGAAATCAAAAATAGACTGGAACCTAAGGGTGTAGGTGTTGTTATAAAGGCTATTCATACTTGCGTTTTTGCAAGGGGTACGCAATCAAGTTCAGCAGAATTTACAACCTCAGCAGTTGATGGGATTTTTAAGGAAAACAACAACACAAAGCAAGAGTTCTTTTCAATAATAAATTCTGATGGCAGACTAAGACTCTGACATTCTCATATTTAATAGATAAAGTTGACATGAATTTTTTTTATTTATGCAGAAGGTAACTTGGCGCCTTTTACGAGAAAAATCAGCAAGCAATATAGTTAATAATTTTAGTAGTATCGTGGCGCATATATCGCTTAGACACTATATCTATATGTAATATGTCACGATATATTTTAATTACAAAGGAGAGCGAGTAAACCTAACTTGATGTCTGCGGCCAATGATGCGAATATAGAGTATATTGATTGGAATAACGCTTTTGAAATTTTAGATAAGGCTTATAAACTTGGTATTTTTGTCTTGATAATTGGTCCAAAGGGAACTGGCAAAACCACACTCGTTAGAAAATTCGCAAATCAGGTAAGTAAAGAACTCTCATCTGTTAATTTTAGCCTTAGGACTAGAGAATCACACCTAATTGGAACTAACACGATTGATAATGGGGAGATAAATTTTGTAAATGGAGTTTTGGTACACTCAATGACGGAAGGCGATTTATTATACCTCGATGAGCTTAACGCTGCCGAACCGGATGTGTTGCTTCGACTTGACGAGGCTTTAGATGATAGAAGACAAATTGTTTTAAAAGAATTCCATGGACAGACCATAAAGGCAAAGGATAACTGGTTTGTAATTGGGACCATCAACCCCTTGTCGCACGTTGGAACTAAAGAACTTCCACCACAGATTCTAAGCAGATTCCCAATTAGAATAATGTTGGATTATCCTCCAGAAGATATCGAAATGGAGATTATCAAAAAACATGTTAAAGTAAATAATCAAAACGATGAAGATAATATTAAAAGTGCAATAAAATTAGCTTACAATCTTCGGAAGGCAGCATCTCTTGAAGAAATTTTTTATAGCCCAAGTTTGAGGGAAACGATTGCATACTCTAAATTGGTAACGAACAACACGAATGCAAAAGAAGCCGCTGAAATTGTATTTGCAAACGTTTACCATCAATGGGGTGAAATTGAGTACCGAAAGGTAATGGATATAATCGCATCCATATTCATTTAATTTATTTCGATAAAGTATGTCTATATTTTGGAACATAAAAGACAATGGCAATGGCAATGACAATGACAATAAATCAAAGCCTGTTGAATCTAGGGATGAATCCTCTGATAAGAAAATAAAAATCAAAGAATACAAAAAGTCCGACTCTTTCTTAAGATTTGATGATCTTGATCTTGAGAACATCCACATCAGAAATGATGTATTACTTGAGATTGCTACATTCTTATCTAGACGGTGGTCAGACAGTAATAGATCATCGATTCATATTTCAAGAGAAGGAAAAATTTCTACTAATCTAGACAAGAAAAAAATTATTCTTCCGGGATTAGATTATTTCTATGGTAATATTTTTCAAAAGTACAGACAATGGCGAACGTTACTATGGTATGAATCAGTCAGATTAAAGTATTCATTTAAGATTTTTGATACTGACGTAGTTTTTGGATTCATATTTAACATTTTGGAGACAAAACGGATAGAAATATTGGGTTTAGAGGAGTGGAAGGGAATGATAAAGGAAATTATATACTACGAAGGGTTATCCTGGCACAACAAGCCCCTGTTGAATTCGCTTCATGGGAAAAACAAAGTTTTAGAAGCATTTTCTCAGTTCTTTTTAACAGGATATATCAAAGGAGAACTCTATGGTGGCGAAAATGAAAGAGTAATAAATGCATCCGAGTATGCACATGGGATTTTAAGAGACTATATTAAAAATTTTAAACTTAACAATAAAACCTATGACCCAATAAAAGATCAAAAGTGGTTAGAATATGAAACAAGACAGATAATTAAAATGCTTCAAGTGGATTCGCTAATGTCAGTCCCACCCATCCCTATTCTTATGCCAAAGAGCAAGGTAGGGCTATCTATGAAGCAGGAGGAAATATTATCTCATATTGAAAAACTAGTGAGAATAAAGACTAGAGAGATAGAAATAGAGAGATTAAAAAAGGAAATAATCCAAGGCGACGATATCAACGAAGAATTTAGAATATTAGTCAATGAGAGCAAGAAAAATGACAACAAAGGTTTTGAAACAACTGAAAACCTTTCCATAGCGATTCCAGACAATATGGGTATTGACGAAACTGCCATTTACGATTTTGATTTAATTAACAAGGTAAAAACAGCACTTAAGGAATGGAAAAGCGGATGGAAAGAAAAATATGACTTTACTGGAGACGAAATAGAAATTGAAAACTACATTGAAAAACAGCCAAAAGTTTTCATCAGCGACAAGAAAATTGCAATAAATGTAAAAATATCAGGTACCTGTTGGATCTTTCAAGTAGTATTGAAGATAATGAAATAGAATACAAGAAAGCCACGGTAGCATTGTGTGAAGGATTAGAATATCTAGGAATTAAGTTTTCCATATATGCCTTTAATACTGAATCTAGATCGGTTAAATGTTGGGTCATTAAACCTCCAACGGCAAGATGGGGGTCAATATATGCAAGAAGGCTCATGCAAGTAAAACCAATCGGAGGAACACCATTAGCAGAAATCTACAAGATACTTCAGCCAAGTATTAGTGCTTTTAAACCAGATATTTTTGTAACACTTACTGACGGCGAACCCTCAGACATGGATGCGGTGCGTTCGATAGTCCTGTCATACAAAAGAAATGGGGTGAAGATGATTGCCATAGGTTTGGGTGCGGATCTCGGAGATGCTATAGGAATCGCATATAATTTAAAGTACCTCAACTACCAAAGAATTCTAACATTATCAAAAAAGAGGCTGCAAGATTTACCCAAAAAAGTATTGGGACTTTTAACTACTGAATGACATGATACATGACAGGGAACTAAAAAAATAAAATAGATAAAATGAATAACTAGAATTCAAGATCAGGGTTATCTTTTTCTAGTTTTTTCCAATCCGATAAGAATGAATCTAGGCCTTTATCTGTCAGTGGATGGCGTATCATCTTATCCAAAATGTCGGGCGGTAATGTAACGACATCTGCCCCCATTTTTGCCGCTTCGATAACATGTAATGGATGACGAACACTAGCCACCAATAACTGGGTTGAGATATCATAACTAGCAAATATTTGGACAATTTCACTTATTAGGTTCAGACCTTCTGCTCCAATATCATCTAAACGACCAATAAATGGACTGACATAAGTAGCACCTGCTTTTGCAGCTAATAACGCTTGATTTGCAGAAAAAATCAATGTCACATTGGTCTTGATTCCCATTTTGGTTAATGCATGTACAACTTTTAGACCATCCATGGTCATAGGAATCTTTACAACTACATTTTCCCCATATTTTGCCAATTTCAAAGATTCCTCCATCATTTTTTCAAAGGTAATTGCGACTACCTCAAGGCTTACGGGCCCCTTCATGATCTCTACTATTTTCTTCATCGTCTTGATGGGGTTGCCTTTTTCTTTTGAAAGTAAAGTTGGGTTAGTGGTAATACCATCCACGACTCCCATTTCATTGTATTTTTCTATGGATTCAACATTAGCAGTATCTAAGAAGATTTTCATTTTTTCTCACTTTTTTTTAAGGACACCACATTTTTTACTATTTCCCCTGGAGATAAGCCGTATTTTTCTAATAGTGAATCGATTTCTTCGTCTCTTGCAGATTCACCATATCGATCTCTAATTCCTATCTTCCTTACGAAAGTTGGGCATATTTCTGAGGTCACTTCTGAAATTGCGGAGCCTAATCCCCCTATTATATTATGTTCTTCTACAGACACCAATGAACCAGTTTCCTTAGTACACCTGTATATTAGATCCGAGTCTATTGGTTTAATAGAATACATATCGATGACCCTACAAGATATATTATGATCCTTTTTCAATATGTCGCTAGCCATCAGGGAGGCTGAAACCATAGTCCCACATGAAAATAAACTAATATCGTTACCATCTTTTATTACTGTTCCTTTTCCAATTTCAAAGTCTGAGGAATCCGAATAGATTTCCTGAGTTGAAGGCCTGGCCAATCTTACATAGAATGGACCTGGGATATGAACTATTTTTTCAAGCAATTTTTTGACTGAAATAGCATCGGCAGGTACCAAGACCCTCATATTTGGTAAAGATCTCATAATAGATACATCCTCTATTTGTTGATGAGATGCCCCATCAGGTCCCACGGATAAACCTGCATGGGATACTACAATTTTCACGTCTAGGCTTGGATAGCAAATTGCATTTCTAATCTGATCTAAACATCTACCTGGAATAAAAGCAGCATAAGTACTAGCAAAAGATACTTTACCGGCGATAGCAAGACCAGCAGCGATTGAGACTAAATTAGCTTCGGCTATTCCTACATTGAAGAGTCTATCAGGATATTTTTCACCGAATTTTTTAGTTTTAAGCGAGTCAGTAGTATCACCCCCCACACAAACAATGTTTGAATACTTACTGCCTAGATCCACAAGGGTATCTCCATATGCTGAACGCATATCAGAAAATCTAATATCACTAGTACTCAAAGGGTTCAATTCATAGTTCACCATAATACATTATATCTTTTTTTTGAATGTCATACATTGTTACAGCCTCGTCATTAGTGTTCAATTATTTCGATAAATTAAATTGTTCTATTATGTTCCTTCGTCCCTTTACCCAGTCTTCTTGAATATTTAGAGACTGAGATTCATCAAGTAAACTCTGCTCTAAATATGAATCAAGCAAAAATCTAGTATCCTTAAATCTCTTATCAACATCGCTATGACCGAATATTGCATTTCCCATCACGAATATTCTACAACCTGCATCAAAGCATTGAGTTACAGTCGACTGGTCTATGCCACCATCAGCCTCAAAATAACCTTTAAAACCTCGCTCCCTTAGTAAAGGGATAACCCTTTTCATTTTCGGTAAAACTTCTGGAATGAATTTTTGACCAGCAAAACCAGGATTTACAGACATTATGATAATCACATCAAGATTATCAAGATGGGAAAAAATCCATTCGGGTAATTCGGTGCCAGGATTTACAGCTAATCCAGGGCTAACACCATTTGATAAAAGTTTAGTATTAATCATTTCAAATTCTTGTTCGTTACTACAGGCCTCTGCATGCACAGTTATAACATCGCATCCAGCATCAATATAACTATCCAGGAATTTGTCTGGATTATGAATCATCAGATGAGCATCAAATGGCAATTTCGTCCCATCTCGCAATTTCTTTATTGTATCAAAGAAAAAAGTAGAGTTTGGAACAAATTTTCCATCCATCACATCTAGATGTATCATATCTGCACCGTATCGCTCGGCTGCTGTTATTTTTTGTTTCAAACTCTCTTCGCCTATCCCATCGGCGCCTGCTATAATAGAAGGAGATATCATATACTCTCCTTCCAGTTCCCTTATTAACAACGGTAGGTGTTTTTTTGAAGGTGCTCTCCCGTGCCACTGAGGATTGTTAGCCATATGTTTTATTCCGTTCCCTTTCACGGTATTTGCTATTATTATTTTAGGTTTATCAATAGGTTTTTTTAAAAGTTCTGGAATAAGCTGTTCAATCTTATGTCCATTGATTTCTACAACGTCCCAGTTAAAAGAAAGCCATTTTTCTTTGACAGGGTCAATTGGCATAATCTCTTCGGTAAATCCATCTTGCTGAATCTTGTTTCTATCCAATATGGCTATGAGGTTATTAAGTTTGAATTTTGCAGCGGCCATAGAAGCCTCCCAAATTTGGCCTTCATTGGTCTCACCGTCACCTAGTAGACAATACACCATATTCTCACGCTTATCAAGCTTATTAGCAAGGCATATTCCAATTGATACAGAAAGACCAATACCTTCAGAGCCGCCAGAATATTCGATTCCCGGTACGCTGTGGTGTTTTTGCATCTTACTATATCTTACTGGATGACCTTGTAGACGAGAATCCAATTTTCGCAACGTCTTCATTTCTTCTTTTGGGAAAGATCCAGCAAGGGATAAGGTAGCATAATATCCCGGTGCCGAATGAGCCTTTGAATTTATGAAATAATCTCGAGATGGATTAGAAGGGTTATCTATATCAAATTTCATTATTTGAAAATAAAGACAACCCATTATCTCGGCAGCAGAAAAGGACGCACCAGGATGCCCAGAGCCTGCTTCTGCAATGCCGGTTAAGGCTAAAGTACGTAATTCTTTAAGTTTTTCCTTTAATTTCAAGTATCTATTTATGTTATACATTTTATCAGCCTCTCTGTTTTCATCATGCCCACCATTCCATTTCAAACATCTCTGTATACTAGTTTTTCAAATATCAAATAGATAAAAAGGTAGCTACACTGAGAAAATGATTTTACATTTCTGTTCTAATATTAGACAAAATCGATTCCATATCACTCTTGGTAAGCCCCACTCCCATCTTGGCATCTCTACGATCCTTGATTGTGCTTTTAGAGAAGGCAATTAAAGTTGGTACTGCATTGATACTATACTTATCCCACAACGGGTTTTCATCCTCATTAAGTTTTACACCCCCAAAAAGAATTTTTTGATTGCTAATATTTTTAACTGAATCTTCAAATATAGGTACAAAACTTTTACAATAACCGCACCAATCAGCATAAAACAAGATTAGCGAGTTTGAACTATTTGTAGCAGAGTCTAGTTCGCTTTGGTTAAAGTCTTTCATAATATACTATGATAGATCTATGGTAAAAAATATTTGCAAAAAATACCTTGAACTGTATGATATTGTTATTGCTGTTTTGGTTCTGGTTTTGGTTCTGGTTTTGGGTTTGGTTTTTTGTTTCCCAGTTTGAGTTTATTTTTGGGAAAATAAATAATTACACTTTAAAAATCATATTCATACACAAATAGTTCAAAATAGAAACAACAGGAATAGTCATAATTTGACCTTTCTCATATTTGTTCAGCTACCCTCTCTTTGTCCTATGAAAAAAATGTGTCGTTTCTTTTCCGCCACTAAATTAAGGAAAAAGATGGTAGATAAAGCCCCAATATGCTTATTGAGGTAATAACTTTTGTTAAAATAACTTGTATTTTTCTCTAGTTACCTTAGAGGTTTACCAAACTCATCATTATCCAGCGCGCCTTTAAATACATTATCATAACATGCTTCTGCGTTTTCTAATGAGAAAGTTCCATTATTGTTTGCTACACGAGTAACACAATTAAAATATCTTGTTAGTGCATTGGCTGGTTCTATAACCATTAGTTGTGCCAATATCAAAACTGAAAAAATAATACAAGATATTTTTAAGGTATTTTTTATATTTTGATTTATATTCATGCTAAATTATTCACCTCCGAATTCAATGTCTTCGCTAGCATCAGCGGATTGAGCATTTCCTAAAAGAACTTCGTTATAGCAACTTTTTACTTCGTGTTTAGTTGGTTCCTTTTCAAAGTATGAATCTTCCTCAACTCCTTTGCTTGAATCTACTTTTTCATCTATACAGTCATAAAATAATGGTAAACCGCTATCTAAGGTTTCATTTCCACTATTAATTTCTGTTAAATCTACGGCCTGAGAGTATACTTTGTCTGTATGCAGCGGGATTCCTGCAATACTTGAAAAAATAATCGTAATGGCTGAAAATAATAACGTATTAATCCAGAGATATTTCATCCTGTAAAAAGTTCGAAATAAATTATTTAACCAATTCTAC
Source organism: Candidatus Nitrosocosmicus sp. T (assembly GCF_054408485.1). Lineage (NCBI taxonomy): Archaea > Thermoproteati > Nitrososphaerota > Nitrososphaeria > Nitrososphaerales > Nitrososphaeraceae > Candidatus Nitrosocosmicus > Candidatus Nitrosocosmicus sp. T. The sequence goes on from NZ_CP166992.1 coordinate 1,918,517, forward strand.
AAAATGCTCCACAGGAATCCTCAAGAACAAAGTTTGTTTGATATTTCAAAGATTAATCAATCTCTCTTCCAGTAGCATTTATTATAAAATTATATTGGTGATTCTTAAAAAATTTATCCAAACTTGAATAGTGCAATTAAATGATTCAAGCTTATTTTCTTTATAATACAATAAATTAGCATAATCAGTAGCGGTTTGAGAATTCCAAATATGTGAGCTTGAATATCAATCAATATTTTATCAAAAAGCATCCAAAACGTATTCACAAATTAGCCAGTTTGGTGATAGCTTTTGGCTAATTAGGAATGCATACTAAAGTCCGGCTCTCAGTTATTGAAGATATTCCTCAAGAATGCATCACAAGACCGATATGATATAAATATAATCATGAATATAGTGACATATTGATTTTTTTGTCCAAAATGAAATGTTTCTGGTTAATTATGATTTTCTTTACAAGTTTGGTGATTATTCATGCCCCGCAAGCATTCGGTCAAAATCAAAGCCTAGAACAACATCTAGGTTTGTTTGGTAATGGAAATAATTCATTGTTAAATGACATTTTCAGTAAGGTAAAAGATTCAGTCGTCCAAATAAGTACAGAATATCAGCCAGTAGATCCTTCAAATAGGCTTTATGAATCAACAGGTAATAGCCCATTCACAATGAAGTTTGGGTCGGGATTTATTTATGACAAAGCGGGCATTATTATAACTAATTACCATGTGGTCAGCTCTGCAACCAACATAATAGTCACATTTAACAATGGTAACAGCTATACTGCCAAAGTAGTTGGTGTAGATCCTTATGGAGATATATCCGTGTTGAAATTGGATGATCCAGCAGGTGAAAAATTGATTCCAGTGACATTGTCAAACTCATCAAACTTAAAGGTAGGTGATCCGGTATTAGCTATTGGTAACCCGTATGGGCTTGATAATACTTTAACATTCGGTATTATAAGTCAAATTGGTAGATTGTTGCCAAACTCAGATTTAGGTTATTCTATTCCCAATGTAATTCAGACGGATGCTGCAATTAATCCTGGCAATTCAGGAGGACCTCTGATAGATCTTGATGGTAAAGTAGTAGGCATGAACACTGCAATATTTTCAAATACAGGAACCTATACGGGAGTAGGCTTTGCAATTCCTTCCAATGATATCAACAGAATAATACCTTCTCTAATAAAAACAGGTACATATCAGCACCCATGGTTAGGCATATCAGGATCAAAATTATCCCCCACCTTAGCTGAAATGTTCGGACTACCACCTAATTACAAGGGTGTATTAATCGATGATGTTGTGCCTGGCGGACCGGCAGACAAAGCAGGTTTGAAAGGAATGTTAATTCAAGGAAACAGATTTGGTGAGCAACAGATACTAGATAAAGATATAATAATTGCATTAGACGGCAATCCTGTTTCAAGAATTGATGACATAATTTCTTATTTAGACATATACAAGAAAGCAGGAGACAAAGTAAATCTGACTGTTAACCGCAACGGGCAGATAATAAACCTTGTTCCAACATTAGAGGCTAGACCAGATTTACCCCTACAAGATATTCAGTCACAATCTGACCCCAACTATAACGACCCCCAACCCTACAGCCCGTTTCCAAATTTCAACCTACCGCCACTTCCAGAATTTAAGCTCCCAGATTTGCCCAATTTTAATATTCCAGGTTTGTAGTATAAAGGTAAAAATGATGATATCCACATGCAAAAGATCCTAGACTAATTTTCTTATTTGGAAACTCAACTCAACACACATTCAAAAATTTTTTTATTTCATCAGAGGTTTTTTCTATATGATATCCAGCAATAAATGAAAGCAGTATTTTTACTTAAATTTATAACCTTTCATTTCTTTAATTTATGATAGAAATATGTCTGTTCAGGAGAAGGAGAGTGAGCGTGAGAATGAGCGTGAGAATGAGCGTGAGAAGGCAACTGAAAAAGCTTCAAATCCTCTTGTCAAACTAGATAACGTAAGCTACAGAAATGACTCTGAAGTTATTTTGGATAATATCTCCTTTGAAATAGACAGGGGAGATTTTTTAGGAATTATTGGACCAAATGGTGCAGGCAAAACTACTCTTTTTAAATGTCTGTTAGGATTAAACAAAGGGTTTACTGGTAACATAAGATTATTTGATAAAGACATAAGAAATCATGCAAAAGAGATTTATAAAAAGATTGGATACATCCCTCAATCAAACAGTTTTGATTCCAGGTTTCCTGCTACAGTAAAGGAAGTAATTCAATTGGGTTCTGTAGGAGGTAAGGCTTTTAATGAAAATAAAGTAAAAGAATTGATAGAATTGACAGGTATAGCAGGCTATCTTAACAAAAGGATAGGCGATCTATCAGGAGGACAACAGCAAAGGGTAATGATAACTAAGGCGTTAATTCATGAGCCAGAATTGCTGATTTTGGACGAACCAGATACAGCCATAGATGCTGCAGTATTGAAATTATTCTACAAACTTTTGACAAAACTGAACAAGGAAAGAAAAATTACCATTATTTGGTCTTCACATGATCTAGATGCTGTGAGTTTGCTTTCAAATAAAGTGGCTTGTCTTTATCGGAAACTCTTTTTTCATGGAATTTCAGAAGATTTTTTTAACAATGAAAGTAATCTCAAGACATTTGCTGAATCATCTATGCACATTCACATAAAAAGCCATTCGCACTGATTTTTTCATTTTTGCTCTTCTTTTTGTATTTGGATACCTTTGCAAAAACAGAAATAACAAGTCCGTCTGTCTTTTGGTTTGAATTTTTTTACATAAAGGTATTCAAAGTTTATGATTTGCTTGCTTAATATTTTAGCCAGCTATGGTATTTACTTTTAAGGCAACACAAAATAACGAAAATAATCATATCTACTTAGTTTTTGCAAGCAGGGTTATCTGAAAATCTAAAAAATAGGTTGAAGAATAATCAACAGATTGTTTAGTTAGGCAGGAGGATATCTTCACATATTTTGAACTAATCGCATAATCAATATTCAAAGAATTTAGTAAGATAATAAAGAATTATCTATTTATCAATACATTTCTCATCATCTTAAATTCATTTATTCATCAAAAAAAGGAAGGCGGTCAGTCTGTTCTCGTGATAATAATCTCCTTTGCCATTCTGCCTACCTAAGTAGGAACCATGATAAAAGACATAATAACAAATTTACAGTTATGATATAAGGATTTACAATAGAATTGAAAGAGAATGAAGCCTATGAGAATAAACCAAGCAAAACGAGAAGCATTACATTTAGACTTGAAAGTTCGGTTATAGAAGAATTACAATTTGAAGCTGATTACAGAGAAACATCTTTGAATGTGCTTATTAATCAGATTTTACGCAGATACTCAAACTGGGAAAGATACGAGAATAAGATTGGAATGATCCCAATTCCCAAGATAATATTATCTAGTGTGATGGACCAAGTAATCAAAACAGGTTCTGAAAATGGAATCGATGATATAGCAAAATTTAAGGAATCACTAGTAAAAGAACTTTCACAAATAGCCTTCAACTTTTTAAAGGACTCTGTTCTCCTCATAAAGAAAAATTATAATCTATTTTCAGTTTTAGAAGTGCTCGAGCAATACATGAAGGTAATAGGAATAAACTCAGATCACCGAATCGAAGATGATGGAAAACATGTTTACGTAATACAGCATAAATTAGGTGAAGTCTGGTCTTTGTTCATCAAGGAATTCCTAATTCTCATATTTGAAAATTTGGGGAAAGTTAAGGTGGATATATCAAGTACTCCTAACACCACCGTTGCGAAAGTTTTCCTAAATTCCTGATATCTCTAAATAAAAATATTATGATATTTTTTTACCAGCCTTATCAAAGCAATGAGGAGATACAAAAAATTTTCATTTGTGCTCTATATTTGGGTTGGTTGTACTGAATTATACAGGAGTATGACAATTCTAAGATAATAGTTTGAGCCACGCTGTAAAAAGTCATTTAATTAATTTATCTTTTCATGTACTCTGCCCATGATTTTCGGAGATTCTAGGAGCAAAAATTTTCTAGATAATAATGATATTTGTCAGATTTCATACATTTTGATTTTTATAGGATAAGATTTAAAAAAAATTATTGGTTTGGAGGGCATACTACCTTATCAAGAAAGACAACTACTTGAAAATTTCTACATTATTGATTTGCATATTTTCAGTTTTTGCAATAATATTAAACATTGAGGGAAGCAATTGTATTATTCAAATCAGTTCCTTACCTCAAAGTAACAATAGTTCGAACAACAATGAAGAACAAAGTAATAATAGTGAACTTAGCAATCAACAGGCAGAGAGGCAATTACAACCATTACAACAACAACAACAACAACAAAAAGAAGACGTTAGCCAATCTCAAGAGACATTGATACAGCAGCAGCGGCAGCAGCAGTCATATGAACTTCTAAAATACTGCTTTTTGGTGACTAATCTATATGTATACTCCTTATTTGGGGTCATAATAGGTTGCATAATACTAGTGCTCTGGTACGTGAGATACAAAAAAATTTGGTCTGGAAGGAAAAAAGGGTCTATTAACTAACCCGTTTTTAAAATCTAAAGTGTCAGGCTATTTGCATAGATTTTTAAATAAATGGGAACTAATTTTACACAAAGATTGTCTCGCGCAGATTCTATTCTAAAATTGGTTAAGACCTCCTATACTACAATGCCCACGTTTAAACAGGCCACTTTTTTCGGAGTTCCACATAACTATAAGGATATAAAAACTCTCAGAGACCTTTTAGAAATCAATTACAAGTATCAGCCAGTAAAGAATCAACTAAGACAGAATCTTATCGCTAAAATTAAAAATAACGAAAATCCGTTTGTAGGAATTATTGGGTTTGAGGATACAGTCATCCCAGCTATAAAGAGAGCACTCTTGGCCGGACATGACATTTTGTTTGTAGGTCACATAGGTCAGGGAAAAACCAAACTTGCTGAACTGATTTCAGAGAATCTTTTGTCACCGATCCCCATAGTTGAAGGAACTTTGACAAATGATATTCCAACCGAAATGCCTTATACCCATCTTGTCGATTTATTAAATGGAAATTCTGTGGATAAAATGCTTCCAGAATTTTATGTCTCAAAGGACTGTGAGGAAATAATAAAAAATAATGGGTTGGACACCAAATTAAAATGGTTAGACGGCAAACAAAGGTATAGATATATCCTAGCGACCCCGGACATCTCCGTTAAAGATTTAGTGGGCCAGATAGATGTTGTTAAAATTATAAAAAAGGGTATCGAAGTGTTTGACATTGATTCATATTCTCCGGGATATTTACTGCAAGCCCGATATGGAATACTATGTCTTGACGAGCTACCCGTCCTAGATCCCCGAAAACAAGTAACATTATTAAGTGTACTACAAGAAGGTAGATTTACAACCGGTGCTTATCCAGTATTTTTCAAACCGGATGTAAAAATAATTGCTACGGCAAATCCTATAGATTATACTCATTCTGGAAAGATAATCGAACCATTGGCCGATCGTTTGAAGAGCCATATTGAGACACATTATCCTAATACAATTGATGACGAAACCCTAATTCTGATTCAGGAAATGGACATGCTGAATAGAAATCAAACTTTTTTGCCCATTTTCATGCTAAAAGCGATTACCAGAATTTTCCAAAAGATTAGGAACCATCCGGATATCAATAGCGATAGGGGTGTAAGTGTAAGGTCAACTATTCATTCCTTAGAAGCGGTAATCGGTGAAGTAGAGAGAATTCGTTCTCTTATAAATAATGTCAAAACAATACCAAGGTTTTCAGATCTGCAATGCATATTTCAATCTTCAAAGTTTGAACTAGATGAAATAGAAGATACTACAGAAAACAAGACACTATTTCTAAATAATGTGATAGACGAAGTTATACAAGAGACATGTTTACATTTCTTTAACGAATTTTTCAAGCCCCAAGATCTAATATCCATTAAGAATGAGTTTAGAAACAAGTCATTTACAGTCGTTCAAAATCAATACCAACAGAAAAAGCACGACCACAACCGACACATAACTGCTCAATCGATAGATGCGGCAGAAGGAACGGATACGGCAAAAGACTCTAGCACTACTTCGATTTTATATTCAGACCAACTAAAACATCTTCCAGTAATCTCTAAGACATTAAAAGGTGTTATCGCTAAAATCAAGCAAGAACAAGATTACTTTGTTCAAAAGGCTCGTCAGAATGAGATTGACAAAAACCTTCAATATATTCAGTTTGAAAATGTGTGGAAAGATAAGGAAAACAATAACGAAGAACTCATAGCCACTTCAACCGAATTACTGTTCGAATATCTTAGGATTAGTTCCCCTCCGATTCTAGATAAAAGGGAAGACAGGTTCGAAATTAGAGAATAAATAAATTGAAAGGCTCAAAAGATAAGATAAATAGTAACAAGATCAGAACTGCTGATAATAATAATAATAATGACAATACTAACGTTCTGATTCATAATGCCATAAATCAAACTGGCCTAAACAAGACTGTCATGTATGAGAAAAGGGTCATTTATTTTTCAAGGCCCTTTGTAAATGCTGATAAGGAAGAGGATAGTAACAGGTCTGATAAGAATTTAGGAAATAGCCAAAGTCATAATTCACAACAGCAACAACAACAACTACAATCTTTATCTGACCAGGAAAAAATTCGAGCAAGAAACAACCTGTTAAAGCAGTTTTTTCCAGACATATTAAAGGCAATAGGTAACAAAGCTATCAAAGATAATCCTCCGACACTTCAAGAACTAGAATCCTATCTTCAAGAATATTTTCATGAACTAGAAAAGAAAAAGATTGAGGCGGAAAAAGCAAAGGCTCAAGACTATTTATCAAGATTTACTAACCCTACTTCATCTAGTCAGGATTCTAGTAACAAGGAACTAGGTAGATCACATTATTCAAAAGGGCAAAATGATTCGACGGCGTCAGTCACTACTGCTAATCAGAAAAACTATAGATTGAACTTTAATTTTAATGATGATAAACTTTCGGGTAACAATCTTCCAATTGTTACCGAATTGATTAGGAAAGGTTATTTGGTTGATTCAGATAAATGGCTTAACAAGAAGGGGTTTCTAAAAATAGGTCAACAGATCCTTACAGAGATAATAAAGTCTCTAAAATCAGACAAAATAGGTATGCATGAAACAAAGTTTGCTGGATATGGAAGCATGGTACAGGAAACTTCCAAAATGTATGAGTACGGAAATGAGATTTCCAACATTAATATCAACTCGACCATAAGGAACTTTGTAGAAAGACACTATGAGGATCATCGCCATGATGACCTTCATAACAGGATTGAGTTTCCATTAGATATTTCGTATGAAGATATTGAAATTTACGATACTTTGGAGGAAATTCAAGTAGCTACTGTTTATTGTATAGATTTGAGCTCAACAATGAAATATTCCTCGATGTACAATGATCTGAGCAGGATAGAGGCTTCAAAGCGTGCATTGTGGAGCTTGTTTATCTTAAATAAAAAATTCTTCCCTCTAGATTCTATTTATACGATAGGATTTGGATCCATTGCATCAAGGATTGATCCAATGGATATTCCTTTTCTAAGAACATTTGAACCTAACGCAGATTTTCTACACTACACTAACTATCAATCAGCATACAGATTTGCAAAAGCAATTTTGAAAAAAGATGGTGCAAAAAACAAAAGGATAGTGATGATAACAGATGGGCATCCCAGTGCGTGCTTTATAGATAGTAAAAATGAGAAGGATAAGATAATGAAACAAAGACCTTATTCACATTTTTATATACCTGATCGAGAGCGAATAGGTGCTCAGAATTCAGACAATAAAAGAATTAAATTTGATATTCACGATAAGCAGACCGTGTACTTGTGCTACAGGTATAGGCAGATTGATCAGTATATAGGAGAACAGACAATAAAAGAGGCAAAGAAACTGAAAAAAGATGGTATTGATCTTGACACTATAATGGTTAGTGAGGAGGATACTCTGCTAGAGTTTGTTAATGAATTGGCTAAATCTGTGGATGGAAAATCGATATACATTAACCCTAGAGACATAGATAGAGTTCTTATAAATGATTATTTATCAAATAAGAAGAAAATGATAAGAAAATAATGAAAGAATTGTTTACCTTTTTCTCTGTAAAAGAAGATCAGATATAAAAAGTTAGTACAGTACAGCACAACAAACTGCTTTTTTACCTACCGCTGCTACCACCCTGCAGCAATTCTAACATTCTTAATATATCGAGTGTTTCATTACCTTGCGAATTAGGCGCCATAAAAGAGTTTGAAGAGTCAGTTCCAAAGGAATCATTATTAGGGAAACTAAAACCCGTATCATTCCCAGCACCACCACCACCGAATAAGGCTTCAAAAGGGTTAAAAATCTTGGTATCGTTAAGAGAAGTTCCGTTGTTATTTTCGTTTAAAAACATTTGGTTTAGAAAAGAGGCATTTGTTCCGTTAGATGGAAAAAAGGACGAAAATGGCAAGTCGCTAAATGATGGAGATGAGGAAGATGAGGAAGATGGAGACTCTAGGGAGGAGAAGGATGAATTCGAAGATGGAGAGGAAAGCATTGCAAATGGACCTAACAACTGCTTAAATTCTGAGAGGTCAAAGTGATCAGTGGAATTCTTGGGGAAATTAAGCATTTCGGCAAGTCCGGAAATTGAACTTTTATTATTTAACAGAGAATTACCCATGTTAAGAGACGGATTAGAAAACGGTCCTCCATTGCAAAGATTTGCTAAAAGTTCAATGCCGCAAATGGATTGCAAATCTATAGGTGGGATAGAATTCATCATGGAAGATATGTTTGGAATATTTCCAGCAGAGGAATTCTTTAGGAGATTTTCTAGCATTGTTTTAGGCGAGCTATTTATCTCAGAAGTATTGAGCAATTTTGAAGAGTTATAAGCAAAATTGCTAGAATTTAGTGACGATAAAATCCCTTGCAGCATAGGTACTTTTTCTTTGAGCATTGCCAATCCTGTTGAATTAGTCAGCAGTTTTAGTGATTTTGACAAATTGTCCGACTCTATATTAAAAGAATAAATCATCTTGTTTGCTATTGGAAGGGAATTCTGGTAGTCAGAAGTATTTACTTCGTAGCTTAATGAATATAGTTTATCGTTAACTATTATCCCATATTCAATAGTATCAATTGTCTCATTACCAGAATAACTTCTTGTTACTAATTTATAAGCTGGATGGCCCACCAATAGTGAATCAGTCGAAGATTCAATTATAGTAACATCTTGATCTTCTTGTTGAACAGCATTAGTACGATCTTCCAAATAAGAACTCACGTTATCAGGGGAATAGAATATTGGAGGATAAAATGTTTGTACGTAAACATCAAACCATGAAATAAAAGTCTCTGGAGATAATCCGGAATCATCATCATAGGCAGGGAAAAAGCTTATCTGTTTAACTGTTTTATTAGAATTGCTTTCATCAATCAAAAAGTTAGATGGGTATTTGATCGAAACTCCCACTTCACTATTTTCATAGTTGTTGAAAATTACTGTATTATTGCTATCAGAAACAGAATTTGCCAATGTGGCTACAGATTCTTGTGCAAAAACCAAATTTGAGTTATTATTATTACCATTCAGCATATTTGTGTTAAACATTGCGCCAAATAAGGAAAATGCAAATGTCAAAACAAAAAGAGATGATGAAAAAATAATCACATGTTTGCTCTTGTTCATCAAATGGTATTGTTTTAGCACATATAAAATATTTTTCTGTATAAAATTACAATAAGAAATCATATACCTTTTTTTAAAATATGCGGATAAATAATAAGTAGAAGAAAAGGAAAAAGAGAAGGAGGAGAGAAAAAGAGGAAGAATGTCAGATAAGAAAAATAATTTTAATACAGATATAACTGATGAAGATGAGCTAGATGAAATAAAAAAAATTGCAGAGATGCTAAATGCGGATGAAAAAGTATTGGTAGTGGCCAGGCAATCAAGATTTAAACCAGGTGGATCTCAGTTTTCACCTAATGTAGTTTATGCAACTGATAGAAGAATTATATTAAGGGATCCAAGTATGCTTGGACTAAAACAAGAAATAATTGATATTCCATACAACGTTATTACAAATGCCAAAATAGAAAAAGGCTTGCTGTCTGCCTCGGTCATCTTTAATGCTCCAGGATTGTTTAACCCTAATATTCCAGGGAGGATGCCTTGGATAAAAAGATTAGAAACAGATGAGCATGGAGAAAACGGCGTTATCGATGCTATTCCCAAGAAAAAGGCAGAAGATTTAATAGAAGTGATCCGCAACGGTATCACCCAGATCAGGTCTCCCGGTTATTCTTCAGCAGGTGTTAATAATGCAACCCACATTTCTACCCCATCCCATGGTCATGTATCGCATGCCGATGAACTCAAAAAGCTTGCTGACTTGAAGGAAAAGGGCGTAATCTCAGAAGAGGAATTTAAGAGGATGAAGGAAAAGATAATCGGAAAGGAATAGAATTTTCCAACAAATAATACATACCGACTAAGATTTAGAAGAAGGTAGGAAGGTAATAAGAGAGTATATACTAGGTTGTCTCCCCACCCCTCTTCTTCCTTCCTTTATTTCTCCATCTAACTATTCTTTGTCTGCAATCACCAGGGAAAATTATTACGAATTAAAGGACAATGCTTGGGGAATGGATAGCAATCAAATAGCCCAGTTTATAGTCATATAATACGGTATCACTTCAAAGATCACTTGACGGAAGATCGTAAACTAGTTTTACCTTTGTACCAATGACCTTTTAAAGCACATTTGAATATAATATAATAAATTGCTCAAAAGAGAAAACACAGAACTTAAAACAATTTTTGGGCGTTTCTTAAGCAATAAGACCAGTTTGTTTTTGTTTTTATCAATCACTGTCACAAGTTTAGCCATATATCCAATCATTATACCACACATATCTCACCCTTCCATGATATATCACATCATCATTCACATTATTAGTTTTGATGTGGCCCTTTTTCTAACTACGATTTCATTTGTATCTTTCAAAAAGTCAAAAAGTAAAAAAATACTCCTGACAGCTCTAAGTTTCGGATTTTTGTTATTTACAGAGTTTCTATATTTGTTACAGTCAAGTAACCTTTTAGGAACATTCTACATACCTTTAATAGAGGTTGAGTTTCCGCATATATTGTTATTATTGATGCTGGGATTGTTTGCTGCAGGTGTTTTGAAGTTGGAAAGAAAATGAAATCTAGTACAGTATTAAATGAGAATGAGATAAATTCCAATGGAAATAATAGAGGTAAAATTCTCAAAATTATCAACTCTTTTCCAGGGATAAGATATAGAGATATTCTAAGATTAACAAATCTCAATAACGGCACTTTGTCACATCATTTATCCATCCTTGAAAAAAGATCAATAATAAAAATTGGTAAGACAGAAAACAGTAACATTACCAGATACTTTCCCGCCTCGACACCATCGGATGAAACCCTTATTCTAAGTTACTTGAAGATAAAGACCACTAAAGGTATAATTTTGAAGTTACTATATACCCAGGACGAAGGCGCATCGTTTAATGAGATTGTAAATCACATCAAAAAAGCCCCGTCTACTACTTCTTGGAATCTAAAAAGATTGGTTGATTCAAAAATTGTTGTAAGAAAAAGAAGTAAAGAGGTTTCATTATTTTTTCTTCTTAATAAAGAACTGGTAGAAAAACTTGTAGGCGAAAAGAACAAGACTTTACTTGATAGAAGTATTGATAATTATATATCAATTATAGACGAACTATAAAATCATTATTGTAATTTGGTGCTGAAGCAACATCTGGATTTGGACTTGAGTACAGGGCATGAGGGCTCACAAAGTACTGTATGATGCGATATCACATGATACAATATCATTTCACATCTTAGAAAGCAATACTTGAGACCGCAAAAAAAAGACAACAATAATATCATTATTTTACTTTATAGTTTTCCAGTATGCACCACTCAGCCGATAATGATGGCCCTGACAAGGTCCATGAAATTAAAGATAAATTAGAGTATCTTTTTGAGATGCAAAAGTCCTTGATAACTCAAGATTATAACAGTACAAAAAATAAAGGTCCTCAAAAGATTTCTGAAGATAATAACCCTGAAAATAAGATGAAGAAATTATATGAAATGAAAGAGCCTTTTTCCGGATACAGAATATTTATGATTTCTTCTGCACTAGTGCACGAAGCTATAGAACTTCAAAGGGAAACAAATTGGAAATGGTGGAAAAAAGATAAAATTGTAGATAACGAAAAACTTCAGGAGGAAATAATAGACCTGTGGCACTTTTTAATACAATTATCTATTGAGGCAGGGTTTGAACCACAAGTATTGATATCAAAATATATGGAAAAAAACAAAGAAAATACTGGAAGACAACTACGCGGATACTAAATACAATAACCAATGTTTTGGTCATAAAATGCAATTCTTAAGGATTAACCCAATATTTCTATTTCTTCGTACTGACCCTTAACTGCTAGCAGAAAAAGAATCTTCCTCAAATATCAGTAACCAATCACTTGTTCCAATAACGGGTAATTTTCTCACCAAAGTTTTTCCATCGTTTAGTGTGGTTTGGACGTATACATGAGAAGGCAGCTCTGCATCTTTGTTTTTTACTCTGATAAGGTCGCTCTGCAGTTTAATACCTCTTGTTCCTGGCTGAATGTTTAGTTTTCTAATGTTGCCATCTCTGTCTTGTATTTTTGAAGTTACATAACTTTGGCCGATATCAAAATCCAAACTCAATGAAATTTTGATCCTGCATTGGTTACTTTGTGGAATTTCCTCATGAAGGAGTTCCGATTCTTCATCAAAATAGATGGCTTTTTTCAATAATTTATAATGGCGGTATTTTATTTAATAAAACTTTTCATATTGAAGAAGGTTAGATGAAATCTTTTAGTTATTCTAATAGGGGCTATGCTAAATTTTATATTTGTGGTTATAAGGTATCTTTTCGTTTCCCTTTTCTTTTTTATTTTCCCTAGCCTCCTTGCCTCTCCTCTCTTCTCCTCTCTTCTCCTCTCTTCTCCTCTCTTCTGTCCTCTTAACCATCCATACTTTCATCTACATTTTCATAATTGTAACTGATTTTGCCAATCTTAATATGACATGAGATACAAATATTCATTGTGTAGAGAAAGGGCATGCAATATTCTAATATACCCGACCAAGATATCGTTATAAAGAATGTAACTTTTCAAGATATTGATAAAATAATTGAATTGCAAAAAGAATCATTTCCATCCATGTTAGAAGAAGGCAGCGTTTGGAGAGAAAAGCATCTTCAAAGTCACGTTGAAATATTTCCAGAAGGTCAATTTTGTGTTGAATTTAAGAATAAGATTATAGGTTCGTCAAGTAGTTTAATCGTAAGGTTACCCTCTGAATACGAGGTACATACATTTAGTCAAGTAAGTGGAAATAGCCTGTTTACTACTCATGACGCTAATGGTGATTCATTGTATGGTGCAGATATCTCAATTCATCCGGATTTTCGTCGATTGGGAATTGCCACTTTGTTATATGAAGCAAGAAAAGACCTTGCTATAAAATTTAATTTAAGGCGGATTATAGCAGGTGGTAGGTTGATCAATTACTGTAATTATGCAGATAGATTGCCAGCAGAAGAATATGTTCAAAAGGTTATCAGTGAACAGATCTCGGATCCAGTATTGACCTTTCAATTAAGAAATGAATTTAAATTTATAAAGATACTTCCAAACTATATCAAGGATTCTAGATCTCTAAATTATGCAACATTTATTGAATGGATAAATCCTTATTATAAAAAGTGACTCAAACCATCATCGATTGCCACGTACATGTAAACGGCTACGAGAGCTTAAAGAACCTGACTCTCCAAGAAAGAATAGAATCGCTTTCAGATACTATGCAGTCAAACAATGTAGACCAAGCTATAATTTTATCCTCATACAAAATCAATGATGAGAGACCATCTACAGGTGAAGTATTAAAATTTGTGGAAAAATATGATAAGATAAAGGTAGTTGCAGGATACTCAATTAGCAATCATGATGAAGATAGTATTACAGAATACAATGAATATCTTAAAAATGGTAAAATAAAAGGTTTAAAAATTTATCCAGGATACGAACATTACTATCCGTATGATCCGAAATATCAGAAAATAATCGACTTGTGCATAGAGTATGATGTCCCCCTAATGATACATACTGGAGATACATACACGCCCAAGGGGAAAATAAGATTTGCTCACCCCATAAATGTTGACGATGTTGCAGTTGATAACCCAGATTTAAAGATCATAATTTGTCACTTGGGAAATCCATGGTTCTTGGATTGCCAGGAGATAATTTATAAAAATAAAAATGTATATGCGGATATATCAGGATTGGTTTTGGGAGAATTTACAGAATTCTATGAAAAGTATCTAGTTCAAAAGATTACAGATTTTCTCAATTATGCTGGAGAGCCTGAATATCTACTTTATGGAACAGACTGGCCAATATCGAGTATGAAATCTTATTTGAATTTTATGTCAAAGTTAGATCTTAATCAACAGGAACGTGATTTAATTATGTTCAAAAATTCACAAAGGCTTTTTAAATTATGAATTAAGAATTATAGCCTTTATCAGCATTACGTTAGAAAACTGCCCTTATTTATTGTAATTAGGAATATTCAAGATAACTAGGATTACGGGATAACTCGATGTTTTCATTTTTACTTACTTTGCGAGTCAATACTATTTACAACAGTATATTACAGTAATATGACTGAAAATATAATACTGACTCAATTTCTTTTTAATTAAAAGTTCTATGGTGTTTAGGAAAAAATCTTAAAACACTAGAAAGACTTTTGGTAATCAATCAAAGACACGCACTTCTTTTGTTCTCTTGCAGTTTGAGAATGAGTCTTAAGGATTGATAACCATTATTTTTGAAGGCCTTTATTGCAATCAAATAACGCTGCTACTATTTGATTGAGTTCCTATAGCAGTATTAACTATTTCAGCGATACCTGATGTTTCTGAACCTGAACCACTGCTGTCAGAGGAACCATCGCTAGAACCACTGCTGTCAGAGGAACCGGCACCTGCACCTGGAGATGAGCTACCTGATGTTTCTGAACCTGAGCTACCTGATGTTTCTGAACCTGAGCTACCTGATGTTTCTGAACCTGAGCTACCTGATGTTTCTGAACCTGAGCTACCTGATGTTTCTGAACCTGAGCTACCTGATGTTTCTGAACCTGAACCACTGCTGTCAGAGGAACCATCGCTAGAACCACTGCTGTCAGAGGAACCGGCACCTGCACCTGGAGATGAGCTACCTGATGTTTCTGAACCTGAGCTACCTGATGTTTCTGAACCTGAGCTACCTGATGTTTCTGAACCTGAGCTACCTGATGTTTCTGAACCTGAACCACTGCTGTCAGAGGAACCATCGCTAGAACCACTGCTGTCAGAGGAACCGGCACCTGCACCTGGAGATGAGCTACCTGATGTTTCTGAACCTGAGCTACCTGATGTTTCTGAACCTGAGCTACCTGATGTTTCTGAACCTGAACCACTGCTGTCAGAGGAACCATCGCTAGAACCACTGCTGTCAGAGGAACCGGCACCTGCACCTGGAGATGAGCTACCTGATGTTTCTGAACCTGAGCTACCTGATGTTTCTGAACCTGAGCTACCTGATGTTTCTGAACCTGAGCTACCTGATGTTTCTGAACCTGAACCACTGCTGTCAGAGGAACCATCGCTAGAACCACTGCTGTCAGAGGAACCGGCACCTGCACCTGGAGATGAGCTACCTGATGTTTCTGAACCTGAGCTACCTGATGTTTCTGAACCTGAGCTACCTGATGTTTCTGAACCTGAGCTACCTGATGTTTCTGAACCTGAGCTACCTGATGTTTCTGAACCTGAGCTACCTGATGTTTCTGAACCTGAACCACTGCTGTCAGAGGAACCATCGCTAGAACCACTGCTGTCAGAGGAACCGGCACCTGCACCTGGAGATGAGCTACCTGATGTTTCTGAACCTGAGCTACCTGATGTTTCTGAACCTGAGCTACCTGATGTTTCTGAACCTGAGCTACCTGATGTTTCTGAACCTGAACCACTGCTGTCAGAGGAACCATCGCTAGAACCACTGCTGTCAGAGGAACCATCGCTAGAACCACTGCTGTCAGAGGAACCATCGCTAGAACCACTGCTGTCCTGACCAGCTGAAATACTTCCTTCGTTATCCTGGCTTTGTACTGCCACATTACTACCGGATCCAAGACTATTAAAAGGACTGTCAACAGTATCCTGCAAACCTAAAGATGGTTCATCGGATTCTACGTTGGTTGGATTCGTAGATTCTTGACCGTTATGAGGTTGATCTCCAATTTCTGGCTGTTCCATTAGTTCAACTTCAGGTATGTTCGAAGTTTGATTAGGTTGATCTACACCATAGCATAAGCCATTAGGTAACGATGCATTGCAAGCATTATGGTCATAATTATTATCGTTTACGTTTGTTGGTAATCCATTTGCATTATTGATACCTATTTGAGTATCTTGTTTCAAATTATTGAACGTAATACTATTATTATGACTTTGAGCATCAGTGAAAATGCCATTCAAGGACCCCTGAACTGTATTTAAGTAGATGTCATTGTTGTGAGAATCCACAAGGGTCGCACCACCTAAATTATTTGATTCAAAGAAGTTTGTTACTATATTTGAATCAGATGAAGAATAAGTGGCAATTCCAATATTATTGTCGCTTAACCTGTTATCCATGATATTAGAATCGGTAGAACCTGAAACAAATGTCCCAACATGATTATTTGTCAAATCAACGGCGGATATATTGCTGTTTTCTCCAGAGGTAATTAAAACGCCAGCTTGAAAGTCTGATACAGTACCAGGACCTTTAACCGTCACATTCTTTGTATCAGTAACCATTATCCCTATTTTAGAACTGTTTTGACCAGGACCGGTTACAGTAAAGCCATTCAAATCAACCGTAACGTCGCCGCCACTCACAAGAATTCCGTCAGTCTTACAATTGAGATTGGCTGTTAGTTGTACACTCTCGTCAATCACTTGTCCGCAAGAAATACTAGGTACACTAGAACCGTTCATATTTCCACTCCCCATCGGTGATACACTTGTTTCAGCAGATTCCCCAAATTCATTGCAAACATCGTTTGTGATAGGTCCTTTTGACTCGCTGTCACCATCAGGGCTTCCTACCTGATTTACTTTAGGTTGTGGAGTAGAAGCAGAAGAAGGAGGAGGAGTAATTACTTTACCGGGTTTACCGCTTGGTTTAGTATTAGTAGAACTTTCACTTTCTTCTCCATTGCTTTGTGAGTTGCTGTCACCATCAGGGCTTCCTACCTGATTTACTTTAGGTTGTGGAGTAGAAGCAGAAGAAGGAGGAGGAGTAATTACTTTACCGGGTTTACCGCTTGGTTTAGTATTAGTAGAACTTTCACTTTCTTCTCCATTGCTTTGTGAGTTGCTGTCACCATCAGGGCTTCCTACCTGATTTACTTTAGGTTGTGGAGTAGAAGCAGAAGAAGGAGGAGGAGTAATTACTTTACCGGGTTTACCGCTTGGTTTAGTATTAGTAGAACTTTCACTTTCTTCTCCATTGCTTTGTGAGTTGCTGTCACCATCAGGGCTTCCATGCATTTCTGGAGTGATCCCTGGAAATAGGGTGTCATTACTTTCACTACATAGAAAATTCAAACTAGAACTGCCATACTGATTACCATAGTATTGAGCTATTACAAAATTATTTTGTAAGATACTCGATGAATTGGATGTGAGTAACAATGCAAGCATCAAGCCTGATATTACGATCATACTCTTGTTTGTCAATGTTTTTCCTTGTTTGTTTGAAATATATCGATTAATGGTATTTGCTCTCTAGAAAGAATCAGATGGTTTTTAACAATAGATTGTTATTTAGTTAAATATATTACGAAACCTATTGCGTTGTAATCATAGACTATTTTCTAATAGATAGAACAAAGAGAATATGGTGTAGCTATGATTGACTTATGCTTTAGTGTTCTTATTTATTCTTACAATTGTATTTGATATTTCCCAGGTTTGATTATATTTGTTCAGTAGAATTTCGTCTATACACTCGTCAGTGAGCTCATATTCATAGATAGGTGCTTCAGATATCAAGAATTAGAAAATTCTCGGATTGGAATGCATTGATTTTAGCCTCAGAGAAGGTATTAGAGTTCATTATGAGATATTGCAACTTACATTTCATGTAAAAAGATACCATATTTCTATGTAAATATATTTAGTAATTTGGTTGAATAAGAAAATTATAGTAGATGAACCTAATACAGGATATTTTGTAAAAACTCGGCCAAAAATATTACTTATTTGGCCTTTTGACTTTAGACAATACTCTAATCTTTACGTTGTAAATTGGATCCCCATTTTGTAAATATAGATCTGACTTTGTAACTCCTGCAATAGTATTTTTCAATCTTACTCGAGTATCGTCATCTAGTAAATATTCATTCCATTTTTCCGATGTGGTAGAAAAAACTATCTCCTTATTATAAGATGATTCCACCTCCTCCTTCGTATACAGTTTCTTATGTTGTTGTCCGGTGGCTTTATCCGAAAAAATGAAAGACTGGATAGACTGAAAATTAAATTCATACTCTTTTGATGGGTTCACTGTTGATTTTTTCACGCCGGTTAATACTACCCTACTTTTGAGTTTTGTGTCATCGCTTAGTAGGTATGAATCCCAATACTCCTTTATTACCTTAAAATCCAGTGTAACGAATTCACTCATTTAGGTTAAGTCTCTTCAATGCATATTTTAATCAATCCAGCAGCCCGGTTAGCCAAATAGACGATCTTGATGTAAAAATCTCAGAAGAAAGCGGGATCAACGCATTTGCAGCATTCATATCTTTTAGTTTGGAAAAAACAAATATCATAAATATATAAAATTTAATACCATAAATTGTTCATACCAAAGTATCTAAAAACTGAAATGGATTTGTATTCCATATTCTAAAATATGAAAGGAAATAGTAATTTTGAGTTTTTTATTATTTCTTTGACTGCATTTTCCGTTTTCCTAATATTGCTTCAATTTTTTTATGATCCTCTTGGTCAAGCTTTAGTCGCCGTATTTGTATTTGATTTCATCGTATCAATTATTTTGGCGTTTGACTTTGCAATAAGAATAAAAAGATCAAAAAAAGGTTACAAATATTTTTTAACCCATTTGTATGAGATTCCTGCTTTCATACCCTTGTATGCTCTTACTTTACTAGAAGCAAACGTTGTGTATGGGGCGGGACTGAAAAGCTTGAGGCTTATTCAGATTTTTAGATTCATGCATGTTTTATCCAGAACTCTAACAATAATGGACGAAATCAGAAATAGGCTTTTGTATATTGTTTTACTATCTATGATTACAGTTACAGCTGGTGCATTTACCATGTATGTTGTAGAACATAATGCACCAGGTTCAAAGATAACAAACCTGGGAGACGCAGTTTGGTGGGCGGTGGTTACCGTTACTACTGTCGGATATGGTGATGTATACCCTGTAACATTTGAAGGAAGAGTAATTGCGACAATAATAATGATTATTGGTATTGCAATTTTAGGCATTTTAATTTCTACTCTTGGGGCACAATTTATCGAGTCAAAGATAAAAAATCAGCGCAGAAAGGATGAAAATAATATCAAACTATTGATTAAGGATAAAATCGACAGACTAGAAGGCCTGCAAAGTGAGGAGATTGTAACACTTTTAAACCTCATTTCCAATCTTCATGGGGAACTTAAGAACAATAGTAATAGCACCCAAGAACAAGGCGTGTTATGCATTAAATGCAATAATATAAATTCTCAAGCGGCAATCTATTGTAATAAATGTGGTAATAAGGTAACCACCGGTAACCCATAAAAGGTATTCGAGGGCTGGTGGTTCAGCTTGGTACGAACGTTCGATTCGCAATCGAAAGATCGCGGGTTCAAATCCCGCCCAGTCCATCGCTTATAGTTCGAAAGGTCTCGCTTTCAAATTACCAGCAACTTGTTAAAAATATTAAGAATATGATAACAATTTCAATTGAGGATCTTATCCAATTATTAAGAATTTTCTTAATACTATCAGTAGCACCTTGTTTAATTGTGGTAGTTTTTCTTAAAAGTAAAAATTATTTCTTAAGAGATTAAAAACTCTTCTTAATATATTAAACATTATGGAAAACATAATGTTTAATATATTGTATTCCATAATACAAGATAGGAAATGTCAAAAGTTTATACTGAACCATCAAAGGACATCAAATTAAAGAAAAATTGGATAAGCATAGGTGCAAGTATTAAAAAAGACGATGTAGACTTATTCAACAGACAACTGGATAATTTATATTGCAAGACATTGAAAGATTTATGCAACCTCCTTATTTGTGGGAAACTGAAAAGAATTTCAGATGATGAACAAGTCCAAACTATGAACATGCAAGTTCAGTCCTCAGGATTAGTGACAGCACAAATCGGCCAGAAATTCGATTTTTGGAAACAAATAGATGATCAAGATTTACTTAATTGGCTTCTTGGAAGATATCATCCTCATACAGCAAAATGCTACTATAGTTACTTTAATAGATATGTCGAGTTGTTTTTTAGTCCATCTGTTGATATTGAGTTATTTAAACTTGCAAAACACAAGCGCTCTTGGATTCTACAGTCAATTAAGCGCTTTGGGGATTTCTATGCCAATAGGTATGGAAACAAAGAAGTAAAAATATTGATTGCAAGAATTATTGAGAGGTACGATCTTAATAGGGATTTAGATCAGAAGGATAGGATATACTTAGTAAGTCCTCAATTTGTAGAAGAGAAAATTAACAAGGTGATAAAGATGACCGGTGATATCGGTTTTACATGTAAGGTAGGTTTGTTTTCAGGTTTAAGAGAAACAGAGATTTGTTATATCAAAACAAAAGAAATCTGTAAACAATCTTTTGGATGTCAATGCGATCTATTGCATATTTTTGAATGCAGAAATGGATTAACCGTGATTGCAATAAACTGGACTCGAGGACAGAAAAAGGCCCTTGCCACTATAATACCTACCCACCTATGGAATAGATTGAGAACTATGGAAAAGTTTGATTATAATGATATAGCAGCAGCTCATAAAATTCTTAAAAGAGAAACAGGAATCGCATATATTGTATTAAGAAAAATTCACTACAATGTAATCAGATTCAAAAACGCCTTCGATCTGGATGAAGCTGAGGTATTAGCAGGGCGATTCAAATCAGTGAGTGCTAGACACTATATTTTAAACGATCCCGAAAAAATCTCTGGTAAATATATTTCAGCATGGCAAAATTTTGGTGTATCAAATTTTTATACTGGGTAATAAAATCCAATGGAAGTAAAAAACCATATAGACAACTAAGTGTAAAAATATCAAAGTAGTGGAAAATACAAAGGAAGAGGATCCAATATCCAAAAACATATGGAAAAATATTGTAAAATTTTATGATTTTATAGAGGGAGCTCAAATATCTAACAGCTTTGTTATTCTAAAGGTTTTGTATGATTCAGAAGATCCTCTTAGCACTACGCAAATTTCTCAAAAGATATCATCTCATTCTGATGGAAAACTTTTCAAGGTTTCTGGAGTCCTTAAAGACACACTTGAGAACAGATTACGCAAATTAGGATATGTTAATGGAGAAGACATTGCAAACATAAATTCACCAAAAAAACCTATCAAACTGACACTTTATTCAATTACACCAAAAGGTAATAAACTATTGAAAGGTTGGATCTCTTTTTTAAAAGCATTTGATTAACTAATTATTATTTGTAATTTTAAAATATCGCTTCATTACTTGTGGCTGCTTTTAATCTACCCCATGACAGTTTTGTATTTTGTCTAAAGGCTTCAAGGATCATTTCTTTTTCTTTGATCTCTTTCTCTTTTTCTATCATTTCTGCATAAATTAGACTCAATCTAGTTGTTATGATTTCTCTAGTATTCAATTGTTCCTTTTTATTCATCAGCTTCATCAGTGTATCCTGAGCTTTAAGCAATTCTTTTGGTTCTAATTTGGGATCATCAAGTAAATTCCAATCTTTACGTATTTGTTCGTCAACTACAAGCATCAATTTTAGATTTTCTTCTATCATATATTGCCCAAAGTTTTCCTTACGTTTATTTATGATGTTTTTTAAATTGTTAATGTCCCGGCAAAGGGTAGGTTGGCTAATTCGTAATTTGGTACTAATCCTTCCTTGGGAATAATTTCTTATATACAGTTCTTTAATTTTGTCTCTGCGCCATTCGATCTGTTTTTTATACTTTTTGGCAGTTAAACCGGATCTGAGATTTTTGTTTTTTTTAAGAGGATCTTTCTCAGAAAGTATAATAAGATTATTACTATTGTTGTTATTATTATTGAGGTTATTAAATTCTGACTGTTCTATTTTATCATTGTCGTTATTCACTATTGTGACAATAAGTTTTTATCACTTTTAAACAAAGTTGAATTTTTTTGTAGTGCGCTTTGGATCAAATACTTTCTGAAAATTATTTTTTTTGATAAAAGATATGTCCCTTGATTCTCTCGGCTGACCAATGTACAAGTTCGATGATATTTCTTGTTGAGGATATATGCCCCCGCCAATAAATTCTTGTACTTTATTTTGACGACATTGAATCTGTTTGCGGTATTTATTTGTAGTAACTCTAGATCTTGGATTTACTTTAAGAATAAAAATATTGGATTCTACCACGTGGCTATGTATTATATAATAACTCTAAATTTTTATGTTTTTATATAATATGTTTCATAAATTGTATTTGGCTATGATAAAGATATAGAAGGATGACAAGAATACCTCTAGCTGGCCTTGATAGGCATAGTTCAATATAGTGTGTAGAATAATGAAATAATTTAATGCTAGTATATGCCAATTGCATGATTCTCAATAAACTCTGCAATATCTTAAAATAGTTACTCTATGCAAATCAAATATTGAATAAGTATCTTCATGGCCATCAACTGATCATAATTTTTTTTGGATTCATTCTTGTATCTCAGTTTCTTTACTCTTTTCCTACCAAGCTTGTTTATGCTCAAGAAGAATGCATGGTCGGTGAGGACGGTCCAATCTGTTTTGGAGATGAAATCGTCGTTACACCTGATCCTGAGATTTATCCCCCTGGAGTAACACCGAATTCACCAGGCGATATTTCCAATGATAAAACTCGCAATCCCGGTGAATTAGATCATAAACCTGTGCCATTAGAAAAGGTAAAAGGTTGTAAAAGTGGAGAAAAATATGATCTTAATTTAGGGTGTTATCCCGATATTTGTGGAGAAAATGAAATCTATATCGAGGATAATGAGCCACCCTGTACCCTCGTATACGAGTCTAGTAAATGTCCAGAAGGCATGATCAAAGTTACTGGAGGTTGTGCCCAATTGACCGACTTTTCTATTTGTGATGAAAATGTCAACAATGGTGCAGTCATAGATAGTTCTTTGAACGAATTACCTATGGATAGGAAGATGCATACTTTTCAAATTGTATATCATCCCAATTTACTTACAGATGTCCAATATCCTGATCCTTACATCGGAAATATATTAGAAGTTTCAAATCATCAAATCGAAGGGAACATCTTTGATTCAACCACGCTACTAGAGGAAGAGTCATTACCTACAGACAATGAAACATTTGATTCAACCACGCTACTAGAGGAAGAGTCATTACCTACAGACAATGAAACATTTGATTCAACCACGCTACTAGAGGAAGAGTCATTACCTACAGACAATGAAACATTTGATTCAACCACGCTACTAGAGGAAGAGTCATTACCTACAGACAATGAAACATTTGATTCAACCACGCTACTAGAGGAAGAGTCATTACCTACAGACAATGAAACATTTGATTCAACCACGCTACTAGAGGAAGAGTCATTACCTACAGACAATGAAACATTAGCTACTCCCGGCGAACTGTCCAACAGTTTGGCATCCTCTGATGAACAACCATTATCATCTCAGCAACTACAAGTAATTGAACGATTGAATAAGCTTTCTGAAGCTGCTCGAAACGAAGGCAATCCTACCTTCGCACTAGCAATAAGTGATTTCACAAATAACCTACAAAATGGCCTCCGTTACAATTCACATCTTCCTCAAATTCAAATCGTCCTCGGTGCATTAGACGAGTGGAAAAATGATCCAGGAGATAAATGGGGAATCGGTTTATTAGATGGAGATACAATTCATAGTAGGAATCCCAATTATGCATCTGCTTATCCTAACGCTGCAAAATGCAATATTTTTGTTGCTGAAGTAATTTATCTTACTACAGGTAAAGAATTCAATATTTATTCTCCAAACTCTAAAGATATTCTTAATATTGGTAAACATAAACCTTATGTTGCTGCTGATTGGGGAAATCCTAAGAAACCAATTGAAGGCTTTCAAATAACTAATAATCCTATAATGGGTGATATATGGTCAAATGGCGTACACATGGGGATATACCTGGGCTACTATAATGGAATAGGATTGTATATTAGTGCACGAGATGTTCCTATCGCTCCGGGTATAACGAGTGGGGTACAACAAGAATATGGAATTCACATTAAAGAACTTCCCCCGAATGTAGGAGTCTATAGAACATATGCTCCCCAATAGGTATTGATCGTCCCACTCAATATTTACCGTATTACAAAAGACAAGCAAATAGAAAACCTATCTGAAAATTCAGATAAGATGGGAATGAAAACACTGCTCGATGGACAATTTGCTTCTGACTTTTACATGAAAGCAAATACCACCGACATGCATGGTTATTATCTTAATATCAGGGGATATCATAAGAATACTTGCCGCGATCTGATATCCTATTTTAGGAGGTTTAGAGATGTGTTTTTCACTAATCGAGTGGATGAAATAAGAAGTACCACTCCAAGGGTTCGTTCAAGAATTATGGATTCTTTCCGAAAATTTGGACAATACTATCTCTACAAATACAATAATGAGGAATGCATAGACCTGGTGGAGAAAATTATAAGAAGACATAATCTTTCTTCAGGAATGACAGAACACGGGAAACTCTACATTGTGGATGATAACTACATAGAGGAACGGGTAAAACAGTTATTTGCAGTTGACGGTGAAATCGGTACCATAGTTAAGTTTGGTATGTTTTCTGGTCTGAGAGAAGATGAAATGGTTTATGTATATGACAAACCTATTTGTCACGATTTATAGGGCTGTAATTGCAGTAAACTGCATGTTATCGAGAAACCAAACGGCCTCTCGATAGTTCTGATTAATTGGCAACGTGGTAATAAAAAGTGCTATTTTTCCATTATCCCAACTAATAACTTTAATTCCTTCAAATCCTTAGATTCGTTTGCATACAGACCCCACATCCGGTCTGCCCACGAGTATATGAAAGCCAAAACTAAAGACGATAAAATTACCTTTATGTGGCTTAGAAAAGCACATTATAATGTGATGTGTAGAGTAATGAAACCATTCGAGGCTAATGTATTGGCGGGGAGAGCCAAATCGGTGGATGCAAAACACTATGCAATGTATGAGTTAGACGAGATGTCTGACAAATATGCTGAAGCATGGAAAAAGTTCGACGTGAATATTCACTAAAAAAAGTTATTAATTTTTTTTATATGGTTCTTTTCTAATTTTGTCTAATCGGTTGCCGGTAACCCTTATTATTTTTGTATTATATTATTAGATGCAGTTAACCTGACAAACTCGAAGGAATTTCACATTGAATTATGATTTCTCACTAATCCCGTAAACCAAATAGATCTATGAAAATCTTTTATTTTTCTTAATTACGGCAATTTTTTTCATTCAATAAATTGTACATGGAGAGTGATAACCATGGGCCTAAAACGTCATTCAAATTTCTCAAATAATATTATCTTATTCTGAGCGAAAACCTAAGTTTCAATAGTTGTCAATATACTCTAGAAAACAGATTACGTAAGTTAGGCCATGTAAAAGGAGAAGATATCGCAAATATCAATTATCAATTCTTCAAAAAACCGATTAGATGACCCTAATTCAATTACTCCAAAGGGAGAGAACTGCTAAAAGGGTAGATTTCTTTTCTTAAAGTTTTTGATTGATAGCCAAACACAGGGAAATTGATAGTAGTGTTAAAACAGCGCTGCTTCTTCCTTCTCTTTTAGTATTTTCTTTCTATAACATTTGTCAAATCCTTCTGCAGTCATATGTTTGGTATAATCTAACTGGATTTTATAGTCCTTGAAATATTTCTCTTTTCTGTTTAGTTCTTTCACTTTTTCATCTATTTTTATCATATATGGCAAACCTTGAAATAATTGTATCCTCTTGTTATAACAATCATTTATAATAGTCATAATTTTACTTTCTCCTTTCCATCACAACCCTGACTGTGAGTTTTAACGTTCTTCCTGTTATAAAAAGAATTTATACTTCAACTGTATTGCTAAATCGTGGACAACAGTCACAAACTTACGTTAAATAGACCCAGTAAAATATTTGGAATAATAATAGTTTTAGTGTCTCTTATTACGTGTACGGTTGTAGGTAATAATGCGTTTGCTCAAACAACATGGGAAACTTTCAAAGAGAAGGATGGACTTTATTCATTACAGATACCATCTAACTGGATACCTCAAAAAGTACCAGAAGCGGATAAACTAACACCAATAAATGACCAATTCAACTATTATGGAAAAAACTCTGAATCGGCACCTGCCTGGTTGAATATAAGGCTCTCCGAATCCCTATATTATAATCCAACTGATTCATTTGAGTCTATAATAGCAGCCTCTTCGAGCTTCGAGGATTACAAAGTATTACAGCCTGTTGAATGCCAGACCTATACAATAAATAAGGAGCAAGCCTGTTCTTTAATAGAGACTTTTTAATTCGAAGGTGAAGATCAGGTAACAAAGATGTTAAGTGTTATGGTTATAGATTCCAATGGTATCGAATATTCGGTAACATTTGCAGGCAAATCTGGAGGCTATGATCAGTTTTTGCCCGTGGCTGAATACATGATTAGTACCATAACCTTTGACAAAGCAAAGGTGGCTGAAGCTTTAGAGATAGATTTATCTCCAGTAAATCAATCACCAACAAATTCAAATTTGACCAACCCAGGATCGGAACTGCCAGAAATTCCAACCAATTAATTTTTCTTTTTATTAAATTATCAATACTAGCCGAACCGAATTGAATGAACATTCAAAGGTTAAACTTTACCTTTCTATTAGTTGCATAAAAAAATATCAATTGATTTTAAGTTCATTGGCTTTTGTGTTTTAGAATGTTAAGTACATTGCAACTTATGATTAGTTTTTTTAACGATCATAAATTCATTTTTTGTTTTTAAAAACATTAAGAGGAGCTTAATGGAAATATCGAATGGAAACTAATAGATTCTTTTAAGTGTTGGGCTATTCATTAATTTTTCTAATTTGAAATCTGCGAAGCATTTACCTATATGAATATATTCTTTCAATGAGGTTTCTTTGTCTTTCAAATTCCAAAATCCTATATAAATTTTATTCATAAATGATTATTAAGTCACATAACCTTATCGTATTCTACGAAGCATGTATGAAATACTAGTAGTATAGATGCAAATTTCAAACTAACATTTATCTAATTATTTCCTTTAACTAAAACTGAATAAAACACATCAAAAATGCCATCAATGAAAATAGGTTCTTTGAGTTCACCAGCATATTCGATAGTTATGAATTTTGTCCTCGTGATACTTCACCCTACAAGAACTTGCGGTTATGGCAAATAAAAGTTTGATACTTTCTCTTAAGTTGGCTTCCACAAGCTATAAATGTCTTAATATTATTACAATCATTTACATAATAAGTTACATGGTTTGCAATAGGATTAAGAAACCAGTTATAATTTCCGAATCATAAAAAATACTGGCGTATGATAAGGAATAAAAATATTGCATCACAGTGAATGATTTACAGACAAAATTAAACTTTTTACTAGGATTCGTTAAATGACTTCTTTACCTGATCCATTTAAGGCCTTTAGGTTGTTGGTTGGCTTTATACTCCATTAACATGTTTATTCATTGCTTTGTGGCGTTGTGAACGTAAGAATAAGTTTATAGCTTGAAAATGTAATATTTCCTTATGACTAGTAAAGAAAACATACATCACCATATATTGAATCTGCAGTCTATTCTACTTAGATTATCCACCAGAATAGTATCTCAAGCATTTTTAATTTGAAACAAAGTCGAGAAACCATGACTCAGATAGAATTGGAATTTAGAAGTAGGGTTCCAGAAAGATTTCATCGAAGATAAAAGTATATCTTAGAAATCATGGTTGATGATAGATTAGTTAAGGTTGATTCAGAATTTATCTGGTTGTGTATAGTTATGGGAGCAAAAAACCAGGAAACCCTCTCTTGTAATACCATTCAAAGACAGGAAGATGTTTATTGCTAAGGTTTCTGACAAGTGTAGTTCAGATTTATTAAAAGCATCTTCTATCACTCGATGGTGGGTTCTGGTACCAAATGGCATGCACACTCCTTGGATTGGAGTCTATTATTCATTCCTCCTCTCCGAGAACTATATCCGAAGGAACAATTTGTCAAATCAAAAGCAGCTCAGAGAACTCCCAGGCCTATTTCCTATGCGAGTGAAGAATTACTAACTAGATTATCTGATCAATTAGGTGCAATTCTTTGTCAACTACCATAATAGTAAGATAAAACAGCCTTATCAAAAGGACTATGATATTACTCAGTAATTTTGATATTTTCTTGAATATTTTGTAAAATGTTTTAAGTCAACGAATAATCTTTAAATCACCATAATTTTGCGACATTGTCCTAAAAACCATGTTTTATAGATGACTTATCCCTCTGGTGGGTAGTATTCTTGAGCATAATATTCTTCGGATGGCGGCTGATATTCCTCTGGTGGGTAGTATTCTTGAGCATAATATTCTTCGGATGGCGGCTGATATTCCTCTGGTGGGTAGTATTCTTGAGCATAATATTCTTCGGATGGCACTATATTCTCATTACTTGTATCAGAGGTTAGGGTGTTCTCATTACCGGGTGGAAGGACAGGAGGTTCGGTGTTACCAGATACTGGCCCAGAGTCATCGGGTGGAAGGACAGGAGGTTCGGTGTTACCAGATACTGGCCCAGAGTCATCGGGTGGAAGGACAGGAGGTTCGGTGTTACCAGATACTGGCCCAGAGTCATCGGGTGGAAGGACAGGAGGTTCGGTGTTACCAGATACTGGCCCAGAGTCATCGGGTGGAAGGACAGGAGGTTCGGTGTTACCAGATACTGGCCCAGAGTCATCGGGTGGAAGGACAGGAGGTTCGGTGTTACCAGATACTGGCCCAGAGTCATCGGGTGGAAGGACAGGAGGTTCGGTGTTACCAGATACTGGCCCAGAGTCATCGGGTGGAAGGACAGGAGGTTCGGTGTTACCAGATACTGGCCCAGAGTCATCGGGTGGAAGGACAGGAGGTTCGGTGTTACCAGATACTGGCCCAGAGTCATCGGGTGGAAGGACAGGAGGTTCGGTGTTACCAGATACTGGCCCAGAGTCATCAGGATTAGGAGGTATTGTACCTGCTCCAGTATCAGGTTCACCTTCAGGATTAGGAGGTATTGTACCTGCTCCAGTATCAGGTTCACCTTCAGGATTAGGAGGTATTGTACCTGCTCCAGTATGGTTCACCTTCAGGATTAGGAGGTATTGTACCTGCTCCAGTATCAGGTTCACCTTCAGGATTAGGAGGTATTGTACCTGCTCCAGTATCAGGTTCACCTTCAGGATTAGGAGGTATTGTACCTGCTCCAGTATCAGGTTCACCTTCAGGATTAGGAGGTATTGTACCTGCTCCAGTATCAGGTTCACCTTCAGGATTAGGAGGTATTGTACCTGCTCCAGTATCAGGTTCACCTTCAGGATTAGGAGGTATTGTACCTGCTCCAGTATCAGGTTCACCTTCAGGATTAGGAGGTATTGTACCTGCTCCAGTATCAGGTTCACCTTCAGGATTAGGAGGTATTGTACCTGCTCCAGTATCAGGTTCACCTTCAGGATTAGGAGGTATTGTACCTGCTCCAGTATCAGGTTCACCTTCAGGATTAGGAGGTATTGTACCTGCTCCAGTATCAGGTTCACCTTCAGGATTAGGAGGTATTGTACCTGCTCCAGTATCAGGTTCACCTTCAGGATTAGGAGGTATTGTACCTGCTCCAGTATCAGGTTCACCTTCAGGATTAGGAGGTATTGTACCTGCTCCAGTATCAGGTTCACCTTCAGGATTAGGAGGTATTGTACCTGCTCCAGTATCAGGTTCACCTTCAGGATTAGGAGGTATTGTACCTGCTCCAGTATCAGGTTCACCTTCAGGATTAGGAGGTATTGTACCTGCTCCAGTATCAGGTTCACCTTCAGGATTAGGGGCGATGGTACCAGAGGTAGGTTGCGTCGGTGCCTGAGAGGTTTGACCAAAGCTAAGGGAGGGCGGTAAAGTAGCTGAACCAAGGTCAAGCAGCGGAGGTAGCGTAATCTTACTAAAGTCAATTGAAGGTGAGAGTGGATTAATTTTATTAAAGTCAATTGAAGGTGAGAGTGGATTGGATATCGATGTACCAGTATCTTTCTTTTGAAGAGAATCAGAAACAGTTACAAGGGTATTGAGTCGGTTATAGATATTTTCTAGACCTTGTTTTATATTATTGGCATTCTCATCCAGTGAATCAGATCCTCATTGCTTAAGGAGGATCCTTTGGTGTTTGTGTTTGTAGGGTCAGTGGGTTTGTTGATGTTGTTGTTTGTAGGTTTGGTGTTTGTGTTTGTAGGGTCAGTGGGTTTGTTGATGTTGTTGTTTGTAGGTTTGGTGTTTGTGTTTGTAGGGTCAGTGGGTTTGTTGATGTTGTTGTTTGTAGGTTTGGTGTTTGTGTTTGTAGGGTCAGTGGGTTTGTTGATGTTGTTGTTTGTAGGTTTGGTGTTTGTGTTTGTAGGGTCAGTGGGTTTGTTGATGTTGTTGTTTGTAGGTTTGGTGTTTGTGTTTGTAGGGTCAGTGGGTTTGTTGATGTTGTTGTTTGTAGGTTTGGTGTTTGTGTTTGTAGGGTCAGTGGGTTTGTTGATGTTGTTGTTTGTAGGTTTGGTGTTTGTGTTTGTAGGGTCAGTGGGTTTGTTGATGTTGTTGTTTGTAGGTTTGGTGTTTGTGTTTGTAGGGTCAGTGGGTTTGTTGATGTTGTTGTTTGTAGGTTTGGTGTTTGTGTTTGTAGGGTCAGTGGGTTTGTTGATTAGCAAACTAGATATCTTTGGTAAAGGTACAGATTTGGTAATATTTTCATTATTATAAATATTAGCATAATCAATATTACATGCAAGAACTTTATTTTGTTCTATCTTTTTGAGGTTATTTGTTTTTGATAATTCTTTCTTAATTGTTATCTTATCCTTTGAATTGTTTAAATTATCTTCGAGGTCCGCAATCTTCTTGTCTATTATCTCTAATTTGTCAAAGTTTTTAGAGCATTCATTAAAACTAATATATACTTCAACTACCCAATTGTATTTAGTTGACAATTTCTTATTATTATTGCCATCTAAAAGTAAAGTACCATTCGACTTGGAGATAAAACTTTCACTTTTCCCTCCCTGATACCATTTCGGGCCGATTTTGGCGATTAGAGAATCTTTGGTAAGGTTAGCAACTTGATAAACAGATTCGTTCATCGTTGTACTAAAGTTTCCATCTGGACTAAATTGGATTACTTTCTTTGAAACATTAACGTTCTTTTGAATTTTGTCTTGGTTAAGAGATAGAGAATGTGCTGAAAGTATCAACAGATCGCCGTTATGAATATTTAAAGCGGTATTGGTGATCTTATCATTTACATAATAAGGACCATATTTTAAAAAGACTTTATATTTTAAAAGAGGAGAGGAAGAAAATGCTGTTTTATTCTGGTTTAAAAAGTAATCTGCTTTTGTAGAGGCGGTATTGTTTGACATAGCGGTTATCAATGGTCGATTCTCCGATATACCTTCTCCAATTGAGCCTTCAATATTTTTTCTATCAATATTGTCTGTCACTTTGCCTAAGTCTATTGCACTTTGGAACGCTGGAGGAGCTGTAGAGACATTATTGTCAAATGTCATATATCTATCTATCAAATTATCATGAATAGTTATGGACGAAAGTAGAATAGATTCGTGAACGTTAAAAGTAGCCTCTGCGGGTTCTATTAGTAATAAAACATTAAAACTACATACAACAACGACAAAGAAAATCAGAAATACTGCTTTGATACTGGAATATGAAAAAGAAGTAATATATTTTAAATAAAGATCTCTCATGTTTCATTCAATCGCTCTTTGTAAAAAGATATTTGTATCGACAAATTATGATCATTTTTATGGAATTTCTGGCAATTCCGAGTCGGGAAATATCGTTGCATTAGAAGAATTATTGTTAGATGATGGAGATAATTGTTGTTGATTGGAGGCAGAAGAACCGCTTGGCTCTATACCTATAGTAGAGGCTACCTTATCTGTATCAAATGTTAATGTACTAATCATATATTTAGCTACGGGTAGAAATTTATCATATAGATCTTCTGATGCTACAAATACTGCAGAATATTCTATGTCGTTACTATCTATTGTACTAACGCTTAATGCATTCCGGGGTTGTTCATCCTCCCGTTGGAATGTTTCCGTTATAGAACAAGCTTTTATATCATTAAACACAAAGGTTTGACATTCAACAGGCTTTAATAGTTTGTAATTATCAAATGACTGATAATAAGAACTAATTCCTTCCAAAGATTCAGTTACATTATGATATAATGATTCACCAGCATATACATCTAACCAAACAAAAGAGTCTTCATCTTCGGGGAAATAGATAAAAGTACTTTGAATTGGCGTTGCTTTATCCGCTTCCGGTACTTTTTGAGGTATCCAGTTAGATGGTATCTGTAATGAATAAAGTCCATCCTTCTCTTTGAAAGTTTCCCATGTTGTTTGAGCAAACGCATTATTACCCAAATACGAAGAAGTGACAAGAAACAACAGAACCATGAATATCGGAAATATTTTAGCGAGTCTCCTTAACCTAAGTTTGTGACTGTTGTCCACAATTTAGCAAGTACAGATGTGATATAAATTCTTTTTATAACACTAAAAGAATGTTAAAACCCATATTTAGAGTGGTGATAGAGAACATAACTCATGACTGACGTATTATAAGATTCGTAAAAAAAGACCCTATAAACTGGATTTCCAAGTTACCAGTGTATTCATTTTAAAATAGTAATTTTACTTCCCGTCGATGCTACTTCTGTATTTATATAATCAATGCTCTGCGAACTCCAAGGAGTAGCAAGTCAGTATTCCTTTTATCATCTCGAATAAATTTTACTTATGTATGGTTTGTGCTTTCAATAACACATGTTGATCTAACGTTTCCGTAATTTTGTGAAATCGTCATACAGTCATCATCACTAAATAATTTCCGTGAAGAATCTCGACAGCTGCTTCATCCCTTATACACAATATCTAAATACTTTATCAAATTTGTCTAATAATTAAATGTTCTAACACAGGCACAATTTTGAAGTGTTTATCTCTGAAATCATTAGTATCTAATTAAAGAATGTACTATTTTCAGTATCACTGACATTCTTGTAACCTGGGATAGGGGCAGGAGTTGATGAGATCGACGAAATATTATTCATATCTGTTTCCGTGGAATTCGACAAATTTGCATTTAAAAAGCTATTGTCAACAGGTGGCAAATCCCAATCGGGAATTATCATTGCATTAGAAGAACTATTGTTAGATGATGGAGATAATTGTTGTTGATTGGAGGTAGAAGAACTGCTTGGCTCTATACCTAAGGTAGAGGCTACCTTATCTGTATCAAATGTTAATGTACTAATCATATATTTAGCTACGGGTAGAAATTTATCATATAGATCTTCTGATGCTACAAACAAAGCTGTATATTCAATTCCGTTTGGATCGATCATAACAACGCTTAGTTCCTTACGGGGCATTTCACTCTCCATTTGTAAGGATTGTACCATCGAACATGCCGAAAGATTGTTTAAAGTCAAATTTTCGCATTCAACCGGCTGTATTAATTTGTAGTTATCATAACTTTTATAGAGTGCTATACTTGCATCCAGAGAATCCTTTACATCGTAATAAAGGGATTCGCCTATCATAACATCAACCCAAACGAACGAATCTTGATTCACAGGGTAATAGTAAAATAAATCATCAATTGGAGTTACTTTATCTTGCTCAGGTGCTTTTTGTGGTATCCAGTTAGATGGAATTTGCAATGAATAAAGTCCATCCTTCTCTTTGAAAGTTTCCCATGTTGTTTGAGCCAATACATAATTTGTAAGAGAGAAGGAAAAGAGTAAGAGAACTATTCCTAAAAAGCAGTAAGTCATCTTACTGAATTTGTTACTGTTATACATAGTCTAGCATATTAAATAAGTATTATAAAAGCTTTCAATGATACAAAAAAATAATATGCAATGAGATCGTGAACATATTTGTCATAAATTCATTAAATTACGTCTTAAAAAGTTGAAGTCCATTTATCGATAAATATATATTAAAAGGTTAAGACTCCAATGATTTATGTAAATATATGCAGCCTGGTCCTTATTTATTATCAATTAATTTATGTCTTGTGTCATTGCTAATTATTATTCGACCATTATGATAATCGTCAACTATAGAGATATTCTCAAATAATCAAAATAACCTATTTTCGTTGCTAAACTCTCAGTAGAACCATATTACATGTATGGTCTTCTGCAGTATTTTGAATGAGTAATAACGACGAAATAGTTTATAAGAAAATGCTGATACTTTATATTGGTTTAGGCTCATCTTACCATATTGTGGTCTAGTATGAATTGGTGTAATACCGTTACAAACGATGTGACTAACAAATGCCATAATGACTAGGATGCCCACCCATGTTGTTGATAATATTCATTTTAGCACAAAAAGCCAAATTATCCATATCATAAAGAAAACTTTGCTCGCAATATGTCTAAATCTGACAACTCATTAATGCTCGGATTTGCTGGAAAAGTTTTAATACCATTACCAGAACTGATGCCGCCACTGCAAGTTGATAAACTACTAACCTTGTTCTTATTATCGCATGACTTTTTTTTTATGACACACTAGAAACTTCTGAGGATTATTATGGCGGCACTCCAAATTTATGATTGAATCATTTAGTAGTATATACACGAAATTGTAATCAGTGTCAATTCTTTGTAATACCGATGAAATATCTTTTCGATGAGTAATATATGACAGATGGAAGAACGATGCAATGTGTCTTTCAAGGTATATACCAATATATGGTAAATCATTCTAATAGATTGATCTAAAAAAAATACAACTTCAGTTATGAGAGAGCTTTCTATCATTTCCAAGGATTTTTCGCCCTCTCAACATTAGAAAACAACTCCATTCAAAATTCATTGATTTGTTATCACATTAAAAAGAAACATTCGTACAGGCGTCCACATATTGGGGATTTGAAAATACTTACTCCTGCCACTACAATTATTAAGTTATCTATCGAAATTTGTAATTCCTTTGTTATTTTGAGCCATTCAATATAGTCGCGGATCATTACACTATATTATATCATGTCCTAGACCACCCTTTTCTTCTGTCCTCGGTGTTTCATAATAACATTCTTTATCTAGCGTAGAATAAGTATCCTCGTTATTCAATTCTTTATTATTGCGATTCTATACTATATATTCAGAAATAATTTGATTTACGAGGGGTTTTCTGGTTATATGCCCATAAAGTGAGAGTTGGATGTGGGAACTTATTAACGAATGAAAAAATATCAAATGGATGCCGATAGCTTAAGCCAATAGCGACCCTTTTTAGATAAGCGCTTGTCATAAATATATCATTTGTCAGAATCGAGAATAGCATCTGATTCAAAATTCAAGTCTGTTCACTTTCGATGAAGCAAATGTAATAATCTTTAATATTTAAGTGTTAATACCTTTCGAATTGAAGGTATAAGATATAATAATATGGTCACTGCAATGAATCCGACGGTAGTTGTTATAATTAATCGGGAACTATCCACTAAAGGAATCGCTAAACTATTTACAATTTCGTTAAAATCTCTTGTTAATTCTTCGACTTGAATTTTTGAACTGGAGTTTTTATCAGTTATAAGTATATCAAGTGTTCTCAGAGAGCTACTGAAAGCAACTATTTCGTCGGTTGAATTCCGTGATTGTAGCTCCTCCAAAACATTAAACCAATTATCACTTGAATCAATTTCATCAATATACTCTTTTGCCTTAGAATAATTCCCTTCGTTAGTAGCCATCACAATATTTTCTATGTTTTCTTGGATAGTAGAAATTTCATTTATAAGCAATGGATGCGATCCATTATCACCATAGCTCATTTCTTGTGCATTAGCATTATAACCAAAACAATTGTAATAAAGTAAAACCAGTATGAACAAAGAAATCGTATAAATGACTTTTTCCGAACTAAGTTGAGGTCGACGAAATGATACTTTCATTATTTTATGCCCATCTTGGATCAATAGTAGAAAATATTACAAGCATCAATACTATCATCAAGATATGAGGAACAGAACCCTGTATTGTTTTTTTTCTGTCGTGTCCTGTCAAATTCTGGGATATTCTATATGTGATATATCCACCTACGATTAAAGAGATAATCGACTCTGGAATCCATTTCAGGGTATAGACGTCAGAAGAATTAATATCAATTAGTGACGCAGGTAAATATAGATAAATTCCCACATATTGTAACCCTGCATTTATATAAGTTCCACCATTAAGAGCAACTTGGCCAAAGATGGCTCCTACAATACTATAGATAGCAAAGATTGCCAAATATCCATAAGCAAAGTTTGCAAAATTTCGTTTAAACTTTATGCCAGAAATCCTACTTGATACTAATACCGCTAGTGAGTAAAGTCCAATTGTTATCCCTATTGACATGACGTAACCTATTACCCCCCGTTCAACCTGTCTTTCAGTTAGAAAAGGCATTAACTCTTTTATATTTTCTGAAAGCCCTTGACTAAATCCTGGGAATATCGAATCTACTGATTCATGCCACAAATAAGTACTAAAAATCCCTATCAAAGCCAAGATGGTGAAGGCTTCATATATATTGGGTCTAAATACCTGCCACAACTCTGCAAATGGCATTCTTAGTCTTAGTCTCATGGGCTCGGTAGGTGGACAAGAATGAACGCATTTCATACACATGCTACATGCGGAATTGCTAGTCATAGTAGCTGGATGTTCTTCCCAAGGGCAGCCTTCAACATGTTTGTTACCATTGTAGCAATCATGAGTTTTGCAGGTCTTACAAGTAGGATCAATTTTTCCAACTCCAACTATGCTTCTTGACTGTGGATTAGTGTTCTCTTTAGATAATAGAGGAATTTCTTTTATTATCATAGGGGATAATTTAGCTAAAGATGGCGGATTTTCCTCCCTGTATTCATGTTTATTAGTCATGTTTGAATGAGTAGCCATTGTCTTTGTTCTCACTTCTATTGGTGCAACGCGGGACATAACTGCTAGGGGAGCTGAAATAGGACATATGTACTTGCAGAAAACACGGCCTCTAAAGATAAGACTCACAATAATTGCAACAGCAATTACGCTAACTATCCAGATGGCCGTAATCAGTGGCTCCCGAAGAACATTTATCCCAAATTCCCTAAAACCCCAAAGAGGGATTAGAAAAGTCAAAAGTGGTAATCCCCAATTGCATAAGCGCCGAGGGAACTTGCGCTCTATACTAAATCTATTAAATGCACCTGCAATTGCTCCAACTGGACATACAGCACACCACGATCTACCAAAAAAATATAGACTAGCAAAGATAAGAGGATACCAAAAGACCCCAGATAAAGATAAGGTAATCAAATTTTCATCGGAATTCTCTGAGCCTACAAAACCGTCATAAATAAAAATTGATAGAGCCAAGACAAGCAAAATTTGAAATGTCAATGGATAACATTTGCTTCTATAAAACCTCGCGATCCACTTGTAATTAAATAAATCTCGTTTTTCCTTTATATTATTTTTATCCGGTTTCATATTTACAGAGGAAATTGCCAATTATTCTCTAAATTTATAAAATGTATTTAAGTGTTAAGTGTTCCATTTCTTTTTGATCTGAACAAGCAAGTTTGGATACATGAGTCAATTACTTTAGGTTTAACATATGATACCAATCTATATACATCAACTAATAAAACACAATTTTAGAATTTGACATTAACTTAGACATTAGTCCTAGCCAGATTTTAGCAAGTCAATGATTAGCCTGAAATTTTATGCAATTGAAGAAATGCATAAACAAATTATGATTCTATTAGATGGAAGTAGTATTAGCTTTGCTATTGATCAGATGGTGATGGTAGATAAATCATCTTTTTTAGAAAAGTAATGTAAACTATTTTACTCAAAAGGTATTGAATTTACGATTGTAACCTGATTCAATTACAATTCATTCTACACCTTAAAACCATTTAGGGCTGTTTTAACCTTATTAGTAGCCTTAGGATAGATTTCGATTTATTGGGTATTTATTGAATGGATGAACGGCATTGGGAAAAATAGCAGAATAATCATTAAGGTTATAAATTAAAGTCATAATAGTGACTGCAAGTACCGCATAATTTACCAATATATGTAGCAATTCGTTGTCTTGGTTGCAGTTCAATTTTAGTTAAAACGTGATTACTACTCACTATCCTGAACTAATAAGGTATATTAGAAAATATCATCCTCTAAATTAAAAATTAAAAAGAAAGAGAATGATGAACATATAATTAATGAAACTTTGATTAAATTTGGGTTGGAGTACATCCTGCTTTCGGTTGTTATAGATCCAAAAAAGAAGCAAAATCTCGCACCAAATATATCCAAGGAACTAATGCCCTCCTATCAGAAGGACTTAATTCCAGTTTAGCCAGAATTCATTGGAAATATCCTGTATCAACGGACGCAAACTCCCCAGTCAGACAGTGTTGTTCCTATAGGACATTCTGAAGATTTAGACTCATAGTCAGTAACAGTGCTATTATCATACGAAGGTTCATTCATAATATCTAAACCAGTAGATGATGTATTATTAGGAATTGTTAAAGCCGACGGGTCCTCTTCAACTATTCCTTCCTGAGTTGAAGAAACACTACATGATTCTATTGACTGACTACTAGAATCACACAACATATCACCTTCAATGCTATTATTGCTATCTTCACTTAATGCTAGAGGATCTTGAATAGAATTGCTATCAAAAGAAATCGATTCATTTCCAAACAACTCATTATCGTAGTTAATTTGGTTATCTTCTACTGTACTAGTATTTTCGGATAATGATGACGGTGACAGTGTCTGTGACTGTGATAGAGGTTCAACACTTTCCATCAAGGGTTCAGCAGAAAATGATGGTTCTAATCCTTGTTCTCTTGGGCCTTCTCCTTCTTCTCCTTCTTCTAATACTGGTGGACCTACGTCAGATGAAGAATTATTATCAGTGCTTGAACTATTCAAGTCATCTGTTGATGGTACAGTAAGAGGCTCTAACTCTGATGTAGGTACACACTGGCCTGTTGATTCATCAAGTATCGTACCTGGTTGCTGTTCTTCACAACCATCTGTTGATGATGTTATTGATGGTTCAGGTGGGGCACATATACCTGTTGTCTCATCCATTAGAGTACGGGATCTTCACAATCGTTTGCAGTGTCATTTATTATCGGTACATCTGGTTCAGACATTGGTACACACTGGCCTGTTGATTCATCTAATATTGCTGAAGGATCCTCGCATACTACAGGTGATGTTACAGGCATATCTAGCTCAGATGTAGGTACACACTGGCCTGTTGATTCATCAAGTATCGTACCTGGTTGCTGTTCTTCACAGGTATCTGTCGCAATGGATGGTGGCGGAGGTGCACATATACCTGTTGTCTCATCCATTAGAGTACCGGGATCTTCACAATCGTTTGTAGTGCCATTTACTATCGGTACATCTGGTTCAGACATTGGTACACACTGGCCTGTTGATTCATCAAGTATCGTACCTGGTTGCTGTTCTTCACATAAGTTATCCGTAACATTACCTGCCATATCAGTTATTGATATCGAGGTTTGATTTGATGTGTTAGAGGTAGATGATTGGAGGGAAGATATAGTATCCATTCCGCATTTATCTGCCTGACTAGTCACACACAGTGAATTTACCATTGATACTAATATATGATTCCAATAAAATTGAAACCAATCGGGGACTATCTGCCCATCAATGAGAACTTTTATCTGTGGAATATAATAAGTTATCATATACATTTGTTCGTTATTGGCAATAGAATATGCATGAGCAATGCGGTACTCCCTATTGCCTTTCATATAGTAATCAACATATTTGCTCTCAAAACCTTGGACTTAAGATGAATATTTCAGGTCGGCGTTATAGCTTGTTATGGTAACTATTGAACTATGCATTCTTTGTGTTAGAAAAGGACTATTATTCTGTCGTAACCAATCCTTAATATCCTCTACACTAACTCCGGGATTTAATTTATAAATATCAACATCAACAACGATGGGTACCAAACTATAGCCATCATTATATTGGTAACTAAATCTTACAAGCGGCTGTTCAAATGGCCATACAGAACTGCTTGATGGATATTCTTTCTTCCACGTGGAAGGATAATCAATACTAAATAGAATATTATTCTCTTTGATCCAGTTAAAGGATTCTATTTGAGAATGTGATATATTTACAGAAGTAGGCAAAATTAAAAAAAAAGATAATGCAAGAAGGTAGATAACTATTCCAGCGAAATACTTAAATTTTAATAAGGTTACCAAAAATACTTTAAGTGAATCTCGATTAAAGGGTTCTCTCATAGATAAAAACACCATGTTGATGTTTATCATTTCATTAGCCAGAATGATATTTATAAGAATGGTTATTAAGTTGTGATTGTCTCTGAAGATGGTATGCCGCTGTTTGATAAAGAGTCGGTACTTTACTAGTATCAATACTTTCAGTGATATTGTTATCTATATCTGTTTGACTAAATGTATTTATTAATATGTTGTATATGGACAAATACCCAAGTTCGGATGTTGATGTCACTTTCCCCCTATTAAAATCCGTTGTAACTATCTTATACGTTGTTAGCAAGATCTCTCTCATTAAGAACATTTGAAGCAGCACAGATATACCATATTCTAGAATACTACCATCTATTAGAGGAACGGGTATTTGATCCTTTTGTATTACATTTTCACATCGGTGTGTCTTGATAAATAAACAGACATGTTTATTTATCTTGCAAGCATTATACTCATTTGTTTGGATCAAATTATATTTGGATTGATCCGAGTACGTTGTAATAATGAATTGAAGTGAATTTTTGAGACTACAAAAAGGAAATTTTATAGCATGTATTTCCAAAATCACAAATGAATACAGGTTCTCAGGATAATTGATAGACATATAATCTATTAGAAATATTCTGCATTTTTTGGATGCCATGTATACAGACCAGTTAGAAGGTATTTGTAAGAAATAGAGCCCCTCTTTATCTGTAAAAGGTTTCCCCTCTCTACGCGAGAAGGAATACTTGGTTGAGGATATTGATGATGTTTTCAATGCAGACAGGCTCATTATTGTGACAAACATAATAGTAATAGAGGTATTCATCCTGGGTGCACGAGATTTGTAATCTCTAATCATAGATCAGCAAATCCACTCTTATATAAAAGCCTTATTGATATAAGAATGGTACGAAAAAAAATAATTTTGTATAAATGATTACCAATAGAAAGGTTAGTTTGAGACATGGTAACACCTTCTTTCTTTTATTTCTGTCCGGATCTGAATCTAATGTATCTAGGAATTGAATTACCAACGACTGTGAAGCTATTATATTTCTTCTAACAGACATATTAGGAAGAGCATCTTTGAGCTATTGATTCATCGATAAGTTAAGCTATATTTATCAAAAAAAATTTTAGAATAACTGGTCTAGTATATTTGTACTTGAGCAATTTGTTTTCATGTTTTGATATATGATTGCCAAGATATAATACTAGATTAAGATCAGTTATTACGTTTTGGTTTCTAACGGTTAATATGCCTTCATAGTACTACTGTTTCCTGAATCCCAATCAAAATGTAGTAAGCAAATTAGGTCCTGTCAGCTTTTATTTACCATTGGACAATAAAAGCTGTTAAGCTTTGCTCAGATTCACTACAATTATCATCTGAAAGGGTTGTCAGAGGAATCTGAATTGCTTGCTGAGCTGTCTGAGAAAGGGTTGTCAGAGGAATCTGAATTGCTTGCTGAGCTGTCTGAGAAAGGGTTGTCAGAGGAATCTGAATTGCTTGCTGAGCTGTCTGAGAAAGGGTTGTCAGAGGAATCTGAATTGCTTGCTGAGCTGTCTGAGAAAGGGTTGTCAGAGGAATCTGAATTGCTTGCTGAGCTGTCTGAGAAAGGGTTGTCAGAGGAATCTGAATTGCTTGCTGAGCTGTCTGAGAAAGGGTTGTCAGAGGAATCTGAATTGCTTACACCACGATTATCTAAAATGGACTTGGAGTCCAACTTTATTGTCTTAGTCATGTATTCAGCAATTGGTAAATACTTGTTAAACAAATCGTCAGAAGCAATAAACATAGTTGAATATTCATTCCCCATAGGATCAATCAATGTAGTGAAGGTAATGATTCTTTGGTTAGTCTCACCTTCTGGCTTAAAAGTTATTGTTACGGTACATGCTGGCGTGTTATTTATCGTTAATGATTCACAATCTATGGGCTTCAAGACCTTAAATCCATCTTCGTCCTTCATTATATCTGCGAAAAATTCTGCACTTGCTTTAGAATCTTCATTCACCGCATCTATGACACCAAAAAAGTTCATCTTGGCATATGAACTATCTTTGGAGGGATAGATAAAAGAGTCGTCAAACAAAAATGAAAATTCATTATCTTTTGATGGTATCTTTTCATGTGTCCAATTAGATGGTAATTGTAAGGAGTAGATTCCGTCCTCTTGATTAAAAGTTTTCCACTGAGCTTGTGCTGGAGAATAGTTTGGAATTAAAGAAATCGTCAATATACTGATTAATAGAACAACATACCTAGAGACAGACTTATATTTGCGACTGTTTGTCACAATTTAGCAGATCCCATAATAATATAAATGCTTTTTCAACATATAATGTGAAAACGACGTGTTTATTTACATTATTCCATTTATAGCACA
The DNA here is from genome assembly GCF_054408485.1 of Candidatus Nitrosocosmicus sp. T. Classification (NCBI taxonomy): domain Archaea; kingdom Thermoproteati; phylum Nitrososphaerota; class Nitrososphaeria; order Nitrososphaerales; family Nitrososphaeraceae; genus Candidatus Nitrosocosmicus; species Candidatus Nitrosocosmicus sp. T. Next base: position 1,962,073 of record NZ_CP166992.1, read on the forward strand.
AGAGGCGATCTATAATTTTATTCCACACTACTTAATTGAAACTGGGTGATAATCTATTCTATTCTCATAATTTTATCCTGTCTAGATTAAATTGCATTATATTAAAAATCTATCAAATCCTTAACCATCAATTTAGCACTTACTCTGGGCATCCTGCGGTTATAATGAAAAACTAGTTGTAGGATCTAAACGGAGAACAGCTCGATAGCACCTATATTATCATTCCTTTTGGGATACCTCGTCTATTTTTGAGAAAGGTCATATGGATGACATCCCGTAGCTTTGCAGTTTTACTCTCCTTGAGTAGATCACTTGACGGGGTGCTGACTCATAAAATCAATTAGTTTCTGCCATTCTAAGGGCGTATTCTTGTATCTGAATATGAGATGTACGAGTAAGTTCATATTTGCTGTTTAAATCAACTATGATTCTTCGTACAATCGATAGTCAGCTACCATTGAATATATTTTCTTTAATGTTTCTAGAGATAGATATGATCACATATATAGATAAAGAGGTTTCTCAGAGACTTGGCCGTTGTAACATCAGATGTGAGAAGTTCAGGAATAGTATAATCAGTGCTAGATACTAAATGGAAATCTTATGGTGATATCCATCTTTGATTTGACTATAACCTCCCCTTGCTTATTTATTCCCTCTCTAGGTATAGATCTCTCTTTCATGGATGAGGTGTGCAGTCAACATGGTGTTTAATATTTACAGTACATTAGTTTGACCAATTCCTCAAAAAATATTATCCATAGTTTGAAATCTGCTCATTTTCCAGATCTGTATACAAATCATTCTCAATGACCAAATCAATTATACATCTTTTGGCTAAACATGCTAAAGACAAACTATTACTTTTAGTATCCTTTTGGAATATAGTAAATCAAGATCAAAAATTTGCAGTTATAATTCATTTGAGGCGGAAAATCTTGGATACAGACTATATATCGCCTTACAATGATGGTGACAGATATACATAATCTCTAACTCATTTATGATGATGACTTTTGATGTAGTTAAATGACCGAGCAATTATTCCATCCGTATACAAAATGGTGAATAGAATGGATGATGATGAATTAAATACATTATTCGTAGATAGTGTCTATATCAAACAAAATATGATACTCTAAGACACAATACTTATTTGGGAGGAACTAGGACTAGTATTAATTAATTTAATCATATTCTAATATTGATGGTGCAAATTAATTTGTAAATAAACATAATTAAACAAGGGTATCATAGTAAAATGCAAGCTTACCTCATATGAATTCCAGTAGTTTTGTTTAGATCAGTTCAATCTTATTATTATTTGGGTATTGGACGGATTGTAATTACGCATAAAAATTAAAAAAACTCACTCTTTAGATTGTAGTTTCAATTATGAAATCAACATACCAAATTCCTAGGAATTATCGATTATAAAATTTTGCAATTACCATTAATAAAAGTTTTATATTATAATTCATTTGAGTCTTATAAGAATGTCAAACCTATTACAATCATTAGCAGAAACAAAAATTACACTATTGACTATCTTTGTAATTGCTGCAACTATTTCTTTTCTCCCAGTACAAGTAAATGCGCAAAATTCTACTTCTAGTATGCCTGAAGGTTTTTCACTATTCGAGGATGCAGCTAGAGGTTACTCTATAATTTATCCAAGTGATGCACAACAAGAAGACGCCGATGAACGTATTCTTTTTACGAGCGAAAGGGATGGATGGGAATTTTCAATTACAGGACCGTTATCTTTAGAAGGTAAAACTTTGGAAGAATTTGTCTATGATGTCCACGACTTTAGTGAATTTGGCTTTGGTAATCTTGCAGATGATTCCAAAGAGTTAGAAGTAAATGGTTCACCTGCAATTATGATGGATAGTTCTTTTGATGACCTAAAAGGGTGGAAAATTTTTATACAAAACGACAAAGATTACTATGAAATTCATGTGTATGCCCAAAAAGATAGATTCTCACCATATATTGATTTGTTCAACACAATGCTACAATCAATAACCTTCACAAGTAGTTAGGTACAGACATGAATCAATTGAATCTAAAAACAATCCTTTTCATGTTTCTATTTGAGCCTTACTCACCGGTACTACTGAGAGTATCTATCGGGTAAATGCAAGCCCATTAATGTAATAAATATCTTCTGATGCAAAACTACTTATCTAATACAAAAGATTTATTTTAAGAGCCCAGTCATTGTGACCTGAAGCAATTCAATCGATCCAGAATAATGAAAAACTCCTTAAAGCCGCTCCTCGTGGACCTGAGGTAAAGAATAAAATAACAATAATTAATACACAGTTAAATCACATGATGCCAAAAGCAAAAGAATTGGCAGGTTCTAATAGGTCAAAAATAATTTTGGCGGTACATAAATATTTGCAAAACAGCATGGGATAATAAGCATAAAGAAAGTATTGTCACTAGTGGCGGTATTTTTAGGGTTTCTTACACTAGCGTTGATATTGTTATCGCAAATCCAAACACCAACGATCTATATGACTTAGATGTAATAATAGCAAAGTTTTCTTTATGATATGGATAATTAGGCTTTTTGTGCTAAAATGAATATTATCAACAACATGGGTGGGCATCCTAGTCATTATGGCGTTTATTAGCTTAGTTTTTTATAAAAGAGAACACCATTAGTTATTTTTATTAGTCTTACTATTAGAGAAGATGATTAAGACATGGATCGATATTTGCTACAACTACCAGACAGCTAGATAGGCGTACGGGTCAAATACTCTGCCTTCAAAATTATAAATCTATTCCAAGGTGATTTAGCAAATATGTAGAAACTCAATTTATTAAATGGGTATTAAATCCAATGATTTTCCATTATGTAACTTTTCTACAAAATTTATTAATGCTATCTTAATATGCCCTAACATTTGGGAGCTAATAATGTAGTTAATACCATAGATGGGCGCTTCGCCTAAAGATGGTAATATTAGCAAATACCAAAATGGCTTGGAACTCCATCATATTATTGATAATATTCATTGTAGGGAATTGTTTGCAAATGGAAATAGTGCTAGCAAAGAAAGATTCTCGAAATAACTATACTTAAATAAAAAACATTTTCTTTGGTCAGAGGTCTCTAACAAGAAATGCGGGGCTATCTCGAGAATTGGATCTACGAGGATAGGAGCAAGCTATCATCAAATCTGTAGATTATGAAACCGCCGTGCAACCTCATCTATTTATAGAGAATATCTTTATAGAAAGATAATTTCTCATACTAAAAGAATGGTGTTAAAGTTTCGATGAGTAATCCCTTGCAGAACAAAAAATTACTGTTTAGAGGTCAATATTTAGTGGGATAACATAGAAATTGGGGTTACCATATACATCTACACATTTAGTTGATTCTCTTCTATTTAATTCATCGGTCGTTTTATTTAAAACCGAGAAAACTAGCAAAGGATTTGGAAGAAGCAGAACATACGAAAACAGGCAACTAATTACAAGGAAAGTTATTGAAACTATTCCATTGTTTAGTATTTACAAAATAGTGTATTTTGCTCTATCCAACTTGCATTTTAAGTTATTGGCAAAAGATCCAATAATATGAAAGGTATATTTTTTTACAAGTCAAATAGACATACCCATAAGATCATATAGAATGCATATTTATTCAACTAAGGTTGTGGAAGATGAATCAATTAATTCGGACTAATGCTATTGCACAATTTTAATACATTTCGATTATGAATATGCTTTCTTTTAGTGAGCTTTTCTTGCTTATTTTTATCGGCTGGGGATGAAAATACTAATGATGGGCTCTATAATAGATGATGACACTAATCTAAAACCATAATTGTTATTAAATAAACAGAATAATTATCAAGTGATAAGTGGAAGCGCAACCCATTAATAAACATTATCTTAACTCTTCTTACTAATGGTAAAGAAATTTGATTAATTTATTAATCAAATTGATTGTAACAAAATTAATGAGCAAATATTAACACGTATTATATATTATTTTACAACAATTGAGTTGCCATCAGAAATTTGTTGGGTAGATGACGCACTAGATCGGCCGAGAAGTTAAAGGAATGAGATCCCGCTCAAAAGGAACTTTCTATAGATGATCATGCAATCCGATGGCCGTTAATCAACCTGCAATGGATGGATATATTGAAACTCACTAATCGGTAACATATTATCGGAATACTAAGACAATCAAGTCATGATTGTTGAAGAGAAAAGATGGCTCACCCTTAATTCTTAATTGTTAGTGAATTTTATTGATTTCAGCATGGTATAGAACATATCCGTATATGATTCAAAACTATCTTTTGGCGCAAATATTTGAAGTTCATAATAATCAGCTCCATCCTGAACCCAAATTTTCCACCATCTTTGACCAAGATCATCTTCTCGGGTCATCATTTGTGCGGGCAACCCACCTACCTGCAACTCCTTGTCATCATCCAGAACATTAAAGCCTAATTCTCGCTCAAAGTCTGCAATTTCCTTAACTAGTTGCTGCAAGGTTTGATCACCTAGTGGAGAGGGCCCCAATACCCCAAAACTCCATCCATCCTTTTCATTCTTAAAATGGGTACCAACAGGAACTTCTTCTTTTTGTGCATCGCTTGGATAAATTATCGTGTAGCCTCTAGCTGGATCTTCAAATAATGAAAAGCCATCAGGTAAGGATGATCCTGAATTTTGTGCATTGACTTGTGTTGGAAAAAATATTAAAGCAGTAGCAAAAACAATCATAAGCAGAACTGCAAATGGTTTCAATATTAGTGATTGGATGAAGAAGATAGAAGGCGTGATTGACATCGACTGTGTTAAAATGGATTTCATCATAAGTTTACAAACAAACATTGAATATAAAATCTTTATCTCATGTAGGCTTCTAGAGCGCAATCCTATGAAATATAGTTTTAAAAACATCTTAAGAAACCAAAGTTGAAAAAATAGTATCGATACAACCGTTTATAAACACTGGAAGCATAGTACTATATTCACCTTATGACGTCAATATTCTTCTACCGCAATCATGATAAAAGGGATACTGATCTGTAACTATACCGAAATGGGGTTGAGTCGAAGGCTTAACAATCAAAGGTATCAGTAGTAAATACCTTATTTATCATTTCAAACGATACCTATGCTGGTATGAATATTAATAATGACATTTGATATTGAGAAAGGAGCATATACTTTAGGTATTGTGGCTGTTGTTTCTTCAAAATCTACTCAATATTCCTGTTCACATCTTGAAGCAAAACATCAAATGCGACAATAATTCCGGTAACAGAATTTATAGAAATTCCGTCCAATTAATTAAAATATAAATATAGTGACATGGCCCGCATTTAAGAACTAAATGAACGAATTACTAAATATCATTTTTTAGATTTCCCTTATATTTCAGATTCTAGATCCATACTGAAAAGTATAGTTTCATAGATTTCTATCTTGCTCATATATAATTTTTTTAGGTTTCAATACGGATAATTGAAATATCAATCAAAATGGATAAAATTTTTTGATAGATAAAAATATGCACCTAGTAACCCGTTGGAATTTACTCCATATTTGATAAATTGGCTTCGATAGGATCACTTGATGGACATATGCCCATGGGATCATCACGAGGATCTGACTGATATCGTCCTATCCCGATTACACCGTCCCTGCAGTTTGAAGATTCGATCTTAGGTTCAGATTCTGGACAGGGAACGGGTTCGTCAGCGGGCCCGGGACAATATCCTGGTGGATAACATGAAAATTAAGGGATACCAGATGGTTCCGTACATCGATTTGGTAATGTCAGATTTGAGTCAATTATACCATGATTTTGATTCTCTAAAGTCGAATATACTTGAGGAGATGTAGGATAAATTAGCACTATACTAATTAATAGTGTAGATAGTAGAATAGTTGTAAGAGCTCGGATCATAATTTTATTTATAAAATTCTCATACAAAAATAATATGCAAGGTTGGTAATCATTACCATTAACCAACAATGGAGTTAGAAGCTAGCTGTAAAACTACTGTGTCCGTACTTTATTTTCTTGTTTCACTAAAGAACTTTTGTTGTATTGCTAACCCGTCCATTAAGATATTATTCTTGTCAGAGACAACAGAAGTCCTAACTTTGTCCCCCGTATGATCTCACCTCATCCAGTTATGTGGAGTTTGTGACAATCATATATCCCCATCAGCTACAATCCATTCAATCCCTATCTTTTTTATTTCTTTAGGGCTATCCAAGATATGCATAGCAAGTTTTTTGAATGTTTTTAAAAATAAAAAATTAATTGATATTTTTTTATGCAACTAATAGAAAGGTAAAGTTTAACCTTTGAATGTTCATTCAATTCGGTCCGGCTAGTATTGATAATTTAATAAAAAGAAAAATTAATTGGTTGGAATTTCTGGCAATTCCGAATCGGGAATTATCGTTGCATTAGAAGAATTATTGTTAGATGATGGAGATAATTGTTGTTGATTGGAGGCAGAAGAACCGCTTGGCTCTATACCTAAAGTAGAGGCTACCTTATCTGTATCAAATGTTAATGTACTAATCATATATTTAGCTACGGGTAGAAATTTATCATATAGATCTTCTGATGCTACATATGTTACAAGATATCCAATTTCATTTGAATCAATGGTATAGATATCAAGTATATTTCTTGGTTTTTCATCCCCAATTCTGAGTGATTGTACTATAGAACATGCCTGTATCTTGTTCAACATGTACCGCAGACATTCCGAAGGTTCCAATAGCTTATAGTCCTCGGAGGACTGATAATACGAGGTAATACCTTGTAAGAAATCTGCTGGGTCATAGTATAGAGATACATTCGCCATCACATCCAACCATGCAAAAGAGTCTTCATCTTCAGGAAAATAAACAAAATTACCTTGTATTGGGGCTATTTTATCTTGTTCTAGTACCTTTTGTGGTATCCAGTTAGATGGAATTTGCAATGAATAAAGTCCATCCTTCTCTTTGAAAGTTTCCCATGTTGTTTGAGCAAACGCATTATTACCCAAATAAGAAGAAGTGATGAGAAACAACAGAACCATGAATATTCCAAATATCTGGCATTCCTTGATGAAAATGTTGCTGTGATTCATTACCATAATATAGCAAATACACTAGGCTGTATAAATCCTTTTCAGTAGATCCTACAACCGTATTCATATTGGGAACTATAAAATATTATAATATAATCGATACTTGTTATACTCTGTATACAGCTGTATCCGAATTTGATAAAATCATGTGTTCCTCATATATGCGAAAAATATAGTCAAACGGAATCTACCATTAAGGATCGTATACGTATTACTATATTATTCCACCTAATCATGGTCATTCACATAGACCCCAGTCAGACAGTGTTGTTCCTATAGGACATTCTAAAGATTCAGACTCATAGTCAGTAACAGCACTATTATCGGATGCAAGTTCATTCGGAATATCCATACTAGTAGATGAAGTATCATTTGGGATTGTTAGGACTGACGGTTCTTCTTCAGCTATTCCTTCCTGAGTTGAAGATAGATTACAGGATTCTATTGACTGACTACTAGAATCACACGACATATCACCTTCAATGCTATTATTGCTATCTTCACTTGATGCTAGAGGATCTTGAATAGAATTGCTATCAAAAGAAATCGATTCATTTCCAAACAACTCATTATCGTAGTTAATTTGGTTATCTTCTACTGTACTAGTATTTTCGGATAATGATGACGGTGACAGTGTCTGTGACTGTGATAGAGGTTCAACATTTTCCATCAAGGGTTCAGCAGAAAATGATGGTTCTAATCCTTGTTCTCTTGGGCCTTCTCCTTGTTCTCCTTCTTCTAATACTGGTGGACCTACGTCAGATGAAGAATTATTATCAGTGCTTGAACTATTCAAGTCATCTGTTGATGGTACAGTAAGAGGCTCTAACTCTGATGTAGGTACACACTGGCCTGTTGATTCATCAAGTATCGTACCTGGTTGCTGTTCTTCACAGGTATCTGTTGATGATGTTATTGATGGTTCAGGTGGGGCACATATACCTGTTGTCTCATCCATTAGAGTACCGGGATCTTCACAATCGTTTGTAGTGCCATTTATTATCGGTACATCTGGTTCAGACATTGGTACACACTGGCCTGTTGATTCATCAAGTATCGTACCTGGTTGCTGTTCTTCACAGGTATCTGTTGATGATGTTATTGATGGTTCAGGTGGGGCACATATACCTGTTGTCTCATCCATTAGAGTACCGGGATCTTCACAATCGTTTGTAGTGCCATTTATTATCGGTACATCTGGTTCAGACATTGGTACACACTGGCCTGTTGATTCATCAAGTATCGTACCTGGTTGCTGTTCTTCACAGGTATCTGTAGAGGATACGGAGGGTTCAGGTGGGGCACATATACCTGTTGTCTCATCCATTAGAGTACCGGGATCTTCACAGTCATCTGTGGAAGATATCAGGGGTTCCATAGGTACGCACTGGCCTGTTGATTCATCAAGTATTGTATTTTCTTCATTACACAGGGCTTGTGAATCTATCTGCTCACTATCACCATTATTATTACTATCCCCCTCCTCCTCCTCTTGGTTAGTAGGTAACTCTCTTACAACGCTGTTATCCGATTGAGATGATGATGATGATGATGATGATGATGATGATACTGTAGAAAATGATACGATGTTGCTATCAGAGTCATTATATATTGGAGATAAATCATCAACAGGTCTAATAGAAGAGTCTTTAAAGTGTGCCTGAATTGTCCAGTTTTGTCCTATTTGATTAGGCACTGGAATTTCAGAAATGAAACTTCCATTCTCAAATGTTGTGGTTGCAACACGAGTCTCATTTACTAATGCTGTACCATTGAAAGTTATCTGTTTATTAGGAATTCCAACGAAAATATTGTTTGTATCAGAGAGTTGACCTGTTATATTTATTGTGTTAGTTGAGTCAATATCAATCGTATTGTTTTCGAGTGAATAAAGAGATAAAGAGCTTCCAAGGTGTTGACGAACGGGTAAAGCTGTTAGTGGTGGTTCTGATGGAGGGGATGTAGTTGGGGTTGTTGACGTATTGTTGTTATTAGACAAACACTGCTGTAGTTTCCCTTCTTCAGCTTTGATGTCTCTTTCAAGTTTTGTAATCTTTCCTGCAATGGCCGCAACACCTTTTTCTCCGCCCTTTGGATTACCACTACTTAAAAGTTCTGTCCGTTCTCTGTCTAGGGCCTCTACCTCTGATTTCATCTTTGCAATATTTTCTGAAAATGACCTACAAGGCTCTGGAATATAATTTGCCGGTACTGGTACTGAAGGTTTGAATATTACTACTAGAAGGAGCAATTTTTTTTACAATATCACCAGCATAATGTGCCTGGATGGTCCAGTTTTGTCCTACTTGATTTGCTGTCATTTCAAGTCCGAAGGTGCCATCAGGTTGGGTAAATGATACACCTTTATTCCATATTCCCGTTCCATTGTAAGTAATCCTGTGTTCTCCACCCAATGGTCTACATGGATTGGTAGGTTCCTTAGTTGGATTAGTACTATTTTTATTATTACAGACTTCTAACTTTCCTGTTATGGCTACCCCATCAGGTGTTCCTACCTTTGCAGTATTTATAGGATTTAATGTGAGTTTGGTAGGATATTCATCAGCTGACGCAGGCACCCATTTAAGGGTAAACTCGCCCTTTAGAACTAGAGGATCCTTTACGGTTAGAGCAGAAGCAAACATGTTTACATTTACACCGTTTCTTTCATAGTCTACTGTGGTGGTTATCTTTCCATTTTTTTCGTTAGGATTTTTTATAAAATCAATGGGATTAGATTTGTTGAATGGAAAAAGATCAAATTGATAAATTGGTTTGACAGGATTATTATTTTCATTATAAGGGTCACTTGAATAAGTTACTACAGATACCTCGAGTCTACAGTTGCTATTATTTGGAACACATTCTTCTGGTTTTGGAGGTGCATTGATAAAGAAATTATGATTCATACTGAATTCCTTTTGTGAATCAACCAATTTTCCAGCAGGAATGACTTTATAGCCATCTGGATCCAACGCTGGAATCTGGTTGGGATTGTTAGGGAAGTGATAATACTTATTAGGATAATATGTTTGAGAGTAATACGCTTTGTACATAGGAGCTACTACAGTATGACTTTCGGTATAACTTCCATCAGGATTTAGATTTTCTGAAACGTTAGAAGATATTCTCTTTACGTGATGTATTTTATATGGATGCAATTCTGCATGCCCCCAGCATGCCATTAAACCGTTTTCCATCCAATATAATTGTCGAAGACAGCCAGAGCCGCCCTCTCCTTCTTTAAGACCTTCAGGTTCCCACATAGTATGTTGATGCTCATGAACATACAATCCCTTGACAATTATGCGATCACCTTCGCGAACACAATCTTCATTTCCTATACCATAACCCCCTCGATCTTTGCATTGAGGGCCTTTTAATGGATCAACCGGTGGGCTATAAGCAGCATTTGTACATTCTTCCTCAGGCCATTGATCATTTGGCCACCATGGGTTTGTAATAACAAGCTTTTCTTCTGGGTGACACTTGTAAGCCGCATAGAAATGGGATGGTCTTTCAAGTTTAATTATAGGGATAAATAGCTGAGCATCATTGAACATATTAGCCATCTCAGGATTAACAAAAAACTTTGGAAATGGTAACGGAAATCCTAGTTCATTTAATGATTTAAGTTGGTTTCCCATGTTTTTGTAGGCATTTTTTAGTTCATCAAAGGCTTCTCCTGTTGGATTATTCCTTTGTGGGCAGGGAACATCTGAATAGAAGCCAATAATGTCATGATTCAATAACTTTCCGGCCTTGGTATCTATAAAATTACACTCTGGACTAAGATAGTTCCCAGGCAAAAGCAAGTTATAGTAGCTGGGATCCGGAACTAAATACAAAAAAGAATCGACCCCGATTACTAGTCCTCTTATTTCGGTTTCAATTTTTGGATTATATCCATAGCCTACAAATTTTTTAAAATGAAAAGGAGAGTTAGGTCCTCCAGATATAATGGGCTCTTCGTGAAGGCTATAAACATTAAAAAAAGGTATTGATATAGTAACAGAAAAAAGTAATAGTGTCATGTAGAATAGAGCCGTTATCATCTTCAGATTCACATTACAAAAGCATAAACGCAATAGCATCTTAACTTACAAACTAATTTATTAATTTTTATTTATTTACATTATTTCTTGGTCATTGATATCTTCTCCAAATAAGTGAAATATCCTAAATATCAATTAAATACTAAAATAAAGGTATACCAGGATTATTTCCTGGTAATGAACTTAAAATCTATCTCGGTATTGGCCCACAATCTATGGTTAGCGCCAATATTTTGTTCTAAACTAAGGTGGGACTGCTATGCGATGAAAAAACTAAAAAAATTTCTCTGTTTTAAAATCGATGCTAACAAATGCCATAATGACTAGGATGCCCACCCATGTTGTTGATAATATTCATTTTAGCACAAAAAGCCAAATTATTCATATCATAAAGAAACTTTGCTCGCAATATGTCTAAATCTGATAACTCACTATTGCCCGGATTCGCTGGAAAAGTATTAATACCATTACCAGAACTGATGCCGCCACTGGCTCCACTGCCAGTTGATATACCACCATCCTTGTTTTTATTGTCGCATGACTTCTGTATGCATTTGGCTAACTCTTTTTCTAGTGCCAAAATTATTTTTGACCTGTCAGAACCTACCAACTCTTTTGCTAGTGGTATCATTTGATTTAACTGTGCATTGATTGTTGTTATTTTATTCTTTGCTTCAGGTTCTGGAGGAGGAGTGGCTTTAAGCAGTTTTTCATTAGTCTGGATCGCCTGAATTGCTTGAGGTAATAATGACTGGGTTTTTTGAAAAAGCTCTTTCGCCTTGGCGAGGTTGTTCTGGATTTGAATACATTTATTGCAGGTACTGGTTTGAGCGTTCACAGTACTGCCGTTGTAATATGAACCAACAAACAATAGTGTTGCTAAAAACATTAAGATTATTACTTGTTTTTGCACTTTACAATCAAGCATTTTCATAAAAAATATTTGATTATACTTAATAATAAATATTACCCAAAAATGCATGATATAGAAAGACCGTTCCAATCTACAATCTTTTCAAATCTTAAAAACTATATTATCTGCTATTGAGTACGTTTCTGCTTATAGACATCGATGCGGCGAGATTAGATTAGCTTCGTTCATACAATTTGAACAAATGTGATGTCATAGATTTGATACAAAGTCTTTCAGCATCTAGTTAACTCGAGCTTGTATCATTTCTATTTAATATTCAAAAGACTTCTTCTTCGTATTTTTTAGCGCCAGTAATTAGAAGGATTAATTTGTTGTTAAAGGAGTATCAAAATCCTTGAGAATATCCACATCAGGTTATCTCTGATCTTACTAAATTCGACTAGGACGGAGAAAAACTAGATATTAATTTTCTCAATATACTTGGTTCTTATCTGAAGTCAAAAAATCTATTTCAATACTCCAATGCAATTTTTAGTAATCTCTTAAATATTATTGATTCGAGACAGTTAAATAATAGAGCGCTCGTTACAAAAGCAATATGTTTCGAACTTTGCGCTGAAAGTGCACACATGTTAGGAGAATTTCACAAGGCCAATGAATAATTTTTTCCAGGCTTTGGAAACTATTCGGAGTGCTGATGATTTCTTTTTTTCTCGCTCGGACTCAAGTAGCTTTTCTTTGAGCAAAAGAATTGGTAGATAAAAATTAATAAAATAACTCTTCTTAAGGGCGATAATGTTTCTAATGTCAATATAATGGAATGATTTCGCTGAATCAAACTTTTATTGGTTTATCGATCTTACTGCAAACCAGGTTCACAATTACATTCATAATTGATATAATATTATTAAAAGTTGATTCACTTGGTGAACTCCGTTGAATTGAATGTATCTTACCATTATTGATATTAACTGTAAGTTCTTGTAGAGAAGTATCAAGAAGGTAAAATTCATCTATGGCGACCCTACTAGGTAAGTCGAAGAAGTTATTCTCATAAATGGCTTTTTTAACGACACTTTCTTCCGTATTATTTAAAATAGTTACAGACATAGCAGCAGAAGTAGTAATATTCAATAGGTTATTGTCAGAAGAATACGTGTTTTGGTATGTATATTCTGTAAACCATATGAATTGGTGTTTTCAAAAGCAAAATTTGGTTGTGAAGAAGAATTGAGTATAGTTAAATTAGAAGAAAGACCGCTATCGTTAGTGTCGATACATATGGAAACAATTGACATGTTATCCATATTTAATGATTCAAGTCCAGAAGACAAATTATGTGATTGAGCCTCCAAAATAGTATCACTGTAGATTGATGATCCAGACAGCATTGATTGGAGCATTGGCGGCAATTCTGAGTCTAGAATCGTTTATCCAAAAATAAATTCTTTAATGATTCAAACAATATATCAGTCTCTTCGACCAAACCATCCTGTACATAAAGCTTTCCGCAGAGTCCCGTTCAAGTGGATCAGCTTACGACACATTATCATTTGATGAGTTGTAGCACATTTTAAGATCGTGTTCCTATGATATAACAGGAGGATTCATTGAATTTTCTATTGGAGAAATTGCTATTGAATTTATAATGGATTTGCGTTATTAGCAATTGTTAACAACAGAAATGATAATGCACTAGAGAAAATGAGGTTAATTGCTTTTACGGGTCATAAAACACAGACATCATAATTGTTAAAGGAGACAATTAGATAAATGTTAGCTTGAAATATGTATCTATACTACTAGTATTTCATACATGTTTCGTAGAATACGATAAGGTTATGTGACTTGATAATCATTATGAATAAAATTTATATACGTACTGCTAATGATTGCATGGCTCATCATTTACTTTACAATGTTCCAATTATTTCTAAAACATTTCGTTGTTTGAATAGGACATTTTCAAAAGCATTCTTTTTATTAAAATCAGAGTGATATATCATGAGAATGATGAGCCCATGCCACTAATCAGAGTGGATGTCAAACGAATAAATATCTGAACTGTACGTATCCATTATGATCTTCCTTTCCTCGAAATCTTGCATGCATTCACCTAAATTTGGATTCTCATTGCATCAATTGATCATGTGATTTTCTTGGATTCGTAAAATCCATAAGATTGGTGACAGAAATGCACGTCAAAAACGTACTTTTCTTGTTGACTATAATTGAATTTTGAATTATACCACTAGGAAGAATCTAAAATCTTTCGGAATAGTCCACGATTTAGGACGTCTACTTGTTACCTTTATCAGGATTTACAATGGCTAGACGTCAGTCCTTCTTAACAAACATATCATCAAGGTCTAATAATAAGCATACTAAGAGAAAAACCATTTAGACACTAAATCGTAAAATATTCTAATGAATTTACAAAATAGGCGTGGAAACATTCTGATGATCTATAATAACAATGGGAAAGAAAGCAGGATCTAATTCACTACAGTGAATTATGTTGATATTATACTATTCGCAACCCGATATATAAGAATAACTAACATTTTACAGTAATTATTTCCAAAAAAGATTTGTAACAATCATCGCCAAATTCTTATAATCCGCGAAACCGAACGAGAAAAAGATTTGAGGAATTGGTAATTGAGTCACATAGGTCTATTTTTATAGTTAGATCTTCAAAAGAAAATGACATTCCAAAAATAGGAACTTCATTTTCCATTGGTATAACCGATAGGTATTGTACTCAAAACACCCGTTAATTAAAACAGGTCAGATTTGATAACGGGACTCCTTGACCCTACCCACAGGACTCTACTATTAGATAATCTTCATCAGATGTCAAACTGCTGTTGTTACTATTAAGCCCGGAGGAGGAATTTGAAAAAGGGTTCAGTTCGTCTATTGAATTTTCGGATTGTATTTCGGGTGGAATTGGTGGTAACTCCGGATCATTTATTGATGAATTATGGATTGATAAAATAGATGACAATTGTGGCGATTCTTCTGAAGTTATGATATGAATTATTTTATCTAAAGAGTACATCACATTTCTGGATTCTGTAACAATGCCTCTCAATGATTCAAACATATTGTTAGTCTGCTGTTGCAATTCACTTTGCTGATGGACAGTCGCATCATCTACTTCATTCAGGGCAGTGCCATCTAACAACAAATTATACTGTTCCGTAAATCCGTCATTAATGTGGGGGTCAACACAAGCCAATGCTATTCTGTTGTCGTTACTGATAATACTAGATACACACAAGAGTGAGGTTACAAATATGAATATAATAAGAGAGGGAATGACTTTGATGGATTTTGGATTTGTGGATATAACTGACGAAAGCATGAACTATTTTCCGAACACAAGTAGATAAATCTTTACTCAGTAATATATATTTATATCACTGCTCTGTTTATCAAAGAAAATCTTATGGCTTCACTATGCCTAATTCCCTATATGATTAGTAAAAGAAACAGGATACCCTCCAAGTAAATTTATCACGGTTTATAACCATACTATTCATGGTTATAGATTAGGAGAACGGCTGTAAGATTATCCAGTCATACCAAGCGAACGAACGTCACCTTATGCCATTGGATTCAAAAATTCAAATCTAGGATAATCAAGACAAATCACAAGAGGCCATTCAAGTCGGTTATTGATGAGACATTGATAAAGATTGATCCTGAATAAGCATGGCCATGGGTTGCAATACCGGCCCGATACCAGAAAGATTCTCTCGCTAGACGTATCTATCTAGTGAAACATGTTTGTTACAAAACTCTTTCTCTCCGACATTGTCAGAAATTACTAAATGAAGCAGTTTACACCGACGGCTGTATAGAACAACTAGAACAAGTTCTCTATGGTCCTGGTAGTTAAACATGTCATTAGATAGTTTGATAACGCTTGTTTATAGATCCCACAAATATTAATGCGCTTAAGAACAAAGATTGAGTTAATCGAACCATAGATAACGATGCTGAACATTGAAAGTATAATAAAACGTTGGCTAGAACCGAGTTATATATTATTATGACAACGGATGTAATGCTATGCCTAATTGGTAGAGTCAACTAATAAAATCATCAGGATTTTCACTATTTTCAACAATTTACATGATGGCTATCAACATCAGTAGATCTCTATTCTTCAAAATATCCCGTGTTAGTATAAATCATGTTTCAAATATCGATTTTTATTTTACTAGTGAGAATTCCGATAATTAATTCCTATTGTGCTCACCTTCAGCATTGAAATTGCTATATAGATGTATTACAAAGTCCTTGCTAAAACCCTGATGGTTAGTCATTACCAAGAATGCAGAAGTAATATTCTAATCAAATTATAAAATATAAAGTTATCTTCTATATATTTAACAAGGTACCAGAAAATGAGCTCTGTCCATGTGTCAGTCCTCTATAACACGGGGCTACACCGTTGTGAATATCGATGAAAGATATCATGCCTGCGGATAAGTGCACTTGCAATTTTTATTGAATGCAACTTCGATAAGTAATAAAGTAAGGGCAATTGGTGACTGCGGTAACTTAGGCACTGGCATTACTGGAACAATGAATCTAGGCGATTCTCAATAGTGTATATTAATTAATACTACTGGTATTTTAAAATGGACGGTACCCCAAGCATCACAATCTTAAATACCATATACTGGATCACATAATCCTTTTTTTAGGTAAGCAGCCACATTACCAAATAAGGCAACCGGTAATATCCATTCAATGGATTAGAAATAACTAAACTATTTCTATTATAGCTTTAGCGTGAATATCCTGTGAAAAAGGAATGTTTATTTTGGCATCGAATCCCCAAAAAAATTCAGAATACTTTCCAACATAACTTTTATTTGCAATATGTGGAAGTTTTGTCTCAAAAGGAATTACATACTTGATATTTAAACCATTTTCTTTATTTCTGTTGTTATTGTTGTTGGAATAGCTAATAGGAGCCATATGTGATACCGATTTTAACTTTTCCATATCAAATGAGATATTCTTTATTTGATATTCTTCTGCTTCAATAATAGCGTCGACGCCATTAGCATATGAGTATTCAATACCTCTCAGACTAATTTCCATATTTGATGTCTCATCTTTTAGCAAATTTCCATCTATAATTATACTACCTATTATTTCTTGACCTGGATAGTACGAGATCCTATTTTTATTTTTGACCATTTTCCTACTGTCATCGTAACTACCATCCTTTTCTTTACCAATAAACTCTATTGTGATTCCAGGATCTTGTTTTGAGTATTTTTGTCTATGTTTATGGAAATTGTCGTTTACTTTGCTAAAATTATTCTGATCAGTTGATTTGATTTTTTCACCCATAGCACCATCCGTGATCAATTTTTCTGGGTCCTCCTTTGCTATTAATTGATCTTCATTGAATATGTTGATTTCAGATTGAGGATTACTATACATTTCATAATTTTCTCGAGGACTGGATCTGTGGTTTGAATTGCTGACTAGAAATAATAGAGTCTTATTTTTATCAATCCAGTTATCGCGGTCTGCTGTAGCTTTTATCTGATAAAATATCTTGGCATTTGCTCCGTCATAAGACGGAAACGCATCACTAGGAATACTAAATTCAAAGTGAATTATTTCAGTGCCTTTATTGATAACTACCGTCGTTTTATCTTTATTTTTTATTCCATTCATATTTAGATGATTAAGCACGGTAGACAAGTCCTGAGCAAAAAATATGTTGCTTTGTGACTCGGTTTTTGAGCTATCATGTGAAGATGACGATATAACCCTCTCAATTACTGTTTTTTCAATTCCCTCTGCACTTAGCCTTAGTCCTCTAATTTTACAATCCCTTTTTGCAATGATTCTAAGGGTTCCTTTTACTATTTCATCTCCTCTATATTCCTGCTTGTTTAATACTATTTCAAAATCAAGATCATTGGTTTTTAAGATCTTGTCAAAAATCATGATTTTCTTCAGCTTTGGATATATTTAAACGATTTATCCGTAGGTATTAATAGATATTAACAGCCACTAGGAAAAAATTACAATTATAGTTGTTGTCGTGTAAACCTTTGCCAATATTGTATCTTTACTCCACAGAGATGAAATATATAGGAAATCATTTAAGTTTGCATTTCACTAAAATTTATATTTCATTTTCTTCTTTGTACTAACGACGTTACTAATCTTGATTCATAGATGCTATCTTATTGATCAGTATTATTCCTTGTTGCTGCACTCAATATCCAATATAATCCAACATCTTTAAATAATAAATAGAATACGATTCTGACATGTATAGTCAAAATAAATATCAACACTGTCCAGTGTGGTTTGTTGGACATGATTGCGAATATGGCGATATGGCGCCTGGGATGAGAGGTGTAACACATTAATAAAATTTATCAAATATTCTAAATACTTCTTCCAACTTAGTGATAAGCCTTCCAAAGTATAAAACAAGTTCACTTAGAAATTATATAATACATCGACTATTTTTAAAGTATATAAAGCAAATTTTCACAATCACTATACAACAACTTTGTGATAATGAAACCTCTAAGTTTTGACAATTTAATACAAAATCTTTAAATTCTCCTTCTTTCACATGATCAACATTGAAATATAAAAAATTTGCATCCATATCAATTGGTACACTTTTAGTATTGAGTATAATTTTTGTTAGATTATCTTCGGATTTTCAATCAGTGAATGCTTTATGTGGTGGTATCATAGAGGGTAAAGAACTTGAAGGTACCTGGATCTCTAATGATAGAACCAAAAATACAGTTTACCAAGACATAGATTCGGATGGAAAGGTGCATATAACCTGGTATGGCAAGACTCATGATGAATTGGCAAGAACATATAATTATATCTTTGAAGGTATCTGGACTGACACTAAAATAGAAGGGACAGTCACATATTTGAATCCACCGCCAGGATCAGCTCCAACGTTGGGACCAGGATACGCCGATATGGTAATCAACGTACCCGATCCAAAAACGCCAATCATTCAAAAGAGTCCGCCAATTGCTGAAGCCGACTTTGAGAGTTATAAATGGAAAAAGGCTTGTGCTGTTCCTAATGGCGGATCTTGGCCATGAGGTCGTGTTTTGTAAGCTGAATATCATATTCGTCGAAAACTAGAAGATGAATAGTTATTTAGTGTAGAAACCCCTACTAAAAAAGAAAACTTATTATCTAAATATTTTGATCATGAACCAGATAATGCAAAGAATCACCGGTCTTAATCAACTCGGTTCGTCACAACCATGCGGTTTAAACTATACGATTGACTAATGTAGAGATTGTATGTTAAATATCAGAATTAATTGCAAAGAAGACTCAAGGTCAAGTTTTCAAAGTTTCTGCAACATTAAAGGACTCTTTAGAACACAGATTAAAAAGAGAAGGGTACGTCACAAGTAAAGAAATTAAGAATAAAAGTATATACTCGATTACACCAAAGGGTAAGAAATTATTGAAATGGTGGATCTCTTTTTTAGATGCTTTTGAGATATTTTTCTGAATAGCGATTCTGATCACCTATGAGAAAAAGAACGTTAATTCTTTTTCTTGACAAAATATATACAAATCATTGTCAATATTTTTCTTAAGCTATAATAGATTCAACAGGATAAATCGGTCATTATTTTCAATCAAATTCATGCCTTTGTTTCCTCGAGAAAGAAGGTTCCTTCTGGGCAAACCGCCTGTGTCTCTTTTTCCATCAGGGTTTAATTATTCCTAGTCAATGTCTCGTCATGTAGATCATCTGTTATGGACGGATTATCACGTGCAATGCATTCCCCAGTAATTTCATCAAAAGTACACTCTTCTGAATTAACTATTTTATTTAAAAATTCCTTTCCGTTTACATCTTTCGAAGAAGTTATTTCCCCATATACTATATTGTCATCACCTTCGTATCCCGCAAAATGATTATTAATTTTATTTCCATCTAAAACAATATCTATAGTATTGCCATATTTGCCTGTATTGATATTCAATTCGACTGGGACATTTCTAATTATTTTATGACATGTTTCTTTATAGTCCATTATGCCTTTTATCCGGAGTTCATTATCTGATTTTGGAGATAATGAAATATTGCTATTAATTGGTGAATATCCAACATCTACTGCCCTGAAATTCGATAATTGATGCTCGTGGAAACTGTCCAAGTTTTCGCCTTGCATAGTGAAATTTACCCAAAATTCCGTTAAATTGCCTTTTTGTACACTCATTTCCCAACTTCCATTCAATTTCCATAAAGTTTCTGGAGAAACTACTACAGGTATAACAGAATAAGCGACTGGTATGATCGATTGGTCTTTTTGAGAATTATGGGTTAATTCGCAGCTACCCATAGGACCTAAGATTTCCGAATCAATTATGCCTTCAGCAAGAAAGGAGTCAATGGATCCCGTCTGTGTGAAATTGGTTGTTTGCTTTGGAGGAATAGTTTGATCCAAATTTTTGTCATTATGCGCAAAAGATAATGCAGTTCCTGCAATATTCGATTTATTGGATAAATGGTTATTATTAAGCAAAGGCGGTAATTCTGAAGCTAGGATTATTGCTGAATTAGAAGATTTATTGTTAGAAGACGTTGATAACTCTTGTTGATTTGGATTAGAAGAACTGTTTGGCTCTATACCCAAAGTAGAGGCTACTTTCTCGGTATCAAATTTCAAAGTTTTTATCATATACTCGGCTACGGGTAGGAATTTTTCAAATTTATCCTCCGTTGCGGTGAATGTCACCTCAATTCCTATTTCATTGGGATTACTGACTGATAATATTTTCAATATCTTTATTGGCTGATTTTCATGCAATTCAGTAGAAATTGTAAACGAGCAGCCGGATGCTTTATCTATCACAAATTTAGAACATTCAAGTGGCTGTAATAATTTAGATCCTTCAGGTTCTTCGTATGCGATGATGGAATCCTGAAGTACCTTTCTTATTTCACCTATTTTATCATCTACTCCTATGTATATAGTACCGCCAACATCTATCTCTAGTCCAGTTGGAGTGGTTAATACATCTTCTTGATGAGAGAACTTGTAATCGATAGGACCTTTATAGCCTTGTGGATTAGAAATAATATTTACTGGAACCTCTTGAGGTACCCAGTTAGATGGCATTTGTAAAGAGAATAGTCCAGCCTTTTCATTAAAGGTCTCCCATGTTGTTTGGGCGAATGCATTACCAGTTAGATAAGAAGAAGAAATTAACATAACCATTGTTATTCCAAATATTTCAGTTGCGGTCTCTAGTCCATCTTTGCGACTGTTGTCCACGATTTTGCAACACAGTTGAAGTATAAATCCTTTGTATGTTGTGAAAGAAATTAAAGTATAATCCTATCGAGATGTATTATATAAAATAAGTTTATTGATCCATTATAGTTACGCGTGCTGAAGCGAAAGAAAAGGAGAGTAGATATATATCGATACCCTAATTTTGTTCAAAGGTTAGACTCATACACGCGGACTTTACGTTCATATTTGTCCTCTTTACTCACATACTCCCCAGTCAGACAGTGTTGTTCCTATAGGACATTCTAAAGATTCAGACTCATAGTCAGTAACAGCACTATTATCGGATGCAAGTTCATTCGGAATATCCATACTAGTAGATGAAGTATCATTTGGGATTGTTAGGACTGACGGTTCTTCTTCAGCTATTCCTTCCTGAGTTGAAGATAGATTACAGGATTCTATTGACTGACTACTAGAATCACACGACATATCACCTTCAATGCTATTATTGCTATCTTCACTTGATGCTAGAGGATCTTGAATAGAATTGCTATCAAAAGAAATCGATTCATTTCCAAACAACTCATTATCGTAGTTAATTTGGTTATCTTCTACTGTACTAGTATTTTCGGATAATGATGACGGTGACAGTGTCTGTGACTGTGATAGAGGTTCAACATTTTCCATCAAGGGTTCAGCAGAAAATGATGGTTCTAATCCTTGTTCTCTTGGGCCTTCTCCTTGTTCTCCTTCTTCTAATACTGGTGGACCTACGTCAGATGAAGAATTATTATCAGTGCTTGAACTATTCAAGTCATCTGTTGATGGTACAGTAAGAGGCTCTAACTCTGATGTAGGTACACACTGGCCTGTTGATTCATCAAGTATCGTACCTGGTTGCTGTTCTTCACAGGTATCTGTTGATGATGTTATTGATGGTTCAGGTGGGGCACATATACCTGTTGTCTCATCCATTAGAGTACCGGGATCTTCACAATCGTTTGTAGTGCCATTTATTATCGGTACATCTGGTTCAGACATTGGTACACACTGGCCTGTTGATTCATCAAGTATCGTACCTGGTTGCTGTTCTTCACAGGTATCTGTTGATGATGTTATTGATGGTTCAGGTGGGGCACATATACCTGTTGTCTCATCCATTAGAGTACCGGGATCTTCACAATCGTTTGTAGTGCCATTTATTATCGGTACATCTGGTTCAGACATTGGTACACACTGGCCTGTTGATTCATCAAGTATCGTACCTGGTTGCTGTTCTTCACAGGTATCTGTTGATGATGTTATTGATGGTTCAGGTGGGGCACATATACCTGTTGTCTCATCCATTAGAGTACCGGGATCTTCACAATCGTTTGTAGTGCCATTTATTATCGGTACATCTGGTTCAGACATTGGTACACACTGGCCTGTTGATTCATCAAGTATCGTACCTGGTTGCTGTTCTTCACAGGTATCTGTAGAGGATACGGAGGGTTCAGGTGGGGCACATATACCTGTTGTCTCATCCATTAGAGTACCGGGATCTTCACAGTCATCTGTGGAAGATATCAGGGGTTCCATAGGTACGCACTGGCCTGTTGATTCATCAAGTATTGTATTTTCTTCATTACACAGGGCTTGTGAATCTATCTGCTCACTATCACCATTATTATTACTATCCCCCTCCTCCTCCTCTTGGTTAGTAGGTAACTCTCTTACAACGCTGTTATCCGATTGAGATGATGATGATGATGATGATGATGATGATGATACTGTAGAAAATGATACGATGTTGCTATCAGAGTCATTATATATTGGAGATAAATCATCAACAGGTCTAATAGAAGAGTCTTTAAAGTGTGCCTGAATTGTCCAGTTTTGTCCTATTTGATTAGGCACTGGAATTTCAGAAATGAAACTTCCATTCTCAAATGTTGTGGTTGCAACACGAGTCTCATTTACTAATGCTGTACCATTGAAAGTTATCTGTTTATTAGGAATTCCAACGAAAATATTGTTTGTATCAGAGAGTTGACCTGTTATATTTATTGTGTTAGTTGAGTCAATATCAATCGTATTGTTTTCGAGTGAATAAAGAGATAAAGAGCTTCCAAGGTGTTGACGAACGGGTAAAGCTGTTAGTGGTGGTTCTGATGGAGGGGATGTAGTTGGGGTTGTTGACGTATTGTTGTTATTAGACAAACACTGCTGTAGTTTCCCTTCTTCAGCTTTGATGTCTCTTTCAAGTTTTGTAATCTTTCCTGCAATGGCCGCAACACCTTTTTCTCCGCCCTTTGGATTACCACTACTTAAAAGTTCTGTCCGTTCTCTGTCTAGGGCCTCTACCTCTGATTTCATCTTTGCAATATTTTCTGAAAATGACCTACAAGGCTCTGGAATATAATTTGCCGGTACTGTACTGAAGGTTTGAATATTACTACTAGAAGGAGCAATTTTTTTTACAATATCACCAGCATAATGTGCCTGGATGGTCCAGCCTGAACCAGTTTTATTAGCTGTCGTATAATACTCAAATGAACCATCCGCACGGGTAAATGCATGGCCATCGTTAAATTCACCAGTTCCATTAAAACTTATTCTTTGTTCTGGAAATAAGGGTCTACATGGATTAGTAGGTTCCTTAGTAGGATTATTAGTACCTATTTTTATTATTACAGACTTCTAACTTTCCTGTTATGGCTACCCCATCAGGTATTCCCACCTTTGCAGTATTTACAGGATTTAATGTGAGTTTGGTAAGATATTCATCAGCTGATGCAGATATCCATTTAAGAGTAAACTCACCCTTTAGAACAATAGGATCCTTTACGGTTAGAGCAGAAGCAAACATGTTTACATTTACACCGTTTCTTTCATAGTCTACTGTGGTGGTTATCTTTCCATTTTTCTGAGTCTTATCAGATAGAGGGTTGAAAATATTTGAATTCGATTGAGTTTTCACTGAAACGGATAATCTACAATTATCATTATTTTTGCATTCTTCAGGTTTGGGAGGTGCGGATATAAAGAAATTATGATTCATGCTCATCTGTTTTTGAGAATCGACTAATTTTCCTGCAGGAATAACTTTTACGGCATTGGGATTGGTCCAAGCATCACCATTTGGATAATGATAAAGTTTGTTAGGATGATAAGTTTGTGAGTAATAGGCTTTGTACAACGGAGCTACTACAGTGTGACTTTCTGTGTAACTTCCATCTGGATTTAGGTTTTCTGAAACGTTAGAAGATATTCTCTTTACGTGAGTTAGATTATATGGATGTAGTTCTGCATGTCCCCAACAGGCCATGAGACCATTTTCTTTCCATGATAAGCTTTTAATACAACTTGAACCGCCCAAATCTTCAGGCTCCCACATTGCATGTTGATGTTCATGAACATAAAATCCCTTGACAATTATGCGATCACCTTCGCGAACACAATTTTCATTGCCCGCACCAGAACCTCCTGGGACTTGACATCCACTTTTTGTCGGATCAAGGGGAGGATAGTAAACAGGGTTTGTACAAGGTAATTCCGGCCATTGATCATTCGGGAACCAGCTGTTTGATATCTTACGTTCACCTTCAGGGTATCCTTCAGGGTAACATTTATCAGATATATACTTATGTGATGGTCTTTCAAGCTTAATTATGGGAATAAATTGCTGTGCACTATTGACAATATCAGCCAGTTTGGAATTAATGAGAAGTTTTGGAAAAGTGAGAGGAAATCCTAATTCATTTAGTGATTTAAGTTTTTTTCCCATTTCTTGATAAGTTTTTTTCAATTCATTAAAGGCTTCTCCTTCAGGGTTTTCCATTCTAGGGCATGGTGCTTCTGTTTTAAAGATTAAACCTAATAAGTCAAGTTTTAACACCTTTCCAGCATTGGTATCGAAAAACTCACAAGTTGGATCAAGATAATTTCCAGGCAGTAGTAAATTGTAGTACGATGGATCTGGAACTATATATATAAAAGCGTCTACGCCTATAACTGTTCCCCTTATTTCTGTTTCTATTTTTGGGTTATATCCATATCCCACAAATTTTTTAAAATAATGGGGAGGTTTAGGTTCACCGAAGATAATAGGTTCTTCATGCCAACTATAAACATGAGAAAAAGGGATAGAAACAGTAGCAGAAATAAGCAAAGTAAGGAAACAAAATAACGAGATTATCATCCGAAATTCTTCGCGAAAAAATAAACTCAATATCTTTCAACTTTATTACTAGTTAATTAATATTTCTCCTCTTTTAATTTAAGGACAGGAATTTAATTTTTTTATTATCATAATAATTATTCAGTATTGTAAAAAGGTTTTGGCAAATTATTTCATATTTCCTATGTTAATGATATAATGTTGATAATTTGCCTGATATTAATTCTGGGTAAAAATATATGCATTATATTTTCATGAACTAAGTCTCGGGATTAGATATCCTCTTAAACTGAAATCTAGAATTCCAATTTCATTCTACTAATAACGTTACTCTTATTTCTGTTTCAATAATAGTTGTGAGAGTATCAATAACATTAACTTCGGAGTCTTCTAGCATCCTTTTTTGATATTCCTCGATTTGTTTATATGCATATGTCGATAAAGTCAACATTGAAATGACAAATACGATTTTTTTTATATTAAGGATTTATTGTTGTTAACTATTGTTTTCTTATCAATTGGATTACTTTCACTTTCAGTAGATAAATCTCAAGCAATAGCTTGGATGAAATTATCGACGGTAGGTGGTGGCGAATGCTGGACTCCAGCTAATAAGGATATAACGAATTCTTCCGATAATCGTGTTATATGCGCTCCTGAGGATTGTCCAGCAGTGTCGGAAGAAGACCTACCTCCAATCTGTGGGGGTAAAACATTTCCGCATATCCCACCATCCCCCCCAATTCCATGCAGTATCGAACAATCTGCGATACACAGTGAAGTTAGTTATAATGATGAACAATCAAACACGGCTAGTTTAATTCCTAGTATCTCATTATACCCTGCAGATTACAGTGGGTCGGCTCATCGTATTTTGACCTCTAGTGAAAACTGGGTTAGCATTATACCCATACAAGGACATATTTTGGATTTTGGTGGCAAAACCATTACGTGTCAAGTCCCAAATCCAGAAGTAGATTGTACAGGATGTGTTCCTTGTCCGGATTGTAAGGAAGTCAATAAAAAGATTGATAAGATGATAGAAGATATGAAAAAAGAAAATCGAGAACTCCATTTCAAGAATCAGAAGTTAGAAAATATGTTTAATTTTGCGAAAATGGGTTTTTGGAATGCTTTTGGCCATCGACTCACCATATTGAACCCCTCGATCAATGATGTTGATCGAGGGTGTTTGGATCAGAAAGTGGTATAAATAAAGTCATAGGGTGGATTTAACATCTTAGTATCTGAAATTGACTACGTTCCTACATTGATTGTGCTTTGAAGCATTTCTAAATAATTATGGTAAAAATCTTTTTGTCCAGAGATCGTTTTATGAGATGAATCTGGTAGTATTTCTAAACCACTACTCGGATGTTCTAATGTAAAGGCAAATGTGTAAATAATATTCGGTTTTCTCTGATCGTCAAAAGCCATATAACTCGATTATAAGATACGATGAGATGTATATAACTATTGTGGTTTATTGGCAGATAATAGAAATAATAAAAACAAATAGTATACAACTATCCGAGGTATTGCAGTAACAGGCATAAAACAGTCATAGATAACTGATTTAGTTCTTAACAAAAATATCATTAAGGCTTAATAATAAGCATCCTAAGAGAAAAACTATTTAGACGCTAAATCTTAAAATATTCTAGTGAATTTACGAAATAAGTGCGGAAAGATTCTCATAATCTAGACAGGCAATCGGAAAGAAAGAAGGATCCAATTCATCTACAGCAAATGAGATTGATATGGTACTATTCGCATTTCTCAATTCTATTTTGGAAACAATCGAGTTGGCAACCCTATCTATAATAATAATAACATTTTATAGGAATTACTTCCAAAAAAGGATTTGTATCGAATCATCGCCAAATTCTTAAAATCCGCGAAACCGAACGGGTAAAGTGCTCATAAGAATGAATGATCCCAACGGGGTTAATTCGATAATGGATGTTAGAATTTTGCTTCCTCTATTCGTTTACTGTTTTCTCTTTCGAATTCTTTTTTACTAGTATCTAAGATAGCTTTTAAGGTATATTCATCAATAGATATATTATTTTTCTTTAAAAATCTATCTATTGTTAAGAACCTTTTAGTCTGCAAGCTAAGATATAATAAAATGGGTCCTGACTGAATTAACTCAGTTCTCTTATGATAACAATTCATGATAAACTCCATTATTTTTAGTTGCAATTTTTGATCCTTTTTTGTACTCTCTAGTAGATCCCAAGATCTTTTAAGCAACTCGGTAGTGCCGGACATTGAATTATGTAATTCTTCAAATCCGATCTTTCCTATATTAACCGAGCTTCTCTCCGACTGATTATATAGAAATGCAATATCTCTTGATGCCGTTGACTGATTCAAATGTAACTTAGAAATAATTTCTTGTTGAGTATATCCTCTTATTAGTAAGTTGTTGACTTTTCTCCTTCTTTCTGCAACCATTTTTTGATATTTTTTAACAGTAATATTTGCGCGATGATTATTTTTCTTAATCCGGGATTTTTTAATTCTTCCCTCAGATTTATCTTCGGTCTTTGAATCCTCTAATTCCTTTATGCTATTACTATCAATAATAGACATTCTTTAATAGAAAAGCCATATCAATTTCTTTTAAGGGTTATCCATATTGGATCATAAAAAATTATGACGATATAGCAGGCTGTAAGATTTGATAACTAATATTAATAAACATTTATATTATTGTTTCCCACTGCCACTGTTTTACCACAATTGGATTTAATTTATTATAAATCAGCTAAATAAAAAAAGACCGCAAAGAATAAACCGACATACATAACAAAAATAGATTCTAAATATGTGGATTTTATCTCATATTACCCTCGGATAAAAAACATATAACCTTTAATTCAAATATTTTGAATGTAATTTATTCATACGTTATTCACACTTAAACTTATTTTGAATTGAATTTTGAGCACAAGATTTTTTTATTTTCCCGCCCAGTCCATCTTGGCTGCATTTATGCGAATTCCCGTGTTAGGTCATAGATTTTTTAACTTATTTAGGCATAGTTAATTATCCGTTATAGTAACTATGGTACCATAATTTAATTTTAATCTTGGGTTAACTATAACCTCTATGGAACCATATATGGAAGAACTGTCTCCCGGTTCTTTCATTTTTTTCTTCCATAAGCAAATTCTTTCGTTCATAGTATTCGCCTTTTCGTCCATAAATTAATTTTATTAAGTTACGAAGGTATGGAAGAAAATTACTCGCTAATGCCCGCAGGTAATATTTCAAAAAAAACATCCCAAAAGACAGTTAGACCAAATGCTAGTTTCTAATGATTAAAGAATACAGCAATAGAATGGCGCCTAAATAAACTACATTTATCATAATTCTAAATTGAACGAATTATTGAACTTTTTGAACTAACAATTGAACAAAATATCCATTGAATTGAACAGTATTATATACTTTCTGCCACCAAGAAGAGCATGGTCAAAGTTACGCATCCTCTCAGATCTGCAATCATTCAAAAATATCTTTACGCACTATCACTAAACAAAATAGCTAATGAAACCGGAGTTTCAAAGACTACTGCACATAATGTGATTTATGACTGGAATTCTAGATTAGCGTCAATGGACTTGGATGAAATTAGAAGATTCACATCTGAGATGGGAAAGTCGTGCATAACAGTTCAACAGTGTGTCCAGGGTTTTCGAACTTTTCAAATGTTAAAAGAATTTGAGATCAATGATGAATTTGATGCATGGATTGATGAGGATACCGATATGGAGGATAAGAACCTTGATTCCAAAAAAAATCAAAACGAAAACTCCCTGTTAGACCATATCATGTCCGGTAGTCTCACGTATCAAGTAACTAAAAGATCCAAAGAAAACAAGAACTCAGATGATAAAGATAATCAAATATCTTATTTCATAAAAAGTATATACAAAAATTGTAAAACCCACGGCATCGCACCGTCTGTAGTCATCAGATGGATGGAAGATCTGTTTGATAGCATTTCAATTTTAGATACTCAATCAAACCTAAACAGAATCACCAACGCCCAAAAACAGAATAAAGATTACAGTAATGAAGAGATGACCCAAAGTAATGAGTTGGATAAGAAATTAAGTGATGAAATACCTCTGATTTCAAGAATATCGCATTTCATAGAACAGAAAAAGAAAGAAATAAAACATCTAGAAAATTCAAAAAAATCGATATATCAAGATATAGATCGACTAGATAAACGTAAAGAAAACATACTATCTGATCTTACTAAAACCATCGAAAAAGAAAAAATAGCTTTTACTTATCTCCAGTGGTACAACAACCTAAAACAGGAATTACATGACAAGTATCATTTAGCAATCGAAGAGAAATACGGAGAATTCGCAAAGGTAATCAATGATTTTAAGGATTACGATTTTGATGCATCAATAATAATAAATGAGTATAAAGAGATTGAATCATTAAGACAGGAAAAAGATCTCATCCAAACCGTCATTAATTTAAATGCACCGGTAAGAAATGAACTACTAAATCAGATTGCACAATTACAGCAACAAATGATTTATTCAAAGCAAACTATGAATATTTACAATGAGTTATTAAAGATAGGATTTGGATTAAAAGAGCTTAAACAACTGCATGGCACTATCGTGGAAGTAAGTCTGGCTAATAAAATGAAGATAGATGAAGCAGTATCCAAATTCCTTAAAGATATTGAGAACCAATACGATAACAAATTGGGTTTAGAGACAACGATAAATAACCTTAAATATGAAAAAAAGAAATTGGAAGATGAAGTTCCTCAGTATCAATGGTATTTGCAACTACAGGGTACTGTTGCTCCTATAATAGTGCATCTTAATAGTAACGGTGTAACAAATGAGGATATCATCAGTATCAATCAACTAGTAATCGCATTTAAAAATACCAGTTTTGTTGATGAGATATCTAATCAGCAAGGAGAAGGGGAAGGGGGTAGCAAGATGATTGATAAAAGTAACAGGAGTAACAACGAATATTGGAAATTATTTATAGAAAAACTGAAAAGTCTTAAAAATATAAATTTAGAGATTGCTCGGCAATCTACTATTTTAAGCAGACTAAAAACACACATCAATAACTTAAATGGAAAAAAGCAAGAGATCGAAAAACTTTATTTAGGTTCAGTCAGCAATCTTAATTACATCCTCACACAAACATCATATTCAATAGAACTAACCAAGCAAATCAATCAACAAATAGACAAAAAGATACTGATGGCCCCACGCTTTTCTCCAGTTTTTATGAATTTGATAATGGCAAAAAGTAAGGATGAAAAAGAGGAAGATGAGGTATAATATTTCTCAAGATGGTTAATCATAAAAATAAAATAATATCCGTGTTGCAACAATTAGTTCATTTTTTTTGAATACTTTGAAGGAATTTTTATTTGCATCGTTTAATTGTGTTATTAACAAATATTTCGTACCAATAGATTTATGATTATCGAAGAGCAGTTCTCAGTATATTGTAGGATCATATATCTTTTAGGCAATTTATTAAATTTGACGCAAATAGGTTAAACCTTAAAAAAACATCATTGTATTCACTTTTTATTCGTACTCGTACTGAATATCCAATCACTTGTAAATAAAAGAAACAATAAGTGAATGAACTTGTATCCATTGCACTCATATTACATCTGGAACAAATCCGTCTGGTTTTAAGAGCAAATTTTAGAATTATTTGAAAATATCTTGTACAGTTAACCCTTTATTTTTATTAAATTTGTTGACCATTTTCTAGATATTGATTAATATTTTTATACTTAATATTTTTTTGATTATTCCAAAGTCTGCTATTTTATTTTCGTTAGCGAATCATAGAACTAACTGTTATTATAAGGGATGCACAGTACAATTCATTTTTCATAAATAGGATTTTATCTAAAGAATCAACATCATTATAGAAGAGGATCATCGTTTCGATTTGCAGTATCACTTTCAATTTGAATTCCTCCACTACTCCCACCTCCACTATTAATGTCCGTCGTAGATAGATACTGTTCCCTTACCGAAGGTGCAGGTGATTCAACCTCGCAATTTTTTAGTTCTACTTCAGAAATATTAAAGTGAAGAACTTGTCCATCGAAGTTTTGGACTAGGGTCTTGGGCAGGTGAAAAATATTGTGGTCGATAATACCTTTTTGAACTACAACCTTGTCTCCCACTACTTCTTGAACCTCGCCTAAATCTAAATCATCTATCCCTCTTGCTTCTTTTTTTATGATTGCATTCCAATCTATCTCTATATCCATACTTACTGTTTAAGATTTATACTATAAATAGAATAAAGATAATCTCGGATCATTTGTCCGAGGATTATGTAATAATTTTTTGATTTTTGTTCTCGACAACGTAATTTAAAAAGTTTCACAAGTTAACTAAATAACGCGGTAACTAGATAGTTTAGGTACAACCCGTAACACATCTAATCACGGGTTTTATTTCTGGTAGGCATATGAGATAGTGAATGCTAGGTTATAAGATTCCTTAGATGATCTTTGCTATCTGACGATCATATTGTTAAAATTGTGTTTCTCCAAATTGGCCAAGTACTTCATTCATTATAACTGCTTTGGTATCACTTTCATAAAGATGTCAAACCTTAATTTAAAGGAAGGAATTGCGAAATACTGGTTTATCGATACAATAATATCTCTTAAACTTGACTTGGAATTAAGATGGGTCATCTTACGCCTGAATTGTTATCCTTCAAATACTTAGAAAAATATTGTATATAAGTATTAATAAAGTCATATATGTGACTATGCTAGAGTAGTTTGATTGTCTTCAAATAAAAAATTACTTGATTTAGAGGAATTGAAAAACCTTTTGAGATCTGCAATTCAAGATATGCTTACTCTAGATGTTATCACAGCCAAGGGAAATTACGATGTTGTAATACCCACCCAAGATGATTGGGACGATCTCGTTAGTAAATTGAGTCAAACTCCTAATAATATAAGGATTCTTGCAAGGACCCATATACAATTAGACGCAGATCGAGTTAGTATGTTACCTGAGGAATCTTTGGGGGATTTCTCCCAGGAATATATATTAAACTACCACCAAAAGAGTGTCGAAGTAGCAGAGAAAACTAGGATCGACAGGCTAAATTTTATCAAGAGTATTCTAGAAATCATTGTAAGTAATCCCGGTTTACTTAAAGAGAATAGCAAGATAACAACTGATGGTAACCAGGTTCAACAGAAAAAAAACTAATCGTACCATTCGGATAAAAACAATTGGAAAACATCTGAATCCAGAAATGATTATTCGAAATAATAAAGATACATGTCATGAGTTTTCTTTTCGATTGAAAGATTTGTCCATTCAGTGGCTAATAGAATTAAAGGATGGAAATTTCATATGTCATCTCGCTTTTTATCGAGATAATAGATTAGTTGACTTTCATCATCTGGATCATAACCAAATTGAAGAAATCTACGACAAGTGTTACTCCAAAATCAATGAAAGCGCTATTGAAACCTTCATAACCGAAAGAATCAATCTATTCGATATTTTCAAGCAGCATATAAAGAAAAATAACATGCTTAGAGACTTTGTTGGAAACTTTGATAGATTACGCGTACAAACCTTCTTCAGTTCTGACAAAAAAAATAGCGTTCATACAATAAGATTCTTGAATGAGAACGAATTAACTATAATAAATGAAAGCCTACTAGAAAACATTCCAGTTATTCTTTTTCATCTAATAAGTCTCAGATTAATATACAAGATACGTTTGAATAAAATAAATAATGTAATAAGTACATTCAAAATTATTATACTCATATTTAGGATAATTTTGTATATATTAGGTTTTTTTGCATCCTCAGTAATGGTTACATACTCAATATTATTCGATAACCTAATTTATGGAGCTTTATCGGCTTTACTAATAGTGTCTACTTTAATCACGACTACTTTCGTTACCAAGAGAACAAGAAAATATATGATTGATAAAATAATTAAATATTTTAATGCAAAGGATAAGATTTCCTGATACTATCATATTCATTTTTTCAATCTAATCTATGAGTATTGGATTAGTCACCATCAACATATGAGATACATAATTTGGGGCTATCCACATTTTAGAACCTGTGCTGTCGGTTATTCTTTTCCAGCTAGTTGATCTTGCCATATATCGACAATTATACGCAAAACAATGCAATCAAAATAGAAATATAAAATATAAATTAGTTTTGGAAACAAGTTAATATGCAGTCGTAAGTAGCTTAATTAAGTTCCTCTTATAGGACTACCATTGAGTCAAAATGTTCAAATATAGTTAATGTCAGCATTGTGTAGCACCATTGGAGGTGTTATTGCCAACAGTTAGGCAATACTTAGTAGAACTAAAATGAATATCCACATTTTTTGGATCTATATTTGGATAAGTACCGACTGTATCTTCTATTTCTATGACATGTTGCCCATCAGGTAATGGTGGTGTAATTAGAAAATATCCAGCAACCATCCCAATCAGTTCTCCCCTATCGGTTACACTAGTATTATTCTCGGGGATATAAAATTTGGTCCATGTTGAATTTAAATAAATACTTTTTATTTCATCTGCAGTTAAAAAAAGATTGTCTATTCCTATCTTGATTTTCGCCTGATCAAGCTTCCAATCTGCGCACTCCTTGAATTGTTGGGGAGTCTCAATACCATCATTTATAGTGCAATGACTTCCAACTATTTGAATCATTACTGATTTACCTGAAGGAATATTGCATTCTCTCACTTCAGGTGTATCAATGTTTGGTCTGTGGAGGCCGTCCGGTAAAAACCAGACTGGGCCATCATTTTGATTAGAAGAGCAACCAATCAGATGATAGCTCTCACGTACCCTATCGGGATCTTGAAGATTGTCATTTGAAAAGAGATAATTCCAATAGTTTGTAGCCCAATATGTAAAATTATGCCCAAAGGGATTTTCAGTTGATTGATAAAATAGCTTTTCATTTTGAGAAAAAGAATCTTTCGTGTGAGCATCTAAAAATAATAAAATAAACGACAAAATAATGAAGATAAATGAAAATGGCTTAAGTATCATTATATATTTATATTTAGATCACCTTATAAAGATAATTGTTATGGAGAAAGAATATTGATATTTTACTCATGCTTGTTCTTTCTATATTTTTAGTTATATTTTCAATTATTGACAATGTGACAAGCTCATCCTTGTTATATACATACCAAGAGCGAACTACCACAGCGATTACTCTTTTTGTTTCGATCAATTTCGCAAACATAGCGATACAACTTTGTATTCTGTATGTTTATTTTAAATCTGGTACCAAATTCTTAACTGGAAGGAGAAAAAATACTTTATATTTCTATATACTGCCCTTTTTGTTTCTCTATAGCATTATTTCGTCACTCATATTTCATTCGATTGTCTTTGAACATAGATATCTCTTATCGATGTTCTTAGCTTCTGTATTGGCTAGCCTAATTACATCAATGACGATATTAAGTATTTTGATTTATAGATTAGCACAGTGGTACCATAACAATCATAATATCTTTATTTTATTTTTTGTATGTTCGTTCCTACTGTTCTTTGTGGTAGTAGTCTTAGGGCTTTTGTCAATCGTTTCTGAATTGGATAAAAGAGTTACTACAATTAATGCAGAATCTAATCCTTGGAATAAAACCTCATTAAAAAAAATAATTTATCTGGATTATTTTAAATTATTTAACTTTATTATGTTTGGTTTTACATGGATTGGAACATCACTGCTCCTAAAAAACTATGTCTATAACTATCTTCGCAATGGTAGAAAAGTGTATTGGCTTCTTGTAGGTTCTCCTGGTTTTTATTATATTTTGACATCAGATTTCTTTACAACATATTTGAATAATTTAGTAAATGAATTTCCTTTCTTATTCTATTTTATGACATATATTGTTGGATCCGCAAAGCAGGTATCAGGCATTTTCTTTGGCCTTTTATTCCTAGTAATTTCAAAAAATACCCTTAATGTTAACTTAAAGAAAAATCTAATTATCTTGGCATCCGGGGTTATTATCTTATATAGCAGTATCCAAATATCAATAATCCAAATTTTGCCTTTCCCTCCATTTGGATTGGTAACTTATTCTATAATGCCATTATCGACATTTATGATTTATTGGGGGCTATACAATTCATCTCAAATTATTGCGAATGATACTAAGTTTCTACAGGAGATTCGGACCCGTTTGAAATTTCGATCATCATCGTTTATGGAAAATGTAGGATCTGCGGAACTGAAAATTCAATTGGAGAATTCAGTCAGGCATTTAATAGACAAAGTTGATGATAAAAAGGGAATAGAGAGTTCTAATTTAACAAAGGGTCAGGTAGATGACTACATAAATGATGTAATTAGAGAGATCCAAGAAGAAAAGAAAAAAAATTAAGTAGTTTTTATCCAATTCCCTAATTCACACATAAATTCTGCGATGTTGAGACTTTGACAAAATGTAATCTTGTGTTTTCGTTTTGTTATTGTAGCTATATTCCAATTAAACAGTTTTGAGAATCATTGAGATGGAAAAGCATAAATGCTACAATGGCGAGAAAGTAAATTATAATGGCACTGTTAAAAAGATTAATCAAAGTTAGATCTACAAATGACAAAATTCTTGAGGCATATGTTAGACTAAATTTAGATGATGATGATGGGATATATTTGAATGTAATTGCAAGAGATGATGATACAACTGTAACTTCTGATGTTGAGGGAACCAACATTATTAAACGATCCGAAATTTATCCCAATGAAAATGTTACAGGCCTAGTTTTGGATACAAATCACGCAGAAGAACCTAATGGATACATCATCTCTGTTTGTTTTCATACATTTAATAATAATAATAGTAAGCTGTACATGGGTAGGGTAAGTATAAATGGTGGTAATGTTAGTTGGACACAGTGTGCCGACTCTCCAAAAACATACCAGAATTCACAAATTCTAGGACTATTTTCATCCTTTTTAACTTTGAATGGAGGAACGCCTCTTAAAACGGTTGTTATGAAAGTTGCATCTGGTGATGAAATCATAATCCACGAGCGTCACTAACTAAGTCTTAAGGAAGAGAGGGGGATGATTCTTAAAAGTAAGTGCAAGTTTATTGCAGGTTTTTTTTTAATTAATCTTGTCCTTTTTTTAATTCCTACCCAAGAAAATACAGCTGAAATTTGGACCAAAGATGTGATACCAACATGTAAATTTGAATATGGTAATGAAGATACTTCACA
Source organism: Candidatus Nitrosocosmicus sp. T (assembly GCF_054408485.1). NCBI lineage: Archaea > Thermoproteati > Nitrososphaerota > Nitrososphaeria > Nitrososphaerales > Nitrososphaeraceae > Candidatus Nitrosocosmicus > Candidatus Nitrosocosmicus sp. T. The sequence goes on from NZ_CP166992.1 coordinate 1,998,909, forward strand.
AGATTGCTATAAGCTCAACATCGAACGACTAGATAATTGCCTGACTTCCCCTTTTGCTTTTAACATAACTGCAGTCAAGGATCCAGTAGAATCGACTGTCAACTTCCATGATCAGAATTTCACCACTATATGGAAGTCAAAAGTACAGCCTCAGTCCATGCCTCAAGAAAGATACGATAATGTTGGTGAGCCTAGTATAGCATCTAATGGCACACACGTGTTCTATACCGGAAACCATTACGCAGCAAAATCAAAAATCGGCGAGAATTGGTCTTTCGTGGATCCTAGATTTGATTTTAAAGGGATGTTACATCGTGGGCAACCTGGCAATGAAACTAGTAGCAATAACACTTCAGTCGATTTGTATAAAGCTGATCAAAGAACAATTTATGATAGCATAAATAATATGTATATTTGGATTCGCTTAGGTGAACCATATGCTGAAGGTGAGATTACCAACATCCTAAGAATATCAGTATCAAATGATACAAAAAATTGGACGGTATTAGACCTTATTCCAGTTACGCTATTTCAAGAACAGATAAATGATGGCTTATTTGACTATCCAGATGTTACATTTGACTATCCTGAAGTAACAATGACTGATAAAAATCTATTTGTAACTGCCACTTTGATTTTAGGAGAAAATTGTCAAAAAGCATACGCAACTATTTTTCGAATTCCGCTCGATGACTTAAGTCGTTCTATTTCTAATCCTGATTTACAAATTTCATTCGATACAATAGTAGATAGAAACGTTACTGGAATAAGTCCTGTTGAAGGTACTTTTAATAATTCCGCATATTTTGGAGCACATTTCAAGAATAATAGTTTGATGAGGCTTTATGAATGGAGTGAAAGTACTAATTACGTCGACAATACAACAATACCTATAGACGCTTGGAATAATATTCACTTACTAGAAGCATGCGGGGAGGATCCTTCACAGTCAGAAAAATGGTGGTGCAAAGCCAATACAAGTAGCCGTATTAGAAGTGCATGGGTATATAATGACACTTTAAATTTTATGTGGAATGCAATTGCAACTCCAGACTATGGGAAAACTTGGAATCCTTACATTGAAGTAGCCACATTTGATATAAGAAATAATATGAGTTATGAAAGACAGTATCATGTTGCCGACCAATATAGGCCTTGGATATTTGGAGCAGTGATTCCAAGTAATAATCAAACCTTAGGATTTATAGGTTATTATGCTACTAGTGACAGCAAAGATCCAAACATAGATCCCTATCTAAATTTGGCATTCGGTAACTTCAGCGATACTACAAAGAAGTGGGAAATGATGACGGTTCTAAATAGCTCATCCTCATTACCAGTAAGAAATGAAACAATGAGTGCAGATTATAATTTCGGAGATTTCCTGACCATACGTAAACATATGTCGTCTACAGATGATTATAGGTGGGATGCGGGTGGTTATGTGATAGTCGGTAAAAATTATAACGATGTTGAACCATACTTTTTGATGATCAAGTAATTTTTAGGATTATTGGAAAGAATTTTTCTATTTTTTCAGAAAATTTTTCTCATTAACACCATTCTTACTATTATATTTGGAATCAGCAAAAACATATTTATCCAAAACCAAAGGCTCTAAATGTAAAATATTGGGCAAATGATCAAAAACAATTACTAACAACTTATATATAGAATTATTGTATTACATTGGTAATGTATAACAATATCATCATATTAAAAAATATTATTCGTAATTCGTCATTTCTTAAATGCAATGAATGTCTAAAGCAACTTAATCACGCTTCGTTGATGACAGTCTGTTAATCACAAAAAAAACAGCATTATTAGCAACAACTTTTGAATTGGGATGGAAAATGAGTAGTAGAAAATACGATAATTTATTAAATGAAAACATGGAAACAATAAATAGAAATCGTTCAGAATTTGAACAAAATAATGATAGATCGCCAGATAATGAGATTACCTTTGTCAACTATTCAAACGACTATTGTGTATGTATTATTGATATAATTAATTCTACGGACAATACAATCGAAATCGTAGATTCGAAAAAGATCAAACAGTACTATTCAGTATTTCTTAACACTATGACTTCAATAATAAAGCAACATAATGGTAAAGTAGTTAAAAACTCCGGCGATAGCCTGTTATATTATTTTCCAAGAACGGTGAATCAGGGCAACTATATAGATTTTCAGGATGTAATAGAATGTGGATTATCAATGATTGATGCAAAAGATAGAGTAGATCTTTTATTGAATTTAAATGGTTTACCTCTGATCGATTATAGAATCAGTGCAACCTACGGAAGAATAGAACTAGCGGTCGCCGGTAATTCTCAAAGCATAGACATTTTTGGAACCCCTGTAAACCGTTGCTCTAAAATAAATCATTTGGCCCCGGCTAATGAGATGATCATTCATGATGATCTTTTTCAAGTCGTAAATAAAATGTCATACTATAAAGATTATGAATTTAAGGAGATAACTCGGCGAGATGATACTAACAACCATAATAGGGATAATTATGATCCTGGCAATAATGGTAATAATCTAAATTCAGCAGTTTATTCTGTTCATAGAGCGGAAGACATCAACAAACAAATGGAAATAGAAAATAAGATACAAAAGATTCACGCTGAACGTAAACGCATTAAAAAGGATAGGACTAACGCGTCTTTTAATATTTTGATAATTGACGATGACAAAGACATCCTGTTTACATTTACATCTATAATTAAAAGCCAAGGATATTCAGCGAAATCCTTCTCCAATCCTTTCGAGGCTCTGAATGATTTTTCCAATTCCAATCCCTATACTTATGATTTAATTTTGATGGACATACGTATGCCTGGGATAAATGGTATTAAACTATATTCTAAATTCAAAGTCATTAATCCAGAAATAAAGATAATTTTCATATCCGCCCTGGATGCAATAAATGAAATCTTGAGCTTTTTTCCTGAAATTACGGATTCAAATGTTCTGAGAAAACCCATAGAAGCCGATCAATTACTAAATAAAATTAATACAGAAATAAGAAATTAGTAATGGAAGAGGATTATTTCAAATAAAATCCTCTTTGGGCTAGTTATCCTTGCTTTGCTTGCTTACTTATAATTTGGGATCTGATAGAAGACAGAGACTGATCTATCTGGTAAATGGCTAGTTTGTCGCCACCAAGTAAGTCAAATTTTTGGAGGATTGTTTGAAATAAGGTCTCTTCTTCTATTTGTTCAATTACAAACCATTGCAAAAAGGAGTATGTAGAGTAGTCTTTTTCTTTTCCAGCCATATCGACTAAATCATAAATGGATTTGGATACTGTTTGCTCGCTCTGTAGACCAAATTGAAATGCAGATTGAAGCGATTCGAAGCCATCCTGAGGTTTATTAATTGCAGGAACTATGGCTTCTGCCCCAGCCCCATTTAGATAATGAATAAATCTTAGCATATGTTGGTTTTCTTCGCTAGCTTGTTCATAAAAGAAGGCTGCACTACCATCATATCCAGTTCGCTCACACCATGATCCGATTGCAATATATGCATTCGCAGATGAAGCTTCATAAGAAATTTGTTCGTTAATTGCTTTTGTCATTTCGGGTGAAATTCGCATATATAACAATCATGTTTTATATTATCTAAGTTTTTGCATTCTGTGATAGATTTTTTCATTCCCAAAGATTATTCACTAAGAGAAAGGATTGAACAGTGGTGCTTTTCATTTAGTCAGATTCTAATAATGCCAAGTTTGCATTCTTTAAGCCACTAAAGCAGTTTTTTTTTGTAACTTAATTCTGACAGCTGTATAGAGTAAAAATATTAAGAAACTAGATGATTTTTTAATCTACGCTAACAGATGGTAATATCATATTCATAAACAAGTAATACGGTATTATGGTTTTGCAAGGCTATTTGAATGTGCTGTATAAATACAGAATTATTCAGGCATTCTTAGAATGTTCTTCAGTCTTCAAAGCGCCATAGTCATAGATTGTACCACTTCAATCAATGCTTTCATCAACCAGAGCCCCAGATAAATTGGGTTGTATCCTTTTAAACTAAATCATTTTATCCATTACTTTAAGAACCTGTTTTGTCTATGAATACTTTATAACAAACATATTTTGAAGGATTTTACTTTATCCATATTCTCTTCCGATTGAATTATGATATCGGCTTTGTCAGCTAAATCAAAAGTTTTTGGTATATCTTTAATTAGTAATTTGGTATTATATCATTCCTTGTTTAGAATCTTTATCGTTTTTTGATTCAAAAGAGATTTTTTCGTTATACTATACAAATGATTGAAATGTATTAGATCAAGTTATGATTCATAGAGAATAACAAATAACAAAACCATTTATTTTTGAATAACTATCTGGATTTGAAATATTTTTTATAGTTGATAATATACTTTCTTTCTAAATATACTCCCAAATGCAAAACGAAAGATATCTAAAAGAGAAGAAAAAACGTGCTCATTGTTTTCGATAAATTTTAGTATTTCACCATCAAAGTAACAAAAGCATTCAAATGTCTATATCAAATGTGTTTGGATACAGATTTAAATCTAGTATTAATTTATCTTAAACATTCATGGATCCTCTCAAAAAATTTTTAATAAAGCCAACAACCAAATTATCTGCAAATCAAATAAAATTAAGGAATTGGGATCCGCAATATAGTGGCAATAAAAGTAAAATTGATATGATAACAGAATTGGAACAATTTTCTAAAAAGATAGGCGAATTACAGTATAAGCTATTCGCTGCCAATAGTAAATCTTTATTAATTATCTTGCAAGGTGTTGATGCCTCAGGAAAAGACGGAACGATTCGTCAAGTGATGGGAGCACTAAATCCCCAAAATTGTTATGTAAAGTCATTTAGGGTTCCGAGCGAAACTGAATCAGCTCACGACTACCTGTGGCGAATTCATATCGAAGTCCCTTCAAAGGGTCAAATTGCAATTTTTAATCGTTCTCATTATGAGGACATTATAGAGCCGACTGTTAATAATATACTCTCAAAGGATCAGATAATTCTCAGATGCAGGCAAATCAATGAATTTGAAAGATACTTGTCAGAGAACAGTATTACAATAATAAAGTTCTTTTTAAATATTAGCATGGATGAGCAGAAAAGAAAACTTCAAGAACGGATCCAGGACACTTCCAAGCAGTGGAAAATAAAAGAAAGTGATATAGAAAGCCATAATAATTGGGATAAATACATGGGTGTCTATGAAAAGGTGTTAAGTAGTTGCAGTACAAAGTGGGCACCTTGGTATATTATACCTTCAAATGTAAAACACTTCCGTAATTGGGCCATTTCTTATATCATACTAAAAAAACTAGAAGCAATGAACCCTGAGTTTCCAAGAGTAAAAATTGATCCTTCAAAATTCACTATTGACTAGGTTGCATCCTTTCATTCTATAATATGGTTCATTCGTCACTAAATGTACCAAATCAGACCGCATGACTGGGTATAGTCTTTTTTTATAATTTGTCGATAATGGCTAGTCGGTGTTTAATATTTTTATTTTCTAAATTAGTCTTTGAGGTTAAAATAATCAAAGTTAGGGATGAAACAAACACGATTATTGTATTAGTAAAATATCCAGTCTTTCATCGAGTATCCAAATAAGGTATCTTGTAAATATGTTCGTATAGATGAGTTATGCCATAAAAGAAGCTAGTCCTAAAAGACACGAGGAATCTAGAAATATAGAAAATGTTCTTATGATGCAAGGCGGAGGCTCTTTAGGGGCTTTTGCATGCGGCGTGTATAAGGCATTAGTTAAACATAATGTGCACATAGATATTGTAGCAGACACTTCGATAGGGGCAGTTAACACAGCTATAATAGTTGGAAGTAAATCCGTCCGGGCGCCCAGACAAAGACCTTGAAGAATTTTGGATGGAATTAGGTGAGAGCAATGTTAAATCGATACCAGATTTATGGACATATGGATGGGACAGCCGAATCAATAGTATGTGCCTAAGACAATTTCATCAGCATCCGCAAATGCATCTTTCTTCGGGGTCCCTAAGATGTTTGTTCCATGATGGCAATGGTGGAATACTAGTAAAAACTTTCAAGGTATGATGGGCGGACTAGAAGAACAGTACTTTGATCCAAGAAATTGGACATTTTTGTATGACCACGCCCCACTTGTAAAAACTCTAGAAAAATATGTTAATTATAACAAACTTAATCTTGCTGCAACAAAAGAAGAGCTGCCTTCTGTTTTGAGGCTAATAATAACAGCAGTGGATGTAATGACAGCCAGGCCCCTCATCTTTGATAATACATTGATGAAAATAAAACCAGAGCATATTCTAGCAAGTTCAGGATATCTAATTTATGGATTCCCCTGGGTAGATATAGGAAATAATATCAAAGCGTGGGATGGTAGCTTGCTTAGCAATACACCAATTAGAGAAGTACTATATGTGTCACCAAGAAATGATAAAAATATTTTCATAGTTGAAAACTACCCACAAAGAATCGATAGTCTTCCCTCCAATTTCATAGGAGTAGTAAACAGGTACAAGGATATTTTGTTCTGTGATAAGGATTTTGAAAGTATTAAAAATGCAAAATTAGTTACTAGGCATATAAAACTAATAGAGAAACGGTACTACAAATTTGAACAACAAGTTGACCATTCCATTCTTAGCAAGAAGGAAGTAAATAACATTCAAAATGAGTATAAAGATCTGATAGAAAATTACGGAGCAGAAATTAGATCAGTTACTAGAATAATTAGAAGTGAAATTGAATCTCCTTCGATCTTAAAGAATAGTGATTTTTCCAGTAAAACTATTAGAGAGTTAATTGATCAAGGCGAAAGCAAAACTGAAGAAAAATTAAAAAGACTGATACCAAAGTGAAATATCTTTTAAAAATTCATCTTATAGATTTTTACTAGCGTCAATGAAAGGATTCTAAAAATACGACTACCTATTTTATAGGTATTAGACCACCTTCCAAGTGATAATCAAAGAGTTCCTTTAGGAAAAAAAAGAAATTGTGATATAGAGTCGTGGCATAATAGTTTGTTCATCCACCCCATTGCAGTTTAGCTGCCCCTTTCTCGCTTCCTCCTCGATCCTTTTAATCGAAAAACAGAAAACAAAAATTCACAAGGTGTCTTTTTTCGTAGCATCAAATTCTATTACAGCTACGCTAGAACGTACTTTATTTTTTTTTAGATAAAATAATGTGTGGACCACAGTGCGTGTTTTTAAATTCAATGACACTGAACCAATGTTATTACTTGCTAACACTGGAGTAATACCGTAACCTTTAGGTGTTACAAGCATTCTGTATTCACCCCATTTAGGAAGCTGCTCTATAGAATCACTCTGCTTATCAATGAAATAACGATTAATCAAACTGGTAAATACAGTCCTTATTTTGAAAAGAAAAGATGTTCCTTTGGGGTGTTTTGAATAATTTTTATTTTCTTTTTGAGATATAGAAGAAGCTAGACTATTTTTTTTATATAAACTCCCATTTTCAATCATTTCACCAACATTTCCGTGATTACTGTAACTTTGGATATTATTTGTATTCATAAATCCACTGCGGGTGACATTCTTCTTTGTGATTATTATTTTATGTGCCAAATTTAGGATCATTATTGCTGCCTTTCTTTTTATCACACTATTACTTCTTAGTGGGCTACTTGTCAATTGAGCTGCATGTATGGAGTTTAGTACTAGATCATCTGCCTCTAAAGACAAACCCATTTGATTTGGATGATGTGAAGGAGTGAATATATCAAACCTTGCCTTCATAGTGAAAGCATAATGAACATCACCCGATAAAATTATGCAATAATCGGGACTAAATGTATTGGATAGAAAAGCCAAGAATTTTATAAATCCCGCTTCATTTGCTCTCCATGTCTCCAGATCCCATTTGTAAGTTCCTGAGATAGACGTCAAAAATCTCTGCACACTCTCTGCAAGTTCAAATCCAAAAACAGGGGTAGGAGAAATAATAACAAGGGGATCGCCCTTTACATACCCAGAGGCATAAACAATTTTTTTGATGTGATTCAATGCTTCGTCGTTTAAAAGTATAGGAGGTCCATCAGGGTTTACAAATTCTCTCTGTGTTCTACAATCTAGAAATATGGACGGCGGATAAGTAGGAGCCACATATATCCATTTTTTTAAATTCCAAATTTGGTCTTCTAACATTCGGATTCTGGCCCCTTTATTTATCCTGCCACTATCATAATCCAGATTTGAGACCGCATAAGTTTTTTTAAGATTAAGCAAACTCTTTTGTTTTCTTAAATCTAAATACTCCTTGATTATTTCAATAAAGTCATCATTAAATGAATTTGGGTCGTTCCCCCAACCCTGAAATGCCCAATAAGCGATAAGTCCATTGACAATAATTTGAGATCCGTTTATGCTGTTTTTAACAGAGTCGGACCACTTCTGATCTATGTTCCAATCGTCAGTAATTTCATGATCATCACAAATCATGTAAGTTGGTGTATTGGCAAGGAGTCTTCGAACTTTCCGGATAATTTTGCGACTTTGTTCAAGCTCTCTTAATTCTTTTTCATATTTTTGCTTTAATTTTGAACTTGGATGTAGTTTAACCAGATTAGAACCAAATTCCCGAGGCCAAAGCAATGGATTCCAAGCAACTAAATACATTGCAGCAAACTCGCCAAATCCTAGTAAGTGATTATCAGATACTCCCGAAGAAAATTGAGACTTGGAATTTACTATCTGTTTCCGACCCCCAATTGGTATATCTTCTAGGTTACTATCAATCCCGTCGATATTTTCTCGCCATCCTAGTAAGTCGGTTCCCAATCTAGATAAGTAGCCTATCAGAGGTCCAGATACGCCATCGGCGTAAATTTGATCACCTATAAGAAATAGACAGCTGGGTCTTTTCTTTAGATCTGAAATAGAGGAACCAACAAGCTTATCCCCTAAAATCAGGTTATCTTCATCATCACCATGTAATTTTCTACAAGAACCGTAGATAACATTTAGTTGAGACCCACTTTTCCCAACAGGAATATAGAATGTAGGCAAAGCAAACAAGTCATTTAATGATTTATTTTCATGAACATTGTACCCAGGCAGTTCTTCAAAATCAGAATTTTCATAAAGTATTGTATTTTCACCAGATAACAATCCTAGATCCTTTAAGCGCAATCCTTTTTCTTTATCCCCATGAGACAAAAAAAGTTCCAAATCATAAGCAAGGATCTCATCTGTGGGAAAAGTGGATAACAAGTTTTGTTTTTTATTTTCATCTATTTGAGTTAAAGAAAACGGCCTTGCAATTATGAGGCTCACATGTAGGTTTTCACCTAGTTTTAGAGAGCTATCATTCCCATTGCCTATAATATGCATATTAAGTTGAGAGAACCTTGTCTTGGATTCTTTATCTAGATCTTTGTTATCATCTTTTTTGTTTATGACATGACCATTAATTGATCCTTTACGGAAAATCTCCACTTTAGAATTTACTGATTTGCTAGTTGCTATCCAGATACACACCTGTGTTTTGTCGACTCTTCGAATCATTGGTCCAGCCAGTAGTAAAGGCAAAGTGGATTCAGTCATAATATCTGAATTCCTGCTAGTCTTATACCAGGTTTGCAATTGCAGTCTCAAGGTCGCCTATCCTGACATTTAACAAAGTTATATTCATTTTACAATTATAACTTGGAATTCTTTATAAAGAGTTATTATTACTATTGTTTTAGAAATAATAATAAAACTTGTATTTAAACGTAAAATAATCGGTATTAATTCTATAAAAAAATAAATATCATTCCCACAACACCTTTGCTTTTCCCTTCAATCTAGACAAACATGAAATCAAGACCCGATTATTAGAACACTAGTCGAAACAACAAATCAGCAATTGATATGTATACATGTAAAGTCATTATTGGCGTCTATTAAAATATAATTAGTTAGCCTCTATTTTCTAGCTGGTGCTTTATCATTATTTCTTTTACGGTCTCGTCACTTACTTGGTCAAAATCGGTAAAATTGGCCGACAGCAGAAAAAGCCTCTTCCATATGTAAAATTACAACATCGTCGGCTATGTTGGCAAGTTTATTCACTGTTTCATCTCTGGCTGGAGCTACAGGTACTGCAACAATAAGTTGCTTGCAATTAAAATTATTCTTTACCCATTCTGCAGAGGCGATTATGGTAGAGCCCGTAGCTATTCCATCATCAACAAGCACAACAACTCTTCCCTCAAATTTAGAGTGATAGGAAACCTCTCCTCTAAATTCTATCAAGCGTCGCTTAATTTCTTTTTTTGAAATTCTATCTCTTTTTCTAAATAAGCATTAGAAATATTGAAAAGGCGTGTGATTCCTTCATTTAAAAAGTAGCTTCCATCAGGCATCATTGCACCGACTGCGAATTCTTCATTGAATTCGGACCTTATCTTTCTAGAAATTAAAAGATCCAAATTGCATTTGAAATGATTTGCTATAATGTCACCTAATACTACACCACCTCTTGGTATTGCTAAAACTACTAACTCATTAGGGGCATTAGTTAAACTCATTTGATTTTTTTTAATATCTCTGCTAATTTTTTTGCCAACTCGTGCCCAGCTTGCTTGCGATCCCGAAACAAGACACTCATAATATTACATATCCGACTCCATTATTAAAATGAAAAAATACATGGAGAACAGTTTTCTTCCTGTAGTTCTGATGTATTCATTTTTTAAACTTTTTAGTTGGTCTATACCAAAATCTGGTTACCTTCAAGGTAATCCAAAAGTATTGCTTCACCTAAAACGAATTTATGTAGAAATAAACTACATCGTACACGCCTTCATTTTATTTACAAAGTTAGTTAGTATACCAGCCATCAGTTGAGTATATCATTGGTCACCCCCAAATTCTGAGGAACAAACTACTAATTTAGGATGCATTCTTGAAAAACATGGATAAAATTTTTGACCTTGAATCTATACTGTTAAAGCTCGATAAAGAAAGCAATTCAACTTATTTTTTAGATTTTTTGCGCAACGATAGTTTTGAAGCCGGAGTGCTTAGACTCAATCCAGGTCAAAAAGACATACAAGGTCCTCACTTAGAAGACGAACTCTATTTCGTTATAGAAGGTAAAGGATATATCAATATATCAGAAGTGAATCATCAAATAAGCAAAGGCTCTTTTATTTTTGTTCCTGCCAAAACTAAACATTATTTTCATGGAAACAAGGAACCACTTGTAGTTCTATATGTATTTAATGTTTTAAAGAAATGATATTGCTTACAACATGAAGGTAAAAAAGTAGTAATTATTCTCTATCGCTTTAACCTACAAATTTTCGGATAGACCTCTTTTAGAAAACATTCTACAGTGGCTGCCAAAAATATAGGATTTGTTTATTACATATGTGTTTACTTTATTATAGGATCACATTATCTAAAATAATTTGTGTTGATAGTATGTATTCTTCTGCAGTAAATTTATGCATATTTTAACAGTTATTTAATCTGGAGACATTATATCTGCGATTCGTGTTACCCTATCCTCAGGATTGTATTTATCAACTACCTCAGATAATGGCATCCTTTTTCCGCCCACTATTTTAATATCTATATCGATTTTGCCATCCTCTCCTATATCAATAATATTGTAGGTATCCTCAAAAACACCTCTATATCTCCACGAGCAGGCTGTTCCGGCATAGGCTATTTTCATAGTACCTAGATTCCATATCCATGGTCTGTGCTTGTGACCACAGATAACTAGATCTACATCGTTAGCCAGGCACGTATTTAATACATCACCTGCATCAGAAATACCTACCACATTGGTATAGCCAGTATCAGGTATGGCAATAAGGTGATGATGCATTGCAACTATCTTTATTGTTGTCTTGTTCTTATCTTGCTGTTGTTGCTGTTGTTGCTGTTGTTGCTGTTGTTGGTGCGCCTTCTGGTGCTTATCGGTAGTATGTCTTGAAATGTTATATTTTTTTAGAATTTTGTTTAACCAAAGGTTTTGTCTATATCCGACTTCACCCTCATCTCTATCTGCCCTTGAGGTTCCAACTGTAGTAACTATTACTGTTTGGTTCTTGTTCTTTGGATCAATATATTTGTAAACTCTCGAACCGCTTGGTGCAGAAACAGGGAAGAATTGTCTAAATAAAAGATAGCCGGTATGTCTATAATCATGGTTCCCTGGGAATATTATTAAATTCTTGCACGAAAATTTTTTTATTTCTTGCTGTGCCTGTTCGAACTGAAAGAATAGTCCATCATCTGTTAAATCTCCAGATATAATTATGACATCGGGTTTTAGATCATTATTAACCTCATCAACCAAAGTATCAAAAGTATCTTTTTTAAATAAACCACCAATATGTAGGTCAGATATTTGAACAAATCTCATAATATTATCTTATTAAATAGTTTGAAAGCTAACGTTAAATACTTTAACAAAAAAGGATATGAGCACCATATTATTCAAATTAGTTGACGCTTACAAGTATACTTATCATATCATATCATTTCATATTATATCGTATAATTACCATCAGTAAAAGTGTATAATAATCCCATGTCAAGATCATGGTCTTTTGAATGTGGGTTTGGGAATAGTAATTTTGATAGGATGCCTAAATGCAGGATGTACCAAGATAAATTCACCTTTGTGTAGTTTGCTAATAACAGATTTGGTAGTGTCGTCTACCATCGAATAAGAATTTGATGAAAGTTCGGACAGACCCAATTTGGTAATAACATGTAAACCAGTATTTTCGTTAATGCTTGGATCAATTTGGCTCTTGAATTGTTGTGCAGAGAATAGAATGCAGTGCCTGGACTTGCCTGTAATCAAGGTCTTTAACAATTCTTCTGCAACTGCTGAACGATTAGACATTGAAACTCCAAGACCCGTACTACCAGATTCTCCCCTTGGCAAAAATCTATTAACTTCGTCAATAAAGATCACAATATATTTTGGTTTTTTTGCCGTATTTGTTATTGTATTCTCCTTTTCATGATCAATTTCAGCATCAGCCCCATCAAAATCGTCGTCATGATTATTTACATGACCAACAGAGTACATCTCGTTTATAGTTCTCATTACATCTCCAACTACGAATGCTTGTTCGTCTAACGTTGAAAGCCTAGCTATATCTATTACAAAAACTTCATTTCTTTTCATTTTCTTAATTTCCTTGCCAAGATACGTACTTGTTACCTTCTTATCTACAAATAGAGTAAATGGTTTTCGGTATCTTTGGATCATCCCTTGAAACTTTAACAGTGTTGTTTTATGGGTAACAATCTCTTCTGGGTAATCAGTAAAGTTGATCAAGTCTGTCCAAGTTTCAATCTTGTCAGAATTTCTCTTGTCATTGCCACCTTGGCTCAAGTTTGGCCAAAATTCATAAATGTAATTTAAGATTGATGAAATATTATGCTGTGGATCAAGTGTTGTTTCAGAGGAAAATAACAATTCCAATCGATCATAAACATCGGGTAATTCAAAAGAATATGTCATATAGTTTTTGTCTGGAATATGTGCCGAATTTGGTTTACCGTCTTTTCCTCTTGGAAGAAAATATTTTACATTACTAAATGGAGTCAAGTTCAACCCAAGCAGGTCTAGTACTTGTTTATCCTCGAGTGTATAATCTTCATCTCTTTCCTTATCTAAATACAATAGATCTTTTTCTTTAGTATTGAATAAGATTATAGAAATACCTTCGTCCGATAGTTTTTGGTGAAGAACTTGTAATAAAAATAAAAGGTAACTAGTCTTCATGTTTCCTGAAATTCCAGTGGCGTTAACGTGAGTGGTATCAGGTCCAAAAACATACGTTACATCTAGATCTATGGGGATTTTACTGTCGTTAGTCATCGAAATTACACCCGAAGGGATGGGATGTTCCATTTCTGGAATTCCAAGAGATGAAATGACCTCCTCGATAGTAGCAAAGGTAACGAGTTTACCTTCCTGAACTGGCATGTTGATGCTCAAATTTTTTGACTTTACAGGCTTTTTGCTATGGCTTGAATCATTTGAAAAATATTCCTCTTGACCGCTGGCGACGAATTGACGGTTAGCAATCACTTCAATCTTTGCCACAGTCAGGCCATATCCAAGTTTTTCATCTGTGTTCATGTTAAGATTCAGCAGAGAAGAATATTGATTTTTAGCAATAGATTCTAGATCTAAATAGATCCTTTTTAGTTCTTTAACAATTCCAATAGTTTTAGTGTTTTGAACATTTTCTACGCTAATAAAGTCGAAAGGATTTATCAGGATTTCAGGTTTAATTATGATCCAGAATGAATCAATAGAATTAGAAAAATTTTCAGATACGAAGGTAATTCCGAGGGGTTTGATATCTTGCATCTGTAAAATCTTAATCTACAAAGGTTATAAGAAACCAAGTTTTAGACAAATAGTATCTGAACTTCTTTACAAAACATTTATTTTTATAATTCCTTTTTTCAAAGGAAAAAATTTATGAATAAACTATGTTGCAATGAATTTTGTGATTTCACCATGGCTAAACGTTCATAAAAAAATTGTAAGTAGCCAACTGAATATAAGTAATGTGAGTGAGTGTTAGTAAAAATATTAGCAGATATACATGTTGAATTCCTACAAATGAAATCTGTAATTAAATGGCATTTACATGACAAATTCGAAACTACCCGTTAGTTGTATAGAATATTGTCAAAGTGGAATCAAGGTTGAAATCGACAACCAAATCATTTTGACAGCCAATAATCAATTATTAATAATTTCTGTTCATATTAAATCTTGCAATTGATTGTAGATATTAACATTAACATATCTGCCAGCGTATCAAATTTATAGATTGATAAATAATTCAAAAAGAGAGATAATTACACTCATAGTTCTTGCCATAACGATAGTTATTTTTGGATATATTGTTTATCAGATAAATCTTATTTCAGTTACACTAAACTCGGTACTGGAGCAAAACTCATTGTTCTATGAGAAAATAAGTAGGGAGAATCCAGAACTATCCAAGTTAGAACTAAACAACAGTAACAGCGGTACACATAGTAATGGCATTTCGGAACAATTAACATTAAGCAATGTATCGTCGCAGATGGCATCTGAATCACGGACTTCTGGTAGTGGTGGTAGTGGTAGTGGTAGTAGCGGTGGACAGGTTGTGGAATCCAGGCCCTTTCCGTACGATTTGATACATAATGCCATAGCAACAGATCCATCTACTATTTTATCAGTAGTTGTTAGGACCGCAATAATCGCAACATTGGTTTTTGTTATAGTAAAATGGCTTGGTGGTAAGGGAATTGGCCAGTTGTCTCCGTTTGGATTGCTAATCGTTGTGGGACTAGGCTCAGCAATTGGCGATCCTATGCTTTATAAAGAAATATCCATCACCCAAGCGATGGCTGCCGTTATAATTGCAGTAATTTTCTTTAAAGTAATAGACTATCTCACTCTAAAAAGCAGGCGATTTAGAGATTCTTTAGAACCTAAACCAATCCTATTAGTAGAACATGGATCGATAGTCGCTGATGGCCTAAAAAAAGCTAAAATGGATATTACAGAATTTGAGGCAGAAATGAGATTGAAGGGAGTAGAAGATGTAAGAGAAATTAAATATGCTCGTTTAGAATCTAACGGTAGGATAAGCTTCATAATGAGAAAGAAAATGGCGTCGGATGGCTTCAAGGGAGATGAATGAATAAGAATATAAATTCGTCTTTGACCAATTGCTTGGTTAGCGATTATGAATAATTTAAACAAGTAGTTATATTAAACCTAAACAGTAGTAACAATCTTTTGAAGGTGAAATCCTTTTATGATACTTACTGGAAAATTGAAGTGAAAATGACAAATGTGCTAATGGTAACCTGATGTAATACTTTATAGATATGGCAATAACTAAGGAGGAGAACAGTTAATGCAACTCTATATCAGAGGTGCTCTAGAGAAAAGCATATGATTTGAATTAGATTAATAGGATGGTGTAACTTCAAGGATAATTCATTTCTATCAGGTTGTTTAATTTATATAATTCACTCTCATTTTTAGAGTATTGAACAGCAATGACGACATAAAATACGTTGTGGTTGTAAGAAAAGATCTTGGAATGGGCGTCGGAAAAATTGCTGGCCAAGTCGGTCACGCCTGCAGTTCGGTTGTGTGGCAAAATCCGGACCATGTAGCCTCTTGGTTTAACTACGGTGGCCAAAAAAAAGCAGTCCTAAAGATTCAATCAGAAAAGGAATTAATTGATATTATAAAAAAGGCTCAAGCATATAATATTATAACTACGGTGATCAGGGACGCTGGAAAAACACAAATTGAACCTAACACTATGACATGTTGCGGATTTGGACCGGATTATTCATCTAAACTGGATAAACTGACTGGACATTTAAAATTACTATAGTATTAACAGAGTTGTTGATTAGAAAACGAGTTTAGTTCTTATTAAAAAAAATCATGCGACTCAAAATAGACGATTCAACAAAAAACCTAAGACATCAAGATGTGAGAATTGGTAATAATTGCAAAAATTGATCCGTACTATATTAACTATCGAAATATTAAAAGAAACTTTCAAAAGCAGTAAAAATTGCTCCAAAGAATTGCAATCTCTATTTTTATTCTATAATACCAACGAATTTGATGACGATATGGCAGGACTAAAATATGCCCATACTGAATTCTAATCACATTTTTTATTACCTAGTTTTAACTGTTTTATCTTCGTCAGCAATAGGTCTATTATTCCCAAATGTAGGAATTCTTATAGAACCATATTTATTATTATGGCTTGGTCTTTTACTTTTGTTTAATCTAGTCAATATGAATCTGTCAGAACTTTATACAGTGTTTTCCCATCCTAAGAATCTGATTATTCTTACTATAGCAAAACTGGTAATAATTCCGGTCGGAATATACGTAATTATGAACCTGATTTCAGTTACTATTATTCCTGTAAGTGCAAGTTTAATGTTGTCAGTGTTTTTATTATCATCCATCTCTACAGGACTTGGATCACCATTTGTTGTAAACTTTGTTGGTGGGAGATTACCAATAGTAGTTGGTTTAATAATAACCACTTCATTGGCGGTCCCATTTATATTACCTATTTTGATATTTCTTTTTTTTAGCAGCAACTTTGCAATTCCTATTTTCGACATGATAGTACTTCTTTTGGTAGCATTAATTTTACCGTTGATAGCAAGTCAGCTCTTAAAAAAAATTTCACCTCACCTTACAGAGCAGATCCATAAACAATCGCTAAACCTTTCGCTTGTTTTCATTTTCTTGATTAATCTGGGAATTTTTGCTAAATATTCTTATTTCTTTTTTTCTAGTTCCACTATAACCATAGAAAACATCGTTTTAGCGTTCATCCTATTTAGTTGTTATGGATTGGCAGGATATGGCCTCTCGAGGCTAATGGGTTTATCAAAGGATGATAGAATATCAACTATCATTTCAATGATATATG
Organism: Candidatus Nitrosocosmicus sp. T; assembly: GCF_054408485.1. Taxonomy (NCBI): domain Archaea; kingdom Thermoproteati; phylum Nitrososphaerota; class Nitrososphaeria; order Nitrososphaerales; family Nitrososphaeraceae; genus Candidatus Nitrosocosmicus; species Candidatus Nitrosocosmicus sp. T. Next base: position 2,016,437 of record NZ_CP166992.1, read on the forward strand.
TTAACAATATTTTGATAGTAGTGTTTGCCCAACAATTCTTTGGAACTGAGATCGCAGCATTGGCTGCATTTTTTAACATCCCTTATTACGTCGGTATTTTGCTACTAAAAAAAACTCTAAGGCCATAATGAATTTTTGCTGTTACCATTGTTTTCATGGTTTTATATAGCAAAAGGTTAAAGTAGTTCATATTTTAGCATAAGTGGATACTTTAGAACCAAAACCAAATTCAATCGTGACTGTTTGATTAAATAATTATTGAAGGTTATGGATCGTCTTGATATTTTAATGAGAAATAAAATCCAGGTATCTTATTGTCATGATTGTATGGTTTAATGCTCCATCATTATTTTCTGTAGTGTACTGCATATGAATTTTGTATCGTTGAATTCAAATCCTTTTTAAATTGATTACCAATTAAGCTACCATATACTACCAAATCTCTTGCAAAGCTATCAAGTCTGCCTAGCAATCGAGCGTTTATGATTTCACGGTCATTATTAAAATCTTGGGTTGAGTTTATCGATATTCCATAAGGTAAACTCCAACCATAACATTGCCTTATAGCAGTTCTCATCTGATCCATTACAGTCAGGCCCTTTTCATGCGAAGAACAGATGTACCCAAATGTCTTTCCGGCAAACTCTGCCCAAAAGTAATCTAAAAAGTTTTTTAGGGATCCTGCCATTGAACCATGGTAGTCTGGTGTTGCAAGGATTATAGCATCAGCCCAGTTAACTAATTCAAAGGCATGCCTAATGCCGCTTATTTTTTCATCGTATTCAGCAGCATACATGGGTAAAGGATTTGAATAGAGATTCAATAATCTTGTATCTCCACCAATTTTGTTAACTTTATTTAATATAATCTTCAATGTTTCTGTACTAAAAGAATCTTGCCTCATACTAAATCCAACACCGAGGACCTTTAATGTCATATTTAGAAAATACCTCCTGTAGTACTTGTAAAAATAAAAATATTACTTGTTTTATCCACACATATTATTCGTAATAGTAATTTATAAATATAAGAGTTTACAAATTATATAAATTATGACTTTAAGATCTTATATTGGTAAATACAAACAACCATAGAGCACTAAATGAATTCAGCCTTTTCTTTAATCAAGAATTTACAAATAGAATCTCCTTTTGCTGCTCTATGAGTAACTTCTACTTTAGCATCTAAAACATGTTCGAACAATTCGGTTTCAATAGAGCAAGCCTCCCAATGCTTTTCTGCTATCATTATTATGGGACAATTATACTCCAGGAGAGTATGAGAATTGCCTTTTCTGTCCTTTTTGGATTCGGCAATATAGCCTTCTTCATCCCTAATTTTTGCTAACTCTCTTATCTTTTCATTAAATTCCATACCCTTCATACGGATACTATATTTTTCAAATAGTTCCTTTTGACGTTCTCGTAATACCGACTCCACTGCATCCTTCCCAATTTTTTTTTCAATATAGTTCAAAGCATGTGTTGCTATTTCACCGTATGATTTTGGAAATGCAGTTTTTCCAGAACCCGTTAATGAGTATTGCATTATGGGTCTGCCCACACCGTTTCGAATTTCAATACTTTCGACCAAACCTCTATCTTGTAAATCACTCAAATGCTTGTGTACAGCCATTCTAGAAATCTTCATAGCTTTTGACAAGTCTAATAATCCCGCTTGTCTCATGACCTTAAGAAAATACAATATTTTTCTTTTTGGATCGGATTGTAAGAAGGCTTCAGATTTCATTTTATTATATCCATCATTAAGAATCATTTAGGACATTTAGATAAGACACTTATAATTAATATACAATTAGGTTTATTAATTAAGTTAAGAAGTTAGCTTAGAAGTACCTAATTAACTAGATATAGAAATAATACACAATTAAAGTCTTTTCTTACTTAGAACCAAAGAATAAAGGAGAAGATCAAATCAGCCTTCATTTCAGAATTAGTCCTTTACTTTTAAATAAATGTAAAGCACCAAAGTTTAAAAATGGTTCAAAATAACAAATTATAGGTTGATTATTACTAAACCTCACCTGGCAATAGTAGGTTTGATAATTATAACGATTATTCTAATATATTACTATTACTATGAGATAGTCGTATTGCGAGAAAAGCAACCAGAGCCAGAGCCAAGGCCCCAAGAAGTAATTACTCCTGAAGGCAAAGACATTTTTGGGGTTAATGAAATTTATCCCACTGCAAAAAATGGAAGAGAGTGGTTTATTGACATGGAAGATCCTTTAAATGACAAATCCTTCTCAATTACATCAGATGTTCCCATAGTAAAGAATGTAGAAGATGGTTTATCTTGGTCAATCAATGATACTCAGATTAGAATGAACGTCGATACTCCAGACAGTATACAACCCTGGAAAAATATTGAGATGACAGGCTATATCAAGATTAGGTCGGTTTATGATACCAATCAAGAAGATAGAGAAGGAATTGCTAGTGGGGATTTGGAATCTCTCGCTCCTGATTTGACGTGGCGTGCACGTGGAGGATCACATAACAGTCAGAATCCTTGTGAAGGAACCGCATTAAATGGAGGAATAGATGTGGTAAACATGGAAGCATCTTGGAAAAAAGAAATTTGGCATACTGGCGGATACACCGATTCTAAAGGTTCCGCTAAGGCAACTGAGAATACATTATTAGATAGATGGATCGGCTGGAAGACGATAATGTACAACTTTAATAATGATACCAGTGTAAAAATGGAATCATATATTGATGATAATAATGATAATGTATGGAAAAAGGTAAACGAAGTTACTGATGAAGGCGGTTGGTTTGCCAACAGTTCTGATGAAGAATTTAGCAGTGCAAATTGCAATAAGGCTAAGGACTACGTAATAACTAATTCAGGACCAATCGCAAGTTTTAGAGCTGACAACATTGCATTTGACTTTAAGAATCTTAGTATTAGAGAAATTGAGCCGGCCTGAAATAATCTAAACATGATATTTTTTATTAGTCCTATAGGAAATATGAAATTAATTTTGAGTAGTAGTTGTCTTAACAAATAAGCATTGATTGAGCATGAGATACTCTGATGCTGGGTTTTGGGCTATTCTTGAGTTCTAACTCCTACTGCAAATTTCCGATTAACATGATAGCAATTCTTTGGTATCTAAGTAGAAATAAAGCCTTAAAGCAGTATCACGATGGTATTTCCCATCTGATTTTGATGGTACGGATAATTTGTCGTGGATATTGATTTGTATATCGTACATCTAAACTTTAAAACTTAACCTTGGCTAACATTTATTAACCTAGTTAAGTAATATAGATTATGCAAAATTTCAGGCGGTTAGTGCTGCCCATTTTTTCAATTGTATTGGTTGTTACGGTAGCTTTGATAATGTCTACCTACATACTTAACCCGTTAAACCCATCTTTTGATACCCATGCTCAAAACTCAACCGACAATAGAAAAATGGTTGGAAGCCATACACCAGGCTATCCCGTATTTCGATCGACTGGAGATATACTAGATCCTATTTCTATTCCTGGCGACTCAAAAAATGCAGTAGTAGATCCTAATCAATATTTACGTGAATTCAACTATGGACAGGTTTCAGAATATTCAAATGGAACCGCCCTAAGAGAATACACACTGGTTGCTTCGGATTCAGAAATAAAAGAAGTGTCACCAGGGGTTTTTTACAATGTATGGACGTACAATGGCACGATACCTGGTCCGACAATTCGAGCTACCGAAGGTGACAAGATAAAAATCAATTTCATTAATAACGGTTCAAAACCTCATTCAATACACACTCACGGAATCCACCCAGCAGAGGTGGATGGGGTTTTTGAAATGATTGGACCAAAGGGCAAGTTCACCTATGAATTTACTGCCGAACCATATGGTGTTTATCCATACCACTGTCACATGACACCGCTTGAAGAACACATAACACATGGACTCTATGGTGTGATGATTATTGATCCAAAGACTCCAAGGCCGCAAGCAGATGAAATGGTCATGGTCATGAATGGATATGATACCGACTTTGACACAGAAAATAATTTTTACACTGTAAATGGGATCCCTTATTTCTATATGCATAATCCAATAGAGATCAATAAGGATGAACTAACAAGAATTTATCTAGTCAATATGTTAGAGTTTGATCCTATAAACAACTTCCACTTGCACGCTAACATGTTTGACTTTTATCCAAGTGGAACTAGTCAAACTCCTGTTGAGCTCAATGACATTGTAACTATGAGTCAAGGAGAAAGAGGCATTTTAGAATTCAAGTATAAATATCCAGGAAATTACATGTTCCATGCTCATAAAACAGAATTTGCGGAAAAGGGGTGGATGGGTATATTCAAAGTGATAGAGAATGGTCAAGACGATAAAAATGCGACTGATCTAAGTAGCAACAGTTCAAAAAACCCAAATAACATATCCGTTTCTGGGAATCAATCTTATGTCTTAGCAGATTCAAGTCAGACCGTTGGAAATGATATTGACTTTGAAAATAGTAAGATAGTGTATAATCATTCATCCTATAAGGTTAGTAACAACTCACTTCATGACAGCAACAGCCAACAGCACCCAAACAATCCAAGTGCTTTAATTTCTTACTATCAGGACGATTCAAACTTTAGCCAAGGAGCGACCTGAGAATGAAAGATAAGAATTTAGAAAAAGCAGATAAGGATAAAGAATTAGGTATGAATAAGGAAAATAAAATATTTGCCAACACTTTTGACAATATTAGTGGACAGGGCGAAAAGAAACCAGATATTGGAGATACAAAAGAGCTAACTACTATTGGTATCAACCCAGCTAATGCAAACACAAAAGCGACCAAAGGAAAAAGAAAAAAAATTACATCCTTGTTCCTAGCCATTACACCTCTAATCATTCTGGCTGGTATGATTTATTTTCTTTCTAGTCCGTATGGTCAAAACTTGATAAACACGGGTGTTCCCCTACCAGAAGTAACTATAGAAAAAGTAGAGTTTCATGAAAATCAAGTGGTAGCTTTTATCCGTAATACGGGTCCCGAGCAAGTTACGATTTCCCAAGCAGACATTAATGATAGGATACAATCTGCGGCAATCGAACCTTCCCAAGTATTACCAAGGCTTTCAGAAGCTAAAGTCATAATACCCTTTTTTTGGAACACAGCAGAACCTTATGAAGTAGGCATAACCACTTCTGATGGAACAAGATTTAGCAAGGTCATCGAGGCTGCTGCTCCAGCTCCAATCCCTAACATTAACCAGTTCTCAGTATTTGCCATGTTGGGAATATTTGTAGGTGTGATACCAGTACCTAATTGGACTTGCATGGTATCCGTTTATGAGGAAAATAACAAGAAATCAATACAATTTCTTTTTGAGTTTAACCGCAGGTTTGTTGGTATTCTTGGGGATTGATGCATTCTTAGAAAGTAATGAAATTGCTGCGAACAATTTAGCTGCGATTTTTAATGGTCAACTTTTAATACCAGTTATTATCATAGCGACGTTCCTTGGATTATTTTATCTCTCTGAGTATTTCGGCAAGAGAGCAGAGTCAAAATTATCCTATGAATATGAAAACGAAAAGGCGGGGAAGGACATTGCGACAAGACAAATAGAGACTCAAAATAATTCATTAGAGTCTTCTGACAAACCTATATCGAAAACAAGGCTTGCATCAATATACCTGCCAAATCAGCTTTCTAATGATATCTCAGATATAACACAAGGGGAACAGGAGGAGGTAGATGAGGAGAAGACGAAGAAAAAAGAGGAACAGCTGGCCCAATTTATTGATAAGCGTGATATCATCAAGCCTCTTACTCTATCGCTAATGGTTGCAATAGGAATTGGCTTACACAATTTCGGTGAGGGCCTAGCCATAGGAGCAGCAGTGTTACTCGGCGAAATTGCACTAAGCACCTTTTTGATCATAGGGTTTACAATACACAATACAACAGAAGGGCTGGCCATCGTTGCCCCCCTAGCAAAAACAGGAAGATTAATGATAAGACGATTAATTGCAATGGGACTGATTGCAGGGGTTCCTACCATTTTAGGTACTTGGATCGGTGGATTTGTATATTCGCCGTTAGCCTCAATCATATTCTTATCGGTTGGAGCAGGTGCAATATTTCAGGTTGTTTACGCCCTCGCAGTATGGATGAGTAAATCAATTAAGCAAAGTAGCAAGATTAACAACACCGAAAGCAGGGCTTTTTGGGAAAAATCAGTTAAATCCGGAGTGAATTCATTATCTGTCTACGAGAAAAATCCTAGTGCGGCTATAATAGCCGGATTTATCATCGGATTGTTAATAATGTATATTACGGGATTGCTGGTGTAATATGTTAGTCTTGCAAAGTTTTTTATCAAAGCTTGGTTTCTATATAACTAACTAGGTGAACTATACAGTTGTCAAATAATACTTCAACTTTTGGAGAAAACACAATAATTGACTCTATTAAAAAGGTCAATAGTTCACAGAGAAAGGAACGTACAGATAGGATGGAAGACTATCTTGAGATTATTTATGAATTAGTTCTACAAAAAGGATATGCCACAAGCGTAGATATTACCGAATGTTTGAATGTCTCGGCTCCTAGCGTTACCAAGATGATGAGAAGGTTAAATACCACAGGGTATTTAGAATATGAAAAATATAGAGGTATACGATTAACCCAACAAGGAACAAATGTTGCCCAAAATATCAGGAGAAAGCACGAATTATTGACAGAGTTCTTCACGTTTATAGGCGTAAGAGAGGATATTGCAAACTCAGATGCGGAGGGCATAGAGCATCACTTACATTCTGAAACGCTAGAAAGACTAGAAGAATTTCTTAATGCAAATAGAAGAAAGCAAAAATGAGAGAGTGAGACCACTAATAAAAACAATCAAAAAAATATTAGTAAAAATCAAAACAATCGTAAAAAATAAGACATGGATGAAGAGAAGACGACAGAAAATCCTTAAGTAATTTTTATCAGTTGGTTTTTCTATCAAAAGCCATAATACATAAATGAACAAGTAAACTATAGGCGCAGTATCAAAAAATCTTGTAATCAAGAATAAAGAATAAACATCTAACTGGGTCCAAAGGTGAACTTAATCTAATCTAACAATATATTCAATGGTAGAAACAAGACTCGATCCTTAACTTCAGATCTTTATCCTAAAATGTAATACGACCCATAGTATCATCATAATTTATTGAAATCTGGATTCGACTTGATGTCAGCGTAAAGGGATGAATAAGGAATAAGATTATATTTTTTTATAATAATCTACTATTCTAGACATACTGCTATTCTTTCGCTTCTTTCTCTTTTCTAGTATAGTTTTCCAATCAAAAGAATAATTTTTTGTTACATCTGTTATGTCAGCATTTGAAAACGCAAGCACATATTGATACTTTTTATTCCAATTTTTTTCATAATAATGAGGATTATTGATTGAAATAGGATATTCAAGAGTTGAATCTACGTGAATCCAATTTCCCTCAATTAGAGCTTCGTTCCAACAATGATCTAGAAAATCATGAACTATTCTTGATTGTATCGATAAAGAACTGAGAATAGCTCCAAATAGAAAGGACCATTCACTACATCTGCCGATTCGATTAAATGTTATATTTTCTATCTCACCATATCGAGGAAACACTATTGTAAAAGAACATTGATGGCATGTATGATATTCGACACTTCTTACTATCCAAGAATTACCTTTAACATATCTAATATTCAATGATAAGTTGCATGACGGACATACGGGACTCTTATCCATCCATTTCATGAAATCATGTTTAAACCAATTGAGCAGTAATTGCATAGGCATCATCAAGTCTATCTTTCCACTCATCCTTTTATCAAATTCATTTTTAATATTGACAGGCACTAAACTCTGAATGGATTCAAGTAAATCTGTATCCAGATATTGCCTAGCAACCTGCTTATACAGAACAAGAATATCCTTTGTAAGTGGATAAGGAAGCCCATTATTTGCTAAATCAAAAAAGTTTAGCACTAGTTAATCACTAAATAATCATTTAAAAATCAAGTGCTCCTATGCTAGCCTCTTGCATCAAAAATTTCATCTAAAAGTTATTGAAATATTTATGTATAGAAATTCAAAAGAATGAAAATCCTAGAGTTGGGAAGACTAAAACCCAAGGCAGAAAAGTCAATCCAGTAAGCATCAGAGGATTTACATTTTCATGATTCTAATTCTATTCTATTTTCAATAGACTTATGTTTGAATAAGCGCTTATGGGTAAATGATAAAAGTAAAACGACATGATACAATTTAACAGAAATTCAATCAAAATGGAAAAAACAAAGACAGAAAAAAAAAGGTTTGTTTTTCCTGGAAGTAAAATCCACACTACTCCATTCTTATCCTATACGATTGAGCATATGTCATTAAAGATAAAGCCAGATCTTGTGAACAAGATCCTTATTGATTGCGAACAGCGAATGAGGATAAGAGCATTTAAAGATTTATCAGAAATCATGTTAGATATTTCTGATTTAAAAGTTACAAAGGTACACTCACAGTCGATAAATATTTCGAAATTTAGATGCGTTGATAACAAGCAAGTTATTATTGAATTTTCAGATCAATTTAGAGCCGGAAGCACAGTCGATATTGAAATTTCATATTCTGCAGGTTTTACAATCATTGACGGCAAGGAAAAATTCGATTCTCCAAAAACTGGTTTTCACTTTATTACAAAGGGTGATCAAGGTAAACGATCTCCATCATACCAAGCATGGACACAAGGTGAAGCAACTGAATCACGCTCCTGGTTTCCATCTATTGATACACCTCAAGTCAAATTTACTCTGGATATCGAAATTTCTGCACCACAAGGATATATGGTAATTTCAAATGGAATATTACAATCAAAAGTTAGAAAAGATGAATTCATAGTTTGGAGGTATGTTGAAAAGAAACCTCTTCCTTCCTATCTTGTGTCAGTTGTTATAGGCACCTTCTCAAAGTATGAATCAAAATATAGAGATGTTTCGCTCAACTATTACTGGCCAGAAGAAATTAAAGAAGAAGATGCCATGTTAACTTTTTCTGAGACTTCGCAAATGCTAAAATTCTTCGAAGAATATTTCGATACAAATTATCCATTTCAAAAATACTCTCAAACAGCAGTCGATAATTTTGAGTTTGGAGGTATGGAAAATACCACATGTACTACCCTAACCAGAAGAGTTTTGCATGACAAGCAAGCATCTAAAGATTATAGAAATGATATTTTTTTGGTGGTTCATGAGCTTGCACATCAATGGTTTGGAGATATGGTTACATGCAAGGACTGGCCTCACATCTGGTTAAATGAAGGGTTTGCTACATATTGTGAATCTTTGTATTGGGAAAATTCTCGGGGAAAAGATGAATTTCACTACAACCTGATAGAAGCCACAGATATCTATTTTGAAGAATCAAATAAACTCTATAATAGGCCAATTGTTACTAATGTATATAAGCATGTAGATGATTTGTTCGATGCCCATTCATATGAAAAATCAGGATTCATCCTCCATATGATTCGAAATTATATAGGAGAGCATAATTTTAGAAAATCACTTAAAGTCTATTTAGAAAAATATCAGAATAGATCGGCTGAATCACTTGACCTATTAAAAGTGCTTGAGGAAGTCTCTGGTAGAGAAATGACATCATTTTTCGATCAATGGATTTACAGAAAAGGTCACCCTAAATTGAAGATCGAGTACACGTTAGAACATAATAATTTAACCAAGAATGTTAAAAACACCCAAAAGCTAAAAATTAAAATTCAACAAAAAAATTATGATGAAAGAGTTGAAGATTTATCCAATTATTACCAATTTCAGTTGGAGTTTAAAATAAGCATTGTGGATAAATCTGGACAAAAAAGCCACTGGGTACATTTAATGAATGTGGACAACAAGGATTCAGAGTCTTTTGTTAATATAGATATCGATTCGAATATTGAATATATATCCATTGATCCAGAGTTTAAGATTCTAAAAGAGATAAGATCCGTTAAAGTAGTAAATGAAACCAGAGACTTTCAATTAAGGAAATTGCTATATAATCAGATGAAATATGGAGAAACCATCATAGAAAGAATTACCGCTTTAAGATATCTTAAGAAACTAAAATCAATCGATGGAATTAGAGTGATATCCGATGCAATTGTTCAAGACAAATTTTATGGAGTAGCCGTTGAGGCGGCTAATGCAATTGGTTCTTTTTATGATAAAAATGATTATGAAAAATCTGATAATTCATATCAGTCTTTACTTTCAATACTAAATAACAAATTAACCTTTGATGCTTTACGATCAGAGACCAAAAAAGCAATCATAAGAAATATCGGGAAATTTGAAAGAATTGAATCAATTAGTTTTCTTGAAGAATTGATTTACGAATCTAATGTCGAAAGTAATTTTGTAAGATCATCGGCCGCTACGGCTTTAGGAAAAAGTAGTAAGGAGATGGAGAAAGTAGAAAATAAGATCCTAATAATTTCCCTTCTAAAAAACCTTGTCGAAGGAACAAATACTTTTCAAAGTGTTTTAGCCACTGGGGCTTTGGAAGGACTAAAAGAGTTAACAATGGAAAGAGATGGCAAGATACACATTGAGATAGCTCATTTTATTCTGGAAAATACACTTGACTCAAAGGACTACTTTGTGAGAGCAAAAGCTACGTTAAATTTAGCCAAGTTTTTGGTTAACAAAAATGATATATCAAGCGCAGAAACTAGCGATATGAACCAAGCGGTGTTTAACCGACTAAAGGAACTCTTAAGAGATGACAGACGAAAGATAAAAATAAATGCATGTTCAGCACTAGCGGATGAAGATGGTAGATTTCATACTATACCAGATAAGAGAACTTATGAGACAATTGAAGTGCTAATAAACGTTGCGAAAAATGATTTGGATGGATTTGTAAGAAGAAAAGCTGAACACAGTGCAAATATCGTTAGAGAATGGATCAAAGATTGGGCAAGCAAACCCTTGTTAATTAATTGTGATTCAACATCTATTTCATAAAGTATATATTTACTTAGGATTCAGCATTTACCTAAATTAGGACCTTCATTTATCATTAGTGATAATATTATGGTCTATATTGTAATAGTATAAATTGATGGTTCTTAAACCTTTATATTTTCCCATTAGAATTTTTCTATGATGATCCTACCAGAAATCAAATATACTTTATCGGGAAAAATCGCTTTATTTCTTGCTTTTACTAGTTTTTCATTGGCCTCCCATATGATAATAGAGTCGGTTCCAACTGTATCATCCACTTTTGGTCAAACTGGTTCCTTACCATCAAACAGTTCCAATTCTAGTCTATTAACGATGAATAACGAAAATGTAATTGGTGATCCATTTTATACCGAAAATACGAAATCAACAAACATTAAAGTACTAAGTCTTGATCCCATTCCATCTGTTGAAGTTACCTATACTGGCAACAGCACTATGGGTGGAGCTCCAACCCAAACTATTGGTACAACAGTAGATAAAATGAACACTGACGGTACTGTTTCTTCTAAAGGTCAAGCAATAATACTGACAGCATCTGGTCAAGTCATAACCTACAGATCTGAATCGATAGGTACCTACAATCCGGATGGGAGTTTCTCAAATAACGGAGTAATGGTTTTCCACTTACCTTTCAAAACAAATTCAACTAGTTCTGCAGGCATCTCCTCGAATTCAACAGACACCATTTACACACAATTTGATAATTTATTTGGCATCTACAAAAAAACAGTAGATCCTGAGGGAAATGGTCTTACCAAGGTTTGGAAGTGGGGATAGACAAATCAAATTTCATGATGTATATGGTAGGTTATTATCTTCCTTCTGAATAATTAGATGTTTTCTATTTACCAACCTAGTAATAACCGGTATTCATAAAAGAAATGAAACCTAATAATTTATGTAGGTTGGTGTTTTTTCTATCGCAAATAGGTCCATAGTTGTCATATGTGAGAAACCATCTGTTGCAAAAAGAATAGCACAGGCGCTAAGTATTTATCATCGCCAACACAGCAAAAACCATTCAGACAAACCTATAGATCAAGAAAAAAAAGATAGGTCAGCGTCATCACCATCAGGATCATCTTTTGCCACATCATTTCCTACCATTAGAGGAATGGAAGGTCAAGATTACATTATCTGTCATGCTTTAGGGCACTTGTACGGATTGTCAGACTCTAATAAAGGAAATAAAAAAGTATTCCCAATCCTTTACCCAACTTGGTTACCATTATCTGTACTAAAAAGTAAAGGACCAAGCTCAAAATTTCTGGCTTTCAAGATTGAGAAAATATTAAGAGAGATTTCTGATATATCTAAAAATGCCGCAGGCTTTATTCATGCCTGCGACTATGACCAAGAAGGTGAAGTAATTGGATACAACATACTAGAGCACGCGTGTCACAACAAATACTCTATATCTAAAAGAGCCAAATTTTCATCACTTACGGATGAAGAAATAATACAATCATTTAACAATTTGTTATCCCCTAATGAAAAGCTAAAGGATGCAGGGACATCCCGGCATATGATAGATTTTATTTATGGAATTAATCTTTCAAGAGCGCTTACGAATTCCGTTAATAAGAAAGATTCTGTTGGAGAAAACAAGAAGGGTTACCATCAACTATCAATAGGAAGAGTCCAGGGTCCCACTCTAGCATTTGTTGTAGAAATGGAAGAAGAAATTAAAAGTCATATATTCGAACCTTATTGGAATGTTATAGCAGATTTTCAAAAAAATACGCAAATCATCAAAACTAATTATTATCCTCAAAGAATCGATTCAAAGTTAACTGCCGAAAATATAATCAACTCTTGTAAAAATCAACTAGGTAAAGTAACAGACATCAATATTCAAAAAACATCAATAAAACCACCTATTCCTTTTAACCTTGGAGACCTTCAAAAAGAAGCTTATAGGATATTTAGGTTTACTCCGAGTTACACCCTTTCAATCGCTGAGAAACTATATCTAGCTGCACTTATTTCGTATCCAAGAACATCAAGCCAAAAGTTACCCCCATCCATTAATTATGAAAAAATCATTAAAGCAGTTTCAAATATGGACAATAATTTACATCAGAACAGTTCGTATGGTAACAAAAAAACTAAATCAATTCTAGCTTATTCTGAAATCTCTTTAAAATTGCTAGCCAATAAAGTCCTCAAACCAAATGAAGGAAAGGAGACTGATCCTGCTCACCCAGCCATTTATCCAACAGGTCAAAAGCCAAAACGAAATCTTGAAGATTCAGAATTAAAACTACTAGATCTCATAATCAGGAGATTCTTTTCTTCATTTGGAGAAGCGGCCTCTTCTAGTCAAATTTCTGTCACAATAACAGTTAAAGACAAGTATACTTTTAGGTCAGAGGAGAAAAAAATTATATTTGAAGGATGGATTGAATTTTATAGACCCTATTTTGATTTATCGGGCTTTGTGGTCTTAGACTCGCTATCATTTCTAAAAAGAAACGATATTTTGGAAAATGTAAAAATAGCATTGTTAGAGAAGTATACCCAGCCTCCTCCCAGATATAATCAATCGACACTGTTACAAAAAATGGAAAGGGAAAAAATAGGTACCAAAGCCACCAGGTCTGAAATAATTAGCACTCTTTTTAAGAGAAATTATATAACCAATTTTATACCCTCTGATACCAGTAATCAATCTGTTACTAAGGATTCAAGGATACCATCAGAGAGTGCTTCAAATTCCAATGTTCAAAAAGAACAGCTAATCAAAGCAGAATATACAGGGATCCAAAAATCAGGATTGAGACCTACAGAAATAGGAATAGCTCTCCTAAATTCTATGAAACAATACATACCAAACATTGTTTCAACGAATCTAACAAGAGAAATGGAAACACAGCTAGAACAAATTGAATCAGGTAATACTACAAGTGTACAAGTAGTCGACAAAGCACGCAACCAAATTAAACAAGCAATACAGTCTTTCAATCTCAACGAAACTAAAATAGGCCAAGAAATCTCCTCAGCCTTGGAAGTCAATAAAACAGCCAGTTTATGGCGAAAACCCATAACTATTGTCACACTGGGTACTTGTCCCATTTGTAAGAGTGGTAATTTAGTAGTTAAAAAGGCGATTAAATCCAAAAAAAGATTTGCAGGCTGTACGAATTATGCATCAGTAAAATGCTTGGCTACTTCCCCATTACCGCAAAAAGGTATAATAAAAAGTAATGGAAAAAAGTGTGAAAAGTGCAGCTGGCCCGTTATCTCGGCTAGTGGTAATAATCAAGGCAAAAGATACCAATGGGAGTTTTGTATTAATTCAAAATGTCCTTTGAAAATATCTAGCAATAGTAGCAACATACAAGATACATCTTCCAAATAAATCTAAAAAGTCGATTCAAACATCGAACATAATGCAGGCTCTGGACAAAGATAGGTCAATTGGATTTGTCGATGTCGACTAATGTTATAAATAAATAAGTAAATAAATAAATAAAAATAACTTGCAGGATAGGCAGGTTAATCTTGTAATGACTATTTTTTTATCTATATTATCTTACTACAAGAACAGGGCAATGTGAATATTTCACCACTTCTGAAGCGGTACTTCCAACTAGCATTTTCTTCAAACCAGTTCTGCCCTTGCTTCCAATTACCAGCAAGTCGACGTTTTTGGATTCGGCGTAATCAACTATGGTTGATGCAGCTGAAGTTTCGGCTTCAATAATAGCAGTTTCAAAGCTTGAATCCGTTGAATCAGTAGGATTAGAATCAGCTGTGTTACTAGGGGCGTTGGTAGTAGAGGTGGAGGTGGAGGTGGAGGTGGTTGAAGTAGCAGTATTAGTAGTTCCTTCCGAAATCACTTTATCATTACTAGGCATCAATATCTTCTTTTTATTTGATTTGTACTTTTCTCTAAGTGAATTCATCAATTCCTCAAATTTTTCGCGTTCCTTTTCTAACTTGTCAGAACCGTATGTAGGGGCTAATATCACACTTGAAAGTAAGTATGGGTACTTGTAACTATCCAATACGTGTAAAATGATCAAAGATGAATTGTATTTAGTGCCTATTTCCATAGCGGATTCAACGGCATCCATTGAAGGTTTCGAACCATCAAATGCAACCAAGATTCTTGAAAACATCTGGCTTTTTGTTTAAACTATAACTTATTTTAATTGTTTGATTGAATATAGATATCATCATTTTATTTTGAACCATAATAACTATCATTTCTCACAATTACGAAATAATCATCCCAGATTATTTCCATAATACTAGTAAACCAGATATTAATGAACAGAAATCATATAATTAATTACAATTTTTTGACTTTTTCTGAATTAGCAGCCGAATGCATTAGTGATAAATATTGGCAAGTGCATTTTAAAGTACGTGTCTTCTGTATGTCAATAGATCAAAATTCTATGAAATTGAAAGGAAAAACCACCAAGACAGACTTGGTTTCAAAAGTATATGAAAAACTACAAAGAAATATTCAGAGATATAAACAGGTTTCAGATAAACCGCTCACCCTTGGAGAAAAAATCCTGATAGGTCATCTTGATGAATCTACTGATTTTATGACTTTTAATGGTTTGACACCTGGAAATGGATATATCTTGTTAAATCCAGATAGAGTTGCGCTTCAGGACGTTACAGGACAGACAACTATTCTTCAGTTTATGCAGGCAGGTATAAAACAGGTTTTAGTTCCCACCACAGTTCATTGCGATCATTTAATCCAAGCCAGGGTGGGCAGTGAATCTGACACTAAAGCAGCAATTTACGAAAATAATGAAGTCTATCAATTTTTAGAATCTGCCTGTAGAAAATATGGAATTGGATTTTGGAAGCCTGGTGCAGGGATAATTCACCAGGTTGTCCTAGAAAACTACGCCTTTCCAGGTGGTTTAATGATTGGAACAGACTCACATACTCCAAATGCCGGAGGACTTGGAATGCTCGCAATAGGGGTAGGTGGACTAGACGCTGCCGAAGTTATGGCCGGGCTGCCTTGGGAGGTTTTGTATCCTAAAAGAATCGGCGTATATTTAACAGGAAAACTAAACGGTTGGACATCCCCTAAAGATATCATTCTATACGTTGCCTCAAAACTTTCCGTGTCTGGTGGAACAAACGCAATTATAGAATACTTTGGACCAGGGGCAAGAAATGTAAGCTGTACAGGAAAGGCCACAATCACTAATATGGGAGCAGAGATTGGTGCCACTTGCTCTGTATTTCCATACGACCCCAAAATGGAATCTTATTTGATTTCTACTGGCAGAAAGGACTTAGCAGATATTGCAAATAAAAATAAAGACTTGCTTGTACAAGATCCGTCAATTGAGGAAGAAATTAGCCAGAATCATGAAAACGCCTCCAAATATTTTGATCAGCTTATCGAAATAAACCTAGATGAACTCGAACCCTACATTGTTGGCCCACATACGCCTGATCTAGCTAGACCCATCTCAAAAATGGCCCAAGACATTCAAAAGAACAACTATTTAGACACCATCTCTGTTTCTTTGATAGGAAGTTGCACAAATTCTTCATACGAAGACATGTCTCGTGCAGCCGATATCGCAAAGCAGGCGGTAGAAAAAGGAATCAAGACAAAATCCCCTCTTCAAGTGACACCGGGCTCAGAAATGATAAGAGAAACTATAGAAAGAGATGGTCAAATTCAATTATTAAGAGATATTGGGGCTAATGTATTAGCTAATGCTTGCGGACCATGCATAGGACAATGGAACAGGCCGGAAATAAAAAAAGGGGAGCCAAACACCATAGTCACATCCTATAACAGAAACTTTCCAGGAAGAAATGACGGCAGAAGGGAAACCATGAACTTTATTGGCAGTCCAGAACTTGTGATTGCTCTTGCACTAGGTGGGCGTCTTTCCTTTAATCCATTAGAGGACGAGCTTGTAGCAAGCGACGGTACAAAATTCAAACTAAACCCCCCAAAAGTAGCCTCCGAAGTACCCAATAATGGGTTTAAAGATACAGCGGATATTTATGTCCCTCCTGCGCTGGACCCAGAAAGCTTAGCAGTGGTAATTGACAAGAACAGTCAAAGGCTTCAAGCATTAGAGCCCTTTTCAGAATGGGATGGAAACGACTTTAGTAAGCTACCGGTATTGACAAAGGCAAAGGGAAAATGTACAACCGATCATATTTCGCCAGCAGGTCCTTGGTTAATGTACAGAGGTCACCTCGATAGACTAAGTGACAATTTGTTACTAGGTGCAGTAAATGCATTTAGAGAGGGAGAAGTAGGTAAGGGATTGAATCTTTTAAATAACAACATTGAAACTTTTTCCCATATTGCTAGAGAATATAAGCAGAATGGATTAAAATGGATAATTATCGGTGATAAAAATTATGGCGAAGGTAGCAGCCGTGAGCACGCAGCAATGTCTCCCAGATTTTTAGGATGTGCTGCTGTAATTGCAAAAAGTTTTGCAAGAATTCATGAAACAAATCTAAAGAAACAAGGGATTCTTGCCTTAACATTTGTTGAATCTTCTGATTATGAAAAAATAAGAGAAGATGATAAAATAAGCATAATTAATTTGCAAGATCTTAGACCTAAAGGAGTAGTAACGGCCATAATATACCATAATGATGGCTCGCAAGAACAAGTACCTCTAATACATTCATACAATGAGGCTCAACTAAAGTGGTTTCGTGCTGGCTCTGCCCTTAACATCCTTAGAACTAATGATAAAGTTTAATGGTTCATTCGCTCATTCACTAACTCGCTTTCTTCTTTGTTACCTACATATATCCCACAAACAAGGCAAGATAACAATTAGGCACGCCTGGTCAGACAAAACAGAGTTTATTTAGATCATCAATCTTAAGTGCAATTTTCGCTTCTAAAAAATATTCAAATCAGAGACCTCAAAAAATCCTAATTTCCCGGAATATGGAATTTCTTCCCTGAATTTAACAGGGTCTTTTACTAAGAAACCATACCTCTTAAATGAATGATTTGATTTTATGTCTGGTGCAATCAAGAAATGCTTATGCCGGTCACGCAAAAAAACATCCATCGTTGCGTACCTTATTACATCATATAGGAACGCTTTTCCAATAATTGCGCCCTTAACTAACTTGTTTTCGTCAAAACCTAAAGCAGAGCATGCATCCATATTTACATTTTTTGAGGCATGTATTAAAAAGGGACCTCGAAAGTTAGTGTTCCATTTTCTGATTTCAATAGTTTTTTTTTCACTTGCAAGCAGTTCAGCATAAGGCTGTTTTAAAGAAATGCATTTCAAATGTTTTAAATTTTGTAATAATAATATTTAAAGTATAATGATGTTTCTCAAAGAGGAATGCCTAATTTGCTTTCACATATTCTCGAATTCATATAGATAGGAACGATCATCCAAGTGATAGAATCTACATGTACTCAGTCACTTCTCAAGCGTAAACACATTTTGAAATTCACATTCAATCTATTAAAATCTGATTATCCTCTCTCTTCTTGAATAAATCAATTATTAGCCAAGATCAAATATATTGGATAAAATCTTTGATGCGTTTCCTCTAATAGAAAAATCCATTATTGAAGTCATCTCAGTAACATTGAGATTTATCTCTATGAGCACAGCGTGGTTTTTGATAGCATAATATGGTAAAGTATTGGCTGGTGATACATTTAATGATGAGCCAATAACAAACATTACATCACATTCTGTTGATAACTGGACTGCCTGTCCCCACGCGTCTACAGGTAATTGTTCCTCAAAAAGTACTACATCAGGCTTTAATATACTATTACATGCTGAACAAACTGGAATTTTATTTTCATTATAGTTGTTAAAAAAATTGGCATGATTGTACTGTTCTCTTTTTCCGCATTCTAGACAAACTATTCCAAAAATGTTTCCATGTAGTTCAATCACATTTTGGGAACCTGCACGTTGATGTAATCTATCAATATTTTGAGTTATAATCCAACTCCGCTCTGGTTTTATTTTTTCAAATTTCCCGATAGCTATATGAGCATTATTACAATCGGCTTCGACTACCAGTCTTTGCCGTGAATAAAAGAAATCCCAAACCAATTTTGGATTTGAAATGAAGGCAGAGTGCGATGCAAGTTTTGATGGGTCATACGTTTTCCACAATCCATCTTTATCTCTAAATGTAGGAATTCCACTTTCCCTTGAAATCCCCGCTCCTGTAAAAAATACAATATTTTCTGATCCTTCAATTATTTTGCGAATTTGAGCTATGTCGTAGAGATAATCGTCCTGCTTGCCATCCCTGGTACTCATTCTTGCTTATAACGAAAGAATCTGAATTCATAAATGTATCTGGTTCCTAATTCTCTAGGTATTTAAGTGAGAATCCAAATGGTGATGGTATATTTTAAATAATATAGACGGACAAACGAACGGATTCTTCTATCCACTCAGAAATTCAATAGGGAAGAAGCAAGCTCTTTTAAATGGAATAACTTTCCGATATTGTGGATCTGAATATTATATTCATCAATGTAATAGCATATTGGTCAAAAGTCTGAATGACTGATTTACTCAAAGTAGGTAAATCATCAAACCTACAGGTATTCGTGCTTCACATTGTCCTGAAATTTTGATAATAATTTTTGTACTTTTGGATCAATCACATAACTACAGTATGGTACATCCTTGTTGTTATCGTAGTAATCCTTATGATACTGCTCAGCTGGATAAAAATTTTTGAATGGAGTGATTTCAGTGATAACAGGATTAGAGTATACTTTCATTTTCTCAATATTTTCTTTCACTGATATTGCGATATCTTTCTGTTTTGCAGTTTGATAAAAAATAGCAGATCTATATTGTGTTCCTATATCATTTCCCTGTCTATTAAGTGTCGTTGGATCGTGAGTATACCAAAATATTTCAAGGAGTTTTTCTAAGGAGATTATTTGTGAATCAAATCGTATTTGGATAGCTTCTGCGTGACCGGTTTCGCCGGTACAAACTTGGTCATATGACGGGTCCTTTACGAATCCCCCTGAATATCCAGGTTCAACAGACAGGATTCCACGAACTCTCTTAAAAACGGCTTCTGTGCACCAAAAGCAACCGTTTGCCAGAATTATCTCTTCAATACTATTAGACTTGCTTGAATTTTCGCTGTTGCGATTCATGTGAATAGTCTAGGTGACCACCATATTAGATTTATTGCCTTGCTACATCTATTCAACTGTATAGATTTAAAGAATGTAAAGATTTGGACAATATATTGTCTTTAAATTAATAATTTCATAAAAAAAGAAATTAAGGATAGAATTTCTAGTTGACAAGATACAGGTCCATCTTGATCTATTTTCTAAGTTTAGTTAGTTCCTTTGCAACAGCATCAATAGTATACGTTACTGTGAAGGGCTCTCCGCTGGTTTTGTGAAATACTAATGCATTACCTGCGAAATTTAGTGTCCCTGAACTTATCCCTGTACCATTAATTTCGATTGGGACGTCAACTAAATGTCGAAGGTGAGTTATCGCAATACTCTTATTTCCAGGCAAAACTGCATGATATGGCTCTGCATGTGTTGAATCTGGATTTTCTATAGGTACATAAGTATGAAGAACCTCGACTTCTATCGGTTTACTTGCTGTAAATGTTACTGTGCCTGACCAAATATTCCCGTCAATCCTTAGAGGAAGGGCAAAAACTACTTCATGGGATGGTTGACCAGGATGCCTAACTGGTGCGGGTACAGACATTGAAGTGTTTTGAATGGTTATCTCCTCTAGAGCTAATAGGTTAAATGATGGTATTTCAGCCTGGGAACTTGTGGTCCCATTTGAAATGGAATTTGATGAATTTGATTCTAAGAGATTATTTATGTCATTTACAATGCTCAAAAAGGATCCAGCTGATAAGTTTTCATTATCTGTCAAAGCAGTCATACTGGTTTGATTATCACCATCACCGCTAATACTACTATCGCTACTGCTGCGAAGGACATTAGATGAATCCAGTTGAGCATACGAAACTTGATATGGGAAAAAAATTATCGCCGCCATAAAAATAAATGTTGCAATACCAGTTTTTGCAAAAAAGATATTTTGTCTTTCCTCTTTATATACCATTTCTATATTCATTATCTACCTCATAACCGATGTAAAAGAAGTAAAAAAATCTTTGCTAATTGGAGAGAACTGTTTAGCAATCAAGCTCAATTTGATTAACGATTCACCACAATAAAATCTGTGATATCCATGATCTTTCGCTAATAGGCATGTTTGCTTGATTTATTCATAAACCTTATCTAAATTTGAGGGCAAAAACGGACATCGTTCAATAAAACATTAAGCCATATGATAATCTAATAAAACATTAAACCAACAGGATAAAACCAATTTCGATAAATTTGCAGCTTTGGAATATAAAAGACATATTGTATCTTGTTTTGTGAAATTTTATGATGTTATTGCAAATTCCTAATATGGTTCAAAATAAACATCAAAAAGGGTCAGGCAAGTCACTTGATGGTCAAAATGTTAGCTATTCATAAAATATTATTCGAGGGCCAGATGGCCAAACTTAGCTACCTCAATAAAGCTAAGATAGCACAGAAATAGGGTCGCTTTAACAGTTACTTTGCTTCTTACTCCACATAATGGTGATGTATTAACTGATCATAGAATCTTATAGACTTGATATTTACAAATTCAAACATTCCATGCTTAGATAATTCCCTGCCAAATCCACTATTTTTAATCCCACCAAATGGAACTCTTGGATCTGATACAACGACATTATTGACCGTAACGATTCCTGCCTGCAGTAATTTTGAGTACTTTTCGGCTTTCCCCAAATTTTGGGTCCAAATGCTTGCTCCGAGGCCAAATTTTGTATCATTTGCTATTTCCAATGCTTGTTGTTCATCTTCTACCACTATTACGGGTGCAACTGGCCCAAATGTTTCCTCTTGTGCCACCTCCATATTAGGAGTAACGTTTTTTAAGATAGTAGGTTTGTAGAAATATCCTTTTTCATGTCCTCCAATTTTTTCACTCAAGCGTTGCCCACCCGTTACCAATTCTGCGCCCTCTTTTAAGGATCTCTTTACCATCTCGTCTATACTTTCTAGTGAAGAAGAATTTACCAATGGTCCTATATCTGTCTCATCCGACAAAGGATCTCCAATCTTTAACTTTTCTGTCTTTTCAACAAATTTTTCAATAAATTGAGAAGCTACGTTTTTAACAACAATAAACCGTTTGGATGCTATACAACTTTGTCCACAATTTATGAAACGTCCTTTTACAGCCCCACTTGACGCTTTATCTATATCTGCATCTTCACAAACGATAAATGGATCGCTACCTCCTAATTCCAATACTATCTTTTTTAATTGAGCGGTTGCATTCTTGGCCACCTTTGCACCCACAGGTACACTACCAGTAAAAGTAACGGCACTAACATCTTCAGAGTTAATTAAATATTCTGCTTCAACAGAGGAAGCAATAACGGTCTTAAAAACGTTGTCAGGTAAACCAATTTTTTCAAAAACTTTCTCAATTTCCAATCCACATTGCATAGTAACACTTGAAGGTTTCAAAATGATGGTATTACCAGCAATCAGTGACGGTGCAGCGAATCTAAGGGCCTGCCAATATGGAAAATTCCAAGGCATTAGACTAGCGATTACCCCCAACGGTTCAAATGTGACAATAGATTTCCTAGCGTCTGTATTGATAACTTCATCATGTAAAAAGACTGCACCATTGTCAGCGAAATATTCTACAGCCCAAATACACTTGTCTATTTCGGATCTAGCTTCTTTAATGGTTTTTCCCATTTCTGACGTAGCTATTCGTGCAAGCTTTTCCTTTTCCTTCTTAAACTCATTTGCAAAGGCATAAAGGAAGCTTGTTCTCTTCCGATAATCCTTTTTCCATTCTTTGAATGCTTTCTTAGATTTATTGGCTAAAGCGGTGATTTCATCTTTTGATATGAGCTGGTATGCTTTAATAATTTCTTCAGTAGCAGGATTAACAGTGGTTATAATACTATGATTTTTTTCTTTACTTCTTGGTGTATTGTTTTCTTTTAGAGGGACATTGTTAGAATTCAATGGATATCCAAGCATCTCCTATTCATAAGCTGCAATTTATATAGTACTTTTAATGATTATTGGAATTAAACTTTGCTAATGTCTTCTATAGTGCAATCTTGGTTTTGCTATCAACTCAATTTTGTGACCTGACATAATATGGCTACCTAGTTATCTGAAGCTGAAGTTAATAACACGCGTATCTCGCATTCTTACAGGGTCGGCTTAATGCCATTTTGATTTTGAAATTGATAAAATATGAAGGCAATTGTTGTTTTTGAAAGTCAAGTTTTAACCTTTGGTAAATTCCAAGCATATTTTATAGCTAATAACCGAATGCCCGTAGCTGAGATAATTCCGCTAATCGCTGCTATAACGGGATCTGACAAAATAATCAAAACATAAAAAACAATTACGCCTACAAAACTGGCTGTAGCATATAGTTCTCTAACCAATACTAGTGGTATTTCATTAACTAGGACGTCTCGCAGGATTCCTCCCCCAGTAGCTGTGATTAGACCGCCAATAGAAACTAGGAGTAAATTTGGACCAAAAATAGAATAAGCAATGCTTGCCCCGATTACTGTGAATACCCCTAATCCTACCGCATCGCATTTTAGAAAAATATTCCAATGTCGCTTCAATCTAGGATACAAGAAAAAAATAGAAAAACCTGTAATGATTGATAAGATCAAGTACATAGGATCTGATAAGGCAGTAGGCGGATATTTTCCAAAAATAATGTCTCGTGCCAATCCCCCTGCGAGCCCAGTAACACCGGAAAGAATAACTACTCCGACAATGTCAGCTTTTTGATCTATTGCTTTGAATGCTCCCGTAATTGCAAATGCAACAGTACCAAAATAATCAAGAAAAAGTATGATCTCTGGATAGTAAATAAAGACATAGTGCGAGTCAATCATACACAAATAGTAACTAGAATAAGACATATTTGAGATTGCATCGTTGCGATGAAATAGATAATAAATTTGGTCTAGTAATTATTAATGATTGCATTTAGTCGATTCGAAGGTTGTTTTAGCGCTTTGTTGATTGATACAATTTGTGTTTACTCTGATTGTTGCGCCATAAACATGCTCATAGATAGAAAGACCTTTTAGTGAAAATCTCAGACTAAAATACAATGTCTATTCTCGCTGGTTCTAATATTACCAGCAAGAATACTATAAGTGGATAAATTGAATAAAGATATCAAAATAGTTATTGTTTATTTTCTATAATTTGAAAAGATTTGGAAAGGTTAAAAGGGATTAGGAAATGTTGGCAAAAAAATACCCACTATTGATACTACGATCCAGATAACAACAGCAATCAAAACAGCCTTGAGCCATCCCGCACCATAGAGCCACTTGAGGGATATTAACCAAACAATACCCCCTATTGCGGCTGCTAAAACGCCATTTCCAAATATATAAGAAACAATACCAAACATAATTGAGCCTAAAAGAGCAGCAAAGAAGGCAGTTTTAATTCCCTCCTTTTCACCCAATAACTTTGTAACTACATAGATTAGAAGAGTTGATACCACTAAACCGATCAAGAAACTTAGAATTCCCAATTATATGACTTCGTATTATGAATTACAAATATTAAGGTTATCCAGTTTGGGCGAGTCTTTTACCTTAACATAGCCTCCGTTTAAACAACCAAGATAACATGTGTAGTCAATACAATTTTCGTATCGTCGAAGCCTTCATAAAAATGAATTATGACTGATTCATTTTCACATATAAAATTTATGTAGTTTTATAGGGACCACCATAATATTTGAGAGGATTTCAAAATTTATTCTTCTTTTTTAAGATGTTTAAATATAGATGAGATGACCTAAGAAATCGCTTATGAAGCAAAGAATGTTCCATTTCCCGTGGAACCCTGCGAAATGGCAGATGACGTTTTCATCAAAGGTAATTTCACAAACCGGATGGACAAAAATCGTTGAAGTTTCGTAATGAGAATGTCCAAATATGATGCAATTATTTTTGACTCAGCCAAAAGATTTGAAAATATAGCAGCACCCATGAAGGCTCTCTGAAGTCGAACCAGTGATTTATGGATAGAGGATCACTCATAGACGAGCTAAGTGCGGTATTTAGTGCAGCTACTTTAGTTTATGGCGATCAGAAAAGTACTACTACTATTTCAATGATGGTTCCAGTCCTTCAGCATGGAATGATAATTGTAGGTGCTCCTGACGCCGTTTCCAAACTAACTCAGAGTGGAGTGTCCTATGGCCTTAGAAGAAGTGTAGGACCTAGATCAAATAAAGAAATTTCTGAACCAGACACCAAGATAACTAGGGCACTAGGAAAAAGAATATCTGAATTGACACAGAAACTATGACAAAACGCTCTTTGGAAATATAAAACAAGATTTCCTCATCCAAGACAATAAATCTATTCAAAATTACTTGTTGATACTCCATACTTCCAATTGCTATTGTTCATTTTGTTTATGAAATCTAAAACAACCCTTTTGAGAATATCTATAATTTCCTGTCCCTTTTGAACTGATGCCTCTTTTGGGGCGCCTGTTGCACCGGTTGTAGTCAGTTCACTAAATTTCCAGTAAAGTCGAATATCATCACTAGGCAGGTTCGGAATAATCTGTTCCGGTGCCGAGCGTATGTCCACTAGATCAGGTCTTATTGCCATCATGACAGAAGTTTCTGCTTCTCCACCATGCCCTAACCCACTCCACACATTGAAAAGATTTGAGTTTTTTTGACCAACTAATACCCACCATGATTCAAGACAAGCAATAATCATATCCGGATATCTATTTTTCAAATTTCGAGAAGCTACCTCTATTGGTGCAATATTGCCATCATGACCATTTATTATAACTACTTTTTTAATATTATTTTTTGCCAAACTATCTAGGACATCTTCAATCATAGAAATCATTGTGGAAAATTTTAGACTCATGGTCATTTGAAAATCATTGTGATGTATACTAACTCCATATGGGATGACAGGCAATATGAAACAGTTATGATCAGAAGAGGGATTGCTTTTGACAATATCATCGGAAATGATTTTCGCAAGATTCATTGGAAATATAGAGTCAGAGCCAAAGGGTAGATGATCTCCATGATTTTCACATGAACCGAGAATAAGGAAAGCAATAGAATTGTTGTTGACCACTTTTCTAACCTGATCTGCGTTCAATTCTTCTAAGAGTAATTTTCTATCCATTAAATCAATCAACTTCTAATTGAATGTGCTATACTTTAAATTTTCATTCTTAATACATTACCATTAAGTTTCAGACAGTTTAGTGCATTGTTGGATAATCTTTTGGAATTATATGGCTGCAGCAAATATTATGATTCAATCAATCATTTTAGAGTGAATTAATAAACTAAATCTTGGTCTTTTTCCTTGATATTAATTGATAATTAAATCTTCTTTTTTTCTTTTCTAGTATCCTGAGTCAACACACCATTTGATCCAACAAGTTCTTCAATCTTGTGTGCTACAAATAAAACTAAGTGATCTCCATACGGAGGACCTATTGTTTGAAGGCCTACTGGAAGTACACCTTCTTTCTCAGAAACAAATCCCAGTGGAATTGTAATTGCAGGAATTCCCATACTGTTGAATACTACGGTGTTCCTTAGTAAAGATTTTCGGACATTCAGTTGGAGATCATCGATTATTATATCAATTTTTCGTAGTTTGGGCACCAAGATAACTGTGGTTGGTAATAGAATCGTGTTAATTCCACTATTAAAAACTTTCATAAATTCATCCTTGATTTTTTCTATTTGTTCTTTGGCTCGAGTGTACTCATTAGTAGTTATGTGATTTCCCTCTATTAGCATTTTTACCACATCAGATCCAAATAGGCCTGCATTTGATTCCAGCCTTTTTGCATGAATTTTAGAAGCCTCGTATAATCTCACCTTCTTCCAGCTAAAAAAAAGTTATTTGTATACTTTATGTGAAAATTCTTTACCAATATTGGAGATTCTAAAACAATCTTTAAGAAATCAAAAAACATTTTCTTAATTCGATGATCAATAACTTTAAGGAAATATCCGTTCGGAATTCCTACAACTAATGAAGAAATACTCAAATGTTTGTTGTAAAGCAATGTATTTTTTTTTACTTTCAAGAAATTTTTGTGATTACATAGTCCTTCAAATATTGCATTTGAGTCCCACACACTTCTTGTCAACCAGCCAACATGATCCAAAGATGGTGAAAGTGGAAATATGCCTGAATTTCTTATTACACCATAAGTCGGCTTCATCCCTACTACACCACAAAGGGATGCTGGAACTCTTACAGAACCACCTGTATCAGTACCCAAAGAAAATACAACCATACCAGTAGCTACGGCAATTGCAGAGCCTCCACTAGAACCTCCAGATATTCTAGACAAATCCCATGGATTTTTCGAGTCTCCGTATATAGAATTTTTGCCTGTAATTCCGGACGCAAATTCGTTTAGATTATTTTTACCCATAAGAATCGCCCCTTTTTTATTCAAGATTTTTACAACTGATGCTGTAGAGTTAGATACATTACTATCATAAAATTTAGATCCTGCAGTAAATTTGATGCCCTTTACATGAACCATATCTTTAATAGAATATGGAATTCCTAGCAGTGGATTCAAAAGATCATTCTGTTTTACTCGTCTATCGCATTGCTCAGCGAATTCGAAAATTTTTTCTTCGTCGAGAACAGTGATGAAAGAATTTAGTTTATGATTGAATTTTTTAATTTGGCCCAAGCAGAACCGTGTCAATTCCGTAGGAAGCAACTCGCCATTTTGTATGGATTTGGATAGGCTTTCTATGGTAAATGGAGATATTGGAGGCGTCAAATCAAACATAATTTCAAGTATACCAACCACTCTTTAGATTTTAAGTTATTTGATAAGTATCATATTCAGAAATTTACTTTGATATATACATTCCAAACGTTTTTCTATTGCAATTACCTTTCCAGCTAAAATTGATGAAGTTATTTTATTGTCAAAAGCAGTAAAGAGTGTTAAACTACAAAGATGCATTATTGGTTTTATTATGTTTAATAGAATATTGAAAGATTTATTACAATTCTACGTTATTGTTTCTTCCTTCAGTGCCAACCATATTTCAGTTTATTTTCACTTTCAGGTATCGAATAGCCTCATATGATTTTTATGCTACGGACAAAAATAGGGTTAAAAAAGATTTTAAGCTAAATACGTGTATGAAAGCATTGATATAATTTTTAAAGGAAAAAATAACATAGACTATCACACTAAGATTACTGACTATGATTCGTCAAAATGATTGGTCCAAACATTGTTAAAAAATGGGTAAATAGGATATAATACTTTTCAACCTGATGAACAAAATATTAACAGGAATAGTTTCAGCCTTACTCGTAGTAGGAATTGTTGGAATGTATATTCCAAATGTATCAGCAACTATTGAACATTGTTCTGGTAATAGTGCACTAGCACAAGAAGGTAGTAGTTCAGCAGAGCAAAGCCCGATGCAAGGGCAAGCAAGTGGTTCTGACGCACAATCTATTGCACCAGAATTTAATGCTTTAACTGGTAACAGTCTTAATTTGGATACACAACAAAATGGCGATTGTTTATCACCATTAGCTGGACTTGAAAACGAAAATCCATTAGCAGCTACAACAGCTCTCCAAAATAGCACCGCCAACTAGTATAACAACTACCCCTCAGGGGTTTTAATATTTTTTCTTTACTTTTGTTTTTCTATTGATTTTCACAATATTACCTTATATTGGCTATAGTCTAATATCAATAGATACCATAACTACGTTATTATATTGATAAATTGTTTCTAAATAAATGAAATCGATTACTGAATATTTAATATTCAATACCGAATCAAGGTTTGAGCTAATCAATATAACCCTTGATGTGGAAAAGATCTTAAATCGAAGCGGGATCAAGGAAGGTTTATGTTTAATTAATTCAATGCATATATCTTCTAGTATATTCATCAACGATGATGAAAAAGGGTTGCATAAAGATTTTCGGGGCTGGTTAGAAAAATTAGCTCCGCACAATCCCATAAATCAGTACAGACATAATGACACAGGCGAAGAAAATGCTGATGCCCACCTTAAGCGGCAAATCATGGGAAGGGAAGTAGTGGTCGCAATTACCAATAGCAAATTAGACTTCGGCCCTTGGGAACAAATATTTTATGGAGAATTTGATGGAAATAGAAGGAAAAGAGTTCTAGTTAAGATTATTGGTGAATAACTGCTTGTTACTAGGCTACTCTAGCATAATTCCAAGTTTAGTAACCAAATTAAACTGCTTATAAAGGGATCCCCTCCGGTAAATACAAAAGCTTTTTCCTCCAACAATATGACTCTACCTCTTTAGTCTAATCAGAATGCCTAATGGGGAGATTAGAAGTGATAATTACTAGACATACATACAGACAAAGTTTGATATCTGGGTGAATGGCCATAGGAATTTGTTTTATGTGTTTATTGAGAAATCTTGTCAAGATTCTGAATGGAAAATCATCATAAGAATTTACACGAACCGTCATTTTTTGAGCAAATTTATCGACTAGTATCAGAAATAATTTGTCAACATTATATACCTCCTTATATATAGTATATTGGATGATTTTTTGACCCAAAATAATTTTCCCCTAAAAAGTTGGCATATTGAAAATATGGAAAAGACAGTTATAAAATATGTTAAAGGACTTCCACAGGATGCTTCAAAATGGGAGATAAGAAAACACAAAAAATATGGCAAATTATCAAATATAATTAGAAATATCCATTATGACATCAAACATGGCGTTACTAATGATCAAGTCATTGAGGTATTCATAAAAATCCGTAATGAACCACTGTTCTGTGATTTACAGAATAATCTTGATGCAATGAATAGACTCGGAGATTTAGAAAGACATTGGAAAGAAATATGAATGCCTATATAGCAG
Source organism: Candidatus Nitrosocosmicus sp. T (assembly GCF_054408485.1). Classification (NCBI taxonomy): domain Archaea; kingdom Thermoproteati; phylum Nitrososphaerota; class Nitrososphaeria; order Nitrososphaerales; family Nitrososphaeraceae; genus Candidatus Nitrosocosmicus; species Candidatus Nitrosocosmicus sp. T. Next base: position 2,046,530 of record NZ_CP166992.1, read on the forward strand.
CCGTTTAATATAGGCCTTACCAAAGCACTCCAAAATAAACTTTCTTAGCACAAAATATTTAACCAGGAATTTAATCAAGCAAAATTTATTGGTCGAAGGATTCCAGGGTTCAAATAACTCATTGACTTTATTTTGGACATACAAATACAGAATGTAAATAAGAATCATTTAATCAATTTCTCATTCATAAAATTAAAGTAATTATTATTCTAAAAAAGAAACTCATTTTTATAAAACTGATTACAGACTTCATCTAGGTCTGCAAGTTTTCAAAAAGAAGTCATTCTTTTCAACAGAAATATAGCTATCTTCTAGGTCTTGGACTCGTATTCATTCTACGATGTGAAGAAGAACAATAACCACAATATTCTGTGATGCCTGCTTTTCCATGGCACATACACTCACATTTACTTCCCGCTGAAAATTTTTGTCTCATATGTATAATAAATACATCAACCCTTATAACAATTGGTAATTTTAGATATATAAAAATCGAATAATTACAACTTAGATTAGATTTATTTAATTGCGAATGGATATACACGCTTTTCAATTTTAGATTTAATGGCCCCTCACTCTGTATAACAATTACTCCCGGTTTAGTAGTTTAATGTATTCTAGGACTTTTTTTTCAATAATGAATATTGAATTGGCCTCTATATCGAACGAGATAAGAAGATAATATTTACTTTCGTTGACACCAGGTAATGGAATCGTAGCACGTATCAGTTTTTCATACTTGCCCACAGAATAATCCAAGGTACCTAAATTCTTCTGGAAATCTTCACGAAGTTCTGCCCTAAAGACTGCTTGCATGGCATATTGTTTTGTCTCATCGTCATTCATTAGGGGATTTAATTGTTCTCGGTAGGAAGTTGCCAACAATGTACCCATCCCATTTGCTATGCCTACAAATCTGATAAGAGGATCCAATTCCCTTATGTGTTTGCAGTGAATATTTGCGAAACTCTCATTAGCAAAATCCAATAATACTCAATTAATATCAAATATGATCACGTTATTAATTTTTCTTCTGATCCCTCAATAATTTGAAACCTAGAATTCCAACATCATCCAACTCATTATGAAAAACTAATTGGTGAAAAACCAATAAGGTAGCAGAATATGTTATCCATTATTTTTCATGGAAACGATTTATTTTATCTCTTACAGAAGACATCGAAGACATTGAAAAATGTCACTTTAATAAATTTAATATTAGAAAATAATCCAATTTTTAGATCTACAGGCAAAACAAGATTTTGGTTTAGCCTGTCATTTTATGCTTTTTTCTAGTTGAAAATCACCATGATAGAGACCTTATGTAACAGGATTACATAATAGGAACGGAATAGTGCTTTTCATTCCCAGACAATTTTTTTTGTCTCACTGCCTTTGACATAATCGCATATTCTGGATTTAGATCAATTGCTTGATTCAAGTAAAATACAGAATCAGGTAATTCATCATCATCCAATTTCGTTTTAGAAACAAAGCATCTGTACCAAACCTCGGGTATTAAGGGATCCTGTTTTAATATATGGTTGTAAATTGAGACTGATTCTTTGTAAGAGCCCATGTGTTCCATTATGTATCCATATGTATATAGAACATCTATGTCGGTTGGATCAATGCCTAATGCTCGCTTTATTGTTTCTAATGCTTCGTTAATACGTGCAGGGAATTGATTTGCAAGTATCCACGCTTTTCCATTTAGTGCTTTGACGTTATCAGAATTAATTTCCAGCGTTTTTTCGTATGAAAAGATGGCTTCTGCAAATTTTGATGTGGCTGATAGAGCCATTCCTTTATTATAGAATGCATCTGCATGATAGGGGTTTATCTCGATGGCCTTGTCAAAAGATGATATGGCTTCTGCAAATTTTGATGTGGCTGATAGAGCCATTCCTTTATTATAGAATGCATCTGCATGATAGGGGTTTATCTCGATGGCCTTGTCAAAAGATGATATGGCTTCTGCAAATTTTGATGTGGCTGATAGAGCCATTCCTTTATTATAGAATGCATCTGCATGATAGGGGTTTATCTCGATGGCCTTGTCAAAAGATGATATGGCTTCTGCAAATTTTGATGTGGCTGATAGAGCCATTCCTTTATTATAGAATGCATCTGCATGATAGGGGTTTATCTCGATGGCTTTATCGTAGCAGGCTATGGCTTCTTGGTTGTTTCCTAGATGATACAAGGACAAGCCCTTGTTGTTGTAAGCATCTGCATATTGTGGGTTTATCTCGATGGCTTTATCGTAGCAGGCTATGGCTTCTTGGTTGTTTCCAGTAACAGATAACACGATACCTTTATTACAAAATGCAAGATCATACTCGGGGTTTATCTCTATGGCTTTATCGTAGCAGGCTATGGCATCCTGGCTCCCAATGTAATACAAGGACAAGCCCTTGTTGTTGTAAGCATCTGCATATTGTGGGTTTATCTCGATGGCTTTATCGTAGCAGGCTATAGCTTCTTGGTTGTTTCCTAGATGATACAAGGACAAGCCCTTGTTGTTGTAAGCATCTGCATATTGTGGGTTTATCTCGATGGCTTTATCGTAGCAGGCTATGGCTTCTTGGTTGTTTCCAGTAACAGATAAGGCTATACCTTTGTTGTAAAATGCAAGATCATACTCGGGGTTTATCTCGATGGCTTTATCGTAGCAGGCTATGGCTTCTTGGTTGTTTCCTAGATGATACAAGGACAAGCCCTTGTTGTTGTAAGCATCTGCATATTGTGGGTTTATCTCGATGGCTTTATCGTAGCAGGCTATGGCTTCTTGGTTGTTTCCAGTAACAGATAAGGCTATACCTTTGTTGTAAAATGCAAGATCATACTCGGGGTTTATCTCGATGGCTTTATCGTAGCAGGCTATGGCTTCTTGGTTGTTTCCTAGATAATACAAGGACAAGCCCTTGTTGTTGTAAGCATCTGCATATTGTGGGTTTATCTCGGGGGCCTGATCAAGGGAAGAGACGGGTTTTTGATCGCTATCGGTAGAAAGAGTAGAACTGTTTGCATATGGTGGGTTTATCTCGGGGGCCTGATCAAGGGAAGAGACGGGTTTTTGATCGCTATCGGTAGAAAGAGTAGAACCGTCGTTTGTAGAAACATTACTAATCTTGCGAGGTATTGATTTAATCAAATTCGCCAATCCCTCAATTTGAGTTTCTATGGATGCTTTGTGCTTCATAGAGATATCCGAGTTTCTAATCTTGGCATTTATAATGGCGGTAATATTATCTATTGAATTTCGTACAGATGGATCGAGATCTATAAGAGAGTCATTCTTTAGAGAAATTTCGCAATTGTCATATTCCGCATTATCGATATCCGCCACATAATCATCCTTATTCGTATTAGCAGTATTATTATCCCTATTTACATCTCTAGGGATATTGTTAACTTTATAATTATCATCCAAATAATTTCTATTTATATTATCGGTATCATTTATTTAACTATTATAGCAGTCTTATCTGACAATGAAAAGGCGTATCCGGCACAATATAAATCTCATATTAATTTATAAAAAACCTTAGAAATCACACACGTCAAGACTACTATACATATCAGTAAATCGTAGACCAGCGTATACAAATTTTTTGTCCTAATTGTTCAATGTTTTGAGTAATATACTCGCTTAGATTGTTTTCTGCCAATAATCATTTTCCTGTAAATAATTAAAAGTTGAGATTATCAATGAAATTATAATCAAACAATATTGTTCAAATAAATCAAATTACGTATAGGATATTCTAATTATTTTGAATAAATGTTAGTACCTTAAAATAGACCGTTCTTTTATAATTTCATTAAGTTAAAGACAGTCTGAATCATATTATTAATAAAGTATAGTCAAGCATTCAGGTGACTTTGCATTCGCTATGTTGGAAGATTAGTCAATGTTGTTAATGGATACTTTTCAATTTAGAAAGATGATTTAAAACTAGGCTTGTAATGATATCACAAAATGAACAATAGACAGATAATACCTGAAATTATATGAAAGAAACATAGAAGCTTATATCCATAAATCATAACTATCCTATTATATTATTAAAAGTATAAATAGTCGACTCGAATATTAATACGTTGCCGTTGAACACCAAAACCCTGTGTTTAAACTTGTTTGAAGAGTTTTAACAGGGCTTGAATGATCAAATATTGTTAGTATCATCTATTTATTATTGAACAGTGTTACTATAATGATAACTCATAAGTTTTATACGTGCTTATATAATATATGAATAAATTTACAAAAGAAATCGCTAATATTTTAGCAGCTCAAATTGATAATAAACCATACGAAATCGTTCAAAGTGGTCTTAATCAAGAACAATTAGAAGAAATTAACAAGTTTGTAGGCAAATATAATAGATCCAGCTTTGGCCCATTTCCTTTAAAGTCAAGATAAATCGTTCGCATTTATTAGGATGTTTAAAACGATATTAATCAGGATTTGTCAATAATATAACATAGAATTAAGAGATGTGGATAGATTGAGAAATAATAAATGTATAATATGTGGAAGGTTCTATGAAACGACCAATTTGCCGAGCTTATCAGCAACATCCGAGCCCCTAGTAGATAAGAATGATTGCTATCGAATATATAAAAAGTTATTAGGCGTTTATGGGAATGCATATATCGACCTCTTGAGTTCTTTTTAATATTTGATAAAATTATCCTCTAATTGGGATTCTATCACATACTATACAGGGTAACTGGTATGTTCTAATTTTGTAAAGTAATCATTTTGGTATGACAAAGTTACTTAAAAATAAAACGTTGAAAATCGATTTATGAATTCTTAACTTTTTAATTATAGAAAAGATGGATTGATATTTTTGTAATACATGGATAGTTGTCAATTCATTATATTTGCTCATTACATAGAGGTAAAATATTTTGAAAACCATGATGTAGAATAGCCTTATCCTGCAAATTAGTAGTAGGTAATTTGTAAGATTTATAATTTCTATTTATCTTCAACCATATAGAAATGCCAAATTAAATATTAAAATAATTCTGATTCTATTGGATAAAAAATAGAAGGTAATTAAGAAATTTATGATATATCTATAATTGTAGATACTAAGAAAAAAAGGGTTCACAAATTAAATATTCAAATAGGAGACTCAGATATGCCTAAATAATGAAGGCTTCCATTAATCTCAGATCTGTAACTGGCAATTCAAGAGCAGTTACACTTTCGATTTCGGTCTTTATTTTATTACTATTTGTAGATTATTATATAAGTTCAATCTCCGATGTAGCAATTGGTTTTATTCAAACAACAACAGGGAGTGTTCTATTTGCGACAATTATGGCTATAAGTCTGTTAGGGAGCTTCATAATAATTAACCACATTTTGACAATAGTGAACAACAGAAAATCGATTTTTAGTAAATACAAAATTCTTTTAAGAGTAATTCAATTAATTCTTTATTCCTTATCTGCATTTGTACTTTTTGATATGATTATCGATAACAAATATTATACTATAAATTTAACCTTAATAACCATATTTAGTTATGGCTCCAGTATAGTTTTGAGCTTATTAGTTAGTTCTAAATTACTTTCATGGTATAAAGAAAATAAGAATAAATTTTCCCTCTTATTCGGTATTTCCATATTTTTTATGTTTATCAATCTTTTAGTTTCTATATTCCTTTTTGCAACGCTACTTTCTGAAAAACCATCTGAAATTACTATATCTACCCCAGTAGTTTTCAATTTTGAGTGCGACAACGATAGCCTTTATTGTATTTTTAAAATGAGTGTAATAACCCTCCAATCATATTCAATGATGGCCTATTTTGCGTTACTTTGGATTTGCAATTACTTTCTCTTACACTATCAAATCAAAAAGATAGGAAGAACAAGGTTTTTTATTTTGACGAGTATTCCATTGATCCTATTTTTCTTTGTATTCATTTACCATTACGATGAAATTTATTCGCTAGCTGAGAATATGAATTTTGATGAGAGTATTGTGTTTATGTTTCAGATTTTTATGCTAATACTTTCAACCACACTTTGTGGAATATTATATGGCCTAGGATTCAAGTCGGTGGCCAATCTACTTAAAATATCACCAAAAGTTGAGGGGCATTTAAAAATGGCGTCCTATGGAATCATTCTGTTCTTTATCTGTGCCAATGCAACCATAGTAGGTGCAGGTTTCCCTCCCTTTGGTATACCAAGTATAATTTTTCTTCCATTCGCCTCTCTATTGTTCTATGTAGGGACATATTATTCAATTATTGCCATTTCAAATGATATTCGAGTTAGAAAATATATCAAGAATTCAGCATACAAAGAATTAGAAATCATGGGAGACCTGGCTCAGTCTCAAATGATCGATAATATGAAGGAAAAGGTTTTAGCAATGACCAAGAGATACTCTGATGAAATTCATCAGGGTAGTGAATCTGAATCGATGGAAACGGAGGAAGATCTAAGAAGTTACATGGACGAAGCAATCAGTATTTTCAATAAAGGTAACAGAAAATAAATTTTATTCTAGATTTTCTACCTGATTAACTAGATCTTTCATCTTTGTCGTAAATGGATGCTCTGGAAATTCATTTGTAGTCAAAAATTCCTTTTCCTTAAACTGAATGTCACAATAACACGGAATCTCTAGCAGTGTATCTACTTTTACCAATCCGCTTACGAACTTTTCCAATTCATTGTCTATCTTATCTTTAAAGACGGAGTTCCCGCTTATGATATCTGTATAAGTAGGGTCAATGTTCACATAAGGCACACAATATCCGGAAACCCTATTTAACAACAATTTGCAAACTGATCCGTGTTCGATTAAAGAGGAGTAAATTTCTTTAATCATTTTAATTGTTCCTCTTAAATCCAAATCACCCATTTTTAACGTTAATAAGACTATATCAGATATCACTATAGAATTAATTGACCAATATCGTATCCCGGGACTTGTATCCATTACTATAAAATCTGCTTCTTTATTGACCAATAGGTCTTCGCGCATCGCAATAAAGTTTCTGAACTGTCGTACCTGTTGTTCCTTATCATTAAGCAAACTACCTTCGAGTTGATATATATCCTCTTTTCCACCTTTAGAAAAACCTATTGATAAATCCCCTTCAAATTTAAAATCTATTAGAGAACTGAAATCAATCATAACATCATCTAGGTCAGCTTTGTTTTTCAGATAATCATTTATCCAAAACTTTGGCTCAATATTAAAATATGTATATAGACTGGGAGCGTAAAAATCGAGATCAAGTAAATATACTTTGTAACCCTTTGAAGCCAGCAGAAAAGAAAAATTGGCAGCTAGTGTGGTTTTGCCAGTTCCACCCTTGTAAGAATGAAAGGATATACATTTTCCCAATCTATGTACTTTAAATGTTCATTTAAAATACTTTGTGCAATAGAGGTAATGGCATAGGTCAGGGTTATTGTCATCTCTAATAAAACTTATAATAAGTGTAACAGACTATTTTATGGGTAATTCGATTGTAAAAGTACTTCCGACCCCGTTCTCATTATTTCTCCCTTTAATTCTACCCAAGTGCTTTTCCACGATTATTCTTGATAGGTAGAGTCCTAGTCCCGTTCCAAGTTTATCAGTGGTATAGAATTTAGAGAATATTTTTTCAAGATTTTCCTCATTCATACCGGATCCAGTATCAATAAACTTGAGTACAAAATATCTTTCAGTCTGTCGAATGGATATTACGATTCGCCCCCTTTCAGTAAACTTTATAGAGTTACTTAATAAATTATCTAGTACTTCAATCATTCGTATCTTGTCAGCCTTTATCATAATCTTTTGGGATAAAGTATCCAATTCTATCCTGATGTGCTTTTTGTTGACTTGAATAGTATAATCACCTATTAATTCCTCGACGACCTGGACGAGATCAAAGTATTCAATGTTCAAATTAAAAATATTATTTTCCATTCTGGCATAATCAAGAATATTATTTGTCATGATATCCAATTTTCTAGCATTTCTAGAAATAATTTTCAGCAATTCATTTTTTTGATCGGTGTCTAGCCTCTTATTATTTTGAATCAGATCTGAAAAACCAAGAATTGGTTGAATTGGGTTTTTTAGCTCATGAGCAAGGATCCGAACAAAGTTATGATTGGAAGTATTATTTCTATTCAATTGATTAGAAAGATCCTTTACTCTATTTTCGAGGATAGACTGCTTCCAGAGGCTTTCAAAAATAGCTGAATTATGCCAAACTACAGAATCTTTCAAAGATATCACATTGAAGAACGAATTAGGGAATCCTCTTTCAAAGTTACTCTTCCATTCAGAGAATAATGATACAGATTTATCTACTCCAGCAATGAAATACTTAAACTCATCTTCATGAATACGCTGTATTTCGACAAAAGGTAGTTCAGAAATGTTTATTTTCTTTAAGAACGAATCTACCTTTTTGCTTTTAGGAAATAACAATCTAATCTTTGGTGGAGGTCTGTGGGTTTGGCTAACGCGTAAGAAGAACCCTTCTAAAACATCAATAAACTGTTCAAATATACCAGTACCTGGAACATACTACCTGTAATTCATCTTTAGTTTCATATAATTCATCAACGAGTCTCCGCTTAAAACTTGAAAAGTCAGAAACAACTTCCGAACTGCTGAATTTTGTTCTTTTGATATCAAACAGAGATAGTTGAACAAGATTTCCCGATCCAGTCCCCCAATTAATTTGATCAAGGCCCAGCTCCGAAAAATCTTTCCCATATACAGAGACAAGTCTATTATAAAAGGTATAACAATGCTTGTGATGAAACCTTTTATCTACATCATTTATCTCCTTAATGAACAAATCAGCATTATTTTTTATATGTTTTCCACATAAGTAACAAACAACTACAGATTCAGGTTTTCCTGATTGTGAATTAGAATTACTTCTGATTGTTATATAGTATAATGATGACAATAATTAAATAAACTTATCTCGCTGCATTTGTTACTTATAAAAAAGAAGATAAAATTTTTATATTGTTGAAATAAACGTAAGTGTGTCTAAGAAGCCTTTTGTTTTTAATTTTCTAGAGAAATTAAATTATAGAAGAATCCTAATGAATAATACCAATCCCTTAGAACTAGTTGAACGATTAAATAAATCTAAAAAAGGAAACTCAATTACTAGACCTAAAGTATTGATATTAACTAAGAAAATAGACATAGAATCAGATCTCCTAGGCATCCAATTCCTGAAAAATGGAATTGATTATATAAAAATTACAGAAGAGGATATACCTTTAAATTTTCGTTTTGAGTTTAAAGTAGGAAAATTAAATGACTCCATACTATGGCTTAGAAATAGAAAAGTCATTCCTGATGAAATTAAAATAGTATTGTTTAGATATTTTGACTTAAAATTCTTGAGTTTTTATCCTGGGGGTATATATCAAATGTATTTTGCTCAACAGTGGTATCAAGCTTTTAACTGTATATCAGTAGCAATAGATGCTCTATGGATAAATAATCCACAAAGAACCTTTGAGGCTGAAAATAGATTGAATCAGTTGCTGTGGGCGCAAAAGATCGGTTTTAGCATACCTGAGACTTTGATAACCAATGAAATGGCGGCAGCTAAAAAATTTTTTAAGACATTTCGTAAATCAACAATTGTTAAAGTACTTCATCATCATGAGATTTATCTAAACCAAAGATCCTTTAGGTTCCTTACTAATAATATTGAAACCAGTCATATATCAAAATTCGACGAGTTAACTTACGCACCAGTAATTTTTCAAAAAAAAATTAATAATAGTTCAGAAATCCGGGTAACTGTAGTAAATGACAGGATTTTTTCATGTAGAATTTCAACAACTCAAGAAAAGCACAATTTTTCTGATCTGCATAAGATAAAGGAAAATGATTTGATATTTTCTGAAATTAGTATCGGTAAAAAAATGGAAAAGCTTTGTATTAAATTAAATAGAAAATTAGGATTACTAGTTTCAAGTATAGATTTTATTGAAGGTAAGAATGGGGAATTATTTTTTCTCGAAATTAATCCAATAGGTGATTGGAATTGGATTGAAAAGCACACTAATTTACCAGTAACAAAATCAGTATTTGATTTTGTAAATGGTTTTTTGAATAAACATCAAAGCACATGATTAGTACAAGAATGATTAATTGCTAAAGATACGGCCTTAACCCTTTATGAAAATGAGATTATAACCAAGAATTTAGTACAATAGAAGTATGGAAATGTAAAAATATTTTAATTGGTATAACAATTGATAAAGTATTCTATAATGGGAAATAATATCATAGTAATAGATGATGATGTGGGAACAGCATTATTCTTTAAAATTTGTTTGGAAGATCAGGGACATCAAGTGAGTATTTACAATGATCCGAACTCCCTCTTAGAGGAATTTGAACCCGGAATTTATGATCTCCTGATAACAGATATACGGATGCCTAGAATTAATGGTTTTGAATTGGCTAGTAGGATTAGAATTATGGATAATAAGATTCGAATTTGTCTAGCTACTGCTTTTGAGGAATATTATCAATCTATTATAAAGTCGTATTCAGATTTAAGTTTTAATTGCATAATCAGGAAGCCTATTAATAAAGATAGTTTTTTGGAGATAGTTAAAAGCAGATTGAGTGAACCCGCGTAGACTTTGATTAGTTATGATCAATGTTTTTATAGAAATTATTGCTGAGTTATTTTAATCGTCCCTTTCTATTTTAAATCCGATTCTAACTTCCACCTGATATTCAATTTGCTGATTTCCATTCATCCGAAAGGTCACTCTCCCCATCTCCCCCCATTGTATATTTTTCACGGTTTTAGATGCTTCCTTAAAAGCGTTGGTGACAGCTTCATTTATTCCAGTTGGCGACGTTCCTACTATGTCAATATATTTGTAGACCATGATTGATTTTAATTTCGGTCACATAAAAATATAATCAAAAATATACAAAGAGCAGATACATGCTAGCCATAGTTGAAAAAATTTCAACAAAGAGGATTATTGGTTAGTAAAACTCGCCCTAATCTTTGACTGATTACATTGGTTGCATCCAACTAGGCTTGTTCAATGATCTGTTTCAAAATATGACGGTGACATTTGTTTGAATTTTCTGGTTCATAACAAAGTAACACAACATCGATTCTTCTCGAGAAATCTTTTATCCACTTTATATTGGAAATAGATCGTCTGGTGTTCATTTCTTTTTGATACAATTCTGTGTACTCACTAATATTCAGTTCTCCCCGTTCAAGCTTTTCAGTCAAACTCTTAGAAGGGGATAATTCATAAAACCAAGCATCCATCTTGTGCTGGAGTTCAAATGGTAGTGTAGAAGAGACAGCTATCCTGTAAAAATCACTTTTATATCTCGAAAGGTTGGTTAGTGAATCAGTATATATGGTCACAAAACTAATGATTGCGACATCATTAAAATCGTTTTTGATGTGAAAAAAAAAATAGTGAACGGTACGAGATTTGAATTTTTTATTATTTAAATACCTGATTATGGTTTAAGTTTATTTGATAAATGTCAAATAGATATGCTCACCCCGAGGTCTTGGTTGACACAAGTTGGACTGAGGATCATTTAGAAGATCCTAATGTCAGAATTGCAGAGGTAGACTATGATCCAAAAACTAACTATCATTTGGGACACATTCCCGGTGCAGTGTTATTTGATTGGAAGAAAGATATCAACGACCCTTTGAGCAGAAACATCATTTCAAAAGATTCGTGTGAAGAATTGCTCAAAAAATCAGGCATAAACGAGGATACAACTCTTGTACTTTACGGAGATTTTAATAATTGGTTCGCGGCTTTTGCTTTTTGGGTATTCAAATATTATGGTTACCAAAATGTGAGGATAATGAACGGAGGTAGAAAAAAATGGCTTGAAGAAGACAGACCTCTTGATAAAACAATTCCAACATATTCAACAGGCAACTTCAAAGCATCCAGCCCCGATGAGAAAATTAGAACTTACCTAATTCACGTGTCAGAATCTCTTAAAAATAGACAAAGCATTTTAGTTGATGTCAGGTCTCCAGCAGAATTTACTGGAGAAGTGACTGCGCCTGCAGAATACCCTACTGAGCATGCACAGAGGGGAGGCCATATTCCTGCAGCCATTAACATACCGTGGGGAAAAGCAGTGAATGAAGATGGAACGTTCAAATCTCCTGAGGATTTGATGAAACTTTATAAGGAAAATGGCATTCTGCCAGAAAAAGAAGTAATTACCTATTGCAGGATTGGAGAAAGGTCATCCCATACTTGGTTTGTGCTAAAATATCTTTTGGGCTACCCAGATGTTAAGAACTATGACGGATCTTGGACAGAATGGGGCAACATGATAGGAAATCCGATTGAAAAGTAAATTCTTCCATTAAACTTAATCTTTTATTTTTTTAATAATAATATTGAATAAAGGATTATTACTAGATTTTGATAATGAAGATTGAACTGGGTTTATCTCTTGCACAATTTCAACAATTTCTTGTTTGTTTTGATCAGCCCAACGCTGTAATTCAAGATCAGCCGTAGGATCATCAGAAACCAGTCTTATGACATGTCCGATACTCATATTATTCATCATGAATTCACTCAATTTTGCTAAAGTGGCTGAACACTCAGTTCCTAATTCATACATCTGAAAATCAGGAAATAATTTAAAACATTTCACATTGAATTTCTTTATTTGAGATTCGAGCTCATACTTACACTCATTGATTCTTTTTATCGATTTAAGACTTTTCAGATTGTCTTTAGTTTTGATCCTTGCAATCCACCCATAATCAAATGGGGAGTCATTAACAACCTTAGGATTATGAATAATTTCATCATTAATTTCCACAATCTGTCCGGAAACTGGAGAACGAATTAATCCAAAGTGGTTTAAACTCTCAACTGTACCCAAACTCTTATCTCTAACAATATCAGTACCAGCCGGTTTCAATTTAAATTTGAGTATCTTGCCGGTTATATACGAATAAACTGGAGTTATACCTAGAAGGACCTGCTTCATTTCATCTGTTCCATCATTAAGTTCATCTATTGATTTTATCCAAGTAAAGTTATCAAGATTATAAAAGTAATTGACTGGAAATACACAATTCTCAATTCTATTGTCTAAACTAGTCATTATTCCAAATAATTAAAGGAAATTATTTCAATATAATAGTAATCATTTTATCATATTATTTCACGGTCACGGATTTGGCCAAATTTCTAGGGTAATCCGGATCAACTTGTTTCTCTAAAGCTAAATAATATGACATCAACTGTAATGGGATAATTTCCATTATTGGATAAAGATAATTATCAACATCAGGCAATTCTACAAACTGATCATAAATATCAGCATTCTTGTTTGAAATTCCGATTATGTGGGCCCCGCGTGATTTTATTTCATTAGAACTAGAAATCACGTCTTGATATGTTTCATCGGTAGGGTTTAAGACAACAACTATTGATTCTTTGTCAATCAATGCGAGAGGTCCATGCTTTAACTCACCTGCAGCAATACCTTCAGCATGTATATAGGCCAACTCTTTAATTTTTAAGGCCCCCTCTAATGCAATTGGATAATGGATGGATCTGCCCAAAATATATATATCTTTAATATTCTTGTCCAAAGATGAAACAAGATTTTGAATCACACTATCTAATCCTAATACTTTTTTTACCATCACTAGTAAATTCTTTTGATTGATTTCATCAAATGGCATTTGACCCCGAGATAAGATATTGACGATTTTATAGATTATCATCAGCTGGCCCATGAAACTCTTAGTGGCAGCAACTCCTATCTCGGGACCACAATTGATGGCAAGAATTGAGTCGCTCATTCTTGCCAAGGACGAAGTAGGTACGTTCACTATTGAAAGAATTTTGGCACCATTTTCTTTAGCTTTTTTTACTGAATGTAAAACATCAGCAGTTTCACCACTCTGCGAAATTGCTATTACAGCTGACCCAGGCTCCAAATAGTCAGATGAATATTGGAATTCGCTCGACATAATTACCTCAGTTTTTATTTTTGCAAATTTTGAAAGAAGTTGTTTTCCCAGTAAACCAGAGTTGTAGCTTGTTCCGCTACCGGTTATATAGATGTTAGAAGCATTTCTCAAAAATTCGCAAAAAGTTTGAAAATTGGTATCTTGAAATGGTTTTAATAGAGTTAATGCTTGCTCATGAATTTCTTTTATAGTGTGATGCGCATACTTTCCTTTTTCAGTAGACCCTAGTTCCCATGCAACCTGAGTTATAGGACGGGTTGCTATTCTTTCATTCACATCGAATATATGATAACCGTCATTGTCAATGATTACAATATCGCCATTATCTAAGAAAACAGATTTATCAGTATGCTTTAAAAAACCTAGGACATCGCTAGACAAGAACAAAGCGTTATCAGATATTCCTATTATCAAAGGTTCATCAAATCTTGCACCAGCAATAATGCCGTTATCGAAAATAGCGACAAAGGCAAAAGAACCTTTGAGGATCCGACAAGTTTTCATCATCGTTTCGTTTACATTATGGTGAGATTCTTCGTAGTATTTTTCTAACAGGTGAGCAATAATCTCACTGTCCGTTTGGCTTTTAAAAATATGACCATCTTTGGTTAGGTCTATTTTCAGCTCTTGGTAATTTTCTATTATTCCGTTATGAACCAAAGCGATATTAGATGAACATGAATAATGTGGATGTGCATTTTTATCATTTACGCTACCATGAGTTGCCCAACGTGTATGTCCTATTCCAATTTGTCCTGGAAGTTTATTGAGGTTCATTTCCTTATCAACTTCTGCAACTTTTCCTATACCCTTGCTCACCAAAATACTGTTGTCATTAAAGGTGGCAATCCCTACACTGTCATATCCTCTATACTCCATCTTTTTCAAGCTCTCAACTAGTAATGGAGCTGCGCTGATTAGTTTTCCGCTATACCCAATAATTGAACACACAACATTACTTAAAAAAATTTATATAAAACCTTTATTAAAGATAAGATCTTTCCGTTATAAAAAAAGATATAATCGATCCCTGTATTTGACTCGTTGTTGGTCACAATTATTTTTTTATTATAAAAAAAAATATATACCGGCAAAAAAAAAATTATAACATCGTATATTATGGGAATTGAAAAAAAAATAATCTATGAAAAGGAGGGAAGACTTTATGAGAAAAAAATCATACTATTTGAAAATCAAAAAGAAATCCAAGTTTTATCAAATCCGATTGCCTGGAAGATACTGAAGTTGATTTCCGATAGACCCAGATACACAGCTCAAATAGCTAAGGAATTAGAGATTTATGAACAAAGTGCTTATTACTATATTAGAAAGTTAATTTCAATCGGAGCAATAGGAGAATCTGGGTCATATTTTGTCAAGGGAGGGACAGCAAAACTATACTCAGCTATCAGTCCAGCATATGGAATTGAAATGGAATGGGGAGAGAAATTATCCCTTGATTACAATCTGGATGATTGGAAGAAAACTACAGAATTCAGGGCTGCTAGAAAATTCTTAAAAGAATTCATTGATGAAAATAACAAATTCAACGGCCTAGTCATAGTAGGATCTCCTAACCCTCATGGAATCTTTAAAACATCAGCTAGAGACGGGCATTATGCAATTCAATTGGCTTTTTTTCTAGGAAATATATGCAATTTACCTCAAGGATTTGTTGTAAAGTTAGATGAAGATGCAAAAGCTGAAAAGGAGTTAGAAGATAATAACTTGATAATAATTGGTGGCCCCGGAACAAACATAGTTTCGTCTGAATTTAACCGATACTTACCGATCAAGTTTAATGAAGAGAACTTTTGGTCTGGGCTCGTAGACAAGCCTGGAAGAATTTACCATTTAGACAATTTGGGAATTATTGCAAAATTTAGAAATCCATTTAATGGGGGAAAAACTATAATTTTGATTGCTGGGGTGAGATCAATTGGAACTAAATCGGCTGTAATTGCATTTACCAACTTTAGTAAAAAAACATTTTCAGATTATTCAGGAGATGAGCAGGAATGGGAAGCTCTGGTCCAAGGTTATGACATGGATAGTGATGGCAAAATAGATAACGTTGACATAGAAAAGGTTGTAAGAACTTAGGTCAGTAAAACCTAAGTATTTTTCACAGTGTCTGACGCTTCGATAGCAGGGGTAAAATGTACAAGTATCTGGGGTTCTTCCTCTTTTCTTACCAAATACCCGGGTAGATTTATCTTTCTATTTCCTAAGCTTACATGACCATGAACAACAAGTTGGCGAGCTTGATAAGGTGATTTCAGATTAGATTTTTTCATTATAATTGTTTGTAATCTTCTCTCCAGAATATCTTCTATTTTTAGGTTCAAAACGTCATCCAGGGATGAACCGCTAGAAACAAGACCGAGTCTCGAAAGATAGTTTAAGAGTTGTGTCTCCTTTTCGTGTCTGACATCGATGGACAAAGATAAAAGTGCACGAGCTTGATTCCTTATCCTGGCAATTTCTGTTTGTGCTTTCCACAACTCACGCTTATTTCTTAAACCATAAGAGCCTACTACATATAACTCTGAACTAATTTGATCACTAGTCCAAATACTACGAGGTCGATTATAATTCTTCTTTGATTTTCTAGGATCTCCCATTCAAATCATCACTATTATTTAGATCCAGGTGCTCCAGCTGGTGCCTTTCCGGACGCCTTCTTAACTCCCACGGCACTTGCTTTCCTGCCAGTAGTTCTAGTGCATTGACCTCTAACTCTCAAACCAAACATATGCCTGTAACCTCTCCAACTCATTACAGACTTCTCCCTCTCAATATCATTCGATTGTGTAAAATCTAAGTCTGATGTAATTAAATGAATATCGCTGCCTGAATCCATATCTTTCCTTCTATTTAAGTACCAATTAGGAACACCTACGGTTCCTATATTTCGTATAGAATTTTCAATATCAGAAAGTTCCTTATCTGTTAAAAATCCTACCCGTAAGTATGGATTAATATTTAATGACTGTAATATTACTTGGGATAAATTATATCCAACACCCTTAACTTCACTTAATGCAACTACTGACTTTTTGCTGCCTTCAATATCTTTTCCGGCAATTCTTAGAATATGTTTAAACTCTTCGGCTGACAACTTGCTTATAAATGAGCATTCCATTTTCCTAAATAAAAACTATGCTAGCATGTTTATCTCGAAAGCATGTCCTGTCCTAAAATATTTACAAGGTTAAATCATTATTGGACTCTGAAACTGTAAAATTTATATTAAGAAAATCGTGATAATATAATAATTATATATCGTACAGCGGAAACGGTCAAAATAAGCGTTATATTCAGCTTCATACAATTATAGTTAAATGAATGAAAAGATCATTCAGAAGAGAAAGGTTGTGGAAAACCCGGATGAAAGAGAATTGGATAATTATCAAGCTGACATAGAACTAGCTATAGAAAACCACTGAATTGTGGATTATCAACAATCAGATTAAGAAACGTTGGAAAATCTATTTCGTTGTTTTAAGTAATTAACATGTTTGTCTAACTTATTCGAAAGGAAAATTTTAATAAGTCGCTAGTGATATACTTATTATAAAATGATATCTGACTGGTTATCCAGAGTAGGTAGCGCTATTCCTAGGGGATTCTCTCGCCATTATATCCTAGAGTTATTAGCTGAACAACCAATGACAGGTAAGGAAATCATAGACAAAGCAATAGTTCAGACGGGTGGAAAATGGAAACCATCGCCAGGCCTTATTTATCCATTGTTGGGAAGACTGCTGGAGGAAGGATTAATCGAGGAGCACGAAAATGGTAGGTATCGTATAACAAAGAAAGGCATATCAATAGCTTCTGATATTAAATCAGCCCATAATATAATGCAGAAACAGCTGGAAGTAATGTTCCGAATAGGCAATATGGGAAAATTCATGACTATGGACTTAATCGACAGAATTTCAGCAATAGGATCCACATTGAGTTCAAATCTTGATAGAATGACTGAAGAAGAAAAGAATAAGTATAAAGACTTTTTAGTTAATGAATTGAAAAAGTTGAACAATCAGGAAAAAATTCAAGTTGATGATAGAAAAGTTGATGATAGAACCATGACATAACTAAAATGAATAACGATTCAATTAAACAAGGAGCTTATTATCTATTAAGAGGAGGTACCTTACTGTCTGAGCCTTGTAAAAAATGTGGAAATCTTCAGATAAAGTATAAGCAAGATGTAATTTGTATGAATTGCCAAAACACAGAACAGGGTAAAACCGAACTACAGAAAACTGTTGCTAACGATATCGAAACTGAAACAGAGGCCAGCAAGGCTGATAGCAAGGAAGAAGATAAAGGAATTACTAATGTATATAGCAATATCAATGATGTGCTGAGTGAAATAGAACGTCAGGTGCTTTTAACTTTAGTGAAACTCAACAAGGAACAAGATACTCTATCCAGTCCTAAAAAATATAAGAAATATCTAAAAATCGTTCAAACCAGCTTAAAAACTGTTGAAATGATCAAAAGTATCAAACAGACTTCAATATAGTGAGTATTTACTAAATGGGCCCAAATGATATATTTATTTCTATTACGGATTTCTCAACTGGGGTATATAAGGTCAAGAGGTGTGTTCACAATCAACAGAACAATTCACACATAATGGCCTTTAATATATGTAACTTCCCTTCATTCGAAACGAACAAAGATTAAATGTTATAAAGAATCCTGATTGGTTCCTTTATTTTGATCTTCTGAGACCTTGAGAGTAACACATAATTGATGATGAGTTTATTAAAGATTTTAATATTAAAGAAAACAGTATAATCGACAAAAATGATGAATATTTCGGTTAAGATACTCAAAGAAATAAAGTTAGACAATTTTATTGTTTTTGCCTCCCTGCCAGATATGGGTAAGGTTGGCGGACTGGTATCAGAACATTTGATTAAAGAATTCAAGGTAGAAAAATTTGCAGAGATCGGACTTTTTGAAAAGCCATGGGTAAAAAATGAGAATGGTTTAGTCAAACCTGTAATAGATACATACGACCTTTACATAAATTATGAAAATAAAATTATAGTCATGACGGGTAAAGAGCAGCCGCAAGATCCAAGTAACCTCTTTAATTTGTGTATAACCACCTTTAACATTATAAAAGACGTGGGAGTTCCAAAAATTATTTATACTGCGGGAGGATATCACCAGCCTCAACTAGCTCAAGCCCCAAAGGTATACGCAGTGTCAACAGATAATGTGATAGTCAGTAAATTGAAAACCCTAGGAATTAATGTCTTTGATAAAGAAATTGAAGTTATTACGTGGTTTAATGGAGTTATGTTGGGAGTGGCAAGCGAAATGAAGTTTAAAGCAATAGGCCTTTTCGGTGAGATAACGGAAACTAATGAAAAGCAACCTTTAGCGGCAAAATCGGTTCTAAAAGTATTTTCCATTTTAGAGAACGTTTCACTTAATACAGATGCATTTGATCTAGAGTATGAGAATCAAATGCTCGATAAAAACAAGCGACACGATAACTATGGTGAACCATCAAATAAGTCGGGACCTGGAATAGGTTAAACTTTTCTTATATTAATAGTAGAAACAAGAAGGAAACTTAAGATTACGAAATACCAGTGTAATTGATATTCCTTTAAACTATGTATTATTCAATAGGACGAATAACGGAATTAAACTCCCAGATCCAAATAGTATACTTACTAAAAAATTATTTATTTCTTCGAAAGAATGATGACTGAATACCAAATGTTATCATTTAATTTTTGAAAGGAACAAATGAAATCCTAGAAGGGATCGGTAAAAAAAAATCAAAAGCCAAAATTGATTTATTGCATCTATTAAGAAATAGAAACATTGCAACCAAAAATTCTAGTAATCGCCAAATTCGTTCGAGTATTCACACTGTCTTTATAATGGTTCTTAAATTAGAATCCATCATGTTATCAGTATCTAAATAATTTTTTTGGAATCCGTTATACGATATAAAATGAAGGTTTATAGTACAATATTGTGATATTTAGAATTTGTCCTGACCTTTTCTCGCGCTAATTTGAAATACTCGAAAGTAATCCTGAAGTTCTTTAGATCCTGTTTTTTTAGTTTACTATTTATGGTAGTAACATTCATTGCATCTGATTTCCTATGTTTTCTTAGAAAATTCATTAAAGCCAAAATTGATGCATGATTAATCATTCCTTCAATTTGTGCCCCAGTGAAGCCATCAGTTAATTTCAATATTCGATCAATTGTCACGGTTTTTTCATCTAAAGGCTTTTTTTGAAGATGTATTTTAATTATTTGTCTTCTAGCTTCGACTGTTGGAACAGGAATCTCTATAACTCTATCAAAGCGTCCAGGTCTTAAAAGGGCATCATCTATTAAGTCTATTCTATTGGTAGCACCAATAACAATCACACCATC
Source organism: Candidatus Nitrosocosmicus sp. T (assembly GCF_054408485.1). Classification (NCBI taxonomy): domain Archaea; kingdom Thermoproteati; phylum Nitrososphaerota; class Nitrososphaeria; order Nitrososphaerales; family Nitrososphaeraceae; genus Candidatus Nitrosocosmicus; species Candidatus Nitrosocosmicus sp. T. Next base: position 2,067,004 of record NZ_CP166992.1, read on the forward strand.
TAAATTTTCAATTCCATCCATCTCAGTCAGAATCTGACTCATCATTCTGGCAGTCAATTCCGTTCCCTCACTCTCCTTTTTCCTTTGAAGCGCAATCGAGTCAAACTCATCGAAGAAAATAATACAAGGAGAGACCTGTCTAGCCTTTTTAAAAACTTCCCTGATTGCCTTCTCAGATTCACCAGCCCATCTAGAAATCAATTCGGCACCTTTTATGCTGATAAAGTTAGCGTTAGAATTCGAAGCGACAGCTTTTGCCAACAAAGTCTTACCAGTTCCTGGCATTCCATAGAACAGTAATCCCTTTGGAGGTCGAATGTCGGCTATTTCATATATTTCAGAGTGATTTAGTAGCCAGCCGATCAAATCTACTAACTCCTCTTTTAAAGTATCTAATCCACCTACTTCACTCCACTTAACTGTTGGCTTTTGGATAGAGAACTCCCTGATTGCTGATGGGGTAACATCTTTCAGAGCATTATTAAAATCTGAATCAAGTACTGTTATTTTATTGAGTAAATCTTGTGGAACAGGCGACTGATCAATATTAACTTGAGGGATCAACCTTCTTAACGAGCGCATTGCTGCTTCCTTTGTCAATACTTCCAAGTCGGCACCTACGAATCCATGAGTTAATCTTGATATTCGCTTTAGGTCAACATCTGGACTAAGAGGCATTCCCTTTGTATGAATATTTAGTATTTCCAATCTTCCATCATCATCAGGAATACCTATTTCAATTTCTCTGTCAAACCTACCTGGCCTTCTAAGGGCCGGGTCGATAGCATTTGGTCTATTTGATGCAGCTATTATTATGATTTTACCTCTCGAGTTTATTCCATCCATCAACGTCAAAAGCTGAGATACTACACGCCTTTCAACCTCTCCAGATACATCCTCGCGGTTTGGAGCGATAGAATCTAGTTCATCAATGAAAAGTATTGATGGAGATTTCTCTTGTGCTTTTTCGAAGGTCTCACGTAGTCTTTTTTCACTTTCACCGTAAAACTTGCTCATAATCTCCGGTCCACTTATAGAGAAGAAGCTAGTATTTGTTTCATTTGCGACTGCTTTTGCTAATAGCGTTTTCCCTGTGCCTGGGGGACCATATAATAATACGCCTTTAGGTGCATCAATTCCTAATTTTTCAAATATTTCGGGATGTCTAATCGGCAATTCTATCATTTCCCTAATTTTTAGAATCGAATCTTTAATTCCACCAATTTCTTCGTAATTAATTCTCACAAGGGCATGGAAATTACTTTTCTTAAAAGTACCAATCGAGAATTTTGTGGTATGCTTTACTAATAAAGGACTGGAGCTAGGATTCAAGAAATTTACCAAAAAGTCAATCCTCTTCCCTACCAAATTAATTGGGATAGTATCCAATCTAGAAATCACTCGACCATCTAACATGTTCCCTAGGAAATTCTTAAACCCAGAATATTCTAGTTCTTCCAATGGGATCAAATGAACTTCCTTAGCCACACCCACACTTCCAGCAGGACTGACCATGATATGATCATCAATTCCTGATTCCAGAATACCTCGAGTGTAACCATCAATTCGAATTATCTTTCTACCATAGTCGGAAGACAAGCCTGCAGAAAGTTTCACAAATGTAGTCCCTTTTTTTCCCTTTAATTTCAATACATCACCGACATTTAGCTGGATATCAGTAAGTATTTTGGGATCTAATAAGGCCAAACCTTTACCAACGAATTTGATATCAGTTTCAGCTATTTTTAAAGAGATCTCACTAGTATTCTTCGTAGTAATCTACCCCGTACATACAAAGTTGGAAATTTCTATAGCATATATGAAAAAAACAGCCACGTTACAAACCTATTACATTATGAAACAATTTATACATTATATAAATTATATGAATAGATAGTAAAGTTTATTTTATTCGAGAAGTATTTATTACATATAATGTATGTCCGAGATATCTCGGTCCCCCAAGCTGTAAAAGAGATTATTTTGTCTAATGATTTATACTTAAAAGCAGTAAAATCTGGAATTGCCAATTATACCGCAATTGCCAACCAGATACGACCTGATGTAGAATCAGTTACTGGAACGCGAGCTAACGTAGGTACGATTGTAGTAGCTATAAAGAGATTCGCAGATTTGATAAATAAATCAAGAAATTTAGAAAACTTACGTTCAGAAGATGAACCAATGGGAAAATTTTTAAGCAGAAACGAATCTCAAGAGCAAAATTCATTCATATCTTCACAAGACGCGAGGATGAAACTGACTGGAAGCATCATTGATATTGATCTGGGTAATCAGAATTCGTTCAAGAATGTAAATGACTTATTAGACGAATTTACGCAAGAAACTCTGATGGATTACAATTTGATACGAACAACCGAAAAAATAAGGATAGTAACTGAAGATATGTTCAATTCAAGGAAAATTATTACATCATTAACAGAAAAATGTAACGGCAAGATAACTGACGGATTATCAAGAATTACGATAACTTTGTTTTCTGACAATATGGTAGGAATAAGACAATTGTTGTTTAAGATATTCGATATTTTGAACAATTATAAAATTACATTAAATAACGTTATTTTTAGCAGTAATGAAATAGTTCTGATATTAGAAAGGGATCAAGCAATACACACCTATGATCTACTACAAAAGAAAATTTTTAGAAATTAGAAAATCACTAAATACTATATGCAGGGCAATTATGATCTGATAATCTTGATTCTTTGTTTGTGGTTTTAAAGATAAATAAACCAGACGAATACAAGGTAAAGCCATGTCAAATGTTTTGAGAATGAAAACAGGTGAATGGGATTTGTCAGAACTCTTGAAGGATCCTATCAAAATGGAGTTTAACAAATCATTGAATGATGTTAGTACTAAAGTAGCAAAGTTTGAAGAGAAAAAACCAACTTTAGGAAATAACATATCTATAACTGATTTTACAAAATTGATCAAAGATTCTGAAGAAATAGCAGAATCTCTAAGTTATGTTACCGGCTATGCTCATTTGAAGTATGCTGAAAATACTTCTTCAAATGATGCGGGTGCACTGGTTACGAAAGTGAATATTTTTGCTACAGAAATATCAAATAAACTGCTATTCTTTGATTTATGGTTTAAGAAGGTGTTAGATGAGAAAAATGCCGATCGGTTAATAAAGGAAGCACCAGATGTTTACAAAGACTATCTACTTCATGAGCGTTCCATGTCCAAATATACTCTGAACGAGGCAGAGGAGAAAATAGTAAACATATTAGATGTCACAGGGATGAGCGCATTGATCAAGATTTATGATAGAATGACTAATGGCTTTGAGTTTGAGTATATTGAAGAAAGAGGAACTAGAAAAATAAGAAAAACCATTACTAATAAGGAGAAACTAATTTCTTTAGTAAGAAGTTCAAAATCTTCTGAAAGAGTTGCTGCTTATAGATCATTGCTGTCAACTTATAAGAAAAATAGCGGAGTCCTAGGTGAGATATACATTAACCGAATTTTAAATTGGAATAATGAATATATATTACTTCGAGGCTTTCCAACACCTATTTCTGTAAGAAACTTATCAAATAACATCAGCGATGAAACAATTATGGCGCTTCTAAATGTATGTAGATCTAACTCTAAAGTTTTTCATCAGTATTTTAGAGAAAAGGCTAAAATATTGAATATTAAAAAACTAGAGAGGTATCATCTTTATGCTCCATTGAGATCGCAAACTCAGGAGAAAATTACTTATGGAGAAGCGCTAAAAATGGTTTTAGAAGCTTTTAATGATTTTCATCCAGCGTTTAAATCAATAGTACAAAATTTGGTTACTAAAAAACATATCCATTCAAAACTTCAAGACAATAAACAAGGGGGAGCATTCTGTTCAACTATAAGTCCCAAAGTCGATCCTTTTGTACTTTTGAATTTTGATGGAACTTTGAGGGACATTTCTACTATGGCGCATGAATTTGGACATGCTATTCACAGTGTTCTTGCAGCGGATAAACCGATTAGCGTACAGCATCCTTCATTACCACTGGCAGAAACGGCATCAGTATTTGGAGAAATGATACTTAACGATCGCCTATTAGGCCAGGTCAAGAAGAAAGATAAGAAAATAATGTTAGCTGAACAGATAGATGACTTTTATGCAACGATTATGAGGCAAGCATATTTTACAATTTTCGAGATTTCGGCACATGAATTGATTGGGAAAAATAGTGCTACAAGTATAGACGAATTATCAGAGAGTTATATGGATAATCTAAGAGAACAGTTCGGAAATTCACTAAAAGTATCTGACGATTTTAAATACGAATGGTTATACATACCTCATTTCTATCACTCGCCTTTTTATTGCTATGCATATTCATTTGGAAATTTGCTTGTAATGTCTTTGTATCAACAATTCAAAAATGAAGGTAGAGAATTTATACCAAATTATATTAGCATACTGTCAGCAGGAGGTTCGAAAAAACCAGAAGATTTACTCTTGAGTAGCGGCATTGATATTTCTAAAGAAGATTTTTGGCAGAGGGGGTTTGATCTCGTTAGTGATAAAATAAATGAGCTTAAGGATATTAGCTAGCATCACTATATTTTTATTGTTTAATTTGAAATCCTAAAGTTTGATTATGTAATCCTACAGACAATCATAATCAAAATTATCTTAACTAATAACGTAATAATCACATATCCTTGCATGTTGGTTTCAAAGGTTTATCATGGAAAGTTAAACGCACGGATAATGCAAGTAATTCATGATCATGAGAGATTATCAATAAGTGGTTGTGTGGTTATGACCTTTGGTTTTAATAATCATCAATAATTATTTTTATTTACTTTAGGTATTCCAAAAAATTATCCACAATAAGATTGATACAATCCTATAACAAATTGAAAGCATATCAAAAAGTCGGTGAATAAGTAAACTAAACAGTCAGTAAAGAATGCCATAATAAAAGGCAAAAAATAAAATAATATTTCTGAGAGACTTTCGAAACCGAAAGAAAACAAGACTTTCCATTACCAACCGTTAGTCCAAATATGTTTCCTAATTGTATGGGGAATAATAGTAATGGAAGAACCATTAAGTGATATTCACTTAAAGACTATCCCTGCTACAGTACCGTGTATTAGGATAAGGAGCATATCATATATTTAACAACAGATGACTGCTATTGACCCATTAAGCTGTCCCATTTAGTCCGAATCAGAAAAAGCTCTACAAACATTTTGATAGTCCCCTTTTGTCATCCTGGTTGTCAAAACGATTTCGACCTACCATTTGGAATAAAATGGCAGAAGTTATCAATATTAAAGTTATTGCGATAGTTGAAAGAATCTGATAGATAGAGATCCCTAATAATAATCCCAGTACTGAAGATACTGCAAAAATAATTACAATGATCGGTACCCATTTTTTGAGAAGTATCATTTTATCAAAATTAACCATACAGAATACAAAAGTGTCGTATAACAAATTAAGGGTTACGGGTAGCAAAAGGAAATGTTATTTGATAGGTGGTAATTGGTTAATTATTAATCAATAAGTTCTATAATGCCCTGAGTTAACATGATTCTACGTAATTCTTTAGCTAAATCAGTGACAGTGATGATCCCTATTACTTTCCCATTCGATATAACAGGTAATCGTCTTATTCGATTGTTGATCATTCGTTGAACCGCTACGTCTACAGGGGTATCTGGTGCTGCATAGGTCTGGATCTTGGACATTAATTCAGATATTTTCACCTCCGAGGATGTTTTATCATTAGCACAGACCCTTTTAACAAAGTCTCGCTCCGTAATAATTCCAAGCAATTCCTCATTATCCTGAACTATTAGAGAGCTAATCCTTTTTTCTTTCATCAGTACAGCAGCATCTAATGCAGTTTTATCAGAATTAATTGTAACAACATGACTAGACATGATTTCACTTACCACTTCTTGCATAACAGTTTCTTACAAGTTAAATAAAAAAAGATTTCTCTTGGTGGTTGATTTCATACTATTGATAATATTTCTTGTCGGTACAGAGTGTATAGTGGATAATGGTACACCTTTCGCAAAAGATTTAAAAATAATTGTGTTAGACTATGTACATAGAAATGGAAAATAATAACTTTTTTACTAAGATTTTAAATAAAATCCGTCTCATAAAAGCATCAAGAAAGCATAAGGTAACAGCATAGCTTATGCAGAATCTAATATTTTGTTTTTATTAAATAAGAAAAATTGTTAAGAATAACTAAAATATTGATTAATAAAGATCCCGAATATTCATCAGAATTATTCAAGTGAGATTTAGTAGAATTTATTTATATTCCATTAATGAATGCTAAAATAAAAAAAGAAAATTAAATTACTTGCCACGGTCTTGTAGCAAAAGTTACTCCAAGGCCAGCAGCAATAATTATGCTCTGATAGATGATGTTATTCCATGGTATTGGTTTAAGTATTGGTTCGCCAACTACCTGAATAGTTTGACCGGGACCCAAACCTGGACCGACATTTGCGAGATTGAGTTGAGTGTGAACGTGATAAATTCCAGGTTCAAGGGCCTTTGCTTCAATTCGGTAAGGAATAGTTTCCTGTGGTGCAAGCTCAAGTATGTTTCCCGGAGGGTCTCGACTAACGAATTCCCATCTGTTACCAGCATTAGTAGATTCACTGAAAAGTGATATCCAACCTCTCATATCTCTATTTACCAAACTTTGAAGTTCGCCTGTAACTACCAATGTGTCACCCGTGTTTAGGGATTGTGCTGAAAAAGCTTCATTATTGATCCTAACGAATCTGCTTTGAAGCTGAGCTTGAACTCCGTGACCATCAGCCATTGGAAGTAGTGCAATAATACTAGTTAACATGGATGCTCCTGCAATAAAGGTTACAATCAGAAACACCATAGCGGGTTTGTTGCCGCTCTTTTTGTTCATCTAGGGATTCAACTTGTTACATAGATAAAAAGTTTGCTGTATCCTAAATTAGTTAAACATCAATTTTTTATAACAATATTTAAAATTTGTCAAAATTCCATATTGTACCCAAGTTTAACGCCATTCGGGTTTGAAGAGGAAAAATGATATGAGATGTGTTAGTTCACAATCTATTTATGATCACAATCTATTTATGAATTGACTTTGTAAAAGCATCCCAAATTATTTCTAATACTAATACTTACACATGACAAGGATTTGGAATGCATAGAATGAACCATCTCATTGCCTTTTAGGATAATCCAACTGTAATATTTGATTAACTCATAAACTAGACTTTGATATTTAATTTAAGAGTCATATTTGGCGGTATATTCGAATATTGTTTATCGCTGTTAAGAATTTTGTCAAATGCAGTATGGGCTAATTAATTTTTTTATAAAGGGCATTATTATTTCCGGATCTTCTAGTAATGGCATATCATTACGTAATCTAACTTATTAATTGACTTAGTTGAATCTTGGTGGAGGCTGAATGTTATGACAAAAAGAAACAATTCCTCTAAACTATGCATAAATCATATCTATGCAATAACTAGTTTGTATTGATCTAAAATAGATCATAGTCCAATGATAGAACTAAAGTACAAGTTTAATGATAAATTCTGTTCAAACCAAGGGTATAAGTATTAATACAATGATCTGATTAAAATAGGTTATTGAATCAAGGAACTGATTTCCATTTAACTGAAAACGAAGAAAATGTTCTATGTGATTTTTGTGGAAATGTTCTTGAAGCTTGTATGTGCGTATGCCCTTACTGTGGTAGAGGAGACAAATGTGAGTGTTGTCTTCACGACTCGATGACGGGCGGTTAAGTAATCATCCCGGTTAAGATCGATTGAAACTATAATAAGAGCAAGTGCAGATATTAGTATAATTAATGGTTATTTCTAGAGAGTCCATTTCTTGGGTTATAGGTGGGCCTCAAGGAAGTGGAGTAGATTCAGCTTCCCACATATTTCTAAAATCTATAGCAATGTCGGGTTTGAATGTATTTGGTAAGAGAGAGTACCACTCGAACATAAAAGGAGAACATAGTTACTTCTCTGTGAGATTTTCAAATAAAACTGTAAGGTCTCATGTTGATGATATTGATATTCTTGTTACTTTTGATGCTGAAACAATAGTAAGACATTCTCCATTCTTATTGGAAGGGGGAATATTAATCTATGATCCGGATGTTGTAGGAAAGAAAATCGAGGATATTCATACCCTAGACAGGTCATCCGAAAAGAGAATAGCACACATCTTAAAGACTAAGAACAAGGAATTTAGTCTCGCAGGAATAATACAGGAGCTCAAGGAGAGAAAAGTCATACTGGTAGAACTACCATATACTAAATTAATAAACAAGTTTTCAGAGGAGATTCAGGATCATTCATTAAGTAAGTTAGCAAGAATTACCAACGTAATGTCCCTTGCAGCTTCATTAGCAGTATTAAATTTCGATATCCCCCTTATGGAACAGGGGATACTTGACACATTTGTTAACAAACCAAAGATAGCAGAACTTAATGTAAAAGCAGCAAATTACACCTATTCGTATGTTAAGCAGAATTTCGGTACGATACCGGAAAAATTTTCAGCAGTCACAAAAATCCACAATGAAGCAAATAGCAGTTTCATTATTGCACAAGGAAATCAGACGTCACCTCTAGGAAAAATGGTGGCGGGCTGTAGATTTCAAACATACTATCCAATTACTCCAGCTACCGATGACAGTGAATATCTGGAATCAAACCAGATAATTGAGCAAGATGATAAAAATAATGGGTCTGTGGTAGTAATTCAAACAGAAGATGAGATTGCCGCCATAACTATGGCTATTGGAGCTGCCTTAACCGGAGTACGGGCATGTACTACTACCTCAGGTCCCGGGTTTTCTCTGATGGCAGAAGCATTGGGGTGGGCAGGGATAAATGAAGTTCCTTTGTTGGTTAGTTTGTATCAAAGGGCAGGACCATCGACTGGACTGCCAACAAGACAAGAACAAGGAGATCTGTTATTTGCAATTAATGCAGGACATGGCGAATTTCCAAGGATAGTATATTCCTCTGGAGATATCGAAGAAAGCTTCTATGATACAATTAGAGTATTCAATTACGCAGATATTTTCCAGACACCGGTTATCCACATATTAGACAAGTATCTTTCTAATAGCATCATTACTTGCAGTCCATTTAGATACAAAAACCTAAAGATTGAAAGGGGAAAGATATTGGATACCAAATCATTAGACATTAAGCAAAAGGGCTTTTCAGATCATTTTAAAAGATTCAAATTAAGCGATGATCCGATTTCTCTGCGTGTTCCATTAGGCACAGAAAATGGGATATTCTGGAACACAGGCGATGAACATGACGAAATGGGTCACATAACCGAAGATCCGGAGACAAGAATTAGCATGATGGAAAAGAGACTGTCTAAATTAGATTTGATACAGAATACAATACCTAAAGAAGAGCAAATTACTATTGAATTTGAAAATAATACAGGTAATACACCGAAAAAATTAGTGATAATACTTAGTTGGGGATCTACGAAAGGAGCAATTCTAGATTCGCTAGAAAAAATAACTGAAGCAAATGATACAATTCAATTCTTGTACCTTCAAATCAAATTATTAAATCCCTTTCCATCAAAACTTTTGGAAGACATTGTAAATAATAAAATAGAAAAAGTGCATGGTACCGACAAGGCACCCTCCAACATGGAGACAATAGTAACAATTATTGAGATGAACTATTTGTCACAGTTGGACATTCTAATAAAACAAAATACAAGCTTAAAATCAGATCACAATATACTAAAATACAATGGTAGACCGATGTCTCATAGTGAAATATATAATTCTTTAATAAACATAATAAACAATCAATCTCAACGGAGAGTTATATTAAAAGATGGAGTATAAATTAGCTGATTTTAAGACACCCGTCCATAATGACTGGTGTGCAGGTTGTGGAGACTTTGGTATACTTAATGCAATACAGATGTCTCTTTACGAATTAGAAATATCCCCGCATCAAGCTGCAATTTTTTCTGGAATTGGATGTTCTGGAAAAACTCCTCACTTTATTAACACATTTGGAATACACACGTTACATGGCAGAGTGTTACCTTTCGCGCAAGGTGCAAAGCTTGCCAATCCGAATTTAAAAATTCTAGCTGTGGGCGGCGATGGAGATGGATTAGGAATAGGGTCGGGCCATTTTGTAAATTCAGGAAGAAGAAATATCGATATCACTTATATAATATACAATAACGGTGTTTACGGATTAACCAAGGGACAAGCATCCCCCACATTAAAATTAGGGATGAAGACAAAATCTTTGCCTCAACCAAATGTTAATGACAGTATCAACCCTATAGCATTGGCATGTATTAGTGGTTTCACGTTTATAGCGAGAGGGTATTCATATGACATAAAGCACCTAAAGGAGATAATTAAGAAGGGAATCGAGCATAGGGGTTTGTCATTTATTGATGTATTGCAGCCCTGTCCTACATATAATGACATAAACACGAAGGAGTGGTATCAAAGTTTTACTCTAGATGAAAATAACCCTTCAATAAGAATTCCAAAGATATACAAGTTAGAGGAAGAAGGTTACAACGGAGTAGTCGATAATGACGAAGAATCTTCGAAAAAGATAATCAAAGCAATTGAAAAGTCGAAAGAATGGGAAAATAGGATTCCTGTAGGAGTATTTTATGAAAATAAGAAAACTCCTACATATGAAGAAAGATTACAAAGCAGAATTGAGAACTACAGATCTTATCCACCAGCGCTACAAACAATAAAAGATGAAAACGGTAATCCAAATATCAATATAGATAGATTGATCGATGAGCTTAGAACGAAATAAGTTGTTACTGAATTTAGTATTAACAGTAAAAACTTATGTACCTTTGCTTTTGTAGAGATTTGTTTCAAATGAAATCACGATTCGGGCCTCTATGTTATTTCCTATGGAACAACAGATATACATTCATAGTAGAGAAATGTTTTGCAGTTGAGATCTAATAAACCCTTAAAAAACAGTTTGTACTCTGATCCTAATGACAACTTGGATGAGGGGTGTAAGTCGCTTTTAGCACTGAATGTTTTAATTTTAATAACTTGACTAGTTTGTAGAATACTAACTATAAAATGAGTATTGAATGTTATTGCAGTCTTCATGGGTATCATCATATTGTGGTTGTCCATGCAGCTAAAATATTGAACTCGTGTACAGGATTCTTTCTTATTTTTCTCTAACCAGGGCCAACTATAGTGTAATGGTGAAACATCCCTGGAATTAATCCAAAATGATTAGTTAGTGATTTACACTATTTGTCGTGATGATATAACTCACTATCACCTTGAAGAAAAGTCTAAATAAAACAAGTCAATCTAAGGAAAGGCTTTATTATTGTCCTATTTTTACAAAAAACTTCTAAGGAACAAGTATTTCATATTATTACAGATATGGTTAATGAATGATTCCAGATTTCTAATTTTTATAGTAAAATATTTTTATTTTCTTCAATAAATCAGCTAGTTTCTAAAATAAAAAAAGAGGTTTAGTCCCACTTACTCCATGCAGCCATCCATCTATAAGTCCAAGTATTGAGTTTTGCACCCAATGCCGCTATAGGTACACAAAGCACCGCTCCAGCTCCCGCTCCTAAGGCAACAGGACTGTTATAGAACTTTCCTACCTGTGGTTCAATTGGAGTCATATATGGTGGTAAGGTGGGCCTAGGATATTTGAATGCCATTTCCAATGGGTCAGCAACCAACAATAAGTTAATCATATTAAATAGTGGGAGTGACATTCCTACCAATACACCACCAATTAATATTGCCGCGTGTTTGTTTCTTCTTGTTGCCCAGTACGCCAAATCCAACAACATAGCAGATGGTATCCAAACTGGTACCACGACAAAATCGTACGGGTATCCCAACGCGAACCATGCTCCTTTGGCAATCCATGTATAAATCGTCATAATAGTTGCATAATAAGTAGCTGTGCCAGGAACACCAGTAAACAACATATAGTATATAGCTCCTACCACAAGCATTGTGGATTGGGAAATCGAGAATACGACGAATGATGTCCATGCCCAGTCAGTATAGAAGATATAATCTCCTGCGTTGATTGTAAGCAACGTACTATTTACTGCAACAACAACTATGAACAAATAGTGAGTTGTACGTCTTAACCAGACCATTATTATGCTGTTCTTATAGGTAATATATAAGATTTTGTGTGTATTATTTCCAAAATCTACAATTACTTTACCAAATAAATTAAATTATGACCGTCTGGAAACTATAAAATCTTTAAAATTTTGAACTTGTAAAAAGATAAAATGGAGGATATTACATCCTAACTGGTTTTTCACCAGCTATTTTCAGCATCCAAATCATCCCTAAAATTTCAATAACGGTCAAAACTGATAGTGCATATATGCCACTTGGTAACGGATATGCCCATGGATATACAGTAACACCAACATAAACACCTCCAGCTGTAGCTACCCAACACAATATAAAGCCTAAAACAATAATACCTCTCATATTTTCGACTCTACGGCCAATCATACGTTCGATTTCGTCTCTGCTTGCTCCGGAGGAACTACCACTACTACCACTACTACCACTACTACCACTACTACCACTACTACCCGATCCAGTTTGTCCACTAGGTTTATACCCTTTTGGTAAAGTCATTATTTGTAATAAAGACGGTTCCTTTTTAAATTTTGCTATTGGATTTAGACTGATTGAGACTAGTAAGCAGCGGGTATAATTTTATGAATTTTGCTAAATAATTATCATGTAAATATTATTGGATGAGTAGATAGTAAAAGTCACCAATTTTTTTGTCTGAAAGACTTCATCCGTATTGAAAAAATATACCTATATATCGTTTTATTTAATAAAAAATGTGGCTATTTCATTAATACCCGCAGACAGAAAAATGAAGGGTCAAAAGGTCTCAATAGTAGGAGATAACAAGATTGTTAAAGGAAGTACTTTATTAAAGAGGGGCTTCGCCCATATGCAAAAGCACGGAGTAATTATGGATGTTACAAGTGTCGAACAAGCTCAAATAGCAGAGGACGCGGGAGCGGTAGCAGTGATGGTTTTAGACAAATTGCCTTATGATGTTAGGAAGGCAGGAGGGGTCGCGAGAACAGCGGGAGTTAAAACAATTCAAGATATAATGAATGCGATTTCAATACCTATCATGGCAAAATGCAGAATAGGTCATTACTCTGAAGCTAAAATGCTTGAAACTTGTGGGGTAGATATGATTGATGAAAGTGAAGTTTTAACTCCAGCTGACGAAGAAAATCATATTTGGAAGTGGGAGTTTACCACACCTTTTGTGAATGGTGCAAAGAATTTGGGCGAAGCGTTACGAAGAATAGAAGAAGGTGCATCAATGATAAGAACTAAAGGGGAACCTGGAACTGGAAACGTTGCCGAAGCAGTAAACCATATAAGGAAAATGAATAAGGAAATAAGGTTATTAAAAGCAGCCTATTTGGACAATGATTATCAAGAAATAATAAAACTAGCTAGGGAATATATGGTCTCAATGGAGGTAGCATTGGAAGTAGGCAGATTGGGGAGACTTCCCATTGTAAACTTTGCCGCTGGTGGTATTACTACTCCTGCTGATGCCTCTTTCCTAATGAATTTAGGTTGTGATGGGGTTTTCGTCGGTTCAGGAATTTTCAAATCGACAGACCCATCGTCTAGGGCAAAAGCAATAGTATTGGCCACTACATTTTATGACGATGAAAAAAAGGTTCTAGAGGCTCAAACGATGGTAGACGAAAAAAAATCTCTTATCGGATTAGATACGAAAAATTTAGATCTGCGAATGCAAGAGAGAGGGCCTTCGGTTTGACCCATATGTTAAAAGTAGGAATCCTAAGCATTCAAGGCGATATTGAAGAAAATTCAAACGCAATTAAAGAATCATTTGAAGAATTGGGAATCGAAGGTTGTATAGTCTATATTAAGAATTTAAGTGATTTAGACGAACTGGATGGGCTAATTATCCCAGGCGGTGAAAGTACAGTAATAGGCATGCTCTTATTCTTGCAAGGGATTCAGATCGATTTGCTCAAGAAAAAGATCCAGGACGGTCTGCCGATATTAGGAACGTGTGCAGGACTCATAATGCTATCGAATAGGGCATATGATAAGACTATAGGCGAAACAAAACAAGAATTGTTAAAAGTTCTGGACGTTACAATAGAACGTAACGCCTTTGGACGTCAGCATGAATCCTTTGAGTCAAAGTTGGATATACCTTATATAGGCGAGAGAAGATTCAATGGAGTTTTTATAAGAGGGCCTGCAATAACTGAGATTGGTAAAAACGTAGAAGTTGTTGCAAAATATGAGAATAAGATAGTGGCCGTCAGACAAAATAACATCTTGGGAACTTCATTTCATCCTGAACTTGCTAACGATAACAGATTCCATACTGATTTAACAAAGTTAATGGTAGAATACAATAAATCCAAGAAAAAGAACATGACGAGCTGATCTTACTAGCAACAGTAGCAGAACCCTTATCTATGATTTATAATAAATCTTCCGATTACTGGACAGATCTTATGGCCCAGTATAGATATCTATAACGCTAATTTATACTCGTAACTGCACTAATAATGTTAATATCAAAGCATCATCTCAAATATTTAGTTTCAAATACTGTGAACAGATGGATATCCAAAACGAATTTCTATACTTTTGATAGTTTACAATTTGAGTGATAAGATAAAGCAAATAGTATGAATTCGTCAAGTCTAAATAATAAGTAGGTCCTAGCACAGGGAGTATGTTTAAAACTAAAACAATTCAAAAAGGTGCGGGGGGTGGGATTTGAACCCACGGACCCCTGAGAGACGGGATCCCTTATATAGATCTTAAGTCCCGCGTCTCCAAAATACTATTATTTATTTGGCCAGGCTCTACAACCCCCGCCCGATTAATGTTAATTTTAAAACACTAATAAATATATCAAATACCGAAAGAGATGATTTGTGGAATTGCCCTAAAATTTAGTAGAGTACTAGTCCATCTGTATGAACCTCAACTTCTTCAATTCCAAAATAGATCAAACAAAAAGTTAATCCCTAAGTATACATCCTGAAACTTAGAACGAGTTTAAAATATGAATTAATAACAGTCAAAAATATATAATTAATTAATTGCTTGATACTGGATACTGTAAAAATAATGTCCATTTTAACTGCGTCTAACATTTATCAAAAGAAAGTATTGATTATGAATTAAAAAGAACGGTAATGAATTTTGGATTATCAAGTTATTTAGAATATCAAAAAATTAGGTTGGTAAGCTATAGACATTACAATCCCAATCTTGGATCTTGTTTCCAAAGGTGCACTCGATATCTACTTCAAAGTAATCTATATCTACTGCAGTGCTAATTGCCTCAGATAGTTGTTGTTGGATCGTAGTGCTAATCGTCTCTTGATCAACAAAAGGATTTGGTAGGGCCGGTAATGCATTTGTTGCATTGGTGATTGAATTGGAGGAATTATTTTGCTGCATTATATAGCCTGAAGTAGGTGAAATTAGAAAGTCATTAATTATTGTCGAGTTAATGATGTTCTGCGAGCTATTCAATAAGTTACTACTTCCACTAATTATATACGAGATATCAAAATATGGCTTTATATACGCAGTTTCATTTACAATTCGATAAGAATTAGCAGATGTTTTTGATATTTCAACAGAGGGTTGGAGATTATCGTTAGAGTTTTGGGCATTTAAGGAAGGTACGCCCA
This sequence comes from Candidatus Nitrosocosmicus sp. T, assembly GCF_054408485.1. Taxonomy (NCBI): domain Archaea; kingdom Thermoproteati; phylum Nitrososphaerota; class Nitrososphaeria; order Nitrososphaerales; family Nitrososphaeraceae; genus Candidatus Nitrosocosmicus; species Candidatus Nitrosocosmicus sp. T. The sequence goes on from NZ_CP166992.1 coordinate 2,082,821, forward strand.
TGCTAATTATAAGTAATATCAACACACCAATCAAACCAAACCCAATGGCCAAACTTAGTTTTGGAAAATAGTTAATTTTATTCAAATTATCAATAAATATTTATTTATCCATATAAACATTTTCGGGGTTTTTTAATAAATTTGTTACCATGAAAAAGAAGAGACAGGTAGAAATTAAATACTAGAAAGATCTTTTCACGAATTGCTACAATCAAGACGTTATAAATATACTTGCTAAACATTGTTACTTGATGAGCTGAGTATGGAAAATTTAGAAATCATATAAGAAGTTACAAGCCGGTAGACAACAAATGGATATCTTGTTAAGATCTGTTAGGAATCTAATTATGATTATTGGGTGCTTAAAAGATAGGAAAATTATCTCAAATAAATCGGCCAAAATCAACAATTTAATCGAATTTTTCGAGTATCCTCTAGAGAGAATATAAGAGTATAGCATTTCCCTAGATTTAATAAAATGCTATCATATTTAGAATACCACTTTCTCTAATTATATTACATTGATAATCCTGGTGTTGTCATAATATCAAAAAACATTTGCTCACTACTAGATTGAGTGTTGAGAAAATGCAATTATATTATAACTTTCAGGGAATAACATAAAGATTTAAGTCCAATTCCTGCCCAAGGCTTTTGTTTAGTAACTCTGTGCGTAATAATATCAGGAGCATCAAGATGAATAGAATTTCTAAAGCGCGTCTTTGGTGCAAGCGAAATTGACAGGTGTGTATTGAACCTTATGAAAATGCAGGAAGTTATTCAAACTGGCTTTTCTTTTTAGATCAAAAAAGAAAAGCCTTGGGCGGGAATTGAACCCGCGACCTTTGCCTTACCAAGGCAACGCTCTGGCCAGGCTGAGCTACCAAGGCATTTTATTAATAAAAAATATGAACATAATTTAACCATTTCCATTCAACGTTATTATCGCACATATTCCAGGATCAGAGTTTCTAAGTTGATTCTATAAAATCGGCCAAATACATTCATGAATCATGAGTAAATAACAAGTATTTTGGATTTGTATAATTTTTGAATAATATAGAAGTAACAGGACTGGAGAGAAAATCGCCTGCTTATATTCTATCGCTAATTTAAGGCTTCAATAATTGCCGTCTAGAGTGCAAACAATCAATATAAGTGATGGAACTTGTATGATCTGTATGTTTTAATAGATCTGTAAAACAGTACCAGATATTGATAAATCTCAAAATCAAAGTAGAGAAAAATTCACAACGTTCGCATTTAATTTGAGATATCGTTCATTTCAAGGATTTTCTTTAAAGATCGATGTCTATTATAGTCATCAAGCAGTATTTTAGCAAGATGGTGAGCAATATCAGTAACACTTATTATTCCTATTATACGGTTGTCAGCCTCTAAAACAGGTAATCGCTTGATTTTATTTGAAAGCATGATTCTCGAAGCGGTATCAACTGAATCATAAGTCATAATCGTAATTAATGGGGAAGACATGATCTCTTCAACGAGAACTCTGTCGGCATTATAACTCTCTAAACATACACGTTTGACGAGATCACTTTCAGTAATAATACCAATAGGCGTATTATCCTTGTCGATCACAATTAAGGATCCTATGCGATTTTTAGTTAGAATAGCTGCTACATCACGCGCAGTTTTATTCGAATATGCAGTAATTGTCCACGGTTCCTTAAAAGACATTATCTCACTTACGCTACTCATATTAATACAATAGCGTGTATCAACTTCGTATAAAAACTATCAACTTGTCAAGAGATTGTATTTACAGGATACAGATTCTCCTTGAAGTCTAATATTAATAACATGCTCACTCTTCAACAAGCATAGCGTCACAAAAATTAATAATGTAAATCCATAATGATTTTATAGTGAATTTTTTAGAACTAGCTGAAACCTTTGCAATAATGGAGAAAACTACTAGTAGGTTGGAACTTACTGATCATCTAGTATTAATATTAAAAAAAACACCGACAGACATGCTCGATAAAATAGTTTATCTAATTCAGGGTAAACTAGGACCTGATTATCAATCGAGTGAACTGGGAATCGCCGAAAAACTAATAATTAAATCCCTGTCTCTTGTAAGCGGTAATTCACTGAATGAAATCAAAAAAAAATATTCTGAAATAGGAGACCTGGGAGAAGTGGCTTATAATATCTTAACAAACAAGATACAGACTACATTGATTTCTGGGTTACTTACTATCGAGAAGGTATTTAATACATTACTAAAGATTGCAAAAGTATCCGGGACAGGTTCGTTAGACAATAAACTCAGGTTCATTGTGAGTTTATTGAACAATTCTTCCAATCTAGAAGCCAAATTCATAGTGAAACTAATTCTAGGAAATTTAAGGCTGGGCATAGCGGACTTTACTCTTCTTGACGCAATAGCACTAACATTCACAGGAGATAAAAAAAATAGACAAATATTAGAAAGAGCTTATAATGTTTCTAGTGATTTAGGAAAGATAGCTTTAATACTATCCAGAGGATCAATTGAGGATATTAGATCAATTTCTATTTCCTTATTTATCCCGATTCGACCAATGCTCGCTGAAAGAGTGTCAAATCCTTCAGAGGCCCTGGAAAAAATCAATGGTTATGCGTTGGCAGAATTCAAGATCGATGGCGAAAGAATTCAAATTCATAAAAGGGGAAAAAGGACAGAATTATTTACCAGAAGCCTAGAAAATGTGACTTCAAATTTTCCTGATCTCATAAAGGCGTTTGACAATATAGAGACCAAGGATTTGATCGTGGAGGGTGAAGTTGTCGCAATTAATCCTGAGAACAAGAAATATCTTCCATTTCAAAGTTTAATGCGAAGAAGGAGAAAATACAATATTGAAGAGATTACTGCGGCTTATCCTGTAATTTTAAACTTATTTGATTTGCTTTATTATGATGGGTCTGATATGACTCATGTACCTTTACTAGAACGCAGAAAGTTATTAGCGAATATTTTTGGTAGACAGCAAAGAAGTGATAAAGTTAAACTAATCGATCAAATCAAAGTTTCAAGAATTGAGGAAATGGAAAATTACACAGAAAGGGCGCTTAAGAATGGTTGCGAAGGGATCATGGTAAAGAACCCTAGTAGTCAATACAGGGCCGGAGCTAGAGAATGGGCATGGATGAAATTAAAAAAAGAGTATTCTGGAGAAGTCACAGATTCGGTTGATTTAGTTGTAGTGGGGGCTCTACATGGCAAAGGAAGGAGAGTTGGAAAATATGGGGCGTTATTATTAGCTACATATGATGCAGAGAGGGATGTCTTCTGTACTATATGTAAAGTAGGTACTGGATTTACTGACAATGTTCTCCTAATGATAACAGACAAACTCAATAAACATATCATCAAACATAAACATCCTAGAGTAGAATCTGGAAATGCAAAAATGGATACTTGGTTCGAGCCCAAAATAGTTCTAGAAATCATATCCCCTGAAATAACCTTGAGTCCTGTTTATACTACTGCAATTAATAAAATAAAGCCCGAATATGGTCTAGCGCTAAGATTTCCAAAATTTACCGGAAAAATTAGAGACGATAAATCTGCTGAGGACGCTACAACAGTCAAAGAAATCTTTAAAATATATAAAGATCAACTGAAGTAGTTATGTAGTCAAGATTTAGGGACGGAATTGTATCTCGAGACTTGAATGGATCATCAACACCAATTTAATATTTTCTTGCATTAGAAGTACCTTAATATATTACTTCCAACTGCGATTCCTCCTGATACAGTCTTATTGTTCTACACCCAGGGTGGAATTAGTATCACTCTTATAGAACAAAAATCTCTATGATTATTAACAAAATAATAAAAGCGCCATATTATATTAAAGATGATTGATTACAATTAATCAAATTTATTGCAAAGATTGTAATTTGTTTATGGAAAAAATTAGAATAGAAGGCAGACTAAAGATCGACATAATCATCACCTCTCCCCCATACAACATTAGAAAAAAATATAGTTCTTATCACGACAACAAAAAGACTGACGATTACTTAACTTGGCTGGGGTTAGTAGCTCAGAGGAGTTATATGGTATTAAAGCCTAAGGGTTCCTTTTTTCTTAATATCGGTGGAACCTCCGCTGAACCTCTGATTCCGTATCTTGCCCTAAACAAGTTTATCTCTGCAGGTTATAAATTGCAAAATACCATTCACTGGATTAAAGCCATTTCCATTGAAAAGGAAGACATTGGAAATAATAATCAAATTTGCAAAGATGGATTTTCCATAGGTCATTTCAAACCAATCAGAAGTAATAGATATTTAGCTAATACACATGAATACATTTTTCACTTTACTAAGACTGGAACCATAAATTTAGAAAAGCTAGCTATAGGTGTTCCTTATCAAGATAAATCAAATATCAAAAGATGGAAATCAGTAGATCGAGATAGGAGAGACAGAGGGAACGTATGGTTCATATCTTATCCAACCATCCAATCAGGCAGATCACATCCAGCTATTTTTCCCGAGAAGCTAGCTAGTCTTTGCATAAAACTTCATGGATACTCCAATAAGGACTTTATAGTATATGATCCTTTTATGGGTATTGGTAGTACTGCATTGGCATGTATCGAACTTGGTATCAACTATCTTGGTACCGAGATTGATAAAAAATACATTGATATAGCTAACGGCATGATCTCAGAGAAGAAGAAAAATCTCTCGAAATCAAAATAGCCATATTCCTAGACATCGAACGGATAATCATAATTAGGAAAATCATAGAAGATTAGGTTGGTACTCAGAGACAATAATTCGGATGATCGATCTTATTAGAAAGTAATTAGATACTGTTGCAAATTAAAGTACACTAAAACAAAAAGTTATTTAATGATTTGGAGTTTTGTTTTATCTATTTAGATAACTTATGATTTTTGAAAAGCATACTTCCAACTTCCTGAGTCATGCTTTCAAATTTTCTTGGATAGTACCCAGATACATATTATAGAAATATTCTGTAGAAGAAATCAAAATAATGGTATTTTATGTGTTAAGGTAAAGACATAACAAATGTAAAATAGAAATATCAATGTGTAATTTGTAATTCGCAGTAGTAAACAACCAGGGTTGGAAAGCAGCAAATAACTTAAAGGAGTTAATAGTAATAACATACATGAACCGGTAGTCATGTCTAAGCCGAAAGATTAATAGTACTTCTAAATAGCAAAGTCTGGCAGTACCTAATTATTATGGAATCAAATTTTATAAATCATTTAACTTTTCTCCTCTATTTTAAGACGAGAAAAACAAAAGAAAGAAATGACAGTACGTTTCTGCTTCAATTTTATTTCCTTCTTATAACCCTTAGAATTCCCATGCCCATAATAATATACCCTATTACTATTATTCCGATGAATTGAGGTGCCAAAATCTGCGCCCCTCCCCTATCAGACGCCGAGTTCATGTTAATGGTATCTTCTGGAGGGATAAAAAATGACGATATCAACACGGTAGTACCCATGATAGCACCTCCTATGATTAATAACACCGTTAGAAGTCTTGATACCACATTTATTCCGATTCCAAACGAAATTACAAACAACAAAATTGATCCACCGCCAAAAATCATACCTCTATCCTTGGCTGAAAGAGGCAAAAACCCCTCTGAATTACTTAACATCGAAACGCTGACATCTAGAATATATATTACTAATAGCGCCAGCGCTATTGATACCAGAACCTCTGCCGCTATTTTTCTTTTACCTTGCATACTATTTATTTTCACATTGGTTATTTAATTATTGAAAAGCAAATATCAATTTCTTATGGTCTTTTTATCATTCGGGATTGGCCAAATAAGGGAATTGGTTATCGAAGAGTCATAGTGGACAACAAATATTTTATTTCTAGTCATATAGGTATAAAATAATCGCCAAAGCTAATACACTAAGATGGAATTATAAATTTGGATCTATCAATTATGGATATGATGAATATTTGGTGCATCCTATCATAAATGACTAATCAGTGAATCGGCCAACTAGGTCTACCCGGATATCAGAACTGATTGAATTGGAAACCCTTCCGTGAACTTTACATTATTTTTAATTTCGGATTAATGTAAACCTCTACAGAGTGAAAGTAGTGAGATATAGAATAAAATTACTTAACCAATGTAAAAATAAAAAAATTTATTATAAATAGAATAGAATCCAAATAGAAAAAGAGAACATTGAAAACAGGACTGATAAAGGGTCCAGTACTACTCAAGATAAAAGGAGAATGCAACATATTAGGTGTCAAATTCAGGAATGAAAGTATCAGTTGGGAAAGTAGTAGAATCATCCCCATTGAAAAAAATAACAATTCTACCTTATCCATAATTGATGGCAGGCGTTGGAATCATCATAGATATGACACAATCAGTCATCACAAAAGAATTGGAATCTCAATTTGGAAAGACCTTGTGAGAAACATATTAAAAAATGAAAAGAAGCGAATCATCATAATCGGACCCACAAATTCAGGTAAATCCACTCTTTCACTATATCTGGCAAACGTGTTTCTCAACCAGGGATTAAAGCCATTGCTAATAGATGCAGACATAGGTCAAGGCGATTTGGCTCCACCGACTTGTATGGGAGCTGCAGTCATGAGTTCCCAGGAAATAGATCTGTGGAAAGTAAAAACACATCGTACCAATTTTATTGGGGGCATTCAACCCGTAGGATACGAATCCAAAGTTATTTCGACTATTCGCCAGCAATTAAATCTATCAGTAGAGCATGATTTGTCGATCATAAATACTGACGGATATATAAAAGGGAACGGACGGATATACAAGATCGATTTATTGAAAAAAATTCAACCTGATTGCATAATATATCTTGGAGGCGAAAGTTTGGACCGAAATGTATTGGAAATTTTTAGTCATATTCCGAGAAGCCTGAAAATGAATTTCATATATGGAGAGAAACAAGCAGCTGTGCATAACAGATCCATATTGGAAAGATACACAAAGAGAATGAAAACCTTTACTAAATTTTTGCCCAAAGATAACGAATTAATCGTGAGGATAGATCTTTGTAGAATCGATTTTATATACTTTAGAAACAAATTTTATTCAGAAATAAAATGCTTGAAGGAATACGTGTCCTCAAATGTGTTGAATGAAAAAATTTTATATATTCCCAATAACGAATTTCTGAAAAACCGCTTTGTAGGATTTGGAAATAAAATCGATAGTGGTCAGATAAGTGGATTTGGGTTAATAGCTGATTTTGAGGATGGAGTTCTCAGGGTTAAGGCAAACGTTAAAGAATTTGACACAATCTTCTTAAGTGACACCAAATTAGATTTGATATAAGTGTCAAAAACTCACGTGTTATTAGCAAGACTATAATTAACTCTAATACAACACTCATTATATCATATAGTGAATTATACCATGGTATCACAAAGTAGAACACCTAAGACATGTATTATTTGTAAAAAGGGTCTTACAGTGATCAACACTAAAGTAAACAAGAATCAAAAATATTCTAAATACAGAGAACTGGTATGTAATGACTGTTTTAACATATACTACCCTCAAAAGTGATATACTCATGCATTTGAAAGTCTTTTCTTACGCAAACATATTTACGATTTCCCACCAAAAGAGGATATTGATTAATAACATTATTTAACGTAATTCTTCCAAGAATACTTTCCATACTATTCACTTTACCATTCCATCATTACAATTTACCCTGATTAATTTTTTTAGAATTTGATTTAAATCGATATTAGTAAATTAATAGAACTTTACTTATGTCAAGTCTTGCTTTCGTAAATTCAAAGGGTTTAACAGATTTCATTAAAATCTTAAATGGTGCTAGCAAATTACTTTGCAAACACTGGAATAGTTTTTTACAATCACCTGGGAGATTGAGTTAGAACTGAAGGATGTGTTTGATGGCTATACTTCTGCTGCAGGAACAGGCAGATTGCTAAAAAAGATTGTCACAGATTATTCTGATGTTTTAAGTGACCCCAGCAGATTTGAAGGTTTACTCAAAGATGTATACGGCTCAGAAAACAAGAAGGAAATATTTTTGCTCACAACTGCCCTCAAGGCTAAAATAACTGATATTCGAGGATCCAGAATTTTTGGTAATGATGCTGATAGCAAAATTTACAATATGATCACAAGATTATCATCAGATTGGGGACTAGAAGATAGATCTGCTGCTTGGGTAACTATTGCATGGTCTATTGGATTGGACCTAATGACAGAAGTAGAGTATGGCAATCTAGTTGATGGCACTAGAAAAGGAAGTGCTTCGCTGCTCAGTAATTATTTTTCAGGTATAGATTCGGACATTCAACAAGGGGAAAAATACAAGAATAGTGAGATCTCAAGCTTGGTAATTGTGAATGCAACCAATCAAAAAGAATTATACGAAAACGGTATACTATTACATAACCAGGGAAAATTTGCAGAAGCATTAGAATGTTATGACAAAGCACTGGCAATAGATCCACAGAATTCAAATATCCTATCAAATAAGGGTTTGTCTCTCCATAACCAGGGAAAATTTGCAGAAGCATTAGAATGTTATGACAAAGCACTGGCTATCAATTCTCAAGATGAATTCATAATCAAAAGAAGGGATAATACAAGAGAAATATTGCTTCATTGTAAAGGCAGTATGGAACCAAGTCAAGCTATCTGTCAAGAATCAAATCCGAATAAAGGCGGACAAAAGTCTATAAAATTATACTTTCTAGGGATATCAATAGCTGCAGTGTTTTTGATATCAGGTATTACTGCTTATTTGATTTTCGGAACAGATATTGGCCTTGAAGTAGATCCTCTAAAGAATAACTCTCTGTTGACTAATGAAGTTTCCATTAATAGTATCAGACCAACAAATGAGGAAGTGGTATCTCCTAGAACCATCCCTAATAAGGAATCAATTTCAGAATTCACAAATAGTATAGAGAGAGAATTGAATCTCCAGATAACTAATGAAAACCAGTCTTTTTTGCAAAATGTTAACGATTCCGGGTTGTTCTCAAATAGTGACAATTTGGAGGGTAACAACATGAATTTTGATACTATGAATGGAGTGGATCAAAAGGTAGATAATTTTAAAACAGAGCTCGGCAAGGCCATGAAAAGTAATTTTAGTTGATTAGGAAATGGTTTGTTAAAGAAACAGATCTTTAGTGGTTTCTGAATCCCACGGTAATAGGTGGGTAATAGCCTATATGTGATACATAAAACCAAGTGTTATATCATCTCCACTCCCTTCTATCGAGGTCTGTCTTAATATCTTGTAAAGATTCTGACTCAGGTATGAATAGCCGAATTCCTCCAATATAGATAGGTAATCAAGTCCAATTTTGAGAAAACCAGATATATTATTAAAGGAATTGTAATACCCATCAGTAGACAACAGTATTAATTTCGGTTTTAGGGCGTGAAAGGCAAAAAGTCCAGTTTTGAATTCTAACCAACTATCATCCATGCAAAGCGATTCAGTATGAATAATAGACTCTATGGAAGGTTTGTCATCCAAATCATTATTTCTTGTGGGAAACATATTTCGTATATTTTTGTCATTGTCGACTATCAGTATGTTACCATCACCAAGTTGAAAAAATATGAAATAGTTTTTAGTAATAACGGCGGTTAATAATGTGGATCCATAAGCGATCTTTGGATTATTGATTATTTTTTCCAATATGAGTGGACCTTTGTTTTTCAATATAAGGTCAATCTCATTTTTTGAAAAAGGATGATTCTCAACATGATATTGGACTCGATCCATCCAGTTATGAACCAAGAGACGCGGAATTGAGTATCTAATAATATCCTTTACCTGAGTAACATTATTAATTTCAATGGGTTGATTATGAAAGAGTTCAAACAAAGTTTCTACAGCAGTCTTAACTGCAAATTGTGCCCCAACTTTGCTCCTAAAATGTATATCACTCCCATGTCCGTCAGCGACCGACATGATTATAGTATTAGAGACGTCAGATTGTTTCCATTGTATAGAATCTTGATTTGAATATCCAGTTCGTGAATGCAATGCGCCTTTTAAGCTTTTGCCATTCACTAACCACTTCTTTGAATCTAATGTTTTACATTTATCAATAGATACAGGATTAACTTCAGTCATAACTTCATTATGTCCTTAGTAGAAAACAATACCCTTAGATTTGCCAAAGTCTATTTGAGTACCAGGGACTAAGGAGAAACTCTGATTTAAACAAACTTCAATTACGTCACCATTAATCTTGCTAACTTTCCAAGGATATGTAGAAAGATTCTTGAGTCCCCAAACCCGAGGATCAGTTGGATGTCTAGAGACTTCTGCTACTGCACTTGAGAAATCATATTTGTGATCTGGATCTATGTGATGTAGAAATAATTTGGTATCATGATTTAAAGCAACAAACAATCGATTATCTATTCGAATGTTTAGAACGTGAGTATTCGTAGTTTTGCATTTGGGATTCCAACAAACAGAATGGCTTTGTACCTCTTCAACAGCGCTGTTCCGACCCGGAACTTCAAAATTACAATTAGAGCCTCCAAGTTGTACTGGTATACTTAACTTTTTAAAAACTGAAGAATCAGTGACAAAAAAATTCTCAGATCCACATTGTTTGCAGTAATATAGAGAGTCCCGTAAAGAGAGCAAAGCAATTTGCCATTCAGTTTCTCTGACCCTTCCATGCATAGGATCCTTGATACCATTGGTAAAGGCTCTTACAAAAATCCTTTTAACAAAATCGGGATAAATATTCCAAAATATTATTGCGTTCGTATGAAAAGCTGGATCAGGATAATTAGAATCATCGCTTGGATCGAATATGAAAAGAGGTTTAAATCCGTATAGTTTAGACATGGAAGGCAAGTCAAGACTTTTGATGGAACTTTCGAGTTTACCTTCTAGCGGATGGTTTAGAAACAAAATATAAAACAGTATTATTGCTAAAGAGTATAAATCGGTTTGTGTATTTGGTAACGCTTTTCCAATTATTATTTCTGGGGCCATGAATTTAGGCGTACCTATTACGTTACCCTTATCTTCACCATTTATCACTATATTATCTGTATCTCCTATGCGTATTTCGCCATTTTCTGGATCGAAATAAATATTATTTAAGGATAAATCTTGATAGCAAAGGCCTTTTGAATGCAATAGATGAAAACTTTGTACCAATTCAAAACAGGCGGTCAGCAACACCTTAAATGAAGGATCAATTTTCCTCGACAGCCACAAACTAAAGCTTTTAAATCTGGAATCTTTCATGGACATTATATATCCGAATCCCTCTTTTTTTGGAGTTTTAACAAGAGCCAATGGCCAAAGAAACCTATTACTTGGAGACTCTTTTTGAATTAGAGATTCGAGTATATTATATTGCTCATTAGTTGCCATGGAAGGAAAATACCACTTTAGAACAAGGGAGGAATTATCTGAGCTGATTAAGGAATATACCTTGCCTTGAGTACCTGAACCCAATTCTTTTTCAACATTGCAAACAATATTTAAGCCGTTTATATGGACGGACTCACCGACTTGAAACTCGTATGTTGTGCTCATTTGCTTGGTCTTTGAAATCAAAATTAATTACCACACATCAGCTGCTCCAGATATCGTTGTAGGAGGTGTAGGTATATCGACATTCGAAATGAAGCTGTCATAGTATTTTTGTTGGCTTTTAGGTCTAGCAGAAGCTGACTGCACAACTGTTGATACCCATCTTATATATTTTGTAAGTGATTCGGGGTTCCGAGCCAACAGCGGTTGTCTTTCACTATCTCCGATAAATCTTTGAAGAATATCCATGTTTGCATCCTCACCTATTGCGATAGATACACGAATTGCTTTTTGACCCCATGGCTCTGACATTAATTTTTCTAAACCATCTCTAAAATTATCAGTGGGTTGTCCATCAGAGAGCAAGACCAAAACTGGTGGTAACCCTCTTTCGGTCATTGGAGGTATACGCAAAATTTCAGAAAGCAAAAGGAATGCTTGTCCTAAATCAGTTTCACCTTTTGCTTCAATATCAGTCCATTTAAATTCATTTACCCTTGTAGGTGGAATAATCCAATGTGCACCTGTGGAAAATTTTAATGCACTTATTAGCAAATTCGCTTGAATATTATTTTCAGATTCTCTTTGCATATGAGGAATCGCCTCTTTGATAGCATAATTCAAGGCTTGGATCTTTCCATCATCCCTCATAGATCCTGAGCTATCTACAATCCATATAAAATGTAATTCTCTTTTCGATATTTCACCGCCTGGAAGAGTCATAAAAATCAAAAAAAATAGATGGATAATATTTATAACAATTTCACCTAAAAGTATCTTAGGTTTCTTATGATGAATTATTTTTGAAAATTGCTGTGTTTCCAATTATTAAAAAAATTATAGATGAATAGTTCACAACAAACTTAAGTTAATGCAAAAAAGACTTTTGGTTTGCATAAACCGTATAAATAGGTAAATGTTGAAGTATTAGCACATATTTTAATTTTGAAATTATACGAGTATAATTATCAGTAGATTCAAAACGCGCATAGAATTGACATCAATATTTCAAGATATAAAAAAAAACTGATTTAACGTTATGGATAAAGCAATACTCCCGAAACAAAACTAATCCAAATATGACATGATCGCATCTTACTATCATACTTGCAAATAATAGTTTAACTAAAATGCATTTTGAAATATTTGAGTATATTTATTTATGATTGCCATTATTGTTCAGACTTATCTTTGTAGGCATAACTCACACTATTTTTAAAATTATTTATGGATTCGATGCCCTCCTTTCCTATCACGATCATTTTGTTAACAGTCTTACTGGTTAAGTTTACCATTGTTGGCAATTCATTCACAACATTCTTCGCCAAATCAATGACTTGTTTGAATGATGTTTGAGAATCTTTTCTGTTGTCACGAGAACTCCTCTCGATGGAATCCTTTATGGCTCTTGTGACGCCGCTCTCTGTTTCATCTAAACTTCTGCTATTTGATACCGGGATATCTTTTGCATCCATAGTCTTACTAATCCCATCAGTCTTATTCTCATCCCTATTGATGTCGGAAATATCTTGAACCATTATCTTAAATATGGAATAAAATATTTAACCTGTTTCAAACTTAGCTAAATAATAAAGCTTTATAAAAAACATTATTAAAAGTGAGTAGGGTAGCCCATTAGTACCAACATGAACAAAAGGCCCCATTTCAAATCCTCCTAAATCCACCACGTAGACGTAACAGCACGGCTGCGATGCCTTAGGGTTGCTCCCTCCCGGACCTCACCCATTTCAACAATCCACAGTCAATTTTACACCTTCATGTAAGTTGCTGCTCATAGCCATCCGATACGGCATGATTTCATCCTAGTCGAATGAGCGGGTATCCTCCCATTCACGAATTTACCTAACAGTTACTGATCCCGACATAAAGCCGATTTTCGGTAAGGGGCACGGCTAGCACCCCGATCCTACCTACCCCGTTAACTAATACTTCCAATTCAAATATAATTTTATTGGATGACGAAATTCTAAATTAAAAATAATATTTTTTTGGATAAAATCCAAGTATGAAAAACAGCAAATGTACCTTGAGAAAAATAAGGAATGTGTATCCTTCTACATCATGCCGTCCATGCCTGGAGGCATTCCACCCATTCCGCCTGGAGGCATTCCTCCACCTCCACCAGCCGATTTACTGGATGCAATTACATCATCTATTCTTAATAGCATGGATGCTACTTCAGTAGCCGATTTGATAATCTGTTCTTTTACTGCTAACGGTTCGAATATTTCAAGTTTAGCCATGTCTGCAATTCGCGAATTACGTGCATCAATTCCAGCCCACTTTGATCCCTTGTTTTGTTTAGATCGCAATTCAGCTAAAGTATCAATTTGGTTCATCCCTGCATTTTCGGCAAGGGTTAGGGGGATAATTTCCAATGCTTCAGCAAATTTTTCAGCTGCCAATTGTTCTCTACCAGTCAATGTATTAGTCCATTCTCTTAATTTACCGGAAACATATGCTTCTGGTGATCCTCCGCCAGCTACTATCAATGGTTTTTCCAAAACATCTTTAGTCACCATAAGTGCATCATGTACAGAACGGTCTGCCTCATCCACCACTCTTTGGGATCCACCGCGTATTAAGATGGTTACAGCCTTCGGATTCTTGCATCCTTCTATGAACACCCATTTGTCAGTTTCAACTTTTCTTTCTTCTACGAGGTCAGCAGCTCCTAAATCTTTACTGGTCAAGTCATCTAAATTATTGATAACTCTTGCACCAGTGGCCCGTGATAATTTTGTCATGTCACTTTCCTTCACACGTCTAACCGTCAGAACATTGGCTTTTGCAAGATAATGTTGTGCAATGTCATCTAATCCTTTTTGACATATTACTACGTTAGCACCAGACCCAGTTATTTTTTCAACCATGTTCTTCAACATGGTGTTTTCCTCATCAAGGAACCTTTTCATTTGTTCGGGTGATGTAATATTTAATTTTGCGTCGAATTCAGTCTTTTCTATTTCCAGGGCAGAATTGATTAATGCTATCTTAGCTTTTTCTACCCTTTTGGGCATTCCTCCATGAACTACCTCCTTATCCAAAACTATTCCTTTTATTAATTTTGTATCTTTAATAGAACCACCAGATTTCTTTTCAACTTTGATATCATCCAAATCGACCTTAGTAGATCCATTTCGAGATTCAGATACTTGTTGAGCAGCTGTCACTACAATATTTGCCAGGTCATCCGATTCCTTTGAAACTAATTTAGTTTGCATTGAGGTCTTGGCTATTTTTATTAATTGCTCTTTCTCGTTATTTGTTACTTTGATAGCGATATTGTTTAAAAGTTCTATTGATTTGACAGCGCATTTTCTATACCCATCTACAATTACCGTTGGATGAACATTTTTTGTTATCAACTCCTCTGCTTTTTCAATTAAAGAACCGGCTAAAACCACTACGGAAGTAGTGCCGTCTCCCACCTCATTATCCGTTGCCTTGCTTATTTCCACCATCATTTTGGCAGCAGGATGTTGAACATCAATTTCTTTCAAAATAGTTGCACCATCATTAGTAATAGTGACATCACCTAACGAATCTACAAGCATTTTATCCATGCCTCTAGGACCTAAACTGGTTCTTACTATTTCTGCGACTGTTTTTGCTGCGTTTATGTTATTTTTCTGAGCTTCTCTTCCTTTTGTCTCACTTGCGCCTTCTTTTAATATTAAAACGGGCATTCCGCCTGCTGATCCTGTTTGAATTGACATATTTCCATCATTCACCTTAAAATTATAGTTTACACTGCAGTCGTTGGTATATTTTAAACTTACTTAAACAAAATTAATTTATTTGATCAAAATATAAAAAAAAGTTAGGATAGCAAAGAATCGTATTTGCCAGTCGATATATCTTGATATATCTCATTTGCTACCTTATCATCTACTTTGATACCCAAGCTCAGACAGGTGCCAATGATTTCTTTTGAAGACGATTTTATAGTTTGTGCATAAGAAACATCTAGTTTCATTTTTGATATTTTGACAATACCTTCCATTGAAATATTCCCTACAAAATTGGTACCAGCAGTTCCAGATCCTTTGGTAACTCCAGACTCCTTGAAAATAAGGGCAGCAGTAGGAGGTATGCCAACCTCAACTGTGAATTGTTTGGTCTCAGTGTCGACTTCCACCTTGACTGGAACTTTCATTCCCGGAAAATCTTTGGTTTTTTCGTTTATAGTATTAACAACCTGTAAAATGTTGATTCCAAGTGGTCCGAGAGCAGGTCCCAAAGGTGGCCCCGCGCTAGCTTCGCCCCCGCTTACTAATGCATTAACGGTTTTTTTTTCACTCATAAGATATTACAACCAGACTAATGTAAAAACCACTTATAATTCTATAAAGACTTTTTTAGATAATTGGCGTCAACGGTTACAGGGATTTGATATGGAGAATCAAGTAAAACTACTGTGGCTTCTTGCTTTTCGTAATCAACTCTCATTATTTTGGCCTTCATGGATTTGAATGGACCAGCAATAATCTCCACTGTGTCATCAATTATCAATTCGGTAACTACTGGTTTCTTAATCAGATAACCCTCAAGATCCTTAAAAGGAAGTTCACCTCTTATTTGTCCCCTTATATGTCGTATTCCATGCAAAGCCTCGTATGCGATATTTGAGTCTACTGCTTCAACGATTACATAACCCTTAAAATTTTCTAAAAATAAAACCGAGTAGATACCCTCTATTTTCTTTGAATGTAATCTACTCTGCAGCATAGATGCTATCATACTTTCTTGACCACCAGCAACCCTAACAACAAAAAATTTTGAATCACTCTCGTCGTCGTTTGACAATAGTCCAGAATCTCCAGTTTGACTGTCAGGATCTTTTGATTTCTTATCTTGGGCATTTTTAGATTCGTTAGCACTTAGGTCATTATCTTTTGCCCTCTTTGTATTATCTTTATTAACTAACCTGGTGTTGCTTGATTTTTTTTCATTCTTACCCCCATCAAGATCATTGACAGGGTCAATTTTTTCAGATTCTTCATTATCATTATTATACTTATTATCATTCAAGTCTATCAAATCCAAATCATCATCGTCTTTGTGAAGGTTTTTTGGCATACTTATAGAATCATTAAACGTATTTGTTTTGGAATTTATAAGTTTATAACATTTGCTTCCAATATCAATTCTAATACTTATATCATAGAAATAAGAAATAAATCTAAACAAGATCTCTTGTTCTTCTTGTTAAACAAGTTTACAATCATAACATCATCTAAAGATATTGCCAGTCTTACAATGCTAAACTGTTTGGAAAATGAGATAGAATTAGAGTTAGAGGACATTGATTATCTCAATGATTATTCTAAACTTGAAACTGATAAAAATCAAGATGTTAGAAGTTGTAATCCTAAAATTAAATTTTTCAGGTCCAAAAAATATTACGATTTGAATTTATTTGTAACAGATGAAGAATTAATTCACTTAAGAAACATTGACAAATTTGAATTTTCAAATAGTATACTAATCTTCTTATCCAAGCATGCATCAAAGAGTAAAATACCTGCATTGACATCCCACTTTACAGGAAATTTTTCAATGGATAATTCGCTAGGTGGGGCACCATCTGAGATAGGGATTGCATACCCTAGTTTTCAAAAAGAGTACATGAAAAATTTATACTCGATGAAAAATAGCCTGCATAATTATGATCTGACCATTGAAGCCTCGCACCACGGGCCAACATCATCTGTAAATCCAATTTTGTTTATAGAAATAGGATCTTCTGAAGAAGAATGGAATAACAAGAAAACAGCTAAGATGGTTTGTGAGTGTTTAATACAGACGATTGAAAATGTTAGTAAAAATGCAAATATTGAAGAATCGGAAATCTCAATAGGGCTGGGGGGAAATCATTATCCCCAAAAATTTAACAAATTAATCCTAACTTCGAACGTCGCATTCGCAGCCATTGCTAGTAAGCATAATTTGAGATTCATTAGTAATGAAATGTTAGAACAGATGAGAAGAAAAAGTATTGAAAAGGTAACTAGTATTTATATCGACAAGAAAGGAATGAGTAGTGAAAAGGAACGAATATTATCCCTCCTAAGAACGCAAGAATTAGAAATAAAGTACATCTGATTTGATAGTATTGTATTTTTTGTTTTTGGCTCAAAGAATAGAGAAAGAATCAGTTAAGTCAAAAATAAATCACTAGATAGCCAAAAAGATGTAACTCGGAAAGAGATTAAAAAATATGGTTCCAATCACACAACCAATGTCCTAAACTTGATAAACTTATACGGCAAATAATAAATCAAGAATTAAAATGAAGAGGGACGTGAGTTTCAGTGGCTCTAGTCATAACAACCCTTCGATGGTTGCAACGTCGGTTTTAAAAAATAACAAGGAAGTTTTGATTTTACGCAGAAGTATGAAAGTTAGAACCATGCAAGAAAAGTGGGCGGGAGTGAGTGGATATCTTGAAAAAAATGAAGATATACTCTCCAGAGCATTGACAGAAATCTATGAGGAAACACAAATAAATAAAGATGATTTAACTTTAAGAAAAATATTCAACCAACTACATGTTCAAATTCACGAGGAGTTAATGATAGTCATCCAACCATTCTGTTTTGTTTCGAAAACAAGAAAAGTAATATTAGATTGGGAACATTCAGACTATTACTGGATCAATTATAATGAAATAGACAATTTTGATTTCGTTCCCAGATTTAAGGAAATTATCCTCCGATGTCTTCAAGATTTGTAGTAAACAAGAATTATAAAAAAGCTAGTATCACTTGTAAAATAAAATAGTGATAATGAAATACTATTTAATGTGTTTTTGTTATCTTGACCAGTTCCCTGAGATGAGACAAGGAACGCACCTGAGCACCATTTACTTTTTTATACAGCGTCCAAAATTGTTCATTAGTAATATCCTTTCGCTCTTTTAATATCTTTAGATGCCTTCTCATCGATCGTACCTTGATAACATAAACTTCCTTTTTACCAACGCGAGCTGTTTTTTTACCTTTTTTGGATCCAGGACCAGTTCCATGTTTTTTCTTAGTTTCGAGTTTTGTCCTTGTTCGACCCCTAGAAGTGCCTTTAACTTTTGCAGTCCATATGGACCCACTACTTATCAAAGATCTTATATTCTCACGAGTAATAGAATCGGCTACGTCATCTAATTTGTCAGGTTCAAATCTTACCCTATTAACTCCAACTCCAAGAATTCGGGATGCTAGTTCTCTTTTTTTATGTATATTTACTACCACTTATATCACTACTTTTGATCTTTCTTCACGGTTGAGGTTTTCGATGAATCTTTCTTCACGGTTGAGGTTTTCGATGAATCTTTCTTCACGGTTGAGGTTTTCGATGAATCTTTCTTCACGGTTGAGGTTTTCGATGAATCTTTCTTCACGGTTGAGGTTTTCGATGAATCGGATTCAGCTTTTTTTCCGTTTAATAGTTTGACGCCCATTGACTCTGCTTTTGAAATAATCTCTAGTCTTTTCTTGTTTCCAACAGTATGTGCTATGCGTGCTGCATCCTTAGTATTATCCAGCAACATCAGATCTTTAACATTATGAACCAAATTGTCTACATAACCAGAAGGGTGTAATCCCCGCGATATTCGAGGACCACGGTAACCAATCTTTACCAATGCCGGCACTCCTGAGACTTGCTTTCTCATCTTATTGTCAACGCCCTTGGGTTTTCTCCAGTTAACAGCTAATCTTTTGTATCTCCAGCTTTCTTGTCTCTTAAATTTGGGACGATGCTCTGAAATCTTTTTACGTTGTTCAAGGAGATCATTATTGATTACCATAATATCGTTTTATTCTACTTAGAATAAATAAATATGTTTCCGATTGATGCTAAATAATATCAGAGAGAGAGATAGAGATTGTATTAAATAGTCACTTTAAACCCTGTTGGTCAGGGTTCCGCACCAAAACAACGGATGAAATAAAAGGAAAAGGATAAAAGGTTTCGTATACACAATTGTTTAATGAATAAATACGAATTACCTCCTCTTCCATACAACTATGATGCATTAGAACCACATATAGACGCAAAAACTATGGAAATCCATTATACAAAACATCATCAAACATATACCAATAATCTTAACGCAGCTCTTGAGAAATGTCCTCAAGATGTTCAGAATAAGGATATAACAGAAATACTCAATGACATAGGGAATGTACCCAACGATTTAAGACCAGCAATAAACTTTAATGGCGGTGGATTTGACAATCATCGAATTTTTTGGACCAATTTATCTCCAAACGGAGGAGGGGAACCACAAGGATCCATTGCTGAGGCAATAAATAATTCATTTGGAAGTTTTGCAGCTTTTAAGGAAAAGTTTACTACAAGTACGGTAGGTATTCAAGGAAGTGGATGGGGATGGTTAGTATTTGACCCAAAGAACAACAAAGTAGATTATAAATCCATGCCTAATCAAACGAGTCCCAGGACAGAGAATCTGATACCACTGCTGGGATGTGATGTTTGGGAACATGCTTATTACCTTAAATATCAGAATAAAAGACCCGACTATGTGAATGCTTGGTGGAATCTGATAAATTGGGAAGATGTTAACAATAAGTATGCCAAATCAAAATAACCTATTTTTTGTTTTGAAAAATATTTTTGTATTAGCTGATAACGTCGATTTTTCCAAACCCTTCTCTAATTGTAGTGTTAACATTCATTGTATAATTATATATTATTTCGGAATATTTAACTAGAGTAGGCATGATATCTTCCAAATTCCTGCTCAAGTAGAAGCCCGGACAATCACCTGTAAGTTGAAATGATGCATGTACAGAAACTAGATTCTTTTCATTTTGACTCCACGAAAAAAAAGGATATAACCAACATACGCCGGGTTTATTCGGATGTAACTGACATCCCCCGCCTTCGTTTAGAAATCTGCACTTGATGGGATGACCATTGTCAGTTTCATTTTCTAATTGTTTTCTCTTCAAATTTAACATGGTTAAAGTAGTTATTAACTCAGAATTGGATTCTGAAGTTGAATCATTTTCCCATGTTGCTACATAAGTTTCATTACGCAAAAACGATGACTGTGTTTGATACCCCATTTGTTTTGAAATCTTGAATATGTCTTTAGATGTTAATGGTAATCTTCCTTGCTTATCGCAGCAGTTATGACAATCGGGCCATAAACAATCCCACAGTAAAAAAAGGGATAATTCAGATAAAAAAGGAAGATGATAAGTAACCTGGTTTATCTTGATTGTGTAATCTTGGATATCTGAACGTTTTCTCAGATGTACATCTCTAACAATTGAATCTATTCTCCATTTTTTTGAGAGCTCATCTAATGCGGATGAGACATCATTAACTTTTTCCTCGCCCCCATGAGATAACGCCATGTATGTAGAATTATAAAACCGGGTGTTTAAATGTGACTATGATATCAAATTCAATTATAAAGATCAAAACTTTGAGAAAATGACATTAGAGAATTACAAACAAAAGGAAAGAAGAAAGGGAAAACACGCATCCTCTACTGAAAATCGCCGGTTGGTATGGGAATACGTCATCTGGCCACTGGTATTGGAAGTGAACAGAAACTATTTTACATTACAAGAATATCACATCAAGAGAGATTGTGTTTGTGAAAATAAAGAGATTTTGCCGTCCAAGATTGCAGGAGGGTTTGTTTCATTATTGGTTAAAGGTATTCTAGTGCGTGAAAAGAATATTTATTCAATTCATTATAAATTGATCCCATATATGAGAAAAAAAGTCCATCTTGATTATGGAACGGTAATTAGAGAGATAAATACTAAAAAATAGACAATATATTTTTCTTTAGCTTACAAGTGATTCATTAGATAAGAGATAAAATAAAATAATGGAAACAGATATCTTAAAATGTAGCTCGTGAAGCCCGGTGGAACCATAGAAAAAAAATGGTGCCGAATCTAGCGGTCAAACTCCAAAAGGACTAAGGATTTCAGGCTCTGAATCTTATAGAAAAGAAACCTGGAGACAGCAGTTCGAATCTGCTCCGGGCTACCTTTTAAATTGAAGGTAGAAAAATCCGTTGGATTAATTATAAAGTAAATGATTCTAGTCTAAATGAGGACCAGCCTTCATAATTTCTTCAGAGATAGGTTCAAATTTCTTGAAATTATTTATAAATAATCTAGCCAGTCTTTTAGCAGAAAAATCATATTGATTCTTGTCATGCCAAGTATTTCGAGGGTTTAATATCGAAGTAGGAACGTCATGGCATGACGTAGGATAATCGAGATTAAACGTTTTATGAGTCTCATATTGAATGTCATCCAATATTCCCTTCAGTGCTGCAGAAACCATCTTCCTGGTATATTTCAATTCTATTCGTTTACCTATTCCATAAGGACCGCCAGACCAGCCAGTATTGATTAAATAAACTTTTGAATCATATTTTGTTATCTTCTCCCCAAGTAATTTTGCATATTTCGCAGCTTTTAATGGCATGAAAGGAGCTCCAAAACATTGAGAAAATGTTTCTTTTGGTTCAGTAATCCCTCGTTCGGTCCCTGCCAGTTTGCTTGTATATCCTGACATGAAATGATACATGGCGCCCTCTTTTGATAATTTAGAGATAGGAGGCAGGACCCCAAAGGCATCTGCCGTAAGAAAAATTATGACGGACGGATGACTGCAGATACTTGGTATAACTGACCCAGGAATGAAATTCAAAGGATATACCACACGCGTATTTTCTGTCAAACTACCATCTGAAAAATCAGGTTCCCTAGAAAAAGGATCAATAACAACATTCTCCATTACGGAACCAAATTTGATTGCATTCCATATTTGTGGTTCTTTATCTTTGTTTAGATTGATACATTTAGCGTAACAACCGCCTTCAAAATTAAATATACCATTATCAGACCAGCCGTGCTCATCATCTCCCACTAACAGTCGGTTTTCATCGGCTGAAAGAGTTGTTTTACCTGTTCCAGATAAACCAAAAAATAGAGCGGACTTATTATCTTTACCTACATTTGCAGAACAATGCATAGGAAATACACCCTTTATAGGCAAAAGAAAATTCATGACTGAAAACATCGATTTCTTTATTTCACCAGCATAAGACGTTGACCCCATCAGGATCAAATTTCGCTTGAAACTGATGATTATGAAAGTTTCAGACTTTGTCCCTTCTAACTCTGGAATAGATGCAAAATCATTAACTGACAATAAAGTAAAATCAGGTTTAAAATGAGACAATTCCTCTTTTGATGCATTTATGAAAATTTGAGTTGCAAACAAACTATGCCATGCTCTGTCTGTAATGACTCGTATCGACAGTCTAGAAGAGATATCAGCTCCAACATATCCATCGAAGGTATAGAGCTTCTCGCCTAAATTATTATCATGGATATATTCTGTCATACGAACGAGTATTTTTTCAAAGTTCTCCTCAGAAATAGGATGATTAACCTTACCCCAATCGACCGAGTTAGCAGTGATATCATCCTTGACAATAAATTTATCCTCCGGCGAACGACCAGTAAATTTTCCGGTCTTTACCGATAACGATCCGGTAGATGATAGTTTACCCTCATCATTTAGAATAGCTGATTCAACTAATAGGGGAACTGTTAAGTTTCTTCGCCCCTCATTAATTGTAAAGTCCATCTTATAATTCTGCTTCATAATACCAATAGTTATAATCTTTGGGGTAAATTGTTATTAAAGATATGGACAATAAATTATAAAAAATTTTTCTAACAAAAAATTTTAATAATTTATTTTATTACATTACAGAAAAAAATTAAAAAAATTAACATCAATCAAATCTAACTAGTTTTTTAAAGTTCGAATCATAAATTCACTGTATTTTGATAAAAATCAGTTAGATCTATATTAAAAAAATATTTCAATATTTCTACATAACTCTTTACTGGTGGGGGAATTTCATTTTCGCATGCTATTCCTAAATCTCTTGCATTAAACCATATTATTAAACTTTGTAAGATATTCAGGAACCGATGATGGCGTAAGTCGACTGTTTCAAAAGATTTGATGTACCTGTCGGCCAAATTCCAAGCGGCTGTAAAGTCTATACAATCTGTTTTATAGATTGCTTTTAGTTGATCTTTAATATCAACTCCAATTTTGAATGGTTTTTCGCATATTAATATGGGGAAATCAATCTTGTCTGGTAAATAAAGAGCTGGCGGAGACCATACAGAAATAATTCTAGAACCACTATCTAACTCGGATTCAAATTTTTTGGATAACGACTTGCTTATTTTTTCGTCTGTAAACCAAGAAAAAATTACGGTCGCTTCCGATAGCGAACAACTAGTAACGTTTTCATTAATGGCATATGCATTTTTGATGATTTTGGTTTTCGACTTGATTTCATCAATAATTGTAGCGTTAATATCAATTCCCACAGCCTTCTTAACTTTGAATTCTTCTAGGGCAATCCGTAAAGTTGAAGGATTGTTACCAATTCCAAGATGATAAAAAATATCGTCTTTATTTAGATCCGAAAAGGAGAACATTTTTCTAATGAAATCATCAGGAATAACAACACTGTCGCCGGTTAATATTGAATTAGGCAGTGTTGAAATAAATTCATTAATTTTCACAAATATTTACCTTGTTTTGTGACGCTCATCCTAGTGCTAATATTATATTTCGACAAATACATTATCACCCTCTATTACCACATTGTATGACTGCTGGTTTTTTAGTTTTTGGGGAAACCAGATAAGTTCTCCTGTCTGAACATTCCATTTAGCACCATGCCACGGACACACAAGTTCATTACCCTCTAGAACCCCCTCGTGTAATTCAGCTCCTGCGTGGGTGCATATATTATTAATTGCATAGTATTCACCTTTAACATTGGCTATTACGATTTCTTTACCACCGGCAGTAATATTTTTTAATTTTCCATCCGGTATATTTGCGGCCTTATCCACCAAAAACTTTGTCATATAATCATTTCAAAATTTAGAATATTTTAAAGTATTTGATATTTCATTATTTATCAAAGGGTCTATTCTGATCGGATGAACCTTCCAAGACTTTGATCATTAATGATTTTTGTACATGTAATCGATTTTCGGCCTCACTCCAAATGGCAGAATGAGGGCCATCAATTATCTGAGATGTAACCTCTTTCCCCCTCTTTGCCGGCAAACAGTGCATGAAGATGAAATCTTTTTTTGCATATTTGATCAAGTCATCATTAACCTGATATTTAGGAAAAAATATCTTTTCACGGCTATCAAGTTCATTTTCTTTTCCAATTGAAAGGTGAGTATCAGTTACTATTACATCCGCATCAATAACCGCTTCAGTAGGATCCGATGTTATCAATAAAGTTGATTCATTGTCTTTAGAAGATGTTCTTGCAATGTCAATCACCCAATCCGTCGGTTCAAATCCTATAGGAGTTGAAACTCGAATATTCATTCCTAATTTAGAGCAGCCTAGTAGTAAATCATTACAAATATTGTTGCCATCTCCAATAAACGCTAAATTGACTCCTTTTAATTTTTTTTTATATTCGAGAATAGTGAGTAAATCCGCCAGAATTTGACAGGGATGAAATAAATCTGACAGGCCATTTATAACTGGAATAGTAGAATATTGTGATAATTTTTCAATATCTTTATGATCATAAACTCTAGCCATCATCATATCAACATATAGCGAAACGGTCCTAGCTGTATCTTCTAGTGATTCACCACGAGATAATTGTAAATCATTAAAAGACAGGTTTATAGCATGCCCACCTAATTGAAGCATCGCTGTTTCAAAACTTATTCTCGTTCTTGTAGAGGGCTTTTGAAAAATCATCCCCAAGATTTTTCCATTTAAGTATTTTGGATTAGAACCTTCTATTTTGAGCTGGTTTTTCAGAGTTGATGCGTGATCCAGTAGGGCTAAAATTTGGTCAGACCGCAAATCTTGAAGGCTTAAGATATCTTCTTTCAATATAAGTTTTGAAAAAAATCTTTAATTTAATGCTTTCAAATAGCTATTTCTTTTTCTTCAACCATCCGAATCGGCTTTTTTTCTCACCCTGTTCCTTCTTTTCTTCTCCTTGTTCTTCTCTAGTTGTTGAAATTTTTTCAATCCCCCTTATTGGATTTTTGTTAGAAGATGATTCTTGTTGTTCAATAAGAGTATTAGAAGAGGAAGAAGAATCTATTTTCAAATCATCATTCATCGATTCTTTATCAAAATCTGGTAACGCTTCAGGACGATTTTGGGCCAAAAGTATTTCTGAATTCTGATCAAAAACTTGGCTCTTTTCGTCTATAACATCATCCGTTAATGGATTAATTGTGCCTTTACCTACATTAGCCTCTTCTATTTCAGGGACACCGTGATTCTCTATGGGCAATGATGTTTGAGCACCCCGATGAGAATCAAGTATGGACTCATTATTGAAAATAGTTTCAACAAATCTTTCTCTGTTGAACTTGATGATATCGTCGTATCCTTGACCAACACCAAGATAAATAATCGGTTTAGAGGTAATATAGGATATTGATATTGCTGATCCGCCTTTTGCATCGGCATCGGTCTTGGTCAGTATTGCACCGTCAAATTCTGTATATGAAAAGAACTCTCTAGCTTGGTTAATTGTATCATTACCCGATAACGAATCACCAACAAATAGTTTAACATCAGGTTTGATCACCTTTACAATTTTTCCAATTTCATCCATTAGATTCTTTGCAGTTTGCATCCTGCCTGCAGTATCAATTAAGACAACATCGATGTAGTGTTTGCTAGCATACTCTAGTGCATCTCTGGAAACAGCTGACGGGTCGGCACCATATCTTTGAGATATCACTTTTATAGATAGTTTTTCAGCGTGTAAGGAAATTTGCTCTATTGCTCCGGCCCTGTGAGTATCAGCTGCAGCAATCACTATTGAAAATCCAGACTTTTTCAGCAAATTAGCTACCTTAGCTACAGTAGTTGTCTTTCCTGTTCCATTTATTCCTAAAAATACAATCTTAAATGGTCCACCTTTGTTTTGCTTCTTTGCATTGATAGCAGAAATCAGATCAACTGATCCTGCCTTGGCTAGAATTTTTGAAAAATTATCCTTTAGTGTAGATGCGATAACTTGCTCAGTAGTTTCATTCTTTTGTAATTTCATACCCACTAAATTATCTTTTATTTGCTTGGATAAATCATCTATAACTTCTTGAGAGACGTCACTTTCCAAAAGGGCAATATTTAGATCAAAAAGACTTTCATCCAAATCTTTTTCAGACAGTTCCCTTTGGCTAATGTTTTTCGCGGCATTAGAGAATGCTCGCTTTAATTTATCAAACATATAGGCATCCCAATTAGTAACCTAATTCTTTAAAATGATAGATTTTGTCTGCCTCTAATGTGTATGCGGATGGGAATGCGAGTGGGTTGAGTCATCCTGCCTCCGCATCTGTCCAACATAAGAATTTACAGTATTCTGTATTTCCATCATGCGATGTGAAATCTGTTGTTTTTGAGTTGACAATTGCTTTGTCGCTAATTCAAATTCCTTTATGCGTTGTTCTATAAAATTGACAGCATCATCCTTCTTCTTTTCAACTACTACTCCAGCGCCGATATTTACTAAAACTTTTTCAATTGGATAAATAAGACTTTTTACATAAACACCTATTCCTAGAGGAACTAATGATAATGTTTCGGATTCTGAGGTCAAAGTTCTTAATGCTTCAAAGGAGTTATGAGACTCTTCATATAATCGATGTAATACCGACTCCTTTGCTACTATATCATTATAATAGGCTTCAAGTAATTTCGATTCCTGTACTAGATCATTTACAGTTTGTTCCATATTAACACCTCTTCTATCACCGCCATCCATGGTCATAATATGTTGTCTTGCAACTGACTTTATTATAACTTTGGCTTTATTTAGCGTGGATCAAGTTCTAGCTTTTAGTCGAAGATCATATTATTTTACCAATCAATATCCGTATAATTGATTACAGTTTTCTAAGTTGTAATAAAATCTCTCTGATATTCCTGCTTTGTTTTTGTTTAGATCAAGTGTTATCAACCTTCTGGTTTATAATAGGTGGCTATAGTCAACACTTTGCAGAGTAGGCAGCATGCAATAAGTATGATCGAACGCTGTTACAATCAAAGATCGTAAACTTTCGAATTAAAAAAGAATAAGTATAATGGATTAGTTATGATAATATTTTGTTGAAACTAATTAGCCCGCTTTGAATATAAGCAGATTTTATTAATTGTAGCAAGGTAGTTTGGCAGGAGATGAAATTTAGGTTAATATAACGACCATTAAAAATATATTAAATATTGTGAAAGTTACAAACCAAGAGTGTATCAAGTTTTTATTAATGGTTATGGCATAATTGGAAGCCGGTTGGCAACCGCCCTGGCAAGGGATAAATCTATTAATCTTATAGGCATAGCAAAATATTCTGTCGACGAGAAAACACAAGAAGCAATAAACAAGGGATACAAGGTTTTTGTACCTCGCAAATTAATTAAGGAATTTAGAAACAAAAATTACGAAATTTCAGGAAGTATAGAGGATGCAATAACACAATCCGATTTGGTTATTGATGCTTCTACAGAAGGGAACGGAATTAAAAATAAGAGAAAATATTATCATCCTCTTAAGAAGAAGGCGATTTTTCAAGGTGGTGAGGATAGGTATGGAAGAAATTCCGTCGCAGACATTATCCACAATTCAAGAGTTAATTATGATAAGACTTTAGAAAAAGATTCTGTGATTCAGGGTAGTTGCAATGTTACTGGAATGGGCAAAATAATTCAACCGTTGATTGAGAATTACAGGCAGTCAATCAAAAGATTTGACGTAGTTTTAGTGAGGAGATGGGCGGATCTTGAAGATAAGAAAGAAGTGAAGGATTCAATAGAATGGGATAAAAATCCACATCACCAGGACGACTTGAAAGATTTCATACCTTCTGCCAATTTGTATGTCGATGCCTTAAAGGTCCCATCCAGAATGATGCATCTTCATCAAATGACAATCAGGTTCGATGGTAGACCACCATCTAAGGATGCTATCTTAGATACATTCAAAAATGAATTTGGAGTTGCTATTTTGAACAATGCAAAGGGCACCGGAGATATAAGAAAGAAGGCGGTAGAACTTAGATTTGATCATGGAGATACATCGATGGTTCACATTCATAGCGAATTATTAAAGATTCAGGAGGATACTTTGAAAATTTCTTATTCAGATGACCAAACGGGAATGGTAATACCGGAAAACTACATGTTGATACAATCGATGTTATTAAAAAGATCCCGAGCAGAAGCGTTAAAACAAGCTGATAAGATATTTAGTATGAAAAAGAAAAAGAAATCATTGGAATCGGAATTTCAGAACTAATCTATAGGAACAACCTAAATTGAATAGAGAACAATATAATTTCGGAAAAAATCTTTCTTTTAATAATACAATATAGAAAATAAAGAGGATTTAATCCCGAGCTTCAGGTTATTTTTTTGTTCCAAATATTCTATCAAAATAATCCGACGATTCTACTAATGAGGGAGTTGATATAGTGGCTTCGCCCTCTGGTACTTTGGCCAATTTTCTTGCCAAATTCTTTTTGTATTCTAGCTGCATCTGTCTAGCAATTTGGATACGTTGAGCCTGTGGCGACCCTGCCCCATGCATGGATTCGGTCAAGTAGCCAACGGCATTTCTACCTAAAGTCATATTTTCAATTAACCGAAGTATACGAACTCTATCTTCTGTTGATACACCCTTTCGTCCTTTCAGATATTTATCAAGCAATGGACCGGTAATAGGCCCTCGAAAGTCCTTTTCAGAAGGCATCGTGACCATAAGCCCTCCAGCAATGTCCTGGGCTAGTCTTCCTATTTCGTATGGAAAGCGGGTAACATTGTGCTTACACACATTCGCGAGCATATCATCATTGATGAAATTTCCAGATTCAGTTTTGTATGCCTGATGTGAGGATGCAATACCAGCTGCAAAAATCGTCTCATTCAAATGAGTCATCTCAATTAATTTGTCTTTAATGTGGGAGGCGTTTGAAATTCCATTGTATTCAGCGATAGCCGCAGATGCACCAATCAATACATCTCCTAATCCGGTTTTGCAAACATAACTTCGCCTATGATAGCACGTAAACCTTTCAACTAACATTGAAGCAAACTCCACTTCTCCTTCCATAAAGATCAATTCATTTGGAATAAACACATTATCAAATATTATTAATGCCTCTTGTCCAGAAAACTGAGAATTGCCTGCATCCAATTCACCATCTTCCATGCTTCTGGTATCGCACGATTGTCTCCCGTAGATGTATGTAATACCTTTTGCATCTACAGGTATAGCACCAACAATTGCATAATCCTTGTCTTCAGGTCTCATACGCATGGTTGGCATCACTATTAACCAATGTGAATTAATGCACCCTGTCTGATGAGCTTTAGCTCCTTTGATGTAAACACCTTTGTCGTCTTTCTTGATAACATGTACAAACATATCGGGGTCTTCTTGTTGAGAAGGAGATAAACTTCGGTCCCCTTTTACATCGGTCATTGTCCCTCCAATCACATGATTTTCGTATTGAATCTTTTTGATAAATTCAACTAATCTCGAATGATATGGTGTTTGATATTTTTTATCAATTTCAAAGGTTGTAGAATACAATGAGTTTAAGGCATCCATTCCCACACAGCGTTGAAAACAAGTTCCAGTTTGTTGTCCAAGCTTTCTTTGCATACGGTTTTGATTCACCAAATCTTGGGAACTTTCTGCGATATGCAAGAATCTATTAACCTTTAATCCTGTCAATGAAGAGGTTGCAGAACCTATTTCAGGATCTTCTACTGCGATATCATATGTAGCAGCCACAGCATTAATTGAGGGTCTAATCATAGGATGATCAACCGGTTCCTTAACTAGATCTCCAAAAAGATAAACCTGCAAATTTCTATTTCTCAAGCTTTCGATATACTCAGACCCATTTTGAATAGGCATATATTAAATTGAACGAGATAATATTTGAATATTTGTATATTTGGGCATCGTCCCTTAGAGATATGAACAACATTAATGGACGTGGGCATTAACAGACCAGACCCATTTACAAGGCACCATTAAAGGATAACTTATTTTTAATATCTACTAACAACACAATTATGAATCTTATAAACCAAATCAAGATCTTACTAATGGAAGAACTTCAAATAAATGATTTGGAGACCGATATTTTTTTAGCCCTGATGAAGTCAGAAAAAACAACTTCTTTTGGATTCCAAGAGAACTTGAACCTCGGACCTGATCAGATTATCGAAATTGCCAAGAGCTTAGAAAGTAAAGGAATGGTTATTGAAATTAATAAAAACGAATTTCGAGCATTGCATCCACGGTTTGCAATAGTAAATAGATATAGAAGAATTTGTCAAGAAAATAACATGGTGTTTAAAAAGAACACAAAGATCGATAACCTTGGAATAATGCTAGAAAACTATCAAAATCGAGTATAATAGAGATTGATACTGTGGAAGGCCTAAATAAGGGAAAACGATTAACTTAGTAATTTAGAATGCAATCTTCAACTTCTTCAAACAATAAAGACAAAATTGCCTATTTTGGTGTAATAAATATTAATGAAAATGGGAGAAATATCGGGGCAGTAGATATCTGGAGAAGTCTTATATCAAAGAAATTTTTTTGTGAAGAAAAAAGATTAGGAATTCTTGATATCACTGATAAGATAGGCATGCCCGAAATTAAGGACGAAGAAATTTGGGCCGTGGCCATAAATAAATCTAGAAAGGGAAAAGATCGATGGAAATTGATAAGTGTTGTTAAAGATGGTAAAACAGAGTTTTTGGATACCGATGATGAAACTAAAATAATTGTAGACACATCAAATTTTAAGATCGTTGATAAAGAATGGTGGAGTTTTTTGGTTTCAGAAAATGTAAACAAGAGTATCGAAATCGCTGAAGAATTGAAATAATATGATAAATGAATTTCCAGAAGAATATAACAATCTAGATATAGATGTTAGCATAAAGCATGTAGTAGAAGGGGCTTTGGCTAGTAAGCTATCGGGCCATTTTCTGATTTATAATAACAAGTTCAGTTTTAATGCAGTAGCTTTTGGTCGTATTGGAGGACACAATATTAGCGTCAAAATTAGTAGAACCACTAGTGACAAAATTAGAAAATTGAATTTGGATCCTGAAATTGTGATATTGATAGTTCAGAGGAAAATTATTGAAGGAGATATTACCATTCAAACGAAAAGACTATAATTTTTTCTCATTGTTAAAATTTTATAACACTGCGTCCTTTAAAGCATTTCCACATGAACAATTGTTTTGTTCCTCAGGGATCATAGGTATTACCGTCTCTAGAATCCTCCTGGTGGTTTCAACATTCTTCTCTAAGGTTTCTATGATTTCTCGTGATGACACAGGCTGATCAGCCCAAACATCATAATCGGTAATTGTAGAAACAGAAAGATAACAAATCTCACATTCTCTCGCCAAAATGCATTCTGGAACTAGAGTCATGCCGATGATATCAGCCTGAAATACATCTCTGTATATCTTCGATTCTGCCCGTGTAGAAAACCTTGGACCCTCGATACATACGTATGTTCCTTTAGTATGAACATGGATACTTAACTCATTAATACAATTACTAATAATATTCCTCATGTCTCCACAGAAAGGATCGGCTACAGAAATATGGCACACTTTTGGTCCATTATAAAATGTATATTCTCTTTTTTTTGTTAAATCAAGAAACTGATCAGGAAGCATGACATCTCCAGGCTTTATTTTATAATCCAAACTACCTACCGCAGAAGGTGCTATAATTCTTTTAACACCCAATTCTTTTAGTGCCCAAATGTTGGCCCGATAATTTATCATGTGTGGAGGAATCCGGTGCCCTTTTCCATGCCTAGGAAGAAAAGCTATTCGCTGATTATCAAATTTTCCTATAATAATGGCATCTGAAGTGGGGCCATATGGAGTATGAGGATTAATTGATTGCTCTATCTTAAATAAATTAGGATTATAAATTCCTGTACCACCTATTATCGCTATTCCTATTGGTTTATCAATAGCCACCATTAGTAAACCACCATTGAATGAACACGATATCCTCTTTCTTTTAATAGTTTTCCTCCATCCAAAGCCGATAATTCTATTACAAACGCAAATCCCGCTACTTGGCCTCCTAGGTCCTCAACTAACGTGGCTGCGGCTAAGGCAGTACCGCCAGTAGCAAGTAAGTCATCGGCGATCAAAATCCTGTCACCCTTCCTCAATGAATCGGATTGCAATTCCATTATGGCTGTACCGTATTCAATCCCGTAAGCTTGTTTTATTGTGGTTCCAGGGAGTTTGCCAGCTTTTCTTATCATAATTATCCCTTTATTAAATTTCAAACCCAATAATGTAGATAAAATAAACCCGCGTGCTTCTATGCCCGCAATATAATCAACGTCAGCTTTGTCGAAGTGGTTATAAAAATGATTTCCAAGGATGTTTAAGGATTTACCATCTCTAAATACAGGATTGATATCCTTGAACAAGATTCCTTGCTTAGGAAAGTCAGGATAATTTTTTATTAAATTTTGAACGTATCGAATATCCGGATGCATAAAATTTTTTTAGATTTATACCTATAAAAAACATTACTAGAAGTATTCAAGAAACAAATATTATAAATGCTAACCAGCCTATATATGAGAATGATATAATTGAAACTTGCCGATGCAAGGAGAGATCCCTATAGGAAGCTTGCAAAAGAAAACAGCTATAGGAGTCGCGCCGTTTACAAGCTTTCACAATTAAATAAATCACATCATCTTTTAAAACAAGGGATGAAAATAGTGGACATAGGGGCAGCTCCAGGAGGTTGGTTACAATTTGCATCCAAAATAGCCGGAAGTAGGGGAAGGGTCATTGGGATAGACGTGAAAGAAATTGAACCGATTTCAAACGTTATAGTAATTAATGGAAATGTAGAGGACGAACAAATGGTAACATTATTATCAAAGTATTTGGAGGGCAAGGCCGACATAGTCTTGTCAGATTTAGCACCTAATGTATCAGGATTGTGGGAGATGGATCACTTAAAACAGATTGACCTAACAATGAAGGCTGTAGAGATTACTAAGAAAATCCTAAAAGTAAAGGGGAACGCATTATACAAAGTATTTCAAGGAGAAGCAACACCGGAATTTATCGCCTATGTAAAAAGTATATTTTCCGTAGTTCATATAACCAAGCCTGACGCAAGTAGGAAACAAAGCAGTGAGGTATATTTATTGTGTAAGCAATTTAATCCACCAGCAGATTGAAAACACTACTGTTAATTTTTACGCCGGATATTTAAGATTTTTTGAGCTTGTTCCAACTTTGAAACATCTCCACCATTCTTTACAATAGTTTCTAATAGTTTTTGTGGGCGTCCTGCATTTAGAGATTCTCTTGCAATCGATATGGCATCGCTTAAAGATTTTATGTCCCCTCCAACCATTAAGGCAGCAGCACTGTTAAGTAAAACAATATTTTCCTTCGATTTATTGGATTGTATTCCATATATTATGCGTAAACTTTCGTTTATTGATTCCATTCTATCCCTTACTGTTATTTCTTCGATCGTGGATTTAGGCAAACCCAATGAAGCTGGATCTAATAATTCATTTCGGACGCTATACCTGCCATCCTGGAAAGTAATATGAATTATAGTGTTTCTGTTAGTGGTAGATAGTTCATCCATCCCATCATGGGATCGAACAATCATCGCGTGCTGCAAACCAAGATTAGGTATTATTCTAGGAATAATGGTTAACAAAGAGGGATCGGCAACTCCTATCACTTGACCGTACAGATTTCTGCAGGGGTTACACAAAGGTCCGACTTTATTAAATATTGTACGGATTCCTAGCTCCTTCCTCACCTGAGAAACATGCCTTAATCCTGGATGAAATTTAGGAGCATAAAGGAAACCAAAGCCGTAATTTTCTATCGATTTTTCGATAGAAGTGACAGTGCCGTCATCTAATCGATAACCTACATATTCGAACAAATCTGCACTACCACTGAGACTTGATGACGATTTATTACCATGTTTTGCTATGGCTATTTTTTTACAAGAACTAGCAATCACGGCTGAAGTGGTGCTTATATTGAAAGTGTTTAAAAAATCTCCTCCGGTTCCACAATTATCTATAATCGGGAGATCAGACATGGGGTTTATTGGAATCGAATATGCTCTGATAATTTCAATCACGGCCTTTAATTCTTCTATGTCCTCTCCCTTTAATGCTAATGACATTAAAAAAGCTGAAACAAATACATCAGAACAATGACCATTCATGATATTAGTCATTACTGTCCTAATCTCCTTGTAATTTAATCTCTGTCCGGTCGAGAGTTTCTTAAGATAAATTTGGTTTTGAGAGTATGTATCATCTATGTTATAGTTATTGTGATTACAATCAGTTTTATCTATACATGAATCTATATTTTTATTTTTTGAGGTCATTTCTTTACCATTCGGATAAAATTAGAGAGAATTTTTTTACCTTCAACAGTTAATATCGACTCAGGATGAAACTGTATCCCCTCTATCAGAAATTTTTCGTGACAGGCACTCATTATTTCTCGGTCGTCTAATGAAATGGAAGTAATTTTCAAACATTTTGGGAAATTAGCTCTATCTGCAATTAGTGAGTGATAGCGTGTTGCTATAAACGGGTTTTTAACCCCTTCAAATAGATCAGTATTGTCGTTGAATTGGATTTCACTGGTCTTGCCATGCTTTATGTTATTTGCTCTTTTTACCGTGCCACCAAAGGCGTTCACAATGCCTTGATGCCCCAGGCAAATCCCTAGAATTGGAACAGACGGTCCCAATTTAGTTATTACATCTGTACAAATTCCAAAATCCTTTTTGTATTTGGGGTGTCCTGGACCCGGCGATATAATAATTGCGTCAGGATTTATTTTAGATATACCCTTAATGGTAATCTGATTATTCCGTTTCACTATAGGATCAGTACTTAATAAACCCATGATCTGAACAATGTTATAAACAAAAGAATCATAATTATCAATGATAAGGACTTTCATTTAACTAGTGGTCACAATATATTATCCAAAAGTCAATAATAATACTTTCTAAAAAGGCTAAACATGTAATATCTTTTTGTATTTGTCATACCTTTCCATTATATTTTGCCTCGTTAATCGAATTAATCCATCTATTCCAAACTCTTCAATTGCAAAAGTGCCCATAATACTTCCCATAAGAATTGATTCTTTGAATAATGCCAAGTCATCAAATAAACGATTTTTAGATTTTGATATTAAGTATCCCATGAATCCACCAGCAAATGAATCTCCAGCTCCTGTAGGATCGGTAACACTTTCTAATGGGTATCCAGGTATTGGAACAACCGAGTTATCAATAAAGAGTAGCACTCCATGTTCGCCCTTTTTAATAATTGCAAAATTTGGTCCATAGGATAATAGCTGTTTTCCACATTTAATAAGGTTAGAGTTATTACAAAGCAATCTTGCCTCTTGGTCATTTATTACAACTCCATTAGTTTTCTCGATCATAGATATAACAGAATTCTTTTTATTAAGAATCCAGTATTCTATTGTATCGCAAACAATTAATTCAGGGCTGTCAAAACTGTCAATTATTTTTATATTTTGTTCTGGATCGTTATTTGCTAGATAAATAAATTTTGAGCTTTTATATTCTGTTGGAACAATCGGTTCAAAATTTTCAATTACATTAAGTTCCGTTATATTAGTCGTCCTATGAGATAGGTCAAAATCGAATGTAGAATCATAAAAGAATGTTTTTTTGTCATTGAATTGTTTCAAGCCCTTTATATCCATCTTATTGCCCAACTGAGTATAATATCTATCTGGAAAATCATTACCAATTGCACCTATTAAAGAGACAGGTACGAAAAAGGATGCAGCCATCGATGCATAAGTTGCAGCTCCTCCCAATATACGCTCTTTGGTCTCAAAAGGAGTTCGAGTAGTGTCTAAAGCAATCGACCCAAAAACTGTAAGCATTAGGAAGAGTACTATGGTATTAAATATAAAACATTGGAAACACAATAAATAAAGAATATGGGAGAAAATCCAAGGATAGTTGTAGGCATTACTGGAAGTTCCGGTGTAATTTACGGCATTGCACTTTTGAGGGCACTAGAGAAATTTGAGATCGAAACCCATTTAGTATTGAGCAAGTGGGCAGAGAAAAATATAGAGATCGAAACAGAGGAAAACATTAATGAGATTAAAAATATTGCGAATTATGTATACGACGAAAATAATATGGCGGCTTCTATATCAAGTGGATCATTTAGAACCGACGGGATGACAATTATTCCTTGTAGTATGAAAACCCTTTCTAGTATTGCCAACGGGTACGACGATAACCTCATTTCTCGAGCAGCGTCCGTTACTATTAAGGAAAATCGCAGGCTTGTTATAGTTCCCAGAGAAACCCCTCTTTCTAAAATCCATATATCAAATATGTTAAAGTTAGCAGAAATTGGAGTGGTAATATTACCGGCAATGCCAGGATTTTACCATAAACCAAAATCAATTGACGATCTAATTTCACATATCATTGGAAAAACACTTGATCAATTCGGAATAAACAATGATATGTTTACCAGATGGGATAAAAATTGAAACCGGACCCCTGCATCATTTATTGCAAAGGATACACTATGCGAAAAAGTATCTATAGAATAGGAATTAGCAAAATAAGTAATTCATGGTCCGTGTAAAATGACAGTGCATACTT
Organism: Candidatus Nitrosocosmicus sp. T; assembly: GCF_054408485.1. NCBI lineage: Archaea > Thermoproteati > Nitrososphaerota > Nitrososphaeria > Nitrososphaerales > Nitrososphaeraceae > Candidatus Nitrosocosmicus > Candidatus Nitrosocosmicus sp. T. The sequence goes on from NZ_CP166992.1 coordinate 2,120,288, forward strand.
GAGTGTTTGTCTGATCTATAGGATATTCAGTTAACTTTTTCCCATAAATCCAGTTTTTCTAATTTTTTCTTCCTGTTATGTTCTTCAAGCATATGATAAACTGATTTGTGGGAGCTGCCCTTACATATCATTAAAATTGCATTTAAAGCCAGAGACGTTTCGTCATAAGTACCAATGAATCCTACAAAATGTCCATAGATCGATATATCAGCACCAGAGAAATCTTCTAAATTCTTTCTAAATTTACCACTCTGTCCAATAAGTCTAGATTTGATCCGGTCTAGAGAATTCAATGATTTTCCAGAGTACTCTCGCAGATCTATAAGCTGTAGCAGAGAATCATCAGATAACAACCTATAGGCCCTCTCAGGAGAGAAGCCTTTTGAGATCGCCATTACTATTTCGGATGCTTTGAATATTCCGCTATTTGTTAATGATGATTCGTTTTTTAATCGGATCGTTACATCTCCAGTTTCGCCGTCTACATCTAGAATAATATTACATTTTGATTCTATTTCAGATTTGACAGAACCCTTTTTCCCAACTATTACCCCTATACGATCTTTGGATACTTTGATTACTTTAAAAATATTGTCAAAACTCACTATATCATAGTAAACACTAAACTGTAATATATTTTAAAAAAGTTAAAGTCATCCACCATGTACAACTGACAGAATTGTAACAGTATCTCCGGATGAAATTCTTGCTCCCCTTCCACCCAGCACAGAGGACTCTACGCCATTAATGGCTATCATTATTTCGCTCTGTTTTATCTTATTTTCTAAATTATAATCCCTCTCCAACAATGCAAGGATTTCATTAATGCTAGAATCAGTGATATTGATATTTACAGTAGAAAATCCAGCTATCTTCCGTATCCCACCGAGTAGAGCAACGGTTATCAATCTTATTCTGCAATTTCTTCGCGAGATTCAGGATTTTCTTCCGAATATGATATGGAAGCATTCTGTTGAGCGAGATTTCTATTTATAGTCTTAGTAATGTAGCCTGCTATTTTGTTTCGTAATTCTTTTGAACGAACAATAGCAAAATTCTTTATAGTTTCTTTATTTTCGTTATAATCACTAGTAAATTTATCAGGATAACGTTCCAACAATTCGTTGGCCATTTTTTTGACTCTATCCACATGATTAGAAAAAAAACAAGGGTATTTTATCTTTTATCTTAATTAGATTCCTCCTATGGGTGAAAAGAGGATAGATATGCTAATTCAGAAATCGTGTAGAATTCTCATAAAGTATTTGAGATAAATCATCAAACGATTTTTTTAACAAAATAGAAGCAAAATAAGCTACGCTAATCACCAATGCAGGAGAAGTAAGGACACCGTCAAAACAATGCTTGTATTTGACCGGACCATCAGTTTCTACCAAAATTAGGTTAATATCAGCCTCGGTTAACAATGCTTGCTTGTCACTGGAGTACAGGAGATATGGACCGAAAGAAACGAAATAGCCTTTATCGTTTATTCTTTTTAGATTGCTTTTGTTCCCATCATACCAATGAAATACCGCACCCCTAATTTTATATGAAGGCAGAATCTCTAGAATTTCGTTGACTGATCTTCTAGAATGAAGAGACACCGGCTTGTTATTCTTTTCTGCTATATTTAGCATTTCTTCGAGAACATTTTTCTGTCTTTCGATAGTATTGTCCGGATCCAACTTGGTATATGTAGGATCAAGCCCAATTTCACCTATTCCATCAATAGAATCAATCTTGGATTGGAAAAGAGCTTCAAAGGATCGCAGGTCAGGATTAACCGCTGCAAACTGTGGGTGTATACCTACAAAAACCCTAAAAAGTTCAGAATTTTTAAAAAACCTCTCTTTAAATAATATTGCCTCTACAGAGGAATAAAAGTTTTCAGACACGCAGATTGATTGAACATTAGCCTCGCGGATATAGTTAAAAATCATATTATGATAATTCTGATAATGTATATCTGACAAATGAATGTGCGAGTCAACGTAATGCAAATTAAGTGATCATTGTTAGATTCAACTAATTAATTATTAGTTGTGGTATATGATGGTACTAGCAAGAGATTAACCTACCCAATAAATTATCTGGCCTTCAATAGGGTCTTAAGAATCAGTCAAGATAGATTAAATTCTGATTCTAAAATTATTCTGATCAAAATCCATAAGGGTGGATTTAATAAGAAGAATGAACACTTTAATTGAATCAATTTTACAAAGGCTTTTAATAAATAAAACATTAAATCTAATGGAACAAATGGCATTAAACTCAGAATCGGAAATAGCTCTGGCTTCCATTCACAGAATAATAAAAAAATATGGGGCAGAAAGGGTCAGTGACAGTGCAGCTGAAGAATTAAGAAATATACTTGAAGCGTTAGGAGAGAATATTGCTAAACAAGCCGTACAGTTGGCCAATCATGCTCACAGGAAAACAATAAAATCCGAAGATATAACACTCGCATCAAAAAATTTTATAGGGTAACAATGTAGTATCAAGATCATAAGCAATTTTGATGTTATTGAAATATTAGATATACAAGCTAGCAGAGATACAAAAAATATTACCAAAGAAATATAAGTTTTCAATCGATGATAAAACAAACAGTTGGTGGGGTGGCAGAGCGGTCATGCGTTCGCCTGCAGATTCTAAGATGTAGATAGCGAATATATAAGGGTTCGAATCCCTTCCCCACCTCTTAAACAAAATTATTTCATATGTATTTTGATGGTAAATACATTTTTGGTGAGTATTATTTTGTTAATATCCTTTATTAAATATTTCATATTTATATCATAAAAATATCTTGAATAGTCTTTGAATTTCTCTAAGGAGCGATTGAGGATAGAGAAAAAAATATCATTCTCCCCTTTTTGGAAGTGTACATATGCTGCATCTACCAGAATTAAACCATTTAAAAGACTTTTTGTTTGTCCTTTTGCATCTTTCCACACGCTCTCAAGTACTTCATGAGATTTCCAATATCTTTCCATATTAAATAAAAATATAGAGGACATCACGGCATCTTCATTGGATAGAATATTTGATTGCTCATTCAATTCTTCTAGACGGATCAAAGACCCTATAGTATTAATGGGCCCAAAAAAATCATGATCATCTGCGCTCAGTGAGAACATGTGCCCGGTAATAACATCCAACTCGATAAAATAGCTTGAAATCCTGATATCCCTAACTTCTGCAAGATTATAGTCTTGAAGCAATGAACGCAGTGAGCGTAAAATACTATTAGAGCGTGTGGGCAAATAGTTATTCCTATTGTCTAGGTAAACAAGATATCTTTTTTTCATGTAAATAGTTTGTATTTAGCCTATTATACTAAATGAGGCTTCTCATTTTAGAGCCAAAAGAGTTAGGAATGGATTTTATGATATCAATAAACCGATTCAGACGAGGGTCTTAAACCTCTTTTTTTTGATATGAAACCACAGTTACCACATTTATACACTCTTTTTCTTTTGTAGGTATAGATAACATCTATTTCTTCTATCCAATCATGCATAGTTTTTAACATACAGTTTGTACAAAATCTTTTTTCCAAGTGGATTTATCATTTATATTTGAAGTTAGGCAAATAAAAAGAGATTTCAAAATCATACAATTAATTTCTTAATTTTGATCTTAATAACAACGGGACTTCTCTAGGGCTTTTTGCAACTGGAACATCCGCCTTAGCATAGTTATTTATTTTTGAATCGGCTGATCCGTAATTTCCATAGACTATAGCTCCAGCATGACCCATTCGTTTTTCTTTCGGCGCAGATCTTCCCGCTATGTAGGCGACTACGGGTTTTGAGAAATTAGTTTTTAAAATATAGTCAGCCAATTGCTCTTCTGCATCACCACCTATTTCACCAACCACAACCACTGAATCAACATCTTCCCTGTTCCTAATTAACTCAAAGGAGTCGATAAGATTAGTTCCATTAATTGGATCGCCCCCAATTCCCAGTCCCAAACGCTGTCCAAATCCGGAGTTAGATAGATGAAACGAAACTTCATACATTAAGGTCCCACTTCTTGAAAAGACAACCGTATTACCCTTCGTGAAAGGTTGAGCAGGCATAATTCCAACTTTCATTATATCTGGGATAATCACTCCAGGAGTATTCGGTCCAATCATTCTTGCTCCTTTTTTCTTGGCATATTCGTAGACTTTAATTGAATCTATAATTGGTACATGTTCAGGTATTGCTACTATTAGTTTAATTCCACTATCTAGAGCTTCTTTGGCGGCTTCATAGAAGAATGGAGCAGGTACGAATATTCCAGATATTACTGATCCTGATTCTTGTACCGCCTCCCCCATAGTATTGAAAACAGGAACATCTTCGAATTTAGAACCTCCTTTGCCGGGTGTAACACCTGCAGCAATATTTGTTCCGTAGGATCGCATCAGTCTTGTGTGTGTTGATCCAAAGCTGCCTGTGATTCCTTGAATAACTACTGGTTTCTTTTCATAGTCATCATCAGTTTCATTCCCTAATAGAATTCTAAAAATATCAAATTGTGTGTTCAAATTGTCCCACTCGGTTTATTTGTTATTTATCCTTAGGACTACAGCATTTATTGCTTCCTCTACAGTGTTAAATAGGCGTGCATTACTTCCTGTAAGCAATTCCTTTGCCTTTTCGGATTGCGCCCCTGAGATTCTAGCAAATACTGGCACTGTCAATATGTTATTCTTATATGCTTCCAGAATTCCCATTGCTACAAGGTCTGTCCGCACAATTCCTCCATATAAATTCACAAGGATTGCTTTTATCTTTGGAATCCTACTTATGACTTTAAGAGCTTCGTAAATAGTTTCACTTGTGGCTCTTCCTCCAAAATCAAGGAAAGCTCCGGCTTCACCATTCGCGTCAGTGACCATATCTAAAGTTGACATTACTAAACCAGCACCATTCCCTATAATTGCAATGTTACCTTCCAATTCAACAAATGAGAATCCATTTTTAGAGGCCTGTTTTTCCAAATCGCTTAAGTATAAATATTTTTGCAAATCTTCATGTCTAAAGAGAGCGTTATCGTCTATGATCACTTTAGCGTCTAATGCAAGTAAAGAGTCATTAGAGATAATAGCAAGAGGATTTATTTCGGCAAGTTCAGCCTCCTTTTCTATAACTACTTTAAAGAGATTCAGCAATAAATTGACAAAACTCTCTTTGGATTTGTTTGGGATATTTAGGTTCGATGCGATAGTATTCGCTAACTCCTCAGACATGCCGTCAATAGAAATATCTTGGATTATTTTATTATCAGTTTGTTCAATGTCGATACCTCCTTCCGATGAAGCAATTATCGAGAAGCAGCGTTTGCTCCTATTTAAGAAGATAGACAAATAGATTTCTTTAACAATATCAACCATTTTCTCTAGTAGGACACCTCTCGGCAATTCGCCTTTAACTTCTTTCTTCAATAATTCATTAAACTTTGTTTCCAATTCAGAAGGATCTTTGCATTTTTGAATTGCTCCTGCTTTGCCTCGACCTCCAACGGTTAGTTGAGATTTCAACACAAACGGATAACCTAATTTCTGAGCTGCAATTCTGGCATCTTCCAAGTTTTCAGCGAGAATAGAAGAGGGTATTTCTATACTAAATTGATTAAATAGCTCTTTTCCTTGATATTCAAGAAGTCGCATCTTTATGAAGTTTTTAAAATGCTCTTTATAAATAATCCTTTTTTTATTTTATTTAAGCAATACCTAAATATTTCCTAAATTTTTCAAATCCTGGCTTACATTAAGCGAATTGAGTGTAATATTCTTGACGTCTAATAAATATAAGGAATAGGCTTTTAGATTACTCATTAGTTCCACGTAATTTGGCATTAAAGATTGATTTGGTTGTCCGTTTAGTAGGGTCTGCATTAATTCATTATTTTGAATGATCGAGACATCAATGACATCATTAATGTATGTCTGGTTGATATCATTTACATTAGCATCATGTATTTGATTTTGGACCTCGTTTTGCAATAACAAGAATTGACTATTGACCGATGTTAAGGTATCGTTTGGATCCAAAAATGAAATGGTCATGTTACTTATTTCCCCATTTTGTAGATTTTCGGATGGTAGGAACCATACAATGAAACTAGCACCTATAATTCCTACTACTAAAATACTGGTTAAGATGATTCCTTTTTTATTAATTTTTTTGATATTATTAATATTATCATTTTCTTTCTTGTCTGCACTCAATGAATTTTTTTTGACGATACTATAATTATTACTTTATGTTTAGAGAGGACTAGGGATAGAAATATACTTATAAATATATTATCTCAATAGAAGAGAAAGATTCTTTATGAATCATGACAATAAATACGCACTAAGAAGAATAAAGTATCAAGGAACATATATGATTAACATTTGTGATCTTGATTTAGCGGGTAAAGAAATTAACAAAGGCGATTTTACGATAAATATATCAAAAGAATATTTCCAAGATGAAGAGATTAATGAAGAAGAAGCTGCAAGATTACTAAAATCCTCCTCAATGTTAAATTTAGTCGGGAAAAATATTGTTGCCCTTGCCCTAGGATTAAAGCTTGCAAAAGGAAAGAGCGTAAAGGTAATAGATGATGTTCCCTTCTTGATGGTATTTAGTTTTTTAGGAAATTATTAAATTGCAAAAGGTTGTATATTAGTGATTATAAAACTCATGATCTTTTATTAGATCATAAATGTTCTTAATTTCATCTAATGGTGAATCAGAATTGATTATAGCTCTGCCTATGATTAAATATGTCGAACCAGCTTGAAGTGCTTTACTAATATCTCCTCCCTGGGTGATAATACCTGGGGAGTAAATAGGGATGCTACCATTACCTTCGGATGTTAACTCTTTTAGTATATCTAATCTATTCCCTCCAACCACCACACCATCTACACCCACAGATTTAGAGTTCTCGTAAAATATGCGATAAACAGGCTTTGAATTTTTCCACTTGCCACGACCGTTCTGAATCGACAAGGAGCCGCCATAGCCTTCGATGGCACCAGCATGGCTCATGTATACAAGAGAAATTACCCCAAAATTCAATGAATGAGCGTAATCAACCGTAGATTGAAGATTAATTTTTCCAATAAATGGATTTACAATAACAGAATCGAATCCCAAAGAAGAAAGATATTTAATGGTGACTTGATTGGTATCAAAAATATCATTTAGTTTAAGATCAGCTATGATTTGCAGATTATAGTCATGAGCAATTTTTGTAATTTTTCTTAGCTCATTTTTAGATAATGGCAGTATTACATGGAAATTTAGCTTGATAGCACAAACATAGTCATGTAACTGGCTAATAATATGACATACATAGTCGAGTAAGTTTTCTATTCTGTATGTTGGATCAACCGCCAAAACGATATTGCTGCCTTTTTCGCTTTTGATTGCACTAATTCTGTCTGCGAAGGAATCGGGAGGGTCCATTCTAAAATTTGACTAGGGGGTGAACATCTTCCAATTGTATGATCTTTAGATATATAAAACCATGTTCATCGATATGATTGGAGAAAGAAGGAGCCGTTGATTTTTGCATACTAAATTTCATGAAACACTTTTGGATTTCTTGCTCTAATACGACGTAATAAAAGTAACTTGTATCTGATGAGTCGGTCAAGTTTAAATGTAATCCCAAAACGTATTTCATATCGACTTCGGTATCTGGGAGATCCAAATCCTTTGATCCTCTTTTTGGGAAAAGAAATAATGGTAATGTAGATTCCTCATAGATGGTATGGTATGCAACTAATTTAGATAAACTAAAAAGATCCCGTAAACCAATGCCAGTGTACTTGGTCGTTGTACTTATCTTTGCGGGTTTAAGGAACGACTGAGGTGGTATAGATATTTTGATAATAGGAGAGTACAATGCAGAAGTATCCTTAATAGAATTAACCAACACAGCTTCCTCATTATTGTTGTTGACTTTATACGAAAGATATTGATTTTCACCTGACTGTATGTTATCAACATAATATGTGATTGAGTGTCCATTTAGAGTATCTGATTGAGCAGCAAAGATATCCGTATTTTGATAATTATATTCATAAATAGGAATTGGAATTCTCTCCAATGAGCAAACTAATCTAGCAAAATCATTCAATGATTTTAATTTTATATAAATTGGCGATTTTAGCAATTTGAAACGAACTTAAGATCAAGGTAAAATTATCCATATATAATTTTAATACAATAAAGTATATTAAACTGAAAGGCAGAAAAATATGACTAGTATTCTAAATGTAGGCTTACACAAGATACTCGTAATATTTGGTTAGCATATTCTTAGACAAATTTTCTATAGTCATAAATCAGATTAGTTCTAAAAGTAGCTAAAGCAAGAAAAATTATTAGTTATTACAATTTGCATTTGCTTAATACATGAGAATGCACAGGTTATATTATAGAGGAATTTTCCTATCTAAACGACAATAAATAACATTTAATATCGAAAAAAATCACATCATTTTATGCTAGGTTACTCTGATGACGATATCAAAAATGCAGCAGAGATAAGAGAATGGTTAACTAAACAAATTTTAGAAAAACAGGATGAAATAGAGAAAATAAAAATAACTCTCTCATTAATTGATTCTGTTTTAAAACAAGGAAGTTTCAAAACTGCAGCCAATCTTAATTTATCAAAAAATTTCTTACCCAACGAGCAAAAAATTGAAGTGAATTCAATGAAGAAAACCGCTAATCACTATTATAAAAGACAGAGAGGGGATGAAGAGCAAAGTGAATCAAGAGAGCAAGTAGTCGAAGAGACGCGTCTAATTAAAAGATTAAAGGATAATACACCCGTTGCCCGTGTTCATGTGACATCCGAAGAAGTGACAATTATTCCCGAGGATAATATTAAAATTAGCATAGAAACACCACCTTTTAGGTCCTTTTTTTTAAACAGGATATTACAAGGAATGAAAAACAAGGACCTGGATAAAAACAAACAAGGGCAATTGTCAGAATCGGATATAATCATTTATGATATCACTACCGAAGATGAAAATAAGGATATCCTCAAGAAAATAAAGATCAAGAATTATAGAGATAAGGAAAGAATCAATGAAATTTTCAATACTGCTGCTTGGGTATTGACAAGAATGTTAGACAAAGTGGACAAATAATGGACAAAATAGTTGTAATGGATTTTGGATCACAGTATAGTCACTTAATCTGTAGGAGAATAAGAGAATTAAACGTCTACTGTGAATTAGTTCCTTTTAATACGCCAGCCAAAAAAATCAAAGATCTAAAGCCTAAAGGTATAATATTTTCAGGTGGTCCTGCTAGTGTTTACAGTAAAAACTCACCCAAGCCCGATGATGAAATATTTGAACTAGGTGTTCCTATTTTGGGTATTTGTTATGGACATCAGATCATTGTTGATCACTTCAATGGCAAAATAAAGAGAGTCCCAAACAGAGAATATGGGAATGCATTGTTGACAATAACGAACAAAACTAATTTATTCAAAAATATAGATTCAGATGGCCTTAGATGTTGGATGAGTCACAGTGATGCAGCAGAAATAATCCCTAAAGGGTTTGAAGTCATAGGTAAAACTAATAGTTCTTTTTCGGCGGCAATAGGGAATAATGACAAAAAGATTTTCGGATTACAGTTTCATCCAGAAGTAGCTCATACTGAGAAGGGGGGTAAAGTATTATTCAATTTTGCCAATGAGATTAGCGAAGCAAATCCTGAATGGAGTATGTCGAACTTTATTGAAACAAGTATTAACGATATACAAATGCATGTTAAAAATGAAAGAGTCCTATGCGCTGTCAGTGGAGGTATTGACTCTACGACTTGTGCTATCCTCATACACAAGGCAATCAAGGATAATTTGACTTGCGTTTTTGTAGATAACGGTTTACTGAGAGAGAACGAAAGAGAGGTTGTAGCAGATATATTCAAAGGAAAATTAAGAATACCTCTTAGAATAATAGATGCTAAAGAAAGATTTTTGAAAAGTCTTGAGGGATTAACAGATCCGGAACAAAAAAGAAAAAAGGTAGGTGAGGAATTTGCAAGAGTATTTACAGAATTTGCCGAAAAAGATGGACCATTTCAGTGGTTAGCTCAGGGAACCTTATACCCGGATGTCATAGAGAGCGGAGTATCCGGTGGTCCCGCTACAGTAATAAAAACACATCATAACGTAGGTGGACTCCCAGAGTGGCTCCATTTAAAGATTCTAGAACCTTTGAGATACTTGTATAAGGACGAAGTACGAAATGTGGCGAAAATAATGGGTGTACCGCCCGACTTGCTTACCAGACACCCGTTTCCAGGACCGGGACTGGCCGTTAGAATTGTCGGTGAAACAACTCGAGAGAAGTTAAATGTGGTCAGAAAAGCAAGCGAGATAGTAGAAGAAGTACTAGTTGAAGATGATTTGTACAATAAGGTGTGGCAAGCATTCGCGATAGTGGGAGATGATAAGGCGGTCGGAATTTTGGGGGACGAAAGGATTTTTGGTCATATTGTTTCCATTAGAATCGTTGAATCTGTTGATGCGATGACAGCTGACTGGGCAAGACTACCATATTCCACTCTAGAAAAAATTAGTTCTAAGATAACTAACGAAATTGAAAATGTAACGTGGGTAACATATGCAATATCAAGCAAACCACCTTCCACCATTGAACCGCAGTAACCAGAAATGGTGCGAGAAATTTGATTTAACATAAGTTGCATATTTAGTATGATACTATAGTTCAGTCGTTTCCTAAAGAAATAGACTGTCTTAATTTAGAGAGTAAAAGAAAGATTTCCATTCTTATAGGGATTGATGATATCATATATCCTCATCTTTAGAATTAATCGGTTTATGCTTGTTCTTAAATTTGGTCTTGGTTTTTAATCTATTTTTGTTCATACGATTAATTCGAAATATAATCAAAAAAGTCAAACCCCAAAGGATCAAGGCAATTGAAATATTACCTACCATCCATAAATAACCTCCAAGCAATGCAAGCCCAAACCCTGTAAAAGTAAGAATATTCTTAGTATTCATATTACTTTATATTTATTCACCCCATAAAAAGATGAATTGTGATTCAAAGACGTGATGTGAGTTACTAGGGCATCAGAATTTTCCAATAGCATCCCAACCAAATATTTTCCAATTTGTAATTTCTGTTTCTTCAATTCAAGGTTTGGAACATTCCTTTTTGAAAACAAACCTATTCTAGAGTCAAAATCCATACCTACAAGTAAGATCTCTCTTGCTAGAAATTCAACCGCAAGAGATACACTTCTATCGCCATCCGTAAATCCTCCAAAATTGTAGACATTTTTCAGAGGAAAATTTTGAGTCGTTCCTACGCTATTACTAAAATATGGAACCTGCGAGACAATCTTATCAAAATTATCACCATGAGCATGTATTACCATAATTGATCCCTCCAAATGAGCCCTTTTTAAGGATTGATAATTTCCATCAAGATCCGTTACAACAAAATCTGGAATAACTCCTAAATCCAGACACATTTCAGCAGCACCATCGGCGGCTATCACCACCACGTTCTCTGACTCGACATTACTAAATTTGCCCTTGTTGCAATTACATATTTCAAGTATGTAATTTTGTACTGTGCTTTCTTCAATACTTGGCCCCGCTCCTATAACTAATGTTTTGCTGTTATGGATCTTTCTGAACCAGTTTGGGCCAACGACTTTATTTGAAACGAGGGTAGACAAGTTCAAGGAATTGAGAAAATCCCTTTGAATTTGAATATTCAATAATCTAGCAATTATGAGATAATAAGGATACCAGTTATTGAAATGCAATCAATTATTCAATAACCATTGTGTAGTATATCTTGATTTCATTAAACTGAATATAGCTTTAAAAATGTATTACAAGTTTATGCAATATTTAAAAAAATTTGCCCATTAACTGTTAAATAATAAGATAAATCAGAACATGGTATGGTCACTAACGATATAGATAAAAATTCTGACAAGGATTTAAGAAGGATATATGGTTTTAAAAATATTGCTGTAGTTGGAATGTCTCCAACTGAAGGAAAACCATCTAACTATGTTCCAAAATACCTAATTGAAAAAGGTTACAATGTCATTCCTGTTAATCCTGTTTATGATGAGATCTTCGGGAATAAGTCATATCCAAAGGTATCAGACATCCCCAATCAGGTTGATATAGTAGACATATTTCGAAAATCAGAAGATGTATTACCAGTAGTGCAAGATGTAATACTAAAGAATGGAATCAAAGTGATATGGATGCAATTGGGCATTTACAATAAGGAAGCAAAAGAAATTGCAGAAAAGAAAGATATTGATGTTATTTATAACAGATGTATCCTAAAAGAACATCAACGATTGTTTTAATCATATACCCATAATTTGAATATTAATCCATTATCTCTAAATTCTTGAAAAGATCGAGTAACTTAATTAAATAGTAGATCATTTTATCTATTGTATTATTAATGCCTAGATGGGGCCAACTTGACAATAAAGTAGATTTAAAAAAAAATGAACATTATAATAAAATAAGTTCTTTGCAAAATTTTACAAAGGTTATCGTATTTTGTATCGACAGAGATGACGATATAGGTATTAAAGGAGGACTTGAAACTCCGATTATCGGCAAGGAATCATGCATTCATGCCGGAACAAAATTAGCTATTGAAGATCCAGAAGATTCAGATTGTAATGCAATTTTTGGAGCGGTAAAATCATATGAAGAATTCAGAATGAAGGGCTATGATGTCGAAATTGCCTTGGTCGCAGGCAAGTATAACAGGGGCATTGATGGAGATTTAAAGATAACTCAAGAGATAGACAGGGTTTTAAGTATATACGAAGCAGATGGGGCAGTAGTAATATCGGATGGAGAAGACGATGAAACAGCAATACCTTTAATTCAAGGTCGGATTCCCATTATATCTATCCAAAGAATTATAGTAAGACAAAGTAGAAGTGTAGAGTATTCCTATGCTATTTTAGCTAGATATATAAAAATATTATTTTACGATCCACGTTATTCGAAATTTTTCCTAGGCCTTCCAGGCGCACTTTTAGTTACAAGTGGATTGTCAATAATTTTTGGATTTTCTCGCGAGGCATTTGCGTTAGGTATTAGTATACTGGGTGCTGCTTTTATTCTTAGGGCATTTGATATAGACAAATCACTAGCTACATTGTCAAAGCCAACTCCTTCTGGATTCATCCGTGTATTTTCCTACTTTGCCGGCACAATGATAATTTTGGCATCGATTTTAAACGGCATTTCTCACATTCCTCAGGAAACATTAGATTCAAATAAAGGATTTACTTCAATTATAACAAACAAACTTGTTCTAAGTAACTTTGCAACAGGAACTATAACGCTACTGTGGATAGGAATTTCAACGATCTTTGCAGGAATATTGTTGAGTAACTGGTTTAAAGGAAGTATCAAAATAATATATGATATTCTGCGTTTGGTAGTTTTGGGCCTACTTTACATACCCATGTTGCAATTGACATCACTGATTTCTGAACGTGGAAATCCATTCAATCTAATTTCTTCATTGTTGATCGGTTTAGCGATTACCTTGATAGCGGCAACTTTTCTATTCCAATACTTTAGAAACCGAAAGGGCGGTGAAGCTCTCAAACATGACGACCAGTAAGATATATTAGAGCATAGATAAGGGTATAAAACATCTCTCCTAATGTCTATGATAGACAAGATTCTAAAATTACTGTATTTAACATCTAAACAAAATCTTATTTATAAAATTTATGAAAAACACTTGACGAGTCAAATAAATCAATTTCCTTTTCCTCAGCATATTGGAATTATTTTAGATGGAAATCGGCGATGGTCAAAAATAATGGATATAGATAAAGTGAAAGGGCATCAAATGGGTGCAGACATTGCTGAAGATTTATTAAATTGGATTTACGACCTAGGGATAAAAATAACTACAGTCTATGTATTATCAAATGAAAATCTTTATAGAGAAACACAAGAGCTTGAAAATATATACTCCTTGCTCGAAGATAAATTGACTAGTTTATATACTGATAGCAGAATACACAATAAGCAAATACGAGTAAAATCAATTGGAGAATTCAATAAACTTCCAAAGAGATTGCAAGATATCTTAAGAAAATTGGAAAAGAGAACAGAAAATTATGAAAATATGTATTTAAATATTGCTATTGCCTATGGTGGACAGAAGGAGCTAATAGACGCGATTAGAAAAATAGCGACGTCAGTGAAAGAAAACAAAATTAAAATAGACGATATCGATGAAAAGATCATCGAGGCAAATCTATATACGGCACATCTTCCCCAGGCAGAGCCAGATTTAATTTTAAGAACATCAGGGGAAAAACGTTTAAGTGGATTTTTGCTGTGGCAGAGTGCTTATAGTGAACTGATATTTGTGGATATTTTTTGGCCCGAATTTAGAAAAATCGATTTGATGCGAGCAATTCGAACTTTTCAAAATAGAGCTCGAAGATATGGTAAATAAATCTGGATTTAAATTAGACTGAATCTCTCCACATATATTTAATGCCACAGCATGGAGAAATTGATAATAAAAAAAACTTGATCTATTGTGGATATTGGATGACGTTTGAAGATTGGGAAGATATTCACAAATATAGTCCGGGTGTAGAGGGTTCAGACCACGATGTAAAAGAGACATCTGAAGATATTGTCTGAATAGTCCTTTTCAATTAGGGTATGGTACTTGTCATAATACAAACACGCTTTTATAATTGTTAAATTCATTCAAGGCAATGTATGATGAAATCTCGGCCGGGGCTGTATTATATTTGGTTGATGAACATTCCGAAATAAAGTATTTGATCCTAAACTATAATTATGGACACTGGGATTTTCCCAAAGGTAATATGGAAATAGGGGAGACAGAGATAGATACAGTTTTCAGAGAAGTGTCAGAAGAGACTGGAATTATAGACATCCAAATAATCAACGGGTTCAGACAACAAATATCATATAAATATAGGAAAAAATCAAAATTGATAAATAAAGCTGTAATTTACTACCTGGCTGAAACTAGATCTAAGAAAGTGGTTCTATCGTTTGAGCACATAAATTTCGAATGGCAAACTTTTGAGCAGGCGTTACAAAAACTTTCATTTGAAAACAGTAAACGTGTCTTACGAATGGCAAATGAATTTCTGCTAACAACAGAAAACATGAAAAAAAGTTCTCTTAAATCCTAATAAAGTTTTGTTTATAAGTATCAAAATCATTTAAGAATGAGTTAAAGGAGCTTATTGGTACTATAGGCACTTGATTTACATATTGAAATTCATTTGGCAAAAAAGTAATTATTACTGGATAAGAGTATTCAATTCCAAGGGATTCCTTCTTTTTCATAAAGAGAGTAACTCGCTCTATTTGTTTATCTACTGCATTCGCTATTCCGGAGTAGGAGTTTCTCTTCCAATGCTTACAGTCTAAAACCAAGGCATTTTGTCCTCTCATACCTACGACATCAATTTGTCGAGTAGGATTCTTAATGCGATAGTTTTTGTATACCGCATAATCATGAAATTTCATTATCTCGGAAGTAAATAATTCAAAATCTCTCCAGTCAATTAACCTACATACAGTCAAAATATCTGCACCACATTCAACTGCAGCTAACGCGATAATGATCTTATTATAGGAAGAGGCATTGATTTGCTTGTCCTTTATGACTACCCCTCTCTCTGACAAGGAATCTAAAAAATCTAGAGTTGATAAGCTATTTTTAATTCTAATTTTGGTTGTGTTTGAGTTAAATTCGTTTAGTATCTTAATGAGTGAATTAGGATTGATTTTCAAATAAGCAGGTAAAAAAAAGAGGTGGGAATGTTATTTTACTGTTACTGTACCAACCATCGCTGGATGTAAGGTACAAAAATACGGATACTCACCTGCTGTATCAAATTTGTGCTCAAAGGTTTTTCCCTTGGCAGTAAGTGCTGTTGGACCAGCTAAGCCTGAATCAAATGCCTTTCCTGCGTCTGGTGCACCGACACTTCCAGATGTTACGGTATGGAATGCGGAATCATCGTTTGTCCAGACTACAGTTTGACCAACAGTGGCTTCAATAGGATTCGGACTGTATGACGTATCAGTCAAAGTTGATGCACCCGGTACAATTGTTGCCTGTACTTTATCTGATTGAGCAAAAGCACTAATGTTTGCGCTTGCTCCAATAGCGACTAAGCTAAGGATCGCAAGTAAACTTGCTGCAAGGTAAATTGGTTTATTTACCATTTTTATCAATCTTAAATGTAATTTACGGTAATAAATATCCTAATAAAATTCCACGTTTCTAAATGACATTGCTACTACAAGGTAAAAAAAATCAATTAGATTTGCATTACTTTTGTATGGTTAATAAAGACAATTGTTTTTTTGACAATTTTCATGTTAAGGAATTATTCAGGTAAACTTTGCTAATGGTTAAACTTGTTAAAAATTCATCAGTATTAATAGACTTTCAAGAATCTAGAGTTAAAAAAAGAGATGTGATTGTACGTACTTACGTTACGATTACTTGACCTGTCATTGCAGGATGCAAGGTACAGTGGTAATCAAATTCGCCTACAGTGTCGAAGGTATGCTCAAAGGTTTTTCCCTTGGCAGTAAGTGCTGTTGGACCAGCTAAGCCTGAATCAAACATTTTTCCAGCATCTGCTGCACCAATTAGTCCAGATGTTACGGTATGGAATGCGGAATCATCGTTTGTCCAGACTACAGTTTGACCTACTTTCGCTTGAATAGGATTCGGACTCACAGCCGTATCGGTTAAGGTAGTTGCTCCAGGGACTATAGATGCCTGTACTTTATCTGATTGAGCAAAAGCACTAATGTTTGCGCTTGCTCCAATAGCGACTAAGCTAAGGATCGCAAGTAAACTTGCTGCAAGGTAAATTGGTTTATTTACCATTTTTATCAATCTTAAATGTAATTTACGGTAATAAATATCCTAAGATTATAGTGGTATAACATAAGGTGTCATCATTTACTTAGTAAATATTTTTAACCGGTTGACCAGCAAACATAATTACCCGATACAAAGTGAATGAGTTTATCATCCTGTTACAAGGAGTCAAGCATTTTCCAATTTCGGATTCCGAAAAGCGGACATTGTACAATATAATTAATAATAGACAAAGAGATTCCTATGACAAAATTAAGAAATTAAAGGATTTCTTGGGTTTTGGAAGGAATAAGAAGGTTGAGAACCTTTCCACAGCAACGATTGAAACAAACAGTCTGCTTGAGAAAGGCATCATACAACTAGACATCGCTCCACTTGGTTCGAACCCAAGGGCTATCTCGAACCAACAGGTGCCTGATGATAAATTCAAATTAACTAGCGTAGGTCTCATTCATATCTTTAGCAATAAGTACACATATTCGCCCGATTTTCTGATCAGATATAATGACGACATAGTCTTGCAAGAATTATTGTTCAAGCACTTCCAGTCCAACACAATAAAAATGGCAACAGCAAAGTTTTTTAATATCATTACAGATTATTTGAAAACCTCATCAGATTATATTTTTAGTTTATCATTTGAGCATGACAAATCATTGTTTGCAGATATGAAAGAAGAAATTGACTACAAAATAAAGATTTTTGCATTGATTTTAGGATTTAAGATAGCCATTCTATTCAATGAAAATAATATCATATCTTCAAGTATCGGTGCAAATAATGACAATGTTATTTTTGCTATTCACGAGATGGAATCTCTTATGAAAAAGAATTTAGCTAAAGACCCAAAATTTTTAAATTTATTATCTACTGTATCTAGTGAATTTAATTCTGGTTATGATGACTTTGTCACTTTAAGGAGTTTAGATAATAAACCCAAGTAAAATAGATTTTTAATAATTCTATATACGTTTCCTATTGGCATAAATTTAAAGATATAAAAAAGTCTATCCACCGGAAAGAATAAAATATAATAAGTATCTTATGCGTCAATTTACTAACGTAATGTCAAAAACATGTCTAAAATGTAATAAATCATTTAATGAAAGTGATGTTGAAGATGAAACATCACTAAAATATCCATCTTGTCCTGATTGTTGGAAGGAATGGACAACCTATGCAGTCATGGTTATGAATGAGATGAGACTAGATATGTCCCTCCCCGAACATAGAAAAGCTTTAAGAAAATACGAGAAAGGATTTTTTGATAATACAATAGGAGAAATAGAAAAAAAACCAGAAAATAAATGACTATATTAAAGTCGAATTATTCATCAAACACTTCTATCAAATTATGAGGAAGAACTCTCAGGATTAAATTTGGGTTCGGGGTATTTAGGACTGATTCAAAAAAGCAGTCAAGTAGTTTTATTTTTTTGTGGATGGGTAACCTATCCAGTACACTAGTCAGTGATGCCACAAGATCCTGCTTCAACGAATCGATCAAAGATGGATTCAAAGATATTTCAATTATATACGAATAGAATATAGTACTAATTTCACTACTTTTCATGTCGGCCAATGAATTCAACCAAGAATCGAATATATTCAGCAAAGCCTGATTTCCAATTTTTCCGTAATTAACAAAAATATTTTGAATAATTTCCCTTTTTTCTGCAGTATCAAAGGTTAAGAATTCGTTCAATCGACTTTTAATGATGGGTGATCGAAGACCAGATGGCAAATTCGACAAAATAATCAAAATGTTTTCTACAAATGATGATGCAGGATTATCCGTATCCACAAGAGTCTGAAAAAATTAACAATATTTTTTTCTTTCCAATTCCCAAAACATTTATTCTTCAAGACTGAAATATCACACCAACTATGGTAATCATGCATAAATTTTCGCTCCAACCCCTGAAAGATCCTTGACTTCAATCTCTTGCAGAGAGAGAACATAAAAACTACTAAGATTAAATAATCTATGTTTTTTAATAATATACCGTATGCCTTGTATAGTTACTGTTGGTGGATTTTATGGAGATGAAGGAAAGGGAAAGATAGTTGCTTATCTTTCTATAAAAGATAATTATGATATAGCAGCCAGAGGGGGTGCGGGCCCTAATGCGGGTCATACTTTTGTTCAAAACAATAAAGAGTTTAAAGTTAGAATGTTACCTAGTGCAGTATTAAACAAAGATACGAGACTTTTAATTGGTGCAGGTGTCCTCATAGAACCAAATATATTATTGAAAGAGATAGAAACATTCGATACTACCGATAGGACCTTTGTAGATTTTCAATGTGGCATTATAGAAAAGATACACCAGGAAAAGGATAAAAATAATGATCATCTTAAAAGATTGATTGGTACTACTGGAACAGGGACTGGCCCTGCAAATGCAGACCGAGCGTTGAGAACTCTAAAACTTGCAAAGGATATTCCAGAAATTGCTTTGTTTTTAGAAGATGTTAGTAATTCCATTAACCATTCGATAGATAACAAAGAAAAGGTACTAATTGAAGGGACGCAGGGTACATTTTTGTCACTCTTTCACGGTACGTACCCTTTTGTAACTTCAAAAGATGTATCAGCTTCAGCCATTTGTTCTGATGTTGGAGTTGGTCCAAAAAAGGTAGACGAAGTTTTGATTGTTTTTAAATCATATGTTACTAGAGTAGGTGAGGGACCATTAAATTCTGAAATAAATGCTGAACAGGCAAAAGAGAGAAATTGGTTAGAATATGGAAGCGTAACTGGGAGACAAAGAAGATCTGCCCCATTTGATTTTGACTTGGCAAAAAAAGCTATTCAAATTAATGGCGCAACACAAGTGGCGCTAACAAAACTAGACATCGTTTTCCCCGAATCCAAAGGCATTACAGATTTTTCTAAGTTATCTGCAGAAGCTAAAGAATTTGTTGGTAATATTGAATCAGAGACAGGATTGCCAGTGACTATCATTGGAACGGGTGCAGAGATAATGGACACAATAGATAGAAGAAACAACAAATAATCCTCAAGCATCGAAAGTAAATTTTTTTAAAGTACAAGTCATCTTGAATATTAAATGCAAGAGTAGCCCATTATTGATTTGATAGAGTGATGGAATTTGTCAATCTCCGTTGAATTGTCGTTCCTTATTTTTGTAAATGTACAAAAAGATTCCTCTATTTTATAATATCTACGGATAGTAGCACTCTAACATAGCCATTAAAAAATAGATTTTAAATTACATCCACATCATGCGGATGGCTCTCTTTGTAACCGGCGAGAGTAATTTTAATAAATTCTGCATTTTCCTGCATTTCGCCGATTGTATTGGCACCACAATAACTTAGTCCCGATCTAACTCCTCCAACAAGTGGTCTGATAACATCAATCACACTGCCTTTATAAGGTACCATAGCTTCAACACCTTCTGGAACATAGTCATCTAAATCCTCATTATCGGAACTGGAGTCAGGGTTTTCTCTGTATCTTCGACCTAAAGCAGCATAAAAAGATGCCATGCCTCTATACATTTTATATTTTTTACCATTTTTTACTAGCGTTTTACCAGGGCTTTCATCAGTTCCTCCAAACATGCTTCCTATCATGACCGATGACGAGCCAGCAGCTAAAGCTTTAGTCATATCACCAGAAGTTCTAGTTCCACCATCGGAAATAATTGGGACATCATATTTCTTTCCCATTTTTACGCTGTCAATAATTGCAGTTAACTGAGGAACACCAGAACCTGTGACAATTCTAGTGATGCAAATCGAACCAGACCCAACCCCTACCTTAACTGCATCGACACCTGCTTTTATCAAATCTTCAGTACCCCTTCCTGTTGCAATATTTCCAGCTATAAGTTCACAAGAAGGAAATGCTTTTTTGATCAATTTTACAGTGTTTATCGCGTTGTCACTATGTCCGTGTGCGATATCCACAACTATAACGTCTGCTCCATTGTTTAGCAATGATTCAGTTCTTTCAAGATAATCGCCCTTTACTCCTACCGCGGCCCCAACAAGCAATCTTCCTTTCTTATCTTTTGAAGCATTGGGATATTCCTCCATTTTTAAGATATCTTTACCAGTAATAAGTCCGTTAATCTCGCCGTTTTCATTTATAACTGGTAATTTCTCAATCTTATTCCTATGAAGAATTTCTTTGGCTTGTTCTATAGTGGTACCAACTTTGGCGGAAACAACATCTCTAGTCATCAAATCAGACACAAGCACATTTAGGTTTCTTTCAAAAACAGTATCTCTGCGTGTCAATATTCCACAGAGTTTATTATTGGAATCCTTTACTAACAATCCAGATATTCCATTCTCGGACATCAT
Organism: Candidatus Nitrosocosmicus sp. T; assembly: GCF_054408485.1. NCBI lineage: Archaea > Thermoproteati > Nitrososphaerota > Nitrososphaeria > Nitrososphaerales > Nitrososphaeraceae > Candidatus Nitrosocosmicus > Candidatus Nitrosocosmicus sp. T. Next base: position 2,141,604 of record NZ_CP166992.1, read on the forward strand.
TGAGTTAGCGTCCTTTATAGTTTTATTAAGATCAATGGTATAGGGTTGTTCAATAATTACAGATTCACTACGTTTAACCTTTAAAACTTGTTCTACTTGATCTTGAATAGTCATGAATCTATGTATTATTCCGATTCCCCCTTCTCTTGCAAGTGCTATAGCCATTCGAGACTCGGTGATCGAATCCATGTTGGCACTTATAATCGGGATATTAAGACTAACATTTGATGAAAGTCTTGTTTTTAGACTGGTTTGTGATCGAGATACGATAGGTGATTTCTTAGGCACCAATAGAACGTCATCAAAGGTGAGGCCTTCTTTGAAGTACAATATTACCTTAATCCATATCATGTCGTAGGATTATAAGCGTTTTCATTCTGAATGTATTTGACTAATCTATTTTAGTTAAATATAAATCTGGCATATAAAAAAATTTTTTTATTTCATGATAAATGAAAAATTGGTAGTAGGTAAGAGTATACCTAGCTAATAACACTACCCAGTGGCATTGAACTGTGTTTGAAATGGTGGTATTGATGAGGATGTATTAGAGCCTGACGAGGATGATGCGGACGCCCCAGTGGGAATATTTATGAATGGAATAGCGCCTAAAGTATTACCACCACCTGATGCTGCACCACCACCTCCTCCGATGCTTCCTGTTACTAACGGAAGCTTACCATCCCATTTTTGAGCTTGTAGCCAATTAAGATAGGTTGTACTATTATTAAGTTGAGTTTCAATAGTTTGTATTGCTGCAGACTCTCCTTGAGCTCTCAATATGTTAGCTTGACGTTGACCTTCAGCAGAGGCGATATTTGCTTTTTGTTCACCCAATGCACGTGCTTCAGTTTGTTGAGCTTCTATTTGAATTCTTCGTAATTCATTTTGAGCCTGAAGTGCACGCTGTTCGGCTTGGACTTTAGCTTCTACTGCTTGAACGAATTGATCTGAAAACTGGAAGTCAGTGATAGATATCGTGTCCATAACAATATTGTAAGGAGTCAATCTAGCCTCTATTTGTTCCTCTATTTCAGATTTTACCTGATCTCTTTTAGTGATCAATTCTTCTGCATTATATCTAGCAGTTACTTGCTTTACGGATTCCTGAATTGTTGGCACTATTACCCTGTTAGAATAATCAAGGCCTATCTCCTTGTACAAAATTGGAACGGTATCCGGATTAATTCGATAATTCAACGCGACTTCGGTCGCCACATTTTGAAGATCCTTTGAAGCTGAAGTGGTACTTTCAACAATCTTTTGAGTTCTGACTTCCATAGGTACTATTGAATCCCTAAACGGTAATACAAAATGCAAGCCTTCACTTAGGGAGATAGAGGTATCAACTGCACCGAATTTTAGTAATACACCGCGATTACCAGCCTCAACTATCTTTAAACTAGAGGTCAGTATCACAAAAATAATAATAACAGCAATTATTGCAGGAATAGCTATTTTTAATGGACTAGAAAAACCAAATCCACCCCCACCGCCTACATCTTCCAGTGGTTCACCATCTGGAGTAATTCGCCTATTTCGTTTTGATTTAAAAAAATCTACCATGTTTATATTAACTTACAAATATACGTGATTTAAATATTTATAAATTCAAATTCTCTGAACTAAAATTTACCAAAATGCTCTAGGAATTCTTTGGAAAAATTAGCAGTTTCTGACAGATTTGAAGCCTCTTTCATATTACTGTTTTTTATCCATACGATGTTTCCATCCAAATCCACTAATATCTGTTTAGATCGTTCAAGATATTTTAAAATCGCATTAATCTTGTCCAAAGATAGAGTTGCGGTCAGCAGCTTCCTCAGATCTCTTAACTTTGGAAATGGCTTTACATCCTTTATTGTATCAATAAAATAATCAACTTCCTCTTCAGTATATACATTAAGTGCATCCAACCTCCTCTTCTTAGGAATTTTTTTCTTTTTAATATGTGAATTTTAGATCCCTAGTTTATAAAAGTTTCTTACTGATACTAGAACTTTCATGTGTGAGTATAATATATGGCAGCACGTCATAGTATACGAGCTATCTTAACTTATAGACGGGACAAGTTGAATTAACAAATTAAAGAAAGAAATATTTTAAACACACATCATTTCAAGCAATTCGTTTGTCTGTTAGCGATTACAGTTCCAAAAAAATAACTATAATAGAAATATTAGACTCCAACTTATTCAAAATGCCCATAATGAAAAAAAGGGGATGAAATTGCCCATTTAGATGTTGAAGGAAGAGAGTATAATTTGGGTCCAAAAGAATAATAAGACTAGACAAACTAATTCCCATCCTTAAAAAAATCAAACTGAACTTTGTTAATGAACTATAGTAATTTCCGTATACAGAGATGCTACTACCTCAAATCGCTATGGAAATGGAAGAACTATATCAATTTTTAAATACGAAATATCTACAATCCCCTTATTAACAGGGGATGAAATTCCACTCAATTTGTTTGCACCATCTCCACTGCACAAATTTAAGAAATCACATTTATTATCAAAAGTTTGGTTGCTGTCTAACTTTTTAGTATAATAATCCGATACTATAGGAGATTCAGAATATGTAGAGTTAGAGAAAGACCCATTTAGAATTAAAACTAAAAATAAGGATGATGTAAATATTACCAATAATGTAACTTTCTTAGATAGGATCATCTTAACTTGTAATTTATTTCAATGTAAATTATAATTGCATTCCTTCATATAGTGCAGTTATTTTGATTCTAATGGATATACTAGAAAAAATGATATAAAAAATGACAAAGTAATATGAATAAGACTATTGTCATAATATATCTATCTAAAAAACTTGATTTCATATGCTTGAGCGTGATAAGAGTAGGCATGGTTAGAAAAATAGGCGATAAAGTAATTCTAATTGATCAAAAATACCTTAATCAAAACCAAGACCATTTCTATCAATCGCTTATTGATAGGTCAAAAATTTTGAGATTCACCACTAATAATAACCAAATTCTCATAATATTGGATCATAAAACTCATTAGAAGGAATTTTTAGATTAACGATATAATAAATAACTTTTATCTAATGATTGATTTTTAATGAATGTTTTTTAAGAAGTGCTCTTTTGTTAGTACGCACACATGCACAAAACCTCATATTCAACAAAGATAATGAACTTAAAAGAGTTTAAGAATCGTCAACAAGTAAAATTGAATTGGTATAATGACATCGGTTAATTTGTACACTTAAGTATCAAACCAATATTTATCAGCTAAAAAAGTGACAAACAAATCTCAGTATTACTATAATTAGGAAAGATTAAATGTTTGTAATGAAATACTAATATGGACAAGGACAAGAGTAGAAAGTGGTCGCTATCTCAGATTGGAAGAGGTGGATAATATACAATCTAATAGGTGATGGAGTACATAACGTTCTCTTTGAAGATCAGATCAGAAAACTTTCTGGTCGACATTTTGAGGAAAATTTGATTATTGCACTAAATAATCTTGTGGATAGTGGCTTGCTGCTAAAGTTGGAAACAAATAAAAAGAGAAAATTTATTGTTAACTATGAGAAACTGATTGATGCACAAAAGATTTTAAACGATAATAGGAATTGGAAATTAAGTAAAATTTCGAGAATTGAAGACGAAAAAGGACCATATAACTCAAATAATATAAATCAATTTTATGCCGAGCCAGAAGGGTATAGTTTCTGGTTTAATTTAGAAGATAGTCCTCGAAAAAGAAGAAGTGTGTATAATATTTATCATCGAAAAACAGATGATCTGGAATTCGCGGCTCAAATTTTAACTCAAAAATACTCTAAAGTATTATATTTGGGATCACTTCGACAAAATCGATCAATTATATCACGGCTGTGGAGGGCTTGTCTAAATCTGTCAAATGAGAAGGTAAGAGGCAATGGAGAGTTTATTTTACAGGACTTGCAAGATAAGGAGAGAAAGGCTTGTGGCAATAATAGACAGCGTGGAAAAATAGCCTTAGTTATATTCAAAAAATTGGAATATCTTGAAGAGCATGGAAAAAAAGGTAATTCTACAATATTTAGAATTACGGGAAGACACCCACCTTTTTCCACTTTAGACGATCTAATAACAAATTGATACTCAATAATGTATAACGCATCAGTAGATTGTGAATAGAAGCGCAAGCCTATTATTAAATATCAAACTAATTTTAACTATGGAAATTCTGGATGAAAAGATGCTGGCAAAACAGATATTCAAAAAATATTCAGTAAATCCTAGAAATTGGAATTTCGTCATATCTACGAATTCGATCCACGACGGATTTTTTGACGCAACAGTGACAAACTCTGATGAATCTTGGCAAATAAAAATTGATTCTATCTATAAACCATCCCCAATCATAACGGGGACAAAATTAGATATTGATCCTATTAGGATAAAGAAAACCTTCGATGAAGACGCTATCCCATTTGGATATAGGAAGATAGATCCCCCTGTGTTTATGAATATGTTTAGAAAAATTTCTGAAGAACATGAAGTATTGTCCAAGAAAAATACGGACTACATAAACAGGGAATTGAATTTGATGTTGAATTCCGTGGAACCAACTGTGCCAAAAAAAGGTACAGAATATCTTTATGGACCTTTCCTATACACTAGTAAAAACATTATTGGAAAGAGCGCATATCACGACACAGTATCAGAAAAATTGTCATCCAATATAAAAAAGAAGATAAAAGAAAGATATCCAGGATATGGATAAAGAAAATTGAACGGGAAGATAGATATCTTAAAATTTGAAAGCAAAATATTACAAAATAATCCTTTAGAGGATCCTTATAAAAGGGACATAATAATCTACACCCCCCCTAATTACTCGACGGGTCTATCATCTGGATATCCAGCCATTTTTTTGTTACCCTCTTTTGGCAATGACAATTATTCGTCTATTACTTGCAATCCTTTTTCCCCACCCATCCATATGAGGTTGGAAAAATTAATCGCAGATCACAAATGTGGTGAAATGATCATAGTAATGATAAATTGCTTTAACAGGTTGGGAGGGAGCCAATACATCAATTCCGTGGCAGTGGGCAGGTATCAAGATTATATCATAGATGAAATTATTCCTTTCATAGATTTAAATTATAATATTTCAAAAAGAGCTATTTTGGGGAAATCTTCGGGCGGCTTTGGAGCTCTTTCTTTAGGTATGCGAAATCCAGGAATTTTTAACGCCGTAGCTGCACATTCATTTGATTCGGCTTTTGAATATTGTTATCTTCCAGATTTTCCGATCGCAATTGATGTTTTAAGAAAGTATAAAGGTGCTAAAAGATGGCTCATTGATTTTTGGAATAAGACAAGCAATCACGATAAAAAGGACTTTACAACGTTAAGTATTATATCAATGGCTGCACATTATTCTCCAAACCTGAATAATCCAGACTTATACTTAGATTTACCATTTGATATAGAGTCAGGAGAATTCAAAGAGAATATATGGAAATTATGGAGAGAATTTGACCCCATCAATAAAGTAAATGATTTTTCAGACAATCTGAAAAATATGAAACTCCTGTATTTCGATTGTGGAATTAACGATGAATTTAATTTGATCATAGGATCAAGAATATTTAGTAAAAGATGTAAAGATCTGGGTATAAGACACGAATATATGGAGTTTGAAGGTGGACATTTTAACACAGGTTATAGGTATGATACATCTTTACAACAAATATGGAATGCTATTGGCTAAATAATGATTCAACATGATTAGAAGGTCAGAACCTTTAAAGGGCTAAATCTGTTTCAACTCAAGAGTTATAGAGGTCTAGACGAAAATTGGGAAACGGTGTACTGTCCACTCAAAGGATGAAAACTTACAAGTCTTGAAATAAAATAGCTCACCTCTATGGTACCATAGTCTTAAACGTTTTCAAATGATAATATATGAATCATTTTTTTTATAAGGTCATATTAGCTGTCGGCTTATTAGACATTATTGTTTATAGTGTAAAAAGCAAGATTTCGAGAAGCATGGTCAGAATTATTATATAATGGTGAGCCAATCACGTTTATTCTGATTATTACCTCTAACTATATTTTCAAAATGCTGCTGGATTTTTTTTGTAACTGGTCCAATACCCCCATTACCTATTACTCTGTGATCAACGAATCCTACCGGAACAATTTCGGATGCTGTTCCGGTCAAAAATATTTCATCGAAGTAATAGAGTTCATCTCTAGAAACGTTTTCACAGCAAAGGTCAATACCGTTCTGCCTTGCGATTTCAATAACAGTATCTCGGGTTATCCCTTCGAGAGCCCCTGTGGAAATTGGAGGAGTGTACAATACTTCATCCTTTACAAAGAAAACATTTTCCGCACTTGCCTCTACAACAAACCCGTTAGAATTTAACATTATCGCTTCATCGAAACCGGATTTCAAGGCTTCCATTCTTGCTAATGCAGAATTGGCATAATTTGCCACTCCTTTTGCATGAGTAGGCATCGACTTTATTCCTACCTTTTCCCAAGAAGATACCATAATATGAATCCCCTGCTTCATATCTTCTTTTCTGATATGTTCAGTCCATTTCCATGCAGATATTGCTATAGATACCTTATTAGGCAAAGGGTTAACTCCCAACTTACCATAACCGTAAAATGCGATGATCCTGACATAACATTCGTCCAATCCATTTGCCTTAACTACTTTTACTGTAGCCCTTTTGAGTTCATCAAAAGAATATTCGAACTTCATAAAGTAAGCTTTTCCGCTATTAAACAATCGTTTTATGTGATCGTCTAATCGGAATATTGCAATACCTTCTACAGTGGCATAAGAGCGAATTCCCTCAAATATCCCGGTCCCATAGTGTAATCCATGAGTTAATACATGCACCTTTGCTTCATTATAATCAACTAAATCACCATCAATCCAAATTTTATCACTTTCTATCAAAACAGCACACCAGAATAGTGTAACTAATTTATAATCGAGCCTTTTGAGTGTATTGATCTAATGACTTCTTCAACATTTTGATCTTTTACCAGAATGAGAATTCTTGAAGTCTCTTCTTGTGCATCAATGTTCAATATATTAATGTCTTGCTGACTGACAATACTACTAGTGTTAGAAACTATTTTAGGAATTTTCCACATGGAATCACCAATAAGAGTAACCACTCCTCTTCCATACACCATTTCAACTTTAGAATAAAATGAGCGGAATACCTTTTCGTGTCTTTTTACATAGTCGCCATCCAAAAATAGGAATCTTGTTATTTCCAAATTATCTTTTTTATAAGGAGATAATTTAATAAAATCATGATATTGTCTTTGCTTCTCAAATAAAGCGGCAATATGAGATGCAGCTATGGATTCCATTCTGACGATAGCACAGTTTTTTTTACCAGTAACAATCTTTATTTTAGGTTCCGCTTCGTCTTTCTCATCTGATAAATGTTTAAGTATTCGTGTACAATTAGAAGGGTTTGAAATATTAGTAACTAATATGATTAAATTTAAGTCATGATCATCTATATCTTTAATTGCAATTGGATCCAAAATTTTCATACCAAACATGCCTGCAAGTTTTGCTTCGTTGTAAGACAGCGTTTTCACGTTGTGAAGATTTTTGGAAACTATTTTAGGGTCTGCACTTAACACGGAATTGTCCTTTTCAAAGTCAAGAATAACATTAAACTGTGATGACAATAATATCCCCAAATCCGCTGCTGATCTGTCAGATCCTCCTCTTTCATAAGTGGTCTCTAGGCCATCTACTGTTTTTCCAATAAAACCCCCGATGCATACAACATCATTCTCTTTAACTAACTTGATTAGTGAATTCATCTGATTTTTAGATTCATCTAGTAAGAAACTAGCTGCTTCAAAATTGTCATCTGTAACTATTGGCCATTCATTTACGTTCACACTTGATGATTTAATGCCGTTACTTCGCAGGATATAACCCATCAGAGATGAAATCACCATTTCTCCGCTATAAGCAAGAATTCTTGAACGACTTACATCAACGAACCGGCGATTTTCGGCAACTTGCTTGAGAGATATTAAAACAATTTTGTTAAATCTCTCTAGCTCAGATTCAAAATCGACTCTAGCAGCTTTTGATAGATATCTATTTGAAATTTCCAAATATACAGTTTTTAGTATATCGATATCTACCGGATTAGATGAAGCATAATTTTTTGAAATCCGGATAGCAACATCGGTCATAGACATATTTTTTCCTTCATAATTTGTAAGAGGAGCAGAAAACACGCAAATAACCTTAGATTTCTTTCTTAGTTCTCTTATCCTATCAATTATGATAGGGATCTTAGCACCATTTATCCCTAAAGCAGATCCGCCGAATTTTGCAATTACTAATGGCTCCAATACCAAAAATAATACAATGTCTTGTTATTATTTATTCAGATACCCGTTAATCAGGGTCGCAGCAAGGGCAACTCCGTTTGAGGCCCTCCTTTCTTTTTTTAGACGGCTGCCTGAAAGATTTTCTTCTATAATTGTATCTAGTTTCTTGATATCCTCATAGGAAAATCCCATTTCTCTGGCCCTATCCTCTTGTTCAAAATGATTCTTAATGGGAATAAAAATACCAGGAGTACCGTAGACCAAGCTTTCATCGATAGTAGATTTTCCTGCTAACGATATAACCAGGTCGGCGGCGCACACATATTCATGAATATTGTTTACAAAACCAATACTCCTATAGAATTTATCGCCTCCATTATTAGCTGAATTACTAGATGAAAAAGATACTACCAAATCGCAATCAAACCGTTTGCGTAGTCTAATAAAAGATTCGACAGTCCTTTTTATTAAATAGAATCCGGCTGATGTGCCTCCAATAGTAACCAAAATTGTTTTCTTATTAAAAGATAATCTTTTCCGCAACTCATCTCTAGTTGTTTTTATCTCTCTAACTATTGGACCCACATAAAATAAATTGTCTCGATTATCTCCAGATTCAGGAATGATAACACAATCGCTGGACCTTATCAACTTGCACATCGAATTATTTAGAAAATTTTCAATATTAGACAGTACCCCTTTTCTTATGAAATGAGTTCTAAGTATATCGGTGATAAGGATTCTAGGGATATTCAGATCCTTTCCAACAGATAAAGATGCAAAATCTTCGTCAGTTATAATTAGAGAGGTTTCCCAATTTTTGTTTTCGGTAGATAACAATTTCTTTATTTTTATTTTTGATTTTTGAAAGTAGGACACATATTTTAGTAACCAAATAAAACTGTTATTTAGTTTCCCGTCTTCTATTGAAAATTCTGGAGGATAATACAGATTATAGGCGTTGAAATTGGATACTTCCGAGGAATCATTCTCATTACAAACAAAATCAAAAGCTTTTGAACCTGTAATGAAATCGAAATCATAATAATTAAATGACTGGGCCATTTCCTTTGCGATTGCAATATCCCTTGTTATATGTCCAAGTCCAATTGGGCTTGAAAAGAATAAGGTCATGTAGATCGATCCATAGTTATAAGATAGGAATAATAAAACCAATGGGGACAGAATCAACACATAACTATTTTACAATTGTCTTATGAAATGTTTCTTTCCAGCGTTACTAAAGCAATATATATTTAGTCAAAGGAGTTTCTAATGGTTTTTCCTTTTAAACAATTGATGATTTTCACAAAAATTTATCATTTAACATGGATTTCCTAATTGACTCGTTTGAGGAGCCTTCAAATACTAGAACTTGTGGTTCTAAGGACAACCTTCCATTTTTTGAATGTAGTAACCCGATTCTTTGATATCTTTTGCTACTACCGGTGGAGCCTCTTGAATATGACAAAATTGACATTCCTCTTGGGTCATTTTCTGCCCTCCTTGATCCACACTGTCAAGATACTCCTTTCCGAATTCGATTGCTTTCTCGTGAGGAGTACTTGCTTCTACAATTACATCAAAATGCATTATTCTTCCATCTTTTTTTGTAACATATGTATCATATACTGCACATTCCATACCTTATTTTAGGACAGACATTATATTTATTTTATTACATTGTTATCTGATATGAAATTTAGATTTTACTTCTTGATTAGTTAAAATTCAATCCGATATAAGGGAATAAGAATAAGTGGCTTTATTCACTAACAATATAACCCTATCCAAAGATGAGAAAAACTGAAAAGGGAACTAAACCATATTATTCTTGTTGAGTGTGAGTGGGGATAACACCTACTTCGGGAATACTCAACCTATAGATCAGTGGTTCTTTGTGATAGTTTTCATCATCTTGGAAATGACCATGATTAAGTCCTGCACATGGAGTTGTATATGGGATACTCGAATTAAGCAAAGCAGAAATTACTTCCTCAGAAGTAGCATTTGGTTTAAAACTTTTGTACAACGCGGCTTGTCCTGCAACGACAGGAGCCGCCATACTAGTACCGCTATCAAATGCATATCCATCACCTCTATATGTAGAAAATACGTTTACACCTGGAGCTGCGAAATCAATACTATTTCCATAATTACTGAAGGTAGCAGCATAGTCATCAGGACCTCCGATAGTACCATTGCCCTTACCTCCACATTCCCCATCACTATCAGATATTGCAGAAACTGCAATTACTCCAGGAATTCTTGCTGGAGAAGTTAGTGAGGTGTTAATATTACTGTTTCCTGCGGCGACCACATATATCAGGCCCTTTGAGAGGGATTCAGTTATAGTCTTATCCAATTTGTCTGAGGGCGGATTCTCAATACTTAAATTAACTATGTCTATCTCGTCAGCATGTTCGTTAACGTATTGTAGACCTTTTATTTGAGAAGATAGAGGACAGTTACCGTTAACATCGCACACCTTGATGGCCCAAAGTTTAGCCCCAGGTGCAACGCCAAGTATACCCATTGAATTGTCCTTCGCAGCGGCTATTCCGGCAATATGTGATCCATGGCCCAGATCATCATCACCGGTTAAGACGCCATCTATAAAAGAAACATTATTGTAGACATTCAGATCGGGATGGTCAAGACTTACTCCAGTATCTAAAATTGCAATATCTACGTTTGAAAAATCTAGCTCGCGGGATTGACTGGAAGAGGTAACTTGTAAATTTTCACTTGTCATATTTAGCACATTTGCATTAATTCTTTCAAGACTATCAGGGACGGTTTGATTATTGTATATAGCAGAGGCAATCCTCCCGTTTAAGTCTTGATTGATTGCAAAAATCCTCGGATCTTTACTGAGTTTGCTCAGTAAATCCCTCTCACTAAGTTGTCCGCTATTATTCGTATTGATTACAAAACCAGGTGGGTTTTCAAATACAAATTTTATTTCACCATTTAGGACATAATCTTGTGATACTAGCTCTGAATTCGTAGTAACGCTTTCATTTAACCATATAATAAATTGTGAACGTATAGGTTCGTATACCAGATTAGGAACAAAGGCCCTGTCAAACACGTAGATAGTGGGAAATGAAAAGTTCTCATTTATGGAGATATCAAATTTCTTGTAATTATCAGCATTCTCTTGATCAAGGATTTCTACGGTATACCAAGAATAATCTAGTCCAGCTAGTGATACCACTGAATTATTAGAATCACAATCGAAAAAATCATTATTTACAAAATATAACGAATCTTCATGAGTGTATGGATTTGGAGTTATTTTATATACTTGAGAAAAATCTTGATCCGTAATAATTGTTAATGAACCTCCTGTAAAAGTGCTCGCGGGATCAGTATCACAATTCTTCACAATGGTTTGAAACTCCTGTGGATTAGGAGTTTCAGGTTCAGGTGGGGTATTAGGAGTTTCAGGTTCAGGTGGGGTATTAGGAGTTTCAGGTTCAGGTGGGGTATTAGGAGTTTCAGGTTCAGGTGGGGTACTAGGAGTTTCAGGTTCAGGTGGGGTATTAGGAGTTTCAGGTTCAGGTGGGGTATTAGGAGTTTCAGGTTCAGGTGGGGTACTAGGAGTTTCAGGTTCAGGTGGGGTACTAGGAGTTTCAGGTTCAGGTGGGGTACTAGGAGTAACAGACACAGTTACAGAATCAGGATCGCTGGTTGTGGTGTCACTACTTACTACTAATTGGAAGGTAAGTCTTGTCTCTTCTTCTACTTGAGGAGATGTTAATGTTGGATTTGCAGATGTCGGATTATTGAGGATCACAGCTGGACCACCAGTCTGTGTCCAATCGAAGTTTAGAGATGGACTAACATCATCACCATAATTATTAGGATTATAGCTATTGCTACCATCCAATTGAGTCAGCACATTGCTTTGTACAGCTATATCTGTCCCAGCATCTGCAATAGGTTTTAGAATGGTAGTAGATGGAGTAACAGACACAGTTACAGAATCAGGATCGCTGGTTGTGGTGTCACTACTTACTACTAATTGGAAGGTAAGTCTTGTCTCTTCTTCTACTTGAGGAGATGTTAATGTTGGATTTGCAGATGTCGGATTATTGAGGATCACAGCTGGACCACCAGTCTGTGTCCAATCGAAGTTTAGAGATGGACTAACATCATCACCATAATTATTAGGATTATAGCTATTGCTACCATCCAATTGAGTCAGCACATTGCTTTGTACAGCTATATCTGTCCCAGCATCTGCAATAGGAGAATTAATTTCTGCATCGGAGCCCGTGGATGAATTAGAGTTGGAGTTGTCGCCTTCGTCACCATCTGTTTCACGTATAATATCTGCATCGGAGGCCGTGGATGAATTAGAGTTGGAGTTGTCGCCTTCGTCACCATCTGTTTCGGAAATTCTCGTTGTACCAAATGCCAGTGAAACTTCGAGACCCCCAGTTGGTTTGAATGGAATGTGAAGATAAAAATAAAATGCATTGCTTACAGAAAAGGTAAGGATAAAAAATACAGCAATAATGAATTTTCTATCGAGCATGTATGTTTTCACCACTGTACAAATTCTGCATCTGAAAAACTACTCTTTCACTATCTAATCACAAGAGAGGCATATGACGTCTATCGCTATCAATCGACCCTGGAAAAGAAGTAATAGTGCCATTTTGGTTGTTATGAGTGGAGTTAGAATTTGTCAGAGTGGAGTTAGAATTTGTCAGAGTGGAGTTAGAATTTGTCAGAGTGGAGTTAGAATTTGTCAGAGTGGAGTTAGAATTTGTCAGAGTGGAGTTAGAATTTGTCAGAGTGGAGTTAGAATTTGTCAGAGTGGAGTTAGAATTTGTCAGAGTGGAGTTAGAATCCAAACTAGCATAAGTATTTGATAAGGTTAACGGAAATAGAGATAGGATTAAGATTATGCTGATCGAAAACAGGATAAAGATAGTAGATCTATTTGATTTTATGTAGTTTTTTATTGTCATATTAACTCTTCATATTATAAATAGATAAATTTTATCTTGCCCGTATTATATTCTTAGGGTCTAAAATTCTAAAAGTATAAGAATAATAGAAATTATTTAAAAGATTATGAAAAATTATTTTGAAGGATATTATTGCAGAGATGACCTTCATTTACAAGTAATTAATAAGGATAGTAATCGGAAAATTCTAAATGCTCTAAGGGAAGCATACCCCATAGGTCTATCGGTAGAGGAATTAAGCGGAGTTACTAAATTGCCTATAAAGACTGTGTATGCTCAAAAGGCCGAACTTTATAGAGAATATTATATAAATCACGTTGAGGAAGAAAAGAAAAATCAAAGAGGCAGACCATCGAAAAGACAAGATCCATTCATTTTTCGAAAAAGGGCAAGACTAGTAATTGAAGAGCTATTTGGGGTTCACGATATCTATGAGGGTAATAAACCAGTTCCACTGCCTCCCGGACACACAATATATTCTGAGGGATTTGCAGAAACTCTAAGTAAGCTAACTTTGAAAGAGGAGAAGAATGAATTATTTATTACTCTATTAGATTATGCAAGAAAAGTACTATCTAGAGCATATAATAACGAGGAGATTAAAGAGAAATGGGCGCCCAGCAATGAGGGAAATTATTGCTGTACCCAATGCGGATTGAACCACGAAGCGCGGGATTTTTTTAGAGCAATATTTTTGAACTTGATCGATGAATTTGAACAGAGTAAGCATTTCATGGATTTTCTCAAGAGTCAAAACATGGTTACCCAGAATTCCTATGAGAAAATAGAGTCGATGATAAAATAAACTACGTAAACTTTACCTCAAATGAATAGTAAGATGATCAACATCTTTTACTAATTTAGTGACATTTAGAATTAAGAAGCAAGATCCCTGTAAATACTATTCTTATTTAGATTTATGAATATTTTGATCTAACAGGGTACAAATGGACGCATTCCTAACACTCATTGCTAAAAAAAATATCTTTATAACATTCTAAAAAATGAATTTATCAGTATTTTAAGAACACACCTATATTTAACCGTCTGTACACCTTCTTTATTTGTGCTAAAACGGCAGAAAAGAACAAGGATCTATCACATTGGATCATAGAGAAAATTACTCATGTTGCTCTTTGAGAATTCCAAAGTGTATGAATAAAGATTATCTACTAAAAGTTTTACATGTTAGTAATATTTGACGAAAACAAATAGAGGATAGTATCTTAAATGAGAATACATTTAATTTAAGCTATTGATTTCGAGAAGAGTCAACGTGGATTTAATATCATCAAGTCGTCTTATAAGAAGGACTTTTCTTTGTAAATCCTCCTTGTCATTGGCGTTAACCTTAACTATAATGTCGTAAACCCCATAAACGCGATATGCCTTATCCACATATTCAAGATCTTTAATTTGTTCCATTACCTTTGTCTCACTTCCAAGAGTACAATTGATCAGAACAAAGGCATTATGCTTCATAGAGTATCCACCTTAGATATTAAATAAAACTGTTGTCCTTTTGACAAAATAATTTATTTTCTCCGTGCAGTTATTGTATGCGTGTGATCTACATACCATCTAATACTATCCTTAAAACTAGACCACCAATCCATAAAACCATCGCTGCTTTCTGATTCGAAGAGCAAAAATCCATTATATTCAGTACCCCATGCGTGGCTGTATTCACCCATCAATTCAATTCCTTGTGGCAAACTCTTTTTCATTTCTCTCCATTGTTCGTTAGCTTTTTTAGCTTCTTCTGGAGTCATAGTTTTAAATCTATAGAAAACTAGAAAGGTAGCACTCATAATTTTATTTATAAGGATTACATTTTAAGTTTTACTAATTTGAATTTATTTTATCATTGAAATTTCAGAGATTAATTGCTAAATCCTCCATTTCATCGATTGGAGTCAAGGCGAATCATATTGAAACCAAAGTTAGATTTATCAGGGCTTATTTACTCGAAGATCAAAAAATAATATCGACCCCTAAATGAACCCAGTCATCAAACCATCAAGATATTCGTAAAATCGCAATTAATCTTAGAATAGATGTTTCTTTAGAATGAGTCATTATTTAATTGAAATTACGATAAGAAGATATTAGATGAAAGAAGTAGTTACAAATCATTAATTCCAAATTTGAAGTAACACGAATTGCATTTGAATTTTTCTTTTCCAGGACTGCTCGATATCACATCTAATTGACCTTTTGTTCTACAGTTTGGGCATTTCCCATAAATGGTTTTTTTCGTAATTTAAAGAATTATAAAATCCAATATTAAGTTTTTTTAATTCTCTAAACGTATAGGAGAGTCACTGTTTATATTGAAGTATCAATTAATCTTTGATATTAATTTGAATTCAAATACAAAAAGACCAATTGGCGTTACAATCATAGCCATACTAACCATCATAGGCGGTATTGCACTTTTAATTGGTGGATTAGGTTTTATAGCTTTTGGAGGCTTATTGTCTACAGTATCATCCGAAGGAGGTTCGACCGAAGCAGCAGATATTGCTGCTCTGGGCATGGTACCAATGATATTAGGAATAGGTATGGTCATAATCGGAATTATATATCTGATAGTTTCATATGGATTGCTGAAAGGCAAAGGATGGGCCTGGACAATTACAATTATAGTCATGATTATCGGCATAGTGATTCAGATTATATCTGCAATCAGTACAGGATTACTTACATCATCACTTGCTTCCGCGCTTGCAACTCATATAATAGGAATTATCATCAGTGGAATAATTATATTCTATCTATATAGGCCACATGTGAGAGCTTATTTTAAGGGATAATTTTTTTTCAACTCGGTCCCTGAATAACTCAATTGGCATCCATGTGATGTTCAATTGAGAAACCGACTTATGTTATTTCCAAAAAAAGTAATTATCCGAACTTTCATAATTACGAAAAGACATTTCTTATGCCTAAAAGGAAATCCAAAGTACATGTTATTATGCGTTAAACAAGGATAGTTAAGTTTTAAAAATTCAGAATGAGATATTTAATTTACAGTATAAACTCAATAATATTCTGAGATGGTTCGAGATCCTCACTTGGTCTTCTGGTTGGTAACAAAGCATAATCAGCATTTATCATCATTTTCAAGACCTCAAATGCTTCCATATGCGTTAAATTCGGATCAAGTCTGGTTTGAAATGCCCGATACTCGGCCAAACCCCGCACCGAATTAGAACTGAGAAACAATTTTGATTTTTGAGAACCATACAGCTCAATTAATCTAATTTTTTCTAAAATAACATCAGAGATGTCACTGAACAAAACAGGTAAAAAATTTTTTGTAGATGGATTTTCATATCCGAGTATATTTGGAGTAAATCTTGCCGCCTCAATTGTTGCCTCTGATACTGCCCGATGATCATGATGATTATCCTTTAGTGGGTGTGTATATACAACATCGGCCTGTGTCTTTCTGATAAAAAATTCAATTGAATTAATTAACTCTTTGGTCAAATAGACGGCAGTATCCTCATAGTTATCTATCCATAATGCTTTAGCGCCCATATATTTGGCAGAATTTATGATTTCGTTCGAGCGTTTAACTACCGAGCCAGCACTCGACCCCCGGGTTACTATATACATGAAAACGTTCACGCCATTTCTGGCAGCCTTTAGTAGCGATCCGCCGCATCCAAGTTCAATGTCATCAGGATGTGCACCAATAGCCAAAATATTCATTCTTTTATTATTCAATACTTTAACTCTGGGTTGTATCAAATATCTTGCTAATAAATATTACCAGACAAGTTGTACATATTGAATTGAAAAGATTCATCAAGATGTAGTGAAAGTAAACCACGAATTTGACAAATTAGACTTTACAGGTCGGGTAAAATATTTATTTTTAGGATGAGTTTAACACGAGATTTGACTAACTATCACTAAAATTTCTGTATACTGGTTTCTGAGAATGCCAAGATGATAGTTAAATTAGAGAACAATTTCTATGTTCTATGGATAAAAGGCAATTAACGGATATTGTATTTGAATCAAACGATTCGAAAGGTTCATCCCAAAATTGGTAGCTTAGGATTAAGATTTAATTTTGCTGACATATTAGGAAAAACGTATTATTTAGTTAACAAAAATTGATTAGCGGTTACTTCCAAATTATTTTATAATGTATGATGTTTTTCGTTATGTATGCCTTTAATGGAGAAGATTTCTTACAGAAAAAATCAGTCAGGTATTCATTAAAAGGTCAAAAAATAATGATCCGACTTTTTGTTATTATCCTGACGACATTGCAATAGAATATTTTGAAATCAGGCGCAAGAGTCACATTATGTAACAACTCTATCCGATACTCAGTTGATCCAAAGCATGGTAAGCAGCTACTAATTGTTTCCAATCCAAGATTAGAATTTGTCCAAATACTAAGTGAAATGATAAAAGATAAGGGGGATGACATCAGCATTTGCCCGCTCGCGTTTATTCACTCTTCTGCATCGATAGGACATGATTGTGCTATAGGAGAATATTCAATTATTGGGAAAAAAATTGAGTCTAGAGCACTGCAGTATAGGTGATAATTGTATTATTCAATGAAGTTCCACAGCAGGTGAGGATGGATTTGTATATTAGAGAGCTAACTCGGAAATTAGTTCATTTTCCTCATTTAGGAAAAGTCATGATTGGAAATGATGTAGACATAGGAGCATATTGTTCCATTGCAAGAGGTTCTATGTCAAATACAATTATTGAAAGGGATCAAAATTAGATGCATTAGTTCAAATTGCACACGATGTCTCGATTGGAAGCAATTGTGAACTTATGGCAGGAACAATCAGAGTTAGTTATTTCGTTGGCAACTATTCATGGCTAGGATTGAACTCCATATTAAAAGGCAATAACACAATTGGAGATCATGTAATTGTCGATGTAGGGGCAATACTCATTTCAAATGTTCCTGATGATGATATAGTAACACGCGTCCCAGCAAAATCAATTAAACATGAGGTAAAGGCAAATGTGAAATTCTTAATGGCAGGCAGAGAAATGAGGAATCTAATAATTCGAAGTTGGAATAACACAAAACAGTCTAGTCGTATTCGATACCAATAACTCCTTTAATGAGTATCAATCTTGTATATCAATAATATTAATTTCATGAATAAGCTGACTAGCTATAAAAACTAAATCGATTAAGAACCTCACATGAATAGTAAAGTATATCAAATACCGCATACATTCTATAATTCGTCACTTTTTATCGTAAATAATTAACCAACACCCTATTCTATAAATTTGATAAAAATAACACATGAGTATCAACTTCTTTATTCCGACTTCAAGATCTGGTTAATCCAGAATTAATTTTTGATCTTTAAATTCTGCTTCAGATGAGCGGTTCGTAAAATTTTTGTTTATATTAGATGAGATAGTAAAACAAATATCAAATACTCAAATAATTACATTTAACCGACGATTATTGTAATTTCAATAACAACATCGTGTGTTCATATTCTGGTTTATCCGAGCCATCATTCATGTCACATGTAAAACTTGTTCAGTCATAGGATTTTAAAGGGTTTATGCAGCCTATCCATTCATGCTACATTCTTTATTAGTTTTCAACTTGCAATTCCTATCATGTCTCCAGCTTCCATTATAAAAAACTTGCAAATGCAAAGAACTATCCGTACTTTTTTGAATGCGAGTGGTTCCGTTTTCAGGGTTGCCTTCTGCATTTCTATTGTTGATAGGCTCTAAAAATTTTCTCATAGCATCTTTGCAATTTTGTCCAATAAATATTATTTGATAAAAGATTAGGTAGTTCGTCATTTGAGATTTTGAAAACGTTTCAACTCTTAAACTTTAAGTCTCTTAAATTCATTACACCTCTTTACAGGTCAATAATTACTTCGTAGACATCTAGTCTATTGATATTGGTCATGGAGCCTGTGAAAAAAAATTAAATCTTTAAATCTATTTAATTGATTATTGTCTATTTTTAAACTAAAATTTTGATCGTTGATTCAAAATACACTAGCAAGTTTCAATTTTTTTATTAAATGTAGTTTGAATAAATAAATCAAAATACTTTTTAACTATTTATGAGAATAATATACTTGCCCTATCATCATATAGCAATGCAAATGCCTACCTAGATTATAAGATGAAGGCATATATGTAGACAAAGAATTACCGGAATATACTACTTTTAAAGATCTCACCGAGGTCATTAATTGCACGCTTTGTAATTCTCTCAGCAATGTATTTGATTTTATAAGCGATCACTTATTTGAAATTCTATTGTGTAGTATGATCGCACCACCAAAGCTATTGAAGGAATTTTTTTCTTAGATTTTCCGAAGTACTTTACATGATTGCAATTTCACCTTCTGACGATCCCAAGTTGGCTTATACTGCAGCAAACCTTCATGTAAGGGACTTTATCTCGACGAAGAATCCAAATTATGAATACCAATTGGCATTATGATATTATATTCAGTCACAGTTTGGTACAAAAGAAGTTAGGAACAATTTAGAAGATCTACGATATGGCTATGGGATAAATGGCACAATTATAAAAACAGTTAAGTCATATAGAAAATAAAACAAATTATACACTCCGTTTAAATCAAATGATAAAAGCTCTAACGGGTATAACCAAAAGGTGATAAAAATAATAGCTAGAGAAAGTTAAAGGACAGTTTTAATCATGTATTGCCTATCTTCTGATTATAATTCATTTTTCATAATCTCTAGGATTTTTTCGGCAACATTTTCACCATAAGGATTCTTGAATACTTTTGCCCCAATCATCATATTGATTACCTCATGTAAGCTATCTTCCCTATCTGGTGGAAATAAGATATTTGACTTTAGTAAAATAGTTTCCCATCTTGCAGATGTATGCCTTAGGGTAATGCAGGGCTTTTTTATTGTAATTGCTTCTTCTTGAATTCCTCCTGAATCTGTCAATATTAATTTTGATTTTAACATTAAAGAAAGGAAATTCATATATCCTAGTGGATCTATCAGTGTTACGTTTGATGGAACAGCGATATTGAAGTTTTGTAAATTTTTCTTTGTTCTAGGATGAACAGGGAATATGACAGGATGATTAGTAGAGGCAATATGGTTCATCAGTAATCTAAGATTTTGAGGATTATCTACATTTTCTGGTCTATGTAATGTCAATAAAAGAAATTCTTTCGGAATAGATTCAGGAAGTTCTCTCGATATCGCAATTTTTGACAAATCTTTGCATACATCTACTATCAAATTTCCGGTAGTGAATATCTTACCGCTTATATTTTCATATGATAAAACAGTGGTACAAAAGCTAGAAGGAGAAAAAAGATATCTGGACATTTCATCTATTTGGATCCTGAGTGGTTCCTCCGGAACATGCATGTCAAAATCTCTAACTCCAGCTTCGACATGTATTATCTTACTATTAATCTCATTAGCTGCTAATGCAGCGGCCATACTAGAGTTAGTATCCCCGTATATAACTACATAATCTGGCCTAATACTTTTTAATACGGGTAACATTTTCATTTTTATAGTGGTGATGTCAGACGAATTTGATTGAAGATCGTAGTCCGGTTTGACTTTTAATTCATCAATGAAAATGTCACTCATATTGGGTGAAAAATGTTGCCCAGTGTAAATAAATTTGTGATCAAAGTTATTATTTAATAGGGGGATTAAATATGCTAGTTTGATTATTTCAGGTCTAGTCCCTGCAACAGTAACTAATTTCACTTTAATGATAGGTAAAAAGATGCATAAAAATTTATCTTTATTAGAATTTTAGGGTATATGCCCTTGACAGTTCTGTTGATGAAAATATTTTTTATCGAGTATTTTTGAATATTTGATGTCTTTGGTCCGTTCTGTATTATATCCACAAGTGATTTTCAATTAAATGGAGGATTCTCAAGTAATAGAGCGAACTTCTGAATCATAATGATCTATCTTTGAATAAATGTATTAATTATCTTATCGTCGGGATAATAATCGGATTTATCTGATTGTTCAAATAAAATTTAAATATTAGAACTACGTTATTATATCTAATCATATTTGAAGATATTCAAATATGATTAGTAGGTATTTCACCCCCATCGAGAAGTTATTCGAATTTAACTTCTCTTGGGTACGATATACAAATTTTGTAAATGCTAAGAGAAATTTAATGCCCATTATGATAAGAATATTGACGATTTCATTTACACTATGAGACAGATAAAACCACGACCAATGATACGATACAAAAGTTGAAGTTAATTGGACAACATATTACTTTATAGGTTAATCTACAGAATGTCCGACAACAGAGTTATCTTTCATATCTATACAGCAAGGGCATTTTTGTTTAACACAGAGATTTGTAACTTCATGTTTGCAGATAGGACACAAGCATTTTTGAACTTTGATTTCGCCCAATTTTTTTTTCCTGTCTGTTTTTAAAATTAAGTATATCCAAATTATGAAGAGAAATAGTGCGACAGCAAAGAAAACAAATGAAACTCTCACATTTGCTCTCAGTGCCACTAGCAGGATCCCAAACAGCACAAATCCTATTCCACTCCAAAAAGGCCAAATCGGATAATTTTTGTTCAGATTGTAATATTTGAAATCTCAGTCTTTTATTTATTCCCTTTTAGCTAAAACATTCAGGAAGGTAGAATATTCATGACGTTATTCACTAATCACTCTTTAATTCACCAAAACATTTAGTAGTTTAAATATTAGAAGATCAATTTTATGTCATTGAATAAGATCGACGGAAGGATAATTCCCTTAAACTTGCTCTTCTTTTTGGTAATATTAATGAGTACGAATCAGAATAGCGCAGTTTTTGGTCAAGATGACCAGTCAAACATTAACAATAATATTTTCGCAACTGTTCCTAACAATATTTCTGGAATTACTTGTGACAAGGTTGAACATCTAGTTTATCATAATCATACGAAATTGATCATAAACATTCAAAATGAAAGTCATAATATTCCTGCTGGAGTAGGCATCATCCCAAATAATTGTATATTCTGGTTGCATACTCATGATGATTCAGGCATAATTCATATTGAATCACCAATCGAAACTGCATTCTCACTTGATCAGTTCTTGAAAGTATGGGATAACTTTGATAATTCATCTTTCATTGAAAATATTTCAAAAAATCATCTCATAGCAAATGTTTCGATGATTTCAGAAAACGGGTCCCAAAGCAAGTCCAATAATTACAAAAATATAATTTTGGAAAATAATGCCATCATTACCATAGACTTTGCTAATAAATCAAAAGATTGATTCTAATAATAGGAATTGGTCACCTCATTTTTTTAGTTATAAATATAAGTTCTTCAATAATCTTTGATATATTTTATGCTATCATTC
Source organism: Candidatus Nitrosocosmicus sp. T (assembly GCF_054408485.1). NCBI lineage: Archaea > Thermoproteati > Nitrososphaerota > Nitrososphaeria > Nitrososphaerales > Nitrososphaeraceae > Candidatus Nitrosocosmicus > Candidatus Nitrosocosmicus sp. T. Next base: position 2,164,353 of record NZ_CP166992.1, read on the forward strand.
TCGTCGTCTTCTGTTTTTTTTAACTTGATCACAATAGTTCCACTTACTTTATTGAAAATTCTCTGTCTTCTTTTACTTGAGAAAATAAGTCCTAATATAATATCAATAGGCAATAAGAAAGACTTTCCAAAGGCCTCTATTGCAGTGTTTATAATGTTTGGTTTTTCTCCAAACAAATTTGTAGTCTTGATATGAACAACCCTTTTTCCAATAGTTTGTCCAGTTAAAAATTCTAAGACTATCCAATAAATAAAAAATATGGAGCTGGCAACAATATACTCATGTGGCTGCTTGATACCTATGGCGTTTTCCCCATCAATGTAAAGTCCCCAGAATGGAAAAGAGTAGTGAGCTAAAAAGATGAAAAACAGGATGTTTATTATTATTGATACTATAACAAAGTCAATGAGCCAAGCTACGAATCGATCTTCCCATTTTGCTAATACGATTTCCCTCGAATATTTCTTTTCAGATTTGTTTGAGGAGATAGAATCTCCGTTCTTGTTATCACTCATATATATAAAGCACTATTGGTAAATTATAAAAAGTTATAGATGTAAAATGAGCTCATGTGCATTCCAAACTTATCGACACCATTAGCAGTGAATTAAATGAGATTTACCATCCCTTGCATTCAAATGATGAAATAATAGTAACAGTATTACATTAAGGATTCAAAAAATATCAACTCGTAGGTTAATGTAACCTAATCCATATTGAAAACAGATAAGTAAGAGCAGGCAAAGATTTAATTAGTCGACATCTATATACTTACAAATTTTAAATACAATATAACCTTACTTGATGCTAAAAAAATAAATTAAAAATAAGTATATCTAGTTCAGGATTCCAGACCTCAAATCGTTCGATTCAGATATATCAAAATAAAGATTTTATCGCGTATATTTGCGTCATCCTCTAATACTTCGATAACTTTGTTACCTTTAGATTTCACAGATTAGTTGATGTAAATAAAAGAAAGCAGAGAGTCCAATTAGACTACCTGGAAAAGAAACTAGAGAACTCATTAATCAAATTCTCAACATCTGCTTCTAGTTGATTCAGTAGCTTACTTGAATTAGTATCGTTCTTAATAAGATTCGTGGCTTGGTCTACAAGTCCTATGGAAGTATTTTTAGCTTGATTAAAAGCACCTTTTAATGCATCAGGGGCTTGGTCTACAAGTCCTATGGAAGTATTTTTAGCTTGATTAAAAGCACCTTTTAATGCATCAGGGGCTTGGTCTACAAGTCCTATGGAAGTATTTTTAGCTTGATTAAAAGCACCTTTTAATGCATCAGGGGCTTGGTCTACATGTCCTATGGAAGTATTTTTAGCTTGATTAAAAGTCTCATTACTTATGAAATTAGTTTCATTATTCTGGGCGTATGCAACGGGGGCCAGGGTCAATAAAGGGATTAAAATTACCGCCAAGAATAAATTATTCATTGATATTTTGAAAAAATTCCTCTCATTCAAATGTAATTAATTATAAACATACAAATCATTAAAGTTATTGATAGAAATTAGGAGCTACAAAGGATTCTAATTTGAAATTAACCCAGGAAAATTAAATGTTGATATATTAAGACCGAGTATATAAGTATGTGGAACTAGGGAATAACAATGTTATTATTGATTCCGAAGAAGAATTCTTTAGAAAGTCCTATGCTTTGGAGCTTAAAAAGAAAAAACAGCAAATAAATGATTTCCAAAGAGGATTTAATCAATTAGAAGAAGAAAGGCGACAAGTGAACCAACAAGCAATTAGAACCCCAGGTAGACGAGGGGAAGTAATTAAAAAAGAAGAAATTGAAAAAGAGTTCACGAGAAGATATAAAGAACAAAATAATAATTGAATAAATCATCATTTCTTTATTTTATTTAGTAGATATGTAAAAAGCGAATGCTCCATTAACAACATTAAGTATAGAAATAGCAATTTTATCAAAATTAGATTTGAATGTTCATTACATAATAGTGAAACTAACTAATTTCTAAGGCAAATTCCTTCAATGTAATTACACAGCTCTGTAGAGCAGATGTACAAACAATAAAATTAAATCTACAAATTATCTTTCCCAGTCCTTTTAATTGCGCAAGTATAAAATAATATAGGATATATATAAAAACATGATTTCACAAGAGGTTAGTAGACAATTACATAATCATCTAAAGGATATTCGAAATAAGGAATTAAGAGATCTAATTGAGAAGCCAGTGTTAGTTAAGGAGGACGTCCCTATATCTAAAATCATTGGAATAATGACTAAAGAAAAATCCCATGAGGTATTCGTTGAATTATCAGATAAATCACTATTTTGCCTAAATACTAGAGACATTTTGGTGGCTAGAGATATTAATACAATGAAATCTTCCACATTAGGAAAGAGAATTCCAAGTCTTACACAGACTGACTCTGTTGGGAACGCTGCTAGGATAATGAGTCTTCACAGATTACGAGCGTTACCCATTGTTAATGAAAACAGTCGTGAAATTATAGGGCAGGTATCGTCAAAAAAAATATTACAATATATTCTCGAAACTTTTAATAAGAAGAAAATAAACTTTGACAAAAGAATTATCGCTTCTGACTTGATGACTCCCGAGCTTATCACAATTGAACCAAGGGATAAAGTGGCGACCGCCAGGAACATAATGATAAAAGACATGATAGATCATCTGCCAATCGTCGAACAGATGCAGGAGGAAAAAAATTTGGTTAGGGGGATAGTTACCTCAAATGATATAATGCATACATTGATTCCATCAGAGAGAATTGCTAGAGATGCTATTGTATCAGAACATGATAAACACAGACTTGAACTCGAAGTAATTGGTATTGCAGACAGAAATGTAATAACGATTAGTCCAAATGAAGCGATCAATTCAGTAATTAATTTGTTGCTTGATTCCAATTCATCTTACACTTTGGTAAAATCACTCGATACCGTGCTAGGCATAATTACTTTTAGAGATATTATTTCACTATTAGGAGAACAAGTTGAAAGCGAAATTCCTGCCTATATAATAGGCTTACCCGAAGATCCATTTGAATCTGAGTTGGTAAAATCAAAATTTACTAGTATTGTAAAATTAATGCATAAAATATCTCCGGAGATTATAGAAGCAAGATGTAAGATCAAAATTAAAGATGTCACAGGGGAACGCAAAAGATACGAAATATCCGCAAACATTATCTCACCTTATAGAAGATATACATATACGTCTACCAACGAATATGACATTGCAAGAATTTTTGATGAAATGAGCGACAGCTTTAAGAACCAGATTTCCCGCAAAAAATATGGAGAAAAGCACAAAGAATCAGTAAGATACTCGCCAAAGGAATAAGGACCTACATTATTATCATAGGAGAAATCACTCCTATGAGAACACCTACAGAGGTTAGAATCATTGTATCTATATATAATAGAATTCTTGCATAATTAGAGCACCAGACTCTAGCCTAATTAAGTTATTATTACTTTATTACTCACGGTTTCGCACACTATTGACTAATATGCAAGAGGACTACAGGTTTGCCAGTTGTATGGTATTTCTGATAATTTATAGATAGTTTGATTGATAATATATAGTATTTAATTAAAACCTGCATTAAGATACTTATGGAGTAGTTTACATATACTATAACTCTTTTAAAGGCTATTACTGATATCATGAATAGATTAATGAAAGATAAAATGACTCGCGGACGCTAGTTTTGAAACTGACTGATATCTTTCTTATATTCATCCACACCTCTGCACTGCGGAAGTAGAGCATAGTCATACAGTATGGTTAGAAGTAGTAGATTTGTGTAATTAACCAAAACAGCTTTATTTTTGTATATTATATGAAAATATGTCCTTTCCTCTTGTTATCCTACTCCAAATTATCCAGAAAACCATTGCTGTTCAAATCCTTTACCGGTATTTCGGTAAAACAGTTTAATGCCATTTTAAAATAATAGAATCAAAATATCTAAAACATGAAGTAAAACGCTTGTCTTCCCCAAAAGACAACGTGATATAGGTGCTGATAGGTAGACGTTTCAAGATTGTAGTGAAGAATAGAGCTATCAGGGTTTTGGTGCTACAGGCTCTACATAACCTATACCCTGATGGGGTACCTCTTTGGTTTGGATCAGAGTAACGTATGTAGAGACATAGACAAGATTGAAAGATAGATAAGATTTTGTTTGCCAATTCCACAGAAATTACACCATGTAACCAAAAGGCTGGAGACCACCGAAGAGGTAGAAGAGTATTTCCCTGGCTTTCTGGCTTTTATGGATTGTACAGAACGACCCATACCAAGACCCAAGAACAGGTTAAGATGAAGGTTATACTACTCTGGCTGTAAGAGAAAGAAACACACGGTAAAGATCTGTACACTGCAAATCAGAAGGCGATGATAATCTACAAATCCAAACACAGACAGATAGGTAGGAATGCAGTATGATTACAAGATCTACAAAGATAATTACCCTGAATTACCAGAGAATATAGAAAGGACGTATGATCTGGGATTCTTAGGAGTAGAAAAAGACTATCCGGAACAAAATCATCCTTACCTTTTAAAAAGGAAAAGGACTGCGAACTTACTGTACAGCAAAAAGAGTACAACAAAGAACATTCCAAGAGAAGGATAGCGATAGAACATGTCATCTGCAGGATAAAAAGTATGAATAATGAATGATATCTTAGAAACAAGCTCGAAAGTACGATAGAATATCAGATATAGTATCAGGACGGGTAAACTATAGAATAATGAATCCTGTTTAGAACCGTATAATATAAGCTAGTGGACAGTATTAATTCATTCTAATTACGCAAGAGTACTGATATTTAAAAAACCCTCATCATGAATTTAGCAAACCTAAATATTTTTAATGATAGAAAATAAAAATTGCTGACCCTATTCAAATAGGAAATTAATTGTATTTGCTCAACCAACCTTAATGGAAGATGATACCAGGAAAATCTTTGGCAGGAAAATCTTTGGGCCTTTAGGTAATACGAATCATTATGGACGAGAAATTAAAAAGAGTCGCAGATCGATGCAAATAACCAAACGTAATAGTCGTAAATCAACAAAGCATGTAGAGAACGATCACAAAAGAGTAACTACTCCCCAGATTGCATCTAAAAATACCGAGATATTGTAGACACCAGTTGCTGTTTCGGCACGGCGCCCATAAGGCCATCTATTGCTTCTCCATTCTTAAATATGATCAAAGTGGGAATACTTTGAATCCCGAAAATGTTTGCGACAGTAGGATTCTCATCAACATTTAGTTTGCCAAATACCGCTTTTCCTCTTAATTCGATAGCCAATTGGTCAATTATAGGCGATACCAATTTACAAGGACCACACCAAGGAGCCCAGAAATCCACTACTAAAAGTGAATATTTTCTAGCAGTTTCGTCAAAATTATAATCAGTTAATGTAATTGCACCACTGACATTCTTATCGTGATTATTGCTTGTTGGAAGATTATTGTCAATTTGTTCCTTGTACTTTTTCATCTTTTTCTCCATTATCTTCGCAAGATCCTCGTCCCAATTTTTCATAATTTAGTTTATTTTGGGAGAATCATAATAATAAAGGTTCATCAATTACTTGATTTTCTTTTTGTTTCGTTTAGATATATAGTTATTTTCACTCCAGATTTTATCTTTTTGAATCAATCAATTACAGTTAAAAGAAACACAACAGATAATACATTTTTACATCAGCTTAATCCTCAAAGATTTAGTTTAATATCTTTACCTCTGAAAATTGACAACTGCACCTTATGCTATATTGTACTAAAGGAGGTTGATTGTCGATTCTATTGGAAAGTGATCGCTATAGCCAGTGAGAATCGTTCTTCCCGGAGACAACTCTTCAAGATCTCCGTTTGGCTTAATTCGCTGATATTCAAATCTCATTGGACTCTGGCCATATGAAGGATGAATTTTGTTTCTGTCTCGGATATCGAAAAATTCGTAAGAAAGATTGCGGTCTAATTGAATTTTTTTGTTTATACGAATTTTATTTAGATCTATTTTCATATCTTGTTCGCCATTCAGCAATCCACGAGAGACGATAAATTGATCAAATAAATCGTACCCCCCGTCATAGAAAATAGTTCCATCTGGTATGAGTGACCACATGCAATTAAAAAGATATCCCTGGTAAAATAGATAATTGTGTTTATCGGTCTGTTTATTAGAGGGCCATCTTTTTTGAATCGGATGCTCGAATATTTCATCCCAATTCATTAGCTTTCGCCTATCGGGCGTAGCATGTAAATAGCTCAAAATACTTCGATTGTACGGATTGTCATTAAAATCGCCCATAAGTAAAATATTCTTATTCCATCTTTCATTTAACAGTGAGAGCGATTTTTCATCATACCTCAAATCCCAAGGAAGATTCTGCAATTCACTCTGGTTTATTTTCAGAATGTCTTCAACTGCACGTGCACAATTTTCAGCCACAGCAATTCTAAGAGGTTCAGTTTCGAATCGCCCCCCAGCACGTGAAGGCCAATGATTAACAATTATATTGAAATCTGCATTATTTGATAAAACAGTCAAATTTACTACCAAAATATCTCTCGTTGGATATCTTAGTTGTGTGCTATAACCCTTAACGGTATTAAGTCTAAATAGCTTTTTTGAGTATACTAAGCAGGTGTCAATTCCACGAATGTCAGGGCTATTCAGATACTGTGCAATTGAATAGTCTTTTTCCGCTCGGAGTTTATCAATCAAATTAAGAGCTAATTTTTCACTCTCAATTTCACACAGACCGATTATGTCTGGTCCCTGGTTATCATGTAGAGAATTTATTACATGAGCCAGATTTTCAATTTTTTTGTTCTTTACTACATTATTCCATCCCCGATCGGGAGTAAACTCAACAGTAGATCCTATTGATGTGGGAAGAGTATCAAATAAGTTGTTAACATTCCAAAAACTCACGTAAAATTCATTCATATTAGCCTGATCAAATTATAGGAGTTAATAGTTTTTTCATTTTTATGAATTGATCAACCAACCTTATTTATAGTAACCACTTTTTTAGAAAAGACAAAATAAATACAGTGATTCCTGGAAAGGCAGTCGGAGGTAAACACAGTTCATTTTTCAAATCAACAGAATTCTAATTACCATATTAATCAACATACATCAAGATGATAGTAAAAAAGGACGATTAGCTTTGTATGAAGATAAACACAGTAATCGCTATTTGAATGACATTTCAGAATATATTAAAACACTAATACCTTTCGACCTGTCTTTCCAATTTGAAAAGTTTCTAAACTACTTAAAAAATAAAAAGCTACATCGCAAGATAGAGGATCGCTACCTCGTAGATTTTCAAATATGTCGGATAAGATTTTTATTTCTATACAGGCTCTGCATGGACAATTACTCGGGCAGCATTGGTATTTTCCAAAAGTAGATTTTGAACCTGAGTTGAAATATCATGGGCTTTTTCCACAGAAAGACTATCATCGTGGTCAGGTGAGGGAGAGGGAGAGGGAGAGGGAGAGGAGGGTATCGAATCAGAAGATCTATTATCAGGTTTGATTGATAAAGGATTTATCTTAATGGTCAAAGTAATGTGAAGTTCATTTTTTACATAAACAAGCGAAATGTCATCACAATCAGAAACTCCCTCTATGGAGAGGGCCATTTTCTTTATTCGTTCCAAGAAAGTTTGATCAGCAAATTCCTCACGTCCCACCGATGACTCTATATCCAAATCTGTTTCGATATGAGTTGTAATCCGTTTTAAATTTGGAACTTCTTCCTTTATTTTCTTTTCAAAATCATCTACAACTCCATGAGCAATTTTGAAACTTAACTTATCATCCATCTGAACATCCAGGTATAGATGCAAAAGCTGTAAAGAATCCATGTTAATTTCATCATTCATTGATCTTTCTTTTCCTTCATTAACGACAATATTTGAAAGATAAATTGAATGAACATTTTTTATTGAAGGAAAATCTTCGGAAATAAGTCTTATTTTGTCTTTGATCGTTTCTGTTAGATAATCTTCTACCGCATCTACATGAACAACAACATCAGAATTTGGTAGGATTTCATTCTTTATTTTATTCTCTACGTTAGTAGCTATTCGATGTGCTTTATCGTGTGTGAATATTCTTGGAACTTCGATGTGTAAATCTACAAAAGTATCTTTTCCCACTTTCCTTACCCTGATGGTATGAGCCTTTTTTATCCCTTCAAAACCCGTTATCGATTCATATATTTGTCCTTGAATGCCTTTTGGTGCCTTATCCAACAATACATCTAGCGTTCGTCTGCCAAGTCCTAATGAAGTATACACAATAAGACCGGCAACAGTGATTGCAGAATATGCATCAGCATTTGGAATCCCAAGAAAATATACAATTGCTAGACCGACAAGTACAACAGAAGAAGTAAGCATATCAACTCTGAAGTGTAACGCATCTGCCTCTATGGCTTGACTACCATATTTGTCAGCAACCTTGTAAAGTGCTCTAGATCGGCCATAATCAACTATTATCGATGCTATCAAGACGCCAAATGAAAAAATTGTAACTTCAGGTACTACATGTTTGAAGAATATCCGTTCCAAGCCTTCGTAAAAAATCCAGCCTGCAACGATGAATAGAAGCAAAACAGCCCCTAAACTCGTCAGGCTTTCAAATTTTGCATATCCGTAATTATGTTCAGGATCAGGTGGCTTCCTTGATATTCTAATTGCGTATAATGTCATCAGAGCGGCAAGAACATCTAAACCTGAATGCATTCCTTCAGAGAGCAGTCCAAGACTATTAGTAAAAATTGCAATTATGAATTTGGAAATGGTAAGTGAGGACGAAGCAATAATGGATGTTATAGCGACTCGAATTTTTTCTTTATATGCTAATTGATTCAGTAACGCTTGATCGATGGTTTTGGATGATTTTTTTTCAGGGGCATTATTTATTCTAATCCTTTTGAATTTTTTATGAAATGAATCCTTACTATCTTCTTCCTTGCTATCTACCACAAATACAAATGAATAAAATATTGGGGTATATAATGGATCTGAATAATATTAGATAATTATAAATTTTAAATATAATTTTTTATGAGATTTAAGCCTAAAGAAAAAGGGACACAGGATGACCGTTAACAATATGATAGTAGAAAAGTATACTCGAATTGTGGTTCGACTTCTCAAAATATCCTCAAAATAGTTAGTTATTTCATCAAGAATCGTTGCTATGGAAAGGATATTAAATTACAAATAGAATAATAATTAATTCAATAATTTGTCGATTCTATAAGATCTCTATTTTATTTGGATTATTAATAACTCACGCTGCAGGATTGGATTAACATATAGATTTGTTCTACCATCTGAAGGCAATATTACAATCTTGTTATTTGAAAAGGAATATGGCCCATTGGAAGTCTTCAAGCATATCGTTAACTAGAGGTTTTCATTCACTTTGTTGACTAATGTCAGGGGAATTTGTCCCCGCATTATTCTTTCAATGTTAATGAATATGATATCCGATATGGAATCAATTGCCTCATGGGTCCATCCAGCAATATGTGGCGTTAAGAGAAAATTGTCAAGAAGCAGTAATTCATCCTCTGGGTCTACTGGTTCTTTCCAAAATACATCGAATGCAGCTCCTGCAATTTTTGCCTCCTTCAAAGATTTTATCAATGCATCCTTGTTTACCAGCTGAGCTCGGGCCACGTTAATCAGATAAGCCGATCGTTTCATCAAATTTAACTCGTTACTTCCTATCATATTTTCAGTTTCTTTATTTAATGGAGTATGAATTGATAGTATGTCTGCACGTGGAATGACTTCAGATAGTTTATCTACACCATACAAATTATCTACAAAATATTTCTTATCTCCCCCTTCAGTTTTTGTGAAAGGATGTTTTGTTACAGCTATAACTTTCATGCCAAATGCTTTCGCTCGTTTAGCTACTTCTATTCCTGTAACTCCCAATCCAACTATCAATAGTGTCTTTCCTAGTAACTCTGATCCCATTCTATCTGGTTGTCTTCTGATAAAGGAACCGGTATTTGACGGAGAGTTAAATATGCTGATTTTAATATTCTTAACCAAATAAAGCATCAGTAAGAACGTGTGTTCTGCAACAGAAATTGCATTAGCCATGGGAACATTTGCAACGTAAATGCCCTTCTTAGTGCAATAGTCTATATCAATGCCGTCAACTCCTATACCAGATTGTTGTACTAGTTTGAGATTTGGACATGAATCAATAACGGATTTGTCTATTTTATCAAAACTGTTAATCAGTATATCGGTATCTTGAATTTGCGCTATAATGGGTATATTATAATCTACAAATTCTATGCTAATGGCAGACCTGTCGGCCTTTCTTGCTAATTGTTGTTTAAACTCCAAGCTCTGGATCATTGCTTTAATTTTCAAGGTACATCATCATCTATTTTCCATGTTTTTATTTATCTTTAATATTTTTTGGGATAGATGCAAACCAAGTTAGAAATTCCTGAAAAGGAATAGAAAAGATGGTGAGATGGTGAGAATCATCTGCAGGTTATTAGAACCTTAAAGTGATTAGTATTGCCAGTAGATAATTCGGTATATTTCACTGTCTTAAGTGTACCACAGGTTAGGGAACCTAAATCAAATGAGGTACCACTTAATTGTAAACCTGGAAAATGACATAAGGTATTCTTAGTATCTAAATTTCCCTTAAATGTATACGAGATACCATTTGCTTTCCCGCTTACAATATGACCACTTTTTTCTCCGGTGGACCCTTTAATAGAAATAGTTCCATGCCATTTACCATTTTTCTTGTCGGTATTAACTTTGAAGTTACCTGGGGCAATTATAACTCCCTTTTGCCCCGTTGCACAATTATAAATGGATTGTTGGGTATTTTTTGCTTGTACGTGAGTAATTGATCCTTTGTTACTAGATGAGGACTTCATTACAGCAGACGAACTATCGGTCCCGTCAGACATCGCATCAGTATCATCAGCATCATCATTAAAATCAGCTATCGTTTCAGTTGCTTGTACCGATCCATAAAACATCAAGCTCGGTGCTATAAATACTCCCACAACAAGAGTTAAAAGTATAAACAAACCTGTTGAAATTGGTTTTGACATCCATAGTAATCAATTTATTGTTATACTTAAGGGATGTGCTGATTCTCCCCCAAAATGTCAAAGTAATTATCATACAGAATAGAAATTTTGAAACTTTATCGAGCTGCAAATATCAAATTTTTTGATTTAAATTCTGCCTATATAATAGATGCTAACTAGTATGCTTTATTACTCGGGGTTTTGTATAATTGCCTATATCGTAACCCAGTTCTCTAAAATATTTTAGGATTAATTTATAAACTATTTCGTCATGATTGGCAATTTCTAGGATATATTTCCACGAAATCTCTTCATTATCATGAGTTTCGCCTGACAGTCTTGTAACAAGATCTCGTGCCTCCACCTTACATTCCTCAAACGTCTTTCCATTCTTATAAGCTCCATTTCTTGGATCACAACTCCCATGATTATTCAAATAATACTTTTAATAAATTTGCGAATATATAACATTATTTCGATCTAGAGTGATGCCAAGTTTTCTTTGAATAATCATAAAAACTAAGAGATGAATTAATAAAGAATTCAACTTGATTATAATTCAATACAATATACTTTTAGAAATAACACATCTCTAAAGTGGAATTTACCAAAATTCCAGGAAAATTTAGCGAAATTTTGTCAGTATTGATAGTCTTAATTACGTTGCCTGATTAACTATTTTTTATAATTGTATACCAATGTTGAAGGGATTAACGTTAAATATGACGAATTTGGAAAAGACAATGAGGAAGTTGTTCTATTTTTACATGGATTAGGATCTTCTTCTATAGTATGGCGGGATATTCCCGAAGCTTTATCAAAATATTTTCATACCATTGCTTTGGATCTAGTTGGATTTGGAGGAACTGACAAACCCCACGAAAATTATACTATGAGTTATTTCTGTGAATTCCTAGATAAATTCTTAAGCAAAACAATGAAAAACAGCATTAAGAAGATAAATCTTATAGCACACTCATTGGGTGGATACATAGCATTAGAATATGCAATCAAAGACAAAAGTAGAATCAAAAAATTGGCATTATTTAGTCCCTCTGGCCTTTTAGACAAACCCACGCCATTACTCAATGACTACTTGGAAGCTGTATTGACTAGTGATCCTATTTTAAGATACAACAAACTAAAATCTGTGTTTGAAAACCTGCTAGCAGATAGAATCAGACTTCTTCCGATCATTGTAGACATCTTTATTTCTACAATCAATATGCCTGGTGCAAAACACGCCTTTATCTCCGCATTTGATAATAGTACATCAACAACCTTGAACCTGAGCATGATTGAAGAGATTAAAGAGATTCCTTGTCTGATTGTTTGGGGAGAAAAAGACAAACTCATTCCAGTAACATTTGCAGAAAAATTCAAGAAAATATTAGACAACGCTAACATATTAATAATAAGGGACGCTGGACATTCACCCTTTATAGAAAAGCCAGCAATTGCATATCAAGTAATATTGGATTTTCTTGCTACAGAACAATAGTATTAGATATCACAAATTTAGAATATAATAAAATGGGTAAAGCTGAATAATTGAAAATAAATATTCTATAACTCTCTTATGTTTAAATGTAATATAAGATAAAACAGTAAGTAGAATTTAACTAAAACATATGTTAAATACCACAATTACAAAGTTATAGATAATATGCATAATTCAATCAAGTTATTGCTATTATCTTTTATGACTATGGTTTTGTTTACTACAATTAGTATTGCTAATCCTTCATTTGCTAGGGATCACGATGATGACGATGATGACGATGATGACGATAACAATTTCTCTGATAAAGACGTAGTTCAAATATGTTGTGCATGGGGCTATGAACTGGCAGATGGTCTCTTAACTTATTCAATAGATACTGACGATGATGATGATGATCTTAAGGATGCAGTAAGCAATGCCATGGACTCTTGGAACGAAGGTTTGACAGGAATTACATTGGTTGAAACAGATGATAATGAGGATATTAAAATCTCCTTTAAAAATGACGGAGAAAGAATAGCGGGGAAAACTGTTAACTATCTTGATCAGTTTGGATTCATCAGACAATCTCACATAACAGTATCAGAAGAATCGTACGATCGTGATTTTAGTTCCTCACAAATCGAGCAAATCACACTGCATGAGCTTGGTCACGTACTTGGACTAGATCACGCCAACTTTAGAGGAAATCTAATGGCAGAAAGGGTCGATATTGGAAGTACTACAATATCATCTTGTGAAATAGAAGGAGTACATATAGCCAATGCATGGAAGGTAAATAACGGAGACACGATGTACTTACCAAAACAAAACTACATAGAATGTTAGAAGAATTCTAGTCAGTTTTATACTATCATCATAATTTATTGGTTAGGATTAATGATTGATTATATAATACAGTTGAAAATTGCAGGACGCGAGTAGCTTTATTTCGCGTTATCTAGAATAGATTTAGATGGCAAGTACAGATATTATAATTTTCAGTCAGATATTCTAAAAAAAATTTAGGCAAGTTTGCAAATTTATCAAAAAGAAACAACAAAAATCTCTAGAATCAATGTATTTAATAACTCCACAGATACAAGGTATTTGTGAATATTCTTCAAAAAAAATACAAGTGTGAAAAGGATGGAGAAAAATTTGATACCTATGAGAAATTCATTGACCACAGTAGAAAAGTACATCATAAAGTAGTTTTGAAATGTAACAAATGTGGTAAACAGTTTATTAGTGAAAAAGAAAGGCTACATCATGTCAGAGAACCTTGTAAGAACAAGTAATTATGAACAATTATTAAGATAAACCCCCTTTTGGGTAAATCCTATAATACTTGCAATTTTATTGAAATTATTTTGGCATTCGTCTAGATTTGCCTTATCGTAAATCCTTTAGATAATTTTTCTCGTAGATCTAAATATAGATAGAAATTTAACGCTGATTTTAGTAGTTGAATAAAAGATAATTATAAAATAAAACTTAAGATTTCTCGTTTAATCTTGTCTAAAAATTAGAAGAGAATTTGTTGATTACTCTTCGCTACCTTCTCCGCCGCTTTCATCTCCGCCGCTTTCATCTCCGCCGCTTTCATCTCCGCCGCTTTCATCTCCGCCGCTTTCATCTCCGCCGCTTTCATCTCCGCCGCTTTCATCTCCGCCGCTTTCATCTCCAGATTCTTCAGTTGTAGCTGATTGTGTTTCGCTGCCGTCATTACTGTTATCGCCGCTGTCATCGTTTTCTTCGTCATTGCCTGATTCTTGAGTTTGTGCTATTCCTTGTTCTGCAGAGTTGCCGCTACCGCCGCTTTGAGCTGCTGTATTGCTACCCTTGTTTTCTTGGTTTTGGACGTTAATGTTGTTACCAGATAAGATACTATCCTCACCAGATACTACTAGGCTGTTTTGTTCACTGGATTGTGATTGACCTATTCCTTGTTCTGCAGAATTGCCGCTACCTTTACCGTTGCCGCCGCTTTGAGCTGCTGTATTGCTACCCTTGTTTTCTTGGTTTTGGACGTTAATGTTGTTACCAGATAAGATACTATCCTCACCAGATACTACTAGGCTGTTTTGTTCACTGGATTGTGATTGACCTATTCCTTGTTCTGCAGAATTGCCGCTACCTTTACCGTTGCCGCCGCTTTGAGCTGCTGTATTGCTACCCTTGTTTTCTTGGTTTTGTACATTGACGTTATTACATGAAACAGTAGCATCCTCGCCTGAAACACATAATGCATTTTGGTTAGAGGATTGTGATTGACCTATTCCTTGTTCTGCAGAATTGCCGCTACCTTTACCGTTGCCGCCGCTTTGAGCTGCTGTATTGCTACCCTTGTTTTCTTGGTTTTGGACGCTCACGTTATTACATGATGCAGTTAAACTACCACCAGCAACACATAATGCATTTTGGTTAGAGGATTGTGATTGACCTATTCCTTGTTCTGCAGAATTGCCGCTACCTTTACCGTTGCCGCCGCTTTGAGCTGCTGTATTGCTACCCTTGTTTTCTTGGTTTTGGACGCTCACGTTATTACATGATGCAGTTAAACTACCACCAGCAACACATAATGCATTTTGGTTAGAGGATTGTGATTGACCTATTCCTTGTTCTGCAGAATTGCCGCTACCTTTACCGTTGCCGCCGCTTTGAGCTGCTGTATTGCTACCCTTGTTTTCTTGGTTTTGTACATTGACGTTATTACATGAAACAGTAGCATCCTCGCCTGAAACACATAATGCATTTTGGTTAGAGGATTGTGATTGACCTATTCCTTGTTCTGCAGAATTGCCGCTACCTTTACCGTTGCCGCCTATCTGACCTGCTGCGTTATTTCCTTTGTTTTCTTGGTTTTGGACGTTAATGTTGTTACCAGATAAGATACTATCCTCACCAGATACTACTAGGCTTCTTTGGTTAGAGGATTGTGATTGTCCAATTGCTTGTTCGATAGAGTTGCCGCTGTATTTGCCGTTGCCGCCTATCTGACCTGCTGCGTTATTTCCTTTGTTTTCTTGGTTTTGGACGTTCAAATTGTTACATGATATAAAAGTGTCATCACCGCTTACACACACTGCAACTTGAGCTGAGGATTGTGATTGTCCAATTGCTTGTTCGATAGAGTTGCCGCTGTATTTGCCGTTGCCGCCTATCTGACCTGCTGCGTTATTTCCTTTGTTTTCTTGGTTTTGGACGTTCAAATTGTTACATGATATAAAAGTGTCAGCTCCTGACAAACAAATTCCAAGCATGGTTGCTCCCTGAATTTGTTCTATGGATTGTGATGCTTCATTTGTTGCATATACGTTACTTGGAGCAGCCATTAAAGCCGGAGCCAAAGTTAACATAATAAATATTGGTAATATTGCTAATAGGTATTTCATTATAGTAATTTTCTATAATAATTTTCAATATTTAAACTTTATTGAAATAAACTACAATAATGTTCAATAACAATTATAGATAAAAATTTTCTAATTTTATGTTAGATAACATATGAACTAATTATAGATAGTATTTCGCTGGTTTAGTAATTGTTATTGTTATCTAAGAGAGCCATTTCAAGAAATATGACAGAGGTAGAAATGAATTAATGAATTAATCGCCCACTTGTCTCCAATTATTTGAGCTCATTTGAAGCTTGCTGAAACCAATATTTTTAGTGGTAAAGTTATATACAAATAATAAGTGAATAGTATCGCATTGAGAAATAATTGTTGCTTAGAAATAATCCAAGTTCATTTTAAGGCCACATATATCATTGAGTCATCCACTGGAAATTCTAGAAATATGCAAAATTATTTAAGAACTACAAAATTTTGAAATACGGAAAACCAATAGAATTCTTAATTCTACAGCAGACTCTAATGAACTTAATATTAATAATTAGGTATTACGGATCGCGAAATGAGAAAATTATGAGAAAATTTAAAAGATCTTTTAACATAGATATTCAAAATCAAATGAAGCACATCATAAAATCAAAATTGCACTTTGTATTCTTAATCGTGGCAGTAATTGGAGCAACTTTTTTTCTCAGTATTAGTCATAACGGCGTGATCGCTCAACCAATTGCAGAAACAGACATTGGAAGTAATACAGGTGAGGCAAGTGATACTTTTTTCCAGTTAGAGGATTCGATAGAAACTATCAAATTGTTGGTCAATCAAACCCAATTAGCTATTAGCAATAACAATAGTACAGGTGCAGATAATTTACTCAACCAAATATACAATGAATTGATACAAATATCAAATAATTCTAATAATTTAATATGGGACTTATCAAATGAAGGTAACTAGAACTATCTACGAATATGAACAATCTTTTTTGGTATAATTAATACTAGATTTTATTACAAGTAGTTTACACTCATATACCTTGAATTTTTTTATCTAAAGTTTCCATGGTCTTTTTAGTTGAATACCCGAGTAAAAAGATTAAACTCCTAAACATTTAAGACAATACCTATTCTCAGAAATAGGTCTTGTATAGCCGCCAACAATTTAGAAAACGAATAATACCGATATTTGATCAGATTTTCTCAGGAATTCTTCACCCTATTTGTATAGCATATTCTAAGTTGTTAATACTCTTAATGAGAATTCCAAATTTGAATTGAAATCTCATCCTTTATTTTAGAACAATTAAATGCTATACAATCTTTGATATTTAAAAATCGGGACTTCGATCCAATACCAAGGTTTTCAGGAATTAATCCAGGGTAAAAACATCCAGTGTCGTTAATCAAGCTATAGTAATAAATTCAATGGAATAACATCCTGACTTAACGTTTACATATGATTAGATGATAATCAATACCATGGCAGTGTTTGCGTGTCCAAAATGTGGAGAATCATACAATGCTACACCCCCCGACTCGGATCACAAGAAATCAACAAAATATCCTGACAGAGAGACAATTCCGACGACTATTAAATGCAAAATGTGCGGGAATTTAAATACGATATACTGGAAAACAGTTCAATAATTTTCATTTATTCATAGGTTACTGATTGTTAATGCAGATAACGCTTTTAATACATTAGGATTACTTGCACATGAAATTATTCTCATGTTTATCCATCTGAAATACCAATTGAACTTAAGTTATTCGAAATTAGATATTCAGTCGTTTTACATTTTCACTAATTTTTGTGTGTCAATTAGTAAAGCAAAAGTGAATGTTGCTCCCTTGTTCTGATCATTTTATTTGGCTCATATATTTCCACCACGCGTTTCAATTATGTTTTTACAAATATAAAGTCCAAGTCCAGTCCCTGATGGAGGACCTTTTATGAATTTATCAAATAATCTAGATAGTATGTCCTTATAGATACCTGGACCAGAGTCACTAATTTTATTGAACACTTTATTGTAAGTCCTTTTAACAACAACAATAATACTTCCTTTTTTAGTAAACTTTATGGAATTGATCAAGATATTTGATAATACTTAAATAATTCGATCATTATCGACATAGATAAATAGCTCTGAAATTCCTTGTTTCTCAAATTGGACATTCAAACCGATATCTTTACCATCATTGAGGAATATTATATTGATTGCATTTTTTTATCTTCTTGATTAGAATAATCACTTATCATACCGGTCATCAAACTTACCAAATTAAATCTGTCCATATTCAAATCTAAAGAACTACTTTCAATTCTTGCGGCATCCCGAATTACCCCAGAAAGTTTCTAAAGTCTTTTTGAATTCTTTATATTTATTTTGATATGGTCGCTGTATTCTTCTTTTCCCCTATTTTGTTAATTAAGAAGATCGAAATAACAAGTACCGTTGGATTAGTGTTCTTAATTAAAACACCAATAATATAATTTACGATAATTAATTCTTCGCAACAGATACTAATTGAAGGAGCATATCAATTTGGTTGATGGTGATGAGGCCACATTCACTCATTTTAGAAGTTATAATACTTTTATAGTTTTATTTTGTTGTTATAGTTTAATCAGAAAACATTTTTTTTACCATTTTGAAAGGGTAATTGTGATAATATGTCATTACAAGAGCATAAAATATTTTACACCAATGACGGCTTAGTAAAAATTGAATATATATAAAATACAAACTAATTTAGTAAAGTTTACTTCATAGTTCGGAGAAAATCCCTGGACGGATACAAAAAGTATCTATATATGGAATAAAAAAATGCGGAATTCTGTTCGACCAAATAGTATGACTCTCAATCAACTTGCTCTATGATATACTAAAAGTATAAATAAATCCTTATTGGGTTGACATGTTATTTAAATGAACTTCTGTTATATTCATCAGTGCTTCTTCGACGTCATCATCAACCGAAAACCCCATTTCATCTTCTAGGCTACCTATAGCCCTATCCCAATTTTCTCCGCCATTTTGATCACCATCTTCTTTGTCTTCTTGTAATGCTTTAGACAGATTTGCTAGTGCAGAATCATTAATACTGTCAGATATTTCGGTTGAATCTTGTGGCGGTAATGGCGATGATGATGGTGACGAGGTTGCAGTTACAATTGATATAATTGGAGATTCAATCAATAATCCTAAAATCCCAAGAGCACAAAATATAATAATAGAGAATTTTAATATTTGCATTTTGAATCAGCTTGCTGTATAGATATTTAAATATATATAGTCACAAAATTATTACAGTTGGTAAAACAATTTACATATTCAACCCACATTAAAATAAGAATGAAATAATTAGTTGAAAAAATATCTGTAATAGTATTGTATCAGTTAATGTTTTTGCTGCTTATCAGTTTATGGTACTATCAGGTTATCATTTAGAAGTAGGTTTCAGTTCTGGTATTTTGTTGCAGTTTACCGTCGAAGTGTAACTTTGGATACTAATTGGAGGGTAGGTTATAATTTATACCGGCGGGACAGATTTATTTATGTCTTCTGTAAATTCTTATCAATTTGATAATGCAGCATGGTAAATAAAGTGAGCAACCGACTGTATTTTTTAAATATTAATTAATCCCCTCCATGCATACTAAATAATTGATTAAATTATTAGGTATATCAGCTGCAATCATTTTCATTTTGAATGCGGTTTCAATAGGAGGTTATTCTCAAGTTAGTTGGGATGTATATGGTCAAAACAACTCGACGGCTGAGACTAAGAAGCAACTTGTAGTAGCGAACGCGACTCAAGGGCAACAGGCCAGTATTACAGTAACTAAAATTGTTCGTTGTGATTCCTCTTTAGGTATTCCGAGTGATGATTCTGTTTGTCAATTTGTGCTGCAAAATATTGATGCAAATCAGTTTAATTTAGTAGTAACAGGAAATAATCCAAACACAACTAGTTTTCAAGGATCGGATAATGGAACAAATATTTCTGTAGGCCCTGGAAATTATACCGTTTCAGAAAGCCCCTTTGATACCATGGATATTGAAAATCAACTTGGAGAAACAGCAATTGTAACTGTTTTGACAGATTCTAATGGTGATTGCACATCTCAATTTAGCCAAGTAGACACGTTTCAAGAAGCAAAAGGAATGATATCTAACAATGAATTACAAAGCTGTGAAATTATCAATACAATTAACGTAGATCAAGGAGCCTCGCCAGAAGAACCATAGGTTAAAAATTAAGAGTTACATCCAATACTTAGTTAATAATATCTAATACAAGATATCAAAAATAAATTCAAAACCTTACATTTTTGATTTCTTAATTAGCAAGAAGTTGCAAAAGCTAAATATATCATATTATTTTCATTTGGTAAAAATTAGAAACGACTGTGAAAATTTTTTATATAAATTCATTACGAATTTAAATGCCTGGACCATATTTTTTATCATAGGCGAATCAACTCAAATAAATATAAGCATGAATATATATTAAAAACATACTAGAAATTTGAGAGTAACAATATTTATGCAAATCTTGTACCTTTGATTTTGATAGAGAAAAATTCAATAGTCATTATTAATCATATTCAGTATTTTTTCATATATACCATTACAAGCGTCATTCCCATTTGATTATAGTCATTTTTACCTTTACACTATTCTCCATGTTAAATATCATACCTACTTCGGATTCAACAATTGCCCCAGTTCATCCCTTGTCTTATTATGATACCCATTGCTTAAGGGATGATTCAATTGGGTTATTAGATCTATATATGCATCACCTAGTAAGAGAATTAGCAGATTATACAACGGAGTCCTCCACTAAAAATTTAGCTGATGATGAAGGTTGTTCAAACCAGATAATAAACACGCATAGTAATTTAGACGTGTCTG
The DNA here is from genome assembly GCF_054408485.1 of Candidatus Nitrosocosmicus sp. T. Lineage (NCBI taxonomy): Archaea > Thermoproteati > Nitrososphaerota > Nitrososphaeria > Nitrososphaerales > Nitrososphaeraceae > Candidatus Nitrosocosmicus > Candidatus Nitrosocosmicus sp. T. The sequence continues at coordinate 2,185,263 of NZ_CP166992.1, forward strand.
CTAATGCTTTTTCTGGTAATGTTGAATGGAGAAATTCTATTCTACCATTTTTTTCAGAGATTTTTTACTTGCTAGTCCAGCCTTCGTCAATTGCATTATTATTTTCAATTGTAGTCACCGGAATAGTTTTGAATTCTCTTAAAAAAATAAAGAAACGTACAAACCCGTCTAGAAAGGGGTTTTCCCAGGTGACAAGAGAAAGAATTCTAAGAAAGCAGAACTGTAGATGCATATACTGTAAAAAGATCTTGACGGTCATAGATTATCACCACAAGAATGGCGATAGATCGAATAATAAGGAAAATAACTGTCAAGCCCTTTGCCCAAATTGTCACGCCATAAAAACTAGAAATAAACTGATCAACAATTAAACTTGTCTGATTATTCAAACAATATTACATTTAATACCGAGTTTAAAGCTCGGTTGTAGCAGTAAAATTTTTGTAAGCATAATAACATGAAGAAAAAGTCCAAGATTTAAGTCTGGCCTAAGTAGTGTGAAATAGTATATTGATACGAAATTCCTTCGTGTGACACTATTCATAATAGCGGCGAATTTATGTTAATGTCAAAATCACTATGGAAAAATTAATTCACTTCAGACGATTCAGGTTTTAGAACAATTTTTTCTAATATTTCTTTTACTAAGGTTGATTTCTCTTTTATAGAGCCTTCCCCAACAGGATATAAATTGTACTGCTGGTTTAGTAAATCATTGCAGCGGTCAAGATCCTTGCTATACACAAATAGCACACTTCTAAGGATACCTATATTTGGATGTTTATTAGGATTCTCCGAAGCCCCAATAAGGTTACCAATACTTTCTAAATAATAGTCTTTAGTCTTATTTAATGTCTTTTCAAGTCGTTCAAAGAAATCAATGAGTGCGAAATTATCGTAGTTTTCGTGCTCATTTTTAATTTCTCGCTTTATTCTTCCTCTATAGTATTCAAACGCGCAATGAATTACATCGGTATAACGCAAATAATTATTCTTGGGACTATCAAAAACCACAGTTCTTCCTTGAGTAAATAAATCATATAATGCTTTTCTTGACTTGAGATATTAATAAACACCAAAAATTTTGATATACGGTTTTATGTCATATGTGGAAGATCTACAAGATTGTTCTTTATATACCTCTCAAACGAAAAATAAACGCATTTATGAAATATTATGAGAATCAGATTAGATACCACTACGATATGGCCTAAGAATCAGATCTCAACTTAATTCTCTCCGTGGACACAAATCGAGCAAGTTATACTAAAAGTGAGATAGATATCAAGTCTGATTATTAATTTTTGACATAACCTAATTGAATATGCTAGATATAGATGATTGTGTTTATTCATTGGATTATGAAATATTTATAGGTCAATCAAACAATCAGCGTATTAGCAGTATATTACTTGTAGACAGTACGTTTGTAATTATGCCAGAATGTATATGCCGTATCAGTTCGAAGATTCAATTGTGAATTTATCAGCTCAAACCAAATCTAAATGAAATCGCGTATTATGATAATGGAAAAATGAAGGTAATAGAATGTTGAATTATGTTAACAGGTTCAATAGTTCCTGGATTATTAGTATAAACGAACTTGATTTTGAATTGAACATAGGATTGTCACTATTGGCGGGGTTTTCTGATTGGGGCAGAGAGAGAATCAAAAGCTAAAGCGGCAGGAATTGGAACCCATTGTTTTGTGATTGGAGTTTCAAGGATTTTTATATGTATTTCTGCACTAGTAGACCCCAATTCGACGTCGAGGATCGCTGCGCAGATCATGACTAGAAAAGATTTTTAGGGATGGAATTATACTAAAAGGCGAATTATTCGATAATAAAGATTCAGATAATCCCTTAAATAGAAAAGTACTCAATTTGACCGCAGCAGCAAGTATATGGTTTTCCGGTGCAATCGGAATGGCAATAGGATTTAACTTTCACTTTATTGCCATAATTTCAATAGTATTTGTAGTTATAGTAACTCGAATTTCACAAGTACGAAAAAGACGTGAGAAAGCCGTTGAATAAATTGGACATGGATGTTATTTGAGTGAATACAAAATTCGATAGAAATTATATATCTTTTTGACGCATCCAGTCAGATCTTGATTGTCCAGCCATCAAAAAGAGTTTCTCTTTATTAGCAGTTACCTTCTTTTTTATAGATTTTGCAGGTACGCCTGCAACAATGTCTTCATCTGCTATATTATAGATAACAGAACTACCCGAACCCACAATTACTTTATCACCTATTTTTATCTTGTTTTTTATATACTGTTTAGCCCTAACCAACAATTATTACCTATAGATGTACTGCCACCTATTATTGTTCCAGCTGTTAGTTCAGTATTTTTTCCAATTTCAACATTATGGGCTATATGACATAAAGCATCAATTTTTGTTCCCGGTCCTATAATCGTGTCACAGAGTGATCCCCGTGCGATAGAGCAATTTGCAAATATTTCTACGTCGTTTCCTATCACTACCTTGCCATAATGAGGAAATTTTTCTAGATCTAGAGTTTTATCTGCTCTTTCAAATGCAAAACCATCAGAACCTATTGTGGTGTTTGGTTGAATGAAACAATTATCCCCTACCTTACAATTTTGCAGATTTGCTTTTGATTCTATTATGGTATTATTGCCAATGGTACAATTATCACCTATCACTACATAATCGCCAATATAACAATCTCTTCCTATTTTAGCCGAATCGGCTATAACAGAACTTTTGGATATACCAACTTTAGGTGGATTAGGTGTAATCCGTTTGGCAAGTCGAGTAAACTCAAGTCTAGGATTATCTACAAATATCAATAGTTGTCCATCCTTATGATTTGGATATACATGTCCCTCCATGCTTTTTTTACAAAGTATTACACCAGCATTTGACTGTGAAATAGACAGTATGCCTTTGTATTCCTCGGATGAACAAAATGAAATGTCATCTCGTGTTCCTGTATGTAAAGATGACACATTTCTTATTGATTTTGACTTGGGGTATCCTTTAATAGTATAATTTGAATCAGTCATGTGCTTCAATAGTGATTCAACGGTCCATTGAACCATATCGAATCTATTTTCTTTTTTAATATAATTGTTTTCTAAACTATTAAAATAGATAAATGATTACGTATAATCGGATATAATAATTTGACGATTCTATTTAGATTGTTCAAATCTACTATGATGTTTGTAATTCTTCCAGTTACCCGTTAAATAAGACGAAAGAACAATCGATTTAATCGTGCATTGCCGGATATATTTATTAATAAATTTCAGAAATTTGTATTATATCCAAGTTATTTCTATACAGATCCTTAACAATTTCAATATCAAGTTGTAAGGATACCATATTTTAACATGATGGCTTAATAATAATATTCAAATTTATTGAATCTAGTCTAACAATTTAATCGTAACTGGTCCTCCGCTGAGAGATTTTTGTTCCAAACGGATAATTGATCGTTTTCCACGATACATAACATAAGTTTCAAACTCCTTTTCGCCATATTCAAATTTGACCTTTTTGTTCAACCACTCTTTAGGTACCACGGCAGTGAGTCCCAACCCCGGTACTTGCCTAAAATGGGTCTTGCAGGTCATACTATCTTGAAACACGATCTATAATACAGTCAAAAGATAAAAAACTTATTCGACGAATGTTACTATATTATATGTTTTAAATTTTGTGTGTAAAATACCAAAATAAACTTTGATTGGAAATATCTTCCATTTTCCTGCAAATAAAAGAAAATCATCGATAGGCCGGCATATTTATCATATTAATCTTTAAAGATAAATAATAATTATGGGTTATAGATGTCTGCCCAACCGACTGCAAGTATACTTCTAGGAGACAGTGTTTAATATAGTACCCAGCATGGATTCAGTGCCATAATACTTACAAGTCTGTAATTAACCAGGAGTCCAGATAGACTTAAATTGTAATTTAGTCCAAATAATGGTTATTAACCTTTTGAATATGAATTCAATGGTAATAATAACCATTTGATACCAATATTTATATAAGACGTTGGATAATTATGGGTAATGTCTAAACAAGATAAAAAAGAAACAACCACATCTACATCCGGTTCAACTACAAAAGATAATTTAGATCAAGCAGTTCAAAACAATAACCAAATCTTCAATAGAGTTGTTGAAGAGACCACACAATCTCTGAATCAGGTATTCGAGGAATCCAAAAAAAGCATTGAAAGAAACATTAACGAAGCAAAGAATCAGATCCCGGTATACACAAAGACAATAAATGAAGTTCAAGAACAAGCAGTTCAAGCTACAAGAGATATCGCAGAAAACTACCTTGACTATCAAAAACAAGCAATTGATTCTTTTCAATCTATAGTCACACCATATATTGAAAATGTAAATAACCAGTTATGGAACAACCAAGATATATTTAGAAGAATTCCAGAAATATATTCAAAAATGGCCAACAACTATGCAGAAAATTCAGTAGCTTTAAGTCGACTCATTAACAATATCGCATTTTCAAATGTTGATATAGTAAAAAGCGTAATCAACAACACAAAGGAACAATCAAAGCAATTTGCAGAAATAGGAAAGAGAAACGCTAGAGTTTACGAATCGGTTGAAAGAGAAAACAGAAATAGCTACTAAATAAAATTCAACTATTGACCACAAGTTGAGTCAATAGTTTTTCATTTTGTTTGTTTTTTTTTAATTAATTATAGTATATAGTATAAATATACATTTCAAAAAAGCCTAGCCAAAAAATAATTTAATTATCTGATTTCCAGTAATTCTTTGAAACGGTCTTATTAAAGGTCTTGTTGATGAAGGCATAAAGCATTAATCAATTCTCAACCTATCTCTCTTGTATTGATTATTTTATAAAATAAAGTTGTTTGATATCAAAACAACTAGCCACTAAGATAAGATTAACTATTATTCAATCCTATAATTGATATCATTGTTTGGTGTAGTTTGGTTTGAGGTATTCCAATAATAGAAATAATTTTAGATAAAAAATAATATCACTTGCAAACAAAATGAGATTGGAAATATATCAAAGGAGAAAAGACACCGATGTTGATAAATTCATTTGCAAGAAGACAATAATAATTAATACAGTTTGATGCTATCAAACTGTATTGCAAAGTCAGAAAGAGAGTTTCTGAAATTTCAATTAAAGATACAAATGTATTCTCCACTACTTAACATGGTCAGATGGAGCATGTTATTGCATATAGTCGGTGCACTTAAAGCATAGAGAGGAATGCTTAATGGTCAATCTAGTCATACGTTAGAATATGCCAAAGCTCCACCGGCTAAGTTGGTCATAAATAAACATTCTATAAAATTATTCTAAATTTATCGGATAGAACTAACATTGCTAAAGATCTTAAAAAATTATTATATGATATACTTTAGTATTAAAGATTAATACTAAAATGTTTAGGTCAAATAATACAAAAACTACTACAGTATTAATTGTAGTAGCATTAGCAACAGTAATGATAATGGGTCCTCAAATAACGAGCATAGGTGATGTCCTAGCAAAACAAAAATACAATGATTGGGAAGATTGTAGAGACGATCACAGTAAGAACTGGTGTAAGCAATATTTCAAGAACCATGATGATGATAATGATGATAATGATGATGGAAATAGAGCATCACAAGGCATTAGTCAAAGCCAATCCTCAAATCAAAACAGCCAAGTAGTTTCGGGTGGAGATTCAATAGGTTCAGGAAACAACTTTAACTTCCAGAATCAAGAAAATAAAGGAAACAATGCATTAGCACAAAATTCAGACGATGATGATGATGGAAATAGAGCATCACAAGGCATTAGTCAAAGCCAATCCTCAAATCAAAACAGCCAAGTAGTTTCGGGTGGAGATTCAATAGGTTCAGGAAACAACTTTAACTTCCAGAATCAAGAAAATAAAGGAAACAATGCATTAGCACAACAATAAATCCTATTTTTTCTTTGTCTAGACTTGACCACATATGAGGCAGGCTAGACACCTCAATCAAAATAACATCAGAACTTTTTACTATCAAACATATTAAAATATAGTAATAATTATTAGAAAATAATAGTTGAAGTTATCAGAATTATGTGAAATGATTCAAGAATCGTTCCGTTCAGGAAAATATCCTTTAGCACAAGAAGCTGAAAAACAAAGGTCAAAACTTGTTAAAGTGATAAATAGATCATCTTCAGATGACATGAAAGGCGATAATATAATCATAGAAACTAGGATCAATGATTTTTTTGTTATCAACAATTATGTGTCACAGATCACACATTTGCCAGGGATGATAGAAATGGATACGCTAGATTCTTTTAAAATGCTTAGTAGACGTATTGATAGATTTAACGATCATATAAGTAACATCACCATAAAAAAATAAATGAGAATGTTATTAACAACCAGAAAAAATTCTTTCCTTATCTAAGACTGAACCTTTAACCAGACCAAATTTATTTGACTAATTATAAACGGGAAATCCGTCAACTAGATTTAATGCAGTCTAAAACTATTTTCAGATATGGGTTACTTCAAAAATATATTCTCAAGTACAATAAAACCATAAAAATCAACAAATCTGGCCATAATTGTTAAGCAAGCTTAACTTTAAGAAAAAAGTTGATAAAAATTTTTTTTCTAATTGATTATAGTTTTATAATTTCTGGTCGGTGTTGCAAGTAATTCTTCGATTTCACTATTCATCTTTAAGAAGATTAATCCTTTTTGTGTGGTTTTGTATATAGATCCTTCTATATATTCGATTAAATCATTCTCTATAAGAACAGAGAGATATTCTTTAAGCTGTGCATAGCTCAAAAAAGCTTTGTACATAATCTTAGTTTTAGTAGCGCCACCATTGGCTGCTTCAAGAATCATTGCTACAATTTCGGTGCGGCTTCTGTATTTCATAATATTATATATAACATCACTAGTATATAACCGTCAACAAACTAGAGCCTTTATCGATCACCAATATAATAAGCTTTTTTATTATCAGTCAAAAATAGGTTCAGTATAGTATACTTGCAGTGGGAGGAAAACCCAATCAATTCTCCTAATTTTTAGATGCTATTGAAATTTGCAAGAAAGGTAGAGATTTTTGGACATACAATCATATAATAAAAAATCAAGGACAAACTTCTTTTAATATCTTGGTGCTTATTTTATGATAATTACATATAAGGGCATTTTCCACAGTTCAATACGTCAAACTTCAATCATTTGCAGCGGTTAACTATTCAAATACTTTAAGATATACAAAATTTAGTATAAGATCTAATATTGGAGTGAAATCATAGGTGGGTTATCCAAACGAGTACGAAAAAGAAGGACATGAAAGAGAGGATTGCATAATCAGACCTCAAGTCAAAATAGTCAACTGTCCAATCAAAACTAGCTTAGGGGTTTTAGGCAAGAAGTGGACTATGCTAATTATAAGAGACATTGGATTTCTAAAAATAAAGAGATTTAATAGAATTTTAGAATCAATCCCAGGGCTTACACCAAGAGTATTATCCATGCGCTTAAAAGAGTTAGAAAAGGAGGGGATCATAAAATGTAAAGAAATAAGAAAAGATCAACTGATGATTTTATGGAGTTTGACCGAAAAGGGGGAAGATATTTTACCCATTTTACTTATGCTAACTGCCTTTGGGTCAAAATGGTATTCTGAAATGGTTTTTGAGGATAAAAAGCCAAGAAGGTTGGACGAAGTCTTTTCTCAGCCAGAAACAAGACAATTGATTTTAGAATATAACAAAAGGTTCAGATTTAAGTACTAGTGACAGAAACTAAAAGAAAATATAGAAATAATGCAATCCAGCTAAAAAAGACGGATAAAACTAATATAGTAACATAATACCACCATGAAGTTCTAATAAAAAAAACCAGTAACATGTATCCAAACTATGATATAATTAATTTCAGTTATAAATTATAATTATAATGAGTAACATAACAAAAAACTATAAGGTAGGAATATTTGCAATGTTTATTGCAGCAGCTCTCGTTGGTTCAGTAGTAGCCTTTGGCGATAACTATGCATATGCAGGCGGAAAGAAGAAATCTAATGATGCAGAGCAAGAAATCGAGCAAGAACAATCAAATGAACAAAATGCACAATGTGTATCTGGAGACTTTTCATTATTATGTGGAAATAACGTAAACTTGCAATTACAAGCCCAATTAGGCAATTTGGCATTAGGCCAACAATAACCTCTTTTTTTAATATTTTCGCTTTTTTTTGTTATAACCTAATCAACTATTGATTTTCGTGATATCTTTTCCTTTGATAGTATTATTATTCCCTTACTTATTCAAATAAGAAAATTAATTAGGCTCAAATTACGTGAACTCGAATATTTTTCATATATAGATAATATTACCCAGAAAATGGCTAAATCTAAATCCCAACTTTTTTTTAGCTTTCTACAAATATTTTTATGAATAATTAAACGCAATCTCAATTTTGGATCTTAGCATTGAGATAGTATTCAAATAATATCCCAATGAAGAACACAGAGATATAATTACAAAGAAGTAAATCACAAACATATATTAAAACGGATTAGATTTCTTAGAAAGAAATTCACTTAAACAGAAATCATCGATTATATCAAATGGTCATAAGAATATATCTATCTATACATCGATAATATAGATTAGAATAAAAAAATAGAGGAAAATTATTGTTGGCCTAATGCCAAATTGCCTATATTGTCATTGAAGAATAATCCTACATTATTCCCCGATGCAATAGAATCTCCACCAGATACAACCTGACTATTTTGTACTGATGATTGTTCTTGTGATATTTCTTGCTCTGCATCATTGGAATTATTGCTTCTATCGTTATCGCCATTACTATCATCATCATCGTGATTATGCTCTCCATCGTGACAGGAATGAGCGAATGCCAGATTAATATCAGAAGTGACGACAGTTGGAATAACCGCTAGGATCAAAGACACCACTGCAATTGTTACCATTATTGACATATTTCTTTTCTCAGATAACATTTAATTCAATATTAGATGAGGAAATAAATTATATTAGAATTTGTTAAGTTACGAATAGAATATTTTTCTGCATTATAATACAAATGACAGGATTGAGAGTAAAGTAATTCGGAATATAGAAACAGAATTTTTCATGATATATGGTCTTTACAACAAATATTATTTATAAAATTTATTGTACTATTAACAGTATCATTATTAGTTCTTTTATATTCCCTTTAGAGAATATACAGAGAGGAAATCGGACAAGATTTCCATATTCAAATAAGAGATGCACTTATTCTTGATACTATAAGCAAATGATTAATTAAAATCATCCTACCAAAATATTAGGTCACTTCAAACTCCATGCTTTGGCCCAAGAGTTTTCCGGAATAAGCAAAATCGTTTTTCATGATCGAATCAACATATTTGGAAAATACGGAACCATCGATACATGATCCATGCATGGGGTAAATCATTTTTGGTTGCAATTTCTCAAGTCTTTTGCTAGTTATTCTTACGGGTTTTTCGCTAGCAAAGATTCCGACTGCCTGATATAGGGCGATCATAGAATCAGATAGATCTTCTGAAACAACAGGTTTGTTGAATCCAGGTTGAATAAACAGATCGGAAGTAAAAAGTGACTTGGAATTCTCTTCAAATATCATCATACTATCCCAATGATGTACATGAGGAGTCATAATAAATTTCAGCGTTGATTTTCCGATATTTAATATTTCATTATCCCAGAATGAAATGTGATCTACAGGAACGTTATGCCAGCCAGTCAGGTTTAATTTAGAACTGAGGTCACTACAAACCAATCTTGCTTTTGGACTCTTTAGAAACTCCATACCACCCCATTCATCGCTCTCAAAGTGCAGGAAAGCTACATAGGCTAATTTTTCCAATCCCATCACTTCCTTAACCTTTGCTTCAATCTTCTCATACATACCTACCGGACCTGTATGAATTAAAATAGGTTTTTCATCATCGATTAAAAGCTGATTATACGTAATTCCATAGCTATCGTCAAATCCACTGATACGATATATTCCATCACTTATCTCCGAGATTGAGACATCAATTTTACTTGGATTAATATGCTTGCTTATTTCAGGCATATTTACTAATATCAAATCAAAGAATTAAGGATTGTCAAATTTTTATCTTGTCAAAGAGTAGTTACTGCTAACGTGCTAAATGGAGACATGTTATCATGAAAGGTAAAGAATTAATATATTAGTCGAAGAAATTAGAGAACTTGATTTAAACAGATTAATATTAGTTTTCTCACACATTATGAAATATCAGATTGGGATCATGTTGTAGATATCATTTCAAAGTCTGCAACACCATCTCCTTTTCATTGAGAACAAGTTCAGGCTTTATAATATTCCATCCAATAGAAAATCTACCAGGTTCTGTCAATAGCAAAGCAATAGAAATAGCCATAAACAGTATCTTTAGATAACAACCCCCATTCATAGCCTTTTGGAAGAATAATCATATTTGAGGTATTAACAACTATAAAGGCAGAAATTATTTCTACCGCAAATAAAAGTGAAATGATCCTATTCAATAGTCCAAATGATTGAATATTTTTGTAAATTACCACAACAAGGGGTGATCAATACTTTAGTTAACAGTGGCTTTCGCGGTGACTAAAGGTTAATCAAGCCACGATCTGTAGTTGTACTTTTAAGGCTCATTACCTGAGAGAAGCACCGTCCAAAAACGTTCTAGTATTATCAACCAAAACATGTTTTCTATCCGGACAAGAATTTTCAGGTTAACCGGTATTAAAAAAATCCAATGATCTTAACCCGTTATCTAAATTAATTTTGTCCAATAATTACATTTTCTTGAGGTACTATTATAGTCTGAGTCTGATTAACTAACGTCGGTTTGTTGCTGTCCAAACCCTCTAGAATGTCTGTTTTAAGAGCTATTGTAGCATTAGTGACGCTGTATGTGGGATTACTTAATAAGGGATTCAATACTGTAGATGTATTTGATATAGAGTAATCTTTAGATGTGGTTTCATTTTCTATGATTTGATTCCCCATTAGAGAAGAATTAGCAGTATATGTGGATTGATTCACCTCAAAAGTTGTGGTCAAAGACGTGGTTTGAGAGAAAGCAATATCGATATTAGATTTTACAAATATCAACGAAAATAAGATAATAATAGATACTAGAAATATTAATCCCGTAGAATCTATTTTGTTTCCAGAATTTGCCATGTCGGTTTAATCCATTCTGACGATTTTAGAACCAGTCTCATCAATGTAGTGTACGCTTCCAGCAGAGTCAATCTCAATAGTCGATGGTTTTTCCTGCAATTTCCATTCAGTAAATTCACTGGAAACAGGTGTAAGCCTTCCAATAGTGTTTGCATTGCTTTCTATAAAGTATACATTACCCGTGGTACTATCAAATTTAATTGAAGTGGGAAGGCTATTAGCAGTAGGTATGTTCCATTTTGTAATAGTATTAGTATTCACATCAAGACTTCCAATAGTGTTTGAGCTACTGTCTGCAAAATAAATATCATTACTGCCAGTAAAGCCCAAAGCAATCGAATTTATGCTAGTCGAGTTTGATTGTATAGCCCATTCTGTAATAGTATTAGTTTGCGGAGCAAGCATTCCAATAGTGTTTGCATTGCTTTCTATAAAGTATACATTACCATTTGAAGGATCTACATCCAATGAGTTAAATTGTCTGATGTTATCATTTGCTGCAGAGTTATTGCCTGCAGATGAAGCAGAAGAGTTTGATTGTATAGCCCATTCTGTAATAGTATTAGTTTGCGGAGCAAGCATTCCAATAGTGTTTGCATTGCTTTCTATAAAGTATACATTACCATTTGAAGGATCTACATCCAATGAGTTAAATTGTCTGATGTTATCATTTGCTGCAGAGTTATTGCCTGCAGATGAAGCAGAAGAGTTTGATTGTATAGCCCATTCTGTAATAGTATTAGTTTGCGGAGCAAGCATTCCAATAGTGTTTGCATTGCTTTCTATAAAGTATACATTACCCGAAGAGTGATATTTAATTGAAGTGGGAAGGCTATTAGCAGTAGGTATATTCCATTTTGTAATAGTATTAGTATTCACATCAAGACTTCCAATAGTGTTTGAGCTACTGTCTGCAAAATAAATGTCATTACCACTAAATGAACTAGTGATAGGAAAACTGCTATTTCGATCACCAGGCAGCGGAAGAGCCCAACTCTTAGTCATCGCGATATTTTGGTCGGAAGGAATTGCTAATACTTCAATAGGCTTAATATAAAATATAAGAGCAAAAACTAAGAGACTACATATAATGAATGCTTTCAATTTATAGATACTATTCAATTATTTTATTATATAAAGTATTCAGAAAACCATTCTTATATCCATAAGAAGTCCAAAAGATGTTTGACCTTGGCTTCTTTTGGAGTACAAGAATGCTATAGAGAACAAAAATCATCATTACCTATCAAAAAGGTAAAAGGCTTTGAGTCAACACCGGAACAGAAATAGTACAACAAATACCATCTGCAAAAAGGATAGTAATAGAGAATATAGCATTTGTAAGCCAAAAAAGTACAGAATACTGAGCTGTTTTTAGAAAAAGGTTCACAAGACGTAATAAGATATCGACAATAGCATAAGGACTGGTAAACTATAACTGAATAATGAATACCTGTGGAGGACAACAATAATGGAGGGTTAATAATGTGATTAAACACTGCTAATTACGCAAGAGATCTAGGATAAAGATAACATGATCAAACTTTCTACTACTTGCTTTAATCTTAGGTTGGAGTCATAAGAGCCGTCTTACCAAAAATAGGTTACCTAAAAAAAGTTGTTACTTTGGGGAAACGTCCATGTTGTTGTATAATACATAGGCATCTTCCGAATACATTGCTACGGAACCAGACGCCATCTCAGGAGACATCTCCGTATCGATATAGTCAATCTCCAAATTTCCATTGATAAATACCTTGATGTGATTGTCAACCATATCGACCTTTATATTATTCCAAGTACCTAGACCCATTTTTGGAGTGGACTTTGTTTCTAGGAATTTTTGACCATCTACTGGATCTGTGCAGCTGTCACAATCTTTCTTTCCAAGCTCAATTCCGTTTGGTTTAAACAATAGGGAATAATGGTGAAATCTGTCCACATACCTAAAGTCTATCCAGCCTACTTCCCATACATTGGGTTGAGAGTTTTGTCGCAATTGTTTTACAGTATTTATATCAAACTCCATTTCAAAATCACAAAATTTGTCTGTAGATTTTACTAATGCAGCATGAGTGTGCGTATCATATGGTGTTGATGATGCATTAGGTTTAAGATAAAAAACGGATTTCCCATCTACTACTTCAACCCCTGTTGATCCATAGCCGGAATAAACATTCTTCCACTCTCCGTTTGGTGACGTCTGGCCTTCATGCAAAAAGTATGGAGTATCAAAATTATCATACAGATGCACATTACAAGATTCCTCAGTAGTAGATTCAATATTATAATTTAAAACCGGTATAACAAATAAAATCAACATTAAACAAGAAATGACAAAAAATATAGTAACGAATGATAATCTTATGTTCATTTCCTTTCTTAAACTAAGATTGAATTATACATAATATTAAAGTATAATAATTCAAGTTTCGTTTTGATATTCTAATATTATTTTATAATCAAAAACTATTTTTAAATGTTTCATATATATTTATAACTAATAGGATATAATCTTATAATTAGAATGAATGAAAAGTCTGATCCGTCCTTAAATTCAAAAATGCGAAAATCAGTCTATGTATTTGTAGCCTTTTTTATTATTTCAACTATCTTATTTAACAATGGTAATATGGCCTATTCTATAAATCAGGGAATTATTTCTGGGACTGGGTATGGAAACAATGGAGAACGTTTTGGTTCTTTTGTAGCCTGTTCGGAGTCTGATGCAGCCCATTATTTTAAAGGTTCGACTATTTATTTTAAAACAACTTTAACTGACAATTCTGCGGTAAATAAGAATTCCGGTACCTCCTTAGGGTCATGGGTTATCGAGTTTATAGCAGATAATTCGCAAAGTCCAGTAAGGATAGGTGGACAAATAATTGAATCGAATCTGGACCATAACACGTATACGCTTTTAGGGGAAAAAACTTTTGACGATGTATGCAGTAATATTGGGAATACTATTACTTTGACAGGCGGATGCGGAGAAAATACAAGAATATGGTATTCAGATTCAAACAATGAAAAAGTCGGATCAATTACACCACCAGATGGTGACAAAGCATTTTACTTATTTGGGTCTGAAGTTGATTGTGTTTGATAGTCAATTCCAAAATTATCATTCTTTAGATGAACGCACAACAGGAGAACTTCTGGAGTATTTCCATCCAAACTGGGCATCTTGTCAAGGGATAGTCTACTGCTCCATTAATTTATTACCTTCAGTTATTATAGTATAAAACTTCTTTAGTATCATATACTTTAATGGATGAATGTGACACATGTCAATTATAATCGTACAAGGACTTGTGGATTACAGATCTGGTTTCTTGGAATGTATAAAAGTCATGCTGCCAAATGCAGTCTCCTTTCTTAATTGATTCAAGAAATATTACTAGCTTTGGGCATTATTCTTCTTCACTATCGCTTGATGGTTCTTCTTCACTATCGCTTGATGGTTCTTCTTCACTATCGCTTGATGGTTCTTCTTCACTATCGCTTGATGGTTCTTCTTCACTATCGCTTGATGGTTCTTCTTCACTATCGCTTGATGGTTCTTCTTCACTATCGCTTGATGGTTCTTCTTCACTATCGCTTGATGGTTCTTCTTCACCAAATATGCTCAAAGTAGTGGTTGTACTGTCGTTTGGTATAGGAATAGATAATTCGTTATATTTAGGTGAAGTGTCATTTAACAAGTAATCTGTAATGTCGTATGTGTTTTCTCCATTAATAGGCGATACTGCCGTAGCGTTTATGTTTACAATGTCACTAAGGAGGGATTTTGGAATTTTTAAGTTGATAAGCGAATAGGGATTACTTAAATTATTACGAGAATTATCTAGTTTTTTAATGTCATTGTTTTGTATATCTACAACTATATACTTCTGATAGCCTGCAAATACGTTGTCTATAGTAATATTATCAGGATAATCCAATTGTAGCGAAAATAGTAACTGTTCAGGATCATCTGTAATGATTGAATCTATCTTGTAAATATGATAACCGCCAAAGTAAATATCTCCACCCGGAGTTTGAGTTAATCCGATGACCGATTCAAAGGGGTAAAGATTTATTTGAATATGCTTTTCAGAATCTATAGTCTCGGGGTCATTATGGGGAGTTACTTCAGAACTTATTTTTTTAGTTTTGTTGCTAATTTCGATACTATATATATCTCCTGTATAGGTACCAACAAGAAAAGTGTCTTTTAGATAGGGAAAATGATCACTTGTATAATAAATTGTTTGTGTAGGAGCAATTGAATAATAAAAGGACCGTAGAGGTTTTATGTCGATTGTACTATTTGATGCCTTCCAATGAACATTTTCAGGTTGCAAATTTGGAAATCCGTAGTTGCCTCCTTTCTTTATGACATTGATTTCATCAAACAGTTTATCATTATTTTCTGTAAATATCCCAATACCATCCTTCTCGTTAAATGCAATGCCAAATATGTTTCGATGTCCCATTGTATACACGGGAGAATTTGGAAACGGATTATCTGATGGAATGGTTCCATCTTTATTAATTCTAAGTATTTTTCCTACCAATATATCCTTGGATTGAGAATATAAAGACGCTCTAGCGTCTCCAATTGAAATATATAATTTATCATCTGGACCTATTGCGAGCGAGCCTCCAGCATGAAATGCGGCAGAAGAAGGAATATTATCAAAAATAACAGTCTTGTTAAAACCTAAATTGTCTTTTTCAGTGAATCTTACAACTACGTTAATTGGTTTACCATTAACGTCATAAGTGGAATAGTACACATATACAAAATGGTTATTCTCAAATTCGGGGTCTATTGCTAAGCCCAACAATCCAGTTTCCCAATTAACTTCTAAGTTGTCAATCGTAGCAAATGGTCTATCTAATAAAATATCGTTCTGCAGGATTCTTATCTTTCCAGTATTTTTTTCGGCTATGAATATTCTTCCATCTGGAGAAGTTACCATGCTAGAAATCATCGTTAACATCCGTCCATTGTTTTTATAGATTGATGAATCATTCAATGTATTATCGAATTCCCAGTGTCCGACTAGCCCATCAAAATCGGACATCGATCCATTATCGTTATAAATCTGACTAATTTCCATAGGGGTTAGTATTCTATCGTAAAAACGAACATCATCAACCATACCCGGAAATTTAGTGCATTCTGAACAATATGATGCGACACCAATATGAATTGGCAGATTTTGAGCGGGGATATATGTTCCATTATATTCAATGCTATCATATAGACTTCCATTACCATAGACTCTAATTTCTGAACCATCAAAAGTGGCCACTATGTTGGTAAATGACGAATTGGAGATTGGAAGAGGTTTGGACATTAAAGGCCCATTACCTGACTTAGTTGTCAAACCAAAAACAATGTCTTGATCTTGTGCATTATTTGTGCTAAAAAACCAACCCTCATCCTTATTAACAGTAGTATGAGAAATGACATGGGCATCTGGTGTTGATTGAATCGGTGTGCTAATTTTTTCTACCCAAAAAGAGATAGAAAACACTTCGGAGTTATAAGCAGTAATGTTAGATATTTCTATAAAATCCCTAAACTTCTCTTGAAATATTACTGCGTTACCACTTTTTCCTTCCACATAAGGAGCCTCTCGTGTTATTGGAGTAATCTCATTGCTTGTAGAATCTACAGAAAATCCCTCGAATTCGCTTTTGGATAAAGCACATTGTAAAGATTCGCCATAATCCTGACAGCTATAAAAACTACTCTTGTTAAAGATATGTTGTTGACCTATATCGTTACTACTACCATAAACGATCAAAGGTGAGGAGACTATAAAAGGAATAAATATAATAACCAAAATAAAAAAATAGAGCATGCTTCGCTCTGCACGTATGAAATTGATAAAGCTATTTATATTGAGAAATTTCAAATTTGACTAATATAAGTTTTTATATTAGTCATAAGTCGTTGTTAACTAAAGTATTGATCACCCCTTGTTGTGGTAATTTACAAAAATATTCAATCATCTGCCTACATGTTTTTGTTTACAATTCTTTAACTTACATGGAAAAGCAGACATCCAAATATTCTGTCCTTCTTTATGTATTGCATAGTTCTCTCTATCAGACATTTCTTTTTTTTGCAAAGGAAGGAATTGATATGGTGATAGAGTTTTAGAAATCGACAAGCCTGTGGATATCATGGTCCACAATAACTGGGTACTACATGAATTCTGTAAATTGGACAATACTGACAAATAACGCTCGGAAATAAGCATGTTTCTCTTTGAGGATATATTTTTAGGACGAAATTCCTAAATCTTCTTCAAAATTGCGATACGGCTTCTTATAACCTCGAGCAGATAAAATATTGCTTTGGAAACACATCTATGATAATCCAAGCAATCGATGAAGGTATTCTGTTTATGTTGATAGCCATAAAAGTGATGACATCTTTTGACAGCGCCTTATTTATCATCTTATTGTTTTTATAGATTAATAGATAAATCACTATCTATGTCTATTGACATAGAACAAGAATTAAATCAATTAGGATATTCATTTGAATCTGAAGGTAGCAGAAAAGTACAACTTACAAAATTTTCTTCAATTACCGATGCAGGATCAACAGATATTAGTTTTTGTTATCATGAGGGAGATAAAGCGATAAATTATATATCCAAATCAAATGCAGGAATTATTTTATGCAAAGAATCAATGATCGGTAAAGTTAATCCCAAGAATGGACAACAACTATATTTTTTAAATAATCCTCGCCTTGCATTTGTTCAATTATTTCATAAATACAGTCAAACTGCTGAAACAAAAGGGATATCTCAACATACAATAATGCACGACTCGGCTAAGGTTGGAGGAGGCTGTTCTATTGGACCTTACTCTGTAATAGACAAAGATTGCGTCATTGGGGATAATTGTATTATTGGTAGTCGAGTCAGTTTAAAGAACTGTATCATTGGGGATAATTGTATTATACAAACAGGAACGGTTATAGGCGAAGATGGGTTTGCTTATGAAAGATATGATACTAATGAACTATTACGCTTTCCTCATATCGGAAAAGTTATACTATCCGATAATGTGGAAATTTGTGCTAACTGTTCCATTGCAAGAGGTTCTTTATCAAATACAATAATAGGAAAAGGAACAAAATTAGATGCTTTGGTACACTTAGCTCACAATGTAAAAATAGGAAAAAATTGTGAACTTACGGCAGGTACAATTGTTGGAGGTAGTACAACTGTAGGAGATTCAACATGGACTGGGCTAAATTCCACTCTTAAAGACAATATTAGAGTAGGCGATAATGTAATAGTAGGAGCGGCTGCCATGGTGATTAGGGACGTTGAGAACAAAGATATCGTAGCTGGGGTACCTGCAAAGTCTATAAAGAATAAAATAAATACCAATCTAACTTTTCTGATGGCGGGTCAAAAAGACTAATTTCTGTTAACTGCTAGGTATATCTTTAATAATTTTTACTGTAAAAATTCTTCATCTGGATTCTCAAAATTATAATAATTTGTTACACATCCATCCATTTGGCGAATCACTTTATTAAATTGAATTCACTATCACAAGCAAAACTTTTCATGTATTAGTTATCCTAATGCAGGACTAAAATTGACTCAATGAATTCTATATCAACACCTGTCGAATTTACCTAGATACTTATAGGGCTAGGCATAAAGGCAGAAATAAGGAAATGGAAGTAATTAAGACTGGGTCATAATTGCTAACAAATAAAGCTAGTCTCCAGTCTATCATTTTCGATTGAAACAAGAGATACTAACTAAAAGACTAACCAGTTATAGTTCGTCATCCACTCTAAGCAGCATTTTGTATCTTGTTGGATTGATTGATTGAAAGCTGTCATGTAATGCTAAATCCGGTCTCAAAGGTAGACCTTATGTATATTCGCATACCAACATTTCATGGTGTTTTATAGTCCGCCTATGGTTCAGACTTGATTCAAACAAATCATTACATTACTTTTAATGGTCGGAATTTACCATATCATAGAGCAATAATGAAAGTCTGTGGTTTATCAGATGTGTTCTTACAAGACAGACGTATTTTTGATAGAAGTTTGAAGACCTTTTCTATCGATAGGAAGAAAAGGATAGTATCGATAGGAAACTGGTTTATATCAGAAGACTTGATCAATCCATATATCCTTGTTGTAGATAGTAGTCTCATCAAATCATACAAAGGTAAAGTTTGACACAAGTCATCGATTAGGAAGGGAATAGTTCCATGTTTTGGTATTGATGCAGATGCTAGATGTGGATATAGTCGTACCCGAGTCAGGATATTTGGCTATAAACTACATATCGTGTCTAGTACTGATTCTAGGGTAGTACTCCTTTTTGCAGATATTACAACAGCAAATGTGTCGGATAATTATGTTATCCAGATCTGATACCGAGTTTATATTCAGAAACAATAAAGAAAATTCGGTTCATGGTAGCAGATCCAGGCTACGATGTTAGGGAAATGTATGATTTAACCACAAAAAGAGAGTTTCATCTTGTATATCCTGTCAAAAGGTATAGAAGTACACAGAAGAAAAGGCTCAATCTGGCTGATTTTTACGAGTCATCGCTAGGACAGATTGTGTACCAAGAAAGGGTTATCTCGGTAGAACCTCTGATAGAGCATATTAAATCTGTATTTAGAATAGATTCGGCACTTGTAAGAGGATATGAGAAGGTAAGTGGAATAATACTACTGTCAGTATTGCTGTATCAGATACTTGTTTATTACAACTGCAAGATACAAAAGGACAATCCTGTAAGAGCAATCAACTATTTGATAGGCTGTTAATCTATTCGGTTTGTGCTCCTAATAAGATAAATTATCAAGATGAATTATGTCTCAATCTCAAATATCTAGTATCATATTATTTTACGCACCGTGCTCTCTACACATCGAATAAGGTAAAATTGAGTGGAATAACATCACTAATCAACATCATATATGTCCAGAACAAATGCTTAGTAGGAGGAACATAATCATTCACGGTTTTATCATTTGATCCCTGATAATGACATCAAAAGTCGATACTAAGCATATTTGGAAATTGTACTTCGACTGCCATAATGACCTGTGCTACTTGCCTCTTTTAAATGCTGTTTTATTTTTTGGTAAACCCATGAGTTGTTTTCGTCGCACCCCATGATTTGATGGTCCATGCCCTAACAAAAACCACAAAAACGTACAATACAAATGAATTGTAAATTGGTATAAATATTGCATATTTGAGCCCACCCCGCCCATATTCTTTTGCTAATACAATTATTTGAACTATCCAAATAAAGGCGGTAAGCAAAAGCCATTGGTTAATTGTTATTGTAGCATAGTTAAAAGGGAAGTATCCAAATACCAAATTAAAGATCATTCCAAATCCAATGGTCAAAAACAAACCTAGAGCAGTGAATATAACTATAGGGCTCGCCCAAAAAATGATACCCAGTATATCAGTAGGTTCGCAAACTCGATTTTTCAAAAGATCAATGAATCCTTTGGCCCATCTGGCTCTTTGTTTTAACAGAATTTCTATGGTGGGAGGTTTTTCATCATAATTAATACATTGAGGTGCAAAAACGATTCTATAGCCTTTTCTCAACAATCTAGAAGTAAGTTCATAATCATCTACCAAATGGTTTGTAAATCCCCCAACTTCCTGAAGGATTTCTTTTCTTAAAATGTAACCTGTTCCACCAAGACCTCCCCTTTGGTCCAATGCAGTCCTAGCTGTCATGTAAGGTGTTGACCATAGATCACCTTCTATTGACAACAATCTAGTAACGAAACTGTAATTTCTATTACTTGGCACATATCTCCCTTGTACTGCAGCATATTTTTCTAATAATGGAAGTCCCTTCTCTACAAAGTCAGGACTTAGAATTCCATCTGCATCCAGAACTAAAATGTATTCTCCCTGAGATTTTGAAACTCCAAAATTAAGTGCTATTCCTTTTCCAGAAGCTTTTGTTTTATAGTCAAGTGGCTTTACTCGCGGATCTTTGACAGATGCTTCAGCAAAAGTATTGTCACTGCAGTTGTGACATACGATAATAATTTCCATATTGTGATATGTTTGTTTTAGTAATTCTGTTACTGTTTTTTTTATTACCGTGTCTTCATTGTGTGCTGCTATTATTATGGAGCACAACAAGTTCTTTTTGATAATTGCTTCATTAAAGTTTTCATAAGCTTTTTCTTGAAGAGACTTTACCTTTTTATCCATTGCGAGATAGGTAATGAGAATGAAACATGTTACTGCCGTATAAATAATAATAATAATTAATGGCGGCAAAGTCACATAATAGAGATTTACATCAGTATCAATCAGAATTTCGTTTCCCGTATACCAATAATAAATGGTATTTAAAATTACTGTAATCCATATTACCATTAATACAGAATACATAAATTTCCATCTTTTGTCTTTCAACGATTTTCCCCGAAAAGACTTTGAGTATTTTTCCAAATTGGATTGTTTGTAATAGAGGATATGATCATGTTAAACCAACTTTCCACCTTTATCTGCTGAACCAGTCTGGCAGCATTATCGTTTACGTCTACTGCCCGTACTTGTATTTCTGTAAATGGTGGAACAACCTTAACAAGTGCAATGTATTCTTGATTTTGCTCTTTTGCCAAATAAGTTTCAATATTCTTGTTACCTTGGGTGAAATTTATTCCTCTAAGCTTCAACGGAGATTCATCCTCTATCTTTAACTTCAATACGTTATTACCCTCATGTAGTATATTTGTTATTATAATTATTTTAGGAGGGGTAGTATCATTTCTTAAGTTACTATTACTACTACAGCAATCTTGGTCCGGATGGCCAGGAAGAGGTAAGGGCTGCATAACCCATTGGGCATATGATAAATGATCATCATAAAATATAAGCAAAAGGATAAAAATGAAAAAAGATGTAAACATAAATGGAATGTACATACTTTGATTCATTTTAGTATGGAAAAGGGAATGTCCATATATTTAGATACCTTATTTGAATATAGGTCTGTAACCTTTCTATCCCTATCTGAATTTTGATTCTTGTATAATCTTTTTCTGCTTTAAAGAGTAGTATATGCAGAAATTTAATGAACAAAGTCCGTAGATACATTTTCCACACAATCAACAGGCACTGTATAGCATTTACTGAGGTTGAACCTATTGTTCTGAAAGTAGAATGAATGATGAATGTTCAAATTCACGACTTGTTATAGCTATGGCTAGATGAATTCAGAGGTCACTCACGATTATGTGAAAGAATAACTATAAATGTATAAAAATGAAGAAGGAATAAAAGTATAGCAAGTTATTTTTTTAGGGCTTCATATAATCCAAACATGTTATTCTCTGTGTCTAGAAATACTAAAATGAACCCCATCTCCGGAATTTCTGTTTTTGGCATTATTACCTTACCCCCTGCTTTCTCAATTTTCGATGCATAGTCATCAACAGAGGGTACAGTTATGTAATTTGTGACAGAATGTTCTGGAGCTTGACGTTTCATTAGTCCGCCTCCAATACCTTTATTCCCATTTTCATCTTTGGTGTCAAAAAACCAATAATCTTTTGAAGGGTCTTCAGGATTAGCCAATTTCTGCATATTCCATTCAAATACCACTGTGTAGAATTTTGATGCCCTTTCAACATCATCGGCAGGGATTTCGAAATGCTGCACCGTAGGCATTTCAGGCTACTCCATATATCGAAATAATTGTTTTACGCATTATCATTATTACTTTACGCTCTTTAAAAAGAAAATGGTCATAAAAAAACTAAAAGCCAAGTGTAAACTTTTGAGCAAGAAAATTAACATCCAGTATCTCATTAATGAAAAATTGTTTGCCTTTCACAATTGAAAGAAACTCATTGACATGAACTCTAATGAATCGTAATATTTTTGTTATTGGAGTTTGTAACAAATCATAGAGAAATATTATTTCCGAATATTGGATTTTAAATTATAGTAGCAACGGGCATCTAAACAGTATTATTTCAAGATCAAATTTGATTAACAATCAGTTTTGGAAGTGTTAGAATATCAATATCAACAAAAAATAAAAATTAAGAGTTATTTATTGTCCATAAAAGTTATGGCCAAGATTTTCGCTATCCGATCCATCTCCAGAGTTACAAGAATCAACAATACTAGCATTTGGTGAATAGCACTGGGCACCTTGTATAGACTTTTGTGAATTTCCTAAGGATTGATCAGTACCGCTACCTCCAATGCTACCACCTAGATCAAAACCCAAAAATGCATATGATATAGAATTGGGTGAAGCTGAAAGTGAAAGTGAAACCACTAACAAGAGAGTGATGGAAGCTAAGACTAATGTATTCTTAAATGGCTTTTTGTGCATTAATGTTATAATAACGCTATGCTATATCGAGATTATTTTACTTGAAACTGAATTTATATTACTATTATATTCTATTGAAATTTGTAAGAGATTTTTGGTAGGTAAGAAACTTCATGTAATTAGATTTATACAAATTAAATGAAGGGATTATGTGGAACCTATAATGCTATCAGCGGGAATTCATATTTTGTTTAGAAAGTTCTGAACCACGAAAATATTCTTGGACAATAAAACTTACTCAAAAGAGCCGACTTGAATTTTAGAATGGTCAAACTCAATGGATGAAGTAATATAACCACCTAGAAATTATATCATGGCTGCAAGCTCTTCAAGCCGTTAAATAAAACCATCGTCCCACTACCTCATAATAGATTCGGGTGAAATTCCTTGATTAATCTTCTGTTCGTACGACGGCAATGATAGCGTGGACTAAAATCTTTTCGGTTTGTTCAGTTTAAGCAATTTGGTCACGATCCTGACAGGATCATATTATATTATTCCTATTACTTATTGCTTTGAATATTAAATTTTAATTTCTAATACAATCGTAGATGGTTTCCGCATCTTTATGAAACTTGGCTTTTTCCTGATGTTGAATGAGACCAACCGTTAATCTTCCTGTATACAACACTCAAGATCGTCAGCTGAAATTATATTTCTCTTTAGGACAAAGTCTGATGCTTCATTAAACCGCTCAGTATAACCACGTTTGTTGGAGTAAGATAAGATTCTATTTAGCTATTAGTCTTTAATACTTTGTTTAATCATATATACCAACTATCTGGCGGGTCAGGAGTATATAAAGTGGTAACCTTTATGAAGGAACGTTAGCGTGTTATAAAAAGAGTGCTAGTGGAGGCTATGGAGAAAAATTGTTTCGATATTTGGATATCTATTTAGACAGTTTTCTTAAATGACAATAATATTCAGATGCTCATGCCAGGTCTTTTAATAGACGAATGAATTAGAATCCCAGTTGGTATGTTTCTTAATAGTTCTCCACCTTCATAAGAGATTATGAGTGACATGTCTTACTCATTTGTCTGCAGAGATGGGAGATTTTAGAGAAGATTGATGGCCGTCGGCGGTTAGACCACGGCGGCGGCGGTTAGACCACGGCGGCGGCGGTTAGACCACGGCGGCGGCGGTTAGACCACGGCGGCGGCGGTTAGACCACGGCACACAAAAAACTATATCAGTATTGGAAAATCTATCAACAACCAAATTAGTAGAAATCATCAGGATCACTCGAGAAATGAACCTCATATCTCATTTTAGCCTATTAATCTTCTGGATCGCTATGCATTGACTAAATAGTAAAGTTAAGAATTTAAGTGTAGTAAACACTTATGATCATGGATAAAATATCGAATTCTGAACACGAAACAAGAGCTCTTCATAATGTTGAAAGTTTTGTTTTGGATAGATTATTGACCGAACATATATCAAAAGGCGATCCTTCAATTAACATTGGAGAATTGATGAATTCAATAGATAATACAATGTCCCCTTTATTTGATCAAGCTGTTGAGGATTTGATTGCTCAAAGCCTGATACATTCTTCAGATGGTGAAAATTATCATATTACTCGAGATGGGATTAATGAACTAGACAATAGAAAGAGAGAAGCAATACCACTATAAACTAAATAAAGATATTTATTATTATCAGGTTAATTGATTACCCTTAAGTATATTCAGGGTCTTGCATAAACAGCGTGGAACTAGGATGCAAGACCCTTATGGAATTACTTTGAGAGGTGATTATCACTATCTTGACAGGTTTAAAAACACCATGTATCGATGATCATGTTTCGCTATAGTTACTGTTTACTTTTGAACATCACTGTAAAGTCAAAAAATGAAGCAAGACAATAATAAATATGTAAAAAAAGTGTTAAGAAAAACTACCCCTGAGTAACGGTAAATACAATTTTGAAGTAAAGTCCTTACCTCATATCTTTGTCTGATCCATTCAAATATGTTCAATTGTACTGTAGGTTTCAGGGTATCGATACATCAAGCCGTGTTCTGCATTTCTAATCTGCACAAGCCAGGCTCCTGGAATTTTTTCTACAATCGTTACCGAATTTTCTGCTGGAGTAAAGAAATTGTCAGTTCCTACGATTGCTAGAGTAGGAGACGTTATATTTCCAAGTATTTGACAATTACCACTCCAGTTTTCTAATGCTTCAGTTTGCATTCCCATTACTTCAGGAGATACAGACTACAACTCTAACCTATGAAAAGAATTAAGGGTTTATTTTCTAAACCTAAAATTAGCAAAAGAGAATGTGCCTCTATCTACTGGTAACTAAATGTCTCTACTTTTTTATTCTATGTTCATTAAAAGGATATGGTTAATCCATGACTGAGAACAACGTGCATTTTATTCTATATCATTTCAGTGACCAAGAATTCTTATATCCACGTTCTATCATGACTGCAAGAACCAATGGTCAAGTTTACGTTGATTCTGAGGAGGAAATGATGAAGTATTATGAAGAAGCTAATTTTGTTGACTGTAGAATTAATGGTTATCCTGCTCATACCAAGTCTGAAAGGAACCATCTATATCCAAGCTTTATTTTTATAGATTTAGATTTATCTTTATGTTCTACTTGTAAGTATCCAATTAGAAAGCTTGACTACATTCTAAAGCAAACATTACACAAGATAAGAGAAGTGATTAATGGTCAACCGACGGTTCTATGGACTGGAGGTGGCTATCATATTTATCAGCCAATCAAAATAGTTACCAAAGATCAAAAAAAACAACCTCTAGAGACAGTTAAGGAACTTGAAGAATTCATCCCATTTGTAAGAAATGATTTGACTACTGAGTTTATACGTTTTGCTGAAAAACTGTTTACTAATGAGAAAGGAGACCCAAAACACAATCCTTCCATTAACTCATGCCTGATTAGAATCCCAGAAACCATAAATTCAAGGTATAACGAGAAGGTCAAAATAATCCAAAAATGGGATGGTATTGAAGCAATAGCGAATCCTTTAGTTTTACCATTCATGGATTACCTTATACAATTAAAAATTGAAAATGAAGAGTTACGAAAGAGAAAACAGAATTCTGATTCTATAAGAAATAGCAATAAAATAGCCTGGATAGACAAATTACTTGCAACTCCAATTCCTGATCACAGATATTTTTGTTTATGGCACATATTGATACCCTATCTTGTAAATATCAAAGGGTTATCAGAAAATGAAGTGATTTCTATACTAACAGAATGGTTAGATAAGTGTGACAAGGTAAATAGAGTCAGATGGAAATATCCACAAAGAATTAAAGAACAACTAAGATATGATAAAGGCTATCCGCCTATCAGTCTAGAAAATTTAGAAAAGGAGAACTTTGAACTCTATAAATTATTACAAGATTAATTTACCATTGCTAATAAAGCCTTCACATCCTCCACTGCTTTCACTGTTTTCACCATTTATGATTACTATTCTTCCTCTGAATTTGTTAATAATGGTGTTAAAACTAAATCTACGAATAGGTTAACATTACTAATAATACGTAAATATTTATATAATATCGAACCTACAGCCATGATATGTTTAATAGTAACAGTCGTTACAAACAAATACTAATCGACTCAGATAATTACAATTAGCTCAAGAAGATGGGACAAACTGGTGATTCATTCAATTCTGTAATTAGTAAATTAATCAAGAATCTTAAAGGTGAGGTGACAAACTAGATGTCTGAATTACAAGACGTAATTATAAGAGATTCTGATAAACGATTTAGACACGAATCAATGGTTTCCTTAGAAGTATAGGTGTTTCCCAAATCATAGGCACCGAAGGATATTTAGAAATTGAATTTATTGGAGGAGAATGTGGTGTTAGAGTCGTATATCCCAGAAACTTGGAAGATTTACACGAATACATTAAAAAAGAATTAATAGATGAGACTCAACTATCGCTTATTGAAATTGACATCATTAGATTTTACATCAAAGATTACATTGAAGAAATTGAAAACACATTAAAGGAACTCTAATCTGTTTCGAAAAAAAAGAATAGTATAAGTCTAGCTATGCACAAAGGAGTAATATTTTATTGAGTAACATAAATACGATCGTTTCTGTAGTCATCGACAATACTGACTATTATCGTGACTTAGACAAACAACTGTAGTAAAGCAGTTGAAAAAGGAGTTATGGATTGTCGAAGCAGACAACTGTTCCAATGAAAGCGAGTAACGGAGAGCATCTATTAAAGACCTCATATTCCCACACCTGTGGAGTTCTGAGCGAAATACGAAATAATATCGGTTCGTTTATCAGATTCTAGACAACTTCTAAGAATGAGCGCTAAATTAGGCTAGGTTAATAAATCATATTATCCATGGATATCAGGAGATTTTGTTTGGAGGAAGATATGGGAGCAGATGCTCCCTCCATCAATGATTCGATTCAAAGCCTCAAAGTAGAAGATATGGTAAACCATCTATCAGATTTACCTCATGGTCTGCATTGTTTAATAATATATCCTGACTTAATGACCCTAAGAGAATTTTATACCTGTTATATAGGGAAACAAATAGAAGAGAAAAAAAGGTGGTTCTTTTTAATCCTTTTTATGAAACAGATTCTTCAGTTAGGCGAGCCTTTTCTGATTCTCACAAGGCAATAGATGTTAATAAATATGAAAAAACAGAATCGCTCATAATAAATGATTCATTAAAAGAATACTTTGGGCAAAGTAATCCAATGGATTCTAAACAGAAGTTAATTGAGCTTGCGAATCGAAAAGGTAAAGATGGCCTTTCGGTAATAGCTGACATGGGTCCATATTTTTTTAAAATGGAGTATGATGAACTATTAGAATACGAGCTATCTTTACCAACAAGTTTTGGTAAGTCGATGTCTGGTCTTTGCATTTATCATCATAATGATTTTAACAGACTTTCAGAAGAACAGAGACAACATTTAGTAGAGTATCATTCTATAGCACTAAAACTAGAAAGTCATTAACTACATATTTACAAGGTTAATGAAAGCCGCTTTATCGATCTAATTCCAGGTCTAAGTATCAACAAGGTTCTGATTGACTAGTTAGCTATTTTCAGCTTTGTGAATTATGTCCTGCTCAATAATTTTTTTCAACATAGGGAGTTTTAAAGGTTTTTGAATTAGCCTATCAAATACCGCTGTTCCAACAGCCCATTGACTTTGTATATCTGCAACATCAAAAGCTGTTATCAAAAATATTTTTACGGCAGAGTTAAGTTCTCTTATCTTATTTGCAAGCTCTATCCCGCCCATGCCGGGCATTCTCAAATCCGTTATGATTAGAAAATATTTATCAAGGCATTGTTTATAATGCTCAAAAGCCAATAATGGATTAGTAAAAGATACAGCGTCATAACCCATTCTTATAATAAATTCCTTGTAAAGAGTAGCCAGCTCTTCTTCGTCATCTACTATAAGAATAGATAAAGGCTTTTGCACCAAACTTTATTTTAATTCCAAAATATTTAACTATTTGTGATGAACTTCATAAATGGCATATTGTACCCCTAAGACATGAAAGAATTTGATCATTTCTGTTCAAGAAAACCGCAATGGTGTGTAAAAAAAAACAGGTACAACTTTTTTAATAGCTCAGATTGGAATATTTATCATATGTCGCTTCTTTCTAAGGGCGAATTACAATTTTTGCAATGTCAAAAACAAGTATCCAAATCATATAAATATAAACTCAAGTCAATATTGAGGAAGAAAATTTCTAATTTTTTGGATAAAGATTTGCCGCTTCTCTCACCTTTGTTTCCAAATCTAGATCTTACCAGATTCAGTAAGGTCCGGAACATCAAGAACAACCCATTAGATCTTACTAAAAACAAAAAATTTCTAGTCCCACCTTATCTCTTTACCAAGATTGCAATAAAGAACTAGATTCTATAACCTCAAACACCACAGAAAACCATAAAATCCGTTCACATTCCAATTCTAGAGAGAAGAATGAACAATTATATATAAAGAGCAAAAAGAAAATCAATAATTATAATACGAGGGCCGGTGGTCTAGCCTGGTTAAGATACCGCCTTGACATGGCGGGGGTCGTTGGTTCGAATCCGACCCGGCCCATATAAAATTTGCATGTTTTTATTTGGCAGGTTGAAATTATTTGAATACTCTTTCCTAAAAATCATATTATTTTCAATTGTACAAGTTCTGGGAGCCTGTACTAAACTAGTATACTGTTTTGACAAATCAGGCGAATAGTAAATATCACATGTGACACAATAAAGACCCACCTTCTTGAAAGATTCTTTTGCACCTAATCTGATATAATTAGAATTAAGACCTTTATGACAATATTAGCATTTGGTCAATAATTTATTATTGAGATACCGATATTTGATCTTTGGGTAGTACCATAACCTTTGCAGGATAATTAGAGGACACGTTGTTCAAAAGAAGTGCGGGATTTGAACCCTCGATCCCTAGCAATAGTAATCTAGCAAATCCCGAACTACTTTACGAATGAACAATAGTATACGAGTGCCCAAGCAAGAATGAATTGATAAATTATAGACATAAAACTGGGAGATAAATCCCTCTTGTCATTGTATACTCTCTATTTAGATGAAAGTGGGGATGAGGGAAAGTACAATATTAATCAGGATATGACAAAAGATGGAAGTTCGAGATTCTTCACCATAGGAGGCATAATTGTGGAAGATAAGAATATCCCTTTATTCAGAAAGCGAATGGATGAATTGTTAGAAAAATACTTTCATAATATAGATCATTTCAATAAATTTAAGTTACACTATAATGATTTCCTTCAAAGTAAATATCCATTTGACAAGATGACAGGTCTTGAAAAGAAAGTAGTTGCTGATGATATATTTAATATTGTAAAGGAAATTAATTGTTATTTACTTTCCGTAACAATTGATCTGTATAAACACTAGTACAAATACAAAGATCGATATGCGATAAGACCAAGAGCCTATTCCATAATCCTCATAAAAGAAAGTATGGTCGTCGATGGATATCTGAAACTGTTTTTTAAACAATTAGGAAAATATTTTAAGAGTATGCGTCAGCTACCAAATTTCAAAACGCAGTAGAGGAGATGATGATAAAAGTATTTGTTTAGAGGAACATAGAAAACAGCAAGAAGAGAGATGGTTAATGAGTAGGAGAGATTTATGGAACAAAGCATAAAATTAGAAAAATTTGGATCAGCAAACCTTGAATTGGGGTTTACAGAGGTTCTCCATTGTTACTTTGCTGATTTATCATTCTCCCATAAACCAAATGTGTTATTTTCTGTGTCAGAGCATATAGCCATATAACCCATTTTTGGAATAGCCATTTTCGGGACTTTAACTGTTCCTCCTAGTTGTTTCACCTTGTCAGAGTATTCATCTACTGATTTGACATCGATATAATTCAATATTCCTTGTTGTTCTGGAGCATGCCTTTTCATCAGACCTCCCATAACAGCATTATTTCCTTCATGATCTTTTGTTGTGATTCCCCAATATTCGACACCTTCAGGTAACATATCAGATGGAACCTTTTCAATGGTCCATCCAAACAAATCACCATAGAACTTCTTTGATTTTTCAACATTGTCTGAAGGAATCTCAAAATGTACTATTGTTGTCATAGGACATAATTAAAATGCGTACTTAATAAATTAGTAAGAGATCAATTGTATAGTTGACAACACCTGTCATCATAGATCAAAATCCTATCTTGTAGAATCTGGGGACATATGTATTCCCTATAGCACATGATCCTAATAGTATATCTTCTATACGATTTAGAGTCTATCCCCTAATTATCTTTTTGTAGAAAACAAAATGAACAGGCTTCAAAATAACATGTCGATATTGTTGATTTTGGGTCGTTTGACCAAGACGTTTTAAATATAGCAATTACATATATTAGAAATAGTTGCAAGATGCGATATACAAACAATTGATTGAGTCAGGTCAATCTTTTCCTGAGATAACCGATGTAATTTATGACGCTAATCAAATGGAGAAATTAATCCTAAATTCGGTTGACGTAGTAACTATCGGATTTGATGCAATTTGGGATAAAAAGATATTCAATTTTCATTATAAATTTCTGAGAGAAGGATTTGATGTATTGGAAAAGTTAATTGAAGAAAGATGTCTAAGGATACGGCTCATAGTTGAGACCGCACCGGAAAATATAGAATTCATAAACAGTATTAAATACTATGAAATAAGGCATCTTGACAATATAAGAACTAATTTTGGTATAATGGATCAGAGAGCTTATATGTTATGGGTATTTCATGAAGATGACCAAAGACCCGAACAGGCTTTCTTCAGTAATTCACTATCCTTAGTTAAGAAACAGCAAATGTTATTCGACAAGATTTGGAAACTAGGAATACCGCTGAAGGAAAAAAACAAACAATTAGAAAATAAACAAACGTCGGAATTTCATAAAACGTTAGCTAACTTTGTCGATGCTCGAACCGAAATTATGACTTTTCTTGATCATAGTAAAAAGGAACTGCTAATCCTTTCATCTATTAAAATGCTAGACTATTTTGCAGATGATGACCTTTTTTGGCTAAAACTCTCAGTGTTATATAGAAAAGGAGTATTAATCAAATTATTAACAGATGGATACAATAGATCACTAATTTACCAGCTTAACAAAATTACAAAAGAAGCATCTAGAAAAACACATGATCATTTTCAGATGGGATACTCTACCAAACTTGGAAGTATCGATGAGTTTGTTTTGATTACCGATAATAAAGAGGCTCTTGAGTTGACCTACGCAGATCTAAATCAATATAGAATATCGTTTTTGAATGATAAAAATCATGTTTTGGTTCAAGAAATTCTTTTTGAAAAGTATTGGAATGAAGTTCAAAGTTTGTCAGGCATATCTACTCCCTAACTCATGAATTGTTCTCTATTCCAAGTTTTCTCCAAGGTAAACAATCAAAGCCTGGGTCACCTTAGATTTTTCCAACTTTAACAAAAAGTGATAATTTGTTTCTCTTTACTCTTTGTGTGGCCCAAAGGCTTGCATCCCCTTATTTGATTATAACCAATCTTCGCAATTTGTTTACTGTTTCTCTAAATCCCATGTAGAGTAATATTTTGGAAAGAGTTCCAAAACAACCGATTGTCCACTCTTCTGCATATTCAATAGAGTCTGTGCTATTGGATGTTCCGTATTTCCCAAGTACTTTATCATTATCTTTTCCGCTATAGGAATATTGAAGTTAATATCTTCATGAATCTTAACATCACCTTCTCCGCGTACTCCTCTGGGTACATTTGGATCATCAATACAAAAATAAACAATCGTATTGTTTCTGAGGTTATTTGTTTTCTTGGACTGTTTTGATGTTTCTATATAAATTCTGTAATTTCCAGTATCGTAGTAGTACCATACAGGATGTACGTTTGGATGGCCTTTCTCATCTATAGTTCCCAGATGTAGATTTAATTTGCCAGTTGTAAGGAATTTTACTGTTTCTTCTTCATTAAAAGGTACGCCAAATCCTGGATTCCCATTAAGGATTTTTAACATGTAAAACACGGTGTACTAATCTATTTAAATTGTATCAGGAGATAAACGGCTCTGTTGAGCGTAAATCCACTTAATTCAATTAAGGTATCATTAAATCATATTTCAATCATTAGTTAATACCTCTTTATTGTTTCTTCCCTGTACTTTTTCCTCATCTCCCAACCTCGAAAAGATTCTAGTTCTTAATTTGTAGTTACAACAAGGACAGTATACATTTTCATTCCAGTGTATGAATATCTCACAAATGCTACATCTTTTCTGTCCATCTTTATATCTGGATGGGATATCATGATTTCTTTTCGCTTTGAACTTTACACATATTCCATTACAACTCATACCGATTAGAACATGAAAAATAATTTTACAATGGCTATAAATACGTACTTAATTTTGCATTTCCTTAGTCAATTCGTCCAACACAGGCCTTATCTTCTTTGTTATTATCTCGTTTATGTCAGGACGATAATAGTGATGGTTGACAAACACAGAACTACTAATCCTACCTTATAGTAAATCTTTAACCCTAGATCATTCGTGTAAGGTCTTATAGGAGAGCAAAACTTCCGCGGGTAGAAGCATTGGTTAATAGGGTTAGGATTCATTCATCATTTTATTTAGTTTACACATCTTATTCCTTATTTCATCGAATTTACTCATTGCTGGTCGATAATAGTGTCTTACAAATACAGAATCAGGAATTCTTCCTTGTAATAAATCTATAATTTCCGCCTCTATACCCTCATTTCTTAGGAAAGTAGCAAATATCTTTCTACAATAGGACATCTTAAACCCAGTTTGCTCCTTCCTAGTAATTGCAATTTTAATCGTATCATAAGTTAAGGGTTTTTGGCCCTCAACTAATGAAATCAATTCCTTATTAGTAATAGATATGAATGCTTTTTTCGTTCTTCTTAAGAATATTTCAGGGAATTTAAAATGCTCTAATAGTTTTTCATCTCTAGACAAATAGTCTTGTCTTTTATCAGAAAGCAACAGGTTAAAAGAATCAATTGCTTCTTGAGGTCGCAAACCAGTAAGGACATTGAATATCAAAATATTAGCAAATCGCGGATACGATTTTATTGTTGTTGTTATCCATTCTAACATTTTTGTAAAGTCGCCATCGGGCTTTAAAATATTATAAAATCCAGCCAGTGAATCTGTAGCAGACCACTTAAATTGGTACTTTTTCTTATAATCTGCCATTTATCATATTTTCCTGTGAATTTTGAATATGCATCTAACGCCCTCATAATATGTCTGCGTTTACTATTAGGATATGTAGATAATTCCGAAGGATTTTCATTCAATATGTGTTTGTACTGAATTGCATATCTATAAAGATCATTTATCGTCTTATGTTTCAAGTTTTGAGATTTCAAGTACTCTTTGAATTTAACATTATTATCCCACCGTTAACGGACGAATTGATCTTAATACTTTAAACCACTTTTGTGATCGCATAGGTAAATTATCCCTACTGTGTATTATAACAAATTTTATGATAAAATCTAATAATAATGTGACTTTAATTAGAAACACTAACCTTGGTTTTGTAATAGACGATTGTTTCAGAATCCGGCGCGAAGGATATTGTCAGGTTTGCTGGCAGTCCTTCTGACAAAGTTTTGTTAATGAAAGAAAGCGACCTGTTTTCATAATATAAATCAGGTGACCTTGTATCGATCGGATTATCAGAATAGGCTAGATACGGTAGAAAGTAAAACGTCTTTAAACCGGGTGTTGAATTTCGAAAATCATTGTAACTTAATTGTTTTAGGTCAAAAATTGGGACTTCTCTCATATTTCCAATATCGTCTTTGACTTCTATTTTTGATCTCGCTCCTTCGATATGACTATAGTTTATACCAAAGGAAATAACATTTCCTAATCCAATATCTAAAACAGGTTCTTTTGACAAAACAAAGTTAGGATTCAATACAATATCAGAATCTCCAGATTTAATTTCATATATGCTTTCAAGGTTTACCGAATGAGTAAAATTACTAATTGATATTGAATCAGGATAGTCATTATCAAACGTATTCCAAGATTCTATATCCGTTTTCTTTTCAATGACAATAGGATGATAGAAAATAACTGATACAAGTTGCAAATTATCAAATGACATATTTCTTGGTTCATTAATCGTGATCTCTACATATCGTCCTATACTATTTCCAGTTCCAATTGAAGGTAATATATTACCTAATGTATCGTTAGTAGTGGAACTGATTATTTTTGTAGTTATATTATTTGAAGTTGCTATTTTTATTGTATAGTTATATTGTATTGTGTCTGCAAGATTCCAGTATAATTCAATACTCCAAATAGTATTATCGCATCCTAAATCCAAAATAACTGATTTTTCATTAAACAATAATTCTACTTGTGTCATATTCTTCACAGGTTGGTCGTTATCAACTTCATCAAAAGTATCGTTTAACTTTACTGTTAAACGTGGGTATACAGAATCAGCATTAGAATTATTGTAATTGCAAACACTACCGTTGATGGAGTTAGTTTCATTGACGAGGTCATGAATATAAGAAGTCAAAAGTAAAGCAATAATACCTATTATGACAGAAATAAGATTATTGCTTAACAAATTCTACTCTATAGTCTATTGTAAACAATGAAAAAGGATTAAAGTCTTATGTTGGCAAGAAAAACCTTGCCAACAACACAGAAATAGTTAATTGATATGAATGTATTAAAATAATCCTCAAACAAAACTGCAGCACCTAGTTAGTAGGAGTATCATCAACAACCATAATGACAGACACCCGTTCCATAACAATGAGACCTGATATGAAGTACTGTTTCTACTCTTGTCTATATCTACTTTAATATTATTTCTCATTGTTATTCTTACATAATAAATCTATTCCTAGATGATCATACAAAATGGCGGTTTTCTAACAACGTGTTAAATAAAAACTTCCTT
Source organism: Candidatus Nitrosocosmicus sp. T (assembly GCF_054408485.1). Classification (NCBI taxonomy): domain Archaea; kingdom Thermoproteati; phylum Nitrososphaerota; class Nitrososphaeria; order Nitrososphaerales; family Nitrososphaeraceae; genus Candidatus Nitrosocosmicus; species Candidatus Nitrosocosmicus sp. T. The sequence goes on from NZ_CP166992.1 coordinate 2,221,463, forward strand.
GAGTAACTGATAAAATCCAGATGTATTAACCTATTAGACTGGAATACATTAAATTGTCACTATTAATATTTGGATAAAACAATAACCATAAACCAAAGGCAAAAAATTCCACTATAGAAAATAATTTATCTTAATTACACGTATATACATACTCCTTCTGCAAAAGGATGTAGGCTTTGACGAAAGCCAATAAAGGTCTTGAGATGCGCAAACAGATCTCAATACCAAGATCCAATGCCTGCATATGCTAATTGTGTTCTCATTCTATTCCTTTAATTTCAATTCTCAGAGAGAATTAACTTGAGACTTTTTAGATCATTATTTCTGTTAATTCGATTATACTGCATATTATAAAATTACAGTAGAACCCTACTTCCACCGGAAACTTAATCCTCACGAGCCCAGACTTGGCATGAATGAAGTGTCTAGATGATTATGAGAGAGTGATAGATTCGAGTCAAATTTGTTTCACATGCCACCGAACCCGCATAATATACCGAACTTAATCCCTCCACCGAATCCGATACTCATTAATAGTATCGATATAATATTTATACTTGTCTTTTCTTAAAATTGACTACTTTATTCTGGCATTAGATTAATAAAAAGATGGAATGTTATATCGCCTTGGCTACTTTTGAGGGTTAATTTCAATTTGATATTACATTAATGAGGATTGTGAATAAATATATGGTTATCTAGTTCTGCTAATATTGATATTATTATGTTTGTAGCGATTTTAGAAGTAATGGGTCCTTCCCAAAATTCTGGTTCTATAATATTAATATTTATAACATTCACCACGCCTATAAAAATCATAAAACAGATGACAAAGCCAAAACCGATCTGAATATATTTTTTGGCTTTTTTGTATTGCCTGACAATACATGCAAGGATGATATTGAAAAAATATGACACTCAGAACTGCAAGAGTTACAAAAATAGAGCGATTTGGAAATTCACCCGGGGAAAATGACGAGATGGTCAGCAGAATAAGTATTCCACTAATTATCGTAGAATTAATTATTATAAGGTCTCGGTTCCATTTGCATATCGATTTCAGATCTTTAATAAATATACTAACATCAAATTACTTTATCATTTAAAGGTTTGTAAGGCTTTTAAAAAAAGGAGAACGTTACTTAAAGAAATCCACATTATCTTTGGCAAATTCATCAAAAGTTTTCGCACTCTTTCCAGTTATGTCTTCAACAACAGACGTAACTTGTGAAGCATGTCCTTCTCGAAAATATTTGTTAAGCTCTAATATTGCATTTATAAGCCAATCATTCATGCCAGCTTCTTTCATTCCGGACCTAGCATCTCCTTCAGATATGTTGACATATTCGATCTTTTTATTAGTAGCGTCAGACAGTATCTCGGCAATTTTATTATATGATAAAGCTTTTGGTCCGGTTATTGTAAATGCCTTATTACCGACTCTCTCCAAATCATCTTCAGTTAGTACTTTCACTGCAACAGCTGCAATATCACGAACATCAACAATACTCACTTCTGCGTTTTCCATCGGTAAGTAGAATGCATTAGTGTTCTTAATTACAGGACCGTGAAAAGTTATTAAATTCTGCATAAATTCATTTGGTCGAAGAAAGGTATACTCAATCCCTGATTCTTCTATAAGTTTTTCTACTTCTCTGTGGTGGCGCATCAATTCCACTTTTGGATTGTCATCGTCTGCACCCATTACTGATTGTTTCACTATATGTTTGACTCCTACTTTCTTTGCTTCATTGATCATATTGGACTCTTGTTTAACAGTATTAGGAGAAGGGTGTGTCAGAAGAAAAAGTCTATCGATATTACTAAAAGCGTTAGTCAAACTATCAGGTTCATTATAGTCTATTTGAATAAATTCTACACCTGGAAAATTTATCTTTTTTGCATTTTCAATTGAATGAACTGCTGCTCTAATTAAATGGTTAGTTGAATCATTAGATAGCTGTTTTATAACTTCACTCCCTAATGTCCCTGTAGCACCGGTTACGAGAATTGTTTCAGTCATTCTAAAATAACTAGAATAAATTATTTATAGGTTGACTTGATTTTGCCCCTATCTCTTATTCTTCAAAAACGTTGTAGTCTTCTATGAGTAAAAGGGTATTTTGTAGCATCTTTTGGGTCAATCGATCAAAGGTAGAAGAGAAATAGTAATTTGAAAACCTTGAGTGAATAACCTCTAGAAATTCCAAAACCATGTATAATTTGTATATGCTTTTGATTCCGTCTATACTTATGAAGTCTCTTATTGTCCTATTCTTAATGACTAATTCTGATTTTCAAGAATGTGTTTTTGAATGAATTGAGTAAATCAGAGGGAGAAAGCAGGATCCGTAAATGAATTGAGGGAGGTAGGGAGAGAACATAGTTGAATGACAACAAACAAGCAATGGGGAGAAAATTAAAACTACGAACACAAATGTCCATAGATGGTTATATAGCAGGACCAAATAATGAAATGGATTGAATGGTCTGGGATTGGGACGAAGAACTTACAGCATGAGTAACCCGGTTACATCTGCCAGTTGATACTATCCTTCTGGGAAGAAAAATGACTAATGAGTTTATTTCCTATTGGTCTGATGTGAAATCTCCAAACACAATTGATCCAGGTGTAATGAGTTTCATAGATTCTTCATACACTTCTTTAGCCTTTTTATCGCCTTCCATAGCCTTCATAACTTCCTCTACATGCTTGGCATCTCTGTAAGACAGTATTTCTAAATTTACATCTTCATCGTCATTAGCAGAAATGATTTTTGACAGATTTACAAAATCCGTCATATTTTCTCTTGTATTCAATCTATACAAGAATTTTGTCACGCCATGTTTTCTGAAAAAATCATCAGTTTCCTCGCCAATCTTTGCTAAAGCGCCCCGGTTCTTCTTTGGGGCACGAATAAAATAGATTTGGATTATACCGCTGAGATCTCTCTTTGCAAATTTGTCTGAAGTGCTCATGCAATTCAATTTAATTAGATCTTATATAAATGCCAAAGGGATCAAGAGTATACTACCATTATATTGTCATCATGATGAGTTGGTCTCATCAATGTTTATCGGTTTAATCTGATGCTATTTTTATTAAAGTCTCATACAAATGAGGGATAGGTTTAATATTTAATCATGAATACCTCCGTAAATGATGAATGATCGGGTAACTTTTGAATGACAATGAAAGTTTGTCATTTCCTTTTGATTTCGCAAAGTAGTTCATAAATTCAATTCAATATAGAACCGAATCCCAACAGAATCAAACAAGACATAAAAATTTGGTAATTGGATTTAATGCCAGTATCCGGACTAGTTAATCTTTGAAATGCGGGTTACGGGCAAATATGCCCTGCATCCGACCCGGCCCATATTTTTAACAGATCTTAAATTTGGCCCAAGCATTTCGTAAATTTTGTCTTTGATTTACCCTGCATCGTGGAGATTGCGACCTTAACTATATTAAGAGACTATAAAAAATTAGGGGTTATCAAAGCAATATGCAATAGACATGACGTCGTGAGCAGCAGTTGCTGTTAATTGTGCTGTCCAAGAATTATTCACAAGATCACCTTCACTGCTGAAAAATCTAATAGATCCTCCCCCCAGATTATAGATGTGACCTCCAGAAATAATCGAGTCTCCCGGATTGCAAAAAGCTTGAGATAGCGCTGGAACATTTAACGCCGCAGCAACGATGGGTCCATTTACCCTATATATTTTTCCGAATACTGATTGAGGTCCAGGCTCACCTTGTGGTCCAGGCGGTCCTGCTGGTCCTGTCTCTCCTTGAGGTCCCATAGGTCCTGTGGCTCCAGTTGCACCTGTTTCTCCCTGAGGTCCTTGTGGTCCTATGGGTCCTACGGCACCTTGTGGTCCCTGTGGTCCCTCAGGTCCCATAGGCCCTGTGGCTCCAGTGTCTCCTTTCTCTCCTTGAGGTCCTGCGGGTCCTGTCTCACCTGCGGGTCCTTGTTCTCCTGGTGCTCCTGGTGGTCCTGTCTCACCTGCTGGTCCTGCGGGTCCTGCTGGTCCTGTCTCACCTGCGGGTCCTGTCTCACCTGCGGGTCCGGTCTCACCCGCAGTACCACGTTCACCCTGTGGTCCAGGTAGACTCTCGGTACCATTCACGTTGCTTTCATTTTGACAATTTTGATATGGGAAGCAATATCTCAGATTAGGTAGACTCTCGGTACCATTCACGTTGCTTTCATTTTGACAATTTTGATATGGGAAGCAATATCTCAGATTAGGTAGACTCTCGGTACCATTCACGTTGCTTTCATTTTGACCTAAATTTCCACCCATACTTTTAGATGAAAGATTGCTGCAACTGTTCGATTGAGCATATACTGAATCAAATGGTGCTAAATTCAAAGGACCTAAGGTAATAATGATACCAATAGTAAGCATAACTTTAGAATCGAATTTCATAAAACCAAAAGTGTTAATTTAATTTTATAGGTATCAGAGAATTCATTATATCACTTTTTTATGCTAATTGTATTATAAAATCATTAAATAACAAATTAATAGCAAAAAAAAAATCATTACTATACTTATCTTTATCTGATTTACCTTTAATTAATATTAATGTTTTTCTTGTTTAAAGCAGGTCCTGTTCAGTTAGCGGTTCGTAATTCTCTGTTGTGATAGTCGACAAATAGATTCAACCAATTTTTTGTATGTTTTATCTTGCAATTCTTTAACCTGTAGGGAAAGTAATCATCAAAACTTTCAGTTCTGTCTTTAATGTATTGCATTGTTCTCTCAATAATGTTTTTTTCGTAGGAGGAACGAATATGATGTTTTAGTTTCAAGAATCGACAGGCTTGTAGATACCAGGTACCTCCATCTGTAGAAACTGGATGTTTTCCATGGTCTCTTACAATGTATGACAGAAACCTTTCAGCAACAAACATGTTTCTCTCTAGAGATTGAGTGTGCGAGTTTTCTATAATTTATCTAGAATTATGTTATCAACCTCTAGTAATCTTTTTTTGCTTCTGTTAGTAATCCTATTCTTTAACGTTTATACTTAATGGAAAAACTTTGAAATACGAGGGTAAAATACCTATTGGCTCTCCATCTACTGATACTGTAATGTTATTTTCAAGGTCGGTTAATAATGCAATAGATTGTGATTGACCATAATAAATTTCATCCTCATTATCAATAGCCTCTTCCCCCCTTCTTATATCTGCAAGTTTATCAAGTATTTTGAGTCCACCCGAATTTTTTACTATTATAGTATCGAGTAATCCATCATCCATTTCAGCTTTAGTTGCTGCGTTGAATCCTCCTCCCATAATACTGCCATTTGATACCATCGCCATCGTCATATTGGTCAAAAGCTTTTTTACGTTTGCATCATCGGTATCGTTGAAAAATTCAATCAATTCACAAACATTGCTTTGATAGGTTGGTATTGTCGCAAGTACTCCTGTAATGGTTGATAGCAGACGACTGCTAATTCTGTCTCTTACCATTTTAGACCTGTTTATTACTTCTGCTCCAATTCCTATTTCAGCTGCATTTAAAATAACCCTACTGACATAATCTCCTTTTTCTTCTTCTTCTTTGTCGTCTTTTCTATTGCGGACAATTGCTGTTATAATGTCGATTTTTTTGTAACTATCAGTTGAAGTAACAACCTTACAACATTCTTCGAAATCTGATGGCAATCCTAATGACTTTACTAAGATATTTCTCGTTCCACCTGGAAGGACTGTTAATATAGCTTCTGAATTAACATATTCTATATGAATAAATTTGGACAGATTTACATCAGCTGTTTTGTCCTGTAAATTAAATTCTTTATCATAACTTATTTTAAAAAATCCATTTGCAACTTCATTGAGCATGCCGTCCCCTCCGATAGGGATTATATTGGTATAACCTTTTTGGAGATATTCTCGAGTTAGAGTGGTACCATCGTTGGCTTTCTCTGTAAATATGTATTCGATGTCTTCTCCAAAATATTTTTTTAAAATAGCATGTTTAGAATCCCAATCTTTACCGGTTTGACCTCCGCTTGAATTTGGATTTACAATAACTATGGATTTTTTTTTAGTCATATAGAATGCCTTCTTTCTTTTAAAAGTCCAGATTGCCACTATATTTGTTTATAGGTCATACTCTAATATGATTGTCAAATAATCTCATAAGTAAATTTGAGATTGATTTACAACTCTTTTTCTATTTTAATTCAATGTATAATTCATACCGGACTTCATTTTTAGTCTTTACTACATCATATATCTTATAGACGGCAATGGATATAGAAATAGTATTTAAACAAATTACTGTTGCATCGATAAGAAAGAATCCCAAAAATCTTTACTTCAAAGAGGATATAAAATTGATGCTATGAGAATTGCAGTGATGGTTACCGGCCTGGGCCTATTTCTAATAATACATGTCATAACGTCAAACTACAAAAAAAGATATATACAATTGCAATAGATAAGGCAAATGCACTATAGCATCGCTATTGCTATGACTCTGTCTTTATCCCTTTTCATGGTATATTATTTTCCACAAGCATACGGTGTGTTCCATCGAGAGGATTTCATTATAACTGACATGGGATTAAAGAATGGCAATCCATTCATGACGGTCCAAGGTGAGGCAGGAAGATCGGTTTCAGTTGATATGGGGGATGAATCGTTTTATTCCTATACATTTGTTACTGATAAAGGCATATTCGCATCGAGTGTAGCATTGGGTGAAGACGAAAATTCTCCATATTATTCAGTCGATGGATTCGAGGTAGATAAATTTGAAATAGGAGCATGTCTTGAAGATAGAACCGCTACAGGTGAGCCGAAGTTTAGCGGCAAGACTGTTGAATTCATCCCAAGGGGGTTGGTTTTTGAGAATGTTTCAAAGGCATATGCTATCCAGGTGGTCTCAGATGACCCAGATGATGATTGTGAAAGTGGAAATCATATATACAAGATTTTTTCAAGCAAGTAATTCTAGCTTAATATTTTTTATGGGCACCACTCGATTATCTTTAATAATGTATATGATTAAACATACTGCTTTATACAATAAAACATGATCTTTAAAAAAGACTCAATCTAAATTCCACACACAGGGACAATGAAATATTTTGTTTAAAAACTTCCACGTGTCATTACAAGGACTGAAGAAACCAAAGTGGGATTTAGCAAACGCAGAAAAAACTGACCCAACAAAACTAATGGCCTATATTGTGACTAAAAACAGATTTCGAGAGATATATTCTGGAAGTTTTATTTCTAATAATCAATGATGAAATAGACGCCTTCAAGCTATAAGATTATCTTAAGTTAACAGAGCCCTTCTAGTACAAAGAAGGTATAAATAAAACATACTTAAGTAAATGGCAATGAGTACAAGAATCACTCTCTTGATAACGATCGCAGCAGCCACTCTTATAATATCGTTCTCACCACCCTTCAATGAGAAGTACATACTAATCAACCGAAATCAAGACTAAACTCTAATTATTGCCTAGGATTTTTATTCCTTCGTTCTTTTATATATTCAAAAAATAATGATGACAAGCCGCCAGCAAATCCCGCTCCTATCAATGTTATCATTGAACCATAGGCCAACCAAAAGTTTTTTAATTCTTCTTGAAAAGTTAGAGGCTCGATCACATTAATTGTGAAATTACCACTTTTGATTTCGTATCCTTTAGTATCGATAAATATAGGATATTTATTTTGAAATTCGATAAAATTCGAAGGAAAATTTGATCCGAATGAAATATTGGCCGTAACCGGAATAGAATGGGTCCCTAATTTAGCATCTTGTGGTGCACTAATTTCAATTTGGATGGGTTCTGTAGTTGACCCCCCGATCGTAGAATTAGTAAGATTATCGTTTTGATTTATTAATTCAATCTTAAGAGAGGTATAATTCTCAAAGTCCTGTAGATCGGTAATAGTAGATATCTTGCCACTACTTGATAAGATTTGCAGTCCTATAGTTTTTGTTTCACCCTTTCTTAACGTGATTTCTTCAGGCGATGTAGATATTGTGAATGAATCGCTAGGAATATTTATCCAATTAGTTAGATCTATTCCTATGGTCCCATCATCATATGAAACTAAATTATAAATCATCATCCTGTATGATGGGCTAACAGAAATCTTTTCCATATCTAGTGAAAAGTCTACATAATTGTTACTCTCTTCAAAACTGGTATAACCACTATAGTTTTGTTGAACATCTATTATTTTATATTGACCCAGAGAAGAATATTCAAGTAACAATTTGTTCCAATTTTGCAAATTTTTTGAATTAGTATTATTAATCCATTGGAGTTCTAACTGGTAATCAACGCCCTCTTTACCTGTTGAAGAATCTCTATCGCCATCTATTAATATTCCGTATGCCACAGAAGAGATATTCTTGATGTCATTATTTCTTAGTAGGTTATCACCGATCCACATTGTAGAATTTAATTGGTTTATTTTTTCAAAAAATGCAACCCTTTGTATATCTAGTGCCGACATAGAGAACGTATTTAATGACTTGTTTTGGACTATCGCTCCGGTTTCCAAACTTATTATCTTAACATCAGTTAACTCATCCATTATTTCTTTTCTTGGAAAGTCAGAATAAACGGAGGCAATAGATATTGAAATAGAATATAACAACAGGCACAAAATTAAACAAAAAACACCAGTTTTAAAATCTAAAGAACGTTGACAGCCACCGCATCTTCTGAACATATTTGGAGTTAATAAAAAAAGTTATTTGATTGTTACTTGTAACTTGACTCCACAATTTGACCCTGTATAATAATTAATAGAAAAGAAGCACTTATTATTTCAAGATTAACTATAGATAGGTTTAATCCAATATTAATTCTTCAACACTTCGGCTATAGGAGACAAGATGATTCGATTTTTGAATTAATCTTCTCAATACTCTAACACAAAAGTAAATAAGTCAAATTTGTTGGTCCTAAGCGAATTAAATAAATATTAAAATTGATGGGTTGTCTTAAGATACTAAATGCTATTTAATTACATTGCTTTATCATCTTTGTTTATTTTTTTGATTTCATTTCTAATCGGAGATACCTTCATGAACAACAGTTCAATCCTAGGAATTTCATTCCAGAAGGATTGCTGTTCGCCTCTCCTTTTATCACCTATGGCCTCTTCTGGAAATAATCTCTATATAGTATGGCCAGACAACAAGACTGGAAATTGGGAATTATTTTTTACTAGGAGCGTAGATGGAGGATATACTTTTGAGAAACCAATTAACATAAGCAATAACACTTCCTTTTCAGCCAATGCTACTATAATATCGCACGAAGATCATGTTTCCATCACATGGTGGGATAATAAAACCGGGGAAATAGAACCGTTTGTAAGATCAAGTCATAATAGCGGTGAGAGTTTTAATAGCGCTCTAATGTTAAACACTTCTTTCATAGGGTAGAACTTTCAAGATATAGTTAGAATGACGTCATGAAATTAGTAATATTTACTAAAAATGTATGTGAATTCTGAGATTAGGCAACCAAAAAGTGTCTTCATTCGATTGTTAATCAAGATAATTTCATGCAGTTTTGGTGAAGGCTTTAAGTCATGAAGTCATTAAAGTAGTTGGGAATCCATGAATGATTATGAATATTATGATGACGTGACAGTATCCTGTGAAAAATGTGGTAATAATGACAAGGCCCATTTATGGTTTGATAAAAAAGAGCAGGTGTATTTGATTAGTTGTGATAATTGTGGTGTAAATGAGAAGAAGATGGTAAAGGCTGCACAGGCTGCTGAGAACAAACAGGTGTTTTGTTGTGAAAGTTTTAAAGATTTCTTAAATCAAGAATTATATATTGATGAAAATCCGCGAGTGTTTGAGGTTATGAGAAAACTTTTCTACTATTTTGAAGGTGGTCCTAATCCAATTGTTGAACAGATAAAGTTTTGTCCTTTCTGTGGGGTTAAATTGGATTTTGTTGTTGGGATGGCTGGATAGCCAGATGATAAAGTTTTGTTTCAAACAATATCATAAATTGTTGTAAGAGCTTTGAGTATGATTGAAAGCCAACATATCTTGATATTTAACTTTGGTTTTTCTCTAATGCATCCACCATTTTTCTAGTTGTATTCAGATTGTTTAAGTTAAACTTGAAGTATTTCGAATCTTGCCCTTGAGTTTTCAGAACTATTAGCCTATTCAGTTATCAGAATCATGCAAATTGACTTACATACTATCTGTATTTACTACAATGCATAGTAAAGAGATAAATTCCCTTGTATGATTATTACCATTTCATACGGAATAGCTGAAAGAAAAAAGACCGCCTAGCACCCTTAGACATGAATCATCCAACTCAATTAAACGGCCTGGAAGTAGTCGCCCCCCCCCCCCATTCTCTTTGGAAACATGATATTACATCCTATTACTAGTAAATTATGTAGCTTAGTCAAACTTTTGTGTTATCGGATCACATTTGGAATATCGATCTAAAAGTAGCGGGCGATAATTATAAAAACAGAATTTGTTCCTCTTGATAGACTAGAAAGGTGATAATCAATTAAGAGATAAAGAATTGAACTAACTCGGGTTTCTTTGCAGGAGTGTTTATCCCAAATATGTACTGATTATAGTCATCACCATAGTCAAGATTTACCTCAAATTCAGTCCCCACTGGAATATCACTTGATTTGAATGTAAATATCTTTGAAACAGTTTGTCCCCCTGGGAAATAGATATCATATGCCGGTTTAAAGATATTGTCAGGATAATTACCCACGTTGATTGTGATTCCACCGTATGTGTCCATCGGTGACTGGTTTGTAACTTCAACAATGACCTTGAAAGTACCTATTGTATTTGATGGTGGCTGGTTGCTTCCATTAGAACATATTTCAAATCCACCATTATATCCGCTCATAAATTCTGGTGTGTGATAGTTTGGGCCTTTTCCTGCTTGATTTATGTATCTCTTTGAAGGATCAGATATTTTTGCATCAGAACACCCATGAGTGTATCCCGAACTGTAAGCGAGAGTATTCGATCCACTGTTACCATCATCATCTGCTTTGCAGTCCACAAGGTTAGGATAGGTCCTGCACAGATCATCTTTATACCCACAAGTTTTCATGTCAGGTCTAAAAATCATCCCGGATGGACAGCCTTCGGAATTTGGGATGCAGCGTCCTGTTTCATCATCATCAACCGTGTGATAATCTTCAGGACAGCCCCCTCTTGGAAAACACTGACCATCCTCATTCATAGCAAAGCCGTCAGGACAATTACCGTTTTCATCTGGAGCACATTTAGACAATGAAGGATCAAACAAGCAATCTCTATCAGGTTGTGAATCAGAGGTTCCTTCTTCTGCCGGGTTTATATCATTAATGGTGTTTTGTTCGTCATTTTTAATATTCGAACCAGAAATAGATGCATTTTCAGATTTCAATTGATCAGTATTTTCTTCATTTTTGTCAGGTAAAGGAGGATTATCTGAGAGGATTTGTGCTGCGCTTTCTGGTGAAGAACTGGTTTCATTAGATTGCCCATACGCACTAAGACTTGGAGTGACTGATCCCACAATAAGCGTAAAAATTAATAAAAAAATCGCAAGTTCAGTATAAATACATTGTATTTTTTTTCCTTTCACCCTATCGTAATCAATATATTGATACATATCATTGATTTTTATCAATATTTAACAGTAGGAATTGTAATTCTAAAACATTTTTATATATTCTTCTAGTAGTATTTTAACGAAGAATTTGTTGCACTATTGTTAAACGAGTTGATGAATTTAACTAGGGCCACCAACGACATTTTTCCCTTGAAATGTTCTATATATTGGATATGATGTTGTTGAAAGAAAAAGCACCCATAATATTTAGAGTAATATTATTGGAACCATCCTTGATAAACGTTACTAAGTATATTTTACATGGTGGGGGTCGTTGGTTCGCATCTGACCTCGCCCCTATCCGTTGTTTTTAATCTGCGATAAGATACAAAACAATGCGATGATCATCATATGTTCGACATGATAGTAGTTTCAGGGGGAGCCCTTTTAAATCCTTCTCAGATCAGGTACTATGACATTAATTTGACTATCATAATCAACTATGTTTAATTATTTGTATACATCTAATCAATGAATCACAATTTTGTGGTGATGGCCAAACGGAAACTTCTGTTTGAATCAATTGGCTCCTAACTAACCAATTTTTCCTTTGATATAAGTCAGGGTATATGCTAAACCACCACAGATAACACCTATGCTTAATATTCCTATGGAAAGGGCTATTGGAGTAGTTAGTGCGTTTAATACGTCGACATTCTGAGGACCTATCTTTCCTTCGGTAAAGACAGTCAATACACCAGACCCTGATAATCCTGCAAATATCATGAGCAAGGTTGTCAAGGGACCTCCAATATTCATACCGATCAGATGAATCCATGCCAATACATTTAACATCCCAGAAATCTGGCGCCTAAGATTGACCTCTAAGTGAATGTAAAAAATGGCGGTAACTGCTATGGCAACTATAAATATAAGATAAAACACTATCCCAAGGAAAAACCATTTTGCAGGGCCTTCAAAGGATAAAGATAGAAACTGTATCATGTCAAAGTTATTTGCAAAAATAAATTGGGACATTACCATTGATAACGCAAGTGAAGTCATTATCCCTCCTTGAATTATAGCGGTAATGATGAATCGATTACCCCATTTTGTCTTATGTATATCATTTGTCATAAGACATTGTTACCTTTGGAAGTTATTATATGTTAAATTCTACTGAGCCGCAATTTAAAATAACAAATCCTATCTCCTCCATGCTCTTTATTGATTTATAAATAAAAATTGAATCCATCTATTGTGTTAAATTTGTTTCACAAACCTCGGGCCCCATTAAAGGGAGTACACTATTTCTGATAAATAATTGATATAGGAAAGTTAGTCTGATTTACTTGTCATATCATCTAATTGGTCTAATAAGCTACTGACTATATCTAATTCAGATGTTGCCTCAACGACATTTCCATCGTTTAGTGCAGTCCTTGCATCATCTACATGTTGTTGTACCTCATCTAAGCAAATGGGAGGACAATATGATACACTAGCAGATGCGCTAGAAAAACCATCTGATACCATGCTACCGCTTGATAAAATGACCGTGGATATTATAGCTAAAAAGACAAATGAATGTTTATTCATTGAAATTTAATTACTTTGGTAAATTTATACATTGGTTATGATTCAACAATTATAAAGCTTGAGAGGATTTTTAGGTGAAATTTATTGAAGAGATTGATCCTATATTTTATACTTTCACAAACCTATACATTGAAAAATGTGAATTAATTCCCTGCATGATATGACTTTATCTTTCGAGTAAAAGTAAAAAGTTAGCACTATTATGTTATTTTAGCACTAGTTTATATATTATATCGGCATTGCTAGTGATATGAACAAGAAATTAATAACAAAGGGTTTGATATCTGGTACAGTAATGTTTACAGGTATAGGAATTGTATTTCCTGAACTATCGGTCGGAATAGGCAGTATGATAATTGGAGGGACATCGATTGGATTCGCGTTGCAAGTTTTGAAGGAATCTGCAAGAAGAAAGATAGACAAGATGATCTTAGAGGAGCTTAGATAAAGACATTCCAACCAATAGTAATTCTTGTACCTAATCCAATGGCAAAACATTTTAACTTTTTTTATTTGATCATTTTCTTGATTAATGTTACTACTGTATCAATTTAACTTATATTCTGATTATTTTTTTATCACTTGGTCGTTGTTTTGATGATCATGTAAAATGATTCAAATTTGTTATCAGCTTTCTATTCAAATAATTAATTGGTCGATTGTATTTTAACTTATTGAATAGAATAATATAAGACTACTTTGGTCTGCTTTGATTTCTTTGGCGACGTTTAATATGTCAAAATAGCCATAATTTTAGCTCTCAAGGTTAGTAAATTCTCTTTATCAATAGCAAAACCATGGGTTATTATCTTCCCATCATCTTGATAGATGTACTTAGCAATAGAATACATATTTTCATACCATGATTTGCCCTCATGTTTTTTAAATAAATCTGTAACTGTTACTTCTGCCTTATCGACCATGTTCTGTTGATGTCAAATCCCAATTACTAAATTATTAAGATTTCACAATTAAAAAAAATTTCTGCTCACCGAAAGAATTTAATTTGAATCAGTAATTAGAACGAGGTTTAACTGCAATACACCTCCTATTTCAGTGGAGCTAAATCCATTGACAAAAGATAGATGGATCAAGCGATGACTTCACAAATGTCTCATAACCTGATGTTGACCTTCCCCAAAAAATAAGTTATGTTACCATTAAAAATACTAGTATAATCATCATATTTAAAGTGTGATTTAATAATAATGCCCATTACAATGAACCTGAATAGAGACCTAAAAAAAGAAGTTTTAACTCTTACCGAATACTTGATCCATTGTAACTACCTTAAACCCCTTTTCGTGTAAATAGTTCATTTCCGATTCAAATAAATCAAGGCTTGTGCTTTGTGTATCTTTTATGTCTCCAATTTTATGATAAATTATTATCGGCAAGTGACTGTTTTTTCCATCTCTTTTACTATACTCGGCTACATATTCTTTAAATTTTTGTAACATTTCTGAGTCAGAGTAGAAGTGTTCTTTTTTTTCCGCGTCGTGACTCCAACCAACTATGGTATAACGTTTAACACTTTCATCATTTTCATATCTAATCTTATTACCCGGGTCCCCTCCTGCAGTTCTTGCAAATTCATAATTGCTTGAAACAAGATCTAAAATTTCTGAATTGTCATCTCCAGAATTAAATGGATAGGAAAAACTATTCACTTTTATTCCTCTATCCTCTATACATTTCTTTGACTGAATTATTTCATTATGCGCAACACCCGTCATTATATTGTCCAAATTTGCATGACTCATGGAATGAGAACCAATCTCATGTCCTTCAGTGTACAGATTCTGTAATTCATTCCAGCTTATTCTGTTCTTCTTATCCATATAATCGCAAACTACATAGAACGTTGCCTTGAATTCAAACTTATCTAGGATTGGTTTTGCATATTGATATTGGCTTTTCCAGTTGTCATCGAAATTAATTATTGCTATTTTGTTATCATTCAAATTTGGATTTAGAGACAGTTCCCCAGGTTCTGTTTTTATGCTGTCGAGTTTCATTTGACGATTAACAGAATCATCCGTTTTTTCACTAAAATGAGGACTAGTAGAGTTCAATAAACGACTGCTTGTCTCTACCATTTCATTTGTCTTTTGATCCAGATGTTCATTATTTTGTATATGATCTGGTTGAGTTTCAACTGTCATATCTGTTCGTCCATTCTCTGATAAGTTAAGATCATTTAGTTCCTTAGTAGAATTTGTAACTTCATCTAAGTTAGAATAATCCATAGTCAAATCAGAAAATGATCCAAAATTAAAAGGCACTGAATAGTCCATTTCTTCAGGAAGAGAAAAGCCCGATGCATCGTTAATTACTATAGTAATAGCGAAGATCGTTAACGATATTATAATGCCATGAAGTGAAATTAGAATAATTCCCAATATCTATCATAATATTGATTATCTGATTGCTAATATGGCTAAGGAAAAATTTCATCAGCACTTTCAACAGGATCATTTCTCATAAATTTTATAGTGTATCAACTTCTATAAGATTTCTTAGATGCATAGTCATCATTTAAAAGATCTACTACATTGATTACTTACAATTAGACCCTAAGGAATTTAAGAAAAGGCCATACAGCTCGAACTCATCTTGTATGTGTATTATATTTGGATTAATTTCTTTTACTAATTTCAATAACACTTCGGAATTACATTTGTTGTTATACGAATACTACCGTAATCTCCAGAGCCATCAGAACTGGATATAACAACAACGTCTAAATTATTTGAGTGTAAGGATTTGACCAAGTTATGGGAATAGCGACCAACTCCACCTTACATCAGAGGTTATTCGGTACAAACCATTAAAATTTTCAAGAAAAATCATTCACTCTGTATTATTTACACTCTATAAAGTATATCATTTTTAAAATAGATTTACTGGACTCTCGACCAAAGATCTTTTTTAATAAGGTTGGACAAACATGTAATATTTTGATTAGAACCTAGTCTAGTTTTGCATCGACATTATTCTTTTGATTCTTGTTATAGAATCTAACTAGCGCTGATTAGGGACGCCTGGGTGTTTGGCTGATACTATAAAAAGTTTGTTTCCTAAGATATAACAATGAAGACCTTCATTAACATTAGTATTCCAGTAATCCTAACCATTAGTTTGGTATTATTACTAAATATGGGAAGCTCCAACATTTACGGACAATTTATGGCACAGACAAACCAAACTAATCAGACAAGTGGACAAAATACTACTGAACAAGCTCAACAACAATTAGATCAGGCTAACCAACAAATGCAACAAGCTGAGCAACAAAAACAACAAGCTGAGCAACAATTACAACAATCAAACCAAACTCAATCACAACAAGGCAATCAATCTAAACAACAAGACGCAGAAATGAATGAAAAACTACTTAATTATACAAATGACGCTATTTTAGCTTTAAATGAGGACAATACAACCGCCGCTCAAGATAACCTAGTACAAATTCAAAATGCATTAATCAACGCCAGTGGTAAACAAGTAGTAGTAGTCCCAGCTCCAGCTGTATCATCACCATCCGATGATGATGAAGATTCGGACTAATTTTTTTATTTTATTTTATAGCTTTAATTAGTCGCCCATTATTTAAAAACCGTTTACTCATTATTGAGACTCGAATATTTTGTCCGCAATAATTAAAGCATGCTGTGTTTGAATTAGAGCTTACTAATTAGCTAACATACAGTAATCCAGAAGAATAGCAGACTAAGAAGAACAATTTATCTCATTTCAAGAAATCTAATACGGCTTCTATAAACTACATATTATAAATGAAATATTGATAGAAATAGAGATTTATTACATAGTAGTGGTAAGCGAAAATTAAAAGTTGTATTCAGTATACAGGTCATTATGATATTCAAAAATTCCTCCAAATAAGAGTTATATCACTACGCTAGGAATGCAGTTAACCAATGCTAGATACACCACTGTTATTTCTTTCATTCCCAGTATTCCAAGGAGTTATAATCGATGAACCATTTTCTGTAGATGTTATTTTGGAACCAGAGGAGGAATTATTTTTAAATAAATCAGATTGTGCATTGGCAAACAATGTCCATGCCGACATTGTTGCCAAAATGATAATTATCGAGGTGAAAGATATTACAAAGATTAATCTATCGTTCATAGTATAATTGCTTAAAGAATATCTTTTATAAGCCGGTATATTATTCAAAGTCAATCCGGCAATCCAATAAGATGAATGGCTGGAGTATTTATTTTTGTTAAGATGAAAAGATTTTACAAAATTGAACAAATATATTCATGCCACGGAAAGATCAAACAACCAGGAAATAACCAGTGCAGAAAAGACTAGGAAATGAAAGAGAATACATTTGATATATGTTATAATAGATTCAAAGGTTTTCCTCAATTATTATCTTAATCATGATTAAATATTTACCGAATCGATCTTAATCCAGAATAGAAATTAATATGATAATTGATCCCATACCTCATGGTTCGAAGCCTCTTCTCGAATCCAAGTCAGCATGCTCCTTTTTTGTTTCCAACTTGCAAATTCATAGAATTAAACTAGTCTAAGCATCTTTATTGGATTTATTGTTTAGTGCGATTACATGCGGTTATGATCTGTATCCGACCCAGCCTACTGAATAATTATGAACAAATCCAAATAATGAATTGTTTAATGTTAGATAAGTAAAATCGTTCAGGAAGTATAGGTAAAATTTATTAGGAGATACTAGGACTTAAACCAAAAAGAATTGGAACGTCTTTTATGTAAAAGTCACTCATCAAAATAGAGTTGAATTTATTTTACAGGATAGATCAATTTTGTTGGACCAAATGGACTATACTTTGGGTCAGCTGTAGCTCCATGTAATGCATCATCATCATATTTATCATGTGCTTGTTGAGTTTGATTTTCTCTTATAGCTATCTCTTCCAAAGCTCTTTCCGGTGTTAACCCAAATATCTTTTGCATGATTCCATTAAATCCTCCTTTGTGCTCCCATTTACCGTCATAATTTCCATAATAACCCTCTTGGATTATCTTTACATGACCCATTTCATGATTGGCCAATGCCAACCTGAATCGGTCCCATTCTCTACTTTCTGCCGGATTTAGTTGCGCTTGAGGATTACCGGGAAAGACTATGTTAATGTCAATTATCAATTGGGAATTACAGTCAATTGTATTTTGTTCCGATAGATTGCCTTTCAATTCAGGCGGATCGGATATTGTACCGGCCCAAAATATTTCGCCACTTCTTTCATCAGTGAGTATATCTTTGTAAGTCGCTAAATACCATGATTCAACGGCGGGTAAATCTTTCAATATGTTTCCCGGTCTAGGAAAAGGTAGAAGATCTATATCGCCATTGTAGAATTCAAATTGTTTATTACCACAATCTGGTTTAACTTGTATATGTGCCGTATTGATTGGACTATTAAAACATGCCATTAGATAAGGAGGACGGTCCAAGACTTTCGTTTGAAATGATGCTTCATAAAACCCTGCTTTCATAGGGAGAAAATAGAATATACCCCTCGTGGGATTTCCTGTACCAGAAGTAAATTCAGCACCTCGAGGACCGTTAGTCATAATACAAGTAACTATTGTATTTGGATCTATTCCTTCACAACGAACAGGAATTGTAACTGGTTCACCTTCTTTCACACAAAAGTTTGACTCGCAGATCTCGTCAACTGCTAAAGCAGCAAATTCTGTCTTGTTTTCAAAAGAAATTTGGGGCTTACCTTCATCTTCGCTACTTTCACTTTTCTCGGGATTATTGACATCTTGATTTGACTTCAACATATCACCGATCTGAGGGATATTCTCTAAACCACTTATCCCTGGTAAATTTTCATGTTGTATATCAGGTATAAGGGAGGCGTAAGTGACCTTCACAAAAAATAATGGAATTAAAATTAGGAAAGAGAACCCTAATGGATAAACCTCATCGCATTTTAAATATTTTTTTAATTTCACTTGGAATTTATGTGGATTATTGGCCCATTTATGCACTATTTAATTCTCATATACTATATCTTATTATTATATTATACAAAAAAAAGTGCTTGCTTGTATCCTCTACTAATAGATTTGTGGGAATCAAGAGATTAAAGCGATTGATTTCAGACTCGCTTCATTCAGAAATTCTAGCGATAATCGTTTTATGTTAAACGATTAAAGTTTAAAAACAAGTGATTACGATATGTTAAACTAATCATTAATAATAAAAAAGTTTAGACTACTTCTAAATTGGTATTACTATTCTTGTCAAATAACATTCTATTGCTATAAATATTGTCTCCTTGAGTAAGGCACCAGGAGAGGCATTCGAATCCCATTCGCTGCCAGTCATTATTGATAAATGAACAAAAATCAAATTCAGTTTTTGTGTTAAATTTGTTTCACAAATCTATGCCCCAAACCTTTAATTCGATAACCGCAAATTTGTACCGTTAACAATATAAATTCGACCCGACCCACTTCAAAATTATAGGATAAATCATACCTTTACTTGTCAACGTTTAATTATAACTACCTCACGTGGAATCAAATCCGAGACCTTCCTTATGCACTTGTTTCTTTGTAATTAATTTCAAGAACAAAGCAAACTAATTTCAGAAAATAATAGATGAAATTAGCTATTTTGGCATTTTTGAAAATGCTTCTTCTGCTGCCTTTTTCATTTCTTCTTTAGTAAGATCCTTGATGTGTGTTGCTATTGACCAAACATGTCCAAATGGATCTTGGATGATTCCATGTCTATCTCCCCAGAACTGATCTTTAACTGAATCTAAGGATTTTCCTCCTTCAGCAATTGCAAGATTAAATGTCTTGTCTACATCTTCAACGTATAAAAACAAGGAAACCGGACTCCCACCAATAGTTGGTGGTGAAAGACATTTCATTTCTGGAAATTCATCGGATAACATAATTTTTGAATCGCCAATTGTGAGCTCTGCATGAGCTACCGATTTGTTATCGGGCATCATCATGGTTCCGTTATCTGTAGCTTGAAATACTTTCTTATAGTACTGTATTGCCTTTAGTCCATCCTTTACAACCAGCGTGGGAGTAATTGTGTGATATCCTTTAGGGATCTTTTTCACTTGACTCATAGTTACTTCTAATTATTAGTTGAATTTATTATAGCTGGTCAAACAATGTTCACACTAGCTATAGTAATAAATTGATTATAATAGTATATGATATGATCTAACAATTATACACTGGGTAATATAAGTTCGTGTATCTTGATCTTTTAACGCCCATACATTAGAAATAGATAATAGAACTGCCATCGATGATCATTCTCTTAATATACACTTGACTGAATAAAGCTAATCGTTCTTGATCTTACTATTCAGATGAACGGTTTTATTTGAATCATGATCAGTTTTGTATTCTATTTTGACCTCCAATTCTATTCTAAGAACAAAAACTGAAGTTTATTGATAATTCTATTATTTATACTTCTTTCAAATATGTGTCATATTAAACAGGGGAAACCTGGAGTCATAAAGTCTCACAATGTCAAATGATCATTTACTCAACAAAAATAAGGGTAAGGGCATTGATATATCAACTTTGATCGAAGAAGGCTAATTCGCTTAACTTCATTAATAGCACCGTGGCCTCATCCTGTTGTCGGAGGCTAGTCCTTAACCAATCAAAGCTGTTCCTTCAATGAAGATGGATAAGACATAATTGTATTTTCTTATTCATATGATGATAATAAAACGAATCAACATATAAAACCAGGCAAATATTCTTTATAACAATAAACTGTTAGAGGAATCCATTGTAATGCTAAATCCAACAACAACAACAACAGCAGCAGCAGTCTCAATAGTAATTATTACTGTTCCATATCCGGTATACTACTGAATTAATCATTATTATTGAGTATGATAGATGTCCTCTGCTTGGATAAATCGATTCTCATGATTGTTCTATTGAGTTACAAAAGAAGATCCAAATTCCGATAAGCATTTGATCTATTTTGAAAATAGTCACAAGTTAAATTTTGATGTAAACCTATGACTTCCCATCATGTAATCAAATTTTATCCCTCCATTGTAGACACAGATAATGACTAAAAGTTTTTTAAATGTGTAAATAATTACATAATAGACTTAACGGCTATCAATCGCATCGGTATATTTATTGTCATGTATTAAATCACTTCTAGAATAAGCTTTTGTATAATCTACGTTATGACCAAGAATTATTCTTGTAATACCTCTTTCTAAGGTAACAATAAGGTCTAGCAATCCATTTCTATCAGGGATTGGTTTTCCATCGGGAGTTTTATTTCTAGTTGTTTTCCATTCTAGATCTATTGCGAAAATGTCTTTTGTAATGAATCTGTTTCTTATAGTTAGTATGGTTAAAGTCGCATCTTTCAAAACTGATTTGAACGGATATTCGTGTAGTTTTTCAATCTGCTCTTTTCCTTTGACGTGCTGTCCTAATACGTCAGTCCACTCACCATCTTCAACGAACAATTCTGCAAATTCTTTAGCATCATGTCTATTCCAAGCTATAGTAAACTTTTCAATGAGAGTGTTTATTTTTGATATCTCATCGCTCAATACATATGATATATGGAACAAATAGTATATTAAAAGTGACAATACATAAGATAGTTTGTCTATGTAACCATTATAGAGTCAATATCCTACTACATGTTGGACATGGTATAGAAAATAGGTTTTAGAAATTTCCTACTGTAATCCTTATATAATATTTAATTAAATTGTGTCTTTATATTAAAACTATCATGTATGGTGAAATTAACTATTTCTGGTCTTTTGACAGGACTATTTTCTCCGAAGGTATATTGATTATAATCATCACCATAGTCAATATTTACTTCAAATCCTGTTCCGATGGGCACATCGCCTGATTTGAATGTAAACGTCTTTGATGTCATATGCCCGGAAGGGAAGTAAATGCCATATGCTGATTTGAAAATATTTTCGGGATCATGATCCACTCTGATTATAATGCTGCCGGCTATATCTCTTGGAGATTGATTTGATACTTCGACAATGACTTTAAATGCTTCCTTGGGTGTCGAATCTGATGATGAATTATTCTCACCCGAGCACGACTCAAATCCATCATTATATCCTCTCAGGAATTCATTTGTATGATAACCTGGCCCCTTACCTGGTTGATTGACATATCTTTCAGAAGTATCAGATACTTTTGAATCAGAACAGCCATGACTATAACCAGATCTATACGATAAATTGTTTGTTACATCGTCCTCTTTACATACCTCCAGGTCGGGGTGGTTTTGACAAACGCGATCTTTGTTCTCACATGATGGATAATCGGGATTCATTATAAAACCCGGGTCACAAGGAACGTTATCCGGGATACATCTTCCGCTTTCATCATCTTCATGACTATGGTATTCTTCTGGACACCTATCATGACTTGGATAGCACTGGTCATCTCCATTCCTAGAAAAACCTTCTGGACATTTACCATTTTCATCTGGAGCACATTTAGGCAATGAAGGATCAAACAAACAGTCACCATCAGGTTGCGAATCAGATAGATTCTCTTCAGTTTGCTTTAGTTCAGAAGTGGTGGCACTTTGGTCATCATTATCACTTGAAGAGGAACTGGAAGAAGCATTTTTTTCCAGTTGGGTGTCAGAGATGATTGGAGGAGATTCATTTTCTTGGAAAGAAGTGAAATCATTGGATTGCCCAGAAGCGTTGAAACCAGTTGCGGCCGAGCCCGAAAAAAGTATAAAAACCAATAGAAAAATTACAAGTCTGCAATCAAAATATTGAATTTTCTTGCTTTCTGTTTGAAAAGAACTAGTATTGCTATGGATATCTATATCTTTTATCAATATTTATTACTATGAATTGTAATTCTAAAACATTTGCAAATATTGTTATAGCAGTATTTTCACGAACAATACTTTTGAGGCTTTCGCAGCATTGGAAAGATGGGTGGAAAGTCATTTACCTGAATGGTACCTAGCAGTTCAAATCCGTGTCGTTCATAAAGAGGAATATTCCTTTTATTAGATGATTCTAGATATGCTAAAACATTATCGTTGTCAAACCTAATTGTTGCATGTTCCAAAAGGGCAGAGCCGAGTCCTTTGCCATGATGAAGTGGATCAACTCCAATAAGTGGCAAATACCAATGAGGCTCATTTGGGTGATGGCTGCCCATTTCCTTGAACACCTCTGAAATAATGCTCTGAGCCTCTTCAGAAGTGGTATCGTGTAATAGTCCGAGTATTGTATCAACGTCAGGTTCAACTTTTGGAGGTAGCCAAAGAGCTGAGCCAGAATAGTTTCCAATGTAGTAAGCGGTCTTATGAACAAACGATTTTCCTCCAAAAGCCTTTGCAAATTTAGAAAAATGTAAAAGGTATTTCTGCGGATGTGGCCAGACCCAACGAGTCGCAGGATCAGCTACAAAGGCCAGTTTTAGAGCATCAATAACAGCCCCTTCCTCTGATTCAGTAGCCGTTTTGACATGTGAAATTGTCATTAGATTATCTCTATAATGTATGAAATCATAACATTTTAACATTTAAGGTCCAGTCTGAATTAAATTAGTATCGTTTTATGATTTCCTCTCTATGTTTTTCCTCATTCCAAAGCCTCGAAATGATCTTGTCCTTAGTTTATAGTTACAGCAAGGGCAAGAAGTTTCATCCCACTTTATAAAAATCTCACATATGCTACACCTCTTCTGTCCTTCCATATACCTGGATGGACTATTCTGATTTCTTTTGGCCTTGTATCTTACACATACTCCATTACAACTCATAACGATGAGAACGTGAAAAATAATACTGTAGTGGGAATAAATATGTACTCAATTACCCAACTCTTGCATCAACTCATCCAAAACTGGTCTTATCATTATGTGATTATTTTATTTACATCAGGTCTATAATAATGATTGACGAAAACCTCGAAATTGTACCGTTAACAACATACAACCTACTTAGCGAGTATTAAATATACCTCTTTAATTAGGCCCGATGTTAATAATAGTAAAGCTAAATATCCTCAATTTAGACGATCCAAAAGAATTTTGTTGAATCGGGCACTATGAAATGTGGTCCTCTTATGGTATTAATTTATTCCCATCTGAAACTAACCTCTATTACCCAATCTATCTTGCAGCTAGATTTGTAACACAGTTACTATTCACAACAATATCAGTATTATTTGTATCATGATCTTATTTAGACCCGATTATGAGTTTCAATTTAGAGATTCAACAAAATTCTAGTATTATAT
The DNA here is from genome assembly GCF_054408485.1 of Candidatus Nitrosocosmicus sp. T. Taxonomy (NCBI): domain Archaea; kingdom Thermoproteati; phylum Nitrososphaerota; class Nitrososphaeria; order Nitrososphaerales; family Nitrososphaeraceae; genus Candidatus Nitrosocosmicus; species Candidatus Nitrosocosmicus sp. T. The sequence continues at coordinate 2,245,980 of NZ_CP166992.1, forward strand.
TTGACAGATGAATTGAGTCACCGTTAATAATACAGGAAACAATCGATTTCAATTCTGATAGTTAGGACTTAAACTAGGAAATATGTGCAAATTGACAATAACCCGGACCAGACAGATTTCGCATATTTTTGTCACCTTTAACTTCTACGACAACGGTCAATATGAAGATTCGCTATCAAGACACAATTGTAGATAGAGTCCTATGATGCTATGATGCTATGACTCAAGACTTTTAAGAAAATTCTCGCTAGAAAAATTCTTAGATTTGTTAATTTCAATATTTTTAGGGTTTCTTGGTATATTAGACTTGATCATGTATGTGTAAATGAATACTAATCTTGTACCTGCCAAAGCCCAGGGATGTTGCAATTTATATTCTGTTGACCAAGGTATTTCTAATATATCCCATGAGATTCCTGAATCTGTGGAACAATAGATACCCCTATTATTTAAGCAATAAAACTCATCGCCTATATTAGGATTGGATTCAAGAATAGAAATGACGGTTCCTTTTGGGTTTGGTATTCCGTCAGTAATCAGATTCCATTGTTTATCATTAGACGAACGTCTGTATAAAAATGACTCTAAATCTTGTATATAATGTGACTTCCAAGCGTTACTTGCGGCAGATGTAATCATATTGTAAGGATCATTTGAATTCAAGGCAAGTCCAAATAGGTAAGTATGAAGATCAAGTCCATTATCATCTTTTTTCCATGAATTAGCATAATCATCACTTTCAAAATAACCATCTCCAGCAGCAGAATAGAGTCTTCCTGGTGCTTTTTTATGAGTTCTTAATACATGAGTATCATATGGACTATACTCAACTCTATCAATCCAAGTCTTACCACCATCAACGCTTTTAATTAGGGCTCCAGCCTCTACCGCAGCAAAGATATATCCATTTTTGTTCTTGTCAAGTTCTATCCATCGAACATGATGAGTCCATGGTCTAGGAGGAAAGGACCAAGTAGGAGATGATTTCAATTTATTAAATCCATCAATTTTCTCCCAACTTTGACCACCATCATTTGACGTGCAAATTATACTGGGCTCCATTCCAACAAATAACTTGCCTAGTCCTGATTCTCCTTTTTCAGTCGGACTAGTTGAAACAGATGTGATATGAAATCCTGGACTGTTTAGAGAGATTTCTACCCAACTTTGACCACCATCATCAGTTTTCCACAGTCCTGCGTCAAAAGTTCCGCAGTACGCTCTATTGTGATTTTTTGCATCAAATGCTATTGAATTAGGATGGTAGTGTTTTAATTGTTCACCCATTTTCCATCCATTTTTTGTAGAATATAGCACCAAGAGTGAATCTTGCATTGCTGCTAGAAGTGTGGTCATTTTGCTAATCACAACTACCCAATCATATTATTTGAGGATAATGTAATTATTTTAGATATTGTTAACCAACACATACATTTCTTCTATATCAAGAAATGTTATTGAATAAGCCTCCTATAATTCACAATATCTTTGTTTCATGATCTGTTTCTTTTCATGAACCAAACTCAGAGACAGAATAAAAAGTAGTATGGAAGGTCGTAACACAATTCTAGTTAATAAATTGAAATAATTCTAAATATTCTAAGAATAAAAAATAGATATCTATGCGGGAGTAATTCTATAAATAACTCCATTATCATGTGATAGTATATACAAGAATCCATCATCAGGTCCTGTTACCAGATCTGTTATACTTCCAAAACCATTCCCAAAGACTATAGAAGATTGTTCCTCTTCATTATCAACGACTAAATCTGGAATCATGTCAAGAATGAATCCATTTCTCTCGGGATTCATTTCAAAATAATACAAGAATCCATTATTATTGTCGCCTACAAATACATTATTGGAATATGCTTGACCCAAACTAGTAGAGTTTAAAAATTCTATATCAGTGAGAGCCGGTGGAGCTAGCCATGTCAGAATTGGATCAGCATAATGAGAACCTTCAAAGCTAACTAATTCATCTTCAGTATTACCAGATATAGAAATTGGACCCATTATTGTTTGCCAACCGCTGTTAAATCCTGGTCTGACAATATTGATTTCATCATTTGATGCAGGTCCGTTTTCGGTATCCCAGATACTTTTAGTAACCGGGTCGAAGGTTAATCCAAATGAATTTCTAATGCCATATGCAAAATATTTACTTAGTGGATCACTAGGATCGGTGGAAAATGGATTGTCTTGTGCTATTGTTCCGTCAAGGAGATTTATTCTAAATATGATTCCGGTATCATCAGGGCTAGGACCATCCTGAAAGTTTTGTAACATACCATCATGATTCAAATCTCCTATAACTCCATAAAGATAGTTATCCGGTCCAATCATTAATTTTCCACCATCATGATTGGGCCCAGGTATTGCAGGGAGATCTAAGATGAGAGTTGGACTTTCTAATGTTTGACCATTCCAAGTATATTTGTAAATTCTATTTTTTAATTCACCATCTTCAGCTCCAAGTTCTGTATAATAAAGGAAAACATTCTTCGTAATACCATTTTGAATAGAACGATCATCATTTCTTACATTTTCATCCACAGCAATACCAAGTAGCCCCCTTTCACTTTGGGAATCAACAGCTATTTCCAATACGGGCTGAGGTTGTAATTGGCCATTTGAAATTAATCGTACTAGTCCGTCCTTTTCTAAAACCAATATATTGTTGCTATCTAAAAAAGCCATACTGGTAGGTGAATTTAGACCCTCAACAAATGATTCAACCTTTAGACTTTGATCATCAACAGACTGTGCAAAAGCAATGGGCAATTGATATTGCAACAACAATCCTGTCACTAAAACTAACATACAAGAGATTATGAAAATTTTAATAGATTTTTTAATGCAGAGGTCAGCATTATTATTATTGAAATCATTTCTAAATATCATTATGTTTATCAATATACCTGATAGCATAAATAAGGTATATTTTTGTGTTCACATATTAAAAAAATAGTTAAGTTTAACCTTATAGAAACATTTAAAAAAAGATACAAAATCTACCGCAACAATTCATACCTTAACCTTAACCATGATTTAATCAACTGTGCGGAACTTATATTATATATGAGATCGGATTTATTAACTAGTTGTACGTTCATTGCAGTCTTAATCTAGCGAATTTTTCTTTGAGGACTAAAAGATGATACAAATCATGACTATATTCTTCTTTTCTATAATAATTGAAGTGGTAGTATTGATTACAAAAATAGAAAAATGGTCTTGAAATGTTTAGGTATTTTAATTATAACATTTTATCAAATGTTGTTATTGTTGCATATCTGCTGTATTAGCTTGCTCTGATATGACCTCTTCTGTAAACTCTCTAGTTTCTGTTACCGGCTTTTTCTTTATTACTACTTCCTCTTTTACATAGGGAGTCTTTGAAACTTCTACTTCTTCTTTCTTTAATGGTATTTCTATCTCTTCTCTTGAGGTAACTGGTTCTTGTGATGTCGACGTATCTCCGGTCGGTGGTCTTCGCTCGATAGATATCTCTTCATGTGTTACCGGCACCTCAATAGTTTGTGTTTCTATGACAGGTTCTTTTGTAATGGTTGCATAGCTTTCCTCAACTCTTTTGTTCACGTCTAGTCTTTCTCCAGTTATCGGTACAGTCACTTCTTCATTTCCTGCAGAATTTGATGCTTCATTATCCATATTCTGTGATGATGCTGGAAATGCTTCTCCCTGGTACATGCTTGCTGCCTCTTCACTAGAAATACTGAACCTGAGAATATCGCCATCATAACTTTCAACCTTCTCTTTGGGTATGAAAAATTTTTCTTTGTTAAGGATACCTTTTTGTACAAAAACATAACCATTTGAAACATCTTGAACCTCGCCAAAATCCTCATCATTTGATCCCCTGGCTTCTTTTTTTATAACATCATTCCAATCAATAATTGAACTCATAAAGTTATTTATATGGCATTGCTTATATAGTTAGGTAGATATTACTATCAATGGTAATAGCTACAGTTAGTCTCTGCAGTAGTATTCTTTATCACAAAATAGCAATATAGTATGTATTGATATATCATTCAATAATTATTTATAACATATAACATATCTACATTTGAGGATCACTATGTCCCCCACCAGCCCTATTGAAAGCTGGACAATTAATAATTAACCTTATTATGACTAGTTATGATTAAAATTATGTTTACTAGTGCCACTGTTTTTTAGAAAAGCATAGAAAATAATTAATTATATTTAAAAAAGAAGAGAAGTTAGATAGTTTCCTTTTACTGTTGGGCTAGTGCGTTATTTCCGGAATTATCCTGATTTTGGAAGCTGAAATTATTTCCCGAATTTTTGGTATTCTCGCCTGAAACTACTTGACTGTTCTGACTTGAGGATTGGCTTTGACCAATGCCTTGTGATGCGCTATTTCCATTACCGTTATTGTCATCATCTGAATTTTGTGCTAATGCGTTGTTCCCTGAGTTCTTTTGGTTTTGAAGGTTTATGTTATTGCAAGAGGCATCCGTGTTGTCACCTGAAATGCATTGTGAATTCTGTCTTGAAGATTGAGATTGGCCTATACCTTGTGAAGCACTGTTTCCACTACCGTTATTGTCATCATGGTCATCATGGTCATTGTCATCATTATCGTCGTCTATGGATTTAGAACCAAAATCACCATCATAATCGTCATCATAATGTGCTCTTAAGTTCTTGTCACATGCTTCTTCATTATCTTCATAGTAATCTTCGTCATCCTTACATTGATCTATGTCTACTCCATAGTGTGCAAATGCTGTCTGGAAATTAGATATTGCAGGACCAAGGGTCATTGCTATCGCAAATACTGCTACAACTAATACTGCATTTAATTTTGTGTTATTTGACTTTAACATTTTAATCGTGAATTATATAATAATAACATATAATAAAATAATTTTTGAATATGATCAGGTCATATAGTACTAGTGCAAGATTTTAGAATAATATTCTATAATATTCACTGCGAATACGAGCTTAGTTACTAAATAGTATTGCCCGTAGATATATAGGTAACCACTTTTGCGTCCATCTTGATTTTAAACGAATGATCTCATTAAGAGATAATTGGCTGATGCTGTTTGATAAAGCACCAGATCTCTAAACAGATATCTCGATAGATGGAATTGAAAGCGAAGGTATACAGTCTTCATTGTATCTAATACATGATCCGTTTTGATTGATATCGCTTTTCTCGTATACAATAGCATTTTGCTATTCTATTTCAAATTCACAGATATATTTAACAACATGTTTGTACTCCCTCCTTCTTAAATGCCTATCCGGCCATGCAATTGAATTCAGGATAATTACATTTTTACTTGAAATTGAGTTGATCTCTTTTTAAATGGCTTTTTTGATTTATCTTGTACTTCCAATAGCCCTTGTAAAGTAAGTCTATTTAGTATCATATTGCAGATATAAAAGAAAATGTGAAATAACTTGCATCTTTAGAATATTTCAACATCTAATCCGGATAGTGCTTTTAATTACATTTGATAGTTCAAGAATAAAAGCCCTGATCTACAAAAAAAGATCTTTTATGGATAAGGTCATAATCATTAGTGTTGAACTTACAAGGACAGCATACATTCGGCATAAAAAATAGTAAAACCCGTCCTAAAATTTTTACTTTTTATCAATGCTAAAGTCAATTTACAATATACCATCTAAAGAGCGATTAACTAATTTATGATTTGTATTGTAATTATTGAAACGACCTTACCGATTGTATGTTTACAAACTCAGCCATTCCAAATCCAGATAGTTCCTATCCAACCTGTCATTTTATCCACATCCACAGGAAATTAGAAATCTGAAACTATTACTTGGTTTATAGTAACCATCCTTGACTGAAGTTAATAGTCTACATAATAATTAATCATAATTATATGATAAGATTATTTTGAGGTTTGAATATCAAAGAACAATGCAATACATAAAATATAATAAAGTCCTTTTAAAACCAGGTAAACGGAATCATAGTACCAAGGTGATTTTAGAATTTTTCAGAGAGGTTCAAACACAAGAAAATAAAATGAAAGGATTTATAGTAATGGATAGTTTAGAAGACCCTTCTGAATCCATAGTCCTTACTTTTTGGGAAAATAAAGAAGATATGAATAATTTTTATCAAGCAGATAATTAACTTTTATCGGATTTGGTTGAAAACTTAAACCCTCTTTTGAAAAATTACCAGAAAGAAAAGGTTATCAAGTATCGAATTTTAGAATCTAATTGCCAAGACTATTGGACATTCTTTGTACGGACAAAAGGTAAAACATCTATAGACATATAGTAGTAAATTAAACACTAAGCAAAATAATGAGTCGATATGTCTGTTTTTATCTAATTTAGCAGATATTTATACTATAATTAGAAAATACTATCATGACAAGTGATAAGAATCACCAAGGTATTCTTGGGATACATCATATCACAGCTATAGCAGGTAACCCCCAAACAAATATTGATTTTTACACTGGTTTTTTGGGACTGCGACTAGTCAAATTAACTGTTAATTTTGATGATCCACAAACATATCATTTCTATTATGGAGATAATATAGGTAGACCAGGTACAATTCTGACTTTTTTTCCTTGGCAAACCATGCCAAAAGGTTTTAGGGGAACGGGCCAAGTAATTACTACATCTTTTTTAATACCAGAAAATTCCTTAGAATATTGGACTTATAGACTAAAAAATCAAAAGATTAGTTATACTGGTCCGACCAAGAGGTTCGATAATGATGAACAAGTAATTACACTTTATGATCCAGAGGGAATGGAAATAGAACTTGTTGCACACAAGGACGCCGAAACAAGAAAAGACCATGTTTGGAAAATGGGCCCTATTCCTGAAGAATATGCTACCAGAGGGTTCTATTCAGCAACCATTTCCTTGGAAGGATATGAACGGACAGCTGATCTCTTAACTGAAAACATGGGCTTCTCAAAAACTAAGAATGAAGGAAACAGATTTCGATTTGAAATCAAAGATAAAGAAAAAATAATAGATAATTTGTATGGTAACAAGCAAAAAAGAGAACCTGATCTTTTAAATTCTCCATCTACTGTGGACCTCGTATGTCTACCCTATACTCAACGGGGTTATATGGGAGTAGGTACTGTTCATCACATCGCATGGCGTACTCCCACTGATGAAAGCCAGTTGGATATGCGAAAAAAGATAGTCGATACGGGTCTTGATGCCACTCCTGTAATTGATAGAAGATATTTTCATTCAGTATATTTCAGAGAACCTGGCGGTATTCTATTTGAAATAGCAACCGATCTGCCTGGTTTTATGGTAGACCAAAAATTGGAGGAGCTGGGACAAAAGCTCTTGCTTCCCGAATGGTTAGAGCCGGGCCGCAAATATCTTGAACAAGTACTTCCAAAAATTAGTACACCATCACTTGACAATTTTTCTTTTTCATCATCTTCATCTTTTAATCAAACCTATAATACCTACAAAGTGAAAGATAATGAAGCAAATTGATTTTAAGTACCGTTTCATCCCCTCTCCATTGCAGCAGCATCTCTCAGACAATTCTGATAAAGCATATGGATCCAGAGACAATCAATCAGATACATTGACTTTATTATTGCTTCATGGTACAGGTGGAAATGAGGATGATTTGATACAAGTTGGTCAAATGATATCGCCTTCTGCGTCTTTATTAAGTCCTCGAGGAAAGGTGTTGGAAAATGGAATGCCTCGATTTTTTAAGCGACTTACTGAAGGTGTATTTGACATAGAGGATCTAAAGCATAGGACCAGAGAATTAGCTGATTTTGTTAAGGAGGCATCAAATATTTACAGTTTTGATCTAAACAAGACAATTGCAGTAGGTTTTTCTAATGGTGCAAATATAGCAGCAAGCCTTCTGCTTTCATATCCAGAAACGATAATTGGTGCAATTCTGTTTAGGGCAATGGTTCCTTTTATACCAAATTCTCCAATCGATCTATCGGATAAGAATGTGCTGTTATCTGCAGGAATGTTTGATCCTATAGTATCAGAAAGTCAGACTCAAAGCCTGTTTGATATTCTAGAAAAAAGTAGAGCATATGTGACTTTGAAATGGCAGCAATCAGGTCATAATCTTACAGAATTAGATATCTTGGACGCTAAAGAATGGATGTCTAAAAATATTCAATAGATGCGATGCTGAAATATGTTATGTTAATATTAAAAATAGATATCAGTGCTAATAATAACAATAAATGAATCCGCTAGAGAAGTTTTTTAGAGACAAATCTTTTATATTCTCTACAAGTTATTATCACGTCTTCTAAAGTGGTAGGTATCGTTTCATCTACAAATTTTTTAGCAAATCGATCTTTAGCAAAACCCTTAGATCAGAAATATTGAAGCAAATAAACCTTCTAAAAAAGAATGCAATCACTTTTTCATTTTCTCTAAAATTAAATTTGATAGAATAATGTGGTGTTGATTTGTTTAAACCTATCGCATAAATAGGTTTTGCAATAGTTAAAGTTAAATGAAACAAATCTAAATAAATTAATAATGTCTTCTGCTACTCGCTCTATCATAGTAGTGGATGACGAAATAGAACTTGCAACCCTTTTCAAAACATTCTTGAACCAGCAAGGATTTAACACTATATCATTTGTGGATCCAGTTCTGGCTTTAGAGTATTTTAAAGAGACATCGGATAAGCATTCTTTAATAATAACTGATTTAAGGATGCCTAGTTTGAATGGGCTGGAGCTCGCAAAAAAGATAAGGGAACTAAATACAAACATCAAGATTTTCTTGATGACTGCTTTTGAAACAAGGGATTTAGAAAATCATATAGATTTTAAGATGGCTAGAATTGATAGGTTAATTCAAAAACCTGTTCGTTTTTCTGACTTGAAAGAAATGATAAATAAAGCATGTAAAACATGATTTAGATAAAGAGTTATTAAGACCATTTAGACAATGCATTAAGTAAATTCAAATAATATGCTTGCTTAATAGATCCTAATTGCATGTCGCTTTCATGATGATTTATTATTATTTACTTTATATCTTCCGACAGATAAAATAAGTTTATTATGAATAGTAACCGTAAAATCATTTACCTTATTGAGATTTAGAGCAAAAATTAACCAACAAATTAGTAACAGAATTTCTAAATTTTAATACTGATTTTTGAATTTAACCGGTATTAAATGCCATTCTATTGTAATCGCATTTTATTAACTGGTAAAAGTAATAATTACAGTTAATAGCTGAAATTACTGTAAATCCTCTTTATTTAACTTTTTATTGTCTTTACTTAAAACTTCTTTTTCGTATGAAAATATCCATTTTTTTTTCCAAAAAACAAATAACGATATTATAGTTATAGCTAACATCACTATCACTAAAAAGCCTAGATATCTTGGTAATGTGTGTAAATTATTTAAATCAAAGCCTTGTAACCCTAGTACGCCTATCAAAAGCGAAAGCGGTAATACGATAGCTGAAAAAATAGTCAACACCCGCATTGTCTCGTTTATCTGTAAAGAAATACTACTTGAAAACAGTTCTCTTGTAGAATTTATTGTATCCTGATATGATTGAATCATTTCAATGAGCTGGTTAATATTATTATATACAATCTGAAGATATTTTATATCATCTTTGTCTTTTTCCATATTAGCATGATAGTTTATTATATTTCTAGCATCCCAGAAATATCGTCGAAGAGTAATAACTTGTCTTGATAAGGTATCCAAATATTTAAGCACCCGTCTGGATGGCCTATATTGTGCGTCTTTTTCGATATCAAAAACTTTGAGCTCGATTGCGGTCAAAAGTTGTTCGTAATCTTCTATAATACTAGATATTATGCTATAGTAAAGTGCATCTATTGAAGATTCCAATATCGTTTTTCTGTCTGCGAGAATTAGTTTTACTTTTGTTAGCAAGTCTATTTTATTTGAATGAAGAGTTATGAGCCATGTATCCCCTACATAAAAGTACAATGGCGTAGTTTCAAGATTTTGTAAATCATTAAATTTCAAGTCAAGTAAAATAATAAATTTACTATTGCGATCTGTTTCTTTTACCACTGGTTTTTTGGATTTTTGTCTGATTTTATCTAATGCTTTCTTATTTAATGAAAACTGCTTTTCCAAATTTGTAATATCTTTATCTGTTGGATCAGATATGTCAATCCAAAGATTATAGTTTTCCCGTAGGTCTCCATCTGAATCATTTTTCTCTTCTATTATTTCCTTTTTATTGTAATAGAAGATATTTTTTTGCACTATATTTGATATAGTTTTAAAGTATTAATGTCTATTTCGTTTTGTAGCAGATCCATCAACCAAGTATTGTTAAAGACTATTCCTTGGTGAAATGGTTTAATAAATTTCAAATTTGATATCATTATAATCTATATTATGTTCAATTACGGATATAACATTTTGAGCTACCGCTTTATGTGTAGGAAAAGGAATGTTTAATCTTTTAGATCTTGTATTTTATTGATTCAAATCGTATTCATTGATTGCGTTTAAAGATTCCTCGGCTCACAAGTTCAATTTTTTAGTTTAACTTTTTGTGACTTTAACATAATCGTTCCTAATGCCAGGAAAACCAATCCGCCTATGACCAAGAAAGTCAAATCGAACATAAATGGATCCGCAACTTCAATGACGTGGTGCATTTGTAGAATGTGGTGATTGATTATTCCCTCAATAGTGTTAAAGCCACCAAATCCAATAAAAGCCAGGCCAATAAATGATCGTTTATATGATAGAAAATAATCTTTATCCTTAGAACTTTGGGAAATCCAAAGAATAATAATTCCAGATATCGTTATTATTAGAGAGAATGCAAGAAATACTCCATCATGTAAAATATTCATTTGCAGAGACTCAATTGTGTTTGGGATTATCTTATGAGAGGAGGTATGGTGCCACTGTAATATCGCGTGAAAGATAATGATATCTATCAACCCAGCAATACCAATTCCAATTAGAATTGCCGAGATAGCCGATTTTCTCTTACTTCCACTTTCTCCCTTCTTATAACTACTTTCGCTCACATTATCTCACATTAACCATCAAACCATGAATAACATACGATTTAAAGTACAAATATTAGATGATTCTATTTGTTTGGAAATAATCTCATATCTGGATATCATAACCACAATCAGAAACAAATCAAGCAACCTGGCAAATATCATTATCTTTTCAAGACATTAGCGTATAATAGATGCTGCAGTATTACCTTCATTTGATATTTCAAAATTATATGATAGAAGTGAGAAATATAATAATCATTTTACTTAAGTTATGGATCAATATTTTAACAATAATATAAATATTAAATCTTCATTAATAGAAATTCAATTTTTATATAAATTGATCATAAGTAGTTTAGACTAGCAAGATATCTATTACTAATATCCCTTGCATCGGACATCCTGATTAATACTACATTTACAAGACGATGGAAAAATGGCTAAGATAAGAATATTCATTTCTTATATTTATTGTTCTTCTAATGGCTCTCTTGAATATTTTACCTTAAGAACCAACATCCAAACGTTTAATGATGCCCCAATAGAGTTGCCAATAACAATAACAATATCCGCCCTTCCAATTCCATAAATAACCCATAGAGAAAGCCCAGCAATCAAGACTAGAAGAAAACGAATTGATACATCCTCGGTATCCTTTGTTTTTAATGCTTTCTTAATCTGTGGAACGGTACTTGCAACTGTGAACACAGTGGCCAAAAGTCCGATGAATGTTATTAGAATATCTACCACCTATTTTACGATAAATAACATATCTTTTATTGATCATAATATTTGTTATTGAACTTGAAGGACGCTAAACGACTCAAGCATCATATTGACATTACATCGCCACAAAGATGCAATTCAATTATCAATAAAAAAACTCACCCCAAGTACTAATATCGTGTTAAAGCCGTCGGTCCGATACATCGATGTTCTGATAATAAAGTTTTATCAACACTCTATTTTCGAAATAGTAGAAATCCCAATGTAGAAAAGACTCGATGAAGGTCAATAAATAGAATTTCATTTGAAATATGTATATATAATTGCTTTATAGTGGCTGAACGAACCTAAAAATCGTACCTTTGACATTTTAATCTAAATGGCTCATTGAATAATTCTTTGGATTATAGATTTTCAAAATTTAAGGTTAGGTAGTCTTTATTTCATTGAATTTACTTAACTCTTTATTCTGCTCTACCAATAGTGCCATTATTGTTGAAATCATTAGTTCAGTATCACTTTCTGATCTTGTTTGAATAGATTTTTGATATTTGTAATATACTTCATTAACCATTTTAAGCAGTAATTTCTTATCTGCAGATGATAGACCCTCTGTAAGATTGTTCAACTTTTTAATAATTTTATTATGATTCTTGTCATTTTGCAGGAGAGAATCATCAGAAGTATCAAAGTATCTAAACATGTGGTATAATGTTACTTTGTATATTTAAGGAATTAGTATTTCCGGTATATTATTAATGACTACCTAATCTTCTCTAACCTTAAAACAAGAGGTTTTTAACTTGCAAAACATTAGTACAGTCTGTTAATGGATGTATTTACCTTTAGACAGTTAAAGGAGTCCAAATATTATGATCCAATACTTACGGAGGTTATGTTTGATTATGACATGATGCTTGAGATGGTATTTCACTCCATGACTATTATTGAAAAAGGGTATGATACCGTGTGGGATGCAAATATGTTCAACTTTACTAGAATGTATTTTCAAGAAGGAATGGAATATGTTGAAAAATTAATCACGGATAAGGGAATTAGAATAAGATTAATCGTTGAAGCAACACTAGAAAACATTGATGCCATAGATTCGCTAAAATACTACGAGATTCGGTGTCTGGATGACATAAAGGGTAATTTTGGGATATTTGACAATAGGGCATATATGGTATATATTTTCCATAGAGATAACGACAAACCAGACCAAACTCTTTGGAGCAATTCCAAAACATTGGTAGATAAACAACGAATCCTCTTCGACAAAATGTGGAATATATCAATTCCACTATCAATAAGAAGAAAAGAATTAGAGTATGAAAAAAGATTAGGCCGTAAGAAGATAATAACAGATTATGATACACTCCTCAATGAAATCGATACTTTAACAATTACATGTAAAAAGGAATTACTCATATTATCGTCTACTAAGATCCTATGCATTATACTTAGTAAGAACAATTTTGTAAATTATTTTCCACCATTATTAAAAAATGGTGTAAAAATCAAAATCCTAGTTGATAACACCGACTCAAATTTGATAAAATTGATTACTGCAATAAACTATACCAATCGCATTAATCCCATCCATTTGATGTATTCAAATAAGATAAGTGAATTTAATGAATTGGTAATAATAAGCGATGATAAATATATGCTACAAGTAAGCCGCGATGTTAATAATCAATTACTTGCATTTTTTTCACGTGAGGAATACAATATTCTGGTTCAAGGAATAATGTTTGAGAAACACTGGAATGATGTTAAGAGTCTAGCAGCAGTCACCAATAGGTACGAATAACAGTAATATTTATTAAATCGACAACAAGAAATACAGAAATACTAATTCTTAAATAAAGTTCAATCAATCAAAATCTTGTTCTCGAATTTATTGCAAAGAATCTGGCTAATTTAGTTAACTTACTAAGACAATATCTATATTATTATTTTTTTAATAATAGTCATTCTAGAAATAGTTTATTTAGCTACATTAGCATATTGACAGAATTATTTATAGAATTTGTAGGCCAAACGTTTGATTCACTCTTAAGAATGATAACGTATCCTAAATTCTTGATATTGAAACTAATTCAAGCATCAATGCTGGGACTAACCTAGGAATTAGCACCTTGGTTCAATAACTGTCTAAATAAAACATCCTAGACAAAATAATATTGATTTGCTAGGTTTTATTATAATTGTTTATGATTGCAATTGTGTTTACTAGTGCTACCGTTTCTATAACATTCTAGAAAATAATTAATTATATAAAAATATGGAATGTAGGCTACTTCTACTGTTGGGCTAGTGCGTTATTTCCGGAATTCTCTTGATTTTGGAAGTTAAAGTTGTTACCAGAGCCTATTGTATCACCACCAGAAACGACTTGGCTGTTTTGTCTTGATGACTGAGATTGAACAATTGCTTGCGATGCACTGTTTCCATCATCATCATCGTCATCGTTACTTTGTGCTAAAGCATTGTTACCGGAATTCTCTTGATTTTGGAAGTTAAAGTTGTTACCAGAGCCTATTGTATCACCACCAGAAACGACTTGGCTGTTTTGAATAGAGCGCTGAACTTGTGCGATGATTTGAGATGCACTGTTTCCATCATCGTCATCATCATCATCGTGATGGCTCCCTCCTGCAAATGCCATATTTGTATTATAGTTTAATCCAATAGGAGACACAGTCATGGCAATTGCTATTGCTGTTATTACTGCTAAAATAGAAATTTGTTTTTTATTAATACCCGTCAATTTAGTAAATATTACTTAATAATAAACGATATAACTTGTATCAAAAATCGTTATGGTAAAATCATAGAGAAGAATATTGCATCCAGTTTGTTATGTGAAATCAAGAATCCGCTATCGCTGGTATAAATAATTCATATTTCATATACCTCGTATTGGTCAATTATCCTTCAACAGTCTTTAAACCTATTTTACCCTACTGTAAAAAAAGTATTAGTGATATAAATTAACCAATTACAAAGTATGTGGTAGAAGATGAGTATAGAAAACTAAAATCATCATCCCACCGGATTTTAAAGTAGTATGAGAATAAATGAAAAAAAGATTCTCATGTAGTTGTATTAATAAATATAATACAATTTTGAACCCGTATTAAGAAATTACAAGAAAAGGTTTGAATTAAAATCAATTACAGCTTGCTCAATTCTGTTAATTATCCTAGATACTACATGGGTACTATATGTATGATTTCTTTCCCGTTATTATTAATTCAAATTATTATTCCTATCGAGTTTTCTAAGAACACAGTGTAGAATCAAATGGCCACTCCATGTTATCGAGATTTGAGTGACGTCATATCAATGGAGAAGCGATAATCTTTCATAAGCCTCGTTGACCATCTGGATTGGAATGATTTCTACATCCGCGGTGATCTTATGCTTGCTGCAAAATTCTAGCATCTCCTGTGTTTCGGAGATACACCCGATAAGCGACCCAGAAAGGCTCCGACGATTAAAGAGAAGACTCATGGCAGAAACTGCATGCAGTGAGTCAGGTGCTCCGACTAGTGTGAGATTGCCATCGGGTCGGAGTAATTGTAGGTAGGCGTTAATGTCGTGTTCGGCAGAGACGTGTCGATAATAAAGTCGAAACTGCCTACATGCTTCATCATCTAATTGGCATTGCTTGAAACGACCACTTCGTCTAGGCGTAGACGAAGTGTATCTTCTTTTTTTATAAGCGAAGTAGTAAAGAGAACAACATGTGCACCAAGCGCATGAGCAAACTTTACTGCCATATGACCTAGGCCTCCTAAAACCACCACACCGACTGTATTTCCTTTAGTCACCCCCCCAGTGACGCAAGGGATAGTATGTTGTTATCCCTGCGCATAAAAGAGGAGCAACTCCCGCGAGATTCAAGTTGGGAGAGACATGTAAAACAAAGGGCTCTTTCACCACAATACTGTCAGAATAGCCTCCATATGTGACACCTCCAAGATGCATATCTGGAGAATTATAGGCTAATGTAATGTGTGGACAGAACTGTTCCAGACCGGCTCGGCACTGAGGGCAGTCTCCATCGGAGTCGACTAAGCATCCAACCGCAGCAGGTCGCCAGGCTTAAACTTGGTTACTGCAGAGCCAACCTTTGTTACACGACCGACAATCTCATGTCCAGGAACGCATGGATAAACAGTGGGCATAGCACTCCACTCATTACGGATTTGATGTAGGTCAGAGTGACAGATACCACAGAAAAGGATCTCGATTTGGACGTTGTCATTACCAGGATTGCGCCTCGGAATAGTAGTTGGGATAAGGTGAGATTTTGGATCGGCAGCAGAGTAAGCCTGGGATTCAAACTGTCCATGTGACTGTGAACTAAATCGAGTAGTTGACATGACAATATGAAAACGGTATCGATATAAATGGATTAGTCAGGCAAGTTCGGTTTCTTCACTAGGGCAACAGATATTATGCCTTTATCTATTTTTCCCTAAAATTAGTCCAAATAAGATTCCTGGATATATGGACTATATCATTTCTTTTTCCAATTTGATGTACTTGGCTAGAGTAACCTTCAGCTCAATTAACTCCGGAGTAGTAAACATAGATAATAAAACATGATTGTCCAAGGGTTCCTTATTGATTTGAATTTCTTTGAACCACCCCTTGGTCCAATCGGATCCTTGTCGCCTTATGATTGTTAATTGAATTCCAATATGTGTTAAGTTATATGTTCCAAAGGGTATTCTTGATATAAGGTATTTACAGTCTTCGACTAATCTGATCCTTGATTCCCTTTCAGATATCATAATGAAAATTATGTTCTGTTTTAGTATAATTAAGTTTGAAAGGTTTTTTCAATAATAATTCTAAATAGATTTTGTTAGTATTAGTGTTACTTGTAATTTATGATTTATATATCATTTAACTGACAATTTAATAAGAATAGAATAATGGCATAGGTCGATTCACCACCTTGATGAAGCCGTTTGCATCTAGATATTGTAATACTCGTTTTTTTTAGTGAATCATCGATGTTTTATTTACATGATCAAGGATTCCCATATAGAGGAAATATTGATATTGACATACATTCATCTCCATTGAATTCTGTACATGATGCATATAGAAGCATCTCTGCCAAATACTTGATGTTGTATTTGAAAAAGTTATAATCTTCAATAATATACAAGATCAGATCAAAGTAGAGAGATAACGCATTCCGTAGATAAATTATAAAAAAAAATTAATGTTTCTATTTTTAAAAACTAATCTTCTGTTTTTACGAATGGATCAATTTTTTGCTCGTTTGAATATACATAATCTGGGTTGTTGGGATCTCCCTGTTTATGGGCATGTTTGATGTGCTCATCTAGTTCAACCTTATTGCGAGCAACTAGTCCACAAATACTGCACCTTTCTCCTCTTGGAATCCCCGGTTCTGAATTTTCTTTTTGTGAAAAACCTTGCACTTGTGGTAATTCTGATCCAGGATCTGAACCCATACTAAAAATATCTGAGTTTGGATATTAAACTCTTTATGCAGTGATCGGCTCATATGCATTTTTGAAGGCGATCCAAACGACAATAGGCATGAAAATTATGAAGTGGTGTCTAAGGCAACGTCAGCTTATCCAATAAAAGAGGAGAATAACACCGCGATAAGTAGCGGCGGTAATAGTAAGTGTAGCAGTAATAGCAATGAAGAAAAAGTAAAAGATCTGGGGAACAGCAGTTAATCTATTTTATCTTTTGCTTTTCCGGCAACATCCTTTGTTGTGTCTACAACCTTGTCTTTAACATCTCCTAACTTATCTGTGATACTATCCAGAACAGATTCTCCTCCTGCTCCTTTTTCTCTTCTCTGTTCAAAAGTCTTTAGTTCAGATTCTGAAACCTTTAATATTATTTGTGCACCATCATAAGCTTCAATCTTCGATTTTGGTACTAAATAAATGTGCTCACTCATTCCATCCTTTTCAACTATGATTGAATCATCTTTTTCACCAATTATATTTCCTATAGTTTGGCGTTCCGACGAAATTACACCCTTTTTTGATATTATTAGTTCAGAAAAATCTATGTTAGACATTAACTTTCTTTCTCTTATAACTTGTTTATTATCTTTTAAAGCAGTGAAAAGTTATTAGAAACATTTTGATATAACCAGTATAAAGGTTTAGCTAATTCATTATTAAATAAAATTATTATAATAAATAAAACATGTTCATATCTTTATCAAGTACAATAACATCTAGTAAACATGTCTTCAGACAATCAAGCTAATCTAATTCTAGACTTGTACAAAATTTATGACAGTCATAGAGATTCGAGACTCTGGTTTTTAGATGAATTAAATGCTAATAGTTACATAGAGTATCATGAAAAATATTCGGGAACATCAAATGAAAGATCGCACTTTATTGCAGTTTGTGGATTCTTTGAGTTATCTGGCACCCTAATTAGTCATGGTTTGATATCCACAGACATGTATTTTGATATTTTTAATCCTAGTCCCTTTTGGCATAAAGCAAAACCCATAGTAGATGGAATGAGAGAAACAAGGCCTCAGATATATGAAAATTTTGAGAAGTTAAGCGAAAAGAGAACTAATTGGAAAAAGAAAAATTCGAAGAATATAGAGTAGGATAGATGATAATTATCTAGATAGTATATAGATTATTAGATAAGATTCAGATTAGTTGGAGAGCATTCTAGTCATATAACAATATATAATTAGGTAATAATCAGCAATACCGACGATTTTCTTAATTTTCAACATCAAATTCGTGCCGCTGGGGAAATATAATCCGATCACACATTGTGACATGAAATTACTTAGATTTTGAGGCATCCTCTTGGAAAATTTTAGTCGGCTTGCGTAAGAAATTTATTCAATACTAATAGTTACAGATACCAGTACGATTTATTAATGATAGAAAAAAAAGACATATTTGATTTAAGAATTCCACTGTTTATGACAGTATTAATGATTCCAAGTTTGTTTACTGGTATAAATCAATCCTTTTCAGAAGGAACATTTGTTTATGTTTCTAATGGCGAAGATGAAAATATTGCAGTTATGCAGTTGGATCCTGAAGCCGGTGATCTGAAAATGATAGAAAAGGTAGATGCTGGACCAAATGTAAAGCATATGGCATTGAGCCCAGATCATCGATTCCTGTATGCATCTATTCGTTCAGAACCTTTTTCGGTGATTACTTATTTGATTAACTCAGAGACAGGTAACCTGACCCAGTTTTCTAAAGTATCATTACCCGATAACATGGCATACATCTCAGTAGATCAAACGGGTCATTTTCTTTTATCAGTATCATATACTGATGCAAAAATTGCCGTGAATCCAATAAGCCTCAATGGGTCGGTTCAATCAGAACCTGTTCAAGTAATTTCTACAAGTCCCAATCCCCATTCAATCCTAGTTGATCAATCTAATCAATTTGTATATATTCCTCATTTGGGAAATGATCAGATAAAACAATTTTTATTTGATGAATTCACGGGAGTTCTTACGCCAAATGATCCGGCATTCGTATACACTAAAGATGGTTCTGGACCAAGACATTTTGTTTTCTCACCAAATAACATGTTTGTTTATGTATCGACTGAAACGGATGGGATGGTGTATTCTTATAAAATAAATAACAAGACAGGGACTTTAACTGAAATCCAGAGGATTTCAGCAATGCCTTCTACGATAAGCCTTGAATCATCAACTACGGCGACGGAAAATGGTTTGTCGGGTATGGAAAATATAAAAGGCGCTAGTCGTGGAGTTGCAGATATTCACATTACTCCTGATAGCCAATGGCTATACGTAAGTGAACGAGCTGAAAGTACAATTACTGCGTTTGCTGTTGACCAACACTCAGGGAATTTGACATACATCGGAAATTATGATACTGAAAATATACCACGCGGTATAAACATTGATCCTAGTGGTAATTTTGTGATTGCAGCAGGACAGGAATCAGGTTATGTATCTGTACATGCAATCAATCAGGAAACTGGTGAATTAAAACTCTTGGATAGATATGAGTCAGGTAAAGACCCCAACTGGATTGAAATTGTTGAATTTACTTGATTGATTATTCTACGCCACCAATAACACCATTAATGTTGAGATAATTAGTTTAGTGTCACCCATGTGAAAAGAATCAATATATCCTAAAGCAGCATATGATCAAAACTATGCCTCATTACTAAAATAATATTTAAAAAACCTATCTTTAATAAAAACAGTGGCTATACCTCATGACTACAAATTCTATAAAACTGAAATCGTTAAAAGATCCCACAGAAGAGTCAGATGGACTAAGAATTCTAATAGCAAGATTTAGGCCAAGATATCTTCCTAAAGCAAAAGAAAACTAGGATGAATGGTGGAAAGAATTAGCTCCAAGCAAGCCCCTATGGAAAGAATACATCAAAGATAAAAAAATAGATTGGCCTGAATACTCAAGGCGTTTTAAAATAGAGATAAGAAACAATCCTCAAGCGGTAAAGGCTTTACACAAGATATCTTCTCAAAGTATCGATAGAATCGCTAAAAACAATAAGAAGAATGCTGATAATTATTATCAAGAAGAACAGAGACTATTAGATCAGGATCATTCTTTGACAAAATTCAACGTTGTAACACTTCTCTGTCACTGCAGAGATGAAAAACATTGTCACCGGTCAATAGTGAAATACATGGTAGACGATATAGGCAGACGATAAATATAGAATGAGAAAATTTGACGTAGTTCATGTGGACTCATGAGGATTGCAAAAGACTGTTTTGCCATCGACCACAATATGACTAAATTTTATATATGAAGATAAGAGGAAGCCCCATCCATCGTCGCCATTGCGATAAGAGAGGAAGAAAGGATAAGTAATGATCACACTTTAAGTTAATATTGTAACACCTGTTAGATACATAATTTTATATTAAAATCTTGATATAAAGTTCATATAATTCTAATTAAAGAATAATGCATCTACCATATCTATATAATTATACCTTATTAATGCTGGTGCTGCAGCATAGATGATGAATATTATTGAAAATGAAATACCATATCTAGTAGAGGCAAAAACATGCGGTTGTACGGAAAAGGGGAAAAGTATTTCATATTCTTTCATCGAGTCTTCTCATGGTCTATGTGTAGATAAAAGTGAATTGCTGCTGAGTCAGATTCAAGCTTGTGAAAGATTATTGAAATATTCTAAGGATGATAGTGAAACCCTCGTGTTAGAGAATGAAATATCCAAATTAAAATTGGGTTTGGATCTGATGAGATATTAAATATAAAGAGAACTTTAATTCAGAGTCCCTCTCTGAACTAGGTAGACAGAGTAGTTTGTCAGATTTGAGCTTTAACACCAATGACTAAACTTGTATATTTTGTCCAACATCTTATACTATAACGAGGTCAATCTCGAAAATAATACTAAAATATACTTTATAGCAAATTTATAATCATTATGCCAGTGGAAATCACAGACATGTTTTGTCTATATTAGGCATTAAAAACCGTTTGATACCGACGTTTATATAGTATAATATCTAATAGATACTATGTCAAAGAAAGCAGAAACAAGAGAAAATCATTCAAGTTACACCAATGAACATAACATTAACAATTACAATAACAATAATATCGATTTCCAAGAATCCATTAACCAATCATTTGATGAAACCAAAGATAATATTAAAAAATCAATAGATGAATCAAGAAACCAAATTCCAAGAATTAATAGTATTGTAAATAGTTATCAAGAACAATCACTACAAACTGCAAAAGAGATATCAGAAGAATATATAGATTCTCAAAAAGAAGTCGTCAATTCACTCCAATCAGCATGGAGGCCATACAATGAAGCCTTTAATGGATTAGTTACCAACTTCTATTCTCCTGATGCAGCAGTTAAAGCATATTCAACATTTGTTAGTACTGTTGCAGACAATACCGTATCAGCTATTAGACTTTCAAACAACGTTATTTTCTCAACCCTTGATGCATGGAAACCAGTCCTACAACAAACAAAAGATTTTGCAAGACACATATCAAACACAGGAGTAAACGCCGCAAGAACGTTTGAGCAAAATTCAAGACAAATAGCAGCAGATGTTAAAGATGTAACAGCCGATTCAAACGTAAACGCATCTACTACATCAACTACTACCAAAGACTCCACAAATCATTAACAAAACGACTAGTTAAATAACGCACAACACGGTAATGTGCGTATTAATTCTGTCACTTTGAGTTTGGATTTTATAATGTTTCCTATGTAGAAAAACGGATATACTATAATGATATCATGGGATCCTATATCAAGTCATTATGCTCAGATATTATTATTAAAGTATAAAAGCCATACTCAACATAAAGTGAATTTTTTTTGTTGATGAGTAATAAAAATATGTGCATGATCCCTTTTCTAAAAAACTGTTGCAAAGAATAGACAAGTCGTCTTCTCCTGCTCATATTAGTAAGCTTCAGATTGCTGTAGATTTTATTGCTCCCAAAGGAACACCCGTTCTAGCAGCAGCAGACGGTGTTGTAACCTACACCATGATGATTAATATTGGATCTCGTTGCATCACGCGGGTTTTATACTAATTTTATTGCAATCAAACATTCAAATGGTGAATATTCTCGATATGATCACCTAGATTACAACAGATCTACAGTCGAATTAAATCAAAAGGTTCATGCCGGTGAAGAGATATCCAAAGTTGGAATGACAGGATATACGTATACCCCACACCTGCACTTTCAAGTATATGTATACACAGGATATAATGTTTGAACCGATATTAAAACAATAGAGATTGAAAATTTTAGAAATATTTTATAATTCATCTTGTATTGTAAATAGTATGTTCACATGATAGCTTTTTTGTAGCAACTAGTTTGGATCGTATATATTGGATAAAAAATTCCGATTTGTACGACATTAAGACACTTCTTCTAACTTACTAAAATCCCCAAAAGTAACGATCGAACCTGGAGTAATAAGTTCCATAAATTCCCTATACATTTCGTCTCCACTTTTATCACCTTCCATTGCCTTCATAAATTCCTGTACATGTTTGGCATCTCTATAGGACTGTATTTCCAGCCAGACCTCCTCGTCATTATTAGCAGAAATGATTTTTGATAAATTTACAAAATCCATCATATTTTCTCTAGTGTTTAAGTTAAATACTTCAAATTTTAATACGCCATGTTTCATAAAAAAATCATGAGAATGTTTGTTAACCTTTACCAAAGAATCGTGGTTCTTTTTAGGGGACCGATATAGGAAAATAGCTACTTGACTCCCAGACTGATTTGAATTCTCATTTATATTCGAACTATTCATTGGATCGTATTTATTGTCATCCAATAAAAAGGAGTATGGGAAAAAAGTATACTTGCAAAGTCTTAATGAAATGAAGTAGTCTTTTCATGTTCACTATAGGTGTTTAGCGCGAGATAAAAATTTTGAATAAAAAACAAACAAATAATATGCATAAAATCTATGCTGAGCTAACTACTACTTGTGTAGTACAAGGAGGTTATTAGAATGGTTTGTTCTTCTAATAACCTAAAATTATCTGAGTTAAACGATATACTATGTATGTCATAAATAGTATCATCAATAATAGTTGTGTATGAACCAATTCGCTTTTACTAGATTCCAAAGTTTGAGCTTACTTAAAGAAGAAGAAAAAGATGATAAAACTGAAATATCTAGTAATGTTGAGGAAGTAAATTGAGTAAAGATGGAAGTGCCACCGGAGGCAACACTAATGATAATAACAAACGTATAAGCAACAAGCATAGTACCGTCATCTGGCCACTAATTGGAGGAATCGTGGTGATTGCATTCAGCATACTGTTGCTGACATTACGAGCGATAATACCATCACTTATCATAATGCTAACAGGAATTTCTCTAATTGTATATTGGATATACATTACAAAAACGAAAAATCAAGGAACTGGACCAAAATATGATAGAAAATGTCTCTGTGCAATATGTGAACATAAAGAGTCTAGTGTATGTATTCATCAAAAATGCATATGTTGTTCAATAGCCAAAGGAGACAAAATCGTGGGCCATACTAATAATCCTTTGGAGTAGTAGGTGACTGATAGAAAAATCAATTATTAAAACTGTTGACACTTATTATTATCATCCGCCATCCATTCACCCATTAATCCATCATTAGTTTGGGTGTTAACCCAGGTTATTGCATAGTCAATCAATCATCCTTTTGAATGATAAAATGAAATCAATATTATCGATTCCTTGTTATATAAAGACGACAGATTGCAATGTTCTCCTTAATATAGAATTGTACACTACATTTCCTTATAAGAAAATTTAGTATATTTTATATACGATAATGCAAATGAATGTCATATGACTAAAATAATTAAACTTCAAGTCATATCGCCTTCTAACGTAGAGAAAAGAATAATTTTTAGTACAAACGATAAAGATGCATTAGTTAAAGGGGTCGAACTGGAATCTCACGTTTGTGGCTGTTGTGGATTTATTTTAGCAGAAAATGTAATGACGTACAATTATCGCGATATAATATTACAATGTCCTAATTGTAAATCTTATAACGAGGCACCAAAAAATGAGAATTTCATTACATGATTTGAATATCCATTAATTGATTACCCCAATCTTCAAAAAAAAATTCTCAAATGTAAAACCTTTTTTATATATTTATAATTCTTGGCCCTCAGTATACGACCACTATTGATCGTTGCGATTGATTAGATGTCAAGATAACTTATAACAGAGTTACACTTTCTATGCATATATTTTACCTATATAGTGATCAATTCTATCTTAAAATATTTATCTATTCTACCATCGTAGAGAAGTCAGACGATTAATATTATTATATGTGTAGAGTAAAACAAATGAATCTAATGAATCGCAAGTCACCTTTTCTTGACCACATCTTGCTTGTGGTCATAGCAATTATAGTGGTCGGATTGACCAGCTTTGTTATTAATTTAAATTTACTATTATCAAATGCTACATCTACTATTGGCCAAATGGTACCTTCTAGTGACAATGAAATTATACTTATGGATAATAATACTAAATTCGTTCCTATTGATAAAGTCGATCCAAAAAAAGTTGATGTGGGGGACATAGAAATTGCCTTTAAGACATTTGGAAAGGGCCCCCCGATCTTACTCATTAGTGGGAGTGGAAATGTAATGGACGTCTGGCCTTCACATTTTCTTAAGGAATTAGCAAAAAGCCATAAAGTAATTATTTTTGATAATCGAGGAGTTGGAAATACTACGGAAGGTATAAAGTCTTTCTCAGTTAAACAATTTGCAAATGATACTTTGGGTCTAATGAACGTATTAGGAATACAAGAAGCTGATGTACTTGGGTTCTCTATGGGTTCCTTTGTTGCTCAACAATTGGTTGTTACGTATCCAGAAAAAGTAAACAGATTAATATTATATGGTGCATCATGTGGTGGGAAGGAAGGTATTCCTCAACAACCCAAAGTAATTAATACATTATCAGATTTTGTAAATAATCGCACAGAAGATGCCGATTCCTTCCTGGAAGTTACATTTCCACAAAATTGGATTAAAGAAAACCCAAACTTTTTGGATATGATCCCAAAGACATCTGAAATTATTCTTTCTACTACCGTAAAAAAACAGTTTGAGATAAATGAAGACTGGCTTTCTAATAATTGGCATGGAATCTGCGATTTACTTCAAAAAGTTAATGTGCCTACTCTAATAATAACAGGCACTGAAGATGAAGCGATTCCTCCAGGAAATGCACTTATTCTTGTAGATAAGGTTCCTGGAGCATGGCTTGTGCAAATCAAAGATGCCGGACATGGATTGATGTATCAGTATCCTGAAATCTTTACCCAGATAGTAGAAACATTTTTGAATACAACAGGAACTAGGACATGAGCAATAAACACCGTTTTCCTTTTCTTAAATGATTTTGATCTTTAAAGTTGGAATCAAAATGCAACTTTAGCACGTAATCCAGTTCATCAAATATTTTTAGATTACAGTTATTACAAAAACGGTAAAGATGCCACAGAAATATAGACCATAAAGGATGATAAAATATACATTGTTGAGTTTGTAGCTCAAGACGAGTTCTATAGTTTATACTTACCAGTCGTAAACGAAATTACTGATTCATTTCAAATTATGAATTCTTAAAATTAGTAGTACGCAATACAACACTCTAAATGATTTAAAATATATCAAATCAAAACATTCTATATCATCTGAATTGTTATGCTAGCTCTTTATTTTACTTTTGATACTCATAATTTCAAGTATGATGCAATTGCAGGTAGAAATGGAAAGTAAGTTCCATAATGACAAAAATAAAATTGAGGATATAGTTGCTGTTCTTAGAAAAAATCCATGGTGATATTATATTTGACAATTTCGAGTCTGTGTAATAATATCCTCAGAACAGAGATTCTTACGGGCCTTTGAACAACTAGACTATTTATGCTAAAATATAACTCTCACTACCTTGTAATTCATCAATAATAAATGCAGTAATCAAAACAATCTTTATTTTTCCATTTAATTTCCTTACCTCACAAGCTAAATCAATTCCTGACATAATGGGCATTCTAAAATCTGTAAGCAATAATGAAAAATCATTCATATTTTTTAAAAAAATTCAAGCCCCATTAATGGGTCAATAAATATACGACTTTAAATTCTGATTTTTCCAAGGACGTCTTAAAAAGCAAAGCCAGTTTACTTTCGTCATCTATTACTATTGCCGATAATAGTAGAACAGGGATTGACAATGTCATATTTATATCGAATATGATTTATTCAACCATTTCCTTGAGATAATAACATATATTATATCACATTCATGGTTATTGCAAAACGTATTTGTCATTATTTAATTTTAGTTTGAAGACTTCAGTTAACTGAACTTTTGAAATATTTTATTTATTCTGTATTTTAATAATTAATAACCTACTGAAATTAAAAATAATTTCATTGTTTTTATGATATCAGATCGCACAAATCTTGTAAATATTCATAATATCAGAGCAAGTTCAACATCAAACATATCTTTTAACATATTCCGCCGTTTATTCAACATAAAGCAAAATATCATCAAGATTCAATCTTTCGTTAAATTTTTTTAGTTCAATTCTAAATAACAAATGAATCCCCTTTACATTAGTTGTATATACCCTTTTTTTCCATTGTAGGAAATTAGTTCATTCTCAATTAGGTAAAATAAATATTTTTTTATCAAGACTTTGGAAATAGGTAACGTCCTGCATATAGCAGAACTTAGATCGGAAATTGTCATATCTGTCATACATGCTATCAGAATAGGTTGAAAGATAGCTGCTTGCATTACTAAGGTATTTTCATTTATTTGTTTATTGTCTTTGGTTAATTTCATTCTTATTTCAAAATCCTTTCACATACAATTATTTATTATATGAATGCTGGGAATATGCCCTAGATCTATATAAACGATTTTTTCAATTGGTCTGAAGGAGTTATATTCAGAATGTTCATTGAAATTATTACATTTTTCAAAATACACAAAACTCCTCTCAAAGTATGTGCTTTTGGTTTGCTCTCCAACATGTGTAGAAGAAATGAATCAAAATTTTATATAAAGACAGATCGAATAATCGATGTAGTATTTTTAGTATTTTTAGTAGGGCGTCATGTTTAACAAGGTAGGAATGCTCATAAATTGATATGATAGAATTGCTTTTTTGTAAATAGATAATTTTTATCTATTTTTATTTTTTTATTTGTAAATTACTTTTTTTAGTATAGTGTCGATCGCTAACAGTCGACAGTATAATAAGCAGCCTTAGTTTTTGATCATAATATAACAAATCTAATCTATACATCTAACTATGGAGAAATAATTTCAGTTGCTATAATATGTTTACACTTTACATGTCGGTAAATAAAGTCACCACAAGTACAGCTCTGTTTTTCTAAGTTTACAAGATAAATTTTGTCTTTATTCACGGAACTCTTTACCTTGTATACCCTACTGTCAGATGTTGTCTTGTCTTCAATCAGATGCAGTCCTTTTTGATCTTTTGTATTAATTGTTTTGAAATTTTCTTCAGCCATTATAGATGCTTTGTTAAGACTCGACTCAACAATGCCTATTGCTTTGATAACTCTATTTTCGTGATTTTCAATTCTATCGAGTTTATTAATTATTGAATCTTTTGATCCTTTCTTGATTTTGTTTGACAAATTTGTTATCACGGAGGGATTATTTGACTCCCTAAGGGGAGTTGACGATGGTAATGATGATATTGATGTTTTTATTTGTACACTTTTAGATACGCTTCTCTTTAATTTTTGTTTCCTAATAATGTTAATTTTATCGTTTTCTGCAGTCACGGCTTTATTAACCACATTAATTACATTATCATCTTTAGTGTCAGGAACATAGACTACATAAATTAATGCAATATTTTTGCCTTCATATTTTCTAAGTACTCTACCTATTCGTTGAACTATTTGGTTTATGTTAGATGTAGTAGCCAGAATGATCTCTATTCGGACTTGAGGAACATCATATCCTATTTCCAAAGTATGTACTGATAGAAGAACATTAAAAGTAGTGCCCCAATCATTTAGAATTCTTTGTCTCTCTATTGCCTTTACCTTTGCATCAATAATTTTTGATCCTATTCCTCGAGCCATCAAATTATCCCTTAGTTTTTCAATTGATTCTATAGTTTCACTAAATACCATAATTTTTTCATCAGGAAATTTTTTCTGAATTATATTTGCTGTCTCAGTTAACTTATTTTCGGCATAGCTTAACAGTAACTTTCTCTTACGGATGTTCGCAAACCAAGCTTTCGCCATTCCGCTTGCGAATCCCCCTTTCTTTAAAAGATTAGTCATTGAATCGACGTCATATCTTTTGAATTTATTTGAAATGTTCTTTATCTTAGTAGAGTATATATCATATTCTCTGAGTTCATTTTCTGTGAGAGAAACTTTGATAGGAATTACTACTGGTTTTGCTAGCCTTTTATCTTTAACGGCTTTTTTGATAGGGTATTTTATAATAGGTGGTAACACCGCTAATATTGTGCTATTTTTAAAGTCTCTCTCGTCTAAAGTGGCCGTGAGCCCCAAAATTGCCTTCTTTGAATCTTCGACGACCATGTCAAAAATTTTGATAAACGATTTTGATGTATCTCTAATCAAATGTACTTCGTCAAATATAACCATATTAGAGCGTCTTATCAATAGTGGATTTCTTACTACACTATGGTATGTGCATATCATTATTTCTTTTTTTTCTTTGCGCTCACTAAAGTAAGCTCCAACTTTCTCCTTTGGAATGCCGTATGCAACTAGTCTGTCAATAGTTTGATCTATTAAGGAGATTCGAGGCACTAGAAATAAAATATTAAAGAATGAATACGGTATATGTTCATTATTGCCACTGCCTTCTGCAACAGCTATTTCAAATTCTTTAGTATTAGAAACGCCATTTCTTTTATTTTCCAATATTAAATTGGTGTTGCTTATCTTATCAACCTTAATCAGCGCTTCCGCAGTTTCAGATGATAAATGGAGATTTGCTAGTCTCTTTGCACATTCAAAGGCAATTTCTGTTTTTCCTGTTCCTGTACTGTAGAGAATAGTTCCCCTATTATTATTTGTCATCCATGAATCTACCGCGGATAATTGATCATCCTTTAGATTAAACGGAAACTTCAATGAGCAAATAATTGGAAAAGAAAATTTTTTGGACTGTGAGATTGTATATTCTATTTTCAACTTATTTTCAACAATTTCGGCATTTTTTAAATTATCGTTATTTCTATTATTCATGGCTGACAATATAAAATATTTGTACTAGGTGGATCATTGTTTAATTTTATCAACTATTATTACGATAAATTGATTAATATACCTTTATAAAAAAATTTCCAACCTATATACGAATAGAATCGCTTGAAAAATATTAGAAAATATGAATGCAGATGGTCTAATGGAACTAAGTATTCTACTAAAATTTTTGTTCTTATGACTAGGAATAGAAGCAGCTTTCCAAACTTTTACTGTTTGTATATACAATATCAACATGAAATTGCTATTCTTTTAAGATACTTTGATATCTTGCTAAAAATAAAATCAATATTGAAATATAGAATGTATAATATTATATAGAGTAGAGACGTCATAAAAATTTATAAAACCTTTAGATTAATTCGAAAATACCTAACTATTTTATTATCAGAACGTCTTCTTTCTCTTATGCAAATATGCAAATAGCTTCTGTCAAAGCTTTACTATCTAATGATTATCAAATATTGTCAGTAAAAAATTAAAGGGAAAGTAGATCTGAAAAGGAAGATTGATTATTTTTTTTCTCAGTAATATATTCAGACCAATCGACTTTATCTACCATCTGATTTCCCTTAATTTCTTCTAATAAGTTGAATAGACGACTTGAGTTCTTGTATACTATTCTGAAAGAAATATTTGTGTCTGGATTTCCCACTCTCAAAGACATATCAGTTATATATTTTCTATGGCGATTGTAAATCTCATCAAGTACTTTTCGACTGCTTCCCTTTTTTAGTACTAATTGAGACTTCAGCAACTCTTAGGCCCAACTTTGTTACATCCAAAGAATAGTTTTTCTTGAGTATATCAAATTTTTCTAAAGTAGCACGCCTCCTTTGTATAGTAGAAAGAGGAATCTTTAGCTTTGATGCAATCTCGGAGCTTTTTATGTCCCCATTGTTGAGTAGTTCCTCTATAATTTTCAGGTTTAGATTATCCAGATGTACTGCAGATTTAATAACAGGGACGGAATCCGCATTCGAGAGTAGATCCGTCTTATTATCATCACTTGATAAATATTCAGGTTTGGATCTTAAATATGATATAGAATCACCATTAATATTTTCAGGATGAGAGTTTGCTTTCTTATTTGTATAAAACCTTTTTACTCGCCTTGGCAATATATACATATATTTAGATAGTATGAGATTTAAGTATATCCTTTGTTAGTTTATGAGATATTATATCACAAAGTTATAAGAAATTGGCCACTAAATCATATTGATAATACTTAATTGAATCTACTATAAAAAATTGATAAACAGTATCACACCAATGATATTCTGCATTATAATCTTATAGATAGTAATGTAGCTTTTGCTATTGACCTTCTACACTTTCTGCCTTTCTGATGCTTTTAACTTCTGTGTTAAAGCAAAATTAATAATATTCGATACATTATCACCAATCGAATATACTTGTTCAGACCAGTCAACATTCGAAGTCCAAGGCATCGCCTTGATTTCCTCTAATAGGAAGTGAAGCTGCTCGGAATCATCATATACAATTTCAAGACAAAGATTATTAGAGCTATTTATTCTCGTTGATGCTCTTAGAATAGATCTATCGAATCTTTTGAGTAATTTTTCGCCGGTTTCCTTTGCTCTACCTTTTAGAACGTCAACAAATATTAGAGCATTTCTAAATCCCATCTGATCCAAATTCAATTCATACTTTTTCCTGAATATCGTTTTCTCAATTCTCCTTCGTCTTCTTTGTACAGTAGAAAGAGGAATCTTTAGCTTTGATGCAATCTCGGAGCTTTTTATGTCCCCATTGTTGAGTAGTTCCTCTATAATTTTCAGGTTTAGTTTATCCAGAACAGAGATTATACCCATTTCATTATTTTTTGTTTCAAAATTAGTGCTATCGTAATTACTGTAATTTCCATTAGCGTTATTGTTATCGATTATGGAAGAGTATTTAACTTTATTTACAGATTGTTTATCGGGACTTTTTCTAGATTTATTATCTATTTTTACAATATTGCGGTTATTATCTGTTAAAATAGTAGTCACATCATTTTTTGGAGGTTTTCTTGACACAGAACTCATTGTTGTTACGATTCGATGACTTTTAAAGATATAGTATCGGAGTTATTTGATTTTTTTGTTTAGCAATTGATAAATTTCTGATTTCAAAAACTATTATAGGATGTTAAAAAATCATTCTCATTATACTGCATCACATTGCATCTCATAGAACGATAATTTGCTTTTTTTGATTGGAGTTATTGTGATTCACATTTTTTGATTTGCATAAGAAACTTCAAAAAACAGAGAAGACTGTACTTGATATACATCAATCAATTAAACAGAAATAGAGCGGGATATTTATTTTATTTATTTTATTTCATAGTCCTTGGTATGTTCGATAAATACTATATTGAATAAATTTTATTATGAAATTTATGGGATACTGGGCTTCTCAAGAGCAATACTCAATGCAGGATTTATGTAAATTTGTCCTTGAGGCCGAAATAGGTGGGTTTACTTCGACTATGACAAGTGATCATTTTCATCCTTGGCATCATGATGGCGGATTCGGAATCTTTACCTGGATTTGGTTAGCAGCTGCTGCCGAGAGAACAAAAAACATGAAGTTTATTACCGGAGTTACTGCTCCAATATTTAGATATAATCCTGCAATAGTAGCTCAAGCCTTTGCTTCTCTTGATGTGTTGTATCCTAGACGAATTGCTCTTGGAATAGGAACTGGAGAAGCAATGAACGAAGTTTCAGTTGGTTTTGATTGGCCCTCTCCTAAAATCAGATTGGAGAGGACCATTGAATCATTACAAATAATAAGAAATTATGGAATAAAGACCAAAATAGCCAGCAAAAAAAGAATAATGAATCCCAGTCTAATTCTAGCAGTACATCAGGTAACGATTTTATCACATTTGACGGACAATATTTTAAAACAAAAGAAGCTAAACTTTATACACCTCCTTCTTCTAGAAACATTCCTTTGTATATGGCCGCTTCAGGTTCTGAGGCGATCCAGACTGCTGCAGTCTATACTGATGGTCTGATAACAATCTCAAAACCAGACCAAGTTAGGGAGGTATTTGATAAAATTGAAAAGGCTGCTCTCGAAGCAGGTAAAGACCCGCAAGAACTTGAAAAAATAGGCAAGCCTAGAATTTCCTATTCTGAAGACTATGATAAAGCATTCAAATCCTCGGAGTTTTGGAAAACTACAGAAATAGAAAATGTTTTTAATACCGATATTTCCTATAAAATTACAGCAAAAAGCTGAGATAGAGGTTTCTGATGAAAAATTAAGAAAATCTACTTTAATAGTCACCTCGATAGAAGATTTGATAAAACCACTCGAAGAGTATTTTGATGTAGGTTATACACAAATTTATTTACAGAGCACTAGTCCTGACGAAGTAGAATTTATACAACAAGTCTGTAATAATGTGTTGCCTTATTTTCGTGACAGCAAATGAAGTCTGCTAAAGGGGAATACAAGAATTAATAAATAGCACATATTCATGTTATTGTTTTTCAGCTTAAATTTCAAATTTTTTTTCTTCCCCTCTTTTTGCAGCGACTGCTGCTGCTTATGATGTGAATTGATCATAGTTTACAAATACGTCATAGAATCTATATCTAGTTGGGATATTGTTCAAAGTTGTTTAATACAAGCCAAACAATTATTGTTATAAAGAATCCTTATCTAATGGAGTTTTCAAAAGGATAAGCCTATCAGATTTAAATATGTAGAGGTACATCTACAACCATGCCCAGCCTATATCATTTTGATATTCCTATTGATAACGCAGGTCGAGCTAAACAGTTCTATAAGGATGTGTTTGGATTGGATATGAAGAAATTAAACAGAAGTAAATTCAAGGGGTCGAATTATGGATGTGTGAAACAGAGGATGAAAATGGCAGAAAAGGTATTACCGGAGGAATGATGAAACGTGATTCACTACCTTCAGTTACAAACTATATTTTGGTCAACTCGATAGATGAATATATTTCAAAAATAAATCATTCCGGTGGTAAAGTTACATTGCATAAAACAGAAATACCTCCTGTTGGGTTTTTTGCAATGTTTTTGGACAGTGAAAATAACGCATTTGGACTCTGAAAAAGGAAAATAGGTTTGAATTGGATTGTTTCTATCATTCACTCTTTCTTTAATTAATTTAGTTGAAGAATTAGAAATGTTACCTCTATTATAAACTGATGTGAATTTTTTTATTAAAAATTCCATATCTAAAATTTTTTATATAGACCATTGTTGGTTTAACTATACCTTAAACTCGGGTATTAATGGTTTAATATCAATTATACTTCCATCCCATTCCCGGATGATCTTAACCCGTAATTTTTCTAAACTCAGGCTTTTAAGAATACTATGTATGTTATGAGTATCAGGGATTCTAACCACACAGTTGGTATATCCGCGCCTTTGTAAAAGATCAGACTTTTCACCAGTCAAATATCTCTCAGCAAATTGCATGAAAACTTTTGACACGTAGTAACCATGGTATCTATTATTCAGTGAAAATAGATTCTGAAATTTTTCCTTAGAAAATTCAACCTCATTATCCAGGATCGGGATCTGTACTGGTAAATAAATATGATAACCATTGCCGTGTCCACAACACGGTAGGTTGACCATCGATAACTTCCTTTATTCGCTTTAATGTTTGTTTTAAGAGATAGTCGAGTTTCCTAATTGGGTATAGGCAGCTTGTACAAAGGGAAAGGTCCATATTAATGAGAATCAAATTGGGCGATTGGATAAGAATTCCATTATTTTCTAAAATTTCAGGATAGCCATTTATGAGACACTCTTTATAATTCGCTTCTCTACACCTTTGAAATATCTCCTCCTTTGAATTTATTGAGATCAGTCCATTGGAACTAAAAGTCATCATTTTGCGTGGAAATTTAGCAATAGGACTTCTAAAATGAGATAATACAAAATCAATGGATTCTATTTCAATAATTTGCCACCTCCAACCTCTATATTTTAATTTATTACGAATAAAAATACAGTAGTAGGTTGATTAATTATTTATTTTGATTCAATGATAATTTTCTTTCTCATATCAAGTTCATAAATAAATTATACACAGGTTAACATCTACAAAAATATCTAAATATTATCATATTCCATTATTCTGTGTAAAACAATGATAGGGCATAAATATTAATTTAAGTATATTTAATTAACATAAACTTTGTTATCGATAAGATTTTCGTAGAAACGGGATGTAACAGCTGGGTTATATGAGCTATTACATCTCATTTCTGTGTAAAGTTCTAAATTCAAAAGTAGACCATGACCAATAAATTTAGGTTCAAGCATATTTAAAATAAAACCTCTATTCACCATTTACGATGTGCCATTTTTACAGACTTTTGATTTTTTTACATGTATTATGATTAACATGACTTTATATTCCAAAACTAAAAGAGGTAATAGAGTAATCTATATACCTATTTTTTGCCACATCAATTATAAAAAAAATTCTACTAGACAAACTCCTTTAGTAAGGAACTCAAATTCAAGTATTTATTGTGAATAATTACATGTAGGGTAGGATGCAATTCAAACTAGCTATGAAACCTAAAGTATCCGTTAAATAAGGAAATCAAAAATCGGATCAAATGGAAGTATAGATTACTAGAATTTTTTTAATAATCACATCATTTCTATTCATTTTGTATTTCATAATATGAACCTTGTCTTTAATTCAAAAAGATTACAGGGTTTACGAAGGATCATCTCAATATATTAAACAATCTTCTATTTCAATAGAATTTATCAATGGTAGGTAAGACTTACATATCTCCATGTAACACATCATAGAATTGAATAAATCTATTGTACATGTCGTTCCTCACAGTCATTATGATGCTATTTGGATTTTCAGTAAGGAAGAAAATTTTGATATTAATTGTAACTTTATTATAAAAAAAGCTATTGAAATTTTAAAAAATGAAAAAGACTTTAAATTTATTATTGAACAGACATATCTCTTAGAAAATATTGAAACAAGTTATCCAGAACTATTTTCAGAAATTAAAGGATTCATCAAAGATGGGCGAATAGAAATTGCAGGAGGAGAATATCTCATGTCAGATGTGATGCTACCCTCAGGTGAGGTATTGATAAGAGAAATTCTAGAAGGCAAAAATTATGTAAAGGAGAAGTTCGAAAAAGACGTTATAGTCGCCTGGGGTGCAGATGAATTCGGTTATAATGCACAGTGGCCACAAATACTAAAGGAAAGTGGTTACAAGTACTTCGCATTCAGAAGGGGCGTAACAGAGCCACTGGTATCTGAATTCTATTGGAAAGGTATTGACGGTACATCTATTCTATCGCACTGGATGCCTTTAGGTTACCGAGCCGGATTAGATCTATCACTTTTACATGAAACTTTTGAGCAACTTAGAAGACAATCATCTACAAGACATGTTCTTATGCCTTCCGGCAGTGGATCTACACCTCCCCAGCCAGAGTTATGTGACACACTCAACAAGTATAATGAATCTGCCAAAAGTATCATTGAAAATCCACTAATGAAGGTATCGACTCCCTCAGAATTCTTTGAGGCATTAGAACAAGAAATAGAAGAGAAAAGCATCCACATGTCTATCAAAAAAGGGGAAATGTATTCTGGAAAAGCATCATTCGTATTCCCAGATAGTACCTCAACAAGATCATGGATCAAACAAGGTTTCAAAGAATTTGAAACCTATTTACTCATGCTTGAAAGATGGAATTCGATACTTCATTTGATATCAAAAGAAAATGATCATGCTGATGACCTTAAAAATTACTGGAAGCAAGCATTATTTTTTGCAATGCATGACTCTTTACCTGGTACTGGTATTGACGCAGTATATGATGAGATGAGGTCAACATTTGATAAATTAGAGAATACATTAAAAAAATCATATCTTGAATGTATTACTAAAATATCCAAAATACTATTCAGACAGGACAATAAGGCTCATCACATCCTAGTATTCAACTCTGTGTCATGGGACATAAAAGAATGGGTAGAAGCAAAAATCAACTTTGATATTGATGAGGCAATTGAGATAATGGAACTTAGAACTGTGAATAGTAGCGAAATAGTGGATATAGAAATATTAGATTTAGAATTACATGAAAAAGATCGAGGAATAAAAAGTGTCCAAATAGGGTTCATCGCAAGAATTCCTTCTCTTGGTTTTTCCGCATATGAAATAATATTCAGGAAGAAGGAAAAAGGTAAAAATAACAATATGGATCAATCGCCCCTGCTTGCATATCCAAGATCCTATGAGACAAGATTTACTTTTGACGATTTCACACTAGAAATTGACGCGGAAACTGGCATATTTACATTGATGAAAGCTGATCGCCTTTATTTCATTGGCAATGAAGTCCGTATAGAAGAGGAACTAGGAGACTTGTACTATCATAAAGATGTAACTGGAATAATAAAATCAGAAAGTGGTGAAGGTATACCATTTGGAGTATTCAAAAAAGAAAAATATAGTGTTTTGAATGGGAAGATCAGAACTAAAATAGTGTTTCAGAATAAATACTATGCCATTCGTTGGCCATATCGACTTAATGAAAAATTACCTACAATTATTTACCAACATAGTTTCTTGACAGTGAGAAAAGAGATATCGATTTACAAAGGATTGTCACGAATAGACTGTACAACATACATAGAAAATAATCATCCTCATGTGCGAATTAGGGTCAAGTTTGATGTTCCATTTAAAGGATACACTTACTGGACCGGTACACAATTTGGCGCTATCCAAAGACCAACTAATTTATTTTACTTAAACAAAGATCCTGATGTACTAAAGAAATGGAAAGAAATACCCAGTGGTACATTTCCTTCAATAGAATGGATAGACTTTTCCAACAAAGAACAAGATATGGGCGTCACCCTTGCTCATTTTGGAATACCTTCACATGAAATTAGAGACAATAGCATATACCTCACATTATTAAGAGGAGTAGAAACACTTTCTGCAGATGGGACCAAGGGTCCATGTATTGCGACTCCTGATGCGGCAGAAAAGAGACCCTATACATTCAAATATTCGCTAATTCCCCACAATGGAGATTGGCGCGATGCATCAAGTTATAAAGAAGGCATCGCTTTCAATATGAAACCTACTGCAATTCATCTCTCAAAAAAAGGTCACCAAATTTGGAATGACAAATCAAGCGAGCATGATCCTGCAGGCACCTTACTGGATACAAACCTACCTAATGGTTTCTCATTTTTGTCTATATCACCAAAGAATGTAATTCTAAGTACACTCAAAACTCCACAGGATTCTAGTTTTAAAAGCGACTCCAAAGGAGTCATACTACGGTTATATGAAACGGAAGGTAAAACAGTTACTGCAGATATAAATTTCCAGTATCCTATAAAGTCTGCAGCATATGTGGACCTTATGGAGGATATCAAAGATAACACAGTTGAAGCGATTACGGTTTCTGGTCCAAGCAAAAACATTCTTAGCTTACCTATCAAGGGTTTTAAAATAATCACTTTAAGAATAGAATTTGATTTCTATGGCCAAATTTAAACAAACGATGATTTCTTATAGTCCCTATTCCCCTATTCACTACAGGAGCGGTTCCTTCTACCTACATACTAAAATATAGGAACGATTAAAAAATAATCTGGATCATTGAATAATCGCTCCTGTCAATAATATCATATTAAAAATGTAAATCAACTGATATCTTGACCTCACAATTGTCGTTATTCTGATGGACTTCAATTTGCAAAAAATAAAGCCGTAACGTACTCCAGTGATTGGAGATCATATTCGAAATAATTTAGAAATAAGAGTCGTTTGTTTGATCACTACATCAACTAGGATCATAGATATATAGCCGTCTTTTTATCTAAAAATGAACATATATGAAATTACTAATTTTGGCTGCAATTTTCCTTTTGATTGGCACAATATGCTTTGCTCAGTCAAAAGCAAATGCTCAGGAAGGAGGATTTACAATTACAATTAACCCAGGTGCGACCAATAGTGATAGTCTAAACCCTATAAACCCAGCTAATATTACAATACCAGTAGGGGCTACTGTTATTTGGCTTAACAAAGATTCAGCTTATCATCAAATAGTATCCGGCACTCCTGAGGAAGGTCCAACAAATGTCTTCTATGGAGATTTTTTTGGTACGAATGAGGCTTACAATAGGACTTTTGATTCAGCAGGTGAAATCGATTATTACGATCCTATATGGACAAACATTAGGGGACAGATTACAACAGTAAATGAGAACAATACAGGATCAGGGTTTGTTACTACTAGTAATTCTACTAGTAGTAATTTCACAACAAGTAACGATGCGAACACAGTAAATGGAACGTCCTTGATTAACGAACCTCCGCAGTCAGATAATGTTAACACAGCCAATGTTAGAAGTTCAAATTCAAATCAAGTTCAATCAGGAATAACCGGAGAGAATACCCAATCATTTACTACTGAGCAACAACAACCAATCCAAGAACCAGTACAACAACAACCAATCCAAGAACCAGTACAACAACAACCAATCCAAGAACCAGTACAACAACAACCAATCCAAGAACCAGTACAACAACAACCAATCCAAGAACCAGTACAACAAATCGTACAGGACCAGTTTCAAATTCCACAACATGATACCATTGATAGTTTTAAAGCAAATGGAAAAATTAATTCCTTCATTGTAACATCATCAAGTGCATGGAATGCAACTGGAGATTGGAATATGATAGTAGAAAATGGTGAAATGATAAATTTCGTCACCAACATGGCATGGTTTAATGGTACTACAGGTCATACTCACGATTTTCTGAATTTTGATTCAAGCGGAGAAATTGAACTACCTGCTGACAATATAGTAACCATAGATGGGGAAATTGACGTAGCTTCTAATGGAGTAATATCCTGGGATGGCGTCGAATCAACAATTAATATCGGAGGTGGTGGCAAGATCATAACTATATCAGTAGATCATGAAGCTACCGATCATCATTTTGCTGGACAACCAATAGTTGGAACAGTTACCTCACTGACACCTTGCTCAGACAGTCCAGGAGCTAGTATGGAAATATTACCCACTTGTAGTTAGTACAAAAAAAAGAGGATGTTAGCATGTACTGATTCATCAATCAATTAACATTCTTTTTTAATAAAATCGGAATTTCTGAAAAATAAATATCTAATTTGTTTAATATGTATCAGCTAAATCCGCTGAAACTAAATGTAACTAATTTCTACATAGATATATATCACTTGAATTTCGGCATCAAGATTGGAAAAATTTGACTAACAAATTCTAATATAGCGGTATTCTTCATTGGATTAGAAAAAATACTAATTAATATTAAATAATTATCATAATAATTATTAATATATATTTCATTTATAAAAATACCTCATATGATTGATAATTGTAATGAAAGTATGGATTTTTTATAGACTTTATCCATTTAATAGTTATGAAATAGAAAGTGAATGGCAAACTACCACTAGTAAATCAATTCAATTCAGTGTCGGTATATAGTTTCTTTGAATGCAAAGATGAGCCAAGATGTTGTGTGATGCAAAGTGTAAGCCTCGATTGCAACTTGCATTTACAAATTCATCTAGTGAATTACAGTAATCAGGAGAACCCTCTGGAGGCAGGTAGAGTATCGAACACCATCCTTTTATTGAAGAACTCGTATGTGATTCAAGAAGTATATCCCTATTTGATAATGAAAGTAAGATGTGTGGATACTAATTAAATCATTATTCATTTCTTTGTTTTTTTTTGTTTAAAAGAATTTGAGATATTAGCTTGCTGATAATATATGATGAATTATTTTAGATCTGCAGGCAAAAATACGTATACAGCATTTACGGCATGGCATGATCCTAGTAATCAAACGATTAACTAAGATGTTAGCAATTATCACCTTTCATCCAATCATCATTTTGAGTGGTCGGAATATATCCAAAAATGAAACACAAAAATTATTTTGAATAAATAGTAATGCAGATTTGAAAGATAACCAACCGTTAACTTACGCCTACAATATTTTTTCCTCTGAATAGAGAAGGTCTACTGTTTGAGCATAATATTGTACAGCAGATATCAAAAAAGAAACTAAAATAGTGAAATTTAAGAGGAATAGGAATAAGAATAAGAATAAGAAGTAATTTCGATGTAGGATTACTATCTATTTTTTACTGCCTCTATCTGTCCATTATTAGCTTTTACAACTACTTTCTTAAAATCAGGATCGCCCCCTTCAGGCGTTATGAAGATTGATGCAAATGGTCCCATATTTCCTAAAGGTTGAATTGGATCATTATCAAATTGAACAGTAACGTTATTGATAGAATTGAAATTATTGTTACTTAATTTAACGCTTATTGTCTCCACAGGACCTCCTCTTTGGATTATTTCGATATTCAAGCCTGATGTTGAAAAATATACGAATAAGACAACCGCTGCAACCACTGCAAATCCAACAAATATTATTCTGCGTATTATTTTTAAAATATTTCGCTTTTTGCCCGATCTACCATTTTCAGGAGACCTTCCATCATCCCAACGTCCCATAACTTATTTGATAAATATTATTCACGCAAATAAGTGTTCTATACATAAATGATATAGATCTCAACAAACGTTTTTCTTGGTCCGGTAATTAGGTTTTACCTTTCCTATGATGATTACGAATCATACGAACTAAAGCGAAATGTCAAAATCTTATTTCTAATTATCTGATAATTCCATCACATTGATAATTTACTGTATCTGCTTAAAAGGCGACTTTGAAGAATATTAAAGAAAATAAAAGTTAATATGTATCCATTTGATAATCTTAAATTTTTTGTTTTATCTTTATATCCAGAGCAAAAAAAATAAAGTTTATTGGTTTTGTAAATCAATCTATTTAATTTCCACATTAAGAAGTTCCATTTCCAATTGGACTGGTTTTAACTTTGAATACCCCCACCATATTAATTAGTTCTGACAATTTGCCGCCAGATATGTCAACAGAATCGTCCCCCTCCCCTCCCCCGTATTCTCAAAAACTGCCATCCTTATAGTAATCTTCAATTGCTTCGAATTTATATGGATCAACATCCATTGGGTTTCCATCATTGAATGCCTATTGAGCCGTCCCGTGGATATAAGCGATGTTACTATTCCTCAATACGGATGTGGAGTTTACTACTGCAACTACCGAGTTCACTCCATAGAGAGTAGCATTACCTCTAAATTGGTCCGAGGCATTTTTAGAGACAGTAAACTTCTCAAATTATATAGTATATCCCAAATCAAGGTTAGAATGATACAAAGATGAATTATATTTTTACAATCTGCAAATGTTAGCTTTTTCACTAATAGAGCTATTCGACAATGTAACGCTAACTAATCCGAGCCCAAAAATAATCAATGTAAATTATTATATACTGAATGCAGATTTTTTCATTATCGTAGAGGAAACATTCTAGACTAATGACCGTTTCTTTTTTTCTTTCTCTTAAAGAATTTGAAAAATTAGTCTTCTAGAATGTATTATAGCATGGTGTATTATTATCCGCAAATAAGATACAAGAAATCAGCCGATATTGTATATTTACCCATCTCTCGGGGTATAAACATCCGCACGATGAACAAGTTTTGATATACTTATACACGTTCATTTTTTTTTTTGATGCTATTCGTTTAAAGAATCTCTTGATCCAAACTCATTCTTAAATCCATATAGACTAGCCAGTCTTTTTACATCATTGTTGGTTATTTTACATGACTGATGGGCAAGTTTTAAACAATAAGGATATCCCTTGATACTGTGATAACATAAACCATCAACTAGATTTTGAAT
This sequence comes from Candidatus Nitrosocosmicus sp. T, assembly GCF_054408485.1. Lineage (NCBI taxonomy): Archaea > Thermoproteati > Nitrososphaerota > Nitrososphaeria > Nitrososphaerales > Nitrososphaeraceae > Candidatus Nitrosocosmicus > Candidatus Nitrosocosmicus sp. T. Next base: position 2,288,575 of record NZ_CP166992.1, read on the forward strand.
TTCGGTTTGGGTAATATCAGGTCTATTTATAATTTCAATCTTTATTAGCGGAACATATGCAGTAAGCCTTGCATATATTTCCATTACATTTAAAGTATCAGAGATAAAGTTATTTTTACTAGCAAGACTAAATCCGGTCTTGTAGCCCAATTTATTATAATAATAAATATCGGCGGCTCTTGAGCCATATTCACTGAACTGATTCTTTGATGTAGAATTTTTTGAAACAAATAAAACATCACTCTTTTGATAACTATCAAAGAGGGACTGAACGTTTTCTCTATAAGATACATTTTTGTTATGAATTAAATTGGATATTATTGACCCATCAACACAGACATGATCTGGTTTTTGATCCAATACAGATTTAACTAGATCGATTTCCATTTTCATAGCTCTAGCACTTAGAGAGTCGCCTGTAATGTTAGAAATCCCGTAATCCCATCTTGATCCTAACACATTATTATGTGAGCTAACTGAGACGCTATCAATAACAAACAGATCGATTCCCTGAAAGGATTTTTTATTCCAGCTGCTATCAATACCCACACTATAGACCGGTTTTTTTATTGGTTCATACTCCACCCACTTTGCAGAGGCAATCTTTAGAAGATCGTTATATTCATCTCCATGGATGGATGAAAGCTTTTTTTCCTTATTTTTGATAGCATCTAGATAAAGATCTGGCAACACTATACTCTACTTAATTCAAGCACTAAATTTATTTATTATTCATCTTGAACAAAACGGAGAATCAAAGGCTGGGAAAATACTATTTTTTGTGTCAATGCAGTCATAGTTTAATCACGGAGATGGACTTGAGGGATTCGGGGTTTTCGACTAATAAAAGGTCATCATTCGAAATATCAATATCTAAGAGTTTTTTACGCATCAATCTTCTTAATATCTTCCCCGATCGATTCTTGGGAAGGTCATTAACAAAATAAATGGCTTTAGGAAGTAGAAATTTTCCAATTTTGCTTATCAATAGTTTTTCAAGATCCTGCTTTATTGAAGAGTTTGTCTGGTTTGTTATATCAACATTATTTAAAACACAGAAAACACATACAGATTCACCACTTAACTCGTCCGGGATGCCAACAACGGCGGACTCAACGATTCCTGAATAGCTTGTTAACACTTCTTCAATTTCACTAGGGTCAATCCTGTGTCCGGAAATTTTCATGACATCATCTACCCTTCCAGATATGTACCACATATTTTGTGAATCCGTTCGCACCTTATCGCCATGATTCCAAATATTGGGAAATTTCGACCAATATGTATACAGGTATCTTTCATCATCATTCAATAAGCCTTTAGTCATACCAGGCCATGGATTCCTAATTACGAGATATCCATCATTAACAGATTTACCTTGCTCATTTAAGATATCAACATCCAACCCTGGTACAGGTATACCTACTGATGTAGGTACATTGTCCAGGAATGGAAGCATGCTAAGAATTGCGCCTCCTATTTCAGTGCCACCTGACAAATTTATGATAGGACAACGATTGTTCCCAATTTTAGAAAAATACCAATCCCATGCTCCCTTATTTAATCGCTCTCCTGTGGAAACCAGTAGTCTAAGAGAAGAAAAGTGAAACTTTGAAAAATCAATATTATTTCTCATGAATTGTCTTATCGCCGTCGGGGCAGCTCCAAATATTGTAACATGCAGGTCATCAATTTGTTTTGCCCAATAATCCACATAAGGAAAGTCCAATGTATCTTCAAAAATGACAGCAGTTGATCCTATTATAGGAGATCCATATATTATCCATGTTTGACCAGTAATCCAACCTAGATCAGCATACCAAAAGATAATATCAGTAGATTTGAGGTCTATCAAGTAGGATGATTGATGAGCGGAAAGAATAGAAAATCCTCCGTGTGTCTGAATAGTACCCTTTGGTTTTCCTGTCGTTCCGGAAGTGTATAAAATAAACAATGGATCACCAGAATCCATTAACTCTGATTCGAATTTACTGTTTGAATCATATCTGTTAAATGCCTCATTATAGATTCGTTTAAAGGAAAACACTCCATCATTAAAGGTATTATCGAAAACAGATTCTCCTGTTTCTGACACAATTATTTTTTTTACAAAAGTATTGGATAATACATCTTCCCAATGTGATCTTAAATTAATTACTCTACCCCTTCTATGAAAAAAATCACTAGTAATTAAGTATGAAGAATTTGAATCAACAAGTCTCTGTTCAAGCGCGGTCTTGCCAAAACCTGAGAAAATAGGGACGTGAACCGCTCCTAATTTTGAAATCGCATAAATCGCTACAAATGACTCCATTCTCATAGGAAGATAAATTCCTACTACGTCACCCTTCTTAACTCCGATATCTTGTAAGGCATGGGCAAATACGTTTACCCTTAATTCCAGCTCCTTAAAGGTGAGCTTCTCCTTTATTCCATCAGGGTTTACAAAAATAAACGCAGTCTTAAATGGATGTTTATTAAGATTACTTTGAATAACATTATTAATAATATTACATTTTCCTCCAACAAACCATTCGCACCAAGGTAATCCTTTTTGCACATCAACTACCTTTTTGAATGGCTCACTCCATTGAATGCCAAGGTCATCATTGACAGCCCTCCAATACCATTCAACATTATCAATAGATTTCAGCAATAAATCCTCTAAGGTATCAATATTATTTCTCTCCATAAATTGAATTAAATTATTATCCTTTGTCCATTCCGATTTAGAGGAACTTATGGAATAGAAAGGTACCTTTAGTTTTTTAACCATCTATATTTTAATCGTTTAGAATGCTTTTCAGATATATTATTCTATTTTTATCGTGAATTTGACTGCCTTTAATTAAGTGGTGAAATTAACTGAGTGGATATTGAAAGTTGAAAGTATGTTCTCTCACTTGTGCCTCGCTGCCCCTATTCAATGTATAAAAATAAGTTCCGTTTACATCGTACGCTCTTGAAGTAGTAGAGGAACTAGAATTATCTGTCGTTGCACTCAGTATTTTTCCTTGAGAATCAAAAAGTGAAGTTCCATCTTCGGTTAAGGGTTCTCTATCACGAAGGGCTATTGACTGATTTCCTATTATTGTATACACTGATTCAAGAGAATCTACAAAACCCTCTGTTCTAGATCCTACATCTCCAGAACTTATCCTTACATTATTAAGATAAACATTATAGGTAACAGTTTCAAGGATTGCAGCCCCCTTATTTGGATTATATACATTGAAGACAGTTTCCAATTGAGATTCATTATTTACTTGTACAACTTTCACCGAATCAACTGATAAAGATAAATTCTGGCTGTTGAGTTGCTGAGGAGTTAGTTCTGTCTTTTCTGGAGAACCAGATGCCAAAGATTGATTTGGCAGAGTGGATATATTATTTGTACCATTGACTTCTGATTCAGGATTATTATTTGATTTTGAATTTTGAGATAAAAACCCTATGTTAAACAAGTAAAAAACTACTCCAATAATTATTATACCTAAACCAACTGCATATATAACCCTCGTATTCATAAATATGAGAATTTAATATTTGATCCTATAAAATGGTTTAGAAAAAATTTTAAGAATGAAATTACGTAGTGTTATAAATTATACCAAATGACGTCTTTAACACATCAAAAAGGGAAATGGGATGCGAAAAATTATCACAAAGTTTCTTCCATACAAGAAACCTGGGCAATAGAACTATTATCTCAAAGAAAATGGAAGGGAAATGAGGTATTAGTAGATGCAGGATGTGGAACTGGAAGGGTTACTAAAATCATTTCAAACATTTTGAAAGAGGGTAAAATCTATGCTATCGATCTGGATCATAACATGATTGAAAACGCAAAGTTAAATCTAAAGGATCAAGAAAATGTAATATTTATCAAATCCGATTTATCCACCGTAGAACTACCAGAACCAGTAGACATTATCTTTTCTAATGCAGTAATACATTGGATAAAAGATCATTACAGTCTATTTAGCAACTTTTTGAAACTACTAAAGAAATCCGGAGAAATATTAATTCAATGTGGTGGTAAAGGAAATCTAAGAACAGTCCAGCCAATATTAGATTTGACAAGAAAAAGCAATGCGTTCAAAGGCTATTTTCAGGATTGGGAAGATCCGTGGAATTTTCCTTCAGCCGAGGAGACATATTCAATGATGGAAAGAGTGGGGTTTAAAAAAATTGAAACTGGTCAAACAAAAAAAATGGCGAAATTTTCAAGTTTTGAAGAATATAAACTGTTCATAAAAACTATGATATTGAAACCATATTTATCATATTTGCCTCCTGATTACAATAATCAAATCATAGATTCTTTTATAGATTGTTTCTTTAAATATTATAAGAGGAGCATCAAAAGGATTAACCAAAGTCCCTAATGACTATAATATTGATTACACAAGACTAAACATTCGTGCCTTCAAGTGAACTCCTAGAGATAAACACAACTGATTGGTGGAAGATATTGTCCCGGGCGTCAAAGAATAAAATGATTAAAACCTTTGTAAAAATGAACACAAATGTCAAATAAAATATAATCTAGTTGGTAGTTTGGGTTAAATCAAATGTAAATAGGTAAACGAAGAGTAATCAAAGGGCAATGGGAGTGTCATTTTGCAAATAGCTTCTAATAGGGGAAATAATTTTGTCCAAGTATCTGACAGTTGCCTCCTTTAAATCCATTGGATGTATCTTGTCTTGTTCGTAATCATTTTTGAGATCATTGTACGAATAGTATGATATGTTCCCTCCATATTTTTGTGGGCGCTCCAATACAAATTCATCGAAACGATGGAATAATACATAGTTAATGATCTCCAAGACTGGATTGTTCAATGAGATCTTCGTGGGACAATAAGCTTTTTTTATTTTTCTATAAATCTCATCGTGAGTATCATGAATTAATATACTACTAGATGGATTACTCTTGCTCATTTTACTAAAAATTTTATTATCATCATCTGATGAGCCATCATCTGGTTCCGCAGTGGTACTGGTAGGAATAGGTTCAGATAGACCAGGTAATAAATGATGATGAACGGAAATAGGCACCTTCCAACCTAACTTTGGAAAAACTTCTCTCACCAACATATGAATCTTGCGTTGATCGGTTCCTGCATGAACAATATCCAAATCCATGGCTTTGATATCCACAGATTGCATAGAAGGATAAAGAAGTTGCGAAAAATCAAGTGAATCTTTCTCTGTTCTTCCCATAATGGTTAATGATCTCAATGTTCTAGCAAGCGTAATTTGCTTTGAAAAAAGTACAAAATTTTTCCAATAATCATCGGTCTCCTCATAAAGCTTGGTCCCGTGAATAATGTTAACTCCAGGACAAAAAAATTTGAATGCTTTTTCATAATAATCCGAAATTTTTGAAATTAATTCCCAATCACTATTTAGTTTGTTATTAATATAAGTATGCCAATCAGCTAGAAATACATTAGCTTGGACGCCGGCCTTGATAAAATCATTGATCTTAAAACCTGTAATTATAAGGCTACCTAAATGTAATTTTCCGGAAATTTCCAATCCTATATAATGTCTAGGAGTTGTTTTGGTCTCAAACAATGTAGCCAATTCATTTGGTGCCACTATTTCTTCTGTTGGAGGCATCTCTATTAATCGAATCTTTTCTTCAACGTCCATTGTAAAATTTTAGTATAGAGATTATTATAAATTGTATAATTTAACAAACTTTATTGAACAAGACCAAATCAGGTTAGGGGTAAAAGTTGTACTAATCTTTTAACTTGTCAACTTTTATACTGTTGAGCTTCCTTGGAAAAACATAAGAATCAGATTCTGGCAAAGAGAAAATAGAATCAGAGATTGTAGAAGTATTTTTTCTAGTACTTTCAATTGCAAAAAATGGCTCGCAATTTACTTTAATGAATTTCTTCCTGTTACGATATTTTTTATCCATTTTAAAATAAAGATAATATTCCACCACTCCTTCCCGAATCCCAGTAGGACATACCAATAAATTGTCAAACTTTTGTTTATTCATCAATGTTTTTATGATAAAACTACCGGTCGTTATTGTTTTTGCTCTTTCGGGGTCGATGGATCTTAAATTTGACAATTCATCGTCAGACAGTCCTTGAAAAATAGTATTTGCAAGAGCTATCACTCTTTTATCAAGTACTGAGTGACCATGATAAACAGAGGGGGCTAAATTTATTATTTTTGACATAAACTTGTAAATCGCTCTACTCGTTCCGCCTATTGCAACCAGTTTTGTATCTGACGGCCTTTCCAAACTCAATTGATCAGTTGAGGGGATATTTTTAATCAATGATTTTTCTAATCCTTTATAGCGGAAATTGGGCCAGCGCTTCCTCTCCTCAATAACACTATTACGGTTTACGAATTCTTCAGCTAGTCTCAAAACACCCATATCCAAACAAATTGTTTTTATTATCTTAAAATCTTGAACATGTATCAGTTCAAGGCTACCACCACCGAGATCAAAGAATATGCCATTAGGGATATGCATATAGGATTGAGCTCCCAAATATGAAAAGAACCCTTCTTCTGGGCCGGATAAAATATTAAATAGAAATCCAGTATTGTCTTTTAAGGTATCCACTACGAATTTCTGGTTAGTTGCATCTCTTACTGCACTAGTAGCTATTGGAATAACTATACCTACATGCTTTTCTTTCAAATCTTTTTTAAAACTATCGAGTGCTTGGATTGTTCGATCAATATGTCTATCAGATATGATGTTGTCATTACTATTCAATTCTGAACCGATTTGAACGTAATCCTGTTTTTGATACTGTTTCTTGTAATGCCCATTTTTATAAATATTGTATGTAGAAATTTTTATAGAATTATAACCAAGATCTATTATAGCAAGACTTTCCTTTTTCCCAGAATCTATGGACTCATAATACAACTATAGTAAAAACTACTAAAAAGAAGTTTATTTAATTTTTGTTTATAGGCTATGCATAAAAGCTATGAGTAAAACCCCCAGAGGAAAATAAAACAATACGGATGGAAAGGTAGGTTATCATCGGTATTGAGAAAGCGTAACCTTTTCCCCGGGTTTCATATCTCTCTGAGTTTTTATCTTTTTAACAGCATCTTCGAAATGCTTCATAGTAACATGTGCCTCCGTTGCATGTTTTGCAGCGTCTTCAGGATTACTATATTTTTGAAGATACTCATGTAACACGAGTGAAACCGCCGTATTTGCAACTGCAGACATATCTGCTCCGCTAAACCCATCAGTGAGTTCAGCAATCCTCTGTAAATTGACATCACCTGTTAATGGTTTTTCTTTTGCATATATTTCCAAGATCTTTAACCTTGTACTTATATCTGGTTTTGGAACAAAGACTATCTTGTCGAATCTCCCTGGTCTTAGTAATGCGCTGTCAATCATATCCAGACGATTAGTTGCTGCTATTATAACTACACCGTTTAATTCTTGAATTCCATCCATTTCTGTTAGTAGTTGAGAAACCATCCGTTCAGTGCCAGCATTAACACCTTCCATTCCCCTGATAGGAGCAATGGAATCTATTTCATCAAAGAAAACAACACATGGTGCGGCTTGTCTTGCACGTCGGAAAATTTCCCGAACCCCTCTTTCAGACTCTCCTATCCATTTTGACAATAATTCTGGTCCTTTCACACTGATGAAATTGGCTTCGGATTCTGTAGCAACTGCCTTGGCAAGCATTGTTTTTCCGGTACCAGATGGACCGTGCATCAGGATTCCTTTAGGTACAGAGTGACCCAGTTTGGTATAAAGGTCAGGATACCTTAATGGCCATTCTACTGCTTCTTGTAGTTCTCGTTTAACTTCATCTAATCCACCTATATCATTCCACTCAACATCAGGAGATTCTAGATAAACTTCTCTCATGGCAGAAGGCATTACTTCTTTAAGGGCATTTTCAAAGTCAGACATGCATATAATTAATTTTTCAAGTGTCTCGGGTGGAATTTTCTCATCTTCCAAGTTAAGTTCGGGTAACAATCGTCGAAGACATTTCATTGCAGCTTCCTTACAGAGATATTCCAAATCTGCACCAACAAAACCATGACTTACAGATGCTATCTTTTCTTGATTTACATCTGATTCTAACGGCATATTTCTTGTATGAATTTGTAGAATTTCCAATCTACCACGCTTATCAGGGACTTTGATTTCAATCTCCCGGTCAAATCGACCAGGTCTTCTTAGAGCTGGATCGATAGCATTGGGTCTATTTGTGGCAGCAATAACTATAACTTTACCTCTTGCTTCTAATCCATCCATCAAAGATAATAACTGAGATACAACTCTTCGTTCAACTTCTCCCGTTACTTCTTCTCTCTTTGGAGTTATAGAGTCTATTTCATCTATAAATATTATAGAAGGAGCCTTTTCCTTGGTTTCTTTAAATATCTCACGCAGTCTTGCTTCAGATTCACCGTAGAATTTGCTCATTATTTCTGGACCAGAGATACTGATAAAGTGTGCATTACTCTCATTGGCCACTGCTTTTGCCAACAAGGTTTTACCGGTACCTGGAGGTCCATACAACAACACTCCCTTTGGTGCTTCTATACCCAGTTTTTCAAATATTTCGGGATGTCGTAATGGCAGTTCTATCATTTCACGAACTTTTTGAATTTCTTCTTTTAAGCCACCAATATCTTCGTATGTTACTTGTGGTACTCCACGGAGAGTTTCTCCACGTTCAGCTATATGAAATACAGTTTTTTGAGTAACTAAAACGGCATCAACACCGGGGCCAGGTGTGACACCAATGACTTGAAATGTAAGTCTACCGCCAAAATATGGTACCATCACATTGTCACCTTTGATTAATGGTACACTTTCAAGAGCATCAGCTAAATATCGTTCATCAATTGGAGGAATAGCTTCTAATGGTGCAACAATGACTTTTTCTGCAGGAACAGCTTTAATCTTTCTAACAATTACAGTGTCTCCAATAGCTACACCCGCATTATTCCTAACCAGACCATCAACTCTGATTATACCCTTACCTTCGTCCGAAGGATACAGAGGTAAGCATTTTGCAACTGTTTTACGTTTACCTCTAATTTCCACGACATCACCTGTAGACGCGCTTAAAGCATCCATAGAATCATAATCAATTCTAGCAACACCACGGCCAACATCTCGTGTATAAGCTTCAAGCACCTTTAAAGAAAGAGTATTACTCTGAGACATGATTACTACTTAATATTTGATAACATACTACTTATACACTTTTGTAAAACAAACTCTAGCGTAATCAGGTATTTTATGGTTCATTATAATAATATCGAGAAAAGAGGTAAAACCTAAATGTACTAAAGAAATTATAATGATGCTCTGATGAAATAGTCTACCGGTTAAACTCAAATTAGCAATCTATTATCTTACGAGACCAACAATAGGTATATTCACAAACTCGTTGAATAAAGGCGTTTGACTGTCGAAATTAATAAACAAGATTCTATTGTCGATAACTGATATCGTCACACCAACACCCTTAAAGTTATTTGTCTCATCGGAAATAGTCGCATTCTTTGACTTCATTTCTTGAACAACATCTATCTTACCGGAATACGTTACATCTTCATTCTGTTGCTGTACAGAATTCCCCACAAAATTCGATAAATGATAGGAGGTTGTATTGCCTATGTCGTTATTATTATTAGTTAATTGTGTACTACCGTTGTTATTGTTGTTGTTTGCAGTAGTATCATTTTCAGAGGTAATAGTTTCAGACAAGTTATAATAAACAGGCTGTTTTATAAAACTGGCATTAAAGTCCTTTGAACCATTATCCTTAGTGGTTAAAGACCAGTTACCGAATAGACTGTTTATTATAACACCACTATCTTGATTATATTCTGAACCCGCAATTGTGCCATTTAGATCAGCCTTAGGAGATCCAGAATTAACGTTGTTAGTAGAGGTAGTAGTAGTTGTTCCATCATCGCAGGTATTTTTGGTCGTACTGGTTGTTTTACCATTTTCATTAGTTTGCGACTGAATTGAGATGTTATTATTACAATTGTTGTCATTATTGCTAGATTCAATGGTTGATTGAATGTTATCCTGAGTCTGTTTCATGAAATCATCAAGATTTAATTGCGCATTTACAGTATTAAAATTAAAAGCAAGAGGAGCTGAAACCATTAAAATAGGTATTAGAAGGACAATGAAACTGGATTTATTTACTTTTATATCAAAATTACTATTATTTTGTAATATATTAAAACGATAGACTTTTTCACTAGACATTAATAATTCATACTTTCTATATGCAAAACACGATTTATGTTTTACTGAATAAAAGATAGGGATTTATATTAGTTCATTTTCTTATATAAAATAATTATAAATGATTTTAACAGTATTTAAGACTCTTAGATATTCTCCTCGCATCTAAAACGAATGATCGATTAATGAAGCAATCATCACCAGACATTGATAAACTTGCAGGAATGGAATACTACTCTACAGAATTTGATGGAATAGGCGGAACTATAAAGAAAAATGCTGAGGATTTTCATGTGCAAGAAATAATAAATAACATTTTCTTAGAACAGATCTCCCCTGATCAGACTTCAAACAATGTTTTCCCAGTTTATGAAATAAAAAAAAAGGAGTGGATTCAAGTCATGCGATCTTAATTTTGAGAAAAAAAACCGGCCTTGATCTAAAAATAGTTGGTATAAAAGACGCAAAGGCCGCCACAATTCAATACGCCAGCAGCAATACAAGGAAAGCAGTAAAAAATATTGATCTTGGAAAAATAAAACTAACACTGGTTGGTTTCTCAAGAAAACCAATTGAAAAGAACAATTTGGTTGGAAACATATTTCAAATAAGAATTGCTGAACCAAAAAGGGACAAAGTAGATAATATTTTACAATTTTTGAGCGATATTAATAGATTGGGCAACTATTATGGATTACAAAGATTTGGAAGTGAAAGGTTGGTGACTCATTTAGTCGGGAAAGCCATTCTTGAAAGAAAATTTGATAAGGCAACTGAGATTTTAATGACTTATACCACAAACTATGATTCAAAATTCAGTCGGGAAATCAGGGAAAAATTGAGTGACATTAAAAGTAATCCAAATTTAATACGAGAAATCCCCCCTGGAATGGATATAGAGAAAAATCTAGCTCAGGCAATATTAAGGGGAAAAGACTCTATTTCAGCCTTAAGAACAATCCCCATTAATATCAGAAGGCTATTTGTTCAAGCATTTCAGGCATTTCTTTTTAATAAGACCTTAAGCATTGCTATTAGGGATGACTTCTCACTCACCAAACCTGAAGAAAATGATCTCTGTTTTGATGTATTTGGAGATGATTTGACCTTTGGAAAAATTCGCAAATATGAAAAAGGAAAACCTACTGACAGCAGAGTTAAGAGATTGCCCATTATTAGGTTACCAGGATATTCTTTCCAACCGGGAAAGAATAGATTTGACAAGATCATAAAGGAATTCATGAAACAAGAAAATTTAAACGCCAAAGATTTTTTTATTAAGGAAATGCAGGAATTAAGTGAATCAGGTGGTTTTAGGCAAGCTTGTTATGTATGTAAAAACTTCAAATATAAAAAAGAAGAAAATTCCTTATTGGTAGGATTCTCTGTGCCTAAAGGATCTTATGCCACCGTTTTGTTAAGAGAACTAATTAAACCAGTCAATCCTATTGAGTCAGGTTTTTAAATGAATTCGAAAATGAAGTATCTGACGATTTTACAAAAAAAAGAGGTCAATAAATAGACATAATTATGACCATGCGTCTAAATACATAAACAAGTGAGTGTGATAAGATTCCAGCCAAGAATGATTTACAACTATTCAAAGCATTCATAACAATAGGAATATTAGTTATATTATTCGGTTTGGCCTTTATAATTATTGATATAGTTGTGAATGAATTTACCGAAGGTTTGAGAGAAATAGGAATTAGATTCTTAATAGTAGGAATGGTAACGATAGCAATAGCTTTTGTCTATAGACATCACGTAGTAATCGGATTCATACTTAGACAATTTAAAAATAAATTGACAAATCAGGACAGATTTTCAAAATGGTACAAGCCATAAACAAAATGTATACTTTGAATATTATTTGATTATCAATTATTATCATGATGGTCTAATCCGCCATATTTGAATTCAAATCAAGACTCAAAACAAACAATTAAAAAGATAAATTCTTACAAGTTGAGTAGCTATTTGGTAATTGAAGAAATAAGGTATGATTTTAAAGAACATCCTGAGCAATTTCGGAGCTACTTTACAAAGATCATGAAGTTGATAATAATATCCAAACTAAATTGTCTTGAAAGGAACCTCACATCTTTGAAATATTTTAATGAAATAGTAGATAGGATTGAAGGTTGTGATATTCACAAGATAAAGTATGGCAAGCCAATGATATTTACTAAATTCTTAGGTTATGAATTCAATTATCATACAGTAAGAGTAAAGATAAAGATTATTGACAAATATACAATAGACATATCATTAGAGTCTATCATCTCAGATTTTGTGGAAACATTCGACAAGCTAAGTGCTGATACGAATGTAATTAACTGGAATATAAATAAGTATTCAACAAGTGGAACTAAATTAGAAGATGATCAAGAGAAGAATTCGCAAGACGAGCCAAATTTTCATTTGATGGAGAAGGAAACCAAGTTAACTTTCTATCTGTTGGATTCATTTATCCAGGCTATATATATTTTGATGACCCAATCAGCCGTGGATACTAATAGTCTAGGTGGTCGAGTAATTGAGATCAAAGATATATCGGTTTCAAGAAAAATTCTTAATATTGAAATGCTAGTGGATGAAAAAACTGTGATTTTAGATTTGCTCCCAAAGTCTAAAAATGGCGTGGTGATTTCAATAGATAATGATGAAAAAATTGGAGAGACTATCAAAACTGTGATGTTACAAAATAACTTCAACTGAGGTTTCACGCGTTTTAGTACGATTCATAAGCTTCATACTCCACCCCTGTCTAACAATGCAGCTAGAAAAAGTATACCGATAGATAAACCAACCGTTAAACGACCCAATAAAATTATTTTATTTCTTAAAGATGAAAAATATTTATCTGGGACTTCTCTTTGCATGATACTAATTTCAACATTCTTGTTTAGAATTAAAATGTGAATAACATAAACAATTATCATTATACATACTAGTATGATTTTAGCCAGAAGAATATATCCATATGTAGATTCAAACAAATAATAAGGCTGCTCCAAAAACGATCGAGCATTATATACTCCAGTAATAATTAGTAAGATTAATGAAGTCCCACCCAGGTAGTTGAATCGACGTCCTACTACAACCATGAATGAAATTCTCTTATTGACATCTGGTATAGTCTTCTTAAGAAAAGGTGCCAAAACAATCCCTAGAAAAATAGATCCACCTACCCATATTGAAGAAAAAACCAGATGAATCCATGTAACTAATGGATCGAGAATAAACATTGGATAGTGTCTTATTCCTATCCCATAATATATTATTATAAACAAAGTTTTTTAATACCAATACTTTACAGATTAATTCGATAGAATATTGTTTTTAAGTAGACGCAGATTAGTATTAATAGGAACAGCTACGGTTATCGTAGGAGTCATTGTATTATTACCTTTAATTTTAACAATAACCTTACCTGATTTAAGTGCAATCGACATAATAATAAAGAATATAGAATTAGAAGACATTTCTGAAGATAATATTGCTACCCTAAAGATAGTATTCAATATAAAGAATCCAACAGGTCAAGCGCTAACTACATCAAAAATTGATTATGAATTAACTGCTAACGGAGAATCTATTGGGGAATATACAAAGTCATATATTGACATCCCTGTTAATGGTAGACCCCAACTGTTGTCAAATACAGATACAAACATTACTTCAGTGATAGAAGTTCCGGTTCTTAATGAAAAAATTAGGACGGATTTAAGGAATAATAATCAATCACTGCAAATTATTGAATGGACTGCTGATGGAAATGCAATAATAGAGTCAGGATTTAGCTCAGCTCCCAAAATATTTAATGCAACATGGTAAAGTCTATCCAAACATGCTATTTTTTAGTTTGAGTCGAATAAAAATAAAGTATGACTTTTAAAGTAAATCTCGTTCGGATGATGGCTCTTCCTGAGTTAGTATAAATTTATCAAAAGAAGTTACAATCCATTCTTCGATGATTTGACATTTAGCAGGGCTGTATTGATTAGATTCGTCCTCATTTGAACAAAGATGTTGATAGGAACAACAAAGACAAGGTGCACCTTCAACCATACTTACATCAATAGGTTTTTGTTCTTCCGCATCAATAGAAATAGTCTTTTTCACGACTAATTTATACGTCCATCGGCCCCGATAAAGTGCTTTTTCTCGTGTTATTAATGACTGTTTTTCCAAATTTCCTACCAGTCTTGAACCATCTCTACTATCTAGTGAGAAAAGTTTACATAATTCGGTTTGAAAAACACCCTCTTCACCACTTCCTGTGATAGCGTCGAATACTTTATCGATGAGATCATTTTTAGAACGAACAGATAATTTTGAACCAATAATTTCAGATGACAAAACATATTATAAACAACAAAATGATATAAATGTCTTTATAACAAAATGACACCACAATGTAAAAGGGACAGATGGCAAAACACAAAATTACATCTTCAGATAATACTGATAATATAACCTTGCCTATTGGATGAATTTATTAAGAAAAGTATAAATTCAAATATTGTGTTGACAGGATAATGCTTCTTTTTAATTTTCAGGAAAAGTTGCAAAAAAGCCAGTATGTACGAAATCATAGCACAATTAATAACCAGATACACATAAAATAGATAATCTGACAGAAATAGCAAACTAAATTCAAATCCAGACATTATTTGAATAAAAAAAAGAACTTTTTATTTTTAACTGATACATTGATCCACATATTTATTCTATCAATTTATGGATGCATCCCCGAACTTTCTTCAGAATATACCGAGATGATAATTTCAACAAGTTCATAAGTACATAATAGATATACTGATTAGCCCCTAATTGGTTTAAAATAGCCTGATAGATATAGTATAGACAAAAGAAGACTACTGAAAACAAGATGAAGTAAAAAGATAATTGGCAATTTGGAAGAACTGCACTATACCCTACTCAAAAAAATAGAAAGATTAGATAAACAACATACAAGACATTGAAATCTATCCGATATATATATAAGAAAAATTCGAAAAGAAAGAATGAAAAATATAGATGACAAATAAATCATATCTCAGTATTGATAATGAAAAAAATTTATTTTAATTCTATGAAAAATGTATTACATAATATTTCATAAAGAATAAAATTAAGATAATCTTTTACGGACTTATGATATCCTGGTGGTCCTGCACAGGAGCGGGTCTGTACGCATTTCACTCATGTAAATTTTTTCTCGTTGTTTTTAGAAAATCTTTAGTTAAATTTGAAACTGCAGAAATATCTTGTCCTCTCATCTGATTTACCATTTTCTCAAAATTTTGATTACTATATTCATTTGGTATATTTTGCATGCGAACCTTAAGTGAAGAAATTATCTGATTGTGTATCTGTTCGAGTTCGGACGGATTCTTCTTTGGTACTGGATTTAAATCAGCTGGCCCAACAGTATAGCTTAGACCAATTTTCTTAATGTTATTATTTACAAAATCCATACAATAACTAGATCAAACATCTAATAAAAGTATTTTTTTATTGATTTTCATGAACCAATGTATTGAAGGTATAATCGTGCTTATCCATTTAGCAGAGCCCAGATTGTCCTTATGGTAATATGGTAATAATAAAAAGATAATAGCGCGAAAAAGAGATTCTTAATTCACCCCTCGTTGATCAATTGCTAAAAATAAAGACAAAAAAATGGCTCCACTAATCATCAACTCATGGAAATATCTCTAATTATAATCACTATTATTAAAGATGTTACTAAATTCTATTGATTAAGAAGACAGTATGATATTATATCATAATAGATTAGCTAATGATCTAAAGTATAGAAGATCTGGTTATTCTGAAACTCAATTGGATATCAAAAGTAACAGTTGGCTATTCCTATTTGCCTATTTGCCATTTATAATCTTATTATAATAATTATGATCGATTCTTATCATTTTTCCGGTCTCCGTCAACTCGATTAGTTCGTCAAAAAATTGACTGCTTTGATTATATGTTTCAGTACCAAAAGGATGCAACCAGAACCTTCGCCTCATCAATGGATGATTTTGATCCTTAGGATTAATATATTCCATGATAGGGCCAAATTGCAGTACATATTTTCCAAACCAAAATCCAAGTCCCACATTATGTACTATTTTGGGATACTTTACTAGGATATTATCCATATCCGAAAGATTCACATAAAATAAATTTACATTATTTTCGGAATGCCATTTTATAAAAAGTAAGGAACTGTTTTGGTTTACTCGAATATCTTCATCTAGTTTTTCTTTTTCCATAATCAAAAACCTATAATTTTTCTTATTCAAAGTAGAATCTTTTATTCGCCTCAAAGATTTTTCTTGATGACTTATGAGATTTAAAGGATCATTATTTTGTAAATCCCAGTACTCTCCTGGAGGTAAGTAGGTTGCGGAAATATAATCCTGACCATTTTCAAATAAAACCCTATATATCAAGCCTGTGGAAAGTAATCCAATTTCTAACCCCTTTGAAGGGTTGGTTAATTCTTTGAATTTATTTAAAATAGTTACAAACCTTGCTTCGCAAAAATTTTGGATAGGAGCCACAAAGTTATCAGCAAATTTTTCATATTGAATCAAGGGCTTGAGATCTATACTAAATTCGATATCAGAATTATTCCCATATTCATCATTTTTATAAAATGAGTATACATTTTCTAATTCATTGTGGTGTTTTAGCATGATCTTACCTTTGTCGTATAATGTCAGGCCAAATTTATTCTTGTCAAACAAATAATCGTTCTTTACTTTTTGATAAGCATAATCAGTTAATAATATTTGATTAGGCCTTGCTATATCCATTATTCTTCTTGCAAGAACTAACTCATGACCCCAAGGTGCAAATTCAGTATGAACACCATCTTGGAAGGAAAGAAAGGATCCAAACCCGATTCCTATCCGTATAAAAACTTGTTCTTTATTTTCTACAGATGTATTAAACTGTTTTATATTTTTGTGGATATAAATTGAAAGCTCTAGTGGATGATCATATTTTGAGAAAACGATTAACATTCCATCTCCTGTGAATGACTTGTATATTTCAGGATGCTCATGAGTTTCGAGAAACCTAGAAATTAAATCTTTGATTCGATTTATCTTTTTTAATTGACTTGATATGGATAAATTAGGATCAGAAGAGCCAACAATATCGATAAAAAAATACCATCCATCATCTATACTCTGGTTAAGGTCATTTCTATTCATATTTCCGATTATAGTTAATTTGTTTGGCGATTCCAATTTATAACTGTTAAACAATGAAAGTTAAGAAATTTAATTATGATTCCAAAAAATAGATTTGAAAAAAGGCAGTCAAAATAAAGGTAACAAAAAATATGTATGAAGAATAATTTCTTGGAAATATAATCAATAGGTTAAAACATCCACAATATTGTCCAAGTCGAATACTGCTCTTTATTTCCATCTATTTTTATGGAAAATAAACTATTAACCCGTTTGGATACATCTAGTATGGCAAATTAACATGAAAAAACAGTTTATCAGAAAGAGCATGTGTTTCAATTAGGGTTTGAGAATAACAATTAAGTTACGTAATAATTGAATAGGAAGACAATAATATACAAGAGTTTGCGAATAGAAGTTTTGTAGTATTTAATCCTCAATTTAGGAACTAGAAATAATTAAATAGATAGTAATGAAAATTGTCTAGAAAATAGGAGTATGCTAGTATAGAGATAAATAGTTCGATCTCAATCAAGGAATCCTTTTGAATTATAGATAGAATGTCAAACACGATTATCATTCTTCATTCCCCTGAAATGTTCTTTCAGATGCGACAATCTGCTAAAAAATACTCAAAATAGAATCTATACAACTATAGATCTGTATTCGAACATTAATTTGTTTCTGGGATCTGGAGGCAACATGATAAGAGTATTAAGAATATTCTAATTTTTATCAAGGAAAGAGGGTTGAGATAAATCATGAGGACATTTTTATTTAGATAATCATTTTGGATTCATGAGATCAACTAGATTAAAGATCTTGACGCCCAGTCTTCTGTTTTAGTTAACTGTATAACCATATAGCCACAATAAGTAATTGGACATTAACATATTTATCACCGCAGATTAAACATACTGTGTGACTTTGACCTCTGGTTAACTCGATCTCTAGTAGTCAAGAATATGCAATATTGTGTAATGGACTCACTAAAGATTATGGATCACAAACTGCCGTGGATCAAATAAATTTACAAATCAAAAGTGGAAGTATTTTTGGCTTATTAGGTCCGAATGGGGCCGGAAAGACTACGGTGATTAAGATGTTAACTGGCTTATCTAAACCAACGCAAGGGAAAGCATTAGTTGCAGGCTATGATGTTATGACTCACTCCTTAAAAGTGAAAGAAAATATAGGATGGATTTCATCTGAGGTAATTTTAGACGATTCTCTGACTATAATGGAGAATATTTGGATTCAGTCTAGATTACACAGTATGAACAATACTTGGAAGAAAAAAGCAACAGGGTTATTGAAATATTTGGAATTGGATGAAAAAGACAATAAAAGGGTTGGAAAATTTTCGACTGGGATGAAAAAGAAATTGGAAATAATCATGGCGCTAATACATGATCCAAAGGTCCTGTTTATGGATGAACCAACAATTGGACTAGATGCAAATTCCAGAAGATTGCTTTGGAGATTGATAAAGAAAATAAATACGGAATACGGAGTTACAATATTATTAACTACTCATTATATCGAAGAAGCGGATGTATTGTGTGATGATATTGCTATAATTAACGATGGTAAAATTGTTGCTACCGGCTCACCCCAACAGCTAAAGTCTAGAGCCAGCGGAGACATTGTGGAAATTGATTTCTTCTCACATTTCGACTATAAGATTTTAGAAGACGTTAGTGGGATACTGGAAATAATTGAAGTAGGTTTAGAAAATAGTGATACGGAACAAAGAACACGATCGGAGAGCTCTTTGAGGTTACGTATTAAAGTCGGAAACGCCGAAACTATTTTATCGAAATTAATTTCGAAAATAACAGCATTTCAGCCAGCGCTTATTAAATCAATTAAGATAGAAAAACCAAATTTGGAATCGGCTTTTCTAGAACTTACGGGAAAACGATTTGAAGAAATGGAAGAAACTACATACGATCAAAATAGGATCGATTAAAATCAATATAAAAAGTAAAGACAAGAATGATTAGAATACTTAATCAACTTTTTGGATTGTATATAAGAGAGATAAAAACTACGTTTAGAAGTCCGGCCATAATAGTATTAAGTATTATCCAACCTTTATTATGGATAATTTTTTTTGGGAGTAGTTTTGCATCCGCACCAAGAGGGTTTCTTGAAGATTTCTTTCATACGGATAATTACATAGCATTCTTATTATCAGGACAGCTTGCTACTTCGATGCTATTTGTAGGAATGTTTAGTTCATTGAGTCTCATTCAAGATAAAAAATCTGGATACCTGAGAAGAATAATGGTCACCCCTACTAGAAATTATACTATATTCCTATCTAAAGTATTAGGAGCTTCAACCCGGGGGATGTTGCAAGTTCCAATCGTCTTCGCTGGCGTAATGTTATTTGGAGTACAACTACCAGACATAATTGGAATAGTGGCTTTTATAGTATCGCTATTCCTTCTAAGTTTAGGTCTTTCTTCAATATATCTATTTTTAACTATGAAAAGTTCAGACTGGCAAATCCCAACTGTAGTGGCCAACTTCATAAACCTTCCTCTGATGTTTTCTAGTACAGCATTGTTTCCAAACGAAAACTTTCCGACTTGGATGCAAGTAATTTCGAACCTAAACCCCGTTTCATTTTCGTCTACATTTGGAAGAGAAATTATTATTTCTGGCAATATTGCCAATGCTAACTGGTTGTATTTTTTTTATCTATTAATATTTGCTTCCAGTACGTTACTCATAGGTGTACTAGTGGCGAATAAAGCTTTGAAAATTGATTGATCCAAAATATACCTTCACAGGGTATGGTGTAATCATTTTGTCAAAATCTTTGACCCTTTATATTATAAAAGATCAAATCAAATATGTTAACTACTTCTACTAAGTTTTTTCTAATTAATTGTATTCATGCCAACATTCATTCTTTTATCTAATAAATTCCAGGTCTAGATAGGGCATATCTATCTAGATATGCCTAGGAGCAATTAACAAAAACAATGGAATCATTGTTGAAAACTAGCATAAAGTCTCTTATACTTTTTAGTTGATAACTTTTAATGTCAGTTATTCAAGAAAATCATACACTTCAAAGGTCTTTAAAATGTACTCCGAAAGCAAGTCACCGGTATATATAGTGATTAAGTTAGATATTTTATCAGACATTGTTAAATTAATTAATTTATCTCTTTAAGGTTATAAAGTTAAGAACGCAGTAGATGAATATAATCGAGCCTCTAGGTAGAATGACGGGATTTTCCTTACCTGTTGTTAACTGTATTTATTACCAGAACTTGATATAGATCATCTAAAAAAAAGGAGAAAATATTATAAAAAAGTGGTTTTTGTTGTTTTGGATATATTATTCTAGTTATTGTGTAGTTGAATTACCAGTCATACCGGTAGAATTATCCATACTCATGGTCATATTACCCATTTGATCCATTGGCATTGTTGAATTATCCATTGTCATTGACATGTTATCTTGTGCTACTACTGGTGTTACCATTGCTACTCCTGCAAATAAAGATGCTGCTGCCACGATACTTAAAACTACGAATACATTGAATTTATTCATGCAATGTACCTTTTACTTCATACTATATAACGCTAGTTTAATATATGGAAATTTTTCAGTTAATTTTATAGAAGAAATTCGATACTAATTTTGAAAATGCTTGGTTGGAATTTCCTATCAAATATACCTAACTAGAATTTTCCGTATATTATAGAAAAAGTGTATGAACATTATCGTCATAGATAATTGTCAAAACTAAAGCTCTACGTGGAGATAAAAATATCTTCAATTAACTTTTAAATGCTTATATTGAATAAGACCATATTTTCTTGCGAAACATAACTCTATCCGATAAAAGCAAAGATACTTGAATAAGATACTGTAATACCTAATGATTTTTGAACATAAAAGTTTAATAAAGTAGGATTATTGAAGTATATCAAAATTATCCATTGGATGATCATGTCCCTAGACATGAGTACAACAACAATAGTTAAAGCGTACAGTACATCTCGGTATAGGATAGGCATGGCAATCTGGCGTATAGGATGAATGGACATGTTGGCTGTTGTTATCCTTGTTTTATGATACATCTATCGCATTACTTTTAGGTATTATCTTTGCGCATATTATCTACTTTGATATATCATTTACTAATCTATCGGTATTCAGATGAAAAAAGATTTTTGCTATAGATTATATTAATAAAGGTTGGTAAACGAATTATATAATCACATAACTTGATGTCTAGTTTCATCTCATCTACCTGTGCTTTTATAACGGAGATATAAAAGAAATAGGAGATAATTTAGTATCAATCATCTTATTCAAAGGATTTTCTAAGAGAAATTATTTAGATGTTGAACTAGTAATAAAATAATTCAAACAAGTAATTCCTTAAGTGATTCATATCTTTTCACATACTCCATTCCTTTTGGAGATATCACATAATGGGGAACGTCATTGTATTCGCTATTTAATAAAAGGTTCTTGTCAGTAACCTCCTGGATAAATTGATTAGATAATAATGAGAATAATATCTGCTTATTTGCTGCAATTCGATATTTCGTTAAAGGGATTGGATAGTAGCTAAGATATGAGAGGGCATCGTACAACGAATCATAATGAGTCTTATGCTCGCTTCTTTTTGATTTTTGATAGCTTATTATCATAACCATGACTTATTTAGTCACAATATAGGTAGTAACATACTTAAAAAGCCATAAACTAACAAAAAACTCGAAGTTTATTATATATAAATTTAACAGTAAAATCGTCGACTGAAAAACTTGTACCGCCCTGCAATATACAATAATGTCCAATTATGTCATATTAACGGTTATTAATTTATACATAAAATACGAATGCTTTTCAGAAAAACGTGGATATATTTAATAGGAATATTCCATAAACGGTTAATGAACATTCAATCTCTTTTCATAATATTTGCATTCTTAGGAATATTTTCTATTATGACCGGAAATATTGGAACTCTGTTGCACAATATAGTCAATCTTCTTTTACAACTCCACCATTGGATAATCTAACAGGTATTGCGGAAGGTAATACTACATCATCAAATTCGACCAGTACTTCTGACAGTAGTGGAGAAAGTGGAGATAACTAATCCATCAAGCATCATAAATTCTTTTACTAATATTTCAGTAAAAATTTACTATATAGCAATTTATTATGGAAAAGCATAATAGTAATAGGCAACCATGCAGTTAAAAAGTTTAAGGATTAGCTACAAATTTTTACAGTCAAAATATTATATAATTGCTCTATCTATGGTTTTATTATTATCGACCTTTATTTTAGACCCACAGTTGGATGCATTCGCTCAACAACAGCAAGATACAGGATTCTTAGTCAATTCGATTTGTCAATTAGTTCAGGATAATAGTTTGATCTCGACATTAGTGGGACTAGATCAGGCATTAAATATATGTAATAATCTAAATTCGATTGGATCAAATCAAGCACTATCTGAATTATGTTCCACTATTGGTGACTTAAATGTTATTAATATAGACACCTACTGCAATCAACATACATCAATTCAGACTCAGCCTCTAAACGAGAGTAATAAGATACCCAATAGCCAAGACAATATGGATAGCAATCTAAATGAGACAGTAAATCCAGCTTCAAATTCTATTATAGATAGAATTTTAGGTTTATTCTTTGGCTTTCTTAATTTTTAATCTTTCAATCAAACTGTATAAATTATTTATTCGTACATAATCAACCAAAGTCAAATAAATCACCCAAGAAACCTCCTTTTTTGTGTTTTCTTCTACGATAGTAGTCATCGTCATCGTCATCGTCATCATGACCTCTTCCATAGTGATATTTTTGGTAGTGTTCATCTTCGTACCTGTTTTGCATATTTGCAACTTTTTCTAACTCTCCACGATCTAGCCATACACCTTTGCATCTAGGACATTGATCTATTTCAACGCCTGATCTATTGCTTAATCTCATTTCAGTGGAACAATTAGGACACGATAAACTCATTGTCTGAAATTTGTACTTTAAACCAAATAATTGTTATAAACTAACATCCTTTACGTCAAAAATATATCAACTTTATTAAAATAAAACGAGTCATCATTTTCTTTGAATTAGATCATTATTGTTAATTCATTTTTATTTAGTAGTCTATAACTTCTTTCATTTTTGTTCTCAATTTTGAAAAGTATTATAAAGATTTTCAAATAAGGAAATATTTGTAATTACTACAAATTTATTTTAGTCGATAAAGCTTCATTATTTCCAAGTGATTTATCTTGCCATACAACAAATAGGCTACTATTAGAAGATACGGTCATGGATGGACATTCTGATATTCCGGCATTATTGCTAATATTTATGGCTTCACTAAATGAGTCCCCCAAATCACGACTTTTCATGAGAAAGATGTCCTGATTACCTTCAAAAGTATTATTGAGCGGAGTAGCTTGTATTGCAACAACTAACTCACCAGAATGCTGAATAAGTTCGACGTTTAGTGGGTTTAAGAATTGACCCTTAATAAAAGATGGCTTGGTAAAACTGTTACCATTATCTATACTTTTAGTGAAATAGATACCATCGCCTGGTATATTGCTACTAATATTTACATTAGTCGATAGAGAGGTATCACGATTGTTAGTAGATGGGTCAGGAGAACCCCAAACAATATATATATAATTATCGTTAGCAGTTATTTGGACCTCACCTGGCTTCTCTTTATCGTTTAAACGGATTTCTTCGTCGAAACTACTTCCATTGTCAGTAGATTTGACAAAAAATATTCCCTCATTAGAATTGTTTGTTCCGACAATTGATTTATCTTCACTATCAATATTCCATGCTATATACACATTGTCTTGATAGGAAGAAATTTTAGGAAAAGAGCTTTTCCCTGCGTTGTCGCTAAGGGACACTACGTCACCAAAGGAGCTCCCGCCGTCATTACTGGAGATAAACGATATGTTACTGTTATCTTGTGAATTTTTTTGGGAATCTTGCCATACTATATACACATTATTCCCAGATACAGATATCTCTTGATTATAAGAATCAGCTCCGTTATTTGAAAGATTGATTACATCACCAAATGTTTGTCCACCATCTGTACTTGAAATAAGGTAGACATCCCTATTCAGGGAAGTATTATCTGCCCAAACTATATAGACATTGTTTCCATTAATTGCCACTTGAGGATGCTCAGAAAATCCAGAGTTATTTGATAGATTGATTACATCACCAAATGTTTGTCCACCATCTGTACTTGATTTTAAAAGTATATCATAATTAATCCGATTATCGCCAAACAGGTTATCCTGCCACACGACATATACTTTATTTTGAGATGATTCTGTCTGAGGGTATACAGAATCTTTATTGTTATCACTTATGTTCTCTATAATAAATGTATTATTAGTTTCGTTTTGTTCTTGTGAGTAAGACATCCGCTCATAGCCCATACCCTGAATTAGAGTCGGAAATAACATTATTAAACAAATAATAGCAAAACAATTTAGTTTCCTATATGAAAACATAAGATAACTAATCAACGTCTTCAATAATAGTTTAACTTAAGAGGCAGTTATAACATAGGTTCCAAATTACTTATCTAGAGCTCATAATTTTAATAGAAAGGAAATTTACGCATTGCAACATACACATTTGTAGGTAAAGTTAGAATCAACAATATTTTACTGGGTATCAGGAGATACTTTTTGAAACAAGTGAAGAAAACTGCAATAGCAAGAGCTGTTTTTTTTTGTTAGTGAAGAGTATCAATGCAATATCGATGCTCATATTAGCTTCGTCGGCGCATATGCTAATTCAAATATATTTTTGAAAAAAGAGGGAAAGGCTTCATGTATGGCAACTAATCCCAATCTTGTATGTGGTAATAATATTGAACTATTAAGATGCGCGAATATATCTACATGCTATAAAGATAATCAAATCCGCTATGATCTCAGCATATTATTAAAAGTAACAGTGAATCAGATAGATCAGGTTTATCATATTATGGGTAGTAGGTTTTAATATTATAGTCGGCATTGTATCCACATATGTCTATTCATACAATCTTTAATGGTTCTCTAGCTGTAACATTTTATCACATTCACAAGGATTAGCTAATATTATATCGAAAAAATTCGCAACATCGTTGTGCAGTAAACTCAACAAAGAATAGTACTACATAAATATTCTTGTTGGAAATTTATAATATCGGAACGAAAATATAAAACGACCATAGCTGAATAAAATAACGCAACCTATTTCAAAATCGGAAGTGGTAAAGAATTTTCCATTCTTAACTCAACGAGAAAACCAAAAAGGGGTCCTAAATGACATATGTAATGCATTTGATTCCGATTATAGATACGTTATTCTAGAGGCTCCAACAGGATTTGGAAAAAGTGCAGTAGCCATAGCACTTGCTTTGAGTCTAGGCTCAAGTTATATATGCACATCTACCAAGGATTTACAAACGCAATATTCTAAAGACTATCGTTATATTAAGGCAGCTAAGGGAAAAAATAACTATCCCTGTTTATTAAAGCAAGATTTTGTAGATAACGGTACCTATCAATGTGGAATATGTGCTTCATCTAATGCAAATGAGTGCTATCACACAACTGTTGAATATGGGCATTGTATGACAAATGAATCATACAAAGATAATGGTTGTAAATATAGGACGTTTGCAAAAGATTATCAAATAATTAATGAAAGTACAAAAGAAGAAGAAATATACATCGACAATGCTACCATACAGAGGTATCAAGCACAATATTCTGGATGGATACCAATAAGTAATCTAAAAGTACGAAGGCAGTGGAAACCATGCGAATATTTTAATCAATTAAATATTGCACTAGCATCCAGCCATTCCATATTCAATTATTCTATTTTCCTCGCATTTTTACCTTATAATAAACGCCTCTCGGAGAGAGAACTTTTGGTGTTAGATGAAGGCCATCTTATAGAAACAGAAATTGTCAAGTTTATGGGACTATCAATATCTAAAAGGAGATGGAAAAGGTATATTGGTAATTTTGATATTGTAGATTATGGCTATGACAGTATAGAAAGATGGATTGACTTTTTGATTGAACTTGAGACCAAAGTGATCGCTGTCACTGGTAATGACGCTTTGGTCTCGGCACTTGATATAGAAAGAAGCATCAAATATGATTACTATAATACTAGAAAGATACTATCAGAAAATAAACAAAGCAAGAAGAGAATAGTTTCTGGTTCAGATTTGTTTGAAAGTGATGAAGAAATCTCAAAAAAATATAACGAAGATGATATCGTGTCAAAAAATTATTCAAAAACACTTGGTGATGAGTTGGCTGTTGACGCTATCAAGGATATGGAAAGATTGACGCGAACAATAAACAGCGTACTTGCAAATCCAAAAAATTGGATAGTATCAGAAATCAAAAAGGATAATTACAAAATAGAGAAAGTGGAATTAAAGCCATTAGATATTGCTCCTTACTGTAAATCGGTATTTGAAAAAGGATCCAAAATACTGATAATGAGTGCTACTATTCTAAATAACAAGGCATTTTGCAAAAGTATTGGTTTAAATCCAGATGAGGTAAAGTTTATTCGAGTTAAATCAGATTTTCCAGTAGAACGCAGGGCAATTTATCCCCTAAATATTGCGTATCTTAACTATAGTAACCTTCAATCGATTGATATTATGTCTAGGATTGCTTCAGCTGTTGATAATCTAATGTATACTCATAAAAATGACAAAGGAATTATCCATACTACATCGTATGAGCAGCTTAACTTTATCAAAGAAAATATATCCAAGGAAAATTCAAGAAGGCTGTTATTAACAGATCCAGAAATACAAAGGGATGAAATCATATTTCAACATGTATCTACCTCCATACCAACCGTTCTTATTTCACCATCACTTCACACAGGTCTTGACCTAAAGGATGAACTGTCAAGATTTCAAATAATTACTAAAGTGCCGTATCCAAATAAAAGTGACAGGTGGACTAATGCAAAAAGACAGGTGGATGAAGAATGGTATTATTGGCAGACAGCGTTGAGATTGATACAGGCATATGGAAGATCAGTTAGATCTAAAGACGATTGGGCAAGAACATATGTTTTAGACTCGGCATTTAGCTATTTTGTAAGAAAGAATAGAAATTCGTTACCTGACTGGTTTGTTCAAGCCATCAAAGGTAGAATATAGATAAAATAATTCATTTATCCATTTTGGTTATAGCTCTGATTTTGTAATCGAATATACGGATTTTGATTCATTGTATTATTAAAGCTATCTTAATAGGGATCAGAGGAAAAACTGTTAATCAATTGATTTAGATATCTAGATAAGTTAAATAGATATTAAATCAATTACTCAAATTTAAGAGCCAGTTACAGTAAGAGTGTATGTATGTACAATGGACTAATAGGAGTAAAATTTAGTCAAATATTTCAAAAATTATTCTAAAATAGAATCTGGTGTTAAAATTATACTCATCATTTAAATTTACTTTATATTCTCTAGCTCTTTAGAACATTCTTGACAGACTGTTTCATGTTCTTTGGAAATGAATGATTTGCCACATGATGAACATTTTATCGTGTGATCTTCATACATATGTAGAATACAATGAAATAACAAAGTATTAAAGCACTTATCTATCACTTGATTAAATCGATATTCATAAAAATTAAATTCGAATATATTTATTCCAACATCTAGATTGGACATTGACATGTACTAGTACGGGAATTGACTAATCGAAAATATGAAGGATATATTACAGAGTGATAGATGACCTTATGTACAAGATAATGTGCATATTGCATAGAGGTAGAATGTGAAGATTTACAGATTTATGAGCAACTCGCAAGTTAATAAATCCGCCAATTTCAAATTATTGATTATATGCTTTCAGGCGACCCTTTTTCTATCTAATTATAATATTCCATAATAACAGCAGCATTGCCTATACTATTTAGAGAATCAATCTTTTTTAGAAGTGTAACAGGCTTAATGGAACATTATCTATTCAGCCCCTCCTACTTACTCCCACTTGAGCATACACAATATAACTATTAGATAAAGCATAAGAAAACCTTGCAGATTTAATAGTTATACTAGAATATGTCGAACTTGGTCGCATAACTTTATTATTGGCGTAACCTAGCATATGAATTCCTATAATCTATGCGGTCACCGGGATTTGAATTCCCGCTATGTCTTTATTAAAAGACAAAGTCCCGGGTTACGGGCTTTCTCCATATGAAATTATATATGGAAGGCCAGTGTCCTAACCAAACTAGACGATGACCGCAACACAATTTCTTTATTTTGTTCTGATATTAAACTTTTCCAATATGGTTATATTGGGATGATGAAAAGTTAATATTTATAATTTCTTACTTTCTTTTGTTAGAAAAAATATAGTTTAAGAGCGTGTCTATTGCTTTGTTAGTTAATTTATGTTTATAATAGTTAGATCCTTTTTTTGGTTCCTCAGTTAGTTTATCTTTTTGTATAACATCATACGGTCTATGATCGAGTGCGCCCTGAAAATGAACTTTGAATTTTTGAAGTTTTGAAGCCACAATTGAATCAAAAACTTCTTTTTGCCAAACCGACCCTATAAAATAAATAGTTGGAGGATTAGTAAGATTAGTTACTTTATTGAGAACGTTGTAGATAACAGCTTCAATCGTTTTAGAATTATTATCATTTTCTATATATTGTTCAGAGATACCGCCGGCTATAAGATGATCGGTAATAACTCTGGTATATTCATTTTTAGATATTAAGATTACAGATGTATTAAATTTGTCTGGTTTAGATTTCATAATGATATTGAATGTTTGAATGCACAATTCAATTCTTCCCATGATAAAACCAGGAAGCGAATCATCGACAATTTCTTTGGTAGATTCATCGTCTATTTCACCATTTGGGTTGCCATCCCTATTAAAATTACAATATAATAACATCAGATTACCGTAAGTAAAAGCACTATCAGACAATTTGATAATATAGTATATAACTAACAAATTTATAGATAACGAAATCAAAAATATGAGATTAGTTGATCTTTATTTTACCAACTGGTATTTAGATCGGTACCCTCTTGGATTTATCATCATATCATCATAATTAAAGGAGGATGAATTTCCTATTATAATCGTAGTTATCATTCCCATCATGTCAGGATATTCTAACATTTTTCCTAAATTTGTGACAACAATTGACTGGCTGTCTCTAAACGCACCTTTTACTATTGCAACTGGAGTTTCTGGACTCCGGTATTTTAGAAAAATATCTCGTGCATCCTTAAGTTGGTGAATGCGCTTTTTACTCGATGGATTATACACAACAGTAACGAAATCTCCAAGAGCAGCAGCTTCAACTCGTTTTACAATAATCTCCCACGGCACCAAGAGGTCACTCATACTGACAACTGCAAAATCGGTCATCAGCGGGGATCCAATAAGAGCACTACATGAATTTAAAGAAGAGACTCCAGGTACACATTCAACTTCAATCCCTTTATTTTTTTTCCATCCTTTTTCAGCAAGAATTTCATATATCAATCCTACCATTCCATATATTCCAGGGTCCCCTGATGAAACTAGCGATACGGTATTCCCTTTTTCAGCAAAATCTATGGCTTGATTAGCTCGATCTACTTCCTGAGTCATAGGATATCGGTATACTTCTTTATCGGTAATTAGATCTTCTACCAATGACACATAGGTTTCATAACCCACGATGATTTGGCTTTCTTCAATCACCTGTTTGGCGCGAAAGGTCATATGATCATGATGGCCCGGGCCAACCCCTACAACGTATAATTTTCCTAAACTCATTACAAGATAGTTATTATCTGTATACATTTATTTACTTTCTTTTCTTCAAATTAATTGTGTATATTGTTGAACTATATGAAGATAGATGGAAGAATCTAAATTACATCATTTGAAAGAATAAAATAATTAATTTTAACATCCTAACAGATCAGTATCTACATAATAATAAAATAAATCAAGATGTCTTACCTAAATTAAACTCTTTATATAAAGACCTCACTGCTTTTTCACAATCATCATCCCTTACCACAAATGCCAGATTCAATTCTGAAGATCCCTGTGCTATCATTATCACATTAACATCTTCTTTTGCTATTGAGGAAAAAACTCTGCCTGCAATTCCCTTGATTCCACGCATCCCTGATCCCACTACAGTAACTATTGAAACATCTTCTAATACATTTAGATGTTTTATTACTTTTCCCAATAATTTCAACTCCAAAGATGTTATGGCTTTGCCCAAATCTTCTTTTTTCAAAACCATAGAAATACTTGATTCAGAGGGACCCTGAGATATCATCATTATATTTACCTTATTCTGTGCCAGTGTATCAAAAATGTTTGCAGCCGTTCCAGGTGATCCCACCATACCACCACCACTAACGTCTATTAATGCAGTATTTCTTATTGCAATTATCGATTTAATGATATTATTAGAAATTCTCAAATTTTGGGTTATGGTAGTCCCAGGATGAGATAAATTAAATGCATTTCTTAATTTCAGTGGGATATTTGAATCCATTACGGGCTCCAAAGCTCTTGGGTGAATATATTTTGCTCCGAATAATACCATCTCAGCGGCTTCGCTATAAGATATCTGATCAAGTACTTGTGCGTCTTTTATGATCAAAGGCTCTGCCGTTAATAATCCATCCACATCACTCCATAAATATACCTCGTCTGCATCAATGCAAGAAGCAATTATCGTAGCAGTATAATCAGAACCACTTCGACCCAAGGTTGTAATATAGCCATGTTGATCTGCTGCTATATATCCAGTAATTACCGGAATTTTACCTTCTAGGATCAATGGGATCAGTTTAGCATTTACTCTGAACCTTGTAGTATTCATCAAAGGTCTTGCTTCACCAAAATTAGAATCCGTAACGATACCAATCTCTTTTCCAGTAAGGAAAGGAGAATCCAAGTTGTAATTTTGTAACGAATAACTTACAATCGGAGCTGCCAATCGTTCTCCAAATGATAACATATGATCCAGAGACCTTGGAGTAATTTCAGAAATCAAAACCAATCCCTCCAAAATGGCTTGGAATTCTTTTAAAATATCCAAGATCACATTCTTGGCTTCTGTTTTCAATTTCTGATCGGTTATAGTATTCTCAATTAAATCGACATGAAGTGTAGTCATTTCATCTATGAATGTCTTTATTGCACTTCTATTTCCCTTTATTATCAGTTCAGAAAGCATGATAATTTTATCTGTTACACCAGAGATAGCTGATATTACACAAACAATTTCATTATCTTTTCCTTTCAAGTTTTTAAAAGAATGTACAATATTCACAAGAGTCTTAATTTTTGACGCCGAGTCCAAGACCGACCCTCCGAACTTCATTATTATTCTCATATTAACTAATTACATTGTTAAATAACTAATGGGATTTATAGAGTATTCTGAAGATGATATTCGAATATATTTGCCTCGGCTAGTAACCAATGAACCCTTATAGTGTAGTCATACTCGAGACAGATTTGTTCTATTCTAATCCTGGACTCGTGGTGCTAGATAAAAATGAATACGACCTATATTGGCTATTCTAAATTCAAGACGTATCGGCATCTTCGTAGAATATTCAATCGCAGCTGATACACCAACAGAGCTTACCGATTTTACAATTTTCAAAAGATAGTCAAGACTATAAGTGGCCTTTGATTCTTCTTTTACATTAATCTCTTCCAATCCTTCGCTATTTGGTTCCATCGTAACAACAGCTTCTCCTGTATCACTTTTACCTACAAACTCGATCCTATCCGGATAGGATTCAATTTCAACGTATTCTGATACGACCTCTATATCAGACAGGATCTTATCAAAAGAGGATAAAGAAAGTATAAGTTTAGAATTAAAGGATAATTTTGGTAACGGTGTAGATACAGTTGTACTTTCTATGAGTCGCATCTTGTATTCTCTTTTGTAACTACCCATCGTTTTTATCCTCAAGACATCTTCATCAATAATAGACACCTCCAATTCATCTTTCTTGTCTGTTCGCTTTATCAATTTTGAAAATTCAGAAATCCGGACACCAAATTTTAACTCAGAATCGCATTTATAGCTTTCAAATGCAGTATTGGGCCAAAAAATATCAATTAATGCTACATGAGACGGATCCATCCCACGGAATGAAATTCCCTCTGAGGTTGCTTCAAAAGTGGCTTCATCTACGAGAGTAGATATAGCTGAATTAACAACCTTCCATTCTTCTGGGGACTTTGTTTTAGCTACAAACATCAAATTTAATCAACTAAAACAACTGTCATCTATAAATTCCAATTGCATACCAAAAAATATTCTTAAGAATAATTTCTCCAGGTATGACTGCATTTTGTACATCGATAGAATTGCGTAGTGGCTTCATCAGCAGACCTTGTCTGCAACATCCACCAAAAAGCCATATTATTGAGGCATTTTGGACATTCCATATTAGTCGTAGGCAGTGCCTCAATAGGCTTATCAGAGTCCATTATTTTTAAAGGATCGTCAGAATATTCGTAATTAGAAACAGTTTGGATCACACTGGTAGAGTTAGTCGTACTGCTTGTCTCGCTAGCTACTATGTGTCCACACTTTAGGCATGTTAGGACTTTTTCCTCTTGTCTATTCCTTAAACGTGCATCGCATTTTGGACAAAACTTCATTTGCTAGTAATCACCGCATTCAATTCCCTATGGTGAGCTTCAACATACCTGCAAGATCATTTGTAAATTTGGTAGATGACTCTACGGATTCGGCCAGTGCCTTATATGGTTCGTTCTTATTGGTTAGTATCTTTAACATATATTCTTTGATTAGAGGATGCTTTAATACAACGCCTGCAAATCTATTATCAGCATTCTTTTGTAGTTCATGTTGAATTATATATAAAATAGATATATCTATATCATGTATTTTAAATTCTAATTCTTTGTCCCTAGCATGTGTAACCTCAGCATGCATATACAAAAGACAACTACATATTGAGGATATAAATGATACCTTCTCAGTATCTAAATTGGACGAAAATGAAAGTCGAATTAGTGCTTTAACCTTGAGAGGAGCACAAGAAAGGTCAATGAATGAGAAATTGTTTGTATTGACCTTAAGTTTTTCCATTGATGGATTTATCCGACAAGTATTAACACAAAAGAATTGGGAGAAAGCTTATAACAAGCACGATAATTCACTGAGACTCACTATCAAACTAGATATCAAAAATAATGGAAAAATTATTGAATCAATTAAATTAATAAGAAAAGCTATTTTTTTCTGGACCAGAAACCCAAAAATTGATCATAGGATTTGGATTATGATAGTTAAAGACGATACGCCATTTTATCCATTGGAGGAGGAAGAAGCTAGGCAGCTATTGTTTGATTTTAATAGGGATATAGAAATAAAACCTGATGCGTTAAGTAAAGGTAAGAACGACATTACGATATTGGTTGAGTTGTCATGGGGTAAGCATGAATTCATAGAGAAAAACAGTTTAAAAAAAGAATCTAACATTCAACAAATTAACAATTGACAATAACTAGAATTGTACAAGAAAATAATTTAATTTAATTTAAATATAACCTATAATTGCCATCTATTATGGCTAAATTTGATGGAATCAAAGGACAAGAACTTCTAGATGTTGAAGAGAAAGATAATGAATTGACATTAATTTTCAAGGACAATAGGTATTTGTTTGTAAAAATGGAAAACGGTAAATTGCAAAGTGATTCGGTACCAGAGTAATATGTAAGCTAGCTTGTCATAGGCTTTTCAGCCTGAATTGTAATAAAATTAATTTATTTCAATTAAAATTTTCTCATTATCTAATTGAATTTTATAGGTTTTAAGGTCACCGGATTGTCTCCAGTGTTCATTTTGTTCAATCCAAGCTTCATCTTTTTTCCATGACTTCATGTTTTCTAATTTTCCTGTAAAAATATCATATTCATATCCGTGCATGTAACAAACTACCTTATCTCCGTGGAAGCTTCCTTTAGATAAAGATGCACCCTTGTGCGGGCACCTGTTGTTAAAAACAAATACTCGATTGTTTCTTTTTCCAATTAAAATCTCTTCTTTTTCTATCGTGATTTTCTCAAAGGAATTTTCTTTTAATTCGTTCAATTTCAAACCGGTATCAAAAATCACGAATACAATTAAAAAAATCTTCTTTATAAATTATTCAAGTTTTATACACTGATAAAATAAAAAAAATTAAAGTATTGGTTTTGTCATGGTTATAGATTCTGTCATTTGTTTATACAATATGAGAAAGCGTCGTCCTTTTTCAGTCATCTTATAAATTTGAGCCCCATCATCATAAATGATTAAGTCGTTTTTCATAAGGTTAGATAAGTATTCTTTCATTTGAAGAAATGAAAGGTATACTTTGTACATGATTTTAGCCTGTATCGCACCATTGTCTCCTACTGTTTCAAGGATCATTGCTATAATTTCTAGGCGGCTTCTATTTTTCATTTTATCCAAATTATTAATAAATCTAAAAAATAAAAACGGAGCAATACTAAGACCAATAGGTATCTTTTAGTGATTTTTTAGCTTTGATGGTATTGAAAATATGATATAGATGATACTAATCATTCAAACAAGCAGTTTAATATTAAAAAGATGGCAATTGGAAATTTAACTAGGAGAATGAACGTAAATCTATTCAGAAAAAATCAATAATTTACATATAACATTAATTTAATCTTCATAATAAACAGAATGAATAATTTATTGGACCCGACGTAAAATGTGCATGTGTTATCAAATACAGAATAAATATAGGCATTTGTGTTAAAGATATACGTTACATATTTGTAATTGTTTGGTATAGATATAATTTAACACAATTTTCCAAACCAATCTAGAGTTTGATACTTTAGACCGTTAATATTTACTCAATACCATAGAGCAAAGATAAATAAAATATTTCAGTAACAAAGCATGTATTGTTTAAGCGGCTCGCAGATTTAAGAACAGAAGATAATATAGGAAATAACATTGTATTAAGAGGCTGGATCCATAGACTGCGAAAGCAGAAAGAAAAAACCTTCATAATATTGAGAGACGATAGAGGAGATATTATTCAAGCAGTTTGTCCTTCTAAATTATGCGAAGATTTGACGATCGAATCTTCCATACAGATACAAGGAAAATTAGAAAAAGATCCAAGAGCAGTTGAAGGCGGATACGAGGTAAAAGTGGACAACATAGTGATTTTCAACATAGCCAATGTAGACTATCCCATAGGAGAGTATCAGAGTGATGAAATTTTACTTGATTTCAGGCATTTATCGCTAAGAACAAGAAAAATGATAAATATTGGAAAATTAAGAAATTCGTTATTAAAATACTCCAGAGAATGGTTTGAGAAAGATGATTGGATGGAAGTTACTCCACCCATCCTCGTTCAGAGCTCCGTTGAGGGAGGGTCCACGCTATTTGAGGTAAAATACTTTAATGAAAAAGCGTTCTTATCCCAGAGTTCTCAATTATATCTTGAGTCGATGATTTACTGCTTAGGTCCGGTATGGACCATTAGTCCCTCCTTTAGAGCAGAAAAGTCACGGACCATAAGACACCTGGCGGAATTCACCCATTTAGAAGCAGAAGCACCATGGATAGATATGAAGGATCTTATTGCCACTCAAGAAAAATTAATCTTTAGCATCATAACTCAAATCAGGGAAAATAATAAAAAGGAACTAAATTTTTTGAATGCTGCTGCAATAAAAAAACTAGACGAAATTTCAATTCCATTTGAAAAAATAGCTTATGACAAAGCGATAGATATTTTGAGATCTGTAGAATGCAGAATCCGAGATCAGGATGGTAAAGAAAGGCTCATAGAATGGGGTGACGATTTAAGTCTCGAATCAGAAAGAGAACTAACAAAGGATAGATCTAATCCGATATTCGTAACGAATTACCCTTTGAGCATAAAGCCCTTTTACGTTAAACAGGATCCACTAAATGAAAAGAAAGGATTGGCTGTAGACCTTTTAGCTCCCCAAGGATATGGAGAGATTTCAGGTGGCGGGATAAGGGAGGACAACCTCGAAAAATTAAAAAACAGGATAAGAGAGACAAATCTAAATCCAGATGATTATTCATGGTATTTGGATCTTAGAAAATACGGATCAGTACCACATGGAGGATTTGGCCTAGGCTTGGAAAGGCTATTAAGATGGATTTTAGATTTTGACGACATTAAAGACGTCACATTATTCCCTAGAACAATGACCAGGATAGTACCCTAAAGACAAATATACGATCATAAGTTCTACTTTTTTCTAATCATGGAGTAAATATTGGACTTATGGTTAGACAATTTTTTGAGAATTGTAATCCTTTCGATTCTTGAAATGTCTGCCACCTCAATTGAAGATTGTAGAAATTTGATTGATTCATCATACCTTTTTCTATCAACAAAATATGGGACACCATTCTTTCATCCATGGGCAAATGAATATTTAGCAGGATCTTTCCAAGAAGATTTTGTCCCAAAAATTAGCTTTGCTATCAAAGTTAATGCTCTAACAGTAGATGGATCCACATTTTTAATGAAGAGGAATCTTCGTAATTCGATGGTGGTGCATCATATAATTTATGAATAGTCGTCCAATCGACATGTTGGTATTGAGTAGTGAGCATAATATTCATTAGTATGTTGGCCTAAATCAAATGGAAGTAATTTAGAGATAGATGTAGAATTTTCAAACCATCAATCGATCTTACTATCTTTTCTTTTAGACAACAATTGTTTAACCGATGAAAAAAGATTCAGAATTCTGATTGTCTTTTAGTATATCAACACCTGCTTTTTGACTTTCCGTTGAATCTATAGAGATTATATTCAACACATTATTATCGTAAATAATATCACCGATAATTCCTGAATGCAGTTCGGTCACAAAACTACCCTTTCTAAGGTTTTTGGAAAACCACTGATAACGTCTGGCAGTTTTATTATCTTTATTCATTCCTTGTGTATGATTAACGTATTTCCATCGCAATCAAAAGCAATACTATGATGATATAAAAAATAATTGTCTGGAATAGCAGAATTATCAACTTTAACACTCATTTTAATTGCGTAAAGTAAATTATTAATTGACTTTCAGAGAGATTGAACTCGTTATTGCACGTTGATGTTATTTCATTTGGAGTATTCCTTGCTTAGTTTCATTTTCCTCCTCCAATCACTATTCCATGATATTCTGCAGAAAGGGATTTCTTCAAGAACCCCCATTACAACTGTTGTGAATCCAGGTAAATGCTAATCAAACCCCAAAACGCACGCAAACGCTTGATACCAGAGAGGATCAGATAGCCTCCTCAAAAATTTCAGAGGTTTCATATTCATTATTTAGAACCATAGAAATGCTTCCAGACAATTTAATCATTCTTCTTATAAGATAATTTGGAGGATTACCTGAATGAAGTGGTAAAGTAATGCTACAGTAATTTACCAATATAGCAATTTAAGCTAATCGATATAATTATCTTGGTAAAAATAGATTATTAGTTAATAGGATAAAATAATATTATATTGTGTCATTTGTAATATAAAGATGCATCTTACGCGTGAAGAAGAAAAAGGCTTATCTGGAGAATATGGCGAGGCTACTGCTACTGCTTATAGGATATTAGTCGCTATAGGAGAAGCAACTGATGCAGAAAAGCTTGTACCCATCAAATGGGCACATGTCTCAGGAGTTAACTATAATACGATCGGAGATAGTGGATTGCAGTTTTTAAAAGAAATTAGCAAAGACGGGAAAGTAAAGGTAAATACATCACTTAATCCTATGGGCTTTGATAGAGAAAATCCACCTGAGTTATCGCCTGAATTTATCGAAAAACAGTTTGAAATAGCAAGAACCTATGAAAAGATCGGAGTCATACCAACTTTTTCATGTATTCCGTATGAAATTTTACCTATACCACAAGAAAATTCTCAAGTAAGCTTTGCGGAAAGCAGTGCGGCCGTATTGGCTAATTCACATCTAAATATTATTACAAATAAAGAAAGTGCCTTAAGTGCATTAGCCAGCGCATTAACCGGAAAATCCCCTTATTCGGATTTAAGGATTGAAGAAAATAGAACACCAATGGTCGAAATAGTTAATGAGACAGATTTAGAAAACGAACTGGATTATGGTCTATTAGGATATTTCACGGGAAAGACGATTCAAAAGAGTTGTACCGGAATTTGCAATATTTCCGAAAATACAGATATGTGGAATTTGAAGTCACTTGCCGCAGGAATTGGAACATCTGGTTCCTGCGGAATGTTTAAGTCTAAAAAACCATCTAAATTGATAGAAAAAGTGAATTATGGAAAAAAGGAAATGAAGGAGACTAGAGATGAGTTGAATACATCAGAGGATGGTCAATTAATTACATTTGGGAGCCCCCAACTTGGAATTGAAGAGATGAGTAAAATTCAAACGTTGATGGAGGGAAGGAAATTCACCAAACCCTGTAAGATCTTTTGTCCAAAAACAGTGTTTTGTAAGGCTAAACAATATGGAATTATAGACTCATTATATCAATCAGGAGTAGAATTTATCTCCGATGCATGTACCTGCCTAACGCCTCTTATAAATAAGAAAAATTACGATAGCATAATTACTAATAGTGTCAAGGCATCTTATTATATGAAAACATCAAATAAGGTTTCAGTAGCTTTAAAGAGTCTTAAATCAATAGTCAAAGAATATACGGTATAACTAGTTTGGAATTACCTTTAATATAATAGAGTTGAGTTTTAATCTGGAAATAAAATGTATAAAGATAGTTGGAGGTAGGGCTAGAGGCAAATTATTGTTGTCAAAAAAACCTATTAATTTTCTTGGAATGGTAAATACTCAATCAGGAGAAATAATAAGCAGTAGTAAAGGCATGGAAAAACAAAATTTAAAGGGAAAAATCCTTGTTTTCCCTAATTCAATTGGGAGTAGCGTAGGAGCATACACGATTTATTCTCTAAAGAGTAACAATGTAGCGCCTAATGGTATAATTTGTACCAATATTGTGGACATAACTACAGCTTCAGGTTGTGCGATTTCAAACATACCCTTAGCTTTCATCGACAATCAGAGGTATGATGAACTGGTTAATTGTATTAAAATTTCAGATAAAGACAAGGAACCTGAAATCATACTAGATACCGAAGAAGAGAGGATTTTAATCGATTAGAAAAAATCTATATAATCAATACTTTTCAACTAATGTGTCTCGTCATATGGCTTTCGATGGGCGAACGGACCATTTTTGAATGGAATGATGATAAAAGTCCATATGACGAGACACGAGATAATTACATATTAGTCTAAAAAATTTAAGACTACATAGAATATCTAAAATTATGAAAACGAGTTAGTAAGTTTTAAAGCATATATTTCAAAATGCGTAATGCATCCTTAGTAGAATGACTATTCAGTTTCAGAGTATGTGCGTTATAATAATATAGATGAATTTGCAATCCAAAACATTTTAGTATAAATCTTTACAAGTTATAATATTGGTCAAATTTTGTCCTGAATGTGGTGGTAGCTTGAATTTTGATACAATTACAAAGAACTTTATTTGTAGAGGTTGTGGGCTTTATGCTCCAAGAGAAAAATTCGAGGAATTGCATGAAAAGAATAATACAATAGATCGGAAGAATAAAAGCGACGACTATCTTGATTGGTGGCAATCTTCCAAAAAAGATAAGAAGAACGATCACTAGTTCTTTAGTTTTTTTTGTTCATATCCAGCATTGAAACAGTTTTGCAAACTGAACAAATTTCGTCGGTTGAGATTCCACCACAATTCAGACAAGCATTTTTGCTTTGCTTATCATTACTGGAATTTCTTATTATTTTAGACAGTTTGTTCATAGAGTTAAAACTATTGTATTTTATACCTGGATGGATTTTTTCTAAATCATTAAAAAACACCCGAAAGTCGCTTCTGATGCTTTCGTTCATATAAGGACATTCGTCTGCTTGAAATTCAATGCCCATGTGAAAGGCATAAAATACGATTTCATTTTCATATAACTCTACAAGGGGTTTAATTTTCTTTAATCCATTTTGATATTCTATTGGTTTAGGATACATCCAACCAATTCTCTCAACATCGCCCGAAAACAAATTTATCATAAATGTTTGAAGGTGATCATCCAAATTGTGCGCTGTTGCAATAATGTCTGATTGCATCGAAAGAGCTGCAACATCTAATGCCCTTCTCCTAAATGTCCCACAAATAGAACATGAGCTAGCCTTTTTTGATGGTCTTTTTACAATCGCTTCATCCATACTTGAACCAAACAATTCTTTATAGCTGAAAATTTTGAATGGCACACCTAATTTATTGCAAAAATTTTTTACTATGGTCAGAGATTCATCACGATAGCCCTCAATCCCTTCATCTATTGTGATTGCAATAATATCATTATTGTTATCTTTTGAAACTTTTTTCAAGATGTAGAGAAGAACAAGACTGTCCTTTCCGCCGGACACCCCTACTGCGATCCGTTGACCATAATTAATCATTGAATATTTTGAAATTGTATGCAAAGTTTTCTTTTCAATTGAATGTGTGAAACAAGTTTTACAAAGAACTTCACCAGAGTAATGCCGGTTAAACACTACGGGTCTTTTATTACATTTATTGCATGTAGGCACCAAAGCGCTAAGTACGGTATACCAACAAACAAGTTAAAAGTGTTCAAGTCAAACAATAATTATCTATTTTCAAATTTGTGTAAGTTTAATCGTTTATGTTTACTCTAAAAGGGTAATAATACCTATCTCTAGTGCTTTATAATATTCGCTGAGAAGTTATTAAAGGTCAACTCTGTATTCTAAGTGCCATAGTCAATGGTCATAAATTTGAAGACCAAATGTAATGTCGTTAATTTTCTTTAACAATCAGACACATTCCTATAATTTTGGATGTGAGGCCGTATGCATGATTAATATCAAATATTGCCAACACATATTTAGATATCTGCAACAAAAAAACATTTCAATTTTGGTTTTAATTTGTTGAATAAACACGTACTTAAAAGATATCCTACTAAAAGCTTTAGAAAGGTCTAATAAATTATTTAAAATTACAAAAATCAATAAAAAAAACTAAAACCTAAACAGGGAGATTGTATAAAAAAAGGTTTTATTTATTTCGATAAAAAGATCTAATAAAGGCGTTCCATGCATTAAAGGTATTTGCGATATAGTCAGTATATGCGTCTAATGCTTTGTTATATAGCTTTACATTTTCACGAGTAGTGTCGATGGCATCAAAATTAAACTGATTACCGGCGGTGATTGCTTTTACAAAGTTATCTACATTTTCATTGGTCTTATTGAATAGCTGTTGATATGTTTCATTAGGTTGTGCTTGAGATACGTTTACAAATTCCTTTATCAATCCTTTTTGGTGAGCAATTGTCTTATTGATAACATCTTTTGAAGACTGAATTACTTCAAGTTGAAAATCAGAAACTGATTGTAGGAATCGTGGTTGAATTTTAACATACTCATCGATTGATTTTATCATATTTTCTTTAATAGTATCAAGTGTTTTTTCTGCTGATTGTTCTGTTAGGTTGATATAAGAGTTTACGTTTTTTTCCATGTTGATAGAGGCATTTGTATTAGTTGTACTAACTTCTTTACTCATAGGTATAGATAAACGTTAGTGACTTATAAACTTTACCAGAATTACCCATTTATTTCCAGTAAAAGCCGCTAAATGGTTAAAATAAAAAATTATGCTTTGGTTCCGCAGTTTCCGCAGAACTTTTGTCCATCGCCTATTTGGGTACCACAGTTTGTGCAG
Organism: Candidatus Nitrosocosmicus sp. T; assembly: GCF_054408485.1. Lineage (NCBI taxonomy): Archaea > Thermoproteati > Nitrososphaerota > Nitrososphaeria > Nitrososphaerales > Nitrososphaeraceae > Candidatus Nitrosocosmicus > Candidatus Nitrosocosmicus sp. T. Next base: position 2,331,000 of record NZ_CP166992.1, read on the forward strand.
AATTTGCCGCTAGTATAAGTACCATCAGCTCCAACAGCCAATGTTTTCTTCTTACCAGTTTGTCCGCCTGCAGCAAAGAATGCAGCAGCAACTCCACCAATAATTACAGTAATTATGATTATCATCAATACTGTGTTATCCAAATTAGTTCCGAACATAGCAGTACCAGAACCATATGCACCTGCTTGTTGAGCATTATTAATCTTCTCTGTAGCCAGTTTAAGTTGTTCTTCCAAAGTTGCAGCACCAGGTTGGCCGCTATATTGAGCATATGCAATATTTAATACTGGTAATAATAGTATAGAACCCATTACCAATGAAAAAGCCGCTACCATTGAGTATGCCTTGTTCATATTAAAAATTACTCAGATAGGAATTATATAACTTTTATGTTAAAGAATAATGATAACATTTAAGATATGTAAATTTTTATATTAAACCAGAGAAAAATGGCGCGAACTCATGCCCACACCCATGGAAAATCACATTCAATCAGACCAACTTCTAAAAATGCCCCCTCTTGGGTCATTGACAGTCAAGAGATTATAGAAAAAATTGTAGAGTTAGGACAGGATGGAATGACCGCTAGTGAGATAGGTTTAAGATTAAGAGATGAATTTGCAGTCCCATTAGTTAAGCCAATTATTGGAAAAACCATTACTCAGATTATGGAGGAAAATGCCATCCAGAGATCAATGCCTGAAGATCTAGAAAGGCTTCTTCGCAAGGCTTTAGGATTACAAAAGCATTTGAACACCCACAATAGTGATAAAAGAAATGTGAGGTCTCTAGAGCTGATAGAATCGAAAATACACAGATTATCCAGATATTATAAGAAAATAGGTAAAATAAATCAATCATGGAAATATGCAGCAGTAATCGCTAAATTAGAGTAGAGAATGCGATATACCGATCGTGATTATATATTAAATGCCGCAAGTCAAAAATTATTAAATCAAATAGAACATCAAAAAGATATCTTTATTCTTTGTAATTCAACCGTAGATGGCCTAGTGAGCAGTGCCATCTTATTAAGTTCAATTCATAATTTAAAAGGAAATGCTACAATTAGAAGCTTTAATTCATCAAAACTTGAAGACTTTAAAACAGAATTGGTGACGGTCGTTAATGAGAAGCACGATTTGTATGTTTTTTTAGATTTTGAGTCAAACTTCTATGATTTTATAACCAGCCTCATGCAAGAAAGCAGTTACCTATTCATTAATTCAGACCCTCATAATTTGGATCAACGCATAGAACAAGAAAAAATCGTAAGCTTTGTGAATCCGCTGATATGGCAAAGGGATAATGGCAAAGAAAATAGGTATACTTCATCTAGCTTGACGTACCTAATAGTTAAAAACTTTGATAGAAAGATAATTCGTAGTTCCTTTTTACCGATTGTTGCTGCATTTTCTAAGAACATTGATTTTAATACTGAACATATAGAACTTAAAGAAATTTTACAGACTGCACTAGATCTCAACTTAATCGAGAAAAAAAGGGGACTGAACTTTGGAGTAGTTGAAACTACTCCTATTATAGATGCGATAGAAAATAATACAGCCCACTTTATAAAAGGGATTACATGGAACAAAGAAAATTCATTTAAGATAGTAGAGAAGTCAGGCGTTCAATTTACTGATAATAAAAGAGTTAGAACGTTAAATGAGCTTGAGGATGAAGACTTTAACAAAATATTCAACGCCATCGAAAAGTACATAGAAGAAAATCACCATCATAAAAACAAAAGCGATGACAGAATTAAAGAGATGAAAGAAAGAAATCGAGATTTATTATTCGGTTATAATTACATCCTAACAAATGAAGAAGCGAACAGTATTCTAAAAAATATCAGTTCGTTCTCTAAAGCTCTAGACTTATGTATAAGAAATCAAACTTTTGGACTTGGATTATCGATTTGCCTTGGAGATAGAAATGACACACTGATGCAAGTAAAAAATCAAATCACAGATTATGATAGCATAATAAAAAGTATAAGCAACAAGATTTTTGATGAAAAATGGAGATTCTACGATGACAAGGAAACCATTTACATTAACGGGGAGGGAATACTGGATGAAAAAAATATCGAACTTTTCACCTCAATTCTCGAAAAATCTGTTTCATTTGCAGATAGATTGATTTGTGTTAGAATCATGTCAGCAGATAGTGATGAAGAATACAAATATACCTTAATACAGCCAAATTTAGCAAAAGTAGACTTTGTTAAAATAAAGAAAAAGATTTATGACCTTGCCGCAATTTCTGATGATTTGAATAATAATAATACCAGTTCAATAAGTATTATAGTAGATACAAACAATAAGATAGAAATTAGAGTCCCCACAATTAATTTAGAAGTCTTTTTATCGAATATTAAAAAAATAGTTTTGGATGCAAAAAGATTCTGATATCTGTATTGATACAAAAATAGTGATAGAATGTGAAGAAGAAAAAGAGGTACAGACTATTTTTAAAACCCTAGATCCAGATAATAAAGAATTCCCAGAGGGTCTAAAAATGGAAGTACAAACAAACAGGACACAGTTTTTGTTCAACGTTGGATTCAGGTATAATAATGGAAGGAAAAATAATATTAACACACTTATAAACACAATTGAGGAGATCATGGAACATATTACAATTATCAAAGATGTGACTAAAATTGATTGATCCAAAGATCATTAAAGAAAATCATGAATCAGTGAAAGAAATGCTAGTTAACAGAAATATGGATTTTCCCCTAGACTTACTTTTTAACGCAGACAAACAAAGACGGGATCTGATAGTTGAATTACAACGCGTAAAGCATCAGAAAAACATACTATCCATGGAGATAGCAACAAGAAAGAAAAGAAATGAAGATGCTTCTACGAAAATCTCTGAAATGGGTAAAATAGGTACGGAAATAAAAAGATTGGAAGAAGAAAGTAAAAGAAATGAAGAATTATTCTCGGAATACATTGGTAGCTTACCAAATTTCTTTCATGAAACCGTACCATTAGGTAAAGATGAAAATGATAATAAAATAGCAAGAGAATACAATGGTAGGCTAAAGTTATTAAAAAAATCTACTACAGAAGAAGAAGAAGGGACTGAAAATCCAGGTGTTAGAATCAAGGCCTATGAATATCCTTCAGGAATTTTTCAAATGAAAAATCATATAGATCTTGCAAATGGACTTGGTCTAATTGATTTAGAACGAGCAGGAAAAATTTCAGGATCTCGTTTTTATATTCTAAAAAATGAAATGGTCAAGCTAAGCATGGCATTATCTAATTTTGCAATTGACTATTTGATAAAAGAAGGATACACAGTAGTACAACCTCCTTTCATGATTAGAAGAGAAGCCATGGAAGGAGCAGTCATATTAAGCGATTTTGAGGAAACCATTTACAAGATAGAAAATGAAGACTTGTATATGATAGGCACCTCAGAACATCCCTTAGCATCAATGCACATGAATGAAATACTAAATGGGAAAAATCTTCCTATCCGTTATGGTGGGATTAGTACCTGTTTTAGAAAGGAGGCGGGTGCACATGGTAAAGATATGAAAGGACTTTTTAGGGTACATCAGTTTGATAAGGTAGAACAATTTATCTTTTGTAAACCCGAGGACTCTTGGAAGGAACACGAGCGACTTTTGCAAATAACTGAAAAATTTTATGAAACTTTAGAGATTCCTTTTAGGACAATAATTTTGTGCTCAGGAGACCTTGGAAAAGTGTCTGCAAAGACTTATGATATAGAAGCATGGTTTCCTGCTCAGAATTCCTATAGAGAGATATGCTCCTGTTCTAATTGCACTGATTATCAAGCAAGGAGTTTAAAGATAAGGTATAGAAACAATCCTAACGATGAAACATCTTTAGTTCATACATTAAATAGTACTCTTGTAGCTATTCAGAGAACCCTGGTCGCCATACTAGAGAATTACCAGACAAGTAAGGGGACAATCATAGTTCCTCAGGCTTTGAGAAAATATATGGGTGATGTGGATGAAATAGGTAAATAATCTAAAATATCTAACGTGTTATTTAAAAATTCATACATACTTTCAAAATATACAATTAATTACTTTCATCTAGTGGAGAAATTTTAATCGCAAGATATATTGTTTTGTGAAATAAAGCAAACAAAATGTATATATCTTAGTTATCAGGCTCATATTATAATGAGCTTGTTAAACGTACTGTCTCAAACAAGTAGTATGTTCCAAAACTTTGGCTTACAAATCGGGCCTCAATATGACCCGTTGTTCTACGATGTAATGATATACATATTTGGAACTATGTTATTTGGAGTATTCTTACTAGGTGCAATTTCATTTTGGTTGAGAAGAAAAGGTCTTGGTGGTCAATCTGCTAAAGAGAAATGGACTCAAGAATTAGAGAAATACTTCCAAAAAGAACAGATAGGATTAATGCCTGACGAAAAACACCACTGGTAATAAAATAAAAAGGATTAATCCTTTTTATTTATATAATAAATTTTTAATTAATATTTGTTTCACTTGTATCAAATTATAGTTAGCCAATGGGGTTTATCGCTTGGTGAGATCGAGACCATCAATAATCTTTTCAAAGACTACGAAGTCTTAGAAAATCCCTTAAATCAAAATGTAGGCTACGCAAGCACTTTAGAAATCGAATTTGTAAAAAACAAAGAGACGGAATTCTTTGATTGTATACCGATCGAAAAATGGACAGATCTGGTAGAAGTTATTAAAAATATTAAGAAAAGAAGAGGGAAAAAAGGGTTGAAATTAAGAATAACGATAACAGATTATTTTGAATCCGGAGAAGCGATTAATACCAACAAGTACGTCAAAAGTAGCGATGGAACAGATAATAAAAGAGAAATTGAGTTATTATTTTTTAAAAGAACCATTTTTTTGCTAGTACATAAGATTGATTCGGAATTTATCAAAGGACTTGAAAGAATCGAGATAGCGATTGAAAACATTACAGAATTATTTAGGAAATTAACCCAATCCTCGGTTTCAAAAGATCATCAAAAAAAGGATAGATATGGGTTTGACAATACCAACTATTACCATAGTCTAAACGGTGACTATGAATGGACTATAGGTAATGGAGAAAATTGGATCCAAATGCAGATTTTTTTATTCGATGATAAAAAGAGGGTTTGGAAAAACCTTTAGAGCGTTGTTAAAATAAATTAGGAAAATAAGATAGAGCGATTGCTCAACCCATAGAATTAAAAAAGACCATCTTTAGGAAGATAAAGTATGGGGAGAAAGGATGACACTGGTAGTAGTGTCAATAAAAATACAAACATTTTACTAGATTTTAAGAACAAAGAAATCAATATTGGAGAAGAGTTAGAGTGTGTAATATCTATTAACTATACTGGAAGATTTGACAGTATAAGCATTAATTCCCAGATTGAGGATTCCTCAGATGTTTTTACATACACAGAGATTAATGGTAAAAAAATTAATCATCCCTATGCAAGGCTTTCGTTAATGAAGAAAGAACTTCTAGACCCGACCAATATAAGATTGAAAGCTATTACAAAACATATTCCCAAAAGTACTGAATCAGTTGTCAAACTTAGAGCAACGCTAATTCAAGAGCATAAAGAAATAGCATCTGATGTTAAATTCATCAAAATAAAAAAATGAAATAAATTTATCCAAAGCTAGGTTCTACTTCTACCTGTCCAGTCATCCAAGGATGAGGTTCACAATGATACAAGTAATCACCCCGTTGTGTAAAAGTAAATTCAAATGTACCATTTGGAGGAATCAATCCTATAGAAGCCAAAGAATCAAATCGTCCATTGATAGGGTCTTCATAGTCATTATCAGTCGTTACTGTATGTGCGGTAACATCATCATTTGTCCAAACCACCTTATTTGATACCCCCAAGGATGCTCTTACTTCCTTAGGACTATAGAAATTTGGATTTGAAGGTAGTGAAGATCCTTCAACTATGGAAATTTCTGTAATTCCAGATGGATTCTGGATTTCCTCTGATACCTCAGGTTTTGCATTTATTGCTGGAGTATAAACGAATTGATAGTATGCTAAACTAATAGTGACTATTACTACAAAGGAAATAATACTAATCCCGCCAATTTGGGACTGTTTTTTTACTTTTTCCAACTAGATTTAATTCCTAATTACGATAATAAATATTTTTTTTTATGAAACTACAAAAATAGAAAAGGGCTTGGATAAATAGAAAAATAAAAGATATGATGGTGGTAAAAATTAGGTACTATTCTTGGCAGGATTAGTAGTTGTTGATTTCCCCATGTTCGAAATAGAAGTAGCAGTGGATGGTTCGGGTGACTTAATCCTTTGGCGTAATTTCTTATCATCTTGATCATTCTTACTAGAGTGCAATGGTGCAGCATTGGTCGGTAAATTTGGATTGGAATGATTAGACGATGTATAGTTAGTAGCAGTAGTAGTAGTATCAACACCTCTTGCGGAATTAGTTGAGGATAGTGAGGACTGTGGTAAGGAGTTTTCTTTTGTTACAGGTATTTCAGGAACAGGGACAGGTTTTTTATCGTCTAATGATTTATCCGATGGGGTATTAAAAATACGATCCGATGAATCAGATAGTTCATCAACCCTGGCAGTTTTAGACGGTAATGACTTTGTGGAACCTGGGCCAAAAGATGGAAATACGAATTTGCGCTTATTGGTGGTTACAACTTCGACATTCGACTTGGATAATCCTCGTCCATATCGATATAGATGGAACATTCCCGAAAATACAAGCATCAATATTCCAATTAAGAATAGCGAGTAGTTCTTCATTCCATTCAATACAGCGTAATAGGCAGCTATGTTCAAGTAAACTTGGAATCCTATTAACACTATAAAGAGGATATACAACCATTTAGCGGGAAGTTGTATTGGATTCTTCTCGGCGGGTTTTTGTTTCTTTGCATTAGCCTCCGCATTTTTCGCCAGCTTTATCATCAAGTAAGTAAAGCCAAAGGACAACGGGACTAGCAAGACCATTACAGTGTATAGGAATATAGGGTCAACTACTAATCGTTCTAACAAAGACTTTGTCCGGTCTGGATCGATATAAAATCCCCAATAGGTAGTAATTATGATCTGTGCTATACTAGTTATACCCAACGCAGTTATGATAGGCCTATCCTTCCAAGAGAATTTTTTGTACTTATCTATGAATGGCATTATTAACAAGGTGAATATAAACAATCCAGGCCAAAGTACACCTGTGGTAAACTTATCGAACGCACTTCTTAGGAAAACATACAACCCTGTAAGATACCATTCTGGAACGGTGATCCCCGGCGGTACATTGGGATCGAATTTGAGCCCCATATCAATTGGAAAAACCCCACCAGTCAACATTATCGCTCCCGTAACGGCCATCACCATAGGAACATCAAATACCAAAAATCTAGGAAAATGTACTACCATTAATCCCAATAGTACAATGGGCAAGAAGAACACATGGAAAGCATAAAATCGGAGTACAAAGTCATGAAACCCAGATCCGAAGAACGCGTTCATCATGTCGGGCCCCAAAATAGGGATAGAATTAGTTAGCGACGCCGCTATAGAAATAGCTAATTCGGCTCTTTCGCTAAAAATAATATCATACCCGGTAAAAGCCTCAAGAATAGTTAATACACCTAATAATATTCCTGTTACCCACAGCATTTCATTTCGGATTTTATATCTACCACTGAAAAACTGGTAATACATATGCAATATTGCAAGCATAACCATCGCGTTAGAGGCATGGTAATGTATATTTCTCATGTGGAATCCGTATGGTATCGTATCGTTAATCTTACTTACACTATCCCATGCTCTATCCAGTATAGGTTCATACCATAGCATTAGGAAAGCTCCTGTGATCCCTAAAATTATAAAGACAACAAAAGTCAACATACCAAGGAATCCAAGTGGGCTAACAAACTTGGTTGGTAATGTAAACTTTAGACCCATGAAAATAGTTCTATCGAAACCACTGTAAATCCACTTGAATAGCCTTACCAGGCTATTATCTTGATTATGTAAGGAAACGCCCATATCCAACTACCCCATTTCCTGAGGGAGTCCAATTAGGAGGCTTGACCCAAATATTGCCGTCATCATCAACCTCTAAATCCAAACTTGGTAAAACATTAGAAGGTGGGGCTTGAAGGGCGGCAGGACCTGCAAAAGCAACCCCGGTCAAAGGATGTACATTGTCCCGTGGCATGGACATTCTCCACGTTTCCTGCCGTCCTCGGGCCAATATTTCCACAAGCACCATAAATGCAAGCAAACCATACTATACATCCTGAAGGCAGAAGCATCATTTTTTTCTCCCCCAAGTTCTGGAGGGAGTCTTATAAATTGCCATGTTCTGAATGCTTCTTCATTTAATACAGGATCTTCTGACATCGGATAAACGACAGCTTCAGCATGATTTATTTTAAATGTATTGACATTTGCTTGACTTCCGTCAGGCAGAACCACCTTTGATCTCTCTTCCGAGGTTTCTTTTGGATTAGGCAAAAATTTTCCCCAATCTACGAAAGGAGTAAAAGTCATAACTGTGCCTGCGGCTGCAAGCAATTTTAAAAAATCTCTACGTGAAATCTTTCCTCCGTCAACTTTTGGAGGTTGTCGTTGAGACATTATATTCAAAAATGTGAAAAGATATCTTATAAATCTTTATTTAATTTTTTCATACCTAACATCTTAATTTGATTCATGATTAACTTTTCAATGATTAGTTTTTTTTAAAAAGAAAACTACTACTTTACAAGAGCAAGGGTTAAAATTGTTAAATCAAATCAATTTGTACAAAAAGGATAAATGTATTCTAGACAATTTTCAATAATAAATTTCATATTTCAAGTCAGATCGAGTCTTATTCTAATAATTCCATTTCTAACAGAAATATTTGAGACATGGAGACTACTATTCACTGGATGTGGAACAAGTATATCATATTTCCTTTTAGTATCAATAACATGCACGTATAATGTATTTGTAGATTCATCAAAATTTGCTTGAATTTTAGAGTCGTTCAAAGTATTCCGATCTTCTATTATTACATCAATAAATTTTTCTCCCATTATGATTTCGGGGTTAATGGATTTTTCTAAATTATCAGTATTTATAGATGTTGATGGATCATTCTTATTCAACAGATTGTTTGAAAAAGAGGTGGAGGATAGAGAAGACCTTCGTCGATAGTTTTGTAAAGGACGTTGCTTTTGTATAAAAAACACATTTGAAAAGAACTTCCATCCAAAAGCTGTTCCCAACCCTATGATGAATCCACCGATATGAGCTAGATATGCAACCCCGCCCGATTGACCGATTAATGCAAATACTAGTTGCATTATAAACCAAAATGGAATATACGCTATTGCAGGAATTCTGACTGTAGTGATAAAAAATGCAAATATGATGGTATGAATCTTGGCACGAGGAAAGAAAATTAAATAAGCGCCCAAAACACCCGATATTGCACCAGATGCACCTATTGCGGGTATATTTCCTTCACCTGTAGTTACAGCGTAAATACTGTGCGCAAAAGCAGCCATGACCCCCCAAAAAAGATACAGCATCAAATACTTGACATGACCGAAACGATCTTCTAAATTATCACCAAAAACATAGAGAAAGAACATGTTACCTAAAAGGTGCGCTATACTTCCATGCATAAACATTGAGCTAAAAAGTGATCCCAGGTTTTGACCTGAAAGGATCAATTCAGGAATGGAACCATAATTGGAATATAATGTAATTACTGCTGCTCTGTTTGAAAAGTTAGCGGTAATAATGATTTCATAAATGAAAATGATAATATTAATGCCAATTAGACCATAGTTTACATAGGGACGTCCATGTAATCGAGGAGTATCATCGTGTATTGGGAACATAATTAAATCAAATTATTATTCAAAAAACTAAAAAAATATTGTTTTTTCATGTACCGAAAGGGTTGAAATTAGGCATATCGCTATTCGTTTGATTATGAGCTTTTCTAATATGTCGTCTTAGTCGATCGTCTTCTTCGAAAATCATATCACAATATTTGCATTTTTTCTTATTATCATCTTTCTCATTTTTTTTATTATTATCCTTTGTATTTTTTTTAGAAAATAATTTCACAATTATTTACAAAATGAAGATATAAATTAAAGTTGCGATTAACAACTTGCCAAAATTCTGCCATACTCGACTAATGATCGGATGAAATTTGATTACTCCATTACTATCATGGTCAAGGTAGATTTTACCCCATTCAGCTTTCGTAGCTTCCATGTTATAGTTTCTTTGACTTTATCCATGCTTTCACCTTCTACTAGAGCTACTATATCATAGACACCATAAACCTGATAAACGTGTTTTACTAAATCTATTTTTTTTAATTCATTAACAATCGATTCCTCACTTCCCAATTCTGCATTCATAAGCACAAAAGCTTCTGGCATATACCAGAGTAGTACCTATAACAAATATAAAAATGTGATTTAGATTCGATTTATTGGCTCATTAACTTGTTATTATACTATATTTCTGGACTTAATTTTGATTCATCAAATAATTTAGCCCTGCTCCATTCGTAATTAAAGAAGTCTTCGCACCACTCATGAAATGAGGCATCTTTGCTATAAAACATGATATTAAGATCAGGTTCCCCCTTTAGCGTAGGAAAGGATATGCAAGATTCTTTTTCATTAAATATTGTCACCATGTTTGTTTTATCCATCATTCGACGTTCCACGATGCCTTTAGATACAAGATTTTTCCATCCAAGTTTTTTTAATAGTTCATTTCTTCCTTTGGGAATCACGACATCAGCCGGGAAGATATAACAGAATTTGACATTATTATTTACTCTTTCAGCAATAGTTTCTATTAGATCGATTGGAACTTGAGAGATGACTTCCTTGATATAGTCTTGAGAGTTATGATAGACTGCCTTCCAACGTTGAAGAACAGCCATTACACCCACGACCACCTCACAATTATTCAGAGAACCAATTCTTTGAATGAATTTTAATGGTAAGTTACTAAGTGTATGTTCCTGGAAATAGTCTTTGTGTTTAAATGGAAAGTTAAAGTTTGGAATAAGAGAAACAATAATCTCCCCGTACGGAGTTAATAATAATTCGCCTTCTCCTGTTTTTTTTACGAGTTTTGAATCAATTAATCTGTTTATATTACGATGTGATTCCTGCATTGTGGCATTCAAATCTGTTGCCAATTGTGATAAGCGATAGGATTTTATTGATAATTTCATAAGCATATATATTCGCAGGTCCCCTGCAAGTTCAAAGAAAACTGATTGAAAGTCATCGTCGGCCTGGCTGAGCATACGTTAAATTGAGAGAACTGGGATTTAAACTTGATAATTTATTTGAAATAAACCTACAGGGATAGAAAACAAAACGTTTTAATTGGTTTTGGTAATGATAAAATTTGAAGTGCCCGGGTAGTATAGAAATGCATTATTAGCATTGTAAAATCCGGTCCAGTATGGGGGACTGTCACTCCCTTGACCCGGGTTCGAATCCCGGCCCGGGCGCTTATATGGTTTTCGTCTTCTCTTCTAGAGTCATCCTCATTATTAGTAGTAAGGTTCTTAATAATAGGACGTTTGTGATAAGTCATCTTAATTTAATAATTTTCTTGGCATTGTAAAGAAAAAATCTTGAATTCAAGTGCCATCAATCGTCAAGTAATATATAACAATAGTATCTAAAAGTAGGACACTTGAGGAACTTTTGTTAACGGTATCACATGTTTTTTATTACTTATTAAATTAATAATTTTGTAGATAATAGTTAAAAAATACTGAACATCCGCAGATAAGGTATTTACAAATAACAGAATATTGACCAAAATAATTGTAGTTAATTCTTTCAGTTATTGGATATGATTTTAGGACGGAATAGAAGGATTCTTTTTGTTTTTCTTGACATCCCAGCCATACATTGATACAGCCCATCCAACAATAACTAACATAACAGATACGACTTCTGCATCCACCATCGGATTTCGGAATTCTGTAACATTGGGAGGAGATTGTATATTATATTCCGTATTTGGAATTGCCTCTCTAATTACGATAGGGCCGGTAATTGATATTCCTATAACTCCAATCACTACCATGATTAAACCAGCTACCAATATTGGTTTATAACTGACCATGCAAAGAACTACATTTTTTCCTATATAAATATAACTCGTTTTCAATGGAATTAGGTAAGTAGTTTGGCAGGACCATCGGCAGCACTGAATATTTAACTAACAATGATCCATCAACAAGAATATCGAAACTATGAGATTCGTTAGTTAATTGCTCTTTGTCTCTATCAACAATCTAATAACTATATTTTGATTATATTAATAAGGTGGACTGGATTACTTCATGTCTAACCTATACTTTGTTCAAAATACCATTCTGATTGGAATATCAATAGCTTGTATGATGATATCTTTTAAAATACCTTACATAGGAGGCAGGGTCAGTTGGTAAAAAAGTATCAAGTTTTGAATCAAAGCAGTCAAATTCTATCCTACCGAGTCATAAAATCACTAAATGCAATGCATTAAACTTCTTCAAAATCTGGTTTATTTACCAATTCAAGAACCGTCACTATTATCCTTTAATGTAAAGGAAATACAAAAAAGCCCATAGTTATTCTATTACGGCATTTTCCCATTTTTGTTAACATGTAATCGTTATATATAGATGGCAACGTCAAAATCGTAAAAAATACTACGGCATCAGAAATTGTTAACCATCAAATTAACGTATAAGATGAATTTTTTTTGGTATTATAATTTTGCTTTTAAGATTATGTTAACTCAATGCTTAATTTATCTGGATGTGTAAATAGGTGATACATTTTCCAATACATTTTTAGTTTGGTTTTTCTTAAGGAACACACTTATCAACTATTTTCAAAGTTTATTTATTGTCCTTACGATATTATATCGATGGATAGAAATGATGAGAAAAATGAAGAATCAGCGGATAGTGATAAATTAAAAAAAGATATGCTCAAACCTATAACGAAGGCAAAATCTGAACTAGACGAGGAACTTAAAGAGTTAGAGGTTGAAAATTCGGGTGGAGGAAAAGATGGTGGAGGAGGTTAGGAAAATCGATCTATTTTTCATTCATGTGAACTCATCCTCCAATAATTATCGTGGTGTAAACTGCTCGTAGTCAGCTTGAATACTAATTCTTAAATCCTTTTTAAACTTGTAAACCTAATAACCGATAGTAATACATGTTTATTAATTAAGATGATAATTACGGTTCATACTTGATTTTCCATCATATGAGAACAAAATCGTTATCCTAAAAAGTGGTTGATCGTCAACTTTATAGATCATATCTAAATCCTATTTTATGAACAATTCTGTAAACTAGAACAACAATATGAATTGATTAGTTTTTGATTTGTTTGTGTGTTTGTTTGTTCACAAGATCAATTGCCAACTCATTTAATTTGGATAACTTAAATGGTTTAATCAATAATTTAATGTTTTTAGCGACAAATTTTTTCTCATTATTAAAGGCTTGTTTAACTGAATCATACGCTGAAATGATTAGAATAGATGCGAATGGATATTTTCCAAAAATCTCATTTGCGGCTTCAAGTCCGTTTTTGCCATCCGGAAGTTTGTAATCCAAAATAACAAGATCTGGCTTAAACTCTTCGTAGTCGTCCATCACATTTGAAGCTGTGGTATTTGAAACAGAAATATGATATCCCTTGTTTATTAGAAAATCTTTATAAAGATTTAATAAATCCTGCTCATCCTCAATGATCATAATCTTTATCACTTCTGTAAAATATCAACTGCAACATACATTAATAAATCATCATGTTTTACTTTTTTGAGATTTATCCTGACTGCAGGTTTGTTCTATATAGTTAAAATCCAAACCAAACGATTTACTTATTTTATTAAACCCAAGCCTTAAATTGTCATAATTCTGTTATGAACTAATAAAATCAAATGTTTACCCATAATTTTTTAATAACACACTACTTAGAATAACTCATAAAATTATGAATACATCATCAACTATTGAATATAAAAGGCATCCTTCCAAAAATGCGGAACCAGAAAGCACCTAGAAGGTATTTTAGTAATTTTTTACAATTTCTTTTTATTTTGAATATTTGGAAGCGTCTTCCTCAGATACGTTAAAACGTAAATTATGTCCATCGAAATTAGAAACTGATATTTTAGGTATCATAAATCTAGTTTTGTCAACCATACCTCTTTCTGTAATAACATAGTCTTCACTAATTTCTTGGACCTCTCCTAAATCATAATCATTAATTCCTCTTGCTTCCTTTTTAATTACATCTGACCAGTTAATATTAAGATTATCTGACATAAAGTATCATATAAAACAAGTTTTAAATAGATCATAGAGCTGGTTTAACATTTTTCTATTTGTTCATAAAAAGATTAATCGATTGTAGATTGATACACACAGTGTATCATACGCCACTAGGCCAAATTTACTAAAAATAGGTTCATTTCATGATAGAAACACTCTTAATAATGTCAAATTTTCTGATCTATTTTTTGAATATCGGAAAAAAGATTATTAAATGACAATTATTTTCCTTTTAGAATTCCATGTATTGATGAATTTCAATGAATTTTTATTATACTTTTTATTTCATTATCAAATCTACCTTCAACTTCGTCAGAATTTTCTTCACTTCTTGATCCAATAAAATGTTGATTTATTATTCTTCTTCAGAATACTACTGAAGGAAAGAAAGGTTTTCAAAAACTAGTCGATAGACGATTTCGATGATTACTCACTATTGCTTCTCATATAATTCCGAAGAGTAATTTCAGCAATAATGCGGATATGATAAAATTTTACAATAATCTGATTCACCTTCCATAGCAAAATTCTACTGGTGCAAGAATCTTAATTATTAGATTTACCATTGCCAAAAATTGACCTTGTCCCACCCTCTGGAAGGTAATTTGGACTCATAGGCACGGAGTCGATATTCAGCAATAAATATAATAACTATCAGCTTCAATAATAGTTTGGTTGAATACAGAAAAAGAAAGCGATGTTCCTACACCTACTGCCGTGGAATATGTTCTTTTAGAGGAGGTTACAAATGAATTATGGGAAGTAGACTATGAAAACGGGATTGCACTAAATGTTACAGAAATAATAAAACCAGAACTGGCAGGAAATATGATAAGGTTTTCGGGCAAGATTGAAGATTTTCTTTCAAATGAAAGAGGCCTTAAGAAACTCCACTTTCATGAATCCGTCAACTTTCCTATGCGGGTCCATTTTGAAACTTTACAATAATCAATGATTGCTTAAATTATTGCATTGCATTAATAATTATATAGTGTATAAGATATTTGAATTAAAGGTCATTACCTTGACAACTCATTTAAAGATATTTATAGGACTAGAAAAAGAATTCTTGAAAATTATCATATTGTAAAAAAATAAAACAGATTATTGTCCGAATGGGGCTTGTAATTCCGCTCCACCATATGTACCTGCTGCATTAGGATCGACATCATCAACTGGTTCTTCAGTTATTATAAACTCGGTATAGGTATAGGGATTCACCATATTATCTGAAACTTTCAAGCTATTTCCATCTAGTGCCCCAAGACTTAATTTATAGTTGGATCCATCTGCGTCAACCAACCATGCTTCAAATACTTTGTCTTGTTTTGGTACAGCAGTCATGTTTATTGATGTATCAAGTGTCTTATTGTTAGCTTCAATAGAGAGTGTCCCTATCTTTTCTGTACCAAATCCAGGCCCTGGATCTTTCGCTTTATTTATATCCATAGTTACGGGTTCAGCATTTATTGAGTTATAACTAATTGTCATAGAAAGAATAGTGGCCACTACTAGTCCAAATAGAGAAATCTTAGGTTTAGACATTACAATAATAATAACTAATACAAAGTATAAATAGTTCACACATAGAGGGACTCACCTATGTATACCCAAAGAAGATAAAAAGGATTCCTTACATTAAAATCCATTTAAATAGTAAATAACGTTACCCTACTAAGTACCTAAAAACGATTATGGTAAGAATAGATATAATATGCTGGTGGAAGGTGTCTAAATATCTTTTACCGTTTCCTACGGATTTTCTTCATTGTATTCAGTTAAGACCCCTATTAGGATCTTTATTTTTTCCTATGGATTTAGCGCTAGTAGCCTTATTTTATCCCCTGTTTTATCAGTTTTCTTTGACATTATCTTTTATGTTGAGAGTTTCTTCCGACATCACATATACTGTTTTACAATATTTTTATCTATATATAAAACGGTTGCTTAGTCATACTTAGACGAAAACTACAGAAATATTTATTGTGGTAAACTTAGCTTTATTTTTACAGAGTAATCAGTAGTATTAATTTCAGCATCTATCCCCAAAGTCTGTTTGAGTAATGATTTGAAAAATCCTGACAGGAACTTGGAACCCTTTCCTTCCAATCTATGTCTAATTACAATAATTTTGTGCTGATCTATATTCAATTCATCATAAGTTCCCATGTACCCATATGTACATACTATTTTTTCAATATATTCCAAGACACCATTAGGCGTGATATCCTTTTTCCAGAAGAGTATAGTATCATTAGGAATGTCTTTTCCCATTTCAAGACCAAAGTTATAAGCATTATCATCATTCAAACGACATAATAAAGATCTGAAAACTTCACGATTTACAATAAGCATGTCTAATTTTGATTGAAATCTCGTAAATTCAGCATATTGTTTAAGGACAGAGTTAATCATAGCGTTTACAGAAATACCCATTCGCTCCGCCTCTGAATTAAGAATTTCAGAAAGGGCTTTATCAATACGAAAGGACCTGACGGTTGACGATGAGATACCCATGATAATATATACTTCTCATAACTTAAAAGTGTAACTATTTGTAACCAATTGTAACCGAATGGAGACAAAAGGGTTATTGTATACATAGCCGCCTTATATCTTGCGATATATCATCATTCGATGTATAATAATTTAATAGTTCGAAACATTGAACAGTTTTCCACCGTACACCAACACGCTATTATATACGACTATGAGAAAGGTGAAAAGCTATGTAAATCATGTGGCATGATTGTCCAAGACAAGATATATGATGCCGAATTAGATACTGATTTTTATAGGGGTAGAAGCAATAGTAACACCGTTTTGCCTCATTCTATTATTCTTAATGATAAAGGAATGTCAACAGCAATTGCAGATTATGACACCTCTACCTCCAGAAGATTTTCAAATAGGAAAGAACATAACAAGATAGAGTTCCTAAATAAAATCGTTAGTTGCTCAAACCAAAAGAGAAATTTGAAGATAGTTATAGACCTTTTGAATCGTATCAAAGATAAACTATCATTGAACTCATTCTGCATAGAAGAGGCACTGTCCTACTACAAGAAGGCATTAGAAAAGGGATTAATCAAAGGAAGGTCGATAAAGGAAATGATAGTCTCTTGTGTATATTTAGTATGTAAGAAGATCAATATTCCAAGAACATTGTCAGAGATTGCACAAATAGTAGAGGCTGATGAAATCTTTGCCGCCAGATGTTATCGTCTATTAATGAGAGAGCTGAAAATTACCCATGTACAATTCAAACCAGCTATTTTTATAAGGAAGATAGCAGATGAGGCAGAAATTAGTGAGAGAACGGCAAGAGAATCTATAGATATGCTTTTAGCTATACAAAATGAGAATATATTTTCAGGTAAGAATTCCCTATCAATTGCAGCAGCCATTCTTTACATAACATGTAGAAAACACAAACAAAAAATATCGCAGGCAAGAATCGCATCGGCAGCTAATATTAACATAATGACTCTAAGAAAAAGACTTTCAGAGGTCAGAAATGTAATCGTAAATGCATCATTTCTTAATTAGATCTTCTTATTCTTCTTATTGTGATATAACCTTATTTTTATTCTAATAATTACAGCAAATAGATTCATAACAGAATTTTGACTTTTGATATAGTTGTTTAATCTTTCCCAGACCAGAAATTTACTAATCCACTATAGTTATTATCATCATTTTTTTTGTAAATGACTAGTATGAACACTAACAAATGATTCGTTTAAATAATTTTTAAGATATTCATATTAAAGATTGACATTAAAGGAGGACGCAATTAATTTACACCGGTTGCTTAGGGGAAAAATAGAGATCTCTAGTAGAATATCTTCAGATAATATTTTTGAGAATTCAAAAGAAGAGGGTAGAGGAACTTTAAGCTCGATTTATACTCCGGGCGTAGCATATGTTTCAACAGAAATCAAAATGAATAAAGAATTGGCATATGATTATACCTCAAAATGGAACAATATAGCAATAGTGTGTGATGGAACAAGAGTTCTAGGACTCGGCGATATTGGTCCAGAAGCAGCATTACCCGTAATGGAGGGAAAAGCAGTCTTATTTAAAACTCTTGGCAATGTAAATGCATTTCCACTTTGTATATCCATAAAAGATAAAGAAGAAATAATTAAGTTTATCAAAGCTATTGAACCTTCATTTGGTGCCATAAATATAGAGGACATTGAATCTCCCAAAGTCTTAGAAATAGTTGAACGCCTTCAAAAGGAAATGTCAATCCCAATTTTTCATGACGATAGACATGGTACAGCAGTCATCACTCTTGCAGCTTTAATAAATGCATTACGAATAGTAAGAAAGAACTCCAATAATGTTAAAGTCGTGATCGCAGGTGCAGGGTCTGCAGGATATGGTATCTTTAAGATTCTATATAGAGCAGGCTTTAACGATATAACAGTAATAGATAAGAAAGGAGCCATTTACGAAGGAAGAGATAACAACAATAGTAACGGAAAATTAGGAGGTATTAAATCAACCAAACAAAATAATCCCAAACAGGAGAGTATTAGCTTAAATTCCTTTAAGAAAGAAATAGCTTTAAACACGAATCTAAACAAAATATCTGGTAATTTAGAAACAGTAATCAAAGGAGCAGATATCTTTATTGGAACATCTGGTATTGGCAATCTCATGAATTCACGAATGGTGACATCGATGAAGAGAGACCCAATAATATTTGCTTTAAGCAATCCAACACCAGAAATTTTGCCTAATGAAGCAAAGAGGGTAGGGGCCAGAATTGTAGCCACGGGTAGATTAGATTTTCCAAATCAAATCAATAACGCAGTAGTTTTCCCATCAATATTTAGAGCACTATTAGACTTAAGAATAAGAAATCTTGATGAAGACATATTGATTTCCATATCCAAATCTATAGCAGACCTAGTTGATCTAAAGCATTTAAACGAAGAATTCATTATTCCAAAAATAAACGATCCGAGAATACTGCCGGTAGTAACAAAATCTTTAAAGGAATATATTTTGAACCAAAATCTTAGTTGATTTTAATATATTCCAAAAGCAGGATTAATATATACGATCCGAACAGAGGTTTCAGAATCAATAGAAGTATGATATATCCAGAAATATATTACAACAATAATCGTTGTTGAGGCAATGGTTAGCACTAGTCGTAGTAATTAGCACTATGTTAATATTTAGGTAATAGTACAAAAGAATATGGTCTTCATAAGAGTGAAAAAGGTAAAAGGCTTTGATTACTATTATCTAGTTAAAAGCCAATGGGATTCAAAAAGAAAAATATCTATACAGCATACTATAAAATATTTGGGAAAAGCTTCTGATATAACAATTGACAGTATCCCTTTAGAATACAAAAATAATCCAAGAATCCTATCCCTATTAGCATCAGTTACTCAAGAACATGAAAAAAAGGTGGTTGTAACAGCAGAATTGAAAAAAAAAGTTTTTGACGCATTAAAGGATGGTGAAATCGAAAAGATAGCGAATGTTGCAGGAAAATTCAAGGAACAGGCAAGCTTGGCTGATTTTTATGACGAAATTCTTAAACCTGTACTGTATGATGTTGGGCTTCTCTGGCAAGAAAGGAAATTAGACATTGGAATGGAACATGTCTGCAGCAATATGGCAAACAAGACAATTCACAAAATCACAAGTTCAATCAAGCCTAGTGACAGAATGGAGAGCATTATAATATGTACTCCTGATGGAGAGCTTCATAATATAGCATGTAATATCATCGAGTCCGTACTATGTGAAAAAGGGTTTCACGTTAATAACGTATCACCATCAATTCCCACTGATTCATTGATTAACTATATAGGGGAAACCAAACCATCTATGATACTTATTTCAGTTACTCTTCGAGATAACATAAGTTCCGCAATAAGGCTCATAAAAAAGATCAGTACAATATACCCTATTCCTATTTTAATTGGAGGAATAGCCATAAATTATTGCAGCGATACTGAAAGAAAAAATATTGAATCTGCTAGTTCTAACATTCGAATAATTGCAAACTCCCCATTAAGTGCTATCGTAAAGACTATTAAAGGCGTATCCAAGGATAATGGTACAAGAAATAGCAAGAATTTTGAACAAGAGTTGATAGTTTAATTAAAAAATCCCATCACCAAGACATACGATGGACAATCGAAAGAAAGGCAAGTCAAATGACTCCAAAATTATCTAATAAACATTTCTTTAATCAGGGATCAATGAATATGTTATCAAATTTATAATTCATCAAAAGTTCTTAATTATATAATGAATTGGTATAGTAATGTATGGACATGTCGGTGCTTTTTCCTAGTAATCGCAATTAATATTTAACAACTATAAACAAATAAAATATTAGAAATTGTCACCAAAATTTTTCATATTGGAGTCTACCCTGTCTTGAGGATTATTAGTCCCTGTAAGTTTATGTTCACTCTTATGAACTCTAGCGTCCATTTCTTTTTCATGTTCTTCACGTACATGATGCAATCTATCCTTTTCGTGAATGAATTCCTTCCCACATTTATGACATTTTAAGATCAACTTATGATGAACTGTTCTATAATGATTGATCAAATCCTCCTCAGAGGAGAACTTTTCTCCATCAACTTCGCAAGAATATTTTTTATGAAAGAAATCCACACAACTACTAGGCATTAGATATTATTAAATTCTTTTATTACGTAATTTGTATTAGCATAACCACAATAAGGAAAAACTATTATCCGTGATATTTTAATCTCAGAAATTGAATCGTTTTAATAATAATAGATTTGACAAATTCATAAAAAAGAGTTTTAAGAGTATTTGCGGAAAGTAAAACAAGAATCCTATCAGAATAAGAATTTACAATATTTTAGATATTACTAGAAAGGATAAAGGATCAGCTTATCAGATTCATTATCCAATCATACACAGGAATACTAGCAACAGCTATGAAAGACATCCTTGAGTTTACAGAAAGATTAGTATTTAATTCCTTACCAGAAGTATCGAAAATTAACCCTCCTGCTTCTTTAGCTATAAGGTAACAAGCGGCCATATCTATTGCCCGTATCTTGTCTCGGATATCGATGTAGGCATTTATAGAACCACGTGCGAAATAGCACAATTCTAATGCATTTGCACCGAGGTGTCTAACGTGACTAATTGACGAAATCAATTTTGAAATAGATATAAAATGGCGTTCCGATAATCCAGAAATATTTAAGCCAATTACCATTTCCTTTATAGAAAGAGATGGATCATTTGAAGTTTTTATTTTTTTTTCATTCATAAATGAGCCTTTGGACAGGGACGCATAATATAAATCCTCAGAAACTAGATTAAATACCACAGCATCAGTAACGGACTTTAAATTGGTATCTGGAGAATAAGCAAGCGAACAACAGTAAAATGGTAAACCGCAATTTGCATTGGTTGTACCATCAACTCCATCCATAACAACTAGTCCAGTATCTTTGCCCTCTATGAAACCGCATTCCTCTCCCACAACATTAGGATTAAAAGAATTCTTCTTTAAAACTTCAAAAACAGATTTTTCGGCAAGTAGGTCAATTTTAGTAGACACATCACCACCTGCACCAATTCCAAACTTTTCTTGTCCCTCAACGGTTCCTATCAAATCATGAGTATTTCTATAAACATTAATTGCACATTCTTTTAATATATCTAAGATCGGCATATTGAATCACATTAATCTTATTTTAACAAGCAAATAAAAACTATGAAATCAAGATTTAGAGTATTCAACGGATCTAAAAGTTATATACAAGAATATAAGTTCAATCAAAGTATGTTTTATATAGTATTTAATCTCATAAATGTAAAAAATATTCTTACCATCAATAACTAACATACTATGCATCTAATGAGAATAAAATAGTAAATTTCAGCTTTCCTGGGAAATCATGATGCAAGAATGTTAAAAGATGTATATTCGACGGCCAAGCGTCAAGTTCAGTAGTCATGTCTGAAAACTATACGGATTAGAACCTAATAATAAATAATAAAAACTCCAATCTCTTAGATACTGTATAAATGTCCAGAGAGCTGAATAAATTACAAAATGATTCCACTACAAAGACGACAAATGAGGAGCTTTTAGGCGTCGTCATCGGCGTAACTAAACCAGGATACATTACTTTTGAAGGTAAGGAGCCTGTTGGATTAGGTGAATACATCACAATAACCGATAGTTTTCAAAAGAGGATTCTAGGTGTGGTGGAATCATGTTTCATTAAGAGCGATGCACTAGATGAAATTTCCAACTTTGAAGAAGCTCTAGAGAGCAAGATAGTAGCTGAAATAAACAAAAGAGATAAGAGCTTTAAAGTTAATGTAAAAATTCTCGGTATGCTAGATTTATTAAAAAAATCAAAAGCCATCTTACCTGAGATACCACCATTACCGGGAACCGAAGTACGTAGGGCAAAAAAGGACGATTTAAAGGATATTTTTGATTCCGAGGAAGAATCATGGCTAAAGATAGGTACTCTTTTAAGAAATACAAATGTGAATGTCAGAGTCAATATAAATAGACTTACAACTAGGCACCTAGGAATTTTGGCAATGACAGGTATGGGAAAAAGTAATCTAGTCAGTGTTATCGCAAAATCGATAGCTAATATTCCCGGCACGATGGTGATCTTTGACTATCACGACGAATATCGCTTTCTGCAGGGAGAGAACATTAATTTTGTTCAGGCTCAGATAAACCCAAGATTATTAACATCTGATAAGTTTGGAGAAGTCATAGAAATAAGAGAAAACGCAGACATTCAAAACACAATATTACTAAAGGCCTACGATAATGACGATCTGAAGAAGAAGATAGGTGATGACTTTTGGGAGGAATTAGAGAAAAATGTGAGAGATATAGGTTTTAGGGAAAAGAGATTTGCTAGTTCTGCAGACAGAGTATTAGACAAGATCAAAGAAGCAAGGAGAAGATTTGATAGTATTTTGATTCCAAATGCATCAGATCCTGTTTCTCAAATCAGAGAAGGTTGTATAAATATAATAAATCTGATAGAATTTACAGAGAAACAAGCTAATGTAGCGATATCGTTTTACCTCGAATCAATCTTATATCAAAGGAAGCTCTCAAAGAGCCAGAGCTTTAAATCAAATTTTGAAAACACTGACCAAATATTATTTCATAGTCCCGTCATTGTGGTAATTGAAGAAGCCCATGTATTCATGCCAAAAAATGAGAATACTGATACAAAGTATATTGCCTCCAAGGTCGCAAGAGAGGGAAGAAAATTTGGAGTAGGATTAATAATTGTATCCCAACGACCACGAACTTTGGATCCAAATGTACTAAGTCAAATGGGTTCCCTGGCAATAATGAAATTGGTTCAACAAGAAGATCAATCACAAATTGAATCCTCTAGCGAATCAATAAACGGTAAGATTATTGAACAATTACCATCTCTTAACCCCGGAGAAGCGTTGTTGGTAGGGCAATGGGTAAATTTACCTTCGTTTGTAAGAATAGACGAAATAGTAGAAAGAACAATGGGTAAGGATCCAGAACCAGTAAACGAATGGAAAAACATCAAAGTCAAAAAAGAAATGTCAATTGAGGACAGTCGGATGTATATAAGAGAGGATTACATAGAAGAAGAATACATAGAATAAGATGATAAAGAGTTAAATACATAAATTTGTAAAGTTCTTTCCCCTATCTATAATAATGAACATTGCCATGATTACCAAAACTAGGAAAAGGATAATTTTAAAACTGTATGATGAAAATCTAAAAAATCTGACTAACGAGATTTTTGAGGATGTATATACATTGAATTTCTTTTTACAAACCATACCGAAAACTTTTGACCAAGTTAAGACTCTTCTGATTTTTAATGATTTGGAAAAAACAAACATCATTTTAGACCGATCCGATAAAGAGGCTGATTTAGAAGATTATGATCACAATATAAAGCTTATACTGGCCAAGGATGAGAATTCCTATTATATAGAAGAATAGACATTTTTTTCTCGACAAAGGATAAAGAAAAAAATGACAATGCCAAAGTTGACTACTTCTATGTTTCAGGATTATTAAATCTAAAACATTTTCTAGCTATAGAAACCTTGCTTATAGAGTGACATATCGGGCATTCAGCCCAGTTTTTTCCACCAGAGTATCGCCAATAATAATTGCACTTTTGGTATGTACACTGAATCCAAAATGTCTTTTTTGGACCCTTCAACCAGTTTTCTTGCAATGGTTTACGAGTTCTTCGTGCCTCTCTAGGCAAACGAGATAATTTCATGGTGATTACGACATTTACTATATTTGTTCATGATCTATTAATCTTTTCGATACATGCACTTACTGAACGCCCATTTTGCGGATATAAAGGAAGTATATAAAAGCCCAGCAAATTTTTAGACAATACTTACACTGGAACCCTTCTCAGTCATCTTAAATTTATACACTTGTTCAACCTCAGAATTTTCAAATATCTCTTCATCATGGGTAATAATTATCATTTGGGACAACGGACTCATCCCTTTGCTAAAGGCATCAGAAATAATTTTTACAAATGATCGACGTCTTTCCTCATCCAAATTGGTCGTAGGCTCATCTAATACTATAAAATCAATTTTTGATGATCCCATCAAGAATGCAATTCCCATCCTAATAGCCAATGATACAGCGACCTTCTCGCCTCCGCTCAATGATATAGTGTCAATTTCTCCTCGCTTCCCATAGCAAAGCACCTTAATTTCTCTCGGTTTTTCAACTAATGTAATTCTTGACAATCCAACGTTGAAAATATTGATGTATTCTGAGGCTTTAGTAGAAATCAAGGTTAGTGCCCGTGTTCTTAAACTTGAACTCACAACACCATCTCTGTTAAAAACCATCGAGCGAATATTTTCAAGATCGGAAATAAATTTGGAGGCAGACGATAACTCTGAAATCAAAGAGCGAAATTCTGAATTTTCTCTTTGAATGTCTACGACTGTTTTTTCCAATATAGCTTTTTGATTGTGAATATTAACCATTTCTGATAAAAGATTGTTTTTGGCTAATTTTTTCTGTTGATAAGAGTCTAAATCAATCTCGAGAACTTCATTTCTCATATTTTGAATAATATCGATCAAGTTTGAAGAATAATCATCTAATCTGTATTTGGATAAGTCGATATTCACTAAAGTATCACTTTTGAGTTTTGATATATCTTGGTAATCTTTTTTCAGATTCTCTAGTTTATGCTCTAAGATATCGGTACTGTCACCGATATCAAAATCATAATTTAATAGAGTCCGCTCTGCAGATATTATATTTTTCTCCTTCCTTTTAAGTTCGATCTCCTCCTTGTTTAGTTTTGAAATTTCAGAGAGAAGAATTTGTTTCTCTTTGATCTTCTTATTGAGTTCGAAAGTGATATGAGAAATATCAAACATTTGATTGAGTGAAATGATTTCAGAGTTGCAAACTGGACACTTGCCATCTTTAATTTGGATTTTTTGTGCACATTCGGTAAATCCTTCCAGCTTACCTATCTCCCCCTCTACTTTGATAATTTTATTGTTTAGCTCATCTAATTCAGCATTGACCATCTGAATAGTGATAAAGACTTCATCTTTGTCTCGTAAAAAGATAACAGCATTTTTTAAGTCCGCAATCATTCTTTGTAATTTATCAATTTCGGTTTTCAATGAATTTGATCGTTCTATAAAATATTTTAACAAAGTATTTTCTAAGGATCTAAGTTCAGAAAGTTTAGCTATTTTTGGTTCAAGGATTTCAATTTGTTTTTCTAATTCATTAAATGTTTCTGTTTTTTGGGATAAATGCACAATGACTGTACCTAATGTTTGTTTTGATTGCGAAAGTCTAGATTCATTATCTGTAGTTTTCTTAATGAGAATATTTATTTGATTATCGTCATAACCCTGTGTTTTTTCCCTTAGTATTTTTCTAAATTCTTCTATGACAATATGCATATTACTAAAAGATTTATCTAATCTATCTAATCCAATCATGTTATTTAGTAATTCTTTAAATTCCTTGGGCTGGGAATCTATTATTTTACTAATTTCACCTTGCTGAATGATACCTGCTATTTGTAATTTAGTGTAGTTAATCCCCATAATAGACTCCGTTTCACGAATTACTGATTCACCAAGTTGCTTTCGTTCACCAGAAATGATTGGTCGGTAGACTGATTTGTCATTTTGATCCGTTCCAGATCCATTGGTGCTACTGTTATTTTTGAATATCTGTTCTAATTTAGCCGAAGTCAGTCGTCCTTGACTATCTATTTGTCTTCTGATCCGATAATTTGTAGGTCCTATAGAGAACTCTAAAATTACAAATGATCCTGTTTCATTATTAACATATCCACCCATCCCTCTTGTTAACAAATTTTTATCGGATTTACGGGTGTGCTCATCGAATAGTGCAAAAGTTATAGAATCAATAATACTGGATTTACCAGAACCATTATGTCCTACGAAAACAGTAATTCCAGGATGAAAATCCAGCGAAGTATCAGTGTGTGATAAAAAGTTATTCAAAATTATCCTCTTTATCATTTCGAATCACCTTTCCCGTTTATTTTTGAATTATCCAAATTTTGATAACCTGATTTATTATTTTCAAAAAACTTCCAAAGATAATTTGCAATTTGATTATTTTTATCTCTATCAATATTCTTGTTATCGTGGGAGTTATCGTCACCATGAAACATATTGATTAGGTCCAATGAAAGATGACTCAAGGGTTCAGAACGGAGAGATTTTAAAATCAATGAAGACAGTTCTTTATCCATATCAAACTCTCTGGCATTATCATAAGAAAAGCCACCAGTGGGATCTTCACCTAGAATATTCCAATTATAATATAGAAATGAAGTATCTAATTGTAATAATTGTCTAGACAGTATTTTAGGATCTATATCGGCACCACTTATTTTCAAATTAATAACAGGTTTCTTTGAATATTGAGCAGATTCTTGTATGATATTTCTTAATTTACCAGCCAAATCTGGATATTCTATTTGATATTCAAACTGATGTCGTCTCTTTTCTAGCTTTATCCAATGAGTATTGATGTTTGTAGAAGCTTCTGAAAGATCCACTATGAGAAATCCCTTCTCTACGTTTGAAATTGCTTCATTATGTCCTAGATCAACTGAACCCGGATATGCTACCAAGCCTTCGTTTAAAGTAGGAAATCTCTTTTCAATATGGTCATGATAGTGACCCATAGCATAGTAATCAAATCCGATTGGCAAATCAGTAGAAAAAATTTCACCTGCAAATTTATTAAAATCATATAGACCTTGATGAAGAACAAGTATCTTTTTTAACGAATGATTTTGAATATTTTGTTTTTGAACATCATTTTTCAGGATAGACTCTAATTTTCTAAATGGTCTGATCATACCGTTATCAATATTAGAACGACGTTCCTTATTGAATCCATAGATTAATATATTTTCAATTTGGACCGGAGAATCAGGTTTGAGCCTTTTTGCCAATCCCAAATTGTGAAATAGATACGGCAGAGGTACATCATTAGATCTACTTATATCGTGCTCACCTAATACAAAAAATACAGGTACTGATTTTTCTTTTAGTTTTTTTAATTCCCTGGCGAGTTTAATAATGGCTGCACCATTTGGTTTAGGATTATGAAATATATCTCCAGCTAAAATTATAGCTTTTACATGCTCGTTAATGGATTTTTCAATGGCTTCTCCAAAAACTTCGTATAAATCCTCTTCTCGCTCCTGGAGATTGAACTGAGCATAGCCCAAATGGATATCTGAAATATGAGATACAAGCAATTCTAATTCACATAATCAATGCCATATTTTACTTATTAATTGATATTATCATGAAAAGCTGCATTTTAGCCGCCACCTGTCGCACCGCCTAATGTCCCCCATTGAACTTCTTGATAATTGTCAATTAACTCATTTAATAAATCATTAATATCCTTATCTTGTTGTTTTGAGGAAATATACTCGCTTAGCAATGATTGAAGCCTTTTATAAGTAATGTCATCAATTTGCAGATTTCTCATTTCTACTCAGACTATCTTGAGGATTAATTATAGATATAGATTTGCACGTACATTCAAAGAAAGATTTAACAGTGATATGAATTACCTTATAAATTATAAAGAATGTCGATTAATAATTCTACAGAAATTTTCTCTAACACAGTGGGTAGAAAGTTTCTCTTAAATATACTAAGATTTGATAACGGTTATTTTATTTCAATATCAGAGAATGAATCAAAGCTTGGATCTATTTCGGTGTCGTTAAGTGTGACAAACAAATCAAATACTGCCAGAGTAATCCAAGACAAGAATGATCAGTTATTCATAGACACTCTTTCTACTAGGATCTCCCTGATGAAAAATGGTATCTGCATAATATCAATGTTCACAAAAAATAAATTACATTTAGATGACATGAAAATAATTAATGAAAAGATCCTTTCAGATATAGAGGAGAAATAAATGGTAAAAATAGAAAACAACAGGGATCACACAAGAATTTTTAAAAAGAGCCATAGGAAATCTGATTTAAAGTCCAAGCAAAAGATTGGTGAAAATAGTACTAGAAAGGAGAATTCAGAAATTAATCAAGATTATGATTTAAGAAGCTTTTTATCAAATCTAGAGAGAAGAGGCGAATTAATAACTATACATAAAAAAGTAAAAAAGAAGTTTGAACTTGCAGCAATAATAAGTAAATTTGATAAGAAAGAGGCGGTAATGTTTACAAACATTGACGAATCTAAATTCAAAGTTGTTTCAAACATCTTGGGTACTAGGGAACGTTTTTTTTATGGAATCGAATCGTCATCTCCAAATAGTAACGTCGATTTGTCTAACTTAGGAAGTATAGGATCAGACTATTATCCAAAAGAATTTTCTAATGGCGCACCATTTTATAATAATAATACTAAAAATCTTTATGATCTTCCAATCATAAGTCATTTTGAAAAAGATGCAGGTCCATTTATAACTTCCTCTACAGTGTACGTAAAGGACCAGGAGAATGGAAATCAAAATTCTTCGGTTCATAGGATGTTACTACTTAATAACAGTCAAATGGTAATAAGAATGGTAGAGGGTAGGCATCTTCATAAATGCTTCGTTTATGCCAAAGAGCATAAAGAAGATTTGAAAATTAATATAGTAGTCGGAATGCATCCGGCCCTGAATATTGCAGCAGCATATCAAGCATCATATGGAATCGATGAAATTACAATTGCGAATTATCTCTTAAATGGTAACTTAAAGCTAGCAAAGAATAATTATTCTGATTTAATGATACCAAAACACAGCGAAATAGTAATAGAAGGTAAAATACTTCATGACGATGTAGCCGAAGAATGGATGGTCGAGATGCTAAGGACATATGACTTTAAACGAAAGCAGCCAGTATTTGAAATTAATAAAATTTGGTATAGAGATAATCCCATATATTATGATATTTTGCCCGGATACACGGAACATAGGTTATTAATGGGATTGCCGATCGAAGCCAAAATTTTTAGTTACGTCAAGAATACCGTTCCTTCTACTACGATGGTACATTTGTCCGATGGAGGAAGTAGCTGGTTAACTGCAGTGGTACAAATCAAGAAGAGACTAGAGGGTGAGCCAAAAAATGCAATCCTAACGGCATTTGCAGCACATCCATCTCTTAAAACAGCAATTATCGTTGACGAAGATATTAATCCCTTGAATCCTGTAGAAGTAGAATATGCCGTTTCTACTAGAACCCAGGCCGATAAAGATTTTTTAATAATAACAAATGCAAAGGGTTCTAGTCTAGATCCCTCTAGTGATCAAACCAATCTATTAACCACGAAATTAGGGATAGATGCTACAATTTCTCTCCTCAAGGATAAAGAAAGATTTGAGATTGCAAAAATACCTGGTTCAGATAATATCGATATCAAAAAGTACGTCTAAAAGGAAAAAGATAGCAAAAGTAAATCATCAAGTTCTAAAGATGTGTGTTAGTAGACAGGATTCTTTGGACAGGAACTAAGTCAAAAAGATTAGAAATACTCTAGAATAGTCAGAATAAATAAAAAAATAAGAAGCAACTATAAAGGATAAAAAGATTTTAAAAAATTGACATCATAAGAACAGAGAGAAGGACACCGTACAGTAAATGCCCAATCATGCTTGTGATGGCTGGACCAAGTCCTAAGGGATGTTTAAATGGATCTATCCCAGTTATTGGCTTGTGAATCGGTAGCAGTGTAAGAACCCATAAAACTAAGCCATAAAGAATACCTACGAAAAATACCATAGTACTTAAAAAGGGAACTAAATTCAATAATAAATAAAAACCAATCCCCCCCAATCCACCATTTACAAAATGAAGAAAAAAAATACCAGGAAAATTAATCTGCGTTCTATCAGTTTTAAAAAATTTGCTATACAACACCTGATTTTCATGCCATTCAAGTACTCCCTCTAGACCCCACTTTCTCCAAAAGGGAAATTCGAATAAAGACATCATCAGTGTAGAAAATAATCCTCCCAATATACTTAAAAACACAGAATAATAATCCACCATGCAATTATACCCGGGTTTTATGCAATATAACATATTATATTGATTACAAATTAATTAGCTTTAGATAGAAAATAAAATAGACATGCAAGCACCGTTCATTGTTATTTTGGATAAGTATGTACCATCTAAACAATATATTTGAAAATTGCAATGGCAAATTTGGACCACGAGATAGTTTTTTTTGAAAAGTTTTGTTATAAAATGCAGAGCTGCGGATAGAAACATACACCCATATAATAATAATCTAGCAAAAAACAAACCGGAGAAATGTATTATCTCATTAAAGTCAACTGTATCAATAGTAAGTACACGCTTTGTTTGATAACGAGTCTTTGGATATATCAATAATCACAGTATTTACAACAGAAATACTCAGAATCAGAATTTTAATACTCTTATAGTCTTTTAAAAACAATCAATTGTAGTGTCTTGTGGACATCCTACAGACTAGACGAGTAAATAAAATAAATAACTTGCTTCCAAATCAAGTTTTGACAATAATTAAATATCAACATAAACTAAAGTCAAAACCAATAGTAGAAGTAAAAAATAGTGCGTCGTAATTGAAAAAATATTGGAGTAATATAGAAGAATAAATACTAGGAAATTAATAGTTTAGTATGAACCGCCTGATAGTCGAATCCTATACCAACTCAACAATAAACACAATTTTAGATGACATATCTAAAAAGTATAAAATTGATACATCCAAAGAGCAGCTGGATGAGGATATCCCAATTAGTGAAATTAAATTCAAATATAGGACATATTCTGAAGTGGTTAAGATGCTCTACAAGAGTGCAGGCGTAGTCAACGCAATTTAGGTTCGAACTTTCATTAGTTTTATATGACCAGTAGTACAGGCTTCTGAGCCTTCTTCGTGTTCATGCAAAAGCTTTTTTGCTTTTTCTTCAGGCAATTTTTCTGTTGAAATATAACCACACTTTTCACAAATAACAATATAGCTCCAGCCAACCAAATAGATTTCATTGTAGTTATTAACCCTCGATATTTATCTATATATGCAGATTAACATATAAAAACAAGAATTTGAATCTCCAGTCACATATATAATTTGAAAAGGAAAATGCAGCTGAAATTAATTACAAAATTGAATTACTAATTGTAGGCTAGTTTATTTAGGCATCCTAGTGTGTAAAAATATACTATGTGGGAAATTTTTTGCAATCAAGATTTCATTTTTTTTATGAACTCTAATAATGAATGAATGATTCTTCTTAATTGAAACTAGAAGATGGAAGTAAAACAACATAGAGATACTAGGTGCAATTTGAGCATAAATTCGAATCGATAGATTATAAAATCTTAAATAGATATTTGAGTCTGCTATTTGTAATGAATTACAAAGACGGTTTTAATCGATATCCCTCCTCCCTACTTATCGTTGTAATAATTATAGGAACAGGAATAGCATTGGTTTTTCAAAATTCAATGGTAATTGAAGCAGGTGCAACAACTTTAACACAAGATAATTCAAACACGACTTCTTCTTCAGCTACTATGGCCACTACATCTACTTTGAATGGTACATACTATCATGATTCTGATCGTGAAATTAATACACTAACTTCAGCATTTGGATTACCATTTTATGAACTAACGGATTCGAAAGATACTGGTAATGAGGTATTAAGTATCGATCCAGAACAAACCAAGAACTCCTACATAGCTCAGGGCAATATGAATAAAATAGGTAATGTTACTGAATATGGTACATATATATCAACTTATTCATCGCCTGAAGTTAGCAGCACTGGTAAAGGAATGATAGTTCAAAATGATAATGTAGCAACATTTACTGCTGAAGATACCGGAAAATATGATAATGCAGGTAATCTGCTATTGAAAGGAACTATGTTCTTCCAATCGGATGATAAGAAGATGGAAAGTATTGATGGAAAGGTAGGACTTTATCTTTACTGGAAGGATAGTAACGGTACTGACTGGACAAAAACATGGTTGTGGAAATAGCCAAAACTACTAACAAGTTATTTGGAATGTAAATAAATAGGATATGATTGGTTAAGGTGAACCAATAAATTTTTACTTCTAGTTCATAAAGCAGTCGATTTCTTTTACAATATCTTCATTTAGTAGGCCAGTGATCTAAATATTTAAGAAACAATCTAGCAAACCTAATATTCAAAGAAAGGAATAATCAGTATTTAGAATTGCTCTTAATTTCTTCATAACATCAGTAGATTTGATAAAGTAATCACATGTTGAGCACGAAGCAATAAATATAAACTTCTAATAATTTGATCTATTCAATGATTTCGAATTATTATAATATGATTATGTAACTAAGGCCTAATATTATAATATTCTATCTAATTCTTAATGAACAAAATACTAACATATACATTCTTAATATTAGTAATAGGAACCTCATATTCGATCACAAACGGATTGATGAATCAAAAAGCATTTGCAGATTTATGTGTCGGAATAATTGCATGCTCAGCGATTGCAGGCAATGGTGGCGATGGAGGTGAAGCGATTGCTGGAGATGTTGGCGATGGTGGATCGTGTTATGCTATAACTATAGGGAATCACTGTGGTGGTAGCACAGGCAGTAATGAGCCACGTGGTGGTGCTGGTGGTGCTGGTGGAGATGCGGTGATAGGTGATAGTCACCATGAGGGCGGCAGCAGCTCTGCAGATGAAACTACGACCATTACCAATCCTAATTCAAATTAAGTGTCTAATGGTAATGAGAAAATAGAACAATTTTTTCTATTTTTTTCTTTGACCTTAAGGAACACTTGGATTCTATGTTATTATTTGATTATGACATCGAAAAAAAAATAAAATGGCATATTTGTTCTTAAGAAATTTGAGTGAGGAACCATTTATCTAATTAAGATACGGGCATAATTCACTTTAGATATTCATAGTGACAGATAGGATCCTAGGTGCAACTAATATTCTAAAAGACTAGAATAATCAATTATATTTAATGCAAAATATTGCAATTTATTCACTTATTGCGATCGACTTAAAAGAAGTTAGAGGGCAAAAAAAGGAATATCATTTTCATACAAGTAATAAAGTATGAAAGGCACCTACCCTTTGAAATAAATAGCGAATAAATATGATAAAGTAAAGCGATTCATCATATTCAAGACGATGGGAAAAATTTGGCTGAATGACAAAGGATTACTAAAGTATTACTAAAATAATCATAGAAAAAAAGTAGGTTGATCATCTTTTTGCGATAAGAAAGATAGTTAACTATTTGAGGCAAGTGGTAAATATCATAACTTTTGAATTGAAAATATGGGTAAATTAATTACTGGAATTATTTCAGTATTTATAGTAGTAGGTATATTGGGTGTTTATATCCCTAACGCTTTGGCAACATTGGGCACACCATTAGAAATTTGTAATGGAAATAGCGCAGTAGCCCAAGATGGAGGTAGTGCGGCAGAACAAGAAACTAATCAAGAACTAATAGGAGATACAGGCGCTCAATCTGTTTCACCAGAATTCAATGCTTTGAATGGGAATAACCTTGGTTTTGAATCACAAAAAAATGGCGATTGTTTACCAATTATAGAACAACCACCTGTTGGTGATTCAACGGCACCAAATCCTCGAAATTAGACAAATAGTGTAAAAGACAAATCCACCGGTTCAACAAAAAAATCTGAACCTCTTTTTTTGATATCAGATCATAAAAACAATTCTAAAAAATAATTTTTGACATTTACAACTGACCAACAATGATGTAGGTCGATTAAAGGTCTCAATTAATGTAAGACGACATCTTTTAAATTGTACGAACAGCGTATTCATACAATGATCAGTATTGGAAAAAAGATATTTGATGAAGTAGATGTTCCAACCAATAGTAGAATAATTTCTGAGGATGAAGATAAATTAATAATTAAGAGAGAAAGTAGTTGGACAGACAAGATTAAAGGAATAGATTCGTTTCCAAATGGTACGGTAGAAGGTCATGGAAATTCAGGTATTTTTGCAAATGGTATCTCTATTTCTAATTGGCAGGGTATTTTTTGACTATCGAAATGGACAGGAAATTTTATTTATTGGAAAGGATACTAGTAAGAATGGCAAATATTATGTAATAATAACTATTTTACTCACTATAATGAGTTGAGTGATCTTAACGGCATGATCTGTTTTTTAGATGGTCTATTTGATTCTAAAAATAAATCATATACTTCTAGCGGATATAGATTAATCTAGCATATAACTGAAAGTAGTTTCGTCCCTCTGACTGTAGCTGCTATTTTTTATTGTAAACGAAAATCAAGATAAGTAATAAGGTAAAGAGGTATTTGACTATCGTGTATGTAAATTTGTAGATAATATAATATATTTTTTTACCATTTTCATGACTTGCATCATCTTTGGTACCAGAGATTAAAAAACGATCGACAGGTTGGCAATTATATGCCGATCTAGATCAGCTCAAAACGTAAAACTAGGACAATTACATCCATCAACTTTGCAGAAGGGAGGCGCATTCCCCATGCCCATAGCAACATGAACTGATTTCGGATGGTTACATGCTTTGCAAGTTACAAAATCTTCAGGTCTACTAATGCTCATATATATGATTAGTCATTATTTTATAAAAAGCATAACTATTTCAGGCATAGTCTACCTTGAATGTATTTCTCAGAAATTATAAAATTGTTCCCGTAAGTATCAATGACACAGGTTTATACTAATGGGACCAGACCCCACCAGTTTACTTTCGATCAAATAGTAGGTAGAGCAGAACATCTAAGATTCATATATAATTTAGCTTTTGTTGAACATTAGATATATTTATTATCTCCTTGTACCTTCATAAGAAAAGCAGAATGATTTTTGTAAAGCAATTCAGATCAGTTGCAATAAGACAAAGATATTTCCATTTATATAACATAGTAAGGAGAGGCCATTTTGTATGAGTAATGAGAAGTCACCCACTTGGTTACGGGCGGTCCAAATAGGTCTAGGTATTATAATATTAATCCTATCAATCTTGGTACTGATCAATCCTATTTTTGGTACGATATCGGTCATCATTTTCCTGGCCTTCCTGTTGTTATTTGCTGGAATTGAGAAGGTGATAAGTGGTTTAATCAGATCAGGGAGGTCCCGGTTTGCTAACATAGGTTTAGGCATTATAGTAATAATTATTTCATTGATCGCTTTGGCATACCCTGTCGAGGCAAGCGTATTTGTGGTCCTATTGCTAGGTATCGCATTACTTGTTGATGGTATATCTAGAATCATCCATGGAATTAGAGATAAGCACGGTAAGAGCTGGTCAAAATTCTTTAGTATCGGCGTAGGAATACTTTCTATAATATTCGCAATAGCTGTGATCGTTTTCCCTGAAATTGGTCTTGTAGTTGCAGGCATATTAATAGGAATAGCATTGCTTATTACTAGCTTCCAAATCATATCGGAAGGAATATCAGGACATCGCGGGGTAAGACAAAACGACGTAGGTATATAGTCGAAAGAAACTAATTCCTTCTACATACAAAATTTAGACAAACATAACCATACATATGAAAAAGCTTGGAGCCTATGTCAAAATGATGTCCGTCCGTCCGGCAGCATAGATAGAATAATGTAGAGGCAGTCAAATTGAGCGACATAAATAATGATTTATCAGTATATAAAAATAAAAAAAAAGAATTAGATCTCTAAACTATTTCTGATCTAATTATTATACGGAGGAAGTGGATACTGGGTGTTGACTATCAAAAAAGAGAGCAGAAGAAGAAGACAAACATTCCCTCTCAGTTGCAGTACTTTCTACTGCATTTACTATTTGAATTGTAGAAGAAACATCGATTACTCCCGGAGTTACTGCCACTATTGAAAACAATGTCACAACTGCCAACAGGCCAACCCCCAAAAATTTTGGACGATTCATTATATAAATAACAACATTGCCAATATTTAAAATTGATGGCAACCCATAAGGTATCTGTTTTCCTATAAAAGGTATAAATATCTTATTAAAATGAAATTTTACGTTTATCTGTGTATATTCATGTACATTGTTATTAGTTCAAAATTGATATCAAAATATTTCTGCCTTAATAATTGGAGCTAAAAGTAAACAGTTTATTTTAAATAATAGTTAAGATGGATTAGCAGACTAAGATAGTTCTCTTAGAAAGTCTCTTAAATCAATTATATAGATATATTTTCCAAAATGCGTGGATGAGGTAATTCATATATTTATTCTATCTGATTTATAGTATGTGAATTTTGATTCTATTGGAACATTCTTGTGTAGATAATATCCACCACAAATTAGGATACAAGATATATACGAAATCTAGTGACTAATGTTAATATTTTAATTTGGAAATGAAAGAAGCTAGCCTAAATGGCATGGTTAGAATATCCCCCTTATCAAGATTGACAGCCTCTAGGATATTTTTTGGTAAATATTCCATCGGAGTTGTGGTAATCAGGATTATTCGTTGAGTAGGGCTTATACCACGTATCATTTTTGCTAGATCAAGACAACCTAAACCTGGCAAATGGGTATCCAAAACGACGACATCATATGGTTTTCCATTATTTTCCTTCTCTAGAAAAATATTAAGGGCTTCCGCACCATCAACAACTGTAGCAGGTTTTATTCCCAAGGTTTCTAAAAACGCCTTAAATAAGGATAGTATATCAGGCTCAGGCTCTGCAATCAAGATTCGCACTTGTTTTAGTTCGTTGGATGATGATTTATCGGTCTTACTATTTGCAATTTTGTTTGGTATTGTCTTATAATAACGAGGAAAGTTGGAATCTGCAACAGTTACTGCTGAACTGCATGTGTTTTCCTTAACACCACCAATTACAATGTACTCTTTTTCTACAGTTTTCCCTCAGGCTGTTCAAAGTTGTGATTCTGTTGGAAAGTACATTCTATAAAGTTCTTAACCACTTCATTCACCTAAGAGATAAACAAATAATTAACATGGTTTAAATATATCACTTTAAGCTAGATAGTCGTAATTTTTCTAATAACAATTAGCTAAGGCGAGGAGATATTATGGTCGCAGTAGATGCACATCCTCCAAAATTTTTGACATGATTAATGATTCTTAGTCATCCGCCGGTATATACTAGGTAGTATCAATTTCAAAATTGACAAAGAGAAATGAATAAGGATTTTGACACCCCCTCTTGAATAACATCAGCAAACTAAAGGGGCGGACCTCAGGGTAAGGAATAGCTGTATCATATAAAACACAAACAAAGTTTACACAAACCTATCGGCCTTGTATCAACTAAAAG
Organism: Candidatus Nitrosocosmicus sp. T; assembly: GCF_054408485.1. Lineage (NCBI taxonomy): Archaea > Thermoproteati > Nitrososphaerota > Nitrososphaeria > Nitrososphaerales > Nitrososphaeraceae > Candidatus Nitrosocosmicus > Candidatus Nitrosocosmicus sp. T. Next base: position 2,369,303 of record NZ_CP166992.1, read on the forward strand.
CATATTCTTATTTGCGATAGTATCTTCCAGACGACTATCATTACAAATACTTTAAATTTAGATTTCATTTTTATTCTACATAGACAAAAATATTCGTTTTCATTTCAAGCTCCAACAAGCATTATAAAATTGATCAAATATATCAATTGAACTAACCTAAGGATATTTTCATTCTAGATAGAATTCCATAGATGGATGGAGAAATAACTTCCTAATAATATAAATAATTATTTGAAGATTACTAAATTAATCTATGTCTGGGGACAAAGAATTAGAAATAATAAAAAGCATAATGACTCATATTCATCTAATTTTAGGAAACACACGTGAGAAAAATCACACTTTTGACTCCATACAAGAGTTGTATGATAAAATAGATGCCAGACTTGAACTCTCCGATGAGAACGAAGATGTAAGTTATCATAGAAAGGAAATATTAAATTCATTTGCCAAGAACATGGAGTGGATGAAAGTTAGGAAAATAATCATTTCCGTTCATGATAAGAAAAGTGATACTTCATATATTAAAGTAGATAAAGAAAAGTTAGTGAAATACATTGTAGATCCTGAGTTGCCTTTAATAGAAACAAATGAAGATAATTATGGATGAATACTCTAAAATAAAACCAAAAGTTATTACAAACTCGGTCATTATTGCTATATATGGATACACCCTGATAGTTCCTGAAGAAACGGCACAGTCTCAGTTTTTTTTACTTGTTCTGCATTGGTCGACAATTCCTTTCAATTCTCAGTCCGACTTAGATTAATCACAAAACGATATCATGATCATTTTTATTCATAATAAGAATCTAAAACATCATTGACTGGTCATCTAATCGTTATGAGCTTCGACGACAAGGTCATTCTCAATTAGAAGATCAATCAAAAAAGAATAGGATATCCATAATTAAGATTGTAAAGACGCTGTTGATCGATGGTTTAAAAACAAGACTATGGTTTTGTTGAAACAGTTAATCCTTTATAAGTACAAGATTAAAAAACTCAAAATTTTCTAATAAATAGTAAAAACAAAAAAAAGATTTATTGTTGACCTAATGCCAAGTCGCCTAATTGTTCTTGCAATTGTATTCCTATATTATTACATGATGCGAATGTGATTTCACCAGATACACATTGTGCATTCTGTTCACTATCTTGTTCTTGTTCAATTCCTTGCTCTGCTTCGTTATGTTTACCTGTTGCAAATGCCATGTTGTCGCCAAATGTAACTACTGAACCGATTAAGGCTGCTGCAATAAACATGATTGCAAATATTCCGATCTTACTAGTTTTTGTTATGTTACTCATTATAATCATAATGTATAGGTCGAATTTATTATATCATAGTTTGGATACTTGTTACTACTATATTTCTACATAATGCTTAAGCAGTAAAATATTCTGACATATAATTTCATGAAAATATTAGGATGATAGCTTAACTCTCGATATCAAATATTCATTTTACCAAACCTTGTTGACAAGGTAGCGAAAGATTTTAAAGTTAAGAGGGCCAGTTGCTGGCTTGGACCCTTAATCTGGCCTAACCTATATTTTAGTTGTCTCAATAAGCTAAAGTGTCTTTGATTTCTATTGATGATGTTGTAGTAATTTGCTAAAAATAGAATTTTATTTGCGTGGTATCTTAAAAAGGAAGCAAAGTATGCAAATGTAAAAGACGTGAGAGAAGTGCTGATCTCGACTATTTCCATCATTTTGAATGTAGAAGAATTTGTAATGATTACTAGAGTATAAAATACTCTATTGATATCACTCAGAAAAATTGTAATCAAATTGGTCTATGGTTTTCTGAATATTAAGAATTACAAAGCGAATATAATGAACATATTGATTAGTTCATCCTATCAAATCATTCTCTCAAGAAAGGTAAAACAGTAGAACCAATTTAGGTTTCACTATCACTAATTTGAGGCCGCCTTATGCTACTTTTATAAATTATGATCGTAATACAATATAATATAATGGAATTAACGAAAGTCGAGAGAGAGAATAAAGTGTATGTGAATGATAAGGCAATTGTTCTGGATAAGAATACCATCACCGCATCTGAATTATTGGAATTAGCTGGGTTTTCATCTCTTGCCTACAATGTCTACATGATTTTAGATAGAAAGAGGAACAAGAGTAAATTGTTAGGCGAAAATAAGAAAATTAAGATTGAAACAGGAATGCGCTTTGATGCAATTCTAAAACAGGGCTAGTTATTGGTAATATAATAGAATAGTATACTTTAGTTTCAGTACTTTTCTAATCAACTTTTACAATGAAAAAATAATATAATTATTTGGTTGTAATCATATTTTTGTTGCTATTGTTAGGAGATAGCCTAATCGGATCATATTGCCATGAATGTACGGTTCCAAGGTTTTAAGATAATCTTGTCTGATCGCTTCTATTTTTTCCACTTTGTTCTCATTCTCAAGTGTCCGAATAAGTTGAATCATTGAACCCGATTTTTTGGTCATCTCTTGCCAATAATGGTTTGGACTAAGGATTGGATATTCAATGGTATCTCTTTCAAAAAATATTTCCTTTACGTCGTCCAATAGTTCTCGAATTTTGCTTGGAATTCCCCACTGCATAGGAGACAGACGCATAGGCAGAGGCATCGTTTGGTTGTCTTGTACATGGGATGCATACTTTGAGATCATTGCATACATTCTTCCCAAAGCAAGTTCCGGAGGCCAAGTCGCAAATCCTATGACCCCATCTTTTTTTAGCACCCTTTGCATCTCGTTTGCCGTAGTCTTTTGATTTAATGCAAACATGTGACCAAAAGTTGACAAGACAATATCAAATGATTCATCCTCAAAGGGAAGGTTTTCAGCGTTACCTTCTCTCCAGTCTATCCCACTGACTTCTGCAATATACTCCTCCTCTTTTGCTTGTGCTGAGTTCAGGTGTAATGTCTATGCCTGTCACCTTTGCGCCTAATCTGCGTGCTGTTATTGCAGTGTTACCAAATCCACAGGCTACATCCAATACAGAATCCATTGGTTTCACATTCACAAGTCTTACTAGTTTATCAGAGACAGGAGTAATTACTCGGCCAATACTTCTATAATCACCTAAGGACCATCTTTCCCTGATGCTTTGATTCGAATTATTCAATCTGAAACTATATCTCATTTTTGTTTGATAAACTTTAATTTTGTTTTCATGATGATATACATTAGGAAAATCTATACTACAAATTAATGAATTAATTTCCTATTGCTGTCTACAATTGTATCATGATTATGAAAAGCCTTGGAAGAAATAAATTGAATACATAACAGTATGAAAAGCGTAATGCGACCCGTTTATCTCTAAGTAGGACTAATTTTCAATATCTGCAATATCATACGCCTTTGTAAGAGATGGACTATTCAAAAGATTCCATTGATCTATGTTTTGCCTTGCATTTCCAATAACTCAAGTTATATTAGCAATCCGTGCTTGATTCTTTAGGATGATGTCAACAACCTTGTCTCAATTTCATTCTTAGTAATCTAGAGGCTTAAAAAAAAGCAAATTCTTAATTATGACAGATTAATCCTTGAATACGAGTCAGTATTTTCCGGTATACACCAGTACACTAGACAGAAATTTATTGAGAGATCCAATATATTCATCTTTATTCACATGTTTAAACTCTTTCTTAGTGTTTATGATTGTTTTAATGTTATTGACACCAGTTGTTTTATCCAACACAAGGTTTATGGTTCAAACTATGAGTATTATTCAAAAGATCAAGATTGATTCTCGGATTTTTATCAACAATATTCATTTTATCAATGTAATTGTAGTTTTTAGGTACCAAGGTTGTAGAGATAGTATACACAATTAATTAACAATATTTAATGGAATATCCCCTTTCATAGATATTATAGGCATATCAAAGACTAACCCAAAGTTGCTATGAATGAAAATACTTATTTACCTAGGGCTTGGATAATCCCTGATGAACAAAATTAGTGATTTAAGCATCTTAATTGTAGCATTTTCTATACTAATGATCGGCACATCAGCCGTATTCAATATGGGTTTCATTAGTCCAGCACTTGCCAGCACCGACGAATCTAACACCGACGAATCTAACACCGACGAATCTAACACAAATCAGACAAATAATGAACAACCAACATTAGAAACTGTAGACACTCATCTAGAAGAATGTATTCAGCAACTACAGAACGATAACACTAATGAAGCCTTAGACGAATGTCAATCTGCTGATGATGAGTTAGACAGAATATTGGTTAATTCCACTGGATAATGATTATAAAGTTCGAAATACAGCAATTTCGTTACAACTAAATCAATCATCCTCTAGATATTTTTTAATATTTTTAATTATCAATCCGAATTTACGACCATTAAGATTTATAAAATGAATATATGCCATCCAAATGCGAAACTAGTAACCGGTTAGGAGGTTATTTGGAAAAAAATAATATGATTATGAAAGAATCAGCAGCCTTCGTTATTGAATAAATCCATATTTCTCACCACCCGGATATAGAAAACACATAGGAAAGATTTGCAGAACTGGAGTAGTATTCTAAATCCCAACCCAAGTTTAGTCTTATGAACCAGCATCACCAATTAATTTACTGCGTCGGAATATCTTATAAGAGAATGATTTGCTATATAGTCGTTCAATTTTTTTGAATATATCTTACCAGTAATAGAAAAAGCTTATTTCAAGACGCAGAGATTATCTAACTATTATGTTAATAAAAATACCATCATGTGTTTGGCTATGGACCCTTGGATTTACGGTGGCAATGCTATTTTTTCCCAATTTATCTACAAATACATTAAATGCAACTATAAATGCAAATGAAAGGACAATAAACTATATTGATGGTCAAATCCAACAAATATTTATTTCAAAACTGACAGGTAGTCAAGAAATACCATTTGTAAATACAGATGCAATGGGAATTGCATTATTTAAAGAAAGTTTATTAAAAAATGACACTCTGGAATATGAATTAGTTTTAAATGATATAAAAGATATTACTCGTATTTATATCGACTTTAATAACACTATTCCACTAAAAGAGATTTACAGTAATCCAATAATTCCCGACATCTGTTGTCTATCATCAGAAGCATCTGAACCTGACAACTTTTATTTAAATGGAATATTAGAAGATGATATTAATATAACACCATTAGATTTGATCAAAAACGGTATTCCATTGCAAGTGAACAATGATATTCCCAGTAATACTTTCGACAGTAATCAACCTACGATCGAAACCTTGATGTATAATAATAAATCTAACAACTTGACAGGATTATTTGAATCTGGATTGGTTTTCATAACTGTGGAGACTAAGTTCCAGCCTACAGGAGAAATTCGGGGTCAAATAATTGATGAGGTGCAAATATTAGAATGAATGCTGATGAACTTTTTTAACAAGATTCATACATAGTAGTAAAACATAATTCTACGGAAAATCCGTCTCCTATAACAGATTGCTGATCCGTAAAAACACACATGTGAACAGAATCGTTTTCTAATTATGTTTGAAAACATTCAAAATTTATAATCGACAATAAGTATAAATAGAAAGATATTCAACATACTTTCGATTAGTCATAACCTATAGTAACACTAAGAATAGCACAACAGAGATCATACAAGGGCAAGAGCAAATCATTTAGAAAATTAATGCATTTATTCAAAGCACCCAGGCAAAAATAGATATAACTTTTGACTACCATGGCCCATCAATACTAATCACAACTACTTCCTATCGAAGTAGTTTTAAAGAAATTCGAGAGTCAGGTTGAGAAAAAGATAGGTTTTCAATTGTATGGTTTAGACAGGAAGAACATGGTAAATGGCGACAAGCAGCAAATTTCTCAGGTTATTTTCAGCATAATAGACAATGCTACAAATTTCATTTTAAACGAAGGTTTGATATCCATACTTGTCGAACAGAAAGTAGAGGATGAGTATAGAAATATGGTTATTGTCCATATAAAAGATAACGGAGAAGGTATACATCCCGAAATGAACTCAAGGTTATTTACCAAGTTCAGCTCCAAGTCATCCCATGGATCAGGATTAGGACTATATATTTCCAAAGAAATTATTCAAAGGCATAATGGTACAATTTGGGGCAAAAACAATCAAGATGGTAAAGGCGCAACATTCTCATTTAAATTGCCAGTAATATGATATGCGGATTTATTGCTATATATTACATCTGTAGTATTCTGAGGAATTCCCATCATTACTCTTTTATAATTTCTAGAAACAGAAAATCGGCTAACAATCTTTCAGTTTCCCCTAACAATATCTTCAAGAGATATTTGTGATTCAGAAAAGGCAGACAAAATGCTTGATAAAAGTTCTTAAAAGCATCGTTTCTAGTTGAACTGCTAGAAGTTTATACATCAATTCTCGGACCCTACAATAATCGATACCCGTTAAGACCTTGAGTATTCCATCTTTCAATTGATTTTCTTAAAACATCCTCACATCAGTCGATGTGATTAGTTGCAAGTATTATTAATCAAATATTATGAAAGATACTATTCAAAGAATGTCAAAATCATTAGATGATACAAAAACATACCATAAAAAAACAGTAAAGTGCTAGATATGATCTTGACTTTTATATAACTATAAAATAATTTTTATTTAATGTAATTGGTGTATTTAACCACCGATAATGAGATCGTATAATACGCATCCAGAAGATGACATACAAAGGTCAAATTTACTAATGTAAGGAGCTTGTAGACATTTATCAATCAAATAATTGAAAAAAGTAAGAAAAATAATGAATTGGTTATCTACATACATTCATTTAAAACTATATCTATCTTATCCTTTATTTGAAAAAGGTTTTTTCTATTGACGGTAATACTATGAGATTCTTTGAGGTTTTCACCATCATATACTTTACGGACTATTGAATACTGATTCTCATAATTGGTATCTCCTTTATGTTGTTTATAAAGATCATTAACTTCTATGATCCACTGGATTTTATTTTTATCTTCTATACTATTTTCTGTAGAGGCGGTCAATAATTAAAATGTGGCAAAACTTCATTTATATGTATACTGACAACGATAGCTAGTTTCATGACCAGAGAAACTAATTCTACCAATTTTCCTTGCCTATTTTTCTCATCTCTTCCTTTATCGAAGAGTATGTATTTGATTTGGACTTACTAAGCTCGATGTGCTACTTGTTTAGAATTTTTTAATTCTAAACAGGTCACATCTGCATATATATTGAAAAAAAACTCTAATTATCAAGTTTTTCAAAAAACTAAATAATATTGTTATTTGATACATAACATTACCATAATATAATACTACATGATAGCATAAATCTATGTATTATCAAATTCCTATTTTTACTTTATGTGATTTATGAGATAAATTTAAATAAATATTCGTTATAACCTACAAAATGGTAAACTATTGTCTGGTTGTACCCTTATTACCAGGTAAAATAGAACTTTCGAAGAAGTTTGAAGAAGAAAATGGTAGTAATAATAAAGAACATGATGAATTTTATAAAACTGCAGGTATAACTCGCGAACAGGTTTGGATTCAACGTAGTCCAGCGGGTAGTGGTGCTCCTGATCTTGAAATTGTTAGTTTAGAAACAGAAGACCCTGCCAAGACCTTAAAAGAATTTAGTACATCTGGCCACCCTTGGGCCATAAGGTTTCGTAAATTCGCAAAAGAAGCATTTGGGATAGACTTTGAAACAGGACCTCCACCACCTCTAAACGAATTGTTAGTTGACTGGCATGAAAAGAAATAGTTGAAAATTAATCTGAATCAGTTTTGATCCTAATACTTGACAATTTTAATTCATAACCTGCATTAATGACTCGGATGTCCTTTTCTTTTTGAATAAATTTATCTTTCCTCGAGTTCAAATATGAATCCCGATATTTGAACCCATGAATTCTAAATATTATTTTTTCAAGACATATAGATTATTTGACGATGCTGATTAGTTGAAAATTACTTTAATATTCTATCACTACTATTCTTAAGTCATTATGGGTAATCAATATGAGCATGGAGAAAATACCGGCAGTTAAATCAGAAGTTTTTCAATTGTACCTACATGACCCAAAATGACATTAATTCAAAATTTGTGGAATTTGTAAACGAAGCATATGCAGCTGAAAACGCAGCTGTGGACAGAATAAATACAAGAATTGAAGAAACTCCTTTTCCCGAACTACAACAAAGACTAAAGCAACATTTGCAAGAGACAATAAACCAACAGAACAGACTAAGCCAAATAATATTTAAACTTGAGGGAGAACCAACTGATGCTAAAGCCCATCTTCCAGAGCTAAAGCCACCATGGGTATGATGTTAAAGAAAACAATTAAAGACACAGTCAAAACTATTACAGATGATAAGAAGGAAAACCCCCTACCAGAAGAATTGGAGCTACTCAGAATAAATCAAGATATAGGTATTGAAAGTTCTGAAATTGTTACTTATAAAACTCTAATTGAAATGGCTCAGAGAATTCCGGGTCTTGATACTGCTCTATTCGTTCCATTATTAAAGCATAATTTAGACGAAGAAATTAGTATGCAAAAATGGTGTATGGACAATTTACCAATGGTAATGGATAAATTGTTACCAACTATTATATCTGCAATTAACAAATAGGGTACACAAGTAATGATCTCGCACATTAGTTTTAATTTATTTAGAAGGCTTATAATTAATGGCGAACTAGTTTGATATCTATTATTCATCTCCAATATAATATTTCTTTATTAATTGATATCCTGTTTATTTATCTTTAATATCTTCTAGGTATTGTTATGGTGTATAAGTAATTGTCTACATAAAATATTGACTATTGATTCTCAACAAACTTCTGAGCTTCTTCCTCATGTACCTGTAAATTAGCTTCATCCACCTTGATCGAAGAAGTTGGACAAACTGTTACACATGCCATACACCAAATACATGAGCTCTCCCTGATTGGATCAGGTTTATCAGTATAATCTTTTCGACCTTCTCTATTTTGGTCATCTCCTGTTCCTTCACTAACAGCGTTTACCATTTCAATTGCTGGAACGTCTTGCTCTGACCTATACCATTGATATACTTGAACTGGACACGCTTCTACGCATGCGCCGTCTGAAATACAAGAGTCCCAGTCTACAGCCACATAGGTTCCATGAATACCTAAAGGAACATATTCTTCTCCTCTTGCTTTGTATGCTTCTTGAACTTCCTTATTTGTTGACGATTCTGCGTCCTTTCTTCCTGGCCCCCATACAAAATGAGAATAAGCACCATCGGACGTTGAATGCTTTCCAACTACATTATGATTCTTGGGAAACTCTGGGTCTATAGTCATAACATTATATCCTTTTCATAATACTATTTAAGACGAGAGCATTTAACAATGAAATCTCTTGATCTTTACGTGTTGAATTTAATTGCTCATACTATAATACACTAACATGCTAACTAGCTGAATTCGTAATTCAAAAAATAAAATTAAAAGTAAGATTTGAAAATAGGATGTACTATTTTATGCCTTTCCGCCTTCTCGGGCTACTCTTTTACGGGTTTCTTCATCTGCTGCTTGTAGTCCTCTTTCATCATGTGGTGCTTCCCCACCTGCTCTAGCTACTCTTTCTCTTGTCTCTTCATCTGCTGAGGCTAATCCCCTGTTACTATTGTTGTTGTTATTGTTTTTGTTGTTATTATTTGCCATTGTATTAATTTTGATAAAACATTATATTTAATGAATAGGTGATATTATCTAGCATATTACTATCCATAGGATTAATACTAAAATGCGAGCGTGAGTAGAGAGCGTGCAAACGACATTCGTTCTTTTTTTTAATGCTTATTTCCTAAATACGTTTTTGAGATGGTCCCTGTTAAATATTATGTTTTAATCTAATAAGAGATATCTGATAATAGTGAAAGCAATAAGTGTAAGAATTGGAATTACAATGGCCTTTCGGTTTTAAATATGAATTTATGGATTTAAGGAAAGTTCCTAAGCTTATTTTACCCACACGTGCACTTAACAATCAATTGTATTATTATTTAATCCATCAAAGAAAAATATTTTTCTAACGTTATGGTACCTTATGCAAGATCAAATTTCACTTTATTTTCTTGCAATATTGTATTAATAAAACTTCGATGAATAGAAGCATCCATAAACTAGAATGCTGGATGAAGTATAATTTAACCGATTGGTTAGTTCTTGGATTAATTAAGATTGGATTAATTGTATAGTTAATCCTTTGCCATAATTGAAAATGTAGATTAGGATTAAGTACCTCTGCTAGTAAATTTTAATAGAAAAATGTCAGAATTAAAAAACATTGTCATATAAGAATTTAATAAAAATACTTTTACTATTTAATCTTTGTTAGTTAATAAATAATGTTATAATTGATTAACAAGAGATCAAAAATTCTTTTTTTTGGTTATCCCGCCAAGGCTATGGATTATACGGGAGGATTTCTGTGGATGAAAAAAGTTGCAGATCATATTGAGAATAGTAACCGTTATTCTGTGTTAAAGTCATATGCTTATGGCGACAGTAAAAATGCTATCCACAGACTTTTCAATAAATTCTATGATTTAGCAAGAATTATTATTCATTCACCTGATATCGCAATAATAGACGCTTGGGGTGAGTCAAGTATTTTGCTCTGGTTTATTCTTAGAACATTTCAAAAAAATGCAAAAATCTTTGTTGTATTTCACCATTACGAGCAAAGAATACCAACCCGCAAAAATTCAATGGAGATCTTTTACAATTTTCTTATAGAAAGGATTACATCCATCATGCTGAAGAATTCAGATATTATTTTGACCGTTAGCAAATCCTCAATGCGTGAACTAGAATTTTTTTATGATATTAGAAATGGTAAGAATAGGGATGAAAACCTCAAAATAAATGGAACTAGAGGAATTTTACATAAAAATATCAATAGAAACAGAAATGAAATTGCGATTGTTGGAGCAGGAATAGATATCGATATTCTTGATGTTGTTGTTAGTAGTAAGAATAAAATAGATAAGAAGAAAGATATAGATTTTCTTTGCATGGGAAGAATGGAAAAATTCATTCATTTAGAAAAAATATGGATAAAAATTAAAACAGTTAGGCCCAATTCTAATCTAGTAATGATTGGACGTGCAAGTCCTGACATGATTGAAAAATTACTATCTATTGGAATAGATCACAGAGGTTTTGTTTCTGAAGAGGAGAAGATAGATCTTTCTTCAAGAACAAAAGTTTTTATTTTTCCATCATCAAGAGAAGGCTTTGGAATAGCCGTAGCGGAGGCATTGTTTCTAGGAATTCCGATCATAGCATGGAAGATTCCTGTTTTTGACGATCTATACTCTAAGAATGAGGAAACAATAATAAAACTGATAGAATTGGGAAATTGGCACCTCTTTGCAGATGAATGTATCAAAGCAATAGAAAGATATAATTTTAATCAATCGGATAAAAAATACAAAAAAGCAAGCAATGTCTTTCCAACATGGAAGAATGTTGCTCAGAATGTGATATCAGTAATTGAATATACCAAATAACTATTAATGATATTAGGTAAGAAGAAATTATCATAATGGTATAAATGAAACTCAGATAACCTAACTTGTCAAATGTCCTTATCTTGTTACTAAAATAACTAATTAATCTGGGACTTGAACGGATCTTCAATTATCTAGTAGATAAAATGTCGAGATAATTATTTTGTCAAATAAAATCAAAAGATTCGAAATGTGGAATTGGAACCGAAGATATTATAATTGAAAACTAAAATCTAGTTCTAATAATACTAACAAAGTATAAAATTGCATTAGTAATTCTATTTCTTATGGTGGTGACAAGACCTTATCACCATCTAACGTACAAGCCCTTCATCTTCTGTTGGAATACATAGACTACTGTTCTCTCCAATGTAGGTATCATCTTTCACTTCTACTCCAGAAATGGAAGGTATGCTAGGAGTTGTATCATCATTGTCTGAACACTTCCTTAATTCCTCTTTTTGATGTGCAGTTGCTTGGTGGATTAGTATCAGCACGAACAGTACAGATTTCCTTGATCACCATCTTTATCTATAAGAATATCACAACATTTGACGGTATATCCATAAGTTATTGGAACGCATCAGTAGAGGACGACTTCATTGGTTTTGCCATTACGCAGATAGGTGACACGGCAATAAATATCACAACGAGCGATATCATACCAAGATAATTATGATATTGTTCACACACAATCACCATTATTTTGATAAATTTAAATGCATTTTCCAGTAAATAAAGAAAACATTACAAATATAGAAAGAATTAGCATTTATTGAAACATTTATACACTAACCATCATATTCTATCTGAACCCCGCAGAATGGACAATGCGTTATATCATAATTATGAAGTTTTGGATCTGTTCCCAACTCCATGGTGCCGTCATGTTCTATTATCTTTATCCAACCCTTTTCACTTATGCTAGATATCGTAAATGTATTTTCTGAAAGCATAGTATTCATCCCTTCACAACATTCTTGTATCTTCATATCTACACTATATATTCAACAAATACAAATTTAACAATTTTCTTTAATTATTTAAATGCCAGATATTTTTTGTTGATACCTTTTCATGTCATAGAATCATCGAAACATCTTACGTAGTAAATTTTAGAAGTAGGAAGAACGACCATCATCAAACCTATTAATAAAAAGGGCTTTTAACACGATACAGTAGATGATTCGGCTTTTAAACAGTTGAGGAGTCTAAATTTTTTCATCCTAAACTAACTGGAGTCAATGTTTGATTTAGAAATGATGCTTGCAATATCTTTAGATATCATAAATTTGTCATCATCTTAGTCGAGCTATTGGATTTGAATATTTACTCAATAAATAATTCATCCGCATAACACCATTTCCAAGATTCGCCGGGTTCGTACGACTTTATAATTGGATGTGATGTGCTCTTAAAATGCTTTGTACCGTGCTTATTCTTTGAATTATCACAACATCCAACATGTCCACAAGTAAGACACAGTCTTAAATGAACCCAATCTGAACCAATCTGTTCGCATTCTTCACAACCTTTTGTGTTTCCTTTCTTGTCGATATCAACTACATCTAGGTGCTTACATTGCTTGTTTTCATTATTATCCACCATAACTTTACTATATGATCATGGTAAATAAATTGAATAGCACTTTTGAAATTATTACAATCTATTAACTGGCCGCTGATTTCTGTAACTTGGTTCTCCAAATAAGGATGCCTTTTAACACATTCTAAAAATAATGGGTACTAATACTAATAAAGTAACTAAAGAATTCGAAGACATAAACGGTGGGCGCATTATCACAGACGTATTATTAGAAGTCAGCGACACTATTAGAAACACTCTGCAAGTTATCTATACTCTGGGACATACTCTAGGTCATATTTCTCTGTATGACATGGAGCGTTAGACTCTCATTGGTAGAGATATTGTTTTTAATTCTATTTTAAATATCGATGGCCTATCTGTTCCCCCTTCTACAGTAACAAAGGATTAGAACGCCTCCATTGTATCTGCAACAAGACTGTTGTGTCTGAAAATTGAAAAACTATTATTACTACATCAGGCAAATCCGATACTTGAGAATGCTTGGATAATAGAAACTGTGTGATTATTGCCATTACGCATAAGAACATGACAGCAGAATAAAGAATTGTTTTCATTTCTTGTTACTAATAAATCATAATCTCTTCCTGAGCTATGCCTCCAATAGATTTGTTTGTTATAGCCCAACCTTTGAGGAGCGGAATACACCAGTTTGCAATATCATTAAATGACTGCACTCTATCTTTACCAATAGCAATATCTCGCAGGTTATAGTAGAACTGGGGTTTATCCTGCTTATATTTAAATAATATTATAAACTAACAAGTTATTAACAATCTACTAAAGTTGATTTCATAGTATGTAGTAACTGCAATCACTCAAAACCAATACATACTTTCTATGATGGAATAACTGTCCACAATATTATCAACTAATAGTCGATTTTCATTCTTAAAAGGTGCGAAGTGGGGAATTTGAACCTGTTTGTTGCCTTGGAAAGCTCAAGTCTTCAGAATGGTAACCTAGTGTGATTCAAGAAAGTTTAAGAATCATATTACTAATTATCTCCTCTTGTCAAAGAAAATTCATCCGGATGACTGTACGACTCTTAGTGTGTTACTCGATAAATTACATATAGGATTAAAAGATGACCACGGCGTCACACGATTGCATCCAATCCAAATAACTTAAAATCAGATAAGGAAATATGGTTGGTCATTCCTGGCGATAAAGATTTGGATGTGAATTCTGAGTCGGATTCATACCTAATGTTTTACACGATTGATTGTGGTAAGCCGCTTGGTAAGTAAGAGGATTGCATATCGATCTTTCCGCGGATCCAATGATGGATCGCTTTATTTGAACCGCGATTGTGAATCGGTATTATTAACGATTAAACTTACTTGCCATCGAATACCGAGCATTGTTGCATGTCTGGCTGGAATGGGAATGCAATCTCCTTCATAAATTAAGAGGAAGGGCTTTTTAGAGAGTATATCCGTATTTTGTTATTACTTTATCTATATGACTAAGTTGTATGGGTTTAGGTAGAACTTCCTTTACACCTACTTCATAATAGTCATCAAAATCGTTTATCTTAAGATCTGTTGCTGTTATTACCACTATATTTTTATTGAGTATACCTTGCTTTTTTAATTGATTTAAAACATCAAATCCCGTATAATTAGGCATCTCAATATCCAAAAGGATTAGATCGTATTCGTTCTCCTGAATTTTGGATAACCCTTCAAGCCCATCACTGGTTACTTCACAGTCTATACGTTGTAAATAGCAGTAGTCAGATAAAGCTTCCAAGATATCGATATTGTTATCCACTGCCAGTATGTTCAATTAATTCTCTATGGTTCAAAGATAGTTATAAGTATTGTATATTTCTTATTATATTCAATATTGTTTTGAACATACAAATATAATTTATTCCCTGAATTTGGTATGGACTATGAAGAAATTCAAATCATTCTCTAATCTTAAGAATTTGGTAATCTTAACATATTAAATAATTTCTCAATCAAGGGATTTTTATGAAATTCGTTGAAAATTTTAAAAATCATCACAAAGCAATTTTTACCATTGTCATTTACGGAATTGTCCTTTCCATGGTTTTTACCATATCGATATCTAACGTATAAGCGGCGTCTAAGAACGTCAACTGGGATTCTTCTGGAAAGTGCATGCAAGTCCGTGATAGCGTTGGATGTTGCTGGAGGGAAAAAGTCCCGGGTCAAATATCAGGAAAAGAAGTATGTCAAATATGTGATGGTAAGGGCAAAATTGTGGAGACGTAGAAACTCAAGTGGAGGATTTGGAAAGAAATGACTGTTCAATAAGACAACCAACCTGTCCTGAAGGAGACATACTTCGAATCGAACTGGATTCACCATTAACCGAACCTTCAGATGTGAAAGATTTAGATGAAATACAGGCAACAAATACTGATCTCAGTTCCAATGGAGGAAATGGGGGATCAGAACAATTTACAAGTCAAGAAAGCAACGATGATTTCGCAGATTCAACCAGTCAAAGACAACAATGATGATACAGAGCAAACTGCAAATGAGGGACTCCAAAACCAATCATCGCAAGATTATGAAATAAAAGTTCTTAAATCTTAATAATCTACTACTCACACACTCGCACTCAAAGTGCGAAGTGCGGGATTTGAACCCGCTCACCGCTTTGTAATTAAGTTCAAATCCCGTTGTCACTAAAACGAACCTCCGATCCCTTTCGTTTATAATAAATGACATAGTTAATTTGCGGCATAAAATTGATACAACATAATCAACAACAATAAATTTTTTAATAAAATGGCTAAATAAACACTACTGGAAGTTTGTTAGATTATTCCTTTTTATCTGTAAAAACTACATCATACAAATGACCATCTGCTTTGGCCATAGACAATACTTTATTCATGCGGATTATTGCCTCCGGATTATCAAGTCTCTTATCAAATGCTTCTTTACCCCTATACTGGACATAATTTACTACCCTCTTCATATCTTGGCTCTTATGAATACTTGCTGATACGTATCCATCCTGCAGACGCCATACTTGCTTAGTGGTTTCAACAAGAGCATCTACTAGTTGTTGTTGTTTTGATGGATCAACTGTGAATACATTAATTAAAGTGATAATATCCTTGTCTATCTTTATTGTAGTCATATTCTTCGATATTGTCAATTATGACCATTAGAATAAAAACTTAAACTTAATAACAGATAATTCTAGATATACATCATAAGCCTAAACTGAGTAATCTAATAACAAGAAGGTTAGTGGAAAAATGGCTATTGTTAACTTGTGAATATTGAGATTATAGATGATTCATCTAATCGCACTCAGAGGTGCAAAGTTCGGGATTTGAACCCACTATAGGCGACATTCAGAATTCACAAGATCTTTATCGGATATTGTTTAGAAAGACTATTAATTCAATTCATATAGTACCCAATTTATTTTGGATGGGACTAATACTACTATAACTTTTGAGGTTTACGAAGCATTGGGAATAGAGGTGGAAACTCATCTACCTCAATGGTCCCCAGTAGTTCAAATCCATGACGTTGATAAAAAGGAATATTTTTTGGATTTGATGATTCAAGATATGCCAACGAGTTATCTTCATCCAAGAATTTAGATGCATATTTCATGAGAATAGATCCAAATCCTTTGTTGTAGTAAAGTGGATCAACTCCAAGAAGAGGTAAATACCAATGAGGTTCGTTTGGATGAAATGAACCCATTTTCTCAAATACCCTCGGAAGAATATTCTGTGCCTCTTCTGATGTGGTACTATGTAAAAGTCTTAGCATGGTATTAATGTCAGGTTCTATATTAGGACGTAACCAAAGAGCAGCACCTGAATAATTTCCAACATAGTGAGCAGACTTATGAGAAAATGCTCTTCCCCCAAAAGCCAGGGCAAACGTAGTAAAATGTAATAGATATTTCTGCGGATCTGGCCACACCCAACGTGTAGCAGGATCAGACCCAAAAGCCAATTTTAAAGTATCAATAACAGCATTTTGTTCTGATTCAGTTGCAATCTTGACTTGATGGTCGGACATTGTAGTATCCATGAATGCCCATAGTTATAACTTTTAACAATTTATGTATTGCACAAAACTCAAAAATTAAAGAATAATGAATTGATCGAATCAGACCCTTGAAAATATCTAACAGTCAGTCAATGTCCCGATCTATATGAGACTATGAAATGAATTACTGACTCACCCAAATACTCATCGATTCCTTGTTTTACTTCAACAAATAATGTTTGATAAATAATAGAATGAAGTAGGGTTTCGAAGTTGTAAATGGTAATTAAATCTAATAATATTGAATAAATTGATCTTTGCTCGGAATCAAGGATGAAACGCTCTATTTGAACCCGCGATCCCTTTCCATTATTCTTATACTAACTATCTCTCGGATTGTAGTAGCAAATTAATTATTCAAACGATTATCAGGACCTAGATAAAATCAATTTCAACTTAAATCTGTAGGAAGATTAATTCCAAATTTGTTCAATCTTTACTAGTCTTGTACCTCCATAACTAGTAAGATAAATGAAAAGGAAGTGAAGAAATGGATATACAAAAATATTACAAGATAAAGTAAGAAATTCAACTCTAATGGCTTCTGTTGCTGCATTATTGTTAGTCTCTAGCTTTGGTGTTTCAAACCTATCGTTATCTTCTAACACTCAAGCATTTGCTACAATAGACGATAATAACAACAAGATAGCCGATTCAATCAAAAAGGCCTGTCCAAATTATGAAGGCGATGGTGATATCAAAGGTTTAGCAACTGATATCTTGAAGGCCTGTTTTCATCACGGTAATCAATCTCCTCCTACAAATCCAAATCCAGAAACAACCACCTTCCCCGAAAATATTTTGGAATTTGAAGCTTCAGTCACATTACCTCCTATTGCAAGCCAGGGAATTGAGGCAAATTTTACAATTAGCGATCCAACAAACGATTATTTAAATACTTATAGTCTAATGGCAGGCCCTGTTAACTTAAGCATTTGAAAAAGAGTGAATTTGAGTTGTCACTGGACTAAACAGAACAATATCGACAAGATTCCCTATATTTTGAGCACGATTTATGACCTTTTGTTCTGAAATAATTCCTCTTAATCTATATGAAATACTGGGAAGCATTTGAAAAATTACCTTAAATTAACAGGGCCGCGCCCAATCATGCAACCTGTAAATAATATGCTTTAGGAGAACCATCTGTTAAATGCAAAAAGATAATGGAATTGCAAGTGAAGAGGTAAATCAAGCTAACATATGGTTTTACCGTGCTTTTGAAAACCTATCTATCGAATCAATGGACAAAATATGGAAACATGATGAAAATGTTGTTTGCATACATCCAGGGTGGGATTTATTTACTGGTTGGTTGGCAATAAGAGAAAGCTGGACAACAATATTTAGCAACACAGAGATGATAAGGTTTACAATCACAAACACAAAAATTAAGATCTTTGATAATAAAATTGCAGTAGTTGTATGTATAGAAAACATAGAAACAAAAGATCCATATAGCGGTCGAGTGGTTAGGACGGGTGTGATTGCTACCAATGCATTTGAAAGAATGGAACCAAATTGCGAATGGTCACTTATTCATCACCATGGGTCTCCTATAACAAACTACATTCCACCAAATACATCTTCTCACTGCTGATTGTGGTTAAAGAATTTCTCCTTAACGAAAGCCTCATAAATATGATTATTAATTTACAATTCTCTTGAACATAACGGGCAGGTTGTTACTGGAGACAGTAGTATTTTGCAAGGAAATAGCTTGCTGTGTCAAAAAATGAAGGCCTCTACTACTAGAGACATTGATAAATCATGTCTTCAAAATAAAGATGGCAATACGATCTAAACATTACCTTAATTCTAATTTTTGTTTTCCCGTTAGAGCAGCCCGATATGCCCCCTCTCTTATTTTATTTTCTGCTTGACCTCCTGTCAAGAAGTTGGAAATCTTTCCAATAGTTGTTAATTTATAGTTTATAGTATGATTGACATTCGTAGAATTATTTCCATTGCTCTGGAATTCTTGAGTGCTTTCCCATTCTTGAAATGGCCCTTCTGTTTGTTTTGTAACTAGCCTTCTATTCTGTTCCTTTTTAACTACTTCTAAGATCATTTCATCTTCTTTACCCATATATTCGCCTGTCACTATCATTTCTGAACCCTCTTCGCTTTTTTTGGTAGATTCATTTTCTGATTCTTTTACAATGTCACTTGGCCATGACTCTTTAATAGTGTCTGGATTTGTATAATATTCAAAAACAGTGTTAACAGGTGCATCTATTTTAATTTGAGTTTGTATTCTAGTCATAAATATTATTACACAGTATGTTATATAAGGTAGTTGTATTTTTTTGACATAGATTGTCAAAAAAACTAAAAATCACCTCAATCATGAATAAAACATCACGCCTGCCAAATAATTCACTGAGTATACAAAAAGGTGCGAAGTGCGGGATTTGAACCCGCGATCCCGAGCTTGGGAAGCTCGTACCTTAACCAGGCTGGGCCAACCTCGCCTGACATAAAATTAATCATACGGTATTAATAACTTAATGCTGTGGTGCTACTTACCACTATTCCATATTTTCCCCTTTCTAAAAGCAATTTTTCTAGCAGAGCTAATATCACGGATCCCACCACGATTTTTTTCCGCACCTTGCCTTATAGAAGTTCCATATTCGTCTACAATTTCAATAATTACCTCGTCTTTAAAATATGATTTCAGAATTCCGGCAATTTGATGAGAAAGAGCCAAACTCCCATCACCAATTCTAACTATTTTAGTTGGAGATTCAATTGATGATAAAACAAAACTGATTTTTTCAATTGTGGAATTAACCGAAGACAGAACTATTCGATCTAGTTCAAAATAACAGTATAATATAGAAATACCAATCCTTTTTCCAGGATCTATCCCAACTATCAATTGTTCTTTAGAAGAACCAAAGTAGCCCATACAGTTTTGCAAAATTTTTGCTTTTATGGATAGAGGAAATTTTTCTAATTGAGTATCCAAATACATATTATCCCTATTTACGATTTTGGACTCATCAACCGTTGTAATTATAACTTTTCCGGTGGACAGTGACGCTTCTTCTGGTGATAACGACAAATAATGTAAATCCAGAGATTTTAATACACTTGTTATTTTATAATAGGAACGGCCTGAAACTGTCGCAACAATAACTGGTGGACAACTTGTTAAGTTGAACATTTCTATTGCTACCTTAAATTGTTATCACAACCCTATTAAAGATTACGTTTAATTTTCTAACAGTCAAAAATGCAAAAATTACGCAAACTTCAAGATTGTTCAAATCCATCTCTAATCACATAGCGATCTTACCTATCGTATTAAAGTACATATCACCTGTTTCATAATAATCATTACAAGACAATATTTTTACATAATTAACTGAAAAATTAATTATATAATGCAATAATTAATAGTAATTCTAAATAATTATAGGTATTTCGTTAAAATTATAATATGATTAAATATTTTTCTGGGTCTCTTGATATCTTAACTAGATGATAAAAAAGAGCGTTTTTAAACTGTCAAATTAAGTATTGCCTGTGCAATATCGCCCTTAGTATCTGTTAAAGCAACGACCGCTTTTTCTTTTGACACATTTGCCTGCTGCATAACTAATACAATATCTTCTTCCTTAAAAGAAGGAACATCTCTATTAGTTTCTTCGATATCGGTAGCAATAACCTGATAAATTGTACTATCTTTGCCTTTCATTTCCACAACTTGGGGTTTTTTAAGAAATATTTCTTTCACATCGGTTCTTATAATAACTTCCTCTACCGAACCTAGATCTTTCATGTCTAAACCCATCCGGTCAAGCATTCTTCGCATATCTCTGTTGCCCGATCGCATCATACAAACCCTAGGTACTTCTGCTTTTTATTCCTTCTCTAATTTTTATTCCTATACCACGGATAAGAGATATCCCATCATGACCAGCAATATCATCTATGGACTGTAAATAATATGAAAATGGTAACAAGGATCGACCCACAGCTAGAACAGATTCATTTTTGTCTATTACTGCAACGTCTGATCCGCTTTTAACGTTCTCACCACATCTTAGCACATGCTTTACAAATAGGGATCTGCCTTCTGATACGAATGGTACAGCGTCTTCAATAGGTATAACACAGTTGGATAGATACCCCTTTTGTTTTAAAAAAAGATTGGCACCATTAATCGTTAATGCAATTCCCCCATCAGTTCGAAAGGTGCCCATTAATTTTCCATCAATGCTAAAACTCTTGATCTTCCCGGTTTTTCTAGAATATTCAAGTTCTAAATCTTTTGGAAGAATTGAGCTGATATCCCTTCCAAAGAGAAAGTCCACATGAGAACATATTTTCTGATACGGATCTAGAAATAGCTTTTGCAATTAGACATCCTAACTAGCGATGCCCACAATAAAAACCATATGAATGACTAACTCGTAAGTAGTTCGAAGGGCGAGAGGATATAGGCCAATCCACATTCATTGCCAAGTAGATTGAAAGTCGGTAAGTTTTTATCATTAGTAAGCAATTTTACAAAATTTAGATTAGTTTATGTAAATTCTGTTAATAATATATCTTTTAGAAAATCCCACAGGTTCTAATGGAAAGGGCCTTTCATAAGTAAAATAGAACTAAATAATGCGTTATCTAACTCCACTAAATGAATAGATTCGATTATCTAATGCTTTTTAAGTAATTCTTTATATTCATATACAGATATTTATGGATGATTCATTATAAGTTGGTGTCTCCTAGTGTCGCTTTTTGTTAAATATAGCAAAAAGAATTTGGACAGGTCCAAATAGATAATATATTAAAACTATTTATAAATGTCTACACGGTGGACAGGTTCGGGTATGGTACCTTGCTTCCATCTCATACCATATTTCCATACAGTTAGAGAATTTGACAATTATATGAAAGATGGGTCTAATGGAGTAAACGTGTACAAGATTCTTATAGTGAAGT
The DNA here is from genome assembly GCF_054408485.1 of Candidatus Nitrosocosmicus sp. T. Classification (NCBI taxonomy): domain Archaea; kingdom Thermoproteati; phylum Nitrososphaerota; class Nitrososphaeria; order Nitrososphaerales; family Nitrososphaeraceae; genus Candidatus Nitrosocosmicus; species Candidatus Nitrosocosmicus sp. T. The sequence continues at coordinate 2,391,529 of NZ_CP166992.1, forward strand.
GCAAAGCATCTAAAGTTATTGTTACAGCCTGAAATAAGAGAATAAAGCAGTTATTAATTCCATCTACTATTATGCCATACAGTGTAGGCTGTTGCATCCTTGGACGATAATACTCCTTAATTCTACGAAAAGCGGTTTGGACAAATCAGACTAGAAGAAATTATGTAAATGATCGATGTTATTTCGGCAAGCCATGAGTAGCCAGTCGATTGAATGAAATATTATTAAAGTCAAAATATGCTATGAATCACGGTTGCGGACAATTCTCGTCAATTGCAATACGTCTAGATACGAACAAAAGAGAAAAGTTGGACGACACACGGACGACACACGGACGACACACGGACGACACACGGACGACACACGGACGACACACGGACGACACACGGACGACAAATCCTAATAAATTAGATTCAATTAATTACCTACATGGTTTCTTTTTGTGAATTATGCGGAAAACATACCGAGATAAGCAAGAAAGTAATAATTGAAAAATCAATTATGAGTGTCTGTTTGTCCTGTTCAAAAAGAGGCAAACCAGTTGAATCTACTAGTGTTTCAAAGAACTTAGGTTCACCGAAAGGGACAGACCCTATAGGATATTTATCCCCCAAACCAGCATTTGCCCCTCAACAAGGTTCAAGGAACCTTTATGCCAGAAAAATAAGAGCAGCTCCAAGGATTAAACCACCCCCCTTGAAGAAAATCAACTGGGTTGATGAAATGATTCTGGATCAAGAGTTTCCGTCGCTTATAAGAAATGCCAGGAGTAAAAAGGGGCTAACCCACGAACAACTTGGACAAAAAATTAACGAAAAGGTAACGCTGATAAAGAAAATTGAAACGGGATCAATAAGACCTGATGAAATCTTAGCAAAGAAGCTTGAGAGGTTTTTGGGAATAACGTTATTTATCAACCCCAATGAAGAGAACGTAGAAGAATAAAATAGAATGGAATATCAGAAGCAACAAAAGTAATCTCATCTTTTAATTCCTAAATTTCTCCATTCTTGAGTGAAAAGAAAATAGAAGGGTGGTGATGGAGATATATCTAATGACAATGCCATCATCTGTAGCGGTGCTTAGAATAGGTCACAGACTGGTAAGAGACGACCGAACAACTACTCATGCTGTGTTGGTATCAAGGGCCATGGGAAGTAAAGTGATCTACATGACCGACGTGGATGATGAAATAAAAAAAACTCTAGATAAAGTCAATAAAAGATGGGGAGGAGAAAATGAATTTAGACTCGAAATCATTGATAATTGGAAAAAGTTAGTGAAATCATGGAAAGAAAATGGCGGTATAGTCGTTCATCTTACAATGTATGGATCTCTAATCAATGATAAAATAAAAGAGGTTAAAGAATTAAATCAAAAAATATTGGTCATAATAGGAGCAGAAAAGGTTCCAAAAGAGGTTTATTTACTTGCTGATTATAATATTGCAATAGGTAATCAGCCTCACTCAGAAATTGCAGCATTAGCAATTTTTCTAGATAGAATATTTGAAGGTAACGAATTTAACAAGAGTTTTTTGGATGAAAGAATGAAAATCATACCATCAGATAAGGGCAAAAATGTAATTATGAGGAAGCAGAATAAGTCAAAAAACAGCTACAACAACGCAAGTCCAAAATGAAAAAATAAAAATAAAAAAAGTAAGAAAGAAAGATAGGGATTCATACTGCTATTACAGATAGGGACTATATTATAATCACAGAACCACATGGACACATGTAGATGGTATTCATAAGGAGGAAAGAGACAATTGATTATTATATAATTAAGTTATGATAAACAACACCGCAAGAAATAAAAAAAAACACCACTATATGATAGAGTTAATGGGTGATACACAACTTAGGGCAAAAAGAACCAGGATCAAAATATTGAGAGCTATTGTAAAAAAGAATGGATCCGCATGTTTTTCTGAAATCAGAACCATAACAGGTCTGTCTACAGGATCTATTTACTATCACCTTGAAAGGATGAAAAATTATGTATTAAAAAATTCAAAGTATTATGTAATAACTAAAGAAGGAATGGATTTGTTGGTTGAAGTAGATAAGAGAAAAGATTTTGCATTATCAACAAAGCTAATTTGATTTGATGTGATCAAACTTCTTTTTCCCATCTATCGTGACTACATGAGCCAAAAATCAAGTTGTAATTAAACCAATTTTCGACGATCGGGTAGCCCTTTTTATTTCTAAAGAAATTCTCCTGCCCATGCTCATGGGAGTGTCAAATAATAAATCTGAATAAGGTGAACCCGAAACGTACAAGTTTGTTCCAGCTACAATTCGTGCTGAAAATTCAAATGCTATGAAATTAGCATTATTGTCATAAACACCTTCAATGCAAAATGGTCCAGGCATTCCCGGAGGAACGAGTTTTTCTGATGCTTCAACAAATCGTTCACCCATAGAGTAAACTTCAGGCAGTAAAGATTCTCTTAGTACTATTGGTATATTCCCTACAACAGTATAAGAAGGCTCAATATTAGAGGATATTTGATACTTCGATGGTATTCGTCCTATTGCATCAATATCCGTTTCATAACGTCTATCTATCCCCAATAACTCAAGTTCATCGGTGATAGGTGAAAAAAAATATTGTAAATAAACAGGGACTCCATTAGCATATTTCTGTATAAACAAATTGTCCTCAGATTCTATTACACGTGATTTAATGAGTTTTTGTGCTTGTTCTTCGAATCCCTTTTTATCAGTAACCAAGAAATATCCTTTCCCTCCAGCAGCTCCATGCAATTTCACTATGCACAAGCCATCGATATCATTTTTGGATGATATTTGAGTTGGAGATGGCAACTTTGATTCGTCCATTAGCTGTTGTTTTAGCATTCTATCTGATTCCCATCTAAGGATCCATTTATTACCAAATATCGGTATCTTGATACTCTCCAGTTCGTCCATATTTAATGTAGAAATCAACGTTCCATGAGGAACCATGATTGGACTAAACTTTTCAATCAATTCGTCTTGAAAATTTCTATTTACAATTTCTTTGAAGTTTTTGATCGATACAATATTGTCAATAAATTTGAACCGTTTGTACATGTTAATTCGTTTTTCTTCACATACTAACAAAGTATTGAAACCCTCATCTTTGGCACCTTTTAATACCTGTAACGAGCAATGTGAACCCAAAGTCATAACAGTTTGTTTGTCAACGTCTTGATTGAAATTTTTTATAGAAAAATTTTGGTCATTCATATTTCATAACCCGTTTATTAATTGGAATTATATCGGAGATTAATTTTTTTGTTTACTTATCAAATCGTACGGTATGTAGCTGCTTGATAATTGCCTTCAAGGGAAAAACAATATGATGCTGCCTAATGACGTCATTGAGATACAATTAGTAAATATTAGTCAAAAATTACTTTTACTGAGTTAATGTCTAAAGAGAGGTACAGTGTCATAAGCAAAAATGTGGTCCATGATGGTCCAGTAAGGTTAAGGATAGATACATTCAGCTATAATGGAAAAGTTTTTAGAAAAGAGGTAGTTGAGCATAGTCCTTCTGTCGGAATACTTCCCGCCATTAATAAAAAAGAGATTTTGTTAATTAAACAATTCAGACATGCAGTAAACAAATATTTAGTTGAAATACCCGCAGGCAAGATTGAAAATAATGAGTCACCTTATGAAGCAGCAAAAAGAGAGTTAGCAGAAGAAACAGGATATACAGGAGTGCTAAAACCGTTGACCCGATGTTTTTTGGCACCAAGTTATGATACCGAATTAATGCATTTTTTCGTTGCTGAAAATGTGACCAAACTGCATGCCCCAGAAAGAATGGATGAGGACGAAAATATCACTAACTTTGTTGTTAATTTAAATGACGCTATCAAATACTGTTATGATGGAACAATAATAGACTGTAAAACAGTGACAGCAATATTTCTCTATTATTTTGCCCATTATAATGATAATGAATTTAAGGATAACTAGATTTAATATAATCAATAATTTCGGATAGTGAAGGATTGTCACCAAATAAATTCCCTACATGCAGTGAGGATAATAAATTTGCAAAACAAATTTTCTCTATCGTCGTGAATCCAAATAAGTGACCATAAATGAAACCAGCATCCCATGAATCTCCGGCTCCACTTACAATATCGATTTTGGATGGAACAATTGAGTCTACAAATAACGACTCATGACCGTTAGATATTACGGATCCCTTAGTTGTATGTATACATACTGTTAAATTAACAAAATTAGAAAGCAATTTTGCCGATTCGCAAAAGGCGTTAATATTATTAGGATATAAATTACTATCAAAAGTTAAAAGAGTGTTTTCGTTAAATTCAATGACGCTCTTTAATGCTTCAATTATCAGATTATATTCATTTTCATTAATACTTAGGAAGTCTATTAAATTGGAACGATTTTTTATGACATTAATGAATTCAAAACATCTTTTCTCAATGTCGGCGGGATCGAGAAAATGAACGGAAGTAGGTGAATTTGCAAAGACATAATCCAATAGCTCGGTTCCTCTTAGGTTTGATGACCAATTTGTCATTATCACGGCGTCAGATGATCGCAAAATTGTCTGTACTTTTTGTGATTGAATTAGTTCTGGACCGAAATTATCGTTGTCACCCACATCACTTACCATCACATTTGAGGGGGAGCTGGAGGAATTCAAAAACTCAAATACTGTTGATAATCCATGTTTTCCCTTCGTGATATTAAGATTTACGTTTGCTTTGAAGGGCAAAAAAACAGTGTGTAAAATAGCAGAGCCAATTTCATCTGCTATAGTAAATAGCTCTACGCGAACATCAAGTTTTGCTAGACTGTATGCCATATTGACTGCGTTACCACCTTTGATATCTACACTAGAATATCCTCGCATACTTCCGCCTCCCGCAATAATCTTTTTTGGTATATCATTAATGAAAACTGGATAGTCTGATACTTCAATAATTCTATCTACAAAAAAATCAGGCAAAATGGTAACCTGTGGTTGGTCCCTAGTTTCTCTTATATCTACAAGTTTGATCAATAGATTTCGGAATATATCATAAGTGTGGGAGTTGGAGTTCCCAGAAAACTGAGTTATCAAATTCTCTCTATTTTCTGTTTTAGCCATTTTATCAGACTGACTTGTGTTTTGATTGCGATAGTGATATGGAAAAGATGCATCGCCGTTTGAAAAAAAATTTCTCAAAGGATTTTGACGTATAAGGTATTTGGTGAGGTGATGAAATTGATAAGGTAATGGGAGAATGAGTTGAAGAAGAGGAGTGAATAGAAGGACAAGGATTCAAGGTATAAATTTTGGATTTGGATAAATATAATAGTATCAGCATCAGAAAGGTTTGAAAAATAAATAGAATAAAACGGTTGTCCTGATATATAAAATTAATCTCTTTTTTGCAGGATAAGCGTGTATGGACTAATCCATATCCATGCCGCCCATGCCGCCCATGCCGCCCATGCCGCCCATGCCGCCCATGCCGCCCATGCCACCAGGTGGACCAGCGGGCATTCGCGACTTTGTGGCTGCAATTACGTCATCAATTCTTAACAGCATACAAGCAGTTTCAGTAGCTGACTTTATGATTTGTTCTTTAATTACAGTTGGCTCGAGTATATTGTTCTTATAAATATCTGAAACAGATGTTGTTTTTACATTAATGCCAATCCATTTAGTTCCCTTTGATTGTTTGGCCTTCAATTCAGCCATGGTATCAATGGGATCCATACCTGCATTCTCTGCCAGGGTTAAGGGTATTACTTCTAATGCTTCAGCAAACTTCTGTGCAGCCAATTGTGATCGTCCTTCAAGACTGCTAGACCACTGTCTTAATTCATTGGCTATGTATGCTTCTGGAGAACCACCACCTGCAACGATAGATGGTTTTTCCAACACATCCTTCATAACCATCAATGCATCATGTAAAGATCTATCAGCTTCATCAACTACTCTTTGTGATCCACCACGTACAAGAATGGTCACAGCTTTTGGATTCTTGCATCCTTCTATGAACACCCATTTGTCAGTTTCAACTTTTCTTTCTTCAACCAAATTAGCAATACCTAGATCACTTTCACTCAAGTCATCTAGATTGTTTACCAATCTTGCACCGGTAGCCTTTGAAAGTTTGAACATGTCGCTTTCTTTTACTCTCCTTACTGCCAATACATTTGCTTTAGCCAAATAATGTTGTGCAATATCATCAATTCCCTTTTGACATAGTACGACGTTAGCACCAACTGATTTTATCTTGTCAACCATATCCTTGAGCATCCTATTTTCTTCTTCTAAGAACATTTGCATTTGTTGGGGTTCACTGATTCGAATTTCTGCACTCATTTCTGTTTTTTCAATTTCAAGAGCAGAATTTATGAGAGCAATCTTTGCGTTTTCGACTCTCTTTGGCATACCAGCATGAACTATTTCCTTATCTAAAACAATTCCTTGTATGAACGTTGTATCACGAATAGAACCACCTGCTTTCTTCTCAACCTTAATATTGTCTAAATCTATTCGCAGACCGTCACCTGAGGTACTTTTTTCGGCAATCTGTTTAGCTGCACTTACCACAATTTCACTCAATATCGGACTATCATCAGATACCAATTTAGATTCCATACTGGTTTTTGCAATTTTGATAAGGAGATCCTTATCATTGACATTAACTTTTATTGCGATTTTATTTAAGATAACCAATGCTTGCTCAGAAGCTGCAGTGTATCCGTCTACAATCGCGGATGGATGAACATCTTTGCTTATCAGTTGTTCTGCTTTTTCTAAAAGCGCGCCAGTAAAAATTACAGAGGAGGTAGTTCCATCTCCAACCTCGTTATCGACAGATTTTGCAACCTCCACCATTATTTTGGCGGCAGGATGTTGAACATCAATTTCTTTCAAAATAGTTGCACCGTCATTAGTAATAGTGACATCACCTAAAGAATCCACTAGCATTTTATCCATGCCACGAGGTCCTAAACTGGATCTAACAATTTCTGCTACTAATTTTGCTGCAGAAATATTATTTTTTTGTGCCTCTCTGCCTTTATTTTCTTTAGTTCCTTCTTTTAAAATTAATACTGGCATACCACCAGCTGTTTGTTGAATTGAAGCCATACTTTCTCATATCACCTTAATAGAATGGTACAATTCTTCGGTAAGCCCCTTTTATAGGTTTCACAAGTAAAATATTACAATAATAAGGATCAAGTTGAACAAATAATTTATCAAAGCAAACTGAATAATTCATATGGATTTTGACATCAAATTAGGAACCAAAAGTGAAAGGAGAATAAAAGTGAGCCACAATCAGTCTACCAGTTTTCTTTGGGAAGGCGAAAATGTTTTCTCGACACCTTCAATGATATCAGAAATGGAAGAAACCTGTAGACTGCTATTAAAAGAGCAATTTCTGAAGGTTGATTCAGAATGGGATTCGGTAGGTACCGTTGTTGACATTAATCATACTGCTGCAACTCCGGTAGGCGCAGATATAATTCTAAAAGCTGAAATCACAAATGTAGATGGAAGAAGAGTTCAATTTAAAGTATCTACAGAAGACAATCTAGAACAAATAGGAGAGGGAACTCATGAAAGGTTCATTATCAATATTCCTAAGTTCAAAGAAAAATTCTACTTGAAAGTAAAAAAACTAGATGAAGGTCAAAAAGGATTAGAAAGAAACTAGAGTTGATCAGTCATGAGTATAAAAAATGAGGAAGTAATCTAGTGAAAGAATGCATCTACCATAAAAGCAATAAATAATGCAGCCAGATATGGACTGCTAAATTTGAATACCAACCAAGAAGTTTTTTCACTTGGTTTTAGTAATAACCACACAGACAAAAATATCATTACAATTCCAAATACGGTAGCAGTCAAAAGATATATCAAACCAAATTGATTAAAGAAAAATGGTAATATACTAAATACAACCATCATCAAAGTTGTTAGTGCTATTATTCTCACAGATTTAGATTCACTTGATACAACAGGAAGCATAGGAACATTGGCCTTTTGGTAATCTTCTTTTACGTGTAAGGCTAAACTCCAGATGTGTGTGGGAATCCAGAAAAACACCAGTCCGGCCATTGCAATACCTATTTCCACATGTTGAAATGTTACTGCTATATAGCCAATTAGTGCTGGGGCGCCACCAGAAAATCCGCCCAATATAATATTAGATTGACTAGTTCTTTTTAGCCATTTGCTGTATACTATGATGTTATCAAACAAGCCAAATGCCATTAGCCCAAAAGCCCATATGTTTATGAACCACGCACAAACTAGAGAAATTCCTGTTAAGATAAGCCCAAAAATTAAAGCGTTACGTGGTGAAATCCTTCCTGATGGAATCGGACGGCCTTTAGTTCTTTCCATTATCGCGTCAATATCTCTATCATTATATCCTGTAAGAGTATCCGCAGCTGCAGAGCCTGCAGCGATTGCAAAGAACAATAAAGTCCAAGTCATCAAACTGACCTGAACATCGAATAACCAGGATGCTGAAACCGCAGCACCTATTGCTGTGAAAACAAGTAGATACCAAATTTTTGGTTTTGTAAGTTCATAATAATTTTTAACTTGGTTACCAACTGTCTTCATCTCTAAAACCAAATAGTCTATTAACCTACCACCATATTATAAATAAAATAGTTATTTATATCTTGAGAGAATTTTTTTATTTAGACACTGAATTTGATATTATTTCTCGTGAAGTCTTCCTCATCTCGATAAATGTTTCAGTTTTCTGTATCCTTCGATCCTTCCCACTTTTTCAGATATGATTTGATGCATTTCATCTAGAGAGCGCGCAGTCATAGTTACAAGCACATCAAATCTTCCTGTAACTTCAGCTACTTCTCTGACTGAGGGAATCTTAAAAAGTTCCCCAAGTACATTATCCCTCAATTTAGAATCCATGGTAATTCCAGTCAGTGCTTTAACATTAAAACCTAAAGCTTCATCATTTATTACAATAGTAAATTTCTTAATTAAACCTCTCTTGACAAGTCGCTTGATCCTGCTATACACTACAGAGGAATTGATGTTGATTTTTTTTGAAAGCCTGGGAACCGATATACTTGCATCTTTTGACAACTCGCTTAATATTTTGAGATCAAGATCGTCAATTCTTCCCATAATTTTCAAAATATACTATTTTTTCGTGGTTAATAAATGTATAATTTTTATTTTTGTTATAAAGTTTGTTTATTTTTAAAAAAAATTATATAATTTTTTTTGTTTTGAATAATTCAGCTAGCAATACTGCACCTTTAGCGGAACCCATTTTTTCATTATGAGTTAGTAGAACGTACTTTATGCCATTGTCAAATACGGTATCCTTTCTCAATCTACCAACTACTGTGGTCATACCATCGTTGATTTCTCTATCTACTCGTGGTTGAGGTCTCGTAGGATCATCATTTACAACAATATAATCCCGTGGAGCAGTAGGAAGATTCTTTATGGACACATGTTCGGAAAATTCCATCATTTTCTTTTTAACTGACAAGGGGTCGGTATTTTCAATAGTCTCCACAAAGACCACCTCCGTATGACCATCTGACACTGGTACCCTGGTACATGTGCAACTGACCTTTACATCATTAACAGAAATTTCTTTAGACTGTTTATCATATTTTCCCAATATTTTCTTGGTTTCTATTTGAACTTTTTCTTCTTCTTTAGGAATGTATGGAATGACATTGTCTAATATGTCCAAAGCAATAACCCCAGGAGACCTACCTGCTCCCGATAATGCTTGCATTGAGGTCATAAAGACACTTTTTACTCCAAAACTATCAATCAATGGTTTTAGAGTAATAGCAAGCCCAGTAGTAGTACAATTGGGCAATGGTGCTATAAAGCCGCTCCATTGACGCTCTTTCTGCTGCTTTTGCAAAAGATCAGTATGGTCATCATTAATTCCAGGTATCAAAATTGGAACATCACTTTCATATCTGAAAGCAGCAGCTGTACTAATAACAGGAACATGGGCAGCTAACTTTGGTTCAATTATTTGTGCATCATCAGATTCTAATGCAGTAAAAATCAAGTCAAAATTCTTTGGATTTATATCGTCAAATTTAGATATAGTCTTATCTCTAATATATTCCGGGACTTGTTCGCGATTATGCCACTTAAGTATACCCGACTGCGGATCTCTAATTGCATCGATGTACTTTTTACCAGCAGATCTTTCAGAAGAGACAATATGAGTTAAATTAAACCAAGGATGTTTGTCAAGTGCAATTACAAATTCCTGACCAACAGCGCCAGTTGAACCGATTAACGCTACTTTTAACATATTGAAAGGGTTAGACATAAAACAATTAATAATCCTTTTTAAAGCGTAAAAAAAACTAAAATTATTATACAATAGGCGAAAAGATCTTGTTATACTAAAAAAAAAGATAAGAAATAATCTGATTGAGACGACTTTGGACTATTGTCATCATGGTGGAATCTATTCTGCAAATGGTCAAAAGAATATAAGAATAGACTTCAGTTCTAACATAAATCCTCTTGGAATTTCCAAGAAAGTTTTGGAAAAATTAAGATCCAATATTAAACTAGCCTATACCTATCCTGATCCAAAATGCAATGAATTAAAAAAAAAGATAATAGAGTACATAGATTGTGAACTTGAACTTGACACTAATGAGAATTTAATTACGGGAAATGGCGCCACAGAATTAATACATTATTTCGCCTCGGCTTTTACGCGAAAAAAAACGCTGATCCCAATCCCCACGTTTTGTGAATATGAACTTGCTGCAAAACGCAGAAAATCGCAATTAGTACATGTATCCCCTAACAATAACTTTCAAATTGATTCAGATTCTATTACAAGGCTAACAAATAATCCAGACAACGAAATAGGATCATTATTTTTATGCAATCCAAATAATCCTACTGGAAAGTTTTTCAAAAAGGAAATATTAGAAGTAATAGAAAAAATCGACAAAAAGATCCCAATACTCCTAGATGAGTCTTACATTGAATTTACCGATATCAGAAATGAAAAGGACAATAATTATTTTGTTAATATAATAAAAGATTCCAATAATTTGGTGATATTACGATCACTTACAAAAACATTCGGCTTAGCAGGTTTGAGAGTAGGTTATGCGCTATCGAGCAAAGAGAATATTCGAAAACTAAACAACAATCTGATTAGCTGGAACGTAAACGGGTTAGCCCAGATAGCCGCCATAGAAGCGCTAAAAGACAAATCTCACATTAAAGCCGCAAGAAAAAACAACATTTCTGAAAAAAAAAGAATATTCAAGTTACTAAAAAAAAATAGGAAAATAAAGGCGATTTCTAGCGATGTTAATTTTTTCTTGATTGAGATACTAAATGAGAAAACATCATCAGACCTGACCAGCGAATTATTAATAAAGAACAGAATCCTCGTAAGAGACTGTAAGAGTTTCACAGGTATGAATGACAAATTTATTAGAGTAGCTATCAAGATTCCCAAAGAGAATAATGTCCTTTTAGAATCATTGGAAGAAGTGCTTTGAAATCAAAACTGTTAATGATTCAGGGGACATCTTCTGGAGCTGGGAAAAGTATGCTCGTAACTGCACTATGCAGAATTTTGACCAATAAAGGATTCAAAGTTGCCCCATTTAAGTCCCAAAACATGTCTTCATTCACATATAAAATAAAAAACACAGATAAAATAATAGCAAATGCCCAAGCGATTCAGGCAATGGCAAGTAGAGTAATTCCTGACTCCAGTATGAATCCAATATTATTAAAGCCCATAGGTAACAACAAAAGCAGAATTTATACGAACGGTAAGTTTTTGTCGGTCATGGAAGCCAAAGACTTCTATTTAGATTTTGTTCTCAATAAAGGTTTGAGAATAGCTCTGGGCGCTTTCATGGAATTAAGAAGGAAATATGAAATAATAATTTTGGAAGGAGCAGGCTCGCCTGCTGAGATAAATATACAAAAATATGATATCGCCAACATGATTTTTGCAGCCAAAGTAAATGCACCAGTAATCCTCGTTTCAGACATTGAACGGGGAGGATGCTTCGCCAGCATTTTAGGTACAATGATGTTATTAAAACCATCACATCAACGATTAGTAAAAGGAATTTTAATTAACAAATTTCGTGGAGATAATGCAATACTATTCCCAGCAATAAAAAAAATCGAGTCAAAAATAAAAAAACCAACTTTAGGTATTATTCCTAAAATTGATCACAATATTCCAGAAGAGGACTCTTTGGACGGAGATAAAAGTGACTATGAAATAAAACGAAGTTTGAAGGAAAATAAGAAAAAGGACGTGATAGACAATTATCAAAAATCGACAGGTCAGTCAACTTTAGACTCAGAAATTAGTATGTTTGCAGAAAAAGTGGAATCATCAATCAATATGGATTATATCATAAAAAAAATAATTGGATGAAAATATTAAAACATGTCACTTGAATTCGTAACAGAAATCATATCAATCTTATTTATTGCAACTCTAATTGACATAACCATAGGTGAACCACCAAATAAGATGCACCCTGTAGTACTGATTGGCAGAATTATAAAATTCTTTACTAAAATAATAAAAAAGAATTCTTTCCGATATATAAAAGAAAAAGAGAAAGAAAATTTTGAAAAGGTGATGGGATCGATATTAGCATTAGGACTAACAGTCTTGGTGAGTGCAGTAGTTTATTGTATTATTATACAATCCTTTTATTTGTTAGGCACAATTTTTTTTGTAATAGTATCCTCAGCAATGTTAAAAACAACCTTTTCAATAAGTGCTATGGATAAGCATATCAAGGAAATACTGGCGGAATTGGACAAAAATGATCTGATTAAAGCCCGGACAAATTTATCCAAAATTGTCAGCAGAGACACACGAAATCTATCAGAATCCGGAATTCTATCAGCTTGTATTGAATGTGTAGCAGAAAGTTTTGTCGATGGTATACTCTCGCCACTGTTCTATTATGGGCTTTTAAATACACTAGGTTCTATGATGTATAGAACCATAAATACACTAGATTCCATGATAGCGTACAAGGATGAGTACTATAATAAATTGGGATGGATGTCAGCTAAACTAGATACCATTGTAAATGCCCTACCTGCAAGACTGTCATTAGTATTTTTGATTGCCTCCATCATGGTTTGTGGACGAGATTGGAAAAATGCGGTAGGAATATTTAAAAGAGACTACAAAAAGACGGAAAGCTTCAATGCAGGGATACCAATGTCAATTATGGCTGGAGGATTAAATATTCAGTTAGAGAAAATTGGTCATTATCAATTGGGAGACATGAAAGAACAACTCACCATCCAAAAATGCAAAACATCCTTAAAAATAACCAAAATAGCGACATTGATATTTATAATCAGTTTTCTAATTCCTGTCATTGTAATTTTGAACCATTTTAGTTGGTGGGCAATACTATTTGGTATTTAGGAGCATCTTAGAAATTATATCATTTTTAACAATAATACCGATCGGAAAATTAAGTAAGAACGATGGTTTAGAAAATATTTCAAAAAGAATGTTCTTATTCCCTTTTATTGGATTATTAATAGGACTGTTAACTATACCTGTAGTATTATTATCCTTTTATTTCTTTAATCAGTTTGTAGCTTCCTTAATAGTAGCAATTTTTTTGATACTATTAACAGGGATACATCATACTGACGCTCTAGCAGATTTTGCTGATGGTATTATGGTGAGAGGTAACAAAGACAAGAAATACAAGGTAATGCATGACCCGGGAATTGGAGCAGCAGGAACTGTCGCGGTTTCGGCATATCTTGTTGGAATGGTAATAGCAATTTCTTCAATCACAAGTTTGGAGAGATTAATGATTGGAATAATTCTTTCTGAAATAATATCGAAATATTCAATGGTATTGCAATCGCATTATTGTGAGTCAGCTTGGGATGGGTATAGCTCATTGTTTACAAAAAATATGAAATCAAAAAAGAAAATGGCCATTGCAACAATCATTACTATAATATTGATAATCTTAATTTCAAATATGAATATGCTCGGATTACAGATATTTATTGTAGGAATTTTTTGTTATTTTGTAGTCACATATGTTTCAAAGAAGAACTTTGGAGGAATTACAGGAGATGTGATGGGGGCAACAAACGAAATAGTAAGACTGTGTTCACTCTTATCTCTAACATAAGAAATTCAAACTTTTCTATAAAACAAATTACATGTAAAACAAGAAAAATAGAATGAGGAAACTAGCCAATTTATATTTAATCAAGTCTAACCAACCATAATCCATTGAATCTGAGCATATATGAAGGGGAAACTTAATTTAATGAAACTTAATGCAGTTAATTAATTGGTAATTAAATTGTCGATTTGAACAAATAGTAAATATGCTAATAATAGTAAAACTACCTAGAAAATTAAGTAAAGATTGTATAATTGAGGAGCTAATTTAATTAGTTGCCAAATTCCTAAATCAGATTGACAAGAAAAGAGAAATGATTAATTGTGTTCTAATGTGTGGAGGAAAAGGAAGTAGACTGAATGCAAATTCCATATCAAAAGTAGAAAAACCCCTATTAGAATTGAAGAACAAATCACTTATCGAGTATATGATAGAGGCGATACAAAATTCAAAAAAGAACTTTAAGATATATGCTGCGGTGAGTAAGAATACAGTAAAAACCAAAGAGTTCCTAAGAAGCAGATACTTTAATGTTGTAACACTGGTAGAGACAACTGGTAGTGGATTTTCCATTGATTACCTAAATGTACTCCGATTCTTCAAAAGTAAGGAAATCAAAGAGAAAAATAGAACTCAAGATTTTGTAAACAATAAAATATTGTTTTTACCCGCCGATCTACCTTTGATATCATCTAAAACACTAGATGAAATTACAGATTTAAAACAGATTTATCCCAGTATAGCCATAGTTGTAGACAAAAAAATATTTATTCAAAACAATTTCGTTCCCTCAACTTTTGTAACAGAAATTAGTAAAATAGATCATTGCTATACTGGGATTTCGTTACTTGATTTTCATACTGTTGCCGGATTGGAGCATGTAGACCAAATCATAGAAGTGCCAATGATTATGAATAATCTGGAATTAGTTTATAATATAAACACGATCGGCGACTTGAAAAAAGCAGAAAAATTATTGAATTGTAGAATTTGAAATAAGTAAAAAATAATTAATCCAAGGTTTCCAAGATTTTTCCCAATAATTTGGCCTGGCCACCGGTATTCACCAAAAGTTCAGCATTACAAGACGGACATAATACAGGTTTTGTACTGTAAGTGTACAAGACCTTAATATTTTTACATGAATTACATTCAACTTTTACAAAATGGCTACGAGGTTTTGGGATCATAATGTTATCTTTTTTCATAATCATTCACTCCTACTAAGCTTGGATCTCCAATTTCCTAATTCGCATCCCTTGTTTCATCGTCTTCCTTTGGCAAGTTTTGCAAGTATATTTCAGGGTTACTTTTTTAGTAGTTTTAGCAGTCCTTTTTAATTCAGGGAATTTTTGACCACCATAGCCTTTTTTATCTTCTGCGTGGCGCCTAGCACCCTGAGCACCCTTTCTATCTTTACCCTTTTTATAAGTAGAAACAGCTTGAGTAGTATGAGTTTTACACTTTGGACAAAATTTTCGCAGCTCTTTCTGCATCTTCATATATAAAATCAGTTCGATAGGGTAATTTAAAGTAAATATACATAGTCCTTAAAACTTCAAGATTTCAGAAGAATATAAAAAGTATTGTATTAATTACAACGTAAAATATTATAGTACAACAATTGTTTTTTTAAATAATATTGTTTTAAAGACAAAAATAATACGATACAAACCTTATATACATCCATGATCTATAACCCTCAATGTTGTCATTCTTACAAATTGTGATAGCGCCTGAAGCTTTTGGAGTTTGGATACCGTTAGCAGTTGGTTTAGGAATTGGGTTAATTTACGCATTAGCATCAATGGCCAGAAGGGCAAGATAAGCCCATTAATTTTTTTAGACTAGAATATTTTTTTCAAACTCATATAACAATCGAGAGATAATTATTTGGGATTCTAATCCCATATCTGAGATAGAGAACTTTTTGTTAAAATAAGAATCAATATTTTTTGAGAAATATCCCTTTGGAAAGCCACCTATAACAACACATCCATTTGTATATGAAGCTAAGTCAGAGCCTATTGATTCAAGGCTTTTAAAAGTACCTGTTGTTGAAAAGCCCCATACTATTTCAGGTTTAACAAACTCCTTTAGAAGATCTCCAAAATTAGTATTAGGTCGTAGATCCAATAATAATTGCCCATCTTCTGAGATTATTCTCTTATCTCTAAAAAGGTTTAATATTAGACCTTCGAATCGAGAGTAAGACTTGGGAAGCCTAACATTATTCCCTATTAAAATAACGTTATTATCAATCGTATGAATAAACACCCTAAGATGATTTCTTTTGTATAGAGGAGTAGCTAATGCATTCAGCAATGCAATGTGAAGGATATCAGGTCTCCCCCTCTTATAATCCTCGTCCAATTTAGCGGACATCATAGCAAAATGATGAAGAGATCGGTCCAACAAGATTTCTCCAGGTTTTTTACCACTATTACGAATTTTTTTAAGAGAATGATGCTTGAAAACATTGATAGGTATAGTTTCAAGAGAAGTATCCGCTATTATCAAATTTAACAAATGAAACTGATTTAAAGAGAAATAATTATTATTTAAAGATATATGATGCGAAAAGCCTATCAGTCACAATAAGGTTTGTCATGAAGAAGAGCGTTATAAAACAAATAGCAATGCAAAGAGTGAAGGTTTTGATTAATAGAGCACTATATTCTAAGGATGAATTCTCTGACCACCACATTGTCATTGCTAAAAAAATCATATTAAAGTATAAACTAAAAATTCCTTTTGAGTACAAGCTTCTCTTTTGCAAGAATTGTAAGAACTTTATCATCCCGGGTCGGGATTCAAGTATTAGGGTAGGAAGGTCAACCACAAAGGCTTTGAGAATAACCTGTAAATTATGTGGCCACACTTATAGAAAAATTATTGAAAAACCCAATCAATCCTGAAATTTTATATTTTTGGGGCAAACAGGTAGCAAGATAAAGAATAAGGATTATAAGGGAAAATTGATCAAAGGAATTTGTAATATTAAATGGCAAAGGTATTTGATGTTCCAGCAGACGACTTGATATTAAGATTATCAGATCAACTTAAAAAGGATAAGAAAATAAATCCTCCAGAATGGGCTAGTTACGTGAAAACAGGGCCACATGTGGAAAAAATTCCCCAAAACAGAGACTGGTGGTATACAAGATGTGCATCTCTAGTAAGAAAAGTATATTTACACGGTCCAATCGGAATATCTGATTTAAAAAGCTATTATGGAGGAAGAAAAAGAATTGGCTATAACTTAGATCATCATAAAGATGCAGGTGGTGCGATCATCAGAAATGCATTGCAACAGTTGGAAGCATCAGGATATGTAGAAAAAAAGGGCAAAGGCCGATCAATATCAAGTGAAGGTATGAAAAGAGTTGACAGACTAGCCACCGAGATTTTTAAAGATATATCTAAATTAAATAAAAATTTAGAAAGATACGCATAGAGGATCTAGTATGTCTGGCTCCCCACAATCTCATCAGCCTTCTGACGATGAAATTAGAAGGCAGCAGGCTGAAGCTGAGGCAATGAAGCAAAAAGCCCTGGCGATGTTATTAGATGCCGAGGCAAGACAAAGACTTACAAACGTAAAGATGGTAAAGCCAGAGCTTGCTTCAGCTGTTGAAAATTATCTATTCAACGCAGCTACTACTGGAAGATTAAATAGAGCAATAACAGACAATGAATTAAAACAAATACTTTCTACAATTCAACAACCAAAAAGGGATTTTAAAATCAATAGAAGATAAAATTTGAAACAAGTTCTTAATTTTTTTGCATATGTTTTAAAGGTTATTATTTAGTAACCTTTGATTTTGAGTTAACTATATTAAGCTTTTAAAATATCTTCTCCCCATGAAGGCAGCTGTTTTTAGAGAATATAACAAGGATCCCACTAAAGTAGTAAAAATTGAAGACATCGATGTACCAAAAATTAAAGCAAATGAAGTTTTGATAAAGGTTGAGTCGGCATCATATAATTATAATGATTTATGGGCAATATGGGGAGACCCAGTTAAAACACCACTTCCCCATATTTCTGGAAGTGATGTAGCTGGAACAGTAGTTGAGATAGGAGAAGATGTAACAAAGTTCAAGGCGGGCGACAGAGTCGTGTCTCATTCTAATATGAGTTGCAGAATATGTGAGCAATGTACAGCAGGAAGAGAGTATGATTGTAAAGAGAGAACTATATGGGGATTCCAAACAGGTCCCCTGTGGGGAGGTTTTGCTCAATATACACATTTGCCGGAAGTAAATGTGGCAAAACTGCCAGAAAATGTGTCCTTTGAGGATGCTGCAGCTATGTCAATGGTGGGAATGACAGCTTGGCATATGCTTGTTGGACGAGCAAGAATAATTCCTGGTCAAACCGTATTGATAATGGGTGGAACAAGTGGTGTAGGAATGGTAGGCATTCAAATCGCAAAGTTGTATAATTGCAATGTTATCGCCACAGCAGGAAACCAACAAAAAATGGATAAATGTCAGGAACTTGGCGCAGATAACGTTGTAAATCACAGAGAGGCAGATTGGTATAAAAAAGTAAGAGAAATCACCAAGAAGGAAGGAGTAGATATAGTGTTTGAGCACATTGGAAAGAACGTTTTTCCTCAAGAAGTTGGGCTGTTAAAAATGGGAGGCACACTCGTTGCTACAGGAGCTACAACAGGTTATGATTCTACTTTAGATTTAAGATACTTATTCTTCAAGGGTACCAACTTACTTGGTTCCACTCAGGGGACTAAGGCAGAATTAGAACAGGTCATTTATTGGACAAGCAAGAATAAATTAAAGCCACTGATTCATACGACATTGCCTTTTTCAAATATGGTAGAAGGTCATGTTATGATGGCAGGGGCCGAACAAATAGGAAAGATCATGACCAATCCCCAAAAACTTTAATTTTTTTATATCCAATTGTAAATACAAGTATATTGTGGGAAGATCAAGAAGTCTAATTTTTATTCCTGGAAATAATCAAAGATTTTTAGAAAAGTCTAGAACAATAAATTCAGACATTGTCTGTTATGATTTAGAAGATTCGGTACCTCAAGAAGAAAAAGAAATTGCGAGAGAAACCGTAAGAAGCACAATTCAAGAGTTTAATAAGATTAATGATATAAATAAGGAGCGAATACTGGCGGTAAGAATCAATTCACCAACATCTAATC
This sequence comes from Candidatus Nitrosocosmicus sp. T, assembly GCF_054408485.1. Taxonomy (NCBI): domain Archaea; kingdom Thermoproteati; phylum Nitrososphaerota; class Nitrososphaeria; order Nitrososphaerales; family Nitrososphaeraceae; genus Candidatus Nitrosocosmicus; species Candidatus Nitrosocosmicus sp. T. The sequence goes on from NZ_CP166992.1 coordinate 2,410,916, forward strand.
AGGTGGCCGCGGATTTGAAAAAAGTCATCACTCCGGGAATTGATGCAATTGTAATTCCAAAGGTCGATGATGACAAACAAATAGCAGAAATTTCAAAAACAATAGATAAAGAAGAGAAAGAAAAAAACATCCAAAGCGGGATAATCAAAATAATCCCGTCGATTGAATCTGCTTTGGGAGTAGTTAACGCGTATAATATAGCTAAATCAGACCAAAGAATAACCGCGTTGGTATTTGGTATTTTTGATTTCTTACACGATATGAAAATTGATAATCAGGATATAGAGACGATCACCGGTTTTATGTATGCCAGGGCAAAAGTACCGGTAGATGCCAGAGCAGCAGGCATTGACTCTATTGATTCTATCTGGCAAGACATTCATGATCATAGCGGCTTGAGAAGAGATCTTGAGCAGGGCAAAAAGATGGGTTATAATGGAAAATGTATTATTCATCCGTCTCAAATTGAGCATGTACATGCAGTATTTAGCGCTTCATCTCAGGACATTGAATGGGCAGAAAAAAATGGTACAAGCATTAGACAGCGCAAAAAACACTAGCGCAGGTGCAGTAAAGTTAGATGGAAAGATGATAGATGCCGTGCATTACAAACAAGCTAAAAGAATTTTAGATTTGAGATATGAAAAATAAATCATCATCATCATCATCATCATTTAATGGATTGTAACAATCTTCAAATTATATTTTCAGTTACTATCAAGTGTGTTTACCGGAATTACAGAATATTTATGTGAAATAGAAAATATAAGTAGAAGCAAAAGTAAAAAGAATAAAAAAAAGAGCGATAGTAAATCAAATCACCATATCGAAATTACTATAATTTTACCAGAATCAAAAGATATCAAAATTGGAGATAGTGTATCACTAAATGGAGTATGTTTGACTGTTTCAAAGATTAACGATTCCAGAGCCACTTTTCAGGTTATTGATGAAACCATCAATAGAACTAATTTTATTGATTTAAAAATAGGAGACAGAGTAAATGTTGAAAGGAGCCTCAGAGTTGGAGACAGACTAGAAGGACACTTTGTGCTAGGTCACATAGATGGTACAGGCATAATTAAAAAATTAGTTCGAGGACTCTTGGGAAGTAGGATTAAAATAGAAATATTAAATAAAGATTTATTGCCTCTTATTGCTCAAAAGGGTTCAATAGCAATAGACGGAATAAGTCTCACTGTCGTAAACGTTAGAGATAGTATTGTTGAAATAGCATTGATTCCACATACGCTGGGGAACACAACACTAGGAATCAAGGAAGCTGGCGATACAGTAAACATAGAAGTAGATATTTTATCAAGGTATATAGCAAACGTCTACCAGCTTTCTGGTAATAACAAGAAAAATAGTAAGATATATTAATATTAATATGTAAAAAAATATGATTGACAAAGATATCAGAAGCCATAACTTCGTTAATGAATGGAAATTTTGTTTTAATTCATGACGATGATGGTCGTGAAGACGAGGTTGACATGGTCGTATCTTCTAACAACATAACGCCAGAACATATTGCTACGATGAGAAAGGATGCTGGCGGGTTGATTTGCACTGCAATATCAAAAGAAATAGCTACGAAATTGGGATTACCATTTATTTTTGATGTACTAAATATTTTTGGGACGACGAATCAAACCATTTCTTCTATTAATAGTAACAGCTCACCATATGGTGATAAACCTTCTTTTTCCGTTACTCTAAACCATATCAGCACTTATACTGGAATAACTGATTGTGACAGAGCCTTAACCATTTCATCACTAGCAGATATTTGTAATGATTTAAGTGATTATCAGAAAAATCAGAATTCAACCATTGAAAAGTTTCGTAGTAACTTTAGAACACCGGGACACAATCCTATTCTAATTGCTTCAAAAGGATTACTCAATGAAAGAAAAGGACACACAGAAATGTCAATCTTTCTTACCAAGATTGCAAATATGACGAACATCACAACCATTTGTGAGATGTTAGATCCATATAATTACAAAGCCTTATCATACGATGATGCAGTCAAATATGCAAGTGATAACAATCTAGTAATCATAGAGGCAAAAGATTTGATAACATATGCAGAATCATTTGAAAAACAGAGATGAAAATAAGAATTGGAATTGTTGTTTCAGAATTTAATAATGAAATAACCTTTGCCATGCTAAGTGAAGCTAAGAGATATGCAAAGGAACTTTCCTCAAAAATAACATACGTTTGCTTTGTTCCGGGAGTATTTGATATGCCTATGGTAGTACAAGAGATTTTAAAAAAAAATGATGTCGATGCAATAGTAACCCTGGGAGCCATAATAAAAGGTGATACCAGTCATGACAGAGTAATAGCTAACAGCACAATCAAGTTACTTAGCGAACTTTCTTTAAAATATAATAAACCAATATCCTTAGGGATCACTGGACCAGATATGACCTTTGATCAGGCCGAGGCAAGGATAATTTCCTCATCTCATCATGCAGTTTATACCGCGATTACAATGGTGAAGAGACTAAAAAGAATGAGAGATTATAAAATGAAAAGCAACGATACAAAAATAGTAGATTAGATTGGTTTGTCAAATAACAGTAATAAAATTAGAGGGTTACGGTGCGTGGACTCTAACCTTAGGTAGTGACAGGGAATATGCACTACAAATTCTGCAGTCAAAAATGTATGCAGATCTCCAAAAATATTTTTCTGCTAAAAACGGATTAGTATTTTCTAACCGATTTGATGAGTTTATTGCAGTGACAAATCAAATAAGCTTATTAGATCATAAAGAAATCTACGATAGACTTTCGATAAAAAATGAAAATATAAAGATATCAATGACGATAGGGACTGGAAAAACTCCACTAGAAGCTGACAAGAAAATACACGATATAAGGAAAGATGCAAAAAACACGATTTTTCCGAATATTTATGGTATAAAAGAAAATTACCAGATACATAGAGGTCAACAAACCAACGAAATACAAAATCATAAGAGTCTTGATAACTTGAAAATACTACACATTGACGTCAATAGCTCCACTTTGATAGCTGAAAATCATTCAAGCTATGAAATTACAAATTTAATAATGAGACTATATTTAGCAATATCAGATTCATTCCTCAAGGAAGAAAGTTTGACTTTCTTCTTGGGTGGAGATAATTTTATGATTGTCGCAAAAAACGATATTCATATTAAAAAAATAACAGAAATAGTAAATTTTTTAATAAGCTCAACGAGAATAAAGCTGAATTGCGGCATAGGAAATGGCATTAACGCGAGAAGAGCTGCAGAGAGAGCAACAAAGTCGCTTGATACAATAAGAGAGTACAGAAGAAGCGGAAAAATAATAAACGTTTTTGAATCGATTTGAAAAAGACATTAATAAAAAATGCATATATTTTAGTTGGCAAGGAGCTGCAAATAGTTCAGAATGGATCAATAGTAATTAACGAACATGGAATAATTGAAGACGTATCCTCATCCAAAAGAAATCCAGAAAAAAGAGGCAACCCTATAACTAATTCAGTTAATAAAGATAATAAAATTGAAGTTATTGATGCAGAAGGTTTTATTCTCCTGCCTGGATTAATAAATTCGCATGTTCATATAGGAGACGCCATAGGAAAAGACATCTCCGCTGATTCTGATTTAAATCAAAGAATACATCCACTGTATGGTATTAAAAGGACTATACTGGAAAGAACTCCGAGATCCCAGTTAACTCAAATGATAAGTAACGCAGCAATGTCAATGTTACATAATGGAATAACTACTTTTGTGGATTTCAGAGAAGGAGGACTAGAAGGAATATTCCTCGTACAAGATGCTGTAGGAGGTTTACCCATAAAGAAAATTATTTTGGGAAGGATCGATTTTAATCCTAATTACAAGGATACAAAGACCGTCAATAGATTTCCAGAAAATGGTAAAGATGATTGGTCGAGTAAAACTTTAAGGTATTCTAACCTAACAGATGAAAATGATAATTTTAGTCAAGGTAGTGAGATAATTAAGAATTGCGATGGCTTTGGCATCAGTGGTGCAAACGAAAATACTGATGAGATGTTACGGTTGTATAATAAAATAGTTATAAAGCATAAACAAAAACAAGCTGAATTCAAAAATCATAATAGAGACCCCTTGATTGCAATACATGCTGCGGAGGCCCAGACAGCAGTAATGGAATCCACAAAAAACTATAAAAAAACAGAAATTGAAAGAACACTTAATACATTAAACCCCGACATATATATTCACGTTACCAATCCATCGAGCTCGGATCTGCAATTATTATATCAGAATAGAAAGAAAATAGTCGTTTGTCCAAGAGCAAATGGAGTGCTTGGAACAGGTTTTGTACCAATAAGAAAAATGTTAGAATATAAATTTGAATTAGGTATTGGAACAGATAACGTTATGCTTAATTCTCCAGATATGTTCAGAGAAATGGATTTTCTGATAAAGAGTCAGAGAGCTGTTGAAAAGGATACCAGATTTCTCGATGCAAAGAAGGTACTAAAAATGGCTACAGTAAATGGTGGTAAAATTTTTAACTTAAATACCGGAAGTATTGAAAAAGGATTTCAAGCAGATTTACTTTTTATTGATAAATATGATTTAGATCTATATCCGATTCATGATCCCCATATGTCAATTGTACACAGATGCACAGAGAGACAATTAAAAGCGGTGATGATTAATGGTAATTTCGTAATGGAAAAAACAGTAATAAGATAAAGGTATCAGAGAGAAATGAAAATAATACTAAATGCAGCTACTAGTATTGACGGAAAGATCGCTACTGTTAATAGAGATACAAAAATTTCATCGATATTGGATCTCAAACGTCTTCATAGGTTAAGACGCAAATCTGATGTAATTTTGGTGGGTATTTCGACTGTCATAAATGACGACCCGTTATTGACAATCCGATATGGCATGAATAAAAAAGGCACTAAAAACCCTATTCGTATTATAATAGATAGTAAAGCTAGAATTCCCCTTCATTCCAAGATTGTAAAAACGGCAAATCAGATTGAAACTAGATTGGTGGTAACCTCTAAAGCCTCATCTACAAATTTGAAAAAATTGGAGAAGAGAGGTCTAAAAATAATTATGTTGGAACAAAGAAGAGAAGACAAAGAGAAGGGAGAAGAAAACAGCGCAGAAAAAGTGGATTTGAAAAAACTATTTAATCAATTAGAGGAGGAGGGTGTATCAAATGTCTTAGTTGAAGGTGGAGGAGAAATTAATTGGTCTATAATAAAAAATAACTTGTTTAATGAGATAATAATCACGATATCTCCTATGATAATCGGTGGGAAAAACGCGATATCCTTAGTTGGTGGAGAAGGCTACAAGACAATAAATGAAAGTTTAAAAGTAAAGTTGTCAAGAATACATAAAAAGAGTAATGGTGAAATAATTCTACATTACAAAAATATTAAAAAATAAGAAACTTATTTTACAGTATCTGAACTAAGTTGTTCTATTTTGTACCTTAGAGCATCTTTCAATTTGCTATTGTCCACCATATTCAATGGTTCTTTACAATTAGGACATTTAAAGAATAACTCTATTGCATAATCAAATTTTATTCTATCACAAGCAGAATTACCGCAATGGTAAAATTCAGATGATTCTTCATATTCAAGTCTATTTTGCAATCTTTCTAATATTTTCTTCTTCTGATTATCAATGAAATTGTCTACATTGTCTCTCTTTGCTCTCCACCTATACACAAACCACCCCTTTTTCTCATCTTTAACGCGTATACCCGTTATCAATGCCTTTCCAAAAAGATCATAGAGAACTTTCCGTATAATATTTATTCGAAGACCTGTTGCAATAGCTATTTCTTCGTCAGTTGAATCTTCAGTTTTTAATAACGCTTTGGCAACATGATGATATTCTTCCCCTCCAATAAGAGATGCAATTTTTACAAAAGGATCTTCACTACTGTCAACACTTCGCATAAAGATATACTATAATAGCGTGACTAAATGATATATAGTTTTCCTATGACTGTGAGAAATTAGGGTTATCCATAGAATACCTTAGAATTTGATCGGGTTTTGACGTATTATTATAATTATAATAATTACATAATTATTATAATCATACTATATTCATCACCAATTCATGTTAATGACTGTATACTCAAAATATGCAATAAATCTATGGAAAACGTAAATTTCAGCTAGTACCCATAATACAGTACTTTCTTCATCTAGATGTCTGTTGAATTTTTTGTCCAGTCGATTTGCATCTGCGACTTGTGTTATTCAATATACCAGATAAATTATTCCAATAATAAATAGAAGGAGTATAGGGATGGAGGGGCAGAAAGTTGGGATCTATACTATTTCGTAGTATCAAATTGTCATTAATTACAGGTACTGTATCCTGATTGGAATATAGACCAAAAAATTGGTTTTTACCCACGCCTATAGTAAAAATCAAGAAAACAATTAACAGTGAATAAATTAGCCAACCCAATTGCAAAAAACCAACACCCTACTCCTCACTTTGCCGATATACATGTGACCTATACCGTTAAAGAGGACTAATCCAAAGAAAAAAGCCAGAATAAATTCGATGCCACCGCTTTTAAAGGGCATAACTGCCCGAACCACATTTGATAAAAAAAAGAAAATATAAAAATATAGTTATGGTAATACTAATTCAATATTTATTCATCGATCACATTAGACTGTTCATTTGGGATTTAGATCTTCCAAAAACTGGTAAATTACCGAGTAATCTTTATTTCCTCTATCTTCATTGTTGTTAGCTGCCCTAAAAAGCTGTTGTGATAAGGACGTCATTGGTAGAAAAAGTCGCAAATTTTGTGAAGCATCCATCATTAAATCTATATCTTTTAACATGTTTTTTAGGAAGAACGAAGGAGAATAATCATTCCTTATCATCATTTGACCCTTCCTTTCACTAATTCCAGTTTTAAGTTTAGTAAGATTAAGAATTTGTAAATAAAGATTAGGATCTATTCCACTGTGTTTGGCTAAAATCAATCCCTCCGACAAGGCCAAAGTAATTATAGCAATATTTAGATTAAGTGCCAATTTCATAGAATTTGAAACTCCATTGACTTGGCCAACATACAATACATGTTTAGAAATTTTTTCTAAAACATTACAAATTTTTTGAAAAGAATCTTTATTTCCCGAAACGAGAGAAATAAGTTCACCATTTCTGGCATCATTTGGTCCACCCATCACTGGGGTGCTCAGCAACGTAAATCCATTTCGCTTGCTTACAAGATTTGAACAATACAAAGATTGATCAGAATTCACTGTTGTACAATCCGCAATGATTAGTTCCTTGTTACTACATTGCATTATACCATCAGTGTGAAATAGAATTTCCTTTAATGATTCAAAATTAGTAACACATGTTATTATTAAATCACTATGTTCAGCCACGGTTCGGGCATCGCCAAATGTTTGTGCACCCTTATCTTGGAAGTATTGGAGTTTGGATTTATTCCTGCTGTAAACATTAACCTTAGTATTTAGGTCTATTAATCGTTCTATTATTCCAGTCCCTAACATACCAACCCCGATTACACCAATCGCCATATCGCTATTTAGTGACACGATCTTTGAGCATATTAGAACAGTTTTAAATGTATGTGCAATTGTCAAATAAGAAGAATAAAATAGATACGAACTTGATCACACATAGTATATGACTTTTACATTATTGGTTGGTAATAACTTTATATCAAATAGTCCAAGAAGCGTAATGTATAACGAAAAAACTTTATTCAAACTAGAACAAATTTCAGACTTACACAATCCTTCTATTTCTATTAATATAGTCGATGCTAACAATAAATCAATAATTAAAGTCGAAGAGAACGCATGCAAGTATTGTTCTCCAGATTTGATAATAAAAAGATCCCAGCACGAACATATTTTGATTGTGGATAAAACTGGTGAGATAGTATTTGAATCAAGAATACTAGATAAAAAAACAATTCTAGTTAGTGGAATTTTTTACGTTGATGATCTAAAACTCACAATTACACAAAACTATATTATTCTTCCAACCCAAAAGTGGATAATGCATGATAAGGTCGATGCAAATAATAAAGATATAAACATTACAAATGAAGGGATAAGAATATCCTCCTGACGATATTAATAGATTGGTCATACCATATGAAAATAAGAACCGATCATTAGCTATCCACGCTTCTCTTTGTCCACAATCCAATTACCCGACTTTTTTTTAAGAATTATGGTTCCAATAAATTTTCCACTGCTATAAACTTTGCAATATTCTTGGCTTATTCCAAAAAAGGCCTCAACAATATTACCTTTTTTGTGATATCCAGCCTCAATTACTTTGATATTTAATTTTGAACTTGATTTTTTTATGATGTTTCTAGCTATACTCCAATCACCATTCCATTCCACCAAATCGAAATCTCCAAAATTTAAGGTATGCAATTGGTTGTTCGTAATTGAAATTTTAAATGATTTATTATTTTTCATGATAAATTCGTTTATCCATTTTATTGCTGCATCGCCCTTTCCCTTTTCTATTCCAAAATTATTCGCACTAGCCAAAAAATATCAAGATATAATAATATGGTTCTCTATAAATATATAAAAAAATAAAAAACAGGTAATTTGTTAAATATCAAGTAAGTTTGCTTAGACATCTTGTAATTTGTCAAAGGGACTATTTTCACTGTATTAAAGGAAGAGACACCGGAATTAATGCAGAGCTGTTCAATATCATGAGCAGTGTTGGCCTCAACCATAATAATCAATTCATGTTGAAGCATGGACATATAGAATCCTTTAATGCTCTTCACACCATATTTTTCGGTGTTTGACTGCAATCTATCGTAGATCCCTTTAAAGACCTCTTTATTTATGGTATTATTTAATGGACAAGATTCGGGACTATGGATAGCAAGTTTTCCAAAAAAGATTGTAAGTAATCATAGTTTTAACAAAGTACCTATATTTATAGAAATTGAAAAATTCATTCGACTCCGTCGATTAATAATACAATATTAAAGGGCATTTTATTTTCACCGATTACACCATATCTTTTGACTTGTGGTACACATCTAGAACATTTACATCAATAATTACTAACCATGGTTATGAATGAAGATGACTTCATAAAATATATTATTTAAACGAGAGCTAGTGCAATTGTTAAAGGTACTTATTGGGAGAAGTGATTTATACGATAGAGCAGATTCGATTTTAACAATCTAATGTACTTTTCAAAAAAATATGAAATTACAAATAGCAGTGATCGATAAAAACCATAAGAGAGGACTAAACAGCCCACAAATTTCGATTATGCAAAAAAAGTGACTGCTAATAGATAAATAGACCTTCAATTAAGGTAATTATGAAGGGCATTCACGTAAGATAAATTGGCAAGCGAAACAAATTATAAGAAAACATTAAAGTACCTAATAATTCTGATAATTTCGAGTATAATAGTTGTCGATTTATTCATAATATTAATTCCTGACGGACATTCTCAGCATGTTATTGCAATAATTAGTCTTAATATTACAGGTGCTACTGCAACGGGTTTGGGCGTAATCGCAGTTTTTAGACATGGAATTTCTGGAAGCCATGGAAAATCTTACTTGTTTTTAACAGTTGGTATTGCATTGTGGTTTGCAGCAGACTTGGGAATAATGTACTCTTATTTTGTCTTAAATGTGGATGAATTTAAGCAAATAACTCTATTGGATATATTTTGGTTAAGCGGGTACGTGTTTCTTATTTTTCATTTGATATCTATTATTAGAACAATAAGGATTAGAAACTTGTCTATAACTATTACAATTATTTCCGCGGTTATTATAGGATTTGTTATAATCAATTTTGTTAGCTTTCTACCTATACCAGAATCGCTCTTTAATAACGAGGAAATAAATATTGCTGAAAAAGGTTATGGATTGTCGGATCTTGTAATTACAATACTCTATCCAATTTTAGATTTATGTTTAATTGTTCCATCAATAACAATATTATTGAATGTATACAAAGAGTTTCACCATTCTGTACCTTGGGTACTTGCTTCGATTTCGTTATTGGTAAATGCGGTAGCAGATAACGGTTATACAAATGATTTCATCAACGGTTCAGCTTCTGCTTTACCGTGGGATTTATTTTACATTGCTGATTTTATAATTATGTCGGGAGCTCTATTTTGGTATAACAGATATCATATCACAGACCACCTTTCAAAAGAGAACAAAAAGAAGGAATACATCAATTAGCTGATTATTGTTTCTTCTTTTAACAACTTAATAATGGGTATATCATTCAGTTGGCCTTATCAGGATCTGGATCAATGTTTTCCTCTTTATCCTCAGCTTCATCATCTTCATCACCTTCAAAGTCGATATCGTCTTCCTCTTCTTCTATATCGTTATCATCGTCTTGTAGTTCATGGGTTTCGTCTTTGATTTCATCCCTTTCGGCATCTTGATTACTCATATGTCGAAACCTACTATACATACATGATATAAAAATTTTGAATAATTTATAGATTTAATATATTAAGGATTATGAATTATTGTAACTATTTATAGACACAGTGTTTCAGGTATACTTATAGCGCATGTGTTGTTTGAAATCAAATTATTGATATCGTCAAATTTTCCTCCATTTCCTATGTTTATATCTACACCAAAACTTCTTGTAAACTGATTTGAATTCAAGGTAGCATTTGTACTTTTAGTATCAACAAATATTCCGTTTAAGCTGCTGGATATATGATTACCATTTATTGTATTATCATGAGAACCAAATAGGGAAATAGAAGATATATCATTGGAATCAAACCTATTATCTGAAATGATAGAATCATCAATTGAGTAGAATTTTATTCCGGCAGTATTAGTATAGAACTCATTATTGTCGATTAAAATTCCCGAAGAATTGGTTGCATAAATGGAAATTTCGTTCCCGGTGAAATTTACTATAGATACATTAACATTTTTGGAGTTATTTATATAGACTCCAATTTGAAAATGACCAACTATTCCATTACCTTTCAGGGTAACATTCTCTTTATTTGATATCAAAATACCCGTATAAGGATTCAAGTAACCCGAACCTAAAATTGAAGAGTTATTTAAATAAATGACAGTATTATTGGTACTTATTGCTATGCCATTCTTAAAATCACAATCCAGGGACGTGTTTAGGGTATAAATCTTGCCAACATACGAATCACATGTAAATAGACTCGGATCTGGATTCACATTTTGGCCATTAGCAAGCTCGACATACAGTAGAATAAAAAATAGTGCAAAGATAACTACACACGTGGAAGGAATAAGAATCTCTAGCAATAGCACACAATTGATTGAAAGATCTGTTTTATTTATTTAGCGTTTAACATGACAAGTAATTTACAGTTAAGGCTCTGATTTTTTTAGAAAAGTTATGGATAAATGAAATCGAGGCACCATTCCAGACATATTCACTAAAAACTTTGCTATACCACTCCCGCCCCGATCCTCGAATAAACAGATATGGAAAAATAAATTCCTTTTGGCATAAAATACCGCTAGGACCGTAACAATGATTTATGTCTAATCTAATAAAGCAATGACAAGCTAACCAAAAAAACACAGAAATGGATTATTTGATCTTTAAAGAAGTCTCTATATGAGATAAGGGCCGTTGACTTTGAGCCACCTTATTTTGCTTTTATAATCATTCATATTGTCTGATACTATTTGCCAGAATCGCTTAGAATGATTTCTCTCAATGAGATGACTTAATTCATGTAATACGACGTATTCAATTACATGGAGTGGAGCCTTTAAAAGATGAATATTAAGATTTATCATATCATGGTGAGTCGCACTGCCCCACCTGCTTTTCAATTTCTTTAGTAATATTTTCTTAGGTGACACATTTAGAAGTTTAGAATACTTTACAATTAAAGGAGTAATAATCGAATAAGCCATGCTAAATAACCATTGTTCATAAATTCGCTTGACGTTTCTTTTATTCGTGTAAATAATGAATTCATCATTAGAGAAACTCAATTGATTCGAATTATATCCAATAATCCTTAATCGACAGTTCCTTCCAAGATATGGTAATGTAGAATTATTTTGGTAATTGGGTACTTTTATTACTGCATCGGGGTTATCTTGTTCTTTGATTTTTTGAATTATCCACTTTGCCTTTTTACTTACTAGTGACTCGATTTCTTTAATGGATGTTGATGTTGAAGTTCGTACATACACAGTACCATATTCAATCAAGATTTCATTAGTTTTTCTTCTTCTTCGTGTCCTAATTATTTGAAATTCTAAAATATCGTTGTCATAAATAATTTTATGTTTGAGGTTTAAGGAAGATGTTACGATCATAAAATATTGGCTATTAACAAATAGAATCTTGTTTTTATAAGTTTAAGGATCATAGAACATGTCAATGTCAATCATCAAGGTAAAAAATACATTATTCTTACTGCGTATTTATTTATAAAATATCCTAAATATCTATAATAATCAAAATTTAAGTAAAAAGTACTATAAACGTCAAATGAAATCCATTATTGATTTTTGAGAATTTTTTTTATCTCTATCTATCTTTGACAGATTGGACAATTTAATTCCAAGTTTTCTCACATAAATGGAATTTACATCATAATTATTAGTACCTTGAATATTTCCCTCGGTATTCTCTTCAGTGCTGTCATCATCCTTGAATTTGAATCGGTTCAACAATGTTCCCATAACAGATCTTATACTTTCTTTATTCATCTGATATGACGGAAAGGTAATTTCTCTAGTTTCAATAGAAAAATTAGACCTAACTAACTTAATTCCAACAGTTTTAAACTCGTATCCTTTCCTTCTTGCTCGTTCATAAATATTATCAGTCATATCATTAACAAGAATATTCAAAATATCACTTTTATTAATTAGGGGTTTTAACAATGTCTCCTCCGTACTTAAAGACAAGTTGTTTTCTCTAGGTATAACAAGTTCATTTTCTTTGCCATTTGCTATCTGCCACATCCACAATGCTTGTTTTTTACCAAATTTATCAACCAGTTTCTGGATATTCGAATCGGCTAATTGTCCTATAGTCTCAATTCCTATGTCTTTAAGTATCTGTGTAGTTTTTATTCCAACGCCCGATATGCTATCTACTGTCAGTGTAGATAAAAATGCGACAGTATTTTGCGGATAAACAATAGTAAGACCATCGGGTTTCTGAAAATCAGATGCAATTTTGGCAACTGACTTGTTTGACGCTACACCAATTGAGCAAATCAGTCCATTGCATTGTCTCCTGATAGAATCTTTAATATTTAATGCAAATTCCCGGATTGAAAGCTCTTTTTGTATGTCATGTTTAACGGTGTAATTATGAGGCATATTTTCCACTTCTTTCTCATCGACAAGATCATCTATTGAAATATTCTGTTCTTGATACTGCATAATTTGTTTAGTACAATCAATATATGCCTCATCTATACTAGTTTGTTCCAATACATCGGCATATTCCTCCAATAGCCGCATTACCTCTTGAGAGACCAAGTTGTAATATTCTTTGTCTACAGGTTTCAGTATAAGAGTAGGACACAATTCCTTGGCTTTTGATAAAGACATTGCAGATCTAACACCGTATTTTCGTGCCTCATACGAACAAGAAGCGACGGCTCCTCTAGTTATCAATTTGCCTTCTCTTTCAGGAGTCATTATTACGGCATGTGCCTTATCTTTGAGAGAAGGATCTCTCATTTCTTCACATGCTGGGAAAAAAGCATTCATATCGATGTGCATGATAATTTTTCCCGGCCAGATTTGAGTAGTAGAAGAAGTTTTTTGTAAATTTTCTGAAGAGTTAGCACTGCCAGGTTTGAAAGATATCAAATCTTGAATAAGATGAGCCGCAGAAGGATTACGGAGCACAATAATTGAATAATCAATAGCCTCATTGGTATGCTTTGGATGACCTGTTTCCCTTTCCTTTTGCTTTATCAAATTGATCCATCTCGAAGCTTTGTCATTATTTATAGTGACATTATCAAGGTTAAGAAAAATAAAATTAGAAGTAACAGCGGGATAATAATATTGATGTCCAGAATTTGACCAAGCAAAAGACGAATTATATCTTCTTAAAATATTGTAAGTTAATTCTTGGTACCACGTATTATTGATCCCAAAATCAACTGCTGTAGAAAATCCGTGATCGGTAGCGTAATGTAATATTCCCTCCAACCACGTACGTCCAGTATTTTGTAACGATACTTGTGGAGGCGGTGATAATAAAATTACAAGAATTTTTTCTTCTAACACATTTAAATCTCCTAAAAACCTTCCAACGGGTTCAAACTGGCCAGATGTTGCAGTTTTGTTAATAAGATTTTGAGGAATTTTTACTGTGAATCGAAAATCTTCCAAAGTTTCATTTGCCCATTTTTTTAAGGCAACAGAGCCTGGAGGGAACAAGCTCTTGCTAAGGTCAAGATGTACAAGATTGAATTGTTTAGAATAATACGAAAGATAATGCGTGGAATCCAATCCAGAAGGATAAAAATTCTTGGCCCATTCCTGGCCCTTCCATCCACAACAACCTATATAGTATTTCAATTTACCTTTCTCTTTTTATTTTCTATTCTACCAAGATTAATCTTACTTTCTCTAATCAGGTTTTCCCTGTCTATATTCTTGAGAGAAATTATGAAGTAGAGAAGGAGTAGAGTAAATAGCAAGAGTCAGATAGAAATTGGCAAAATAAAAAACATTCAAAGTCAAATTATTTTGAAATGAGTTCAAGCTTTTAAAGACTAATTAAAAGGAATCTGACAGACCATAACAATAGCAAAAAATGGTTAGTTGACTATATGATGATAATCAAAGATTATTATACCATTTTTCCTAAAGTGTAATAGATCAAATTCATTTTGTTAAATAATAAAAATTAATAGAATTATTTAGCATTATTATGATATATAAATAAGTTATATACAAATCTTTAAAAATAGTAATATTATATATTATTGTTTAAAAATATACGGGTAAAAGTTTGCAGATTAAACATCGATTAACATTATCTGTAATGATACTAACGATTTTACTATTTACTGTAACACCTCCTTCTTTCTTTGCCATCATTGGATATAGTGTATATGGAGAAAAGGATTTTGATCAATCTCAAAGAAATAAACAAAACTCAAACTGCGAGGCAGGAGAGGATAACAACAATTCATGTAACAACATAAGCATAACCAGACAAGGCAGTGGTGACAGTGATAGCGCAGGCGACAGTAGTAATGGAGGAGGAAATCAGGTTCAAGTATCTAAACAAAACTCAAACTGCGAGGCAGGAGAGGATAACAACAATTCATGTAACAACATAAGCATAACCAGACAAGGCAGTGGTGACAGTGATAGCGCAGGCGACAGTAGTAATGGAGGAGGAAATCAGGTTCAAGTATCTAAACAAAACTCAAACTGCGAGGCAGGAGAGGATAACAACAATTCATGTAACAACATAAGCATAACCAGACAAGGCAGTGGTGACAGTGATAGCGCAGGCGACAGTAGTAATGGAGGAGGAAATCAGGTTCAAGTATCTAAACAAAACTCAAACTGCGAGGCAGGAGAGGATAACAACAATTCATGTAATAACTTTGATATTAAAGAAATGATTAGCGATAGACTCAAAATGCTAAGACAAACTTAAGCAAGTATTTACTCTTTTGATATATCATGCTGAAATATTTTTGAATACTATTTTTGATAGTTTTCAGATCTCCAAAGATATTCGTAACCATGAGTATAGATATCTATGATATTTCCAAACGGATCCTCACATGATACTACCTTGAAAGGCTTGCCAGTTGTTAATTCCCATATTTGAGTTCTTTGTTTGCCACCACTATTAACAATCCTTTTTGTAGTTTCCTCTATATTGGGATCTGTTATGCATATATGAAAGAACCCGGTCTTCCAAAACTCAAAATTTTCCTCTCTTTTTTCTTCTTTAGGCTCAACGAATTCGAAAACTTCAAACCCAATTTGATTACCAAAGCTTAAATGAGCAATCTTTAATTTCTTAAAGTCCTGGCCGAATACATCTTGAAAGATCTTGCCTATATGAGTGTCGTCTGCAACGGCTTCGAAAGGTGGTTTCACTAAATTAAAACCTAAAACTTTGGTGTACCACTCTACTACTTCTTCAATATTAATCACACTTACAGCTATGTGGTTTAAATTACTAGGATATGGATACAATTTTGATTTATTGGTAGGTATTTCATTTGAATGCAAAGTCATTAGTATAGCAAATATTTTTTCCTCATAGTTTAAATTCGTTTCTGGAATTAAAATTACAATTAATGACTAAACCCAAACTAAAGATGGTGATATCTATACTTCCAGTGATTCTGAATCAACTATTGGAATTACATAAAATTTTACTGATATATGTGCATCATATAATGCATCCATCCGTTATATCTATCTGATAAGAATCATACCATTAATAGGGCACGTTAATTCAATTAAGAAACAACTCAATTTTTTGAAATTACTTCTTTAGTTGTTTATAATAGAAACGGTCAAGGTACTTTCTTATCCTTGATGCTACATTCTTTCCTTTATTATGTATGAAATTAGAAACATCTTATGCTTTAGGACAATCACATGTCATAAACTTTCTCGAGAGTAAAATATGAATTTTGACATTGTATTTTAATTCTATTAAACTTAATAACAAAAGGTCCACACATTTCATTGCTCAGATCTGAGGCGACCTTATAAATATTAAAAAAAATATTGCTACCTGTGAAGGGTAACACTATTTATGTTGGATTGTATCTTTACGGAGTAGACATTATTTGTTCTCTTCGTTAATTAGTTCAGTAGATATAGTTATCTTGCCATCTACTCTCCACTTAGCACCTCCTAGTTGTTTTCCATCAGGGCCATAAGCTTTTGGGATCTCAACTTCCAAATTTTCAAAGGAGTAAGTAACTTGCAAATCTTTGCCGGTCAATTTGTCTATGATTCCTGAAATTAATTCAGACCATTGTGAAGTGTGCTCTTTAGACGAGTTCTTTGACTGGTCAGAATTACTATTTTTATTTTCGTTTTCACCGTTATTAGAAAGTTCGCTCATGACTATTCATATTTATTAAGCTTTAAATAGATATCACCTCTATGAAATACATCTAATCTAGTGAGTTCTCCTGATCGTTTTGAAATGAAAGAATTGTGATCTCTCTTTTTATGTTTAAAAATGATAATCTATGAATATGTAGTTCAAAGCAATCGCTTCACAGGATCGTCATAAATTATTGGATGTAAATGAAGTCAAGGACCAGCTAATTTAACTAAATGTACTATATGTACTCATCATTTGTTCGCGTGTTAGTCTTACTGGTAATATTCTACCTGGTTTCGATCGGTATGATGGAATTCCGACTCCAATAGCAATCAATGTTTCCTTCTGTTTAGCATGAGGAGAGAAAAATTCAATCACTTCATTATCATAAAAAGTAGAACCTGATGCTCCTAGGCCATTGGCATAGGATAAAAGATAAATTTTTCCTGCGGTAATTCCTGCTTCCATCTGTGCGGCTCTATACCCCCTATTACCCAAAACATCAAGTACATGTTTAAGATCCGTCATTATGAATATCACAGCGCTTGCATCTGCAAAAAGAGATTGATCCAAGCAAAGATGTCCGGAAATATTACGACTCAGTCGATTCTTTAGCAAGTCAATGGAATTACTTCTTGTATTAAAAAAATATCCTCCCTTTTCAAGCCCATCAACAGCATTAACTATAAGATATAAATCGATTAAACTATTTGAATCATTTTTGTAATCCATTGGAGTTCCTCTAGTTGAATTCAAAAGGATATGAGCTAGAGTCAAAAAGGAGATCGATAGTCTTGAAAATTGCCTAGTTGAACCTCTCTTCAAAATGGTGTCTCCAATACCACAGCCATTGTCATGCATGGAAGGCTTGGGCAAAGCATACTGTCTCAAAGTACCAAGACCAGGATTACCTTTTTGATTCATTTCGTCTACTTCTGCTTTCCTCTGCTGATTAATCCAGTCGGATACCTGAGCATTGTCTAATAATTTAGAGCTGTCGTAAGCTTTCCAAATTTCAGGATAATCAATTTCTTCTAATGAAAGAGGATAAACTTTTGGAGCAAGTTTATCAAGAATCTTTTGACGAAGTGATTGCTCTGGGTTGACTTTGTCATTCAAAGAGTTTGCATCAATGGCTGCAATCAATATGGAGGCCTCTTTTTGTTCTTCTAGTCCCAGAAATTTGTTTAACTGGTCATCCAGAAATCCCATAATTAATCTTGTATAAAGTTTCATAGAGCCAGTAACGGCTAGCAGGTTAGAAACTATAACCCCTGCATCCCAAAACCAATGTCGATAAGATCGAGATTGATACTTCCATGCATTTCTCCATGCATAAGAAGTAAAGATCAAGGAAAGAGGAGATGTTGTAATATCAGTATTATTACCAGCAATAGATCCTAGAAGGTTTCTATAATCACCTTTATGAATCGCAGTCAGACTGAACTCACCTGGATTAAAATGATACACTCCTGCATCCAATTCAGCACCTAGACCTTTAGTAACCACGTAGATTTCTATCGGATAAAGAGCTCCTGTGGCAGAAGCAGCACGCATATAATAATCAACAGAATTAAACCGCATCACGCGAGTTATACCATAGGAATAAAATAACAGGGATGATAAATCAGATAAAGTAATAATTTTAGAATTATCCTTAGAAGAAGCTAATTGAGAAGGGACTTGTTTTTTGTCACCAAATGATTTATCGTTACTATATAAATTACTAACCGCCATAGCAGCATTCAATGTGGGATGAGAAAAATCAGTCGGAAGAGGCAAAGAAGTTAAGTCTTCATACACTTTGAAGGGTTTAGGCCGATTATTCCAATTCAAAAAGTAATTTGAATTCATAACACTAAATTCAGAATGTTTTGTCATTTCATGATAGTTAATCGAATATGAGATATCATAATTCATGTGATAAAAAGTTATAACAATTCCAACGTATTTAAATTAGAAAATTCATCATAAATTCTACGTCATCAATATTATCTTGTTTGTTCTACTATTACTATATCATTTACAATAGTAACAGAACTCAAGGCACTCATAACATTAAATCCATTGTAAGATCAAGAAGGAACATACAGGTTAATCTATAAATCACAAATTATAGGCGCATCTTATCTACATGTCGCATATTTACAGATCATAATGGTTCTTTTATCTTTTGTACATTGAGCAGATTGAATTCTGTTAAAATTTGATTCCAACCTTGTTTTCCTTAAGATCTGATAAAATTTATTTGATATGAGATTCGACAGGTTTCTTCATTAACAACATACTTACCTTTTCTACTATAGTAGTTGGACTGATTGGTTTTACCGCAAACTCATCTGCACCATAATCTAAAACTCTAGTCTTACTATTTTCGTTTTCAGCAAGTGCAAAAATCTTTACCTCAAGTGTTAATTTCCGTATATTTACAATTAACATTGGGCCTCTATCGGCGGCAATCGTGCCGTTAATCAAAATTGCATCCACCTTATTATTCAATTCCTTCAACTTATCAAGACCCTCTATAGCACTAGTAGTTTTGTACACCTTAAACTTGGCTAAAGTGAAATGACCTGCCAGTATACTAGCGACATCAATATCATCCTCTACTAATATAATAGAATGTTTATTATCTAGAGTGGATTCGGTTAGCAACTATATTGACAAACCACATCTCGGATAAATTAATCTTTCTAGAATCACGAAACTAGACATGTATATAATTGGTTGGTTGGTTTTATTCGCAGGTAATTCAAATTTAAAAATAATAAAGGTTGAACGGGTTTCTACTCAGAATCTATATCAAATGCAGGGGCGGGAACAATTACCACCGGTTTCCCAATCGATTTTATTAAAGTATTTTGAATTTGAACTAGGTTTTCCTGTATGGCAGTTTCATTGTCGTCGTTTAATGCCAAAATAGCATCATTTGTATAATTTAATAATCTTTCATTCATCAATGAATCTGAAGACTCTATTATAGAATCAGTTTGATTTGCCTGTGACGGTATTTGTTGTTCTGCTAAGGTAATTTCCTCCTGTGGGGGTTGACTCATATTTTGGTTGATTTGATTATTAGAGTCATCAGTAGCAGCAGTGGTATCAGTAATATTAGTGGTATTGGTGGTGGTGGTGGTATTTGCCACCATTTGACCATAACCGCTATATGTTGTTATACTTAAAATCATCATCAAGCTTATGGACATTATAATTGGAGCAACTATTTTCATAAACAATTTCACTACGATATGTATGTCAACAATATTCATATAAATGATTGGACTAACAATTGTAACGGCACAAAACCTAACAAGTATGATTCGGAGTAACGTTATTTGTTAAGGTCCATCATCAAGAAGCTTTCAAACAGGATGTGCATATATCGGTTGTTAGTTTAACTGGGAATGTCAACTCATAATTTACTCAAATTTCATATATAAGAGTAATCAAGTTTAGAGGTTCCCGAATAGACTATAGAACTCTAATTTAAGTCGAGTGGCACTGTTAAAATATTGATTTGTAATGAATATAAACCAAAGCAAGGTTGAATCTATTATCAAGTCCTAGAGTCATCAAAATTAAAACATCCAATCAACGTAAATAATTGTTATTTTAAAATTTTTTAGTTACTACTAAGTAAATGTTTAGTGACAACTTTACTGAATATTTTTATTTTATAAATAGAAAAATTGAACCTAAAAATGGATCTAATTCTAGTTTACTGGAGAGAATGGAAAACTCTCACTGTGTACCGTTTGCAGCTGATAGAGCATTACTCTGATTTTCAGGCTCTACATACTGTTCCTGTTCCATTCCTTGTCCAAATGAAGAATTATCACCTGCTATGGAAGTGTTATTAGCCAAGAGTTCTTGATTTCCAGCAGTCAAATTCTGTAATTCTTGAATGGATCCAATACCGGAAGATGTTTCGTTAGATGAACCGCCGCTGGAACCAGTGCTTGAAGTTTCGTTAGATGAACCGCCGCTGGAACCAGTGCTTGAAGTTTCGTTAGATGAACCGCCGCTGGAACCAGTGCTTGAAGTTTCGTTAGATGAACCGCCGCTGGAACCAGTGCTTGAAGTTTCGTTAGATGAACCGCCGCTGGAACCAGTGCTTGAAGTTTCGTTAGTTTGGTTACCACCCATCATTCCTGAAGTCAAATTACTAAAGGCTGAACCTATTTGATCTATAATATTTTGTGCATATGCCACCTGAACTATCGGTATAAACAATACTGAAAGCAGCAATAAAGATAGATATTTCATGATTATCCTTGTATATCATGATTTAAATAGTTGTACTTAATTATAAAATTTGAAAATACCGATAAGGTAGTTTAGTATTGGACTTGTTTTTCTTTTGTTTCTACCATTGAAACTAAATATCATTTTCAAGATTAATCTAACCTTTACGACAAAATTCTCAATGATTAAACAATAATAAAGGTAAAATGCCAAGGTTAATGGAAAATAATATTACACCTTACTATTGGGAAACCTCCTTCTGAGCAATTATTTTAGTGGGTTTTATTTTTACAATGCATTCTCCTTTAACGGCGTTTCTCTTACCATATGTTTCAGCATTCTCTTTTCCCATATATCGCTCAGCTATACGGCTAGTAAGCCTTAAAAGTTCGTCATAACTAGGGTTTTGATCTATTTCTGCCATTCCATTGATTATAACAAAAGAAAAAGGAGGTTTTTGATCATCTACACAGAGGCTGACTTTAGGGTTAGAAATCAAATGTTTTGCCTTCACTGAATTATAAAATGTTGTGAAAAAAATTGTAAAATCCTTATTATCATTGCTACTAGGATCATAGTTGATAAAAAACCAAACTGGAGCAACATGAGGTATACCATCTAAAGTTGCTGTGGATACTTTAGCGGTCATCGTACCAAGGTTTAAGAAGTTTATAACTTCTTCTGGATTCATTTGTGTCAAATCACTTCACAAAGAGTATTATAGTTCTCATTTAAAAACGTGAAATTCAGTTTAAATGATAAAAAGACTCACTAAAACAATCAAAAACTGTCAACTTGAAGAAAAAAGATTGCTAAAATCTAATATCAATATCCGAATTAACAAATGTGTCGCATTTGAATGAGTGTTTGTGCCAGCATTCAAATATTGTTTGTTTTATTTGTACAGTATTTTTATACTTAATTATTTATAATAGTAACAATATTATAGACAATATTGAAATCATCTTCTATTATGATTTAAGAGCAAATGTATACATAAAAATAATACAGTAATGAGTATCAAAACTATGATATATTAAAATTTAGGTATACATTTAGATAATAATGAGTAACATAACAAAAAACCATAAAGTCGGAATATTTGTAATGATGTCTATTGCAGCAGCCTTAATCGGTTCAGTAGTCACATTTGGCGACAACATGGCATTTGCAACCAAAAAACACAATGATGCTGAACAGGAAATTGAACAAGAACAAAAAAACGAGCAAAATGCACAATGTGTATCTGGAGAATTCACATTAGCATCATGTAACAATGTAGGTTTATTATTCCAGAATAATGAAGGCAACTTAGCCTTAAGTCAACAATAAGCCTCTTTCTTTTTTTTAATTTTGCTTTATACATAATATTCTACAAATTAATAATATTTTAAAAAAATTAGTTGTTACGAGTTTTTTCTTGAATATCAAGTTATATCAAAAAAATATATATTCATGATAGAAAAGGCATGAGATTTGAACTAAAGTTTTAGAAAAAGCAATTGATAAAATCAAAATGAATGATAGTAATGGTATCAGCACTTCAGACTACACACATTCAAAAACTAAGTTGAGATTCTTGATTCCAAATCTTCAATTTTCTTCCTTATTTCCTTTATTTCAAATAATATTTCCTGCTGAGTAACAGGATTAGCTATATCCATTTCCAGATGTTTGTACGCTTCCTCAGATTTTCTTACGATTACGGCTACGAAAATATTAATTACTATAAACGTTCCTATTACTATGAAACTAATAAAGAAAATCCCATATAGGGGATTTACAAGAGTAGCTGGCGACATAACTTCTATCCATCCCTCCAGAGTTAGTATTTCAAATAAGGTCAACACAGATTTGGGTAAGGATCCCCAATGAACTGGATCTATGTCACTAAATAAATGATATCCAGCTATACCATACATGAAAAAGAGTAGGGCTAAAAGTAAAAATATATTTACCATACTTGGGATTGATTTCATAATTGTCATGATGACAGCAGACATTTCCTTAGATCTGTTTGTTAGTCGCGTTACTCTCAGAAGTCTTATTAAACGAGCGATAGTTGTGTATCCTCCGAGAGGCAGCAGAGAGAGTACTATTATTGAAAAATCCAAAATATTCCAACCATTCTTGAAATAAGTTGAGAAGTGTGGATAGGAGGAAGATATTTTTAAAGCGGCTTCGACAATGTAAACAACCAATACTATAGAACTAATAAATTCAAAAATTGAATAATAGTCATTAAAAGCTGGAATTGTTTCTAATACTAAAACTGCGGCTTGCAATAATATTACTAAAGTTATGAAATTATCAAAGGCAGGATAATTAATTATTTTTCTTATCGAAGTAAGCATACTATGTCAATAGTTCTATTTGAGAATATTTTTAATTTTGGATTTGTGGTAGCAGATTATAATATATGTCTATGAATATTACTCTTACTTCTTATTCGACTCCTGCATGGTCTTTATGGTATAGAAGATACGCATCAATTTGTAATATTTTATGGTCCACTACTATCTAATAGAATATTCCCGTTCAACTTAGGCTATGAAGATTTTATATGTAAAATTTATGTGAAAAGTAGAGCATATTGGAACATATGAATATGATTCAATTCCTTCGCCGAGGTTTTGAATGAATCATAACTCAAGATAAAAGACTAGAACGGATCAATCATGGTAATTTTTTTCACACCGACATCAAATACCATGTAAAAATCTTCAGCGATCTGGATAATATCCCCCATAGTTATCTTGGAATGATGACGTTTGTATTTTAGCGGAACTCCAAACGGATTTACCTCTTCTAAGAATTTTATCCATACTCTCCCTGGATTAAGAATATTCTTAAATTCTACTTCCCATACTAGTTCATAAATTGTAAAGAGTGCTTGTCGACTTAATTTACTTGAACCAAGTATGATTGCAGGATTAGTTTCTTTATAAAAATAAACTCTGACTATCATAAAAGGTAACTATATACTTTGTATGAGCTATGGGGTATTAATACTGCTACGATTTAGGATGAATCTATACTAAAATATCAAAAGGAAATTATTGTGATGAGGAAAAATAATGTATCTAGAATTCCCTCTTCAATCAATTATCCTTTATTCTTTTATTTTGTTTCCCCCAGTTCACTAGGTCGTGAGGATCAAATATTCATCCTTTGGAAGTTGAAGCAACTATTTATCATAATTCATAAATATGTTAAAGTTATATAGGTATCAAGTTCTCTCATGGGTGCTTATCTAGCAAACATGATTAGAGCCCCTTAAGGGCTCCAAATAATAAATCATCTTAATTCTGCAATGTCAGAAAGAAAAAGATGCCTATCCCTGTGCTAATGCGTTATTTCCTGTGTTTTTCTGATTTTGGACATTGATGTTGTTTCCAGAACCCATTGTGTCACCACCTGATACAACAAAGCTGTTTTGACTTGAAGATTGTGATTGGCTGATACTTTGTTCTGCAGAGTTGCCACCCTGTTCACCTTGTAGTGCTAGTGCGTTGTTTCCAGTGTTCTTTTGGTTTTGGAAGCTTACATCATTGCATGATAAGAAGGTAGTTGCACCAGAAGCACATAAAGCGTTTTGGACTGATGCTTGTGATTGAGGGATTGACTGTGTAGATGTATTTCCATTTTTCTTTTTAGTTGCAAAGGCGTCATCCATGGCCACTATAGGGCTTGCGATTAGTGCTAATGCGACCACTATTACAATCGATACTGTTAGAAGGAGTTTTTTGTTTTGAATATTTTTTGCTTTATTCACACCTTGACTACACTAAAAAATATATTGGGTTTACTAACTGATTGTAATACTCTAATATTCTAGCAGTTTTGGAATTACAAATCGTTTGTAAGAATAGAAATTTTAAGGCTTCTCCAGAGCCGCTACTTTATAGAACTGTGAAGACATTGTATCGAAATATAAAAGAACATTAAACTAATAAATAGTCTAAAAAGCTAAATTATTATTTATTTATGAACAAATTCAGATTTCAAACAGACAAACCAAATATTTCATTTGAAAGTCATTTGGTAAATTTAAGTAAAGATACAGAAACATTACTGGTCAATTTAAGGGACTTTGTTTTATCTCTAGGAGACAATGTGATTGAAGAAGTTAGACCTCATAGGATAGTCTATGCAAAGTCATTGACATTTAGATATTTTCTAGATATTTGTCCCAGGAATAAAGATCTAATAATTTCGATAAGGAGGAGCAGGAAAGAACCTGCAAAAGAATATGTTGTTAATAATAGCCAGGAGATTCAAAGTATTGAAACAGAAATTATAGAAGCTTATAGTGCAATTTGAAGATTGTTTCATTGTCAAATACTGATTTATATTTCTCAACTAAATGCATTTGACATATCTCCATTATAAAGAAACCTTAAATATAATGCAACTTTATACTTTTCCTTTCAATTAAAAAATTATGCCGTTATTAATATTGGGGATTAGAAATAGAGACACTGATCGCAATCAGGGTATACTATTGCAGATAATGTCACAATAGCAACTTAGATAAGGATTTCAAAAGGACAAAGATTAGGTACACCATCACCCTATTGCTTAAGAAGAGAATAATAAAATACTAGAGAAACCTAGATTAAATATTTGGATGCATACTTAGAAGAAGAATTGATTGATTTGTTCACACACTACTTGCAAAACCCCAACACGGCGGATTTAGAAACAAAGAAACAACGCATGAAGGAAATCGGAACAGAATTGTATAATGATGGTGGAAATGATGCAATGGAAAATATGTTCTATTCGGTAGAGATGAGAATAAAAGAGGAAATTGGAAAAGATATTAAAGAATATAGACCTTGGTGGAATGGTGTTTCAGAAGACTGGAAATATTAAATACATATAAATTTTCAGGGGATCAGATTTTGAAAGAATCTCCTATAATAAATAGAATTTTATCCAATTAATTAATAATAATATGAAATTGGACGAGTTAAAACAGCACTACTATAGTTTTTATTCATTCTAAATACACCTGTTGCTCCCCCTTCTCCACTTTCCACTTTCCACCTTCTTCTTTCCGGTGGTTCTTTCTTTTCAAATCATCTTACCATAGGAGCGAATACAGATTTAGAATATTTGTAAATTTGAATGATGGTTATGAAAGATAGTTTTAGTAAATAGAATAAAAATAAGAAAATCGATTTGATTTCGTAAGATATCACCTTTATATCTAATGAATAAAATTGAATGATATATTGGTGAATAAATTGCCTGAAGCTACAAATCAAAAAAATACTATACTCAATTTATATAATTCAGGAATCGAACCAGAAATAATTTCACTTGAATTAGATATCAGTGAAGACATAATAAAAGATATTATTAGTAATGAGAATAAGGGAGATCGTGGACGTACTAACAATAATCTATCAAATTATCTATTGAATAAGTTCTATCTTGATGCAATTATAGATGTCAATTCAGTCATAAAAGAAGCCCAATTCAGAGCATGGAATGCACTCAAAGCAAAACCCGAACTAAATATCATATTAAAAGAAACGCAGAATATTTTGGAACAGAACGCAGAATCTAAATTGAGACTAGTGATGTTACATATTGATTTGGTTGGCTCTACGAAAATGGCGTTAACTTTACCAATAGATCGATTGACCACCATAATAAGATCATTTGCACAGGAAATGACAAATATAATCTCATTGTACGGCGGTTATGTCTTAAAATATATTGGAGATGCAGTTTTGGCTTTTTTTGTTATAGAAGATACTACTCGTAATGGACAATACACAGACAAAGTGATTAATGAGGGAAATGATTCTGAAAACAATAATGGTTTCGCCGCCCTTCAATTCAGTAATGGAATTGGTTGTGCATTGACCATGATCAAAGTAATTAAAGAAGGAATCAATCCGATCTTGAATCAATATGACTATCCTGAGCTGAAAGTAAGGGTAGGAATTGATTATGGTGAAGTTGCTGTCGTTCAATATGGAATTGACATTTACGAATTGGAGAAAACAATACTAAAAACGCCGCATTTAGACCTTATAGGATACACCATAAGTGTGGCAGTCAAGATGACGTCCCTTGCAGAGGCCGACCACATTGTTATTGGTCAAAAATTATATGATCAATTAGATACCAATTATAAAGATTCCTTTAGACAATTGAAAACTAATACTGAAATATGGAACTACTCCAATCATACTGACGGCGAGCTTTATAATATCTTTACCAATAATTAGTCAAACTAATGCTTATCTTATTGGCAATCCTAACTGTGGTCCAACCGATTTCGATTATTATCTGATGAGACGTACTTTCTTTTGCCTACATCTACTAGATTAGGATAATATTTTCTCGAATATTAGTAGTTTCAAATAACCTATTAAATCACTTTTAGATTCTAAACTAAAATGATAAAATGGTATGAACACAGATATTATTTGAATAAAATGTAATAAAGAGAATTTTGACACATACTATTAGAAATGCTTTAAAATTATTTTTAAAATTACTTACAGGAAAATCAAATGTAAAAAAAAGAGGCTTATTGTTGACCTAATGCGTTATTTCCACTATTTACCTGGTTTTGAAAGTTTTCATTGTCACATGATACAATAGCATCTTTACCAGAAACACATTGTGCGTTTTGGTTAGAGGATTGGGATTGACCTATGCCTTGGTTAGCACTGTTACCGTCACCTTTACCACTACCACCACCTTGTTGACCGGCTGCATTATTTCCGCTGTTTGCTTGGTTTTGAGTGTTCGTGTTGCTACATGAATTGCTTAGAGAGCCGCCTGCTACACATTGTGCGTTTTGGTTAGAGGATTGGGATTGGCCTATGCCTTGGTTAGCACTGTTACCGTCACCTTTACCACTACCACCACCTTGTTGACCGGCTGCATTATTTCCGCTGTTTGCTTGGTTTTGAGTACTGGTGTTATTACATGAATCAGCTACGCTTCCTCCAGAAACACATTGTGCGTTTTGGTTAGAGGATTGGGATTGGCCTATGCCTTGGTTAGCACTGTTACCGCCACCTTTACCACTACCACCACCTTGTGCTGCTGCATTACTTCCGCTGTTTGTTTGACTTTGAGTACTGGTGTTATTACATGAATCAGCGGTATTTCCTCCAGAAACACATTGTGCGTTTTGGTTAGAGGATTGGGATTGGCCTATGCCTTGGTTAGCACTGTTACCGCCACCTTTACCACTACCACCACCTTGTTGACCGGCTGCATTACTTCCAGTGTTTGCTTGGTTTTGAGTGTTTGCGTTATTTCCTGAACCAGAAGTGCTGCCACCAGATACTACACCGCTGTTTTGGTTAGAGGATTGGGATTGGCCTATGCCTTGGTTAGCACTGTTACCGCCACCTTTACCACTACCACCACTTTGTGCTGCTGCATTATTTCCGCTGTTTGCTTGGTTTTGGTCATTTACATTGTTTCCTGAACCAGTTGTGTTGCCACCAGATACTACACCGCTGTTTTGGTTAGAGGATTGGGATTGGCCTATGCCTTGGTTAGCTTGATTGCCACCGCCGCTGCCACTACCGCTACTACTACCACCTTGTTGGGCTAATGCATTGTTTCCGCTGTTTGCTTGATTTTGTGCATTCAAATTATTACAAGAAACAAAAGTACCAGTCCCTGATACACAAAGAGCATTTTGGTTAGAGGATTGGGCTTGACCAATTGCTTGGTTAGCGGCGTTACCACCGCTACCACTACCACCTTGTTGGGCTAATGCATTGTTTCCAGTGTTAGTTTGATTTTGTGCATTCACATTATTACAAGAAAAAAGGGTACCAGTCCCTGATACACAAACACCTAGCTGGTTTGAACTTTGTGATTGGCCTATGCCTTGGTTAGCTGTGTTGGTTGTAGCAAATGTATTCATTGACATCGAAGTTGGCCCTATCAGGAGTAATACGGATAATGCTATTACTGCTGTGAATGGCGCTAAGATATTTTTTTTATTGTTCATTTTATATTGAATAATAGATTTGTTCACACCCTTATAAATATAAAATAAGTATATGTGGTTTCCTAACAAGTTGCAATATTCTAATACTCTAGGATTTCTAGAATTTTGAACACTAACAAGAAGTATTATTGATAAAGTCATGCAATAGATTTAGATCGTATTTATAAAAAATTAATATGGAAAAAAAATCAAAATGAGAATAATGATAAAAATTGATCTAGTCCAATTTGTTTTACCCCGTATTACCTTTCTATAATTCATGAGGGGCCAAATCCATAACATGTGACAGTATAAGAATATATGATATCATGCTATCAGACTTGAATATATTTAAATAATATCTAAAGTTATTACATATATGAAGCGAGTTGACCACAATCAGGACAAAAATATTAGCGAAATACCCTCAGCTAAGCCAATAACCAGTGAAGATGTCTATAACATGCTATTAACCATTCCTAAAGGCAAAGTTTCTACCTATGGAGATCTTGCTAAAGCCCTTGGATACCCGACCGCTTCAAGGTATATAGGAAGAATTTTAGGCAAGAATCCAAATCCGATTAAAGTACCTTGCCACCGGGTAGTTATGTCCAATGGTAAAATAGGTGGATATGCTTTAGGGATACAGAAAAAGAAAGAACTATTACATAATGAAGGAGTCATTTTTGCCGAGAAGAATAAGATAAACGAATTTAAAAATGTACGTTTTTATCCAAAGGTCGGTTAATGCAATTAGATTAACTGCAAGCTCTCCTGCCAATATACCTATCATTAACATAAACTACTTACTATTTGTAGGCGGTTAGAAAATATAAAGTTACTAAAATATGGCAAAAAAACATAAAAATATAGATTAAAAAAGTTATGATGCCTCTAACTCTTTAATCCTTTCTGATACTCCTTTGACTTCTCTCTCTAAATCAATTCTATATTCCTTCAATAAATCTACTTTTTCCTCACGTGTTAAGAAACTTCTTGACTTTTGTACTCCAACTGTGTTTATACCGCTGTAATTACAACCACAACCCATTATTTCACCCCCTCATCCATTCCATCGGACATACGATACATAGGATAGAGGGTGTATTTATATATATCGGATACCCAATATCTATGTTATCAATGCGCGGAGAGAGAGGAGACTCAGGTAGAGAAGATGAAGGGGAAGGAGACTGCTGCGACATGAGGGGAATGTTAGGCTTTCTGATCCTTTTCTTACTTTCGAAAAAACCAATGCACGGTCAAGAGCTAGCGGCAGAAATTGCAATTAGAAAAGGCGAAAAGAAACTAAGTCCCGGAACAATATATCCGGCACTAAAAGGTTTAAAAGAACTGGGTTTCATCGTTGAGGAAAGAGACGGAAAAACAATAGTTTATAGTTTAACTGATAAAGGTGAGAAGGCTTTGAAATTAGCAAAAAGAAAATTTATAAAGACTTTTTTTGGTATCTTCCCAGAATAATATGCTATACAATAAAATCTTCATAGAATATTGAATCCATTATAAAAAAAATAAGACTATTTCACAAACAAAATTTGTCAAAAAAAGATTATCAAATTGTCTTGTGATCCCTAGGTAACTATAGTTTTTCAATCAATTAGAAGGAATAAACAACTGTACGTTGTTATTGGTTGTATCTGCGACATATACACGTCCATTGGAATCAATTGTTATACTCTCAGGTTTTGAAAATTCTCCAAGACCCTCTCCCATTTGTCCAAATTCTGTGACATAAGTACCATTGTTGGAAAATACCTGGATTCTCTGGTTGTCAGAATCTGTCACATACAGATTTTTGGCATTGTCAAATGCGATTACTGCCGGATGATTAAATTCTCCAGCACTCCTTCCTTCTGTTCCCCATTCCTTAAGATACGTACCGTTATTAGAGAATACTTGAATTCTATTATTCCCATAATCAGGTACAAAAACATTATTTTCCTTGTCAACCGCTATGTCCCAAGGCATATCAAATTCACCATTCCCTGCACCCCTGCTACCCCATGATGTAATGAATGTACCGTTATTGGAGAACTTTTGAATGATATTAAGATCTCTATCGGAAACAAAGACGTTATCTAGGGAATCCACGGCAATGCCATGTGGATGCAGAAAATGTACACCCTTATCTTCATCTTCCCCCCACGATGTAATGAATGTACCGTTATTGGAGAACTTTACAACCCGTTTATTATTTTGATCGGTAATGTAAACATTACCACCTTTATCTATCTCACTGCTATGAGGATGATTTAATGGAATTCCATTTACAGATCGATTCTCCCATTTTAAAATAAAATTTCCATTAATATCATATTTCTTTATTTCATTTGACTGAATATCGTTTACGTATAAGTTATCATTACTATCAACTATTATTCCTTCAGGCTGAAAAATTTGGGAAGAATTTGAGTTTTCTGTTTGTGAAGACACTTCTCTTTCAAAATTAAATTTTGTATCAGGGGATACCAGGGCCAATAAAGAGACTTCATTATTTTGAGCAAAAACAATAATAGCCGAGTAAAATGACGACATCAAAACAATAAATACAGTGCAACACAGAATTAACATGTATTCAGTTGACATAAGAATTCACATATTGATATTGTGATCGATATATAATATTTAACTTAAATCCATATTCATGCAGAAATATATAAAGAATGTTCACGATAGCTCAACTTTGATAGACAACAACTGAATGATTCAATAACATATAGAAAAATCAAGTGTCGAGCATGATAAAAGCCAAAAAAGTATATTAGTTCTCAATTAATTCAACAAATGAAAGCACAGTTTTGTGAGTTTATGGAAAATTAGAGAAATAACAATTTATTCATGTCATCTGTATAGGTATCTATTATGAAACGTGTCAGATTCGATAATTTAAAGGAATCAATTTTAAAGTTTTTTACAGTCAATAATTCAATCTATACTGCTGCAATTTTCATAGTCATAATTCCCCTTGTTTTATTCTTCCACTTACAACAGGAGACAGAATACAGTATAAGAAACAGCATATTTGAACAACAAAAACAAGTTCAAATAGATTCCACCCGTGCGATAGCACAACACCTACAGTCGGATGTGGAATTGATTTTATCAAGACTGCAAGGGTTAGCAATGTCTGGCAGTATTCAAGATGGAGATTATACGTCTAATCTGACCAAAAGTTTATTGGTAGATTATTACAACAAAATAAATTCCACTACCCCAGTGGACAGATTGTTCCTTCTAAATAAAAATGGCATCGCAGTTGTCGATATATCTGCTAGTGAAAATTCCTCTTATGCAGGAATGGATTTTTCCTCTAGAAGCTGGGTTAATGAGACAAAAAACGTAATGTCTTCTGTAGTTTCTGACATGTATGTAGGAATAGATGGCAAAAATAGAATTGCAATGGCTCAACCGATCATTACGACAAATTCTAGTGGCTCTTATTATAATGGCTTGGTAGGAGCAAGAATTCCAATAAATGAATTTTTTAACTATTATGGAAATATCTACGATATACAGTCACAGTATTTGGCAGTTTTAGATAACAAAGGTACGCAGTTAGTCCATCCTGTAGATTCATTAGTAGGAAAACCTTTTTTTGGAAATTTTACCCAGAATTTAACTGGGTATAATGACAGGCTAAACAATCTAGTAAAAACAGTCATCTCAGGAATCCCGTCTTCTGAAGTATACCAGTTCATAAACAGTGAAAGATTTAATGCAGGATACCCGGTTATCATTGAGGGCTCTCCCAAGTTCTCTGTATTTGTAATAACACCAACCTCCATTATTTATTCAAAAATTAACGAAATAATAGATAAGGAAAGGCTCCAAATGCTCACTTTGATAATAGGTATAATTGCGATAGTATTATTATTGATCTTGTTCCTCAATAGAGCAAACAGCACCTTGGATAAATCAGTTAAAAAAAGGACTAAGGAATTGGAAGATACAAACAGGAGGCTCGAAATAGCAAATAGAAATGTCCAGATTCACGATAATATGCAGAAAGAATTTATAAATATAGCTGCTCATGAATTAAGAAACCCAGTACAATCTTTGCTAGGCTTCTCAGATATTTTAACGAAATTGATTGGTAACATTGAGATGTATAAACATCCTATGGAAGCAATAAGTAGAAATACAAAACGGCTTAAGAGGTTGGTGGACATAGTCTTAGATATATCGCAATTAGATAAAGATCTATTGATACTAAACAAAGAGCCTATTAACCTCAAGGAATTGATAACAGAGATAATGATTAATTACCGAGATCGGATAAAGGGTGATCGCAAGTTTAATACTGTATTTGAAGATTCATCTGCTCCAAATGATAGTAAGATATTAAATGCTGACAAATCTCGATTGACACAAGTTATTATAAGCTTAATAGATAACGCCCTTGAGTTTACAAAAGACGAAGATGAAATAATAATAAATATGAAAAAAATAAACAAGGAAAAGGAAATAGAGGTTACTATAAGTGATCCGGGACATGGCATTCATCCAGATGATCTACCTCTGTTATTTACTAGATTTATAAAAAAATCAAGCAGAGGAACAGGACTTGGTTTGTATATTTCTAAAAAAATAATCGAGGCCCATGGTGGAAGGATTTGGGCTAAAAACAATCAAGATGGAAACGGCGTAACCTTTGGATTTGGTTTGCCGGTACAAGACCAATAGTCTAATCCAGATAACTTTAAACATCGATAATTAATTATAATTATTAATTTGCAAACAAAATTATTTAACAAATACTATTTTCAAAGGGATCAAGTTTTAAGATAAATAGACGATGAATATAAGGAGATTCAAAGACATAAATCAATAGCATTATTAGCTATAACCATAAACATTTGATTAGTTAGTATCTAGCTCTTCCGCAACCGGGCTATTTTTTGACCAAAGTAAATTCTCCAGTGCTCGGGTAAAAATTCTAATTTTGTTGCCTTTTGCATTTTGGATAAATTTTCTCCATCATAATGATCATTTATATACAAATTAACAATATCATTTATAGAAACATTATTTTTATCCCTGTATAACAATTCTATGCTGTCTCCGGCGCCTAATTCACCTTCTTCTAATACCCTGTAATAAATTCCGGGACGTTGACTATTGACAAATTTCTCTAGGATATCCATGCGACCAAATTTGATCCCGAGTTTGTAGCAAGGCATTCGAGGCTGTGTGACAACTAACCGTGATGAACCAATTTGATATTGATCACCTATGTTTACCATGTCCTCATATAATCCTTGAGTAGTAAGGTTTTCTCCAAACATTCCTAAAGGCATATCAATCATAGGATATGCTTCTTTCCAATAATTGTAATGTTCCTCAGAATATGAATAAACTGCCTTGTCAACTCCACCATGAACCGACAAGTCTGCCTGTGCATCCCCATTCAAATTAAGTGTGGTTACTTTTACCCTTCCCTCCACAGGCTCTTTGAATATGCTCGTAACAACCTGTCGCTTCTCGTATGAAACTTGTCTGGGTAATCCTACGTTAACTGAAATCACCTTCATCATAGGTCTTGTTTACTTAACCTAGAAGTTATTTTTAACTTTAATTCCAGACTTGATTTCAATCAGCCTGTTTTCAGGGTCTAAATTAGTTCAAATTATATTTTGAAATTCGCAAATCTACCTGAATTGCTATTATTCCGATAACATACAAAAGCATCAATGGTCCTACTACGAACCACATAGTTATTCCACTCCCATCCGGAGTTATGATTGCACCCAGAATGACCAAAAAAATAATCACATATCTCAAATTATCCTTCCAGAAATTTGTGTTAACTATTAGTCCTTTGGTAAGGGCCCACATGACTATTGGAAGCTGAAAGGAAAATCCAAATATTAACAACATATTTACAACAAAAAGAATAAAAGAAGTGATTTCAAAAAAAGATAGTATATTCATAGCCTGTCCGTATTGGTACAAGAATTCAAGTGTATACGGAATTGCAACATAGTAAGAAAATATACAACCCATTACAAATAATGATATAGTCGGTACAACGATACTCTTGATGATTCTTTTTTCAGAATAATGGAGCACTGGATTTAAGAAGGCAAATAGTTCCCCAAGCATGACTGGCAAAGACCCTACAATTCCGATTATTATAGCCACGTACATCTGGGCTGTAAAGGCTTGTCCCGGAGTAGTTTGTACCAAGCTAATGTTATTAGACAATAAGTCGTTCTTTATGTGGGAAATTACTTGAATAGATAAACTGTTAAAAGTATCAGGATAGAGAACAAATAAACTATATCCGTCTAATTTGACGATGGTCACACCAAGAGTCATACACACAGAAATGAATATGATCATTATAACACATATTCTGGTTACTCTTACTCTGAGTTCGTATAATAGCTTTACGAAAGGTTTATCCTCAGATATCTTTATCACCCTTGTCT
Source organism: Candidatus Nitrosocosmicus sp. T (assembly GCF_054408485.1). Taxonomy (NCBI): domain Archaea; kingdom Thermoproteati; phylum Nitrososphaerota; class Nitrososphaeria; order Nitrososphaerales; family Nitrososphaeraceae; genus Candidatus Nitrosocosmicus; species Candidatus Nitrosocosmicus sp. T. The sequence goes on from NZ_CP166992.1 coordinate 2,446,751, forward strand.
AATCCACCCAACCTAATAAACTGTTATGGCAATATTGATTTCTTAAATTTTGTTGTAATGGTTAATTAGCAATGATATCTACTAAAGGCCTATATACAGCAAATGGGTTTTACGAGACTATATCAAGTTAGAGGAGATGAAATTGAGTAATAACCTTGCAGACAGTTTTGGAAGGATAGCAAAGAAACTAAGAATTTCAATAACTGATAGGTGTAACATGCAGTGTGTTTACTGTATGCCGTCAAACAATACTAAGTGGTTAGAACAAGATAACCTTCTGAGCTACGAACAAATAACTCGTCTCGCCAAGATATTTGTTTCTTTAGGAATTGAAAAGATAAAAATTACAGGAGGAGAGCCTACAGTTCGTGGTAACGTAGAGAATCTAATCAAATCTTTGTCATCTATTGAAGGATTAAGATCGATTAGTATGACAACAAATGGAATTCTGTTAAAAGATAAAGTAAAGATTCTCAAAGAATCTGGACTAGAAAGTTTAAACATTAGTCTGGATACATTTAAACCTGACAGATTTAAATCCATGAGTGGAATTGATGGCTTTCACAAAGTAAGGAACGCAATAAATACTGCAATAGACGAAAATTTGCCAGTAAAAATCAACACTGTAATCATGAGAGGATGGAATGATGATGAAATTTCACATTTTGTAAGATTTTCCCGAGACACTGGATGTATTGTTAAATTTATTGAATTTATGCCGTTGGATGGAACCGGTATTTGGTCTGAAGATCTAGTTGTAAGTAAGAAAAAAATGATAGAGACAATAAATAAAGATTTTGATAAATTATCTCCTCTTCATAATGATAAATCTGACCCTGCTAGATTGTACACTTTTGAGGATGGAAAAGGAATCATAGGATTTATTCCTTCTATCACAGAGCCTTTTTGTCAAAACTGTGATAGAGTTCGGATTACTGCGGATGGTAAACTTTACAGTTGTTTATTTGACAAGTCAAGTAATGATTTAAAGAGTTTACTTGAAGATGGAAAATCAGACATAGATATAATTAAATGCATCAACAAGTCAGTGCAGGAAAAACCTGAAGGAATTATCAAAATTATAAAAACGCATTCATTAAGACCAACATTGAATGTTATGCATACTATTGGTGGATAAATTCCTAAATGAAAACCAAATGAGTAAAAAGAAATGAGGAAGAGGAAAAGAGAAAGTAGGTTACAACTATCCAGAGGATTCCAATGGAGAGGAATAATCAATCTTTGAGACTATTGATAGTCCGGATCTGGTATGTTTTATTTGGTTTAGAGTTTTAGATCAATACATAAATACTAATTAAATTATAAACTCAAATTCAAAATTTGTCTTTGATATCAAAATACCCATTCTAAACTGAAATATCTAATTGATTGTAGCCCCCAGCACCGTTTGGAAATGGATCTTTTAATTCTGAAGTTTGAATCTGGCCGGTTTTGTCTGTTGCTCTCACGATAATTTTATAATTCCCTTTATCTACAGCGGTAAATCCACTCGTCCATAGAACCCAGGTATATTGTGACAATGGATCTTTGACTATCGCAGTTTTCCAAGTAGTTCCTCCATCTACACTTACCTCAACTTTGGAAATCCCTCTATCACCTGCAAATGCAATTCCTGCAACAGGAATATTTTTACCATTCAGGAAGCTGCTATTTGGCACTAAATTCGGGAAATTATCATTTATGGGTTGATTGCCAGGAATGACTATAGATGAATAAATATTTTTGATACCATTGTTAGTCCAACCTTTTCTTTGCCAAAAGCCTTCGTAAGTTTTATCTACTAATTCTATTTCCGTAATCCATTTTGGATTCATCATTCCATAGAACCCAGGCACTATTGCTCTAACAGGATATCCATGTTCGCTTGTCAATGGCGAATTGTTCATGTCATAGGCTAAAATGGTACTATCCATCATTCCATTCTCTAATGGAATCCCTACATCATATCCATCTGAACATCTAAACACAATATATTTAACGCTAGACTGAATTCCAGCTTTAGAAAGGATGTCTCTAAGTCTCACTCCCTTCCACAAGGCGGTGCCTACAAGATTTCCACCTATTTTATTGCTGATACATGTCAAGGTTGCAAATTCTTCAACTGAATTCATATCCCTAAACTCTGCATAGTTAATTACAACAGGATTATCCACTAGTCCTTTGATAGTAAGATTCCAATCATCAGCATTGACAGTGGGTACTACTGTGTTTATATCTATCCTATAAAAGATAAAAGTTGGAGTAACCTCAGCATCTACTAGTGGAGTAAGAATAGGATTTTCAAAACCAGGGGGTTTTGATTTTGATTGTAAAAATTGCTTTATGGAAGCATCAAGTGCACGGGGTTGTTGTTGCTGTTGCTGTTGCTGTCCTGACCCAGATGTTAAACGGTTAAATCCAAAATATACCAATGGAATGGCGATAACTGAAATTATTAAAGCACGGATCATTTCTCTTTTATTATAATCAATATCGGTAGTTTTACTACTTTTGTTGATAACATTACCAACCTCAGAATGAGTTTCAACCGGATCAATTTTCTTATTTTTATTACCAAACAAGAATGCAAAGATCAAACCATAAACGGCACTTGGTAATAAAAATAATGCAAATGATATTACAGGAATAGATATCGATTGTCCGGGCGTGGTACTAAGCACCATAAAAATAATTGTGATGGCAATCAAGATCATATAAGAGATAAATGTAGAAAGCATGGATCTAACGGCATATCGTGGTAAATTCATTTTCAAAAACAATTTTCCTAAGACTGTACCAATGATACCATAAATTATGACGTTAACCACCATTGCGCCTATAAATGTAGAATATTTAGCTAACGGGCCTAATGTTAGGTACTGCTTGCGATTCGATTTCTCCTGAAGAAATTGAGATCAATCCCTGAGATGCAATTTCAGGAATGAACAATCCATTAATAGTTAATTTTAAGAAAAGTGATAAGGATAAACTCGCTACTCCGGCAGCAAGGCCAAAAATAAAAAATACAATATAATTATTGCCCCTTAATCCTAGGACCACTATATAACCAAACTACACAAGAGATTTAAGGATTTTTCCAAATTCAATGGACAGATATTCCCAACATACTAAAGTGCAATTCATTTAAATTGCTACCCCTCATGAACATTAAGCCTCCTGACACTTGTCATATATGCATGAATCTTAATTTTATATAGATAACTTATTCTAAGTGTAAATAATGGGTATGATCGATGTCGGCGGCAAACCAGAATCGCTTAGAACTGCTGTTGCTCAAGCACTTTTATCATTTGATATTAACATCATGAACACAATAAAGGATGGAAATTCCCCAAAGGGAAATATTTTTGAAATAGCAAAAGTGGCTGGTACACTGGGAGCTAAAAAGACCTCAGATCTGATTCCATACTGTCATCCTATTCCCATTGATGATATCAAGGTAGAGGTAGCTATCGAGACAGGTCTGGTCAGGATAATCGTCAAAGTAAAAAGCGTTTGGAAAACTGGGGTCGAGATGGAAGCTTTAACTGGAGCGACTATTGCTGCCTTATCCGTCTATGACATACTAAAGCCTTTGGATATATCTCTATCAATTGATAATATCAAACTATTAGAAAAACACGGCGGGATCGGAGATTTTAGAGAAAAACATACTAGTAAACTTGAGGCCACTGTTATTACAATTAGTGACTCTAGAAAGAAAGATCAAGATGAATCTGGTAAACTAATAGTCAATGCCCTTACCAAGAACGGATTTAGTATCGTTGCCTACAAGGTAATACCTGACGACATTAAAATAATTGAGAAAGAATTAATATATTATTCTGACGAACTCAAAGTAAATATTATTATTACCACTGGAGGAACAGGTGTGGGTCCACATGATGTCACCCCAGAGGCAACAAAAGGGATCTTAGAAAAGGAAGTATTAGGTATATCAGAAAATCTTCGAGACTATGGACAAAGTAGGACTCCTCTATCCATGCTCTCACGCGGGGTTTCAGGAATTAGAGGAAATACATTAATTGTGAACATGCCAGGCAGTATCAATGCAGTTTCTCAGTCTATAAATGCGTTATTTCCAGGTGTAATGCATATCTTTAGCATGATTGCAGGGCAAGGCCATCACAAATAACAACATAGTGAAATTTACATAGATAATTTATTCCATAAATTCGATGTCATTAACATACGAGTAACCGGGTAGAACATTTACTTCTACCACGTCTCCTCTAAAGAGATTTGTCACATTCTCAGGAACAGTCATATAACCATTAGTATTGACTAACAATGAGATACTTTGTGTTTCACCTATTACCGGTTTGGCATAGATCTTGTCTTTCAATTTTATTAGGTTGACGTACACTATTTTTCTAAAATCATGAAATTTCTTACGACAAGTCCAATCTTCAACCATTATGGCAGAAATAGTAAAGACATTAAAAGTAGTTCGTCCCGAAAATAGGGAAATCAATGGTCTTGCAAATACAAAAAAGGCATTCAAGGTGCCTTGAATTGGTCCGGGCATAATTAGTATCGGTTTTTTATTGACGGCTGCAAGTCCTGTTACTCTACCCCGATCCAGTTTTATTTTATGAGCTATGATCTCAGATGATGTCATCGAATTAATGGTTGACTTCACAATATCCTGCTTACCAGCCGATGTTCCACCGATAGTTATAACTAAATCAGAAGTTTTTAAGGCGTAAATAATTTTTCTTTCGAGGATATCCACATCATCCGGAGTAACACCCATATCTACTGGTATGCCGCCTAATTCACCTACTAAAGCAGAAATAATATGACTATTAGTATTGACTACTTTATTTCCTTTATTTTCTTTGTTTTCTTTAATATCTTCAGTAAGCTCGTTACCCGTCGGTATAATAGTAACTAGAGGTTTTTTAAAAACTGAAATTTTACTTATCCGTAAAGAAGCCAGAAGACCCATGTCTTGGACTCGTATTGCTTGTTCTTTACATAACACCTTTTTTCCTTTTTCAATATCCGATCCAGCGAAATATACGAAACTTTTTTTTTCTATGGGTTCAACAATCTCCACAAGATCGTTATTGACTATTTTTATGTTTTCTATGGGTACTACCGCGTCGGATTTTAATGGCAGGTACCCACCAGTTTGAATTCTATATGCTTCTTTTTTTTTCAGAATATAGAGTGGTAAGTTCCCTATGGTTGATTCAGAGAGTGAAATCTTTAAAAGAATGGGATTTTTCTTTGATGCACTAGTAACATCGGTAGATCGGATTGCATATCCATCCATGTGGGATGAGTTGTAAATAGGTAGGTTTTCTGGCGCAATAACGTCATCTTTTAGGATCCTTCCCAGGGATTCAAAAACAGGAACAAGTTCTGTGTTCTTAGGAACCGTTATGTTTTCTAAGAGAATTTTGAATGCCTTATCTACAGTAAAATATGGATCAGAGTTTTTTTTCATACTTTAATTCATTCATTTAAAATTGAGAGCGATATTAAATTTGTTTAATATTATACAGGACATATATTTCAAATTTTACTTCAACATTTAAACCAAATATTTGATTTTTTAATTTGTCTTGATTGATTTCCCATCCACCCATTTTTCATTGCCTTTTGATAGAATTTCTTTTTTCCAAATTGGCACCTCTTGTTTAATCTTTGCTAGAATGTATTTGCAGGCCCTAAAGGCATCTTTGCTATGAGGAGTCGAAAGTGCTATGATTATACTATTGGTTCCTAAAGACAATTCACCTATTCTGTGAACTATTCTGATTTTATTAATACCATACTTTTCTATTGCAAGCTTTTCAATATGTTTTATCTTATTGTCGGCCATTTTTGTATAAGATTCATAAAACATTTTTTGTACTCTTCCATTTAATCCAAAGTTTCTCACTGAACCTATAAAAATTACCGTGGCTCCCGAATGTCCATCAATGTCTGTTATCGAATTTATAACATCATTAACATCGATTTCTGATTCCGTTATTATTTGTGATGATGATGATGGTTTGAGTTTGTCGTTGTTTTTCTTAGATTTATGGAGTTCATTACTAGAATCAGTTTCCAATTTGATGGTCTCTTCTTGAAAATCTCTACTACTCAAGCAAACTATCCTCCAGAAATTGGTGGTAGAAGTGCTACTTCATCATTGTTTTTTAGAATAGGGTTTGAGTTTGAATTGACAATATGGTAATTGACGGAAATTTTTACGTTTTTTATATTTTTTATATTTGGATACCGGGTTAATATGATTGATATAAGATCCTTTATTGAAGTATCTGTAGACAACTCTATTATTTCCTGTTTTTTTCTAGTTGTTTCGTGTATTTGAGCAAAATAAAGGACGGTGACACGAATCTTGGGCATCATGTGGGATGTCATATAAACATCTACTATTTAAAATGATAAGAACTACACAAATTAGTTGTGGTATCTGTGATCTTGATGTTGTAAACAATGTATTACTAGTATAAATAGAATAACCCAAGTAAATTTAAAGAGGTAGATAAATAAAATTCAAATTAAAAGATTATCAACTTCCTTTTCGATCTCTTTTAAGATAAAATCCAAGTCTTTTTTTAGATTATTTAGTTCTTCTATAGTTAGATTACTTACTTCTACACCTTTGTAATAAAACCTCTGTGATCCAATTATAGAATCAGGTAAATCTATTCTGAAAAGAGGTTTTTCTTTTGTCTTATTGTTTCGGTTTACTCCCCTTTCACTACTCATTTTTTTTATATTTTCAGAATCGACTCTAAATTCAGTACTAGGATCGGATGAATGAGAATGAATCTCGATCACTGAAGAATAAGTAGAAATCTTGTTAAAATCAATATCAAGGCTTTGCTTTATTTCGGCTAGGATTTTTTGTCTGTGGTTATAGTTCTTGTTAATTTTTTTATTTATTCTATTCCGTAAATCTTTCAACGACAAGGAAAACAATATTATCATTTTTTTATAAATCTTTAAAGGAGAAAATTCCTTTTTTGCAATAGTTTTTAGATTTTGCTCTACTGACTTGTTTGTTTTACTATTTTCAAATCTAAATTATCTTCTAGCGATAAATAAGTGACTTAACAATTTCAATTATGAAATTCTATTTCTTTTTTTCTTGACGCACAACATGCGGTGCAGTAGCCTTGAATATGGCATATACATAAGCACCCTTCGTAATTTTCAAATATTCTTTAGATTCCGTTGTAATCCTCGATATCAAACTGATACTGTTAATAATTAAATGTATATTCAATATGCCTGTTTTGATGTTAGCATCATCAATGGCAGCTACTTTCGTTTTAATTATATTTCTTGCGCTGGTACGGACAAAATCTACAGCCAAGATAATATCTTCAGGTTTTATTGGTACTCCTACAGTTGAATCTATTGGATAATCGCCTATGATTTCAAATTTATGTTCTCCTATCTTAAAAGTAGTAATCCCATTTGTTGATTTTGTAACACAACCTTCTAGGTAATTATAGTCCTTTTGAAAAAACTCTGATATTGATGAGGTGGACTTGGATTGATTATTCGGGAAAGTTAGCATTGTTTTTAGTGTATCAGTCTTTTTGATGATGCCTTTTTCTATTACCGAAACAGAATCAGCAAGTGCGTATATATCATCTTCAAAATGTGTTACATATATTCCCAATATTCCCTCTTCTTTAAGAATTCGCCTAAGATCCTTTCTCAACTGAACTCGAGTTTTAGTATCAAGATGAACAAGAGGTTCATCCATGAGCATTATTTTTGGTTTCGTCACAAGCATTCGTGCTAAAGATATTTTCTGCATCTCTCCTCCGCTTAATCCCACTACATTCCGGTCAAGAAGATGAGACACCCCAATGGATTCAACGAGTCTCTTAATTCGTAATTTCCTATTGTCTATATCACGTTTCCTAACACCAAATACAATATTCTCATAGACATTCAAATGTGGAAAGAGGCTGGGGTTTTGAAAACAATATCCGATTCTTCTTGAAGCAATAGGTGTATTGGTTAAATCGATTCCATTGATGTGAATAGAGCCTCTGTCAGGTTTGGCCAATCCCATAATTAGGTTTAGAAGAGTAGACTTGCCACTTCCAGTGGGTCCAATTAATACCATAATGGTATTATCCTGCAATTTCAGATTAATTGGTCCTAATGTAAATCCGGGAAATGACTTGGTTACATTAATTATTTCTATGGTCAACTGGATCTCTTTCTTATGATTCTCCAAAACTAAAGATTTTATTGTTTTTTCTGGTATCAGTATTAGATTTTTTCATAATTATGGAATATACAATTATTAGAGCTACTGAAAGTAAAATAGACAAGATTATGCCCGGAATAGCTTGTGACAAACCTCCTATAGCATTATCTTCATATATCTGAATTGAAATGGTATGGGGATTATATGCTAACATCAATGTCGCTCCCAATTCTCCAATTGCTCTTATCCACGCCATCACAATTCCAACCAAAATTCCCTTTTTTGCAAGAGGAACAGATATTCTTAAATAAACTTCCCAATGATTCTTTCCTAGAACCCGGGCCACATTTTCCAATGATTTGTCAACTGAATCGAAGGCAGCCATACTTGCAAGGATCATGAATGGAGAGGCAACATATGTTTGCGCTATTATGATCCCTATTATTGATTGGGTAAACTCGATATTGGGAAATAGTCCATCTAAAAATGACTGAGGATTAAACACCCCCAAAAGAAGAGCACCGCTTGCAAGTGGTGGCAGTACTAAAGGAATAACAATGATAATTTGTACAACAGATCTGCCTGGGAATTTGTATCTTGATAAGCAATATGCCAGTGGTATACCAAATAATGCTATCAATAACGTGGATATTGACGCAGTGCATATGCTTAGAACAAAAGCGTCAATGACTGTTGGTCTTATCAATGAGTCTAGTAAGTTGTGAGGTTCAACAAAAATAAAGATGCTGAAGAGTGGATAAATAATATATACTAAGGCAATTCCGGATAAAATACATATTACAAGTTTAAAGTTGATCAATCCAGTGTTTCTCATAGATTTATTCTTTGAAAAAACTACTTATCTTGATTGCATTTATTATTATCGTATATTTTAATCATTGTCATAGTAAGATTTGTTATCATAATCTTTCATCAATATTCCATCCAATGATAATAATTTGTATCCACTTAGGACACGTCCAAAGGTTTTAAGGCTGCTGATTCTGGATATTATCAGGTTCAAATTGCAAAGGGCTTTGACAATTATGGGTTTTTTAATTGCTAAGGAATATGGTATGATTGCTACGTCATTATGATTTCCGTTATGAATGCTTATTGGCTTCATCTCCCTTTTTTTAATCGATTCAACAAAAAGATGGATTCATTGAGAAAGAAATTCAATTTTCTTATACATATTTTCATGAGTCTGACTAGAGTAAACTAACACGTTGAGGAATTGTAATGACAAATAATTTAGACGGTTACAGATTTTAATAGAGTTCTTCAATTTCATTCTTTTTTTTGCATTTAAAATAGAGATATCTGTACTTAAATGATTACGAAGAAAAATTAGTTTCTCAATTTCTGAATCAAGGCTCTTTATGCTTCTTAATTTATCAATGAATAATTTCCAACATTTATTCTTGTCAGTTTTGTTGGAATTATTGCTACTTCTTGTATCACTTATTGTACTTCCCATTTTAGCCCCTGTCTCAGCAGCAAGAAAGTTGCTATCTTGTAATATAACTACCAGGTGGTTCATGTTTACAATATCTTGAATTGTTATGCCAGTGTTTAAAAGATACGATAATAGGCCAGAAATATGACATTGGATTTGAAAATTTAATTTGTAATTGGGAATCTCTTCATTTAATTTATCCATGGTCGCTTTCAATTCTTTTATTTTGGTTTCAAATCCTAGTTTACTGTCATATTGATCCTCAATATCATTTAGAAACTTTGTAACGGCATCCAGTGGCGGCAAATGATTGGCTAATGAGATTTCAATAATAGTACAATAGAGTTGTTTAAGCTTTTTAAGATCAAACCCCATTGCGTTGAGTTCCCCGTATTTTCATAGTCTGCCTAGATACATCAAGTTTAGAATTTAGTAAGTCGACCTCTTTGAGCAAGCTTTGTTGTAATGGAGCATTTAGATTTATATCATTTTGAATATGATCTCTTTCTTTTCTTAATGATTGAATTTGTTTGTATTCTTTCAGTATGTCGAGAATATTGTAGTTGTATGTCTTAAAGTCATTAATTATTGATGAAAAAAATATGATCTCTTCATCTAAAATCATGTTGCAATTATCGGACAAATGTTGTTTTAAGAAATCATACCACTCCAAATGAGCTAGAATGTTATTGTCTTTTTCAATTGTTTCTTTAAGATTGTTTTCTAGAGTTAATTTTTTATTCTCCATAATAGATATTTCATCATAAAGTGATTTTCTGTGCTTTTCGAGATCCTTATACTCTAGTTTGATTTGCTCGATATAATAAGAAACTTGCGAAGTAAATAAGATGTCTATTGATATATTCTTTTCATTGTTTTTGTTTTATTGACGTATCATCGTTTACGTCAAATTTTTTTTGAATATCATCATGTTGCCGATGTGGAGCTTTTCGCAAATATATTGAGTTAGCTGATTCATTTTCTGTATTTGTGGATAAATACAGATCAGGTTCATTGTTATTATCAGACAGCAATTCACATTGAAGAGCGGGATAAAAATTAAACAAATCTTTGAGCCATCTTATAATATCTGATGGTTTAATATCATATTTTTTACAGTTGTTGTATATGTCTTCGATAAAAAAGTAAAGTTCATTTTTTGTTACAGGATCCTTATTTTTTTTTCGTTAATCCAATGTCTAGAGATTTTACGAAAAAGTCATTTTTTCTTGGAACCCAACAATTTGTTTCGTTTCTAATCACTGCTAAAAGATCTTGTTCGGGTGCAGAATCATTCCTTTCCTCAAATTCGTCATTGATACCAAATTCCTTTAGAATTTGAACGATTCTAAATCCCTGAGCACATTCACGAATTGTCATTTCTGATTTGTTCACAATGCTTGCAAATTCCCGTATTTCTTCAATTCCACTGTTTCCTAAGTTGTCCTTCCAGCGCTTGACCAGATTATATACTGTGCCTTTGGATAGATTAGTTTCTTGGGTTATTTTAGCAAGGGTTTTACCGTCACAATATTTTTGGATAACGATGGAATTGCTAAAAGATGAAATTACTGGTGTCATATTAATTATGAAATCCTAGCCTAATAAAGTAGTCATTTTTTTGGTCATTTTGGTCATTATTCTGGTCAATATGGTCAACAAAAGAGTCAATTTGGTAGTGGCTAAACTACGCTCTAGATAATATCAACGAATAAGTCATTAGTCAAGATGTTTTCAAATATTTATTTAATTACAATATAAGAGTCTGCATGGTTTCATCTAAATAATCTAAATAACATGGATCCGAAAATACGGATAAAAAAGATTCTAATCCCAAAGTCATAATTTTTATTGTAGGTAGGGTTTAGCAAGTATTTTTTTCCTTAATATCATAGACATGCCTATAGCAGCTATTGAAAACACCAGAGCGCTAAGAAATATTAGGTCAAAAGAGAATGAGGAAGGCAATGATTCAGTTATTCCTTTTATGTTAACTAGTGATTGATTTGTTTGCATATACATTGCAGCCAAAGCCGGTCCAATAGATGATCCTATAATTCTCAACATTGTACTAATCCCCATAGTTACACCCGTAAATTCTATAGGGGTAGCCAGTATAGTGACGTTTACTGCCCCTACGGAAGCAAGGGAGAGGCCAGCGGATAATATCGCCAAGCCTATGGAGATTGAGAGCTCTGTTGAATGAAACAATAACAACACTGAGAATCCGGCCGCTGTAAGAACAGCACCTAAAATTATAGGCTTTATCGAGCCCAGTTTTGAAATGATAAATCCAGAAGTGGGTCCAAATATTAAAAGGACTAACGCGAAAGGCAATTGGATTTTACCTGTATTGATGGCATTTTCCCCGAACCCTATTGGTTCTGGACTTTGTACTAGTATTGGTACAGTCTGAAAAACCATAAACATGGACAATCCTACTATCATTATGATCATATTTGAAAGCAAGATTGGCGGCTTCAAGAAAATTCTAAAATCAATCAAGGGATATTTGACTCTCCTCTCCAACCAAACAAAGAAGAATAAAGACGTGGCTCCAATTACCAAAAATGGGGTTACTTGTTCCAGAGAAGAGTAAGGACTAGAACTAGCATCACTGGAAAGATTTGATATAGTTTCATCTGGAGATGTTTGCAAGTATGTTAAAGAGAGCAGAAAAGAAATAATTGTAATTGCTAGTAAAATTGATCCCTTAATGTCTATTTGAGAAGAAATTGTTTGCTTTTTCTTTGGAATATTCTCTGTAGAATTATTTCGCAACTTTGTATGTTGATTTTGTTTTTCAGTCGTCTCTTCAAGATTGTTACTATCTGAAATATGAATATATTTTCGTATCATTAGTAGTAACATTATAGAAATAGGAATTATTGTAAAAAATGTCATCTTCCATCCAAATTCATGAATAATCAAAGCTCCCACAGATAATCCAATGACCGAACCTGCAGCAAACATCGAAGTAATGATTCCGGTCGTGATGGAAATTCTTTCCCTTGGAAATTGATCTCGAATAATACTAAATGCTATAGGGAACATTCCTAGGCCAATGCCCTGAATTGTTCTTGCTATAATCATTGTAAGAAAATCACTCGCAAATCCTCCTAAAGAAACTCCGACGGTGTAAATAGCCATAATAATTAGCAAAATTTTCTTTCTTCCATAAATGTCAGACAGTTTGCCTGCTATAGGGGTCATGACAGCCCCTGCTATCAAATAAGAAGTCAGAATCCACGATGATAATCCATAAGAGACGTCAAAATCACTTATTAGAGTAGGAATTGCGGGTATCAACATTGTTTCTGCATACATAGCCATCGTGGCAAGACAACTAAGAATGATTAGCACTTTCCAGGGTTGTGATATTTTGAGTAGATTTTTGAAATTAAAAGAGGATCCCTTAATTCTTTTAGATGTCAGTTTCTTTAAACACCCCCCCAATTTTTATTTTTAAACCTTTTACCAATCTTACATATTAGTTGTTGTGGAAGTATGTCGTTTCTCAATAATGATGTTTGATGCAGGTTGGTCGATTAATTCTCGCTTTTGCTTGATTTCCTCTGAGCAATTTAAATTAAATTTATCGTATAAATTAAGCCACATTTGTTCCAAAGTTTTTTTTGTTGTGGAAATATCTTCTTCAGGTATTTGATTAAGGCATATTTTTTTTATTTTAGATACATCTTCTATTGTATCATCAAGTGATCCGTGTGCCTTTTCGGTCAAGAAAATCCGATTAATTCTTCGATCCCTTGGGTCGATTTTTCTAATTACGAATGCATCCTTTTCTAATTTGTCGATTATTGGAATAATGGTCGGTCCTTCCAAAGCTAATTTATCAGCAATTTCCTTCTGAGTTAATCCCGTAGCATTATTTGCAAGTATTATTAATACTTTCCACTGTCCAAAGGTAATACCAAATTTCTGACGCAATTCTTGATCTATTACATAAATTAACGATTTACTGATCCTGTTAATAATAAAACCTATGCTATTCTGAAAATCATACTTGATCATATTATACACTAATAAGTAGTATACTAATAAATAGTATTTAAATAATTAGATAAGACGGGTATAGGTAACCAGTAATTAAACGCGGTTCTCCCACTCGGTGCAAAAAATTAATGTAAAGATAATATGAGTGACCACATCGTGTATCTATAACCATCGTTGCCAGTAAATAATCTGCAATATTGCTAAATGAAAACATGTGATCAATCATGAGGGGGTGAGTTTTGAGTGTTCATCCTTTAATTTGGACCTTTTTGAAGCTATCAAGTTCCTAAGTTTATGAATCCCAAATCCTGTTTTTGATGAAATGGCAATTTTATCGATTGAATCATCCATGTATTTCATTATTTCTTGCAGTTGATCTGATTTGGTAGTCTCCACTTTAGTTAACACTATGTGTAATTTTGACTTGTCGATTTTGAGTTCTTTGAGAACCTTCCAACTGCTAGAATACTTTTTACCAATATCTTCTAAATTCTCTGAACAATCTATCAAAAAGAAAATCAAATCGGCTTCAAGTGATTCTTCTAATGTAGATTTGAAAGCGTCGATCATGTAATGCGGCAGCCGGCTGATAAAACCTACTGTATCCACAACCAAGACTTCTACATCATCTTTATTGCCAATATTACTAGAATTATCAAGCGATCTTGTGGTTGTTGAAAGTGTTGTGAACAAATTAGCGGAAGTTTCCTTATTTTCCTTAGTAAGTAGATTAAAAAGAGTCGTTTTTCCTGAACTTGTATATCCAACAAGGGAAACTATAAACATTCCTTTTCTTAGTCTTTGCTTGCGATACTCATGACGTTTAAGACTTGCATCTTTTAATTTGTCTTTGACGAACGACATCTGTCGTTTTAGGTCACGAAACTGAACATCTACGATGTACTCACCCATTCCTCCTTTTCCCACCCTCTCGTTGCTTTTACTCATGAGTTTTGCGTTTTCTCTTACACGAGGCATCTTGTATTGAATCTCAGCTAATTGGATTTGCAGCTTGGATTCATTGGTTGTTGCCCGAGAATAGAAAATATCAAGAATCAATCTTTCTCTATCAATTATCGGAATTTTTATAAGTTCTTCTAAATTAAATATCTGTTTTGCACCTAAATGTTCATCAACAATTATTTTATCTATATTACCTGTTTGTGAAACAAATTGTTTTATCTCTTCAGCTTTGCCGAGTCCCATACCATATTTAGCTCGGTTTAAGTACCTTTGAGTAAAAACCCTAACTACTTTATAATCCGGGATTGATTCAACTAAACTTTTGGCCTCTTCTATGGCAAAATCTTCAGGATAAGAAACTAGGATAATATTGGCTTGATGCAAATTAATGACTTTTCCATATGAATAGACGATTCATATTTGTTATACATGTTTATTGAATAAATATATTTGGAAAGTATATCTTTTGCGTTATTGAACAGATGAGAACATTGTGAGGATTTATTGTTACTTTCTATGGCCAGTAATAACTCTATGCGGTTATTTCATTTTGTCAATATTTTTGATCACAATTTATCAGGATCTAACTCGAAATAGAAAAACGACTAGAATCAAGTGAGTTGTATAGGGGATTAGTCTGAAAGTCAACCCTATAACTTATTTCCGAACAAAAGACATGTAAGTGGTTTATGTAAAAGTAAATGTAAAAGTAAATGTAAAAGTAAATGTAAAAGTAAAAATATTATAATTATAATTTGAACTCAAATTAAGAGGGTCCGAGGTATTGATTATATATTAGACACCTATTTCTGCTGCTAATTTCAACATCTTCTTACCTTCTCTTGTTAACTTATTGTAGGTTCGATTCTTGACGATTTTTCTTTCTACCAATTTCCTATCTGCGGCTTTAAGCAGTAACTTATGTCCATACCCGTAGGCGCCAAGTTTTTTCAACAAGTCTCTAGTTGAATATTCGTTCTCACCAATAGATTTGATCAATTTTACCAAAGCACGTTCTTCTATCATTATTTTGATTAGGTTTGCATCTCGCATATCAGTAATGACACACATTGGCTATTTATTAGTTACCTTTTCGTGGCAACAAATACCTCTTTTGGAGCTGATTTCGGGACCGTCAATAGATAGTATTCTCAATATAACACCAATCTCATTAAAAGGAAACCCACAAACTTAGATATTTTGTATCGTATTTTCAATATATAGAAAGGCGAATAAATAACTTGTTTTTAATTGCAAGTACGTTTCATATCAGATAGTAAATGAAATAAAACGAAAATCAAATTAAAGATTTAACAGTTATAATGAAAAGACACGCTACTAACAGCTTATAATGTCCCGGTCCCGTAAATGGTTATTCTCTGAATAATTAAAATCCTTTTATCTCGTTAATTATGAGTGAAATGAATCTTGATAGTCACTTTCTCTTTTATTGCAATACTAAGTGCATTTATTCTATTAAGATACGATTTACTAGGACCCGATCAAACCTCAGCTATCTTATTGAACGGACAAAGGGGATTTCCGAAGTTGGTTTTAGTTTGTATATCAGCCACAGTCGACAAGACTCAAACAGTTCAACGTCAGCTAATTTTACTCATATATCAGAATACCTCAAAGAATTTGCAATCCCTTCAAAGGTTGCTTAGAGTAGGAAATATGAGGTGGTCTTTATTTGGTTACAGACGGAGTTTATGATGTCACGTTTCTTGTAAACAATGATGATGATCCCTATTGATGCACCACCTTCCCTAAGGAAAAATTATGTCTAGGTATAAGAGAAGTAACAGACAAACCAAGAAGATTTGTACTTTATTGTCATTCTCCTACAAACCATTTAAGAGCTCTTGAAACATATATCCAAACAGAGTCAAAATTGTAGCTTAAGAGGAAATTGCCAAATTATCAAAAAAGCAAATGATTCAAACTGACCAATTCCTACTATCACAACTAAGGTCAATTATGATTTGATTCGTTAATCAAACCCTAGAACTTGACTATAAGGGATGTTAATCATGAACCTGGTAATGCATTTACATTTATTCTCCAGTCAAAAGACGTTAATGCTCGTAGATGATAAAATTTTCCAACCGGGTTCTATTCAAGGATGGCTATAGCCACAAATGTTCCTAGTTTTGTGCAGGATCATGATAGTATCAAGTTAATTTTGAACTATCTATTAAAATATCGACTCACAAAATCAATGTTGGTAATTTTTGAATAAGCTGATACAGTAACCGAAGAATGTACCAACGCAATAATAAATAAATAAATGAAAAGCTAAATTGGGAATAGCTGCGGAATTTGCATAAACACTATTAGACAACGACTAAAAGTCTGAGAGTCAATTGATTAGTATATTATTGTTTATTAATTCATGTTAGAATGAGATTTGAACATGTTGTATCTGTAGTCTATTTCTTAATCCATTCATCACCCTTTTTCTCATAGTCCTTCTTCACAGCAGCCCAAGCTACCTTGTGAGCTACCTCTTCTACATCCTCCTTTGAACCCCCTCTCCTCTTCTTCGGGTCTTCATATTCCTTCAGAGCACTGGCATGAGCCTTCTTAAAAATATGCTGAGCATGTTCCGGCAGTTGATCTATCCTTTTCTCTGTTTCGTCAGATAATTCAATATCGTTGTCGTCTTTATTTCTCTTGTTTCTTTCAGGCATTTCAATTATTCCTTAACCAGAGTGATAATCCTGCGTGTCGAATTTCATGGTGATTAAATTTTGTTATATTTAGCACTGACTCTCCATCCCTCTTTTGTCGATACCTACATCGCAATTTTTCATACAAAATTTTAAGCATCATATATTAAATATATATTAATTTTTGAAGTGAATATTACAATAAATATACTAAAACCAAAATTTGTAATAAGTATCCTCAATACGGATAAAATAATATACCATAGCAATAAGCAAAATTATGACAACTCGGTCTCTCCAACCTCCCTTTACAATAGTAACGCCATGCCATCTTAATCGGATCAGCTAATATAAAAGAGATAAGAAAGAGATTAATCTACTTCCAATTCTTTTATTCTTTCTTCTACTCCCTGAACTTCTCTTTTTAAGTCCTGATGATACTCTCTCAATAACTGTATTTTCTCTTCTCTAGTTAGAAAATTTCTACCAGTATAACCTGATCCACAACAACCGTAACCCATTATTTCACCCCCTCATCCATTCCATCGGACATACGATATATAGGATCAAGGATGTATTTATACATATCGTATACCCAATATCATTTTAAAGGAATACAATTAGACGGAGGTAGCCGGGAAGAACCGAAGGCCGATAATGCTCTCTACCTCTTTCTCTTACTAATAAGAAATAAGCCAATCGACAGAGATATTGACATAATAGTAAAGAAGTAAAAACTACGATTGAACGTATAATCTTACTACAATTACAATGTTCTTGGATTTCCTCATACTAAAGGGATAAGCGACAAAACATAATGTCAACTATCTGTTCTATGTAACTTTTCATAAATATTACTAGAATATTGATCTAAATTGCTACGTGTAATGTTAAATAGGTTTAAATAGGAACTCCATTCAGTAACGCGGAACTGAAAATCTGACTCCCAGATCAATTAGAAAAGCGGCTCCCAATATGTTCATAAAGTTATATCGGAAGTGGACGCACTTAGTTGAATCATATAATAGTGATTAAAATAGCAATTTAATGTCATTCTTCTGATTACCATGTTTTGTTAGGTCATTAATCCGTGGTACCATCAACAAAATTATTTGAGAATAAATTATAAATGTTGTAAGGATTTCGAATAGCCAAACTAATATTCGTATGATTCTAATGGTAAATCACACATTCTTACTAGTTTATGATATGTTTAATACGAGCCATTTATCTATATAACCATGAATTATGATCAAATCTGTAAAAGTATTTTAGACAGCGATCCAAAAGTTCGTTTTGCAGGCATTTGTGATGAGTCCGGTGAAACAAAGTATGGCGGCATGAGAGAGGGCAAATCCAGTTTGCTTTCGCCTCAAGAATCACAAAAATCTAATTTACAAGCAGTGGGCAGATGGGGACTGAGAAAATCGCTTACGGGTAAAACCGGAAAGGGGATATATGCGATGACAGAATATGAAAAATTGAAACGTATAACTATTCCTTTAGATGATGATCATCTTCTTGTGGTAACTACCGAAGTTGATGCAGATCACGGAAATATCATTAGCAATACTCTCAGGTTAATTAACCAGTAACAAAAAAGAATAATCTACTTTTTAAATACTGGGGATAATTTTGATGGTAGTAAAATAGATCCGAGTCAATGTTGTTATAAAGACATTATTATCATGATAATCGTATCATACCATCAGTTAAAGTATAACTATTCTTTGATAGTATAAAGAAATAGTTATGATCTCTACTTACTTAATCTGACTTTATTTTGATTTTGTACGGATCTATCATACTAAAAGTGGCCAGACGTTTACATACTACTTACTTAAATTAGAATGTCCTTTTGAGGAACCTAACTTCTTTAATTAATCGATCCAGTGTGTAAGTAAATTAAGCAGTTTTTAGTTGTTACCAGAGCTGTATTTTTTTGTGTTTTTTTAATTAATATTAGTCGTATCATCTATGAATCAACTTTATGTATATTTTAATAGTCACCTCTTTTGAAAATACAATTCACATTTTGGATAAGATCCGAATTATAAGAACTTTGGCTAGAACATATTAAGAGGCATTGCGACAACCCTTCAGCGTAATTGCTATATGAGTCGACATAGACTTCTGTATCAAATGTTCAGTATTAGAAACCGGTATGGAAAGCAAGAAATTCTATAAATATTTTTAAAGCATAATCCTTAAAATTAACTCTTTGGAGGAAGAGAATACGGACAAGGATAACCAAGTAAACAAGGACAAACTAGATGAAGAAGATAGAAGGGTGTTAGAAGACATTATCTATAAAAAGAACAATCAAACTGAGAAGGAAACAGAAATTTTTGATTTAAAGACATTAGTCAATTTGAGACAAGATCGATTATGGGGGGCAATAAAAGAAAGGTATCGATACAACACATCTATAAAAAGAGGACAAGACTATTTGATAAGACATGTAGATTCGAAAGCATCACTAGTTATAATGTATGCAGACTTGGTTGGCTCCACCAAGATGAGCATGACCTTACCAATAGAAAAATTAGTCACGATTATAAGGGCATTTTCTCATGAAATGTCGTCAGCTATAGAAAGTCTTAATGGATATGTTCTAAAATATGCGGGTGATGCAGTTATTGCATTTTTTCCTTCAGGGTTCAACAAGTATCTAACGTGTGATAACACATTCAGATGCGCCAAATCCATGATTAACATTATTAAAGATGGCATAAATCCCATCTTAAGTAAACACGATTATCCGAGTCTTGCCGTCAAAATTGGGATCGACGAAGGCGAAAATATTGTCTTTCAATACGGTTATGATAAGAGTTCCCAAATAGATATTTTGGGATACCCAATGAATGTAACTTCGAAAATTACGGCTATTACATCACCCAATGTAATATCTGTGGGAGAAAATGTCTATAAATTATTACATCCACAGATTCAAACTAATTTTAAACAAGTCAATTTTGAGAATAATGAGTGGAAATATATTGATATTAGAACAGGTAATCCTTATAAGGTTTATACCTTAAAGTAAATTGGTATCAAAGTATTACCAACTCCATTTGATTTAATTCATACAACTCATATTGATAATGTTTTTTCCCGTTTTAATCATGTACTTACAAGAGAACACCCCACATGATCTTTAGTGAGCTACGTATAATTACTAAAGTAGTCTAATCTTTGATTGAAATACTCAGAGATCATCCGATGCTTTTGGTAGTGACAGAGAAAATGAGATTATTTGGCAGTTATTCTAGTTGTTTCATGAGGTTTAAATTTATGCCATATAATCCCAAATATAGCGCCTAGAACTAAATAGAACATAACCATTGTACCAAAAGTTATGGCCCTAAATGCGTTCACTAAATCCATTGGAGCATTTATATCATCCGGATTTGATGGAAATACCGCATAAATGGAAGCAACTAGACCAAGATAGAATATAGGAATTATATAATTAATGTAACTAATTCTTTGTAACTTATATATGAGAATACTGACACCCAAAGCTATTATTCCAGATGCCAGTTGATAGCCTGAGTATAAGCTATCTCTTAAGCCAATGGTTTCAGGATCTCCTACAGCAGGTGGATTTGCAGGATATTTGATAAATGGTATAATATATAGCGATAAACACATTACGGCTGCTAAAATAAGTGCTTTTTTTCTTTCATCAGATGATGGTAAGTACTTTCTCGATAATACATAAACAATTCCTAAAATCGCCCCATAGGTTAGCCCCAAAATTGCACCTGCAGCAAAAGTTCCTTCT
Organism: Candidatus Nitrosocosmicus sp. T; assembly: GCF_054408485.1. NCBI lineage: Archaea > Thermoproteati > Nitrososphaerota > Nitrososphaeria > Nitrososphaerales > Nitrososphaeraceae > Candidatus Nitrosocosmicus > Candidatus Nitrosocosmicus sp. T. The sequence continues at coordinate 2,467,864 of NZ_CP166992.1, forward strand.
TTTTGCCAAACCCTGTAAGAACTTAATTCGTCAAAATCGATTACTTCGCCAGATGCAATGCTATTATCAACCTCAATTTCAATTGCTCGATCTATGAACGGCTCGACAATAAAGTAATTAACTCCTGCTAAAATTAATCCCGCTATAACACCAGATAAAAGAGATATAAGAATAAATGTTAAAGATTTCATCTTTTAAGATCTACAATAAATATCAATATAAAAAGAACTGATTAATGGCACGGGAATCCGGCCGCATGTCTTATATCATGAGTAAATTCATGAAGCCACATTGCATCCAATGCGTCAGTTCCCTGTACAAGACTAAATAACTGGCCTTGATCGTATCCCACAAGGTATACGCTAAATATTGCAATAATAGCTAAAATTACTATAGACATTTTTGGAATTCGATCTTCTTGTATTACTTTTTGATCGAGATACAGACTCATCACCATATATTTTTGACCGATATATATAAACGATTGTATGGTTTATCCAACATTCTAGGATGAGGATTATAAACGCTCAAGTACAATAATATAATACGAGAAAATATAAAAATCTGAATATCGATGGGCGATCCATTCCAAATGTTATATTATATAAAAATTTGTGATCCTAAAATTACGAAGTCTATCCATAGATAGTAAACTGAATTCTAAATATTCAGAATCTGATTCGAATCATTACAATACTGTACTTATAATGGGAAACGAATACAAAGAGATAAAATTAAATTTGTAAGATACTGACTTACAGCGTGCACCTTGTGGTCAACACCCTAAAATCCATATCTAGCAGATACGCACCTAGCAGGATTCTTTCCTTTAACCCTGCGCATGTATTTAAGACACTGCAATTGATAAAAAGGGATGGACACGTTAGTAGACTTTTGTTAATAAATGAGTTAGATTTGGGGGAAGGTTCCATAAAGACTTTGATAAAACACCTTAAAATGGAAAAATTGATTATTACAACTCAAAAGGGAACGGCTATGACTGAAAGGGGAGAAAAGATTTTTGAAGAGATGTCACAATATATTTGCTCTGAAACACAAGTACCCAAAAGCTCTATATCAATTGCAGAATATAACCATGCCATTCTTTTAAGAAATATGAAATTTGCTATTAAGCAAGGCGTGGAGCAAAGAGATGCAGCTATTAAAATTGGAGCAAAAGGAGCTACGACACTTCTGTTTAATAATGGAAAATTTCTTATCCCGGGTTCTAAATTTAATGCCCTAAAAGGAGAAAAATCAATAGAGAAATTATTGAAGGATGATCTAAAACCCGAGGAAAATGATATCATCGTGATTGGAAGCGATGACAACAAGTACATAACAGCCGAGCTCGCATCAAAATCGGCTGCCCTCCAGACGCTCGAAAATCACGAAGATCATAAGAGATTGGAATTTATCATTAGATAATTCAAACCGTAGTAAAAAATAATATAAAACAAAGATCTACAAGATGTATTATCTACGTGTGAGCGATTAGAAGACCCTTCAGGATTAATAATTAGATGATCAACTTGGGAACAGAGTGTCAAATCCATTCTTTTATAATGCATATTTACATAGAACATATCGCGGTCTCTATTATCAATCCTTATTAATGTAGCCTTTTTTACAACTTTATATGAATGGTCCAAAGAGAACTACTTTTGAAGAATTACTAAGAGATATAATTTTACTTGATGATATTATGTTATCTATAAGAAGTGAAGGCGCAATAGCAGAGGTCAGACTAGAAAAAGATATTTCGTTTCGGGTTAGGGAACAATGGGCCACTATAGGTGATGAAAAAGGGCCATGGCACATTCATGTTAATATTCAAGAAGCAAAGGAGGCCAAGTTCATCATTGAATCAAGTGAAGACGGTCGAAAAAGGTATAGCATCAGATTCTTTAATTCCGAAAATAGATTAATCTTGCGTGTGAATTTTATGAAAATGTATACCGCGGAAAATGAGGTTATTAAAGAGAGTTTAACAAGATATGAAAACCTATTCTCAAAGTATGGAGAAAAAGAAACAATATGGTTACATGCCTGATAACATTATAGTATCAGTTTTATTCGGTAAGTATCAAATTTAGTTGTAATGAAGTTAGGCTTCATATTCAGATGATTTGGAATTATCTAAAATATTTATAAATTTGTTAGAATACACTGTTTCTACTATTTGCTTCGTTCCTTGAGGCGCTTATTGGATAATAAGATGGCTCAAAATTCAGATTTTATAACATTAAGTAGTTTAAAAAATACTCAAAGTCAAGTTTATCAAAAAAACATCTTATTGTTCATCATATCTTTGAAAAAATCAAAATACATTTAGAATTAAAAATTCATCTAAATCAAATGATAATCATATCGAAAGTTCGTTAATATATGATTGGGTTATAGTTGACATACTGGTCCACCTGTAATGTTCCAATCAATTCGCTTGAGAAAATTTGATACTACAAGTTTGCAAATATTTATATCACTATATTGTAATATAATGGTCATGAATGTAAATAATTCCAATGATTTATCACAGGCTTCAGATGATAATGACGATAGATCGTTTCAACAATATAATCTAGATGGTTTAGATTTTAAAATAGTATTATCAGACGATAAAACAGAAGGAAAATACTCATTGCTTGAAATAATATTCTCCGCAGAAAAGGAAAATGAAATACCTTTGCATCTACATAGTAGAGAAACTCTGATAATATACATCTTGGAAGGAAACTTTTCATTTAGATATGGTGATGAAAAAATAGATGGAATTCAAGGGATGGTTCTAAAATTTGAAAAAGATATTCCGCATTCATATAAGAAAACCGGAAAAACTCCAGGGCGATTATTAATCTTATTTATTCCTGCAGGCTTTGAAAACTTTTTCCTGGATCTAGGACTTGACCGAAATAAAATGAAACAATCTGGCGATGAAGATCAAGTATTATTACATGTATTAGAAAAAAAATATGGTGGAAAATTTGTGTTCGGATAGGTATTTTCTCGAGTTAAAAATCAAATGGTTAGTAGAAATCAAAATATTGACAACGTAAATTATCTGATGGTATTTCTAAATGATTATAGAAAAATGGTTATAGTCGTTTTATCGATTATTATAAACTTAAAAATCATACTCATCTATAATGCCTAAAAATACTTATTATGAATTGTTTTGATGTTTTCTCAAAATAATGCTCGTATTACTAAAAAACTATAATTAACGTGACTAATAGTAAATGACTTCTAGAAATTGATACACGGAAAAAATAGAATATTCCGAAAATCATGATTAAACTAATAAAATCAACTACACAAAATAATAAGGTATATTTTGATCTTTTATTTTTTGATATAGCTATGAAAAGATTTTTCTATTTCCTTGACATCCAATCAATAGAATTGGAGGCAAATAAATGAAGGCTGCTGTTTTTCGGGAACATGATAAAGACCCCGAGAAGGTTGTAAAAATAGAAGATGTCGAAGTTCCAAAGATAAAACCTAACGAAGTCTTGATAAAGGTTGAAGCAGCTGCATACAATTATAATGACCTGTGGGCCATCTGGGGACAACCAATTAAAGTTCCAATGCCCCATATTTCGGGAACAGATATTTCCGGCACGGTTGTAGAATTAGGTGAACAGGTCACCTCTCTTGTAAAGGGAGACAGGGTCGTATCTCATGGTAACCTAAGTTGCAGAATTTGTAGTATGTGTACATCAGGTAGAGAATACGATTGTGAAAAAAGGCTTGTGTGGGGTTTTCAAACTGGTCCGCTATGGGGAGGATATTGTCAGTATGCCCATCTACCAGAAGTCAATATAGCAAAGATAAACGACAACATATCATTTGAAGATGCAGCGGCGATCTCGATGGTTGGAATGACTTCTTGGCATATGCTAGTTGATAGAGCCAGAATAAAACCAGGGCAGACAGTTTTGATAATGGGTGGAACAAGCGGTGTAGGAATGGTAGGAATTCAAATTGCAAAATTATATGATTGCACCGTCATTGCCAGTGCAGGCAACCAACAGAAAATGGATAAATGCTTAGAACTTGGCGCTGATTTTGTTGTTAACCATAGACAAGAAGACTGGTATAAGAAAGTAAGAGATATTACCAAAAAAAAGGGTGTCGATATTGTATTTGAACACATAGGAAAGACAGTGTTTCCACAAGAGGTATCACTGTTAAAAAGTGGAGGAACGCTAGTATCAACAGGCGCTACTACAGGATATGATTCTACAATAGATCTGAGGTATCTTTTCTTTAGAGGAATAAACATAGTAGGTGCAACTCAAGGTACTAAAGCAGAGCTCGAGGAGGTATTATTTTGGACTTCAAAGAAGAAACTTAAACCATTGATAAACGCAGTGCTGCCATTTAATGAAATGGTAAAAGGACATGTGATGATGGCAAACGGAGATCAAATAGGTAAGACTATCACGACGCCACAAAAGCTTTGAATTTAAGATTAGGCATCAATCGATGAGAAAAAAATAGAATAAATCATAAATTTGCGAGTGATTGAAAATGGGGCAGATATACAGCAAATCTTTTATCAAGTGTAGATAACAATGGTTACGCTCAATAATGTAAGACTCGATCATGTAACATCCTTTGGAGATGCGGTATTTGCTTTTTCAATTACTTTCATAGCTATTTCTATTCAAATCCCCACTTTGCCAAATAATCTCTCTGAGTTTGAAGTTGTTAACAAGATGCTTCAGCTTATCCCTCAGTTGGAAATATATTTCACAAGTTTTGTTGTTATAGGAATTTTTTGGATAAAATATCATTTGATTTTCAACAAGATAAAGGATTCTCAAAATGTGATGCTATGGCTTAACCTTATCCTGTTGTTCTTTGTTACTTTGATATCGTTCGGCACTACACTGAGGTTTGAAAATCAATACATCTCAACTTTTATCCTTTATACACTTATATTCACTGTTACTAGTGGTTTGCTTTCGCTAATATGGATCCATGCAACCAGATACAATTTATTGATAGTCGATGATATCACACAACGTCAGAAAAAATTATATATAATCCAAGGAATCAATCCTACTCTAATATTTGCTAGTTCTATTGGAATTGCGTTTATAAATTTGCAGCTTGCCCAATATATGTGGATTCCAATTGTCCCATCACAGATAATTTTTAAAAGAAAAACCCACTTAAACTAATTCGAGTTCGATTCCAATCCATTCTGTTCCTCTGTAAAAGAAAATTCATTTAGAGACATGTGATTGGATATTTGATACCAATAGGATGATTTCAAGTATTATTGCTAATAGCATAGTTGGGCTATGTAAAAGTCATCATCCACTAAGAACTACCATAATGTAATTTACGGGTCACAACCAAAAAGGGCCATAGCTTTGAAACCACGTCAATAGATATTGATGAGGATGAAGTCGAGGATAAAGTAGCGAATATTTGAGAGCTAGATTTGTTTGTTAATATTCCCTGAATTTGAAAGATTTTGTCTTGGATTTTATTTACCACTAGAATATGAGTATGAATATAAAAATAAAATTGGAATTCCTAGTAGTCAACCACCGTAGTTTTATTCAACAAATTAGCCATTAAGGCGGGGGATCCAATTAGGGATCCATCTATTATGTCTGAATTATTATATCCTGCTATTTTCAAGCATATTTCACAAATCACAACATTTCCGCCATCATTTATAAAATCAGAAACATTTTTTGTCAGGGGTTCTAATCCCAGGTAATGATGAGGACTCTTTACTCCTAACTGCACACCCTCTATGCTAAGCATCAAAGTCACATTAAAACCCATTTTTAACATGGTTTGAGAATCCAATATGGCAATAGTAGACCTCCAGGGTTCATCACTGCTTAGATGGTAAACTATCTTTGTTTTATTAACGTCTTGTGCGAATATAGAAGGCATAGCGAGTTTAGAAAAAGAACTTGTATCATTAAAAAAAATCACGCTAGGGATTGTAAAAAAAAGATCAGTAATCCAAAGATAAGAAGAAGGAAAATAGATGGATTAACTTTGAATTTAATTGCAGTGAATCTAGTCTCAATCATATGACATATTATCATTTCAAGCGACTATTAACTTATAGCTTGGATTTGATATTAGTAAGATTCTGAAATGGATTCCTTTTCTTAATGATATCATATTTTCTTTATTTTAATTGCAAGATATTTCCATAGTTCATGAAAATAAAAAGTATAAAGTGATAGTAAGTCTTGTTTAAATCAGATCAATTAATTCTGATTCTGATTCTGAATTTTCTGTTTCCCATTGCAGGTTCTAAATAATTTGCAAAATACAAAATAAATAATAAATCAAGCAGATTATAATATTAATGATAAACTATTCATTGCCTGATTCACTCTACCCCTTCATACTCTTGATTTTTATGTAAACCACATGGAGATAAGATGAGATTAAAAAGTATAATGCAGACAATCTTTTGAATAAGCATGTCTGAGGGGCCGGAAGTAAAAATTACTGCAGACAAGATATGGAATGCGTTATCTGCTAAAAGAATAATTAAGAATATTTTATTTAACAAAATGGACAAGGGAATTGAAGACGGGATAATCGGAGCCTCTACCGAATACGTCAAAACCTTTGGAAAGAACATTGTCATAAAATTTTCATCTGGGGTTTATCTGAGGAATCACATGATGATGTGGGGAAAATGGCGAATTTATGATAGAACTGAATATGAAAGTGGGACTGCAAAATCACCACCGCGTTCTTTCTATGGAAAAATGAAACATAAGACCACAAATAAAATTCAAGTTAAGAGCGATGAAGTAACGGATGTGAGAAAAGATTCTAGGACTAGATTGACCATTATTACTCTAGATAAGGTTTTAGTTCAATTTAATGGCCCCATATTGCATTTTTCGTTGAATGATCCTGCAACTATGGAGCCTATCGTATCTCTAGGCCCCGATGCATTGAGTCCTAATTACGATGAAGATAAAGTAATGAATAATATAAAATCTAAATCCAGAAATACTGAAATGATAATCTCAACTGCCTTATTAGATCAGAAAATAGTGAGTGGAATAGGAAACAAGTACAAATCAGAAATTTTGTTTTTAAATAAGATCTATCCTTTTGAAAAAGTGACAACATTTTCTAAGGAAGAACTGAATAAGCTTGTAATCGATATCCCCAGAATATTAAAGTATGGCTACGAAAATAATGGAAGAACAAGAAAGCCTGAAAATAAAGAAAAGATCTTATGGGATACCACTCATTGGGTATTTAGAAGATCTGGAAAACCTTGTTGGATATGCGGGACCAAAATTGTACCAGAAAGGAAATTAACAGCAAGGCCAACTTTTTGGTGTCCTAATTGCCAACCAATCAAAATCCATTAATATTGGCAGCTATAGGCTCAACCCCACTTTTTTATTATGTGAATTGCATTATGTAGTTTTAAACTATTTTTTGGATTCACTTTTATTTCTTATGTGAAATTGATTTTGATATATTGTCTTAATTTTTTCTAATTCATCAATATCTTTTAGTTCTTTGTCATATCTGATATTTTTTATTCTAGGAAAACGCAAAGCATATCCGCTGCTGTGTCGGTTGCTTTTTTGAATTGTATCAAAGGAAACTTCTAGGACAATTTCGGGTTTTACAATAATGCGTCTATCATCATCTTTTAATACGATTGACCTCAATTTCTCAGTCATATAATCAATCTCTTTATTGGAAAGACCTGAATAGGCCTTACCGATTATTTTTAGATCACCAAATATATTATTTCCATATTCCGATCCTAATTTATCACCTTCAGAATTAGTGCTGTAATCTTTTACTGCGAGAGTATAATCTGACAGTGTTCCTGCTCGTTTTCCATGACCATATTCAGCGATTACTACTACGGCGTCAATCGTATCTAACTCCTCCTTTAATTTTATCCAATATTTTCCTCTTTTACCAGGATAATACTGCGATAAAGGATCTTTAAGGACCAACCCTTCGTGTCCATTACCCCCTGCTTTTTTGAAATCCATGGATTATTTCATCTACGGATGAAATAAAGTTACTTTGAGCTATAGAAATCATAGAGTTTTTAAACAGAAGATTTGCCAATAACCTCTTCCTGGATTCAAGAACATCTTTGATTACTGGTCTTTCATCATAGAGCATTATGTCATATACAATATAACAAACGGGTATTTCAGACAAAATACGCTCTGTCATGCTTTTTCTTCTCAATCGTTTTTGTAGTTCTTGAAATGGCAATGGTTTATCATTTTTGAAAGCTATTAGTTCACCATCTAAAATGAAATTTACGTCGTCACCTTCGATATTGCTGAGATGACTTTTGTCAAGGCGTACTTTATTCTTTTTTTGGCCAGTTCTTATTTTTTTTCTTTGTACCTGCAAGGCAGAGTTAGTTAATTCTGGAAATGCATATGAAATATCAGAAAGGTTTCTAGAGTAAAGTTTGCAAACTTTACCGAATTTGTGCATTTGTACTCTAATACCATCATATTTATATTCACAAAGAAGTGGTCTGTCAAAATATTTGATAATCTCTTTTGCAGTAAACATGACATCAGCCAACATAAAGCCCATGGGGACAAATGGCTTAATCGTTACTAAGTTCAAAGTATCTTTTTTCGACAATAAAGCTACATTTGCAATATCGCCTGACATCAGTATTGCTTCTCTAATACTTTCAACACTTTTTTCAAATGCTTTTGCAATGGCTATTTCCATAAGGCTTTCATAGGAACCTATACGCATTTCATTCGATATTATTTTTATAAGATACTTAGCTTCCAAAGGTGAGCATCTCAAAAGTAATCCCTTTAAGATATTTTTTTATCGTTGTTAGACCGTGGCCCTTTGAGATTTGCTATTTTTCTCAACTGATCATATATTTCATTTAAAGTTGGTTTTTCTACCAGCATTTCAACGCTATTAAAAAGCGTTACCAATTTTTTTTTAGAAATTGCGTACTCGGCTATGCTACCCATATCACCATGTTCTAAATGAATCCGCACAATATCTGCCTCATTTAATCGAGAGATTTCTAAGAGAGACTGTAGTATTGTTCTAAACCCTATATTTAGATTATGAGTAGATCCTCTTGGAAAAATTCTTCCAGACAAAAAAAGAACTGCAATAGGTAGAGAGTCTTCCCCCAAACCCGATATATATTGTACTATTAAATCGACTTTCTTATTCTTGCTAGTTGTAGTCCTCATTGATTCACATGTCTCAACCAATATAGAAAAATAAGACATTTTATGGTGAATATCATTGGTCACGTCAATCTTCCTCAATCAAAAGTATGGTTATAGAGAATTTTACTCTAATATTAGGGATTGCGAGAACATTTCTAAACAGTTTGCTTTACAGTATGAAGAAATGACAATAGAAAAAGAAATTATCTACTTTGGACATTCAAAATTGTTTGGATATAGACCCAACTACATTAAGGCTTAAAGTTTCAAGATTACAATGACTCGAAGCTTATGTAATATCAATGTCCAAGAATGCTAACAACTTGATAATAGCTGAAAGTTTTTACGTCTATTTCACCTAATATTGTAGTAACGATACTATATTCCAAACTTAAATTTCTAAATGACATATGCAATACTAATTACATTTAGTTCTAATGAAAATATGGACAGTATTTGAACTAGGGCATTAAAATCAAATAATGCTTTATCATTTATATAAATAGTTTATATTTATTTTTTGTTATAACATTGTTGAATATCCTATTTATACTAAGTTACAAAGATTTTATCTATACGGCTAAAGTGTTCACTTATTCCGTATAGTCCAATAGAAATGAGGATTAGGGGTTTATTGCCATAGACAATAACCTCATTTCTTGGTCTCTATAATAAGTAACTTTGATTTGCAGATCACATATGTATTCAACAAACAGAACCCAAACAAGCGTGTTCTTCATTTTGGTTGCATAATCTTTCTTAATTAATATCACATGAATTGCGTACATGAGAATCATTGTAGTTGCACTAATTGTTGTTCTAAGATTTTTCTTGTCAGATAATATCAAAATAAGTTAAGATATTATGACAGGTTTCATTTTTTAGAATCAGAATATATGGTTTCAAATTCTTTTAAAGCAACAGACCAATTTTTAGCAAGTTCATCAAATGATTGTACAAACATATCGATAGAATTGGAGGGTTCTCCTGGAAGATTTTGTATTTGGTCAAGTAGTTTTTGTTGTTCTTCATAAGTAAGATCTTTGAGATCGTTCATCGCAAGTTTTACTACTAATAAATCATTTTATAAAACACATAGTAAATATAATTATCATAAATTGTTAATCTCTTTAAAGCTATCATGACATGATATATTTTGAAATCAACACGATATATTGCTTTGATTATTTCTCGTGAATCATATTGACATATCTATCGGTTATTGCCAATATTAAAAAAAATCAATTACAATAAAAGCCAGCTTAAAAATACTTTCCATCTACAGTCGCTTCTAATAAGTAAATGTTTAACCTAACAACGAATACCTATCAGAGGTATGTATATAATCAAGAAAGTATAAACGACTACTTTAATCAATAGAATGTAAATTGAAAGAAATTCTTTCAGAGATTGATATTAATGCATCTGCTAGTAAGACATGGGATGTACTTACAGATTTCAAAAACTTTCCACAGTGGAACCCTTTCATTCGGCAAATCGATGGAACTGCGAATGTTGGTACAAAGCTCAAAATATATCTTCATACTTCAGGTGGAAAGAATAGAACTTATCAACCAACAGTAACTAAGGTGGAAACAAATCGTGAGCTCCGTTGGTATGGAAAGTCATTCATACCTGGATTTTTCAATGGGGAACGAATTTTTATAGTTGAGTCGTTGGAAACAAATCGCGTACATTTTTTGTACATAAAGAGTTCTTTACAGGGATTCTTGTAAATATCATAGGAAATAGTTTGGATAAAGATATGTATCAGAGTTTTGCAGAAATGAATAAAGCCTTAAAACAAAGGGTTGAACAGACGGCTATCTGATTGAAGATTTGTTAATTTCTAACTTATCTCCCATCTAATGATAAGCATCATCTGATTTATCTTTGGAAGATCAACATAAAATACTTTGGACAATAATAACGATATTCGATTATTCAACAGGAAAGATAAAAAGAGAAACAGAATTATCCTGTTTTCATAAATCAAAATAGATATTATGTTTTTTCATAAGCTTGAACTAAAGTTTGTATGTCGAGCTTTTGCATTTGAAGCATGACTTTCATCACCCTTTGTGATTTTATTTGATCTTTGTCTCGTATCATTTTGGGCAAAACTGTAGGTACAATTTGCCAAGAAACTCCATATTTATCCTTGAGCCAACCACATTGTTGTGCATTTTTGTCCCCACCTTCTGACAGTTTCTCCCAATAATAATCCAGTTCTTTTTGTGTGTCGCAGAACACTTGAAATGAAATGGCTTCGTTGAATCTAAACACTGGACCACCATTGAGAGCCACAAATTTTTGACTTGCTATTTCAAAATCTACGGTCATCACAGTACCTTCTTTCATTCCATGAATCTCGTACCCTTCTTTTCCATATAGGGTAACGTGATCTATTTTAGAGTTTTTAAAAACGGTGACATAAAAATTTGCTGCTTCCTCAGCTTGGTTATCGAACCATAGAAATGGAGTAATTTTTTGTAACTGACTTGGTTTCTCTACACCTACTTTTGATATATTTGATTCATTCATGAAGAAGAATATAATTCGAATATATAAAAAGGGATAAGGGATCAAAAGTATAGTCGTTACGACATATCAAAGATAAAAAAGTGAAATGTTATACTTGGGTATAACTTATATTTGATAATCACACTAGGCTCGTTCTAAAAACATTCTTCACTCTTATTTATCAAGAAACTGGACAATGTCATTGATATTGTTTGTTTCATTCCAAAATTGTAATTTCATCTACCAAATATTCTATATGGTGCTGAAATCATTTTCGTTATAGGAAATAATTAATTAGCTTGAGTTTAACTCTAATATGTATGTCTAACAACCCCATGCGGATGCGGGAATTTCTAGATAGCAATTCACCTTTTAGTTATTTTTTCTTTGAAAGTTTAACACATGAATTAATAATAGATTTTGACCAGGAGATCTTAGTACTTCGACCTTCTGATGATAATAGAAAATACCATCGTAATGAATTAGAAAAATCAGGTGGTAACCTTTTGTATCTTAATTTTTTGCATGATGCGAAGGAAAAGTCAATTACTATAACTGATCAAAATGGTATAGAGATTATTCACTTTAACTATCTCAGCTATTTTAAACATGCAAGATTCTAATCTATAGGCCGTATAAATAATTTACAAATCCTATAATAGGTCCCCATATATTAGGAACCCGCCCACAGGGTAACACGATTTTACTACGTCGTGTCTTTTGAAAGTCGACTATTCATGGACGAGGATTGACTGACCATTCTATTTATAAGTCCGAAACAATGAGAGAAAAATGTATTATTTGATCAATAGAATGGAAAGAGATCATATAAGGTAACATATAAATTTTAAAAAACATGAATAATAGGCAAATATCGGGTATACAAGATACTTTGATGAAATATTTCAAACTGGATGAAATAAAAATATTCGAAAAAAATTTTTTATGAATAGGGTTTATCACATAGCAAGCCTGCGACTATGCAAGATACAAAATTTCTTGCAACAGAACCGCTAGGATCCAGATTTGGATTGTAGATAGTTATGGTCATTCCTATCGCCTTTTGAGACGAGGTAAGAGTTTTTAGAATATGAGATAGTTCGGAAAATTCTAACCCGCCATTATCCAACCTATAATCAACCGCGGGCATTATTCTGTCGTCCAATACGTCAGCATCCAAATGAATCCAAAATCCAGATAAATCCTCATTCGTTAGAAGATGTGAAACCGCCAAGGAGGCAGCCTCGTTTATGCCTAAATTTCGTATATCGGAAAGATCCAATACCTGCATACGGGTATCTCTTACATTGTGACTTCCATAACTAGCGGATTGATCAGCATCACGATATCCAAAAACAACAATGTGCTCATCCAGAACAAATGGTTTTAGACCTTCAATATTAGAAAGAATATCGGGCCCTCTGCCTGATACAATAGCTAATTCCATATCAGCAACTTCTCCAGTTGTTGAGGCTTGAGGTTGATAAAAATCAGAATGTCCGTCAATAAAAAACAATCCAAATCTACCTATTCTTCTCAATCCTAAAAGGACGCCAATCAGGATGCTGCAATCGCCTCCTAAAACAATCGGAAAATTCTTTTTTTCTATTTCGATACTTAATAGTTTGGAAAGGTCTTTTGAAAATGACGCAATAGAAGCACCATTTAACAAATGCGTGACAGGGTCTCGAGCTGGATCGTAATCCATTGAAGGTTCAACATGGCCGGCAAAAGTTGCATTCAATCTATCCACGAGTCCTGCTTTCTTCAATGCCCGCGGAAGATATTGTACGCCTGTATTTCGTAATCCAAGTATTGAAGGGGCATCGATTATTACATATCTTGGTCCTTCTGCCAATGTGGATTACAAACCATATAGTCATTTTTTTAGATATGTATTTATTTTGATCATGAATTCAGATTTACAGATATTCAGTAAGATTAGATTTGAAGCAGCATATATGACTGAAGTGTGAAAAAATGGAAGAGGAAGAAGAAAAAGATTATCATTATATTAATACATTGCTTCAGGTATTTTCTTGACTTGAAAGTTAATGTGGTTACAATAACCAATTTTATCTTCATCGGATAATACTATTTGGCTGTTTTGGGTAGAGGATTGAGAGTGGCGGATGCTTTGTTCTGCAGAGTTTCCACTATGGCTGTCTGGTGTTATTGTGTTCCTTCCACTGTTAAAGTGGTGTTGGAAACTAAGGTTGTTGTATGAGAGAAAGGCTGTTCTTCTACCAGAAGCACAATCAGCATTTTGGTTTGATGAAATGGATCTTGTATGAAAATTACGATTTGGTTAAATTATATAATTTTTGAAATTTTTCCAAAACTTTTAAGAATAATAATATCCTAAAAATAACCATGGTCAAAAATTTAATACCCACTTGTAGTAAATGTGGCAGTCTCGTTAGTGATCACATAGAACCAGAAGTAGAAAAAGAAGGCCTAATTAAAGTAGGAAAATATGTTAACAATGTTTGGGTTTGTAATGAATGTTTAAAAAATAAATAAACTATATCATTTCAACTAGAAAATTGATTTGGTGACACTAGAAACTTTCTTGAAAATAGCTATTCATAAGGTGCCAAAATCATTTAAAATTAATCTTCCTCTTTCTGAAACTTTGTAGTTGATTACAACTTTGCTACCCCAATTTTCTTCCATTCTGTTGATCAATCCTTTTTTGACCATATCATCTAAGATTTCTTTATGCTTAACATTATTCAAGCCACAGTAACTCATAAGCTTACTTTGATTGATTTCACCATATTCACAAAGTTTCAAGAGAATATCTTTCCTGATAAATATTCGATCACTGTATTCATGAACCACAATTAATCATTCAGAAAGGACAAGTTGCTCTTGGTAACAAAATGTTTTCATATGTCCGATTAGGATATCGATTAACCATCTAGTAAATTAACTTAATGCATTTATACCAACGGATACAACTTTATCTTTGTACATGCCAATGCCATCCCAAGGAGCAACTAAAATTAGCAGAATAATGACCAAAAAACTCGAAACTGTCGGATCATCCTCTACTGCGCATGAAGTGGCCATAAAGATGAGGGATAAGCAGGTTAGTTCAATTCTAGTGATGGATGATAGATATGGCATACCTTTAGGAATTGTTACCGAGCGGGATCTTGCGAGAAAAGTATGTGTTACTGACAAAAATAGTACTCAATTATTAGCAAGCCAAGTAATGTCATTTCCTCTTATCACCGTGAATGCGAATTCATCATCTTTAGATGCAGCAGATTTGATGTTAAAGAACAAGGTTAGACATTTACTCGTCATATCTAAAGACTCGAATCAAAGCGTGGATAAGAATGAGGCGTTAGAAGATAAAGATCTCATAAAACCAGTCGGAATTGTCACTGCTACGGATTTTATAAAATTTAGTGTAACCTCTGATACGGATTCGGATAAAGATGCAAATGAGGATAAGAAAACCGAGAAAATATTAGAATATTATAGAAATGATTCAAATCATCTTGATTAAGATGTTTATTGATCTATTTATTATTAACGAACTAGTTTATCATTTAAATTTGGTTACAATAAACCAAAAAATGACTCGATTTCTTTTATATGTGATTATAGGATAAAGATATCATTGTCCGGCAATAACAGGGAAACTATCAAAATTGGATCCATAGTAAGAGTGATAAAAAAAAGTGACCAAAAGACAGGAAAGATAAGCGAAGGAATAGTAAAGGAAATATTGACTAAATCCAAATTCCATCCCCATGGAATCAAAGTAATTCTAGAAGATGGAATAATTGGTAGAGTTAAAGAGGTAGTCAACGTATCAAATAATACAAAAGGAAACTGATTTAAGAATAGGAAATTCTCGTAATTATTCTGTTAATAAAAGAATATATTTCCTTATTCAGAGTTACCATTTCGTAAGCCGATCCGGTCATGAAAGTATTTTATCTTCACATATTATACATATTTTTAGAATACATCAATCATCTTGAAATAACAAGATGAAAAATCTCGAAGTTGGTTTTTTCCTAATTTTTTGGCATACATAAATATATCTACGGTCTATTGAAGTGCAACAGCTACAACAAAGGTAGAAGAAACACCAAATAATTACAAATACTTATCTATACTTACCCACCCTAGATCAACATCTCTCATCGTATGAATCAGCTAAATTGGCTAGTCTTGTTCTTTTTTTTTGTTCATTTACTTATCTTTGCCCAAGTTCAATCTCTTTCAAATATTTTTCTAGCCTTGCTTTAATGGTCTCCTTTGAAATAAGACTAAAGGGCGCAAAAGGTGTCTTAAGACTACCCTCCCGAGCCCATAATTCATACAGTCTTTCCTTAATCTTATTTACATCAGTATTTGTCTTTGATTCATTTAAGACATTAATCAAAAATGATAAACCGTTAGAAGTAATATACAAATGTGATTTAGAGAGGATAGCATCCTCGTCAATATGAATGAGATCACCATGCTGCAGGTCCTCCAAGAGTTTCCACAATTCAAGAATAGTTGGATAGTCATTAACCAAACTTACCTTTAGAGATCGCCAAACGTCAATCACTGTGGATGAATTTATCTTATCAGATTCTGAAGCCTTTTCAGTCGATTTTATATATCCTAAGTGAAATAATATCCACATCCTGATGAATTCATAATTCTTCATTTTTGTAAGTTACACTACTTACCATTCACTCTTTTTACTCAAAAACTTTCCAAACTTATTGACTATAATTCAAAAAACCAAGAATGAGTAAAGGTTTTCGTCAACCTATCCATATGATTCTTTGTAGGGATAGAGCATGATTCATACTTTCTTTTAGAGCGAATTACTTAATATACCTCATCGTTTTTGTCAACATCGTCATACACAATTTCATTGTTTGGTTTTTGCTCTAAAAGTGAGATTATTTATAACATTGATACTATAGAAAAAATATATTGGGATTGCTAACAGACTGCAATACTCAATAGCCTAGCAGTTTTAGAATTAGACTAGAAAGAGAATATTTAATTAGTATACAAGAAAAGTTTTCCCTAAATAATAGAATCAAGAAATTCAACATATTTACATTAAGAAAATAGTATCAATATCAAGTTCATAGATTCTAACCTTATTAGTTCAATTCGAATAGAAAACTTTTTTTCATTAAACTCTCATTTGTGTATGTGACACTATCCAAAATTGACAGTTTATCGATTACATTATTGATGGATAATTATACTGACAGATTGTTACCATCATCATTAATAGCAATTCGCCCTCCAATGATGAAAAATGAACAATTTCTCCCTCTTCCTCCTCCCGTTGCAGAACATGGTTTTTCAGCCTTAATTAAAGTTAGATCAAATGATACTATGACATATCGGAATAAAGATGAATCACCCGATGAAAACATAATTTTATTTGATTGTGGAACCAGCGAGAATGGTGTTATTTCTAATGCTGAAATATTAGGAATAAATTTCAATTCCATAAATTCTATCATACTCAGTCATGGGCATTTTGATCACTTTACTGGTCTCCCAAGCATTCTAAAAAGAATCAATAAGCCGGTAAGATTAATCTACCATCCCGATACTTTTTTGAGAAGATGGATAGTATTCCCTAATGGCAAGGGTAAGTCCAGAATGCCTTTCCTAGACATAGAGGAATTACAAAGACTGGGAGCAATTATAGTGACAAGGAAAAACCCCAGTCTAATTTCTCAAGACAGTATAGAAGAATATCCATATCAGTTAAACGATAACCCTGCTGACAATTCAACACCTAAATTACTGGTTACTGGTTGGATTCCACGAACGACAGCCTATGAAAAGGGATTTCCATGGCAGTACAAGGAAGATCTTAATACAGGTAACCTTATTCCAGATCCCTTGGTAAATGATGACCAAGCCATTGTCGCTAACATAAAGAACAAAGGCTTAGTAATCATTAGTGGTTGTGCGCATGAGGTATTATTAACACAATTAGATACGCCAAATTGCTTACAGGAATTAACAAAATATATGCCGTGATAGGCGGTTTTCATCTAACTGGTGGTGGAATTTATGAGGATGCAATCGAACCAACAATAACAGAATTGAAAAAGATAGATCCAAGATATTTGATTCCTTGCCATTGCACGGGGTGGAAAGCTACAAACCGAATAATTCAAGAAGTACCTGAAAAATTCTTACAACCTAGCACTTGTACTACCTTTACATTTGATTAGATCTTTTAAAGTAACCGTATTTGGTAAAGCATAAGAAAGTTTAACAGTGAGCAGTCGTACTAAGTAGTCACCTTTATTTAAGGTGCAAGACATGGTCATCATGATTAAAACTGCTTTTTGTAAATCTAAACAAATTACAGTAACAAAAAATAGTGAATGAATGAATAACAAATATTGACCATTTACCTCAACGTATCTCATCTCGACCTAATTGTTGCTACAATTGACTTGTTTCTTCATGCAGACAATATTTGACTTACATACTACAATGCGAATCTTAAATATTTGAATTTGTTAAGATAATATTACTAGAAATTTCTGCTCACTTATAATGTACTAATGCTCGTAGTGGTAAACTAGAATAGTACATGACTACATAATTTGATTAAACCGAGAATAATTAAAAGATAAGACTTAGTATAGTGTGAATGAAATATTTTTACATACAAGTTCAATGTATAATCCTTATATGATCTTTGAATGCCCATCTGGACACATTTGCTTCAGTAAAGATGAGCTAGCCATATGTGGAATGCGAGGATGTGATAAAAAAACAGGTATGCTAAGCCCTGATGATATCAAATGGTTTTACAAAATAAATAAAAAAGGACTTTGTATTACTAGAACCGACCTTCACCAGATAATTGAAGATTCTAATATGCCAAAAGATGTAAAAAAACAGATACAAAAAATATTTACTAATATATCTTGATAATTTATAACAAGATACCCAAAAATAGAGAACAGATAGTTAACTATAAAAATGTAAAAGATTATCACGGTACAGCTCAATAACAGCAGTATTACCCTGAGGTTTAAATTTTATATTTAATTCGCAAATAATTTATACAATAATATCATAGTGGTATGCCTGTAGTAATAGAATTCAATTGCACAATTTTCATTTGTAAATTCTATCATTTCTTGGAGTTACATATCGTGCTACATTCATTAGAGATGTATTGAATCAAAATGCGGACTGTATTTTTTCGTGTGATATTATTAGCAACACTTGGGAGTGTTTCCCCCAAAGCTACGGCAGAAGAGAAGGATATTATTAGGACAAACTATGATAGCCTAATCATTAAAACCTTGACTTAATCTTTTTGTACGATTCTTTCACAATAATTTAACTAGTAAATATTTGACTATGTATTTTAGTCTTTGATGATACCTTATTCTGATGATACAATATGCAGTAATTTTGATGATATTGCCAATATTGATCTCAATGAATTCCTTCGGTTCTAACGGTCTCGTCCTCCAAAATATATCTGAAGACATTAATTACTTGTTTAGCAATTTAACACCTGATAACCTAGGCGTCAAAGAGTATTCTAATCATACTGATAGTGTTTCCAATGCACCAAAAGAACCCTATGATCCGAATTAAGATTGGAGGACACTAATAGGACTTTATGAGAACAGGCTTTATGGCAAATATGAAATATCGAAGAAAACAAAGTTAGATATCTAGTACTTCTTTTATTTTATTATTCCTAATTTATCGCAAAAGTTACATAAACTAACCGATAATTTCTACCTTATTAGTAACATAATAAAAACAGAAAATACCCCAGAATTTCTAGGCGCTATTGACATGTTAGAATCAATGATCATTAAGTAAATTTAAAGGAACAATACCAAAAAGAGATGATATTATTCTTTTATCTACCTATGTACCTAATTATTTATCTAAGCAAAAAAAGCGAGGAAAATTATCTTACTATATTGTGTAAAAAAATACTAATTCTATGTAAAATAATAATTCATATATTGTCATAAATACATAGATAATCATATTATTTTAGATTATCCGTGGGTACCAGAAGTGTTTGGAATGGCAGTATTTCATTTGGATTAGTAAACATTCCAATCAAGCTATTTACGGTATCAGATAGCGGCAACGAATATTCGTTTAACCAGTTGGATGAAAAAGGACACAAAATTCAGTATAAAAGATGGTGTGCAATAGAAGAGAAGGAAATTCCCTATGAGGAGATAAAAAAGGGGTACAAGATTGCAAAGGACGAGTACATAATAATAGAAAAAGAGGATCTGGATAAAATTAAAGCAGAAACTACCAAAACAATTGATATTAAAGAATTTATAAATATTAAAGATTTTGACACTATTTTTATCGAAAAGAGTTATTATGTCTCCCCTTTTGTAGACAAAACCGTTGGGAAAAGAAAAAACAAACAGAAAGAAAGTATAGTATCTGCTTCCACCAGGGCCTATAAATTATTTGTTAATTCACTTAAAGAAACAGCCAAAATCGCGATAGGAAAGGTCGTACTGAAGGATAGGGAACATTTGGTTGCAATTCGTCCTTATCAAAGGGGTTTGATAATGCATCAATTAATGTATCAAGAAGAGATAACACCCATAGATGAAATAGAGGGAATGCCGGGGTCTGAGTCTTCTGTTTCTTCAGTACCTATAAATGAGAAAGAATTGGAACTTGGAAGAATGTTAATAGGAAACTTGAGTAATTCACAGTTTGATGCAACACAGTATTCAGATGAATATACAAAACAATTGGAAAAAATGGTAACTGCAAAATCTAAAGGGATTACTTACAAAACTGAGGAGAAAGAAGATTCAATGGATACTAGCTATAACCTAATAGAGGCCTTGAAAGCAAGTGTTCAAAGAAGCAAAACAATCAAGAACTAGTACTAAAGAAATTTAAAGAAATTTATTAAGACAACCTTGCTTTCTGTATATGCCTTATAAGAATTGGGACAAGAACATGCCTTTGAAAATGATGTTGATTATTGGCCTGTAGGTTCTGTTTTTTCTTAAACTTTGAAATCTGAAATGCGTTCGAGAATTTCTTCAAGATTCTGTTTACGTGATAATATATCCTTCCATGGACTTATTTTCCTCTTATAGATACCAGGTACTGTATTTATTGTAAAATCAGTAGGTACAATGTCTCCTATTTCTTCCCATTTTAGCGGAACTGAAACAGTGGCATCTTCTACAGGTCTTGATGAAAAAATGGACGCTAGTGTTTTCCCAAATGAATTTTGATTATAATCAAAAAACACTTTTCCTTTTCTATTTGTTGTTTTCCATTCTGTAGTTATCTTGCCAGGACTGCGTTTATTGAAGATTTGAGATATCACTCGGGCAAATTCCCTCGTTTGTTGATAGGTGTACAAGTTGATGATGGGAATAAATATATGTAATCCTGTTTTTCCTGATGTTTTTACATAAGAACTTATATTCAATTCATCAAAGATAACTTTCAAACCTAGAGCAATTTCTACAGTCGTTCTAAAAGCCGTTAAACTATAAGATGGTTCCTTTGATTCATTTTCATTATCAATATTTATGTATGGGTCCAAATCAAAAACTATGAAATCAGGATAGTTTAGGCCACATTCCTCTGTTTTTATTGCATCTATCTTATTGCATTGATTATAATCATTGACCCTGCTATTCCATGGATGTATTTCGATACATCCCAAGTTTACAAGCCATAGTAAAGTTTCCCTGTTATTGCATACAATATGGTTGATCTCATCATTATTTGATTCTGAATATACCTTGACTGTTCTGACATAGTGAGGTTTCTCATTTTTCCAATCTTTTTGATAAAACGCTTTTCCATATATTCCATCTGGGTATCTACTAAGAGATATAGGACGGTCTCGAAGGTAAGGTAGAATATATTCACTTATTTTATTATAGTATTCCATTAAATCTCCTTTTGTAATAGCTGGACGATACTCTGTTGCCCCCCAAAATTCCTTTTTCATATTGGAAAATTGTTGGTCAATCACAGTCGCGTGACTACTGTTCTTATTAGGTATTATTTTTAAGTCGTTATCATCCTCATCGTTCGTTATTTTATTTGAAATTTCAATGATACATTGATGTGGCGGCTTGTCTTCTCGAAGTCTTTGAAATATAGGTGCCCGCATTATCTTATTAAAAGTCCAATTGTTAAATTTCACTTCTATTACTGTTATGGGCCTTACCCATACTGTTTCCCTATTAAGATATGGAATGTTATCAACAGGACAATTGGGAATTTCTATTTCTCTAAGTCTTTTATGAATTATAGAGAGACTTTCGAAATTAAATCCACTACCAGTATGACCTATAAATCTCAATTTTCCAATGTTATTTATGGAATTGTTATTATTTGTGGTAACAGTATTGGTATTGTTTAGAGAATTATCTATTGCCGCAAGTAAGAGAGATCCAAAATAATTTTTTCGGTTACCCTCACCTCTTGTATAGCCTATGATTACACAATCCGGGGTTTTGATATTTTTTATTTTGAGCCAGTCTCTTGTACGGATACCAGAATGATATTTGCTATTTCTATGCTTTCCAATGATCCCTTCCAAGTTCATTCTCCTTACAGTCTCAAAAACATCTAACCCCAGTTCGTCAATAAAGTCAGATATTCTTATTTTTGAGTTCTCTTTCTTAATCAGGTCGACTAATATCTTTCTTCTTTCGATAAATGGTAGCTGCATGAGGTCATTATTGTCCAAATATAAGATGTCAAAAACATAATAAACTGCAGGGTAAAGTTTAGACAAAATTTCAATAGTCTTTGTGGAGTCAATATTCATCCTTTTTTGATGATTTTGAAAATCAGGGTATCCCTCATTATCTAGAATAACAATTTCCCCATCCAAGATGACGAATTCTTTGAATATATCTTCTCTTAGAGCACTTTTAAGAGTGTTCTCAAGTTCAGGATAGCGGTGAGTAATAATATCACCGCTACGTGATTTTATCTTACAAGTTTTAGTGGGCCTATCCATAAGGGTGATGGCCCTCACTCCATCCCATTTTATTTCAAATATCCAATCCTTATTGTTAAATGGTTTATCAATAAGAGAGGACAACATAGGTTTTACTCCTTCAAAGCATATCTGTTTTAATGAAGGATCTTCAAATGACAGATTAATAGCTTCAAGATTGGGATCGTCCAAGGTATCTAGAGTATTTGGATTATCTGTAATCTCTGAAGGATATTTTATGGTGCGGTCTTCAGATTTTATATCCTTTTCCGGAGTCTTATTGGATTTGTATTGCAGTAAATCCTTATTTGTTTTTCCTGTTAACACTGATTCAGGTTTACTTTCTGTTATATCTTTTTCACCATTCTTGTCATTATTGTTTGAACCACGTGCATAATCATCCTTTAATTTAATCAATAGCCACTGATTTTTAGTCCTAGTCTTTACCAAAGAAAATTTGCCCTTTAGTTTGTGCCCATATAATACAAACGTAATTTTTCTATATTTTTTTTCCAGCTCAGATACGTCTAAATCTTCGGGTATTTCTTCTATATGTTCCTTCGCAGTATATTTTGCTAAGGTACTTTTTTCAAAGCTGTATTCACCGATATCCCAGACTACTACAGTTCCGGCACCGTAGTTTCCTTTAGGTATAACGCCTTCAAATGACAAGTAATCCACCGGGTGATCTTCTGTTTGTATTGCCAGTCTCTTTATGGATGGGTCCAAAGATGGTCCCTTAGGTATGGCCCAAGACAAGAGAACATGTTCTTTAATAGATTCTAGTCTAAAATCATAATGCAGTCTTGACGCTTCATGTTTTTGGATCACAAATCGAGGTCTTGGTTTTGATGAATCATTGTCGTTAACTGGGATGCCGGTATCATCTATAGCTGTAGAATTTTCTTTATTTAGATTGTTGTTTCCATTAGGCTCTGGAGAAGCCTTAAAATTTCTTTTCCTCTTGTATTCGTCTAACACGTCCAATTCATTATAATCGAATATCCTTGAATTACCGGAAAACTATGAAATAAACATATAGATATATTTTATCATTTAAAGTTAGATATAATGAACTAAAGAGAAGGATAATTAATTGTCCTAAGACACCGTAAAAACAAACAAACCCTTCCTTTCACAAGTCAGCTATAAGGCTTTATTCTGATTGCTCTATTTATTCATGTACAGACTGAAAAAAATAAAGCCCCCAAATCCTAACAACATCATTCCTGCAAACATATAAAACAATAGAAAAAATGCACCCATTAACCAATAGAAAACAAAAATAAATCCCATAATTAAAAAAATGAAAGATAAAAAGTACAATGCAAGCTTTCCCATGGTGCTTTTAAAATTAACTCGTCTACTCATGTTGTAGTTTACTCTTTTTCCTATTGTTATTATAATCTATTAACATTACATCAATTGTATACCTTTGAATAAATTATCCTTATTTGTTATTGAAAGAAAATTATTGATTCTTGTATATCAGTAGTTCTAGATACAAATCTGGAAACACGGTCATTATTAGCAATTAGAATTGCCGTATCAATCATACTAATATTAGTACATGACATTTGCATTTGTACTAAAAGATATTGAAATCTTGCAATGAGACTATCAAAACAGATAATGATAATGATAATGATAGTTTGTATAAAAATATGAAAAATTAGGCAACTGTTGACCTTTCTTCTGTCTTTTCAAATTCTGGTTGATGTTGAAATCCCTTCTTGTCCTTCTCTATAGGTTTCCTTTGTTCTTCATTTCAGGATATTTCATATTCATCGTATATATGTTATCCTAGGAAGTATGAATTATATAATATATATGGTTCAGTTAGTGAATTGAATTATCAAATCCATATCCTATAAATCGAGTTACAAATTTTTACCAAAAGTTGCGAATCTAGTATGATATAAAAGTTGCATTAGTATCAATTATGGTATGAATATAGATCCAAAAGAGCTGCTTATGATTAATGCTACTGTTATTGGTGGATTCCTAATATTACTTACGATTTCATCTTTTTCTCCTGCTGAATTCCCTAATCGTTCAATGTTTGTAACTATTGCGGTTGTAATTGTAATTATTTTTTCAGTTGCTTGTTTCAATTTTTTAAACGATAGTGATAATATGGGTATATTATTCTCTAAAATAGGATTTATATCAATAATCCTTTTTATGATGTTCATAGGATTAGTGAATGTAATCAATATTTTAGATCCTACAATCTGGTCAGATATACCCGGTGCCTCCAAAATAGCAACGAATAATGGTACATTGGTTAACTAGGATATGATGGGATTGGATATAGACAGTCACAAAGTTGACATGCTTTTGAAGCAATTTACATTTATTTCTCTTGTGTAATAAAATGATTATATTAACGCAGACTATCGTTATAGATGATTAATTCAACACTGGTAAACTAAAACGAAATATCGCCCCATCCTTCTTGTTATTGTCTGTCCAGATTTTACCTCCGTGTGCCTCGATAATTTTTCTAGATATATATAATCCAAGTCCATTCCCGTCTATAGACTTTGAAAACTTTATAAATAAATTAGGTATCATTTTTGGGTCTATACCTTCTCCATTGTCTTCTATGACGACTTCAATCATTTGCCTTGTTCCTTCCAACTTGATGGACTTTCTTTTTGGCCTTTTAATCTTTATTGAAATCCAACTTTCTTTTTTATCATTTTCTCTTGAAATAGCTTTTATAGAATTATGAATTAAATTTGAAACAACTTGTTCAATCCTAATTCTATCACCAACCACAAAATATTTTTCAGAGTTATTGAACTCAAATTTTATATTTTTATTACTTTTTACTAAAAGATTATCAAAATTTTGTATGGTGTTTGATATTGACATGCTTAGATTAAATTTTTCTTTTTTCAAGCGAAAAAGATGGTCTTCCATACGTGAAACATCCAGAATATTTTCAGTCAGGGTATTGAGTTTTTGTCCACTTGTAATTACCGAGTCAAGTAACTCAATTTGATTTTTGTCTTTGAGTTTACCTTTCACATATTCTGTTAAACCTATAATTGGCTGTATGGGACTTCTTAGTTCATGGGCAATTATATCAAGAAACTCTTTTTGCATTCTTTCATGAGATTGAAGTTTTTTATTAATTTTTTTTAAACTATCAAATATCTCGATCTGATTCCACAAAGTCTCAAAAACGGCAGTATAAGATAAAGCAGTAGATTCGCCGTCAATAAAAGTAGTAACGCCTGTAGCCTTAGAAGTATTAGTTTTGGTATCGTCCTTTATTTTCAATATGATTGTTTTTGTTCTATCAATTATTGTAATTCTATTAAGAATTGGAAAGTCAAATTGAGATGTCCTAAATTTAATTTCAGAGTATTTTATTTTTATTTGTTTCAAATGATCTACCTTATGGCTATGGATTATGAGAATTTTCACTGTGACTCCTTTAGAAGCCAATGCATTTAATTTTTCTAAACCTCCGGAGTTAAACATTCGTAACAATCCGTTAAAAGAGGGAAGTATTATCAAAATTTCTTTCTGAGCTGAAGAATATAATTTGTTGATTAGTCTTAAGGAGTCATCAGGATTTGATATTATTTTTGCTTTAAAAAGATCGGCATCCGCTAGTTCGTTTATTCTGTCTTTTGCTTCCACAGATTGTTCCCAAATATTATCAAATATTGTAGAAAAATACTCCAAGTATAGTGGATCGTTACTTACTATTAAATTTGGAAACATTTCCCCACCTATCATTTTTTCTGTTGTAGATGCAAAACATTTATCGCTTATAACAAAATTAATGGGTGGCCTATCTGATGTATGTTTTATTTTTATCCCATCTTTCATAAATAACTTGGCAATATTGATATCGTTTTCGTCATTTATAGAAGTAATCCATCTGAGTTCACTATGCTTTCTTTGTTGATGATCTCGTATTATGTTCTTATTGATATTAAGATGATATTTATGACTTAATTGCATACCACCAATGGTTGAACATGTACGTAGATACTTTGACTCTTTGATTATTTTATGAATTTTATCGGCAATTTCTTCAGGACTTTCTAAAACTTCGGTTTTAATTGGTTCTATTCCATATTCAATTTCTCTGATTCTTTTGAATGCTGGCGTAGCGTGCCTCCAAAGGGTATCAAAAACATATTGCCCCTGAGCAACTACTTCATCTACGTTGCTGTATATCACCTCGGTTAATGGCTGTGCTTCTTTAAGTACTGTAGTAGCCATATACTCAGACTCATTGACTGCAATGCCCCCCTTTAAGCCATCTAGATGCCGTAGTTCACTAACCAAGTTTAATAATTCTTTACAGTATTGTATATTTTCAGGAGTAACTTCAGTAATGCATCTAATTTTTCCCCCTCTCGCTAAAATATCTTTATAACCGTTACGATAATCGGGAAGCTGAACTACTATAGACGGAGCCTTATGGTCGAATGTGATATCCATTTTTATTATGGTATTTTGCATAAACCTAATTCCTCTCTCTACGGCATTCTCTGAGCCGTATAGAATTTCTGATTTTGCAGGTTTGGCATTATTTTTCGATATCACTACTCAAAGGTTATTGTAGTCACTGGATATAAAAACAATTTAAGTCTTAATCTTAATCTTATCTTGAAAAGTTTAAAAAGTGTTAGTTAATTCAATTCGACTTAATTAACTAAGATTATATTCGACTCTCAGTATTTTCATTTTACTTCTCGAGTATAAAACATTAACTTCATATTTTTACCATATGTTACTTTGCTCAGATCAATGAAATTATTTTTATTTTTATATACGACGTTATTGTTTAGTACAATAGTTGACAATCTCTGGACAAACTACACTCCGTAATCGAAAAACTGATTTGATATATGATATGGATACTGCAGTAAGTTACGGAATCCGTTTTTTAGAGAATGTTAGGGAAAGAATGGACATTTGCGTAGATAAGAATGGACCTTCTGTAATTATGAAATCGGATATTTATAAGAATAATTATGTAAAAGCAAGAAATAGAGGAGCAAAAATTCGATTCATCACAGAGGTTACAAAAGACAATATTGAATACTGTAAACAGCTTAGCGAGATTGTAAGTGAGCTCAGACATCTTGATGGAGTCAAGGGATCCGTATGTGTAAATGATACAGAATTTTTAGGTATGACAACATGGAGAGAAACAAAGCTTCTGAATCCTGTTATATACAGCAACGAAAGGGAAGTAATAGAACAACAGCAATACATATTTCAAATGTTTTGGAAAAAGGCGGAACCTTTTTTACAGAAGATAAGGGAAATAGAAGATGGAATTGTTCCTGAAATTATGCAATCAAGGAATAGCCCTGTAGATATACAAAGGAAAGTCTTTGATCTTTTAAAGTCTGCTGAATCGGAAATATTAGTAATAATGTCTACCTCTAATGCATTTCTCAGACAGGCTAAGGTCGGCTCCTTTCAGATACTAGAGGAGTTGGGAGAGTCGAAACCATGGATAAATATCAAAATTCTAACCCCAAAGGATGATGAAATAGAGAAGATGATAACTAAACTAAATAAATCTAATTTTGTAGTCCGGTGCATTGAACCATTATCGAAAGTATCAATTTTGGTAATAGATAGAAAGCAGTCTCTCGTTGCAGAAACTAAAGATGATACAAAACAAATAATAACAGAAGCTATAGGATTTGTAACGTATTCCAATAGCAAACCAACTGTATTATCCTATGTAGCAATATTTGATAGTCTTTGGAAACAAACAGAGATCTATCAACAGCTAAAAGATGCACATGAAAAATTAAAAATTCATGACAAAATGCAAAAGGAATTCATAAACATAGTAGCCCACGATTTAAGAACACCTCTTACTCCCATTATAGGTTTAACAGAATATGTCAGAGACAAGACAAAAGACATACATCATATGGAATTATTGGACAGAGTAGTAAAAGATGCAAAGAAATTATCCTATTTGAATGAAAAAATTTTGGACGTAACTAAGTTTGAAAGTAAATTATTTAAACCAAATAAAGAGGTTTTTAGCTTTAATGAATTGATAGTGAATATTATCAAAGAATTAGAACACATCTCGGATAATACAAAGAAAATTAAATTTGAATACCATTTTGATACCGAATATCTAGTGGATGCAGATAGTAGAAGAATAGGTCAAGTAATTTCTAATTTAATTGATAATTCTATTAAATCAATTTCAGAACAAGATATAGGTAGAGGAGTAATATCAATAAGTATTGAAAAGACAATTAACGCCATTACCACTACCAGAGACGATTATGATTCTCAACATATAGTTATTGTCAGTATAAAAGACACAGGTATTGCATTAGATAATGAAATATTACCACGATTGTTTACTAAATTTGCGACAAAATCTTTTCAGGGTACAGGACTGGGATTATACATCTCAAAAAATATTATAGAAGCCCATGGAGGCAAAATCTGGGCTGAAAATAATAAAGATGGTATCGGAGCCACCATTACATTTACTTTGCCTTTAACAAATAGAGTAATATAATAGGTTTGTGATTTATACGACTCATATAAGATTTAGATAAATTAATGATTGGCGACGGTTTTTACACTGAAAAATAATCATAATTGGCGCTATTAGATTTATTATAATATGTTTGATCCTGAGCGTATTTAAATGGAGTATTTCTATCGGTAATATGTCTCAGATGCAATTTTACCTCTAAATCATCTATTTTTCATATGCCTTTGAGAGGCAAAGTGGTAACTATGTTGCCCTAAGTGGCAGTATTATCTTTTTCAGCATCTTGTTGATTACTATCGCTTAATGCTTCACTAACATTATAGTTATTGTCGTTTTCATCTAACCCCTCTTCTTTATGTATTTTTTCTACGATTTTATCTTGTGCATAAACTTCTTTTTCTTCACTCATCATTCTTAAATATGGAACAAAGTATTTAAAATGCCTCAATTGATTCCAAATACAAAACTTTACCTATCAAATTAGGTTAAGTTTTGATAAATAATTTAGTATTAATAATAATAATCATATATACCAACCAAGACCTGATGATAAACTCTCATAACGACCTTAGGCTCTACAGCAATGAGTATCAGTAAAAATGCCTATTACGGGAGGCCAATAAGGGAGTTAAAATTCTCGTAACTATGAACCTAGGAATGACAGGCCTATACAAACCGGTTATTAAAAATTGTCACTCGTCGGCGCTCCATTATAAGATTTACAGTTAGGACATTGCAATATTATATCGCGATAATTATATACCATTACATTTTCTGCCAAAACAAATCCACAATACCCACATATGTGGGATTCTAGTACGATCTCTTTGAATAAAACATCATTATCATCCATAGTAAAAAGTGTCTTCGTCTCGGTGTTTGGTGGCGATATGACTTGAAGCTTAACTATTTTAGTCATATGACATTCATCTACATTATCAGATTTAAGGCATCCTTATTTTTGTTATAATTAAAGATAATTGAACAATGCTACTTCAATAATGAAGATCTATGCTGACAATTATTTAGTAAATTTCTATATGTCGTTTTATTTAGAAAGTGTCAATTAACGATTTCGATAACGTTTCAAATAAATCACTGTCAATTTCTTATCATAATACCTGCTACCCCTTTTAATAGGATAATGCGGTCACGATGATAGGACTCGTATAACAAATCTAGATAGAATGATAGAATTAGGTATAGTAGTATGAAAGACTATAATCTTTTGGGAAAGTTCTACAACATATTAGAATTTATTAAGTTTTACAATACAATGCATTGCGATACACCTTACCATATGGACCGATGTACAAAGCTAACTTTTTCTTCTGCTTTTACAATACATATCTACCTAATCCCCGGGTCAGCCGGTAGTTGAAAATCTTAGTATAGTAATTAAATAAGATCTTAATCTACAGTAAATATGATATCTGATGATGTTTCTCCAGAGGTACGACGGTTAATCTATCTTGTAACAAAAACTATAATTGAAAAGACAAAAAGCAACTTAAAGGCTTCGATTAAGTTTAGACAAGCTTACACGGAAGCTTGTAAGAAGGATACCAAGAATAAATTTGACCATTCAAACTTAGAATTGCGTCAACATATAAGAGATATCTTACTTAGAAACGACTACATTTTTGTTAATCCCGAGGATGTAGAAGACGTATTTATTACGAAAAAAGCAATTGATCAATATGAATTGCTTTCCAAGGATAAGTGATAATTGTTGTTACCTAATTTGCGAATATAGAAGAACCCTTTAAAGTAAATACTTGATTTATCGTTTGATAAAACATTTCCTTCATGGTAATTTCATTTGAGTTTGTCTTTTTATTCTGATTCTTTGACACTCATATGAACGTTATATCTTTGAAATCCAACAGTCCAGGAATTCGTGGAGTTTTGGTCCGACGAGATTTATTGAACGATATTCATCTACTAAAATAATTGCTCCATGATCCTCTAATCTGTTAATTTGTATAGTTTGTATACAATATCGTTATTCTGGACCTGATTCAATTTTATAGACTACTTTCTTCATCTAGTCGATTTCTTTTTTTATTATGTTACGGTATTTTGATTAATGTTCCGAATCAATTAAAACATTGTCGTCTTTTGTTTTACGTTTATCGCTGCTACCATATTGTTGGGCACCACCTTCATCTATCATTCTTTGCCTTTCTAATTCACTGTCAGAAACTACCTTCTTATTTTTATTGTTCTCTTGCATTTATCTTATCTTTAGTTAACTGTGTATCATTTTATATTAGGCATATCATATTTATGGCTGCAGCGTCTGTTAGATACTTATAAAGTATGTTAAAATTACAAGTCAATGAGATATATGTAGACATAAATTACAATTGTCCAACAAGATGGCAATTTTATGATGTCTTGATTAATTATTTAATAGATAATTATCCATATAATAATTTTGAATGTACCGTACAATAGTAAAAACTCATTATAGTAATTTTCATTCTTCCTATAGAAAAACTTTCGACTTCTATATCCGAGTGAAATAATGTATCAGTAACATACTACTATCTTGTGCCGCTTAAATAGTATTATAAACAATACAATTTGAAAAAGATTGATGAAAATTTTAATTATTGCAAATTTTATGCTGTCATTTATTTTGACAGCCTCTTTAGTAAGCAATTCATTGGACCAGGTGGCATTGGCCCAAGACTTATCCGCGATTAAAGATCAAGCAACAAAGTTACTGACCGGAAATGATAATAGTCAAAGAACAGATAATAGTTCGACATCAACTACAGACAATTCCACCTCATCGGACTCATCTCTATCACAAAAAGCAACTGATTCATTAGGTGGATTATTAAAATAGAGTATGATAAGAAGATCTACAGGGGATTTTCCTGTTTTTGATATCAATTTGTTATTTTTGTAGTACCATTATTTTTAAATTCTATCAATTTCCAGAAACAACATATTATCCGTTGAATCGATTAAAAAAGACATCGTGATTCCGGTCAGGATTAATTCCTTATGGTAAAGTCTCTATAATAAAATAAAAATCAGAAGAAATATAGTTTTCTTGTATCTAAATACAAAATAAAGATTATTGTATTTCTGTTATTTCAAATGAATCAATCATATTCTGAATGACAGGCAATGAATCTTCAAATTCTTTAGTAGTTCCACCATAAGTTAATACATAAACCATATCATCTGCTATGGCCCAAATTTGCAAGTTTTTTAGATTTACACCTTCTAAAGTATATGTATATACTATTTGGTGTGCTGGGTATCCAGATAGAGTAGAATTAGAAGACTCAATTAGAGTATAGTTGGAAAACTGGCTTTCTAAGATACTCAGAGATGAATCACTATATTCTTCTAACGTAAGATTTGAAAGATTGGGTTCTGTAGTTACAGCTATGGATTCCGGGGCTTCGTCGGATATCGATAATCTTGGTGATATAAAGGATAGACTTTCTTCTTTAATCCAATCAGAAGGGTATTCTAATGTAAATCCCAGGTTTGGATTATCATATATTAATGATTCACTCATTTCATCTTCACTATTTATTTGAGCCATAGACGCGGGCATAGATTCGACTATACAAAAAGGTAGTGCAATAGACAAGACATACAAAACAGATGTTGTTATTTTACTCGTTATTTTCATACTAATTAATTAATATTTGCAATGTATTAAAAATATAATGTTATAGTTGCTAATTTGGGAGGAAAATAAACCATAATCCTATGCTAGCAAATATTTTGCACAGACCCATGACTAGCCAACATGAATAATTAGTGAATTGAATTTTATTCAGACCGAGCCAACTTCCGAATTAGTAAAATCATTGAAACAGTGATGTTAAAGATATTGCCAAAATTACAATTGTTGAAAACTGTGTAGATTCAGAACGTAAATACAAATACTCTGATATCGACGACTAAAAATTATAAATTTTTTCATTTTGGGTTAAAGTTAAAAATGTAAAAGACGATTTTATCAAATAAAATGTTGGCCATTGATTATCTCAACATTGTCTATTAGTGCATATAGAAATGATAATGAGATGATCATAAGAAGAATTAAAAACTATGGCTAGATCTTCGTCCCTGTGGGACATAAAACCAAATAGAATTTCTAATAATTAATGGATTTAATGTAATTAAGCCCAAGAATCGTGAATAAGTCTTAAAGATGAGAATTACAAAAAAGAGTAGAATTGTTTATCTCTGTATTTCGCATACTTGTTCCCATCTTGGTCTATGGATAAATTAAAGTTATGGTTGTAAAAATTGTTATCGTCTACATGATCGTAGGAGCTTATTGATATAAGGATATAAGGTTAAATGTAATATTATTAGCGTAGGAATAAAATGAAACGCGAGAAAGAAATACAAGTAGTTTTTGGAATCTTATTTATTTTTGGGACAGTATTGATAGCAGCATCAGGCACTTTGAATATATTGAATGCCCAGACAAATTCAACAATAAACCCAGGCCAGACAAATTCAACAATAAACCCAGGCCAGACAAATTCAACAATAAACCAAACTAACACTTTCACCAAGACCCCAGCAAAGACAACATCGGCACAGACAGAAGCCTCAGAGTCAATAAAAGGAGCTATAACAGAGACTGGAAAATTCGTAAGTAATGTTACGGAAAAAATTGTTACATCAAAGACAGCAGGAACATTTCTTAACGAAACTTCAGAAGTACTAGGTGACGCCTATGTTGAAGCTAAAAGGTTCTTTAGTCCTAACTAGTTAAACCAAAAATAAATAATACATATTTTCTCCTATTTTATCTCAAAGGGATACTCTGGGATAATGAGTGCCGATATCGGTATATTAAATAGGATTCTAATATCTATATACTTTGATAATTAAAAAAACTTGTATTCAAAATATAAAGTATAAAATATTTTTAAATAAACTGAAATCAAGAGTTAATGAAATTACAATAAAGTTACTTGTAATATCACTTGCTGTAATGTCTATGACATTAGCTCCGTCACTTATAATTAATAAATCTGCAGATGCTGCATTACATTCGTGTGAAAATACAAAGTGAATAGATTTCATCAGATTCGACTAGCTTTATGTTTTAAAGAAGTACAAAAGATCTTAAAAAATCGAATTTTCCGACTAAATTAAATATTTTGTTGATTAAGATTATATAATTCATGCATGGACCAGACTGGCTTTCCAATCCCATTATTTCAATCGTTTTTCTAATCGTTGGATTTTTATTCTTATACTTTGCATTGAGAACTGAAAAAGAGTATCGAAGACATCAACATCACAATGAGCACAGCGGCATAGAAATCAAATTCATTGGAAAAAAGGTAGTTGACACCAGTAAAGGATGGTTATTTTTTACGCTTTTTATCGGAGGTGCAGCATTAGGTACACACTTTCTATCAGAATACACATTTCATCTTTACGATACAACGTCTATTGATAGTATTACTCACGGGTTATCTGCGATGGGAATAACGGCAATTGTTCTAAATTTTATGATTACAAAGAAGAGAAGGTATTATTTTCCTATTAGTATAGGGGCAGCTTGGATAGGATTTACGCTATGGGAAGTTTATGAATGGATTAGTGTAAGCATTCACGGTCCAACTGGATTCATTCAGACAGAACCCCTAGACATGCTTGTAGATTTATGGGTCGACACGTTAGGAAGTCTTGCAATTTGTTTTATTTATAAAGAATTTACCGACTAAATAAAATTTATTTGATCCACGAAATCAAAGTACTTGTACCAAGGATTTCAAAATATATGAAAGCTAAAATTCATACATTATTTTATAAATAATAAATCCTTATGGAGTTTCAGTAACGCAGGTAAATAGTTCATGGATTATTTTGATCCTTTAAAAATTAAGAAATAGTTTATAATGAAGTAAAAACAAAAGATATAGTTTTACGAAACTAGATCCTAATATATTAAAAGAACCTGACACTTTTTCTATTTAGTTTTTCCCTTTCCAGTATCATAGGAATATAGACAATAGAAATAGTTGAAGCCCAAGGTTGTAATCTTTGTTTTTAACCTTAAAAGGGAACGTATTTAATAATGTTAAATTTCAAAAAATTTTTAATTGACTAAAAAATTTCCAAAATTTGAGGGCATTTATTTTATATATCCAAATGTATGAGTCAGTGACATTTACACTCTGGCCACCGCATAATTAAGCGCCTTGGCCGAGGTATTGCATTAACCCCCCATCGATAAATAAAGTTGTACCATGAATGTATCTGGCATCATCGGAAGCTAAGAATACTGCAGCATGTGCAATTTCGTTTGGCTCTGCTGCTCTCTTTACTGGGATCGACTGGACTTGTTCCTTTCTTACCTGAAGATTATCTATCGCTTCTTGATTCATGGGTGTTAAAACCATTCCTGGAGCAATATTATTTACAGTAATATTTTTTTCTGC
Source organism: Candidatus Nitrosocosmicus sp. T (assembly GCF_054408485.1). Classification (NCBI taxonomy): domain Archaea; kingdom Thermoproteati; phylum Nitrososphaerota; class Nitrososphaeria; order Nitrososphaerales; family Nitrososphaeraceae; genus Candidatus Nitrosocosmicus; species Candidatus Nitrosocosmicus sp. T. Next base: position 2,503,561 of record NZ_CP166992.1, read on the forward strand.
TACTTCCAGTGCTAAACAGTATGTAAGATTTCTCAAAGCGCCTTTAGCGGCACAATAATCAGATGCTCCCACTCTAGGGATTTCTTGATGAACACTCGTTATATTTATGATTGAGGCATTCTTTTTATTGTTAGACAATTCTAATTCTTTTAAAAAGTACTTGCAAAAATAAAAAGGCCCATATAAATTGGTGCGAATTTTTTCATCCCATTCTTCAATAGACATATCCTTTACATGCTTTCCAGTACTATCTGTTGCGGCATTATTTACAAGAATAGTAGGGAGTCCGAGTTTTTCTTTTGCTTCCTCATAGACCTTTTCTATATCAGATAAAGACTTTTGATCAAGTTCAACGATAATTACACGTTGTCCTGTTTTCTGTATAGCTTTTCTAGTTTCTTCTATACCTTTTGTATCTTTATGCCTTGTTATGACTATATCAGCACCTTCTTTTGCAAATGCAATAGCTATAGCTTGACCTATGCCAGAATCAGATCCAGTAACAATAGCTATGCGATTTTCGAGTTTCTTTGTATGAGAAATAGATTCATTGCTTTTTTCATTTGACAATACAAATATTCTAACATCAAACCTTAATAGGTATAGATAGACAGAGCATATATGGATAAAATTGTATTTTAAACTTGTTTGTTTAGTTAAATAAATCGCCTAAAATCCAACGATCAACATAAAAACAAGATAAACTCTCTAACCGTAATCAAGTCAGAACTGCATTTTACCATAATGCCGGGTAGATAAGAACTTTAGACTAATTTCGATAAATACTTGTTTATACGCACCATCTTGTTGCTATTGACTTTAATATGGAGCTAATAAGGAATGATCTAAATATTAATTAGCAAAAAATGAAATGTCCTCATTGCTTTTTGGAATTAATAATAACACCGCTATACGACAAAGAAGTGGATAAATGTCCAAAGTGTGAGGGTATTTGGTTAGACAAGAATGATTCAGAAAATACATTTGACTTTATTGATGAAGATGGTGACAAAGATAATACGACATATCAAGATTTTCAACCCAAAGAGAATTCTAATGACGAAAATGTTGAGAATAAACTTGAATATTATTATTATAAAAAGCCATTTAAGGAAAATGAAAAAATCGATGACATGTTTGATTTTGAATAATTGATATTTAATATATAGACATACAAAAATAGATGCAATTAAAATAATACCTTCTTACCGTTATTGTTTGCTATCAGACGTAACCATCTTTCATAATTCTTCATAGAATTCTTTGTAACTGATGGTAATACGCAGGTTTGCCATTGTTTTTCAATAGATTTAATAGTTAATTCAGTCGTTCTGTCAATGGTTCTTCACCATTCTCTTTCTATTATTTTCTTCATTTTATTCATATAAATTTCTTTTAGTGCTGTAAAAAATTAGCTTTCTAATAATTTCTTAATTGTTTCATAGGATCTATGTCACAGCAAGAACGGCTGTTGAAAACATTATCTATTGTATGAGGATGACACTCAAATACCCATGTGCTAATCCGAGTACATCCTGCTTCTTCTCCAATTCTATAGGAAATTTCATAATTTGAGTTATATCGGTTTTCTATCATTGAATATATCACTTTATGATATTAACTATAATATGGTAAGTATATAAACTGGTAAGTGATTAATATGTAAGTAAATATAGGGTTGTTAAGTTGGTAGAACTCAAAACCTCAGAACAGTATCAAGAAAAGGTAGGAAATCCAAGTCGCCAAAAGCTAATAGAGGATATGGAATGCAAATGTTGTCCTGTGTTTAACACCTTTAATATAATTGGTAAAAAATTTTCTCTTTTAATATTACGCAATATGCTTTACGATAAACAAAAACGATTTAACGAATTTTTGAATTCTATAGAAGAGATCAACCCAAAAACTTTGTCAATACGGCTAAAAGAAATGGAAAAGGATGGTCTTATTAAACGTCATGTATATAATGAGACTCCAATTAGGATAGAATACTATCTTACTCAAAAGGGAAAAGAGCTACAACCAATAATGGAACAGATGGCGTTGTTTTCTGTCAAATATTGTTGTGATCAAATATTTGACAATCCCGATCCGGTTAAGATTGAAAAGATAACCGCCAAATCTATTAGAAAGTATATGTAATTAACAGATCTTCTTATATGATTTAAAACTGCTAGTCCCAGATTTGAACTTTAATTAGAGTTTACAGGAAGCAAAACAGGAATTAATTGGAATTGGTGGATCTGCTATTTGGAACAAATAATATTTACATCCTTTTAATCACTACTGTATATAGAATCTATGAGGCAACTTTTTATATCTCTTTTTAATACTATTTATTCCTTCAATTTCTATCAACTTACCAAATCGTCACCTAATATTTTAAATACTTACCTTATTATAGTTAATGAGATAAGGTAAGTAGGCATGACTAAAGATAGAACTGAAAAAAATAATACGATCAACGTAACGACGGTTGTTAGTCGTCATGCGTGGTTAACTTTAGCAATTCTTAGTAGCACTCTATTGACAGTTTTTTTCTCAGAAACCATGCTTCTGCCTGCAATACCAGAGATAATAAAAGATTTGAACATTTCTTATGGAACGGCTGCATGGATATTTAGTGCTTACTTAATTGTAGCTGCAGTAATGACTCCAATTGCTGGTAGACTTTCTGATCTATTTGGAAAAAAGAAAGTATTACTATCATTACTTGTAATATATATAGCAGGACTCACGGCTGGCGGACTAGCAGATAACATAACTTTTCTACTTATTACAAGAATTATTCAAGGTGTGGGGTTAGCAGCAGTTCCAGCTGCATTTAGTCTTCTTAGAGATACATTTCCACCGGCTAAATTATCTATAGCAGTAGGGGTATTTGGATCTGCGTATTCAGCTGGTTCAGTAGTTGGACTATTGGTTGGTGCTAGCATAATCCAAACCTTTGGTTGGCATGCTACTTTCCTAGCTATAATACCTTTCTCCATTGTGGTAACTCTGTTGATTGCAAGATTTGTAAAGGAATACAATGTACCAAATCTATCAAATAATTCAAAGACTCCAGGAGATGTATCAGAGAAAAAAGGAAGACCGTTTTCAATAGATATTAAAGGTATAGTGGCTCTTTCTATTACAATTGCTTCATTTCTTATTGCACTTACAATCATACAAATCGGCGTAAATAATGAAAATATATTACAAATTGCGGGAGCATTCATAATATCTGCAATTTCATTATCTATCTTTGTAGTAATAGAAAGAAGGGCGATACCTCCATTCGTTAACTTGAGATTATTACGAGATGGAATTCTTCTACCTTCATTTATACTATTAATATCTACAGGAATCGCTATGTTCATGATTTATCCAACAATAGTCCAGTTGGTGAGGAGTCCAATTCCGTTGGGTTTCGGAGGTGATTCGATAGACGCCGCAAACGTTCAGTTACCTTTTATGGTCAGTTTCTTGGTGTTTGCAAGCATTACTCCATTTATTCTAAACAAAATTGGCAATATAAAACCAGCCATAATTGGTGGAATCATTAGCCTATTTGGTACATTTGGATTACTAATATTTCATTCAACGGAGTTTGTAGTTTCTGTAAATTTAGCCACGATCGCAGTAGGCCTATCGCTTACAATGACCACAACGTGGAATATTATAGTGTCATCATCCCCAAGAGAATTTACGGGAATATCAGTAGGAATTGGTGCACTATTATTGTTCATAGGTATGGCAATAGGCCCCGCACTGGCTGGAGTATATATGGCAGATCATGAGAATATTGGAACAGTAGAATTATATCCATCAGCTCAGTCATACAACCTAGTTTTTTTTACCGCGGTATTACTTTCGGCAGTATCTATTGGATTTGCGTTTATATTAAGAAAAACGATGTATGCTAGGGTTCCAGCAAAAATACCCGACTAGTATCCCCAATTTTTTTAGAATATTTAAAAGATATTTCAAACTACAAGTCCTCTACATGGGAATGAGTGCTGATATCGGTATATTAAATGGGATTCTAATATCTATATACTTTGATAATTAAAAAAACTTGTAAACAAATATTGTTATAAGTAGGTCAGAACTGCATTTTACCATAATCCCAAGTAGAAAAGAACTTTGGACTAATTTCAACAAGTACAACTTCTCCCTTCTTTGAATCTTCTGAAATCATTTTTGCAATAGGATGGTCTAGTGTACCAAGATATTTCAAACTAATTCTGTCTCCTAGTGGATTGACTATTTTTAGATCTTCAATTATCGTGGCAATACCCTTACCTTTAACTCCCCTGACGGGAGGATTTTCATCATCAATGGAAAAATAAATAGTTGACCTTTTTTGGATATTTTGAGTTTTTCTAGCTGATTTAGATGTGTTTATCCAGAGTTTTTCTCCATCTTTGTCATAGTAAAACCAAACTGGTTGGATATTTGGATCACCTCGTTCATCGATGGTGGCTAACTGCAAATTCAGTGAATTTTCAAGGAATCTCTCTACTTCCTCCTTGCTCATACTAGGAATTTCGGGAGTGGCACTAATAATTTTCATAAAATATCAATCGTACCAATGTAGATAAGAGTTCCTTTTGCATTAGGACCCGCTCTCTAAGGAAATCTTGTGGCTTGAACTAGTTGAACTAGACACATGGTGCCACGAATGATCTCTGTTAGAGATAACATAAATGCAACTATCTGTATTCACTTTGTCGTATGCGAGCATGGTTGTCTTTTCCTTGCTCAGGACTAACTTGTCTGATATAACAAAAAAGCTTTTGTCAGCGATTCAACTTAATTATAAGATATTTCAAAAGTCCTCATCCGTAGGGATCAAGTTACTCGAAGTAAGTGGGTGCTAATGAATATGTCAAGTCTAGCGGATACTGTATAATTATAAAATCACAGATTTTATCCGAACTGAATTGTGATAATATCATAAATATTATCCAGTTATTGATTTCTAGGCAAAAAGTATTATTTTATTGAATCAAATCGTCGTTGATAAATTTTATAAGAAACTAAACTATGCCTAAATTAGACGATTTACTATCCATATAATATCTCTTTTAACATATGAGAAGCTTGATCAATTGCTCCTCTAGCAGCTGGTGTATCAGTAATAGCATTCAACATTACAAAGTCATGAATGGTACCAAGATATCGATTGGCAGTAGTTGGAACTCCAGCTTGCATCAATTTATGGGCATAAACCTCTCCCTCGTCACGTAGTACATCATTTTCCCCTACTAAGATAAGTGTACGAGGCATTCCACTAAGTTGTTCCATCGATGCTTGCAAGGGAGAAACAGTCGGGTCTTTTCTATTAGCATCATCTGAAAGATAATTATTCCAAAACCATTTCATGGCTTCTCGGGTAAGAAAATAACCTTCTTGGTATTTCAAATAGGAATCAGTATCAAAATTCGCATCAGTTACTGGATAAAAAAGTAATTGAAAAGTTATGATGGGACCACTACGTTCTTGGGCCAGCATTGCAACTACAGTAGCCATGTTTCCTCCTACACTATCACCAGCCACAGCTATTCTAGATGTATTTAGATTTAGAGTTTGACCATTTTTTGCAATCCACAATGTAGCAAAATATGCTTCTTCTATTGGTATAGGATATTTTACTTCAGGAGAGGGTGAATAATTAACATATACAATAGCTGCATGGGCACCATTTGCAAGTTCTCTTAACAATCGCTCATGTGTATCAAATCCACCTAGAATCCATCCACCACCATGAAAATACATCACAACAGGAAGATTTTCATTTTTACTGCCCTCCGGTCTAACTATTTTAATTTGTAACTCGCCATTTGGACCATTTGAGATGGTATGATTATCTATCTCTGCAGGAAGCTTTTGAACAGATTTGGATTGTAGACCAGATAAAACAGCACGAGCATCATTAGGAGTTAAAGTATAAAGTGGAGGCCCTTGTAATGATTCTAAAAACTTAAGGGTTTTTTGTTCTACGGTACTATAATCAAATTTACTCATATCGCATATGAGGGTTATCATACTTATTTATCTTTAAAAGAAATTTGAAAAAGGGTTGTGTCAATATATCCAGGTTTGCAAAATGAAAGAAGAAGCACCATCATTATTAGTAACAGTACTCGCCGTGGAGGATTAAGTTCATAGTGGTAATTGGGTTTGTAATTCAACTAAAAAACAGATTGTAGAATCAAGTCATGTTTAACAATTCTTTAGCTTCGTAAAAAGCAGATAATTCTTTTGATATGTGTTCAGCAAATATTCCAAGTAGTTCAAATTCAATAGGTGAAAGAGTCTTTTTACTAAATAATGCGAGCACTCCTATAGGTTTTCCAGCATGTGTAATTGGATAACCTGCAAATGATCTTAGCTTTTCTTTTTCCGCCCATTTGGGGTATTTGATTCTTGGATCATTTATAACATCATTTGTAATTACTGGTTTATTTCTAATAACAATTGTACCTATTTTACTGTTTACCTTTATTGATACTTTCGAAAACTCGCCGGTAATATTCCTATATATCCCTGAACTGAATTTTAAGATAAGGTTTTTGTTATCTTTATCTAACATCCACATTCGTGCAAAGGTAGCATCAAAATATTTGACCAAACTGTCTACTGTGAGTTGAAGCTTGTGTTCAAGCTTTCTGATTTCCTTATTGAATTTATTATTTTGTAAATTCTAAATTTCTTTTCGTTTGATACTTGCTCATCTAATATCGAATAAGGAGTTGCTTTTATGATTTTAGAATCATAAGTTCGATATTCTGAAACTAATTCTGTGAAGCGATTTATAAAATTGTCACTTTCTAATTCATATTGCTCTATAGAATCAAAAACAAAATGACATATCATATCAAAATCCCCACCCATTCTAGCAGAAAATAAACAGAAATGTGATTCGTCAATGTATTTGTTTAATCTATCTAAATGGTTAGAAGTATTCTTAGTAATTTTGAACTTTAATAATATAGTTTTACTGATTTTATCAGAAATAAGAGAGGGATTGAAGATCGGCGAATATCCCAAAATGGTATTAGATTGCTCTAACCTCCTTAACCTATATCGTATTGCTCTCTCTGTTATTTTATGTTCCATTTGTTTAAGATGACCAGCAATTTCAGCTACGGGTATACGAGCATTCTTACTTAAATCTGAAAGAATTACTTTGTCAATTTCATCTATCATCTTATGACAATTAGGATAAGAAGATGCTTATTTCTATTTCGGAAAAAATTAGGTAAGTTATAACTTTTGATTAAAAGGACTCCATAACTTTATTTCCGTTGCGGAAATCTTGGAACATCTTTTGTTTCAATGAAGAATATTACTTTGACTTGTGTATATTATAGTATGCAACCAGATTTATTTGAAATTGATAGAGTAATTGATGACATGGCAAGAGCTTATGCGGCACCCTGTGCTACCACATGGTTTAAGGTAACAGACAACAAGAGACCGACAAAAGAAGAATACAGAATAAAGGTGGTAGAATTTATGAAACATTTTGAGTATGTTCTATCTAATCTGTATCCTGCAAATACACATACAGAATATCTCCGAGATTATGTTAGAAATGGACTACGAAAAGCAATCCATAGTGTAACTAGTGGGAATAACAAAGAAGTTGAAAGACGATATACATACTACACGGATTATAGCTGATAGTTAGGAAGAAAGGCAGTAACAGATTATGTTAAGACTAATAATTCCGCTAATCATAATCTTTATAATTGTAGGAGCTATAAGCTTTTAATTAGCGTTTACTTTTTACCAAAAGAAAAATGTGAATGTCAATCTTGATGGTATTTGTTATGAAATTTTGGGTCCTGCATATGTAGACTATAAACAACTTGAAGCTGAAAGAGAGTTGAGGGTCTTAGCACAGGAATATAATGCAATAGAAGGACCACATGCAATAATACCTATAGTGTATACTGGAACAAAAGGTCAAGTGCAAGATTTTATTTCAAAGTATAATGCCAAAGTAACTGACATTCAAGAAATTGGTGGCGAAATGTATTATAGTAAAGAATACGTCGGCAAAACAATTATCAGAGGAGAAATATCAAAAGAAAGTTTACTTAAGATAATATCTGATTTATCTTTGCTCAAAACAAACTCTAATGAAAACAGCCTATACAACTTAGGAATACAGACTAACACTTTCATAAGTTTACAAGAAAGAGAAAAGATTACATCAGATTCTACTAGCTTTATGTTAGAGGGAATACAGAAAATATTAGAAAATAGAAAAGATAACATTAAGCAAACAGAATGCCGAAGTCCAGTTGATCTAATGGCTGTATAAAGCTCAAAATAAAGGTAGCAGAAGGTCTAATTTTCATCATCTTTAACCTTTATGAATCAGAAACACAGATATCGGTCCACATTTGTTGAGATTAAGTTCCTATGGTAGCAGGGTTCTAATTCAAATGTAGAATTTTCTATGTCCATATAGGATAGAATTTCTAACCCTTTGAGACGAAATCAGTCCTTAGGATTTATTCAATTGTTGTTATCTAACTGTTAGTAACCCCATAGCTTCGATTTTAATAGTATTTCTTCTTCATCTAGCAAAAACAGTATGTACGTGTCAGGGGGAGCGAACAAATCATTTGAAGGAGATTTTACCTAATTCATTTGTGGATCATGATTATAGTTCAAGTTCCGCCAAACATTGTTCCGTATTTATATAATGAGTAACTGAACGTGATATGATTATTATTACCTTATTAATCTCTTTATTATGAGATATCTAATTTTGAATTCTTGATTTGGTTATTTACTAAAGTAACAAACATTGTTGGTCTATATGCTTAATTAACTTTTACAAGCTTTGAAATTTTTACTAGGAACAAGGTTTCACCATATTTTGCCAACTTGGATCGGTCAGATAGAAAAACAAATATAACGATTTCTGATACTATAAGATAGTAACCTATCAATATTAGGTTGTTAAGTTTGAGTTATACCCATAAGCAAAGCTCGGTACTAAGAGACCCCATTAACAAAATAGGCTTTTTGAATATTCGAATTCTTAGCGCCTATCCTATCTTATGGGAAGGCCAAAAGGACTTTATGTAATCTTTAATTGCAACTTTAGATAATTTACTAATGTTTGAATAAAAATAATCTAAAGAAAATCATTTATTCAGTTATAGTTTTATCACTAATTATAGTAACATTTTATTTGGTTTCGCCCCTATTTATATCAACAGAAGTAAATGAACCCCTTCCTCCGAATATCAATAATTCTGTTGCATTTGAAGAATTCACAAGGATGACCGAGGATGAGAGGACAAACATGGCAAGAAGCATGACTAATGAACAAAAAAACCAAATGTTAGTTCAATTTGCGGAATTGGGGAATAATAGTAGGATAAATGATGATCTCCATACTAATGTCACGACCAAATCAAATCAATCATCAGAATCAGCAACATTTGTAGGGGTTAATGATGGTATCCATAATGCTGAAGGCCTAGCAAAGATAATCCCTTTGTCGGATAATAGTAATATATTAAGACTAGAAAATCTGAAGGTCACAAATGGACCTGATCTGTACGTCTATCTATCTACAGATAAGGGCGCTTCTGACTATGTCAATCTTGGGAAATTAAAATCTAATAACGGGAATCAAAATTACAACCTACCTCCTGATACCGACTTATCAAAGTATAATACGGTATTAATCTGGTGTAAAGCATTTTCGGTTCTATTTGGTAGCGCTGAATTCGATACATGAGAAAAAGCAATAACTGGAGATGAAGTTAAATCTGCATTCTATTTGATACCAAGTTATAAAGTTAATAAATTCTTTTAATTAAATCTCTGGCTAATTAGAGAAAATTAGCATCAAATATTCCAATTGTACTAAAAGAGTTTATTCGTTTTAAAAAACTATTAGTATCAATTTAAAGATCTGGAACAGATCTGGAATATGCTTATAATCAAATAATAACTAGGAAGCACTTTTTTTATAGAACACGACTCCTTCTTGTTATGGTATCGGATCTGCTATTATCAATAAGCACAATAAAATATTGGTTATGATATATTATAACTTTAGTAAAAAAATTTAGCTGTAGAAACTTTTATTATCATTATTTATGATGAAGAGTAATTACGTTGTCTAACCTACTATAATGGTTATATTGATGAAGGAATTCTCATAATGTGAAGATGCCCATCAACATTTTGCGATCATCTCCAACTTAACTAGATTTTCATTAACTAAAAGCCATGGCTAACCTTCATTCACATACAGTTTTATAATATTTGGTTAGAATGAAAGTTTCATCCAATTCGACTAAATTGTCCACTCCAATTAATATTAAGGTTATATAATTTGACGAACATACATGATATGAACCAAGAAAAAAATGACCAAATTCCGCGATCTGGTGGACCAGAAAGTAAAACAGGCAAGATGATAAATGAACAAAATGCCGTTGAGGGTCAGAGAAAAGAAGTTAATGTAGAAAATTACGCTCTAGTTTCAGAGATTGGACAATTGTTAAAGGACGTAGATTTTCCAGCAGAAAAGAACAAGATCCTTGAATTTGTACGAGGTCACCATGTAGTTCAAAATAAAGAAAAGATTTTAGATGTGTTAAGTGATTTGGAGGATAAATCTTATAATAACGTGTCTGATGTTACTACTTCGGCAGGACTAGTTTACAGATAAATTTTCCTGTATTATTTGTAATTTAATTTTACCGAAACCAAAGTTTCTTTATTCTCTAATTAACCGAATTCATTTAACTCTTAAATTTATACTACAATCGGTCTATCTTCATTGATCAAAACCTTTGATTGAAATAAGAATCACAATATATTAGTAGCAGTGCTTATCCCGTCGGAATTAAGTTCCTAATGGTAACTGCGCGCCACCAAACTAAGAAATATACACGTTTATTGATTTTCGATCACTAGTAAACCGTTTAGATTAGTAATCTCATTACAAATTGTTTTTAGAATAATTTTTATCTTATGTTTATATAGAATGACACGTACTATAAGACATGTCCACACCCCCAGCTGCAATGGTGGTGGACGATGATGAAGAACTTGCAAGTCTTTTTAGGAGACTGTTAGAAGGGTCTGGTTATAATTCTGTTTCTTTCACCGATCCGCTCTTAGCACTCAAACATTTTAAGGATGATCCTCAAGGATATTGGTTAGTAATTGCAGACCTAAAAATGCCTAATCTGAACGGAATCGATCTTGCTAAAAGAATAAGAGATCATAGCTCTTCTGTAAAAATTCTCCTTATTACTGGATTTTTTGATGACGAATATCTCAATGGCGATGAATTTAAAGAAGCACGTATATCAAAGGTTTTGCATAAGCCCGTAAAACTAAAAGAATTATCAAGATGTGTACATGAACTTTGTTTTTCCAATGTAACGACCCAATGACATAAATAATATCTGGCAATATCGACGAAACCGACTTAGCCATTCTTCAGGTATTGGTTTTGAAGACTTCATAAATAACTAAGATAAAGGAGATGGCATATATTCTATTTTTACATCTCTGAAATTTTATTCATAAGCAAATTATAATGAAGTTCGGTTAATTTGCCTTTTGAAAATGCATCCTTAATCTCTCTTACAAGTTTTAATTTTAATGAAAGATCTATTTCTTTATCATCATACATAGAATCAATTTTTTTCATAAATATCTCCTGATATAGTATGGATATTTCATCTTTCAAATTCGAATAGTGAAATTGGCTTATCTTACCTTTTGAAAATGAATCAGAGATTTCATTTTTCAGTTTGTTGAGTGATTCAAAATCATTATCATCTCGTCTGCCTACATCGTACAAAGACTTTATTTTATTACGGTGAAGATTTGATTTTTTTATATCTCCTCTTGTTTTAGCCCATCCTATAATACTTGGAATAGATGCACCAATGATAGTTGAAATAATTAAACCATAGAGAGGAATCCAGTATGTAGTAGGAAGGGGAGCAGGCAATTCTCTAAAACTAGCAGTAAATGTACCATATTGGGTTATGCATAAAGATGTCTCCGCAGTGTCGTTGTAAATTTGCAAAGTTTTTTGTATCGGTTCTATGACTGGATCAAAAAGACCAGTGGATTCTTCTACACATGATTTCAGAGGCCTCGTAGTATTTGAATCGATATTCTCGCTCCAGCCTACAAACTCATACCCACTATTTGCCTTTGCTATACAGGTTATTCCTGGTTCTTCATACAAGTACTGATTTACCGGATATTCAGCTTTCTCATCGCCACACAAAATCCTGCCTGAATTTAATGGGGATATATTAAATGTAATTCCCACGGCAACCTTGTGTTTAGGACCATGGATTGCAAACAAGCTATCAGAATTCTCTGAAGTCAAATAAATAATGTTACTGTTCTCATTTACTTCAATATTCGAAAGTGGTTCGGATACGTTGATATTAATAAGTTTGGTTGTTTTTTCGTTCAGCGAATAAAGGCCGTGCTCAGCTAGTACGTAAACTATATTGGAATTTTCATTGACTTCTATTTCTAAGAGCGGCCCTAACAAAGGAATTATCTTGTCAATTTTAGGATTTGTAGTGCCATTTATAATGGAAATATCGCGATCAGAAATTACATAAACTATATTGGAATTCTCGTCGACTTCTAAAGTACGAGGCGGGTTATTTAACACGACACCCATCATACTAGTATCATTATACTGTTTGTAAAAATTCTTCTCTGTGATTATATAAACAGAATGGTCTTTTTCATTGACTTCAATATCAAGCGGCTGTTTTTTATCTGGAATGGATAGTTTTTCCAAAATTTTCAAATCATTATCAAAAATGAGCAGTTCGGGTGGATCTTGATTAATTACATAAACTTTTTCTGCCTCTTCATCTACTGCTATTTTAGAATAGTTTGCCTCTACATCATATTTCTTAACTGAGTCGATATTGAGAGGATTGGAGCCATTATCATCAATCATCCTTATACCGTCTTTTCCTGCCACAAACAACTTACTTTCTTTTTCATTGACTTCAATATCAAGCGGCTCTTCATTCAAAGGTATATTTTGTAGTAGCTCATCGGTCCTGCCGTCAATTATGGAGATAGTTTCTGAAGGAGATTTACCTGAAATATAGACATGATGTATTTTGTCATTTACTTCAACATCGTGAGGTATGGTATTAACAAAAATTTCTTTCAAGGTTCCCAAATTACTGTCTAAAACTGATATAGAATTTGAACGTTCATTAGCCACATATACTTTGTTTAAAAATTTATCGACTTTTACTTCATTTGGCTCTAATCCTACTTCTATTTGGGGATTAGTTACATGAAACTTTTCATTTATACTTTCCAAAGTCTGTCCAATTGCGTAATTATTGAAAAATAGACTAAACAAAATAATTAATAAAGAGAGAAAGATAACAAACAATTAAACGCCATCTCCATTATATCCTAATCAGATTACTATTTGACAGAATATTTCATAGACCATTCAATTTCCATTCTAGTAGATAGAATATTTATAGGTTTTGTTAAGACAACTCAAGTCATCTTCATTTAGTATAGAATAAATGGTCTCTCCGATGACTAAACAATTATTAATTTGTGAAGGAAATGCCAACAAACCGTATCAGTAAAAAAGTGGATATAATATCGAAGTAACACCACTAACAGCTTTAAAGATTAGTAAAAGATATTTAAAAAGGGGATAATTTGCTACGGTTATAAGGTGTCTACCTAACATATGTAGTAAATCTTGTAGAATATTTAGATATCATAGTGAGTAACTTTACTCTAATACATTTTGTATTTGGTATACCGTCTACCATAATCCTTGGTTAGATGATAGATTATTATTTTTTGTGGGTTAACCTACCATATTTCTAAAAATTGGATCAAAATTATCATGCTAACGTTTTATTCAATGCCTCTTTAAAGATCCAAATTATTATGCTTCCTAAACTAGTAGTATAATTCTAAAATAATTGAGCGTTTTTTATGTTAAGTAAAGTTAATTATGTTGATGACAGTCGCACAAAGTTTTGTAGTTAGGATACACTTTGTCTCTTTCTCAAATGACAATTCTTTCTTCCCAATCCATCATAATTAATCGAGTCATAGGATTTGAATCCATGTAGTTAGTCGTGGTGCGTGGGGATATAGTTCGTCAAATAGAATTTACGTCTATAAAATCTCCTGAATTGATAGTGTGGGTAGGATCAGATTTATAATGTTAGCCTCACACTTGGGGTTTCTGCAAGTACAATAACAACTGTTAGGTTTAAGATTATGAATTGTAATTATTTTTTTTCGAAGGAAGAAGAACCGTTTCTATCATCGTAGTTATAAGATAGTATTTTTAATATTAATTAATGAAAACAATAAACTGTCGAGAAGCAGGATTTGAATGTGACCACGTTGTTAAAGGTGAAACTGAGGAAGAAGTATTGAAGAATGGAATGGAGCATGCCAAAAAAGATCACAATATGAAAGAAGAGGATATGACTCCTGAAATGAAAGAGAAAATTAAAAGTATCATTCGTAGTTCTTAATTACCATTTTTTTAAATTAGACGTTAATTGCATTAGAAATATTTCTATCTTTTTTATAAAAAGTGTTATACTCAGATTATCAAATTCACAATCATGAATTTAGTAATAATTGCAATTATTATAATGATAGTTTCTATATAGACCAGAAAATCTAATCGGATTATTAAAGTAGGCTTTTTAACCAAAAAGCAACCAAAGCTGTCATAACCTATTGTATCACCACCCTGTATTACTTGGCTGTTTTGACTTGAAGATTGTGATTGAGATATGACTAGAATACAGGATACCATGGTACTATTCTATGAAAGTAAGATTCTTGTAGTAGGGTTCTAATGCAATTAAATAATAAAGATATTCTTACAATGTTTGAATTGATACTGTGTGGTTATAATAATTTGGCTACAAGGTTTTCCTGCTATATGATTATAACTAAATTTGAATTTTTCCTACTCTGAGATTGATATCCCATTTCACAATTTTTCGTTTGCCATGCTTCCCCCACAATCTTTTCAGATCTTCCATAACCAAACTCAGTGGATCGAACTTTTTTTCTGTATTAAATCTTTTTACTGCAGACCAGGTTTGCATATAATTAATGAGGTCGTTAAGATTCCAATTTACGGTCATCTCAAATTTTGGGGATGAGATCTCTTTGAAAGGAAAAGGAATTGTTCTGTAATCTTCTTTGACATAGTTTGTTTCACTGGGCCAATACCTTCCTAGGATATCTCCGTCTACGTTTAACTTTTCACTGATCTTATCAATATTATTATCAATTTTATGCATACCATAGGACCATATAGCCAAGACACCACTACTCTTACTTATTCTTGTTACCTCCTTATAGAACTTATCAAGATCAAACCAATGAGCAGCCTGGGCAACAGTTATCAGGTCAACAGAGTTGTCCTGTATATTGGCTTTTTCCGCAGGAAACATTTCATATTTAATATTATTTCTGTTGAATTGATATTCCAACTGACCTTTACTTGCATCGCTTGCTATTACATTTTTGAAGTATTTACAAAGCCCTATGGCGGCCTGTCCATTCCCAGTAGCGCAGTCCCACGCCATATTCTTGTTTGGCGTTATATCATTCAAAAACTTGTAAAGAAGATCTGGATAGACGGGTCTAGAGAATGAATACTCCCTAGAGGTTGAAGAGAAATGGTCTATAGCACTACTCATATCATTACTACATCCTTAATCTCAAAAAGTTTTCCTCATAATTCAAATATTCGCATGGTAAACTTAATTCAAAAAACAAACCTCAAGCAAGCACTCAGCATAGTGCCATCTAAATAACCATTTATTAGATTCTTGACTCAAATTTAGATAACATCTTTTATATTAAGTAATATCTGATTCTAGTTTTCCATATATATTTTATTCAGGATTCATTGGTAACTATTAACCAAAGAGAAGATGATCCAAACGGAGAATCGAACGCATTTTATAGTGGATATAAAGATGGATGGAAGAAAGGTCACTTCAAGTAGATAGCAAATTCGTTATCATTTTTTTTAATTATTTTTGATTTGATGTTTGGTTCTAGTAGTTATCTACTTTTATGTTATTTATTATGAATCCAATCCCTCTAAAAAATAGCTTCTTTCTACATGCTATAATCTAATGAAGATGTCTATTAGTAACAGTTCTCATCCGTGGGGATACAGTTCAAGGTTCAAACACAATCCAATTATATATAATAAAGTTTTCTCAAGTTCAGCGAATAATCAGTTGATTTAAAAGATCATTTATTATTTTTATTTTCTATGAATTTCATTGATAACATATTGTACATAATCGACCACTTCATTTTCAGTCAATGACGTTTCAACTCCAGATTTTTCTTCGATTTCCTCTTCAAGATTCTTGGCAATCTTCAAAACTCTGGATTCTAACTCTTTATTTCTTTGAGCAGTTCCAATACCATCCAGAAAATTGGCTTGTTCAGTGACTGATTTCCTAATTGATCTTAAAAGTATATTATCCTGAGAAACAGTTTGGGCGGCCGAATATAATCCTGCAGGCAAAGAGGATATATATTCAGGAATAAAATCTGCGATAATACCGATCTGAGAATCTATGATAACGGAGATCCCCATGAATATAAAAATAATCAGAATCCGGTTGTTTTTGGGTTTCACAGAAGACGATATACTATCCACGTTATCTCTAATGTTAATGAATATTATCGTTGTATGATGTTATTGAATTTAAAGAATTGTAGATGAATATTAAAAAAAATTTAGTTTCAAAGGGCCTCAATCTTAGATAATATATCAATTGATGAAAAAAATATAGGTATAATACTTTTTAATAAAATAGTTTTTTAATACAGTATATTGGATGAAATAAACCCTAGGCAGCTAAGAGCCCAATCATAATTATTCGACACATCTCAAAATTTTATCTCCGGCTGGATACACCCATAAGGATTAAGTTCCTTGTGGTAGTATGGAATAGTACAAATTTATAATAATGTAGTTTTAATCTTAAAATAGATTTGATTAACTGGTCAGGTGAATGTAGTAATAGATATTATAAAATATATTTTTCAAATCAGACTTGAATTATACTTGTTGCATACAATAAATAATATAACCGGCATGTGGCATTGTCTTTCTAGCTAGCAGTAGTTGATTTTTCGTGATAAACTTAAAGCCAGCAATCACAAAATCACTGCATGTCTAAAAAAATGACACCTGAAGATGTACTAAATTCAGTAGTTGAGGGTATCAACACAGGGAATCTAGATGACCTCATGACGCTCTATGAGGCTGATGCATGTTTTGCAACTCAGCCAGGACAACTTGCAAAGAGTCCAGAATCCGTACGCCAAAGTCTACGTAGTTTCATCGATTTGAAGGGCAAATTGGATCTAAAAGTAAAGAGGGTACTTCAAGCAAGCGATCTTGCTTTAGTGACTACTGAATGGTCATTTAGTGGAACTGGACCTGATAACAAGCCTGTTAATATGGCATCCAAATCTGCGGATGTTCTCCGTCAACAAGACGATGGAACTTGGCGGTTTGTCATAGATAATCCTTGGGGAACAGATTAAAAGGAAAAACATCAAAGTCCTAAAATGATTGATTCAGATATTTATTCTATTAATAAAGGCTGAAAAATAATGAATTTTAAGATTATTTTGAGTAATTCGGTATGGACAATTCAAGTATATTTTGATCTATGACAAATGAATTCTCTAGCGGAAGTATAAAATATGTAATCATAAAATAATTGAAACAGTCCGGGCGCGTGGGGATACGATTCAAGGTTGAATATAATCCAAGGTTAAGATTTAGCTCGAACACCTAAAGTGGACTACGTTTTCGTACCTAGTTTTTTAATTGTTCCATCCATGCAGGCATATCCACAATGTTCCATCTCTTTAAACATTTTGAATTCTGAAAATAAAATATAGTCATTCCATTGACTTTGAATTGCTTATTAGTTGGTTTAAGATCTAGAAATTCTCCGTTATGTGTGCCCTCTAGAACATATCTACCTGCAATTTTGTTCCCTTCTATAATTACATCTTCAAAGGTAATTCTTATATCAGGAAACGCTTTCCACAGAAGATGGATAAATTGTTTAAACCCCTCTTTATCATTTGAAAAATATGGAGGAAAACCATACGTAACCAAAGATTCGTCATAAAAATCAAAGTAAGATATTTCTCTCTTACTGGGGGTCATTAAACGTATCGGCCAATTTTTGTATTGTTTATCTTATCGTTTCAGCAGATGACATTATTAAGAGCGGTTTGACTTTTTCATAAGGTTTTCTGTAATAGAACTACAATTCGAGTTATTTGTAGTATGAGCAAGTAAAATGACAATTAAGAGAGAGCATTCATTTATAGTTTGTTCAAAACATCTGATTACAAGTTATCAATACTTTAACTATGAGTACATTGAAAGAAGACATCAATTAAACTCACAACATAGGATTTGATTAATGAAAAATTTACAGAATATTGATAATCATTGTTTAAATAAAATGTTGACAAAATAGTATTTGAAAGGATGACCCGGGTTTCTGTTCCGTTCACCGAAGGTCATTATTATGGTTGAGAGGAAAGGCCAAACACGGAACTGGCTCATAATAGCCTCTCTATCGACACTAATTTCTTTATTCGATCTATTTCATGGATCCCTGAAGGACATTGTATGGTATAACACGCCTCTAAAATAGAGGCTTCTACCATAGAAGGGATCACTGAGCTTGGGGCGCATGAGGATACGATTCAAGGTTGAATCCAATCTATTGTCAATAATAATATATGTAGTATGAAAAGGATGAAATCAAAAAAGATTAAATCAGTTTGGAAGCTTGAAACAGGGCTTTTTTGTGATATCTTTATATTTATCACTTCTTGACCTAGGATATGAGAATTAAATTCAAAATAGTCCTTATGGTTGAAATCCTTGTAATTATGTGGGGTCTAATTTTTTGTGTATCAATGTCAACAGCAATCGCACAGTCAAATTATGTCATTAAAGTTGCAAAAACTACAGAAGGCGATTTTACCGTTATCGATGGAGCTAGTTATATAGGAACGTATTTTGATACAACATATACGATGACCGGCACAGCAACTGACTTTATCAAAGCCAAAGATGTGTTGATGGCATTCATGCTGGATGATTTCAGCAAATCTCCTACTATTGGGTACGTACAAATGAACAGTACAGTAACTCAGACAAATGACAATATGACTGGGCTTGCTAATCCATTTGTAAGCAAAGAACAGATTGATGAGAAGATAAAATCAGTGTTCTCCTACGCATTAGACAAGATTGAGCATCCAGTAGGAATTACACCTGATATAGGTGATTCAAGACAGATCAAATGTGTATTTGGCAACGTATTAGACGAATTTTGGTGTGATATTCCTACTTTTGTAATTAGGTGAGAGCTACAAGCTCTTAATCTTTTAAAGCCCTTACAGTTATTTTTTAGTTACCCACAACTGCTAATATTTCTTTAATATTTCTGAAGAATTGGATATTACATGAATGGTATTTCCTCGACTGATATAGTATCCATCCCATATAAGGCCAAATACTTACATTTGTAGTCATTAGAAATGTTTGATATGGTATAGAGAAACAATATCGATAATAGAATCATACAATCCTATTTCCTTTAAAGCCACTCGAAATTAAGATGAAGTTAGTTGCTTAAGGTAAAGTCAAATCCGTGAAGGAACGTATTTATGAACAAGTTTGTATTAGTAAAATCTTTTCCTGCTTAAATCACGTTTCACGGATCGTGATAATATAAATTATATTGACTTTGATCTTTATAAAATAAGGGTTATAATATTTCCATAAATTGTAAAGAGATTGCTATTTATCTAATCCTAATGCTCCTCCCAAGGTTTTGCCTATTTGATCTAATGGATTTCCTGTTGAATTGGAGGCATTGTTTAGATTTGATCCTGACTGTAGCTGAATCTTCTCATAATCAGCTACTACATCCTTTATTTGTCCCATAACCGTATCAAGGTTGCCCATCGTATTCCAATGTACAAATATCATTGGAGGTTTTTCTAGAATTGGATGATTATGTACTGCAGTTACATTTAGGTTTGCTTTTGATAAAGACATCAAGGCGGGTTTAAGCTCACTTTGTAATAATGCAAATTCACCCATCACTACAACCATTGGATTAGATTCGTTATTATTGCTGTTGACTCCTGCAGCAGAGGAAAAGTTAGCTGGTGCATGCATTATTTCTATTATCGAGTTTATAACTAGGAATTTGTTTAAGATGGTTCCATTTTGACCTATAATTAGGGGATCTGTTCTCAAAATGATAGTATCACAAACATCCTTGTTTGGGTTATTGATTGGTACAGCACTTTTACTAGTTTGTGAACTGAGCGCTTTACAATCTAATGCGTTAGTTTGGTTGCCCTGATTCATTTGATTCGTTTGGTTTATTGTAGATTGAGATTGAGCTATAGCATCTTGTTGGGTTGAGATATTTATTGTGGGTACTACCATCATTCCAATAGATATTAAAACAATGAAATAGATCTTGAATGAATTATTTATATTAAATTATTAAATTAGCATACGATATATAGTACCAAGAAGAGACATCTGGAAACATACACAGTCATTATCAACGGTTTTGCACCTGATTGTTTACGACTTTTCTGAATACTTTTACTATTTACAAAAGTAGGTGTTATCCTACATTAGTCATACTACTGGACCTTTTTTATACTCAAGGAGATCGTCGTTATGATGATGATGAAAAGTCCTCAACTACAGTTATTACCTCAATTCTTATTATGGTGATTCGCGCCATGGTCCGTTACTAATTTTATCACCATGACCATGGAATCCCCATAGGCCTTTCCAATCTCCAAATCCAAATGACTTATGTTCCTCTTCCAGTCCTTGTCCTTGTCCTTGTCCATAACCGTATCCATGTTCACCTGCAAATCCAGGCATTCCATATCCCTCCATACTTTGGTCTCCTGATTTGGCAAAGAAATTCATCATCTGTATATCCTCTGTTTTGAACAGCACAGCACCATTTCCTGCATCAACGATTGTCTTGTATCCGGTATGGTTAGTAGGATTTAGTGAAAAGAATTTGTATACTAAATATCCTTGTTCCATCCCGAGATGACCACCCATCAAAATGATGTCATTATTAGATTGTCTTGCGGCAATATCAGCGGCTTGAACGAAAGATGTTTTTAGATCATTTTCAATAGCAGCTTGTGCTTTTTCTAAGACATTTATCGAACCATTAATCTTTGGCGATTGTTCGACAAACATCCCTTCTCCCCTCTCATTTGTGGTCTTATTTGATGACTGAATGGCAGTAACAAAAGATATTGCGGGATTTACTAACAAAGCTCCTGTGATAACAACTGCAGCTATAATAACCACAGGTAGTATCAGTCTCTTTTTTACTTTGTTTGAATTTATTTTTGTCATATTGAAATATTACAAAATTGTTATTATAACCATTGTTTACCTTTGATACGTAACTTAGTTACCTGACATCTCCAGAAGATCGGAATAAAATGGTTATAGACCGTTACAAATACTGAAAGAATGAATCCGATCAAAAGAAACGTATACTTAATTGAAGGTGAGGAACTATTATATAGTTTAGGTAACTTATTAATAGATATATTTGTCAAATGATAAAATAGACTATTCTCTTTATTATGGGAAAATGAATAGTTTACAAATCCTTTAATTATATAGGGATTATTTTGAACCGTAGTTTTTCAAATACAGAAAATATATTATTTCAAAGCATCTATAAAAATTAATTGAGTAAACCAGTCTTATGATCTTTGAAAATTATTTAGACTCAGATTTGTCATCCTTTTCTAGTTCTTCGTTAATTTTTGTTTGTAATTCTTTATATTTCTTGTATTTCTTATCCCATTTTGAAAGAATAAACCATTGCCTGATCCCTATGCCCATCCACACAATAACAACAATAATTGGAATTAGTGGTAGATATCTAAATGAAGGGTTAAAGGAAGAATTAGAGCCAGAGTCACTCCATGGTTTATTGTTTATCCAATTGCTATCATCGTTGTCATCATGAAAAGGAAATCCAAATAGCATAAAAGATAACATAAATGCTATCGGAGGTATAATCATAATGGTTATTAACATAATTATGAAAAGTTTCTTGGTTTTATTTAGCTGATCAATTATCCCATCCATTATGTAAAAAATACTAGAATCTGATCTTGTATCGTTGTTATCAGAATTACTTTTGTCATTATCATCATTGTTTGATTTTTTCATCAATCTCTCTCCTTCTCATTATTTCTTGGAAATAGCTCTTCATAAGGTGCCAAAATCTCATTTAAAATTAATCTTCCTCTTTCTGAAACTTTGTAGTTGATTATAACTTTGCTACCCCAATTTTCTTCCATTCTGTTGATCAACCCTTTTTTGACCATATCATCCAAGATTTCTTTATGCTTAACATTATTCAAGCCACAGTAACTCATAAGCTTACTTTGATTGATTTCACCATATTCACAAAGTTTCAAGAGAATATCCTTCCTGATAAATATTCGATCACGGTATTCATGAACCACAATGAATCATTCAGAAAGGACAAGTTGTTGTTGGTAACAAAATGTTTTCATATGTCCGATTAGGGTATCGTTTGACCATCTTGTAAAAAAGATTTAGGAATACTTTCATTTTCATTGTAAAAACACATTATTATATACAAATATTCTATATAAAATACCTTAGGTAACATAGTTACGTCTCAAAGGTCCAACATAGTTAATATAATCAAGTATGATATTTTCAGGATGATAAAATTACCAAAATTAATAAAGGAAAAATCTGTGAAATCAACTGCTCCCATTATATCATCAGTAACAACAGTAGTAATTATTGCATTTTCAACCCTACTTGTTTTGTTTGCTGGACCTGCCAGCACTATTATACCTGCTTATGCTGAACAGACAGATACCATCAATGCTACGAAAATAGTTAACACGTCAAAAGATAAGGTGTGGAATATCATTTCAGATGTGGACAAGAATTCAGACTACTGGCCCATCTCAATTGTAAAAAATATTAACAAATCGAATAACACTGTAGAAAGAGAAGTTACTGTACCTGCACCACCATTTATGAATAATAAAGCTTACCAAATAATCACAATTATTCCAGAACAATATACAGTTATTGAAAATCAAACTCGGGGCGCCGTTACTGGAGTAAAAACAATATCTTTGCTGCAGACTGGAACTGATGTCAACAGGACTGAAATTAGTGTAATCTGGAATCTAGACATGTCCAAAATACCAGGTATTGGAAAGGGATTTGCAAAAGATGGTATAAACAACTCCGTAGAAGAAGCATTAAACAAGATTGTAAATGCTTCTAATTGATAGAGTCACAATCGAAAAATAGAAGGCAGCGGGCTTCCCTTGAATCCAAAATTGCTGAGGAGTTATTTTGTATTTTCCCTTGACGGATGATTGATTTCGGTGGATATTTCCTTCCGCTCTAAGATCAGTTAGTTAAATCTTTGATAATCATATGATGACACTTTTAGCTTAATTGAATTGTCAAATATCATGTCAATTTCCATATCACAACCTATATACATAAAAAGGAATAAAAACTATCAAATGAAAATTATGTTAACTACTATAGTAATTATTGTCGCAGTTGCTGCTGCTGCAACGGGAGTCACGACAGTAATCACTACCATCGAAATTTTTGCTCAGAACAAAAGTTCTCCTATGGATCAACTAATCAATGATTGTATGTACAATAACGTTACTGCATGTAATGCTCTGGAACATTATAACTCTACAACATATCCCGCAACCGGGTTGAGTACCACCGCCTCTTGATGCTGGATACATTTCGGGCTTCCACCTTAATCTAACCACCTTTATCTCTTTTTGAATTATAACAACTATTTATCTTTACTTAAAATGTATAACAAACTTTATGAGAAAGTTTGAGAGGCAGCCATTTCTCAAGTTCTACTCTTTTTTAACTATGTGGAATGTCGGTAGAAGGTGATTTATGGATGATATTTAATTACAAGATTTACAACTTGAACAAGATTTTGTTTGGCAGCTTGAGGATAGTACCTTGGGGTAATGGGATTCTAATACAGATAATGAAGATATGGTTTAAACGAATAGACTTACAGTCAGAAAAACAAAAAAAATTAATCGAGAGCGTCCTTTACCTTTTCTTTTGCTTTGTTTAGGGTTTCTGAGCTAGGTTTTCCCTCTGCATGATCTTGTGCTGTCTCAGCCTCAGCTTTAGCATCTTGTTGTGAATTTTTCAATTTCTTTGCTGCATCATCAATAAAATTATCTGTCATTACTTGATTATAATTAACATGCTTTATAACTAATCAACTATAACTATAATAATATGGTTTATTTATTAATGCTTTAGTTAGAGCCGTTTCATAGAGATCTTAGGTTTATTATTATCTACAAATAACAAAATTATGAACATCATTATAAGCTATATAGTCTAAAAACGTCATCTTTTCTTATTTATGAAATTTACAAATCAAAGAAATACTTTGTTTAAGTAGAACAAGTTGTGGGAATTAATGTGGATATCGGTTCTTCAAGAAATCTCATCATATTGTAGGACAATTAAAAATATCAAGATTTATGAAATTATGAATCGAAGTGTTATTCCGAATTTGAATTTGGAAGCATTATCAAATACGAATGTATCATCTTATTTTTGTGAGGTCATTAAGTTATTTCATGAAACACTGCACAAGTGGGTTCTTTTCAACTCATTTGCAATAAACTTGAAATAAATCAAACATATACTAAAGGCAGAAATAAAATTGGATTCAATTTATACTTTTAATCTGGAGGCGATACGTCAAAATAAAAATTAGGCAGCTATGGGTTTTTCTTCTGCCTTTCTAGATTCTGATTGTTGTTGGATTATTTTCTTTTCTTTTTCTATTGTTATCTTCTGTTCCTCTTCTAATGGTATTTCATAATCACAGCACATAAAACTAGTTAGAAAACATCGTTTATATAATTATAAGAACAAATATGCAAGGGCTTTATGAATTCATATTTTAGGCTCTAATAAATCTTAATTTAAACAAGGTTTTACTTGTCAATTATTGCAATTCTAGTTTATCTCGCCAGGATATCGACTATATAATTATTGGAAGAAAGAGTCTATTTGTTTCACAAGAGCGAGTCTATGGACCGGCATTACAACAATCATATAGTCACCTTATCATTATAAACGGTAGAGCGACTTTTGCGAACTGTATAGTAAATTGCCCCGAATCCCATAGAAGTCACGATCACCTGGGCTATTTGACCAAAGTAGGGGATAGGAACTATGTATAAAATATTGAGTATGACAAATCCTATCAAAAAAGAAGAAATATTATTGATATCACCTGATGACTTTCTTCCCAATAACTCGAGGATTTTTTTTCCGAGAGCAAATGATACCATTAATGATGAGAGGATCAATCCGATAATAAGCACCAATACCCCAAAAGCCGATACAGGCATCCCTACTACAGTTATTGCTACCAACACTATTACAACCACAAACAAGATGATTAATAGAAATCCCACCACCGTGTTTTTTATTATAGATTTATTCATAACCAATCGAACTGAATCAAACTGATTTGGTAATAACTTGACAAGTATGATACCTAAAATACCAAATCCTATAACGAACAAAATACCAAAAAGACTTAACCAACCCTCCATATCCTGCGTCATTGAATTCTGGCTCGTTATCTCTAGGTCTCCGATAGTACCATTGTTTTGGAGATGGTCAGTCATAACTACCAGTTTTCCTGATATGTTACCCTCGTTGTTGACAGTTCCACCTGCGACATATGCGTCTTTAACTATCACAGATGTCGGATCGAAGTGTATGTTGTTGGCTGCTAAAATTGCATTTGTTGATTTTCCACTTAAATCTATCATATTTCCAGCAGCCACAATTTTTCCTGAAATATCAGCATTTACCGTTACTTGTCCTCCAGCTGCAAAAAGGTCGCCCTCTATTGGTGCATTGACATAAATATTATTAGCAAAAACTATTGCTCCTCTAACAGGGGCCTCAATATATACTGTTTCTCCAAAGATTACCACTTCATCTTGAATAGGTTCTTGTATTGAAATCTGATTTCCCGAAATAACTTGCAAAGCAAAGGCGCTATCAGGTATAACTAATGGCACTAGAACTAGAGCAGTCATGCAGAAGATAAAGAAATATTTTATTCTAGCAGTAATGTCATTTCCCAACATTTTATGAGGTGACCCGTATCTAGTCAAATTCAGATTCACAGAGTAAAAACATTTCATGTATTACCATTCTGCTAACTTTTTATTAATACTTTGATTTAATAGATTGTGCCTCCAAATACCTATTAATATATTTATGAGAATATTTATGGATTCTTTGACAAACAAACGATTAATCAAATAAATAATGTATCATTTTGATGAGATTGAACAATTAGATTTAGTAACAAGAATTGTTGGCTTTCGGGATGATATTTCTATATATTGTTTGGAATTTGACATAATTATCAAAATGAATATCTGTTACAAAGGCCTTTGATATACATATTGATAATCTTTAACCGGGTCTTATTAACAGATATGTAATTTTGATGATTCAGTTAGTATTAAGATTTAAGTTTATAACCTATAACTAGTCCATGAGCATGGGGATTGTTCCCTGTCGTAGTAGGGTTCTAATGCAACATAAGACTTTATTGTTCCATAGAGACAATAAAGCATCGATAGATCATTTACACCTCTTAATCTTACTCGAATTCTTAATCACAAGAATCTCATTTCTTCTTGGTAAATAGATGAATATATTTTACTATTAAATTTATGATTGCATAGGAAAGCACTGAAGCAATCAGTGATGAAATCGTAGCAGCCTCTATGGCGGAGTATTCTAATTTCAGTAATTGTATTATAAGGAAAAACCTACTTACATTATTAACAGTATCAAATATGGAGCTAGCAAATATCATTTTAATAAAAATCCGTCTTAACGCAGGAAAGTTAATTTTTCCTGTTAATCGCTTTGTGTAATTTCGCTTATTATCAATATGAAAAAGGACTGCAAAAATTATCTTATACGTCAAGAATCCTGTGATTACAGTTATTGCAGAATTAAGGACAAAATTGGTAGAAAATTCTGCAATATAGTGTGCAATAATAATACTAGAAAGAAAGCCTACAGAACCCGAAATTAATAGATTTTTGTTTAGGGAGATAGTATTATAATACTTTTGATAAGTATTAGTGAAAAACCCGTTGATTTTCTTCTGAGTAATTGGTTTCACCTGATATAATTAAAGATGTTTAATAAGTTATTTAAACCTGCTAATTTTTTTTAGTTCATTTTCTGTTGACCTGTAACTCTATCACACCAAGGGTTTGGGCCTATAGTAAGATAGTAGCATAACTTATCCAAATTCAACCACTACAAATAAGGATTAAACAGACTCGATTTCTCATTGGTGGACATGGCCTTGACTATAGTATCTATCTATCTATCTATCTATTAGTAACAGTCCTCTTTCAGTGGAATATGATCCAAGGTTGAATAAAATCCTGACGCTTGATTCTACTATTGATAATCTAGTGCAAATTTATCAAACTCTATGGCGGTTATAAGACACGCTCTAGCAACTGTATGAACAGCGCGCATAAATAATTCTCGTGTCAAAGTATCAAAAAACAAAGGGTATATCAATGTGAGCCCAATGGAATTGCCCTCCTTGTTTGTTTGCAATGAACAAAATACACCTACTTTCAACAAATCCTTGGTCAATTGTGTTTGAAAATCATTAATTATTTTGTCATCTGCATTCTGTAAAGTTTTACCATCTTGAGTTAACAGGCGGGGTCTTGATATAATTTCAACTCTTCCTGCATCGTTTTTATAAATATAGATTCCAATTTTAAAATCTTCAAAATAACTGGCATTAATAATAAAAACTGTATTATCATCATCTATTGTTTCATCTACATTGCAGATTGGATCCTTTTTGAGCCAATCAACTATATTCTCATATTGTGTATCAACGTTTTTTCTTATTTCTGACATTGTTATAGTATTGCATTATATACTATATTAAGAACTACTTTGATTGGTAGAAAGATATATTTGATTTAATGTGTTGCGCTAGAATGTTCCTTTAACTCCTGTCTGGATTTAAAAATCTGACCACATTTTTCACATGAGAATGTTGCGTCAACACTCGTTGAACTACTTCAAAATTGTCACTCATAGTATTTATATGAATGCAAAGTATATATAGATACGATTCTTCTTAAAATAAGATAATATTTCTATGCAATTGGAGGCTCGCTAATTATTATTTTATTGTTCTTGTTCTGACTATTACCTTTAGTCAAATAATTCAATAGATTGTTAAAAACTATTAGGTATATTTATTGATAGAGTATTTGGACACGGTATTAAAATCAACGCTTAAGCGTCAAATCCCTTTTCTTATTGGAGGTACTATAACAGGTGTTATAATGGCGTATTATTACGGTTTTCTATTTACTATTGTGGTAAATAGCATCATCTGGTTTATTATTTCGATGGTTGTCAACAAATATTATTGGCATTATACGGGCTTTAAAGACGAAATGTATCTCTTTCGAAAGTATGTACTTGATAGAAATAAAACTAAATCAAAATAATCTCCCCGAAATGTCATAAAAGGGCAATAAAAACTGTAAAATCTATCCTAAAAAAAGAATAAAGATACATTTCTCAATGTATTGATATGACAAAATCAGTGGTTTCATCACAATAATACTATTAGAATGAAAGAGGATAAAAGCAACTCATATATCATAATATTTTTTATCATTTAGGAAAGTGAGAACAATATACTAGAATCGCTTCTTTCTTATAATTTCAGAGGATTAAAGATCTGATTAGAGATGAACTAATCAAACAAGCAATTGTTGAAGAGATTCGTATCTTTTGATGTACTCTATTCCTTTATGAGATATGATATAATGAGGAACATCAACATATTTACTATTTATTAATAGATCTTTGTTAATTACTAGGTTGATTAGTTGTTTGGATAATAATGACGATAATACGTTCTTGTTTGTTGATATTCGATGTTTTGTTAATGGGATCGGATAGTTACTTAGATATATTAGAGCATCATACAGTGAGTCATAATGGGTATTGTGCTGTTTTCTGTCTTTTAGTTTTTGAACTTTTGTTACTAGAGCCATATTAATCAGACACAATTAAAATAGCACGAACCTTAAAAGCATTAGAATATCAAAATAGTAAAATGTTGATATATGAAAATTATACAGTAAAATTCAATTTATTCGCAAATGATTATGATGGTATTCTGTTTTTTTTTTGATGTATCTTACTTATGATGCTAGCTTGATTTAATGAAGGTTTTATTTCTGTTACATTTTAGAAATTATGATATGGAATTGATGTTAGTAATTGAAGGAAAAACCCCTAAGAATATGCATGTTGCACTTTAATTCCTACTATCATTATCTTAACAATGGTGGTAAAGTACCTTTTTTCTTTTTCATTAATGGAATAGTGATTTCGAGTTTTATTTTCTTTGCCAACACTAAGTTTGAGATAATTTACATTATATACGTTTGTATACAATATATTATTACTATTACATGTGGGATTTCTTTTCTTATAAAATTTAGAAATAAGTTTGAGATTATTCATAAATCTTATATAATGTAAATCATCAATTGAATTTAAAAGTAAATAAAATTAATAGAATTTTCTGCAAATGGTAGTCTACAGCTGATCAATACTAATCTTCAAGTTTCATCAAGTAATTTTTTTTGTGTTTTGTTTGTCTGTATTTCTTATTTCGTTTTTCATTTAGTCGCCCTTCCTTATGAAATTCAAGAATTTTTTAAATATTTTATCATTAGTTGCATATATTTATTCTAGGGGATTAGGTTCACTGTAGTCGTGGTTTCATTACAAATGTGGAATTTATCAAAAGTAGCATGAGTTGATGGGCAGTGAATCTATTAGATGTAGGAGAACTGCGAGTAGACATAAATTATAGATACTACGATAAAATCAAAAAAAAGAGACGTTGAAGTAAAATAATCTTGCTAATTGCTATTCTACTAAAACCTGTTTTCCCTCAAGCGGGTTCTTATCAACAATGATAGGTAAGTAAACTGTAACGAATATTTAAACGACCAATGCCAATTCAAAGCTATTAATAACTTAATTATTGCCGTAGATGATTAAATTACTATTATAGAAATATACCTCCTCCGTACTCATAAGCCTATTTGTTTACCAAGAATTGTTCTTTACATCTTGATAGAGTTTTTTAAATTGTGGATAATTGTCTGAATCTCTTTTAATTGCTGACGCGTATATCAGAAAGGTGTCATCGTAATAGCTGATTATCATAGGTTTGATGTATTTAACCAATTTCCTGTCAGTCATAATTTTTTCATTAATCATAAACGAAAGCCATTCTAGGCTATTGAACATGCGAGAAAGCCATGAACTTCTAATTTCATCATATTTAGATCCTGAAGGTATTTTTGCCAGTTCCCGATCCACATCTCGTAACTCTTTCATGACATCACCTAATGATGTGATTTGATCTATTCTCTTCGAGCGCTGAAATGTGACAATAGTATAAAATAATGCTATTGCATATATCGCCGCGACAATGATTTGAATATAATCTGAAAGAAATTCCATGAATGGATTTATGGATAAGGTATGATTTTAGAGTTGGGCTCATCAGATAAGTACATATCCAATCTCAGCCGATTGTCGCAGATAATTTGACATTTCCATCTTTTATGCCATAATAAACATTTCGCTCTATGAATTTTAGTTTCATCTCAGAGGCTTTATTCTATTACTCAGTGTCCAAGTTGTAAATACCCAAAGTCTCACAAATTCAATAAACAAAGCAGTGTATAATAATATCGGAAAATACTTTAGATTCGATTTATCAAGAATTCAATAGTAGTAACAACAGTGCCTCGAAATAATATCGACTCCTATTAAGCTGCCAACACTACCCTACAACTACAACAGGCCCTAGAAATTCAAATTCTACTACTACAATAACAATGAAAACAAACAGTCAATAGCACATAGTATTCCCCGGTAACAGTCCTTATCCGTGGGGATATAGTAAATAATAGAAGCGGATTTATATCAAAATAAAATATTTCTGAAATCCTCAATCTCTAATGTTTCGAAATCTGTCCAGATATTATATCCTGTAAACACGAACGCTTGAAAGTGTAGATGGGGAACATAGGTAAAACCAGTCATTCCAACTTTGGATATCTCTTCACCGGCATGAACCTTTTGATTTAATTCGACCTTAGAGCTCTTGTAATCTAGGTGATCATATCGAGAATATTCACCATTTGAATGTTTGATTGCAATAAAATTAGTATAAAACCAGTATGATGCATCAGGACCTCCAACATTAGAGTCATCCTTGATATGAGTTACAACACCGTCTGCTGCTGCTAGAACGGGTGTTCCTTTGGGAGCAATAAAATCTACAGCATTCTGAAGCTTACCGACATGAGCAGGAGAAGAGTGTCTATCAATTCTCTCTAACATTTCTCTAGGTATAGGTAATATGTAAGAATTTTTTGCCTTCATCTATAGAAAATATTCACTTTGCATGAATTATGAACCAAAATACTATAAGAAGACTATCTAATCCTTGTGTCCTTATGGATCAACCATCATTTGGCTTATCGACTTTGACTCACTTAAAACTTTAATAATATTTTACAAAGATCATCTCTGAAAATATTATCATATAATACTACTAGAATTGTTAAATTTTAATTAGGAATACTTATCCACAATATCATGCTGTTGATAAAGAGAAGGGAAAGAAATCTACCTACTTTTCTCGATTCATCAATATGTGTATATTCGTATAGGTTTTCATAGTTACCTATTGTGCTAATAATTAATGACAGTTCTCATACATGATGGGAATTAAGTTCTTTATGGTAGTAGGGTTTTAATATATTTAAAGTAAATTAAATCTAATTGGTGATGAATTTAATCGGTTATAGATTTAAAACAATATATAATAATTTCTATATTGAAATTCTCTGTAGACGGCGTAATGAACAATAGGTTAATTTTTATCAATATGTTATAAGCAATGTTGATCAATATTGTCTGAGCAAACATTAAGAATGAACAATATCAATGAATTAACGGCAATAACCATGAATATGTTCTTACCATTCAATATCTTTTACTTGTGGAATACTCTTGGGATGACAGTCTTATTCAAAGGATTTATGAGAAATACCTTCCAGTAGTAGACTATGATAAGTTAGGATAAATTGAAATTTTTTATGATATCATATCATTGCATAACTGATCATATAAGTGTCTACACAGGTAGATATTGGTACCTTGTCTTGATATGATCATACTACAAATGAAGGATATATTCAGTATTGTCAGATTCTAAATATTAAAGATATACTAGAAAAAATTCTAAATTATTAGTTCCTTGTTGTCAATTAAATTATCGTATTATTATAGCTTTCTCATGATGATTTACAAGCTTTTGTCTAACTTTCTCGGGTAATATATCAAAGTCCTTTTGATGATATAAACAAATACCCTTTACATCATATTCAAAATGAGTCGGTAACGACAACTCATACTCAATCAATTGCTGTAATTTCTTTTTAAAAAAGAATGCTCCACTATCTCCTAAAATAGATACTCGCTTCTTTCCTAGCCTTTTAGCATACTTGACAAGTTGTTGAATAGCTTCATACTCATCCTTGGTATCATATTGCGAAAGATACTTTTCTAGGGAATCAAGAATAATCAAGCTTTTCTTATTAACCTTTTCAACCTTGTTTAAATCCCTCGCTCTATTATGGTGACTATGAGTAAGCGTATATCTGACAGAATCTCCTGTTTCGTAAAAAGGTGCAATCTGAACTATTTCTTCTTCATTATCAATTATTTTTTGAATATAAAAGGAATAAAATTCTCTACATGTATTTAAGTCACGATATATAACTAAACAGTGAATTCCGGTAGACTCAAATTTTAGGAGGCTTTTTGCTGCATTCTTGCTTTCCATGGATATGATATTATCTTTATAAGAAATTGATCAACACCACTCGAACATCTTATGTATTAAAGTTTAATACCTTGTACTAAAAAAATTAATGAATATGCTATAAAATTATGTTGTAATTATATAATGTAGAGAATTGTTAAATTTAAAGAAGAAGCGAATTCTATCTATTACCCATCAACAAGATATTGATGGTTTATTCTGTGGGGCTATATTAAAAAACGCTTTTCCAGATACTTTTGTTTATCTTACGAATTATGGATATAGAAATATTATTAGTATCGCAAATACAATAGAAACTAATATTATAAGGTCAAAAAAACAAGGTACAATAATAATAAGTGATTTATCAGTCGATAATGAAGAAGAAGCCTCGATCATAAAAACTGCTGGAACCAAGGCACGAACCAGTGGATGGGATTTCATTTGGATTGATCATCATAGTTGGATGCCCGGAATAAAAGACTTTATTCAATCTTTTGCAACAGTGGTGTTATCAAATGAGAAAGAACAAAAATGTGCTTCCGAACTTGTTTGTGATACACTTGATATTAAAAGAACTGCATGTATAAGAATGGCAAAATTTGCTCATATATCGGACTTTAGGCTGCCTGAAATAAACAACATGCTTCCGCTGCCAGAAATGGTAAGATATTATTTAACATTTCCAGATTATCATAGAAAGTTACATTCAATAATAAATAAAGCCTCAAAGGGTACCTTTTGGGATGATGGATTACAAGAGGAATACGAAAGTAAATATCTGCCGTTAAAAGATTTAGCAATAAAAGAGGCATTGAAATCAATTATGGTAACATTCATCCATAAATATAAAGTAGGAGTGATAGAGTCTCCAAAGATATTATCAAAAGGATTACTTTCAGAAATTGTGTACAAATCGTATGATGATTTGGATATCGTATTTCTATTTTCACCTGATGGAAAAACAAGCGTTAGAAGAAAATCAGGCTCAGAAATAAGATGCGATCTTATTGCACAGAAATTGAATGGTGGTGGACACAGTTATGCCGCAGCTGGAATAATAAGGCCTTCTACTGGTTTAGAAGATGATGAAACTAGAAAAATATGCATACAAGACGTTTTAAAAGCCTTGCAGATAGCCTTGGCATAGATAAATCTCTATATGATACGAAATTGACAAATTCATTGATTAATGGTACAGACCCGACAAAAAAGTTCCAGGAGTCGATAATCTATACACTATTGGCAATTGGTGGGTCCGAAGGAAATGTTGGCCGATAAAAGCTTTGCAAGTGCCAAAGCAGTAGATCTAAAAATTCTAAATGAAAACATAGGAATTGAAATACATCATGTATAAGAACAACAATTTTAATTCAACTCCTACGATATTTCATACTGGGCGACGTTAGATGCTTTAGATTTACTAATTCCTTGTCGCAAAACCTGACACACGACTTCCTGGTAAACAATTTGTACCGTAATATTGAGGGTAATGTAATCATCAAGGTGTCTAGGATTTTCATAACCTTCGATAGTTATAACATCATTTGATAAAATACTAGATGTAGTCCCCCATAAACAAACATAATTCTTTGACTGATTTTTGTTTAGAAATTTTTTATATTCAACATATTCAACAAGAAGAAAAGTATCTCCGTTTAAAATCAAGGTGCCTTCGTTATTTTCATATAGTGAAAGTTTACCACCAAATATCTTAGTGCTTCCAGAAAAACACCAGTCAGTAAATTTATGGCCATCCAATATATAATTACTCTATCACTAACATATTAATCGTATAACTAAGAATTTGGGATTATTGATCCTGTCCCTTGGTTACCTGAAAATATAATCAGTTGTATTTTTTGTTTGCCTACCTTATTATATTTATACTTTTTAACAGAGTATTAGAATTCTATTTGGTATAACCTCAATTCGGTGAAAGTTAGGTTGAATGTAGTTTTTTGGATGGTATATGATCGACAGAAACCCTAACATTGAAATTAGTAATGTCGGAATAATATTTAGGATCTAAGGGTAATAACGATAATACGAGTGGAATCTAAACCTTAATTTATAGTCACATTTTTAGATGGACTGTGGAATATGATTCAAGATTGAATATAATTACTAGACAGTTATATAAAACTAGACAAAATAATTAATTGATATGTGTTGGGTAAACACCAAGTCACATTAAATAATTGAATGTTTGAGAGTAATGACGATTGTATTTGTTTTTTATCTAGAGACAGATATTCAAAAATTATGATATAACTCTAACTTCAATTTTACAATAAATCACTAAATCGTAGTCATCGATACAGTAACTTCACTATTTATTGAAAAGTATCGTCAATTGATAATATTAAAATATTTGGTATAACCATGCTCATTTCGTTTTGTTATCCTTTTATAGTTTATTAAACGATGGAATTTACAAATGACTACTAAGAAAATCATGGTTGTTGGCATTTCATTCGCTTTGGCCGCAATGTTACTTTCATCAGGTAATGTGTTAAACGCCTCTTTTGCACAAAATAATATTGTAGACCAAACAAATACTATAGACCAAACAAACGGTGGTGGTGGTGATAACAACAACTCAAATAGACAGAATTATGACGATTTTCAAAATTGTCTAGATGGTGAAGCTGGAACTACAGGATTCGCTACTGAACAACAGATAAGAGACTGTTTTGCCCCAATATATATCGGCGATGACAGCAACAACGATGACAGCAACAACGATGACAGCAACAACGATGACAGCAACAACGATGACAGCAACAACGATGACAGCAACAACGATGACAGCAACAACGATGACAGCAACAACGATGACAGCAACAATTAATTGAAATATCCATACTGGGAACTGCCCGGTTAAATAAATTCCATCTATTCAAATTTTTTTTCGAACTAATGACTATTTTTCGCCAGAGATCGTATATCTAAAATGAGAGGTTCTATAGTGTCCTTTAAAATAGTAATTCCTTCTACACGTTGATTGCTTTTATTAATTCTTTCATCATGTTCAAAGTTATTGTGAAGACACTAGCGGATATTCATGAATAAAATGGTGATCGGGCAAGCATGGATTAGAATTAGAAAACACATTAAAAATATGGATAGGACAATGGATAGGACAATGGATAGGACAATGGATAGGACAATGGATAGGACAATATGTGATTATTGACTGTATATACATTTCCTTAATGTTAGTAATATATATCATATTTTTATATTAAATATCTTTCATAGATTAAAATGAGGAAACAGATGTCTTTTTGTTAAAGAATGTAGAAAAGAAACTACGATCAACTACTACATTGTTATAAACTTTAATTATAATTAGTTTGTGTGCTATATAATTTAAGAAAACGACAAACAGTCTGTTCAAGAACAAAGGCAACTTTCATTAAGGTTCTAATGTTGATTGCAATTTTCGGTTTAAGCCATTTATCATTATCATTATCATTTTCACCATCACTTATTGCATATGGTCAAAGTCCTGAGATGGCTAACCCTCAAATGAAAGCTTCTAATTTTGTAGCTGTACCCATCGAACAGCATCTTGGAGACAATAAGAATGACATTTTTGCTCCAGGCTTTCCATTCAGAGGAGACATATCCAATACATTTAACTTTACAATTGATACTCCCAACCCTGTAGGCCAAAGTTATCTTTTGATCCAAATATTCGGATTCTTATTCCCAAGGTCATACAATAAACATCAATGGACAAAATGTAACTAGTCCACAAGGTATCTTAGACAACATTGGTGATGGAAATTGGGCAACATTGACTGTAATAATGGATGATGGAATCCTGAAATCAGGTCCAAACAATATCCAGATTTTAAGGAATATAGACTCACCCGATAACTTTCTAATAGATAACATAGTTGTCAACTGGCAATATCAGATTAGTCAATAATATACTCATTTAAGATAGACAGGTGGTCCCGATTAACCAATAGTTAATGCTAAAAACACTAATAAAACTCATATTTCCTAAATATCGACATGTATTATTTTTTTCAACACATTCATTACAAGATAGGCGGAAAGGAATAGAGTAAAAACATACAAAAGATTTCATTTAAAGAAATGGCTCATAAAAAGAACAAACTTATGGTTCAACAGATTCATAGACAGTTTATGAGATAGAAAAAAAATTACAAACTAAGCTACAAGGATATGGATAAAGGAGTTCACATGTTCACATATGTATGCTACAAATGTCGTGTTTGTCTCAGATCTACCATATTATCACAACAATTACAAATGGACTCACTAACTTGATGCTTATTATTTACTATGTAATAAAAAAGAATAAATTCTTAAATCTGGAATTGTTCTTGTGAAGGATAAACCATTTGATTTTCATGGTGCAAAGTTTACTATCAAGGTTCTCAGCTCCGAAACAGACTATAAACATACTGTTCTAGAAATATTTCACCAACCCAATTTAGGACCAACATTACATACACATCCAAAAGGTTCAGAAACTTTTTACATAATTGATGGAAATTATCGCTTCATTTTAGATGGAAAATCAATCGAAGGTATGCCTGGAGATACAATCTTTGTTCCAAAGGAAACTCCTCATCGATTTGTAGTAGGTCCGAAAGGCGGGCATGCGATTGTAATTAGTCCCCCCCGAACTTGAGTTCTATTTTTTCAAAGTCAGTGAATTACTAGTTAAAGGACAGGTCTCCTATGAAGAAGAGTCGAGTATAGGGAAAAAGTATGGTCAGGTTTTTCTTGATGATACAAAACATTGGAGCTAATTAACCTGTCATAGCTTCATGAATTATTTGGGTATCTGTATATTGTTTGAACTGGAAGATTTTGTCATCTTTAATTGTATACAAATGACAAAAAGGGACAATAAAATTTTTGCCTATTTTTGTTTGACCGCAATACATTCCAAAGACAATCACTTTATTATCAATACACAGAAACTCAGTTGGATTCGCATGAAATTCTTCAAAATTTGACAACATTTTAGGAAAATACTCTTCAAAAACCGATTCTAGTCCTACGTATCTTCCGCCATTTGGCATTCCATCCATTGTTATCCATTCGATATTATCGAGACAAAAATTACGATGAACTTGACCTCTATTTTTGAATGAATCATAGAAATCTTTTACTAATTTCTCATTGTTTTGCATCATCATTCCTCGTTATCCTTATCCATTTAATCTCTTTCATATTATCGATTTATGATAATCTTTTTTAACTTTAGATACCTTTATCATTCACAGAATTATCTTGTTATAAAATTTGATTCACAGTAATTTATTATGGTTACAGTTCTCATTCGTGGGGATACATTTCAAGATTGAATAGAATCTAGTAAAAAAATATGCCTATCTAAAACATACGTCAACTATAGATCTTTTGTAAGGTTTAGTCATATAACCAATGCAGAATTTTTTTATGAAAAAATTGTTAGATATTCAGATGTTCGCATTACTCTAGATCAATTATCTATCTCTCAATTCGAAGTTTGTAATCTTATCAGCATATTTTTTATACAACTGATCAATAACTCTAATCCTTTGTGTATGTTTGCATTTCTTGGGATTTCCAGCCGAATACAAATATCCCTTACATGTGCAAAACCAATGGTTATTATCCTTTAATTTATTAACCCTATATTTCTCTCCTGTAGTAACTGATTTCACATAATAAATATCCTCCTTATCATCATACTCTACCGATTTAGTGAAATCAATTCGCGTTATATGATTAGAATTCATTTTTCTAAAAATTCCTTAATATAAAATCGCATACTAGACATATTAATTTATGACATATGTTTTCCCTTAACCATTCATTGGTAGTTTTCAATAATTAACTGGAGCTGTGATGATGTTGCAATTCCATCTTCTAAAACGGAGTGGGAGTTAGCAAAGCGTGCAACTCCTTATCAGCACGTATCTATGGAAGCGAGTATAGTTGGAAATAAGATAAAGGATTTGAAAAACTACAAAACACTCTCCCATTATACAATTTTACTATGTCAGAAGGTAATGACCTAGGCTTGCCTGCTGGAACTAAAAATGAAGCTGTTTCATAGGGCTATTTGATAAAGTTAGAATTACTTACTATTGGTAAACATTACATTCAATTTAAAGGCATAGTTACTGATTTTACAGTTACAGCATCGTCTACTTTAATAACTGAACTAACATAACATCTGAATGTCAAATGATAGAAATATTAGATTAACTACTCATATTCATTAAGTTTTGAAATTATCGCTTCTCCTTGAGGCACTCCACATTTCAAACAAGAAGGCAAAAAAGCTTTGAATACTGTCCTTGATGATATTTTCCGCTTTTTCTTTTGTTGTTTTTCCTCTGATGCCTTTTTTATATTTGGGTAAATCGCTACTTTTCTTGCAAAACACATGTTCAAAGGAACTGAGATTGTTATCTACAGACTTGCCTATCTTTTAATAATAAAAAAAGAAGATTGTACAAAGCACTTCAGATATTGTTTTTTCACTGACCCGTTAAAT
Source organism: Candidatus Nitrosocosmicus sp. T (assembly GCF_054408485.1). Classification (NCBI taxonomy): domain Archaea; kingdom Thermoproteati; phylum Nitrososphaerota; class Nitrososphaeria; order Nitrososphaerales; family Nitrososphaeraceae; genus Candidatus Nitrosocosmicus; species Candidatus Nitrosocosmicus sp. T. The sequence goes on from NZ_CP166992.1 coordinate 2,543,320, forward strand.
TAATATTCTGTAGGGTTTGTGCTTGCTCTTGAGCTAACTGTGTCTGATTTTGAGCTCTTTGAAGTTGTTCTTCTGCAAATGGCGAAGGCTGTTGACTGGCTGGTGGTAGTGACTCATTTCCCTGACTTGATTGAATTTCTTCCTGAGCTAACTGTGTCTGATTTTGAGCTCTTTGAAGTTGTTCTTCTGCAAATGGCGAAGGCTGTTGACTGGCTGGTGGTAGTGACTCATTTCCTTGTTGAGCACTAATGTTACTGTTGACTGGATTCAAAAACACCATCAAACTAATAGTGAACATGATGGCAAGAACATTGAATATGTTTTTCATTGATATTGAGTGTCTAACAATGTTTTTATAACTATCATGAAAACAGAAATAAATCAAATTCTACTCACCAATATTAAGCAGAAAATAGATTAACTATGTCAGGTTATAGGTTTAGGAAATTAGTTCTAAAATATGGCGGTTTGGTAACAAGACATCTGTCAATTTTAACATGAATTTCCACCGGCATTCCAATCGGACAGAGGACGATGGACTGGGCGAGATCAAGCTCCTTGTGGTAGTGGGGCTCTAATACAAATAGACGATTTGAATGCAATCTACAACTATGCAATTCTAGTCAGTATTTAGTAGTCCAGCCTGTAGTCATTTTTTGGTAGGAGAAAAACGAAAAACGATAAATGGCAGTTTATCTTGGGTAGGTTTCTTGCCGTACTGCGAATAACATCAGGGGGAGTAGTATAAAACCAGAAGCAGTAAGGATTTTAGCACTCTTTACACGTCCAGCCAATGCGAATACTGCCGAAATTGCAAATGGTAAAATCATCTCCCAAGTTATAGTATATGCTTCAACTATTCTAGTTAATCAGGTATATTTGGATTAATAGTGGTTACACCTGCTAAAATCAAGATACCAACTATTACGGTTGCATCAATTCCAGCAATATCTCCATCTTTAAACAACTTGAAGTTGGTACAAGACTAAAAAAAATAAAGAATTTGATAGATAGTATCTCTAATAGACTCATATTCAGTTATTTTAAACATAAGTATTGACTTTTAGAATGCATCATTATTTCGTTATTTAAATAGATTTATTAGATAGTAACAGTTCTCATCCGTGATGATGCGTACTGATTTCGGTATTTTAAACAGGATTCTGAAACTAGTGAAACAATATCATACTCAAACTTTAATCGATCTCCATCACTCTCTACCCGCTTGAGTTGTTTTTCCTAGTTATTGAGATTGCGCCTCTTAATAGATCCTCATAAATTGCTAATGCCGCAGTGGCCCCACTCGCAGAGGCCAGGATAGCGTAGTGTCTATCTGTGTCCATATCTCCGACTGCATATACATTAGCAATGGTAGTCTGTTGTTTCTCATTGACCTTGACATAACCTGTATCTAATTCGCATCCTAATTTTTGAGCAATTTCATTTTGAATTTCTATTCCGAAATGGTAAAATACGATATCAACTTTATGATGACGATTACTATTAGTTAGTACACTATTTATGGTATTCGTCTTTGAATCGTAAATGATTTCCGTTATGATTTCATCTTCAATAACATTAATTCCCAACGAAGTCAATTCATTCTTTTGTTTTTCGGTTAGACGATTGTTCTTTTGATTCCCATAATACACTTTATCGCTTTCTAATTCCTGTAAGAAAAGTGTAACATCTCTAGTCCATCCGAGAAAAACTTTGGCATAATCGATTGCTTCTGCATAATCCTTATTGGAAGCTATTATGACAAGTTTTTTATTTGTAGATGCAAATCCATCGCAGTGTGGACAGTGCCAAATACCATTTCCGAGAAATTTGTTAAAGTTCTTTATTTTAGGCTTTGGATGCTCAACGCCTGTTGCAAAAATTACATACCTTGTTTTAAATACTTTCTTTTGAATAATCTCTTCTATTGAATTATTTTCTTTTTTTGCTCGGATGGATGCCGACAATAAGAAAATATCGCTACCTTCCTCAGTAACTTTCTTTACCGTTTCAACTTGGCCTTCTATTCTTTTGACGGATTCGTATTTTAAAACATCTGACCAGGATTTTTGAATCGCGTCTTTTATAGATGAATTTTCAAATCCAAGATAGCCATGCATATTGTAATTCCTTTCTTTTAAAACATCAAAAACTATAACAGATCTAAGATACCTTCCCAATAGTAACGCAGCAGACAAACCTCCAAACCCTCCACCTATTATACCGACATCAAAAATATCTTTAGTAAAGCTACTACCGTTATTGCTATTTACCGAAGTATCTATGATGTTATTGCGTTTATGGGGGGACAAATTAGCTTTATTTACTTTCGTATTAAGACATAAACTTGATTATATATAAATGGCGTAATCTCGAATTAAGCAACAAGCTTGTGAAAAGTTTAGATCAACAAAATTTGAGCTTTGATGATAGGAGGATCTTACGGAGTGAATTTGACTTTTAGTTCATTATTGTCGTTAATGATCTGGTACGTTTGCATATTGTTTGTCCTAACAAAGGAGATTATTTCTCCAGCTTTTGCGAAATAGTCTTGTATATTTTTTGGTAAGGAACTCGTATCCATTCCGGACATTATTGGGTCGCTGAGCTTTTGACCAGTAACGATATCGAATGTGGCATACTGCAATGGGCAAGATATTATTTTCTTTTCACCATTAACTCGGATCTGACCCTAAGACATAGGGGCATTCGTATGTCCACAGCGCTCTTCAATTGCATAGAACTGACCATCAATATTAACAAGAGCTATTTCTTTTCCATCAATGTCGACGTGTTTCATTGATCGAGGAGGAATTTCACTCGCCAATGCAACTTTGACTAAGTCATTTTCAACGTTCATGAGCTAAGTAAACTTAGGTTTACATATAAAGTTATCGTATGCCCGATATATATGACTATGCCATCGGCGACAATAGTGATTGCAGCATTATTATTACTCACGAATTATTATTTTTGGCAACTCTTTTCCCTTTGGAACAAAATGTAAGGATAACGAATTGATACATTCCCGAGTGTTTTTATCTGTCAAATGTTCTCCCAGGAATTCGTGTCCTAAATGCGCATCACAATTTTCACATTGTATTTCTGTTCTTATTCCATCGACATCAGGTATACGTTTTAATGCATTTTGTAAACTTTCATCAAAGCTTGGCCATCCACATCCTGCGTCAAACTTACTTTTGGATGAAAAGAGGGGATTATTGCATCTTCGACAAATAAATATCCCATCTTCATAAAAATTGTCATACTTACCAATGAAAGGAGCTTCCGTTGCCTTATTTACAATTATTCTCTCTTCCTCTGGTGTTAGCTTATTGTAGCTCATACTCTATAGATTTCCTGCTAATCACATAAATAATTCATGTTTTTTAGTCCTTGTATTCTTAATATCTAAAACTAATTTTGTTTGACTCAAGTTAACTTCCAAAATATACGATAAATTAAATCGACTCCTTTTCTACCCCATCAACTTATCCTAATGACTAGTGGGATTTATAACGAACCTGCAAGATACTATACGCCCTCCACTCTGCACTAAAAATCGTCCAACTTCAATCATCTTTCAGGCCATCTTTAAACGGCGATAAACAATGAAATTACAGACTGCTTTTTTTGAATATTTGCCGATAAACCTTAGGTTAAACGAGTTCATGTAAAACAGGAGTTACCCGGGTCCCTATTAATTTCGTAGCTTGCATGAGCTTTTCATGAGGTAATGATGCAGGATTCATCATAAAAGTAATGCGGGAAATCCCACCAAGTGCTTTACTATGCCTGATAATTTTCTCTGTAACTTCTTCCGGATTACCTATGAGGAGCGCACCACTTTGACCCAGCTGAGTATCAAAATCCCTATGAGTTATCGGTGGCCAGCCGCGTTCCTTCCCGATTTCGTTCATGCTGCGAGCATAGCCCGGAAAAAAGTCATCAATTGCCTCTTGGGTACTCTCTGCTACATATCCAAGTGAATGTATCCCGACCTTCAGCTGATGTGGCAAATGACCGGCCCTTTTTCCTGCCTCTCTGTAAAGATCTATTAATGGTTTGAAACTGGGTGTTTGGCCGCCGATGATCGCTACCATTAGAGGTAATCCGAGTAAGCCCGCTCTAACAAAAGATTCAGGGGTTCCGCCAACGCCTATCCATATCGGCAGAGGATTCTGCAAGGGTCTTGGATAGATTCCCTGTCCAGTTAGAGCTGGTCGATATTTGCCCGACCAATGAACATGCTCATTCTCTCGAATCCTTAACAGCAATTCAAGCTTTTCAGAAAAAAGTAAATCGTAGTCATCCAGCCTCAAGCCAAATAATGGGAATGCTTCAATGAATGAGCCGCGACCCACTACCATTTCTGCCCTACCTTGAGAAAGAAGGTCCAAAGTTGCAAACTCTTGGAATACCCTAACAGGATCGGCTGCACTTAATACCGTTACTGCACTGGTAAGGCGTATATGTTTAGTACGTGATGCGGCTGCTCCTAGAATGACAGATGGGGCAGAATCAAGGAATCCATGACGGTGATGTTCACCTACTCCAAATACGTCCAACCCGATTTGATCGGCAAATTCAATTTGTTCAACTAACCTTTGCAAGCGTTCGGATGAGCTTACCGATTTCTTAGTATCATCATGAAAAGCTGCAAAACTGTCAATTCCTACTTGCATAGATATACATCAAATACGAATATTATTATTTAAATAAACTAGTTGTTAGGATCTTAGTAAGTATGTATTTTCATACTTACTTACCTAATTACTTCCTTGTCATTATCTCCTGTACTTCAATAAGTGGTAGAGGAATAACGATGATGTCAAGTTATAATCAATATGAATGGTATATGGTGTACACATGTATCGAATACATCCCAAAGTGTTACTGCTATCTTCGAATATTTAGAAATTATAAAAATTAAAAAAAGCATGTCATTATCGAAGTATTTGATCCTGTAAAGATACAAAAGATCACAACCCTATCCGATACTCCAGAAATTACCTGTTTTATTGACTGCATATTTTCGTGGGTACATGATTCAAGTTTGAATATAATCCTAAATATCAAACACTGACACAAAAAAATAGTTTAATCTACTACCATTTAGGTAATAGATCTTTAATATGCCACATTGCAAAGATCCTTTTTCCCTCTCCTTCGTCTATGTATGATTCATAAACTCCTACAATACTCCTAAGCGATTCTAGATTTCCTGTTGCGTTATCATCAAAGAATGCAGCCCCCAGACTTATTCTAATGCCTTCTTCTGTAGTATTTGTTATGGCCCCAAAGGAATAACTAGCAGTCCCGTTTTGAGAAGAGGTAAAAAGTGCTCTACCAGTAAGAAAGTCTGTTCCATCCTCTCTTGAAACTTCTTTACCACTTCCAGAGGCCGTTATTTGCAAATTGTCTAAGGTTCCATTACCCTGAAATGAGTACACAGAACTGGCAGAAGCACTACTATTTTCAGAATCTCCTTGATTTTGACTTTTTGGAAATTCAAATTTCTCCGTATAGAAAGGTTTACCAAGAGTCAGATTAGAGTTTTTCACATCCATAAAATCCAGAATACTGCTTTCAATTTGTTGTTGTGAATAGCCCGTATTTCCTAACGAAAGTGTATAGATAGCTGTTACCATCATCACGATTACGACTAAAATTGCTGGTTGTTTTTTCATCAACTAAATGTAATAGAAAGAGTATATAAAAAACGACTTGTATTAATCATATCGCCATCGGCTGTATGGATCCAGCTATAGGGATTAAGTTCTTAGTGATAAGGGGATTCTATTACGTTGCCTAAACCTATTGTTATTTATGAATGTGAAGACATTAGTGTTTTAAGTCGAGCCCATTAGATCCATTATTAAACTAAAGACACAAGTGATTCAGAATTAGCACTTTAAATAACTTTTCGTGCATTCAATGAATGTAATAGGAACTATGTCTAATCGTTTTGTAATAATCATCATGCTATTTGTGGTAATATTCGGTGTTAGTTTTTTGAATATATCGTTACAAATCACGACTTTTGGATACTATAAAGAAAAGCTAATCGACGAGGATTATGATTACAATAAGGATATAGAGATTAAAAGTGATCAGTTGTCATCCTCAAACTACAGAGGCTATGGATATACTTTAGTATCTTCACCATTGATGGAAAATAACCAGAAGGTACTGAAATCAAATATTACCTCCACAGACTCAGACAATCAAAATATAACAATAAGAGAATACTCTGTCCCTGAAGGCTCAAGACCCCATGATGTAGCCCCGGCTACATCTATGGTTTATGTTACCAATAATGTGTCAAAGAATTTATTAAAGGATATCATTTGGTATACAGCACAGGCTTCTGGCGAACTTGGTAAATTAAATATTACTACTGGAGAGACTTCACATATTTTCTTAGGAGAAGGTTCGGCTCCTCATGGTATTATAGTAGGTCCTGATGGAGCACCATGGATTACTGATGGTGGATTAAATGCAATTGTTCGAGTAGATCCTTTTACAGAAAGTGTTACTGTTTATCCATTACCACAAGAAGTCGCATATGCAAATCTTAATACAGCTACATTTGATAATAATGGAACTTTGTGGTTTACAGGACAGAGTGGAATATATGGAAGGCTGTTTCCATCTACAGGAGCTATTGAAGTATTTGATGCACCTAGAGGCGCAGGTCCTTATGGAATCACCACTACACCAAATGGATCAGTATACTATGCATCACTAGCTGGTAGTTATATAGGACTCATAGATACAAAAACTGGAGAAGTAACTGTTTTGGATCCTCCCACTGCAAATCAAGGAGCAAGAAGAGTTTGGTCTGACTCTGATGGAAACATCTGGGTATCTGAATGGAATTCAGGTAAGTTGGGAATGTACAATCCTCAAATAGACCTCTGGAAGGAATGGAAATTGCCTGGGAATAACCCTAAACCATATGCAGTATATGTTGATACCAAGGACAAGGTATGGATAAGTGATTTTGGTTCCAATTCTATGTATAAGTTTGATCCATTAAATGAATCCTTTACCAAATTTGATATTCCTAGCCCAACAGCTAATATAAGACAGATTCTTGGGATTGAAGCTGAAATTTGGGGAGCAGAATCTGGAACCGACCGCCTGTTGTTGATAAGAACCGAATAACTTACAACCATTAACACACTGATAGACAAGTCATTCATATTTTGAGGTATTGTCTTTCAATATGAAAGGCAAAATCCTGTGATAGCAAGAATATAAACAAAAAGAAAACTACAAGTTATATTAATTCAAAAATAATTTGGTTTTCCAAGAAATTCCAGAAACAAACAATTAAACCATTCATGAAATAGAATCAATCGATTTTCTAGAAAAGTGCGTTAAAAAAGTCAATAAATGTATTTAATAATTTTTCAGTTTCAGATGAAGCTGTCGGATGAGGTATTGCTAATCTTCTAAATGATAAGTTATATTTGCACTTTGGTATAATTGTTTAGGCTTAATATTAGGATTCGAACTATCATTCCTTTGAATTGCAATCCATTAATTGGGCTACTAATGGGATGTTTTTTATTATTCTTTTTGTTGTTATTGCAAATATTTCACTGGTCTTATTCATAGTTTTATCTAATGAGTATAATCTTTTGATAGTATTTGAGAATGAGAGTAAATCAAATGTTCAATTGGCAATTCAAAATGGGAATCTAGATGCCTATTCAAATTATTCAATAGTAACTGACGTAGTAAATGTTACTACTACCTGGATAGATGAGTATGGATATGCCGGAGTCTTTACAGCAGCATTGTTAGAAAATTTATTTCCACCTATTCCGAGTGAATTAATATTTCCATTAGCTGGTATTACTGCTTTTACCAAGGATTTAGGGGTATTGGAAGGTGTAATGGGCATGTCTCTGGCAGGTGCAGCTGGATCAACTGCTGGCGCTTTAATAATTTACTATGTATCCAGAAGAATTGGTAGAGACAGAGTTCTTAAACTGGGAAAGCGTGTTGGAGTTGGAGAAAAAGAGTTAGAGAAGGCTGAAGAATGGTTTGAGAAGCATGGTCAGGCAGCGGTCTTTTTTGGAAGAATGGCTCCTGGAATACGGGAACTTATATCCATTCCTGCGGGATTTGAAAAAATGAAATTATCTTCATTTATTATCTTTACTTTTGCAGGATCCCTTGTATGGTGCTCATTTTTGACAACAATTGGATTCTTCCTAGGCGACGTATGGAGCAGCCTATATGATGAGTACTCATTTATTTTTGATTTAACGGCAATTTTAGTTGTAGGCGGAATCCTTGCAGGAATCGTTTATCGATACTATAAAAACAAAAGACAAAGATTAGATAATATGGGATAATTATTTGATACTTGTCGATACCAAAGATTGCATTTGCAGAAGAACTTTACCTAAACTGTACGTATATTCATTCCTTATAGTTAATCAATGCAACAATGGTACTACAACGGCAGTTTTAATTTCAAATGAACCAGGACAAAATAGATCTGAAGCACGTTACACATGAATTGGAATATATGGTATCAACGATGGGTCGATATTACTATCGATAGGTTTGAGCATGTTCCGGGATTGTAATGATCCATTAGTTAAAGATCAGAGAATCTACGATAAAAAGAAATATCAGAGTATTTATCTAATGACCATAGTTGAATCTTGTAGGATGATTGCTATAAGCCTTCTTATAAAAAAAGACTAATATTTCGAGCAATCTCATATTATCCAATGACTCTTAGGATAAAATGTAAACAATGCGGTTTTGATCATATTTCAAACATATATAGATTAGAAGAACACAATTTTCATAGAAACTTTTCGAATCTTGAAAGTTGTCCTAGCTGTGGATATGTATCTAAATGCGACGAATCAGATTATAAATCTTAATTAGTCAGAGTACAATTGTTGGCTTAATAGGCTATACCTATTGGATAATGGAAAAAAATAAAGATCTAAAAGATAAATAAAATAGCATGGACGAAATGTTACTAATTTCTTAGATATTTAACTTTTTTCCTAGATGTGCTTTGCAGTGTTTTTATATTTGCATGGCTATTCAACAAAAAGGAACTTATCATGATGCCCTAGAAAAGACAAAAAGTTTTCTAACATTAAATTTTCTTTGAAGAATTAGATTAACAAAACTAAATCATTAATAACGAATCAAAACATTATTTCCTATCTCTGTGTGTATGCGGATCCAATTTTGAGAATTATTGATTTGATTCAATCGACTAAGATTATTTGTAGTTAATGATTGAATAGGTGGGCATGAAATGCATTATGTATATGGGACTGTCACAATCTAAATTGAAGGTTGACGTCCTTAATCATGTAACAAATATTATGTAGGGTTTTTCAAATCTATCTTTTGATATAGAGTGTCAATGACTTTTATCGCATTTATTATGTTAGTAACTGCTTCGAAGAAAAGATTTTGATTAAATCCATCAAAATAAAGATTCTTACTTATGTCGATAGATTCTAAATCGTCAATATTGATTAGTGCTTTTCTATCTAAACTCACAGGATTACGGTTTTTATGGATGAAAACATACTGTAAATTCATTTGTAATAATGATAATTGCACATTGCTTAGTAATTCAAAACCAATGTTTTTAAGATTTGAAATTTGACTATTTGGTTGTTGATTGAATATATACGACGCTGAAATTTTGACAATCTCATCTTCATTCAGGATTATTATGTTATAGCCATATCTATCGTTGACAGTTACCTTTCCAACAAAATCAATTTTCTGAGATTTTGTTAGATCATGATCTGACTCTACCTTTAGTTTGGATAAATCAACCCATTTGTATATGTTATCCAGTATTTCTTGCAAGTTGAAATTAATATATACAGATTATTTTTAAAGATATTGATTTGGTGTCTGAACCAGAAATACGAAAGATTGTTTGTCCAAAGCTTATCATATTGACAATAATACAACTATTTATTATCTATTGAATTTTGATTAGTTTATGATTCTACAGGTCTAGGAGTACAATAAGGGAGATGAGCCATCTGATAAAGATATTCTGGAAATATTGTGAAATTCTGTCTAAAAGATATATTTCACACTGCGAGATACATCATTGGTCCTAGTAACAAATTTGATCAATTTACAAGATTCAATTTATAGTAAGGTATTATTGTGACACTTAAAATTGTGGTAACGGTCTTACAGCGTTTTACTCTTTATCTATGACGAACAAAAGAAGAAATGAAAGAAATCTCAAAGTCTATGATATTTAATATTTATACGATGTTATATAATCTAATTTGTGATGCCTAAGAATCAGAGTAACAAAGGCACTGATAACCGTTGTGACTATCTTGCTGATATTGCAAATAACTACAATAAAAATGAAAAATATTATGATGAATATGAGAGTGTTTTGGAGGCAACAGTAAATAAAGTGAAGACAGAAACTAAAGCAGTTATTTACAAACTCAAAGATGTTGACAAAGATTTGGGGCCCGAATATGGTAAAGAACAAAATAATCTGAAACTTAAAGGATACAGATGAGGTCTAATGAATTTCCTGGAATATTTATCTTTTCTCTTGGGTGTGATTTTAGCTATATTTTTTATAATATGCATCGCGGTTCAACAAATGGTAACTTATCATAGTATAATACAAAAAGCAAGAAAATTTGCTAATAATAAGTATTCTATGAATGATTAATTTAATTAGCCTCATTATAAGAAACAAGTAATTGGATGTCATAGAATAAGTATTGAACGCTTTTGATAACCAGGGTCATTCTTCGGCTGTCTAAATATCAAACCATAATTACAGCTTCTTTAGCCATGATATTTCCTATGTGTATATGACATTTTCTATAAATCGTTTGAAATTTCTTGTAAGATTTTATCCCTTCAGACTAATACTATATGTTAATGATTCTAGATGTACCTAATTTTTATTCTGTTCTATTTTTATTAGAAACGATTTAAAAAATATTTCTAAAATTTTCAATCTCTAATGTTTCGAAATCTGTCCAGATATTATATCCTGTGTATACATATACTTGAAAGTGCAGGTGTGGGGTATACGTATATCCTGTCATTCCAACTTTGGATATCTCTTCACCGGCATGAACCTTTTGATTTAATTCGACCTTAGAGCTCTTGTAATCTAGGTGATCATATCGAGAATATTCACCATTTGAATGTTTGATTGCAATAAAATTAGTATAAAACCAGTATGATGCATCAGGACCTCCAACATTAGAGTCATCCTTGATATGAGTTACAACACCGTCTGCTGCTGCTAGAACGGGTGTTCCTTTGGGAGCAATAAAATCTACAGCATTCTGAAGCTTACCGACATGAGCAGGAGAAGAGTGTCTATCAATTCTCTCTAACATTTCTCTAGGTATAGGGATTGTGTATGTATTTTTTGTCCTCATCTAAAAAAATATTCACCTAACATTTAATATGATTTAATAAACTATAATAAGACTATCTTTACCTATGTCGCAATAAAGAATTCCATTGGATCATTACATCCAATCAGTTTACCAAAATGAAAAACGCTGAAAAATTCGAACTCAAATTGATCGGATTATTGGGAAGATCCGGCTACAGATTATTTTTCTTATTTCGTTGTTAATGGTTTGTGGACTTTGTGGTAGTAGTTGATGTAGTAGATGTGTTTACGTTTGAATCGGCTGTTACATCTTTAACATCTGCTGCTATTTGTCTTGAATTTTGCTCAAACGTTCTTGCGGCGTTTACTCCTGTGTTTGATATGTGTCTTGCAAAATCTTTTGTTTGTTGTAGTACTGGTTTCCATGCATCAAGGGTTGAGAAAATAACGTTGTTTGAAAGTCTAATAGCTGATACGGTATTGTCTGCAACAGTACTTACAAATCTTGTATAGGCATTAATTGCTGCATCAGGAGAATAGAAGTTGGTAACTAATCCATTAAAGGCTTCATTGTATGGCCTCCATGCTGATTGGAGTGAATTGACGACTTCTTTTTGAGAATCTATATATTCTTCTGATATCTCTTTTGCAGTTTGTAGTGATTGTTCTTGATAACTATTTACAATACTATTAATTCTTGGAATTTGGTTTCTTGATTCATCTATTGATTTTTTAATATTATCTTTGGTTTCATCAAATGATCTGTTAACTGATTCATTGAAATCGATATTATTGTTATTGTAATTATTTTGTTGGTTGGTATTATCTGAATAATTTTGATTGGTTGATGTTTTCTTTGACATAGTATCTGTTAGTTAGCGTACTATATAAGCACTGGTATTAAACGGTTTTTAATGCCAAATATAGACAACATATGACTATTATTGGCATATTGCTACGATCTGCTTCTGAAATCTATATTCGAGACTCAGAAGTACAGCAAAAAGAAAGCTCACATTGCTCGGGGATATAATCTATTGATAGGCTTATATCAATGGTGAGAGGATGGTAGACTCGCAAGGAGCATGCATCTGTTCAGAATCCAACTTAATATATAGTTATTAGTAACAGTTCTCATCCTTGGGGATACAATTCAAGGTTGAAGATAATCCAGTATCTACAAATTGATAGTCAAGATATTAAAGGATGCAATATCTCCTAAACGGTTCTGCTTGTTAAATAGAGTAAATCTCTTTTATGTACAATAGATTGGATGACTGATTTCAATAATTACAAAAACTTAATAATATGTCAAATGACATTTTGAATAAATTTTACTAAGGTTTATAATAACAAAACGAATATTTTCGGTGTGTCCGGTATTGATAGATGTTGTGATGGTATGAATCATATGATTGAAGATGGCGTGATGGGAATATCTAACAAAAATAATAGAGTGTGGTTGAAGATTTTAAAACATAACGGCACTAGTGATCTGGAACCCTATAAAGGATTTATAGACTACAACGAGATAACAAATTGTCCATTCTGTGGAAAAACGATTCAAGTTAGTTGATTTGAGCATGGTGGTAGGACTATGACCGGTGGGCTTTAGAACGACTACTGCATTTTGGTAAGAAATTCAAATCATCAATATTTATACACTCGTCATCAGATATTGAAAATTCATTGTCGATTACTGACTCTCTGACAATAACTTTTACTCTATTTCCATTTTTGTTCACATAAAAGGAAATTCTTCCAAAAATAATTAAACGAGTAAGAATGAAGATTGAATGAATACCTTGGTCTTTGAACCCTAAGTGAGTTATAAATCCACTATTATCTTTCACAACACAATTTATTTCATACTCCTCCACACTATTTCAATTACAATTGATTAGATGAGATGTTATTATTATTTTTTCTATTGTTGTATCTTAATTTCAGAATTTGGCAAAGTATTGAGAATTAAATTATCATCCTAATTCATGGGAATACGATTCAAGGTTGAAGATAATCCGCTACGCAAGAATATTATGTGATAAAATCTTTGATGATTATTTTATCACTTTATTACACATCGATTGTCAAGGGATTCGTCTCGATGTATGATGGACATTTATACTAAAAATCATCCTATCAAATGCTTACCAGTTCCACAGGATTGACAATAAAAATCGTCTCCTTCTATACAGCCATCTAAGGAGTAAAATTTAACACATTTACTACAAAATACAAAATTAACTAGATTGCCATTCTTGTCTCTGGCTTTTAGCATTTCCTCTGTAAGCTTCATATATCGCTATCACTAACAAGTTAAATCCAAATATCAAATATATGCGATCTTTAGCCTATTTGTCTTATCTTCTTGCATAAATATTTACTACATTTATGTAATAGGTTCCTTGATAATCTATTAATCGACCAATAGATGTTGTGAGTAGCATATTTACAATATAGATTACAAATTTAGAATGTCCATCCGCAAATACAAGGTATTTTTTCTACGTTGAATTGCTCTTAATGATGAGACCATATAAAAATATCTTGAAGTATAATGAAATCTGTATCCACGCCAGGTAGTCATAAATTAGTCCCTTCAAAAGATAATGTGGATAAACGAACAACTCAGTTATTAAAAGCTAATTTCCTAAAATAAAAACTAAATCACATCGTTTTAGATTGGTTTCAACAATGATAACAAAGTGGAACAAGTTAAAGGACAATTATGATAAGTATTTTTATATATTGCATTTAATTGTCAATTAAAGGAAATTAATTTATGCTAGATTAATCATAAAGTGGTGTAAATAAAAACTAGAGAAACGGAGAAATTGTTCTAGAAACTATACGCAGTGGTCGATATCAACATGATGAATCATAAATCTTTTCTTTTAGTCGATAACAGTATAACTTGATGGACAGAAATAAGAATAACGATACAATTGTAAGACATATTATACTAAAAATAAGATATACATCTGATCGATTTCCTAGGGCTTTTGAAATGTCTAGGATACAAGAATTAAAAATCTGTCGAATGAAAGTAAACAAGTTCCTAAGAGAAACTTTTTCAGTAATAGTCAAGAATTGAACATGGATAATGAATAAACCGAGTATACAATCGATATTAGAAGAAGTATCGACAGAAAGGTTAAAGCAATATCTGAATAGTTTATCTAATTTCCATACACGGCATTCTAAATCACCTCTTCTAAATGAGGCAGGTGATTGGATAATGAATGAGCTTCGAGGATTTGGTTACAAGGATACTTTTTATCATTTCTTTAAGTCAACCATTGATAATGAAGAGTTTGAACTTAGAAACATAGTATGTAAGAAAGATGGAATTGATAAAAAATTGATCCTGGTTTGTGCGCATTATGATTGCATTATGGAACGCAATGAGGATTCAGTTAGTCGTGCACCAGGAGCCAACGATAACGGTAGCGGTGTAAGTGCCATAATTGAAATGGCCCGGGTATTGGCTAATGAAAATCTCAGACATTCTATCCAGTTTGTTTTCTTTTCAGGAGAAGAGCAAGGTTTGTTAGGCTCTAAAAGTTATGCTAAATACATCAAGGAGAATGGCATGGATTTGTATAGACTAGTCAATCTAGATATGATTGGCTATCCATCTTTTGCACCTAATACAGTAATTATTGAAAGAGATAATAATACCGATGTAAAGCATAACCAGGTCAGGGAAAACGATATTGAATCAATTGAATTTGGAGAAATGATGAAAGATATGACCTCTGCCGTTGGTCTGCAATTTGATCTCGATTCCATTTATGACAGTGACTATGAACCCTTTGAAGCAAAGGGATACGTGGTAATTGGTGCTTATGACGGTTCTGCAGATTCAATAAAGAATCCTCACTATCATTCCTCTTCAGACATGCCTGAAAATATTGATTGGGATTATTTGACTTCAGTTACTAAGTTGGTATTGGCAACCGTTCTAAAAATAGATTCTATCAACAGTCACTGATACATACAACTAATAATAACAGTTTCATATTTCTATGACAATAAATAGACCTGACCACGTAGCGACTCGAATGTTGTCTTTGAGACGGGGGTTCCACCAAAGACGGTTGCATACTGATAAATAGAGTATTTAAAAAGACGATTCTCCTTGGACCGAGCACGTGTAGATACTGTTCAACGTTGAATATAATCTAAATACCAAAAAACATCAAACTCAATATTATAAAGACAATTTCCCACTCCTTAAATCAATCTTTAGTTTTCAGATATTCAAACGATAGTTTTACTTGTTTAATAAATTATACAATTGGCTAAATGCACTAACTACAACTAATTTTTTCCTTCATCTATTGATATATCTTACTTTCAATTTTTCTTTACCTCATAGTGGAGCAAAACCAGACCATAGTCAAACACCTTGGATTCGATCAATGTAAGTTTTTGGATCTCTCAATTCTTTGAAGATAGTCTTTCCGCTTCCAAATACAATAGGAACAACTAACAAATAGAATTTATCTACTAGTTTTTCTTTAATCAAGGAAGAATTGAACGAGGCATCACCATAAACTAGTATGTCCTTCCCATCTTGTCTCTTTAACTTGGCAATTTCGTCTGAGATCACCTTTTGCAATTTGTGTATTTATCCAGTTTGACTTGTTTAGTGTTTTCGTAAAAACAATCTTTGGAATCTCGATCATTTTTTTAGCAAATGTATTCCATGGGTCACCAGGTTTGTTCATCCTATCAGACCAATGTGAAACAAAGACATCAACCATTTTTCGTCCCATAATAATGGTATCAACCGAATCTGCTATAGTGTCTATATATTTCATGCAATCATCATCGCAAACTAACCAATCCATTTCATTGTTGGTTCCTGCGATACAGCCATCAACAGAGATATCTACCTGTAGTTTTAATTTTCTCATTACTTTGTTATTACTGTTATTCATCTATGTTTCCCTATTATTTTCATCTAGATGATCCCCTCTCTCTTCTGATTAATTCCATCGATTCAAAAAGACATTCTTGAAAATAAGGATTGGTCATAAGGATTGGAGCATAAAGATGCATAATAAGTATAAAAGGGATCAAAAATATATTAGAAATACATAAAGTCGCTTAATTTTATTTATGCATATTGTTGAATTTTGAGTTTTGAGTTTTGAATTTCTGACCGTCAATACTTTGATAATACAAAATGCATTAGATTTGTAACTTCCAGAGAGGTTAAAGAAGAAAGCAATACAACCCTCACCTATCTCTGAATATTTTATCTCCAGTCGAATACATCAGTGGGACTAAGTTCCTTGTGATAAAGGGGTTCTGATGCATTCAGACTAAAACCAACTACTAAATCTTATAAATTAATTTGATTATCAAGACATGACTCAGTAGTCGTTATTTAAGGATATCAAACCTCTAAATTATCCTCCTAACCTTCCTTTCAAAGTCGCTTAAAATTACTATATAATTGAGGGTATAATTTAGAAAAATACTATAGCAATCAAAAAAAATTAGAGATTAAAATTAGTCATCTTTTACTTCTTCTTTGAACTTTTCCTTGTCGTATTCTGTACCCACTTCTTTATCGGGGTCTTTTACTTTGTTTTCCATTGCCTTGGCACCTGATTTGATTTATCTCCTGCTTCATCTAAGCCGCTTTCAGTATCTTCAGCCGTATCTCGTACATCTTCTTGAAGATCGTCTTCTCTGTTAAGTGGTTCTTGGGACATTGTAATTGTTAGTGTAACAATCTATTTATCTTATATCAAAAAATATTTTTGATAATGATTATTATGTGGATAATTCTGACTCACTTTTTTTGTTAGGCACCATTTCATAATTTTGAAATTGGTTAAATATCTGTATTTGAATTCATTCATTATGAATTCAATAAATCTACATGAATCTCCTAAAATGTTTATTCTTTATTGTTCTTTGGCAGGCTTTATTGCTGCTTGGGGAATCTCGGGACTATTGGTTAGTATCGACTTAATCTCCCAAACACCACCTGGTTCTTTTTTTGGGGTAATAGGGATATCCCTTGGGTATTATGATCCTGTTACTGCTCAGCTTATTGGATTCGGATTGCATGTCTTAACTGGGACTATAGCAGGAAACATATATGGACAGATATCCTTATTTTGGAAACGCATGTCACCCTATAGCACTAAGCATGGACTAAAAACTGGAATGATTGTTGGAGTAGTGTTGTGGGCTGCATTGTTTGTTCCAGTTGCGTCGCTAACTATCCAGCCCATGCTAGATTCTTTCAACAGAGGAATTAGTCCAAATCAATATGTTTATTCAGCTGCCTCTAACTTTAATGGGCTATATAGTATAACCATAGTTGGATCCTTAATATTTCACTTGATCTATGGAGCATTGCTAGGATATATGGCGGGCCGGATGATGGATATCAAAGCATTTGTATATCCTAAAGCCGTATGATGGAAAATATAATCTAATCCATTTGGAACTATATTTTTATAGATATTATGACCAATGACATTTTTACAATATGAGGTAAGGTTAGAGAGGACTTTTATAATTGGATAATGAATCACAACCCTTGGACAGAAACAGCAACGATTTTAAAATTTTGGTTACTGGTGCTAGTGGATTTATCGGAAGTGGATTGCTAAAGCAATTAATAAAAATCAATGATGAAAATAACAATACTAGGAACCGTCACTTTTCGATTCTATGTATAACACGTAATAAAAAATCTTTTGATACCGATCAACTAAAGAAAAATGGGAATTCGGATATAGAGGTCATTGAAGGTGATTTAAGCTATTATGAGGATTGTTTAAAGGCTCTAAAAGATGTAGATATAGCATATTATCTTGTTCACTCCATGGAGGGATCTTCAAAGAACTGGAAAAAATTTTCAGAAAAAGAACAAAAAACTGCTGAGAATTTTGCAAAAGCAGCAGACAAATGCGGTGTCAAAAGAATTATCTTTTTAGGTGGTTTAACATACGGAAAAGAGTCCGAACTTTCTCAACACATGCTCAGTAGGAAACATGTAGGAGATATATTAAAAAAATCAAATTCGAAGGTGACAATTTTTCGAGCTGCCGTTATACTAGGAAGCGGGGGAGGTTCTTTTGAAATGTTAAGGTATTTGGTCGAGAGATTACCCCTAATGATCTGTCCTAAATGGGTATTGACTAAATGCCAGCCAATATTCATAGGCGACGTTATAACATACCTTTCTAGATCAATTGAAACACCGCAAACCGAAGGAAAGACATTCGATATCGGCGGTCCAGACATACTAACGTATAGAGATATGATGAAAATTTATGCTAGAATCCTTGGTAAATCCATTAGAGTCTTGATTATTCCGTTTCTTACCCCACGACTTTCATCATACTGGGTTGACTTGGTTACTCCAATAAAAGCATCGCTGGCTAGGCCATTAATTGATAGTCTTAAACATGAAGCAATAGTTAAGGATGATTCAATCAAGAAAATTATTCCAATAGAATTAAAATCGTTTGAAGATTCATTACGGTATTGCATAAATGAAGAAGATAAATACAAAAAGAAGAAAGATAAGAGTCTAATTAAAAAAGAGCGGACTTCTATGTCTGCGAACTACAAGATCCTTTTAGTTTCATTATTCTTGCTTTTGGCGATAGGCACAACGTACTACTTTTTAGATGATAGAAAACAATTTCTAGAAATCTTTTGGCTCCTCATTGCGGGTATTTGGTACCTACTTATCTTTATTGCAATCTATTTTGTGCGTTTTGGAGCTAGGCTTGGTGCACTAGTAGCAGGCATTCTGGGATGGGGAAGCTTGGCATTTTGGTTACTTGATAACTTTCACATAGTTTCTGGATACTCTATTATAGGAGAAAGGCCTGATAACGATGAAGTTTGGCGAGACATCATAGGAATAATTATAGCATCCTTCACTATCATCTCATCACACAACATCTTTAATAAAATACGGTTGCATGGCTAATGTGATAAGTCAGGAAATCGTACTAGAAGAGATGGTATAATATTTTTTATTTGAAAATCTACTACGGTGATACTAGGTAATAGAACCAATTTTATAATGTTGTATAATACGAACCTAATTAGCACTAGTTTGATTGTTTAGTATCGCGTTAATATCCTAGCAATTGGATATTAAAATTATGGCTTTTATTCGAATTAAAAAGATAAAGGGTTATGATTATTACTATCTAGTAAGAAGTCAATGGGATCCGGTTAAAAGAGATCTACTCAGCACATTATCAAATATTTAGGCAACGCTGAAAATATCAATATCCAAGATATTCCGGAAGAACACCGGGACAATCCAAAAGTATTATCTTTACTGGTCTTGTTCAATGATTCAGAAGAAAAAAGGTCAACACATGATTGATTGAAAAATCAAGTCTGTGAATTTATAAAAAATGGTCCGCAATACGTCCTTAGGGATACGGTTCAACGTTGAATACAATCTAAATATTTAGTTTGACATACATCGGGAGTGGGGCTCGAATTCATATCGTGTACTTGCGGATTCATCTATATTAAAAATTATTAATAGATGTATTTTTATTTATTGAATCCAGTAGAACATATTCGAGATATAAGATTTCATTAAATGGACATAGGTGTCAGGCGGGTCCATACATTTTAAATACAATATTTAACAACCTAATATGTTATGCTATTTAATACAATGACAAATGATAAAAGGAAATTTCTTTTGTTCTCTACTATATGTGTAGTAGCATTGTCTTTGGGTTTCAATATAATACTGAATACAATTAATTTGATTGTTACTGGAAATTATATCTTTGTTAGCGCTTTTGCTCAACAGGAACTACCAAATATACCTAAAAATGATAACAGTTTTACAAATACAAATAATAGTATGTCATCGTCAGGTAATAGTCCGGGTAAACCTTCAGAAGAGGGCTTAATTAAACTATACGATAAAGTGGACCACTCTGTAGTTCAAGTGACGCAAAATTCAAATTCAAATATACCGGGCATGTCTCGACTAGGTTCAGGTTTTGTATATGATAAAGAGGGACACATAGTTACCAATTACCACGTTGTGGCCGGAGACAATATCAATAAAGAGTTTGACATAACATTCACTGATGGATCCGCATATAAAGCTGTAATTGTAGGTGTGGATCCTTACGCTGAAATAGCCGTTTTAAAGATTCCCTTAGAAAATAATACCCAAGTGAGAGAGAAGCTAATACCATTAATGATAGGCAATTTTTCTGAAGTAAGTGTAGGACAAAGGGTTGCTGCTATCGGTAATCCCTTTGGCTTGTCTGCATCTATTACCGAGGGGATAGTGAGTGGTCTAGGAAGAACACTTCCTGCTCTACCTTCTGAGATTGGTCCAATACCTCTTGTTGAAGATACACCTGCTTTTTCCATTCCAAATATTATACAAACAGACGCTGCAATAAACCCCGGAAATTCCGGTGGTCCCCTACTAAATATGAGAGGTGAAGTTATAGGAATCAATACGGCCATTTTCTCTTCTACAGGTGTGTACTCAGGAGTGGGTTTTGCCATTCCCTCTTATCTAATACAAAAAGTAGTACCTTCCCTTATTACTATAGGTGAATATCAACACGTCTATTTGGGAGTATCTGGAACTGATTTAGATGCAGACATTGCAGAAATAATGAACCTTCAGAACACTACAGGGTTTCTAGTAATACAGGTTACTTCTGGCAGTCCTGCAGAGAAAGCAGGTATACATGGAGGAGATGTAATAACAGAAATAAACGGAAGAGAGGTAGAGCTGGGAGGAGATGTAATAATAGGAATTGATGATAAACCTATTAGAAAAATAGACGATTTACTATCTTATCTAGATAGGGAAAAGAAGGTTGGAGAAAATGTCACTCTTTCAATTGTAAGAAATGGACAGATACATAAAATAGATTTAACCTTGGCGGCCAGACCTTCATCTACAGATTTAGACAGTGAGATTATACAGGAAACACAAGAAGTAGGTCCTACCCTTGGTATTACTGGAATTAATGTTACACCTGAAATAGCTTTACAAATGAACGTACCTTCTAATATTACTAATGGAGGAAAAGGATTCTTAGTAATTGACGTCCTAAGGAATGGTTCGGCAGAGAGTGCTGGGATTAAGGGAGGGTATATTGCCTCAAATATTGGTGAAAACAAAATAGAACTTGGAGGAGATGTAATAATAGGAATCGACAACACCACAATAGGATCGGTAGATGATATAATAAAAGCACTTTCTTCAAAACGGGTAGGAGATAGCGTGCAACTCACAGTATATCGTGATGGCAGCACACTAAATATCCCAATTGTATTAAAGAATGGAACTCAGCCGGATTTAATAGACAATACCATACCTATACCTCCACCACCTACTTTTCCTTCCCCGAATATTCCGGGAGATCCTTCTCCATTCCAACCGTTCAATCCATTTAATGATTTTGGTAATGGTATCTACAATCAATGTGTTGATATAATGGGTAAGGATACTTGTGATAGACTATTTGGAAGATAAGAAATAAAGGTTTATTTTTACTACAGCACCCTTTTTTTGTTTGGATTTTAACAAATACAAATAGAAAGGGCTTACTTGGTCTATGGGAAAGACAAATATGGGAAATTATATCTAGTTTCTAAGTTTAGCCAATGTGTCGAAACATTATCTGGAGAATATTATAACTCCTCAATTTCAATAAATCTGATAAGGATCTGAAGGTAGATAACACATTCTATTTTTTGTTTATTGTTTAAAATTGCCTCATAATAATGAAAATTATGATAATTCTAAATATCATCTACGTCCGTTGGGATTAAGTTCCAATTGATAGCATAGTTCTAATGTAATTTAATGATGTCACATCTTTTAAACTTAAATGTATAAATCATTTCTATAAAAGTTGTATATGTATTTCGTAACGCATGATCAATTCTAAAATACATATTTTATGGGATTAAGTCTTTTTGACTAGATAGTAGTAATTAAGAATATCTCCATCAATTTGTTTGATGTCAATTGATCCTGAAAAACCAGCTTCTTTTAGTTTTTGTTCCGCCATCTGTCGTCCCCAAACTGTTCCTAAACCCTCTCCATCTTGCGCCAATGAAACAGTCATACAGTGCATTGTTGAGAATGTATAAAGAGTAGGCGCCAAAGGGTTTTGTATGTTTTCTTCTGTATTACTTGAAGCAGCAATGTCTTGCATTAAGAAAGTTCCATTCGGTTTTAAGGCGTTATAGATTTTTGATAATATAGCCGTAGGATGAGCTTGATCGTGTATAGTATCAAAGGCGGTAATAAGGTTAAATTTGTTAGTATCAGTTAAGCTATTGACATCTCTAACCTCCAATTGAACATTGTCAAGTTTCATTTCTCTAGACTCCTTTATTCCAGATTCTATCCCTTCCTCTGATAAATCATATCCAACAAACTCGCTATTTGGAAACGCTTTTGCCATAAGATTTAGAGCATGACCACGTCCACAACCTATATCCAGGACAACGGCTCCGTTTTGGAGATTTTTAATTACATCCTTTCCTGTTAAAGGTATTATCTGGTCTATCAATCTCGAATCAAATACTCTAGAGGTTTCTTCTGCTTGAAGTGACTGAAAACCAGGGTACTCTGAATAGGGTACGCCACCTCCATTTCTAAAACAATCTACAATCTTGTCTTCAACTAATCCCATTAGAGAAATATATTGAGAAAAGAGAGCAATATTGTCAATTCCTGCAGATCTTGTTGTGAATGCGGCATGTTCAGAAGGCAAAAAATATCTTTTTCGATCAGGATAATAATGAACTATACCTCCAACAACCATTGCTCCCAACCACTCCCTTGTATATCGTTCATTGAGATGTGCTTTCTTTGCTATTTCCTCTGATGTGCTTGGGATGTGTAATTCTGACAAAGTATCAAATAGACCCGTTTTGTGACCAATACTAATCATAAGTGAAAGGCTACCCCCATTGATTATTTCTAATAGTTTTCCAGCAAATGCTTCAGCTTTGACATTATCAAACCCAGATTTCTCTACCATGAAAAGTGATTTTCCACTAAAATATTAAAGAATTGTTATTGTTATCAATCTATTAGATGGCCTTTTGCAAATGATGGCCATTTTGAAAAGATAATATCAATATTTATCGTCTGCTCTATTCAGCGTATTTAAATGGATCATGGTTAGAGTCATTAGGGTCACCAACTGTAGATGTTGGTAAGAATATAATGTAGTTTTACGAACTTTTCTCTTCATTAAACTTTGAATTTAAATAACTTGTTTCATTGGTAATAGTTCCCAGCTGTAGGGAAATGATTCTATATTGAATATAATCATAACGTACGATAACGGAAATCAGAGCGTAGATATTGCATTAAAGAGATGACATCATAACTTTAGTAGGAACAACCAAATGTTAGTTAAGTGGATTGGGATCAGAAATGGCAAATACTAATAGAATACTCCTATATCTGGGGGCTGCAGCATGTACCGGTATAGCTGGAATTTTACACCTCATGTTAGTTCCAAGCTCGATTATGGCAGGTATCCAATACACTACTTTTTTTTTGATTTCTGGTCTATTACAGCTCTTTTGGGTTTTACCGATGGTAAAAAGATGGGGCAGGATTTGGAATATTATCGGATTTGCGGGTACGGCTGTGTTAGTCGGTTTAACTGGTTACGTTATTATTGAATCGGTTAGGAATCCGCAATTGACACCACCTGGGGTACTTGAACTGGCAGTTGCAACAGAAATATTTCAGATATCATATGTTATAATTACTGCAATAATTATATTTGTCAGAAGATGATATTTGAATATCATCACTTGACCTGAGTGATGAGTAATAGGAGTTCAAATGCAAGATGGTATTCGCGAAAGTTATGATCCAATTACTTTACCATCTGAAGCATATCTAAATAAATCAGTTGCTCAAAATACTTTCCAAGTTGGAAGCAGATGGGATCCTTCAGAGAATACGAGGTAAGCATACCATTCGATTGGAGTTCCCAGAATTACATTCTCGTAGACGATCAAAATCTGAAAAAAGACCGGGATTGCATATAATGTATAGATTTACAGATAGTGTAAAAGGGTAACATAGAATACGTTAACCTCTTTGTGCAGTAAAGAGAATTATCCTTGAATTGGTCAATCCTATAGTGTAGGAAATAAGTATATCAAACAGTAAATAATAATTTGGAGAATAATGATTTAAGTTTATTTAAAAAAAAGATAATGATCTTGCTTAAATAAAGAGGTAATAAACCCAAAAAAAGGGTTATTTGCACAGTTCTGGGGCTTCTACACAGATGAGATGCTGAGTTCCATAGATTGGAGTAGTTCCAAAGTGATTATTAGTCGAATTGCCATCAACAGTAATGGCTATCGCACTTTCATCTAGTAACTCTATTTGTGTTGGCACATTTGAAACTGGTCCGTCTTTAAGCGTTACTGTTGTTGTTCCATTGAGCATCGTAGAGTTTGAACTGCTATCAACAACCGGGCTACCCGATAACTTGAGGTCATATATCGAGTGAATATGTTCGGCTGTACCATCTATTTTAGTCATATAGAAAGAAGCGTTAAAAGCAGGAGAGGAGGAATTAAATTCGGTAAATTTATACACTCCACCTAATACCCAGGCAGGCTCCGTTGTATTGCCATCATTTGAAGTACTTGTGATACCTCCTTTTAGGACATTTGAGTCCGTATTCGAAGGATTTTGAGCAAAAACCTGATTCAAATTAACAGCCACTACTATCAAAGAAACAGAAACTGCTAACAAAAAGATGGTCTGAATCAATCTATTGGTGATTTTCATCATAATTTATCTAAAACCCTGGTATTTAAATTTCATTAGTAGGGAATAGTTTGTTTTGGTCTAATATCACAAGCTTTGGCAATTAAAGAATATACTGAAAGATATGCTTGATTAACTCGGGGTAAGTCTTAATAGTGCAGTCTAATCAGGTCAATTTGAAATTGAATTTTTATAGCAATTATTATTTAATTCATTAGTTACAGTTTTCATCCGTGGGGATTAAGTTCATGCTGGTAGTAGAGTTCGGTCAACCTTCCTGTAATTCGGTATACGCCCTTTCTGGTAACTTTGATTAAGTCTGTGGCTACCAATATCTATTAATCCGATATTAAAGGGCAAATTATTGCATAATCATTATTTGACAGTAAGAAACAGAAAAGATAAGAGAGAAAGAAAGAGGTAATGGGCTTTGTAAATTACCTACCTTCATTACTCGAGTTTAGATTACAAAACTAAATCTAATTAAAAAAAATTGTTTATTTTTTCTAAAATAATTTTAATTATTGAGTAGTTGAATTACCACCCATGCTGGTAGAATTGTCCATCGTCATGGTCATATTACTATGATCCATTGGCATTGTTGAATTATCCATTGTCATTGACATGTTATCTTGTGCTACTACTGGTGTTACCATTGCTATTCCTGCAAATAAAGAGGCTGCGGCTATGATACTTAAAACTACAAATACATTGAATTTATTCATGCAAAGTACATTTAATTTTATAGTATATAATATTTATTTTAGTATTAGTATATTATACTGTATTAATTTTATAGTATATATTATCTTGTTAGTATCAGTAAATATATTAATTTTTATGTATTAAAAAAGATTCATAATTTAACCTTTTTTTGAGAAATCGATATATAGACACTGCTTCTTTTTTTGTTCTTGGGTATCTGGAAGAAACACATGGGATCTTTTTTGCTTTGAATCTTTCACATATTCCATTGCAGCTCATGATTCATCCATCTCCCGAAAGTTGATTTATAGAAGATAGTTTATTCTAATTACTATAGTTAAGGCAGTTATAATAGTGGTACCAATTTCAGAGATCTGATGAGGAAGGCTTTTTGTACAATATGTTTTGATACGCCTGCATATAATTTGTTTGACAATCATACACTTATTTTGAATGTTATGAACGGTCATTTTGACTCACAAAAGAAAATAAAGAAGTATTTACACATGATCTATTAGATCATTTTATTTAATAGGAATGCCTTACGTATCTTTTCTTTATCTATATATGGAAGTAACGCTTTGACAGCCATAAATACTGCTATACCTCCTAATACAGATAGTCCAAAGGCCATCAGAATATCGTTTGTGGACAGATTATGTAACTCAGGGACACCATGTCCAAATGCTCCAGGAGTCAAAGCTGCCTGGACTTTGGAACGCGCTACCTCTAACGATTGATACCATGGATCAGTAGTTTGTAATTGTATCTGTAAGTGCTGCGCATACGCTGTCTTGCCTCTGTTAGGTATTGATGCCATAGGAAGCAATCCTAGCACTGAGACAAAACTTACCAACAACAGTTTGGGCAAAGATTTTACTCTCTGGACTATTTGATTTTGACCTCTGTAGATGATTTTGGTTACAAATTTTTTTGTATTCATAACTTGATCACCATCTTATTTCAGTTCATCTACTGTAATTTATTTTTTACTTTATTGTTTTTAATACATAAATGTTAGAAAAAAATATATTTGTAATATTTCTAACAACTATACAAGGTGGTTTGAATGTATGAGTATTGGGATAGAAATAGAGACATAATACCAAGGAGAAATTCATTCAAAAACTTTTTTGAGGACATTGATAGAGAGTTTGCGCAAGCTGAAGAAATGATAAGCAGAGTCTTTAATACGGCAAAGGATTTGGGTCCTATGACTATTGACGCATTTAAAGAAGCATCAACATTTCCATATTATTATGGATACCAAATAACTGTAGGACCAGATGGTAAGCCTCGTGTACGAGAATTTGGAAACGTTAAACCTGGAGCTCGAGGACTTGTAGAGCAGTCAAGTATTAGACAGCCATTAGTTGATACAGCAGTCGATGAAAAGAATAATACCTTAACTATCACCGCAGAAATGCCAGGTCTAACCAAGGAAGATATCAAAGTGAATACAATAGAGAATCTTTTATCTATTCATGGTGAGAAAGGAGAGAAAAAGTATCATACGGAAATACCTCTAAATGTCGAAATAGAAGCTGACTCTGCCAAGGCTAATTACTCAAATGGGATACTAGAGTTGAAGTTAAAATTAAAGACACAGGCAAAATCAGGTGGAAAAGAGATCAAAATAGAGTAATGTAGCGCACAAACAAAAAATCCTTAAAATTTTTGTCAAAATGATTGGTTGAGGTGATAATGAAATATGGTTGATGTCAATAATAAAAAAAATAATAATAATAATAATAATAATAAAGATCCAACAATATCGCTAAAAATTGCTGAAACTGATCCGAAATTTGTAGGAAAGGGAATGGCTTTAGTGGATCCGAAGGTAATGGAAAGGATGCAATTAAAGCCTGGAGATGTCATAGAGATTATTAACAAGAAAAATAAAAGTACCTATGTTTTGCTTTGGTCAAACCCTCATGCTGATTACGGAAAGGGGCTCATAAGAGTAGACGGTTATACCCGTAACAATATAGGTGAAGGAATTGATGATCGTGTAACCATTAGAAAGATTGAAAATATAGAAAAATCAGAGCAAATAATACTTTCTCCAACAGAAGAACTCAATATAGTGGGGTTGGAAGAGCATCTACCTGAAATACTTGACGGAAGAGTAGTAACAAGAGGTGACATAATTCCTGTAAATATAATGGGAAGAAAAATTGGATTTGTAGTTAACAGTATAAGCCCTATTAATAAGGTTACTATAATAGATTCACATTTAACTGAATTTATTATCAGTACCATTTCAAAAGAAACATCAAAAGGTGTTATGCCTAGAATAACATATGAGGATATAGGAGGTCTTAAAAACGAAGTACAAAAAGTTAGAGAAATGATAGAGCTTCCTCTAAGACATCCCGAAATATTTGAAAGAATAGGAATTGAAGCTCCGAAGGGTGTTCTTTTATACGGGCCACCAGGGACTGGAAAAACACTGTTGGCCAAGGCTGTAGCTAATGAAACAAATGCAAACTATTATTCTATTGGTGGACCAGAAATAATGAGCAAATTCTATGGCGAGTCTGAAGAACGGTTAAGAGAGATCTTTAAACAGGCTGAAGAAAATGCTCCTTCAATAATATTTATCGATGAAATCGATTCAATAGCTCCAAAAAGAGAGGAAGTCTCTGGCGATGTGGAAAAAAGAATTGTGTCTCAATTATTGACTCTAATGGATGGATTAATGGCTAGAGGAAAAGTAGTAGTAATTGGAGCCACAAACAGACCTAATGCTATTGACCCAGCATTAAGAAGACCAGGAAGGTTTGACAGAGAAATTGAAATAGGGATACCAGACAAAGACGGAAGATTTGATATTCTTCAAATTCACACGAGGGGAATGCCATTAACAGACGATATCAACCTTGAACAATTTGCCAAAGTAACTCACGGATTTGTTGGAGCGGATCTAGAATCCTTATCAAAAGAAGCTGCCATGAGGTCACTTCGAAGAGAACTTCCTAAAATAAACATGGAACACTCAAAAATACCAATAGAAATCCTTAACAAAATAAAAATAACTAATGATGACTTTGAAGACGCATTAAAGGATATACAACCTTCTGCTTTACGGGAAATTCAGATTCAAAGACCTAATGTATCCTGGGAAGACATTGGTGGGTTATCAGATGTTAAAGAAGAATTGTCTCAAGTAGTAGAGTGGCCCATTAAGTATCCGGATCTGTTTACAGAAGGAGACGTTAAACCTCCGAAAGGCCTATTGTTATGCGGGCCTCCAGGTACTGGAAAGACGTTGATAGCAAAGGCTGTTGCAACTACTTCAGAGTCCAATTTTATCAGTATCAAGGGTCCTGAATTACTATCCAAATGGGTTGGAGAATCAGAAAAAGGGGTAAGAGAAGTATTTAGAAAAGCAAGACAGGCAGCTCCTTGTATTATTTTCTTTGATGAGATTGATTCTATAGCTCCTAGAAGAAGTAGTGGATCAGGATCAGATACTAATGTTACTGAAAGAATAGTGTCTCAGCTATTGACCGAAATAGATGGTCTTGAGGATTTGAAGGGTGTTACCATAATCGGTGCTACAAATAGACCTGATATAATAGATGAAGCTTTGCTGCGTCCAGGGCGATTTGATAGGATAATAAAAGTTCCTCTCTCAGATAAGAACGCAAGACTCCACATACTGTCAATATATACAAGGAAAAAGCCATTAGACTCGACATGTGATCTCAACAAAATAGCCGAATTAACAGAAGGATATACCGGCGCGGATATAGAATCACTAGTCAATGCCGCAGCAATAGCAGCTATCAAAGAGCACATTTATTTGATTCAAAAATCAAAGGGCACTAACGTAACTTCGGAAGTTAAAGAGAATAATAATAAGAAAACATCAGCAGTAGCAGTAGCGATAGCAGATAATACTACTTCAAAACAGATTGGATTAAGAATAGGTATGAGACATTTCGAAGATGCGCTGAAAAAGGTAAAGAAAAGAGAAACATTATCTACTTTTGTTAAGTAGACTTTTATTTGCCCATTCATCTATTTCACTTTTTTCATTTCCGATTATTGTACTTACCGTACGTTGGCTAAGCCAAAGTGTACAAAGTTAATAGAAGAAGATAGATAGACTAAAACATATTATATTTAGGTAAAATATTATGATTATTGGAATACAATAGTAGAAGAACTATCATTTTACCCATCGTGCTTGCATCTTCAATCATTTTGGCAATATTATCGTACAATTATTTTACGCAAACAGCGAATCAAATCCAAGAGCTCGCTATAGATGATTTACAAACAAACGCCGAGATAGAAGCCTATAGCATCTCTAATAGTTTATCAAATGCAATTTCTGCTGTAACATCGAATTTAAGACTAATTGCTAATTCCCCTTCAACAATGGAAGGAAATATCTCTAAAATTCAAACCTTGTTTGATCTTGGACTGGAATCTACTAGTAACCTGACTGACGGCTATTACTTTTTGGACAATAATGGAAGATTGAAAACTTTCACCGGAATAGAGAAAGAACAAAATGCAAAATATAGGGATATTGACTTAAGTCATAGAGAATATTTCCAGATTCCAAAACAAAATGAAATTCCCTATATCAGTACTGTCATAGATTCGAATGATAACGTACCTCGAATGTATATTTCGTTTCCCATTCTCGAAATTAATCAAACAAGGTTATCAGAATCAGTGGAATCCCAATCTAATCTCAATTTGACTGACTTTAAAGGAGTGATGGTTGCATCCATTGCAGCAAAAACACTTGGAAATTTTCTTGAAGGCCAGACACATCCTAAATTTAGTGGTGATATAGCCTTCATGGATAGAGATGGCACTATAATATATACACAAAATCAAACCTACATTGGCAAAAATTTCTTTGGAGGCGAATTTCAATCGTATTTGAAATCAATTTTGAAGGATAAGACTGCAGAGTTTAATAATATAATAAATAAAGCACTTGATTCGGAAAGTGGATTAAATGAATTTAACTTTGAAAATACAAGCACAACAATAGCCTACGAGGCAGTTAGAGGCCTCAAAATCAATGAAAATGGCGAATTCGACAATAGTATTGGTACCTTATTTATTACAATTCCTCATACACTGGCAGGTGATGTGGCATCTATAATTGATAATCAAAAGATTATCAATTTTTCCACAATAGCGTTAATTGCTGCAATAGCATCAGCGATAACCGTTGTATTGTTAAAATGGAATAAAACTCTCCAAGAGGTAGTCAAACAGAAGACCTCTCTACTACAAGAAACAGTGGATAAATTAAAAAGTGCTAATGAAGACTTACATCTTCATGATAAAATGCAAAAAGAATTTATCAATGTTGCCGCCCATGAATTAAGAACACCATCCCAGGCGATATCTGGAAATTTAGAATTAATTGAAATGGCTTATCTTCCCTCACTTTTCGAAACACAATCAGAAGCAGAAGAAGCAGAAGAAGAAGATACTGCTAATGAGGAATTTGAGAATTTGGTTAGAGATAAGAATAAACTGCAGCAATTCAAATCTGTCCTTGTTTCGACGTATCGAAATTCACAAAGACTTGATAAACTTGTAAATGATATTTTAGATATATCAAGAATTGAAAGCAACAGACTAGAGCTCCATAAAGAATATTTCAATTTAAATGAAAAAATAAAGAATGTAATAAAAGATATTCACAGTAGACAATCTTTTAATCCTTTACTGAAGAACTTACAAAAAAATAACATAAACATAGATTTCGAAGCCTGTGAAGACCCCATAACAGTTTTTGCCGACAAAATCAGAATATTTGAAGTTATAACAAATCTCTTAACCAATGCCATAAAGTTTTCGGAGGACAAGCCCATTACCATTTCAGTCAAAAAGATTCAGAAAAATACCATTGACCTTAAACATCAACTTAGTAGAAATAATGAACAAGTCGATAGAGGCGATACAAAGGAAAACAAAAATGAAACTATGAATATGACGATGATGATGGCTGTAGTTTCAATCAGAGATAGAGGAAGGGGAATAGACCCAGATATCCTGCCAAGGTTATTTACCAAGTTTACCACCAAATCAAATCAAGGTACTGGATTAGGATTGTATATAGCAAAGAGCATTATTGAAGCGCATGGTGGACAAATTTGGGCTCAAAATAATTACAATGGTGAAAAGGGAGCTACATTTTTATTTAGTTTACCATTAAACAGGTGATCCAGTTATTCAATGCCAACTGATTAATATCGATATAATGCTACTACTCTCTAGTGACAACAGGCTCGAATAATAAACTGCTACTATTCCTCGTTTTCATCTAGTGTGAACGCATGGGAATTGGTGCTGATATCGGTATTTTAAAATAGATTCAATAAGTTAGACAATTAGAGAAATAAAGATTTTAGCGTGGTTTCAGATACAAAATCTAGAACACGTGTTCTAGATTTTGTGGTTAATAGGATATAATGAAAAAATATTTACGAAGATAGATTGAATAACTGTATTTTAATCACTATGTTAGTTTTCACTTCAACTACTGTCATCACCGTTACTATCAATTTGTTCATTACTAACTTCATCACTATTGTTGTTATCGCTACTGCCATCTTCAACGGAATCACCTTCATTATTACCATTCTCATTTTGCTCCTCTTGTTGTTGTTGCTCTTGATCAATTAAGGGTTCTATTTCTGCATCTTCATTCTGATTACTGTTTCCATTAGTTTCTTCTTCACTACCGTTAGCACTAGTGCCATTATTGTTATCTGAATCGGTAGTATTGTTTTGACTACTTGTTTCATTAGTATCATCTGGTTCTTCAATTACCTCAAAAGTTGTTCGATCCGTTTCTTTTACGTATCCCGCTGCATCGACTGTGGCTGTAACATCAAAATTACCAGTATTAGATTTCGGACCAATTTCAATCTCAAATGTTGCTATTCCATTATTATTTGTTTGACCACTTTCTACTTTATCAAAGTTAGTGGTGTAAAATATCCTAAGATCAGTATTGGCATTAGCAATTTTTTCTCGTGTATTTTCGTCACTAACTATCACATCAATTGTTTGAATATTTCCTCTCACTAGAGGAACTTTCTTAACATCTATTTCTATATCAAGTTCTGCACCTGTAGGAGAAGGAACAGAATTACCGTTACTAGACCCTGATGAAGATGATTGGCCAGTGTTATCATCGTTTACAAACCCCTGATTATCGCTTATGGGTGGTGGAGTTGTAAACAGACTTCCACCACTATCAATAAATCCTGTATCGACTCCACCTCCACCTCCACCAAAACCATCATTATTAAAAAGAAACTTTGTGTTGGTTGGAAAAGCCATTGAACTTTGAGTAGAATCCATGTTTAGGGAATAGAACTTGCCTTGAGATTTTGTCTTGTTATCAAAGATAGTGATATCAAAGGGTGTAATCTGATTTTGAGATAAGTTGCCAACATTTAGGCCAAAACTTTGAGTCCCTACAACTCCCAGACTTGAATTATCATAGAAGGTTGCAACTAGATTTAAGAATTGCTCTGGAAATGGTCCTTGGTTGATTATATTACCAGTGATGTGAGGATTTCCAATATTGTCTAAAAAGGCGCTAGTTCCATTTAATACAAGGTTTGCTGGTTTCTCTATTGCAGGTTGCGAAGTAGTAAAAAATTCCATAAAGTTAAACTTGCCTAATATCTGAGGATCCGGTATTATTATATCAAATGGAGAAAGTTCGGTTTGTCTAAGAGTTGATATTGATGAAAACGCAGAGTAATTTCCAACTAAAACGTTGTTGTTTGTATCAGATAAAAGAGTAGTAATTATGATATTTGTTTGTGGATCTATCGATGTGTTATTTACCTCACCTATAACATGAAAGTTACCAAAGTCATCTGTATAGGTAGAAGTGCTTACAATCTGGATAATATTGTTATTAGTAAGTTGAGCAAAAGCAGATCCTGTATTCCACGAATCAGATTCTCCAGGGTAAGAAACTGTCATGGAAGCCAAAGATACTGTGGATACTGTCAATATTACAATGATTGAAAATGATTGCATAAGTTTAGAACGTAAATACAACAGTTTGATATTCGAGAATAAAAAGTATAAACCTTCTCATTACCATTGCTATTAAAAGTAGGGGAAAACCCTGGAATTGAATTTATAACAAACATATCAAGAAGAATTAGCACACCAGATGGAAATGCCATGGGGATTAGGTTCCTTATGGTAGCATGGTTCTATTACTTTGACCAACGGGGAATAAACTCAAAAAAGCATATTGTGAAACATAGGAATCTTTTTGGCAATATACAAAATATGAGAGTAGTTATCCATCGTTAAGTTGTAAAATTTATTAATGTAGTCTAAGATTATTAGATATCAATCAAGTTTAAAATCAAAAAGTGTAGTCATTATAAGCTTTGATATACAAAATTAAGGAAGTAGTAGAGGGGTGTTGTTTTATCACGACTAAAAATACTATAATATCTATGTATCCAGAAGATGCAGCAAAGACTATTAGAATACGATTATGGCTTACATTGTTTGCTAATATATTCTGACTTAACTATGTTAAGGGAATTTTACTCTCGCTATATACCCGAACAAATCAGATACAAAGAAGAAATGATTCAAATCAACCCGTTCTATGAAACAGAAGTGTCTGTTAGACAAGTTCTCTATAAAGGATATAAAGGATATAAAGGAATGAACACGGATAAAATTGAAGATAAAGAAGAAGATAAAGAACAAAAGTCATTGATGATTGTCGATTCTTTAAGGAATTATAGTGGTCAAAAAAATGCAGAATCTATATGGAATGCCAATCAAGAGATGGTTAAATATGCCATTGGATTAGGAAAGAAGGTAGTTTCTATTATGGGAGATATGGGTTCTTTTCTTTTTGAGAAGCGAATTGAGGAACTTGTTAATTATGAACTAAGTTTACCTAGACGGTTTGAAATTAATCTAAAAGGTATATGCTTGTATCATCAGAATGATTTTGATAGATTGTCAGAATACCAAAAGCAAACAATAATAAATCTACATGAAATCGCCATAAGGTTATGAGTGACTTAGATAGAAGATTATCTATTTTTATTTATTATATTTGTCATAATATTCAGAGAACGGTTGATTTGATCAGGGCTTATTTATCCTGTTATCCTAATTAAGATTTCCACTACTTGTTTATAATTGTTCTCAATTCAGGGAAACCAATAGGTTTTTGAAGCAGTTTGTCGATTCTTGCTTCGATATAGTTAGGCTGCGTTTCCAAATCTCTTGCATCACATGCAGCGCTCCTAATATTCTTATACTCTTTGCAAGGTCTATTCCACATAGTCGCGGCATTCTTAAATCGGTAATTATTAGAGAATGTTTATCACAAGTTTGCTTAAAGTATTCCAATGCCAGCGCTGGATTATTAATAAAATATGCTTTAAATAATCACTTTATCTTCTAGTCAATACCTGATGGTTTGTAGAGGGATTTGTATTAGATTCAAAGCTTCTGGAAAGAGTATAAACAAAGGCAGATATATAAAAGGACAAAAACGATGTCAACGTTGCGATATTTATATTACTTGGAATGTATCTGTATTTTGTCCCTGTTGTGGTACCAGATTACGATTCAAACCCAGAAACGGTAAATTAAAACTTAAATTTGAAAAGGCTAAAAGCGATAGAGAACATACAGAAGTTTTGATAATATGAATCTAAGGTGTCGGATCTAGTTGGAAAAACATTAACTTTATTCACCCATCATTCAACGTTTACAAATAAGAATTTAATGAATCTCCATTCCAAAACTTAGTAAGCTTGACTTTAACTATGCCAGATATTGATAACAGGTCTCATCGGTGGGGATTAAGTTCCATATGGTATAAGGGTCCGGTAGAAAGAGTCATACATTAGTGAATAATTCGTGATTAATCCATATACTTTCACGATATTGAGACCTCGCCATAATCTTTAACAATTATCAATATTGCTCTGGTGCGATATAAAAATTCAAGACAAATAAGTTTATGACAAGTGATCAATTATATTTTAATTCAGTAAACGTTGTAAGAGGATTTCTTCTAGTTTTATTATAAAAGACTAAAATACTATGCAATTGCATAAGATACTATGACTCTAAGAATAAAATGTCAACTTTGTGATTTTAACCATATTTCAAATATCTACCGATTGGGTGATCATAATTTCGGTAAGAATTTTTCAAATTTAGAAAGCTGTCCTAACTGTGGACATGTATCTAAATGTGTCGAATCAGAATATATTATTAATTAGTCAGAGTATTTTATTGGCCTAATAGGCAATGCATTAGGAAAGAAAATAAAATAGCGTAGAACAAATGTATAAGTTTCTAAGGCTATCTATTTTTTCTCTTGGCCGTAATTTTTACAATATCTTTTATAATAAGTCTTGTCACTCAACAGTTAGTAACCTATTCGGGTATCATTGAAAAGGCAAGGAAATTTGGGAATAATAAATATCTAAAGAATTAATTAAACATGTATTATTTTGTTTCATATATCCTACATGATAATAATATGTAATCCCAACTCAATCTTTTCATGGACAGAATTCGACTAAAACGCTGAAAGAAATAAGGAGTAACAATGTTTATTTAACCTTCCTTATGCGATTAAGCAAGTTACTGATACTGATCGATTATAAGGTTTACTTTGAAAATATAAAGAATCTTGTTATATGAAATCAATCGTAATAGGTCTCTTCTATAGAAAATATATCTCGCGACATTTGGCTATATACTATGTTATATATAAAATAGTGAGTAGAATTTGTTTTGGATAATTTATTAAAATCTGTATTAAAACGTCAAATACCCTATCTTATAGGTGGTACAATAACTGGCACAATTATGGCTTATTATTATGGGTTCTTGTTCACTATTATAGTAAATAGTATTATCTGGTTTGCTATTTCAACACCTGTCAACAAATATTATTGGAAATATACCGGCTTCAAAGAAGAATTTCAGCTTGTCTCGAAATATATTGGACGTATAAAAAAGAGAAAACTAAAAATAATTTTATAGTCAAAGATGATAAACACGCTCTCTGAAGGAGTGAATGCAGACAATTACTCTGCCTCAAATGATATAGGCAAAAATAAACCGATAATTTGGGAAGTCAATTAAAACTCTAAAAGATAGGGTATGATACTCTTGTCAACATCAAATAAATTTTCCATCAAGTCCAAAAAGTACTAGTTTTAGAAGAAGGTAGAACACTTGGTGCATATCAGACAGGTGTTTTCGAATGCCTCTATGAAAAAATTAAATCAGATCAACATAATAACGATATGGGTGTTCCATTAGGAGAATACAAGCAGCAGGCCAGTGGGGATTAAGTTCCTAGTGGTAAAGGGGTCCTAATACAACTTGACTAGAATATATTTAAAGTTGAATAGATTTTGATCAATGGGCTAAGGGATGTAGTAATAGACGTAGTACGAGTCTAGATAACCAATACAAATCCTTTAAATTGATATCTAAAAAGAATAACATCGCTATTTTTTCTTGTAATAAAAGGTTGGATTCTCAAGCTTGATCATAGCCTCTGGCCAGTTAATTTCTTTACTTGCGGTTGTCCATTCGACAAATGCAGAACCTTCTCCAGCCCATTCTGTGAACTTTTTAATAGCGGTAGCATGAGGTTCTTTTGGTACAAATAGTTTGAGTGATTCAATATCATTCCAAATGGATAATGTCCAGAAATTTTTCTTTGGCAAATCGGCTTTTACAGCATAGTTAGCAATACCCTTGCTGTTTTTTATTTGCTTTAGCACCTTTCTTGATAATATCATAAAAGAAATTAAATTTCTCCATCTCTTTAGTGGAAGAAAGGTGGCAACACATACAAATTCTTGTTGTTCTGTACGTTTTGCATCTATCTCGCCTTTCATTATATTCTTGTATTAGCGATCTAGTAAAAATTAGTTATGGTTGAAATGTATATGTCGTGTATGTGTTAGACGACAGATAGTACTTACCAATGTGACCGTTCCTAACTGACTTTACGATAACTAGTAAGATATTGATTAGGCTTAAATTTGAGAAGATGGTTGTATTTTCTTTGGGCTATAGAGTGCATTGGTATTCCTGGAAGATATTAAAATACTTAACTGTATCAGAAACCTGCCATCGGCGACAATAGTGATTGCAGCACTATTATTACTCACGAATTATTATTTTTGGCAACTCTTTTCCCTTTGGAACAAAATGTAGAGATAACGAATTGATACATTCCCGAGTGTTTTTATCTGTCAAATGTTCTCCCAGGAATTCGTGTCCTAAATGCGCATCACAATTTTCACATTGTATTTCTGTTCTTATTCCATCGACATCAGGTATACGTTTTAATGCATTTTGTAAACTTTCATCAAAGCTTGGCCATCCACATCCTGCGTCAAACTTACTTTTGGATGAAAAGAGGGGATTATTGCATCTTCGACAAATAAATATCCCATCTTCATAAAAATTGTCATACTTACCAATGAAAGGAGCTTCCGTTGCCTTATTTACAATTATTCTCTCTTCCTCTGGTGTTAGCTTATTGTAGCTCATACTCTATAGATTTCTTAGTTGAGGATTTAAGGTCTTTGAATCTTTTACGCATAATAGTTACCAAATTATTAGTAAAATAATAATATTTATATAAATTGTTATAAATGACATTAAATGACAAAAAGGATCAAACTTAGAGCCATTTCTCAGCCTCCTGAGGGATCACGTACAGTCTTTGCTACTCATGATAAGGACTTGTTAGTCAAAGGTATGGAACTCGAAACCTACACTTGTGGACGCTGTGAATTTATTTTAGCAGAAAATATTGTTCCAGATACTTATAATGATATAGTCTTTCAGTGTCCTTCCTGTAAATCTTATAATAAGATATCGAAAGAATGACTAATTCTTTTTTTTGAGACTAATGCGACATGGGATTATCTACACGATGTTCAGGCCGCATTAATCGCAAAAATCAACGCCACCGGTCAGAAAGGGTTTACTATAGCAAAACAAGCAGCTATTTACTCATTTGCAACTGATCCTACTCAAATCAAACTCGATCATTCTATTACTAATGTATTTGAATAGTGTTCTTCTTTTATTTCTATTAACTTGAGACTAACTTCAGTTATGAAGCAGGCCCATGGGGATTAGTGCTGATACCGGTATTTAAAAAGGATTCTAGTAATTTAGACGATAGGAGAGATATAAAATTTTTTTGGGATTTCAAATACAATTTCACATGTCATAGATAATTAAATAGTTAATATAGGCAACAGATTGTCGTAATGCTAATAAAAAGTAGAAAGGAGAGGACTTAATTATTATACTAGAACTATGGATTATTCAAGTTACTCATTTTTGGTAGACTAAATACAAAGGTAGATCCTATACCATCTTGGTTATTAAAAGCCCAAATTTTGCCACCCATAGCCTCAACCAATTTTTTGCTGATATAAAGCCCAAGTCCTGTACCCACATCTGAATCCGTATTGAATTTCTCAAATAATCTAGGCAAAATAGATGGAGATATTCCTTTACCTGAGTCTGATACAGCAATGTATACTTGCTCTTTTTCATACTCATTTGATTTAGCTGGTTTCACATTCCCTTGAGGAAATTTACTTTTGTCCTTATTCTGAATCATTTTCTTATTTTCTTGGACAGCAATGTTCTCATAAATTAGTATGTCTAAACTACCACTATTGTTAGAAAATTTGATAGCATTATCAATCAAGTTGTTCAATATTTGGTTTAACCTGGAAATATCTGTATGAATCCAACAGTGATCTTCTAGTAACGAGTCATTGATAAAACTAACTTTGATATTCTTGTCTTTTATCTTTTGATCAAGATGAAAGTTAACAACATCATTAATCTCTTTTACCAAATCTACTCTTTCTTTTTGTAGCATTATCATATTCTTTTGATTAGAGTCTATTCTTGCAACATCTAGTAGATTATTTATTAAATTCCCTAACCTTATTGCATTTCTAGAAATACTTTCGTGGTGGTCAAAAAGTTTTTTATGAATTCTTTCTAATTCTTGTTGTTGTAGTTCATTACTATATTTTAGTAAATGGTTAAACAGTTCATCATCCATTTCTGTATATCCTGTTATGGCTTGCGTAGGTGTTCGTAGTTCATGCGCTGCAGTGTTAATAAATTCTCGTTCTATTTGTTCACTTTCAACTAGTTTTTCATTCGCAGTTCTTAAATTATGATATAACTCTGCCTGATCCCAAAGGCTATCAAATATAGATATGTACGATAAAACGGTGGGTTTACTGGTAGAATATGTAGATAATCCGGAAGCCTCTCTAAATGTTTGTTTTGAGTCATCCTTTAGTTCCACAGTAAGTAAAAACTTTTTATCAACAATGAGGATTGTTGACTTTATCCTCTGTGACTTTGCTATTTCTCTTACGGCAATATTTCTATATTGTTTATTGTTTTCTTGATTGTCAGATAGTGATAAAAAATTTTGAGTATCTCTGTTTATAGGCGACATGATACTAATCCCAATATGTTCATTTCTTTGCCGATTCAATAATTCAATAAGTAGCCCCTGTCGCGTTAATGCACCAGTAGAGGGAAGCATTAATAGGATTTCCTCTTTTGCCTTATTTACCAAGTTTGAAAATATTCTTTCTGCTTCACTGGGATCTTCTATCACTAAAGTAGATTGAGTAAATTGATAATGCATTTTTTCTTTAGAGTTTAAGGCTGTCTTAATGTTAGATGGGTGTGTATATAATTTATCTTCTTCTTTTGTTGAGAAGGTCAAAGAATCCTCTTTTACAAACATAGGATCGGTGTTGTTATCATGATCGTGTGAATGTGCCAATTCCCATCAAACAATTCGATATAGAATTTCATATGATAAATGTCTTTATTATATATCTTGACTGGTTCAGAATCATTAAGAAATTCAGGATTTATGATTGTTAATGGCCTTTTCCATGAATATCAGATGCTACCTCGTATAAAGTAAGTATTAGAGTCATAAAGTCAACAGATTTATTGATAATATTATTGACAATCGAATTGAGTAATTGTCATGTTTAACCATGTTGAGATGTAACGAGTTGGATTTGTTGCAAAAGACATGGAACACCGATTTTGTATTCTGAGATTCTGTGGTAAATAACTATTTGGGTCAGTCAATCTTCCTATGTTCTTTTTGACATAACTGTTCTCTTACACAATTTACGCACAGTTGTGAATTAGTTAGTGTCTGTAACTTTCTCTTGCAGTGGGGTTCCTAGATTGTTTAAGGTCGATGTGGTTGATTCTTCTGCTTGTGAAAGAGTTTCAATAGATTCACCACGATATTTGTTCAAAGCTTCATTCTCAGAAATACTAAATCGCAAAATACTTCCATCAAAACTTTCTGCTTTATCTTGAGGGATCCTGAACATTTCTACATCTATTAATCCCCTTCGAGTAAATACAAATCCATTTGACACACCCTGCACTTCCCCTAAATTAGCATCATTTATTCCCCTTGCTTCTTTTTTTACTGTATCGTTCCAATCTATATTTGAAATCATGGTTTTATTTATTAAATATACTATAAAAAGTGTAATAATTTTGTAACTTCAAATAGTAATAGTAAGAAAGTTGAAAAGATATCAATAAGAATTACTATTATGTAAATTCAAAAATAAGTATAAAAGATTTCAATATACCAAGGTTTTAGGAGAGAAGATTTAGATACATAAGCAAATAACCTAGGTTGCTGCTGAGGCAATAGATTTGTATATACAAGTTATGAATTGAATAGAATATACGGCAAAAATGACATAGAACTTTTCCTGTCATCACCATGTGCATTAATCTTATTCTCTATAGAGGCAATTAAGATATCATTGAAAACATCGCATTGATTAAATTGCCTATCTAATGGAGAAGGTGTAAGTGATATAAGAGGATTGTTGTTCTTAGTAACTTATTTTATTAAATGCATAATTTCTCCACAAATTGGGATTTTAAAACCTCATTCACGTTCGAAGTTCCACTACAAAAACAATAACACTAGAATTAAAATATAAAACCCCTTGTTTGACAGATGCTATATATGACGTATAACGGAAAAATTGGAGATTTGGTCAGTCATGTGATGGTTGTAGGCTGTCCAAAATGCGGAAGAAAAGATAATTTTCAGCCTACCGTAGCAAACAGAATTGTTGATCAATCTACTCCTGTGGAAACTATAGAAGAGCTCGGCATGGGTAATTGGTCAATCACTTGTGGTAATCCTAAATGTGGCTATAAAATATCAAAATTAGAAGAAATTTTTAGGGATTAACGTTACAAGTTCACCGGAAAAGAATCACAATTTGATAACAAAGATGATTTAATAGATATAAAACCCGGGACTTTTATTATCTGGCGTAATAGCTGTTCTCACTAAATTACAGATATTATCAAGATCATACAACTAAAGTAGAAAAATTATTTTTCAATATTTTTAGAATCTCTAGAAAAAACAAAGTAAGCGGTGGAACTATGAAAAAGAAAAAGAAAAGTTAAGAGAAATACTGTTGATCAATTGTGGAGGCTTTGTGCTTTCAACGTATGGATCAAAACTGTATTCTAAATCCCTAGATAGTTTCTTTTGCCTCAAAGATTATAGCTGTGCTCTTCTGTATGACACAAAG
This sequence comes from Candidatus Nitrosocosmicus sp. T, assembly GCF_054408485.1. Classification (NCBI taxonomy): domain Archaea; kingdom Thermoproteati; phylum Nitrososphaerota; class Nitrososphaeria; order Nitrososphaerales; family Nitrososphaeraceae; genus Candidatus Nitrosocosmicus; species Candidatus Nitrosocosmicus sp. T. The sequence continues at coordinate 2,585,942 of NZ_CP166992.1, forward strand.
CTAGTGATTCTTATACTTTCATAAACATGGACTAAAGGTAAATGATACAAGCATGATTCAAAATGAAAAAGGTAGAAAAAGGAATGATGAAGCCAATATAGAAAATAATGAATCAGACATCTTAGAGCAAGGAGATATTTACTTCTTTTATAGACCAAAGAAGAACTCGTCAAAAGTAAAAGACATTGATGATATTCGACGTTTTTTTATGGTTACTGCACCCGATAAACAGAACAATAGATATATGTCCAAGACTACAGGAGGAAAGTTTTATAGATTATTTGTAATAGGGAAAAAAGCACTTCCAGAAATTAGAAAGAGTGAAGCGAGAGCCTCTGAAAGATACTGGGCTCGAGTAGGAGGAATATTTGAGGACCAAAATGATCTTACAAAGGAACTATTTTCAGATGAATTTAGAGAGGGTGATGCTGCAAGACCAGTTGGAGCGGGCAAATATGTCATTGTAAGACATCAAAAACATGCAGAGATTGCCTATATTTTGGAAACTCCATACAAACCAGGAAATGCCCAAGAAGAACTTGGAATAGAAAAGGAGGCAAGCTATATAATATCTGTCATAAATCCCAAAAGCCCTGTACCAGAAGGCTTTCCAAGTGCAGAAGAACATCCAAAATATCCTGAGGAAGTCTTAAAAGATTTTGATGAAAGTGAGAACTTTACATCTCTGTTTGAGGATACACAACTGATAGATTTCCCTAATGCACAGGTTATCCTAATTGGAGCCAGAGAAGGAAAAGACATTATTAAACACGACCTCGGGATTGATATTGATCTAGATAATGACAACAAAAGAAAAAAAGATTTAGATGTATTAAACAAACTTAAAACTTCCTTTAAGAACGTGCCTACAAAACCTTTGACAGAAGGCAGATTAGAGTAAATAGTAATTAGGATTATTTTTTTATTACTTCCTTGAGCAGGATTAAATAATATTAAAAATATTTAACCAAATCCTATTTCATAGTAACTGTTTGTTTTGTTATACAATCTTATATTTTTTACAACTTGTTTAAAATTATTTAATCCCAATTGAAATTAATTTTTAAATATAAAAGTAGTAAGTTTGAATTTTACATTTTTTTCTAATATAGTTATATCCTTTGGTGTAATATTACTTACATGTCCGAAGAGCCAACTAATGATAGAAAGGACGATTTCAGACAAAATATTAGTAATACTGCAGGTAATTCTGAAAACAGTTTAGACGAAGCAGGAGATAAAATTAAAGCTGGCATAAAGGCAATAACAAAGAAGTTAAAAGATCCGGATAAAGACTTGCAAGCAGAGTACACAAAGGAAAAATTTAAAGAAGATACAAAGGATTATTGAGATTAAGATATTCTTTTTATTATCTGAAATCAAGTCAGATCCTATACTTGTCAAACTTTTTACTCGTAAATTAATTTTCATAACATCAAAACCACATCCTAATGGTCAAATTTATCGCGGGCTCGTTGGGATACGGTTCAAGATTGAATATAGTCTAGATGAGAAAACCATATTGAACATGGGATTAGTATAAATTTTGGAGTCTATTTTCATCAAAGTTATAACAATTTCTCAACTGAGATCCACCTTACTGCTGTCGATCAACTATTTTTGTTGATGCAACTCCAGAAAGAAGGGATTAAAACAGGAAAGAGATTCAATTGATTTAGGGGTTCAAATACATCCAAAGTTATTTGAAAAATTTTCTACAATAGATAACTATAGCCCCGGAATCGGATTAGGATTACGATTATACATCTCAAAATGCATAGTAGAGATTCACGAAGGAAAGATATGGGCTGAAAATAACAAAAATGAACCTGAAGCTACCTTTGGTATTAGTTTACCATTATTAGAACAATGAGTTATTTTTGTAACCCCTTTTGAATATGTCGTTTCAAATTATGAAGATTTACATTAGATTCATTATCTCTAGTTCAAAAAAATTAGTGGTAGTGAGGTTGTACTGCTTTAATACGAAATCAGATTCGATGAAAATAATAGGTTAATTGTGTTATATAATCAATTAAAGATCGTCTTAAAATATCTAAATAATTCTAGATTCAACATCATCCCCAAGTCCTAGGGACAGTTATAAAAAATAAGGGAATAATAATTAAGAGTTTTTTTAGTACAGCAAATACTGTCTTACATCAGGTTATTCCAAGAGCCACATATAGTCTGCAAGAATGGGGCCTGATTCACTTTTTGTTAAAACGATACTATTGTTTAAAATCGACAAAGAATCACTTTCGGTATTATTGAACAAGGTTATGCCGTTAAATAACCATTTATCATCAATCTGTCTTCCAATATCTGAAGAAATCCAGGTGATATTTTGTCCATCCATAGTTTCAATAGTTCCATTTCCTTTTCCCATAAGTATATCATCTGATATATGGGCGTTTAAATATGTCTGAGTATTGGTTACATTTTCTACACTATTTAGTAATCCATTCTCGATATACTTTTGTTCTGTTATAAAATAAGGTATCAGTAAAATATTTTTATTGCTCAATAGTTTTTCACCATTTCCTTCATATATCGCATTTGATGCATTTAAAAAATTCATTTCCTTAACATCGCGAACAGGCAGTGCTTGAATATTACTGATATAGGGAATGAGAATTAATCTTGCGAATAGAATAGATGTACTTACTACTACTGCTGTTAAATATTTTGACAAACAGATTTACCTTATTTTGTGTGTATATACTTGTTGATATGAGTAATGTGATGAGTTACAAAATAATTTGATTATAATATTGATTAGGTTTATAATACTCTAGAATAAAAAGGAAAAAGATTTGAGTTTAACTCTGTGCTGCTGCATTGCTACCAGAGTTCTCTTGGTTTTGGACGTTGATGTTGTTACCAGAGCCTATTGTGTCTCCACCTGATACTACCTGACTGTTTTGGTTGGATGATTGTGATTGACTGATGCTTTGGTCTGCAGAGTTTCCACCGTTTCCATCATCACTATCGCCATCTTGTTGTGCTAATGCGTTGTTTCCAGTGTTCTTTTGGTTTTGAAAGCTTACATTATTACATGATAGGAAAGTTGTTCCACCAGATGCACACAATGCGTTCTGTACTGATGCTTGTGATTGAGATATTGATTGCTGAGCTACGTTTCCACCTTTGTATTTCTTTTTGGTTGCAAAGGCATCATCCATCGCTACAATGGGACTTGCGAAAAGAGCTAATGCGACCACTATTGCAATTGATGCGACAATGAGTTTCTTGTTTTTATTGTTGTGAATGTTGTTTGTTTTATTCATATATTTAGTAATATAGAAAAAATATATGGAGATTGCTAACTGGGTGCAATACTCTAATATTCTAGCACTTTTAGAATTAAGTTATGAAATCCGAATGTGGTAGGATTCTATAACATTTAGCATGAAATGAATTCCTTGCTCTGATTTTACATATTAGTGCTTAATATCGATTGGTTTGGTAGGTATTTAGTAACAGTCTGGGCGCATAGGGATTAAGGTCCTTGTTGTAGTATGATGGTAGTATGGTTCTATTAAATATTGAGAAACTCATATTTAATCACGTTTATAAATATGAGGATTAAAAAGATTCGAGCATGAAAGACAGTAATTATTATTACTATAAAAAGGAATTTATTCAAAATGGTTCTGTAAAGGATTATTTGATAGTGAATTTGAATAGCTTCTATATCTTTTTAGAGAGGTAAAATATTCTTCTTTTAACAACATAGACTAGAACCATCTCATTTCTTAAAAAGCAAGAGAATTAAAAGAAGAAAGCCTTGTATCTATATTATCGGTTCGTGCAATAACATATCCAGATCCTTGCATAACTGTCCTAATAAAATCATCGTCATTATCTACTTTATCATATTCTTTTAACTTTGATAAATCATCAATAGTCCAATATGGTACTTCTTTTCCTTGACCTTTGTCTATGAACGTTTTCACCGTTCTCGAATTATTGGCATCTAAATAGGTTACTACTTTCAAAGTCACATTATCAGTTTCTGTAAGCTCATTTATAAAAACCGGGTTACCATTCTTATCCTTATTATGAAATTTAAAACTGTCTCCTGTCAGTTGCTTTATCATTTCATAGTCATATTTTACATAATGACCATCCTCACGAAATTCAAATAGATTAGGATTACTATCTGCAGAAACATCAAACAATACTCCAAATCCATTTCTTTGATCATCTTCATCACTGGTGTGACGTCCAGTATTGAATTGAATTGTTATATAGGTTTCATTATCAAAGTCATCAATAGGTTCTTTAAAATAATCTCCAATGTTTCCTTGCCATTTTATTATCTGGTTTTTTGCTGCTGACATATTGGGCTCACCCTCTAAACTCTCTCTCACTAGTTCAATACGTGGAGAATTTAGATCCTCTAGACCTCCTTGAGTATGCTCATCAAAATCTAGTGATACTCTTATCTTATTGGTCGGATTCAGAGGGTCTAGTGATTCAAAAGTATACTGATTATTGAATTTAGTATCTGCAATTAATAGGCCATCATTGCTAAAGTTGTCTGTTTCTAATTTTTTATCCTCATCCTCATCCTCATAATCAATATGGCAAGACTTCTTAGATTGATTGACAAAGTATGCTATGCAGGTAGATGGATCAGATACAGTATAAACTTTACAAAATTTACTACTATTAGTATTGAAACTATTGGTTATACTAATACCCAAATCATCTCGATCAAGCTTTTTTATATGCTTTTCATCGGAATTTGAATTCAAGACACTTCGGTCATTTAAGGAAGGAGAAAAACAATTGGAAACATTAGTAGTATTTATCAGCAATAGAGGGCCTTTTGTTGAACTGTTGTTGTTGCTGTTGTTGTTGTTGCGGTCATAATTGTGCTTTAACTCGTCAATTGCTACACTAGACGCATCAACATTTCCATTCTTTTTTTCCATATAATCAAAATATAGGGCTACGCTAATTATAATAACCACAAACGAAATTTCTGAAATCCCCAGTGACCTAGATTTCATTGTATCATTTTATTCAAGTATCTATATATTTGTTTAAGAAGAATTTAACGGTTATAATAAAATTTTAATTCATATAGATCAATCTAGCTATTCAAATTCCAGTTGATTAAAAAGATTAACCAAAACTTCAACATAAAATAATATAGTACGAATCGATGGGAATTAACAATATCATTGATTAATAGTAGTTCTCAATCGCGTAGATCAAGTTCCCAGAAGTAAGGTTCTATGACATCTGATAGCACGGTGAATTCTTTAATCGGATTACGCATATTTATGCTTGATATCAGAGTTTTTGAATGAAATGTAGTAACAGTCTGGGCGCATGGAGATATGAATCAAGATTGAATATAATCACTACCCATGATAGCATGGACAGGATAAAATAACTTATTGATGTTGTTATGCAAACTTCAAGCCTAAATATTGCTCATTTTATTAATTAATAATATATAAAAAATTGATGGTTTTACTCTGATGGTACTATATCATCCATTGCTATCTTATGTAAGTTCTTTTATGATAAGTTAATCATTCGTTGTTGTCGCTATCTGATCCATCGTCATTGCTTTCCTCTTTATTGTTATCTTGTTCTTCACTGTTTTCCTCAGTAGATTACCCGTCATCCTCACCTCCATTGTTGGCCGTATCCTGTTCTTGTTGATCATTATTTCCTGACTGTTCCTGTTCTTCATTTTGTTTCTCTTCTAAAATTTCATCTGTCTCTTCAATTGTCAAGTTTTTATCTGAATTTTCGTCTTGCCATTCAATTGAGTCATACTTAGGATCATTGCGTGGATCGGTTGTTTGTTGTGTTTGCGGTTCTACTTGTTGTTCATCATCGTCATTTTACAAAACAGCTACGATAAATTCATTTTTTTATAAAAGATAATACTAAAATTTGATTTCCATAAATGATTAAAAATTTTAAGTATCTGATTATTTACTCATTTAGAACTGATGAAGGGAGTATTTTTTGACATGGATGGAGTATTGCTTGAATCAATGCCATATCATGCAGAAGCCATGTACCAGGCCCTTAAATTAGAAATTGATTACCAATTAGATAAAAAGTGGATTTTTTTACTCGAAGGTATGCCTGCAGATGAGTTTTTGTATGAGCTTTTTAAAAGTACTTCACCAAAGACAATCATCAATAAAGAAAGAATAACTAAAATAGTAAATCTCAAGAAAAAAATATTCAAAAATATTGAAAATATAACACTAATTGATGGAGCAAAAGAACTGTTAGAAGATCTAAATAAAACAAGATGTATCAAAGCTATAGTTAGCGGATCATCAAGAAAAGAAGCTCTGCGTATCATAGAGAAAAAGATTGGAATTAGTAACTTTGATTTAATTATTACAGGAGATGATGTAATAAAGGGTAAACCAGACCCTCAGCCATTTACAACTGCTTTAAAAAAAACAAACTTGAATAGAAAAGATGCACTAATAGTTGAGAATTCACCCTTTGGAGTCATGTCTGCATATCATGCTGATGTTAGATATATCATTACTCTAAACAATACACCATTAACAATTTCGGATTTCCATAATTTTCTTTCAATACCTATCAAAAATGAATTTAGAAAATACATTTTTAAAGATACTAAACTAACTAAAGGTTTTATTCTAGATTGGATTCATAAATAAAGATGACAAGTTTTAGCTAAATACTTTTATTTTTATGGATATGTTTTATATACTTCTAAAAGGTAAATCCCTGGATTATTTAAAATATTTAGATATAACATTATATTTGAGGATCTAAATTATTTGCAGCAATTGTACCATTTTGAAGAACAGAACTTTGAGAAGAGTCAAACCGGAACATGGTTACAACAATCGTGCCGTTCACTCCCTGAGCTCCGCTATGTACAGGACCCCGGTGTTACTGCCTAAATTCTTATGACATTTACATGAAAGTGAATCGTTTGATTTAGTGACAGATCCTGAACTACTATCGCTTCACCTATTATGTATCAAAAATTAGCTTGAGATTAAAAATACTGTATTTATTATATAATATTATTAAATATTTTTATATAATTCATAATCAAAAGGATTAATGGAAATTACAATGAAATTACTTGTAATAGCACTTGCTGTAATATCAATGGCCCTGGCTCCATCATTGGTAATGATTAACTCTGTAGATGCTTCAACGCATTATTGCAGAGATTACCCTGGAAAGTCCCAGAATTGGATAAATGGATGTCAACAAGGCTGGTGGGATCATAATCATTGCAACTCATATTCTCCTGATGGTGAGTCAAATGACTTCTATAGTGGATACAAAGTCGGATGGAATAAAGGACAGTGCAAAGCTTCCCCGCATTATTGCACTGATTACCCTGGAAAGTCCCAGAATTGGATAAATGGATGTCAACAAGGCTGGTGGGATCATAATCATTGTCAAGACTACAGCTCAGGATCAGGGCAATACGCACAAGGATATAATGTAGGGTGGTCAAAAGGCCACTGTAAGTAAATAGCAAATCATAATTCATTCTTTTTTATTTTTGTTATAATTTTTGGTAATATGGATGGTTACATTTGTTAGGAACAATTTTTGATTTCAATATCTATGAGAAAATGATAAACTAGAATAGAAAAAGTAATTAAAGATGATGGTAACTGTAATTAAGAAGATTAACAATTTTAAATTAACAAGCCCTTAGGATTAGATTCCTAGTGGAAGTAGAATTCTAATACAAATGAAAAGTCTCCTGTAATTCATATCTACTACCCAATCCTCATAAATAAGAACAGTCAATATTGGTCCATGGATTCTGTGATAATCCGATCAGCAATAGATTAAATTGATAATTGACGAGACGTTCATACAGTCTAAGGATTGCATGTCCTTGGATTTTTGAAAACACTGAGATGTATTGCCAAAGCTGTTCATCATAGTGTAAAATATTTAATTAATATTAATGGCTTGATCATTTTTATTGCAAAGTATGTCCTTATCGGCTGGTAGATACTTCTTTAGATATTCTATAGGTCTTGATTATGTTTCAGATGCACAATATTCATATTTATGCAAATCAACGGTTAAGCTAATGAAGCTATAATTAAATAATACACTATCGAAGAAACCGCTAGCACATTATAACTACAGCGTATTAATACTATAATTATAACTTTAAATCTATCTCCTATTCCCACAATTATAACATTGAAATTGCTTCATTGTTATCTTTTGTTATTTTAATAGGAGGTCGCTCCTTTACTGTTTTTCTTCCATAATATTGCCGGCATCAGTAATGTCATCATAGTTGAATGCAGTAGTTCTGTATCATAAATGACAAATCATTCATTTTCTTTCTTTCTCTTTGCTTTATCAAACATTTGTCTAGCATATGCACCTACAAACGCACCTGCAAAAATACCTATGAACTGTCCGTATGTTCCCCAAAAGTCTTTAAATTGATCGTCGATACCCTTGGGTGGAATTACTGTTACTGTCAAGTTTACTGGTTTTGTTAGGTAACCTACAGTTGGATACTTTTTGGACAATTCAAACTTTGGATCTACCGTTCCACCTTGTGGGGCGATAAATGTTGGTTTTGTTGTTGTGGCCATTGATGGCTCCCTTATTGTAACGACCAAAGGGATCGTGTAAATACCAACAGGAGTTTGGTGAGGAACATCTATATTAATTAAAGGAGGCTGATTTCTTTGGATAGTTACATGAAGTTCACTTGAGTTAAAACCGGATCTAACATTGTAATCGTCAATTTTGCTGTTGAAATTGCTAATACCACCAAGTGTTATGTTAATAATATCATTTGAAAAACCAGAGGTGGATCTTATCCGAGCTGGAATTAACTGTTCTTCACCTTGCCTAATAGATATATCACTTGGTGAAGTAGATATTTCCAGGCTGGGCGGTGGTATGGTAACCCAATTAGTAAATTGTCTAACTTCATCGGATCCGATTGACTCTGCGGAGTAGAATAATAAATTGTATTCACTGGGTGAATTTATAGAACTCAGATCCAAGTTTAACCGAACATACCCAGGGCCTACTGATGATTCGGTATGGGACTGCGTAAAGTTCGTCTTAGATCCTATTAACATATAACCACCAGTCGAGGACAATTGGTAAAGATAGCCACTCAATTTTCCAGCCATTAATTCTACATAAAAATCATAATCTGCACCATTATATCCTGTTTTTGTGTTTGCATCTGCATCAATAAGCATTCCATAGCTTAATTTTCTAGATGATTGATTATCAGTAGAATTAAAAGCAGAAGAATAGTTGCCAAAGCCAGAATACAACCAAATAGTAGTGTTTAAATTCTGTCCATCGCTAATATAATTAACTGCCAGTATGTCTGTATAACTGGATTTTAAATTGGCATTACTGTTGCCATATGTTTGAACCCAATCACGATTTTCATTTAATAATTCTTGAAGCTCAAAAGAGGGCGATAACGCCATAGCCACGTTATGGAAAAAATCCTTGCTCAAAAATGACAATAACAATATGAATGATATAACGGCAATAGAACTAAGAAGATTGTATTTGTTAAACTGTATTTACACCTAATGTTGTAAATGGTAGTATAGGTAACTAAAAACTTTTTCTTATGATGATTTTTCATACCATAATGGTAATTCACATAAAAGATATGGAAGTAGTATTGTTAAACGGTGGTGACAAATTATAGACATTGTATCTTTGTTATTGCAAGTTATAAACAGCAGCACTTTTACTCTTGCCACCTGAATATAGATTTTTGACATGGTATTTACTAAATTAAGTTCCTAATCATAATAGGGTGGTAATACAAATAGATAATTTGAATGCAATCTACAATTTTGCAATTCAAGTCGGTATTGGGCCATCCAGTCGTAATTTTTTGGTAGAAGAGAACAAAAGATGGCAGTTTATATCGGATAGGTTTCTTGCCATACTGCAAATAACATCACAATTAGAAGTATAAAGCCAGCAGCAGTAAGGATTTTAGCGATCTTTACACGTCCAGCCAATGCGAATACTGCGGAAATTGCAAATGATAAAATCATCTCCCAGGTTATGGCATATGCTTCAGATATTCTTTGTACTTAAGGTATGTTTGGATTAATAGTGGTTACACCTGCTAAAATCAAGATACCAACTATTACGTTGCATCAATTTCATCAATATCTCTATCTTCAAATACGTTGAAGTAGATACAAGATTAAAAATAAGGATATTGTTTAATAGTTATTTAAGAATCAGATATTCAATCTAACTTATTATATATGAAACTAATTTGAAAACAGCACTACTGATTTCTCGCATTGGTATAGGGATGCATCAAACTAAGTTTTTACAGCTCTAACTTATTATCTTAATTTATTCGATATTTATCCCTATATAATTGATATTGGGTTTTATTAGCAATATTTTTAATATCGAGTATGTGTATATATGGATATGGTATTTAAAGTAATAATTAAACATCCATCAGAGGAAGGAGACGAACACACGTATTATGGAATGGTTTTTCTTAAAGACGGCAAATCCAATTTAAAACGATTGGAATACTCTAACACAGAAGGAAATCTACAAGCCGAATTTGTTTTTGATGGAAACCCTGTAGAACCAAATGAAAATTATCTAGGTGTCTTGTTTCCCGTTAATGAAAGTGAAACTATAAGGAATCCTGCTTTTAAAATTCAATTCAATAATCCAAAGCCGATTGTTGAAGTTGTTGAATTTCCATAACTCAGTTATACGCAACTGAACAACTAAAAGAGAGTCATGAATTACTTATTATATTCTTGTTCAATCCTCAATGATTATTCTTTGTCAAGCAACAGATAAAAACTTGAAAATTAGGCTGGACGTGTGGGGACTAAGATCCCAGTGGTATCAGGGTTCTAATACATTTAATGGTTATGTGAATTTAAATCACTTTTGACATTTTAGTAATATATATTAAAATTAATATTTTAGTGGATATGAACAATCTGACTAGATATATTTTTTACATCATTTACTTTGGTTGAAGTAAAAACGTGTTAAGTTATTGTACGGCTGTGAGGGGATTAAAAGCAATAGTTTCTTTAATAGTCTACCAGAGAATAACAAAAGAAGATATAGTAGTATAACTTATGAGCAATTTTGTTACTCCTACAAATATCCGATCTGCTTATTGATTGTTAATAATATCAGATATTCTTGTTAGAATATCTACGAACTTCTTTCTGTCAGGACTAGAATTAGTAAAGACAATTTCAGTAAATCCAATATCTATATATGGTTGTAGTTTCTTAACCCCTTCTTCTTCGTCAGATATAACAAATAATTTTTTTTCTAACGAATCATCATCAATAACCTGACCATTTTCTTCAATCTTTCTTGGATCATGTACATCAACGTCAAAGAATGCTTTAATCATAGATCCTCTCCAAAATCTTATTGACTCTATTGCCTTTTGTTTATTTTCATCATATGAAGCAGGAATAAATAATATCTTTTCTAGTTGGTTATAGTCTTTTTCTGATTTAGTACACCCCTCTTTTTACAGCGGGTAATAGAGTATCTTTTATTTTCTTTGTGTCTAATTCATTAGTTACAAATCCATCTCCCTCTTTACCTGCTAACTGAGCAGACTGTTCTCCCAAGCCTGCAATATAAATTGGAATTGGATGTGTAGGTTTAGTATACAATTTAGAATCTTTGACGGAATAAAATTCTCCATTAAAATTGACCCAATCTTCTGTCCATAATTTTTTTATCAGCCTGATGGATTCTTTTAGTCGTCTGAATTTTTCTCTGTTTGTTGGCCAACTATTTCCAGAAGGCACTTCATTTAATGCTTCTCCTCTTCCTATTCCCAAAAACACTCTTTGTGGAAACATATAAGCTAAGGTTGCAAATACCTGCGCGACTATTGCAGGATGATATCTTAGAATAGGAGCTGTTACTCCAGTGCCAATAACCAATTTTGTAGTCCTTGCTAAAGCAGCTCCCATCCAGGGCCATGCAGCACCCCCGGATGCCCCTGAATTCCACCAAGGCATATAATGATCACTGCTCCAACAACGTTTGATATCCTTTTTATCTAAATATACCATATCATCTAACAAGTCGAGAGGATTAATTTGCTCGTGAGCTGCTTGGATGCTTAATCTTGTTTTAACCTCTGTTGATTTTGACACAAATATTTTAGTATATTATATTTTATTAGGTTCTACAATTGACTAATTGAATTATTTTTAGATATAGTCTATCACGGGTTATAACTGTAGGTTATCGATTGTATACATAATTATTAGTAACAGTTCTCATCCGTGGTGATTAGTAACAAATTTGACTATAACTATGGATTGCTCTCTAAGGATAAAATAACTAATAGACCAAAAGGATTGTTGAATCTGGCATTCATTAATTAATAATTGTGAGGATATAGTATTAAGTATGTCAAATCAAATAAACAATATCGACCTTATACTTTTTCAAGCATTGAACCTATGATCAGAAAAGGCAATTTTACCTGAAAGTTCTTGTCAATTTTTCTAAAATATCTCTCTGCTGGTTATCAAGTGTATTACATGGCATCATAAGAGGAACATATTCATGTGCTTTGTTAGGACTATTTATCCACTCTCTGCAATATGGCTCGAGAGAGAAGTCAACAGCCATACACACAGACCTCAAAGGGTGAAACAAGTCCCAGTCTCGAAGAATTTCCCATCCTCCGATTCCTTTCTCTTTATTTATAAATATTTTGATAACTCGATGTTTATCATTGGTAAGGTCATAATGCAGATCGTCATTATATGTTGCTAACTCTAGAGATAAACCTATCTTTCCCTTGAGTCCATTATGGATATACTCTTTTACTTGAGTAGATAATTAATAATTATTTATTCACAGAAATCAAGACTAAATTTAAATAACAATTGTAAATAGTGAATAATATTGATAAAACTTGCTATTTTACTAGGTACATTCATTTTATATTTTGCTTTTATAAGTATACAAAATTCATTTTCTTTAACCAATAATGATATAGAAAGAGTTGGGCTGTTTGATGAGCTTTGTAAAGATAATCCACTTTGTAATCTGTTTCCTCAAAGCACTCCACCTCAAACGCCTCTACAAAAAGAGAATAATTTAACCAGTGACACTGCCAATCAAACCATGATTGATAATGACAGATTCTTGACATACAGCAACAAGAGTCTGGGATTAGAGATTCAATATCCAATTTGGCTCAATAAAACAGAACAAGGTAGAGGAGTAGAATTTGTATTCCCTAATAAAAATGCAGGAGCGAATTTAGTAAACTCAAGTATTGAATCTACATCAAGAAATAATAATTCTGCTATGAGTCATCTTCTATATTTAAACAAATCATTAGATAATTTATTTATATTAAATACGTCGAGGTCTGATGTAATGGGGTATCCAACACCAACGATATTGTTTACCTATGATAATAATACAGAACTCTATAAAGGAATGCAATTTTGGAAGATTAAAGATGATCATGCACGCCAATTTACTTATTTTGCACCTGCCGACGGAGTATTTGATGAATTTTTACCAACTATAGATAGAATGTTAAAAACGATCAAAGTCCCATAACGATACGTTAGTTATGCCTTTTCTCAGATACAGTTATTCTAAAGCATGTATGAAATTGGCAGGGTTCTTTGTTGATTTTCATAACATAGAACAAAGCCTGATAGATGGTTTAAGCTAATTTTTTCCACATTTTTTAGCATTAGAATTAGTTCTGACATGTGTCAAATGCATTTGATATGTTTTTTGTCATCGGGTTTTACGAACTGAATTGCTTATAGATGATGCAAGACCAATACTTACAATCTTTGTAATTCGTTTGGATTTTTGATTATTTCAGGTTAATTTTTTTTATTATTAGCGTCGTTGTTATTAATTCTAGTTTTCTTTGCTCACAATTAATTCACTGGAATGAAGGTTTGTAATATTTATTATTTAAGATATGTAGCAAGTGCAAAATCCGCTTATTTTAAAGGAGATATAGTTGTATAGAAATAATGTAGTAAAAATCTAAAATGATTAGATGAAAGCCGATCTATTTTCTACTCATAATATAAAGTTCGATCTGCTGATCATCTTCTAATGTGATATTTTCATAATTGGCTACCTCATTACCATTAACGGTAGCATATACTAACTTGTCCATTAAATCAAGTTCGCCCCATATCTTTAAAAATTCTCCAAGAGTATACTCTCTTTCTATAACTGAACCAATTGTAATTCGCCCTTTATCATTTGTAGTATATAGTGGAGCCATTCCTGGCATATTTTTTTCTCCTTTTTCATCCATTGGCATACCCGGAACTCCATACTTATCCAAAGAACGATCTTTCCATAATGATTCGTTTATACCTATTTGACTAAGTATTACAACTGGTTTATTGTCAAGTATGATACTCAAATTAGAATGAAAATAGACAGCAAAAGGATTCACATTTTTTGAGGTTAGACTAGTATTTTGGGGTTTTATAGCTAATTCAATATATACACTCACTATAATAATCATCACCACAATCAAAGCAATAATAAAAATCAGTTGTCTCTTATTCATTCTTAATTATTTATTTAATATTATTCTGACTCAAAGTTCATTGCAATTCCTTCTAATTGAAACAATAAATTTAATGCATCATTTGAGCCATTGAATTTGTAATAGATGAATTAGTTGACTCCTCTGTTGTGCGACCATTAGCTGTAGTGTTGTTGTTATTATTATTATTATTATTACTAGAATTATCTAGGCCTATTCCGCTAATTAAAGTTCCATACATTTCATTAGAACTTGAAAAGTGACCACGAGTTTTATTGACATCAATCATCAAACCTAATACCTGTTTACCCATAAGATGAATAGTTATAGGAACCTGTTCATATTCGGTCCCATTATCAGTATAGATATCCGAAACTCCTGTGACCACTATATCATTGCCAGCAAAAATGACGTTATCAGAGGTTAAATTAGTTACGATATGGTTATGATTAAGGCTTCCATCTGGTCTAATCATTGTAAAATTGGCATCAAAAGTTGCACTCATATTTGAATTTTCTATATTTTTATTATTAGAGTTATCAATTTCCAAATTCCATAAACCGCCTTGAATCCACGTTACTGTGCCATCTTCTATCTGATTATTGGCAAAATGTCCTGACGCCATCACAGTTTTCGACTCGTTTTGTTTTGTAGAATTATTACTACTGTCATCAGAAGTAGATGAAGAAACATTAGAAGAATTTGTAACCAAGTTTGGAAATTCTTGTGCAAATACCGTTAGCGAAAAAGATTTTTCGTGTGTATAACTTGTGGAAGAGGATATTCCAACTACTGTGACAAATAATATAATTAAAAGAGAGATAACCGATATTTTATTATTTGACTGCGAATAAAACGTATCCATTTATTCATATACTAGTCTAACACATAAATTTATTCCGCAAAGGTACTTTTGATATATATAGATAATGAAGAATGATAAAGTAATGACTTATCTATTCGTAAATCCAGTATTAGATTACTTTTTTAAATTGTTGTAGAATATATTTTTATAAAAATAAATTAGTTATGTTTTTTTAAGAGTTCTGGTTTATATCTTCCCAATAACAAAGAGTTTGTGACAACGGTAACAGAGCTCATAGCCATTGCTACACCTGCTAAGATAGGAAGCCAACCAAATACTGAAAGCCCAAAAATAGGAACCAGCGCACCAGCCGCAACTGGGATTAATCCAGTATTATAAGCAAAAGCCCAAAACAAGTTCTGCTTTATTTTTGAAACTGTTTTCTTTCCTAATTCCAGTGCAGTTATAACATCTCGGATGTCATTCTTAATCAAAATAATGCCACCAGTTTCTTTGGCAACGTCGGTTCCTGATCCTATAGCGATTCCTAAATCAGCTCTAGCTAAAGCGGGTGCATCATTAATCCCGTCTCCGACCATTGCAACAACTTTATTTTCTTTTGTCTTTAAATTAGCAACAATCTCTTCCTTTTGTTGTGGTAATACCTCTGCTAATACTCTATCAATTCCAATTTTGGAGGCAACAGCCTTTGCAGTTCTTTCATTATCTCCTGTAAGCATTATTGGTTCGATTCTTTGATTTTTTAATTTCTCTATCACTTCTTTTGCTCCCTCTTTGATTGTATCAGCTATTGCAATTATTCCAGATAGGCGATTATTTATCGAAACTAAGACGGCAGTTTTACCTTCTTGTTCTAATTGCGAAAGTCTCGTTTCTATATTAACATCAATAGATAGCCCTCTGTCTAGCATCATTTTTCTATTTCCTATCAATATGTTTTGGTTTGAATATACAGCCTGAAGACCATGTCCTGCTACGGCTTCAAATGAATCAGGAGAGACTATTACTTCAGCTCCTTCTTTTTTTGCTTTAGCTATAATAGCTTGAGCCAATGGATGTTCAGATCCGAATTCTGCTATAGCAGCTAGTCTTAAAAGTTCGCGATTATCTGTTTGATCAAGTGCTATGATATCAGTAACAGAAGGTTTTCCTTCTGTTAATGTTCCAGTTTTGTCAAATACTACGGTGTCTACCTTGCTTGCTATCTCTATATGTTCGCCGCCTTTATACAAAATCCCATTTTCAGCACCTTTTCCCGCACCCATCATCAAAGCTGCAGGTGTGGCTAATCCCAAAGCACAAGGACATGCAATTATCATGACCGAAACAAATGCCAGTATAGAGTAGGTTAATCCCGCATTTCCTATAAAGTACCATCCAAGAAATACTCCAATTGCTATTATTATGATAGCAGGAACAAAATACTTAGCAACCTGGTCGACCATTTTTTCCAGCTTTGCTTTCCCTGTTTTAGCTTCCTCCACCAAAGTAATAATCTGAGATAAGACGGTATCCTGGCCAATTTTAGTTGCTCTTACTTTTAGTAAACCGTTTTTGTTAATGGTAGCCCCAATCACTTCATCTCCCTTTATTTTGTCTACAGGTATGCTTTCACCTGTTATCGCAGATTCGTCTATCGAAGACGAACCATCCATTATCATTCCATCAGTAGGAACTCTTTCACCGGGTCGTATGATCATCAAATCCCCTTCCAAAACCTCTTCGACTGGAATTTCTACCTCTTTAAATTCCTTTGAGACCAATTTTAGTCTAGAAACATCTGAAGAAGTATTACTATCTTGAATATCCATGCCACTTTGATTTGCATTATTTTTTTCCCTTATTTCAGGTCTTAATACCTGTGCAGTTCGCGGTTTTAGGTCTAATAACTTTCTAACTGCATCGGATGCCTTTTCTTTTGTCTTTGTTTCAAGCAGTCTTCCTATCAAAATAAGTGTAATTATGATTGCAGCCGTTTCAAAGTATACTGCAGTAAATGGAAAGTACCCTGGGATTATAGTAACTATAGCGCTATAGACATAGGCAGCAGTTGTTCCAATAGCAATTAAGGTATCCATATTAGATGCTTTAGCTTTGATACCATCCCAAAGACCTCTGTAAAAACGCCACCCAATCCAAAATTGTATTGGAGTTGCCAAAGCCAAAAGTATGTAATTAGTATATTCCATCATTTCCATAGGTAGAAGATGGCCCAGTTGTGGAATCATATGAGGTAGACTGAGTAAAACTATGGGTATAGTTAGCGCTATACTTATTGCAACATGTTTCTTTAATTTTTTTAAAGCCTTCTCAGGTTCGAGAAATTCATTTAAACACTGAGATGAGCAAAAATAATAAGTAATTCCATCTTTTGTATGATGAATCGAGCTTTCCGCTTCTTCTACAAACATACCGCATATAGGGTCCTTTGCCATATCATTAATAGCAGTTAGAACATATATAACAACTTGGCTTTACAAATGTAAAATTGATAGTATTGTTAAGAATGAATTCTTATCAAAAGTGTATATGCAATAACAATGGTGATAAGAATGGATGAAAACAATTACAATCGATCATTTTCTAGGAATTTAATTTAGTAATTTCTGACAGTTGATTAAATTATTCTCTTGTTTATATAGGTTAGTACAAGAATTACAACAGAAATACTTCTCAAATGAATTTGTATTTAAGATCTTTGAAGAGGAGGAATGAATCGGATTACCACAATAATCACAATTTATTTTCAATGATGTTTGTTTTCCAATAGAAATATCGTGGCTATCTTTTAATATTTTTACTAGAATTTGGTAATTAATAGAATCTATCCCTTTATTTTATAGACTCTGAATTATGTCATGTAGATGAGTATTGTTTGAAGCAATAACTTGGGACATCAAATGGTATTCTCCAGTAGTAGAGTATAGCTTTTATTTCAGGCATTACTCTTAGCTCTAGTATTGCCTTATCAAAATACGCAGGATTTGTTTTGATGTATATTATAGCCTGTACTATATTGTCAATCTTTTCCAAGTCAAAGATAAGTTGAACATTTTTAACCAGTCCCAGTTTTTTAACCTGTCAAAGCAAACAATCTGTAATTAAAGTAGTAGGAAAAGAAGAAAAATAAATGAAGAATCAGAAGAAAAACAAGACCTCACATTCTGGACATATGATGCCTATAGTCAGCACATCAGAAAAAAACATTCGTGCTCTTAAAATAACAAGTATACTTACTGGAATTTAATTTGTTATAGAGCTAGTCATAGGTATTTCGATTGGCTCTATTGCTGTTCTTTCTGATTCCTTTCATACTTTTTCAGCAGTAGGTGGAGTATTGTGTGCATTGGCTGTAGGTCGTATAGCAACAAGACCTGCTAATCCATCAAGAACCTTTGGTCTTAAACGAGCAGAAGTAATTGGTGCACTATTTAATGGATTTTTTCTTTTAATAATGGCTGTAATGGTGCTGTATATGGGCTATATGCGTTTACAGCATCCAATTGAAGTACCGCCAGGCCCCATGTTATTGGCAGCCTTTGGAGGACTTGTTACTGAATTTATTGCAATTAAACTCCTCCATAGTGGACAGAAAGGCGATTTGAATTTAAAGGAGCTTTCTGGCATGTTTTACAAACCTTTGTAGGGAGTTTGATAATTATTATAGCTGCAATAGTAATTTACTTTACTGGATTTTTAGCCATAGACCCAATACTAGGAATGGCTTTTGGCGTAGTACTTATTTATGCTTCAGTAGGAATTATCAGAGAATCACTTAGAATTCTTCTTGAAACAGTACCAAAAAACCTTGATTTAAATCAAGTAAAGAATTCATTACAAAAAATACCCGGGGTTAAAGACATTCATCATATACATGCTTGGACTATAACTTCGGGTGTAAATATATTCTCTACTCATATTCAGACATATAACATAACCAAGTCACAGGATATTTTAATGGAATCAACAAAAGTATTAAAAGAAGAGTTTGATTTTTATTTATCAACAATACAATTAGAGAAAGAGTGCGTAGAAACGGATAAATCAGAAGATATCGATATAACCAAAAAAGGAGAAGAAAAAGAAGATATAAGTTAATCATCATTGTCTATCTTTCTCTATGTGCTTGAAAAGTGAATTGATAAATGATGATGGTGACAGAAATAATAGTAAATATCTACAATTGGAAACAAAGGAGAAAAAGGTAAAGAGGAATCAAAACTATTTTTAATTTATTGTATTAGATATTGGTGATGATTGCTATTGACTCAACTTGATAAAGTATCATTCAAAGTTGTCGGAATGTATTGTACTACTTGTAAACCCATTGTAGAAAAACAATTAAAAGATAAATATGGGATAAAAAAAATAGATATAAACTACATGACAGATAGTGTGAGTGTTGTATTTGATCCTTCACTAATAACCAAACAAGAGATTAAAGAAAGATTAGAAGAATCAGGATACAAATTCGTTAGAGTCGCTCGCTACTATTAACTAAATATAATTTAATTAGGTTTACCTAAACAAGATACTAAAGTCTAATATTATCAATCTAGTAAAGAAATATTTAGACAGCTTTTAAAATAAAATCTACAGTTATGACTCTTCCATTATGACTAAATTGTCCCCATACTTTGTACAAGCCTCCATTGCTGAATCTAGTTTTAAAAGAAACTCCTGGACCGCCTCTCCAATCCGATTGTACTTCCTGGATCGGGTGTACATGTAAGTAATCCTGTATATTATTGCTTATTATTATGCAATGACCGCCTGCTCCCATCAACGGTTCTAAATCTATAATTGGATTTCCAGAAGCGTCGAATATAGTAAACCTTAGGTCTATATCTTGATCAATTCTAATTTTATTAGGCGCTGTTAACCCAATTTGATATTGTCCTTCTACATTTTTAGGTATTGTCTATCTTCGATTAATGGTATTAGATTATGAATAGGGCTTCCCGTTACCTTAAGTTCAAAGGTTACAAGGGTTTGACTGCCCTCTTTTGGCTTGAAATCTATCCAAACTTTATATTCTCCAGCTTCTGGAAAATTGTGATAAATTGCAAAGGTATTGTTACTATTTTCAAATGTAGGATGGATATGAGCAAAATAAGAAAGATCCTTGCTTACGATTATGAGATGCATGAGTTTGTCATGAATAGGTTCAAACTCTTTTATGGTATTACCTGAAGAACGCTCTGTTATAGACACAATAAGATTGGTAGGGGAATTTGCTTGCAGGATTTGAGGCTCATATTGTAAATTGACATTGTAGAAAAAGGCCGGCTTTTCTTTTAATTGTTCTTTATGATTAATACTTGTATGTCCTGGGTCTTTTGCCCTGTATTATTAGAAATAGTGTTATATATAATCATAAGACTTTACAAATGTAAAGAGTAATATATCGTTATTAAACAAAAGAATTGGACCTGAATGCCGCTTAGTCTTGATAAAATCGACGTGTCTATTCTTAAGTCAATATCAGAAGACGGTAGAAAATCTTTTAGACAGATATCAAGAGACACAGGAATAACAACTCCTACAGTGAAAGCCAGGTATGAAAGACTAGTGAATGTTGGATTTATTAAGGGAGTTTTACCAGTCTTTGACTTTGACAAAGTAGAATCAGCGATGAATGGAGAAAAGAATCCTATCCAATTAGATGATCTGAAAGAAAATGCTAAAAAGAGAAAGAATATCCACAAAAGCACTCAGAATAGTAATTTAAAAAAAGAGATAGACAATATTCAAAAAAGAATTACAAGTGGTCTGGCGATAAATATTGTTTGCGATTTTTGCGAGGGTCCTGTGTTTGATAAACCTAAAGTTTTAAAGTTTGCAAATATTGAAAGATTCTTTTGCTGTACCTCTTGCAAATCGGGTTATAGTCAAAAATATCGTGGAAGAATAGAATCAATTAAAAAAAGATATGAGGGTAAATCTGAGGTGGATGAGTAACGTCGAATATATATGGTTTGTATTAGTATCCATATTTTGAAGGATTTTGCTCGAACTGTTGTTTACAGTTAGCAGAGCAAAGATATACCTTGTTTCCGTTTATGTCTGATACATATTTTGCAGTTTTTTCATCCACATTCATATTACAAACCGGGTCTTTTGCCATGTGGTACTATAAGTAATAATATATTTAACTATGAGAGTTTACAAATGTAAAGTCTCTAAAATTTTAGTGTTTTACATTTGTAAAGTTAGCCTGTTATATTTGTCTTTATTCAATGTAATTATATGATAACACAAATTGAAACAAATGGTAATGCTCATTCAAGTCATCAACAGCAACAGCAAAAACAACAACAGAGACACGAACCTGATCAAATACCTTATAGTGTAAGCCTCAGATACAATCCTACTGTTCCAAAACTAGGACAATCTACCCTAATTACTAAAAGACAACAGAAAATCAAACACAGAAAAAAGTAAAGGAGCTTGATCTTCTTCATGAGAAATTAATGCATGTTATAATTGTGTCCGAAGACTTGTCCTACTTTTCCCACATACACCCTGCCTTTGATATAAAGGATAATATATTTTCTGTATATCATGTATTTCCAGAAGGTGGATATACAAAATATGGATAGACTTCAAACCAAAGAATAAGAATCATTTTTCCTTTATTCCTATGACAGTTGACATTGGAAGATTATAGTGAACTTGGTCATCTACCACGCGACTTTTCGATCCCAAGGAATTCATTTCTATATCCTGTTTTAAAAGTTGGATATTTTCATTCTTCCTACTAGGTTTGACAAGAGATGATTGCAAGATCGCTTTCAAATTCCTTTTCGAATCAAATTGTTCTGAGTGGATATTGACTGCTCCTAAATCCCCCATCTTTTCTACTATTTCTTCTAGTGTTAACGCTTTCGTATATGAAAGCACTTGTATTTTCTCCATACCCTTGAACTCATCTTTTATGTTCTTATCCACTGTAACATCTGCAATTAAGATTTTTCCACCTGGTTTGCATACCCGATACATTTCCTCCATAACTTTATTAAAATCAATTAGGTGATGCAAACTTCCTCTAGTAACAACTATTGAATAAGAATCGTCCTTAAATGGCAATGCGGAGATATCCCCAATCCTCCAGTCCAAATTGTCCAAGTTTCTTTCTTTCTGGATAATCCTTGCATGTTCGATCATTGCAGGGGTTATATCTATCCCAGTTACCTGATTTACAAGCTTTGCATATTCAAATGCAACAGTTCCATTTCCACATGCTACATCTAAAACAGTATCATAAATAGTGGGTTTACTAAATCGAATCATAAGGTTTAAACCATAATCATTAAAATGTCGGGAAGTATCATGGCAAGTAAATGCTTGTCTTGTAAATTCTGAAATTACTTCTTCATTATGGGAATCCATTTTATCTCTCTATTTAAGATCAGTTATGCCTCTATTTAACATAAAAAAACCAATTCAATATCTGGATGTTATTAGATATCTCATTATGGTGACAGCTATCGTTAGGATTAATTTAATGTATTGCAAATTCTGTGGAATCAAGATATGATTTTATATTAAAATTATCTAGATCTAGAATATGGGGACACAGTTCAAGATTGAATATAATCTCAGCGTTATTAGGATGAAACAAGATAAAATTTGGATCTGGTTTTGAAGGAATAAGAGCGGTATTGATTTTCTCTATGGTATTAAAAGCGTCTAACCATTACTAATCACAAGGCTCTTCAATTCATTCCAGTATTTCTCAAACAATACTTGTTGGACCATAATTGCATGTTCTTCATTAGACGATAAGGCAAATACGTTCCCATTTTGTTCTTGTTTTGTCTGCAATATACTCTTCCATCAGTCAAGAAAACTATTTCGTTAAAACAACAAAGATTTTTACCATATCCATATTCTACCTTATTTCTCCATTTACCAGGTTTAGCTCTGAGATCTGTTTTGAAAATATTTCATTTGCTTCATCTGTCAATATTTTGACTAAAACGCCTCATTAGGATCGATCGAATTTTATCTAAATTGTTCTTATTCATAAAGAACTGGTTTAATGATCTCAAGTTCTTTTTTTTGGGAAAAAAACGCCACCTTTAAGCTTGCTAACATTTCATTATATTAGCCAAGTGAGAGGATGCAGGTGTTGCGTTGTTACAAATTTTACTATCTAGAGTTGCTAGTCTCGCATCTATGAGCTGTTCGTTGATGCTTTTAGTAGAATTGACGTCGGAAATATTGGTTGATTGGCAAAAAACAATGCCTTCTATCTCTTTCAAATACACAGATTGATTATCTTCAAGAAAATTTGTAGAATTAGCTATTGGCAATACGATAGCCGGAGAACGAATTGGACATACGACGGACATAAAGTGAATACCGTCTTGGTGGATAGTTTGATCGGAAGTGGTTGAATCGATGAAAGCAAGTGAAACGAGTAAATTGCCGTTTAATTCCACTGTATAGTTATTATTGACTTCTGTAATATTTCCAGAAATTGATGTTGGTCGAAACAACTCTACAGTTGTTTGAGCCCAAATATCAGTAGAATAATTTGAGAACCATGGGATTGAACTTGCACAAATTAATACAAAAAAAGCTAAAAAAAAGATAAACTCTGGTATCATATTTTTTCAGACATTTATTTGGTAACTTTTATATCCGATACTACAAAAAAGGTGGATTGGTTTAGTTGTTCTTTATGTGGGAATTCAAAAATTCAACAGTTTTCTGCCATGCGTCTTTCAGCTCATTTGGAGCGAAACTCTCTCCCGTTGGATTGGCAAAGGCATGTCCAACTCCTTCATATATGTAAATGTCGTTAGTAATGTTATTAGCGTTCAATGCCTCCTCAAATTCTCTAACTTCTGAAACAGGAATAGATTGATCTTCGCTTCCAAATATCCCTAATACAGGGCCCTTTATCTTTGAAAGTTCTTGTAGGTCAGTTACCAGATTACCATAGTAAAGCACAGTTGCTGCCATTGGGCTTGTTGCATTAGCATTCAGTGCAAGCTGGAGAGCTTGACCTCCACCAAAACACCATCCAATAGAGACAATCTTTGATGAGTCAACATTATCTAGGGATTTTAAATAATCTACCGCTGCAAGCATATTTGAATTAGATTCATTTTGATTTTCCCGAGCACCACTTACCAAGCTCATCGCCTCATCTGGGAAAGTGGCTACATTGCCGTTATACAAATCGACTGCCAAGACAGCATAGCCTTCCTTTGAAAGTTCATCTGCCATGTTTTTGATATGGTCATTTAATCCCCACCATTCATGAATCATAATGACACCTGGTAGTTTAGAGCCCGACACATTACCTCCCTGTGTTGATGCAATTTCTGGATAGACAAGATATCCGCTAGTATCATTGTAGTAAACTACATTTTCTTTGTGCAGTGGAATTGAGTTGTTTGATAAAGATAGTGATCCATTTGAAGATACAAAGTTGCCTGAAGTTGTGCTATCATTTGAAATTGTGATGGATTGATTGCTACTACCATCATCTTGTGCATTCACAATGTTTATGCCTGGAGCAATTATCAACGATAATACCAACAATGTAAGGATTGAAAATCTATAATCGGTCTTTTTATTTTGTTGTAAGTCCATGTTTGATAATAGTCTTTGAAATATTTTAATATTGTTTAAGTCTGAATGGCATTGTTTATTTAACGAAATTTGTTTCAGAAGGAGATCAAAGCGATGCAACCAGAAATCCATTAGTCTAGGACGGTATGTATCATGCCTAAAAGAAATCGGTATGATAGAAATTATTTGATATAGTAAAACACGAACAAAATAGTCTAATCGAAGGATCGGAGCCGTAGGGATTAAGTTCCTAGGGGTAATGGGGTTCTAACACAACTCAACAATAATCAATTTCAGATTCTATTAGTTTACCACATCTATGAAATTCCCTGACAAATTGTTCTTGATGCCAATATACAATTTCTTATTTATTCCTACTATTACACTGTCAATATTGTTAATGTCACAATCAATCACACAGACAAAACCATTTGCATCTAACAAATTCATATTACAGCATTTTTCAGAATAAATAAATCTGTGAGTATATCTGTAATGTTATTGACTAACCATAGAACAATATCATTGTTTTTTTCTTTGCTTACACTTACATTCCTATTTACATTCTTCTCCTATTTGTCAGTAGACAATAATTACATTATAAAAGCACAACAAATGGAACAACAAATGGAACAACAAATGGAACAACAAATGGAACAACAAATGGAAAAAACAAGAACCGGTGCTCCACTTGCTATCGTCCCTGGTCTTACTAGTAATATTCTTACTGGTGTCTCTTTTCTAATAGGAACATCGTCATTTATTTTAGGATTGAGAATTCAAAGCGCATCCAAAACAATAACGGATATAGATGATGGTGCCCAAATAAAAAGGCCAATACCATCTCCATCGACAACAATTACCAAGTATTATGAATTATTGATACTAGCACTAGTTTTCCCTGCAATAGTGATTAATATTTATGGTATACTTGCAGTTGCAAGCCATCTATATTTGGAAGATGCTCCTTACTTATTACTACTCTTTGTTCTTTTCATTCCGATAGTGGCTATTTTGTTTCTTGTCAAAAAGCTTCATTGACAGATCCTCAAATAGTAAAAACGTAAAACAACTATTAATGGAAATTGATTTTTTTTGGAATAAATTAACACAAGATACCGTATAAATGGATCTAAAGAATAAATCATATACATTTGCTATAGTATATAAGATATTAGAGAATTTTTTGGAGAGGTAACTTTAATTTGATAGATCGTTTTAAGTCAATAAATATAATATACTCGATTCAATATATTTGATGGCAACAGTCCTCATCCATAGGGATACGATTCAAGGTTGAATACAACCCTAATATTAAAAAAGATAAGATAATCAATATATGTATGTCATCGTATTTTGAAGACATAAAAATTAAAATGTTTGCGATTTAAACCCAATAAATGAGGACAATATTTTAGGATTACTAACAAATACTAAAACTCGTGCTATAACATTATTACGTAATAAACTTTAGGATTAATAGTTCATGAAAATGTACCCGCTATATTGTCTTCAAATAATTAGATCTTTGTTTGTTACTAATTCCTTAAATGATTTATATATCATTATGTGTATTACTATATTAGGAGAGTGTTACAAATGAATAATAATAAAATATTACCATATTATCGGTTTAACAGTTTTTTTGATCAGGTTCCTAGTAAAGAACTCTATGATAGATACGAAGTATTCAGAGACTTTGATGATAGTTATAGAGGAATAGATAGTAAGATCAGTGTGTTAAATCACAATTCAGTGAATGTACCAAAGGAGATAGTAAGAGTAAGAGTAAAAGAATATGAAACACAAGAAGTGCCAATGTACTAGAATAAAAAAATAAAGGACACACATCAATAAACTGAAAACCTGTGTTGGTGTAAGAACTAATCCAATTTACTAAACTCCTTTGTAGAAAAGCAGGATGCAGAATTTTATGTGCAGAGTATAAATATTTCTAACCTTTTAAACAGTAGAGAAGCAAATAATTATTTTACTTAAATCTTTTGGACTTATAATAATTTTATTTTTATAGAAAAACCTTTGTTTGGTTGGGAAACTAAGATCGTTACTCAGAAAATGCTAAACTAAGGATTTATCTCAAGCAGGTGGGAGTACGGTTCAAGGTTGAATATAATCACTCTCTTTAGTAGCATATAACTAGATAGGAATAATCATCCGCATACAAACAGCAAATTCCTTTAGAGTGAATGAAGAATCTTTAATAACTTCCACAAGTGAACACATGTTATTGTATAGTAAATCTGCCGTTTTTATAGCGATAGTGACCATAGTCGTCATGTTAGTATATAGTAATTATTCTTCCAATGTTTTTGTATTAGGTAAACCAATTTCAGGAGGACACATTGAATGCGACATAGATAATGCTTTCCTTGAAACTATAACATGTTGATGGTTTGAAGATTTTGGTGATTATTCCGCGTATGTATGTCAGACATGTACTGAAGATGGTGCAAACTGTGGTCCCCTCGTGCCGACAGATACTAGGGACAGACAAGAAACACCATCACCTAAACAAACAATACCTCCCACGATTGGTGATAATGTCCTGCAACAAGAGGATGGAGTTTTAGAAACGCAACCTGCAGATGAAGGTATGGTACAGGAACCATCAGCAAATGAAATAAAGGTTAGTTGAAGGAATTTAACAACTTGTAAGTGTGTAAATATAATCTATCTCCTTGAAATAAATGGGTGTTCATATAGGATTCTAAAAAATAGGTTTAAAAAAAATAGAATTAAAAATTCTATCTATATTGGCCCGTTATAAAGCATTCATGGAGCATTTTAAAGCCGTGGGTAAATAAGGGTACTTTAAATGGGTAGTGAAAATGGGTTTTATTAAGTTATTTGGTCTTACATAATCGGCTTCCTTAAATAATGGCATCTGTTAAACTCGATAATGAATATACAACTAGTTTTAGGTGTTATCATAATGGTAACCCTTGCAATGACAACGACGTCGACTGTGGCTTTCGCAGCAAACTGGACTGACCCTGATACTCAGCCAAGAAAAGCACCTCCTTCAATTTCGGGTGAAAATGTGTATGTAGCATGGCAGACAAACGATACTGCAAATAACAATGAAGAAGTAATATTTAGAGCATCAACAGATGGTGGTAGTACATTTGGTGAGAAAATCAACCTAAGTAATACCACTAATGCAGACTCATGGAAAGTAGAGATAGACTCAGAAGCAGATAGCGTTGTAGTAACATGGTGGGAAACAAATCAGACTTCAGATACACCAGTAATGAGAATGTCAACAGATAATGGAGCAACATTTGGGCCAATGTTAATGTTGACTACTAACGGAACATTAGGTGAAGAAGAAGCAGAAGAAGAAGAAGAAGAATAATCTTTCTTTTATTTTTTTAGCTTATTTTGTTCTAAACCATATTCTATTTACAAATTAGAGTCCATGTATTTTGTTTTATAAAAATATTTAATAATTAAGATGATCCTGTTAAATCTTTCATTAATTATTTCTAATTAATCAAGGCACTTGTAGGCAGAATGGATTCGATAATTCAGTCGGGGCGTGTGGGGATTAAGGTCCTTGTGGTATCAGGGTTCGAATACAACTTAATGGTCATGTGAATTTAAATCACTTTTGACATTTTGGTAATATATATTAAAATTCAAAATTTTAGTGTTTTACATTTGTAAAGTTAGCCTGTTATATTTGCCTTTATTCAATGTAATTATATGATAACACAAATTGAAACAAATGGTAATGCTCATTCAAGTCATCAACAGCAACAGCAAAAACAACAACAGAGACACGAACCTGATCAAATACCTTATAGTGTAAGCCTCAGATACAATCCTACTGTTCCAAAACTAGGACAATCTACCCTAATTACTAAAAGACAACAGAAAATCAAACACAGAAAAAAGTAAAGGAGCTTGATCTTCTTCATGAGAAATTAATGCATGTTATAATTGTGTCCGAAGACTTGTCCTACTTTTCCCACATACACCCTGCCTTTGATATAAAGGATAATATATTTTCTGTATATCATGTATTTCCAGAAGGTGGATATACAAAATATGGATAGACTTCAAACCAAAGAATAGAAATCAGACTCTTGTTACATTCAAACTCGATAATATGATTAGAGATACTCATAAACCAATACACCTTGTAAAGGAAAGTCAATACACAAAGCAAATAGATGAAAGCCATCAGACCAAATTACCTGTACCAAAAGAAATTGAGTCAAACAAACCTGTTGACATAACATTTAACATATTAGGCCAACACGCAAATCCAATTACAGATTTGACTCCTTTGATGAGTGCTGGAGGTCATAGCGTAATAATAAGCAGTAACCTGCAGGAATTCTTGCATGTCCATCCAACCAAAGAGGTAAACTCCAACTGGAAAGGTGGACCAGTAATCTCCTTTAACACTGTATTTCCATATCCAGGTTTGTATAAAGCGTGGGGACAATTTCAGCATCAAAATGTAATAATAACAGCCGACTTTGTTTTAGATGTTGTATGAGACGTTTATCCCCCTCCTCTCTTACTATTTAGTCACAATGTTAAATCTGATTCAGATATATCTTTAATAATTATCCCTCTTTTTCTCAGATTCTTTTTGCTGATGTTTTCTTTAACATAGCTGCACCCAAAAGTATGATCCAGGCTAAGAAAATTATCATCGATATACCTCGTATTCCTTCAAAGTTAGGGTATGCAAAAGCAGAGTAAGAGACTTCGACTCCTGCCACCAATGTAATAAGGCCTATAATAACACCTCCAACTCCGATCCATCTATTAACAATGATGCTCTTTGCATTTGCCAGGCCAAAGATTATTGCAACAGTTCCTTGTAAAAGTCGAAAGACGCTATTTACTCCATATTCAGTCCAGCGAATTCCTTCTGCAACCCTGAAAATGGTATCTTTTTCTTCCTCGTTTGAAGAAGCCATCCAAGAATCCACTGCGAATTTTAAAGCAACACCATCTACCGCTTGCAGAATAGCAAAAGTACTGGCTGTAACTATTGCGAGAGCGAATCCAATCAATCCCAGCAGAGACGTAATACTTTACTCTGCGTTTGTGAGCAACCAGTAGATAGTAACAAATCCTCCAACAAAAACCATCATCGTTCCTACAAATTGGCCTATATGTATACCGACCCAAAGTTCGCTATGGGCATATTCTGCTAACACTAGTGGATGATTAAAGGGATCTTCACCTGAAGGATGAATCATTGTAGATAAAATCATAATTATGGCTCCAGCGATAAACGAAATTGATCCAAAAATAAGTATAGGCCTCTGAGACAGATTATTAGAAGTAGTAGTGGTATTGTTAGTCATGTTGTAGGATTTCTCCTTTATTTGGATTGGATTTAAACTGCAAGTTTTTTATTCCTGTGCTTTGGTGATATATAATGCTAATGGCAAAACAAGCCATGATCGACAAATAGTTACAGCATATACAGTTAATTTATTAAAGTCTATCGAAAGACAACGTTGTTATCAAAATGAAGTTCACACAATCATTAGAGAGTAATAAAAGTGATAATGTATCGTATAAAATAAAATAATGATATTTAAGGAGAATTTTTTTGTTATCGCTTGCAGCAACATGTATTCGTTTCTTTTACTTTCATGTTTTTATCTTCTATTGTTTGACAACATGTTTTTTGTATTTGATTATTCATCAATAATTATCAATGTATCCATATAATTAAATTCCAGCCTTTACAAATGTAAAATAGTTTGCGATATATATGATATTTACAATTGTAAAGCCACTGTCTTATCTATCTCTTTTTCTTAACAAACTCTAGATATGATTAGAACTAAAAAAATATTATCGACAAGAAATTTTGATTCAAGTACATTTAGGAGGGTCGCTAATTGACTTCTTCATCCCCTCCTTCTCCTTCCTCGGTACTAGTATCAAATCCAAATAGATGGAAAGCATTAACCATTTTGTCGTTAGCTCAATTTTTGATTATTTTAGATACATCCATCATTGGAGTAGCGCTACCAACCATTCAAGAGCATTTTGGCATAACTCAAACAGATTTGCAATGGATTTTTAATGCTTATGTAATTACTTTTGGTGCTCTATTACTGCTTGGTGGTAGGTTATCAGACATTGTAGGTCAACGTAAAGTCTTTACTATCGGATTTTTGATTCTTACTGGAGCTTCAGTTCTGGCAGGAATAGCAATGTCAAATGACATGCTCATAACTGCTAGAGTTTTACAGGGGTTGGGTGCTGCTTTGATTGCACCTTCAGCTCTATCTATAGTAATGAATCTATTTTCAGCAAACAAATCTGAAATGAATAAAGCCATGGGTATATGGGGAGCAGCTGCACCAGCTGGAGGTACTGCGGGAGTTTTTCTTGGAGGCATTATTACAGCCTGGTTTGATTGGCCCTGGGTATTTTTGATAAATGTTCCTATTGGAATAGTAGGTACTAGCATTGATTCCCAAATTAATACCCAATGGAGTAAAAAGGAAAGGAAGTATTGACTACCTGGGTGCACTCACAATCACCGCATCTTTAGGTCTACTGATATACTCAATTGTAACAGCAAATGAAAATGGATGGACATCATTACAAACATCTTTGCTCTTGTCTATATCAATAGCATTGTTTGTTGGTTTTGTTGCGATTGAAAAAAGAAGTAAAGATCCATTAATTCCATTACAAATTTTCAAGACACCTAATCTTCTTTCTTCTAATATCGTGATGTCCCTATTGGGAGCTTCATGGGTTTCAATGTGGTTTTTCCTTAACTTGTACCTGCAACAAATACTTCACTATGGACCATTAGAGAGCGGATTAGCATTGCTTCCAATGACAGGACTGATAATGATAATGATGACTTGGTTGATGCCTAGATTAATAGGTAAATTAGGAGTTAAGGAAAACCTAATTGTCGGCCTTGGGCTCTTAACTGTAGGACTAATTCTTTTTAGTTTTACTCCTACAAATTCTGACCAAGGTAATAACAATTATATCTTCTTAGTTTATGTGCTACCAGCATCTATCATATCCGCAATGGGAATGTCGTTTTCCTATATTCCAATATTGGTTTCGGCTATATCAAATGCAAGAAATGAGGAATCAGGGATTGCTTCAGGTTTAGTTAATACAACTTACCAAATAGGATCGGCAGTAGGGCTGGCAATAATGGTTTCACTGTCGACCTCTCACTCCGACCTCCTAATCGATATTGGGACGAATATGATAGAGGCGTTGAATCAAGGATTTCACTTGACTTTTATCGGTGCAGCAATTATCTCAGCCATTGCATCGATAACAGCAGTATCTTTCATAAAAACGAGGTCAAAGGAATAAATCGGAAACAAATCTTCTTCATCTTTTTTTAATTGGATAAATAATAATTCCAATAAATGGGGCTTTGAAAAATTAATCGACTGAACCAAGATAATTTATTCATGTATTAACTTTCTATTACTAACAGTCTGGGCGCGGGGGGATACGGTTCAAGGTTGAATAGAATCCTAAATACTAATTATTAATACTAAAGGTAGAACCCTTGTTCAATTAACTACTTTTCAGTAACGAAGGAATAGGCGATCATGATCTGAATTAAAGAAATACTGACATGATTAAGATTATTTGTATATTACAAAATACAACGTATATTTGATTTTCTGTCAACAAGATTCAGAGCCACACACGACTATTAAGTTATTGATACTGATTTTATACCTATGTATCGTAAGTTTAATATTATCAGTTTTGTGAAACAGTTCAAATATGTTGAAATCCTCAATACTATCCCCCGGAATAATTATCGTACTTGTTGGATTCGTGATTTCTCCTATTTCAATAGCCTGGAGTCAACAAGCTGATTTGCCTATTATATCTACGAGAGACCATTATGACAAAGCAGACGGCACTCCTAAATCAAATTCCACGCTCTATGATGTTGTTGACCATACCGATAAAATACTCTCATGCCCCCAAGAAATTGTAATATATGTCCATGGAGTATGGGTTGGAAATAATTCTTTAGAAAAACCTGTAGAGGTGTTTAACAGAGTTGGATTATCATTGAATCAGAGCGGATATGAAAATACATTGGTAGGTTATAGTTGGGACTCTGACACCCAGATAGATAAAGATGGCCACGGGTGGAATATTGCTAAATTAATTGCAAAACATAATGGCAAGAATTTGGCTAACTTTATTACGAACTATAAGAATGACTGTTCTAACTCTGAAGTCAGAATTCTCGCACACTCTCTTGGGTCCAGGGTAGTAGTTGAAACAATAAGGAATTTGGATGAAAATTTACAGTGGAATCAGCAACAGCAAAAAATATTGTCGGTTGACTTACTCGGAGCTGCAATTGATGATGAAGAGGTTTCTACCAATCCTGATGATCGATATGATGATAACTATCAACCCCGAGCAGATGCTTATGATCCGACTGTAAAATCTATTTACGGAGAAGTAATTGAAAGGCAGGTAATCCAATTCCATAATTGGTATAATCCAGAAGATGATGTTTTGGAATCGGAACCAGATTGCATATCAATGGGATTCTTCTGTCAGCCTATTTATTATCCCAAATATGAGGGGGATTTAGCATTAGGATCAAATGGATCTCAACCAACTATTACTCATCCAAATAACTTCAATGAAACAACTATAGAAAATGAAATTGCCTTTGAGAGGGATGCTAACGCTGAAAATGGATGTGATCTAATTGATCCAGACACTTTAGCATGCACTATATATCGAGAAGGAGATAATCACTTCGGATATATTGGATTTCGCGATACTGATGATCGAAACAATCTGATCGCATATGGCGCCATCCCCAAAGTTGTTCAATCATGGATAACGCATTAAATAGAAACTTGTGTTTATGTTCAGTCAAAATTGTTTCTATTAACGTTAACTTTGCTAACAAACACAAAGAACTGTTATTGGACTCGGCTACTAGGAATAGAAATGTCTATCCCCCAAATCTGACTTTTTATGAATGTAGAGCTCATAGGTGAGGGAGA
Source organism: Candidatus Nitrosocosmicus sp. T (assembly GCF_054408485.1). NCBI lineage: Archaea > Thermoproteati > Nitrososphaerota > Nitrososphaeria > Nitrososphaerales > Nitrososphaeraceae > Candidatus Nitrosocosmicus > Candidatus Nitrosocosmicus sp. T. The sequence continues at coordinate 2,619,987 of NZ_CP166992.1, forward strand.
AGCTCCTTTTGGTAGTAGAATTCTAAAGCGATATATAGATTCAATATAATAAGAGCAATTGCAAAGAAAGATAATCTAATGATTATTTTCTAACAAAAAGTATATTTATTTCATTAAATAACATCAGCTAAATAATCTAGTCTCATAAATAACTATATTATTATTTAGATAATGATAATTATTAGTATTGAATGTAAATCATTCCAAAAATGGCACTAAACACATTAACGACAAAAACAAAAATAATATTCGACTAGTTGAACAAATCGGTCTTTTTGGAATTGATATAAAGATAGTGGTTACAGGAGAAATGACAAACAACAAATATTCATTGATAGAATTATCTTTTCCTGCGGGTCCTGAAAAAGAAGTTGCTTTACATAAACATAGCAAGGAAGATGTGACAATATGTGTCATAGAGGGAGATTTTGTGTTTAGATACGGTAATCAAGAATTAAAGAAAGGATTTGGTAAAGATGACACCCCATTTAGGCTTGAAAAAAATATACCTCATTCATATAAGAAGGTTGGAGAACAACATGGGATTTTGTTAATGATATTTAGGCCAGCAGGATTTGAAAACTTTTTCCGTGATTTGGGACAATCTTCCGGCATGTCCGTTACAGAGGAAAAAATAGATAAAAATAAACTACAAAATGGAAAAATAAAAGAGGATGACCGAGTATTGTTACATCTACTTGAAAAAAAATATGGAGGAAGATTTGTGTTTGAGCAAGGTGAATAACAAAAGATCATGAATTGACCTGAGTACAAAAAGAGTTCAAAAATACCATTCCATAAGAAGATATGATAGAATATCTAATACCAGATTAAAAAAGTACAAGAATTTGAATAATATATTCAAAAACAGATTAAAAGATATATCATATATAATATCTGGTTTGAATAGGCAGCCCAGAATAATCAATATTTGTTAATAATGAAAGTAGGTGAACATTCTAAATAGATTTTTTTGACAAAAATAAATTTTTCAATAATAGGAACAATAATCTAGTTATTAAAACTTTCCGAAAAAGTTAAAACTAAACACCTAGAAACATGGAGTATTGAATTGAAATTGCCAATGATTGTCACCACAAGTATTATTAACAAAAAAACGTATTTAATGACGTTTATTGTTTGGGCAATAATAATAACCGATGTCATCTTTGGCACTTTTTTTGACGTTTTAGGAAAACCACTTACTTCTTCTTTTGGTGTAATATTATTTGTGATAATGAGCATCGTTGTATTTTTTGCATGTCTTTATGCACTGAGAGATTATATGGTTGCATTGCGAAAAAACTTTGAGGCTCCTTCGTTTTTTAATAGGCTATACAAAGCAACTCCTATTTTTCTTTATGCACTTTTAGTCATTTTTGGAATTATAATTGTTGAAATGATGTTATTTTCACAATATAGTACTTACCTGCTGATTCTACTTCTCCTCATAAGTACGGTATCTATCTTGTTCTTTGGTTTTCGTACATACAAATTCTTGTCATGGTTCAATTTGAGTGTCAAAAAACGGCATAATATAATGATATTGGCATTTGGTATATCATCGATGCTCCTTTGTATAAGCACGACGGTTGCTATCACACTAGACATAAAACAACTAGTCGTTTCAAGACCACCCACTATAGATCCAGATTTCCCCGCTAGTAATTCCATGGCAAGCAGACACTTAACTAGTATAGAACTTGTTATTCATCTCTATGGATTTCTTGTCCCTCAAGTTACTGCAATTGCTATCGCAGAAACAGTTGCTGTTGCATTTTTCCTTCGTTACTTTAAGGATCGAATAGGAAAAAAAATATTTTGGATACTTATAATTTTACCCCCTACACTTTTTTTAACAGGTGTATTTGGTCCTCAATTTTTAAAGTCAACCGGCAGTGAATTTGTATATATGGAGTCAAGGTTTCTTATTTTTAGGGTAATAGGTACCATAGGATGGATTACAGCTGATTTTGTAATAGCTTATGCATATATTTTAGTAGCAAAAACGCTTAGACGACAGATTTCCTATTCCCCTATTATTAACTATTTAGTTATAGCAGCATTAGCAACCCTTTTAATTTCTCCAACGACCAATAACTGGATAACAAACAATTCTTTTCCTCCCTTTGGAGCAATCCAACGTGCCTTTATTGTGTTTGCGGCTTTTCTTTTTACCATGGGAATATACGCTGTCGCGTTGTCAGTGGCTCAAGATGCAGAATTACGTCAGTTAGTCAGAAAATATGTAAAGGAGTATAATCTACTAGATACTTTAAGTAATGCAGAGGAGAATGCAGAGATTATACGAAATCTTGTAAAATTAATCCATCAACACGCAGGCATTTTGGAAAAAAAAACAGGAGTAGCATCTACAATGCGAGATGATAACGAAATTAGACAATATTTAGTGATGGTGCTTGATGAGACTAGAGTAATTAGAAAGAACAACGGAAAAAAGGAATGACTGAACAATCAGTGCGTAACTTTAATCCATGTGTCTTATGCTTGACCCAAAGAGGGAATTGATTATACCCCAAAAAGAAGTAAGCGTTTGGATTATAATAGCATCACTTTGGGCTATCGCCATTACAGAGTTAATAAGAAAACAATAAACATAGAGTTGCGAAAACTTATTGCGATATTATACGAAGATACTACAAAACTGTTAAAAAATTAAAATAAACGAATAAATTTTTGGATTTTTGGTGAAATCTATAATTTTGCATTGTAATCCTTTAATGTTTAATAAATAGCACTATATCCCTAATCTATTGTTCATAAGGAGTATATCTAAATGGTAAAAGAAAATACATATAATCTCGACCTTATGGTGTTTGTACCATTATCAGCTTTGCTAATTTTGATTATACCAGTTACTATACTACCGATTGAACTGAATACTCTATCTACAAAGTTTGTACTAGCAACTTCAGATGATGTAGATGGAGAGGGTGAAGTAAATATAGACACTGAAGGTGTAGAAAGAGATGAAGATCAGCAAGAAGATAATCAACAGTCTAACAGTCAAGAGTCTTCATCACCGCAATCATCTACAGACTCTAACACTAACCTTAATCTAAGACCATCTCCAGGAAACGAAGATGGCATACTAGAGTCCAATGGAGGCGACACCACTGGGGTTGTAACACGACCGCCGCTTTCAGATGATATCGTAGTTGCCCATGATCGGGATTCTGATGGTATTGTTGATACAGAAGACAACTGTCGCTTTACAAATCCAGATCAAAAAGATAGTGATGGGGATGGCTTGGGAGACGCCTGCGATCCAGATCAAGTTGATGGGGACAATGATAGTGTACCGGAGTCAATAGATAATTGCTTTGCCATACCTAATGCAGATCAAAAAGATAGTGATGGGGATGGCTTGGGAGACGCCTGCGATCCGGACTTTATTGATCCTGATAATGATGGTGTAGTAGACACAAAAGACAATTGTGACATTAAATTTAATCCAGATCAAAAAGATAGTGATGGGGATGGCTTGGGAGATGTTTGTGATGCTATAAACGCTGGTGTTGAAACATACATTCCCGGTCCTTTTGGTCGTCAAACCCCACCTACTTCTGAAAATAGTGGTTTTGTAGACCAACAACCGTCTTCGTCGTCGCCATTGTCATCTTCATCTTCTACATCATCCAACAATTTGAACGATGTTGCATCGTCTTCCAATACTGAATCCTCATCGACCTCTACAGATACCAAAACAGGGATAGCACAGGAAACCTTACCTACAAACATGGTTACACAAAAGAAACCTGATACCTTCTATACTGGACGCGATAATGGGCCTATTGACGTGCCCCTTCCTGATCCTGTGCTTGTACCAGGACCAAACGAAGAGAGAGCTGGTGAAGACGAAGAAGACAAGGAAGAATGCGTTGTTAAATACTGTGATTTACCTCTTCCAATATCAAATGATGAGATTTGTAGAAACGGAAAAGATGATAATCTTGATGGAAGAATAGATGAAGATCCCTATTGTACTGAAGTTCCAGGGGAGTCTAAACCACGTCCTTCTAATGACGGCGTATTAACACCGGAAACATCAAAAGGATCTTCCCCTTTTGGATCTCCTCCAAAATGATGAAATGATTCTTGACCACTATTAAACTTGATAGACTTGTAATAAAGTCAATTCAAGAATTCAAAATAAATAATTTTTGATCCCAACACTATAATAGCTTTCTGAAATAACTATTAGTAACAGTTCTCATCCGCGGAAGGGATTAAGTTCCAAGTGGTAATGAAATTCAATGCAATAATTAATTATACTTAGACCAATCTTAAAGTAAACTGAAAATATGAATTCAAAAAAAGATAGGTGGTTTTGGATTTAGCTTTGTGCTAATGCGTTGTTTCCTGAATTTTCTTGATTCTGAACGTTTATGTTGTTACCAGAGCCTATTGTATCTCCACCAGAAACTACATGACTATTTTGGTTGGATGATTGTGATTGGCTGATGCTTTGTTCTGCAGAGTTTCCACCTTTTCCACTCCCACCTTGTTGTGCTAATGCGTTGTTTCCTGAATTTTCTTGATTCTGAACGTTTATGTTGTTACCAGAGCCTATTGTATCTCCACCAGAAACTACATGACTATTTTGGTTGGATGATTGTGATTGGCTGATGCTTTGTTCTGCAGAGTTTCCACCTTTTCCACTCCCACCTTGTTGTGCTAATGCGTTGTTTCCACTGTTCTTTTGGTTTTGGAAGCTAAGGTTATTACACGACACGAATGTTCCAGTTCCAGATGCACACAATGCGTTCTGTACTGATGCTTGTGATTGAGATATTGATTGCTGAGCTACGTTTCCACCTTTGTATTTCTTTTTGGTTGCAAAGGCTTCATCCATAGCCACAATGGGGCATGCGAACAGAGCAAATGCGACCACTATTGCAATTGATGCGACAATGAGTTTCTTGTTTTTGTTGTGAATGTTGTTTGTTTTATTCATATACTGGATACTATATAAAAAATATATTGGGTTTGCTAACTGATTGCAATACTCTAATATTCTAGCACTTTTAGAATTAAGTTATGAAATCCGAATGTAGTAGGGTTCCATACCCTTTAATCGTGCAATAAATCTCTTGCTCTGATTTTGCAATTTTTGTTCTTAATATGTGATAGATTAGATAACATAATTAGTAACAGTCTGGGCGCGTGGGGTCACTCTCATGTAAAACAAGGTGTCTACAAAAAAAATTAAAGTATCATATTATAAAAAGATAGGATGGATAAATTATGGAATATATTGACAATCCAGAAATATTGAATGAGGATCTTAGCTCACTTGAGCTTGAAATCTCTACGGTAGACGCACATTCTGCTAGCTCCGGTGATCTTCATTATGTAAATATTGTTTTTTCCGATGGTACACGCCTTTATGAGCCTTTTAATCTAAAGCTCTATAATGAATTCGGACTATCTGAAATACCAATTCGTATTGGAACTTTGCCCCACCGTGGAAAGACTAAAAGGTTCCCTCTTCCAGTGCCACCCGCACTTAACCGCAAACTAATTGATATTGCCGAGGTATTCGTTCGCAAGGACGGTAATGACGGGTGGTTTGTAGGTAGCATACTTTTATTTGCTAATGGTCACTCAATGCCCTTAATTGGAAATAGTAACGTCAATCAATTCCTTGACAACGATAATGCTGTATTGATGCTTCGAGATTGGTCAACAGGGTCGTTCTGTGTTGCCCCAGCCAGCCGTGCTAAAGATCCTCTGCCACGATCTGGGTATCGGGTCCTGGGTCCTGTGGTGGGTCAAGTTTCAGACACTTCTGCAGTTATAATTTATCGGATGGATCGAACGGGCTACTATCGCTTTCGAGCATTTGATACTATCACCAATCGCCAGGTACATGATGAAATTCAAAAGATAGAGCCCACTCATCGATTCAATCTAACCGGTCTTTTACCGAATCGACGTTATGAATTTAACCTCAGTTTTTTGCGCGGTGGTTTTGAATCTTCAGTGTCTGATGGCTCTGGATCCATTCTTACATATCCTCATGAAGGATCTAATGGACAATTTACTTTTGCATTTGGTTCTTGTGTCAAATCTAAAAAGCAGACAGCACAGGGATCATGGACAGCCATTAAAGCGTTAGCAGAATCACCTTCAAGTGCTATCAGCCCGGTGCGCCTGTTCGTTCATCTTGGTGATACGTTCTATTTTTATGATCATGTGACTAAGGAGATACCTCATAATGTAGAATCAATGCATGCTGCTCATATCTCAATGCGACGCCATTTGGAATTCCTCGATATGGCTAAGAAGGTACCATCATGCGGTATCTGGGACGACCATGACTTTGCGGGAAACGACAAAGACAGCAAAGCTATTAACAGCGAGTTACGGATGCAGGCTGTATGGACCTGGTTACAATACTGGGGAAATCAACCCATTTCACTTGAAGAAATTGGTAAAACAGGACTAACCACCAGGATCTCTTATGGCCTAGTTGATATCTATTTACTTGATGGTCGATTTAGGCGTGATAAGGACAGAGGAATATACTTTGGTAATGACATAATTGATAAAGTAATTGATACAATCGATATACGTGGTGCCGAAGCTCCTCGGGTCGTAATACTAGGTAGTGGTATCAGCTGGAATCATCATGCAGAGGATGGAGAGGGTTATGGTCAAAGTATATACGATGATGAGCGAGAGAGGCTTTATAGAGAATTGGCAATTCGAATGGGTAGGGCTATAAATGGTCTTCTGTTTATCTCAGGTGATACTCACATTAATGAAATCTATCATGTTGATCTAGGAGAGAGTCGTATGGTCCCCGAATTTGTTTCATCGCCGCTTACCCGTAACACCGGTCTAAGAGGACCTCGTAACATCCAATGGGAGCGCGTAGCTAGTTTCTCTTCAAAGGAGAATCGAGGATTTGCAACCCTAACGATTGATACGTCAAGAGAGACTAACGATAACTGGACTGCGACCATTCGTTATTTTCAAGAGGCTGCTGCGACCCAGTACGTGAGTCGTTCATATACTCTCTTGAATGGTCAGTTCAATCCTGATCCACTTTGAACCAAAATCTCTTAGCATAGTATAGACAACTGTCCTGATCATAAGAAAACTTCATGACGAAATAGATAAAACCCTTAGCTATCAATATTTTATTTTAGGTTAGATATATCCAGGGTATTAATACCAAATTCGAGATCATTTAGTTTGGACGCGTGGGGATACGATTCAAGGTTGAATAGAATCCACTTATACATAGTGAAGTTTTCTCAAGTTCAGCAAACAATCAGTCGATTTAAGATATCATTTGTTATTTTTTATTTCCATGCATTTCATTAATAACATATTGTACGTAATCGACCACTTCATTTTCAGTCAATGACGTTTCAACTCCAGATTTCTCTTTGATTTCCTCTTCAAGGTTCTGAGCAATTTTTAACACTCTGGATTCTAACTCTTTATTTCTTTGAGCAGTACCAATACCACCTAGAAAATTAGCTTGTTCAGTGACTGATTTCCTAATTGATCTTAAAAGTGCATTATCCTGAGAAACGGTTAGGGCGGCCGAATATAATCCTGAATAAATAAGGTAGCATGAGAATCCGACAAGAGAAACCGAAATTAGGCCATATGGAGGATATGCAGCCTGAGAAGCATATGCTGAACCCGCAAGATAGAAAAGTAAGAATCCATATGCAGTTAGCATCAACTGATTTCGGACAATAGAATTTGTCTTCAAAGTCCTTGCTATTGATAAAAATGAGATACCAAAAAGAATTCCTGCAATAATACCTCCAAAAGAGAATACTAGAATATTAAGCATCGCATTTTCATTACCAAGGGGATTAAAATATCCTAGGACAAAAAGAGGATAGGATAAAGGATAATAAATTAGAGATATAATCATCATTGTCCAAAACTTGAACCTCCCAACTCTTTTTAAATTCTGATAAAGCAATCTTACGCTACCCATCCATGTCAACAAAAATGCTACTATAGAAGCGGTCTGATAAACTGCATTAAATTGATCACTCATAGAGAAATTACTAAATTCGGGAAAATATGCAACATGATTAGAAGTTATAATCGGATCTTGTTGAGTCAGCATATCAATTTGAGTAATGAGTCCGAATACTCCATTGATAACATATAGGATCATAGCAATGGCAAATATCAATATCATTATATTTTTGTTAAAATTCTTATACCATAAAATAAAAGCCCTTGTCAATAGTGCCAAAATACCAATCCAAATCCCATAACTAATAATGTTAATGATGAATAAAGGGATAATACTATATTCTTGGTATATCACCATTTGAGTAACAACAAAAAGAAGAATCGACGAAATCAAACATTGTGATCCGAATACAAGATAATAGATCGGTTTGAAATGAGCATATTTTCCCGCAGTTAAACTATTAATATGTCTCACATAATTTATCATAAAGAAAGAAGAGAAGATAGAAAATACTGTAAAACTAATAAATAATGATATACCAAAAGAAGAAGTCAAATATTCAGGTATAAAATCGGCAATAATCCCGATTTGAGAATCTACTAGAACTGTTATAACAGTGGCTATAAAGACTATTAGAAATCCGTTGTTTTTGGGCTTCAGAGAAGATGATACATCATCGACATAGTTTCTAAAGTTCATGAAGATGATCCTTAGATAATGTTATTGAATTTAAGGAATTGTGCATCAGTATTTAATGTTATACTCAAGATCTCGATGGAATTAGTTGGTGCATCAGAAGCAAATGTATAATAAATTCTTCAAAAAAAATTGTCCATACGGTATGGCATATGAAATAAATCCTAAATAAATCTAAATAGTATTTTCAATTTATAACCAAAAATTTTAACTCTTGCTGAATACATCCATGGGAATTAGTAACAAATTTGACTATAATTATGGATTGCAATGCTGAGGATACTACAACTAATAGACCTGAGGAGGAACTGCTCGGGCATCCTCCCTCAAACTCAGTCATCATCAAGTTTAATTTTCGCTATCTCCACTTTCTGATTCATTGTCACTATTATTGTCTTCATTGTTATCTGATTCCTCAGAATTTGATTCTTCTTCGATACCATCATTATTCTCGCTTTCGTTTACATCATTTTGGCTGTCAGTCGTAGGATTTTCACCGTTACCGTCACTTTGGCTTGATTCATTATTTTCTTCCTCTACTGGTGGATCGGTCCAGTCATCAATTTCATCATTGTCTCCACTACTACTTGTACAGGTGTAATCACGACTTGCCTCTTCAGCAGTACATGGATTACTGTCTTCGATGTTGTTTTCATTGTCGTTATTTTCATCATTTGTCTCACAACCTATGCCATCGCCATCAGCATCAAGGTTGTTCGGGTCATTGCTTCCAACCCCAATATTTGTTCCCTCGACATCACTGCAGTTCAGATCGCCGCTCCTAGTACCATTATTGTCGTCAATATCGTTAGCTTCACAACCTATGCCATCGCCATCAGCATCAAGGTTATTCGGGTCATTGCTTCCAACCGTAACATTAGTTTCCTGAATATCTGCGCAATCTAAGTCACCACCGTTGCTACTGTCATTATTGTTAACATCCTCAGCTTCACAACCTATGCCATCATTGTCACCGTCAAAGTCGTTTGGATCGTTGTTTCCAACTAGGAAGTTTCTTTCATCAATGTCTTCACAGTCTAAGTCACCACCGTTGCTACTGTCATTATTGTTAACATCCTCAGCTTCACAACCTATGCCATCATTGTCACCGTCAAAGTCGTTTGGATCGTTGTTTCCAACTAGGAAGTTTCTTTCATCAATGTCTTCACAGTCTAAGTCACCACCGTTGCTACTGTCATTATTACTTGATCCAGAGTTGTCATTGTCATTGTCATTAGATCCTTGATTATTATTTACCACAGGAAGTAGAGGAGGAAGTGGAGCTAATAATCCACCAGTAATAAATTGTTCAGTTGTAGTTCCACCGCCATTGTCAAATGTGAACTTTGGGTTAAATGGAGGACTCATAGAACTCTGTATTGAGTCCATATTAAGTGAATAGAAAGCAGCTTGAGATTTAGTTTTATTATCTGTAATGGTAATATCAAAAGGGGTCATCTGATTATTTGCGAGATTAGCAACATTTAGGCCAAAACTTTGTGTTCCCACAATACCAAGACTTGAATTATCATAATATGTTGCAGCAAGATTCAAAAGCTGTTCTGGAGATTGTCCTTGGTTAATTATGTTACCTGTGATGTGAGGATTTCCAACATTGTCTACAAATGAACTACTGCCATTTAAAACCAAAGTAGAGGGTTTTTCAGCGGTAACAGGTTGAGAAGTAGTGGAGAACTCCATAAAGTTAAACTTGCCTAATATTTGTTGAGGATTTTGTATTACAATATCAAAAGGAGATAACTCTCCTGATCTTAAAGTTCCAATCGAGGAGAATGCAGAGTGATTGCCAACAACAATAGCATTGTTATTGTTTGTTGTGTCAGACAAAATAGCTGTAATTACAATATTGGTTTGAGGTTGGGTTGAGGTATTGTTTACCTCACCTATGATATGAAAATCGCCAAAGTCATCTGTATGGGATGATGTGCTTGTAAGCTGGATTATGTTATTATTATTACCAGAAAGTTGAGCAAATGCAGAGTCCATATTCAATAAATCAACTCCTGGATAAGTGATCGTTGATGATGAATACATGGCAGGAAGAGACATTGTCAAAATTACAATGATTGAGAATAATTGTATCGTTTTAGAAACTATACGCAATGGTCTGATATTAACATGATGAAATTATAAATCTTTTCATAACAATTACATTAACAATAAATGAAAATTTTATTGGATAAGATAACAAAAATTGGATCTTCATAGAGATAAACACCTATCTGTAAAATAGACAGACATGAAAAAGGATTTATTTATCTTAATTTTTTCTTTATTGATGAATCCCTTTCATAATTAAGACAAATTGAGATGCTTATCTTGAACAACCTGTTATCAAGTTTATCCATGATGATATAATTTCACTGATAGGAAGAGAACGATAGATGCTATTGCTAGACACATAAAACCTGTAGTTAAAAAATACAACGGATCATCCCAATGATCATTAGTTCCAATCACCGCAGAATAGATATATGCCAATCCAAAAAATATCATGAAAATAGCAAAAACAGTTCCCATGAAGACAATTATAATTTTAATGATTTTATTCATAAAGAATAATTAACTGAGTGACAATTACATCTTGATTTAGTCTTTTTCTATTTTTGAAAAATGCTATATTGTGAAATTCGTATGCAATTATAAATATTAAAATGTGAAGTCAGCACCTTCTTCATAAAAGACTATATAATTTACACCAGTGACCACAGCATCAAAATCTTTCACCACCTGAATATTAATTATCTTTTTATTTCCTCTTTGTAGAAAATTATTGATTTCATCCATTATAGTATTATTCCATCGAAATATTTCCTGTTTTATCATATGTATTTTGAGAATTTTAAATATAAAACTCAATCGCAAAATGATGTTATTGAGATTACAATGCCACCATAGGATAAAATTTTTTATATTATACTTCATAAATTTTTTTGCCCAAAAATAATAGTCAGATTTGACGTGGGCCCATGGGATGCGGTTCAAGGTTGAATCCAATCATATTTATAGAATCTCTTGAAAAGTTGGTGTGGGTTGAGTTGATTCAACAGGGATTACCCCTATCAAGGACGATCGGAATATACGAACTGCCCAAAAATATTAGATTGACAGATGAATTTGGCAATAATAAAATTCCAATTAGAGCATTCTTTTCTGAAGGTTTAATTACTCGGTTAGAAAACCAAGTGTAAACAAGCAAGCAAATATTTAAGCAATTTAGATCGTTTGATATATTCTATTCCTTTTGGAGAGATAATAGAATGAGGAACATCATTATATTCACTATTTATTAAAAGGTTCTTATCAGTAACTATAGGATTTCTTCGAATCTAGTACTATATTGTTATGTGTTAAATAATTTGTTCATCATTACGGTATATGATGAGTTCGAATGATAAAGGATATGAAGAGGGTGATGCTGGAACAAATAAAAATAGACAAAGCGATTCACTAAAAGAATATTTAGACAAAGAACCCATGACACATGTTAAAACAAATGCGGATGAACCGCCGACCGTAAAGGGAGACTCAGATGATCATCAAACAACATCAGAAGGGCATACTAGAATAAGCACTGAACAAGCGAGTGAAGAGTATCAAAAAAATAAACATACAAAAATAGAAAACGATTCTTAAACAAGTCCAATAATTCTTATTTTTTTATTACCTGTGTTTTTGTAATTGTTTTTTTATCCTTTAGTATTGATGACAATTTGCAAATATAATTTAATGCATTTCGTTCTGAAAGTCAATATATCATTCCTGCACAATAATTGAATAAAAAAGTTTACAATTCATACCTTCTCAGAAAAGCCATTATTTGAGGTAATTAAACACTAGCATATTGTACATCGACCCAACCATAGGACAATGGTTCAATTATTTTATATTTTGGACTACAGAAAAAATTGATACTCGGAACAGACCATAACTCAGTTATATTTACTGGATTATTTAGCTTGAGCATGTGGGGATTGTTCCTTGGGGTAATAGGGTTCTGATACATTAACTAGCCTTTATAAAATTTTAAAATAGCAAAACAATGAAACTCAGTAGTTCTTGAGGAGTCCTGAATAAATAATTGAAAAAAATAAAAAATATCTGCTGTTATTGGATCGCTAATTTAAGTTCATCACCTATTAGTTTTTGAGTACACTTGTTGTCTACGACCTCGCCCTTACATTCTTTGCTTTTCATGGTATTACAATCCTTGTCCGATCCATTACAGACACATTTTTTGATCGAATCAAAACATTGGTATCCATATCCGATGGTAACTGTAGTGAGACTCAAGACAGATCCAATAACAAATGCAGTAATAAAAAATCCCGCAATTGTTTGGAACACGCCTTTGAATTTTCTAATTTCTTCTGGTTTTGAATTTTTATTCATATACTGGATACTATATAAAAAATATATTGGGTTTGCTAACTGATTGCAATACTCTAATATTCTAGCACTTTTAGAATTAAGTTATGAAATCCGAATGTAGTAGGGTTCCATACCCTTTAATCGTGCAATAAATCTCTTGCTCTGATTTTACATATTAGTGCTTAATATCGATGGATTTGGTATGATTTTTAGTAACAATCTGAGCTGGTTGGGATTAAGTTCCTTGTGGTAATGAGGTTCTACGAATTAATTACACCTAAACTCATCCCATTATTTATTTTATAGTCATCCTCTCAACTCAAAGTGCTATTTCTTATACGATTCATAAGAACTAGTATGTCTTTACTTAGTCAATAGAATTACCATCACACATTAAGTTATAGGTTATAGATAAAAATGAAATTGAATTGGTCACAGACTTTGGTTACGAGGTACCAGTCGATATCGTTTAAGAAATTTTTCATTTCCTTTGGTTCTCATAATAAACTGTTCTCTATGCAATTTGAGTGGTCTGTCTTCAGGTTTTGTTAATTCAATTTTTATTCTGGAAAGAGCATTAATTTTGAAAATCAATCCTTGAGATGGATCGATGTTTATTTTGTTGGGGACAATTTCCTTCGCATTGCTTTCTACATTAATTGGTGTAAGGATTTTCTTCATCTTTCCAAGTTCTGGATAGTTTACAACAAGATCTGCCTTAGCATTATTCATTGTATTTGTTATCAAATAAGTGCCGGGTCTGATTACCATCGCAGAGAAAATCACTCCGTCCTTTAATTCTTTGCTATCAAATATTTTTATTTGTGATCCTCTTTCGAATCGATAAAGATCTATTGAATAGCCACCTGCACCAGTAGAGACGTAGAAAACAGCATAGCCACCTTTTTTTAGTGTATAAATGTTCGTAATATTGCTTAAATCTATGTTTATCTGATTAGAAGTATCATTTACTTGTTTATTTTCATCAACGTGTTGAGAAGCCTCCCTAGAGTTTGTCGTAGATAAGGATGATGATCTATTCAGTGGTCTTTCTTCAAGAATCCTTAATCTAAATCTACTAACTATTCCCGATCCTTTCAAGACAACACCCTGATACTCTCCAGTATCTGCAATGTTACAAACAAGTGTAGAATGCGGAGTGAGGGACCCGCTATCGATATTAGTTTGACTAAACAAAAATCGGTTTATTTTAATATTCATATTTAATTACCCACATCTCCTTCGAGGATCAACTCATTACCATTACTATTAATCCGAATATCCAAAAATTCGATCGGTATCTTTACTGGAATTAACGGTATAGCAGAATTACCCTTAAGAACTTCTAATGGATCCTTTAGTTCCAAAATTGTTAAAGCAATGAACTGAACCAGTCTATCGATCAAGTCCTGGAATAGACCAACATTGCTAATCAAACTTAAAATAAATTCACCCACATCGTCTCCAATATCTAAAATATTTCGAATTATTCCTTCTATTCCACCGAGTACGGTATCTATAAAAGATATTGCCCAATCAGGAAGTCCCAAAGAACTAAGAAGACCGACGATTGCATTTACAATAAGATTATGAAACAAATCTCCAATCGTGTCTGCTATGTCAATTATATCCAAGTCGATTGGAAGTGTAGGAACTAGAGTAAGTTGCCACCTATTTGGAACTCCAGAGCCAACACCATAAAAGACCTTTGGGATTGCACTCAAAGTAAGTTCAGATGTTAATAATCCGCCCAAGTTAAGGGGTAAGGATATGTCAGGAGTTGCCTCGAAAAGATCAATTGATGGAGCATGAATCAAGCATCCTCCAAAAGGGTTTGGAACGAGACAAAATCCACCAATAGTTTGTGTCGGAATATCTATACCTATGTTAAGCTGCAATGTATCCCATTTCACGTCTAACTCACTTATTAGAACAGAACCATTATTACGCAAATCGATTGTGCCATTCTCTAAATGTGCTGAAACTGTATAACCAACTGAGAATGTACCAGAGCCGCCTGTGTCTGATAATGAAAATTTAAATCCTTCAAGAAGAGCACCATATATTTTTTTGAATGTGGTTTCGGATATAGCAGTTGTTAGATCAAAAGTGCCTGTTCTTGATCGAGGCTTTACTGTTCGTGTGATAGTTCCACTACCGCCACTACCGCCACTACCGCCACTACCGCCACTACCGCCACTACCGCCACTACCGCCACTACCGCTACCACTTGATGAGAATACGATATCCAAGTCTAAATTGTCTAAATTGATAAATGTCTTTAATTGATCATCTTCAATTGCTGGATTATTAGGAACAGTCGTTGCTCCGGAAAGTTGTAAATTCCCTGATACCTGGAAGTTTCCGGTGGATGGAGGAATAGTAATTACTCCAAATGTCAATTTGGAAATAATCTCAGCAATATGGGGAAATATTCCATGATTAAGAACAGATTTTGCATAACATTCAATTGCATTTTCCAGACCGTGAGGTTTTAGATCTACTATCTCTATACCATCGACTTTAAACCCTATTTTTTGGCTTTCTGCTAGTCCAGAGATTTTACATCCTCCTATAGCATACAAATCAAGGCAAAAACATTCTAGTTTGGAAGTAGACGGTCTGACATTTGGTGGTCTTCGAAGAAAAGGTAAGTCGCCTAGACAATCCAAGCCAGCACAAACTTTGAAATGAGCAGCTAAACGTTGATTTGCCAATGGATCAAGTTCTGGAGGTAAAGGAAAGATACCTCCTGTATGGAAATCTATTTCAGTTTTAGAAAGTTGAATTGCAAAATTTATCGCTAAATTGTTTGAACTAGACTGATCTAATGGTAATCCAATGACAGGAATTGGATTAAGTATTGTTAGAAGAGGATTCTGTTGTCTGTTTACTTCTGGCACTGCAATGATTTTTTCGCATAATAGATTGAGATTTGAGGCTAAAAAAGAAGTACCAAAATTAAAAAGAGATGGACGTTGTTGCATAAGATGTTTAACCACCCTATTAATCCCCGTGTCATGAATAGCAGCATATATATCACATTTTTCTGTGAGACTCAATAGATTCTACAGTATAAAGATGTACTTATCTTTTACTTTAGATTCAATTAGGAATGAGTTTTATGATTTCAGAAAAGATCTGTTGTTACGGTATTAGTATAATAGTATATAATTAATTCCGAAATGACGATTAATTTGATACATCTTTTAGGGCATTGACAAAACTATCAAAGTTAGTATTTAATGAGATTTTACCATTAATTATTCTAGCCAAATTGAATGCCGGATGTCCGCTGTCCGTTATGTAGGACCACTGCCAAAACATTACTCCATATGGAAAAAACTTCTTGAAAGTTCTCAAATATCTTTTGTGCTGGCTTAAACTGATTTTTACCCCATCTCCTGTACCAGAGTTATATTCACCGACCAAGATAGTACCTGTTTTCATTAGTTTTAATATTAATCTAAAATAGAGCATTACTATGTAATATGGAGGATAGGGATGAATATCAAAAATAATCTTATTGCTTACAGATAACGATGGTTTGATTTTGGCTTGTACCCAAGGAAGATTAAATGCGCCAAGATGACCAGCATAGCTATAACAATATATCATTGCTTTATCAGTAAGATCAGTAACCTTACTTAACACATAGTCATGATATTTTGAAACCTTTTTGAAATCACTGTGTCTAAACACTTGAGGTTCATTTAGAAGTTCAAATGCAATAGTCGGTGTTTTGTTATTCACAGTTTCTATCACTTTTTGTATAAAGGCTAACTGCATATCCCATCCATCGTTTCCATCAAAAGACTTTATCATTCTATCCCACCAATTATTCCAAAATTTTTCTATGTCTTCTTTAGATGGTGGTTTAAAAGGATCATGATTCGACGAATTATTTTGAAATAGCGGAGATATAATAGAATTCGGAAAACCTATACCATATCCAATAGACGAAGAGCACTTCCATTGATGATTATCATATATACATGAAATATTGCTTTTATCAGCCTCGTCTGAGATAAAATTTAATTCCTGACTAAAACCTTGTGGATCTTTCTCGTAAGACTCCCAATAAGCAGGGATTCTTACTACATCAATACCATGCTCTTGAAAAATTTTGAAGGAATCTTGTATATAATCTTGAGGCGGGTTAGGTTTTGTACGATTTTGGGAATCTGAGATCTTGAATCCATCAAAATTTACACCAATCTTCAATGCTACTTAAGCCTCACCTCGATTATCTATAAACATTTTAGCATTCTTGATCAGGTTATCAAAATTATACAAATTATACAATAACACCAAGGGATGATTAAAGTCAATTATTATTAATGATTATATATTGATAACAGTTCTCATCCGTGGATATCAAGTTCCTAGTGGCAATAGGGTTCTAATGCAGTATTCAAAGTAAAAAATAATTTTAAAGTAAATACAGTTAAAGATCAACAACTAAAATCCTCGAACAAAAAAGAAAAAAAATGAATTTTAATGATCAGAATCTAATAAAAAAAGGATGTTATTTTTAAAATAATTTTAGTTATTGTGTAGTTGAATTACCTTGAATTACCAGCCATGTCGGTAGAATTATCCATCATCATGGTCATATTATCCATTTGATCCATTGGCATCGTTGAATTATCCATTGTCATTGACATGTTTTCTTGTGCTACTACTGGTGTTACCATGACTATTCCTGCAAATAAAGATGCTGCTGCTACGATACTTAAAACTAAGAATACATTGAATTTATTCATGCAAAGAACCTTTAATTTTATACTATATATTATCTTGTTAGTATCAGTAAATATATTGATTTTTATATATTAAAAAAGGTTTGACGAATTGGGGACTTATTCCAATTAGGTTTCACAATCACAATTTAACCTTTTTTTGAAAAACCGAAATATAGACACAGTTAAATCATTGTCTAATATTTATTAGTAACAGTCTGGGCGCGTGGGGATTAAGTTCCCAATGGTAGTAGGGTTCTACACGCTACAGAGAAAACATTTCTACCTAGACACAATTTAGATTCATGGTTATGGATGTTAATTATTAATTTAAAATGCCTTATTAAGAGTGATTTGAAAGTAAAATATCAAGATATTATTTTGTTATAAAAGAATAACAATTTCAAAAATTAATACAAAAATAAGAAAGAGTTGACAGTTGATCTACTTTACAACTATTCTTGTTCTTTGTAGACGTCTTAAATTAGAAAAGCGGTTCATGTCCTCTTACATAGATTGTATAATGGTCAATACCATTTACTTCCTCAGGCATTGCATATAATCCGAATCCCGAGAACAAATCTATTGAGAATGGAGAATTATCAGATGGTGGAAGTGATTCAACTAAAGGTCTACCTTCAGCTATTCCAAGAAAAGTTCCTTCCTTGTCAAAAAGGACCGCATATATGGATACAGAGGATTGCTCACTTGTAGAGTTGTTTGTGACGGTTCCCGTTATCTGATTTGATTCTGCACGGTATCTAAGATCGGTTACTGTAAGGTTTTCACTTTTGCCTATAGTGGCTTCAGGAGTAGCAGTAGCCAAGGTTTGATTTGTAGTTGTATCAAGATTTGTGGTAGTATCAAGCTGTTGTCCATAAGCAAGAGGTATTGCTAGGATGAAAACAAAAGTAGATAATACGATAGAAAGGATTTCTTTCATTGTCCTCTCTAATTAGAGGATATTAATTAAATTTTCTTTGTAATTGAATTAGAATTAGTAACTATTTGAGTTAATCTACTGCGTCTAAAGGACAACCTGAAGACAATTATGAGAGTAACAAATAAAAAATTGATCATTATTAGGGCTAAATGTTTTATTTCAAGAGATATAACCTTATAAGGTCAGGGATTGAGATCCCATAGCAATATTAATGCAGTTGTTATTCTCTTACGCTGTTTATCCTATAGGAGTTCGCAGCCGGTCTTGTTCACTTGTTTCTGATTTTGATTTTAGAAATGGACTGTCAGTAATATTCAAAACACACGATTTAGATTCTTTAGGATAAATGCGAAATTCGCAATTACTGGTATCAACTGTATCAAGATTGCTTGAAGCCCTTATTTCTATTAAGCCCCAGAAGCGACGCGATATGATACTTATAGAAATATCTGACTTGATTGTAACAACAACTTGATAGCCGGCGCCACAACGTATTCTGTGATCGTTTTTCTTTGTGTAAATAGCTTGAGGTTTGTATTTCTGAATTCAGTTCCAGATTGCTTCATGACTTTTTTTGACGTGTAAAGAGCATGAAGAGTAAAATGGACAACGTTTTAGCGACATTATTGGACGATAAACCAAGAAAGTACAAATACAAATCACGACCAATGTATTCTGAAGGTGTTCTGTCCCTATATTTAACATGCTAAAAACAAATCTCTTCAAGCTATTTCATTTTCTTAAGTTGACAAGGTCAAAAATATATACAAAATATTGTTATGTTTAATTATCATATAAATGAGTTTATATAGCTTTGTTAGTAGTAACTGTTGAATGGATTATTTCATTACTGTAAATAAAGCTTTAGTGACTTCAGCTGTATTAGCAATATCATTTGTACTACTTTTAGGACCAACTTCTATGACCATGAATGTATTTGCTCAAGGCAACTCTGCTAACCAAGGAATAGGCCAATCACAATCATCTAACCAAAACAGTGGAGTAGTTTCTGGAGGCGATACCGTGCTATCAGGAAATAACTTGAACGTCCAAAATCAAGCAAACAGTGGAAACAACGCATTGGCACAACAAGGTGGTAGTGGAAAAGGCGGTAACACAGCTAACCAAGGCATAGGCCAATCACAATCATCTAACCAAAACAGTGGAGTAGTTTCTGGTGGCAACACTGCTGGGTCAGGAAACAATGTAAATGATCAGAGTCAACAAAACAGTGGAAACAACGCAGCAGCTCAACAAGGTGGTGGTAGCAGTGGTAAAGGTAAAGGTGGCGGTAACACAGCTAACCAAGGAATAGGCCAATCACAATCATCTAACCAAAACGCACTATGTGTAGCAGGTGGTAGTATAGGCAACTCTTGTAACAACGTTAGTGTTCAATCCCAAGCAAACAGTGGAAACAACGCATTGGCACAACAAGGTGGTAGTGGAAAAGGCGGTAACACAGCTAACCAAGGCATAGGCCAATCACAATCATCTAACCAAAACAGTGGAGTAGTTTCTGGTGGCAACACTGCTGGGTCAGGAAACAATGTAAATGATCAGAGTCAACAAAACAGTGGAAACAACGCAGCAGCTCAACAAGGTGGTGGTAGCAGTGGTAAAGGTAAAGGTGGCGGTAACACAGCTAACCAAGGAATAGGCCAATCACAATCATCTAACCAAAACGCACTATGTGTATCTGGCTCTGGAACTTTTGTTTCTTGTAATAATTTGAATACGCAAAGTCAACAAAACAGTGGAAACAACGCATTAGCCCAAAGTGGTGGTAAAGGTAAAGGTGGCGGTAACACAGCTAACCAAGGCATAGGCCAATCACAATCATCTAACCAAAACAGTGGAGTAGTTTCTGGTGGCAACACTGCTGGGTCAGGAAACAATATAAATGATCAGAGTCAACAAAACAGTGGAAACAACGCAGCAGCTCAACAAGGTGGTGGTAGCAGTAATAGCGGCGCTAATGTGGCTAACCAAGCAATTAATCAGGCACAATCATCTAACCAAAACAGTGGAGTAGTTTCTGGTGGCAACACTGCTGGCTCAGGAAACAATGTAAACACACAAAGTCAAACAAACACTGGTAGTAACGCTGTCGGACAACAATAAACATAAATTTTTTTATTAGTCGTTCCCTACTACTATTATTTAGATCTGGTGACAGGATTATTCAAAATTTATAGTTTACTGCAAGATGATGTATCATCAGCTGTGCAGATTAATAAGACACTAATTAATTATTTGTAAAGAATACTCCATCATCAAGATTGATAAATGGTTCTTCAGGGTTATCTCCTCTTTGGTTTGTGAATTGTTGGCAACTTTCTGCCGTATTAAATCCAGCGTCTTGGGGCGAGAATGGAGCAAACACAACACAGACAGAGTATGGAGCACCATCCTTAAAGAGCCCTGACGGAGTCTCTATTGGATCTAGCACATAAGTATCAACATTATCATTCACACTAATTTACATATTTTGAAAAGACGAATCTGACGTTGGAATAATGCAGAATGCTTGAGGATCATTAACTGAATCAAGTGTAACAGTCCCTTCATATACACAATAACTGAAAGTCCCTTCTAAATTTTCACTCCATTGAATGCTAGGCGTAATCTCAAGACCTTCGCCAGACTGTGAATTAACAAGAGTAATAGAAGCAATAGCATTCATAAATAATATAGATGCTAAAGACAGAACACATACCAGTAAGGAAATATTTTTCATCAATATGATGTAATAAACAAAATATTTAAGAAACTAAGCAGACTAGTAAATAACACTTCTTTATCATGGTATAAGTTAGTTTGGGCGCCTGGGGATTAAGTTCCAGGTGGTAGTAGGGTTCTACAAGATAAGTAATTAATCTTAAATTAAACTGAAACTATAAATTCAAAAAAAGATAAGGTGATTTTGGACTCAACTCTGTGCTAATGCGTTGTTTCCTGTGTTTTCTTGATTTTGGACGTTGATGTTGTTACCAGAACCTATTGTGTCTCCACCAGAGACAACTTGGCTGTTTTGGCTAGAGGATTGAGATTGGCTAATGCTTTGTTCTGCAGAGTTGCCACCATTGTCGTCATCATCGTCTTGTGCTAATGCGTTGTTTCCACTGTTCTTTTGATTTTGGAAGCTTACATTATTACATGATAGGAAAGTTGTTCCACCAGAAGCACACAAGGCATTCTGTACTGAGGCTTGTGATTGAGATATCGATTGCTCAGCATGATTGCCTTTTTTCTTTTTAGTTGCAAAGGCATCATCCATCGCTACAATGGGACTTGCGAAAAGAGCTAATGCGACCACTATTGCGATTGATGCTACTAGGAGTTTTTTGTTTTTGTTATTCTGAATGTTTTTTGTTTTATTCATATACTGGATACTATAGAAAAAATATATGGGGATTGCTAACTGATTGCAATACTCTAATATTCTAGCACTTTTAGAATTAGACTATGAAATCCCAAGTTAGTAGGGTTCTATAACATTTAATCGCATAATGAATTCCTTGCTCTGAATTTGCATTTTAGTTCTTAACATTTGATAGGTTATGTATAACGTTTAGTAACAGTCTGGGCGCGTGGGGCTTCATACCGATATCTGTATTTTAAATAGAATTCTAGGATTTGTTGCCTGAGGGCTAAATATAAAGATTGGTTGAAGGAATCTAGCTTCTTGTAATTGCTCAAATATGATCTTTCTCTTTAAAAAAATGAGTGTTCATGTACTGTTCTAAAAAACATTATTTTGAAGAAAAATAGAGTTTTTAATTCTATCTATATTTGCCCGTTATAAAGCCTCCATGGGGCATCTTGAAGTCATGGGTTGTTGAGTTAAAGACCTTGTCAACCTTATAGGTAGTTGCATTTATTTTTACCAATTGTCCTGAGTGCCAATCTTCCACATAGACTATTTTTCCATCCGGTGTGGAATATATTGTGTGTCCCAACTCGAAGGTTTCTGGAAGATCTGGTCCTGAGCTGTTTGGTCCGGGGCTTAAGCGTTTTATCACTTGTGGATCAAGTATGTTGGTAATATTCCATATTGATACATAGCCTTGATTATTAATTTTCATGTCCATGCTGTCCTCTTCGGCAACATACAACTTGGTTCCAACTATTGCGATGTCAGAGGCCGGCTTGAAAATTCCATTTTTCTCGGTGCCGTTTGTAAATGGGATGATCATGGTCGCCGCTGTGCCGGTATTTGAAACAATATCACCATCTCCTATATTATTGACTTTCTCCGTATCGATAAGCCAGACGCTTGGACCAATGATTTTGACATTGTCAGAAGTAGCAGAGGTCGGTCCAAGTTGTTGTGTAGATGTTATTGCATGTGTGTTATTTATCCAGGTCACATGATGAGGGAATGCTGCATAATGTGTATTATTTCCCAATCTTATCTCCACGGGGTTGGTAAGCTCGCCTGTTGCGTTGTCTACATCAAATAGATGTAAATGGTTGCCTTCAAAGAAGTAATGTGGAGATAAAGCTTTGTTTCCAGAGGGGTTAAAGAACACGCCGTGAAGCCACCTGGTATCATTGCCAAATTGAATTGGGTCTGTTGGCGCTAAAGTACCATTGTTTACATCAAGTACTCTGATCGTATTATTTGTCCATTCGGTAAAGTATGCAAATTTTTCATTAGGGTGTAGAGTAGGACCATGTATTTGGACATTGTTTGGGAACCACAATGCCTTGATGACTGGTTGTGTGAGATTTGTCGTATGATTTGTGATATCCGGAATTACGGGTTTGGTATCAGGATCTCTTATCTTAATCACATTTGTAATTGAAACATCGGAATGGTTATTTTTCCAATCGATATCACCAATTTTTAAGGCCAGAATAGTGGCTGGAGCGGTACTCGAGCTCATGGTACTTAGAAAGGCTGTATCTCCCCTCGGGGTTATCAGAGTATGAAGTGGCATACTATCAATTGGATATTGATCAAACTGGCACAGATCTACAGTGATAATCTTGTCCATTGTAGGATGTATCAAATACAGAACAGGCCTTTGCATGTCAGTGTTTATGCTAAAGATTTTACTAGTATTATTGTGTGAATCTGATTCTAAAGAGGTCGAATTCTGACCTTCAATTGCAAATTGGGTTTTTGATTGGTTACCTTCTACATTAGTTGAAGAACATGTTGATGATCTATCTAGTGAAATATGATGTCCCCCACCAGTGATACTATCAGAAGGGTCGGGCTTGCTAGCAAATATACCAGTATTGCCATCTTGTGCAAAAGTGAAGTGGATGTTATCATTAAATCCGTTGATCAGGATCAGTAGCAGTAAGGTCGTTAGTACAGTCATTGAAAAGAAAATATAATGAGTTTTCATACAAGTTTATTCAATATTGATTATTATATAAATATTGTTATAAATTGCATTTTCATTCCATTAGCGTGACAGGAATATTTAAGGTCTCCATTGGTACTTTTAATTCCAAATATCAAGAACATTAATTACATTGACAAGTTTCTGTCGCATGAATAAGAAACTATAAATGGTCATTAGTTGGATACATTTTGTCGATTCTATCCTATTCATGCCAGGAGTATACTTCATCTTTATAATTTATCTAATTTTGAAGATTTGAGATTTGTTAAAATTAGTCTGAGCGTGTGGGAATATGATTCAAGATTGAATAGAATCTAGCATTTACTTGTATTAAGCGTCTGTTGCACTTTCACAGACATCTCTGTTATTGCCTTCTACAGGCATGTATCCTTCAAGAAATCCTTGGTTTAACTATCATTGTTGGTTTTAAAACCATGATGTATATAGAACTGTAATTCTATTTAGAAATAAATTAATTTTATAATATTTAGTGACTATCTAGGAGTATAAAAAATTATTAATGCTCCTAAAAGAACTATAAAGCCACCGATTATTTCAAATCTATCTGGTCTCTTCTTGTCCACAACTAATCCCCAAACGATTGCCATTACTACAAAAATTCCTCCATATGCTGCATATACTCTACCAAAATTCGATGGCTGAAGAGTTGGAATTATTCCATATACAAATAGTATGATACCTCCAGCAAGCCCAAGGGTTATTTTCTTTCTCTCTCTTAGCCATTGCCATACTAGATAACCCCCTCCTATTTCAGCAATTGCAGCAACTAAGAACAATCCAAAGGTTGAAATGATAAATACTAAATTATAATTATCCGGAAGTATTGATTCCAATTTTTTCACCCTCTTTACGGGGATAGTAAAAAATGATAATGACTCCTATACCAGCGACAATAGTTCCAACTATATCATAAATATCCGGAATTACTTCTTCGAAGAGATAACCCCAGCATAAAGCCATTATAATAAAAATTCCTCCATATGCTGCATAGGTTCTATGGAAATGAGTTTTTTGAAAAGTTGGAACTACTCCATACATAAATAATACAAATCCACCCAATACTCCAAACATCCAACTATAACTTTCTCTCAACCATAACC
This sequence comes from Candidatus Nitrosocosmicus sp. T, assembly GCF_054408485.1. Lineage (NCBI taxonomy): Archaea > Thermoproteati > Nitrososphaerota > Nitrososphaeria > Nitrososphaerales > Nitrososphaeraceae > Candidatus Nitrosocosmicus > Candidatus Nitrosocosmicus sp. T. The sequence goes on from NZ_CP166992.1 coordinate 2,645,222, forward strand.
AAACTAGATAACCTCCTCCTATCTCACATAATCCTGCAATAAAAAAGAAAAATAATGAATATAAAATGTCCTTTATCCTAATATGCAATTATCAATGGATAATGATTTAACTCGGTTATTTAACTATTAGACTAATTTTTCATCTACTGCTGGAATTAATTGAATATAACTGGGTGGACAAGGTCAAGGTTCAACAGAATCTAGGATCAGTTTGAAATGAGTCTAAAAAAGTTTAGAATTCAGATGAACGATATTATCATACCTAACAAAGTAACATTTAGTTTGGGCATTGGGGATTAAGTTCCTTGCGATAGTGGGGTTCTAATACTTAACAGGTAAGAGTAGAAACAAATTATTGTGCTATAGACTGATAAAAAACTATTTTTCAATTCTTTATCTTTTCTAAATTATTTATACCCGTATTCTTTGATATTAATTTATTAAAATTATATGATTCAATTTCTTTGGGTATCCTTATCGTTTGAAATCTTTATAATTATATTTCAAACTTTGGGTCTAGTTTATCATCCACATTATACACAAAAGATTTGATCAGGGATTTAAATAGATGAACAAATTATATTATAAAAATAATTGATATGTATATATGCCTCATATTATAATCGAAGGTAGGAAAATTAACTTTGAATCCATATATGTAAATTTTGATAAAATGGTAGAAAGAAAAGATAATTATATCATAAAATTTGGTGATGTATTTTTAAATCAATCAAAAGATTTAATCATGATAAAAACAACGGTTATTGAAAACAATATCAATCAAAAATATTATATTCAATTGATGAAAAAAGAAAATCAACTAACATTGAGGTTAGATCCTATAACCGATCCATCAGATAAAAATAGTAGCGTAAAAAAATCTATAGCAAATGTTGCTAGAATTATTATTTCAAATCATAAAGACCCATTAGCAATCACCAAAACAAATCTACAAGATTTTCTAATAAAATAGAAAATGTTTAATTAGAGCATAATATTTGGACAAATCGTTATGTTTATTAGCATTTTTTTCATGAATTCAGTTTTGACCCAATAATTAGCAATAAAAATAATAAAGGCCTAATATGACCTTCTTCTAAGCACGACTATTGGACCTTGGGGCGATTAATCCTATAAGTAAACTACTTGAAAGTACCAAGCTCCCGATTGCTATGGGAATATCGATAATAATAATAGTAATCATTGCTCTGTTAATGACCCGCCAATTATTGGATTATAACCACATAACCGGAAATATTATGATGATCATGACTATTGTCATTTGCTACGGAATCGGATCTTTCATTCTCCTAAGCTATGCTCATAGGGTAAGTAGAGAACTGAGGAGTAGATCACGCCTAAGCAACCTAATGCACTGGACTGTAATTATTGTGCAGTTCGGAATTTTGATAACTCTGATATTCATGTTATTTTTTGGTAATCCTAGCTATATATTATCAAGATCGATATTTGCGGCAAGTTCGTTACTGGCTACAGTTATTATGATTGTAATCGCTTTTAAATTTTTTTCATGGTACAGAGCCAGCAAGTCTAAGAGTCCCATAGTCTTATTCTATGCCCTTGCCGCATTGACCCTAGCTTGTTCTATTTTTGAAGACGCAAGTACAAAATTACTAATGGTCCAGATCATCTACGAAGACCCCAGACTAGATAACCAAGTTATTGGATCATCATTTCAATACGAAGGATCAGAGAAATATGATGGACAAGTTGTATTTGTCGATTCGAAATCAGATGAAACGGCTCTCTTTGTAATCCCACAATCATACCTAGAATTGTATAACTATCTTAACTCTATAATTCTCCCAGTGGGATTTATTTTCAGATGGATAGCCTCTTCAATGCTATTGCGGAATGTTTATAAGAAAATTGGCACTTTACCAATATCTCTTTGGATCATAATATCTCTACCACTTGTACTTTATTTGATTGGTAAGATGCCGGGTTTCTTTTCAGGTGAAAGTCTTGCTGGGATTGACGAAGCATATCGATACTATTTTCGAATATTATTCAGAGTAGGTACGATAGCTGGAAACATCTTGTTTGGTCTAGCATTCTTCATCGTTGCGAAGAAATTGAAATCGTCGAAAGTTAGAGATTATCTTATCTTAGCTGGTCTTGGTGATACGATAGTTGGAATTGCTCTTTCTACCTCAGCAATAGAACCAAGTTTCGGTGTTGCCGCACATTCATTGGTCCTTCTTTCTACATATCTGTTTACACTTGGCCTTTATTCCTCAGCTATTACAATTTCACAGGAAATTAAATTAAGACAATCAATAAGAGACTCTGCCATTGAAGAGTCAAAACTACTAGTTAGTATAGGGTCTGCACAAATGATACAAGAAATAGAAAAAAAAGTCTTTTCAGTAGTCGAAAAGGAAAAAGCAGAATTGGCCAGAAGTACGGGATTGCAACCGTCATTCACAGAACTAGAAACAAGGGAGTATCTAAATACAGTACTTAAAGAGATAAAAATAATTCAAAATATTGAAGATATTATTTCAAAAAGCAAAAATATCCTATCGGACTCTAGAGAATTTATTCTGTGCACTAGACCTTCTGGATTGAGATTAGCGTATAATAATTATTTTGAAATCTATCAGCAGATTTGTGGAAATGGAAAAATGCGCTCACACAAGGGAATCAAGATTATAACATCTATTACAGACAATAACGATATCGAGATAGTAAACAAGTTCTTAGAATTAGGAATTAGTATCAAGCATGTAAAAAATCTTCCGCCTATCAACTTTGCAGCTTCAGATAAGGAAATGATAGCAACGATACAAAAAACAGAAGGCGGGCAAATCCTTCAAAATCTTCTTACAACCAATGAGCCAGCATATATCGAGCATTTTAATTCAATCTTTATTGAATTATGGGAAAATGGAATTGACATCAAAAATAGGATTCACGATATTGAGACTGGAGTAGATAATGGAGGGATAGAAATAATTCAGAATCCTAAAACGTTCGAGAATTTATTCTACAGCCTCATCACATCAGCAAAGGAAGATATTGTCGGAATCTTTTCAACACCAAATGCATTTAGACGTCAAAAATTTGCTGGGACGCTTGATTTGATAAGAGAAAGACTAGAAACTACCTCCTTAAATGTAAGAATTCTGGTCCCAGAGGATAAATTGATTTATCAGACTATAAACGAACTCGAAGATCAAGGGATTTCAGACAGAATCAAGATTAGACTAATGGAGCCTAGTATGCAAACCAAAGTATCAATAGTCGTGATTGACAGGAAATATTCACTTGCAGTAGAACTAAAAGACGATTCTAAGAATACCATAACTGAGGCCATAGGATTAGTAACGTATTCTGATAGCAAATCAACGGTATTATCCTATTATTCGATTTTTGAAAGCTTATGGAGACAAACAGAGTTGTACAAACAATTGCAATTAAACGAGAGAATGCATAAGGAATTTATCAATACAGCTGCGCATGAATTGAGGACACCAATTCAACCGATCCTTGGGGCAGTAGATATTCTAAGAAATAGCACTCCAAGTTCTAAGGAAAAGGAGCTTGTTGAAATTGTTAGTCGTAACGCTAGAAGGTTGAAAAAACTTGCGGAAGACATACTTGATGTAACCAAAATGGAAGGATACCATTTAAACCTAAATAAGGAAAAATTTAGAATTAGAGATATAATACTAGAGAATATTCACAATTGTGAAACAAATTTCGAAAAAAGTAAGTTTAAAATTAGATACAATGGAGTGGACGACTTACAAATTTTTGCACACAAGGGCGGTATTAGTCGAGTTATCTCCAATTTGATAAACAATTCAATAAAGTTTTTGCCCCGTGAGGGAGGATTCATCTTGATTACTACTAAACTAACGAAGAACCAAATTGATGAAAAGGCCCGTCAGATGATACAAGTGAGTATAACAGACAACGGGAGTGGAATAGATAGCGAAATGCTTCCTAAGCTATTTACAAAGTTTGCAACTAAATCATTTCAGGGTATTGGCCTTGGATTGTTTATTTCAAAGAGCATTATTGAGGCACATGGCGGTAGGATTTGGGCCGAGAATAACCAGGTGGGACAAGGCGCTACATTTTCATTTGTTTTACCCTTTGACAATTTTGAGCAGAGTAACAACAAATATACACAATAGGGTGGAATTATGACTAGAAGGAAAATACTAATAGTTGATGACGAATATGACATCACCTTTGTATTTAAGATAATTCTTGAAGAAAAAGGTTTTGTTGCAGATGTTTACAACGATCCGATCATTGCGCTATCAGTGTATAAACCATACTATTATGATTTAGTAATGATTGATCTAAGGTTACCTGGAATGACTGGTTTTGAGTTATACAATCAACTCAGGAAGATTGATAATACAACCAAAGTATGCTTTTTGACTTCTAGTGAGCAGTTTCACCAGCAATATCGTAGCAATGAATTTCAAGATTTTGACCCAGACCTTTTCATTCAAAAGCCAGTCGAGAATGCAGTATTGATAGATAAGATTACCAAAATTATCGAAATGTAATCTACTGATACGATTATCTACTCAAATTCTTTGGTTAGGTCGCAATTTTAGCTTTAATGCAGGTATAGAATTGGATTTCAAGATGAGATATTTTACAAATCTTTATTATCATCCACCCACAATCGCAAGTACTGATCAAAAATTATCGCTTCTTTGTATTTTAGTTCTAATATTTGATAAATTATGTATAATGTTTAGTAACAGTCTGGGCGCGTGGGGATTAACACCTATATCGGTTCTTTAAAAGAGATTCTAAAAACCAATTGCAGCCAGGCATACTTAAACCTATTTCACATCTAATTAAAATAATCATTTCAAACGATCTTTGCAATAATATTTTTTATTAGTCTCTAAAATATGATCAGTACAAAGTGCAATACCGCATACCTCACATGCTGTTTTACTCCTTTCATACAATCAGGGGTACCTCTTCTTACATCAAGTTCATTGGACTCTATGGGGATATAAATAAGCCTATTTGTGTTTTGCCGGTTGATTCATTTATACCTAGAATACATTCATAGTCATATGTCAACCACTCAATTTAGTTCACAGTCACATGGTCAGTATGATTCAATGGCCTATTCGGCTGATGGCCCCAATTCACCGCTTATTCAGACCACTATTCCTAGGCGCGAACCTGGCGATAATGATATACAAATAGAGATCCTCTTCTGCGGTATTTGTCACTCTGATCTACATCAAGTACGTAATGAGTGGAGTGCAATGCCCACTGTCTATCCTTGTGTTCCAGGTCATGAGATTGTTGGTCGTGTCACAAAAGTAGGATCAGCAGTTACGAGGTTCAAACCAGGTGATCTTGCCGCAGTCGGCTGCTTGGTCGACTCTGATGGTAATTGTCCCCAATGCTTGTCAGGTCTTGAGCAGTTCTGTCCAAACATGACCTTAACCTATAATTCTCCTGATCCGCATCTTGGAGGCGTCACATATGGAGGCTATTCTGATAGTATTGTTGTCAAAGAACACTTTGTTCTTAGCGTTCCTTCCAACTTGAATCTTGCCGGAGTTGCTCCTCTCTTATGTGCAGGAATTACTACATATTCTCCTATGCGTCATTGGGGAGTAACCAAAGGAAAGAAGGTCGGTGTCGTAGGTCTCGGAGGTTTAGGTCATATGGCTGTAAAATTTGCTCATGCGTTGGGAGCTTATGTAGTAGTATTTACCACCTCCCCAAACAAAAAAGAAGATGCACTTAATCTGGGCGCAGACGAAGTAGTGGTTTCACGAAATGGTGATGAGATGAATAAGCATATAGCTAGTTTTGATTTCATAATCGACACCGTCTCTGCCGAACACGACATTAACGCATACCTACAATTACTCCGACCCGATGGCAATCTCACACTAGTCGGCGCACCCGACAAGCCTTATGCAGTTTCGGCAATGGGGCTTTTGTTTAACCGTCGCAGTCTCTCTGGCTCACTTATTGGCGGTATTGCAGAAACACAAGAGATGCTGGAATTTTGCAGCAATCATAACGTAACAGCTGAAGTTGAAATCATTCCAATCCAGAAGGTCAACGAAGCTTATGAAAGAATGATGCACTCTGATGTCAAATATCGCTTCTCCATTGATATGGCATCTCTCAAAGCCAAGTAACATGTGACCATTTATTTCAAATTTACCTGCCCAATTTAATGAACAATGTAATATTACGTCCAATCGTTCTATGTGGATATGAAATAGGAAGTATACTTACATTAGTCTATATGCATGGAGATACTGTTTAAGGTTGAACATACATTAGATTTAATTTGAACATGGGCATCAGGAATAGGTCCAATTCTGGGTCAAATATAGTTACTATACATTATAACAATTAGTTTGGGCGCGTGGGGATACGGTTCAAGGTTGAATCCAGTCTCAACATATTACTCGGAGAGGTCTCAAGTTTACAATTTATTATGCAATCATATGCAAAATTTATTAACTAAATTTGATAATACAAATTCTATACAATCCTTAACTTTGATCTCTTAAACTCTAGATCATGCATTATGATTCTAGAATTATACACGTTAAAATGGTAATAGCTTTAGTAAATATTTAGAGTAGGTATAACAATCACTTTATTCTTTTGCAAAATAATGTGTCAGTAAAACAACCTATGCCCACCAAGAACCTAGGCTGGATAATCTATTCAGTATTGAATTAAAGACGTTGAAACCACCGCTGATTTAATCCCTCATTTATTTAACATGTTATATAACCCTCATATAACAAGAATATAGCACCATTTTAGGTAATAAATATATCAAATAAAATACCCTTTGAACCAGTATGAATAAAATATACTTATTTGCAATCGCTACTATTCTTGCAACAGCGTCTCTGATGGTTACTGGAACATTTACATCTACCGCATTTTCTCAAATACCAACTACTTCAGGTACCGACCCTACCGAAAATACTGGACCAGGAGTGTTACCAAACGGTACTGTTGTTAACACAACGACAAGTAACGCAACAACTGGCGTATACTGAGAATTCAACAATACCAATGTAGTTTAAGAAACTACAACCAACCAAGAATTATTCAATCCCCTCTTTATTCTTGACATTTCTTCTTTACCTAGTAATATTCTAATACATTTTAAATCAATGGACACGTGGGGATACGATTCAATGTGGAATAGAATCTAAATACAATGACAATTGTTAGGATTAGGATAAATCCATTAGTTTGATCCATCAATTGAAAAAATATTTACGATAGACAGATAAGCCTCATCAAGGCAACTTTTTAATAAAAAGGGAATTTAATACAATACAGTGGATGAAATAACACTCAAGCAATTAAAAGAGTCCAATTATTATCATCCAGTAATTACTGACGTTATTAATGATTATAAAATAGTGCTTGAAATAACCATGGACGGAATAAATTCTTGTGAAATAGGCTTTAACACAGTATGGGACGCTGAAATGTGTAAATGGGCGTCTAAATATTTTGTAGAAGGTTTAGGTCTCGTAAAACAAAGGGTGCAAGAAAAAGGTATAAGATGCAGGTTAATAACTCAAGTAAATATAGAAAATCTTGGTTTTCTTAATCCATTGACTTTCTTAGAAATTAGACATTTAGAGGGCTTGCGAGGTAATTTCGGGATTTACGATGAAAGAGGGTATATGGCATTTATTTTACATAAAGAGAATGACGAATCCTTACAAACATACTTTAGCAATTCAAAATCTCTGGCAGAAGAACAGTTGCAATTATTTGAAGAATTGTGGAGAATGGCCATACCTCTCTCAGTGAGAAGAAAAGAGATAGAATATGAAGATAAATTTGATGATAAAAGAACGATAATAAACTACGAAAATATTCAAAGTGAAGTAGAAGTCTTAACCCTCACTTGTAAAAGAGACTTGACAATATTTTCTTCTAACAATATTCTATGTTTTCTTTTGAATAAATATAATTTTCATACCTTGTTACCTTCGATTCTACAAAGAGGTATCTCAATTAAGATTCTTACCGTAAACGTAGATAAATATTTGATAAAACAAATTGCATCGATAAATGACTCATTACCATCGATCAAACCGATTCAAATAGGATTTACAAATAAGATTGGAGACCTAAATGAAATGATTATGATATTCGATGACAAACATTTGCTTCGTCTCAACTGCAACCAGGATAATTTACTGGTTGCAACTTTTTCAAATGAAGAACATAATGTTTTAGTCCAAGGATTAATGTTTGAGAAATATTGGAATGAAGTAAAGAGTCTTGAATTAATGAATAGTAATTAAATCCGTAATCTATTCCGATTGAATGTCTTTCACTAACATGATTGACTGTATTATGTAGGATACAGAGGTTATTTAGTTGCAACTTTAATACAAATCAAGTGGATATAGACATTGAGAGATCCACATATAGCACAAGGTGAATACGTTTGTGGAGACATGTTTAAGCCAGAATAGACTCGAATTAATTTGATGAGTGCTGGACCGAAAGTTATGATTGCGAGAATAATAACATCATTACCATACATAGTATCATTGAGTTTGGGCGCGTGGGGATTAAATTCCTAGCGGTAGTAGGATTCTAATACATTTTAGTTACAAGAAGTCTCTTCAAGAAATTGAAGCTAAAATAGTAGCTACAAATTATCACAACATAGCAAAGGCTATAAAATCAAGGACGTATTAAAAACGCATTAGTATGTCTAATTTACAATCTGACCAAATTAAACAAGGCCAACGTCAAGCCTGGGATAGTGTAGCTTACGGATGGCAAAAATGGTGGAAGACTTTTGAAAATGGAGCACAAACGGTAAGTGATAAATTAATTGAGCTTGCAGATGTAAAACCCAACTCAAAGGTTTTGGATATTGCAACAGGCATAGGCGAACCCGCTATTACTGCTGCTAATCGTGTTGTCAATAGTGGTGGACACGTATTGGCCACGGACCTGTCACCTCAAATGCTATCTATAGCAAAAGACCGGGCCAAATCTCAAAACTTAGATAACATAATAGAATTTAAAGAGGGTGACGCAGAAATAATCACTTTACAACCATCTGAATTTGATGTAGCTCTTTGCAGATGGGGATTAATGTTTCTTCCAAGTGTTGATTTGGGACTCTCAAATATTTATAAATCCTTGATAGATGGTGGACGCTTTGCTGCAGCAGTTTGGTCTACGCCCGACAAAGTGCCGCAGCTTTCCATTCCAATGAACATAGCTAGACGCGAAACTAATACTCCACTGCCTCCACCTGGAACGCCGGGTCCTTTTAGTTTAGCTGATGAAAAATTACTTTACAGTGCTTTTGAAAAAGCTGGATTTAAAAATATTCGAATAGAAAAGGTCAAGGTGACTTTCAAGTTTGATACTGCAGAAGACTTTACAAAGTTCACTCAAGACATAGCAGCCCCTGTCAATGCTATATTGAAAAATCAATCCAAAGAGCGTACTGATGAAATATGGAATATGATAACACAAGAGGTATCAAAACACACAACTACTAAAACCGATAATAGTGATAAACAAGGACCAGTAAGTATCGATAATGAAACTATATGTATAGTTGGTATAAAGTAAAGTTAAATTGAAGATATTCAATCTCACTAGAAGTAACAATTTTCATCCGTGGGGATTAAGTTCCTTGTGGTAGCGGAGTTCAGTTACGGTTTTATAATCTTGAAATTCATTGCGACTTTAGAAATGACGAAATCATATTCCTAACTTGTATCCAATATTTTCTATTATCTAAATCCTTAGATGAGTGCATTAACTTTTCAAAAGCAATTCCATTAAACAACGCCAAAAGTACTTTTGACATTTCTTCGGTATTTTTCATGTTAATTTCTGAAATTCCATTTTGCATAGACTCATCCAATACTTTCTTAATTGATTTAGTTACTTTATCACTGCAAATAATTAATTCGTCCTTGATCTTATTACTTCTCCTTGACGCACACCACATTTCAAACAAGAATGCATAAAATTCAGGATTTTCCTTAAAGCTTTGTATACTGTCCTTGATGATATTATCCGCTATTTCTTCCGCAGTTTTTCCTCTAATTCCTTTAATAGCAGCCCGAATAATGTTTTCAGAGCTATAAGCCAAGACTTTACTTACCAAATCCTCCTTATCCGAAAAATAATAATGTAATATACCTCTACTTACACCAGATTCCGCTGCTATATTTGCTATTGTAGTATTTTCATATCCATTTTTAGCAAGAACCTTCAATGAATTCTTTAAAATTTCATTTATCTTTTGTTTTTTGCTTTCACTCAATCAATTTATTTAAAGTAATCGATTAATATAAGTTTAGTTGGACCGCCAACCAAACATTAATAAATTAGATTATAGCAAAATAAGTTGGATGACTAACCAAATTGTGAAAATAACGCTGAATGAATCTAAAGACAAGGCAAAAGAGATAGCAATAATTGGTGGCGGCTTAGCCGGCCTTACTGCCGCGGTGTATCTTTCTCAAAATGGAAAAAATGTTACCATCATAGAAAAATCCAGTGAATTCGGTGGAAGAGCCAGAACATCTATCAAAGATGGATTTTACTTTAATCAGGGTCCACATGCTCTTTACCTTGAAGGGATTGCTCCAAAAATTTTAGATGAATTAAACATAAAATATAAAGGTAAAAAAGTTGACTATACCAAATATTTTGTTACAAATAAAGGAAAACTGTATCAATCGCCTATAAAATTAAGTCAGCTTTTAACAACAACGCTACTAAAGGGTCTAGGCAGTAAGATTGAAACTATAAGATTTTTCATTAAGCTAAACAAAATGAATCTTGATGGGCTCCACAGGATCAGCTTCCAAGACTGGTTAGACAAGAATTTCAAAAATTCCGATTCTAAGGATTTTGTGAGAATGTTAGGCAGGATTTCTACTTATACTTATAATGCAGAAAATGTGAGTGCCGTGTTGGCATTAAATCAAATAAAAACAGCTATTTCTGGAGGTGTTGTCTATATAGATGAAGGATGGCAAACTTTAGTAGGCCAGCTTGTTGATATCGCAAAAAGTAATGGGGTAAAGTTTGTGTACGGAAAGAGTGTAGTCTCCATCAAGCAGAGTTATGATACTAATGGAACAAATAGGCAACCAGTATGGAAAATTAGATTATCTGAGAATAGCGTTCTTTCTTTCCATGATGTTGTTATTGCAACCAATCCTTCTCATGTGTATAATCTTTTAAAGGACAACACCTCAATCAATCCTGAATTTCTTAGTCAACTTGAAAAAATGGACAGACCTGCAAGGGTCGCAATATTGGACATTGCATTAAGCAGTCTTCCTAATCCTAATGTTTATGGAGCATATGGAATGGATGTCCCTCTGTACCTATCACTGCATTCTGCGTTTGCTAAATTATCGACTGATAGAAATGGAGTGCTATTTCATGCAATGAAATATTTAGATTCTTCTGCGGCCCCAAATCCAGTACGAGATAAAATGGAGTTAGAAGAGCTCTTAGATATGGTTCAGCCGGGTTGGAGAAAAATGGTTGTAAGGCAACGCTTCCTACCAAACATGATAGCTTCCAATACCTTCCTTAATAATAATAAAGATATCCTGGATAATAGGCCCGACATAAAGGTTCCAGGAGTTGATAATCTTTATATTATTGGTGATTGGGTTGGTCCAGAAGGAATTTTGGTAGATACAAGCTTTGCAAGTGCTAAAGCAGTAGCATTAAAAATCCTATCTGAAAATAAGGGAATTGAAATACACGAAGGAAAACAATAACATTTGTTCCACTCCTACCATTGAAGGGTATAAAATATTTTTTTATTTATTATTAGTAACAGTCTGGGCGCGTGGGGATTAAGTTCCCTGTGGTTGTAGGGTTCTATTTCAAATGCGGATGTCAATTTGTTCACATATGAAGTTTGTTTTTGCATTTACTTTCCATCAAGAGAAGGAATTTGGAAGATATCCTTAATTTCATGTAATACATTTGCTGAATATGACACTCAGTCTTAATTGTAAAGATGCTGGAGACCCTGTGTGTACCCATACAATGTATGGTGAAACAGAAGAGGAACTGATTGAAAATGCAAAAAAACATGGTATAGAAGTTCACGGCTATACAGAAGAGACATTCCAAGAAGAAATGGCAAAAAATCTAGAGCATTTTAGAAAAGTAATAAAAAGTGCTTGAATTTTTAATTCTTTATTTTTTTATAAACTTAGTATCAATTTGGAAAGCATATCTAGATCGCGTTGTTTATATTAAAGTTCCCTGTGGTTGTAGGGCTATATTACATTAAATGAAGCTCTCAATTCATAGAAATAAATGGATTTTTTATTATCTATTGCAGATGTTCAATACTGGACTCATTCAATCCCTATCTCATGAACAAATTTTTAAATTCACCATTGATAAAACCCGTACCAGGGGTTAATAATTTCATAAGATCTTCATATATATCCAAACATTCTTTATCCTTTGATATTTTCTCTACAACTTCGGTGCGATGCTCACGACCTTTATATGTTACCACATTGATCCATATCTCTTCTTCCTCGGCATTGATGGGAATTATCTTAGTTATATTGATGAATCCAGGTATTTCTTCGGCATTGATGAGACCAAAGCAATCATAAATTACCTCTTCTTTCTTAAATATATCTATCAATCGATTAGTCAGTGATAACAATGCTTCATGATTTTTCTTCGGAACTCGATAAAAGACAAATTCCACATACTTTTGAATATTTTGATTATTTTCCAATGATTCCATATTATACGTGTTCTACTAACGAAATAAGTATAAAGAATTGCTCCCCAAGGGGAGTTTAACTACTTGTTCGTCGTAGATTTGTTAAGCCATCTGTATCTGAGTTTCACATTTTTTGGAAATTATCTTGACAGGTTGTCCTAGGCGTATGATTCAAGGTTGAATAGAATCTAGAATCAATTTTCCAAGACGGTCTTGGAAAAGATGTAAATCTCAGCCTAATTCATATTATCATTATTGTGTACAGTATATGTAAGTTTGGGCGAGGGGGATTAAGTTCCTTGTGCTAAACGGGTTCTACAACATTAATAAAAACGGATTTAAAGTTAAAATCAAACCTGGTAGCATATGTTTTGTTTGAATATCTATCTTTGTGTTATCAAAAGGAGAAGCTTTTCTGTTATCATATCAAGGACAGAGGGATTTGAACTCTGGCAATACTCAAGGAGGTAAATACAAAAATAATCATTTTATAGAAAACTTGTTCAATTTTGCCCAGTAAATAATTCAAAAAAGGTTATGACATGGGTATTTCAGTTCTTATATTTCTTTATTATTCTTCATCCTCAAGTAGATTAGTATCAAATGCTACTGCTTTACTTGGTTCTGATGCGTAGATAACATAGTGATGAACTTTCAAAAGATCGTGGATCCATCTTGGCCTCATCGATTTTTCTATACTAGAGATATCATAAAAACACATTTGTGAATTATTAAAACTATCAAAATTTTCATGTCCAACTTCTTCCAAAATAATGCCTAGTTTCATTCCTTCCCTTGTTTCTGTATCTGTTATTGTTCTTCCTGCAAATCTAAATGGGGGTTTCATTCCTATAGTGGCATCTTTTCTTATATGCTTAAGTACTTTTAAAGTATCTCGTTTATTATCATCCGATCTTTCAATGGTATAGATACGTAACAAGTTATTATTTTTATAATATCTTACATCAATACCTTCATCGTTTAATCTATTTTCAATTACATCTAGATTATCTGAAGTAAAGAAGATACATGATTCGCCATTATTAAGACCATTTAAAAAATACCTAGATATTATCCGAAAGGCATATTTTTGGTCATCGTATAATAATACAATATGTTTGTTTTTTTCCAATTGATCGACAAATGTAAGCGGGCGATAAATTTCATCATCATCGTCATGCACATACATTGTTAATTTCTCAACCCCACTACTTTCGATGAATCAAAGTATCTTATACCCATTTCTATCAAAAAGGAAGCAATTCGGTCAAAATCCCTTAAAAAATCTCTACCTTTTGGAGTTATTTGAAGTGGATCCTTTATTATCAATTTATTGTTCTCTAATTCATTAAGATACTTGGCAAATTTATCATATGCAAGATTGCTTCTAAGTTGTACTCGTGTAGGTTTTACTTTACCATTACCATCACCACTCTCATTGTCGACTAGCTCATCTAAAATACCTTTTAGTATATCGTGATATAATTCCATTTTATTTCGCTTTGGTTTTGGCAGATTAATTAACAACTTTTTTTCTTATTAATAAACCTCCCCTTGGGGAGTTATCCTTTTTATTTATTCCGTATAGAGTAATTTTGAAACATTTTATGAACAATCAAAAAGGGAATAGCAAAAACTATAATTATTCAGAATTCATGATTGTACAATCACCAAAAAATAATTACGAAGCATTAACAGCACTTGAAAAAAAGTCATCTGAAATGTTTGAAAAAGAGGAAATACATTATGAGTTATTTCGACTTGCAGTAAATACTAGTTGGGAAGGATTTGAAAATATTTCTAAATCAGTTTCAGCGAGTACAGATGAAGATGTATGGATAACCATTATGTCGTATAAAAATAAGAAACATAGAGATGAATTTGTTGCAAAAATGTCAAACGATACGGAATGTCAAAAAGGTTATGAAGAATGGGCAAAGCTTCTTTCCCCTCATTCCAATGTAATAACAGGAGAGTTCGACAGACAATTATAAATCAAATCAGAAAGACAAATTATTTTTTCACTTGAATATTTTTATTTATTTTAGCCGATGTTATTTGTCAGTTTAATCCTATGGATTTTACTTGCATTAAAACATCAACTAAATTTGATAAAAGTCTTTTGAATATGGTATCAAATAAAATAACATTTAGTTTGGGCGAGTGGGGATTAAGTTCCTAGTGGTAGTAGGGTTCTATCACAAACTTTTTTTTATACATCAAAAATATAGAAAAGGATCCTATTTGTAAGTGGAATCAAGAAATAAGCATAGAATGAATCCACATTTAATGCAGTTATCATTTTATCATACATCACGCTCTGAAATATACGAGTGTCAATCAGTAACATAATAATGACTAAATACAGTTCTATCTATTATTGTTTCTTAAACAGTAAATAACCAAAGAGAATTGAAGTATAGAAAATTGCCAACATACCAAGTTCGAAATTCATAATGAAGTAGGGATTTTTCCCCTTAGTTATTAACACTGTAGTTAATACAAAGGTCCACAGTTTTATCTACTAATTATCCTTCAATTAATCTTTCTCGATTCTAGAATCTTAATAATTTGATCTACTTTTTCCTCTAAATTAGATACACGCGATTCAAGGTCCTTAATTGTAGTTAGGTTAATTGAATCTTGTAAAGAGGGTACAATTTCGTTTAGCTTCACTTGTATTTCCTTTATAGCTTTAGTATTTTCTGATGATACATCCGATCCGGATGAACCTGACTCTGTATCAGTATTGTAATTCATAGCATGGTTAACTATTCAATATAATAAAGACTTTTCATGAAGCCATAATAAAAGAAATAGAAATTCTTTAATTCTCTTAATTTTCACCTTTTAATAAATGCCTAGTCATAGTACCGTTATCATATCCATAAATTCGAAAGGATATAGCTCTGGTAACAGTTCTCATCCGTTGGGATAAAGTTCCCTGTGGTTGTAGGGTTCTATTTCAAATGCGGATGTCAATTTGTTCACATATGAAGTTTGTTTTTGCATTTACTTTCCATCAAGAGAAGGAATTTGGAAGATATCCTTAATTTCATGTAATACATTTGCTGAATATGACACTCAGTCTTAATTGTAAAGATGCTGGAGACCCTGTGTGTACCCATACAATGTATGGTGAAACAGAAGAGGAACTGATTGAAAATGCAAAAAAACATGGTATAGAAGTTCACGGCTATACAGAAGAGACATTCCAAGAAGAAATGGCAAAAAATCTAGAGCATTTTAGAAAAGTAATAAAAAGTGCTTGAATTTTTAATTCTTTATTTTTTTTTATTTATTCAAATTATATAGATTTGTCGATTAAAAAAAAGTAAAATAACTAAATATTATGAATTTCGATTTTAAAGTATCTTCTAGTCGTTAATCTGTGCTACGTTGGATCATGGATATAGTAGTGTTACTTGATTTGCGATTATTGAGTCTGGTCGCGTGGGGATTAAGTTCCTAGTGGTGAATGGTTTCTAATATAACCATATTTAAGCACAATACATTATGAGAGAGCATTTAAGAGATTCACAGTTACCACACTTGTAAAAAAATTTTTTAAATACCTGGGCCGCCCGCCGGGTCTCTAGTTGTTATATTAATATCCGAATCACATTAAAAAAACAAATCAAAAAAAATATTGAAAGTATATTCTTAGAAAGATATTGATATTTCTATTAAGAACAAAGTTCTATTCTGGATGATTTTAATGACTTTGGCGGTGCTTGTATGAAGGTTCAATCCTTTGGAAGTCTTCAACGTGATACTGTCACCTAGCAATCTTTTTATTTATTCAATTCCAGAGTTAGTGAATGCCAATTAAAATGAGTAAGAAAGGCGGAGGAACCAAAAAGAGATCATTTGATGAAGGTGTTAAAGACCTAAAGAAACAAGGTAAGTCAGATGAATCTGCACGAAAAATAATGGGATCTATAAAGAAAAAACAAGAAGGCAAAAGAACTACCACAAAAAAGAAAAATAAAACCTAAGAAAGTTATTATTAATTAAATAATCGTAAATATTAAAACAGAATCAATATAACTGCTAATAATAGTCTGGGCGCGTGGGGATTAAGTTCCCTGGAGTAATAGGGTTCTAATACATCTTCAGGATATGTTGTATAATCGAATAAAACAAACAAAGATCTAAAAAACTTAAAAATTATTAAAGTTAATCCCGCTTAAGAATTGATACTAGTTGGTGAGAATGCGAATACAATTTAGCATATGCAGGCATTGGATCTTGGTATTAAGATCTGTTGACGCATCTCAAGACCTTTATTGGCTTTCGCTAAAGCCTACATCCTTTTGCAGAAGGAATAAACATATATCTGAAATTATAATAAATCATTTCTAAAGCGGAATTTTTTTACTAGTGTATTGTAATTGTTTATTTATCCTCTAGCATTAGTGGCAATTTAGAGTAGGGATGGAGAGGGATTAATATCGCTATCTCTATTGGTATAGAACGGATGTTCGACGAATGTTTTGATTTTACCTGCTAAAATGTTTTAATATTACAAGAATCACTTTATTCATCTTGAAAGTCGGCATTTCACTACCACAAGCTGGTTCACAGGCAACAAAAGAGAATATGCTACATATGGCACAAGCTGCAGAAAGCGAAGGTTTTGATTCGATATGGACATTTGAAAGACTTCTTTGGCCGATTAACCCTCAAACTCCTTACCCTGCAACTCCAGACGGAAGTCTTCCTCAAGAATATCAGATAATGCTTGATCCTTTAGAGACACTCTCATTCTTAGCTGCAAATACCAATAAAATTTCCTTAGGCACATCGGTATTAGATATGCTATTTCATAATCCTGTAATTTTAGCAAGAAGACTTGCTACGCTGGATGTGTTTTCTGAAGGTAGAGTCATTTCTGGATTCGGAATAGGCTGGTCCAAAGATGAATTCCAAGCTTCTAATATCCCATTTAATAATAAGGGAAAAAGAGCCGATGAATACGTCAAGATGCTAAAAAGTATATGGATGGATGAAGATGTTGAATTTAAAGGTCTGTATTATAATATACCCAAATCAAAGATTGGACCGAAACCGGTACAAAAGCCACATGTTCCTATCTATCTTGGCGGTTTTAGCCCCAATGCAATAAGAAGAATAGTTGAAAATGATTTAAATGGTTGGCTTGGCATTATTGGTGGTATTGCACCATTTGGTTATGTTCAAAGTGTTGTGAATAACTTTAGAAATGAAATAACCAAGGCTGATAAAGATTCCGCTAATTTTAAAATTATTCTCCTAGCTTATCCATATCTTAAAGATAGTGCTGTTAATTCTGATAATAATGCTGATAGGCCCACATTGACAGGAACAATTGATGAAATTGGTGACGATATAAGGAAAATAAAAGACTTGGATGTGGATCATATAATATTTGCCTACAACTTTTCACCTATTGGCAAAGATATAGATAAAATGATTGACCTAACAAAGCAATTTTCAAAATTTGCTAGGTAGGTAAACTTGATCAAAAAGAAAAAAATCATTCATTCTTCCAAAATATTATTTTCTGTGGTTCAACTATTATACAATGATGACCAATTCCTACTTTTTGGTATTGCGCATATTTTTGATAAAGGAATTTATGCCCCTTTTTTAATGAAGGAATTTTATTGTTATCATCATCATATTTACAGCATTCACCGTTTTCTTCTACATCTTTTTCTCCAATTAGATATGCTTTACCTTGAATCATTACAAAAACTAATTTGCTCCAATCCTCATTATATTCATCTATGAGTAGTGCAACATTGGGGCAATGTTGAATGTTTTTAACTCTTTTTAGTTTTTCAACAGTTTCTTTTTTTCTTTTTTCATCTAAAGGTATAAAATAATGGTGGCCATCAAATGCAAAAACGACAGGTACTATATGAGGTATCTTTTTCTCATAATCAATTGTTGAAAGTCTGGCAACTCTTGCTCTATTTATTATTTCTCGAATAACAAGATTATTTGATTGCATAAGTTATCATTCAACCTCATTATTGCCGTATTTCTATTTATATATGGGTTTGGATCAGAAAAAAGGCAGTTAATGATTTATTCCATATAAAAAAACAATGAGTAATAACTTGAAGGATTTTATCTAAAATTCAGCGGTAGTATTATACTTAAGCCCAAAGTAAAGAACATTCAATAAATAATAAAAGTTTATTCTTGCACTCAGTTCTTCCTCGTTATACTCTATTCTTATTACTTTAGTCTATATTACTAGGATCGTAGTAAATTCGATGATAACAAAGTATCATTTTTATTGTGAAATGATAAAAAGTTCCAATCGGCAGTAGGATTTGATGAAATATTAATTATACTTATTGATCTTGTATTATACTGAAAAGTCAAAGCAAAAAAAAGGCGGGGATTTTGGACTTAGCTCTGGGCAGCTGCGTTGCTACCACTGTTTGTTTGGCTTTGGACATTGATGTTATTACCAGAACCTATTGTGTCACCACCTGATACTACCTGGCTGTTTTGGCTAGAGGATTGTGATTGGCTGATGCTTTGTTCTGCAGAGTTACCACCTTTTCCATTTCCTTGTTGTGCTAATGCGTTATTTCCTGTGTTCTCTTGATTCTGAACGTTGATGTTATTACCAGAACCTATTGTGTCACCACCTGATACTACCTGGCTGTTTTGGCTAGAGGATTGTGATTGGCTGATGCTTTGTTCTGCGGAGTTACCACCTTTTCCATTTCCTTGTTGTGCTAATGCGTTATTTCCTGTGTTCTTTTGGTTTTGGAAACTAAAGTTGTTACATGACACAAATGTTCCACTTCCAGATATACACAAGGCATTCTGTACTGAGGCTTGTGATTGAGATATCGATTGCTCAGCATGATTGCCTTTTTTCTTTTTAGTTGCAAAGGCATCATCCATCGCTACAATGGGACTTGCGAAAAGAGCTAATGCGACCACTATTGCGATTGATGCTACTAGGAGTTTTTTGTTTTTGTTGTGAATGTTTGTTTTATTCATACCTTTGATACTATAGAAAAAATATATTGGGTTTGCTAACTGATTGCAATACTCTAATATTCTAGCACTTTTAGAATTAGACTATGAAATCCCAAGTTAGTAGGGTTCTATAACATTTAATCACATACTCAATTCCTTGCTCTGATTTTACATATTATTGCTTAAGATGTGATGGATTTGGTATGATATTTAGTAACAGTCTGTGCACGTGGGGATACGGTTCAAGGTTGAATCTAAACTAAATACAATGACAATTGTTAGGATAAGGATAAATCCATCAGTTCGTTACACCAATTGTAAAATTTCAGACAAGTCAAATTAGGCCCATAAAGGCAACTTTTTAATAAAATCGGGATTTAATACAACATATTGGATGAAAAAACACTCAAGCAGTTAAAAGAGTCCAATTATCATCATCCAGTAATTACTGACGTTATTAATGATTATAAAATAGTGCTTGAAATAACCATGGACGGATTAAACAAATGTGAAATAGGCTATAATACAGTTTGGGACGCTGAAATGTGTAAATGGGCGTCTAAATATTTTGTAGAAGGACTAGGTCTCGTAAAACAAAGGGTGCAAGAAAAAGGTATTAGATGCAGGTTAATAACTCAAGTAAATATAGAAAATCTTGGTTTTCTTAATCCATTGACTTTCTTAGAAATTAGACATTTAGAAGGCTTACGAGGCAATTTTGGGATTTACGATGAAAGAGGGTATATGGCACATATTTTGCATAAAGAGAATGACGAGTCCCTACAAACTTACTTTAGTACTTCCAAAACTCTTGCAGAAGAACAGATGCAATTATTTGAAGAATTGTGGAGAATGGCCATTCCGTTTGCTACAAGAAAGAAGGAGTTAGAGTATGAAGATAAAACAAGTGCTCAAAGCAATATAACAGGTTTCGAAAACATTCAAAAGGAAATAGAGGCCTTGACCCTCACCTGTAAAAGAGACTTGACAATATTTTCTTCTAACAGTATCCTATGTCTTCTTTTGAATAAATATAATTTTCATACCTTGTTACCTTCGATTCTACAAAGAGGTATCTCAATTAAGATTCTTACCGTAAACGTAGATAAATATTTGATAAAACAAATTGCATCGATAAATGACTCATTACCATCGATCAAACCGATTCAAATAGGATTTACAAATAAGATTGGAGCCCTAAATGAAATGATTATAATATTCGATGACAAACATTTGCTTCGTCTCAACTGCAACCAGGATAATTTACTGGTTGCAACTTTTTCAAATGAAGAACACACAGTCTTGGTTCAACAATTGATGTTTGAGAAATATTGGAATGAAGTAAAGAGTCTTGAAGTAATGAATAACAATTAGATCACATCTACTATATTACCATATATAGTATCATTTAGTTTGGGCGCGTGGGGATTAAGTTCCTTATAGTAGTAGGGTTCTACCAAAAAATTGCTACATATAATAGTTTATTGAAATGAATGTTTATTAGTAATGATTAGTTTTGTTTTAGTCTTGATATCCACAAATATATATTTTTTATTCGTTTTTGAAAATACAATGAATTGATAATAATCTGTAATTAATTAATGACAAACACATCAAAAAGGTCATAGTGCCAACATATTCATACAAAAAGGAATCACCTATTTATCATGTGATAATCTCTTGAGATTGAATGATCAAGATTGACGCTGTTGATGTTATCAGTATACGCAGGTGGAGCACTAAGATCTCCCATGATTTGGGCTTGGTAAATTTTTCTATCTGATATAGAGAAATTACCCGTTACATTATCAAGATGACGGAAAATACCTTTAATTCCAGCAATTCTATTTAATTCTTCTACAGAAGAGATATTTGCTTCTGTAATTTCAATAATTGCTCTCGCGTTAACTCCATCTTTAAATAGACGAAAAACACCTTGTTTTATTGGTTTAATTCTTAATAGCATTACAGGATAATTTATCTACGTAGGAATCAATCGTATATTTTGTTTTATTCCACCTATCAAAAGTCTGAATTAAGATATTATCCATTCCATATACAATTTCGGTCTTCTCTTTTTCTTCAATTGCTATTTTAATTACCTATTTAATCCTGAAGTCCATGGAAGATAAACTTTCATTTCTTGATATTACTACTATTGTATATTAGGATCAATAAATATTAAAACTGATATCCTTGAAGCCCTAAAACACGATTTAATTATAATAGTTTTTCAGGTAATAAGATATTTGGAATAAACCCATTTTGATGGGCAAATTCGACTATTTTTTTGGGTGCATATCGTGCGTAAGGAGACAAGAAAGGTAACGTATAACTCTTTTTATATATCTATTTTTATATAAGTGGGAGTTTAATGTCAACAAACTCTATTTCAAGGATAAAGCCAGAACACATGATTTCATTTGGTGATGCCATTTTTGCATTTGCAATAACTCTTATGGCATTGTCAATAGAGATACCTGATTTACCTCCAAATTTAACTGAACCTGAGTTGATGGCCAGACTGGCGGATACGTACACCGGATTGGAGAGCTACCTCATTAGTTTTGCTATTATTGCAGTATTCTGGATTTCGTATCACCAAATTTTCAATTTTATTATAGGTTCGCATATGGCAATTGTGTATCTAAATTTATTATTCCTTCTCTTTATTACGTTATTGTCAATTTCCACTTCGCTTGTTATAAATTATGCAACTTATCAAATTCCATTTATAATCTATTGTATTGTCGTAGTGTTAACAAGTTCACTACTTGCAGTCATCTGGCTGTATGCAACAAAAGATTATAGATTAATTGACAAGAATGTAAAGCCCTTATTCATAAAGGGGGTGATGATAAAACTAATTTCAATTCCAATCATATTTGTTATTTCCATCTTCATTTCTTATGTTGATGTGAATATTGCCCAATATTTCTGGCTAATAATTATACCTGTTAGCATCACTATTAAAAGGAAATATCCCGCTAATTAGTTGAATAAAATGAATGGATCAAGAAGGATGACTAACTGACAGAAATAATTTATAGTTGATAGAAACAAACCAAAGTTTTATCATTATGAATTTAACCATTCAGATGAAATTGAAATTACAGTCATCACTCCAATGCCATTTTCGGCATTATTAAATCTCTTATTCTTGAATATATATTAGCCTCAGGAGTTTAGCACATATTAAAACTAAACCTGCAGTTATTCTAACACTTAATGAATTTGATTATGAAATCCGAAACTAGTAGGATTCTATAACATTAGACGGTATAACTAATCTTTGATCGGATTAAACATATTGTTGCTCAATATCTGATGGGTCAGGTATGTTTATAGTAACAGTCTGGGCGCGTGGGGATTAAGTTCCCAGTGGTAATAGGGTTCTATATCAATAGCGGATATCATAATAAGAAGACAAAAAGTGCTTGGCATCATCTAGTTCAATAACCAAATAGTTCTATGGACTTCTGGAGCGTCTTTATATATTCCTAATTTACCATTTAGAAATGATAGTTTTTCACTGTTGGTGTTATTAAATAGAATTATTCCATGAAAGATAAGACCTCTTTCGCTGAGGACCCCAACGTCCGAAGATATCCACCCTATGCTTTGACCATCCGGAGTTTCAATCGTACCGTTGCCTCTCCCCTGTATTATAGTAGATTGAGCATTGTATGTATTGATAAAGGTCATATTGTTTGCTACGTTACCTATGTCTTTCATAATAGCCTCTTCGAGGAATATTTCTTCTGTTACAAGCGTAGGTGAGGTAGAAAGCTCTCTTGTATTTATGAAACTTCCATTAATGGTTTGATATATGGGTTCTGAAATATTAAGAGAGTTTGTTCCTGTTTTTAGAAAGCTGATTGGTTCAGTATTATCATTAATATCAAGATTCTGGCCTAATGCTGCTTGATCATAGGGTATTATGGTAAAACCAAGTCCAAAGAGCAAAATTGTGTATGTTAGAGTCTTATTCATTCTACTCTAAATATCAATCAAAAATATTAAAATATACATTACAAGGCCATGTTATATTATGTTTAATTATGTGTATTCCCAAAGGAAAAGTGCTCATCCGTAGGGATTAAGTTCCTCGTGGTAACGGGGTTCAAATACATATTATGTGTTTTAAAGTGTCAATCCAGGATATCAATCAGTAAATATCACTTTGTAACATAATATTTAATAGCTATAACAATAAAAGGAGCAAATGGATAATCATACAAGTTCTTCTTGGATATTTGATTTAGATGGAATAAGCCCTCAAAATGATAATTTACTTGGTAGTATGACTCGAATGAATGCAGAGGACTTTCCCATATTATCTGGGATGGGTGGCTCATTACTCCGGCTAAAAAAGGGAGGCATTCAGGCTCCACACTGGCATGTGAATTCAGGGGAATTGAATTATTGTTTATCTGGAAAAGCTAAAATGACTATTTATGGAAATGCTCAAAAATTTACTTTTACTATAAATTCAGGTCAATTGACTTTTGTGCCCAAGGGTTATTGGCATGACATAGAAAATATTGGCAAAGAAGAGTTGAAAGTTATTATAGTTTATGATAACGAACGTCCTCAGGATATAAGTGTAGTAGAAGCTGTTCATTCTTTACCAAAAGAAGTTTTAAACAGCATTTTTGGTCTCAGATCACCAGGATTATTCAATCAGTTAGAAACCAAGGAATTTTATGATGAAATAGTAGGTACACATCAATTAGATTTATCTGAAAGTAGTATTGCAGATGTAGGAAAAGGTGAAAGTGTATCAAACCCTTATACGATGAATCTCGGGGCTACTGACCCACAAGTTCAAACCCCTGGTGGTGTCGCCCGACTTGGAAGTACTCCATATTTTCCAATTCTTGTAGGGTTATCTGTTTTTGTATTAGATTTAGAGCCAAGCGGAATAATAGAACCGCATACTCATCCAAATGCAGGAGAGTTAAATTATGTAATTGAAGGTAAAGTACGTTTTACAATCCTTGGACCCAAAGGAGAGATAGAGACAAATGAAATGAGTAAGGGCCAAGTATTTTTTGTTCCAGCAGGATATTTTCACTATTTAGAAAACTCTGACAGTTCAAAAATGGGTACTGTGGCTTCCTTTTTTAGTAATGAAAGTCCTCAATTTTTAGGTCTGGTGGGAGGCGTTAGTTCATTTTCAAATGTGGCACTTGGGGCGGTGTTTAACAAAGATCCAGATTTCTTTAACAGTCTTCCACATTTAGTGAAGAATGTATTGATTGCTGCCAGAACCAATTAACTCCTAGACCTATAGAATTATAGACAGAATTCTATACCTTTTTTTCTTTTCCTTCTCTGTAAAGTCTCGCTAATTTGGTTAGGGTATTATTTAGCCTGTTTTTACTTGTTCAAGTATTTTTTGAATAAGTAAAAAAATGTTTCCATAGCTTCTAGAATCAATTTCTTAGTTAATCCCGTTACATAAATCTAAACTCAGCTTGAATTAAATACAATTAATAGTAACAGTCCTCATCGGTGGGGATATGGTTCAAGATTGAATAGAATCTCTATCTTTAGTAGCCTATAGCCATATAGAAATAAGTATACACATACAAACTGCCAATCCTTTATAGTGAGTGAAAAATCTATAATAAGATCTGTCCAGGTAGAAAATTATGATATTTCCAAAGCGTCTATTTTTTGTAGGTTTATCATCTGCGATCTTTGCTCTAGTATATAGTTCCCTCTTCTCATCCGCTTTTTTGATATATGCTGCCACCCAGATCAATTGTGATCGAACTGGGACAATGACGGTTACATGTTGTCAGGATCATGTTATAAACCAGGGTCCTTCCAATCCTGCCGGAACTCTGGTAACATATTGTACCGACTGCGAAGTTGCTCCCGGAGGACCCCATGAGGGGGTGCAACCCGGCTATACAAATTTGAACCAACTGCGCAATTGCGGTGAGCGCTACATTGATATGAAGGCAGAGGAACCACCACGTCCATCTCTACCTACAGTTCCCGGATCCTTGCCAGAAGACGGAGTCTTAGAACAAACCGAACAGCCAGAACAATCAACTGAACCCCAAGATAATCAAGATGATAACCAAGGAGGAATACCCACAATCAAGAACAATGAGAATCTTCCGTTAGATAATGAGATAACAGAACAGTCAGATACAGAAGATGGTATACAGGAGACTCCTTAGAAGGGGCGGAAACTGCAGGTCCTCTAACTTAGTCACTATTATAAACCACAGTAGACTCAACTACAGAATATATCTCAAAGATTATTTGAGCTCACAAAACATTTTTTTCTCTTATAGAGTTATTTTGTTTATAAATTTACTTAGGTTCAAACACTTGATATGTCTCTGGTCGAATACATGCATGTATACATATTCAAGGTAGGATAGATTCGAATTAATTAGATAAGAGCATTTGAAGGTTCAAATATAATATGTATATAATATCGTTACCTGAGTAGGTATCATTTAGTCTGGGCGCGTGGGGCTTCATACCGATATCTGTATTTTAAATAGGATTCTATGAGTATACAGAGTGATGAAAAATATAAAGATTATTAAATATAATATATTCGAAAACAGATTAATTTAAAAGTTGTATTTTGGTTAATTGCGGTACATCATCATCTATCAAAGAATATTTATTTCTTTTTTTGTAAGAACTTCAATTCGTTGTTATGATTCTTCCTCTTCTAGTTTGTCTCTTATTTCTTCCTCCTCTTGTTCATGTTCTTCTTTTAATACCTCTACATCTTGATCGCTTTCCATACTTTTTAACAATTAAGACGATCCAGTTAAGTCTTTCATTAGTTATTTCTAATTAATCAAGGCACTATTGCTGAATGGATTCGATAATTCAGTTTGGGTGCGTGGGAATTAAGGTCCTTGAGGTAGTTGGGTTCTATGCTCTTTCTATTTAATCCTTATAGTTGTTAAATTTATAGATTGAAGTGTTTGCAAGTGTAAGTAAAAAGACACTACTATGTCTAAATTGTCAAAATTATATACGCTGTCTTGTCATGTAACATCATATTCCATTTTTCGGCCAAGTAGCATGTTAGTGTAAGCAAAATCGTTTTTCATGATTGCGTCAGTGTATTTTCCGAACATAGAGCTATCAATACATGATCCATGCATTGGAAACACCATATTTGGATGAAGCCCAGCGAGTCTTCTGGTTGTTTCTCGTACCGGCTTCTCGCTTGCGAATATACCTACCGCGCTGTACAGTCCAATCATTGTTTCTGAAAGGTCGTCTGACAAGACCGGTTTGTTAAATCCTGGCTGCATGAACAAATCAGAAGTAAAGAGCGATTTTGTACTTTCCTCAAAAATCATCATGCTATCCCAGTGGTGAACATGGGGAGTCATAATGAACCTTAATGATTTTTTTCCTGTTTTAAGGACTTCGCCATCCCAAAAGGAAATATGATCCACAGGTATGTTATACCAACCTGTTAGATTCAGTTTGGAGCTGAGGTCACTACAAACCAATCTTGCTTTAGGACTCTCTAGGAATTGCATCCCACCCCATTCATCGCTTTCAAAATGAAGAAATGCAACATATCCAAGCTTGTCTAGTGGAATTATTTCTTTTACCTTTTCCTCAATCTTGGGATACATACCCATTGGGCCAGTATGAATCAATATTGGGATATCATCATTAATGAGAAACTGGTTAAAAGTGATCCCATAGGTATCGACCAAACCGCAAATTCTGTAAATCCCATCGGTTATTTCAGAGATGGAAATATCGATGTCTTTTGGACTTAATGTTGTTTTACTAATTTCAGGCATAGCCTATATTGTTAAGGCCACTTAAAAAACATGATTAATCAACATCATTTCAATCTTTTACTTATGATACGCAAAAGAGTGCTAAATCGTATTTGATTTAAAAATTAAATCTATTATTTGTATGTATTCTGAAAGGGGTTCATGAAACTTCACGCAATGCCGGCATGTCAAGTAAAAGGGATCTCTCAGCATAACAATGACTATAGGTTTTTATAATTCCTGATAATTTGAAAATATAATGATAACAAAAATAATAACTGTAAATGCAAGTTTGCTTGTCTTTTCTTTTTTTGTAATATTTGGAGTTTCATCCCAAGGAGAAGCCAGTGCTGTATCAAGCACGGTTGGTGCGGGTGGAAACGGAACAGACTGGGACAAATTTACCCCACAAAATGTGACCATTAATACCGGCGAAAGCGTTACATGGACCAATCCTATGCAAGTTGCAGAACCCCACACCGTCTCCTTTGTTAAGGATAAGGACATGGTTCCTCCTTTATTTGCTCCCTTTAGTGTTCCGAACAGTACAGAATTAACTCCTGCAGTGCCAGCTCCAAATGTTGAACCATCTATAATACCTGATAACTCAAATCCAAATAACAAATTGGTGATAGTAGACAACCTGAGGTCATCTGCTCCCGTTGCAGTCGACAGCACTAGGACAAATGTAACTCACCTTCAACCCAACTCAAACTATACCTTTACTGGTGATGAAAGTTATGTCAACTCTGGTTGGATGTGGCCAATGGGACAAGTCCCACCGGGTGTCCCACCAATCACCTCCTTCACATTGACCTTTGAAAATCCTGGCAGTTACTATTACATGTGTGTAATTCATCCTTGGATGTCAGGTACTGTTACTGTAAACTAGAGATATTATCGGCTCCAACTCCATCCAATTTTTTTATAATTTAAGACCTCCATCAAGACCCTAGTCAAACCTGTCTTATTTAGGTGAAACATATTCAACAAAATCCATAAGACTATCATGAATTTAACAAACAAATATTTTTTGAGATTAACTCAGTTTACCAACGGTAATTGCAGTAGAAGACAGAGAATTATTAACATATTTGTAGAATAAATTAGTGTACTCTTTCTTTTACAGTTGATTATTTTTTAAAGTTGCAGTATAAGAAAGATTGAAAGAAATAAATTCTTAAAGTTCCAATTGCTTTCGTGAAGGATAAACCATTTGATTTTCATGGTGCAAAGTTCACTATCAAGGTTCTCAGCTCCGAAACAGACTATAAATATACAGTACTAGATATATTTCACCCACCTAATTTGGGTCCATCATTACATATACATCCAAAAGGTTCAGAAACTTTTTACATAATTGATGGAGACTATCGCTTCATTTTAAATGAAAAATCAATCGAAGGTAAACCGGGAGATACAATCTTTGTTCCAAAGGAAACTCCGCATAGATTTGAGGTAGGTCCTAAAGGTGGACACGCAATTGTAATTAGTCCCCCGGAACTTGAGTTCTATTTTTTCAAAGTCAGTGAATTACTAGTTAAAGGACAGGTTTCCTATGAAGAAGAGTCAATCATAGGGAAAAAGTATGGTCAGGTGTTTCTTGATCATACAAAACATTGGAGCTAATTAACCTGTCATAGCTTCATGAATTATTTGGGTATCCGTATATTGTTTGAAATGGAAGATTTTGTCATCTTTAATTGTATACAAATGACAAAAAGGAACAATAAAATTTTTGCCATTTTGTCACGAGCAACAAATCCCGACAGTTCAAAGAAGAACCGCCGAGAAATGCCGGTGGTCGGCATGATATTGTTCTGCAAAAACCTCATGATTGATTAACTCTCCCGCCGTCCTCCCAATCGATCACACGAAGACCATAAGGAGGTAGCTGATTCGCCGGGATTAAGTTCCTAGTGGTAGTAGGGTTCTAATGCAAAATTACTATCAAGTTATCTAAAAACATGATAGAATAATTCACGTATGTTTACCACATACATGTGATTATTTCATTAATATCTCGTCAGATAATTGATATTCTTCCCTTCCAAGCAAGTCCTGATGACAATGTGTAGTACTTCCTAGGTGATTAAAGTATGGCTTAGATTCCACGCTCCACTGCGGTACTATACCATCGTTTGGCAGGTCCCAACGCCAATACAAATAATTATAATTTCCAACATTTAACCAATAATAGCTGCATGATAAGGATGGATCCCAATCCCCATAAATAGTATGATAATCTGTATTGGTATTCTCTCCCGAATGAGTAACAGGAGCACCTGTTTTTAGATCAAAAACAGCTGGCTTACAAGGATCAGCTAAGGCATAGAAATCAGCAAGTGGGCCACCTGCATTTGGAGTTCCAATCATTATCAAGTTTGCCACATCAGGGGTCTGAGTATTATATAAATACAGTCTCGCATCTAAACCCCCTTTAGAATGCCCTACAATATTAACTTGATCAACCTGCATTAGCGTTTTGACATCATGGATAATTCGATCTAATTCGATCGAATGCTCCTCAGAACTACCACATTCATCATAAGAAGGTTGAGAATCTTCATAATATTCAAAAGTTACCGTACAATAAGGAATGCCTGCATTTTGAAGAAAAATTTCCCAATTATTCCATACACCCGAGTCTTCTGCATACCCATGTACAAGAACCACAGGGAGAAAGTTATTTTCAGAAGTTGTTTCGCTAGGTATTACCACTCCATTATAGCAGGACGAACTTTGAGCATTTGCAAAATTAACAAATGATTCATTGTGCAATATACCCGATAATGATAGAGGGATGAAAGTCACTGTCAATAAGATAGAAAGGTATTTGTTGATCATATCACTCTGTCAATCCTCCTATGAATTCCTACAAGCATAAAAACTCTAGTTATGAATTTATTAGAATCCGTATTTTCTCTTATTTGTTGTATATTGGTGTTCATATGCAATATTTATCTTATACGATGCAATATATAAATAGATTACTAGAATAAACTCAAAAAAATTGTTAACTCATTCTGAAAATTAATTACGCCTTCGTTAAACTTTGGAAAAAATTAGCATTATTCAAGAAATTCATTGATCATATAGGTTTTCCGTGCAGGCTACTTACTTTAGCAATTGAAACCTATCTAATACATGAATTTCTATTGTTTTTATATTGATATGAATTTGTATTTGATATTTTCATATGAACAACTTTTATGAAAATTCTATATCTATACTACATAAAAATAACAATCTTCATATATGGAAATTAGAACCCTAATGGCAGAAGAATTCTATAACATCTACAACCATGGCAAATTCTTGACCTTATTATGTATATTGGTGATTGGTATGTAAAGGGTTTGACATAATACATAGTAACAGTTTGAGCGCATTGGGATTAAGTTCCTAGTGGTAGTAGGGTCCTATAAAATTTAGACAATTGCCCACCATATTCTTTGAAGATTTAATACTTACCCTATTGAAAAAACTTCTGTTAATAGTTGGATCTATTAAACAAAATAAAAGAGGAATATGAATTATGTGTTAATAAGCCCCAAGAATACAAAAAAAGAGTTGATTCAATTTCCAACCTTTTAGGTTTAAGGGGAAAATACGAATTAATTTCAGATCACTGTCCTGTTTACTTTGTAGGAAACTATAGTCAATCTAACATCATATTTTTTGGATTGAATCCTGGTCATTCTGATGTGAACAGTCCAATTGAGGAGATGGAAGCAAGAATATCATGGGATAGATATCAACAACTTTATCGAAATTTCTTTGCGTATTTTGAAAAGATGGGATTTGAATCATCATATTATACCTCATTATGGTATCTGTTAACAGGATTAACGAATAATCCAATAGAACATAAAATTAATAACAAGTGGAAATTTTTTGATTCATACTTAACAAATATGGAGCTAATACCTTATCATTCTAGAGGTATAGCCCTACCTATAATACTCAATAACTATCAACCTAATTATCTATCAGAACGACTCGATGAAAATATTAATTTCATCATTCATTTCGAACCCAAATTATTCATTTTTAATGGAAGTACTTGGTATACCCTTTTAATCAGAAATGGCATTATTACAGATTTTGAGAAAGTTTCAATAACAGATAGATTTAATCTAATTTTTTTAGAATAAAAGACATTCCTTGTGTTTTGTTTGACAAGTTTATTCAAAGGCATTTTTGGGGAATAACCAATGAGCATCGAAGAATTACAATACCCACTTTAATTAAGGAAAAATACCCATCGATAATATCTAAATGATCGATTGATCATTCCACTTATATAAGTACAAAGTATTATTTCTAGTTTAATTATTAGTAACAGTCCGCATCCGTGGGGATTAAGTTCCTAGTGGTAATAGGGTTCGATTACAACACAGTAATAATCAATTGTAATTTTATTAGTTTACGATATATGTAAAAATCTCGAACAATTCGTTCTGATGCCAAGCTAAAAATTCTTTTTGACTAGTTTCTACTATTGCAGTGTCGATACTGTGAAGATCAATCAATTACAGAAACAAAACCATTTGCATAAAACAAAAATCATACCAGGATTTTTGGATTAATAAATCTGTTGGTATATAGTCAATGTTGTTGACTATTTATATAACAATACCATTGTATTTTTTGGCTCTGTTCAGTTAAGGATTTTACCATCTATTCATCTTATTCTATTTTTACTTCAAAAAGAGGTTCTGCATTAAAAATCCCGAATTTTGAGTATAAACTATTACCAAATTATTGACAAAATCAATTTTAGATTCAGATCTCGTCGTTCTAAACACTTGAATTATTTTCTTAAGTGAACAGAGCCTATTTTTTTCTTTGCTAACACTTAATCCTGTATTAATTTATCTTCCATTGGTCAGGAGACAATAACTATATCATAAAAGCATAATAAACGGACCATATAACAACCGGTGCTCCACTTGCTAATGTTTACGTCGTACTAGTAATCCTCCTACTGTTGCCTCTTTCAAATAGGAACATTATCATTAATTTTATGATTGAGGATACAAAACGTGTACAATGAATAACGACATAAAGTTATTGTGTCCAATCGGTAGGTCTAAAAAATCACATATTCAAAAAATTAGCTAATAAGCTGACGAAGAGTTTGTATTAGTTGCGAGAGGGTTTTATTATTTGAATTGACAGTAGGATTATCGCTATCAGAAATATTCCCTAATATTCTGTTTTCATTATTTTCAGATTGGTTATTTGAAATTAGATTAGTACTTTCCTGTGTTGTATTTACTGCATCGAGCAGGATTGAACCATCGGTGATTTGGACTGGTGCCTGTTTCACAAACACAGTTCCTTTCAGATTGTCATTAATTTTATCAAAGTAATCAAAGCGTCCAGGTTGATTAAAAGTGTACGAAAATTTATCACCGGTATTCATATAGTCAGAATCAAATAGTGGAATTCCCTTCCCTCCTGTCGTGATGTTACTGCTGTTTCCTAGAGTATTATTATTAACAGAAGTGATTGTGTGAACGGATGAGTGATTGTTGGTCCATACCACACGAGTATTAAAATTAACAACAATTTCTTTTGGCACAAAATTTACCATTTCAGAGGCTCCGTTCTTCTCAGTTGTAGTTGTTATCCAAATATCTATTGTTTTATCATTTTCTGACGACTCATTCTCTGAATTTAAAAGTGGTAAATTTTCCTCTCCTGTTGCTATAGTCAAATTAACAGGTGCAGATTGGTTAGAATTTACTTGACTAAACCCAGTGGAATTTGAAATAGTTTGGTTAGTATCTATTATTGTAGTTGCTAGTAAGGGAGGGATAAACGGAATTAAAGTGGAATTTGAAATAGTTTGGTTAGTATCTATTATTGACTCTTCTAATCCAAATGTAGAGTTAGTATTATTTGTAGAAAAGGGAAACAGTAACTTGAATGAATTAATCATTTGCTCAATAATTGGCATATATGTATCGAATCGATCTTCATGTCCAATGTATGCAATATAATATGCGGTATTGTTTACCAAAATTCCAGTTTCAAAGTTTTTGAGCATGATAGGTTGTTGACCACTTTCATCACTGAGGGTTTGGGTATAAGTCAAAGAATAAGCAGGTTGGCCCGAGAGAGTTTCTGAAGTTGAAGATTCAATTAATGTAAAGTTATTTGTAGAATCTGTGTAAGCATTGATTGCCTCTTGTAAATACTCATTTAGGTCAGCTTCATAGAAAATGCCATCATCTCTATTTATCTGCACGTATTCAATGTATGTATCATTGAAGGTTTCAAAAGGTGATACAAGCTCTGCGATCAGGTTAATTCGATCTTCAGGAGTCAGGTCTGTTTCATTCACCGACCAAGTTGATGGATATTTCATTGTTACATTGTAATCGGAATTAAAATATTGGTACATCTGGGTTGCATGAGCACCATTTATAGTCCCCTGATTCTGTCCCAGAACTTGTTTCTCAGAAGGATTTGGTATCAATAATAAAATCGATGGAATCAATATTAAACAAATTAAATTTCGATAAGTGATCAAAATTTTCCCTATTGCAACTAATTGTCTCTGACTGAAAAAGCTTTCGTGTATATTTATGAAATGTAACTAATCAATATTTTAATTTCTTCTGTTTGACTTATGTATACTAATTATCTGAGTGTGGGTCATAATTGATCTTGGTAATTTATTCTAGTTTCTTAATAGATTAACAGCTTATCATGTAATTGATATCTCTTCTTGGATTATCGCTCTTTAGTACATTGTAGTTATAACAGACTACTATTTGGTACAACAATACCGATAACAGTAAGATACTCCATACCTTGTCCAGTCCTGTTGTAGGTACTGGGATTATTCTAAAGGTAGATTTTATGTGCTATATAAGCGGTTCTATGAAGATCTTTCTCCTAGAATATACCACCTGTCCCAAAGCCGACTCATAAAAATCAACAGCTTTAGCCTTTCCACTGATGTATTCTTGTATCTCTTAACAGGGCATACAAGCTGAAATCCCCTTTTGAGGCTCATGTCATACAGATTCTTCTTACCGTTGAATCCAGGGTCTGCACCACATAATAAATTTTTTCTAATGTTTCTGGTTATAGGCTTGATACTGTATCTGGATAAGCAGTTTGCATGATACATTGGCCGTTGTAACATCAGCCGAAAGGGGTGTTACTCTAGATGCAGGATCAGTACTACATATCAGGTGTAGTTTGTAACCAAATATCCATTTCTTAGTATGACTGTATCCCCATCTGGCATCTGTGTCTATTCCCGAACGAGGTAATATTACTTCATTCATCGATGATGCATGCCATACTTTGCCTTTTGATTTTAGAAGAGCGCTATCTATTGCAAGGATGTATGGAATGATAAGACCTTCAAGAATAAACAGATTCCCCATAGTTGATTTCCTTTCTATTAAATTGATAGTGATGGTCTTTAACCGTCTATCAAATATACGTCTACATGGCGTGTATATTAAAGACAAATCACAAGCCTTCATTATCTTTCTGTTATTTGGTAGCTCGATAGAAAGAAAGCGATACGATGACCTGTTTGAATCAAGTCTAAACCGTATGCGAACTATAAAGTATCGTAATGTGATACTAGAAGAGTATACGTAAGGACTACCCCTTCTTTTTTGAGATTTGACACTACTACATGACCAACCAATCAATCAATCAATCAATCAATCAATCAATCAATCAATCAATCAATCAATCAATCAATCAATCAATCAATCAATCAATCAATCCAATAATATACAAAATACTAATTAGAATGGATGACGAATTACAGTATGCTAGTCTTTTAGTTAGTATCTGTTTCAATCAAAATTTGATATACTATAAAACTAGTTTTATTCGTTTGGAATTATGACCCAGCCTCATATATACAGTAAGGTATATTAGCATTTACACATTTGTAATCTCAAGATCAACATTGTTGTTTTTCTTTACATACATTATTTTATAACTAGGTGGTTTTTACCGGATATGTTAATGAACCATCGGATCTAGATAGTCTGTCTAGATAGGCAAGCTATCTTTCACGATCAATAATATCATCATTTGCCTCTAGTAACGTCAAGAAATCACTATTTTGCATTGTGAATATCATAATTTGGCGTCGGTAAACTCCGTTTTATTGATTTATTTATTGGTCTTGTAAATTTCCTCCGGCAGAATCATTACAAATAATCTAGACCAATTAATAATTATGCAAAGCGTTCGTATTGCAAGAGATTTTCGTTAATAAATAAAAAATACTTTACGATCACAACACTTTCAATTTCTTTAAATTCTTTTAAAAAAAGTGATTGAGACTTGCCAATCTCACTATACCATTGCTCATACTGCTTGGAGTAACTGTGTCTGAGGTCTTGGTTCAGAGTGAAAAAGGGTAATTATCGTGAGTATTGTGACAGGGACGATGTTCTCCTAAAACGGTGCTTGCCCCATGAAGTTGCCAGCAGGGCTGTAGCGACACACCAGAATGTTGAATGGATGACCATCCCCACTGCCGATACCACAACCTACCTCCTGTGTATTCTTCCATACCATCTGAGTGTAATGACCGGTTGAAGACCAATTCTCCGGTGTTAATACGCCGCCGTGCCAATCCTTCTTTTCGTTGACCCATAGAGACTGTCCCTGCCCTACCCCCATGGACGGACTAAAGCCTGCAATATTCTCACCTACACCTCTAGGCGCATTGGGGTCGTGGGCAAAGTTGCCTGTCGTAGCGAGATTCTGAGCCCAAGTCTGAGCTCCAGCGGCGAGTGAGTTACTCCACACGAGCGGCGGAACTCCAACAGCAGCACGCTCTTGGTTGTGCACGGTCAGGATACTGTTAACCAGATCCTCCCCTTGCACATTTCCAATGTTGTTGTTTACAGGAGGTTGAACATTTCCGGTGTTGTTGTTTACAGGAGGTTGAACATTTCCGGTGTTGTTGTTTACAGGAGGTTGAACATTTCCGGTGTTGTTGTTTACAGGAGGTTGAACATTTCCGGTGTTGTTGTTTACAGGAGGTTGAACATTTCCGGTGTTGTTGTTTACAGGAGGTTGAACATTTCCGGTGTTGTTGTTTACAGGAGGTTGAACATTTCCGGTGTTGTTGTTTACAGGAGGTTGAACATTTCCGGTGTTGTTGTTTACAGGAGGTTGAACATTTCCGGTGTTGTTGTTTACAGGAGGTTGAACATTTCCGGTGTTGTTGTTTACAGGAGGTTGAACATTTCCGGTGTTGTTATTTATTCCGGTGTTGTTATTTATTCCGGTATTGTTATTTATTCCGGTATTGTTGTTTACAGGAAATTCACCGGGAAAAATGGGATTATTTTCCGTAAATGTTGTTGATAAGCCAGCATTATCATCGGTAGATCCGCTATCTGATGAGTCACTATTATCATCGGTAGACCCATTATCTGATGAGTCACTATTATCATCGGTAGACCCATTATCTGATGAGTCACTATTATCATCGGTAGATCCGCTATCTGATGAGTCACTATTATCATCGGTAGACCCATTATCTGATGAGGAGCCGTCATCACTAGTATCTGTAGACCCGCTAGCATACATGATTGCTGAAGCGGGTAAAATCATTGAAATCATTATTAAAAATATCAATGAAATAGTTATTCGATTCATAGTTGCCATTGAATAACCATATATATAAAGTCAATGTTATTGTTCAAAATAGAAAATTGTGGATGTATCAAAAAACAAAGTTTCTCATTCATTGTCTTGTTATGTCTTAATTTTTTTGGTTTGGCTATATTGCTAGTCCCATTTTTGGATTTGATCAAAGCGTTTGCTTATGATTAGGTTATAGATACTATGACGTTGTGGGGATAATCCAGTGAGAGTGGCGTACAACCCGGGTAATGATTACCCGAATGTTATTAACAAAGCCTCAGACATAGTCTCGATCATTGGAATCGTGCCGCAACCATTTGTAGGTATATTGGATTTTGGTAACAACACAAACATAGATGTTCATCAGAATTCACGAAATAATGTTGACTGAATATTAGAAAAAAAATCATAGTTTTTGGTTTAGCAATTGTAACAAGAAATACTATTACTCTTGTCTTTTTGCATAGTCTCCCATTCCTGTAAAGTCTAATGAAACACATGGTTCATCTCCAACTACCCATGCGTCATGTCCTGGTGGTATTACTGCTGTATCTCCGGGTTCTCCTTCAAATTCCGTACCATCATCCATTCTGACTTTCATCCTTCCAGAGATTATAACTGAAGTATGAGGAGCCTGACAACTATCTGTTTTCACTAGTGGTTTTACACACTTTCCCCAACTCCAACCAGGTTCAAATGTTGCTCTACCAATTATAACGTTGCCCAGGTTTACAATCTCAACCTTTCCCTTTTCAAAGGTTCTCAATTCGTCAGGTGAGTCAAAACTTTTTGCTAATATTTTTGTTGTTGACATTATTATTATCAAAATAGAATTACAATACTTTGATTATAAGCATTATTCCAAATCTTATCCAAATCTATTCCAGATTATTGAACAGGTCAAATTATTTGCATATTAATTAATCTCCTGTTAAAGCAATGTGTATCAAAGTAACATTTCCCCTTTAGAACAAGAATTTATGAGGTTTGATAATCACAAAAAAATTTTAGATGTTGTTGTTCTCAAAAAAAGAAAAAGAATGACTAAGTCCTTTTTGACTATCGATTATTGTTGTTGAGGTTTAAGCTCGACACTACCAAATAGAACTGAAAATGCCTTACACCATATCAATACATTATCATATTTTGTCAAGTCAGTTCCAGGTAGGATATTGTAATTTTGATTTCCATTATTAGCTTTGAGTTTTCCAAGGTTGACAAAATCAGATGCACTCTTATCTGTTGACAAATAGACATATAGATCTGGTCCGTTTGTTACCTTGAGGTTTTCTAACCTAAGGACATTTGCATCATCTTGTTGAAGTGGAATCACTTTTGCAACGCCTTCAGCATTATGAATTCCATCATTAACGCCAACAAATAATCCTGAAATGATAGAATTATTGAGTCGCGCAGATGTCGACGATGATAATGATGAAAAACTAACAGTTTCATTCATAGCTTCATCTATGACGTTAGTATCGTTACTACTACTATTATTATTGTCTAAATTGGCATATAGAATCATCAATTCATTTTTTTGAGATGCACTCATATTTTCTGCAACTTTGGCCCTCTCGTCTTCGGTCATAGTGTTAAATTCCTCAAAAGAGACTGATTCAGCAGAATTTGGAGGAAATGGCTCATTTACTTCTGTTGATATGAACAACGGTGAAGCTAAATACACCGTTACCACAGCAGCTACAATAACTACAGCTGTAAGAGTGACTTTTTTATAAAGGTTCTTGTGCCCTATATCTTTCATGAGAAGTAGATTAGAATTGAGGATTATAAGCGATTATCCACATTATATCCACATTATATCCAAATCTGGTCCAGATGCATTGACCTTTTTTCTCAGCTAAACATTACATTACATTTTATTATGCTTAATTACAAGGCTTCAAAAGAGAATCAAAAAATTTGTGGTAATAGGTGAGCATATATCAATTGTGAAAAAGAATAGGAGGAGGAGGAGGAGGTGTTTTAGCCAAAGGTAAATGCATAGAGTTTGAATCCACTGCCTTCTATATCAATTACTACAGATCTTGGCTGATAGTCATCATACAGACCAATATTGTATAATCGTTGCTTGTCTACTATTACACTGCCCTTTTTGTCTAAGTCAAGAGCATGATTAGTATTGTTTAGATTTTGATCCTCTACGGGAGTGCTGATGTTATTGTTTTCTTCGCCGCCGCTGCTGCTACTACCGTTAATATTTTTGTCGTTATCCGGTTCTTGGACTGTAGCGTTCTGTCCGTTTCCTGAAGCAACGATGTTAATTGACTTGGCGTAGTATGTAAGAACAATTTTACCACTGTCACTAACTAGCTCCACATTATCATTGTTATTTTTCCAAATTCCATCCAAATATACCAGGTTTGATATAAATGATATATTACCACTGCTACTGCTACTGCTACCACTTGTATTGTTTATGTCCAGCTTGTAATTTACATTCGTGTTTGGTTGGAATCCTTCGCTATTTCCCAATGGAGATCTTGCATTTTGGTACCCAAGATATATTTCTGGGGAAATTTTTTGGCTAAAGTCTACATATTGAAGGCTCTGCGAAGATGGTGAGGAAGATGTGTTTGTCAATCTTCCTTTATCAAGATCAAATGAAATCTCGGTTCTATTATCCAAAGCTGCTTTTTCTGCAAGAAGAGTCTGTATTGTTTTTTCGGTTTCATTATAACCTCCTTCTCCGATATGGTCATCTCGAATGTATCCTTGAGAATCTATCAAGTAGTGTCTTGGCCAATAGTTATTATTGTAAGCATTCCAGGTTTTGTGATCACTGTCAAGAGCCACAGGGTATTTGATTCCAAATTGTTTTACTGCATCCTGAACGTTAGTAGGATTTTTCTCAAAATCAAATTCTGGAGAGTGAACACCTAAAATTACTAATCCATCGTCTGAGTACCAATCATACCATTCGTTAAGATATGGGATTGTTCTGATGCAGTTTATACAAGTATAGGTCCAAAAGTCAAAAAGGACAACCTTTTCTTTGAGATCTGCCAATTTTATAGGATGGCCATTTTCAGTATTAATATAAGAAGCGATTCCTTGTAATTCGGGTGCTTGTGGATAAACACTTTTGTCTATATTCATAAAGGCGGTCTTGTTTAACTTTATTGTCAGAAAGTTTCCATTGTTGGTTGACGATTGAATGACCGAATCTTCTAGCTGCTTTTGTTGTAAATAGCTCTCAGATGGGTTACTGTAAAAATTAAAATAGATACCAAACCCTACTATTAGAGACATGACAGCGACTGCTGTCAATATTGCACTTATGTTATCTTTGTTTAAGTATCGATAACTTTTTTTACTATGGCTCAAGGTTTACATCCTCCTCCTGCTAACCTTTATCCCTAGTTTCCAACTAATTGTCCTACAAAAGGAATGTTGACAAGTAATGATAATTGATTAAAGAAAATAAGTATTCCTACAACTATCAAAATGCTTCCCATTATAAGATTAAAATACTTTAGGTGTTTTGTAATCTTCTTGATTATTCCAGTTGCCTGAGAAAAAAATGCTCCAGTTATTAGAAAAGGAATTCCTAATCCTAGCGAATATGCAAGTAACAGATTATATGCGGTACCTGGATTGGCAGCTGCCAAGGTAAAAGTGCTTCCTAGTATGGGTCCAACACAGGGCGTCCAGCCTGCAGCAAACGCAAGTCCAAATACAAATGAAGTAATGTAGCTTGTCTTAAACTTGGGAATTTTGGTAAATTTTTTTTCAATATTTAGCCGAGCTATTTTAAGAGAAAGAATGAGATTTACTCCAAAGGCTGCTATAATGATGCCTCCTATATACGATAGATATTGTTGAAAATCGGTTCCAATAGATGTGGCCAAAACGCTGTTTAGTATTACACTTAAAACTGAAAATACTAGAGAAAATCCTAGTACAAAATAAATAGTGTTAATAAAAATATTTACTCGAGCTTTTTTTGAAATAAAAACTACTTGATTACTTCTACTACTACCACCCTTTTGATTCTCGTTTACTTGATTGTTACCTTGAACATTGTAACTGTCACCTTCATTACTTGTTGCCTCTCTTATTGATGCACTAGAAAGATAAGACAAAAAGCCAGGTATAATTGGTAAAATACATGGCGATAGAAATGAGCCAAGACCTGCAAGCGCTGAAATTAGAATGCTAATTTCTATGGCCAATCTATAATCTCACCAATTCTTCTTTTTTTAAAAGACGTGTTGTTGCGGTAGCAGTAGTATTCGCAATTACAAATGTCAAAACAATACAAGCCACAAAGTTTTTGTCCATAGAAACGTTAGTCATAAAAAAGCATTAATAGTTATTTCCAGATCTATTCCAGATCTATTCCAAATTTAAAATTCGATAACAAGATTTTTGATCGGTCTAGATATCCACGAGTGTTATCATTTTACGGTTAAAGAAAAGATTTACCGTTAAAGAAAAGATAATGTATTATAAAATGACTGGTTACTGCAGCTGTTCTAGTTGTTGTTGTTGTTGTTGTTGTTACTACTAAGCAATTTACCTATTATTCTAGAGTAATCTTGAGGAATACAATAAAGCCCGCCATCTCAGCAATGGAAATAGCCAATAGATACGGTACAAGTTGGTCTGAAAACAACATCGACATGGTAATATAGGAATAAACAGAAATGATGCTGTTTATCATTAGTAAGCCACAAAAAAAGATCAAACCTAAGGTAAAGTTGGCTCTGCTGGTTCGATATATTTTAGCAAACGTAAAAACCAAAGCACTCAGTAATCCCAAATTTACCAAATTAATGAGTGCGTTGATTGTCCCCATCCAAACATCCATTTTAACTATACCACATGTAATTTCAAAGTAAGTATTTATTTACTTATTTCCATATCTGTTCCATATCCTAAACTTTAGTTTTATTTCTTTTTTGATTTTTGAATTTTATCTATTACTTCTTTAAATGCTTCCATGTTTACTTCTAAATAATTTGATATAAAATACAAAATGCCATATTTTTCACCTTCCTTTGTAATTAGATTATTTTTTTCTAATACGTGTATATGATGCTGTATAGCTTTGTAGTCAATTTTTATGATACCGGACAATTGGTTGATATTATATGGTTGCTCGATTAGCAATTCTACGATGGATATTCTATTCATGCCGCCTCTTGACCCTGCAAACAAGAACCAAAACAGTTTCTTCGCGTTAGGGTCAGCCATTATCCATCTAATTTTATGTATCCAATTAATAGATAATCTAGATAATAAGTTTGACATTACAACTATTTGATTATCCAGATAGGTTCAGAATGATCCTCAGTCGTAGGGATTAAGTTCCTAATGGTGGAAGGACTCTATAACATCTAATGTTATATTGAATTCTTTGACCTGATTATGCATATTAGTGCTCAACATATGATGAATTTAGTATGATTCTTAGTAACAGTCTGGGCGCGTGGGGATACG
Source organism: Candidatus Nitrosocosmicus sp. T (assembly GCF_054408485.1). Classification (NCBI taxonomy): domain Archaea; kingdom Thermoproteati; phylum Nitrososphaerota; class Nitrososphaeria; order Nitrososphaerales; family Nitrososphaeraceae; genus Candidatus Nitrosocosmicus; species Candidatus Nitrosocosmicus sp. T. Next base: position 2,687,906 of record NZ_CP166992.1, read on the forward strand.
ATTCAAGGTTGAATAGAATCCCAGCATTTAATGAAATGAAATGAAATAAAACTTGGATCAGCCTCTGGAGGAATAGGTGCGTTAGGAGTGATCCGGATCAGAATCTTTAATCTGTAGTTTTATGGAATTGAATAAACACAAAAAAATAATAATTCTTTCTTTTATTTATTTACATCTAATGTTTTTAATTTCTCCTCTTTACTCCATAGTGGATCAAAACTATTCCAGAGTCAAACGTGATTGATTCAACAAGGGATAATTTACGAATCTCCTTTAGATCCTTAAATATGGTCTTACCATTGCCAATTGCAACAGGATTGATAAACAAATAATATTCGTCGATCAAGTTTTCTTTAATCAAAGAAGAATCAAATGACGCACCACCATAAACTATGATATCGCCACCACCTTCTTGGCTCTTTAACTTTGTAATTTCATCTTTGAGATCGCCTGTTGCTATTTTAGTATTTGGCCACTCTGATTTATTGAGCGTCTTGGTAAAAACAATTTTTGGTGTTTCCATCATTTTTTTAGCGAATGCATACCAGGAGTCATGTGATTTGTTGGCAACTTCTGTCCAATAGGAAATAAATTCATCAGTCATTTTTCTTCCCAGGAGAATGGTATCAACTGGCTCAAGTAACTTGTATTCATATTCCTTGATTTTTTCATCCCCAAAAAAGACCATCCAGTCCTGCTCATTATTTGGTCCTGCTATGCAACCATCTATGGACATATGTACCTGTAGTTTTAATTTTCTCATTGCTTTTTTGTTATCGCTCATGTATGTTTCCCTACTATTTTCATTTGGATGATCCCGCTGTCTCTTCTGATTAATTTCGTTGACTCAAAAAAATATTCATGCAAATAAGGATTAGTCATGGGGGATAGAACATACAGATACCTAATAAGTATACAAGGGATCGAAAGTATATTAGAATTGTATTAGTTCCTTAATTTTATTTATGCTATCATTGCATTTTGATTTTTTTGAAACCCCCTATAATTAAATTATCTCTATTCTCTCGAACTGTTTGGTTGAGAATAGTTTAATCAAAAACATAAAGAAAATGGTTAATCTTAATCTTTTTAATGTCATAAATACTAGAATTGAGTTTCAAATAGAATAACTATTGTTAATCATGACTTTTAGATTAAGCAGATTAATATTATGATAGTTTTATTTGTCGGAAATTGATTAAGGAGTTAGCTATATAGGGAAATCAGATAAACTAGATTGATGACGTCCATTGGATTGACTGGAATTGTTTTCGTATCGCTCCAATTCAGTCTTCCAATCTATTTCAGACATATCCATCAGCTTCAAAAAATCGTTAACGGATTGAGGACCAAAGCCGGCAAAATGATTGTTAAAGGCTATTAATACATCATGGATGTTTGAATTTTCATTTTGCGTTTCTCTAATCTTTTTTACATAATCGAGCATCTCTTTTCTTCTGTCCTTTACCATCTTACCAAAGTCTTTTTCTGGTATGCTTCTATCACCTATGAATCTGAGATAAATCTGATCGGAAGTTATTATCGATGGAGTTTGCAGTTTGTCCCGTATACTCCAAACTAAGGAAATGTTATCTTCCTTCATTAAATTGTATACGTTATCATTAAACCATGAAGAGTGTCGAACTTCTAAAGAATATCTGAATCGTTTATCTAGATATCTAACCATGGCTTGTAAAGGACCAAAGCCTTTCTTCTCTGAAAGAAAAGGTGGAAGTTGGATTAACAATGTTATTGTTTTTTCAATCAAAGGCTCTAGCGAGTAGAATAATATTGAAAGAGGTTTAACGACATCCTCTAATTTCTTTTCATGAGTTATTACTTTGGGAAATTTCAATGAAAATTTAAAATCTTCAGGGGTTTTGTCCTTCCAACCTCTAACTGAAGATCTAGAGGGAATGTGATAATAGGTAGAATCGACCTCAACAAATTTGAAGAATTTCGAGTAATAGGATAAATAGTCTTTACTTTCCATATCTTTTGGATAAAAATTATCTTTCCAGCCTTCATAACTCCATCCAGAACAGCCTATATTGAAAGTCAAGTTTACTTAAGTAAATAGATCAAGACAGTAGAAAAACTTTCAGTGCTTTCAAAAAACTTAGGTAGAGTCTATATCAGTTGAAAATTTGCAGATATTGTGCTTGCCGTTGATCATTTCTGTATTTTTAATATGCTTTCTAATCCTCGACCATGCTTGCTTTGTTTCATAGTCCACAGGTCGAATATCTGATTCTTTAAGTTTCCCATACTGCTCAAATTCTCGAGCAAATGCTGATTGTATTCTATTTAGAACCTCTAGTCTATCAGTTCCTACAATCACAGATTCAGTAGTATTTATCCCAAAATCATCTAAAATCTCTTCAGTAGGGATTTTTATTATTCCTAAATGTATGTCTATAGGAATGGGATTAAACTCATAACCATCTATTGGGTCTGGTTGAAATAAGAATCTCGGCATGGTAAAGGTAATAACCATACTAGAATTTAATAATTGCAACATTCAAAAAGATGAGCCAAAATAATATGTATCATATAGATGTAGAACAGCATCCGTGGGGATATGGTTCAAGGTTGAACATAATCACATGGTGCAGTAGCATAAAACTGATAAAATGATTGATTGGTTTTGGACGGTAAGTCACCTATGAATAATTTATTCAGTATTCGGTAATAATATAGAAAAATTTGATGATTTGGTTTTGATGGTTATCTCAGATAATAGTGGAGTAAACGCACCGTATTTTTTGAAATAAGATAAAAAATGGAGCAGTTATTATTGTTGTCTTCTGAACCATTAGTATTTTCCTATGAGTTGGTTTTATTCTGTTCATTGTTACTACTCTCATCCTCAATATTGTTTTCTTCAGACTGTGCACTAAAGTCATTATTCTGTACATTATCAGCCACATTGTCACCGTCCAAAGTTTCAGAAGATGACAATTGTTCTGTAAATTCCTGTTGAGGAGGAACATTTTCGTTAATATCGTTTGGATTCTGTTGTGTTAGCGGTTGAGTTTGCTCAATAACACCAGGCGGTATCCGTTCGCCAAATGGAGGCTTTGGTGGTGGCGGTTGATTTGGGTCCTGCTCAAACATCTGAACGTAACGTTCACCACAGTTACGGAGAGGAGCAGGGGGATCCTGCCCACCGGGACCAACTTCACAGTCAGTACAGTAGGTAACTAAAGTCCCAGCAGGATTAGAAGGACTCCGATTTATAATATGATCTTGACAACATGTAACGATAAGTGTCCCAGTCCTTTTACAATTTATTTGACCAGCAGCCTCTGCCCAAAAAGCATATGTGGTGTAGTAACTTACAAAAACTAAGAAACATAGCAAGAAGACAGAAGTATGCCTGATAAACTTTGTAAACAAGAAATTATCTATTGATTGAATGCTATTAAGGATATTTATTATTATGATGACAATAGAATAAGCATAGATTTCAATCTAATATTTTCATTTTATGGGGAAAATTTTTTAAAATTTTGAAGGATTGGTTTTTAGAAATAAAGTGATTAATGCAGTGAAATATTCACCTGGATACATCCGTGGGGATACGATTCAAGGTTGAATATAACCCGCAAACAAAATATTATGAAAATAAATGAAAAATTTCAGTCGGGATTTCTCATCTTGACATTAAGAATGGTCTAACCATTTAAGTTCTCAAGGCTCTTAATTCATTCCAATATTTTTCAAACAATACTCCTTGCACTAAGACTGTATGTTCTTCATTAGAAGACGATGCAAATATTTTCCCATCTTGTTGGTGTTTTGTCTGTAATACATGTTTTCCATCTGTTAAGACAACCATTTCATTGAAGCAACAAAGGCTTTTACCATAGCCATATGTTACTAGATTATCTTCATTTTGTAGATTTAATGCTGAAACTTGTTTCGAAAATGTTTCGTCGGTTTCATCGGTTAATATTTTAACTGAAACTCCCCTTTTCTGAGCGGATTGAATTTTACCAATATTACTCCGATTCATAAATAACTGATTTAATGATCTCAAGGATGAAAAAATTAGAGGTTCTTTTCTACTTTGTTCTATCGCGTAATCAAGTTCATCCTTGAATTCATTTAGGTCAGTAATTAACTTTTGATACTTTGGTTGATCATTCCTATCTAGTTCTCTTATTCTAACAGAAAGTGGGATACTAATTTCCCATAATTTTTCAAATAAGGTAATTTGTCTTTTTACCAAGTCAGGACTATTACTAAATAAAGTTTGATCAGGTAGATCACTATCATGATGGAAAATATATACCATATATCCGAGTTGGTCGGCTATAGCCATGTTTCCACGCAGGTTATCAACATGACGTAGATTTGGAAATATTAAAGATCTTACTCTGTCAATATTTTCAGGAGTAGTTTCAACGATCAAGTCTAATCGAATTTCTTTTTTTTCAATCTGTTTCTCAACAACTCTGAATCCGTCTTGAAAATATTTATACGCAGAATCAAATATTGCAGGATCCCATACTGTTTGATGACCTCTTTTTATTTGTGGTAAACCTCTACGGACAAATTCAAACATCAAATGAGGATCTGTGATTATATCAGTTATTACGGGGTTTCGCATTTTTGAGGCAAGCAATTGATTAAGCGTTGATTCATTCACAAAATCATATAGTATCACTATTTGTTAAAAATTTCGCAGTTATTGAAAAATCTTGTTTCCTTTACTGAGTATTTTAAAAAATACGCTAATATTTACAAGATATTAAAACTTTTTATGGTTTCACAACTTATTTGCTATTCTATTTGACTTCTCGAGATGACCCACCTGAAGAAAAAACAGAAGTTATCTATGGTCCTGAAAATATTATAAAAATCAATAATGAATTATGGTCAGAATTAAGAGAATATGCAGATATTTGTGCAGACAAAAATGTTCCCTATTCCTACACTGCTATTCCTCAAGTTGCTGTTGCCTTTCGTAAACTTCAAGCCAGAGGTATTAAGGTCAGAATAATTACTGAGATTACAGGAGATAATATCCAATACTGTAAAGAATTAATCAAACTATGTGAACTTAGACATTTAGATGAAATAAAAGGGAATTTTGGAATAGGAGACTGGATATATTATAGAGCAAGTGCGAAATCAACTGAATCAGCCCCTCCCCCACTTCTTATATGTAGCACTTTAAGAGCATTAGCAGAACAACAACAATATTTTTTTGATATGCTTTGGAGAAAAGCAATACCCGCTAAGAGAAGAATAAAAGAAATAGAAGAAGGACTGAAAAGGGAATTTATTGAAACGATCCAAGATCCTAGAGAAACTCTTGATTTAATCCTTAAACTACTTACTTCTTCCACTGAAGAAATCCAATTGATAATCTCAAATAATCAGACCTATCGACTATTTGAAAATGAAATTGGATTAACAAGTTTACTAAAAGAACAACTAAGAGAAGGCAATCATATACAGGTAATAATTCACGTAGAGAAAATTACAAAGGCACATAACACTGAAGTTCGATTTAAAAATCTTTACAATTTGCAAGGAGATTATCCTAGCCAGTTAGAGATACAACATATTACCAGTGCTGTTTACGATAGGCTAAATGTTTTCATTTCAGATAGGGAAACTATAGTGATCATAGAATCAAACAAAACTGTTAAAGAAAATGTTGATTATGCTGACGACCTGGTTGATCTATTAGGATTAGCCACATATTCGAATAGCGAATCAACTGTTTCATCATACGCTACAATATTTGATACACTATGGATCAGATCAGGTATATATCAAGATCAACAAAATAAGAATAGTCCAAACCTTATGTGAAGTCTAAATATACTCTCTCTATTTGTATATATCCGTGGGGATACGGTTCAATATTGAATAGAATCTCTACCTATGGTAGTGTATGATTTATTGAAAGAATATAGACATCATAAAACAAATGACAGGCATAAAACAAATGACAGGCATAAAACAAATGACAGGCATAAAACAAATGACAGGCATAAAACAAATGACAGGCATAAAAGAAGATATGATATAACACCTATAGAAAAGATGAAATTATTAAGATATCTACTTATATATTCAGTTTAGACTTCTAAAATCTGAAGGCCAATATAATAAATAATGCTATCGCGTGGTGGATAAATTAAGAACATAATAACCGAAAAAGTATCAAAAAATATGATATGATCTCTATATTCCATATTTCGTATATGTATGTCGTATTTACATAGGAACTACGGGGACTGCATCGGTTGCATTTTCGGCCGGTAAGGTTTTATTTAATACATCAACTGTTGAATTTGTATTTGTTTCGTTAATCGTAGTCATAGGTAGATCTGAAGTTGTTGGTGTTTGTGTTTGTATCGAAGTTGTCAGATTGCCTATACCTAATGCTGCACCTGCAATTGCAATGGTAATTATGAATAGGGTTGAAATACTCATGATTTACTAACATGAATATCATAGTATATAATACATATTCTTAATATTGAATTTCTAGTTGATTTGTTAACAGATTAACTATTTAAATCAATTCTAAATCATTACCATATAAAGTATCATTAAGTTTGGGCGCGTGAGGATTAAGGTCCGAGTGGTAATAGGTTTCTAATGCAATTTATAGATATCACAGTTTTGAACTCAAAGTAGATGAATAAAACTCAAGAGCTCTTCTAATTGTATTATGGGTTTAACTATCGATTTACATATTAAATGTAATCAGGTTATCTTTTAGCTATTCTCCATATACTGTCAAAATAGTTTATAAAAATACTTGCTATTTCACTAGAAGTTATCAGAATACCTGTTATTGTTTTCCAGTCCACTATTAGAAGCTTGTTCATAAGCATATCAATAGTTCCTGGTAATGGAAAATTAACATAACGAAGTTTTACATCCTTTGGAATTTCTTTAAAATGCTTAGAGTTTTTAAAGTCTATGGTAACTATTCCTCTTTCAACCAATCCTTTTGATTTTTGATATTTGTAGAATCTAGAATAAAAAGGAGACGCATTCTCATGAGCATTAGGATAAGGATAAAAATATCTTAGCATATCTCCTTTCTTGGCATCACTTAATAGGGTCATGTATGCTGAACGCAATGACCTCTCTCCTACAAATATTTCAGAAGTACTTCTCTTTGTTGCATAGATATTCTTGGTCAAATCATTAACGAGCTGTGTAATACCTTCCTTCTGTCTCTTTATTTCATCTTCTTTTTTATGAATATATTCATGTAGCCGTGAAGGCTCCAATGACTGAAAATGTTTGATATTGTCTTGTATATTGTAACTTGCCAATCCCTTTAGAACAAGACGGTCTAACACATTGTAAATCTTGGATTGAGATACACCAGATATTTCTACAATTTTTCCTACCCTTGATGGTCCAATTTGTATCATTGCTAAGAATACTTTTGCTTCACCTTGAGTCAATCCTAAACTAGTTAACTGCTCAACATAGTTTTTGTTCACAATCATGCGATCTTGGTTGTCCTCATTATAACCCCTAAGGGGGTAAGTGATACTTATGTATTGCTCGTAGCCAATTAATGATATGAGTTCTACAATTCAATTAGAGCCAAAAAAAACCATAGTGAAGATTATGGTATCTCAGAAAAGTAAAGATACTGTGTTTAATTTTTTTGAAGATGCAAAGAATTTGGAGATAGGAGGTGCTATCAGTAACATTATCAAAGACATGGATGATTGGTATACGTTTAATCATGTAGTTGCAGGCAGTGCTCGATTAAAGATCGTAGATAATAACAGACAACTCGGAATACTAGACCATTTATTTGAAGGTGGAGGTTTATCATGGACAGTGTATGTTAGGATAATCAATAATGGTTATGGTAGCACCACGACCTGGACGTTTCTTAGGCCCGATGGACTTAGGGACGCACAATTTGAAGAACAATTAAAGGGATTTGATGTCGAAGTTGAAAAGTGGAACAAACATTTATCAACTAATACATCCTGAAATGCTAGTCTTCTAGATTGAAGGTATGGATATAATAATTAGCACCTGTTCTTATACTTGGGATAGGGTCACGGTGGTAGTAGGGTTCTATAACCTCTAATATCACCGAGAATTATTTGATCATACTAACTATATTTGTCCTTAAATACGCAGAATTAGGTACAATTCTTAGTTACAGTCTAGGCGCGTGGGGATTAAGTCCCTTATGGTATAAGGGTTCGGTTAAACTGCCCTAGTATTCCTTTGTTGTTCGATTAACCCTCAAAATTGTAATTAGGTGAGACTCAACAATATAGAAGTCAGAGACAAAATTTGTTTCAGATACTGTTAATGGAGTAGGTTGATTTGTGGACTTGTTAGCTCAATTTATCGAGACATTACTTTCATTAGGATTTATTGGTTTGGTTATAGTCGTTCTAAGCATCGAGCCTTTACCTATTAGGAGGATTAGAAAATCGTTTATTCAATTCTAGAAGATGAATAGAAATATTGGAAAGAAATTGCACGAGAGAAGTGTGTGAAAACTTAAATCTATTTGTCAATACGTTTTTGATTTCAGCATCTACCAAAAGACTTAATATCTTATAACCATTAAAGCAACTATCGCAGATCTACGACTGCGAGTCATTTGTTCATGCAAATAGTAGATTAGGACTGCAGTTGAGAATCTCTGTTCGCAGACGATTTCTCCCCTAATCTATTAAATAGTCCAGTCTTTCCATATTGTTATTGAAACAAGTTAAGATATCTTCCACATAAAGCCATAAATTTTATTATCTTCAGATTTTCAGTTAATATGTATATATTTTGTTCCAAATTAAATTATCAAGTAGTAACGCCTTGTTATAATGTAAAGATAGAGCCTATCTTCTAATAAAAAAATAAAAATTTTTTATGTTATTTTAGTTAACGGCCATTGTTGCATTGTCTGTCATACCAGTGGAATTATCCATTGTCATGGTCATATTATCCATCGGCATTGTGCTATTATCCATAGTCATTGTTGCATTTTCATGACTCATTGCAAAGACTGAAGTGGCCATTGATCCTGCTGCAAATAAAGATGCTGCTGCTACGATACTTAAAACTACGAATACATTGATATTGTTCATGTATCTTTAGATAGATTTTTCTAGTATAAATATCTTTGATAAATACTTTATGATATTGTTAAATTTCTCATATTATCATAATTTAAATGTCAATTATTGATTTTAGCACATATCTATATATTTTCTAAAGTATTATTTCGTAAGCATAGATGATAAGGAATTTATCAATAGTCCTTGTTTCTGTATTTTTTTATGTTATTTACACTTTCTCTATATTCAACTAAGGCTTTTTCACGAGATGCGACTACTCCGTCCATCGTCAAAAATGATAGCTGGATAAGTGCAGGGAAAAATCGAATTTTTTAGTTTATATAAAATAGAACAAATTGCCTCCGAAGCCTCCGTACTTCCGAGGTTTGAATTAATACTGAAAATCAATATACTACTTTTCATTTTCAAAAGGGCTAACCATGATTGACTTATGATCATAACTAATTGCTAATCCGGACCCTTGGAACCAGTAGACACATTTTGATTCATTACGTATAAAGAGAAAATATGCATTTTACGATGACTTGTTGTATAGTCTACCTAGAACAATAACAAAAAGAATAAGTTAATCATATAAAGAGATAAATAAAGATGCTTGGGCATTTTGCACAAGAGATCTATTTATTTGACTAATCCTTTCAGAATGCTAAACTCGTAATACCTCGCTATTTAATGATTAATCTTCATTGAGGATCTGAGATAATTCACTTCAAACTTGAAAAGTAGAGAGCTAAGCATTTTTACCAAGAATTGTATACTGTATATAAGAATTCCAGTTATAGGTACGATGTTTCATATCTAAAGAAGAAGGAGGGATAGAATGAGGTTTCATACTGAGAAAAGAGGCATTCGTGTTCTAGGAATAGCTGAAAGTTTTCAAAAAAAACAATACTTGTTCTACGCTTGCAGGAGTGGTAATGTGCCGTGATTTGATAATTGATGGTATGGTTTTTGGAAATGTAACGATTGAAGGAAATGATTCTACGCAAAACATCCTGTCTATGTATAGATCATTAAATAGAAACGACATCAATTGCATAATGCTTGATGGTCTGATAATAAGCATGTACAATATAATAGATGGAAATGAGCTTGAAGAAAATACCAATGTTCCAGTTATTGCAATAACATTCAATGATTCAGAAGGACTGGAAGGCACAATACGACATCACTTTTCCAATGATTTCAATCTGAAATTAGAACAATATCGTAAACTAGGACGACGAGATAAAATCCTATTAAAGACGGGTAAGATTCTGTTCGTAAGATACTGGGGAATGAGTTCGATGGAAGCATCCACCATCGTTAATTACTTTACACTCCAAGGTTCTATTCCAGAGCCAATTAGAATAGCAAAACTTGATGCACGTGCAAATATGCGAAGTAAATAACTTGGACTTTTAATCACCTTAATATTCTCGATGTTTATCATTCGTCTTCTGTAAGTCATGGGTAACAGTACAATTTTACAAGAACTTATGGTTAATCTAAAAAATTAAAGATGTCTAATAATATAAAGATCAAATGAGAAATAAACTTGGTAAGATAGTTTTTGTTTCATCATCAACTATCATAACACTTTTTTTCTGAAAAATGTAACATAGAGAAAAATGCATCCGGTGCTTCCGAACCTCCGGAATTGCATGAACTAAGCCGGTTAAGTATGAATGTTAGTCGACATATAACAAAAAGAGCAAGTTTTTCAAATTAGAAAAGGATTTGAAATTATAACTAAAAACCGGACCCACGGAGGCTTCGGATACAATTTATTTTATTTTGTAAGAACACCAAAACACTATGTAATTTTTTTAATTTTATACCTCATCTCTATAACGGATATAAATTCATACTATAGTTTTAAGCCCTATGTTGATAAGAACCTAATTATTGATTCTTCTATTTAATAATTACATCAGTACGATGGAAATAATAACAATATTAAGAATAGATAGGAAGGAGGTTATAGAATTATAGATTCAGTAGTTGAATACGATATTGAAAATAATGGCTCTGTTCACTTAATAATGTTTAATTCGCTGTTATGATAGTTTACAAATAGATTAAGCCAATTCTTCACATGCTTTAATTTACAGTTCTTTAGTCTACATGGAAAGTAATCATCGAAGCATTCTTTGGTTCTGTCCTTGATGTACTGCATAGTACGTTCTATCAGACTTTTCTCCAAACTAGAATGTATGTGATGTCTTAACTTTAGAAACTTGCAAGCCTGTGGATACCATGTACCTCCATCTGTTGATACTGGATGATTGCCATGAATCTTGACTAGACCTGAGATAAATTTCTCTCTGCTACAAACATATTTCTCTCCTTAGAGATAGATAGTGTATGAATTTTCCTGTTTTCTGTCTGGCTCAATTCTAACCCATAAGCAGGTGTACTCTGTTCAAACTTTGATTAATGTCTCATCAACTATGTGTTTGTCAATTTTCTTTCTCTTTGATGTTTTTTTTTGAGTTTATATCTTTGTATCCAGTTCCATACAGATTGCAACATGGCTTCTCTTTATCTTGTGTAAGAAGAGCATTGCTTTAGAAACGTTTCCGGTTGACAACCCAAGAAAGTACAAATACAGACCATCGTAAACATATTCTGAAAGCGTTCTGTTTTTAGTATTCACAAGAGAGATAGGATGTTTTCAAACTATAGATATCTCGTTAAATGGAGTCCATGATTCTATCCTATTCTCTTTTATATTATCAGATAGATCATTTAACTGGTGTCTAGATAAAATGTCACGAGAAATAGAAGATAAAGATACTATCAAATCAAAGCAACAGCCAATAAAATCAATAGAGAGTATTGAAAATGTAATCTCCAGATCAATAGAGTTTTCTGACGACTCTATTTCTTTTGAAAGGATATCAGATAATGAAACTCATTTGAAATTAAAAATATTATTGTCCCCAATAATATTAAAAGAAGTCTTTAAAAACATCTTAGAGACTCATGAGTATTTAAATGCAAATATTGATATCATGGATAGCAGGACATTCAAAATCACAATTTAATTTGACATCATTTTTTCTCGCTTTTGTTTTGTATAACACTAACTAAAATGACTATTTTTATGGATCATTTTTATTTGTCAGCAAATTCAAACTATTCAACTTGAATTGGACCAGATGATATTAACATAAGGATATAAAATCGCCATAATCCAATAATTGATACTCACAAAATGATTTTAATCTCATATTCTTCGGTTTGGGCGCAAGGGGTTTGAATAAGGTAGGTAAATGGGTTCAATGAATTTAATTGAATATTGTAATTCATTTAACTGTATATATGAAAATAATTATTTTGATTTTATTTCCCGAATCTATAATTCTAAGAGATTAAGAATCTAAGAATATTACAGAAAATTAGTAATGCTTTAATATTTTTTATAGTGAGTGAAACTATGAATAAATTCAACAAAATAAATCCAAAAAACATATTTCTGGCAGTAGGCATGATGGCTGTTACGGCTCTATTTCTGACAAATACTTCAGCCTTAAACGGAGTATTCGCAGTAGATAATAGCGGATACGGTTTTCTTGATTGCTCGTATGATAATGGCACGAATAAAGAGACATGTTGTGATGGCCCAAGTGACAACATTAAATGCACAGAGTGTGACGTAAATCTTGAAACAGGTCAAAAATCCAATTGTAAAGAAGTGCCTAACGCGCTAGAAGGGAAAAATGGCCGAAACCTAGGTTCAGTATTGGATGGCGATATGGTATTAGAAAATGAACCAGTAAATCAACCTCAACCTAAACTTCAATTACAAGGTAAATTTCCTTCATCTCTAGCCACCTCCAAATAACATCCTCTTTTTTTATTATGGTTAGGAACGAGTTCATTTAACTTATTGATGATTTTAAATATTTTTTATTTAATGAAACTAACAGAGTTCAAGAACTGTTCACATTAAATCTCAATATTTCTAAATATTTTTTAAAAAAAGGAAAAATAGTTCCTAAGTTAAAGTTGTAAAGTTTGCTGCGATGGTAATGTTATTATTTGTTGTCAAATTTAATAGTTTGATAGGACTATCATTCCAAAGTATTATTCCGTTTTACATTAGCAATTCCTTTGAGTTGTTTGGTAAATAAATCCTGACCAACAACGATTTTTTGTAACTCATTTGTTGTAAGTTTATCGACACTAGAAATATTTTGTATATCCTTTGTAGGAGCTATGACCACATTGTTTGGTATCTTAAAATTGCCAACAACTAATTTCAGATCTGGAATTATCTCAAACTAGTTTTAGGATTTAGAAATAGCTAAATGAATAGATAATCTCGATAATGAGTCTTCTTAAATTATCCTTATTTCATGTGAAAAACAACTCTACAAATATCTTATAGATAATTTTTGTTTCATACTAACGGGTATAATGTTTTTTATCTTTCTGCATTTCCTTCTTTCCATACAATGTCGTTATAACCCGCAATAACTTCTTCTTCCTTTGCAAATACTAAAAGATCGGGTGTAATGTCTAACCCCGTTACTTTTGCTCCTAATCTACGTGCAGTTATTGCTGTGTTACCGAATCTACATGCTACATCTAATACTGAATCTGAAGATTTAATCTTGATAAGCCTAACTAGTTTAGCAGATACAGGTGAAAGCATTCTACCAATACTTTTGTAATCACCCGTGCTCCAAACCATTTTAGTCCGAATGGTATTATCCAATAGTGATCTATCAAATAGGCCTATCAATTATACTTTAATTTTGATTAACTTGAATACATCCGTGGGGATTAAGTTCCTCGTGGAAGTGGGGTTCTATTGCAAAGGTTCAGGTAAAAATCAACAACGATAGAAAAAGGACATATTCTTAGTGGCAGGGAAATTGTAGATTCTTGTACCTATTTTCCTACTATAACTGTACAATGATAAAAATTATATGAAAATATCCGTTGACTAAATGAGTGGATAGCAATTATTTATTGTATTCATCATGACGACGAACCCAGAATTGGGCATTTTCATGACCTGCCTCATCTCGACCCTTGGGAACCAGGTCAAGGTAGTTGTATGCTCCATTCAATATATCTATACCCCGTGCATATGCTGAATAAGTGTGAAAAATATGACCCTCAGGGTTTTTATAAAATACACTGACGCCTGGCATCTCTGAAATACCTGTGTCCTGTATCATGTAATTATAAAACGCGTTCTTCTTTACTACTTCCTCTTCAGTGAAAGACACATGATAGTCGAAATTAAAGTCATTATTATAAGAAGAGACCCAACTAAAATCCCACCCCATCCGTTTTTGGTATTCAGCTATTTTGTCATATGGTGTTCTCGATATAGCGATCATGTTCACATCTCTTTGATTCAGGTGTATAATTATATTATTAAAACTATCAGCCCAAAATGAACAGCTTGGACATCCTGCATCCCAGCTTGGATCAAACATGAAATGATAGACTATAAGTTGACTTCTACCATCGAAAAGTTCTGATAATGTTTGTTTCCCGTTTGACCCATCAAAAACATACTCTTTATCAACCCTAACCCAAGGTAAATCTCGTCTCTGTTGACTAAGTTGGTCACGTACAACGGTAAACTCTTTTTCTTTGGTTAGTAAATCTTTACGAGCTTTTATCCATTCATCTTGCTTAACAATAGTATGGTCTTTCGAGAGGTCTTTATCTTTTTTTCCAGTTCTCTTTTCGTGCTCATTCATGGACATTGGAAATAAGTATAACCGCTGTTATTTAAATATTTAAATAACTGTACAACTAATTTATTATAGTAATGGCGCCTTCGGTTTGGAAAGTACTATCTGAGGACAGTAGAAGACAAATATTACTACTGTTGAGAGAACGGGATATGTATCCTACTGAGATTGCCAAGTATTTTGATACAACGTTGGCTGCAGTTTCTACTAATCTAAGAATTTTAAAGGATGCTGATTTGATTCAAGAAACCAGAGAAGGGCAAAAAAAAAGATATTCAATTAATCCTAAAACTTCAATGGAAATAAAGGATTTTTTTGATAAGATGTGGGGTCATAGTCTCAATGATCTTAAAGAGTTTGTCGAGGAGACAAGTAACAAAGAAAGGAATCATGGAATTAGAAAGAAATGAAAGAAAAAGATTATGATATAATTAAGAAAGAAATAGTAATCAATGCCTCAGTAGATAAAGTATATTCAGCTCTAATTGATCCCGAGCTATTAACTCAGTGGTTTCCCAACATAGCGACCATAGAACCGTGGGCTGGAGGAAAAGTATTTTTTAGATTTTCAAAGGAGGTGACAAAAGAGAAAAAGGATCATGATGTTATTGGAACAATTATTAGTATCATCCCAAATAAAGAACTTTCTTATACTTGGAACTTTACAACGAAACCAGAATATAACAAAAATACTATTGTTACTTGGAAACTTGAACAGCTAGACAATGATAAAACGAAAATTACTTTAATTCATAGCGGCTTTACAAATGTAGATAGAATTCAATATGATGAACATAATGAGGGCTGGAATTGGTATACCAAAAGACTCGAGAATTTTGTTAGAGATTAGATAAATAAGGATAAGCCATAAGGAGTAATCAACCTATAAGACCAAGAACACATAGCAATCTACTTTCGATAAATTTGCGATATAAATTCACTAGCCTGACATATTAGCACCTTTAGAATTAGTTCATGGAATCCCAAACTAGCTGGGTTCTATAATATCTAATATCACAGTGAATTCTTTGATCGGACTAATCTTCTTTGTAATTAATGTCGATGGTTTTGGTCTTATCTTTAGTAACAGTCTGGGTGCGTGGAGATACGATTCAAGGTTGAATAGAATCTTACGAAATGCAGAAAGAAATCGGACAGATTTGTTGATGATTTGGATTATGTTAAAAAATGTTCAAAGAATTAATTTCTTTCTTATTCAAGTATTATCGTCAATTTTTCTTTACTTCATAATGGAGCAACACTGTTCCAGAGTCAAACGTGATTGATTCAACAAGGGATAATTTACGAATCTCCTTTAGATCCTTAAATATGGTCTTACCATTGCCAATCGCAACAGGATTGATAAACAAATAATATTCGTCAATCAAGTTTTCCTTAATCAAAGAAGAATCAAATGAAGCACCACCATAAACTATAATATCTCCGCCACCTTCTTGGCTCTTTAACTTTTTAATTTCTTCCTTTAGGTCGCCTGTTGCTATTTCAGTATTTGGCCACTCTGATTTATTGAGCGTCTTGGTAAAAACAATTTTTGGTGTTTCCATCATTTTTTTAGCGAATGGATACCAGGAGTCATCGGGTTTTTTTGCAAAATCAGACCAAGTTGTGATAAATTCATTAGTCATTTTCCTTCCCAGGAGAATGGTATCGACTGGCTGATGCAACTTATCTTCATATTCTCGGAATTTTTCATCCCAGTTGAGGTTCATCCAGTCCATTTCATTGTTGGGTCCTGCGATACAACCATCAATGGACATTCCTACGTGTAGTTTTAATTTTCTCATTGCCTTTTTATTATCACTCATCTATATTCACCCCAGAATTCTTAATTTGAAGATCCTGTTTTCTTTTTTAATTAATTCGGTTGATTCAAAAATATATTCTTGTAAATAAGGATTAGTCATGAGTAATAGGATATTAGCGGTCCTAATAAGTATAGATGGGATCAAAAGTATATTAAAAATCCTTTTTGGTAAAGAATTTTCTTCAAATATTTCAGGTTTCTAATCCAATTTGAGTCGCCATATCTACAAGTTTTGAAAATAATGTAATGAGTCAGATCAAATAGACGATAGACGGACATAGAGTCATATGTCATCCAAGTTCTGTATCTCTGTGTTCGCTTGAATATAGTCCTGAAAACAAGTTTCAAAGTAAATAGAATGTGGAATTAATTTGACACGAGAGTGTGGAAATAGGTTCAAATTCCTCTCAAGTCATAATATCATTATCAATTAAAGTATCATTGAGCTTGGGCGCGTGGGGATTAGTGCTGATATTGGTTCCTTAAAATAGATACTAATAAGTTAGACAATTAGAAAAATATAAAGAATTTATCGCGATTTCAAATACAATATCATCTGTCATCAATAATTGTAGATCATTTTTACATATTCGTAATTTTTTCTTTATTACTTGGAAATGCTTTTAAATTTGTTAAAATAATGATGGTTGTATGAATAATATACTAATCGTATTTGGTATGACATTGCTAGTTGCGATATTTATTGCAGGATCAATTTCATCGGGTGTAATGGCAAAACCAACAAAACCATCCTATTGGTGCGTTCCAGTAACTGATGGGTATACTGTAAAATGTTGTGATTATATTCCAGATCCAGCAGATCCAGAGGGTTTAACAAAATACTGTACAGTGTGTGCTGATACTAATCCTCCAAGCAACTGTACACCTAGAGAACCTGGAAGAGAAGATTCAAACAATCAAGACACTAGCATACCGTCTAATTCTGGAGTAGAAGATGATACTAACAATGAAGATACAAGTCCTAGCATGCCACCCACTTCTGGAGTAGAAGATGATACTAACAGTGGAGAGAACACTAGTCCACGTATTCCAACAAAAGGTGATGGGCTTAGCACATTAGATGGTGATAAGGTCTTGTCACCATTACCATAAGAAAGAGAATTTCTTATGCAACATATACTTTGTTTGCATTGCGAGATTCATCTTTGATCACGATCTTGTAGGATAATTAGATAATATTGAAAAACCAAGTATCATTAAGTTTGGGCGCGTGGGGATTAAGTTCCTAGTGGTAATAGGGTTCTAATACATTAAAACTAATGTTAATCTTTAATATTTCACTCGAAAATAATCAACAATATTCTGTTTTCTATCATGATTCACTAATTTATATAACCTTACTCTTATTTTTTGCTATGTCTATAAAAGAAAACAAAGTTGCAGTTGTGACGGGTAGTTCTAGCGGAATTGGATATCAAACTGCACTCATCTTGGCCAGGAATGGATTTTCAACATTTGCTACTATGCGCAATATTGAGAAATCCAAAAACATAAGGGAAATAGCAAACAAAGAAAAATTACAGTTACAAATCATTCAGCTTGATGTTAATGATGATTCCATAGTTAAGAACACAATAGACAAAATAGTTGAAGAGGGTAAGAGAATCGATGTTCTGGTAAACAATGCAGGGTATGGCATTTTTGGAGCTTTGGAGGATTTGTCCATTGAAGAAATAAAGGCACAATTTGAAACAAACTTTTTTGGGGCTATAAGAGTAACACAGGCAGTTCTACCCACAATGAGAAATCAGAAAGGTGGTGGTACAATAGTGAATATAAGTTCAGTTGGAGGACAAGTAGGTGTTCCGATTCTATCCGCCTACAATCGTACTAAGTTTGCATTGGAGGGTCTAAGTGAATCAATGTCATACGAATTAGAACCTTTTGGAATTAAGGTAATTCTAATAGAACCGGGTTTTATCAAAACCAACATAATGAATTCCAGTGTCTTGGCTAAAAAAGCCCTAGATCAAAAATCACCATACTATTCACTGACTCAAAGAATAGAAAGCTATTTTCAATCAATGGTCAATAATCCAGAATCATCACCACCAGAAGCAGTGGCAAAGGTCATATTAGAAGCAATTAATTCAGATTATACGCAACTAAGATTTACAGTGGGCAATGATGCTTCAGCTATAATCCAAGCAAAAAGAAAAATGTCAGATTCAGATTTTACTAATCTGATCAAACAACAGCTCACGTCAAAATCATGATGATAAATTTGGTCAATTAATGAAAATTGAAACTCAAATCAAATCTATTTGTCATTTCTTTGATACATTTTCTCCATAGGATTAATGAAGATATATTCAAAACCTTAACAACACCTTACTTCCGATTTGATAACAAAATAACTCTGTTAGATAATGTAGTCTTCATTACAATTTTACAACCGTTGCATGCATCTGTAGAATATAGTTCCTTGCAATGGAAGTGGTTGGATCCATAGTAATTTGAGGATATCACAGTTTTAAACGACAACGACAAACTGGATTTTTCTTAAACGTGATTTGTATTCTTAATATGCTTTCTAATCCTTGACCATGCTTGTTTAGTTTTATAATCCATAGGTCGAATATCTGATTCTTTAAGTTTCCCATAATCCATAAATTCTCGAGCAAATGCTGATTGTATTCTATTTAGGACCTCTAGTCTATCAGTTCCTACAATCACAGATTCCGTAGCATTTATCCCAAAATCATCTAAAATCTCTTCAGTAGGGATTTTTATTATCCCTAAATGTATGTCTATAGGAATGGGATTGAATTCATAACCATCTATTGGGTCTGGTTGAAATAAGAATCGCGGCATGGTAAAGGTATTAACAATACTAGAATTTAATAATTGAAGAATACTAAAAGATGAGCCAAATAAGAAATGCATTATATAGATATAGGAAACAGCATCCGTGGGGATTAGTAACAAATTTGACTATTATTTAGGGTTCGTATAATCGTCGACTACAGGATCTGGAAGGGATCATTCAAACTGGCTTTATCCTTGGGATACCTCGGGTTACTAATCGCCAATTAATAACAACATCATTCATATCACAAAACAATTTTACAGGTTTGTAATAGTTAGGAATAGTGGATTCAGATATCTCTCCTCTTCTAGCTCTATCATTTTGAAAGAGGATATAGTTTAAAAACGCATTTTGAAAAGTCTTAGGATCCTGTATAATAAATTCGTAAAACTGATTAGCCTTCTCATCGATAGTAGATCCTTGTAGTTTCAAATAATCTAAAAAAACTTCCAATCGCTTAGGATACTGTCTTTTTGTTTCAGGAGCCTTTAATGCATAAATAAATCTAAAATATGGAGAATTTACCATACGGGATTCGATTTCGCTATACTGGAATGGCTGCAACTTTATTCCTACGATATCCTTCACATTGGGCCTAAAAAAGGATTCAGTTATGAAGGGGGCCCGTGGGGATTAAGTTCCTTGTGCTAGTGGGGTTCAATGCAATTTAGTAATAAGAATTAAGAGTAGAGCAGATTTGATTAAATGTCACCGGAGGGTTTGATAATAGATATATTTTACTTGTTTAATTTATGTTGTATAGAATATATCATAATTGTTAAACATGAGCATTCTATCATCTATATGTCCAAATTTAGACGCTTAACGAACCACGAAATCCTCTAACGCCATAGTAAGAACATCAATATAATAATTGACTAAAGATAACAAATTATTTTATTTCAAATGCTTCAGATGCAGATATAATGCATTTTATTATTTAAGAACTAAAAGATATATCCATAATTCATCTCGGTTTAAAAAGGTATTGTAAATCTAAAGGCTGCACCATGATTATATTCTTTATCAATCCATATCTTACCACCGTGTGCCTCGATTATATCTCGACATATTACCAAACCTAAGCCGGTTCCACCGTATTTCCTTGCAAAAGCGGTGTCGATTTGATAGAACTTGTGAAATAGTTTATCCATTTTATCTGCTGGAATACCCGGACCATTGTCTTCTACTGAAAATATGAGATAGTTTTTACCAGGAGTTTGAACATTATATGCTTCCTTTAATTCCTCTACTTTTAAGATAATTTTTCCAGATTTATTTGGAATGAAATCAAGAGAATTCTTAATTAAATTGGATAGTACTTGTTCTATTCTTTTCTCGTCACAAACAACGTTTTGTACTGTTGTTGTATTAATTTCTGTTACTATGGTAGCCTGCTTTTCTTCTATTCCAGTTTTTAGATCATTTATAACGTTATTAAAGAGATGCAATATTGGGACCTCTTTTCTGTTGAGGTTTATTATGCCCATATCAAATTTATAAATATCTAGTATATTCTCTACAAGCGATTCCAGTTTTTTTTCATTTCTATAAATTATTTGAACAGCCTTCGCTTGTTTTTCGTTCAATTCACCAATCTTTTGAGGTTTTAAGAGCAATTCAGTATACCCTTTAATTGGAACTAACGGTGTCCTTAATTCATGGCTTATCATAGAGATAAATTCATTCTTTGCCCTGTCATTGTCTTTTAACTGTACATTTAATTTTGTCAACTGGTCGGTCATTTCAGATTGTTTTTTAACATCTCTTTTGATAGTAGATACCATAGAATTAAATGATTCAGTAAGCTCCGATAGTTCATTTCCACCTTTGTAGTCAACTGATACCTCCAAATTGCCTTTTTTTATCTCAGAAGTAGCTCTTGTTAGTAAGGTAATGGGTTTAAGCAAACGGTGTAATATAAACAAAATGAAAAGAATTAATATTACAATCAAAATCCCAAAAATAATCTGCAATTTGATTAATTCATCCCAGTTGCTTTCAACTTTTTGACCTATTTGGGTAACTAAAGCATCCGATGAATTAACGAGATTAAAAGCCTTTGAAATAAGTTCTTCTTTTAAAGAATTATCTAAATGGGTGCCTACTGTTTGATTAATTGCTGTGTTAATTTTAATATTCTCTGTTGCGAATTTATCATAGATTTGGTCATTTAATATTGTTTTAAAATCTGTCCAGTGTGAATTTACTTTGTTCCAACTATTCAAAAAATCACTGGGAAGCGGTTTTAACTGTACTGCTGAAGTAATACCACCATCTTTTAAAACCATGATGTTAGATGCTAGTTGTTGTTCTGCATTACTAATGCGAGAAGTATTGTAATTCTCGAGACCCATGGTAGCAGAAGGAGATTTACTCAAAAATTCGGATATTTCGTAAAGGACATTTAGTGTAAGAAAACGATTTTTACCCGCTATATTAACAGTATTTCCCAACAAGGTTTGCTGTGACTGAATATAGATTAATATACTGAAAATGGTAATAATAAAAATTATTTGAATAAGCGATAACAATCCGATTTTTACTATTGTTTTGGAGAGAACGTTTTTTAACACCATTTTCTATAGATGCCTTTACAGGGATGTAGATATAAAGATATAAAGATATAAAGATATAAAGATATCAATTTCTCTAAAATCTTATTTCATCATATAAGAAGTCTCCTCCTTCATTTACCTTCTTTCTGATATATTTCTTAATAATAGAACCAACTACATTGTATTTCTTCATTAAGAAGTATCCGAATACCTCTTCGAATATTTTCGTAGTAGGAAGATAATTTTAATCACATTTATCCTGTGAATTTTGAATATGAGAAAGTGAAAATTTAGTTAAACTGATACTCAAGTTTTTTATTGACCCTTTAATTCACTATTCTATTAAATTCATATTCTAAATAGGTTGAGCAAAAGGATGTTGAAATCCATCTGGTTTACCTATGTAAAAATATCATTCATTCCATGATGTATTCGTAGGTTCATTTTCGAGTAAAATTAAATTTGAAATTGATTTATTGGTATTAAAATGAGTATAGAGTCTATCAACGTCACCTGTGTTAAAATAATAGGGTTTCCATAACTACTAATATAACAGCGAATTCTTTGATCAGATTATACATGTTTGTGATTATTATCGGTGACTTTAGTATGACGTTTAGTAACAGTCTGGGCGGGTGGGGATACGATGCAAGGTTAAATAGAAATATATGGTAGTTATCTAGAACTAACTTTTAATACTCAAATTTGAAGGCTCGGTACATTGTTGAGTATTTCTTTCAGTTTGACTAATACAAATCGTTAGAATTGTAATAAATTCACATGCATACACATAATCCTAATTAAAGTTGTGTGAATCATAAAGTTTGGAAATTATTTAAATATTAAGTTTTTTTAATAAGTATTGATTACCGATGAGCGATAATAAGGATAATGAAGTATATTCTCAAAATTATAAATCTATTGAACACTATAACCTAAATGGAATACTTTACAGAATTATTATATCGGGTAATCAAACTGAGAACAAATACTCCATAATTGAAATTACTTTTCCTGCGGGGGAAGAGTCAGAAATACCTTTACACAAACATGGAAACGAAGCATTGGTAATGCATGTGATTGAAGGCAATTTTTCCTTTAGATATGGAAAAGAAACTCTCGAGGGAAACAAAGATACCGTATTAAAGTTTGAAAAAGACGTGAATCATTCTTATAGAAAAATTGGAAAAGATCAAGGTAAACTACTTGTAACTTACACTCCTGCCGGATTGGAAGACTTTTTTAGAGAATTAGGAACATCCAAAATAGAGGATTCAAAAAAATCTATACAATTTGATCCAGTTATAGTTCATCTATTAGAGAGCAACTACAACTGGAGATTCATTTTTGAATAAGTTTGTCTTTATTCTTGTGAAATAACAACAATTGTTTTTACATATAGTTAAAAGGCATCTCTATTGATTAACCTGGATTAATGCATTTTGATAAGAAATACAAGTGATCGGTATCTACAATCTCATTATCAGTTAGAAAAAATTCATTGTCGATTGTTGACTCTCTGACAACAACTTTTACTCTGTTTCCATTTTTATTTACATAGAAGGAGAATCTTTCCGAAAGAATTTAAACAATGAATATCTGGTCTTTGAATCCCAACTGAGTTATAATTCCACTATTATCCTTCACAACACAGCTTATTTCATATTCTTTCACAATATTTCAATTGCATGTGGATAGATAGGAAGTAATTTTTATTTTTCTATTATGACATATTAGTTGATTCCATTTGTAAATGGTATAGGGAATCAATGCACTCTTACATTCAATTCTAAATACTTTTGAAGACAAGTGTTACAAGAGGGATCAGATGAAATAGATACAAAACATATCGCTGCAATTTTCATTTAGTCTTTATTTCGCTGATAATCTCATCTAAATACTTCCTGAGTTCATCGTCCTGAGCAGAGGGAGAAATTCCCGTATCATTTTGCATTTGTATTTCCCTTTCATATGCTTTTTTCATTACTATATTTCTAGCATCTTCAATATCCTTTTCCATTTGCGCAGTTCCTATATCCTGAACAAGTTCTAACATTGATTTTCTAACAGTATTCCTTAATGCATTATCATGAGATAATGAGATTGCGGAAGAATACAATCCAATACTAAAAAGATAGGAGCACAATAATACTAGTGAATGGGCAGCTACTCCATATGTTTGTTGTAAAGCAGAAATCTCATTTGCAATACCGATCGCGCTAATTCCAATGGCTGCTATAGTCAAATAATCCTTGACTTTTGGAGATTTCAAATCTCGAGTAATTAAATAAAAAGCCAATCCAAATAATAAACTGCTTGCTATAGTACCTGCCCGAAATATCAACCTAAAATCGTACTTGTAAGGAAAATCTGCTGGAAGAGAAAATATTAATCCGCTTCCTATAAGATATAGAACTAATGGTGCAGCTAAAATTATCCAGAATTTGAAATCAAGCTTATGAGTTTTCTTGTAATAGTAACCGAGCAAAAAGGCAGTTCCAATCCAAGTCAAAATATATGGACTGAGAGAAGTAAGATAAATAATTTGGTTATATAGTGCCAGGTTTGAATTTGGTACCAAGTAAAGAGTCGTATAATCAGGATTTACTGTTTTGTACATTATAGCACCATCATATTCATCAAAAACCTTGTAAATGAAAGAGGCCATAGGAATTGCCCCATCAGGGGAATCTTCTTTAACTAGTTGAACAAGTAAAAGTTTATCAAAAGCATCTCCTGCTATAGACATCGCAAGTGCTGTGGCGGCTAGACCATAAAATAATACAACAAAATTTCTTTTGTGTACCTTGTACCAAGTAAAAAATTTGTAGCTAATTATTCCCATGATTGCAGCAGTTGTCAAAGAGGCCATTGCATTAAAGGCGATGACAAAGTATTCATTTCCACCACATACGGTAAAGTATTCTGGACAGTTTGTGATATTATTATACAAGATAAAGAGCAAAATTCCAAGTAATGAGAACTGAATAACGGTAACCATTATGTGCATTATTCGCATCAAAACGGACCGTTTTAAGAGATCCTTAGTAATATATCTAGTAAAGCCCAAAAGGATTAAAGATCCAATGCCATATCCAAAAACGGTTGTAAGTGTAAAAAGAGCAATCTCACCAGCGTTATTCAAATAAATGATTTGGCGGGTAGCTAATAGATTTAATATTATTAGAACGACTATAACTGCTGCAGTGATTATGGTTAATTTGCGATTATTAAAGAGAATTTCGTTTAGTTGTAGTATTTCCAAATAAATACAAATTTCTACAGTATTATATAAGGGTACTTAAACATCCACCCAATTTATCAGAATAGTTCTGAAAGCTATACCCGAATCCATTGCTTGAAATATTATTTAGTCTTTATGCCATTGTCATTTTATTGTCTTTGTGTTGTCAAATGCATCCTATCACGATATTGGACTAATATACCAGTAATGTTAAATATCCACATCTTATTATAATTGCATGTCTAAAATAGATATAGCTATGCCCAAGAAACGAGGTGGTCTATAATGTCATCGAACAATTTGGACAGATAACGCTTGTACTTTATACTCGTGATAGACAATGTCTCCAATTGTCTATCGTGGCCAATTCTTACTGTAGCATAGAGTTTTCCATATCGGTCTTTAAACAGCTTTTCAATATTGTCTAGGTTTAACGCCAAATGTACTTGTTTTTCCATGGTGATATATTCTTCTTCTTCCTCTGAGTCGTTTGAAAGAAGAAATGGCAAAAAATCTAGAGCATTTTAGAAAAGTAATAAAAAGTGCTTGAATTTTTAATTCTTTATTTTTTTTATTTATTCAAATTATATAGATTTGTCGATAAAAAAAAGTAAAGTAACTAAATATTGATGAATTTCGATGATAAAATATCCTTTAGTCGTTAATCTGTTCTACGTTGGATCATGGATATAGCAGTGTTACTTGATTCGAGATTATTAAGTTTGGGTGCGTGGGGATACGATTCAAGGTTGAATGCAATCCTGTCAACAAAATTGATGAATAATACACTATATGGATTAGTCTCAGACTGTGGTTGACAGTTTCAAAACGACGCCTCTGGTGAACTCAAGTTTTTATTATAATAATCAGTATTTACAATATCAGAGAATATGACTACAATAAAGGTAGACAAGGATATTATCACTTTGATTAATGTATTCACCGTTGATCCGTCAAAACAACAACAACTAGTAGATGCTCTTGTTGAAACCACTAAGCAAGTATGGCGTCTGCAGGATGGATACATATCAGCAAGTATTCATAAGAGCCAAGATAGGAAAAAGGTAGTAAATTACGTCCAGTACAAAGGGAAAGAAGCATTTGATAAGAGACTGGATAATCCGGAGGCAATAATCCGCATGAATAAAGTATTGTCTATAGCCAAAGCAGATGGTCATTTGTATGATGTAGTTTTTACAGATAAAAAGGAATAATATCATTACCATATACAGTAGCACTTAGTTTGGGCGCGTGGGGATTAAGTTCCTTATGGTAATAGGGTTCTATTACAATTTGAATAGAATAGTTTTGATCAATGAGCTTGTGGGGTTTAGTAATAAAATATTTCAAGTCTAATTTGCTTGGTTTTTTCGATGTTAAGAGAGATAGAAAAATTATAACATTATAGAGGTTACGAAGGAAAATGATTATCTGCTTCTGATATAACAAGAATCGCAGATTATTTCAAAGAATATCTGAAGGAATTAAAAAGGTGATATAAGAATTCAAAAACTATGGGCCTATAAAACTCCTTAACCATAGTAAACTAAAGTAAAGATTACAATAAAAATAATATCAAAGGAAACAGATTTGGTTTGTCTATCACGGTGTAAGACGATAAAATCTCCATAGGAAATGCTCGATTGGCAAAACATCAACTTTTGAAAATCCAGATTCAATTGCATATTTCTTAAAAGTGGAAGTAGTCATTGCAGCTCCAGTAGCTACGGAATTTGCATGGTTGACGGATTGTGGAAGACAAAGCAATACACTGAAATTATAATATAGTTTGCCAGCAAAATCATTCTTCTCTTCTAATTCGTCTTTCATACTAACATCACCTATCAAGATTGCACCATCAGGGGAAACAAAGTTTCTCATTTTTTGCAATGCCTCAATGGGATATGGCATATCATGTATAGATTCAAAAGTCATGACTAAATCATATTTTTCTTTAAAGTTTACTTTCTCAATAAGGGACTGGTATAAAGATATTCTATTTTCTAATCCTTCATTAAGAACATTTTGTCTAGCGTTATCTATAGATTGAGAATCTGCATCTACAGCATCTATTTTAGTCAAAGGAAAAGATTTAGCTAACGAAATACTAGCCCATCCGTCGCCACAACCTACATCAAGAACTCGTCCACCCTTTGAACTTAATTTATCAGCTATATCAGGCATAGATGAAATCCATTTTGCAACATCATTTACAAACATTGGTCTGTTTCCTTCACCTTGTGCATATATCATATCAGGTCCATAACTAGAGTAAGGAACACCACTACCAGTCTTGAAAGATTCAAGTAACATGTCCAATGCAGATGATAAACTCGGAATCCAGTAAATAAAAGGAATTGTATATGCAATATTCTCACGATCGCATAATACTACTGCATGCTCTTTTGGTATAGAGAACCTGTTTGTTGAGGAATCGTGTTCCAAATATTCATTAACCGTCATACACTCTAACCATTCTCTTAAGTATCGTTCAGAATAACTAATCTTTTTTGACAATTCCTCAGAATTTATTGGACCCAGTTCCTTGATTGTTTTAAAAAGGTCAAGCTTGTGACCGATATACAAAGTTAGACAACTTAAGGCAGAGTTAGTATCGTTCATAATTCGTTCTGAAAGTTTATCAATTTTTTCCTGATTCATTGTATACCATTCTCCTTCGCACTTAAAAGGTTGAGTCAGATGGATATTCATTTCTCAAAATAAAATAACTATCAAATTTTCATATTCGAATTTTT
This sequence comes from Candidatus Nitrosocosmicus sp. T, assembly GCF_054408485.1. Lineage (NCBI taxonomy): Archaea > Thermoproteati > Nitrososphaerota > Nitrososphaeria > Nitrososphaerales > Nitrososphaeraceae > Candidatus Nitrosocosmicus > Candidatus Nitrosocosmicus sp. T. Next base: position 2,715,919 of record NZ_CP166992.1, read on the forward strand.
AAATTACTAGTATATGGGGAAGATTAAGTTCTCTAGTTTCAACAACAATATAAGTTGATTCTCCAAAACTATGTATGATTAATATTTATCTCTCGGTTTATTTTAAATATGTCAGTTCCTGTTATAGAGAAAGTATCAAACGAAGGTGCAGAGATCTATTGCGAACATAGAGGTAATGGTCCTACTCTTTTATTGATCCACGGCGCTATGGAAGATGCCGGATTCTATTCTTCTGCAGCAGAGATTCTTGCAGATAGATTTAAGGTTGTGACTTACGATAGGCGCTGCAACTCGCGAAGCTCAGGGGATCGAAATGCTGACATGTCAATAGCTCAGCAGGCTCGCGATACTGCTTCTATCATCGAGATGATTGGAGACGGAAAGGCCATTGTAGTTGGTAGGAGCGGAGGTGCTGTTATTGGTCTTGAACTTGCAGCAACTAGACCCGAGCTGATCGACTCACTAATAGTGCATGAACCACCTTTGATCGAACTTTTACACAAAACTGAAACTGAAAGATGGCATTCTTTTGTCAAGGAGGTATATGAAAAAAATCTGAACGAAGGATCCGATGCAGCTCAGAATGAATTTATGAAATCTCTTGTAAATGTGCCTTCTAGTCCATATCCTTCAGATCTCAATGAAAGGCTCTCAGGTAACGTAGATTTCTTTTTCAAGCATGAATTTAGAGCATTCTTTGGATATCAACCTAAAATCAGCACGATCAGAAACAACAAAGTCAATATAGTAACAGCTACTGGAATTGAAAGTAATGATGCATATTATGTTAAGGCTACAAAGGCCTTAGCTTCTAAACTTGGTTGTAACCATGTAGATTTCCCGGGTCATCATGATGTTTGTTTCTGGATGCCAGAAGAATTTGCTAACGCTATTCAAAGTACACTAACTCGGTATGGGCATGCCAAAACAACAGAATAAAAAAGATATATGGCTAGTGCATTTACCTACAAAAGTAATATATTATTCCCATTCTATTTCTTCTATTTAATCAATAAAGAATATTACCTTGTATTTTCTTGTAGTAATTAAATGACCGATAACAAAAATGATACTACAATTAATAGAGTAAATACACAAATGCTAAAAACCATGTATGAGTCTCTTCAGAAAAATCCTTCTGAAATGACAACAGCAACGTTTTATGTGAAATCGAAATGGAATGGTGGTTTTGGTGTTACATCCAGTTCCAAAAATTTTAGTCTTGGTGGTAAAACCATGGAAAGAAATACTGAATATAAAATAGATTACGATTTTCCAATTCAATTTTCAGGTGAAGGAAGGGGTCCCACTGTTTGTGAGGCCTGCATGGGTAGCTTAGCAGCATGTTTAACACAAACAATTGTAGTTCATGCTACATCAAGGGGTATCCAAATTAATAGCATTAACATTGATGTAGAAGGCGATGTTAATTTGCGTGGTTTTACAGGTATTGATACAAATGTAAGACCTGGGGCTCAACAATTTAGAGTAAATCTAAAAATCAATAGCAGTACTGCATCAAAGGAGCAAATAAATGAACTATATGAAATTGGAAAAAAGTTTTCACCTGCATTTGACACATTGACTAATGGAACTTCAGTTGTTATAGTTGGTTCTTAATAAAAATGAACAAATTGTGGAAGCATGATGTGAAGTTGTTGTATGCCGGTAGACATATTTGATCAACAGCGACTAATTTTCAGGTAACAGTTCTCATCCGTGGGGATTAAGTTCCTGGTGGTAAAGGGGTTCTAATACTAAGTAAAAGTAGAAACAAGCTATTGTGCTATAAACTGATAAAATCAATTTGTTGATTTTTAACTACTATGAATATTCTTGATTCTTCATAATATGGAAATAACTATGCTACTTCAGGTGGAGTCTACAATGTAATTTCTGTAGATGTGTATATTCCAGGGTGTCCGCCTAAACCAGAAGCACTGATCTATGGAATATGGTGCTCCATGAATAAAACAAGAGGGTAAATTTGCCTCAATCTAGATATTTATAAATGCCAATCAACAATCAGTAATCAGTTCGGACTACTATTAATCTTCATCTCATGGTTGTTGTCTAGATTATTATACAAGACTCAAAGGACGCTCTATAAGATCAATCACATCCCTGATTGGCTGTTGACGTAGTTTTGGACATGATTATTGAATGTGATGTCAAAATGATCGTTACCCCGTCACACTTACATAAGTTGTTTGATCCGCTCTTATTTGTTGTCAGTAAAAACTACTTCATATAAATGACCATCTGCTCTGGCCATCGACAATACTTTATTCATTTGGATTATAGCCTGTGGGTCATCTAGTCTTTTATCAAAGGCCTGTCTACCTTTCCACTGCACATAATTTACAACCTTTTTACCATCTACACTTTTATGAATACTTGCAGAGATAAATCCATCTTGAAGATGCCATACGCGTCTGATAGTCTCTATAAGAGTATTAACAAGTTCTTGCTGTTTGGATGGGTCTACAGTAAATACATTGATTAAGGTGACAATGTCTTTATTTATTTCAATAGTTGTTGTCATTGTGATGTTAAATTGAAATAACAGGAGTAGAATAAAAATAAGATCGTAACATATTGTTTGCTTTCTTAAAGGAGCATATTGATTCTTTTTGGTCTCCAAGCTGAAAATCTATAATACCCTTTGGATGATAATATGACGCTACATTCTCTTGTTTTAGGTCACGCATTTTGTCTATCTTTTTCAACGCTATATCAATTGCATGTTTCGCATCGCCTGTTCTGTTTACAATAGACAAAACATGGGCAAGATTGTTCCATACATCAGAATCATTATTATTAATATCTAAAGCTTTTCGGTAGCATACTATAGCTTTGTCATATTGTTTAAGACTAAAGTAACCATTGCCCTGAGATAATGTAATTGTGATGATATCATTACTGCCCTTAGATATTTTTAAAGCATCTTCATAATTTTTGAAAGCGTTTTCAAAATGTCCTGCTCTTCGATTGGCATCGCCTAATCGACGGACTACATCGATTTCTTTTACATCTTAAGCTGTGTTTTTGCATCCAATATTTTCTCGAAAATGCCAATCGCCTTCTCATGATTTTTGAGAAGTTCGTCTTCATCGAGTCTTCTACAATGGTCGTCTTTCTCATAATATAGAAAACATAGGCCAAGATAAAACAGAGAGTCCATATAATATTGATCACTTTGAACTAGTTTAGACAATAGCAATTTGGCTTCAGCGTACACACCATCTTTTGTTAATTGTTTTCCTTTCTCATAGATATTGTGTGCTCCCCCTATATCATCGTGTGCCCGTGGGGATTAGTGCTGATATCGGTATTATAAGCAGGATTCTATTAATGGATAAGAGAATGTTCGATTTAAAGATTATGTGATACATCATTGTGATATTAGTTTACTGAATATGTTTTATTTTTGTATTAACTCAAAAAACTAAGAATATCACACCAATAAAATATAGATGATTTTTTATCTTTTGTGGTCCGTTGAATGTTCATCTTTAGAGAAAGGAAGATTAAAACACAAAGAGATATTTTAGATTAAAGAATGGATTATGGTAATTACAGACTCGGACTACACACTGTTCGTTTAACTAATTCTTTTATATTTACAACTAATGCTATAGTAATAGAGGTTTGTATTGGTAGTAGAAGAGGCATATATTTTTATTGTTCATAAAGCAGATCTGTCAAAGTATCCCAAGACCGAAGAGAATTTATTCGGACTAAAGAGTCGTTCTGGTCTACATCAAACCTATTCTGGAGTATATAATTTTGAAACAATTACTAAAATAATAGGTGGATATAAACCCCTAAGGATTGTGGTTTATTGTAATGAAATGCATGCATCTACAATTGTAAAAATTATTTTTACTTTGCAAATGAGAAGTTATCGATTACGTATACATAAAGTTATGATCAACTTTGACAGATCTACTACACTAAGAACTATGATCCTGCGATTTTGGTTATCGTTATAGGAATAGCTATTTAATTCTAAAAATCAATGAAGATTGTTTTCGTAAGGAAAACTCCAATCCTTACGCATAGAGTTGTTGAAGTGCAGCGAACCTGAGGTTTGTAGCTTGAGGAGATGGAGTGATCATTTTTGGCTACAAAGGACATCAAATATTGGTTAATAAATTTTGAATCAAAGACATGCATAATAGACCGTAAATCTAAAAAATGCTAAAATAAGTCAAACTAAGCTTAGGCATGAATTTACGTTCAGCGGACGTAGCTCATATTATTAATGGTCAATTAACAGTTCTGCTTTCAACCTTTGCTAGGAATCCCAAAGCTAAATGTACATCCTCCTTCAGATTTATTATTTATAGCCCAAATTCTTCCGTTATGAGCTTCTACAATTCTCCTACACAAAAAAAGACCAATACCCGCACCGTAGTATGAATCAGAAGAAAATTTGGTAAATAACCTTGATAACAATTCTGGTCTTAGTGCTTCACCATTGTCAGCTACGCTAAGAACAACTATCTTTTTGGAATGCACGGTTTTATGACTCAAAGTTAAGGATATTCTTCCTTTGTTTCTTGTGTACCGTATTGAATTATCTATCAGATTTTGTATCACCTGAGAAATCCTGAACTTGTCAGCGTAAACTACATATCCATTTTCAAAGTCTTTATATTCGAATGTGATTGATTTATTGTATTCTATATGGGTTACATAATCTGCTACGATTGACTTTACCAAGTCATTCAGATTAAATTCTTCCTTGTTCAAATACATAATATTTCCTTCAAGACGGGTGATGTCTAGGATATTTTCGGATAACCTTTGTAGTTTTCTCGCATTAGACATAACTAAATGCAATATAAAATGCTGATCACTATTTTTGATATCTTTACTTAGTACTTCTGTAAATCCCAAGATTGATTGTAATGGCGTGCATAATTCATGAGCTACTAAACCCATAAACCGAATTTGCATCTTATCATGGGATTTGAGTTTTTTATGTGCCTCCTTAAGCCTGCTATGGACTTCAGATTGGCTCCAAAGACTATTAAAAATAGATGATATGGTCTCTGAAGTTTTGTTACCTTCAATAAATATCGCTTTGCCTAATGCTTCTGTGAATTTGAGTTGGTCGTCATCCTTTACTTCCCAAATAACTGTATTATCTTTATCAAATACAAGGATCCGATTAAACGCAGCCATGGTCTGTTCTAAATCCTTAAAAGCTATATTTTGATACTTTGCCTTAATTTTATTTATTTCAGAAATGTTTTCTTCGTCTCGCAATGTCAATACTCTAATTTTAATTCCTTTGTTACCTAGCCTGTTTAGCATATTGAAGCCTCCAGATATTTCTGTGCGGAAAAATCCGTTTGTAGATGGGAGTATGATCAGGATCTGGTGTTTCGCAAGGACAAAAAGCTCAAAAAGCCTATGGAGTGATTCATTTGAATCATAAACTATATCAATACTGTCATCTACTCTTCTTTCTATTTCTTTAATTCTTTCTTCAGCATCCATTGCCGAATTCCAGAGTTTCTCAAAAATCATATTATAAAATGTCAAGTTTGCTCGATCATCGTTTAGTAACATATTATCAAGGATCATTTTATCTTCTTCATTTCTTTCAATGGTGCATGCAAAGTATTTGTCAGATATGGCAAAATCAAATGGAGGTCGGTCAACACAATGACGAATCTCTATGCCTCGTTGAACCAGGTCTCTTACCAATCTCAAATCATTTTTAGTTCTGATTGATGTAAGCCATCTAATCCCTTTATGCTTGTTAAGTTTATGCTTATTTAGAATTTCTTCAAACTGATTAGAATAATTGTGATATCCTAAAAGCATTCCTCCAATCGATGAATAAATATAAACAAACTCAGAATTATTCAAAAAATGAACTATTTGATCTGAGAATCTCTGCATCTACCTTAAACCTGAGTGCTGGAGGCAATATTTTATATTCATCGTCTGAATGACTAGATGTCTCTAAAAATGAAATTGAATTACGAAATAAGGTATCAAATGATTTCTTTACTGCAGACCAGACAATAGGGTTATTAGTACTAAATGACTCTTGTACTTCAGGATTAACAGAACAATTACCCAAAAAGAAATATTCTGAATCAGATATTGCTGATATTCCTTCAATACCTTCTAAATATTTTAATTCTGAAACTATACCGGAAAGAAGCTTGTAATCTTGAGTGCTCTTTAGAGGAGCTTGAAGTATACATCTTATTCTAACGTTCTTTTCTAATAAAGCCTTACAACTAACAATGAAGCTAGTATAATTGATAAGGAAAGGTAACCTTTCATTACTGATGGAGATATCTAAACTCCTCTTTACATTCTTAACAAGGTCTAATAAACGAGCGGAAGCATTTTCATCATCTTGGAAATATTCGACAGTTTCACTCATGTATCTGACTTATCGATCTTTTGGTAAAGGAAGTATATATAGATGACATTATACTTTGGTTAAACCCTTTGATCAGAATTTTCCAATATAATTGCTATCCGAAGGGTTAAAAAACAATTCTAATAGTTAAGAATAATTTTATTGCCATTATTAAATTGGCTATATAATGGTCAGTCACAGGTTATCGTAGCATCCTGATGGAATGTTTTTGATATCAGATCTCGATGAATATTTCTTTTATTGAACTATGTCTATGGCCAATTTTTAATATTTATGGATTATTACAACAGTAAAAGAGGTTTATTTTGGAGACATGATAATATTTGGACATATTTTGTGTTGTAATAAAATAGAAGAACCAAAATAGATCCAATTACGTTTTTTGTCAACAGTATTCATTTGTGAGTTGCCAGTTGATTTAGGGATCAGGATTATGTTTGATAGTGGATTAAGTCAAGGAATTTAAACTACAGTATAGGGTCTAAGAGAAATATATGGTAAAAACAACATGATAGGCACAATCAGTATGCCAGAGATGGAAGAAACGGTATTGTTGGTTCTACATACGGTCCCAATGTCATTAGATTGGCCGGCCACTGTATTTTAAATCCGCGTTCAAGTAACCATGTCACAATTTCTCTATTTCTTGCTGGCACAAAAAAACCTGGTCCTGTAATAGCAGATGATCCCGCAATTAGTGCCTTGAGATTCTCATTTGAGGAAGCGACAGAATGGCCAAAGAGTCCCAAACCGGCAGAATATCCATGAATTTTTCCTCCTCGCTCTATTTCTATTGCAACGCCTTGGCTCATTGCTTGACGTAACTCACCTTCTCTCGTGAATCCATGAGCCTGAATAGAAAGTTTGTTACATTCCATAATATCTTTATCCGTCTCAACTTTGTGCAACTCCAAACCTTTTATATTTTGATTTTCGTCTATCGCATTTCCTTGCATTAAAAATAGCGGCTCTCGTAGAGTAAAGCCTGATTTTGTATATAGTACAAAGGAACGGATATGGCTTGGTGATTGTACTAACCTAACTTGGTTACAACTTTGACTGTAAGCGTGAGAGATTGCTGCATCCATTAATACTCGACCAATGCCGCCTTCTGCAGAAGGATCTACAGTTAGCGGTCCAATAACCGCTATAGGTGAGGGAGGAAATCTATGAAGGAAAATACTACCAAGAATCTGTGTGTCTTTTTCAGCCAGGAAACCCCATGAGTTAGGATTATTTAGGAGCATCTCAAGTAATCCTATTGAATATTTCTCAGATGGTTGTTCAGATGGAAATCCAGGAGCAGATGAAACTGTTTTATGAGCCTTAAACCCAATTTTTCCACAGGTCTCTGAATCTGCTTTTTCAATTGATCTGACCCTTACTGACATGATAAATGGCTTTATGTAGTGGTTATTAATATTTTTGAAACTACATTCCATCCTACCTTTGTTTTATCCACGAGTTTGTAAGAAAATTCCTCCCTAGGGATGTAGTGATATGAGACAAGGTTGAATATTACCTTTAACACTGTTAATGAAAATCTAAAATATTGATCAATACCGACGATATAATACCCTTAGTCATTCATTTGTTCTGCGTTGGATCATGGAATGTAATATGGTTACCATCCTAAATACCATTGGGTTTGGGCGCATGGGGACACGATTCAATGTGGAATAAAATCTATCTGATATATGAGGTGGTTAATACAGTCTTGCCTTGATAAAAAAAATAAGAATTCATCCTAAATTCGAAAGGGATCATCATTAAAATGCGTATTAGAATAGAGCAAATGAATGTACTCTTTATAATAAGATCCCAAGATTATTGGTGATCTAATCCGTTAATTTGTACATTTTGTGTTGATTCAGCTAAGTATACTTTTGTTCCCTTATCTGTTTTTATAATCCAAGAATTAATACTATTAATCATGAGCAAATCTAATTTAACAGACGCAGGTGTTGTTTCACATATTGTCTACAGAGTACCCAAAAAGAATCATGATGCAATGTTACGGATCTGCAAAGAGGCTTATAATATGTTCAAGCAATACGGTATTCTCCACTATGACGCCTTTAAGCTTAGCAACACAGACGTACCAATGGAAGGGTTTGCTAATGTTGCAAGCATCGTTTCTGCCAATCTAGATGAGGAAGTTTGGATTGAATCAATTTATTATAAAGATCGCCAACACATGAATGAAGTAATGGCAAAGATGGAAAAGGACGAAAAAGCTGGCCAAATGATGAAACAATCAATGGATCTATTGCCTCCGGGTGCTAAGTTCATCGTCGGTGATTTTGAACGTCTAAGTGTCTAGATATGCGGTAGTCGGGTAGTAACTTTCCTTTTGAAAATCTAGTTACTAATTGGATACGTTAGAGTTATACATTTTCTTTTGTATACCGGATCTCTTGCGTAATTAATCCAAACAGCTTTATTGGTCACCTTGATTCATTGACCAGTTTCTGATAACTCGCAAAAATTAGAAGTTATTTTTCAAGTTCACCATCTTTGTCTCGTTTATATCTCTTAACGAAAGTCATGGAATGCTCTCCCTCTGCCAATCATATTATCAGTACCACATAAGGTATCAGTAAGTTTGGGCGCGTGGGGATTCGTGCTGATATCGGTATTTTAAATAGGATTCTAAAGTTAGTTGTAGCATGGTATACTTAAACATTTAATAAATAAATCGAAATTGTAGATAAGAACAGAATCACATTTTGTTGATCCTTCCTCTATCTAACTAGGAGCAATTCTCTCAACGTCTCTACTTAACAGTCAAGGCTTAGACATTTTACCAAAATCCCATGTAGAGAAAAACTTTGGTGCTATTTCAATTATGATACCTTCTCCGCTTTTAGAGCGTTCACTAATAGTCTTTGCCATTGGATTATCGAGTGTACCCAAATATTTGATGATAATCTTATCAGATATTGATATGACTGTTTGAACATCGTCGGAAATAGTTGCTACACCTTTACCTTTTACACCTTTATATGGACTGTTACCATCTTCGATACAGAAATAGATGGTAGGTCTTTCTCTGACATTTTGACTCTTATTAGTCTTTTTGCCCGTCATGATGAATAATTTTTCGTCATTTTTATCGTAGTAGAACCATACCGGTTGAATGTTAGGATCTCCTTTATTATCAACGGTAGCGAACTGTAAATTCAATTTACTTTCAAGGAAGCGCTCAGCCTCTTCCATAGTCATGCTGGGAATCTCAGGACTTGCTTTAAGGATCTTCATATGATTTGAAATCCTTCTAGTCGAATAAAAATATGGTAGGTTTGAGTAATTATATTAATCATGAACTTTTTACTCTACAGACTAACTGACCTATTTGATGAGCAACAATATATTATCACGTCAGATCATTCTATGCTGATTTATAATAGAAAACCAATCAAATTAGTCTTGGTGCATAGAGTTATGATTTAAGTTTGAATAGAATCTCAGTTTTGAGAACATCAATAATTCAGATGATAAAATGGTTATATAGCTGTCACCTTATGATTTCATTATACAATCATGATAATGTATCTTGACCGCAAAAATGCGTATAAGTTGTATTCGATTATAAATCAAACGGCAGTGTTAGAAAAACAAGTGATGATAGAGATATGAGCAATATTGTACTTTTCTCATCAGATTATGTAAAAATAGTATGTGACTATAAGTCAATTTTAAGTTCTGACTACAATAGTGTGAAGCAATAGAGATGAATCTTAAAGTTGCGTCTAGTTTCACCATAGCTTTGACATTAGCCATGATGCTATCTCCTAACCCAGTCATGATTATGCCATCTATTATCTTTGCTAGTCCATCAGATGGAGATGGTGGTGGTAGTTCAGATGATGGTGGTGGTAGTTCAGATGATGGTGGTGGTAGTTCAGATGATGGTGGTGGTAGTTCAGATGGGAATGATGGTTCAACAGAAACTGAACCGTCAGAAGTAGAATCAGAAACTGAAATATCGGAAGAAGAAACTGAGCCCCAACTTGTAAATTGTCCCGATGGTAGCCAGGCAGCTACAACAGAAGAATGTCCAACAACATCGACAGCACCAACAGAACTTGTAAATTGTCCCGATGGTAGCCAGGCAGCTACAACAGAAGAATGCAGTACCGGAACTGGTACAAGTACAACACCAACAACAACACCACAAGAATTTCCAAATGTTCTGTGGAGAGATTATTTCTATACTAATCCTGTTTGCCAAGCTAATCCCAACGATCCTGCCTGTAAATCATCATTTAATACTGGTACAACCCTAGGAGCACCATCTGGTTCCGTCCCTGCTGATACGGGATCCGAGAAGAACCCCATTTGTACAACTTCTCCAGAAGCTCCATTTTGTAAATCACAAACAACTACGGGTACAACTACTGATGTACCACCCGCATCTTTACTTTTACCATATTTTGAAGTAGATTTAGATAAAGATGAAACAACACTTTTCTCAGTCAATAATCCTGCTTGCCAATCTAATCCCAACGATCCTGCTTGTAAATCATCTACAACTACTGGTACAACCACATCATCGGGAGCACCATCTGGCTCCCTTCCTACTGATTTCGCTTCGCGTTATGTTTGTCAGTCTCCTACCGATCCTGCTTGTAAATCATCTACAACTACTGGTACAACCACATTTGAAGAAACTCAAAAGGAAGCTGACTCACGTTTCAGCGTTGATTTTGGTCCTGTTTGCCAACCTAATTCCACCGATCCTGCCTGTAAATCATCAACTACTACTGGTACAACAACAACGGGAGCACCATCTGGTACAACAACAGAACTAACGACACCAACAGGCCAAATAGGTGGCACCACATCTACAGGAGAACCACTAACTTTTCCTAAAGGACCTGATGGAAAATGTCCAACTGGAACTGCTGAAACAAGCGTAGGTGTATGTGTAGGTCCAGGTAATACCCAGACTACAAATACATTACCAGGGGGACCAACAACGTCAACAGCGCCAAAAGAAGTAGAAGTACCTAGAAATGCTGATGGAACATGCCCACCAGGATCTCATATCGTAGGATTTGGTGGAAAGACAGGGGCTCCTAGCGGTTCTAAATGTATAGCAGATAACCCACCTAGCCAAACACCAGCGCCAAAAGAAGTAGAAGTACCTAGAAATGCTGATGGAACATGCCCACCAGGATCTCATATCGGAGGGTCTAATAAAATCTCTCCTCTTGGTATAAAGTGCATTTCTGATAACCCACCTAGCCAAACACCAGCGCCAAAAGAAGTAGAGGTACCTAGAAATGCTGATGGAACATGCCCACCAGGATCTCATATCGTAGGATTTGGTGGAAAGACAGGGGCTCCTAGCGGTTCTAAATGTATAGCAGATAACCCACCTAGTAAAACAACTACAACACCAGCTCAAACTACAACACCAGCTCAAACTACAACACCAGCTCAAACTACAACACCAGCTCAAACTACAACACCAGCTCAAACTACAAAGACAGTCATTGTTACTAAAACAAATATTAACAATGATCAAGTCACTGTGAGAAATGATGGAGGATTGATAGTACAAAAGCTGGACGGAGCAGTAACATCCACGTCAGATTGTCCCCCACAGTCGGCAAATATTGTCTTGGGTCCATCTCCAATGGAAAATGGGAAAGCCCGAATACTTGCAGCATTTGATCCATGTATTCTTACTAGCGGGAAAGTATTACTCAATTTACCAGACGAAAAAGGAATTCAACTCGTAGGATCTAAAATACAAGATGGGCAAACAACGCAATCCGCAATAATCCCAATACAGAGAATAGCACCTACTGCTCCCGGTCAAGCACAATATTTCATAGACCTGACTGAACAATCTACAGGTTTAGATCTAGTAAGTGGAAATCCTGTGAATCTTGGTGGTGGCAATGTCAATGCATTACTCCTACTGAATCTAGGCGGAGAGAATGTTCAACTTGGTGCAGACAACAAAGTAAATATGGATGCAGCTCTCACAAAGGCTGCTATACCAACAACAGCAACACAATCACAGACACTAGCGTCACAACCACCTACACCTGCAGGTGGAGGTTAGATATCTAGATAGTCTTGTTGTACATTGATAACTTCAATTTTTTTAGCAATGGTAGTATAAACAAGATAATGTAACCAAGATCTACTATTTCTAAAAACAAATCGATTATTTTAGAAGACCTTTAAGAGATATTTACTCCTTATTTGAACCGTAGTATTACCAAATAAGATATCAATGAGTTTGGGCGCGTGGGGATTAAGGTCCCTGTGGTACCAGGGTTCTAATACAAACGGGAAATTTTTCTATCCTTAAGAGATCGTTTATCTAGAAAAATGATAAATGCACCTACGAGAGTCGATCCAGCCAATGCAATGAGGATATTAGCCCAAACTGGAAGATCCAGAAACAGAAAATAGCAGGACATCATTAAAAACTAAAATATAATAAAAAAGATTTTGAAGAGAATGAAAAATAATCTCTTACGATAGTATTTTAAGTTTGACTGTTCAAAAAGTTATCAAAAGCGGCGATATATAGGGCAGCAGTTCCGTTATTATATTGGTCAAAAATTGTTAGTACATTTGAATATGATGTTCCATTAATTGTAATCGGCAAGGTATTCCAACCGCTATATGATACAACATTGGGTAGAGTTTCAATACTTTCAACAGTAACAAATTGACTAATTTCATTTACTCTTTCAACGGTACTGTTACTTCCCATTGGGACTCTAAATGAAAATGAAGGATAGATTTGTGTGTCTGAGACAGATACTTCATTTGATCCCGAATTAGTTAAATCAAGCCAATAAGTTTTGAATTTCCCATCATCGTTGACCTCGTATGTAACAGAAGTATATACGGGTGAATATGCTTTACCACTGTATGATATTCCTTCTGGGTCTTCTACCAAATCTAGAATCAATCTGGCAGATGGTTTGGGATAAATCTCATCTCCTGCATTGTATTGGATATGTGTCGAGTTCTCAAACGGATATTCCATAGGTATGATTTGCGCATAGACAATATTATTTAAAAGAAAGGATTTGTCTAAATCGATTGACGTATTACTAAACACTAAGAAAAGCAAACAAATTGACATAGCAGTAGAAAAAACTGCAATTGAAACTCTGTTACGATGCTGGCTGAATGGTCTCTCGTCCATACATTATAGTTAAATCACTTTTAAAAAAGGTTATCCAAAGAAAAAGTTCTATCAGATTATCTAGACCAAAAGTTTTGGTGACGGCAATCCTCCTAATATATTTCAACAAAGAATATTCAAGAGTCCATACTCACAATATATGATACTCACTGATAGAATGAGTTTATACCTTTAGCATATTAAGTGTTAATCCGATTTCTTTATAATGAATTCATGATTAATATATAATTGACTATTAAGATTTTCATCTCTGCTAAATAGTAGACAAAATAGACATTACTGTTACAAATTTAGAAAAAAGTATAAAGGTAAATCAGGATATGAGAACATGTACTCGGTGGCTAAACATATGTACATGGATAATGGAGAAGTAGATACAATCGGCTTTGCAATTGATAAAAATAATCTTCGGGTATTGAGGGTTAAGATTGATACGATGTTGATAGATGATGATAAACCAAATATTAAGAAAAAATTAAACAAATAATACTGTCGTAACATTTTTCCATTGAATCAAAAAGTTATAAAGCTTTGTCTACTAATAGCTTCTAACTCATTGTGATTAAATTTCGAATAACTCTGAGTTTGGACTCGTGGGGATATGGTTCAAGGTTGAATAGAGTCTGTCATTATCGAAATTTGATAAATAGTTGATTAGATCTCAAACAAGAATGTGGATTTGCTATTGCATATTACGGAGCACATAATTTCAGTATTGATTTAACCACAGAAACAGATGTCTTGATGATTTTAGGAATAAGAAGACAGCATAGAGAAGAAAAGATTATGCACTATTAATGACTATGTGTCATAATAGTTTATTTGACAAGTATTTTTTGGCTTTTTCTAATGCCTTTTTTTCATTTTCAGGTAAAGGTTTATGATTTATCATTTCTTTAAATTCCAAGGCGTTCACCAGTGCTTTACCACCATAATGATTATTAAAATATACAAAAATGGTATCTGTTTTTTGATTCATTTTTCCAATTTTTTCAACCCAAGGTTTTAGTTCTTCTTGAGAGTATAGGTAGTTATACCAATAGTGGCCTTGAGTTGTATTTCTACCATGGAGTCGGACTACGCTAGTTGATCTAGAAGTTATATTATTTTCATTAGATAGAAACTCCAAATTTTCTTTCGCAGGAGAATCAGTTAAAACGGAGGCAATGTCATAATGTTGAAGTAATTCTAATACACCTTCGGTATTCCATGATTTGTGTCTAAATTCAATTGCAAACTTGCCATCACTTTGCATATCAGAATTATTCATCAATATCTTAAGAAATTCTTCTAGTTTTTTAGATTCGGTAATTGTAAAACTTGGGGGTAATTGGATAATTATTGCACCTAGTTTATTGGAATTTTTTAGGGGAGATATTTTGTCAAGGAATGTCTTCAAATCAGTCATTACATCTTTATTTATGTCTAATCTCTTGTCATGTGTTATTATCTCTGGAACTTTAACTGAGATTTTAAAGTCTGGAGGCGTTGTCCTGGCAATTCCAACAAATAAGCCCTGAGTCATATGTTGATAGAATCTATTGTAAAAGGTAGCATCCATTTCAACTGTGTTGAAGAATTGTGAATAGTATGCGAGTTTTCGTGTCTTTTTGTCAGGATAAAATACATTTAGCCAGCCTCCTTTTTCAGATGAATCACCATAATTCCAACCCGAACACCCTATGAATAATTTGGGACACATTTGCTAGATCCTGTGATTAATAGAAAATGATAAAAAAGATTTACGAAGTTAGATAGAATAATTGTGTTTTCATTTTCTCTTTACTTCATAGTGGAGCAGAACTATTCCAGAGTCAAATGCCATCGATTCAATAAGAGATAGATTGCGAATCTCTTTTAGGTCCTTAAAAATGGTCTTTCCATTCCCAATTGCTACAGGATTAACAAACAAATAAAATTCGTCTATCAAGTTTTCTTTAATCAAGGAAGAATCGAATGAGGCACCGCCATAAACTATGATATCTTTGCCCTCTTGGTCCTTTAACTTTGTAATTTCTTTCTTTAGATCACCTGTTGCTATTTTAGTATTTGGCCACTCTGATTTAGTTAGTGTCTTAGTAAAAACAATTTTTGGTGTTTCCATCATTTTTTTAGCAAATATATATTCTTGGTCTTCAGGTTTGTTCAAAACATTAGACCAATAAGATATAAATTCATTAGTCATTTTTCTACCCAGCAGAATGGTGTCAACTGGCCCGTGTATCTTGTTTACATATTCTTTGAGTTTTTCATCCCAATCCCAGACCATCCAGTCCATTTCATTATTTGGTCCTGCTATGCAACCATCAATGGACATTTGTATCTGTAGTTTTAATTTTCTCATTGCCTTTTTGTTATCATTCATCTATTCTATCTCCTCCAGTCATCTAATGATCCTGATTACTTCTTGCATTCTTGCTTAATTTCATCGACTCAAAAAAACGTTGTTGAAAATTAGAATTAGTCATGAGTAATAGGACATTAAGGGTCCTAATAAGTATGCAAGGGATCGAAAGTATATTGTAAGCATATAATATTAGTTTCCTAAATGCAAATACTTCGATGATACAAAATGCATTGATTTGTAATCTCTAGTAAGTTAAAAAGAATACAATATCCCTAATCTATCTGTAATATTTTCTCTACGGTTGAACATATCCGTGAGGATACAGTTCGACGTTTAATACAATTTAAAATTAGTTTGACATGAGCATCTAGAGAAGGGTTCAAACCCTAGAGAATAATATCATTACCATGTAAAGTATCATTTAGTTTGGGCGCGTGGGGATATGGTTCAAGGTTGAATAGAGTCTCAACATATTACTCGGAGAGGTCTCAAGTTTACAATTTATTATGCAATCATATGCAAAATTTATTAACTAAATTTGATAATACAAATTCTATACAATCCTTAACTTTGATCTCTTAAACTCTAGATCATGCATTATGATTCTAGAATTATACATGTTAAAATGGTAATAACTTTAGTAAATATTTAGAATGGGTATAACAATCACTTTATTCTTTTGCAAAATAATGTGTCAGTAAAACAACCTATGCCGACCAAGAACCTAGGCTGGATAATCTATTCAGTATTGAATTAAAAACGTTGAAACCACCGCGATTTAATCCTTCATTTATTTAACATGTTATATAACCTTCATATAACAAGAGTTGCTTCTGAATTTCTTTAGTATCAATATTGTATTTCCGAGAGATACCCTCCTGTTCAATTAAAAAATTCTTATAAACCTGTACGGTCTCTAATAAAAAATAAAGAATTTTTCATGTCACCTTTGCTACTCATATTACCATTCATTTCTAAAGATCATATAAATAATTCATCTATGAAAAATATTGATTTATGAATCACAAGTCCAGGATTATTTTAATAGGTAACGAATAAGGTAGTTCATGATACGATTTTTAACAATTTCTCCGCTGATGTTATGCACCAATAACCCTTATCAATAACAATCGACTATATTTCATTATGTCTAATTCAAATATTAGAATATGTTGTCCTGCAATGGAAACCATGATTAATGATCAGACCATCACAATCAGCAATATGAGCAATTTACCCTGGATCAAGATATTACAACACAATGGCACAGAAGAAATAGGTGAGAATCCTGTCCGCTTTAATTATAATAATATAAGATTTTGTCCCTTTTGTGGAAGTGAAATTGGATTGAATAGATAGTAATTGAATGTTAGAAATAGATGACTACTCATGTATGTAGTAATTTATTAATTTCGGCCTGTTAACATAAGTATGCTTTTACAGTGTTCCATATGTCATAAAGGCCTTAATTCCAACTATATTCGAGTTGGCGCCAAAGAGTCCTTCAAGTAGGGTTGTACTGTATCGCTTGCGATATCTACTATTCACCTAACCAAACAAAACAGTATACTGTATTGCAAAAAGAGTATACTACTCAAACCGGCCCGTGGGATACGATTAAAAGTATTTCCATACTAATTAGTAACCCTTCATCATCTTAAATTTATAAGGGTATCCTAAAATTCATTTTTAATATCTCATTGTGACTTGCTTTAGATATACTGTTTACATGAACCATTTTTCCAAAGATACAGAGGAACTCGATAGAAAAAATTAGTCTGTCATGATTCTTATTGAGGATTTATCTAGATGAAGTAAAAAAGCTAGAGACATCTATCACCAACACCGAAAGGCTCGCTTGGGAATTCCAAAACTATTCCACTTAGTTTCTCCCATTGAAAACAAAAATACAAGTGGATCGAAAAAGGTGAAAGCAGTGAAGGCGGTGAATGGTCCAATAAGGGAGCAATATGAAAATTGAAGAGATGAATTATCTGATGATTTTTGCCAATTGTTCTATTATAATGCAACTAAAAAACTGATTAATGACTTAAACCAAGTCTAATAAATGATGATAATCCTACCATGAATTAATGTGTATTATTTTTTCTATGGGATCTCTTGGTGCAGGTTTAAAGTCTGTTCCCTTATAGTATGCTACAGGAAGCAATGCCACTTGCATAACTTTTTCATATGGGATCTTTAATAATTCAGCAGCCTCTTTTTCAAACAAAAGGTGAAAACTAGTCCAAGTTGTTCCCAACCCGTGTAACCTGGCAGCAAGTATAAAATTCCAAACTGCAGGAGCAATGGATCCCCATATAGCACTTTGGACTACCACTGAAACATTTGATCCGTCGGTTCTGCCTTCGATACAGGGAATAACAAATACAGGGACATTTCTTAAATTGTCTACCAAATATTTAGCAGATTCATATATTTTCCTCTGAGTTTCACTCTTCTTTGGGTCATCAGAACTTGTAGAATTGGCAACAGAAGTCGGTGAATTTATGTAGGATTGCCATCCCTTTCTAAAGAGATCAGATAATGAATTCTTTATTGATTGATCAGTGATAATCATAAAGTGCCAGTTCTGTCTATTAGAAGCAGTAGGAGCCTGCTGCGCTATTTCTATGCATTTTTTAACTAATTCAATTTCCACAGGTTTTTCAAGATCAAGTCTCTTTCTTACAGCTCTTGTAGTTGTAAGTAGTTCTTCAGGAGTTAATGAAGTCATACTTATGACCCTAAATCTTGATTTATAAGATTAATGAAAATTCCGATATACGTATAATTTATTCTAATGGAATTAAAACATTGATCCATCTAAACATGCAGACATACTGGAAATTTGAAAATAGTTATTCATATACTGACTAGAGAAAGACCAAACTTTCTTGGATTGTCTATAAAAGAAATGAAATTACAAAATCAAGATCACATCTCAAATCGATCATTTAGTTTGGGCGCCTGTGGGGATTCGTGCCGATATCGGTTCTTTAAAAGAGATTCTCATGTTGTTTATGGTATTCATCTATTTAAAATTATCTAAGTTTCATAATATTTGAACTAGGGACAGCTTATTGAATGCACTTTATTAATTGTTACTATTTAGGTAAATGTGCATCAATATCATTATTACGATTCGAATTGTCATCATTATTATTTAATTAGCTATATATGATTTAATCATGAAAATTTCAAAGAAAGGGTCAAAGGTTCCAAGTGATCCAGCAATGCCACCTCAAACTGAAGAGTCAAATAGTAAAGTAGAGAAGCCTAGTGACAATAAGGCTAAATGGACATACCGGTTCTTGATTGTTTCCATTATTCAGGGAGCAATAGCCACTTTTCTTACCATTTTACTTGCCGCTTTCATAATAACGACACCATATGCAAAACATTTGGTTTCAATCTTTTTAGATAATGCTTCAACAGGCTTTATGGAAATAACTGCACTGGCTGGGCTAGGAGTGTACTTTTTAATAGGAGTAATAGGTAATGGGGTTTCATCTTTTATCTACCACTATTTAGAAATTCATCTTAAAAGAAGTTTTAACGGGCTATTAGGTATTTTGCCATGGTGTCATATAATAATAACAAACATAGGAATTACATCAGTTAGTTTTCTCATGATTTATGCAGGGTACATAGGTGATACCGCAATGTTCCCAACAAACATTGGAGGTTTTGGCATGACTTCAGAACAAGTCTCGCAAAATATACTAAACCATTTTATTATTCCCATTGGCGTTCTGCTGATAGTGACCACCACTGGTGCAATCTGTGGAGGGATTGGATTCATCAGTGCATTTATCAAAAGATAGTGCATAGAGCAATCCATTTAATTCAATCGCAATTCATTATGAGTTCTTTAACTTATAACGTGTAATAGATTTTAGTGTTATTATAAAAACTGAATTTAATGTAGGTTTGTATCTATGTGTTTTTCGCTTATTATCTTAAGGTTACAGAATATGTATTTAACAGAATTGTGAAAAAAGTTAAAGTAAGATATAGATGCTTTCTAGCGATCTCTATCAGGATCTTTAAGCCATGTATGAAGATCTGCTAACACATAGTCTTGGATTGGACCCAGCAGCTCATTTGGACCTTGTTGAGGAAAGAATGTGTGTCCAAGACCTGGATATGTTTTGAGAGTATGATCAGCATGTCTAATCTCGGTTAGTTTTTGCTCAAGGACAAAGGCCTGCTCCAAAGTGGTTTGAACGTCCTCCTCCCCTTGCATTATCAGTATGTCTTTGTGAGTAAGGTTACCTGTTATATTGACCGTAGGATTTATCTCCTTATGGGATATATACCAAGGATCAGAGTCTATCTGTGAAAGAAGCATTTGTACAAATGGAACCATTTCATTTTCTATATCTATAAAGTTATCATTATTGATATCAATGCCTGGGTACCATTGCTGTGGTTTTGTATATGAAAAATTTAGATTCTTATAACTAGAGAGATTTGACCCGCTAATGTTGTTGTCGTTATTATCAGAATTATTGGTGCTTGGATCAGGTATTGTTAACTGCGTATCGGGGAAAATAATTACCTCCTCTATAGACAATAGACCATCTTTATCGGCGTCCCACAAATTGTGAGCGTCAAATAACTTTTGGTTTGCTTTTTGGACAACGAGGTCATATAGTGTTTGTGCACTCGCACCAAGCATTATAACGTTCTTTATACTATCGCCATATTCGCCAAATATGGCCAGTCTAGGAGCAACGACTGCACCTTCACTATGGCCTAATACAGTGATGTTAGTTTTGTCTACTTCCGGTTGTTGCAATAACACCTTAAGTGCAGATTCTGCGTCCCGCTGTAGCGTATGAACCGTGGCGTTTCCAAGCAAGGACGCATTGATAACCGTGGCGTTTTCTCCTACTCCTCTCTTATCATATTTCAACACGACAAAACCGCGCTCAGCAAGGTATTCTGCAATTTGCCAAAACGGCTTTGATCCTCCATCTACTCTCGAAACCTCTGGGGGTAGATACTCGTTCCGATCCGCTATTCCTGAACCAGGAATTAACAAAACAGCAGGAAATGGACCTTTACCACCAGTTGGTACAACAAGTTCTCCCATGGTACTTAATGTCCCATTTTCCAATGCTATCAAGATTTCTCTTGACTTTACTGTCTCAAGTTGACCCTCAACTCTATTAGTCTCGGTATAAATGAAAAGCACTAGAGAAAGCGAGAGAATAACAACCAACGCCAGCGAAATTACAAATAATCCTAATTTACTATGAAACATTAATGACCACAATGAATTTAAGTTCAAATATATTTCAATTTATAGGTTCATTAACTTATAACAGATCCTGAGCACTATCCAGACTTTCAGCTTGTTTTGATATTCTAAATAAGCTTCTTGATACTAGTAGGTACCATGCAGTTCCTGGAATCAATGACACAATAGAAAGAAAAAAACCGATTTGAGGTATATACAGTCCCAATCCTATAACAGCTACTAGAATTCCGAACGTGCCTGCGACCTTGCCAAATACTTTATCCTTAAGCATCAGAATCGACAGTATCAATGTAGCAATAGATAAAAGTATGTAGCTTGAGTGAAAGGATGTTCCCTGAAAAGTAGCTAACATTGACTGTCCTGCCGCCAACAAAAGTGATTGTTCAAAGTCGGTCTTAGTAATATCATACTGTTCAGATAGATATAGCATATCAAAAGCTGTGTTGGATGAAAAATATACGATGATACCTATAAAACCTATTACCATACCGATTGCTGCAAAGGATTGATTTGTTTTCTTCTTAAGTACGATATAGATTGCTAAGAATATAGGAATCATAAGAACATAATCAATCATAAGCAAAAGATCAAGGCTTAATAGACCTAGGAGAGCGTTATTCTTAAATAGATTAAAAAAGGCTGCCACCGTGCTTGGTGGTGGACTAATCACAAAAACAAGAATTTGAATTGGGATCAAGATGACTATCGCCATAGCAGAAAAAGCGGCTATTCTGTATAGGTCCTTCCAAGACATGATTGTGTAAGGAGATGTATTATTGCCATCTTCTTTTTTTCCTTGCATTTCTGATGTTTTCTAAATATTAATAGTGATATTAGAATCTGATGAAAAAATACAATAATGAACGATAAATAAAGTAGCATGTATTCTATTTGGATCAGGAACTTTTGTAAACCATTTTACTTCTTACAAAAACATTACAATTATTCAATTGCCATTCACAAAATCAGTATTTAACAGGCTCGTCGTATTTTATGTCGTTTATCTTAAACTTGGCATAAGTAAAATTGCTTCTTTCTGTACTCCATGCTACCTCGATGTCCCGGGGAACTATCATATTATTAGTAGGGACATAATTAGAATAATGACCAACCCATTTTTCCTTAACAAAAGAATTATCAACTGCACGGTATCTGTCAGTATTCATTAGCACAATTTCACCTTTTTTATTGAAATGATAGAGCATCTCAACATTAGTCCCATTATAATCAATTATGGCCTTTGCAGAATCAGAATCTACTGGTTCCCAATGTAAATAATTACTGGGTAATAATGCAGTTGGAAATAAAGGTGCTTCTGCAAGCCATCTCATTAGCTCACTCTCATCCAATTCCTTACCTTTTGGAGCATTTGCTATTGTAAAGACAGACAATATTTGTATTTCAAATGTACCCTTACCTTCTAAATACTTGTCAATTCCGGTAATCCATATTAAAGGTAACAATGATATTTTTCCAATCCATATAAACCCTGGTGTCTCGGTAGTAAAGTATTCTTCTCCTACTATTGGCATCCATTTTTGGTTTTCGCTCTGACGGAACTCCCCTGAATGCTTCAGTTTAACATAACTGACATACTGTTGGTTCTCCTTTAGGGAATATGTAAAGTATCTCTGAACAGGCTCTGGAAGCTTCTTTATCTGTTCCAATGAAAAAGTATTGGTGGACACATCTTTTGATGCAGAAAACAGTGTCTTGAGGTCTCCTTCTATTTTTCGATTAAGTAACATATCACATATACCGACTATAGCTTGGTCAGAAACTATTGCAACAGAGAGGATCAAGACTTACTTCTTGTTTTAGATTCTCATGCGTCAGTATCATCTTACCTGCCTTCACCACCAATCAAGTATGGTTTTCTTTTTCACTAATCATTTTGATTAATCATGAATTGTTCGATTGATCTTCTTGGGGTGGGCAGTACTTCTCTATCGGAATAGCCTATTCGTAGTAGTAATTGAGGATTTGTACCACTATGGTCAGGAATTAAACTGCCAAGGCTTTTTCTCAAAAGTGGAATTTCAATAGGCTGATTTAGATAAGAACTCCATATATTCTCGGACATTAGGTATAGAATGGCGTTCGATAATGCCAGGCCTGCATTCAGCCATGAAAGAGTGTTATCGGAGTTTGTACCTATCACCAACAGAACGGGAGAACCTATAGCAAGTTCCTTGTCTTTGGCAGCTTGTCCTTTACCAAAGTCAAATGTTCGTATTACAAATGGACCTGCTAAAGACATGATATCACCAAATCCGAACGCATAACCAGGCATTCCATCCCTAAGATGACTTCTATTTGCGTGGACCCATGAAGCTAATTCTCGTCTCAACTTTTTGTCGGACATTTGGAGAATGTCTCCTTCTGAAATTAGTTTAGCGAGTTGTTCTTTTCTTTCCCTGTCCTTCTCAATATGAAGCCAGAGACCCTCGTATTTTTGAATGACAGATTGAAGTTTAGAGAGAACCTCTTGTGAGATTTCCTTATCTTCATCGAATCTAAACCTATTTGTTCTTCTCATGGTAATTGAGTTAAACAATCTTTTTAGTCCTTCATCTTTGGTTTTCTCGGGCTTTTCATGAATGTTTATCACCCTAACGGTAGCCAACAAGTCATCACTATTACCCCCTTCATCTCTTTTTTGTTGTGGTAACAGGGATGTTTCAAATCTATATCCAAAGTATGATATTGCTAACTGCAAATTAAACAAGGCAGACCCACAACTAATGATCAATTCTCTGTCGTCCGGGTCCACAACAGGTAATGCTCTGGTTCTGTCAGCATAGAGACGAATCATGTCGTCACCAGATATTCGAAATACCCATGGTTGAGTATTGTGACCCGATGGTGCTAAAATAGCATAATTGAGAAAAAATTTTAACTTATCAAATGGCTTATCAAAACTAGAAAACAAAGTTTCAGACACCTTCCAAGGTTCAAAACCTTTATGGTCTATGTCTTCCTTTTTTGTTGATAACGACATGATATTCAAAGAAGGAGCAATTACAAAAGTCTTATGCAATCAATTCATCATAAGACAGTAATTTCTAGTAATCTAAGAATACATACTGCTAGAATATTATCACATTAGACATTTCATAAGCTCATATTCCAAACTTACTCAAAAGTTAGACTTAATTATGTTCTCTAGTGATAGGTTGGTATCTATTTATATTGTTTTTATTATTCTGTGTCAGCATTATAAGATCTTCAACAATAGTTTGGACGCCGTGATATGATTCAATGTGAAATATAAATTAGAATCAATATGACACAACTCTTTGTTTGAAGAGGCTAATTTCGACTAATCATAATATCATTACCATATAAAGTATCATTTAGTTTGGGCGCGTGGGGATTAAGTTCCTTGTGGTAGTGGGGTTCTAATATGCCATGATCTCTGATCGTTTGACTATCAAGTAATTAGCGGACCACGACCGCATCTAAATCCTAAGGTAGAAAGGTTAATGTACTTTTGAAATAAAATATATGAAAAGAAATTAATGGTAATCCTTCAAAAAATTGAGTAAACAATTTCTTTCAATCTGGTAGACTTTTACCTAATTGTTTTAAACGTTCTAAAGATAAGATTAAAAGATAAAAATTATTTTGTCCTTTCGGTCTCAAATAATACTTTAGATATAATTAAAATAAAGATAAATTTTACTTTAGAATTTCAAAGTGTTCTATCGAATGGATATGTCCGTATACATGAGTGTAACAATAATATTCAGAACATTTAGTACATCTTGAAATAGATTTTTCGTTACAAGTTGTAAATGAACATTTACATGTACTACCGAGGGATTTGATTACAGAGAGAGATAGCGTAGGCTCTGTTGACACGTAATCAGGAATATTGTTGCATGCCGTTGTCATGTTAATATTATAGAAACTCATCTGTGCATAAATACATTTTACTCATAGATCTTTATGCAATATTGTAACTATGGGATCTATATACCACAATGGGAATAAAAATCCAATCCATTAATTATGTGGGAAAGAAAGGAACAGTTCTAGCAGTTTTAGAATTAACTTACGAAATCGAAGATGGTAGAGTTCTATAGCATTTAAATGCGCAATGAATTCCTAACGCTGATTTTGTATATTAGTGCTTAATATCTGATGAATTTGGTATGACGATTAGTAACAATCTGGGCGCGTGGGGATTAGTAACAAATTTGACCAAATTTTGAGGTGCAACAAATAGTTCAGCAGGTGGAGCAATGAGTTGTCTTAAATATGAGAAAAATTTAGTGGTTAGGCTGAAAGGGGAACTATTTTACCGTAACAGTACCTGACATCCAAGGATGAAGTACACAGATGTAATAGTAAGTACCGGGGTTTTCAAAAGTCATCGTGAATGAGGTAATTGGTGGTGCACCTGGGGGAACCAGCCCCATTGGGAACATCCAGCCGGAATTAACATAACTTTCATTCCCTACAAAAGAATAGTTGGAGTTAGGCTGAGGGTATGTTATATTAGTCTTAGAGTCATCAATTATAACTGGCGCAGATGCCCTTTGGTTATCCACTATTACTAGTTTATTATTTGGGTTTGTGTTGTCTGGCATTGTTGTTGGTTCAACATTTGGAGCAGGTACTGCAGAAGTAAATTGAGTGTTGTTGGGAACGCTAAAGGGAGCAACCAGAGGCGGGATCATCTCCTTGTCTTTAACGAAAGTCACAGTATGAGGTTCCACTACCTTCATCGGATTGGTCCATGTAACGTTTTCACCAGCATTAATAGTTACATTTTGTGGAGTATATTTATCCCAACTATCGCCATCTCCTCCTGCACTAACAGTGCTTGAGGTGGCATTAGCGTATCCATAATAAAAAGCCCCAAATATCAAAAAATAGGATATTGCAAGCAAACCTGCACTAATGGTTAATATATTATTTATCACGGTCTTTCCATGATATCAAAGCATATAAGAGGTTCTGCTATTGCTCGATAGCGTGCTTTTATCCATCAATACTAAGTTCATTTATGTATTTGTGCATTTGTGCGATATTAGATAAAAGGATCCATAATAATTGAATACATTCTCTCACAATAAAGTAAATACAAATGTGACGTCATCCCCTTTCATGGTTTTAATATTATTACCATTCTAGAGATCATTGAGTTTTGACGCGTGGGGACACGGTGCAATGTTGAATAGAATCACCATATTGAATAATCATATGACTGATCAATTTATTATTGACTTGATCGATGTTACTACTGACCTTTACGATTTTGTATAGGATATTCATTATAATATTTGGCCGATTTGTTTACATCACATGCTTGCCAAATCCAATATGCAAAGATCACAATACCTAGTATAATAAACAGCGGAATTACTCCTCCAATTATAGACCATATTAATGACAAGTACCCAACCGAGTACCAATAAGCCAATTCCTTTGTCTGTGCAAATGGAGAAGTTTCTATGACCCGTTGGAGATAGTGTTCGAGATAGAAGACGATTCAATTATTTAGCTAAGAAATAACAATAACTATTAGACTCAAATTATGAGAACTTGCTATTCTTACTGGATTCAGAAATCAGAAGCTTACACTTATGCCAACCATTTCGTTCTCTTCAGGAGAGGCATTCCAGTATCCATATTTTCTACTAATTGTTGCAAAACGAGCAAGATCTTGAGGTGTAGGAGGTGGTAGAGCAGTATTATTAGGTGATCTTCCAACCTCTTGAAAAAACTGTCCCATCTTTTTTGTCGTTAGAATATTAACTATAGCAGTTGATCCTGACAAATTACGCCATGCATGATGAGCGTTGGATGGAACATGAATGTAATCCGCGGAATTTGCTTTTATCCATTCGTTAATCCCATCGACCTGCCTTAAGCATTCCAATTCTCCTGAAATAATAAGAAAATCCTCTGTGTCAGGATGAGAGTGAAGAGGAACATAAACATTGTGAGGCATTGCTCCTCTAAGAATACAAAAATCACTTTCAGTATCCTGTGGAGAAGTTAGAAATTCTACAGTTGGTCCGAAAAGTTCCACCACATTACCTGTGCTAGGGTTTTTCTCAACATTCATAAAATTCCATTCTATAAAATAATATTATTTCTATTAAACATATCCTCTAGTTTTTGTTAGATCTATCAAAATTGGACTTTATGTGTCCATATCGTTATGCAAGATAGTATTGTTTTCGATATTAATGACGCCTGTTCAATGTGGTTGAGGAAATAATTGCCACGAGTCTTTTGATTTATAGAATAGTGATCCTATCACCTTTAATGATAAATACAAGTTCAATTTATTGTGTTGTGAAATAAAGAATATGTCCAAATATGCCACTCCTGAAGATTTGCTCAAGTCTCAAGTCAAAGAATTCAATAAAGGAAATATCGATTTCTTGATGACACTGTACGAAAACGATTTCTGTTTTGCTAATCAACCAGGTCAAGTTGTCAAAGAAAAAGAGCTCATACGTAAGGCATTTCGTGATTTTATTAACAAGGGAATTAAATTAGATGTAAGAGCTAAAAGGGTATATTATGCGGACAATCTTGCTCTTTTAATTACAGAATGGTCTCTCAATGGTAGAGAACCAGACGGTACGCCTATTAATCATACAGGCAATGGCACAATTGTTTTCCGTCGCCAGTCTGATGACATATGGTTAATGGTCATAGAAAATCCATGGGGGACAAACTAATTTTTTAGAAACAAAAAGCATCGATATAACTTACCCTGTGAAGTTGCAGAGGCAGTAACAAAAAGTATAACAATAAGTGTCATGTGGTAGTTTAATGTGCTAGATAATTTTGTTTCCTGGCTCGCAAACTAAGAACATAAGCCTTTGGGTTTTGGGCAGTGTTTATACAGTAAAAATTAGTGGTGACGAAACTCAAGGAAGATATAGTATATGGGAAATTGAAGTGCCTCTCAATAACGGACCCCCATTGCATAAACATTCGAAGGAGGATGAGGCATATTATATTTTGGAAGGAGATTTTTCATTTCTGTATGGTGATAAAGAGATAAAGGCAGATAAGGGAAGGTTCGTGTATGTCCCAAGAGGAGGATTTCACACTTACAGGAATGTCGGCAGATCTTATGGAAAGTTGTTGTTAATTATCACTCCACCTCAATTTGAAAAATTCTTTGAAGAAATTGGAATAGCAATTGAAGACAAATCATCATTTCACCCTCCCTTCATAACTTCTGCTACTATTGAGAATATTGCAAAAATATCAGCAAAATATGGCGTTGAAATAAAATTACGTGAGTGATAATTCAATTTGATTATAATACAAAGGATTTCAATAAATCATGGTTTATAGATGCTATAATTTCCCCTAGTAACTGGGTGTATTATTTAAAGTCGAATAAAATTTAGAATCAAAATGACATGAGAATCAGAAAAAAGAATCAAATCCAGGCTTGACATAACATCATTACCAGATAAAGTATCAGTAAGTTTTGACGCGTGGGGATTAAGTTCCCTGTGATAGTAGGCTCTAATGAAAATTAAAGGACTTTATCAGTTCTTATAATAAGATCACGTAGGATAGTCATAAAATAAACAAAAGAAAAGATTTGGGACGTTTTTCAAATAGCTTTTATCATATTGTGATGACCACTTTTCCCCGAGGATGATTATCTTTTTGGTAATCTAGTGCCTTGGCAGTTTCGGCCAATGGAAATGTCTTTTCAACATTTACTTGAATATTATTTTGGTCTATCCACTGTGCCAATTTAGCCAATCGTTCATTGGTTATTTCAGTAAATTGAAATATCGCTTTGACGCCATATTGCTCCATCAAATTTGAATCTGGTTGTTCTAGCATGGAGACAATAGTTCCACTATTTTTCAATACTTTAAAGGATTTTCTATAGGTCTCACCACCTACAGTATCAAGTGCTGCATCATAATCTTGTAGTATATCCTCGAAACTTTGAGTTGTGTAATCAACTACCTCATCTGCTCCCAGCCGCTGAACAAACTCCTTATCATCTGATTTTACCGTTGTTGCAACGAAGGCTCCCCGATTCTTTGCAAGTTGTATTGCTATTGAACCAATACCTCCTGCGCCTCCATGAATTAGGATTTTTTGATTCTTTGATAATCCAATATTTTCCACAAGTGCCTGCCACGCACTGACACCAACAAGAGGCAACCCGCTGGCTTCAATGTGATTCAGAGTCTTTGGTTTAGCCGCTATACTGCTGAGATTGACCAAAGCCAATTCAGCAAAAGATCCTGACCCGCCAAATAATACGGAAGATTGTCCGTAGACTTCATCACCTATACTCAAACGAGTAGATACATCTCCATCTAATTCTTTGATAATACCTGAAAAATCCATCCCTAATGTAGCTGGGAATTGGAGCGGCATCAGTTGTTGAAAATATCCTTCCCGTATTTTCCAGTCAACTGGGTTAACCCCGGATGCTTTAACCTCAACGAGAGCCTTGCCAGCAGATACTTTTGGTATAAGAATGTCATTATTTACGTCGATAACGTTGCTTCCACCATATTTATTTATTTGAATTGATTTCATCCGTAAATCACTTTGTTATATCTACTATCAAAAAGTAAGTATTTAAATTGGTAAGGTACAAGATAGTAAGTAGATAAAGTAAGGGTAAGTTGACAGGAGTAGACACTTTAGTACGAAACACGATAATAGACAGATAAGATCATCTCGGTTTCAATGATCCATGTGATGGAATTGATCTGCCATCAGAATGGTCTGATAGACAGGCAATTTACAACCAAGGATTGAATACATATAATAAATTCTGTTTTAAGGGATTATGTTTTATGATTTGATCCCTGTAATATTTTCAATATTGTTTATGTGGATATGAATGACATCACTACTTTAAGTTCAAATCAAAGGCCTATCCAACTGAATAGAATCACAAACAAGGAAGATATATGACGCAATATTTATGAACATCTTTTGGTCAGGTTTCAGTCTGGGCGGTCTGGGATTAAGTTCCCTGTGATAGTAGGGTTCTACCATAATTTGAGAATATCACATTTTTTAAACGACAGCTGGACTTTTCTTAAGCATGATTTGTATGCTTTATATGCTTTCTAATCCTTGACCATGCTTGTTTAGTTTTATAATCCACAGGTCGAATATCTGATTCTTTAAGTTTCCCATAATCCATAAATTCTCGAGCAAATGCTGATTGTATTCTATTTAGAACCTCTAGTCTATCAGTTCCTACAATCACAGATTCAGTAGTATTTATCCCAAAATCATCTAAAATCTCTTCGGTAGGGATTTTTATTATTCCTAAATGTATGTCTATAGGAATGGGATTAAACTCATAACCATCTATTGGATCTGGTTGAAATAAGAATCGCGGCATGGTAAAGGTATTAACCATACTAGAATTTAATAATTGCAACATTCAAAAAGATGAGCCAAAATAATATGTATCAGAGTGGTAGAACAGCTTCCGTGGGGATACGAATCAAGGTTGAATATAATCTGTCAGTACTAAAATGGAAGAAATATTATATATACTATTTTTGGATCCGCTAAAAAAAGTTAGTGGAATCCATCATCTAGAATTTCAAACGATGGAAATACATTTGTTTTTTGCACTATCTTAGCAACCTCAAGCATATTAGTTAAACTGTCTTCAGTTGAAGTTTCTTCAATGGTAACCATAGAATCTGTAGCATGAACAATGCCATGATGAGGCATCATGTTTCTATTCCATTGTACACTCCAAGGTATTGGTCCCGTAATACCATGAGCCTGCTTCCAGTCTTCAATTCTGTCGTCAATCCAACCGTGAAGCTTCCAAAATATAGGGTTAACATGACTAGAGTAGGTATCTGCCAGAAAGTCATAGGAAGGGTTATCCCACTTAACATCAATTGTATCAGCATTTGTCGGTTCTATAGGTGGCCTAAATTCCAAAGGTTTCGAAGACCATCGAAGATGCATTGCGTTGTGAATTGAATATTCCAATCTAGAACCTAGTTCGCCTAAAGTAATTTGTGCTAGATTACTTGGATCAGTATAGTAAATCTCCCTGGGTTTCATCCAATTGTCATAGAAATCAGACGTTTTTGAATCTTGTATGGAAGGTGGTGCATCAGCCCATATTGGAACTGGATAATCAATATCACTTGGCGACGGAATCGCAACCCATCCTTTGACTGCTGGATAAGATGGATCCTGTATCTGAGATAGCATACTGTTAACATGTATGATCATTTGCCTGTGCATAAACAGAAAATCCTCCCCTGAGCCATTAGTATGAATAGCCCGACGGTTTGAATCTAAAGCAGGTCTTGGAGGCTCCCAACCTTTGTTTCTTAAATCATTTTGTGCTGTGGGATCAAACCTTAACCATCCATCTCGTACAGCATGCCATAAATAATGATGTATCCTGTGTTCCCTTATCGCTAACATATTCTTTACTTGAACTGGTAGTTGTAATACCATAACAAACTTACTCACTTGCTATTTATAAATATTTGTAATAAATACCAAAATCCATCAAAAGCACAAAATTCTACTTGTTTAATGGCGTTGTCAATTTTTATAACTATTGATGGATAAGTATTTTCGTTCCTAGACTGATTTACAGACATTGTATAACTTACTAGTTTTCACATGTAACAAAGTTCCCAAAAGCAATTACAATTAAAAAGTATATATATTAAAATTGTTATCATATTATTAACAAGAATGAGTTTCTTTTCCAAGAATAGGCAGAAAACCAAAGATGAATACAAGATTGAACAATAACAATTATTTTATAATGACTTTAGCGACAATAACTTCGATAATACTTTTATCAGCAACTATGACAAGTCCGATATCTGGATATGACTTGAGTGATGTTAAATCATCAATAGGATATGGAGAGGCAATAGACGAATTTGATTTGCCAGTAAATACCAAGAACTTTAGTATGGAACTTGATAACGGATTAGTAGCAAACTATTACCTCGCACCTAATCAAACCTTTGTCTTTGATGGGGTGTCAGGTGCAATCACAGAACAAAATGATGATAATGATAATGGCGGAGATGGTAAAAATAAGATCAAATATTACGTTGACGTCACAGTTACAACAACCTACTCCTATCCGCAATCACAAGATAAGCCTCAGGATCCACGTTTTGACAAGAAATACGATTCAATAGACTGGCAAGATGACAATGAGGAGGACAATCTAACAATCGAGGAAATGGACAAGATATTAGAAGAAAGAGAGAACAATGAAGAGCAAAATGAAAACGGCAATAATGATGATAGTTCAAGTGGAGATAGCAGTAGTAATAATAATGATAGCAATGGACAAGATGATAATACCAGTGGTGGAAGCGATGACAGTGGTGGAAGCGATGACAGTGGTGGAAGCGATGACAGTGGTGGAAGCGATGACAGTGGTGGAAGCGATGACAGTGGTGGAAGCGATGACAGTGGTGGAAGCGATGACAGTGGTGGTGGTGACAACTAGGCGATAAATAGACCTTTTTCAATTATTTTTGACAACACCTGTTTTTCTTTACATTTTATTTCATTAATTTTATAGCCTACATGCTAATTGCATGAAGAGAAGATCTGGAACAAAGATTTTAACGGAAGAAGATAATCCTCATATCCATTATCGAATGATTTTCATAATTGCTGCGTGGGACTTCATATCTGTATCGGTATTTTAAACAAGATTCTATAATCAATAATAGAATGAGACGCTTAAACTTTTATGGACAAAGAGGAACCATATTGCAAAATATGGATCTTTAATGTGAAAGGTCCAATATACAAGATCCGTGATCACAGTCAAAAAAAATTATATCTTGATGGATGGTTTTGTCATACCCTCACTGTAAGGTGTTCTGGACCTTTCTTAGGACTGTTGGTCATTTCAAAGCAATCATATATGCTTCCATCATCCTCGTCAACCACACAAACATGAAAATCCTCATTTGCATCGATTAAACCTGACGGCATAACTATTCTAGTTGTATACTGTCCATCCGGACTATCGGGATCATCATCATACATTGCATCAATCAAATCGATATTGTCCCGCGAGTATTGCGGATATTCTTCTATGTACACGCTTACATCATTTGGTCCATTTCTTGAACTGTCGACAAATGTCACCTCTACTATAAAGCTGCCCTTTTGAGCGTAAGTGGTTGGAACTAATGTAAGAACCAGAGAAATCGATATTGCCAAGACAATCTCCTTTCTGATCATGTTGATATAATTATACAATCTATCATATTTAACAATTGCGAATCATTCCCAAAAATATGTTATAACATATTTTCATTTTTCCCATTTCATATCCAATTTCAAACTCAATTATTGTCGTACATTAGAAGAATTTTTGATTATGGTTAATCGGTAGTCTGGGCGCGTGGGGATACGATTCAAGTTTGAATAGAGTCCTAATATGTGACGAAATAAAATATCAAAGATATTATTTAATCAAGAAAATATATAGACTGAATTTTATATGCTAATATGCCATAATGAGATTGTACCATTCACTGCATTTTTAAAATCAAAAAATCTGAAGATAGGTCCCTTTTTACTTTAGGATCTAAATGATTAGCAATCTAAAAGATAATATAAGATCTATTATATCATTAGTTGAAAAGCATGGTAAAGGCATCTAGCAAACGTAAAGAAAGAATCCAATTACTCAACTATCTGGCTAGAGATATAAGCACAAGAACAATATTCTTTCATCAGTGGATAGCAAACTATCTTGGACTAAGCGAGATCGACCATAAATGTCTTGATGTAATATTGAGATCAGAAAAGCCGCTGACAGGGAATCAACTTGCAGGTGAAACAAGTCTAACCGCTGGTGCAATAACTGGCGTTGTTGATAGATTAGAGAAGGCCGGATATGTACTTCGGCAAAGAGATCAACAAGACAGGCGTCTAGTATATGTTATTCCCCTTAGAGAAAAGGCGTTAATGGATATAGGTCCTCTATTTGAAATAATGCAAAAGGGCATGGATAAAATATTTTCAGATTATGATGACAAAGAATTAGAAGTAATAACTGATTATCTATCAAAAGCCCTTAAGGCTATGGAAGATGCCACAATCCACTTACGTTCAATGGTAGAATCAAAAAAGACCAAACAACAACATTAGATAAAAAAACTTTAAAGTTAACAAACTAAATCATTTAGTAACTAAAACATTTATATAATTAACTAATTAAAAAAGTATATGGAAAAAAAATTTTCTGAAAATAAGAAGATACAATTGGTGTTTGAAAGAAATAGACAGCAAGATGTGTACATACCTGAAACCAAGACTAGATACTCGGACAATAATTTTTTTGACATGTTTTCGGCGGATATCGATGAGATCTACAACTGGTTTGGTAAATTTAAAATATCAGAATTAGAGTTTACGATCAACACCATTGTAAACACCCAAGACATTACAAAACTATTCATTGGCAAAAACAATGATCAAGGATTAAAGGTAATCTTAAAGCCAAATGAGAATCCATTTTCGAATAAAGATATAGAATCAATCAATAGCGAGACATACGGCCGCCAATATCCATTGAATAAGACAAAGGAATGATCCCATTGACAAACGCCAATGTAAATAATAAATACAATAATGCAAACGGATCCAAGATAGCAGAACAATTATCCAACGTACAGAAAGTAAGACAATTGATCAAGATAGTTAATACGGGAAATTTAGAAAATGTAGAGAATTTAGTACACGAGAAATATTTCAACCATGAATCTCATATCGACGTATCTTCTATTCAAGATCTACCGGAAAATATATTACAACAGATTAGGATGCGAAACCAGCTTAGTGGTCCTGCGGAGTTTATTGATACAGTAAAATCATTACGAAATGCATTTACCGATCTTATCTATGAAGAAAAAGAAATCCACTCAGACCATAACACGGTCATAGCACATTATATCGTTAGAGGAACACATACAGGGCCCTTTTTTGCATTCCCTCCGACCGGTCGCTACTTTAAATATGAGGCAGTTCACACCCACAGGTTTGAGAATGGCAAGATTAAAGAACATAACGCCATACGCGATGATTTGGCGTTTATGTTGCAGCTCGGACTTGTAGTTCCTTTAGCACAATATGAATCACTTTTTAGACTTTGGAAGGCAGTCGGTGATGACGGTGACGATAGTAATGGTGAAGGAGCACGTCTAGAATAATGTCTAATAACGACGTACTTGCATTGCAATCTCTATATAGAAAAAAGATTGAAGGATGGAATGAAGCCAACGGTCAAAAGTTTGCTGAACCATATGCGGAAGATGCAGATTTTATCGGATTTGATGGTACGTACTTGTTTGGTCGTAGGGAGATTGCCGAATTTCATCAAATGCTCTTTGACAAATTTCTGAGAGGAACTCGTTTGATAGGAAAAATTAAGAGTATAAAATTTCCAATTCCAAATGTTGCTATCATAGTTGCCATAAGTGGAACAATTGAGGCCAATCAATCAAGTATTAACCCCGAGAGAAATTCCATACATACAATCGTTGCGATAAATCATAAAGATAGTGGAAAGTGGTGTTTTACTGCGTTTCAAAATACCAGAGCAATGTATATGGGACAGCCAGAAAAGGCAGCACAATTAACCCAGGAGATCGAACAAATAAGATAATCAGACTGCAAGGTGATTCAAATGACTACCGAGAAATATAGCTCTGACAAGAACTTTCGATATTCATTACTGGACAACCGTCAAATCCAATCTAATACGAAAATGGATAATTGAATTTCTTGACATAGTATAGCCCATCATGTATTTTGTTAGCTATATTCAGCCTTTCAACCTCAATTTTAGCTTTATTTCATTACCATATTAGATATCATCGAGTTTGGCCGCGTGGTGATTAAGTTCCCTGTGGTAGTAGAGTTCCCTGTGGTAGTAGAGTTCCCTGTGGTAGTAGAGTTCTATCACAGTTATTAATCATTCTTATACTAACATCTTTAGCAAATCTCTTATGAGTTAAAATTAGAACAGCAACAGAGAGTATTACAAAGAAGGTCAGCCTTATGGTTACCATTTTAGATAGTTATCTAGAATTCAAGAATGCTTTACTCATAATAATTTAGCAAGAATGAGAATGCAATCGTTTGCAAATATTTGCTTAAAATTTTTATAGTTAGAGCAAACGTTAAGTATATCATGCAAAGGGATGAAGATTCTACAAAAAGCGCCAAGGAAATTGTGATGGAGTTCGTAGATGCTCTGGAGCGAAAAGACTTTAAAACTGTTAGAAGTTACTTAAGCGATAACGTATCGGTCCTGGCACCTGGGCCTGTTGAACTAACAAGATTTAGCCAAGCTGATCCATATGTGACCTATCTGGAACACGCCAACCTACCAAGATTTGAGATCAAAAAGGAGTTTGAGGATAAGAACGATCTATGCCTTCTCTACGAAATGAATTATCGCGAGCCCCCGGTGTCGATCTTTGTATGTACATGGTTTCAGGTGAATGACGAACGGAAAATAAGTTCATTAAGATTCGTTGCAGATATAAGATCTTTGTTGAAGTAGAAAAATAGGTGACTTCCAAAGGTAACAATGTCTTATGACAAATGATATACATAGGACAAAATGGGGTAATCGATTCATCATTACCGCTATAATTCAAGGAGGGATAATGACCTCATTAGCGTTATCAATGGTGGCTTCCCAATTTATTTTTGCAAATAACTTTGACATGATACAGTTTCTATCTTTATCCTTTGAAGGCCCTGCAAAATGGTTTTTCCTTGGGATAGTGTTTTATCTTATATTTATAGTTGCCATAG
This sequence comes from Candidatus Nitrosocosmicus sp. T, assembly GCF_054408485.1. Classification (NCBI taxonomy): domain Archaea; kingdom Thermoproteati; phylum Nitrososphaerota; class Nitrososphaeria; order Nitrososphaerales; family Nitrososphaeraceae; genus Candidatus Nitrosocosmicus; species Candidatus Nitrosocosmicus sp. T. The sequence continues at coordinate 2,752,964 of NZ_CP166992.1, forward strand.
CAGTTACCGCCATTTTTTACATTCACTTAGAGGTCAATCTTAGGCGCCAGATTTCTGGCATGTTAAATGTATTGGCATGGATTCATCTGATCGGTATGAATATTGGAGGTCCCTTGACAACCTTGCTCATGATATTTGCAGGATTATCATGGTCTGGTGTATTGACTGTCTTTACCGAAGGAAAGATAGGTCCTCAGAATGTGGAAGTGTTGAACACATTAACTACTCCAATAGCCCTTTCCATAGGAATATTAAGCATAGTGTTATTTGTGGTGGTTTAGCATGTACCCTAACTTATATCAAAGGAAACGATATGGTAAGAGGATAACAATATAGTAAATTTCGAATTAAATTCGTGATCAGATTTGCTAGATGAATTTGATTGGAAAAATCTGTTTATATTATATATACTATGTGTATCCAAACAACAGCTTCCAAAATTCTTTATAGCCTTGGATCTCTAATTTCTTAATCTCTACTTCGACAAGGTTTGAGATAATGTAAAAGTCAGATCAGGTGAATCTCTAGATGGTTAAGAATAAACCAAAGTAGAACTCTATCCAATTACTGAATATCTCATATTTGTTTGAATACGTCTGTGAGATATGATTCAAGGTTGACTATATCCCATTATGTGAGAAGTAAATGAAATAAAACGAATAGGTGTTCTTATTAACCCACTCTTCCTATTTCATCACCCAGTAGTCACGTAAAATAACGTTTGCAACAACTCAAAGGATCGGAATCTGGGGGTTTAGTAATAGACATATGACAAATCTAATTTTAAGTTGAACCTATCAAATAGTATTCTGTATTTTCAATTCCCCACAGGTGGGCTTTGAGTCCAGCTTATCGGAAATCTGATATCTTAATAAATATTAGTATAGAAGGATGGATTCGCTTCTGTAGCAAAAGAATTATGTTATCTATTACTCCATAGTATTCAAGTTCTTCATTGTGTCAATGATTTATTAACCTAGTACAATCTAACTAGAGTTCTACCTATAGTATCTCCTCTAAAGAGACTAACAAAGGCGTGTGGTGCATTTTCCAATCCTACAAAAATACTTTCTTTAAGTTTTACCCTATCTTCACTAATCCATTTAGACATGTTTGCATTGAATTCACTTAAAATATCAAAGTGATCGCTCCAGATAAAACCTTGAAGTTTGAGCCTATGTGAAACAGCCAAAGAAAGATTAGACGGTCCTAAAGATGGTGATTTGTTAATTTGTCGGTCTCCTTTTGAAGAATATATCTTGTCTTCGTCATTATATTGAGATGTTGTTCCACACAAAGCAATCCTTCCGAAAGTATTCATGTTGTTAATTGCTGTCTCTAGATGTTTACCTCCAACATTATCAAAATATAGATCGATGCCATTGGGAAATACTCTATTTAATTCCTCAGAGATATTATCCAAGCCGATCTTTCTATAGTTAAAAGCATTGTCTACTCCTAATTCATCAACTAACCACTTTGCTTTCTCATCACTACCACAGCTGCCTACGACATAACAGCCCTTTATCTTGGCCAGCTGACATGCAACAGACCCAACTCCTCCTGCAGCAGATGATACAAACACAGTATCTTGTCTTTCTCTTAGATTACATATTTTAAAAAGACCAACATATGCTGTCATGCCTGTGATTCCCATTAAACCCAGAAAAGATCTTAAGGGTGCTAAGATTGGATCAACTTTTGATATGGATTTTTTTTCACTTTCCGTATCTTTGCCTATCCAATATTCTCTCCAACCAAAATTGGCCTTAACATAATCGCCTACTTTAAACTTGGAGCTTTTAGATTCAATTACTTCTCCAATGCATCCACCGTCAAGTGGTTTATGTAGTTCAAAAGGAGGAGCAAACCTAGTACCTTTGACCATATATATGCGCAAAAATGGATCTATAGACAACCAAACGTTTCGAACCAAAAAATCACCCTCCTCTTTTATGCCTGGAATTTCCACCTTTACTAGTTCAAAGTCTTCTACTCTTACAGATCCTGTAGGACGCTTCTTTAAATGAATTTCATGACCTAATCTTTCATTTTTCAAATTACAGACACCTAGACATTGATGATTCAAATGAACTTTTTTGTTTGAAAAAAATTGTGTAAATAATCGAAGGAATTGGGCTATGTTTTTATTCAATCCCGTTCAAAGCACGCTGTGAAGATCCTCGATGCAAGTGAACCAGGATTTGGCGGTCCAATGACAGAAGACGAAGTTAGAGATTTCTTGGCCAACAGCAACAAAAATGTTCACATTTCAACTTTAGACGAAAAGGGAGAACCCAACATACATCCTACGTGGTATTACTTTGACAATAATAATTACAAGATTTACATAGAAAGTGGGAGAGAATCTAAGAAAACTCAAAACCTAAGAAGGAATAACATCATATACTATTGTATAGACGATGACAGGATACCTTACAAAGGAGTTCGTGGCAAGGGAACAGTAAGAATATCTGATGACGTTGATTATAACCTGCCCATAATTGAAAAGATTGTAGTTAAATATCTCGGAAGCATTGCGCATCCCATGTCACAGACTATCATAAGTAACATCAGAGAAGGAGATGCCATCTTATTAGAGATAACACCAAAGTTTTATGCTACGTGGGACCACGGCAAAGTAAAAAGGTAGAACTAAAATTGTACTATAATGATGCGTTTTCACAAGACAAATAGATAGAATTTACAATTCCCATTTGGATAGATCGTCCCCTTTGCTTCTTAATGCGATGCAGACTTGGAGGTAAGAGCAAAAGTGAATAAAGTTATTGTAATGTATAAGGCCAAAAGAAGTTATGCTGTTCTATTGGAAGTATCAATGGAGTAAGAAAGAGCAGGAGTGTACAACTTGTTTCTATTGATTATATACTCCAGTTTTTTATGATTTTCCCTATTATTTCATATGAATTTACTACAATATCTTTAATAATGGATTATAATCATATTCATGTACATTCGATACCTCTTGTTACTAAATATGCTACCAATTGGAATGTTCTGATATTAATAACCTTTGCTACAATTCATTGAACATAGCTTATTTTCAATGTATAGTATTTGTTAAATGTCTTTACCATGAGACATATTTATGACGGAAAATAATAGTAATCGGACTAGTTATTTTTATGATGTCATAGTTATTGGTGGTGGTTCAGCCGGCCTTAGAGCTGCAATTGAAGCTCATGACAATGGTTCAGAGGTGCTCATAATTAGCAAAAGTGAACAAGGTGATCCGCATACAGTGCTTGCAAGAGGAGGAATAAATGCTGCACTTGGAAATATGGATCCCAAGGATAACTGGATGATACATGCTTCTGATACATTAGTGGAAGGGGAACATATTGCGGATTACGAGAGAGTTGAAATTCTTTGCAAGGGTGCTCCTGATGCTATTCAGGAATTAGTCAACTGGGGTGCTAGATTTCACAGGGAAAAAGATGGGAGATTAACCCAACGTTTCTTTGGAGCCCATACATATAGAAGAACTGTTTTTTATGAAGATTGGACTGGTAATGAGATAATCCGTGTTCTGATGCAACAAGTTATTGAAAGAAAGATCGCTATCATGGATAATGTCCATGTTACTAGGTTGCTGGTCACAAACTATATGGACGACACTGGTGAACAATCGAATTCTTCACCATATAAGGTAAAAGGAGCAATTGGTATCGATGTTAAGAACAAACAAGTTGTCAAGTTTGGTTGCCAATCCTTAATAATTGCTTCAGGTGGCTACACGAGGGTATATTCGGTAAGTAGTTCAAGAAATTATGAACACTATGGTGAAGGAATTGAACTGGCATATGAAGCAGGAATAGATTTAGTAGATATGGAAATGGTTCAATTTCATCCGACAGGCATGGTATGGCCTGAAATTGCATTAGGTACGCTTGCCACAGAAGCTATCCGCGGAGAGGGAGGCATTTTGTTGAATTCAAAAAATGAACGATTTATGGAAAAATATTATCCTGATAGGATGGAGTTAGGCCCTCGAGATGTAGTTGCACGAGCCATTTACCATGAAATTGCAGAAGGAAGAGGTACTATACATAAAGGAGTTTGGCTGGATGTCACCCATCTTTCTCTGAAAAAAATATTAGATAGATTGCCTAGCATGTATAAACAATTCAAGGATATAGCAGGGATCGATATTTCTAAAGAGAAAATGGAAGTGGCTCCTACTGCGCATTATTCTATGGGCGGATTATCGGTTGATATAAATTGTAAAACAAAAGTTGAGGGTTTATTCGCAGCTGGTGAAGTAATAAGCCAGATTCATGGGGCCAATAGATTAGGCGGTAATAGTCTACTTGATACCATAGTATTTGGAAAAATAGCAGGCAGAGAATCTTCTATTTTTGCAAAACGGTTGAAAAGTTCAGAATACAATCCATTAGAGTCAAAAGTGTATATGGATATAAAAGATCTTGAAACAGGCCCTATTATGGTATTGAATGACCCATTAAGTTTTCGAAAGGAAATACAAGGTCTCATGGACCAATTTGTAGGAATAGTAAGAAGTGCTTCAAATCTTCAAAAAGGCTTAGAAAAAATTCTAATTCTAAAGGACAGGTTTCATTCTCGGATTCGAATATTACATGAAAATGAATTAAACAATGAATACCACACCCAGAATCTCATCATAACTTTAGAAGTCAAGTCATCTTTACTAATATGTGAGGCGATAATAAGAAGTGCCCTTATGCGAGAAGAAAGCAGAGGAGCACACTTTCGTTCTGATTTTCCAACTATTAATAACGAAATGTGGCATGTCAATATCTATTGTACCAAAGAGAATAAGGATGGAAAAATGATCCTATATAAGAAAAATGTTAAAGAAATAAAGGGAAATCTTAATGAAGTGATAAAGGCTCATTTAAAAGCCGTTCACAATAATGAGTCTGAGTGAGAGGTAATACGGCATTTGATATACTCTTTGGATCACAGGTATAACCTCATCAAAGGTAACAGTTCTCATCCGTGGGGATTAAGTTCCCAGTGGTGGAGGGACTCTATTACATCCCACAAATATTTTCTAATCATATACGATACTAATTAGGATAAGAATATGTATTTACTATGTTGCAGATTTTGGTTTCGACCTTCATTATCCCACCGGTACAGTCACCAGAAAGGGAGGAATTATAGTTAGTAACGGAGGAAGTTGTAACACTGTACATTCCCATTGATAATTTTACCACAGTTCCTGATGAATTTCCTTTAAATGTTGCGGGGATGGGATCATTGGCATGAATATATACGGTAAAATCTGAGGAGTTGTTCTTACCCTTATCACCATTAACAGTGGTCATATTTACTATTAAAGTTCCTTTATTTGTGTCCGAAGATATTGCGGTGTTTTCACTACCAAAACTGCGTGCCATAACAGATGAACTCATTATTGTGTATACAAGAGAGATTAAAAATAAAGTGTAGATAAATTTCATAAAAGATCTTTACACATCTATGTTAAAAAAGACTCGGTCTATTGAATGATTTTTTTTAGTTCATAGCATTAATTTGTAAAAAGATTCAACCTGTAAATATGATGGGTATTGATAATAATGACGTTTAGACTATACAGAATTATATTATGATAGTTTTGTTTGTCGGAAATTGATTAAAGCGTAAATCTATTTAGGAAAATCCGATAAACTAGATTGATGTCTCTCATTGGATTGACCAGAATTATTTTCGTATCGCTCCAATTCAGTCTTCCAATCCATCTCAGACATATTCATCAGTTTCAAAAAATCGTTAACGGATTGAGGACCAAAGCCGGCAAAATGATTGTTAAAGGCTATTAATACGTCTCGGATGCTTGAATCTTCATTTTGCGTTTCTCTAACCCGCTTTACATAATCGAGCATCTCTTTTCTTCTGTCCTTTACTATCTTACCAAAGTCTATCTCTGAAATGCTTCTATCACCTATGAATCTGAGATAAATCTGATCGGAAGTTATTATCGATGGAGTTTGCAGTTTGTCCCTTATACTCCAAACTAAGGAAATGTTATTTTCCTTCATTAAATTGTATACATTATCATTAAACCATGAAGAGTGTCGAACTTCTAAAGAATACCTGAATCGTTTATCTAGATATCTAACCATGGCTTGTAAAGGACCAAAACCTTTCTTCTCTGAAAGAAAAGGTGGAAGTTGTATTAGCAACGTTAGTGTTTTTTCAATTAAAGGTTCTAATGAATAGAATAATATTGAAAGAGGTTTAACGACATCCTCTAATTTCTTTTCATGAGTTATTACTTTGGGAAATTTCAATGAAAATTTGAAATCTTCAGGGGTTTTGTCTTTCCAACCTCTAACTGAAGATCTCGAAGGTATGTGATAGTAGGTAGAATCGACCTCAACAAATTTGAAGAATTTCGAGTAATAGGATAAATAGTCTTTACTTTCCATATCTTTTGGATAAAAATTGCCTTTCCAGCCTTCATAACTCCATCCAGAGCAGCCTATATTGAAAGTCAAGTTTACTTAAGTAAATAGATCAAGACAGTAGAAAAACTTTCGAAGTTCTCAAAAAAGAATGTCAGGCATATATCAGCGAAAATTATCTCATATTCTGCTTGCATTAGATCTTTCCAATATTCTTAATATGATTCTTAATCCTTGACCATGCTTGCTTAGTTTTATAATCCACAGGTCGAATATCTGATTCTTTAAGTTTCCCATAATCCATAAATTCTCGAGCAAATGCTGATTGTATTCTATTTAGAACCTCTAGTCTATCAGTTCCTACAATCACAGATTCAGTAGTATTTATCCCAAAATCATCTAAAATCTCTTCGGTAGGGATTTTTATTATCCCTAAATGTATGTCTATAGGAATAGGATTAAACTCATAACCATCTATTGGGTCTGGTTGAAATAAGAATCTCGGCATAGAAAAAGGTAATAACCATACTAGAATTTAATAATTGCAACATACTAAAAAGATGAGCCAAAATAATATGTATCATATAGATGTAGAGAACGGCATCCGTGGGGATTAAGTTCCCTGTGGTAGTAGGGTTCTAATACTAAGATAGTTTTCTTATATGTCAAAATTAGCAGTGTTTGATAATACATATGAAATATTCAGGTCTTTCTTTTAATCAACCTTTTATTTATTGGTTAGATATATACGTATAAAACAGGTTTTGAAGACGTTCCTTCTTCTTCATACATCAAATAACCTGGATGGGTAATCTACAAGTAAATTATCTGCTATATTCTGTTTTACTAAAACTTTCCAAATCTGTTCTTTAATTCTATAATATACTCATCAATGGCAAATTCTTTGAATTTGTCAGATTCTAAATTAGATAAACTATTCTCTATCTGTCTAGCCTCAACATTCTGTCTGACATTATTTTTCATGCCTAATACCTCTACCCCTACTGGCTTGTTGTTTTTATCCAAATCAACATAGATATTTTTGCTTATAGGCTCTGTTTTTACTATTTTATTATCTGTGAATTTGACATATCCAGCATCCAAATCATCATTATAATAAGAATTCATATTATCTCACACTAAGCTAAACTGTACCGAATCCAACCAATAAAAGTATGTCGGATTATTTCCCACTTGATATATATGAGGTTTTGCGAGACTGCCACTTCAAAATCTAATCGATACTTAACCATAAATAATACAGATCCAAATCTTAGTGATGTATAAGTAATCGTTTTAATAGAAAAAATTATTCATACTTAAATTAATCTTAAATTAAACTGAAACTACAAATTGAAAAAAAAGTGGTTTTGGATTTAGCTTTGTGCTGCTGCGTTGTTTCCTGTGTTTTCTTGATTTTGGACGTTGATGTTGTTACCAGAACCTATTGTGTCTACACCAGAGACAACTTGGCTGTTTTGGCTAGAGGATTGAGATTGGCTAATGCTTTGTCCTGCAGAGTTGCCACCGTTGTCGTCATCATCGTCTTGTGCTAATGCGTTGTTTCCAGTATTCTTTTGATTTTGGAAGCTTACATTATTACATGATAGGAAAGTTGTTCCACCAGAAGCACACAAGGCGTTTTGAACTGAGGCTTGTGATTGAGATATTGATTGCTCAGCATGATTGCCTTTTTTCTTTTTGGTTGCAAAGGCGTCATCCATCGCTACAATGGGACTTGCGAAAAGAGCTAATGCGACCACTATTGCGATTGATGCTACTAGGAGTTTTTTGTTTTTGTTGTGAATGTTTTTTGTTTTATTCATATCTTTGATACTAGATAAAAAATATATGGTGTTTGCTAACTAGGTGCAATACTCTTATATTCTAATACCTTTAGAATTAGACAATGTAATCAGAAATTAGTAGGGTTCTATAACATTTAGCTGCAAAACAAATTCTTTGACCCGATGGCGCAAATTAGTGCTTAATTTATGGTAGAATATATACATCCAGTAGTAACAGTCTGGGCGCGTGGGGATTAAATTCCTAGTGATAGCCGGGTTCTGCTATATTAAAACAATCATAGAGTTTGTCACGATTTTAGAATGGACAGTATCGTATTCCTAACTTGTGTCCAATACTTTCTATTCTCTAAATCTCGAGAAGGCTCCATCAATATTTCAAAAGCAATTCCATTAAACAAAGCCAATAGAACTTTTGACATTTCCTCTGTATTTTTCGTGCTCATTCTTAATATTCCATTTTGAATTGCTTTATCCAATACTTTCTTAATCGATTCTGTTACTTTAGCGCTGCATATAATTAACTCGTTTTTGATCTCATCGCTTCTTCTTGACGCACACCACATTTCAAACAAAAATGCATAGAAGTCAGGATATTCCTTAAAGCTTTGGATACAGTCCTTGATGATATTATCTGCTATTTCTTCTGCAGTTTTTCCTTTAATACCCTTAATGGTAGTTTGAATAATATTTTCAGAGCTATACGCCAAGACTTTACTTACCAAATCTTCCTTATTCGAAAAATAATAATGTAATATACCTCTACTTACCCGAGATTCTTTTGCTATGTTTGCTATTGTAGTATTTTCATATCCATTTTTAGCAAGGACCTTCAATGCATTCTTTAAAATTTCATTGATCTTTTGCTCTTTGCTTTCACTCAATCTGTCAATAAACTAAGTAATCGGACTAATATAAATTTAGTTGGATAGCCAACCAAATATTTATAAGACAGTTTATTATTAGTAAGTTGGATGACTAACCAATTTATGAACATAACAATGAACGAGCCCATAGACGTGACAAAAGAGGAGTTTAACAAAGTTGAGTAACTCGGTGGAGAGAATAAAGACGACTCATATCTTGACTGGCCAGACCGCCCTGATCACTGGTGGAAGTAGAGGAATTGGTGCGGCAATAAGTAAAACCCTTGCCAAAAGAGGCGCCAATGTCGTAGTCAATTATTTCAATAATGAAACTTCTGCAAACTCGGTAGTTTCAGAAATTAATGATTATATATATGGTAACCAATTAGTTGGAAATGCTATGGCGGTTCAAGCTAATGTTACTAATCCTGAACAAGTTGATGATATGATGAATAAAATTCAGCAGACTTTTGGAGATGTTGATATCTTGGTGAATAATGCAATGATTGGAAGGTATTTTCTTAAACCTTTTCTGGAATCAAAGTGGGATGATTTTAATGAAAAGTTTTATGATGAGATGAAAGCAGCTTATGAGATAACAAGAGCCACACTACCCAGTATGCTCAAAAATAATTACGGTAGAATTGTGTATATTGCAACAGGAAGCGCCAAATACCCAATCCCCATAGGTGCAACAGCATTCGGAACCGCAAAAGCGGGTCTAGTTGCGTTTGCAAAATACATCGCTCAAGAATATGGTAGAAATGGAATAAGAGCAAATATCGTGTCACCAGGATTGATAGAGACGGATCAAAACAAAAATTATATTTCCGATTTCAAACGACAGTTTGAATCCATAACTACATTAGGACGGGCTGGAAAACCCGAAGATGTTGCAAAGGTGGTAGCATTTTTGGTCAGTGACGATGCCGAGTATCTTACAGGAACATATCTTCCAGTTGATGGAGGCTTCGTAATCGGAGGATAATGATACTATTAACAAAAGTCAAAATGATATCAATAAAGTGAATAATAGCAGAAAAGATTGTGTTGGGAACACTTCCAAGATATTATATTGGATTGATCATGCTTCTCTATAAATAGAAATATTATGTCTGGCTGTCCAATAATAATCAAGAGCTAATAGAACATTCTTTACGATATTATTTTTTTACATTGAAAAATATGAATAAAATGAACAAACTATATGAATGATGGGTCTTTTACAAAATTCTTGATAACATCTCGGATTTGTTTAAGATAAAATTAAAACAAATCAAACACACTGAAATAACTTTTGAGGCTTCAAGTGGCAAAATAAGGAATATCATTTATCAGAAATACTATGATACCGGATGGACACCTGAAGATAATCAACATAATAATAAGCAAGCAAAAGTAATATGGGATATACCTGATATAATTATAACATCTCGAAACGATAAAGTTATTGTTATAGATGCAAAAAATAGTGATCTAAATTAATCTAAATCATAATTATTTGTTAAATCATTCGGTCCCGGTGGGTTTAGTTATAATCATAGTACGAGTTTAATTTTATTCTAGAATTTATAAATTATATTTTTAAGAATTATTATGCAATAAAATATTAAATACTTGAGGTAAATGGGAACGTACAACGTTTTATAAATTCGGTGGGCTTCGCTTCCATAGAGTACATGGGAACTGTTACTTCTATTTATTTTTTGAATGCGATGAGTCAGTAAAATAGATGTAGTATTTGTATGAGAGTGGCAGTTGGGAATCAAGTCCATTATGATGGCGGAACTTAACAAGGATCTAAATCTATTAAAGAGGTCAGTGTGGATATACTAGAGTTAGACTAATTTCTAACCATATCATTCAAAACATCGAAAGGGATGGGATTTATCTACATACAAGGTAGACACGGTTTAGACTAGCGCAATCCAAAACATTCCGTGCGTATTATTGAATACCGAATCTTATTCGCCTCTAAGGATTAAGAATAGTTGAGATTATATAAGATTCAAAGATCAAAAGCTATAACTACTCAAATGACTGTGAGGAACATAGTGACAGACAACTCTGCTTTTTGGGATGCTGATACTTATGACATTGTTTCTAATGCCCAGGAAGAATGGGCTAGATCCCTAATTAAACAGAGGAAATGGTCTGGTAACGAAGCTGTACTCGATGCAGGCTGTGGCTCTGGAAGAATTACAAAAATGCTATCTCAATTAATTAGGGATGGCAAAATTTATGCTGTTGATAACGATCCCAATATGATTAAAAAGGCAACAGAGATCTTAGGTAGTATCGCGAATGTCCGTATAACTCAATCTGACCTGACAGATGCGGATTTTGGAAATATGCAATTAAAATTTGATATCATATTCTCTAATGCGGTATTGCATTGGATACTGGACCACCATAAGGTTTTTAAGAATTTCTACAATTTGCTGAATCCCAAGGGCGAATTGCTCATCCAATGTGGCGGCTTTGGTAATTTGAAAAAGACAATTTCAGTTTTTAATACCGTAAAGTACTCATCAGGATTCAAACAATATTTTTCTGAATGGAAACAGTCATGGAATTTTGCAAATCCGGAGGATACCAAGAATATTTTAGAAAATATAGGATTCAAACACGTTCATGTCTATCTCTCAAACTCAAATGTCAATTTCGATAGCAAAAGTAACTATTTACTATATGTAAAAACAGTAGTATTAGGTCCATACTTGAAATATCTTCCGTCAGAACAACTAAAAAATAAATTCGTTGAAGCAATTTTAAACTTGATTGAGAAAGACTATCCTGAATTGAAATGGAACCTCGACTATGTCAGGTTAAATATATTAGCATCCAAATAATTGAGTTATATACATTGTTACTACATGTTTTTGGATTTTCAAGTTAATAGTATGTTCTAAATCCATGAGTACAAAGCCGGAAGTGGGATTCGAATCCATGTGGTATATGGGAACTGTTAATTTAATAAATTTTTACTTAGAAGAATTCAAGTTTAGTTAATAGAATCATAATATTATACTGTCGGGAGGGCGTTTGATAAAGCCGGAAAGAAGATGAGTATGTGATATTGTTGCAAAGTCTTTACCACCTACTTGAGAAATAAAGGGATGGAGCCAGAGACTATTGACCTGTTGTAAGGAAGGATAAGTGGTTCCGTATTTGTGAATCATTATTATATACCCGACGTAAACGAAATTATTGCAAAGAGTATAAGTCTGTATTGCGTGAACTGATGAAGATTTGACTAATTAAGTACATATTTATTCCCACTACATAGTAATTTTCTAGTTCTAATCGGTATGAGTTGTAATGGTATATGCGTTAGATATAAAGCAAAAAGGAATCATGAGGTGCCATCTAGGTATAAGGAAGGACAGAAAAGATGCAGCACTTGTGAGATATTCATTAAATGGGACAACAATGCCTATTGTCCCTGTTGTAATTATAAATTAAGAACTAGGTCATTTCGTGGTTGGGAAATGAGGAAAACGTATAGAGAAGAGACCATTAAGCGGTATTAATCATTCACCATTTTAGACCAAACTTTTTCGAAAGAATCCCAATGAGAATAAGTCCGGTTTTGGGTGAGTTGATTAAGGATTTGAAAAATGTCTAACTCAGTACTGAAGAATGAACAGAACCTGTATTTAGAAAATATATAATCGAATTTTACACATAATAGCTGAGACCAGTACAATTAAAAGATCCGTAACTATTTGGGTCCAGAGGGACGTCTTTCAAAATTGAACCAAATCTATCATTTTCCTATGAGCTCTGGCTAAAAAATGGGAATAAATTAATTAATTAATGTATTATTTCGGTCTCAAATATATTGATGTCGAATCACCAAACCTGGTATATCCATATTGCTCATAATTTGAGTAGTCAGTTTTAATAACTTGGTCACATCCTCCTAGACGATCTTCCCTTAATGCTATAAATCCATCAATATTTGAAACTTCTTCACAATACATTCCGTGACTTGCTTTTGAAACATCAAATTCTATCTGACATGATGTTGTGTTATACAACATACCAGTGTTATCATATTTATTCAAAAGTTCCGGATAGGGAAGGCCATTCATCCAACATTCGTTATACTTTATCTCTTCTTCGGTTAATTTTGATTAGATATGGTCTGAATGTTATTTACTGTTGTAGAAAGTTTAACTGGCAATCATATCACCTTAATGACTATATTCGTTAATGTTGATCTGATATAAGAACCCTATTACTCAGCGGGCCCGTGGGGATTCGAACCCCAGACAGCCGGATTTCTTTCTATTAGGAGTTAAAAGTCCGGTACTCTACCTGGCTGAGCTACGGGCCCAATATCTTTCTATATAAAACTAGTATAATTTAATTTTATAGATTAATGATACACAGCTGTGCACCTCTGCATGTTTACTTCTACAAAAAAATAGCTACCTGATGAAGAAGAAAAACAGTCAGAAATCATACAAATTCTCTAAAAAATTATTATCAACAAATATTTTTAGGAATAATACTATCTAATAAAAGCAGTAACATGTATCCAAACTATGATATAATTAATTTCGATTATACATTCTGATTATAATGAGTAACATAACAAAAACCCACAAAGTTGGACTTTTTGCAATGTTTATTGCAGCAGCCTTAATTGGTTCAGTTGTAGCCTTTGGCGATAACTATGCATATGCAGGCGGAAAGAAGAAATCTAATGATGCAGAACAAGAAATCGAGCAAGAACAATCAAATGAACAGAATGGACAATGTGTTACTGGTACAATATCACTAATTAACTGTAACAACGTAGGATTACTATTCCAAAATAACGACGGCAACTTGGCATTAGGCCAACAATAAATCCTTTTTTTTATTTTAAATTTTAGTATATATATCGTATTCTATCTTATCCAGCTCGTTCTTTAATATTCTGCTCGCTCGCTTCTGAAACAATTTTTTACCTGTTTTATCACGATAGATTCAAAAAAACCATTAATAATAGAAATCCCAGTAACCTGACTTGACTTGACTTGATTTAACAAATTGAATACGCATCTCTTCTAGCAACTACATATAATCTTATCAAGAGATCATAGTGTAATACTCGGATCAGCTAGGCCACATAATTAACCGTGTTATCAAAGTATTCTTAATTCTTGTCGCAGATCCTAACAAGAGGAAGAATAAGAAGAAATAGATACATAATTCTAATAAATAAATAGGCTATAATATTTCATATAAAAATGACAGTAACATGTATCCAAACTATGATATAATTAATTTCGATTATACATTCTGATTATAATGAGTAACATAACAAAAACCCACAAAGTTGGACTTTTTGCAATGTTTATTGCAGCAGCCTTAATTGGTTCAATAGTAACATTTGGCGATAACATGGCATTTGCAACAAAGAAATCGAGCAATGAATCAGAACAAGAAATCGAGCAAGAACAATCAAATGAACAGAATGCACAATGTGTATCTGGAGATTTCACAATAGCTGGATGTAACAACGTAGGTTTAATGTTCCAATTACAAGACGGTAACATAGCCGCAGGACAACAATAAACCCCTTTTTTTTCTTTTTGAATCTAAATTCCATTAATATATATATATCATATCCTATAATAATAAAAATAAGTTAGTTAGTAGTTTTTAGCCTATCAAACAGTAACTCCCCAAGTAACCATTTTAGTGAAACAATATTGTTGTATTTTGTCATTTTATTGTCGTCTCGTATTTGTAAAACTAATTGGTTATGAACTTTCTTCTCCTCCTCCCCCTCAGGATTCTCATCTTTGGATCCAACATGGAATTTCTCTTCGCGGTAAAATAGAGTTGATCCCGCACCATCAATAAATACAATAAAGGAGACATTCATACTGTATTTTTCAACAATACAAATCTGGTGCTTTTTATCTCCAAGCAGTTTTTTTTGTGAACTATTCTTGTACTCAAAATTCAAGATATTCATATAATGTTCTAAGAGAGGAATCATTTTTCGGATGAAATTTTTAAAAACGGATGATTCACTTGGACAAATACCATAGTCGTTATCAGACCACTTAAAAAAATAAGAGCCTATTTGTACAGCCGGTTTTAATGAATAGTCACGATAACCTTCATTTGTCAACTACCAAAACATCTCCTAAAAAAAAGGCCAGCAAAAAGTTATCAACATTTGTATAATTTATCACCATAAAATTTGCTATACTGCTACACTACTATCTTGTAATAATAGCTTCCGAGAACCATTTGGGAATCATTTCTTTACCGTTTTTTAATAAAAACGAAACACTGCTATCAAGAATATAGGTATTTGCGTAATCATCAGCATTTCTAACACTTCTTCCATATGCTTGTATAAGTCGTAGTATCGTATTCCATTCGTACCACTTTGGATTACGCTGTTTTAGTACCGAGACTTTCTTATCCGTTAGATCGGGATATGGAACTTTTACTATTATTTGGAATCTAGAAAGATCATCCTTAAGGTCCACTCCTAAGAACATGGATGGAGATATAAGGACTGTGGGTCTTTCACTTTGAGTATGTTTTAGTATCATTTCATTTCTATCAAACTTTGGATTGGTTTCAATGAGCCTTGATAAATTTGCCTTCGACAAGTTATTCTTTATAAACTGAAGCTGGGAATAAGACGTTGTGTGAATTATACCTTTGTCATTCTTATGCACAGAAAGAAGATTATCAATTACTTTGACTATATTTGGCAAAGACTCGCTCATAGTTCGTGCATTTAACCAGGCTACATTCATCAGATAGATAGGTCTATTTTTAATTGGGAAATCGGAATTTTCAACTCGTATAAACTTTACGTCTTCGTTCTTTAATCCTACAGCTTTACATAGATTTTCTTTACTCAAAATAGTAGCGCTCATCAACAATGAAACGGAACCCTTATCAAAAATATCTGTAAAGTAGTTTGATACTACTAGTGGTTCTAATTTAATTCTTGCAAGTTTATTGTCTATTTCATTTTTAGTAATATTTGTAACTAGCCAGTTTTCCTTATTAATACGCAAGTCCTCTAAAAATGTCAACAAATTTTTTTCATAATTTATGGCATCTATAAGATTCTTTTCGCTAACATGAATATCCTGACTGATGCCCCCTGATCCCAAAATATTTGCGGCTTTCTCAACATACCTAGTAAATTGCTCTTTTAATCGGGTACAAAAATCTATCCAGGTTTCGACATCGGTCTGTTTACTATCGGGTAAATCTATTTTTGGAAAGAACCTAATTAAAGATTCTTTACTGAATATGATATTTTTGAATGAGGATACTTCAGATTCTAGCGTGTGAGCTTCATCTAAGATCAAGAGCTTTCTTTTATTTACGCCAGATGAATAAAAGAGATCGGATAGAAAATATTTGTAATTATAGATAGTATGGCTAGATTTTATAGACATCCATTTTTGATGATAATACTCACAGGGCTTCCATTCGATTCGAACAAGCTGGGAATGTTCTTTTGCTTTGTCATAATATTTTTTTAAAGCGTATTTATTTATCTCTAGGTTTTCATAAATAGTTCCTTCAGATTTTACATCATAATCGCTCATTCTAGTCTTATAGATACAATCAAAATTATCATCTTTCAGGCAAGGTCCATATTCACAACTTTCTCTTATGCCCATATCCTCTTTAACAATGCAAGGAAAATTATTTCGACCTTTAACCTCAGAGAGGTATGGAAAATCTCTATTGTACTGAGTTTGCAGATCCTTTGTTGATGTGCAAATATGAGAGCTTCCTAGAAATCGTGCAAGCGTTACTGCTACGGCACTCTTTCCAAATCCTGTTGGTGCTTCTAAAAAGATGAATTTGTAATCGGATTTGAGTGCTTGGTCAAGTTCATCAAGAACTTTATCCTGGTTAGGACGGATATAATCGAGAGGGAAAAAACTTCGCATAGACATAAGAGGGGATGATTATCTATACACTAACGGATTATTAAAGCGTAACCAAATAATCATGCGATATACATATACAATTCAATTATATTTTTTGGAGTGGAATATACTAGAAATAGAGCGACAATTCACTCCATAATTCCATGACCCATTATCCGCATGCTCTTTGAATCCGGTTTAAATAAAATGCACAAATCATTCTTTACAAATGCCAGTGGTTTTTCAAATGAAATTGATAAATTTGAATCGGACATTTTCTTTATTTTCACTGTCCGTATCTGAAGCCCTACACTCATCATATAATTCTGTGTTTCAGATATTTCTTCCTTAAAATATTGATTTTTGATAAACGCTAACTGAAAATTAGAAGCTGCTATTTTAGCAAACCCTGGAGATGTAATAACATCTCCTCTTGATATGTCCTTAGCAGATGCCCCCTTAATTGCCAGGCCCACACGAGAATCTTTTTTCGAAGTATTGACTGGATCATCATGCATTTGAATGGATTTGATAACCACGGTTTTGTTTGATGGGCTTAATACTAATTCATCATAAGTTTTAATTTCTCCATGTTTAACGGTTCCCAGAACTACTGTTCCTACTCCCTTAACGTCAAAGACATGATCTACTACAATACAAGCTTCAGAGGATTGGAGGTTCCCATCTTCTTTATCTTTTAGATCCGCCACTGTTTCTGTTTCTGTTTCTGTTTCTGTTTCTGTCTCTGTTTTTGATTCCATTTCAGATATACTGTTTTTCAACTGTTCTAAACTATCCACTATTTGAAATGATGATAAGCCAGTATTCTTTATGATATTTCTTACTTTTTCACCATCGATCTCATAACCATATAAAATAAAACCACTCTTTATGCCAAAAATATCAACTGCTATTAGCTGTTCGCCAAGAAAAGAATCGAGTTTGGAGATATTGATGATTGCATGGTTAGACATCGCTACAGATTGTAGGAGGGGCTGAAGTTTTTCAGGATAAGTATTAGGGAAACAATAAGAAATGATTTTATCACTAGTTTTTCTATCATATATGGTAATATCACTTGAAGTTCCCTTTTTTCCCAATTCATTTGCAATTGTTGTATCGCCTAGTAAAACAAAATTAAAACTATTCAAAACTTTTGATTAGTATAGTTTTTTTTAAATAAAATCGTTGCTTTTAGATCAAATTATGATCAAATAACCCATAATATAGAACATTCTAATGCATTGCTTTTTATATAGTACAAACTCATATAGAATTCCTGAGCTGAATATATTAATTGGTTAGTTTTGAAGAACTTGGTATTGAAAAATCTATAGTTAAAGCATTGAAAGAAACTGGAATCGAACAACCATTTCCTATTCAAGAATCAATAATTCCACTTATTTTAAAAGGAGAAGATGTTATTGGTAGATTGAATACAGGAACTGGTAAAACAGCCGCATTCGTACTACCTATGTTGAGTAAGTTAAATCCGAAAAATTTTCTACAAGGACTGATTTTGGTTCCTACTAGAGAATTGGCTATACAAATTACAAGTACTATAAATCAACTTGTAAAATATAGCAACCTGAGGTCCGTTGCAATCTATGGCGGGCAGAATTTCCAAATGCAGAGGAAAATACTCAATAAAGGTGTAAATATTGTAGTTGCAACCCCGGGAAGACTCTTGGATCACATGAATCAAGGAACTATTACGTTAAGTAAAATTAATTTCCTTGTCCTTGATGAAGCAGACAGAATGTTAGATATGGGCTTTATTGATGATATCAAAGATATCCTATCATATATTGATAGTAAAAAGCAAATTTGCCTTTTCTCTGCAACAATGCCTGATTCCATCATGCAACTTGCCAAAGAGCAAATGAAGAATCCGAAACAAATTAGCATTGAAAAGACAATCTCACAGGCAAACATAAATCAATCATACTTGATGCTTTACGAAAAGGACAAATTCCAACAGTTAGTTAGCACTTTGAAGCCTATTTCAAACAATGGTAATAGTCACATCATTGTCTTTACGGCAACAAAACAAAGAGCTAGAGATCTGACGTATAAATTAAGAAATGACGACTTTTTTGTAGATAGTATCCACGGAGATTTGAATCAGAGACAAAGGGAAAGTACTCTTGCAAGATTTAGAAATAAGAAATTCAATATTCTTATCGCTACAGACGTTGCATCAAGAGGACTAGATATCACTACTGTCAGTCACATTATCAATTACGACATACCTGATGATGCAGAGACATATTTCCATAGAATAGGAAGAACAGCAAGAGCAGGAGCAAATGGTACCGCACTTTCCTTTGTTTCCCAACACGACATGTTTACCCTTAGAAAAATTCAAAATATCGCAGCAAACTCCCTAAAGAATCTAAACACAGAGTATGGAATAGAAGTAGATTTCAAATTCAATAGTGCCCCTAGGCCTAATCGTTTCAGGTCTAATTATGGTAGAAGAGGATACAGTCAAAGCAGGGTTCCAGGAGAACAAAGGTCTAGGAATAACTATGACAATAGCGGCAGTAGCAGATATTCGTCTAGGAATAACTATGACAATAGCGGCAGTAGCAGATATTCGTCTAGGAATAACTATGACAATAGCGGCAGTAGCAGTAGCAGTGGGTATCCATCCAGAAGACTAAGTGGTATTACCAGACCCCTTGGCCGAAAGAATAATTATAATAGAGACTCTAACTAGAGACTCGAACTAGGTAGACAAAAAATAGTAAAGAAAAATATGCATGGGACTAGTCCCGCTAAGGATAGTCAACATGCAACAACACTTTTTTTCATAAATTTCTGTTTGTTAATAATATAGTTGTAAATTTGTTCACTCTAATTTCTGCACAGAGCGTTAATACTTATCCGTCCTTAAGGATTGAACTTGGGTTACGGCAGGTCATAAACGTTGAAATCAATTTAGATATTTTTTTTGAATAGATATTAAATTTAAAAAATTTTTAAAAAAAAGAAAAGATTATTCTGATCTTATTCGTGATGCTCGCCGCTTAAATGAGCGATCTCATTAACCCCTAAGACTATAGTGGATGTTGCTGGAAAGTCAATATCCTCTGTAGAGTTATTTTGAATTGCTATATCTGTAATAGGAGTTGTTTCATTTGATGCAATATCTACATGATAAAGACAGAGATCTCCAGGTGTAGACAGTGGTTCTACAAATTCTAATTCAGCTGGGGCTAGATTAGGTGCTTGACCAATCAATACGTTTACAGCGGTAGCACTATCTTCACTACATGGAAGCTTTGCTGCAATGTGGCCATTCATAATTTTATATGGTGTAGAGTCATAAAGATGAATAAAACTGTCTTCAGGTAAGCTTGCACCTTCTAATAATACAGTCTGGGAATCCCTAGTGACAGTGTTTGTTGAAGTTTTGTTTGTTGAAGTTTCATTGTGTTGCTCGTCTGTTTGTTCTACAACTTCATCTCTAGGTGTTGCGCTAGTGGCATTATCGGTAACCAATCCATTGGTAGTATTTGTGGTTGTTGTTGTTGTTGGCAATAATTCTTCTTCAGCTGGTACACTGCTAGTTCCATTAGTGAAATTTTGCTCTGCTGCACCTGTTACATTCGAAGCCTCAGATAAGGTTACATTTTGTTGTGCGTATACATTTCCATTAACAGAAAATATGGCTGATACGAGTACAAAAGCTATAAAAAGGGATATTTTTGTACTAGTTGATTTGTTAGTCATTATTTTATATTAAAAATACTGGTATTTATGTAATTTTTAGTACAATTATCGAACCGAACTATTCATTTACCTTTTTTATATTATTGCGTCTCCTCCTTGATCTCACAATAAATGAAATTCCAATCAAAGCAGCAAGTGGTATGTAAATGTAATAATAATTCATCATAAAGGTTAGTAAAAGATTATAGATTCTTTCTGCTATTGGAACTTCAACATTAACTTCGAATACAGAGTTCAAAGTATTGAAGGTATAGAAAATGTCCTTAATATCCACAAATAAAAGATATTTTCCAGGCTCTCTAAATACATAATCAAAATCGTAATGTCCTTGTCTAACGAGAGTAAAATTATTGGGATTTGAAAATACAGGATTTCCATCTTTAAAAATAGAAAAAGAAACAGGAAGCTCGATTAATTCGTCTCCCGTATCAGAAGTAAGACGAAAAAGAAAAGATGTATCTTTACCAATCATAGGTTTTGATGGATTTACCAAAAGCTCTATAATGTAATTTCCTATTGATTGCGTTTGAGTGCCATTAAAGCTATCATCACTACCTCCAAAAAAAGAATGTGCAAAAGCTAGTTGCTCATTGCCAACTAGAGAGAAACAAATTATTACTATAAATAAAAAAAAGATAGGGACAAAAATTTTTGATGATTGAAAACGTCCCAAGATTCTGATCAGAGAATAATAATTTACAAGAAATGTTAAACCTAGGAAAATAACATATCTAAAAAACAAAACTTTGGTAGATGGAAACACATCCATAATTGGACAAAGTTTAATATAAATTCAATAAATCATAACCATAAAATTACTTCATAGGTATGATGAGAATGTACTCCGCATTTTTTTATTATTAAGGTAATAAAATATATGATTTATTACACTCGGACAAAACTTGAAAAACGATAGGATTATCATACATCAAAATTCCATGATTTTTTAAAAACATGGTTCATCCTAAAGCTGCTGATGAACATCACCATCAGCTTGAATTGATATGCCAAGGTAAAAAGAATATTTTAAGAATTTATTAAGTCTGGTTTATATGATGGATATATATTGACAGACGAGTTTCAACAACAACAACAACAACCACAAAATATATGCAAAAAAACAGTCCAAGAATCAGAAGCAGAGACTACAATAGTAATGCTGCCTTCTGATGCAAACCCACTTGGAAATGTTTTTGGTGGAATGATTCTAAAATATGTGGACCTGTTGGCCGGTTTAGTGGCAAAAAGACATGCAGGTCATGCAAACATTGTTACCGCAAGCATGGATAGCATGACATTTCTAAAGCCAGTATATATTGGAAACGCTTTGATTTTAAAGGCAAAAATAAATTATGTCAGGCGAAGTTCTATGGAGGTGGAGGTAAAAATAGAAGCAGAAGATCTAAACAAGTCCCAAAAGGTTCACACAGGTACAGCATATGTAACCCTCGTAGCACTAGATGAAAAAGGAAAGCCAACCGAGGTTCCTCAATTGCTTTTAAGAGATGAGGAGGAAAAAAGAAGATTTTTAGAAGGACAGGTCAGGATGGAAATGAGGTTAAAGAATAGGAAAAAATAGCGCAAAAGCGGATCCACAACATAGCTTAGGGTTTATTCACTGGTATTGCCACAATGGCCTTGACAGCTTCAACTTCAGTATTATATATCAATTATAAAAAAAGAGTAAATCCACATACAATACTCTCCCAATGACCCTCAAAAGAGCACTTTGAGGAAGGGAATCCAGAAATTATCAGAGGTTAGAAGGTATCCATCCCTCCTTCGAAGGGGGTGTTTTGATTTTTATGCTAGTTTCTGGTTCCAAGAGCATAGAGGACAAAACCATACCAACCACGATATGACCGCTTTTGGACATTTTTTGACCAGGTTTTTTTGAAAAATGACGGTATTACGTAGTATAGTTTGACTATAAATAGCACCAAAACCGCTGAAGCAGTCATAAAATCTTATATAAACGGCCTTCCAAGATCAGAAATTTCAGCAAATACGGGTATTTCTGAAGGGGCAGTCTCAAACATCATCAAAAATTGGAAAGAATCAGGAGAAGAAATCCAAGATATCGAGGATATTAGGGGTTTTATGAAACAGATATACAAAACAGGTGCTACAGTCAAAGAATGCGCTCGGGGTTTTAGAATGGTGCAAATGATGCATTGTTTCTACGATAATAAGAGTCAAGATGTAGAGGTTCCCACCATTTTCTGGGTGTTTATTAATGACATTCTCAGGCCTTGTATAAAGTTAGGAATCCCACCGCCCCTCATCCCTGCTTGGATAAAGGATCTAATAGATTTCCTTTTGCATCCCAATAGACATGGTGATGTTTGTTTCTACTCTAATAGACAGAATATAAGCAATCAACAGCCTATCAATAAAATCTCAACTAGGCCAAATTCAATTAAGACAAAAGCTTGTAGATTAGACTATCCTAACAGCACTGAAAAACTCGAAATAGCAGAGATATCATATGCTAAAAAGCAAATTTTACGGCAAGAAAATAATCTTCCTGGATTAGTTCATAATAGAAAATATTTGGTAGAAAACCCAAACTTTTCTTTTATATCAAAGTTATCATCTCATATCAACACAAAAAAGAAAGAATGTATCGAACTTGAAGAACGTATCAAAGGACAACAAAACAAACTTGAACAACTAAATTTACAAATCGATAGGTCTCAAGCCCTCAGAAATTATGTGATTGATGAGGAACAGTCCATAATGGAGGTGTATAACTGGTATCATGAATTGAAAAACGCATTAATGAAGGATTACAATATTCCAATAGAAGATGTTCACAAATTTGCAAGAGTTATCCACGAGTTTAGCAAAAGTGGATATGATGCAATCTATATTCTTAAAGATTTTTTAAAACTCGGCTATATGAAATTTGAAATACAGGTCCTTGGCACTGAAATTAAACAACTAAAAGATAAGAAAACAGCTATCAAGAGCACATTGAAATTTGATGAATCAAGGATAGAAGAATGTAGGCAAACCATGGATACATACTATCAATTAGAAAAAAAGAATTTTGGGCTAGACAAATTAAGACAATTAAAAGACATACTTGTAGAAACATCTAGAGTCGAAAAAAAGCCGATTAATGTAGTATCAAGAGAGTTCTTTGCAGATATTCAACAGAATTATTATGATACAGTTAGATTTGAATCAAAAGTGATAGAGGAAAGAAAGAAGCTTGTGGAGGTCAAGAATAAGCTAGACGAATCAACTAACAGACTAGTAATGCAACCCCATCTATACGCGGCATTAACAAATCTTTTGCAAAAAGGAGTTTCTGAAAAAGATATTCTGGATACCTATAAAATAATCAAAAGCTTTGCAAACGGCTTAACTAAATTTACTAATACTTTAGAATTGCCAATCTATAATGAAAATGACTATAGTGGTATCGAAGTACAAAATCAAGACCTTCAAACTAATTGGAAACTAATAATAGAAAAAATAAGAACATACAAAAATATGCTTTCAGATGTAAAACTACAGATCATTAAATACAAACAAATCAAAAAGGAATGGACAGTACTTTATTTACAGAAACAGAATTTATATAAAGAACTCAATCGAGGCCTGTATTATTTATGTAGTAGCGGTTCTAGTAAGAATTTATTCTACAGTGTATTATGATTTGGAAATCATAGTATATACAAGGAGAATAAAATTAAGAACAGATTTTAGTTAGATTACTGATTGGAGTGAGTAAGTGAGTGAGTGTTATCTTCTACCATATATTAAGAATGTATCAGCACGTAGAGGGAAAGAAGAAATTTGAGAGAAAATCGTTAACTTATCATATTTGCTCATAATCATTTATTTCTATTCAAAACCTTTGATTCATCTAGTGGATATACATACACATTAGCTTTCTCATCTTCTATTTTTAAAGAATCCAGTATTATGGAGCCCTTCAATTCTGATTTGTCTATACCCCAACCTTTTTTTCCCAGAATACAGGTGTCGTCTATAGTATAGCTAAGAATAGCAGGATTGAAAGGCTCTAATGTTATTCTTTCTTCACCTAACAACCCTTTAGTCCTTATGGATTCAGACAATTTTCTGCCACCGTCATTTAGTAGATACTTGACACCATATTTTTCTCTCAGGATCCAAAGTCCATTGTGAATATCAAATTTTTCCCCAGTATCGATAAAAGTGATAAGGTTGGATTCTTTGATGATCTTTGAAAGATGGTCATAAACTAAACTGGTAGTAAGTATTATTACCTTTTGATTGTTCTTTGGATTCAGCATTGCTATTTTATTTTTCTCATAAAATTCGACCAAATGTGATTCAGAAATACTTTTTAGTGAACGGATGGAAACAATAAAATAAAAATTATCAGGATCCACAAGTTTCTTTGAAAGATTCAAAAGTTCGCTGTATAGAGCCGGGTGTGGTTCCCTTAAGTGTTTTCCAAAAAAATCCCAAGACCAAATTTGACCATAGTTCTCCATCATGTTATTTACTGTAACTATAATAGCTTGATTTCCTACAATGATACGATGCAAAGAAGCAAATATGTTGTCACCCAACTTCCTACTGCCACCTGTGAGTAACGTAACACCTCCTCCTCTTAACCCAAGAAGCTTAAAAATAAAAACTCCGCTATTTGGTGAAAAAGCTTTAGCTGCTATAAAACTTGTAGCTTGATATGGCACACTCATCTTATTAACGAACTCATCTGAAGCCCCAATTACTATGTAGGGAATTATTTTAGATAGATGACTACATTTTAAATCGCTATTGGTATCATATATTTTTACACCTCTTTTCTTATAATGAGTAAAAGTATCGTAATCTAATAGCTTATTTTCAAAAAGCAAACCGAGTTTATCAAAATAATCCTTTTTGATTGAATCAGAATCCATCAAGTTCTTTACACAAGACACAATAATAAGTACACACTTGATTATTCATTCTTTGATACGGAGTACTGGACTTAGGCTGAGAGGCGACAACTAATATCAGACATTATTTCTATTTTGAGATGTTTTATTTTATTTTATTTTATTTTATTTTATTTTATTTTATTTTATTTGACAAAACAATCCAAGTACAATGTTTACATAATCGGTTCTTTAAATGAGTAATAATAATACAGATCTAGTCAAGTAGTTTGCAATTACAGATATCAAGATCGGGGTTTCGGGCTTTGATTATCACAATGATTGGATTTAAGAAATGAAATAATTGATTATCCTACGCACTCGATAATCAAAAAAAGAACTAACTAAAAGAAATTAGCTGATGTAGTTTTTGGCACATTTTTCAATTTCTTCTGTTGACAGATAATTTCCTTTGTCATATGCTCTTTCAAAGCAGGTAGTAAGCAATAATTTGCGCTCTTCTTTATTCACAGTATTTTCGTTGTATACTTTTGCATCACTGTCTTTGTCTTTGTTATCATCATCATTATCGTTGTCTTTTGCATCACTGTCTTTGTCTTTGTTATCATCATCATTATCGTTGTCTTTTGCATCACTGTCTTTGTCTTTGTTATCATCATCATTATCGTTGTCTTTTGCATCACTGTCTTTGTCTTTGTTATCATCATCATTATCGTTGTCTTTTGCATCACTGTCTACATCTACATTCACATTGTTAGTATCATTAGGATTGCTGTTAGTTGTTGTTGTTGTAAATGAAGAGGATTGTACTGGGGCAGAGCTACCAGCATTAGAATTCGTATCCACGACTCGAACTATGCCTACACCAGAACCATCTGTCATGCCTGTTTGAGGACCATCAGATGACGGTAAGCCCTGACCTTGGCTGCTTGGTGCAACAGGGGACATTGATGGGCTACTGCTGCTGCTGCTGCTTGAGCTACCAGTACCACTATTGTTACAATTTTCAGCTGAGGAAGATGTATATACATAGCTTGACATGAAATTCACTACACAATCAGCATTTTGCATGGCGGAGTCTTTATTAGGATCGTTAGGTGAGGTATATGTTTGAAAGTTATTGTTGTAGTTTACCAGATCACCTGGAGCAGCATCAACCAATTTGATTGATGAAAAGTTAACTGAACTTATAACTAATAATAAGAAAATTGCAGGTATGAGACTCGAAGTTAGTTTATTGTAATACATGGTTATGATTTTTTAGTGGATATTCTTTATGAGGATTGTTTTTAATAATTATGTACGTATTTTTTTCTTAAAACTATAATTCAATTCTAGTAGAAGATTAATTTTCTTTGATTTCTATCACGCTCTTTGAACTTTTTATGTGAATCAATATAAAAAGTAAATATTCAAATAATAAACAATTGAAAAAAAACTAATGACAATAAAATTATTGGGAATTGCAGGAAGTATGAGGAGCAATTCCTATAGTTTTAAAGCATTAGAGCACGCTTTAAAAATAGCTAAAGATAATTATAATGCAGAGATTAATTTATTTGACCTCAGAAAAAATCGAATGCCTATTTATGAACCCAATTTGAATCACGATCAGATTCAAACTGCAGAAAAAGAAAGCTTACAAATGGCAGATACTCTAGTCAGATGGGCAGATGCGATTATTTTGACTTCTCCTGATTATCATGGTTCGATGTCAGGTGTATTAAAGAATTTTTTAGACTATTTTTGGAAGGAATTTTCTGGAAAAACATTTGGATACATTTGTGCATCTCATGAAAAAGGACTTACGGTAATGGAACAAATGAGGACTGCAGTAAGACAATGCTATGGATGGAGTATGCCCTACGGCATTTCAACAAGCTCCAATGACTTTGATGATGCAGGCAACTTAATAAACAAAAAAACACTATTACGGATAGAAATGCTATCTAGAGATATAGTTTATTACGGAAAAGTTATTAGAAATCAATTTCTCACAGATGCATCAAACAAAGTCAAAGAATCTTATTCTTTTCTTACATCAGATAGGGACTGACTGGAAAATAATACCAATATAAACATTTTATTAGTTTCTACTATAATTTAGTGACATAGAAAACAATCATATGTCTTAATGACAATTTAACGCATAACTACATACCAATTGTACAAAACCAATACAACATCTTTTTTGAAATGGGCAGGTGGAAAGAGAAGGCTAGTTACATTATTAGACAAATTTACACCAACTAATATTGACAGATATTTTGAGCCCTTTTTAGGTAGTGGTGCTTTTTTCTTTTATTTAATTCAATCAAGAAAACCGTTTAAAGCTTACTTATCAGATTCAAATCCCCATTTGATTAACACGTATAGAGAAGTAAGAAATAACATACATGAACTGATAGAAATCCTGATGGATCATCAAAACAGTTATCATAAAAGTGGAGAAAAATATTACTATTTTGTAAGGGATGATAAAAGTAGTAAAACCAATACAGAGGCAGCAGCGAAGTTTATTTTCTTGAACAAGACATGTTATAATGGATTGTACAGGGTAAACAAGATAGGAAACTTTAATGTTCCCCATGGCAGGTATTTCAATCCAAAAATATGCAATAAAGAGAAGCTTATTGATTGCTCTAGTTTACTCAATAGTGCGGAAATAAAGATTGCTTGTGATATTTATAAAAATACTACTTTAAAGTGTAAAGACAATGATTTTGTTTATTTAGATCCACCCTATTTTCCAGTATCAAGAACATCAAACTTTACAGATTATACTAAAGAAAGTTTTGGAATGCAGCAACACAAAGAATTGGCAAGTGAATTTGACAGATTAGACAATATTGGCTCTAAAGTATTGCTTTCTAATTCTAATTCAGATTATGTTAAATCATTATATAAAAAACACTGCATTTTAAAAGTGAAATCTACTAGGAGTATTAACTGTAATGCGGATAAAAGAAGTGATCACCAGGACTTGATAATCTCAAATTACAATTACAACAGAAAAACAATAGATACTGAGAAGACAACAACCCATAAGTTAAACAAGCTGATAATATCAAAATAGTAAGCGACTGATGCATATATAGGCATTTATACATCATATCAACCATAATCAAAAAATATAAAAATATTTTTTAGATTCTCAAGCTCACTTAGATTAAACCTACCATGCGAAGCTTTTGAGGCAAATAGGTTTCGGATAGATATTTAAATCCATGTTTAAAGAAAGCGTCTAATTCACATTTTTCCTTTTTATTTAAAAAGAGATTTAGTTCTTTTTGCCATTGTTTATTTTGCATCCAAGGTTTCTTTTTCATGTCGTTGGCTCTATTAATATCTTCATCAGTTGCTGTCAATCGAGCAACTTCTGGAATATTATACTGATAAATATCTGAAAACATCATTCCAAGGACCTGAGCATTTGGAGTTACCAGCCTTTCACTATCATAACTTAACGATTCGCTACCAATCTTGTACCTTAACGCAATACCCAAGCCCCAAGGATCGGCATCGGCAAAAACTACCACAGGTTTTTTCCACTGTTCATTTAGAATCTTCACCATCATTCTTGTTGCACGATCCGGTTCACCTGACCCAGTTAACAAAATAGCGTTGTATTTCTGAATAAAACCAGATTTCCTTATATTATTTAGAACGGTGTCTTTTTCGACCACCATTACAAAATCCGCCTTGACATCATCTATTTGGACATCGCCAATGTTGGTTGGGATAAGTTGAGATGTGGCTCTGCTTCCAAGATTACAATCTATTATGTCACCCCCAACCCGCAATTTTATTGGCCCAGAAATCATTCCTTTAGGTTTTGAAGTTACAGAAAACTCTTCTCTTGGGATTCCAGTTAAAAGCTCAACAGCTTTTATAGCATTATCAGAATCCTCTTGGCCTGTCCAAAATTTTTGCTTGTTTTTATCGTCTCCTACATTACTAAGGGTAGCATAATACATCCCTCGAATAGTACTTTCCATATCTTCATCAATTAATTTTTTTACTGCATTGGCCATGACCAAATATTGAGCAAAAGTGGGTATTTTCTTTACGCTATCTGGACTAACTTCAATTTTTTTTTCACCTGTTGTAAGCATTCTTTTTTCATCCGACCAAACAGTATTATCATATCCTATTTTTGGTAAATCTAGAATAGGCATTTGATTTTGCTTGATTACATCATCAGATATTTTCCTCATAATCCTTTTTATGATAGTAACAAATTCTCGTTTTTTTGCAGTAGACAATAGATAGATTATTTATTTCTTTTTACCCTTATTTACCCTTTTACTATAGGAATCTATCGTTGATTGAACTTCTTTGGCTTTAGACTGATTTGGAGGTTTATTAAAGGATTTATGAATTTTTGTCCTGTTTATACTTGTTTTCACAGTGAGGCGCTTGTTTTTATTATTTGTAGTGTCTTTTTCTTTGATGATTAATTTCTTATTCGCACCTTTGTGTTTTTTATTTTTAGTTACATTTCTTGTAGGATCAACCTTACCTAATTTACCAGTAAAGCTCAAACCGATCTTTTTATTATCCTTTTTAAGTTCTATCTCGTTTAAGTTTGGTTTAGAAAAGGCGGCATCTTTGGTCTTTTGAGTCTGTGGGGCCTTTTGAGTCTGTGGTATATCCTGTATATCCTGCTCTAAATCTATATCTGCAAGATCCATTTCATTAGATGCTTGAACGGGTAAAGTAGGATCAGCAGCATCAGATATATCGATTTGGGGTTTCTTGGATAAATGATTCTCAATCAATCTAGAAAACGATTCGTTTAATTTTGAATTTTTACTCCCAAGCGAATCATTTATTGAATCTACTATGAATGGCAGATAGTGTTTATACAGTCTGATCTTATTTTCTGCCTCCTTTAATTTGAGTTCCTTGCGTATTTGTGTACTTAACTTCCTATATAGTTCGGATAAACAGGATTTCATATAATATTTTAGTTCGCCTTCTGAAGCAATACTTTCTTTTCCGGCGGTTTTGTAAGGGATTTTGGTTGAACAAATATGGAAAAAAATATGCAATGGCAAAACCTCAATGACTCTATCTTTTTTTGATTCTTTGTTGACAGAAAATTGTTCCTTTGCTTGTTTTTTGGTGATCCCCATCTTATTAATCTCTACTTCTGATATAACCTCTCTAGCAACATCGGATCCTTCATCGTATAATAGAGGGATTTTATTAGCAAACCGATATAACTTGAATGAAGGAATATCCCCACCATAAGCCAAACCAGTTTCAACTACTGTGGGCCTATTATTTATGACACAAGTTCTTGATGTATAAGTAGTAAGGACAGGCTTAAGGACTTTAACTGAAAAATTTGATTTTGATAAATTATTTTTGAATGGTGTTGGTGTTGGTGTTGGTGTTGATTTCTCATTTTGTATTGATTCAAAAGTCGATGCAGTAACAGTGTCATCGGTTCCTTGAGGGGCAGAATCGGTATTATTAAGAACAGGCTTTTCAACTGTGGTCGTTACTCCTGTGTTATCGTTATCGTTCCCTTTATTTGAGACAATGGTATATTCCGACATCATTCCTATTGTAAGGACTTCTCTACCAATAGGACTCAAATGATCCGTATTGGGATTCTGGAATTTAGTTTTTTTGCAAATGTTTACAATCTTAATAAGATCATGCTCACTAAAATCACCAGTGGAGGTCTTTAATGACAGTCCGGTATTAGTGACGATATCCTTCGCTTTTTCATAAGAAAGCTTTTGAAATGATGAACTTAAAATTTTTGGTAAAGACATTTTTTGAGCTTGGAATTTAGAAATGGCTTTTTTTAAGGTTTTTAGATCCATATCGGAAGGATGAGGCAAGATTTCTTGTGCCGGATTAGGCATTATGGATGTCCTTCTATTAAATTGAAATATTCCATCATCTGTTTCAAAGGTTATGGATGAATAAGGATTTACAATACTCGTTTCAGAAACATACTCATAAATTTTGTTCTTAGTAATAGGTACTAACTTTGCCCTCAAAATAACTTCGATCCTAAAACCTGATGTACCCTCAATACGACGATGTTGTTTAAGCAGTAATTTTTTTGACAATACAATAGGCTTATTGGTTCCAATATCAGTTCGTAACTCAAAATAATATTCATCTTGCTCATCAATTGATTTATTCCAAACTTTTATTGGAAAATCAGTATCTTTTGTAGAAAAAGCCGCAACCATTTTCAAACCAACTCCGAAGAGTCCCCTTTGTTGTTTCTCCATGTATTTTGCAGATGTTAGAAAAGAGCAAACGGCTATGGGCAATTTATCTGAATTTATTCCCGTTCCATTATCTTCGCAAGTCAACATCCACAAATCATTAGATTGATCAAAAATTTTTAATGAAATCTTAATGGACGGCAGAATCGAAAAACTTTCGCAAGAGTCCAAAGAGTTTTCTATAAGCTCTCTAATGGCCATGTATAAAATACGTTCACCGGTAAAACCAGCTAATGCGGAATTATCCACAAAAAACTCGGATTCTGCCTTCTTATTATAAATAATTTTATACTTTTCTAACTTTGTTGCTGATTGAGAGCTATCCCTCTTTAATTCTTCAACTTGTACTTTTACTTTTACTTTTTCTTCGGCTGAGTCTAAGACGGTGGAGGCAGATTTATTCGGCATCAAATACTTTAATTAATATCTTATTTGATTTAATCGTTATTCAAACTCTCCTTGTGATTACCTACTTAATCGATTTGAGAACCATATGGGGTAGATGAATTTTTTAATTCTTTTAAAGTAAGTGGAAGAATTTCTAGATAATACCGCTTCTTTTCCTTTTGAATAACTAGATAATCGGAGCCAGATCCAACTACATTTCCATCCAATAATTCTTTAATTTTCATACAGGTTAATTAGTACAATAGTCAATATTTTGGTTTTCCATAATAAAGAATACGGTTGATAGCTGATGAAACATCAGGCCAATTAATCAATTAATTAATCGACTAGTTAGTTGAATTGATTTTCAAGGTTGATAAAAAAATATTTAAGAATTCAACAACCAATATTCATCATGGACGCCAGATGTGGAAATTGCAATAACAAGGCTAATTTTGATATTGAAAAGAATAGGATAAAATGTGAAAAATGTGGTATTGAAATAGATTACGATGATTATATTGAACAGATGAAAGAAAAAGCGGTTACCTTAGCAGATAATTTTCAATCAAGTTGGGATAAAAGTGGATTTTAATTATATAAAAAATAACCCGCATGCAACAAGTTTATTAGATTAAAATATAAGTTTAGGTTGAAAATTTCACTCAACAAAAGGCAATGAAGAAGAGTGAAATTTTTAGCAAGATTAATTAAGGTTGAAAATTTATCTAATAAAGACTTTGGTAGAATTTAAAGTAGTTATCTCAGATTCAAAGGGTAAAAGCACTAATCAGGAGTTAAAGGATAAAAGTGCTCAACCACTATTAGGTTCTAAACTTGGAGACATATTAGAATCGTCTATTTTAGGATTTAAGGAAGGAAAAATAAAGTTAACCGGCGGAAGCGACAAATCAGGTACACCTATGCGCTCAGATCTGCATGGGGCCACAAAAAAATATGTACTCATGACAAAAGGAGTTGGAATGCGAAATCTAGAACCCGGGGAAAGAAAAAGAAAATTGGTCAGAGGAAGCATGATCACAGAGGAAATCTATCAAGTGAATTGTAGTTTAATTGATGCGACATTGCCTGAAAAAGAGCAACAACCTTCAACACAAGAAGAAGCCCCTCAGGTAACTAAATAAAATTAAAAAAATTTTTTTTATCTTCTCTTATAATTATCTAGTTTAACACTTTAAGTAAATTAATATTTGAATGAAAAAATACATCATGTATTGCACTGGAAGGATACTTTACCTGAATGGTATATTCAAAAATATGGTTATCAACCATGTATAAACATAGGTACCTCAGGACATGTAGATCATGGTAAAACTACACTTATTGAAGCTATAACAGGAGTTTGGACGAGCGGTCATAGTGAAGAGCTTCGACGAGGAATTACGATTAAAGTAGGTTATGCAGATGCCGCTTTTTATAAATGTCCCAATTGTCAGCCTCCATCAAATTATTCTGTTCAACCCAAATGTGGTATATGTAATTCTGAAGCAGAATTATCAAGAGTAGTTAGCTTCGTTGATTCCCCCGGTCACGAAAGTTTAATGGCTAATATGCTTTCTGGAGGTGCTCTTATGGATGGTGCAATATTAGTTGTTGCAGCAAACGAGAAAGTACCACAACCACAAACTAGAGAACATCTACTAGCATTACAGGTACTAGGGATTGAAAATATTGTAATCGTACAAAACAAAGTTGATCTAACTGAAAAAGAGAATGCAATAGAAAATTACAACCAAATAAAAGAATTTGTAAAGGGAAGTGTGGCTGAAAATGCCCCAATAATTCCCATATCAGCACAGCACAAGGCAAATATCGACGTATTAATCGAACACATTGAAAAATATATTCCCACGCCAGAAAGGATTCACAACAAAAATGGTATAATGCACATATTGAGATCTTTTGATATCAACAAACCAGGTACACCCATTAAAAACATCAAAGGAGGAGTATTAGGGGGGGCTTTAATTCAAGGTGAATTTGAAGCAGGCAGTGAAATAGAAATTTTGCCTGGGATTTACAATGAAAAGAAGAACAGATATGACCCTATTTTTTCTGAAATAGGGTCATTAGCCACTGGTGCAGGTTTGGTGGATAAAGTGAAACCAGGTGGATTGGTTGCAATTGGTTCAAAACTGGATCCATCATTCATTAAAAGTGATTCATTAATAGGTGCAGTGGTTGGAAAACCGAATTCATTGCCCCCAGTAGTAGATGAAATTACGATAGACATTAATTTATTTGATACCGCGGTTGGAACACAGGATTTGGTTAAGGTGGAACCCATAAAAACTAAAGAAAATTTAAGGTTGAATATAGGAACAGCGGTTACTATAGGAAATGTTATAAATTCAAAAAATCAGAGGATTGAAGTAAAAATAAAGAAACCGATTTGTCTGATGCCCCAAAGCAGAGTAGCTTTAAGCCGGAGAATAGCAGATCGATGGCGATTGATAGGTGCAGGAATAGCTGTATAAATTAAGATGGAGGTTATTTCTGATACCAGTTTTTTAATGGTTTTATGCTATGATCCAGTCAAAAACCTGGACGCCCTAGAATCTAGATTTGGAAAACTAGTATGGCTCATTCATCCGGAGACGATTAACGAACTAGTTCAGTTAGAAAAAACGGCAGGGATAAAGAGATCAAAAATTGCCAGTCTTTCCTTAAAAATAATAAATGACCAGCTAAATAAAGGGGATTTCAAGTATTTAGACAAAAATGAACTTGATAAGTTAGAATTACCACAACAATCCAATTCAGCAGTGGATTCCATATTATTGAATATTTCAGCGGAAAAAAGACGGCCTTTGGCGACAATAGACCAGAATTTAATTAAAAGGGCTCTTAAAAAAGGAGTTGATGTGATCACATTAAAAAGCAACAGAATTATTTTTGTAAATTCCAAAGTTAGGTCAAATTTAAATTATTCCTAATAACCTTCTTTATACATATATGATGAATATAGAGGGGATCGAAATAAGGTGGAATGGCCATGATGGTTTTAGACTTGAAGTAAATGGTAATAAAATTTATGTTGATCCGTATAAATTAATTTCTTCGTATGCTCTCAAGAGTGATGCAGATATACTTTTGATTTCTCATAATCATTTTGATCATCTAAGTATAGAGGATATTAATAATGTAATAAACAAAAATACAAAAATAATTTGCTCTCATGAATGCATGGAAGTATTAAAAAATAATTATGCAGATAATGAAATAATCCCCTTAAAACCCAAAGAAGCAAAGATTGTTGGAAATATAGAAATAAGAGGTATAGAAGCATATAATACCGATAAAAAATTTCATCCGAAAAAGGATGAAAAAATCGGATTTATCGTATATGTAAATGGCTTAAAAATATACCATACAGGGGACACAGATATTATTCCAGAAATGGAAAATGTAAATCCTGATATTTTATTTGTGCCTGTATCGGGTACTTATGTAATGACCGCTAAAGAAGCGGCAAAAGCCACAAATGAGTTAATCAAGCCCAAAAAAATCGCGATACCGATGCATTATGGATCCATTGTTGGAACAGTCAAGGACGCTGAAGATTTTTGTAATGATGTTAATATTTGTAAAACCGCAATAATGGAAATTGAATAAATTTGTCTAATCAAACATCATCACTACGAATGATTAAATATTAAGTAAAGTTTAAAAAATCATAATTAGCGTGTAGGTAATGGCAGGAAGAGAGTTTTTAAAATCAGAGAAGAGTCATAAGGCAACTAAGTATCTTCTCATAATCGCAGTATTATGTTTAGCTTTTAGCATTGCATTCATTCTTAGAGCATACCCAATCAAATACGGCTTTTATTTAAATGAATTTGATCCGTTTTTTGATTATAGAGCTACTGAATATATAGTAAATAATGGAATTGGACCATATCTTGAGTGGCATGACTACAAGTCATGGTTTCCCGATGGCAGAGATATTGCTGGAACATCACAGTCAGGCTTACACCTAACTGCGGCCATGCTCTACAAAATTTTTGGCATTAACATGTCTTTGATGGATTTCACAATATGGTTTCCGGTAATCATAGGATCCGCATCCACCGTTCTTATGTTCTTGGTAGTAAGAGCTATAACCGGAAGTACCATCCCAGGATTAATTTCATCCCTTTTCTTTGCTGTAAGTCCTGCGATAATTCAAAGAGGAAATCTAGGATGGTTTAAGTCAGAGCCACTAGGTCTTTTCTATGGGTTAGGAGGCACATATCTGTTTTTATCTGCCTTAAAGGATAAAAAATACAAATTTTTGATCCCAAAAGCGATTTTTGGGGGAATCTTAATCGGACTTGCAGTAACCTCCTGGGGTGGAGCTCAGTATTTCGTAATCCCTATTGGTATCTTTATAATAGTCCTTGGATTTGTTTCAAAAGACCTTAAAAATAATTTAGTGGTAGCGGCTCTTTTTACGGCTTCAGTAATCTTAGTTGCCGGTGCTTTTCCGAGACCAGGTATGTCATTTGTTCTGGGATTGCCAGGCTTATTGTTAATGACTAGCACGTTATTCCTATTAGTCACTACAATTGTAAGGTTAAAAAGTTCTGAGAGAAGGACTACTTTAAAAACTGCAGTAATTCTAGGAATTTTCGTAATTATAGGAATGTCCATAGTAGTCGGTGGCTTTTACAAAGTGCCTTCCTTTAGATATCTCAATGCAATAAACCCATTCCTTTCTTCAGAGAACAAACTAGTAGAGTCTGTTGCAGAACATTTCACACCCACGATAGTGGATTACTTTAGACAGTTTTCAATTCTGATCATTTTTGCAGGACTAGGAATATGGCTAGCGTTTAAGAATAAAAATAATACCAATATGATTTTCGCATTGATAATAGGACTTACTGGAATTTATCTAAGCGCAACATTTGCGAGGCTTTTGGTATTTGCCTCGATAAGCATCATAATTTTATCAAGTATAGGAATTTATCAATCAATCAGGGCCATAACATCGATCAGAACAGAAGCGGAACAAACACTAGCGCCGTCAAGTATGAACGGAGTAAAATCACAAAAGAATACGAAACTCAAAAAAGTATTTTTACCATATGCAGGATTTGCGTCCATTTTGATAATAATGTTGACCATTCCTATGGTTTACGATGCTAATACAAATTGGATTACCTCTGCAGATGTTCCTACATCCATTGCTAATGGAGGCACCAATTATCGATTAACAACGGACGATTGGATAGAGACACTAGATTGGATGTCTAAGAACACACCATCTGATTCGGTGGTAACAGCATGGTGGGATTATGGATATTGGATAACAACGTTGGGAAATAGGACATCCATTGCAGATAATGCAACAATTAATCAAACAAGAATAGAAACAATAGCAAAAATGTTCATCAGTCCCGAAGAAGAAGGATGGAAAATTGCTAAAGACTTAAAATCAGACTATATTTTAATATATATAGTTGGACAAAAATTGCCGTCTTTGGATCCCACCAATCCTAGTCCTCTATATGTTTTAGGAAGTGGTGGAGATGAGAGTAAAAAACATTGGTTTATTCGAATAGGTGGATTTAATGAATCAGAATATGTAGAATCTAATGGAGATACACCAAAACAAAAGTACTGGGATTCGCTTCTGGGGAATATGATGCCGTTTCAACCCGTTGGATTCTTTAACCCAAGTAGTGGAACATTATCACCAGCATACCAGCCTAATGCAATACCCTTTTACGTACAGGACATAAAGTATCCAAAAGGTAACACTTCAGAACCACTATCATTAGAATACGCTTCAAAGAGTTTTGAAAGTGATGATCCAGGATTATTTTTTGGAGTGTTGGTGTACAAAGTGAATCATAATTATGAAACAAACAATGTAACAAACGGTACCAACTCCTCCTCCACCTCCACCTCATCCTCTGCCAATACTACTCTAGCTAGCAATGTAACAAACGGTACTTCAAATTTAGTTTTAGAATCTAATATTTTAAATAATATCGACAATACAACATCAAACAATAGTATGACTAGTACCACAAATCACACAGCAATTATTGAAACTACTCAAGGTCCAATAAAAATTGAGTTTTATCCTGACGTAGCACCAAATCACGTCAAGAACTTTCAAGATCTGGCTAGTAAAGGATTTTACGATGGAGTAGTATTTCACAGAATAGTACCAGGTTTCGTTATTCAGGTTGGAGACCCAAATACAAAAAATGACAACAGTAGTAGAGATACTTGGGGTACAGGAGGTCCCGGGTACACAATAAATCAAGAGTTCAACAGTCTACCTCATGAAAGAGGAATATTATCAATGGCTCGAACAAATGATCCGAATAGTGCTGGTTCACAGTTTTTTATTGTATTAAATGATTCGAAATTTTTGGATAATCAATATACAGTATTTGGAAAAGTAACCGAAGGGTTAGAGATTGTTGACAAAATTGCTAATTCAACTACTAACGCAATGGATCAGCCAGAGGATCCCAATGCAGCTCGAATCAATAAAATCATCCTTCAATAGATCGTAAACTCCATCCAAGAAGAACACTTTTTTATTTTGATATCAATGCGTAGTAAATAAATGGTAACACAACGCTCACATCTGCATGAATAGTAACTTGTTTAGCTTGTGTAGTAACCTTTCCCCATGAAATAGCCTCAGCAACTGGAGCTCCGCTTAAACTTCCGTCCCATTCAGATGCAGTTGTAACATAAACGGCATAGTCCAGTCCACCCCTATACTGATTCCACCAGAGAGTATGATGTTTCGAAAGTCCTCCCCCCATCATGAAAGCTCCAGTCTTTTTTGCATCAAAAATAATCTCAGATAACATTGTCTGATCTTTTAGGATATCAATTTTGAAATCTTTATGAGA
This sequence comes from Candidatus Nitrosocosmicus sp. T, assembly GCF_054408485.1. Classification (NCBI taxonomy): domain Archaea; kingdom Thermoproteati; phylum Nitrososphaerota; class Nitrososphaeria; order Nitrososphaerales; family Nitrososphaeraceae; genus Candidatus Nitrosocosmicus; species Candidatus Nitrosocosmicus sp. T. The sequence continues at coordinate 2,792,119 of NZ_CP166992.1, forward strand.
TTGATTAAATAGCCAAATCTGGTTCCCTACTGCACCATCAACAATTCCAGGAACAAATACAGGAATATTGTTCTTAGATGCCCAATACAAAAAGGATGATTCGTTTAAATGACTTCCAATATATCTAATTATTTCAGAAGGTGCAAATTCTCGTGAAGATTTTGAATTATGATATAGTTTTTGCAAAATAGGCTGAACTTTATTTTCAATAAGAGGTCCATAATTCTTATTTGGTATTAAAATGTTACCTAATCTATGAATATCTTTCTTTAGTAGAAATTGATCATCCAATCTAAAATCACCTTCATAATATGAGGAAAATGATTTTGCAATATCATGATCTAATGCACCGCATGTTGTGATAATACAATCAAACATCTTGTTCTTTATCATATCACGTACAATACCTCTGTTCCCCGTAGACATAAGGGCACCAACGAATGATATGAACCTCGTGCAGTTTTTTTCATTTTGCATTTTTTTGAGTATTTCAACACCATTAGCTAAATGTCTCCCCTCAAAACCACCAGAATCAGTCATATTTTTTAAAATCTGGTTTATCGATGTTTTTTGGTTTATAGAAATATCCTGTACATCCTTGGATAAATAATTCGAACTATCTTTAGCATCAACATCTTTTTTTTTGACTTGTCTCAACAAAAAGATGTAATATTTTCACATTAATAAATCACTTTAAATTATAATACTTTACTTGTGTACTCTAACTAGATTACAATTATAATAAGTTCAATCTAGAATAGATGGATTGAACTATAACCGACATAGTTTTTCAGGAAAAAAAATTGAACCCCCGGAAATCTTTGCTGATATGAAAATATCAGAATTGATAAATTTATTCAGAAATACAGGCTACAATGCAAGAAGACTAGCAGAGGCGGCAGATATAATGAAAGAAATGGTGGAATCTGGTGCGACAATTTGTTTAACTATAGCTGGAGCATTAACACCAATCGGCTTTGGAAAGATTATATCAACTATGATAGAGAACGGTTTTGTTGATTGGATTGTTGCAACAGGTGCAAATGCATATCATGATTTACACTTTGCATATGACTTGCCGGTTAGACAAGGCCATTTTGATGTGGATGATGATATATTGTATTCGAAGCAAATCGTAAGAATTTATGACGTATATATAAAAGAATATGGGACACTTCAATCTCAGGATTCGATAATACAAAAAAATATTCAAAACATATATCAAAAACATATTGATATTACCAATAGCTCAACTGCTGATCTATCTTATTTAATAGGAAAAGAAGCTGCAGAAAAATCCAAGTTCCCTGACAAATCATTCATGGTTTCAGCATACAAATCTAATGTACCTATCTATATGCCAGCACTCAGCGATTCTTCAATCGGATTGAATATGCTACCTTCAATGCTTGATGGAAAACCATCTATAAATCCTATAAAAGATATTGCGGAATCAACAGCAATTTTGTGGAAAAGTGATATTTCAGGCGGATTAGAGTTGGGTGGAGGAGTACCAAAGAACTTTTTTCAACAGACTGGCCCAGCGCTGTATCAAATATTAAAAATAAAGGAAGGAGGACATGATTTCCTAGTCCAACTCACTGATGCAAGACCCGATACAGGTGGTCTATCGGGAGCGACATTACAAGAGGGTAAAAGTTGGGGAAAGATTAAGACCTCACACAAAGGAAACGTAATAGTTTATGGCGATACATCGGTATATTTTCCAATTCTTTGTTCTTATTTGCTAAGTGAATGCAAACCAAGGAGTAAAAAACAAATTTACAAGAAAAAAGATTCCTGGGTTGAAGAAATGAAAACACAATATATGAAAAAGAAAAAGCCAAAAAAAAGGATGGATAAAATAATAGGAATATAGAAAAAACAAAAAATAGCCTAAGGTATCTGTATAAATATGTCAGAATTCAATCAACTTTTGGTAAGAAGAATAAGAAACGGTACTGTTATTGATCATATAGAATCGCCCAGGGCGCTTCTTGTTCTCAACATATTAAATATTACAGGTCAAGAGGGAAATGTAATAACAGTAGCATTAAACGTACCTAGTGTTAAACAGAAGAAAAAAGATATTATAAAGGTAGAAAACAAGTTTTTGGAAAAGAAAGAAACCGACAAGCTTGCATTAATTGCTCCTAATGCTACCATCAATATTATTAAAGATTATAAATTAACCGAAAAGAGAAGGATTCAGCTTCCTGATAAGATAATTGGTTTTTTTAAATGCCCTAATTTAAGATGCATTACAAACACAGAAGAAGGATTAAGTTCAAAAATCGAAATAATTGACAAAAAAAATATACTATTAAAATGTCAATATTGTGCACGATCTATAACCACGAATGAATTAATTAAATAGAACACAAATATCATGATGATGATGATGAAGTTGGCTTAAAATGATGAGATAGAAAGCCGTTTTTGTTTTTTTGTTATTTTCAAAATGATCTGAAGAAAGACTGAACATTCTATGCTACGAGCTATAAGTCATATATATAAATGAAAAGTGTTATCCCTCTCCTCCTTCTACTTTTCCTCCACTAAATGCAACAATCTATATGATCAAAAATGCTTGCAGATATCTGTCACTTTTACTCCCCTCTGCAAACTTCACAGGTATAAGAACCATCAGCATAGAGTAGAAAATCGGACCATTCACCGCATTCGTCACAGTATCCAGAAATATTGCGTGGAGAGCGTCCAATCTCGCCTCTTATAAGCAGTGATTTTTCAGAAACTACATCAAATAATTCCGGCGTAACCGCAAGAACATCGGATACCGAAATAATTCCGACTAAATTATCTTTATGGGTCACTCCTAAACGCTTAATTCCATGTTGTCGTAAAAGTCTTGCAGCAGATGTAATACTTTCCTCTCCAGTAATAGTAATTAACTCTTTCATTATATCCGATGCTTTAATTTCAGAAGGGATTGAACCGACAGCTATTGCTTTGGAAACAATATCCCAATCAGTAATTATTCCAACCGGTTTATCGTTATCTAAAATAATAATGCTTCCAATCTGAGCATTAGTCATAAGTTTTGAAATTGTAACAAGGTCATCGTTAGGTCCTGCATGAACTATAGGGCTATTCATGACATCGCTGACTAATACTCGAGTTGTCATGGCAGTAGTTTCATCTCTAATATCTTTAGACACATCAGATCTTTAGAGTTTTAATTTAATTACTTTTCTATTCTTCTTCCCATTGATACACATCAGATCTTTAGAGTTTTAATTTAATTACTTTGGTAAGAAACTACTAAAATCATATTTTAATTCGCCTTTTTCAATAGGCAATAGTTTGAATTGACCTACCGGCAAGATTCTTACTATTTCATCTATTGATAAATTCTTTAGATAATGTATTAACCGTTCAGGAAACTCATTTTTTATAGAGTAATCTACAAAATCAGATTTAATCTTTTTTGAAGCCTTTACGACATCAAAACCAGACGGGATCATATTTCTTAAAAATACGGATCTTTTTAAAATTGCAGAGAAGGGTCCGACAATAAATAGTGGTCGGTCTTCAATGAAAGACAGACCAATTGCAAGTTTTATTTCCAAGTTTTTTACAAAATTTCGCTTGCCTTCAATTATGAATGCCCCCTTTGGAAGATACTGACCCGTAGGTGCGCCTTTTTTTACCTGAGAAGGATAGACCCAATATGCATCAGCAGAAGAAAGATTATCCTTCCAAGACCTACTAAAAGATATAGTTGCCTGAGCAGTTTCAATGATACTTTGTGACAGATCTGCGCTGGTTTTGTTATTAGCGTTCTTTAATATAAAGAAAGGAGAACCATTGACCTCTGCATGAAAAATATAGTCGTTTTCTGTCATATGTCTTCTTATAAGTACTGAATTTGACGATGAATCCCTGCCACCTATAGCTAACACATCATCAGTTGTAAGAAACCATCGATATTTTTCATACCATTCTTTATTAGTCAAAATCTTAATTTCTGCTAATGATGGTTTTTTGTTTTTCTGTTTTTGAATTTTGTCCATTTGTTCAAGTAATTTTGAATGGGAATTTTCTATGGTAATCAATCCTCTTTCCATATCCTTTGCAACATTAAATAACAAGGAAGAAATTTTTGGGATGTTAGAGTTTCCTATATCTATAGCTATTTTTTCATCTACAATTTCCAGATAATTCTTACCTTTTATGCTCAAAATTTTAGCATCCGAATCATGAAGTAATTTTGCAATTGAATGGTTTTCTGGATTCAACACACCGTCAGTCTCTTGCATAAGCAGATTGGCAAAACCTCTGAGCTTGTTTGATTTGGAAATAACAAGGTCTTTAGCTTTTTTCTGCTCATTCAAATCATGTTCTAATGACTCGATCTGCTTCTCTAATTCAGAATTTCTCAATGAACCAGTATGTAAAACGGAATAGTTTAGCAAGTCATCAATTGCATCAGTGTACAAACTATATTTTCTAACATTTTCCGGAGGAACATCTGATGGAGTTATTGGACTTACATCTGCAGGATCATTATCATCATCTAAAATAATGCAGGGTTCATGTCCGAAACCGGTTAAAATATTTCTTATTAATGAGGTCAATTCTTCGAATAAGTTTTTAAGTTCCACTGAAGTCAGATCTTTGACTTTCTTGTTAGAGATTTTACTATTTTGAACTGCCAATTCGATAAATTTCTTTGAAATTGATAACGTTCGTCCTAACCATTTTTTTATATCAATATTCCCCTGGTCGCTATTTTTGATTAAAGATAAAAAATCGTCATAATCTAAAGATAACGGGTCAGCTCCTCTAGAAGGAGGAGGAAAATATTTCAATCCAGGTTTTAACACTCTATGTCGAACGTTAATGGGATTTAGAATATTCAAAATCTTGTGAGATTCATTGCAAATTATTATGTTGCCATGACCAAATAGTTCGACAATTAAATAGTATTTCATTCCTTGAATAGATTGAAAAACAAATTCAACTATTCGTTCTCCAGATACGACAGAGACATCAATCAGTTTTGAACGTTCAAGATCGGTCTTAATTTTTTTTAAAGACTCATTATCCTCAATAATAGAATATTTATACTTAGTAATACAGATTCCTAGGGAAGAAACCAGTAGGGAAACATCATTTTTTTGTGAATGATGAAATTTTATGATCAGAGCATTTTTTGTTATAAGAGAAATATTGCTTACATAGTAAACACTATCAATAACTTCTTTGATGTTATTTACAATATATCTAAGTTCAATCTCTGAAATAGCCATCTAAATTTATCATGATCTAATTGAATATAATAAGATACAATATACACCAATATACAGAATTTGAGATTAGCAGAATCAAATGAAATTGAATTCAAGAATAAATACTAAGATTGAAATATTACAGGATTATGGTAAGCGTTGAAACCAATGAATCTTCCCCATAAGTTCATCTTGCTTGGAGGCTCTTGTTTTCTTAACCGAAGAAAGTAGGAAATAAATGTGGTTAATCAAAAACTAATAGCGCATATCATTGCTAATAGAAGATAAAATATATTATTTAAGAGTCGTTATGGCTGCAGTCGCAGGATCCATTTTGGGCGCCATTGTAAAACCTAATTCTGATCAATCCAATACCATAGGATTAACAATATTAATAGGCATTATTTTTTACTCCATATCCCAGATAATTGCAACTAGGATGGCTGGGGACCTTCCTAAAGAAAAAAAGAAAAAAATAATCACAATAGCAATTTTTGGCTTTATTTTCATGTTATTTACATTTATGGTTTTAACCTATACGGTATTAAACCAACATATAATATGAAACGATGGAAATGATCTGGAATTATAAGACTCCTGGCATTCCTGACGAATTTTTTGATAGGATAGACAACGTACCAATTACAAAAGAAGATATTCGTTCGATAATAATTAGTAAATTACGACTAAAAGAAGGGTTTACAGCCATAGATATTGGATGTGGTAGTGGTAGTATAACTGCGGAATTAATTCTTCAAACCAAAAGTAAAGTTTATGCCATAGATATGGACAAGGTTGCGATTGACCTAACAGAGAAAAATTTAACAAAATTTGAGGTCTTAAATGACGCCACGATTATACATGGATTAGCTCAAGACGTTTTACCCACATTGCCTAATGTTGACGCTATTGTAATAGGTGGAACTACTGGAGAAACAGAACATATAATAAAATTAGCTATTTCCAAGCTAAATGAAGGGGGAAGAATAGTGGTCACATCCATCTTGATAGAAACTATATATAATGCACTTAAATCTATGCAAGATTCAGAGTTGCAGGAGATAGATATAACCCAAGTGACTATTGCAAAGGCAAAAAAAACTGGCTCAGGTACTATGATGATTTCAAGAAATCCGGTAATAATTTTCTCTGGTACAAAGTAAAATACAAAAACTTTAATTAATATTTTTTAAAAACCATCTATGGGTAATTCTACATTATATTGTGTTGGCTGTGGTCCTGGTGATCCCGATTTACTAACTTTGAAAGCAATCAATATTATTAAAAACGCTGAAGTGATTTATACTCCAACTGCAAGAGAGAATAAACCTAGTGTTGCTTTGTCAATAGTCGAAAAATTCCTCACCAAAAAAACTGAAGTTCGTCAGTTAGTTTTTCCCATGGTAAAAGATTACGAGAAATTAAGAGAATATTGGAAGACTAATGCCAAGGAAATAGCTGATGCGGTCCGAAATGGAAAAAAAGCAGTTTATTTAACTGTAGGTGATCCATCTCTTTACAGTACTTGGATATACATTCATAAAGAAATGTGTGAAAATTACAGGGACATTGAGATAGAGATAGTACCAGGAATAACATCGATTTTCTCTTTTTCCGCCGAAATCAAAACACCAATAGGAGAAGGAGAAGAGATAATAGGAATAATCCCCGCTTGTTATAATCTGGACAGATTAAAAATAGCAGCAGAATGTTGTGATACACTTGTATTCTTAAAGGACGGTAGGTATTTTAATAATGTAATAGACATACTAATGGAATCAAGTTTTCCGGAGGATTCAGATGTTTTTATTGCTGAAGACGTCTCAACCGATAATGAAACATTACAAAAAAGGAAGCTTGTGGACGTGGCAAAAAACAAAAAAGAAAACAATGATAAGTACTTTTCAATAATGATTGCCAAAAAGAAAAAATGATTCAAAAGAACACAGTTTATTTTGTAGGTTCAGGACCTGGCGACCCTGAATTAATTACAATTAAAGCGAAGAACCTTTTAGAAAACGCTGATGTAATAATATATTCGGGATCGTTATTAAATCCCGAATTACTGAGGTATGCTAAAAGAGATGCTCAATTACACGATGCAGCGAAATTAGACAGATTAGAAATATATGAAATTCTAAAGGATTCTACAAAAAATGGCAAGTTGGCGATCAGATTTCATGATGGAGACCCAACTATTTTTAGTATATAAGAGAACAAATTGACAGATTAGAGAAAGATAAAATTGAATGTAATGTTGTTCCTGGGATCACTTCACTTCTTGGTGCAGCAGCATCTATGAATCTAGAATTAACTCTGCCTGGCATTACTCAAACGATAATCATAACTCGGGCAGAATTCAGAACACCTGTTCCAGATAGAGAACGAATTTCAGAATTGTCAAAACATGGATCGACCATGGCATTTTATTTAAGTGTGCATTTACTTGAAAGAGTTATTGAAGAATTATTGAAGGGCGGAGTCTACACCACCGATACACCAGTTGCAGTAGTATATAAAGCAACATGGAAAGATCAAAAAATACTTAAAGGTACTCTTGATACCATTACAAAGAAAGTAAAAGAAGAAAGAATTGTTAAAACTGCATTAATAGTGGTTGGAGATGTGATAGCACCAAAGAAATATGAATTTTCCAAAGTTTATGATTCACAATTTACCCATGGATATAGAAAAAGTAAAGAGAGTAATCGGGCTCTTAATTGAGAGGGATACGCTGTAATTCTTTTTGATTTACAGTCGTCCACGCCCCCATACCGCGTCCGTTCGTTCCGTTGAAATCTATAATTTGACTCAATATGATTTCTGTAGGAGCCATTGGAGGCCATAGCATTGCAACATAATCGCCCTCATTACCCGCTTTATTCATATCTGCCAAAGCTAATTTTTCTGGTTTCAAACCAATTTCACCAAGTCGTGATTTAACAGTTTCAAATAATTGCTTTTGACCATGAACTATTATATGAACATTTTTTTCGGTATCATAATTTGACATACTAAACTAAATACTGCATATTTATAAAATGATTACTAATTATCGATATTTATAATAAAATTCCCAGGCATTACATTTTCATTTTCATTTTAACCAGTCAAAATACCAATACCAGATAAATGAAAATTTAACCTGTTTTGAAAAATTTTATTATAATATCATATGGATAAATTGACGTTACAGACAATTACAAAGGATTTGGTTCACTGATTATTCAAGCTCCAAACATTAATATTAAAAAAATAGTATAAAGTTGACTTAATTTGAAAATTTTATATGAAACTATATTATTAATTTGAAAAACAACTTCACAGAAATAATGTTTAAATATATTTAAAATTCGTCAATACTAATTAAAAAACATTTAATACCATCCTTGATTAACTTAGATGCAACATGACATTACCAAAGGGATTTGGTTCTCAATCTAATACTCAAAAGAACAGAACATTTGATGAATGGTGGGCAACCGTGCCGGGAGATTTGAAAACAAAAGCTCGCAAGGGCGATGAAGCCAACAAGGTTTTATTGAATCAGGTAAATTATGTATTACTCCATCTTCATCTTCAGGGTAAACACGATACAAAACCGTCACATGAAGAATTAAAAGACTGGCTTCATAGCGGTCAAGTAGACGTAATGCGTCAAATTAAAAAATAATTTTTTTTGTTAAAGTAATATTTTTTTATTATTTATTTAATATAACATAAAAACAATAAAAATAAAATATATATAAATATACTAATAGATAAAAAGTATTCGAGTTTTGAAAAGAGGTAGCCATATAGCAATTTTTGATACTTTTAAAACTCATCAAGTAAAATCAACTAGGGAATCTAAGAGACAAAGAGGAATAATTGCACACATAGCATCAGAAAAAGACCCGAGTGGAAAAACTAGAACTTCAATAGCGCATATTTTAGCTAAGAAATATGGCATCGCCTGGCAAAATATTTACTCCGCTATTTTTAAAGATCTTGACGAGGTATTGATACCAGCAAAGGTAGTAAAAGAGGGTGGCAGATTGCCAATAAAAAGGGGTCCCAAAGCCCTTCAAATCCAAGGAATACCATACTATGAGCTTACTAATATTGGTCTCATTATTGCATCAACTATTGAAGAAACAGGGGATATTAGATTGCGAATGAAGCTGCTTGAGATTTATCTGTTAAATTCAAATGTTAATAATACAGGCATCAATGAAAATAATGGTATAATAAATGACGGCATTTTGTTACTATCACGCTATGCCCCGACCTTTATTTTGAAAATAATAAACGAGTATATTGTGGCATACAATCGTGGAGAAATAGAAAGACTAGACAGGCTTGATATAGATAATCTGAAGAAAGTAATATCTAATCAAATAACAATTGAAAAAGAATTGGTAGAGGCCTGTATGGTGTTATCTAATGATAAGAAGGAAGTACTAAAGAACTTTATAGAAAAGATTAGTTAATAAACTGCATCTTGAGGTTACCTCAAGTAATGAACCGGTATTATTTTCAGGTCGAACGCTAATTCGGTATGAAAGAATACCGATTTGGCTTCATTTAATAAGATATGGAGATCTTTATATCTACTGCTAAAGTGGGTCAGACATAATCTATGTACTGAGGCCATTTTAGCTAGAGTGGCAGTTTCGATAGCGGTAGAATGATAGGATTCCGTAGCCTTTGTATGTTCATTGGATGAGAATGTTGATTCGAAGATCAGTAAATCACAATTTCTAAAAAAATTACACAAACTGTCAGATGGACGCGTGTCTCCAGAAATACCAATTTTCCTACCACGTCTTGTTGGGCCAACGATATCATGAGAATAAAATAATTTATCATCATAAATAACATCAACACCTTTTTGAAGTAAGCCATATAATTCTCCTTCAGGAATACCTAATTCTTTTGCCCTTCTTGCGTTGAATTCTCCGGGTCTTTCATTTTCAAGCAAACAATATGCATATGAACAAATGTTAGGACCATGCTCAGATCTACAATATAATATCTTATAGTCCTTCTCCTCTACAAGAGTTCCTTGAGAATTAGGAATTATATGAATATCTACTTGAAAAGTTAATTTAATCTGAAGTAGTTTCATGTTCTCAATTAAGAAATTATAAAGTAGTTCTGGACCGAAAATATCAACTGATGTCTTTCTGCCTTGTAGTGATAGTGTTTGTAGAAAACCCAATATACCCAAGATATGATCAGAGTGCATATGGGTAACGAATAGCATAGTTTTCTTATTAAATCCCAATCTAGTACGAATAAAATTATATTGCATTCCCTCCCCCGCATCAAAAATCAATAAAGTTCCATTTCTATTTACTACAAGGGAAGAAAGCGATCTGTCTTCGGAGGGCATCGCTGCGGATGTTCCAAGAAAAATAACTTCGAGATTTACCATAGGAGGCTCAATCACGTGACAAAATGGAGGTCAAGGTATTTCCAATCTCGCTACTCAAATCAATCTTTGAACAGGATCTTGGAATACTATTGGTAGAAACAATCTCATTTATTCCAGAACTTTTCAACAAATTTATGGATTTTTCATCCGCTAGAGCGTGAACGCACATAACAAAGATTTTACTGCAATTGTTATTTTTTAATATATCCACAGCCCTTAGTATAGTTCCTCCACTGGATACCATATCGTCAAGAATCACAATATCTCGATTCGTAACTGTAATATCTAGTTTATCATCCATGGTAATATCTCCAGTGAATCTATCTCTATTTTTTTTTAACCCAATAAAAGAAGCATTCATAATCCCAGCAAACTCTTTTGCTCTAGAAACTCCTCCAAGGTCTGGCGACACAATAACAGGGTCCGTTAAATTAAAATTGTTTGTGGCATATTTTGCCAGCAAGGGCATAGAAGAAATATTAAAAATATAATAATTGAAATAAGATAATGCCTTAGTGCTGTGTATATCAACTGTTATCAGATTCCGGGTTCCAAAATATTCAAACAGTTTTGCTATCATAGACATAGTCACACATTCTCCTTTCAGAAATATTCTGTCTTGTCTTGCATAACCCATGTAAGGAATAACAGGAATAACTTCTGAAGCGCCAGAGTTATTACAATATGACAGCATCATCAAGGTTTGTAAAAAATGTGAATCTACAGGAGGATAGGTGGATTGTACAACAATGCATTTTTTATCATGTAAATTCGCATTAATTCTTATTTTACTTTCTCCATCAGAAAAAGTACGTAATTCAACTTCAACGGGATCAACATTTAAACATGAAGCAATAGAATTCCCCAGCTCTACTGAAGAAGGTCCCGGCAATATGACTACATCTTTCATGACATGATTGAAATAATACGAGAATCTTAAAAATGTTGAACTATGATTGACATCATTTATCAAATATGATCAAATTTCTACAACCTATTAATTGGATTGATATAATTGAGACGTAGGTGCGTAATAATATCATATTGACAAAATATACTATTGAAAAACATGATAAAGGATCAGACAAGATCGAGAGAATATCCATACTCAAGAATATGATTGAAAATTATTTACCACTTCATGTGACAAATATAAAGCACCCAGCGTGACATAATTATGTATCAATATGATTTTATATTGTGTGCAATAAATATAATGCCTATTGCTTGATAATTAGCAAGACCTCGGTATCAATTTTATCTAACTGTTCTCTAATTGCTTGAATTACTTGTTCATTTGCGTTTAAGCTAGAAAAATCCAATAATTGAAACCCATCAACCAATTGAACATTTGGAGATAGATCAGAATTTGAGGAAAATCTTGAGATGATTGATGGGAGATCTGAAGATATTTTGGTTGAAAATCCATGTATCAATTTACCATTATCCAATGAGAGACGCACTCTCCCAAATTTATCTAATATCAATATAGATTGCATTGTTGTTTTAAAGAATAATTTTTTTTTCTGATATATATTAGTAAAAATACAATAATTTCCTAGTTTATGTTTTAAGGTAACATCTCCATCATGATGAAATAGATCTTTTGCAATCATGTCTAATTCTTCTTGCTCTAATTCTTTAGAACCGATATTATTCAAATCTAGAGCAACATTACCTATAACAGTGACTCTCAAAATTGAACGATCGCTTATATATTCCGATTGAACAGATAGTGAATCTGGAGATGCATTTTTTCTAATAGCTACATCCTTAGTCTCAGTTATTAATTGAGTAACATCTTCAGGAGTAGGATTATTAATGGTTTTCTCTTTCTCTTCATAAATCATTCCTGTGGCTACACCTATAGATGAAATGACATCGGCGTACTCTGCCTTTTTGTATTCAAAACTGAGTTTCTTAGCAACAAGTGGTACCAAAACGGAAGCACCTCCTCCTCCTCCAATAACTATTATTCTGTTCTTTGATAATTTGTACTCTTTTATCATTGGAATTATATAATCTGATATCTTTGAAACAGAAATATCTAAAACTTGTTTAGCAATTTGCTCAGGCAACATTCCCATATAGGTAGCCAATTTCGTAAATGCGATTCTAGCCGAATCCACATTTCCATATGCATTATCATTCTTAGGGATGAGACCTAAGGCATTTGCGGCACATGTATTGGTAATCCCGTATGCTTTTCCTCCGGGAACTTTGATACTAATATAGTCATTTGGATCGTTATTAAGTGGACTAAGAGGTACGATTTCACCCTTTATCAATTCATCAGGATCGGCAAAACAAGAATACTCCAATCCAGCAATATGTGAGGATCGAGGACCGACATCAATAATTTTTCTCTTTGATGAAAGCCTCAATAAAGATCCACCAGCAACCCCACAAATTCTTACATCAAGTGATCTTATACAAGTTGGATGTTCCATAATGTTCACATAGCGCATTTCAGGCTTTCCATCTTTAATTATACTAATGTTAGTTGAAGTGCCACCAACTTCAATAAATATGCCTTCTAAAACCTGCAAAAAAAGCAAAGCACCTACAACACTTGCAGCTGGACCCGAAAGCACTGTTATTATAGGCTTGTGCAAAAATGAATCTAATGTGGTTACACCGCCGTCACCTTTCATTATCATTACCGGTACATCTATACCTAAGTTATTGACTGCAGATTTAACATAATTTGCGGTACTCGTGGCTTTTGGAAGAATGCTAGCATTAATTGTTGCTGTTAAAGTTCTGATCTCTAACCCATAAATTCCCGTCAATTCATGTCCGGCAGTGCAAGGAAGTTTAGAATGCTTCATTACAAATAATTCGTTACTTGGATCATCGACTCCGAAAGCCTCACTTACGACTATTGATTGAGCTCCCTCGGAAACTAAATTCTCTATGGATTTTTCGATTCCAGGTTCCTCTAAATATTTAGAGGTATCCAAAAAGGTATAACAGGTTTTTAGAAATTTATTAGAATTTAGAGATATATCTTTAATGTGGGTTCTTTTGACGACATTGGTTTTTTCCATTCCCACTCCCATTCCAATAATTCCAACTTTTGATACATCTCCTTCAAGAAAGGCATTTACTGCTTGGGTAGTACTATGGGAGATCAACTCTATTTCTTCATGGTCTATATTGCACATCTCAATTAATGAGGATAAGGCGTTAACAATACCTACAGAAACACCCCCTTCTAAAGTATGTGTTGTTGAAACAGATTTTTTTCCCAGTATTTTTTTTTCAAGTACATCAATAGCTACGGCTTTGGTAAAGGTGCCCCCTACATCTATTCCGATCCTAATTTTTTTCATACCTTTTGTTCACTCGCTTTCATAGAAACCAGAAAAACGTTTGTTTCATACATTCTAAGTAATTTAAATGCTACCACATCCAGGAGTTACATTTGTAGCGAGACATCAAATATTATTTCTTTAATTCCCATATATCTAAGAATTGACTGAAAGTTTTTTTTATCTGCAGAAACAAGAATTTCGAGTTTGCCTTTGCTATTCTTATTCTTATCAAAGTCTCCAGTATATTTAAGATAATTCTTCACTTCTTTTGCAACTTCAGCTGAAGAGTTTATGAACTTGATGGATGGCAAAATAGATTCAATATAATTTTTAACAAATGGCAAATGAGTGCTACCCAATGCAATAACATCAATTGTGTTATCAATATTGGAGTCAATTATTTCTCGAATTTTATCATAGGTAAATTTCTGATCGAACAAAAATAATCCACTTTCAACTAGATTAATAATCTCTGAAGAATCTACCTTATCCACAAAAATCTGTTGAGGTATCTCTTTTTTTATCAAGTAATTGAACTCTTTACTATGAAGTGTACCTTTCGATGCCATTATTGCTATGTGTTTTTTCCTAGTCAAGTTTATTGTCTTATCTAGCGGTATTTTTGTTGAAATGATAGCTGTCGAAAAATTGTTTTTAATTTCATCATAAATTTGAACAGAGGGTGTATTTGATGCCATTACTATTAGTTTTGGCTGATATTTCTCCAAAAATTTAATGGATTTTAGTATTATTGACTTTAATTCACTCTTAGTCTTATTTCCATATGGAAAATTTTTTTTATCTGCAAAATACAAAATGTTCTCGGAGGGAATAATTTTCCTCAATTCTCTCACAACAGATAGTGAACCCAATCCTGAATCAAAAACCGCAATTGGCCTATATAGCATATCTAACGGTATTTAATAAAGAGGTAAAAATGTTTGAAATGAAATGAAATTATCTTCCAATACAACAACTACCCTCTGGAATATTATATCCGTGGGGACAGATCTTAGGATGTTTTAACAGGGTGCATAGTGCATCGGTAAAAATTTCTTTCATATGATGTTCAATGCCACAAACCATCTCTTCATCTACATCGATTTTTAAGGCATCCCTCATAAGCACTTCTAACAGTCGAGTATTTCGTATCATTTTTTTTCCAATGTTCTCACCCTCTTTTGTAAGCGTCACTATAGAACCCTTTTTATAATCAATTAAAAGAGAATCATTCAACTTATGAAGCATTTGAACCACTGATGGTTGAGTGACATTTAAAATTCTGGCTATGGAACTAACTTTTAACTCTTGGCCACTTTCTAAAATAGACCACATTGCCTTCAAATACATTTCAACATGCTCGGCTTCTGCGGTGCCTACATACAATTGCTCTGGGAGTCCAGAATTTTTTGAATAAACAGTCAATGTATATTATTACACAGTATTATTTTTTAACTTTATTGATTCAAATTTGATTAAAGGAAAAAAATGATATGAATTAATTCATTTTTATAGAGCCTTAACAGACTTATTGCAATATAGAACGATCTAAATTTCGTTCGTTTTTCTTAAATTGTAAAAGGACCTGTTTTTTGTTCAATATCAATTCTACTGACTGGATTTTACTTTTGTAAAAGACAACCTTTTTTCCTTTTTCATTTATCACAATTCTATCAATAAATAAAAGTCCAAGATCCTTAAGTTTTCTTATTTTTTTGTATGTCGAACTAATAGGCAAGTCATTTTCCTTGCAAATTTCAAAAACGGTTTTGGAATCTTCGATGGTAGACATTATAATCTTGTAAGAAAATCCATCAAATAATTCCTTCAATAAAATTGAAGCATTTTTATCTTCTTGATTCAGTAAATATTGCTGATCAGATAACATCATTTAGGCTACCCTAATTGTTAGGCTATCCTAATATTTAAACGGTGTTATATTTATCAAGTTTACTCTGCAAATTTTATTCTGATTTTTCTCCAGTTATACACACTATGATAAATATTTTCAAATACTATCGGAGTTATTGCAATATTTGATAGATTATAAAGAGTCTTGTTATGACTTAACACATTTTGACTACTATTTATATAGAAATCGGTTTTTTGTTATTATACAAATTATGTAGTTGTTTTCTATATTTAGTTATATAGAAAAGATGTCTAAGCAGATAAATTATTACAAACAAAAAAGTGTATAGAGTAGGGGTCTTTATTTTACAACAATCTCACCAACCATCGAAGGGTGGTAAATGCAATAATAATTAAAAGTACCCTTATTATCAAATTTTAAGGTGAATGCCTGTTTTGAAAGTATTGCGTCTGAATCAAACAACTGACCCTCATCAGGATCGCTGTCTGACCCAGAAGTGGCGGTATGTGATACGGTATCTGCATTATACCATGTAATTGTTTCACCAGAATTTATAATAATTGGATTTGGTGCATACGAGTTGTCACCGCTGATACCGTTAATTGTTACCAAAATGGAATCCTCAGGTACAACACTAGATTGTGATGATGGAGATTGAGCCTTCGGAATGCTACTTTGTGAGATTGGCAATATTTTGTACAAATCCCCTGTAAAGCTTAGGACATACAGATATCCGTCAGGTCCTACCTGGATGTCAGTAATTCCACCGAAACCTTGTCCAAACGTAATAGGAATACTTTCAACAGTATTATCCACTTTTTTATCCACTAATGCAGATGCTTGTCCTACATAAGTATTATTTATGTTAATATCATCACGGGCCTCATTCAAAGTAAATCTATATAAATTGCCATTATTAATGTCACCTACAAACATATTATTTTCATATTCTTTACCCAACTTATCTGAATTCAAAAATTTTAGTGCAGTCGGACCTATAGGAATATGCCAAGTAAATTTGGGTTCTGCATATTTTCCGTTTCCAAAAATTATTAGATCACTTGGGGTTGCCCCGTTACCCAATAGATCATCGCCAGAAAATCCCTGAATTAACGACCAGCCACTGTTAAATCCAGGAAAAACTAGGTTGATCTCATCGCCTGCCGTAGGACCATTCTCGGTATCCCATAAATTACCAGTCATAGGATCAAAATCGATCCCGAAACTATTCCTAATACCCATTGCGTAGTAAACACCTAAAGGCAAGTCAGTACCAAAGATTGGTTCATCATCAACTAATCCGCCATCTTGAGTAATTCTGAGAACACCGCCTAATCCATTAGGTGCTGGACCATTTTCTATATTTTGTGCCTGCGTCCTATGGCCTCCAACTTCTCCTATTATCATATAGACGTTATTGTCCGGTCCAATTGTGACTTTACCTCCATTATGATCAGTTCGATTAACATTATTCGGAATCGCAGTCAAATCCAATAGAAGAACAGGATCTATTAATTGGCCATCTACATACTGATAACGATATAGTCTATTTCCTAACGGGTCTATATTATTAGATACATCACTACCATCCTCATTATTTCCAGATTCGGTATAGGATAAGAAAACAAAAGTTTTTCCATCTAGATGTTTAGAAGCAACAATCCCTAATAGTCCACGTTCGATTTTTGTAGCTACCGGTAGATCAAGTAAGGGATTATCCTGTACCTGACCATCGAGTACCCTTATAACCTTACCAGTATTTTTTTCAGTAACTAACATATCATTATTTCCCACAAAAGTCATGCTAGTTGGAAATTTCAAATCGGAAGTAACCTTTTCAACAGTTAAACTATCATCATTAATTGTCGGTCCATCAGGAGATGGTAGAGCTTTAGAGTACGCTCCATAAGAAAAATAAACGGAAGAATAGTTTGAAGATAATAGTATTAAAATAATAGCGAAAGAATAAAGCAATAGTTTAATGTTATACACAAGTTTTATCAACAGAAAAAATAAAGCACGAATTAATTAAAAGGTTACGTAGTATTGTTTTTAAAGATATTCACCAAAAGTAAGAGATTTAATGTACACAAGTGTGTACTTCATCTAATTATTAATAAGAAATACAGATGTAATTTAGAAATTATGAATAATGCTAAATAGGACCATTGAAAACCTCATTTGAGAACAATTGCAGATAATCGATTTAACACTGGATATTGATGAATATATTCAAGTTTTTCCAGATTCACCGAAAGTAAACATTTTACAGTGGTCAAATTTTCACAATCACAAATATACTTCAGAAGTATTATTTGCTAGTACCCATGTAGGCACCCATATAGATGCCCCCTATCACTTTCAAGAGCATGGCACTACAGTAGAAAAAATTCCTCTTAACAGGCTAGTAATTAAAGAAAACATAAAAGTGTTAAAAATTGAAAAAGGAGATGATGAAAAGATCGAAGTTAGTGATCTAAGAAATCATAAAATTATGAAGAACGATACCATCTTAATTAACACAAATTGGATATTTAATAGATCTTTAGACAAATATTTTAGTAAGAACCCCGGACTATCTAAAGCCGCTGCAAGATATCTGGCAGACCTCCAGATAAATCTGGTAGGAATTGATAGTCCCAGCATTGATCCTGCCACCGATCATGACTTTAATTCTCACAGAATTTTTGGCGCTAATGATATTCCAATAATCGAAAATCTGATAAACCTAGATAAACTACTACTCAGTAAGGAATTTACTTTTATGGCATTACCATTAAAATTAAAGAACTGTTCTGGTTCTCCCATAAGAGCAGTGGCCATAATAGCTTGAATGAATCACAAGAGTATAGAACAGCAAAAAAAGACTTTGAAATCAGTCGAAGTAATTCATCTTTTAATGGTTAAGAATCCAAATCCTGACAAATGTAATAGAAAAATGGTTTTTACATTTGTATGGATTTTAACAAATGTTTTTTTTCTTCTTAGATTTTGTAGTATTTATTAGGCCAACCAGTCTATAACCATATTCAAAATTATGTTTAACATGATTAATTCCATGAGTCAAATGTGTTTGGAATTTACCATCCAAAATATTTTCTATGTAAAATTGGACCTTTTTGATTGAAATTTGTGAATGCCTGATTTGTTTATCAGATAAGGAACGTCCAAGTTCGGATTCGATTTCGGTTTTGAAATCTTTTAATCCAACGAGCTTACCATAGCGAAGAACTTTACTATAATTATTGCATATGTCATGCAGTTTTTGTACTTCTTTTTCGGGTAATACGGATAAAGATTTTTTGACTTGATCGGGATCTCGCTGAACAATCTGTGCTAATCTTAATACCATTTCATCTGTCATGTGAATTGTGTTTACTAATTTAGGAGTATAGGACTGCTGAGTATTATCTCGTTTAATAGCAGTATAGGTTTTTTTCACAGGAGAAGAAGGCATCTCAGCAGTATTTAGATTATCAATTAGCTCTTTTGGATTTTTAAATGATTTTCCTGGCAAAAATTGTAGTTCTCTTGATGGATATGAATAAACATGCTCTATCAAGGATGATTTTTTGGATTCATAGTAAGTCTTTAACTGAAAAAGAGATACCTTTTTGCCATCTAAATCGGACTTGAAAAATATTATAGAAAGGACATCTACTAGTAAGCTAGGAAACTGGATTTTCACATTTTTATCAAAAGTATCGTATGTATGAAGGAAGTCATTGCAAATTTCAAAAATAACATTGTCAAAAGTAGATAAAGTAAATGGAATAGAATTGACCTGTTTTTTTATCAAATGATCTATCAAAAACTTGTATGACATTATAAAAAAATCATATACGTCGCTCTTTTGTAATACAAAGCTATTTTTTTGTATTACAAAAGTTATTGTCTTTAATAAAATCATATATGGATTTACAACCTTAATCTCTGGAAATATGGTTTGAAAATCCTTCATTATAGTAGTCATATAGTCATCATCACTTTCTAAATTATCAAGCCAATTAATTCCAAGTTCTTTATAACTTTTTTTAAACAGAACGTTGAAATCACTATTTGAGTCGCTATCCATTTTTAGACATGCTATATGGTATTTTTTTGTTATTAAACATTAGAAAATAATTCAGGTGAAGAAGATTATATTAAAATGTTATCTAAATAAATATGCTAGTTATTTTTTTTGTGATCATCGTCAAAACTACCATCAGAATTATCGATAGCCCATGGAAACCATCTGCCAATTATTTTGGCCCAATCAAATTTAAATGTAAAAAATAATACCACAGCTAATATTACTACAGTTATTATAGGAACCAAAAAGGTCGAATACCCATTACTAGAATCGGTTACAACAAGGAATTTATCCATTATTGGTCGACCTAGAAATACGGTGCCCCACACAATTGTTGCCCCGAGGAAAAACTTACCTGCGAATGTAAATAGAGCAAATCTAGACGGACTGTATTTGGCAATCCCTAGGGGAATATATACCAAATCATCTGGTATTGGAGTTAAAGCGGCCACAAAAACCCCTATACCACCATATTTGCTTAATAGTTTCTGAAGAGGAAGCATTCGGGTTTTTGTCTTTTTACTTAGAATGTTCCTACCATAATAGCTTGCAATAAAGATTATTGTTTTGGCCATAACCGCTCCAATGGTGCTCAGTAAAACAATTAGGTTTGGGTCCAGACTTTTATCTAAAGCTGAAGTAACTAAAACGGGAAAATATGGGACTGGAATAAATGGAATAATACTGCCTACAAAGCTGATCAAAAATATACCAATGTAACCTGAACTGCTGTAAAAAGAATATAGGTCCGGTATATCAATCAAACAAAAGAATATTAAATTAACAAATATAACTACTTTATCAATTTTATTAATTTTTTATAATAAATATAGTAAATATTAGAAGTCTTTGTCTACTTCCTTCCTTACTTCCTTCGTTCATCCTCTCTTATGCTTGTCTCCCACGGACTTTCTCATTGAAGCTATAACTTGCTGACGTCTAGGTTGAATAATTAGAATATACACCGATCCGGCTAGGTATATCGCTAGTAATATTACTTGTCCCAAAACAGTTTCTAAAGTAGGATGGATTCCAGTCATAGTTGCCACATTAATATCGAATCTAGGAATTATGCCCAGCAGATGAGTGGTTGAAATCCAACCGAGCTCTTGGAATTCGCGTAAAGCATTTCCTAAGAATGTAATTGACATAAAAGCTCCAACTCCCATGGTAAGCCCAAACAAAACTCTTAATGGCAATTTCTTCCCCAGTTTTCGAATTATAAAGACGACTGCAATTATTACAGCCATGCCCAGAATTAATCCTGCAAGTACTTGTACAGCTCCATATATTTTGCAAAAGAAAATAGAGCTTGATAAAACAAGACTGTTTCAAAGCCCTCTCTATACACAGTAAAGAAAGACAGCAAAACAAATACCATAAAACTACCAGTAGCGGTTGCTTGCCATACTTTGGCTTTAACAAATTCAATCCATTTCTTAGTTTCAATCTTGTTCAGAACCCAAAAGCTGACCCAGAATAATACAGCTACTGCAGAAATTCCAGCAATAGCCTCAATAAGTTCCCTTTGTGCACCAGATATTTCTATTATGAATTCAGCAATAACCCAAGTCACAGCAGTCAGTGCAATAGCAAGCATTACTCCAGCATATACGTGCTTTTTGTACTTTTCATTTCGTGATGCCTCCAAGTATGTCAAAATGGCACCTAGTATCAAAGCAGCCTCCAAGCCTTCTCTAAAAATAATTGAAAATGATGAAGAGAATGCAATAGCAGGTGCAACGACTCCGATACCCGAAACAAACCGTTCGGATTCATCTAATCCATTTTTAAGTTCTGAAATCTTTGAAACGACTTCATCAGATGGAGCACTTGAAGTAATGAGGTTACGCAATTCAGCAAACTTTATCTCCATTTCGAGAGTAAAATCTGGATCGATGGGCCTCAAGGGTATTTCAATATTTTCATAACTATCAAGATAAGCTGATCTGGCGGTTGCTAGTGCTTGAGAAGTGTCATTTTGATTATAAACAGCTATAACTTCATCTAGTTTAACTCTGATTGTATCTATATCGTTACGAACTTGACCCTTGAAATCTTCCGAGGTTTCGCCCATGGAACGTCTTTCACCAGTATAAATTCCAAACCCTTGTTTTAGAGAATCAATATTGGCAGTATTCGTAACAAAAGAGGATGGTAATGTAAAATTATTGTTGGACTGTGCATTGTTGGCAGTACTTAGCAACTGTTTGGAAACTTGTAGATCATCTTTTATGTTAGAAATGTAAGGTTCAATGACAGCAAGTGAAGTTTGATTTTTGATTAAAGCACGTAGATTTTCTCGCATATTTGTTTCTATTTGCAACATTAAGGTGGAATTTACCTCCTCGATTGGGGCTTCAAGGTATTCATAATTATCCAAGTAGGCAGCAGACACATTTTTGTCTGCAGCAAGATAATTACCATTTTGAACGGAGGAAATGGCGTTATTTAAGAGAGTATCTATGTTATCATAATAGATCTGAAGAGACGGGTCAACGGTGCTGGTTGTGCTTTGCATACGAATATTGTTAGACTCGTTCAAATCATTCTCTATTGCGAAAACTATTCTTGAAAACTCTTGATTATTGTCACTTTTGGAATCTATTATTGTATTCAAATTTGTGAGAAAATATTCTATCTCTTTAGATTTTGCATCAGGCATATTTGGCTTTAATATTTCAAAAATTGTATTTGATTGATTTATCAATCCTCTTGTATTCTCATAATCTATCATGGCAAAGTTTGCAGCATCAGTGTCGGCAGTTTTTGAAGAGTTCAAGTATAACCCATATGAATTATAGGCATCCCTTAATAGATACGACATGGTCTGGGATTCAAGAATTGAAAAATCCTGTGCAGAAAACGTATCTTTCAGTTTTGAATAAAAATCGTCAATTATGTTTTTGGAATCATTTATTTCAGTCAGAATAACAGGAGAATCAGGATTAGAGCGAATTTGCAACGGAATATCAGTTAGTTTATTTTCTAAATTTCTGGCCAATTCTTCGTCAATAGAAATGGCAACAGGTTTAGTGGATGGGAAGATTATTGAATGCGGTATATACGCATGCTCAAATAACAGAGAATTATTATTAATATTTATTTTATTTAATAGAATATCAAGTTGCGTGTCTATTCTATTTAGATTGATATTCAAAAGCAATAGATCCTCATTTGATATTGTAGGATTTTCTGTGGAAGTAGAATTTTGGGCGAGGGCATTACTTACAAACGAAAATGAGATATTTACTATCAGAAATAGCAGAATAAAAGGTGCAAGTAGTTTTACCACATTCTTTTACCTCGCGTACAACCGCTAATGATAGGACTAGAGTGATCTATTAGACATGGCGTTAATACTAATAACATTAGGCTTCCCTAATTTTGTTAGACATGCAATTTAAACATTCTTTGTTAAATTTACTATGATTGACATAGTATGATTAAAAGTATTACAATAATATCTCTAAAGTTTTAATTAATTATAAAACCACGATTCTGAATTAAATATAATTAGTATACAGCTAGAAAATATTAAAAATAAGAAAATGAAAAAATAATTTTATTAGATCAAAGAGTTAGTGCTACATCCGAAGACAATGTATTTGATAGTGTTTCAGTCTTATTCAAATCGGTGAGAGTGACATTAGTTTTTACACTCGTTAGAGAAGGGTCAGAGAAGGATGTAGCAAATTGAATAATTCCCGATTCAGTTATTGTAAAGCCGTTTGGATAAGAAGAGGTCTTTAATAGGGTTCCATTAGGTGCATACACCTGCATTACTCCGTTAATAGTAGAATCTACTAGCGAAAGATCCTTAGTTTGATAGTCAACCAAAAGTTTTACTTGATTAAGGGACGGATTTGAAGTTAATGGTCCGAAGGTAGCAGAATTTAGACTTATTGTAAGTTTCTCTAATGACTGTGCATTTATGGCATTAAATGAATAGGCTCCAAAAAGTAACAAAGTAGCAGCAAATAGAGTTGCAGAAAGCAGCACAATTCTTTTGTGATTTGCTAATGAATTATACATCAATTTAAAATCTAATATAATACTATAAAAACAATATGTTAAGATATAATTATACATTTTACTAAAATAATTTAAAAAAAATAAAATTTGATTTTATGAAGATAAAAAGATAAAGGTGAGATTACTTATTTTCATAAGCCACCTCCTGATGATACGAAATATCCAGGCCCAGGTCCTCCTCTTCTTCCTTTGCTCTAATCCCTATAGCATAGTCTATAATCTTCAAAATTACAAATGTTCCAACAAAAGCTAATAGCGCGCCAACTCCAACACCGAAAGCTTGGATTGGTAACTGCATTGGGTTTCCATATAGCCAACCGTTTGGACCGATTGGATTGACTGCTTGTGTTGCAAACAGACCTATCCACAAGCTGCCAACTATACCAGTAATCCCGTGAACAGAGCTTACATCCAAAACATCATCGATCTTTAATCTTTCCTTTATCAATACAATCCCGTAATAGGATGCAAAGCCCAATACGATACCCAATATGAATGCCCATTGACCTGTAATAAAACCGGCAGTTGGAGTAATTCCAGCCAACCCCGAAATTGCACCATTTATTGCTGCACTAACGGTAGGCTTTCCAGTTCTCTTCCAACTTAGTAGTATCCAAACAAGTGCACAAGTACAAGCTCCTATTTGTGTGGCTAGTAGAGCACTTGCAGCAAGCGCCCCCGATGCCAGAGCACTACCTGCGTTGAAACCAAACCATCCTAGCCACAGTAGAGTAGCTCCTATAGCCGCCAGCGGAAGATTATGAGGCACCATAATTTCCGGACCGAATCCCTTTCGTCTACCCAAGACCAAGGCCGACGCTAGAGCCGCCATACCCGCACTTGTGTGAATAACTATACCTCCTGCAAAATCAAAGACTCCTAACTTTGCTAGCCAACCGCCACCCCATATCCAATGGGCGAGCGGATAGTAAATTACAAGGCTCCATACAATTATGAAAATGAAAAAGGCATTCCATTTCATACGTTCCGCAAAAGCACCAGTAATAAGGAGAGGAGTGATGACTGCGAACATCATTTGGTAGGCAGCGAAGTTAACTCCAGGTATTGTGGGGGCCCAAGAAACCGAATCGCTAAATGGTACATTGTTAAAGAAAAACCAAGAAAGGTCTCCTATAATTCCATTAACGTCCGGTGCAAACACTAACGTGAAGCCAACTATAAACCACAGGGTTGATAGTAGCGCCATTCCCGTCATAGTTTGCATAATTACAGATAACGAATTTTTTAGTCTGATTAACCCTGACTCAAAAAAACCCAGAGCAGGGGTCATCAAAAATACTAATCCAGTGGCGATTAACATCCACGTGGTATCACCAGTATCTATTGCCAACGGTCACAAAAGGTTTACAGTAGATTATAAAGTTTTTCCTTTTTTACTTAAGAATTCGAGTCAAAATAAATAGAATAATAAAATTATCATAAAATTTTGATTTTTTGATTAATAGATTTGAAATATGCAAGATTATAAGGTTTTAATTTTGCTTATTCAGATTCCTAAAAATTATGTATTTAATATACAAGAGTTTGTTGTAAAAGTAAAAGCATGTCAGTAAAAAATTTTCAATTACAATTCTTTAATTCATTTAGATAATGAGAAATTAGTCTGAGAAGAACAACCCCGACTTCATTACTTTAAAAAAATGAAAAATATTCTTTCTTTTTCTTTCTTTTTCTTACTTATTGAAATTCAAGAAATTTTCCCAAAAATTCTTGAAGTCTAATTTTTTTGTTTCAAAACTTTCCTTATCTGTCAACTGTGATTGAGTGTTGTTACTTGTGGAATTTTCAGATAGAGCTGTATTACAGCTTTGACCATTATTACAAGTGGTTACGACGCAGCTATCGTTTCTACAACTTTTTTCGTAATAGGTAGAAGTGCTATTATTGCTATTAAGCGAATATCCATATGGAACTTGGACTACGGAAAACCCAATAACAAATATCACCATAAAAATAAGATAAACATTCATAAGCAAAAGTTATTATTCATTGTATTTCTAAATTTTGATACAATCTAAAAGATGATTACTTACCAAGTATTAACAATAAGAAAACAAAAAAGGTATTATACATAAAATACAACTGAAATAAAATATGAAAGCCCTTTTCTTTAACAAGCCCGGCATTGAAAATTTGATCTTTGGAGATTACGAATTACCAGAAATAGGAGATTATGAAGTCCTAGTACAAATCAAGTGCACCAGTGTCAATCCCATTGATTATTATGCTGTAACGGGAATACACGGAGTAAACGGTCCTGCAATGAAGATAAATCCATATCCTCACATAGCTGGCTCTGAAATTGCGGGGACTGTAAAAAGTAAAGGCAAAAGAGTAAATAATTCAATCAGAGAAGGCGACCGTGTTATACTATATAACAGAGTATTTGACGGAATCTGCAAATATTGTAGGAATAATTATCAAATGCTCTGTGAATACGGCGGAATGATCGGTATTTCAATAAATGGCGGATTTGCAGAATATATAATAATTCCTCAACACAATATCATAAAGATTCCTGACGAATTAGATTGGGAACTTGCCTCTGCTTTACCTATATCAGGATTAACAGCCTATAACGCAATACTAGAATCAGGACTCAAGTCAGATGAGAACCTTGTAGTATTTGGTGGTTCTGGCAATACAGGCCTTTTTTGCTCCCAGATTGGCAAGGCCATTTCTGCTATTACAATATCGCTTTCTTCTAAACCATGGATTAAGCAGTATGGCGCAGACTATGTTTTACCAATTGATGAAAACCTTAGAGCAAAAATTTTTGAGATTACAAATGGAGCTATGGCTGACGTAGTCATTAATTCACTTGGAGAAGAGACATGGACAAAGGGAATGGATGTGGTTGGAAAGCTAGGAAGAATAATTATATTTGGTGTACTTACTGGCGGTAACCTAATTATTGATGGCAGATTGATGTATAACAAACAAATTACGGTTAAAGGTACTACTGGAGGATCCGTTAAAGGTTTACTAAATCTTATAGAAATGACAAAAGAGCAAAATATTAAAACTAAAGTTTGGAAAAGATATTCTCTTGAAGATTCAAGAAAAGCCATAGAAAAGGTTTTTGACAAAAATAGAGAAGGAAGAATAATTATAGAAAACTATTAATGAATTATAGTTAAGAATCTTCACTAGCAATATAGTATTTAATAAGTATCCGATAAACTATAAATTCATTATATAATTAAAATCATAATGATACATTCTAAATTACTAACTAAGGTATTACTTTTATAATAAGAAAAAATATTGATAGTATATGAATAATCTAGGCAAGTTATCCGTTGTAATGATAGCTATTTTCGTAGCAGGTAATTCCATTTATCCAGTTAGTCAACTGGTAAATGCACAATTGGATATTTTAGAGACACCTACAAATCCTAATAACACATCGACATCATCATCAACAACTACAGCAACTACAAAAGCCGTGGACCCTGACAAAAGTGCAAAGATAAAAGAAGCATTAGCTAATATATTCGAAATATATCAAGCCCTAGCAGAAAAGGGCGATGTAGATTCTTTGCTAAAGCTAAATACTATAGAGAGAATATTGCTAGAGTTATTGAGATAAGATAATAACTTAATTTCTTTGTTTATTTTATTTATATTATTTTGCCTAAATACTATTTTTCAGGTTATATAATAATTAGTTAAAAAAAAGAGATGGTTTATGTTGTAGATGTGGTGTTTTGACCGTTCCAGGCTGTTGGAGTACCAACCATATATGGTGTGACCTCCACTGGAATGCTGTTTGTGCCAGTTGGTGGAATTGCATTTGATGGATTTGCATCACTTGTCAAACCAAGACTATTGCTTATAGCGTTGTCTGGACCGTCAACTACAATTAGACCTGCTTGGCCTTTGAACAATTGTGAGTAGTCATGGTTTACAAATGCGTAAACTCCTGGTTGGTCAAATACTACATCAACAATTGCATCGTTAGATCCACCTACTGTGTATGTTTGTTTACCAATTCCATTAACAATGCTACCATCTGTTACTCTGTCAAGTATTTCACCTACAATGTGGAAGTTGACTGGAAGATCACCGTGATTTAGCACGAAGAATCTTGCGTGGTCACCTACTTTCATGAATAATGGCATTTGACCTACTTTTGTAATTACCGGATCATATCCAAATGGCATACCGTTAATCCAAGCGCTGGTAGGAATGTGTGCGTTCATAGCTTCTCTATCGAATGCGCCTTCAGCGGTCAAATAGTATTCTGAGAATTGGAATGTAACTTCTTTAGCATCTGGAGATACGTCTGTTGTATTTAATGCCATAGTACCATTTTCTATGCCGACACCTTCATACCCAGTATAACCATCTACTGGATCAACAATTACACCACCGACCATTCCCTGGAATACGTGTTGGTCCATGTTTATAACCGGAACGCCAGCTTCGGTTCCACCTT
Source organism: Candidatus Nitrosocosmicus sp. T (assembly GCF_054408485.1). Lineage (NCBI taxonomy): Archaea > Thermoproteati > Nitrososphaerota > Nitrososphaeria > Nitrososphaerales > Nitrososphaeraceae > Candidatus Nitrosocosmicus > Candidatus Nitrosocosmicus sp. T. The sequence continues at coordinate 2,820,552 of NZ_CP166992.1, forward strand.
CACAATGGTATTTGAAGAATCCTGGTTGAGTTGCAACAAAGGAATACTGTTTTGAGTCACTCACATTTATTGGACCGAAAGCAGGTGAAGCGCTAATTGTAGAAGCATGATGATCTAAGCTGTGGACTAGGGAATTATTGGGATGATTAATGATGTTAACGTTCAAAATGTCTCCTACTGTCAAACGAACTGTTGGTCCCGGAATTGTACCATTCCAAGTCGAAGCTGATATATTTGAACCATCACTTAACGTAATATTCTTCTCAATGGCTACAAAAGTTACATTCTTTTGTGGTGCTTCACTTTCCTCTGCCTCTTCAGTAGAGATCTGTTGGAACCCTCCACCCATTACTAAATTCATATTGGCTAGTGTTAATTGACTTTGATCATTTGATATTGCAAATGATTTCATGTTTACGCCTGGAAGTAAAATTAATCCAGACATCAAAACAGCTGACAAAGCAAAAATTGCTAATGTACTCTTCATCTAGCTAAATTAGATAGAAGATATTCTTAAACCTTTTGGAGATAAGAATTTTATATAAGATAGTTTCATGAACAAAAATTTGGATAATTTTAATTTTAAATGAATGAATAATATTTACTTTCATCTACAAACAATGCAAATCTTTAACAAAACGTCAAAATCCATAACTTATTCTATTTTTCGTCAGATTAACCAATTAATATTGTTAGTTAAAACTATATTTTGGATAATTTATAAAAATGAGTATTATATTATACGAAATGTAGGGGTCAAGGTATAGTGAGTGAATAAGTATCTTATCAATCGTCTTTAATTGTTTCACACCGTTGAAAATTCGATATTTATCCATAACTTCTAAAGTTGATCAATTAAAAAAACAAGAAATATTTATCGCGTTATCTTACTACTGATTAAAATTTTTAGCAAAGAAATTGTGATGATTTGAATACTAATGATCTGAATTAATCATGGTCACTTTGAGAAAGAGCAGGTTTTATCAATTCATTTCAATCGAAATATCTCTTAAAAAATCTATATATTATGTAGACGATTTGCATATATGAAAAGTTAATAGTTAAAATGGAGATTAAAAAAATTGAAGAATATACAACTTCTAACCAAATGTTGCATTAATAGGTGCTGGAGTGGTAGTCGTTGCATTTGTACCATTAGCTATCATAGTAGTTCCGTTAATTTCCATTCCTGGCTGTATTGAAGATTCCGGGTTGGTTTCCATTGCTGACATTGTATTATTTTCTGACTCTGTATTATTTTCTTGAGCTAGTACTGGCATACTTACACCTATAGATAACACTGATACGGCTAGAACGCAAATCGTTGCGAAAATGAGAATGTTATTCATCATGTTTAGTTACACAACAAGGTTTATAACATTCTACTAAAAGTCAAAATTGACCTTTTGTCAATAATTCATATCTTTTATATTTTTATTGCTACTATTAGGATATACAGACATTCCTGATTCAAAGTCCAATCTAATGCCATTTCCCACATCAGGTTCTTATTAATTGATGGCTAAAATGTATTCTTTGTTGGTGAAATAAAAAATTTCAAATCAGCAGTTAGCATAACACCAAAAGATATTGAATTACAATAGATCCATATTTTTCCAATTAATGTTTTTATTGCTACTATTAGGATATACAGACATTCCTGATTCAAAGTCCAATCTAATGCCATTTCCCACATCAGGTTCTTATTAATTGATGGCTAAAATGTATTCTTTGTTGGTGAAATAAAAAATTTCAAATCAGCAGTTAGCATAACACCAAAAGATATTGAATTACAATAGATCCATATTTTTCCAATTAATGTTTTTATTGCAGAAGCAAATTTTATTGATTCGTAACTGATATGGAATTGGCTATTAATTCATACCATATCCTAACGCAGTATTTTGAAGACTATTAAGTAATAGCAATCATAACAGAACAAATTGATTATTTTCCATGAGTTATTATTTTTATTTTACATTATTAGCTCTCATGATGCTTATTCCAACAACCCAATCTATCATCATCATTTTTGAATACACAGGAACAGGATTCCAACAAGACTTGGGTTAGTACACCACAAGGATCTGCAAATCCTGAGTCAGATATGACCGACGTGTTTCAAGACAGTGGTGCCAACCAAGTCAAATTAGAGTTAAGGTTAATGAAACGATTACATGGAATAATAACGATACTAAACCAGATACCAGTAATCAAAGGTAAGATATATCCAAATTCGAAACAGTCTTGTATCTAATAATTTTTTGTGTTGAATAAAAAAAATGGTTACCGTGGTAAAATAATGTCTAACACGAAATTTCAAACGTAATGCATAAGAATGGATAAGCTATCCACGATTTAATTAATTTTAATAAATTATGCAATACGTCTTAATTCATCCAAAATGATCAAATAAGTGATTTATTTATTATCCTGTATGGCCTGGTCATTATTTTCTTAGTTTTTTTCCCTATAAAATCAGGCAATCGCGTAACTGGAATATGCAAATATTCAGCAATGGAGCACACTTTACCTATTTGGAATAGAAATTCTTTTGGATCAATTTCTTCCTTGAATCAGTGTATAGCCATATTTTCAAGAAAGGAGTCGGCTTGTATTTCATTTAATTTCGAATCATTTAGTCTATTTTTTAGCCTCATTGATGAAGCAAGATAAGTCAGACTAAGACCATTTCTTTTCAATAAAACTGCAACTGCTCTGGGTAGGTCAATATCTTTTATACTTTCTTTCTTGACCGCTGTAATTATATTAGTGACACTACCATAGCTTATTTCGTTTTCATCAGATATGATATTACAAGGTTTGTCTTCAAGCCATGCATTTATTACTTTTTCCTTGATGGCAGATGGAACCTTTTGACCCATTGGAATATTAATTTATAAATATTCAAAGGTATTAAAGAACTCCATTACAGCACAAAATGACCACAGAGCAAAATTAGGACATTTGACCATCATTTGACCATCATTTTAAGGAATAAGACATCAGGCCAGATTCATTTATTCCGCAAGGTAGTCAGATATAAGACACTATTGCACAACCATTGTATGTTATACTTTCAAGATGCTTTTATTCTTTAATAGATATTTATGAATCATTGATCCATACTGAATAGCCTTTTTAGGATGCATGGCTGCTTCTTTTGGAACGCCAATTCTTATTGCAATCTCTCGCAAAATATGCTTTCTTAACATATCATATTGGCCATTTATTTTATATTCCATGGGGATACTTTTTGCATATTTAACAAATGTTTTTGATAGAAATGGTTGGTATGAATATATATTCAGTTCTGCTATCACATTGGAAATTTCTCTCATCATATGATCTTCATTGTTTAATTTTTCTTCCATGTAAGTGGTTACAGACTCCTTACCATTTTGATAATAAGATCTATATCGATCATATCCACAAAATAACTCGTCAAATCCGTTAGCGGTTAGGAAAGAATCCTCCAATTCGTGATATTTTATGATTTTACTTATCTGAAAAAAGGCAATACAGTTTTCAATGTGGGAAAGAACATTACAAGAAAGTTTTGATTTTACAAACTTAATGTCATCCTGGACATCCTCCTCCTTAATCTCATAAGCTATGTGATTCATAGCTAAAGAGAGAGATTTAGAAATAGATTTAGAAAAAATAATATCATGGGAATTGGCAAAACCAATTGTTACTAGGTGTACTTGTTTACCCAGATCTTTACAAATTTTTGCCAATAAAGAACTATCAACCCCTCCAGAAAATGCTATCACGACCTTATCAGAATGATTTGTGAACTCTTCAACCGTAGAATATAAAATTTGGGTTAATTCGTCGGATATGAGCACTTTTAGGTATTGGTTACTTCAGAATATATTTGTAATAATTATAATAGAGAGAAGATAAGTAAAAATAGATTTGGATAAAGATGTGAAATACATAGGTCAAAGCAAAAACTTGATCAAGAATAGAACAGGATATTCAATCTCAAAACTATTGGACTTTTTGAAAATTGAATATAATTACGATAATGTTTTAAATGATTCAAAATTAAGTATAGATTTTAAAATTGGAGATAAATTCATTAAAATAATTGAAAACGATAATGACATGAATGAATTTAGAATCATTCAAGAAAGATTCCCATTTGTAGATATGATTGCCGTAGGGAGATCGGCTTACTTAGGCAAAATAAATGAGATGCACAACATCTTCCTGTTTGACAAAGAAAGCAAACAGGTTGGATCTATATTTATCGAGGACCCCTCATTATCATTTGATTATGCTCATATATTACCGCTAGTCGAAAAGTGTTCAATAATTCATGGTCACACGTCTACGGTCATGGTAGAGATTATAGGCGAAATGAAAAATAATCTAGTGATCGACTTCTCAGAGGCTAAAAAATTAATTAAAGAAGCTTTATACCAAATCGATCATAAATTTTTTATTAATAGAAAATATTTAAAGAAGGAAGACAACGATCACTTTTTTATTGAATTTGACGGTCCAAAAGGATTTTTTGATTTAAAAGTTCCAAAGTATACAACCTATCTTTTAGAAGGCGAGGCGACTGTAGAAAATCTTTCTACAGAAATTATAAGAATGCTATCAGGCAAAATGCCCGAGAATGTACAAGCCCTTGGTGTGTATATATATGAGGGAGTCAATAAGGGCGCTCATATTCTTTCCTACATCCGATAAGTGCTAATAATTAGTAAAACCTTGACACTCTCATTTCAGTAGCATTATATTCTAGAATTATTCAAGATTCAGATTACATCTAAAATTCCATCTAGACATCCAGAACATTCGTTGAGACCGACCTAGGAAGGTTAATAACTAATTAATAAAAGAGTATTACAAATTAAAAGTTGAGTTCAAAGATTACTGAAAAGATATGGTCATCAGATATTGAGAAAAAGATCATAGAAGATTGGAAGGTTAATAATGTTTATGATAATGTTGAAACTGATCAAAGTAAAGATAAATATTTTGTTATAGATACTCCCCCTCCCTATCCATCTGGAAGACCGTGGCACATCGGTGCAGCTGCCCATTATTCTCAGATAGATATGATTTCAAGAGTTGCCCGCCTAAAGGGCTTTAGAGTTATTTTTCCAATTGGCGTGGATCGTAATGGCATTCCCGTAGAAATCCACACAGAAAAAAAATACAAGATCAGAATGAGAAATACAGAAAGAAAAGAGTTTTTGAAGTTATGTAAGATAACGCTTGACGATACTGAAAGTGAATTTATAGAAATCCTAGAAAGCTTGGGTTTAAGTGCGAATTTTAAACAGAAGTACCAGACTGATTCTCCTGATTTCAGAGCATTTACCCAGTCAACATTTATTGAAATGTGGAACAAAGGATTAGTATATCTTGGAAATAGACCAAACAACTACTGCATTGATTGTGGTACCACAATAGCAGATGCAGAAATCACATATGAGGATGTTGAGACTAAATTAGTTTACATAAAATTTTTCTTAGAGAATAATAACGAATTCATTGTAATTGCCACTACTAGACCAGAACTCCTCTTTGCATGTCAAGCGGTAATTGTGAATCCCGATGATGAGAGATACAAAGACATGCAAGGAAAAACTTTGAGAATTCCAATTTTTGATAGAGAAGTAAAAATAAAACCACATCGCTCTGCTAACAAAAGCTTTGGATCTGGAGCGGTTATGGTTTGCAGTTACGGTGACCTAAACGATGTTCAATTATTCAGAGAAATGGGTCTGACGGAAATTAAATCTATTGAATTGAATGGAAAAACAACAGAATTTGCCGGAATGTTTTCTAATTTACGCATAAAAGAAGCAAGAAGTAAAATAATAGATGAGCTAGAAAAGCAAGGGTTAGTAGAAAAGATTGAAATTATTTCCCATAGAACTCCCCTTTGTGAAAGAAGTAAAACCCCGATTGAAATTATTTCTTTGGAAGATTATTATCTAAAGCAAGTTGATTTTAAGTCAAATTTGTTAGAACGCTCTAAAGAAATAAAATTCTATCCAGAAATGCATAGACAAATCCTATTGAATTGGATAAATTCAATTGCGATAGACTGGCCTATCTCAAGGAGAAGATTTTATGGAACTGAAATTCCGATATGGTATTGTACAAAATGTAAAAAAGCAAACCTTCCTGAACCTGGAAAATACTATAGACCTTGGGATGAAACTCCACCATTTGATAAATGCAAATCGTGTAACAATGACAAGTTTGAAGGAGAAAAAAAGATTTTCGATACATGGATGGATTCGAGTATAACTCCTCTTTATATTACGAAATTCTATAAAAATAAAGAAATTTTTAATAAAATCTACCCTCTTTCTATTAGACCTCAAGGAAAAGACATTGTAAGGACATGGCTTTACTATACTCTTCTAAGATGCTTGTACCTTACGAGTCAAATTCCATGGCATAGTACTTGGATAATGGGATACGGAGTTGATGAAAAAGGGGAGAAAATGAGTAAAAGTAAGGGAAATGTAATTGATCCACTTCCCATTATTAAGAAGTATGGTGCTGATGCATTCAGATTTTGGTCTGCAAGTGAGACAAATGTTGGATATGATTTTAGATGTTCGGAGCAAAAAATACAAAGTGCACAAAAATTCTTATCGAAATTATGGAATATTGGTAGATTCATTTCTAATTTTGAAATAATTGATGAAAACAATAAACCTCGAGAACTAAAAGCGACTGATAAATGGATTTTATCAGAACTCTCAAGCATGACCAAAAAATGTCTTGAAGGTTATGAAGAATTAAATTTTTTCATCCCCGCTAATGCATTGAGAGAATTTACATGGAATATTTTTGCAGCCCATTATATTGAAATGATAAAAAGTAGAGCGTACAATAATGAAGCAGAGGATGAAAGAAAATCAGCTCTTTATACAATTCATAAATGTTTTAGAACTATATTGCTTTTATTAGAACCGATTTCTCCATTTATTACATATGAGTTGTGGAAGAAAATCTATGAGGACGGAGAGATAATTTCAGGTCAAAAAAATATTCCTATCGTAGAGAAAGAATACGATGTGTTTGTTTCATCGACACATCACATTATCAAGTTCAATTCAGAAATATGGAATAAGAAGAAGGAAACTCTTTCTAATATTACAAATAAGCCCCTTTCATTAAAAGATCCTATAAAAACAAAGGTACCCAGTGAACTAGAGTCATTTAAGGATGATTTAATAATGATGCATAATATTATGATAGAGTAAAAAATTCTGAAAGAAGAAGGTAAATAAGGTGAATGGGTATTAAGCCTTATTTCCACTAACTATATCTAGAATATCTTCTGCCAAATCAATTACGTTTTGAGACTCTAGATTAGGTTCTAAAGTAATCAACAACATTTTCTTATCTAAGTAAAATGTTAGCAGCGATAACTTCTCACGTTCTATATATGCAAAACGAGCTTTACCCATAGTATCGTCAAATCTTTCTCTCATAGACTTTCTAAGAGCAGTATGAGTCAAATACAATTCTTCGCTTGGTTGATCAACAATGGAATCAATTCCGTGACGCATTCCACCAGCTATCAAAGAGCCGGTTTCATCAATTAATCCAGCATATCGGATACCATCATTTAGCTCAAAAATAGTATCAATTATTTTTTGGTAGTCCATAAATAAATAGAACAGTCACTATTTATTGAATGTTAAGATTATCTTCAGGCATATTTCAATATAATCCAAAAAACATTTTTATTCGAATATATAAAAATAGCAAAAACTTTGTAATTATGAAGATCTTATTATAAGCAAATCTCCTTAATCTTATTAATCTATAACGAATGAAAGACACAACTTTGTAATTATTTTTTTCGTTAATTAAGGTATGAGTAAGAAAAGTATAGAAGAAAAGTATAGATGTCGAAGAATGATGGATTAGTTTGCAGCTATTTCCCTCACACTCAGATTCTTTATATCGACGTTTGAAGTGCCGTCCCATCGGAATGTAACAATGGGTCCTCCCCATGAAATTTGTTGGTCTGGACTTCCTCCACATCTATCGCCATCCTCACCGAATCCTCCGCTATCTGTATAACCAAACACCTTCTTCCATTGACCGTTATTGCTTTCATCTACCCAGTTTTCAAGTTTTACAGCAGGCTCGCCATTTACGACAGTGTTAAACATGACGGTTTTGAATCCTATCCATTTACCTTCGATGGAACCTATATTTTTCTGGGCGGGTGTAAATGAGTAACCCCCTGAATGCCATTGTTCTTTAGCAAATCGAGAACGTCCGTCTGTGAATAACCCCCCTTTATATGCGGTACCTTCACAAGGAACATCTGAGTTATGTTTTCCACCATGGGCATACAATGTCAAATCAAAGTCAGAATCTGAAGCTGAATTGATTTTAACATATTCTGTTATTTCCACATTCCTCCAATCATTCACGGCTTGCATATACCCTTTGGCTGACAGGGATTTTTGATCATAAGTATCAATATCACCTTGGTGATATCCAGTACTAGTAAATACATTCATCCTAACCTTATCAGATGTTACCTTATATGATCCATCAGCATTTTTCTTCAGAGTCAGTTTGGGATCAAATCTATTGTCAGAAGACGGATTAGCCATATTCATGAACCACTTTTCGCCATTTGGTTTGTCAGGATAAATTTTCTTTACACCAAAGACATCTGTTTCATTACTTGGATTGGGGGTTGGTGTTGGTGTTGGTGTTGGTGTTGGTGTTGGTGTTGGTGTTGGTGTTGGTGTTGGTGTTGGTGTTGGATCTGTTGATGCAGGTTTAGAAAATGCCCTGATCTCCGATATAGAAGCCCAGTCGTTTTCCGTATTCCCATTTACAGTAACTTTGATATATTGTGCTGTCAAATTAGAGTCTTGAATCAGATAACGTTCATGTGAGTTGGTTTCTCCACTGCTCTCGCCGTCATATAGAGTCGTAAAGGCAGTGCCATCAGTGGAGGTAGACAAGACAAAATCATTTGTCCTAACGTCTCCTCGGTGCCATGCAATATCTACAGCACAAAGTATACCTTTTTTCTCAAGCTCAATTTGAATATTAGAGCCTGAGCCGTAGTTTGACCATCGGGTGTTAAAGTTATTGTCAAGCACGTTTTGTGGTCGGTTACCATCATTACCATTAGCACCTATTCTAGTAACTTTATCTTGAATACATCCTGCAGGCAATTGACCGGGGTTGGGTTCTGGGCCTGGTCCTGGACCTGGACCTGGACCTGGGGATGCAGGTTTAGAAAATGCCCTGATCTCCGATATAGAAGCCCAGTCGTTTTCCGTATTCCCATTTACAGTAACTTTGATATATTGTGCTGTCAAATTGGGATCATTAACTACATAGGATTCATATGAATTAGTATCACCACTGGACTTGCCAGTAAAGAGAGGTGTAAAGGTAGTGCCATCAGTGGAAGTTGAAATCATAAAGTCATTTACCCTAACGTCTCCTCGGTGCCATGCAATCTCTACAGCACAAAGTTTATCCTTTTTCCCAAGATCAATTTGAATATTAGAGCCCTTTCCATAATCAGACCACCTAGTATTAAATTTATTGTCAAGCACGTTTTGTGGTATATTGTTACCATCTTGACCACTAGCACCTATTCTAGTAACTTTATCTTGAATACATCCTGCAGGCAATTGTTGACTAGGGCTGAGGCTTGGCGTAGGTGTAGCAGCGGGTGTAGCGGCAGCGGGTGTAGCGGCAGCGGGTGTAGCGGCAGCGGGAGCTGGATCAGGGCTTGACAAAGGCCAAGGCCAAGAATTTCCATCATTTCCTGGCGATGGTGGTGTTCCATCTAGATATCCACTTATTATATCATTGATATTCACACTAGCATGTGCATTGATGACAAGGCTGGATAATCCAGGTGTGGAAAAGATTAATGTTAATGCTAGAAAAACATATAAAAAGTTATTATATTTTTTCATTTATACACTTACTCCATTTAAAATTGTATTTCTTTGTAAACTCAAATCAATTTCGATAAGTAATAGTGCATTATGTATGCTCATTCCAAGAATTTAGGAGAATGTCATATTTATGGGACGCTTGTTTTTATTATCAAAGAAAAACAATGTAGTTAGTTATAAAACTATTATAATTAATAATTATTATCTAAATTATACTACCAGTATTTTACTATCTTATGAAACATAAGAAGAGACAATTAAATAAAATTATATGAATTTTTATTACAAATTAAAACATATTTCATAAATATTACCAACCGTAATATAAATTAGAATTGTTTCAATATATTAAGATTAAAAATGTTGTAATCATAAGTGCATTTATTGTCTTTATTATTGGTTCCACATCATTTGATTTAAATAACAAAGTAAATGCCGCACCAGTAGATTTACCAAAAGTAAGTCTAAATCATAATGGCGGTATTTCTGATATGACGCCGACGATAAATGTGAAAGATAAGATAATGAAAAAAGTCGGACAACCAGAGGACACGGAGACTTTAGAATATAAGTCTCTAATATACGCTATAAACAGAGGAGATCAGGTATCGTTTAACTTTGAAGATGAACCCTCTCAAGTTGATGCTTTTCTCGTAGACTATGAAACTGATTATAGTACATTATGGGCTTTGGAAAAAACTGAAACTGGAGAATACATAGCAAATGTTCCCTCACCTGGGCTCTACAATCTTGATGTACATGCTATATATCCAGACGGAGAATACGTGTCATACTCTAAGTTACTAAACGTTGTAGACAACAATCTAAATCTGCTAAGTTTAACTCCAGAAAATAATCAATGTGGCAATGAGATAACATTAGATAAGCTAACTGCAAGTGGCAATCCCGCTACAAGCATATTGAACAAGGTAATTAATCAGCCATTAATAAAAGAGCTGTCATTTGGTATTATTGACGAATTGAACGTTCAGTTGAACAATGTCAAGAATATCTGCGGAATTCAATTAGGGCTCAAAAATGCACAAAATGATATCAATTTCTTTGCAGTACAGGGTTCAAGTGACGGCTCACAGTATTCTGATCCAATAGTTTTTGCAAACACAGGATTCAGCGGTGAACTGCCAGAAATGTACATATATCCATCGTCCATAGAAGCCAAATTCTTAAAAATAGTGCCTCTTGGAAGTACATTAGAAAAGGGTTTAGGAATTACGGACTTTAAGTTATTTGGTCAGTAATGCCCATCGTTTGAAATATAAATGAAGAAATAAACTTCTTTTTTTTGATTTTCTATATTTGAATTATGAAATCAATTTCTACAGGAGAATTTAATGGTAAACTGTTTACTCCAACAGCTACTCTAGAGTGCCTTCCTAAATCTCCAAACACCTCAATAAGGAAATCTGAAGCTCCATTGATTACCTTTGGATGATCTGTAAAAGTATCATCACAGTTAACATAACCTGTTATTTTGACTATTCTCTTTACCTTATCTAAGTCGCCAATTAGGCTCTTAAGAATTGAGAAGGCGTTTAAACAACAAATTTTACAAGCTAGTTGAGCATCCTCGATTGAAATTTGTTTGCCTACTTTACCTTTAAAATTCAGATCGTTTGATGGAGAATTTATGTCAATTGGAAGTTGACCTGAAATAAAAACTAGATCGTTGATATTCACTATTGGAACATACGAACCTAAAGCTTTTGGTTTTCCAATTGGAATGACAAGATTCAAAGATTCTATTTTTTTTTCTGGTGTCATGTTTGAATATTCCATCATTAGAATTAAAAGGTTAACTTTTTTGTATTCAGTAACCTTTTTAATATCTTTGACTTTTGTTGTAATTATGTCAAAGGAGGGTGACCTTCCAAAACTTCCAATCAAAAACAAGAAAATAGGTACTATAGGTTTCTCTGTTATTGTGATAGGTTTATCATTGCTATCTATCTATATTTTATGGGCGTCCTTTGGCTATATTGGCCCTTCGTTCTCATCAGATGTTTTAAATACGCAACAATCAACTTTAAGAGCCCAATATCATTTACCGGAAGAGCCAATTATTACGGATCCTACGGTATTACAAACCCCACCTTCACTTCGCCAGTTTTTGACAGAAAATGCAACTAGTGGTTCGATCAATGCAACTAGTGGTTCGATCAATGCAACTAGTGGTTCGATCAATGCAACTAGTGGTTCGATCAATGCAACTAGTGGTTCGATCAATGCAACTAGTGGTTCGATCAATGCAACTAGTGGTTCGATCAATGCAACTAGTGGTTCGACCAATGCAACTAGTGGTTCGACCAATGCATCAGATCAAGCTTCAGGTAATGTTCAAGTATCAATTGTACCGGGTGCATCAACTTTGACTGATACGGCTTACAGTCCAAACCCTATCGAAATCACTGCTGGTCAAACCGTTGTATGGACAAACGATGATTCGGCATTTCATACTGTGACATCTGGAAGTGCCGGTGCACCGGACGTAGGGAAGGCATTTGATTCGGGTTTAGCTGGTCCCACAGCACTTACCAGCAAGGGAAAAACCTTTGAGCATAAATTTGATACAGCAGGGGAGTATCCGTATTTTTGTACCTTACATCCAGCGATGGTGGGTACTGTGATGGTAAACTAAAACAGAAAAATTCATTTTAATTTGTATTTGTTAATGAAATTAAAGACGCAGAGATTTCATCAGATTGTTAATTGTTCATAGTATTTGAAACAATTCATCTTTACTCACATACAGATAATGAATACCAAGATAATTGCTGCCGGAACAGAGTTCTCGATTTAATTAGAAAATGAGTAAAGGAAAGAATATTTGGACATGAATTCTAGTCCTGCGTTTCCTGCTAATCCATGCCTAAAGAGATATTTTTCTCATCTAATTGCGATACTCTCAGAATAGAGTAGTAAAAAAGCAAAGTAGTACATAATAAATACAATCATGTACCTTCAGAGTCATGGATAATCGTTTTGACAATGCAAAACCCAATTCGTTGATCAAAGAAAATAGTCCCTATCTATTGCAACATGCTTATAATCCAGTTAAATGGTTGGCTTGGAATGACGATTCTATCAATTTGGCAAAAAAAGAAGACAAACCAATCTTTCTGAGCATCGGATATAGTTCCTGTCATTGGTGTCATGTAATGGCACATGAGTCATTTGAAGATATCGAAGTTGCAAAAATCATGAATGAAAAATTTATTAATATAAAGGTCGATAGAGAGGAAAGACCAGATATAGATGACATCTATCAGAGAGCATGTCAACTTGTAAATGGTAATGGGGGCTGGCCATTATCGGTATTTTTGACTCCTGATCTTAAGCCATTTTATGTAGGTACATATTTTCCAAAAGATAGCAGATATGGTATGCCTGGTTTTACTGAAATTTTAAATCAACTTTCTCAGGCCTATTCCCATAAAAAAAGTGACATAAATCAGACCACCTCGGAATTTGTAGAAGCGCTGATAAACACATCAAAAGATATTTTGAACAACAAAAGTGTAGAACTTGACAAGACAGTTCTAGATGAATCTGCACTAAATTTATTGCAAATGGCAGACTTTATTCATGGAGGTTTTGGAATGTCCCCTAAATTTCCTAATGTATCTAACCTATTATTTTTGCTTCGTTACTACGATATATCACATATCGAAAAATTCAAGGACTTCGTAACTCTAACAAGTGAAAAAATGATCTTTGGAGGGATACACGATCATCTAGGAGGTGGATTCTCGAGATATTCGACCGATCAAAAATGGTTAGTGCCTCATTTTGAAAAAATGTTGTACGATAATGCATTATTGGTTATTTTGTTTTCTGAAATGTATCAAATCACTGGGGAGAAAATATTTAGAGATACTGTTGGAAAAACCTTGGATTATATTTTACGTGTGCTTACAAACAAGGAAGGGATTTTCTTTTCAGCTGAAGATGCAGATTCTGACGGAGAAGAGGGAAAATTTTATGTATGGTCTAAGAGAGAGGTCACCTCAATAATTCAAAATCCTTTGCACCAAAACATCTTCTGTGAATACTTTGATATAACAGAAGTAGGCAATTTTGAAGGGAAAAACATACTAAATATCAAAACCTCCGTCGAACACCTAGCGAAAAAGTATGGATTAGATGTAAAGGAGGTTAATAACCTTATATCTGTAAATTCTGCAAGGCTTTTTGATATCAGAGAGAAAAGGATAAAGCCTCAAAAAGATGATAAAACAATTTTATCATGGAATGCACTAGCTATATCTGCTTTTATCAAAGGTTATAAGATAACAAGTAAAGAAGACTATTTAAAAACGGCTTTAACTGCGGTGGATGTCATCGAAACAAAGTTAAAGTCTAACGAAGGATATTTATATAGAATTTATAAACAAGATAAAGCCAAGATACTCGCTTATTTGGATGACTATGCTTTTTATATAAATTCTCTTCTGGATTTATTTGAGATAAAGACAAATCCAAGGTTCATTGAACTAGCATCTTATTATACAGATGTTTTGATAAAACATTTTTGGGACGGAAAAGAAAATAATTTCTATTATTCTTCTGACATGCATGAATCTATTCTCACTAAAACCAAAGTCTTGTATGATTTGGCTTTGCCAAGCGGAAATTCGGTTTCAATTTCCAATTTAATCCGTCTTTATCATATAACAGGGCAAAACAATTACATAGACATGGCTGAGAAAATGATGAAAGGATCTGTATCATCCGCACTAGATAATCCATTTGGTTTTGGTTGGTTACTATCATCGACATATCTATATATTAAAAAACCAACCGAAATAACCATTTTTACAAAGGATAATAAATCAGACATGATTGATGAATTGAATAAAATGTATGTTCCAAATGGTATTTTTTCTATTGTACACGAGGACAGTATCTCAGAAAAGCTAGATAATTATAATTTATTCAAAAATAAGTCACTAATTAAAGAAAAACCTGCTAGTGATTTTGCTATAATATGTAAAGAATTTACTTGTTCTCCTCCATTAACTAGTGTGGAAAAAATAAGGGATATTTTATCTTCAAATTCATCAAAGGAAAGAATTAAATAATTTTTTTATAATCATATCACAGTGTCAATTCTTCCACAATTCAGGTTTTTTTTCATCACTGGATTAATTATTTTAAGTTTGGGTTCGGTTTCTAATATTGATGTTTTTGGTCAAATGGAACAAACATCCAATATTTTTGATAAAGCAAAGTCATCTAGTGATGAGGCGATTTCTTTAATTGATTCTTTGAAAGGATCATCCTTACTTGATTCAGTAGTTGAAAGTATGCAAAATTTTTCTTTTCCGATAGCAAACAGATCAGATAATAACGACACTGACAATGTAATTTCACAAACACTAGATAATGCCTCAAATTATCTCGGACCGAATAATACTACACTAAATATTACAACTGTTTCTCCTGATAAAGATAATATTACTAGTAATAATAACAGTAACAATAAATTAGAAAATATGCAGTCTATCATGATCCTGCCTTACCCTATGACTATTTCTTCAAAGGATTACATTCCGCTATATAGTTCAGCGCCATTGAAAATTTTGAATGGAAACATTCTTGCAAAACTTCCGTGTAATTCAACTCATCCATTATTGCAAATCGTAGGCACTTCTGCCGATAACAACGTGTTCCCAATTCAGATGAAAATGGTGTCCAACTTTTCAAAATTAGGGAGCATGTGTATGTATCAATCGCTGATTCCCAATGATTTGTCCAATCTTCTATATTCACATACGATAACCAATATTTATTTATACAATCCGCTTGACTTTTCACTCGAAGTTCCAACAACAACTTCCATTTTTATTGGAATACATAAATTGACAGAGTGATCTTTTTCTAGATTGAATACATTATTCCACCAGAGACTATAGGAATAGATTCTAAGTTAGATAGATCCTTTATACGAGCGATTATGGCATTGAACCAAAGACTATCGATTCCTTGACTCCAAATTGTTATCTTTTTATAGTCCCTTTCTTTCCCCTGATGGAAAAAACCTTTGCAATCTTCGACTGTCATGTTATTATATTTTTGACTAATTTCTTCAATAGCTAAATTTGCTTCTGATGGCAAATACAATATAGTTAGAGTAGGATATGGAATTGTATCCGCAGAAGTAGATGATGATGATGCATCGTTAGCCATGGTTATATTATGTTTTAGACTTATATGATGATTTCGTTGAAATATTTAAAATATGTTGAGACTATAAATTATTGAAAATTCATAAAAGGCTATATGTTTTATTATTTTAATATAACAACATGAAGGCGGATCAATTCACAAAAAGCATACTAGATTTAGATAATGATATTTTGTTTAGTGGGGTTATTGAAAAATCCGGACATTTAAATACCAGTAATCAAAGGGATTCTCTGGACAATCATCTAAAAGGAAGAAATACAGAACTTATTATTTCTGAATCTGCATACGCGGTGGATTTAAGGAAAGCGTTTACTACATCATTTGGAAGTTTAAACTCAATTTGTTATCAATATAGTTCACTCAGAATATTAATTATTCCAGTCAAAGAACATGTGTTATTCTTAGTGATAAACAAGAATGTTGAAGTAGACGATTTGACTCAGAAGGTTTATAATATAATTAATTCAACTAAAGAACTGGATTTATACTCTTAAAGAGGTCGTCTGTGATTGAATAAAAAATAGATTAATTTTGTTGGTAGTTATTTAAGAAAAATAAATTAATCCTTATAGTTCTTAGGCTGTGACCAAAAATCTAACAACCTAAAATAAGATGAAGTTGCTTCTTTCAAGGTATGAAGATATGCCTCCCGTAATTGTTCCCATATCATATAATAATTAAAATTATTTTCCAATGTTTTTACAATATTTCTTTGATTCCCATCGAGTCTGTTTGAATTCAGATTATTTGTAACCGAGGAATCTTTATGTGGTTCTTGTAGAATGGTCTTTTCTTCTGCTTCTCGTTTGGTCTTTTCTTCTGCTTCTCGTTTGGTCTTTTCTTCTGCTTCTCGTTTGGTCTTTTCTTCTGCTTCTCGTTTGGTCTTTTCTTCTGCTTCTCGTTTGGTCTTTTCTTCTGCTTCTCGTTTGGTCTTTTCTTCTGCTTCTCGTTTGGTCTTTTCTTCTGCTTCTTTATTGGGTATTACATAACCTTTTGGAAGTGTCATAATTAAAGTGACACAAAAGAAGATTAATGCTTTTCTAAGATTCTTAAAATGATTAATTCAGATTAGTGCGATTATAGAATCAAAATTTTTTTTTGACTTGTCCATTTTATATCTTGACAATAGATTTAAGAATTCGACTCTCTTTTTATCATAATTAACAAATTTGTTTATTTGATCTGATATAATACCCTTGAAAATTAACCCTTGAAAGGCGGATGTAACATTATTAACTTTTCTGATGCAGCTAGCACTTTCAAAATCTACTATAGTGCATTTTGAACCACAATGAGAAATTATTACATGATTATCTAACTTATTTAGTTGACCATGATCTATGTGTAGTTTATCTAGTGTATAACATTGAGTCAAAATATTAATTATGATTTTTCGTATCAAGTCTAAGTTCATGTCTGATTTTAAGAACCAGTTCCTTGCGGACAAACCTTCTAGGAACTCCATTAAAAGAGCATTTTTTGTATAAGAGAAAACCTTGGGTCCTAGATTAATCCTATTTATACTCTGGTAAAATTCAAATTCATTTTGCATATCGGTTCTACACGAATCAATTCTCTTAATTTTTAGTGCCAAAGTTTTACTATGCATATCTTGAACTTTTAGCACCAATCCTTCGCTTCCTTTCCCCAAAATTCTAATAGCATTTAAAAGGGTATTACCTTCTAGAATTACAAATTTTAGATTTAAGGATCTAAGTTCACTCAACCTAGAATGATAATCAGAGGCACTAAATCTGGGATAACATAATAAATCAATCAAATTAGCTGATGATAAAATAAACTTGTTAGAACACTCTTCCATCCGTATATAATAATTCAGAAACAGTATTTTTTATATGTTCATCCAAAGTAGGGTTTTGATCAAGAGTAGCTATTTTGAAGGATCGAAAAAAATCAACTTTCAACCCTCTAGGGATCCCTATCAGATCAGGCTTGTTCGCGAGAATAAATTCCAAATAATCTTTTGCATTAGTAAATTCCCTAAAAAGAAGGCATCTAGTTCGAGAGTCATTGTCTAACCATTTTAATGGAGAGCCATCATTAATCTCTATAAATTTTTCTAGGTCATGTAATCTAAATATTTCAGGACCTATTTTAAAAGATAATTTAGAAATTGTTAGAGACTCGTATAATAAAGCAATAACACAAACTTTTTCCTTTTCATGCACATTACATTTGTATTTCAATATTCTAAAACCATATGATTCGACAAATTTACATATGGACCTGGTCATTTTCTTAAGCTGTCCCCAGATTACATCAGACGGTCTATCACCATATTTGAATTCAATTACCATAATGAAAGAAGACAATAAAGCTTTGAGATCGTTGCTTGGGTTATATACCCGTTCCTCTCGAAAATAATTATTGCTAGGATTTGCTAAAACCTTTCTTGAACACTGGATTAGAGTCGCGACTGAATGAGATGAAATAGCACTACCTAAATTTCTATTTTCATCTATTGGATCCAATATTACTAAAAAACTATCAAAAATCCTCTTATGTTTTTCCCGTTCATGATCAGGTGTTGCGATGCTGATAACAGAGTTGTCACTAGAATATGTAGAAAAAAATTGGATGGTAGATAAAAAAGATCCAAATTTCAAAATCAGGACTTCACAAACATACCCACTAAATCCCTCTATAGAAATCTCAGCTCCATAAATTTTTAGTGATTTCAAAAACTTCTTAAGTAATCTCACTTGATTTTTCTTTTCCTGATTCAAATTACTGATTACATAAGAGGTATGGAAGGGGGAACGGTCAGCTGCACTTTTCCAATCCCCGAAGGAGACATCAAAGCATGGGACAATGTTAAATTTAACTCCGTCAACATAAGCTTCTACATAAGGATGATCTGCATATCTAAGATACGGAGAATATTCCTTTAGAGATTGCATTCCAATTAGCTTTCCATAAGCCTCAAAATGACCATAATCAACGTCTTTCTTAAATTTGATAAAAATATCAATATCGGCTTCATTCTTGAGCCAAGTTCCTTTAGCAAAAGATCCACCGAACACGATCTCATTTATCTTAGACCCAAGTTTATATTCCGTAACACAAGATTCAAGTTTATTCTTCACCATGTTAGCCATAGCATGAAGGTTAATTTCTTCTTCTGAAGTAGGAGTACATTTCTTTAAAATTCCTTCAATTAAATTATTGATATCAGGATTACTCATTTCTTTTATACTCGGGCATTAATGGTAAACAAATCAGAATATATAGGACCATCTGCTGTGAGCATGCTTTGTTTTAGTTTAATTTGGCTTATCTCATCTTTAAATAGATTAAATTGAAAAGTAGGATCCAAATATATACGACCCTTAAAATGCCGATTTATTCGAAAAAGTGTAAGATGAGGGACGTATACAGATTTTTCTTCACTAAAATCATGTTGTGATTCCTTACGGTAGCCAATATATTTATCAAGCAATTTTGAAATTGAATTAAAAAGGTCATTTAATTTTTTAGAACTTTGATTATCCAGTCCCAACCAAATAACCTTAGGATTAGAGTTTTTTGGAAAACATCCTATGTTAGCGAATTTAATTTCAAATGGATCAAAAGTTAAACTTTCTAAATTGGAGATAATTTCCCTTACTTCAAGATCGGTCTTTTCCCCCAAAAACATTATTGTCAAGTGAAGATTATACTTGTTGACGAGTC
Organism: Candidatus Nitrosocosmicus sp. T; assembly: GCF_054408485.1. Lineage (NCBI taxonomy): Archaea > Thermoproteati > Nitrososphaerota > Nitrososphaeria > Nitrososphaerales > Nitrososphaeraceae > Candidatus Nitrosocosmicus > Candidatus Nitrosocosmicus sp. T. The sequence goes on from NZ_CP166992.1 coordinate 2,840,393, forward strand.
TGACATGATGCAGGTCAAATTCATAGTGTTTCAAAATTTGATTCTGAATATGGATAAGTTTCCCAACCTTTGGAATATCTATTGCAACAAATATACGCATGAATACAATCAAATGAAGTTCTAACTATATTAATTCTCAATAATCAAAGTAATCAATAAATAAATATTGATAGAATGTTCACAGAATAGAGAGGTTGTCGGTTCTAGACCAATTTATAATTTGCTTAACAGGAATGCCGGGTGCAGGAAAATCGACAGTTGCTACTTTTCTCCAAAGTAAAGGATTTCATCTAATAACTATGGGTGATGTAATAAGGGAAAAAGCGGTAGAAAACAACTTGCCAATGGATGATAAAAGTCTTGGCGATTTGATGAAAAATCTAAGGAAGCAGCACGGAAATGAAGTTGTCGCAAGGCTAGTGATGGAGAAGATTAAAGAATTGGAAAATGTCAATTTTATTGTAGTAGATGGAATTAGAAGTTATGAGGAGTATATGGTACTAAGAAATATAGGTTTCGTAAAGTTATTGGCTATTCATGCATCATTGAGTATTAGATATAACCATATAAAATTACGAGACAGATCTGATACACCATCAAATCATGAAAAGTTTTTACAAAGAGATGAACGAGAGATGAGCGTAGGCATAAGCAAAGCAATAGCTCTTGCGGACGAATCAATATCAAATAACGATCTATCCTTAATAGAGCTTAAAAATCACGTAGAAGTAATTATTAAAAAGTGGTCAGATGAGTATAATAAACGGAACCAAAAAAACATTCTTACCACTTAGAACAAAAATGGAACTTGAAAGTATAGAAGTTATTGTTATAACTCCAATTAATTTGACTGAAGATGTACAAAAAGTGGTTTTTGCTGTCAAAAACGTATTACCAAATACAGAACCAGTGATAAGTAAGAATAATTTGTATATCAAGATGAATAATTTTGATCGTTTGAGAAAAATAAAGGACAAGATTAGGTCAAAAAAAACATTAGCTGTTTTACAGAGAATTTTGTATAATAATTACAATATGCAAAGTACTTGGTTTTTACTAAATAAACAGGCTGCTTTTTCAGACGTGGTAGTATTAGTAGAAAACGAAAACGAATCCCCCTTGGGACCCATAAAAATAACTGTAAACGGCTGTGAATTAGAAAGAATTAATGAATGGTTTGAGAAATAGAGGAATAAATAAATACTCACTCTGCTGAAAGGTCCCAGTATGTAGCGTCTTTAAATTCGGTCTTGGGTTTTCCAAGAGACTTCCATTCCTTAAATGACTTAGGATATAGCTTCACGTTTGAAATTCCAGCTATCTTTAAGGCAAAAAAGGCCAATCCTGAGAGCGTTCCGACGCTTCCACAGTAAGTAATTATCTCATTGTTTAAGTCAATACCTCTATTTTCCATGAATCGTTTAAGTTCAGAAGGGTTTCTTAATATGGAATTTTCCGAGCGTAACATAGTGTATGGAATATTCTTTGAATTAGGAATATGTTCTGTTAAAAAATTCAATCTTTCTCGAGAATCAATTATGATCTTATTTTTATCATTTTGTGCATTTTCTATATATTCAGCATCTGCAAATATAGAATAATCGATATCGATAGAATGTGAAACTTTAGAATATTTATTAGACCTTCTTTCAATTTCTAAACCTAGTTTTTTCCAAGTATCATAGGTAACTTCTAATAAAGCAACATTTCTGTGTCCAACAAACTTAAATGACCACGCTACCCTTGATGCTAGTGCACCAAATGTATCATCATAAATGACTACTAAAGTATTATCCGATATACCGAGGTTATTTAAAATTTTAATTATAGTCTCTGGATCATCTTTGGATAATAATTCAGCTAGTGGTAAAGAAACTGCAGTCTTTATATGACCTTTCAGATATTCGTCTCTTTTTCTAACATCCACAACTCTAACTTTATTTTTTTTTATTAGAGTTCTTAGAGTATCAATATCACATACAAGATTCAAAGAAGGTGTTGATGGAGGTTTTGCTTTTACACGTTTGCTTACTACCGTTAGATCATTTTTTTTTCGATTTATGGGTTTGCTCAAGCAGCACATTCGCCTCTAGCAGTTTTTGCGACAAAATTAGAATCGGTTCCATAATCTTTGTAAAAATCAGGTGCGGTAGAAAACGCAGGTAATTCAATTATAGGTAAAAGTAGCTTCTTCATGTCATCTATATTCTTAATTTCGCCAGTTCCATTTCCATTTGAAATTTTGTAAATCCATTCATTTAATTTTTCATTCCCTTTTCTTTCTTTCTTGAAGTGTTCAAATATTTTGAGAACTACATCTAGCACCTTTTTAGCTGGAACACGCATTATTGCCTTGCCCAATTCACCATTTTCGCCAGTGCTACCCGCAAAAAGCATCGTATAGATGGGGACCATGGATGTCCCAATCCTGGTGGCACCGCCATAGAAACCAATAGTTGCAACTTCATGCTGTCCACAAGAATTAGGACATCCACTAATTTTGATAGTAGAATCAACAAAGTCTTTATCTAAATCAATATTCAGTTCTAAAAATTTACTTTGGATTTCCTTTGCAAGCCTATGAGAATTGGTAATAGCTAGATTGCATGATGTAGTTCCAGAACAACCTACGGTAGATACAATTGTATTTGCACCCGGATTTCCTAATCCATTGCCAGATAGTTTTTGGTAAACTTTTGGTAATTGATCTGCTTTTATGTAACGGATCAGAAAGTTTTGTTGAGGAGTATTTCGGGCTTTTTTTTCTAACGAAAATTCCCTGATACATTCTGCTAGAATTCGTAACTGACTAGAAGTGATATCGCCTGCACCCAAGGTTATATACACACTATAATAGCCGGACTGTTTCTGAGCAACAACATTGGTATTTAGCCATCGAGTGTATGGAGTGTCTGAAGAATTGGAATTTATTACAGGTAATTTAATTTTACTCTTAGTAGAGGTAGAGGAAATTGAAATATTATTCAGATCTCCATTCTTCAAAAAACCATCGTATGATTTTCTCGTTGGGATGGAAATTGTTGCTTCAACCAAAATTCGTTCCTTCAACAACAAGCCTTGAAATTTTTCCCATCCGATTTCGCTGACCAAATAACGCATTCTGTTTCTTGCAAGATTTTCTCTATTTCCAAGTCGGTCATAAAGTCGAATTGTGGCTATGGAAGTAGATAAAAGCCTAGATTCGGGAGTAAACTCCTCTAATAAATGACCTATAAATGAGGCAGCGCCTAAGCCACCTCCCAAATAGACTCGAAATCCCTTTACTCCATCACGGATTGTAGGAACGAGGCCTACATCGGCTATCCTTACATAACCATGTTCTGGACAGCAAGAAAAATTAAATTTAAATTTTCTGGGAAGATTCTGACAAATAGGATTTCTTAAGAAAAACCTCGCTATTGCTTTAGCGTAAGGAGTAGTATCAAATGGTTCATCAGGACATACTCCAGCAAAATGACTGCACATTACATTTCTAATGGTATTACCACAAGCTTCCCTAGAAGTAAGTCCTACTTCCGCTAAACCGCGAAATACTTCACTAACATCTTCTAATTGTACCCAGTGCAATTGTATATTTTGTCTGGTAGATACATGAGCAGATCCGATGGAGAATGATTCTGACAGACTAGCAATCTTTTCAAGCTGGGTAGGTGTGATATCACCACCTGGAACCTTTATTCTTATCATACTAAATTCACTATTTAATCTAGAGCCATAGGCACCGTTTTGAAGTCTAAAGCGCCTAAATTCATCTGCATTCAATTTATCTTGACGATATAATTTCACTTTATTAGCAAAATATTCGGATTCTTCTGCTAAACCCCATTTTTCATTAGTCTCAATTTCTTTATTTTTAGATGAAGAAAGAACATCATAATCAATAGATTTTGCCAATGTTAATTATAATGTGTTTAACAAACCTTATATTTTTTATGGAATATGCTTATTTAACACGTATTATGCAATTTTCGGAATCATTCACTAATTCAAATTTAGAAAAACTTATAGTTACAATTGAAAAAACTGTATTAAGGTGGGGTCGTAGCGAAGCCAGGCATCGCAACGGGCTCCAGATCAAATAATGGGCAATTATTGAAGAAACCCGTGGATCAGGGGTTCAAATAATATAAGTAATATATTAGAACAATTCCCTTCGGCCCCATCTTTCCTCAGTCACTCTTGAGTTTACGTAAAATAACAAATAAACTGGATATTTATGAATTAGAAGGGAATCAGAGATATATATTAAAAAATTAGCAATAATAAATTACTGCCCATCTATGCACTAAATGGAATCGATAGAAAGCCCTGTCTAATCAACATAAAGTGAAAAATATTGAATATTTGAAAAGATTTTGGAAAATTATTTGTTCTTCTTGAAGCTAAAATAACAAGAATGACATCGATCTTTACCATAAATAACGCCAGCGTTACCACATTCAGAGCATTTTTTCTCATTATCAACAGTAGAATCCAACGATTTTATCTTTTGAATACACTTGTCACACAATGGAGCATCCAAATTATGACTAGATATAAAGACATCTCCACATTGTGAACATCTGAAACTATAAATTTTTCCTCTAGGTTTCCATTTCTTGAATGGATTAGCGGTAAAAGTATATAATATTTTTCTAAATGGATTGGCCATAAAGTATATAATATTTATGTAATCAGACATTTTAGTTTAATGGCTTAGAATTCAAGAGGGGAAGTCATAAACAAAACAGAGAACTATAAGCTCCTATATAGTTGTCTATTCCCTATACGGATAAAAAAAACTCCTGAGGAAATCAATATCAAAGAAATAAATAAAAATAAAGGATTTATCATTTGTCTAAGATAGTCAGGTGCACTTGAAAGATAATTGCAATTCTCCTCACAAATCTTTGTAACAGGAAACAGTAGTAAAATCAATCCAAATAAAATCAACATAGCGACTCCAGCAGTAGAGATTAGAGCCCCTAGTTTTATTATATGACGATATCTCAATGAAGTATCCATCTAACAATCTTACCTAAATATTAATACTCAAGTTTGGATGAATCTATAGTAACGTATTTGTATTCACTATTTTTTGAAACTCTATTGAATTGTTTGTTATAATATAAAAAAGGAACATCATTTTGTATGTGAAGATCCCAAATTTTATGTACTTGATCGAAATACACTTTTCTCTTTTTTATTTTGCGTCTAATTAGCTCATGACATAATATATGAGATATTTTTGCACAATTATTATCAGCAAAGAACTTTACATTTTTGAAATCTGAAGAAAAGACTTTGGGTCTAAACCAAGTGGCTTGTCCAAAATTCTCCCCGTGATATCCCTCTATACGACAATCCGACCACCAAGACCTAAAATAAGTAAGATAGAAATGAAATATGGATGAACCCCTCTCCCGATGATCTCTTAATAGATATGCGAGATTGATCCTATCAAATAACCTTCCAGGAATTACAGGTAAGATATCTACTTCCACAGATAAATCTTCTTTAAACTCATGCTTAATCCACCACTGAAAAAAGCGCACCATCGATGAAACATACTCCCAATCTTCTTGATACCGTTTCTTCCACTCTTCATTTTTTGATACATAAATAAAAAAAAGCTTATCTTGCAACAACAACTACACATCATACATCAATAAAATTTTTGACACATCAAAAGTCTACATAAGAGATATTCTCATACAAAAAGTTCATAATTTAGAAGCAATATAGACAAATTAGATGTCATTTAGAAAATTAGGTGCTGTAATACTTTTAGTTTCAGATATGAATAAATCTATTCAATTCTATAGAGAAACTCTAAATTTGCCATTAAAAAAAGAATCTGATGAATGGACAGAATTTTTCAATAAAGAGACAGTATTGGCATTGCATCCGGTTAAACACAAAGAGAACCTGAAATCGGGCCAACACATTCTGATTGGTTTTTCTGCAAGTGATTTTGATAACACAGTAAATAAACTAAAAGAGAAAGGTGTAGTTTTTTTTAAAAATCCTAAGGAAGAAGGATTTGGAATGCATGCAATAATAGAAGATCCAGATGGTCATCTAATTTCAATTGTAAAATTAAAAGGAAACCAAAATGAAGAAGATGGATTTGATTTTTTGGGGTTAGTTGGTGCAGAATAGCTAATTATTCTCTTTTATAGAAAAAAGTAACGATATAAGTAACAACATGTGTATATATCAAAATTGTATTGAAATCATAATATTCGAAAAACCTCATATCTATAGTAATTAATGTATCAAATGATTTTAAAAAAGAAGCAGGTATTGACGGATCGGATTATGGGTTTTTTACCTAGATTTAGTAAATTTAGCGGATCAAGTAACTTTTTGAGATAACTAAAATAGGAATAAACGAAATTATTGTATATATTCTTTATAAAAGTAGTTCTAGATATTCCATTACCATGTTCTGCAGTGATAGTTCCACGATATTCAAATATTTTTTTTGAAAGTCTTGTAAGTAATTATTGGAAACCATCCCACTAACTGTACGATAATTACTACTTTCAGGATTAGTGAGTAGAAATATATCTTGTTTTTTTAGTTCTTTATCCAAACACACGTAACTGCACCAGGCTGAACGCATAAGGTACCAGACTGATATCCAAATCAAGAATCTTATTCATGTATTTAGTAAAATCTAAGATTAATCCATTGGAAAGGCTTTGACCAAGTAAACTTGTGCCTGCGCCGCAACAAGTAACAGACATGCCATTTTTTGTAGCATATTTCAAAGACGCTACTATATCCGCCTTATCTTTAGGGAAACATACTAATTCTGGGTAAATTTGATGATAGCTCGAATCTACAGAATAATAATCTCTAATTGAGGATTCATTAGAAATATTACCGCTGTAGGAAAGATTTAGTTCATCAAATACGTTCATTGATAACTCTATATATTAGCAAAGGATATAATATTTAACTATCAGGTTAAGAAAAGAGCAAAGATTGAAAAACTATTTTGTAATAATGTGACTCAGATTCTCCAATATAAAGACCGTATGTTCTGCCTGAGATACAACTTTGTTATTACCCTCAACAAGAATAGGATAAGATCTGATATTCTTCTTCTTAATAAGATATTCTAACATTTCACGAGCTTTAGATTCAGTGAAATCATTTACTAGCCAACGTAACGCAAATGGAAGCGTCTTAAATCGATTCCATAAATATATGATGAATTCATCTGTGTCCTTATTCTTTGTAGGTTTTCTTGATACTAATGAAAAAATATTCCTTATCTTACCCTCATAAACTATGCCTAGTCCATCTTTAGTTGTTACAAATGGTTCTATTGCGTAGGCCTGATTAGGCATTAGTGAAAATGAAGGTCCAAAAGTCTTAATGTTAGGAATAGATTTTCCGGCATGTATGACATACTGTTCTAAAGAATGTCCACTAAGATTTTGAATCGGCTTTAGACCATTATATGTTATTGTATTCTCAATTGTTTTTCCAATCTCACTTGATTTAGTTGCACACTTTGCAATCTTGGTAGCTTCATATAATGACAATTCTGCTATTTTTATTAATTGATCATATTTTGAATCATATGTAATAGTAACAGCGGTATCTGCAACATAACCATCTATATGTACACCTAGATCAATTTTAACAACGTCAGTATCTTTTATCACAATTTGATCATCTGGTTCAGCAGTATAATGAGCAGCTATCTCATTCAAACTAATATTAACAGGAAAAGCAGGTTGTCCACCCCGCTCATTTATCTCGCTCTCGATAGAATTACATATTTCATAAAGTGTCCTACCGACATGATTTTTTTTTCTAGCGTTTTCCCTAACTTTGGCAGCTATTTGACCTGCACGAGTATAATTATCCACTATTTGACCTGCACGAGTATAATTATCCAGAGACATGAATTAGTGATAATAACGTCCATAATATATAACAATAATGTAAATAATGATTTATATTAATTGAAATAAGATTAAAATTAGACAAAAAATTTCCCATTAGAAAGGGATCGTAGTCTAGCTTGGTAGGATGCCAGCCTTGGGCGCTGGAGGTCGTCGGTTCAAATCCGGCCGGTCCCATAATTAATAAATAGTCAAAAATAAAGAGAAAAAATTTATACTCTTCTACCTCTACGACCACCAGGTTTTCTAGTAGTATCATGAGGGACTGGTGTAACGTCATCAATTCTACCTATACGAAATCCAGCCCGAGCTAGTGCCCTTATGGCAGCCTGAGCACCGGGACCAGGAATTCTTGGTCCAACCCCACCGACAGCTCTTACGCGTATATGAAGTGCATTAATGCCCTTTGTTTTGGCAGCGTCAGCTGCAGAAACAGCAGATTTCATAGCTGCATATGGAGACGATTCGTAACGATCTGCCGTTACGTGACGTCCACCTGAACTAATGGAAATAGTTTCTGCACCGCTTATGTCAGTTATATGAACTAAAGTATTATTATAACTACTAAAAATATGGGCTACCCCCCATTTATACTGAGTAATTTCCTCTTGTGACATGAATGTAGAATTTTTTGAGTGTCACATTTAAAAACCTTCTTAAGCAAAATGTGTATATCCTTTGTTGTTAAGCAATTTCTTATTTCCATCAGAATTAAGAACAAATACTCTCCCATTTCCACTAACTACTTTGCCGATAATATACAATTTTAGGTGATGCATTTTCAATATCTTGGAAATTTCCAATAGGTTTTTTTTTGTTATTGTCCCTACTATATTGTATTCTTCACCTCCATAAAATATTAGGTCGTGAAAATCAAGATTATTTATTGATAAAAATTCTTTCAAATTCGGAGGAATAGGAATCTTGCCCTCTTCTATTAATAAATTCACCCCACTTTCCTTGGATATTTCATATAGTGAAGAGGCTAGGCCATCGCTAGAATCCATTGATGAAGAAAAATATTGGGCAATAAATACTCCGAATTCATAAGAAGGGCAAGGCTGTAAGACCGAATCAACGGATCTTTTTCTAAAGTAACTATTGGGGCTTGGTAGATTATTCATTAGAATTTTTAATCCTGAAGAACTGTATCCAAACTTACCAGAAACAACCACATAGTCATCAATACATGCACCGTTTCTTCGCGGTATGTTTGCTATCGAAGATAAAGATCCAATCATACAGCAATCAATTATGATTTCCTTAGATTCATTGATATCGCCACCTACAATATCTATTCCAAACTCTTTTGAAGCTAAAGACAAGCCATCAATTATTTTAGAAATCTCAGAATTTTTTAATGACTTGGGTAACCCTAATGATATTAAAGCGGCTTTTGGCATTATTCCTTTTGAAACCAGATCACTTACACTAGAAACTACAGCCTTTCGGGCTATTTGTTCAAATGTCATTTTGGGTGGGACATCAGTATGTTCAACTAACATATCACACGTGACGGCTAGAAATTTATTATTAATTTCATTAGATGAAGAATGTAATGAATTCAAGGGTATGATTGATATATCATCTTTACCTATACATGGTTCCATATTATTATTACCGAATTTGGATATAATTAAATTCAGTATTTGTTTCTCATTAAATTTTTTCATAAATTTCAATTATTTTATTATGAAATAGTTTGTACATAGAATCAACTTTTTCTCTAGTTGATTCCAATGATATTCTAAGTGCATGTTCAGTATTTGAGAAACGTATTAAAATCCAAGAACTATCATCTACAATAAATTTCAAACCATCAGTATAAATTACATCTGTTGAGTAGGATTTTAATGCAGATAATATTTTATCAAAGAGATATTTATTATCAATTTTAGGATCTATAGAATGCTTTGTTCGTATTTGTTTAAATTTTGAGGATAGAGTCATACATTCATTAATTGTATTCTGATCTAATGAGCTGATAAGTACGCTTGCCAATAATCCATCCCTACAAGAAGTAAAGCTTGGCATAATGAATCCCCCGCTACTACCTTCACCGCCTGATTGTGAATCGGTTTCAAACATCTTTTTTATCACGTTTGATTCTCCTACTTTAGAGACAAAGATTTGACCACAGTGATCATTAACATATTTTTCAATTGAGAGACTAGTGTCAAGACTAATGGTAAACCTTTTGAATCCATTATTGCTTATTACGCCGGCAATACATAACAACAAGGTTGAATCAGGATTAAGATTAATTCCTTCATTATTAACGATTACCAGTCGATCACCATCTACATCAAACGCAAAACCAAAATTCAACTTGTTTATTTTAACTAATTCGCATAATTCCACTAAAGGATCAGACGTCGGATCTGGACCACGAGAAGAGACCCCCATCTTGTCATTAATTCCAAGATATTTTATATGATAGGAATCTAGCAACTGATTAGCATAACCGCATGCTGCTCCTCCTCCAAAATCAATACCAACTTTGAAATCAGCATTAGATTGATTTGGTTGCGGAATATAGTTTACTATATCGTTAGAATAGCTGGCATTAATTTTGAAATAGTGGCCAATCTTATCATAATCTTGGATTTTCGTTTTTAATACCTGTTCTAAATCTTCCTCAAATAATCCTCGCCCCTTTATAAGCATCTTTAATCCATTCCAAGTTAGCGGATTATGTGATGCCGTAATCATCAAGGCAGCAGAATACTTTCGAGATTCTCTAAATAAAACCGGGGTAGGTGCAATATCTAAATCATAAACATTAATCCCTTGTTCTAATAGACATCCGGTTACAATGTCTGTAATTATTCCTCCTGATGGTCTACTGTCTCTTGCAATTACACAAGTCGGTATATCATAATTATTTTTCAAATAGATCCATAAACCCTAGAAAAACGGGCTATCTCTTGTATACTAAGGTCTTTGCCAAATATCCCTCTTATTCCTGAGATAGATATCTTCACGAAAATAATGAGATAGATGGAATAATTTATGTTAACTGGATTTAGGAAAAAAAATAAAAGATCAGGAGAAACGAGAGCCTGTTAACAGTACTTCGCATTGTTCACAGATTCTTTTATCTATATTTGATTCAATACTATGGTGGACATCACATATTATGAAAGTATATCGCATAAAATTACATAGTTGAATAAATTTTGTCATTGTACTTGGAGAATAAGCATTATTTATAGAAAGATCTTTGGATATATCGTTTATCATTTTCATAACTTCAAAATTATCCTCCAATTTAGCTACCAAAGAAAGATCACCCCGTGTTCCTCTAAGGTAATTACTAACTGCTGCCTGAGTAATCCCAAGAAGTTTTGCCACAGTTTCTTCTTTTAAATCATAATCTCGAATTAATTTTTTAGATAAAATAGCACGAATAGCAGGGATCAAGGACTTGGATTCAATTTCAGAGGGTAATAACATAATAATTCCTAAATTTCTAATTATATAAAGATTTTTTAAAATTAAATAAACAAAAAATAATTGGGTGATATGGATTTAGCCTTCTTCCCAGCCTTTACTAAACACACCGAATTTATGTAACGGAACTGGTTGGCCTGCAGTATATTCTAATGGTCTCATCCAGAATATAGCATGAGTTGGGCAAACACCTACACATGCACCGTCAGAAATACATCTCTCTGGATAAAAGACAAATGCTTTGCCTCTTTTCCAACCTTCAACAGGTTTAACACGAAGTACATCCGGACCTAATGCGGTACAAATTTCTACACAAAGTGCACACCCAATGCATCTTTGTTCATCAACATCTGGAAGTATAGCAATTGGCATCTAATAATTCACTACTCGTCTTGTAACGATAAAACTATTTAAACTATATGCCAATAGCAAAACAGTGTTATATAAAAGATAAAAAACTAGATATTGAATATCTATTTTTTAATTTGACGCATTACGTCTACTTGACCGCTATGAAGCCAGTCTTTTAATTCTTCATGTGACGGTTTTGTATCATGTTTACCCTGAAGATGAAGATGGAGTAATACATAATTTACCTGATTCAATAAAACCTTGTTGGCTTCATCGCCCTTGCGAGCTTTTGCTTTTAATTCCTCCGGAACGGTTCCCCACCATTCCTCAAATGATCTTACCATTAAAAAATCAGTGCTAAGTTACTTTATAAATATTTTGAAATATTAAATAATAGATATGGAAATTGGTAGGAAAATATCTTAAATTACGACCTTGAAAATACATATATCATATTATCAGTTTTTAAGGTATGCCATTTTTGATTGATGATATTAATTACGCACAAAAGGAGTTAAACACATTTAGATTAAGAACCTTCGGCATCAAAGATAGGTACATACATGAGAGATTCATTTTTCCTTTTCTTTGTGGTTCATATTTCACATACAGAAAGGTAGACGTAGAAAGAATAACATCAATAGCTAAAGCGATATCAAAAGATCCAACTTACTTAGATGTTGGATGTGGTTATGGCGATTTCTTGGAAAAAATTATTCAGTATTTACCTAACGCAGAAGGTATTGAAAAAAGCGCCGACATATTCTTCAAATTAGGAAGATACAAGCCAGACTATATAAAAATTGGTGATGCATATAATGGGATAGAAAAAAAGTATGATTTAATATTTGTCGGTTGGATGGAACCTGGAGTAGATTACAGGGATAAAATTGCTGCAAGTACAGATGTAATAATTACAACTTTTGATAAAGGTGGACAATGTGGAATGAATGGAGAATGCGAAATGGATGAATATGGGTTTGAAAAAATAGCAAGCTGGGTAACTCCATCCTGGATTGACGTTAACACCGAACTATTGAACAAGTATTATTCAAAAATATCAAATAAAACCATTGAATCTCTAAAACAGCTAAGGGGTGCACACAATTTGTGGTATGTTTATTCTAAACCAAAATATAAAGATATCATAAAAGAAACATTAATCAAATCTAATAAAAAAGATTACAATAAGGATGTTTATGAGCATGAAAAAATCTTGGATGAATGTGGGTTTAGTTATAATGAAGTGCTCCCTTCAAACCCGGATATTTGCTTATGGAAAATAAATTTTGAAGAATAATGCCTCCAGAAATAGATAATTTGTGTGTCGCATTAAATGCCTTAAAAGGGTTTAGAAAATACTCGATTTCAACGCATCATGAGAGATTCATTTTTCCTTTTCTTTGTGGTTCATATTTCACATACAGAAAGGTAGACGTAGAAAGAATAACATCAATAGCTAAAGCGATATCAAAAGATCCAACTTACTTAGATGTTGGATGTGGTTATGGCGATTTCTTGGAAAAAATTATTCAGTATTTACCTAACGCAGAAGGTATTGAAAAAAGCGCCGACATATTCTTCAAATTAGGAAGATACAAGCCAGACTATATAAAAATTGGTGATGCATATAATGGGATAGAAAAAAAGTATGATTTAATATTTGTCGGTTGGATGGAACCTGGAGTAGATTACAGGGATAAAATTGCTGCAAGTACAGATGTAATAATTACAACTTTGGATCAAGGTTTGAGCCTTGCAGTGGAGTTTGAGGAACAAGGGTTTGAAAAAATAGCAAGCTGGGTAACTCCATCCTGGGATGATATCAACACAGAAATAACTAACAAGTATTATTCAAAAATATCAAATAAAACCATTGAATCTCTAAAACAGCTAAGGGGTGCACACAATTTGTGGTATGTTTATTCTAAACCAAAATATAAAGATATCATAAAAGAAACATTAAGAAAATGTCTTAAAGATGAAGGGCAAAGAGAAATACACGCATATGAATTTGAGAAAGTTTTAGATGACGTAGGATATGGATATTTAGAGAGCATTAAAACTATTGATAAAGATTATCAGCTATGGAATATTGATTTTGGGTCGTAATAATGCAAAAAGACTAATATGATAAATAAATTAAGTAGTTTTCATTGAAAGTTACAACGTTAGGAGCTGCCAAGGAAGTTGGAAGATCCGCATTCTTGATTAATTCAAATAATACAAATATTCTATTAGATTACGGAGTTCTTCTGAAGAAGGAACCTCTTTTTCCAATTCAAGTGAACCCAAATGATATTGATGCAGTGGTAATAACCCATGCACATCTGGACCATTCAGGATGTGTTCCATCCCTTTTTCTTCAAGGAGATTCAAATCTAGAAGCATTAGCAACAATGCCTACATTTGAACTCTCCGAGTTGCTAATTCAAGATATGATAAAAATATCAGGCTTCTACCTTCCTTTTCAATATCATGATTTAGTAAACATGTTAAACCATGCAAGACATCTAGATTATAAGAGTAGTCACACCATAAGGGATACAAGCATTACTTTTCATGAATCAGGACATGTTATCGGTGGTGCAACAGTTTTAGTTGAATCAGATGGAAAAAAACTGTTTTACACTGGCGATATGAATACACGAGGTTCCAAGGTTCTAAGACCAGCCGACCTTGACGTGGGTGAAATCGATATGTTAATAATTGAGAGTACTTATTCCCAAGCTGAGCAGGTTCCCAGGGAACAATCTGAAATGGAATTGGTAAAATTTGCAAAGGAAGTAGTCGAGAGGAATGGTGTATTCTTTATACCGGCTTTTTCTGTGGAAAGAGCCCAAGAAATTGCTTGTGTACTTAAAACATATAATTTTCCATACAAAATTGCTATGGATGGAATGGCACTAAAAACTAATGATATAATGGTAAGATATCCAAAGTATCTTAGAGACCCTCAGATGTTTAAGAGTTCAATTGAAGATGTTGAAAGAATAACAAGTTGGCAAAGAAGGAAAAGAGTAGTTAAAGAACCCGGAGTAATAATTTCTCCAGCTGGCATGTTAGTTGGCGGTACAGCAGTTTTTTATATAGAAGAAATATGCAAGAGTCAATATAATGGAATTGCATTAGTTTCCTATCAAGGAGAGGGAACACCAGGAAAGTCTTTACTAGATAGGAGACAAGTAACTTATAATGGAAGAACAATAAAATGTTTGGCAGAAGTAAACAGATTTGACTTTTCAGGACATAATAGCAGGACAGAATTATTTGAAATTTTGAACAAGGTGAAAGGTGACCCTCAAGTATTAACTGTGCATGGGGATAACCTATCATGCACTAAATTTGCAGAAGAAATTGTTGATAAGTATGGGTACAAGGCTCATGCTCCAGATGCAGGTGAGACAACTACTGTTTAGCTAAGAAAGGAATACAACATTTTTGCATATAACAGCAATCTCTAATAAAATTTTCTAATAATTGAGCAACAAATATACTCTTAACGTTAATTCAACCATTAATAGTGGGCAATCTTTTCTTTGGGAAAAAAGAGATAATACATGGTATGGAATATATGAAGAATCGATATTAAAAATAACCGAATATGAAACCAAGGGTGAAAAAATATATGAATATGATTCTTTTCCTAAAATAGAGAACTGGCATCAACATGTTTTTAGACTAGACGATAAATATGAGTTGATTATGAATGAAATTTCTAAAAAGGATATAATAATAGACAATGTAACGAAAAAATATCCAGGATTACGGATCATGAGACAAAAACCCATTCAATGTATTATTTCATTCTTATGTTCCAGTAATAATAATATTCCAAGAATTCGGCTGATATTGAGAAATCTCTCCAAAAAATTTGGAAAAAAGGTAGAATGGGATGGTAATGAATTTTATACATTTCCAAATCTAAGAACGCTACACAATACTTCTGTACCAGATCTCTTACTTTGTGGATTAGGATATAGAGCAGAATTTGTAATAAAAACAGTAAAAGAAATAGTAAAACAGGAAACTGACATGATAAAATTAGCAGAAATGGATTACGATAATGCAAAACAAGAAATATTGAAATTAAATGGAGTTGGAGACAAAATAGCAGATTGTATATTATTATTTTCTTTAGATAAGTTAGAAGCATTTCCAATTGACACGTGGATCATAAAATTTTTTCAGAAAAAATGGGAACAAATCTTAGACGAAGATATGAAAATAAAGGAAAAGATTACACCCAACCAATATAGAGTGTTATCGAAAAAAATTAGGGAACACTATGGAAGATATTCTGGATATGCCCAACAATATCTGTACTATAGTATCAGAGAAGAATATGGTAGAAAATGGTAGCAGGCTTGATCTATCTATTTATTTCTCTTTTTTTTAGTATCGGCCGGTTTCTTTGAAGATTTATTAATTGATTTCTTAGAATTGGATGGGGTATTTTTTGCTGTTTTAGTAGAGGTTCTAGAATTGGATGGGGTATTTTTTGCTGTTTTGGTTGTAACATTTTTCTCTATTTTTAATATTCTTTTATCCATTTCCTTGAGTAAAGATTGAGTTTGTTTGATAGATATGGACTGCTTTTCAATAGAATTGAGACCTTTTTGTAATGGTTGAGTTACTTTTTGTATCTTTTGAATCTCTTTAAACAGTTTATCTACATTCTTATTAATGGTCTCCAAGCTTTTAGTTATAGGAGTTAAATCAATGTTCCTATGATCAGAACTGTTTTTTATTGTTTCCTTTCTATTCGTGCGATTCGATGTTCCCTCATCATCTTCATCATCTTCATCATCTTCATCATCTTCATCATCTTCATCATCCTCTTCATCCTCTTCTAATTCTAATTCTTCATCCTCTTCATCATCCTCTTCTAATTCTAATTCTTCATCCTCTTCATCATCCTCTTCTAATTCTTTTTCTAATTCCTTTACCTCTTCTTTTTCTAATTCCTTTACCTCTTCTTTTTCTTCTTGGTTATTATCTAAATTATCAGATTTTGAAGTGTCATCATCTAAAGATAGAACGCGATCATCATCAGTTGCTATTATTTTCTCTTTTTTGTTAATAACAATAGGAAAATATTGAATTTCTAAAGACATGTCTATACAGTGAAATAAAATACCAAATATTAAAACTGATCTCTATAAAATATTACAAAGTAATAAAAAAATACTAGCTAACTTATTGGTTTCAATTCCTCCGTAAAAGTATTGTAGATAGACAATGCTTCTTCTTCGCTTTTTGCTCCAACAATCGTAGCAGCTCCACTCGTAAGGAAGCTAATAAGTAGTTGATTTTGAAGGGACAAAGTTATACCCAAATTGCCTTTTGATTTCAATATATATCCATTAGATTCGGCGATTTTCAAAATGTTTGATAAATCAACTTCGTTTGTAATTTGGGCAGGGGTAACAGTGTACGTTCTCTTGCCTCGATCTCTACCGCACAATTCTTCTACCATAATAGACGGTATTTTGATATCTTTTTGTTCAACATGCAATCCGCAGGAGGGACATTCATCATGTTTATTCATTTGAATTTTATCAAAAACTAAATCATTTAGATCTACGTATAATAATTTATTGACTAATGATGGTTGCTGTCCAATTGCAATTTTTACTGCTTCAGATACCTGAATTCCTGAGACAAGATAAAGAATTGACGGATGTACTCCCTCAGTACTACAAGTTGGCATTTCATCCTCAGACAATTCAGGAAAGATGCATCTAAGACAAGCACTCTGATTTGGGAGAATAGTACAAACTGAACCAACCATTCCAAGAGCTCCAGCATAAATAAAGGGTATGCCCAGCCTTAAGCATGCATCGTTTAGAGCATATCTAGCATCAATACTATCCAAGGCATCAATAACTATGTCATATCCTTTAATTATTTTTTCAGCGTTAAATTTAGTAACAGAAATAGGAATAGCTTCTATTTTAACGCTGGGATTCATTTTCTGTAAACGTTCAAAGGCAGCTTCAACTTTTACCTTTCCTATATCCTCATCAGTGTACAAATGTTGTCTGTGAAGATTGGAGATCTCTATTACATCTCTGTCAACTATTCGAATCTCTCCTATTCCCATTCCCACTAATTGAGCTAAAACTGGGTTTCCTATTCCTCCTGCACCGACAACACATATTTTTGTATCTTTGAGTTTTTCCATCCCCACATAACCAATTTCCTCGAGCATAATTTGCCTCGAATATCTCAGCATATCTTGATTAGTTATTTCAGCTCCACCAGCAACTGCAGGTAGAATGTAAATAGAATCGCCTTCTTTCAAAACTGAACCCATTCCTGCAGTGTTAAAACGCATATTTTTTCCATTAATATAAATATTAATTAATGCTCTAGGCTTCCCATTAATGTCTATAACTCTACGTTTAAAATCATCACCCATAATACCTGATACAATGTTGAATGCTTCATCTAAGGTTGAAGCATCAATAGACATTTTTCTCTCTCCTGCGCCTTTGTTTAAGACGGACGGAACAACAAATTCTATAGTGGTCAATTTATAATTAACACCGTAATTTTTCGATTTATATCCGTTTGTTCAATGGATCATTGCAGAAACTAACCTGATATCAGGTTTTACTGAACTAGGAGTAGGAAGAAGATCAGCAATAGATTCGGTACTTTTAAGTCCGTTACCAGTAACGTAGCATACTATATTTTCGTCTCTATCGATTTTATTTTCCTCTATTAGTTTCTTTAAAACTCCTACAGCCACACCACCAGCAGGTTCGGTAAATATTCCTTCGGATTTTGCAAGTAATAAAATAGCATTTTTAATTTCAGAATCGGTAACTTTCTCTCCTATTCCATTAAATTGTCTTAGACGTTTTAGTACATATAGTCCGTCACCAGGATCCCCTATTGCTAAGCTTTTTGCAATAGTAGTAGGTTTTTCTACTGGTATAACTTCATTAGATCTATTCTTATAAGCATCAACAATAGGTGCACATCCATTGGGTTGGGCAGCAATTATCCTTAAATTAGAAATATCAGAAATTAATCCTAGATTCATTATTTCTTCAAATCCTTTACAAATGGAATTCAACATAGCCCCACTTCCTACTGGAATTACTAGTACATCAGGGACTGTCCAATTCAATTGTTCCAATACTTCAAACGCTAGTGTTTTAGAGCCTTCAACGTAGTAAGGTCGCATATTTATATTTACAATTCCATAACCATTAGAATCTCCAATTACTGAAGCAATCCTATTAGCATCGTCATAGGTACCATCTACAGCTACAAATTTGCCTCCGTATGACAAAGCTTGTGCGATTTTAATATCTTCTATGTCAGAGGGTGCGAAAATGTAGCAAGGTAAATTTGCTTTTGCTGCGTGAGCGGCAGTAGCAGATGCGAGATTTCCAGTAGATGCACAGCCCACGGCAGATAAATTCATCTCTCTAGCTTTTGATACTGCAACCCCTGCAGGTCTATCCTTAAAAGAAAAAGTTGGATTTACAGAATCGTTTTTAATGTATAAATTTTTAAATCCACCCAGACTATTACCCAAATTATCTGCTTTTTGCAACGGAGTGATCGAACCATTTAAACTAACTATATTTTTCTTGTCTTCTATCGGAAGAATTTCAAAATATCTCCAGTAGGTTAAATCTGAACGATTTTCAAATGTATGCCTGGTAATGGTAGTATCTATTTTATATTGGACATCTAATGGCCCAAAGCAATCCTCACAGATATATATAAACCTTGGGGAATACTCTTTATTGCATTCTCTACATTTTAGTGCACTTATAATTCCCATTATTTCTGAATAAAGAAGAACAATATGATAGATAAATCTCTCTAAATAATATTTAGTATTACTTAACTACGAGGATCAATCAGCTTAATTCATTGTGAAAACATGAACGATTTCCTGTATGACAGGCAGGTTTCATGGAATTAACGAGATACAATAATGCATCAGAATCACAATCAACTAATATTTTTTCTACTGGTTGAATATTCCCTGATTCTTCACCCTTCATCCACAATCTATTATGAGAAGTACTCCAAAAATGGGCATTTCCAGTTTCAACAGTTTTGGTTAAGGTGTACTTATTTGCATACCCAAGCATCAAAATATCTTTAGTCCTTATATCTTGAACCACTACAGGGATGATTCCATTTCGTTTTTCAAAATCGATTTTATCGATGGATTTTAACAACCTGAAATATTGGATCAAAAAGGTATAAGAATTTTCTATAATCCTAAAATTTATCCTTAAATCTTTGGGGTATTTTTATTAGACAGTATGGAATACTCAATACAATATAGACGTAATTGTTGCTAATGAATAATTGGAATAAACCTAGTGATGAGAAAGCTCTGCATATAGGATTTGATGATACTGACTCAATAAATGGAAGATGTACTACCCATCTATCTTATTTAATATCAAATATGTTAATAAAAAAATTTCATGTGGAATTTATTGATTTTCCACTCTTAATAAGGCTAAATCCCAATGTTCCTCTTAAAACTAGAGGAAACGGTGCAGTTTGTTTAAGAATAAGAGGAAGAAATTATGAAAAAATCAAAGAGGAGATCACTCATGCCGTAGAGAACTATTCCGAATTAGAAAACGGAGCCAATCCGGGTTTGGTTTTTTATGAAGGGAACGACATTAGTAAAGACTTGACATCGTTTAGTGAAAGTGCTATGGATACCATATTAAGTAAACAACTAGCCATAAAAATAGCTATGAAGAATAATATGCAATTCAGTATTTTTGGAAAAGGATATGGAATTGTAGGTGCGCTTGCAGCAACAGGTTGTCTTTTAGATTCGGATCATACATTTGAAACAATCGCATATAGAAGTAAAGAAAATATTGGAACTAATAGAAAAATGGATGACCTTAAAGTAAAAAAATTAAGCGAGGAATCATATCCATATACCTACAATAATTTCGACATTAAAAATAATAGAATACTAATTACTCCTCGTGGTCCTGACCCAGTGTTTTGCGGTATTAGAGGAGAAGACCCTTTAATAACCACATTATTTCTAAAAAACTTGTGTATAGAAGAAGAATTAGACGGTTATATGATATTCAGATCCAATCAAGGAACGAATTTACATCTAGTCAAAGAGAACAGTGGAAATAACATTAAACCATATACCGCAGGACGTATAACTTGTCAGGTTGTATCTACACCATCCGTAATTAATGGCGGACACGTAATATTTAAAATAAAGGATGGATTTGGTAACATATTACCCGTTGCGGTTTACCAACCTACAGGTCTGACAAAGATTGCAAGTATGTTAGTAATTGGAGATAGGATCGAGGTAGGATATGGTGCACATCTAAAATCAAATAATCAATTTACACTCAACTTAGAATACCTCATAATCAAAGAATTAGAAAGAGTGTATAACATTAGAAACCCCACTTGCGAGAAGTGTTCTAAGAATATGAAATCAGAGGGAAAGAATAAAGGATATCAATGTCACATTTGTAAAATAAGAAATAGAAATAGTGGAAAAATAAAGACGGAAAAAGATAGAAAAATAAAGACGGGTCTATATATTCCGGAACCTATTGCTCATCGACACCTCACTAAGCCATCATCCAGATATGGCATGGAGAAGCAATTTAATAGTATGGAAATAAGATATTTGCTAAGAAGTACAAAGTGGATAAAAGATAGCGGGGGGTTGATTTGAACTTACGGCTGGCTTTAAAGGCACAGAAACCGCTCTGCGGGTTATGAGCCCGCCGGGATAACCTAGCCCCTAAAAAGGTCTGGCTTCCCCACCCCGCTAAATAATATTGGTAATATAAGGAGTATATATACGGTATAGATGAGTGAATTGAATTGAGACCAAAGAAAGGCAAAGAAATTCAATTCCAGTCTTTATTTGCAGGATTATGTCTTTGTTAGTATATGAATAAGTGTATTAAAATATTTGATATCTGTATATTATTCTAATTACAAAATACGAATTTGAATAAATAACACTCATAGTTAAAATGTTTAGTGCACTACAGACTAACTGTCGTGTTGCTATTCTGGAATATCTATTGGACATGATATCACATTAAATTTAATTTATTATTGTAACCTTTTCATCTTTCATGATCTAATAATCACTATATATTAAGGGATTATAAGATCATTTAAGTCCAACATTCGTTATAGGCAATGGAGCAAACTCGCCTATTAATAAGAAAGAAACTTAAAAGTTTCTGATGCGGGAGATGGGATTTGAACCCACGGACCCCTAAGAGATGAGGTATCTCAATTATCCTGGTTTCTGAGCATCGTGTTTTAAATATCTCACGCCTTTGACCAGGCTTGGCAACTCCCGCATAAATTATTTTTGAAAAGCCCAACATATATTCTAATAAAAATTAAAGGATTTATTCCATATCAGATCCACCAACAAGATTTACAAAAATATCATCTAATGTTATAGGAGATACAGAAAATGACAAATTATTACGAACCAAAATATCAGATATTTCTCTTAGATTATTCTCATAAGTAAATAATCTTATAGAGTCAGAACTCATACTAATTGTTTTGCCAAAAGAATTGATGAAGTTCCTTAAATCATGAACATTATAATCCTTTGATATGTTGATGTCAATTCTTATTTTATAATTTAGAGTATTTCTTAAGTCGTTCATATTTCCTTTAGAAACGACTCTACCCTCGTCAATAATAAATATAGAATCAGACAACATTTCGGCTTCATCCATATAATGAGTAGTTAAAACAATGGTTATTCCCTTATTTTTCCAATCTTTTATGATGGACCATACCTGACGTCGTGATACTGGATCTAAACCTATAGTAGGTTCATCCAAAAATAGCAAAGGTGATTCAGTTGCCATGGCCATACCAACCAAAATCTTCTGTTTCATTCCTCCAGATAGATTCAATGCAGGAATATCTTTTGCTGAAAAAAGATCTAGTCTTTGTAATATGTCAGAGGTTTTCTGTGATGCGGACTCTTTCTTTTCGCCGCGTATCCTCAACCAATTATAAATATGATCCCACGGAGTTAATGCGCGTAAAGGTCTTCCTTCCTGTGGAACTATAGAAATTTTTGGGCGTATTTTTTCAGGAGACATGAGTATATCGTCACCGAATACTAATATCTTTCCTGATGTGGGTAACATTTGAGTAGAACAAATACGTATAAAGGTAGTTTTTCCGGCACCATTTCTTCCTAATAACGTAGATATTTTTCCTTCTTCGATTTGTAAAGAGATATCATCTAACGCCTTTTTATTGGAATTTTTGTATATTTTACTTACATTAAAAGATTCTATTGCTACCATATAATATAATATTGATCTAAATGTGTATGAAAAATAGTTTGTTTTTATTGTTCATTTTTTTTGAATTCCTTTGATAAATCTTTTAATAGATTTTTTTGGGTATCATTAATCTTATCAGGCAATTTTACTTCGATTTTTACGTATTGACTCCCTCTTCCAAATTTTCCGTATCTTGGCAAACCTTTTCCTTTGATTTTAAAAACAGCATTAGCCTTGGTACAAGCAGGGATTTTCAGTTTTTCAGTTCCATCTATGGTTGGAACCCTTGTTTCTGTTCCTAATATCAAGTCAATGAATGAAACATTGTAATTATACATCAAATCTCCATCATCAAGTACTTTAAAAATTTGATGCGGGAGTAACATGTACATGTACCAATAAATCGCCATTCATTCCACCTTGAATACTTTCTCCTTTCCCAGAAATTCTTAGTGTTACTCCGTCCTCAACACCAGAAGGTATATCGATCTTCAGGTTATTTGTTTTTCTAACTTTACCATTACCATGACAAGTATTACAAGGTTTTTCTAGTATTTTACCCTCTCCGTGACAAGTATTACATGTATCTAACGAAATAAAGGTAGAAAATTGATTTTGGTTATAGACTCTGCGGGTTTGACCCTGGCCGTTACATGTCGGACAAATTTTTGGTGAAGTTCCTGGGGAAGCACCTGTGCCGGAACAAACCGAACAGTCTTCGATTGTTGGAATTTGGATCTCTTCCTTCTTACCTTTAACTACTTCCTCTAAAGTCATGTTTACATCATATAGTAAATCTCTACCTCTTCTTCTTCTGTTTGAAGTTCTAGAGTTGAAGCTAAAGGGATCATTGTTAAAACCACCACCACTACCACCCATTCTACCAAAAATTTGTTCAAAAATATCGCCTACATTACCAAAGCCAATATCTTTAAAAATTTCTGCAAAATTGTCTTCAGATCCTCTAAATACTTCCTCATTACCTACATGGCCATACGTATCATATCGTTTACGTTTCTCCTGATCTGATAGTACAGCATATGCTTCAGAAATTTCTTTGAATTTTTCTTCTGCCTCTGGCGATTTATTACGATCGGGGTGATATTTTAATGCAAGTTTTCTATATGCAGATTTTAATTCATCCTTAGTAACAGTTTTTTGAACGCCAAGTACATCATAATAATCTCTTTTACTCATAACAAATCACAAAAATAATTAGTGTAGAATTATTCTCTTAATCAAGTATTATTTGATTTATTGGCTGCATCTTCCGCTGCAGACCTAGGATCGTTATTTTCCGGATTTTGATTAGAAGTACTATCACTGGGAGGTGGAGTATCAGATCCCACATCCCCTGCGCTTGAAGTGTTAGCAGCATTTTGTTGAACGGCCTGATATGCAGCTGTACTTATTTCAGCTAATGTGTTTTTTAGATCTGTTATTTTTGTTTTTATAGTATCCACATTATTGGCCGTTATCGATTCTTTTAATTCTTGGATTGATTTATTTACTTTATCCTTTTGTTCTGGAGTCACTTTATCTTTTAAGTCTTGATTAATCAATTTTTCTGCAGAATATAATAAATTGTCTGATTCATTCTTTAATTCTGCTTCCTCTCGTTTCTTTTTATCTACTTCAGCAAATGCATCGGAATCTTTCTTTAATTTTTCAATTTCTTCTTTAGATAATTTAGAGCTCGCCGATATAGTAATCTTTGATTCTTTGGATGTAGCAAGATCTTTGGCAGTTACGTTCAAAATTCCGTTGGTATCAATATCAAATGTAACCTCAATTTGTGGAACACTTCTAGGGGCAGGGGGTATACCAGCCAAATTAAACATGCCTAGTGAAACACAATCAGAAGCCATAGTTCTCTCACCCTGGACTACATGGATGGTTACTGCGGTCTGATAATCTGCAGCGGTAGTGAATACCTTACTTTTTTTGGTAGGAATAGTAGTATTTCGTTCAATTAAAGTTTCTTTAAGTCCTCCCATAACCTCAACCCCGAGAGTCAAAGGAGTAACGTCAACCAATAAAATATCAGTAGATACTTCACCTGAAATTATTGCACCTTGAATTGCAGCTCCCAACGCAACTGCTTCCATTGGATCAACTCCACGTTCAGGTTCCTTGTTCATGACAGATTTTACAAATTCTTTTACTATTGGCATTCGAGTAGGGCCCCCAACCAAAACTATTTTTTCAATATCGGAAGCTGACAATTTAGCATCCTTGATAGCTTGTAGCATTGGATTTCTACATCGTTCTACTACTGGGCGTAATAATTCCTCCAGTTTTGCTCTATTCAAAGGAATAGCAAAGTTCTTTGGACCAGTAGATTGATCGTATGCCAAAAATGGTAGGTTTATTTCCGTGGTGACTATGTTTGATAATTCGATTTTTGCCTTTTCTGCCGCTTCTCTGATCCTCATCATCGCTGCTTTATCATTTTTGATGTCTATTCCAGACTGGTTCTTGAATTCATTTACAAGATAATCTATCAAAATATTATCCATATCTGTACCACCAAGTTGAGTATCACCTGAAGTACTCTTGACCTCAAATACACCACCACCCATTTCCATAATGGTAACATCTAAGGTTCCTCCTCCAAAATCAAAGACCATAAGTTTGAGATCATGTTGGACTTTATCTAATCCAAATGCTAGTGAAGCAGCGGTAGGTTCATTAATTATCCTTACCACTTCTAGCCCGGCGATTTCTCCAGCATCTTTTGTAGCTTGTCTCTGATTGTCATTAAAATAAGCAGGAACAGTAATTACAGCTTTATCGACGGTATCGCCAAGAAATGCTTCAGCATCCTTCTTGATTTTTTGAAGAATAAATGCAGATATTTGTTGTGGAGTATATTCTTTCCCCAATACTTTAAACTTATAATCAGTGCCCATTTTCCTTTTAGCGGCAATAACAGTTCCTTCAGGATTTGAAAGCATTTGACGTCTAGCAGGTTCCCCGACCATTAATTGACCATCTTGCGAAAATGCAACTACGGATGGAAAGGATTTCCCTCCTATTGAGGCGCCTTCAGCAGCTTGTATTATAACTGGCTTTCCACCGATCAAAGAAGCAGCGGCAGAATTACTAGTTCCTAAATCAATTCCTATTATTTTTCCCATTTAAACTTCATCTCCTTTTGTATCCTCTTTATTATCATTATCGATATTTTTAATTATCTTTTTGGAAACTTCTACTAAACTGGGACGAAGAACACGATCATTCAATAAATAGCCCTTCCTAATCTCCTTAGTAATAATGTTTTCTTCCGTATCATCTTCAACATAAGAAAATCCTATAATTTCATGAAAGTTAGGATCAAAAACACTATTCAATGCTTTTATTTCTATAACATTCTCTTTTTCTAAAAAGAGATCAATATTTTTTAGTATATTCGTCAATCCTTCGAGAATTGAAATATCGACTTTGTGGTGTTTTAGCGTATCTAAAGCACGTATAAAATCTTCGCGTAAATTAACCACAGTTGATAAAATATCGGCCTTCACTGAAAGTATCCTCAAGGCGTTTTGTTTTTCAATATTTTTTCTATAATTATCGAAATCTGCTAAACTATATTTTAATTTGTTAAATGTGTCGTCATACAATTTTCGATAGTGTTCCAAATCGTCTCTTGTGTCCTTTAATTCGGCAGCCATATCTTCAACGGATAATTCAGTTTTTAAATTTTGATTAGATTCATCAGCGTTATCATCTAATAACAGATAATCATTATCTTGATCATTTTTTACTTGATCTTTGTTTTTAGTTTTATCCATAATAATAATTATTTTGGTTAAATCTAATAATTACATATCGATTATAGCGAAACCCGGAAGCAAAGAAAATATGATAAGAGAATATTGCATACAGTCGATATGGTGATTATCAATCAATTAAGCCAATCAAGCATAATTACTTTTTATAGAAGATCTTGCACCACAAGCTTCACATATCATAAAGCCTAGCTTTTTAATTTTTTCTGTCCTAGTATCTGGGCTACCGCAAACAGGACAAATAACATAGTCCTTTACATATCGATCTATTAAACCTCCAAATGAGGATATAGGTTTTCTGCCCAAAAAAATAACCCGTTCACCAGTAATATACCCTGCAGATGCTAACTCCTTATTTAGATATAGTAATAATTTTTCAGGATCACGTCTTAATGCCTTCGGAAAATCCATGAAATTTCTAAAAATTGTTCGTTGTCCAACCCATATTACTCTTGGAACAGGAACTTCAAGTCTGGCAACTTCTTTCTTTACCACATTTCCTAGTTTATTTTGTAATCTATCTAACAAGGACATATAACCAGATTCATCTTGGATTGACATGTTATAGATTACAATAGACCAATTAATGTACGTTGTGAATAATAATTAATTTAATAATTAAGAAGTAATAAGAATCAGAATCAGAATACTGATCTAAATCCGGATGTATTATTTTGAATTATCCAATCAATAAATGGATTCAAAGTATCATAAGGCAAATCAGCAGGTTTTTCTACATTATAGCTTAACATAACCATTCGATTTAACAAGAAACTATGTAATTTTTTATCTAATTGATCTCTTTTAAAAGGATCATAAATTTTAAAAAAACATTTTTGTCTGTAGTATGAAATATGGTGAGCATAACAGTACATAAGCAAAGTAGGGTCTCGGCTAATCCTTTTATTTATTTCCCTTTCTTCAAATGGAGGGCTATTTTGCATTTCAACATAAATTTGAAGAACCCTTCTTTGATAATTTTCTTTAATCAATTTAATATTCGAAGGAGCTATGTTTTTTGATAGAAAAATTTCACGCTTTAGTTGATCAATAGTTTTTCGTGTGATATCTTTTGCAGATAATACATCTAAATCGTTTTTGACTCCAAAATCTTTTCCGAAGAGAAAAAAAATTCCCAAAATTTCATGTTGATCGACGAATGGAAAGTCCGAATCGCCATCAAGAAATTTTGATAATCTTTCGTAAATGTTACTAGGCAAAAAGAATCCCATATAGGAATCAGAAACTATAGTCAAGGCAATTGAAGAGGCATGGGTATATAATAAATATTTTTTCGTATGATGTATTGGTTGTTTGGTTGTTTAAAGTCCTTAGGCTTTAGAATAGAATCCAGCTTTTCTTTCATAAATTTGACCATCGTTCATCGCCTTTTTTATGTGCGATTTAGCATCTGAATCACTAAATTTACCGGTTTTTACTAATTCTCCAATGAACACATTCTCTTCAACGTCATTCTTTTCTTCTCCGGAAAGACTGGAAAATATCTCCATGAAAAGTTTTAGTTTTGATATTTCACTAAAAGGTTTTCCATGTAATACACCCAGGTCAACTTTACCAGTATTAACATCAACGCCTGCGGTTTCCAACATTCTTTGAACTAGAAACAACGATCTCTCGGCATCCTCTTTTCCGACTTTATCTTTTAACAGCAATCTTGCGCGAGCAGTAGCAAGTCTCACCAGACCTTCTAATTGCCTGGGTGTAACGGTAATCATACTATCTGAATCAACATTTCTCATCTTCATATAATAATCACGGATAATATTTATCGCCTCTCGAGTTAGCTCGGGTTCAACAATTTGTTTAGCAAATGCCAAATATTTACTGAATAAATCTATATTAATAGCGGCTTGAGATGATTTTTGGACATCCTTATGAATTTCTAAAATATGGCCGGCGATTTTACTATCTTTTTCTTTTTCTGGAAGGTCGCGTATAACATAAACAAGATCAAACCTTGTAAGTAGAGGAATTGGGAGATTTACATTTTCAGTGATATTTTTATAAGGATCGTATTTGCCATACATTGGATTCGCAGCGGACAGGATAGAGGTTCTCGCATTTAATGTTGCTACAATACCACCTTTAGCAACTGAACAAGTTTGCTGTTCCATAACTTCGTGAAGCGCTGAACGATCCTCGGCTTTTATCTTATCGAATTCATCAATACAAACCAACCCTTGATCTCCAAGTACTACAGCCCCTGCTTCAAGCATCATTATTCCAGATTTATCTCTCACCACAGCAGCTGTTAGTCCCGCTGCAGTGGAACCTCTTCCAGATGTATATAATCCCCTAGGAGCTATTTTTGCAGCAAATTTAAGCATTTCAGACTTGGCTGTTCCCGGATCGCCAACCAATAGAACGTTGATATCTCCCCTTCTTGTTGACCCGTCATCTAACTTTTTGGTAATTGACCCTACGATTAAGAGCAAAATAGATTCTTTTATGACTTCGTGTCCATAGATATGTGGAGCAAATGATGATACTAGTTTATCATAGATATCAGGTTTTTTTGACAAAACTAGTATTTGTCGTTCGTCTTCTGCACTAATTGAAATTCGCTCTATTGATCGAGTTTTCTTATCTCCAGCTCTACCTCCAAGATATTCTATATTATTACCCTCCATTCGCAATCTAAACAGAGAAGTCCTTTGAGTGGTGGAATTCCCCGAAACAAAAGATGCTTCTTGATCTATTCTAATAATTCCGGTCAACATAATCCTATCCCCTGGTCTGCACTGGTCAACCAAATCACCAAGAATTGTTACCTCTATATAGTGAGGGAGTTGTCCTGCAGGAAGATCCTCAGGCAACTCTTGTAATCTAACTAACTGAAAATCAATAAAGAGACTGCTTTCTACATCCATCTCCATTTCTTTTTCTGAGCAATTAAGGCATCTTTGTGGTTTTTTTAAAGATAATCCCTTTAATTGCGAAAAACTAATTTGATTGCAATTGAGACATCTATAGGCAATTCTTTTTCCTAGTGGTTTAACTTCTGAGGAACGTACTACCATTCCGGAAACACCCAGTAACTTGTTAATAACATCGGCATTTATGTCACGCAGTCCTTTTTGAACAGCATAATTTCCTATTCTTACTCGAATATGCTCTCTAATCTCATTTGTATAATCTGGATGAATTTCCAATAGAATTGAAATAACGGCCTCATTAAAAGCTGAAAGCATTTCATCTGGATTGTGAGTGATATCCTTTGCAAGTAGTGGACTGAAACTATCAAAATCAATATAGTCAATAGTAATAGAAGTTGAAGATGTCGCCATCATATTATTAATTTTATCAAAATACTTGTAATTACCATCACGATCCTTAAATGAACGTAAAAAAACCTCCAATTCATTTGATAATGCAGATATGGTTTGTTGTTCTTGTTCCTGCATATTTGATGGATTCTGAGGATCAGTATTACTCAATTTTTAACACCAATTTTTTGAAATTAGACGTCATATTGTGAAAATTCTCATAGAGAAGTCTTTCTTCTAATGATAGTTTTTCTTCAAGCTCCGGCACCAAGGGAGAGGAGGCAGAAAGTTTGACTATCTTTTGTAATCTAGATGCTATGAATGGGTTCAAAGATACTATTAATGATTCTCTATCTTTATCTTCGGTTGTACGAAGATAATTATTTACGCGTGCATAAAAATCTGGTTCTATTGTAGATACCTCATGGCTAGGTGATATTCTTTCTCTATTCAATGCCCTTTTAATATATGATAATTGATCATCGTCATGAATTTCTACTAGACCTTGTTCTCTCAAAATAACAGAGATCCATCTTGGAACTGAAGTCATATCTCCTTCTTTAGCGCTAATAAAAATAAGTGGTTTTATCGATATTTCAATATCCTTTAAATATATTACTCGTACATCCTTTAGAAGATATTCTAGAGTAGAAAAAGTATAGAGGATTGAAATATCATCTACACCTAAAATTAAGTTATTTGCAATATAATCAACATCATTATTGGACGGCAGCAATGAATTCACATATGTAATTATCATCCTTAGTTAATAAAATTTCAATGTCTGGATAATGGTATCCTCTACAGAGTATTGAATAATTTTAAATTAGAAAAAGATTGACATTATATCACGATGGAAAAAAGGCAGCAAGAGCAGAAGCCTGAGGTTATTTCTGATATCATGTGGGTCGAAAAATATAGACCAAAACATCTAACTCAGATAATTAATCAAAAAGAAATTGTAAAAGGCTTAGAAAATTTAATGAAGAAACCTAACGAATTACCACATTTATTGTTTACAGGATCTGCAGGGATAGGTAAAACTACCACAGCTTTATGCCTTGCAAAACAAATGCTAGGAGATAATTGGAAAAGAGATACTTTAGAGCTTAATGCATCAGATGAAAGAGGAATAAAAATGGTTCGTGAAAGAGTAAAAGAATTTGCATCGATAATGAAGATTTCTATAAATCAGGAAAAAAATGAAAAGCCGTTTAAGATCATTATTTTAGATGAAGCAGATGAAATGACCACAGAGGCTCAAACAGCTTTGAGAAGAATTATAGAAGATAGTGCCAGAACTACTAGGTTTATTTTTATTTGTAACTATCTTTCACATATCATTGAACCAATACAAAGTAGATGCGTAATTTTTCGATTTTCAAAGGTTTCTGAGGAAGAAGTAATTGAATATTTGAAGGATATTTGTAAAAGTGAGGGAGTAAAAGTCGAAGAGAAAGCACTTCGTAAAATATATGAACATACAAATGGTGATTTAAGACATTCAATCAACATATTGCAAGCTGCCTCAGTAAATGGAAATATAAGCATCCAGCAGGTTCAAAATGCAATAGGTATATCTGGAAAAAGTATAATAGCTGAAATAATAAAATTAGCCATTGATTCAAAATTTAATGAGTCTAGAATAAAATTATTAGAATTACTATATGTTTATGGAGTTTCAGAAACAGATTTTCTAAAATATGCCAATGAAGAGATTTATAAGCTTGATTTAAAAGATCCCTATGAAATTTCATCTATAATTGCAGAATACGATTACAGACTCGCAAATGGTGCGCACCCTGAAATACAACTAGCAGCCTTTTTAGCACAATTAGGCAAAATAAATTTGAAAAACGACAAATCTAATTAAAAATCATCCTCGAACTCATCGCCACCATCCTCTTCTGTTACATCATCGAAATCTTCTTCGAATTCTTCACGCTCTTCCGCGGTTTTATATGGAATATCTGCTTCTCCTAAGTTTCCACAAACTGGACACTTAAATTCGATTGTTTGACCTTCAAGGTCTAGTAGAAATTCTTTGGTGAAGACCTCATCACAGTTGGAACAAACAAGAGTAGTTTGTATATTTTCTTGAGTGAATTTATGCGACTGTACCCGAAAGATTGTGTTCACCATACTTATTTTACCTATAAAGATTCGGTCTTTATTATAACCTTATCTTTTTATAAATCTAAGGTTTGTAGCAAAATAACCATCTAAAAATATTAACTCATACCCAATAATTTATGCATTTGTGGAATCACTCTTACATCTTTATAAAAACTACAAACTTCATCATATATTTTCAATATTTGCTTAGTAGATGGAGAGTCATATTGATAGCTAGGCTGTAGTGTTATACCACTCAAATTACTAATATTTGGACGCTCAAAAACTCTAGAAAGTAAGTCTCTAACTTCATCTAATGTTGTGGAATTTGTAAATACAATTTTTATAAATGAAATTTTATCGGTCCTATTTAATGAAATATCTAAACATCTTAGTTCATTTTGTAAAAGATTTTCATAGTATTTAGATTCGACTACTTTTGAATCAGATGTTTTAAATTCAACTTTACAAATATCAAAATAAGGCAAAACCAATTCAAACCTTTTCCAGTCAAAACAGGATGATTCTAAATATGTTTTAATCTTTAATTCAGTTTTAACAAAATCTGCCAGAGCAATCAATGATTGAGTTTGTAATAAAGGTTCTCCTCCTGTAAAATTGACTTTATATAGGTTAGGTTGAAGATGTTGAAGGATAAGATATTTAGCTTCATTTATGGTATAACTTTTGCCGCTTTTAGGAGACAGAGAATATTTTGTATCACACCAATGACATTTGAGATGACAGCCTGAAAAACGGATAAATAAAGTCTTTGTTCCTGCAAGAATGCCCTCGCCTTCAATGCTTACAAATATTTCATTTAATTGAACCTTGTTATTTCTATTTGTAATAGAAAGACCGCCATTATAGCCATTATGGTCCTCATAATTTTCAGTACCATTATTGATTTTCGGGTTAATGACTGACATAATTTGTTTTATCCTCCAAACCAGCATTCAAAATTGCTTGTTTTCGATTCATGCAAGACTCACAAATCCCACAATGTTTTGAAAGATTAGTTTTTTTATCGGTAGATCCTAAATAACAGCTCCAAGATTGAAAAATTTTGTCACCCAATATTTTATAGCCTATCAAAAGCAATTCAGATTTACTTAAGTTGTCAATAGCAGGGGACCAAATATGAAGCTTTTTTCTTATCCCCTTTTTAATTCCATCAATTTCAGACATATAAAGTACTTTTTCTAGAGAACGTGTAAAAGACGGACGACAATCAGGATATTGAATATCTCCCGAATGAGCACCATATATCACCAGAGGAATATTTAAAGAAGTCGCCCATACAGAAGCAAGAGTTAAAAAAACAGTATTTCTTAAAGGTACGACCATGCTATAGTCAAAAGTTGATGGAATTTTGGATCTAGATCCGGTCAAAATATTTGTTTTCCCAAGCAAGGTTTTTAGAAACGATATATTAATTATTTCGTGTTTTTTACTCTTCAATAATTTTGAAAAGCGCTTTGCAATGAGCAATTCATTGGATGCACGTTGTCCGTAATCAAAAGAAATTAAATACAATTCTAATCCCATTTTTTTCAAATACGCAGCTGCGCTGATAGAATCCAAACCACCACTAAATATGCAAACAGCCTCAGAAAAATTATTAATGGAACTAGATTTTTCTTTCAATAATGATCTTTACCCTCATTCACTAATGTAAACTTGACGATGATACTGCGGTGGCATTATCATCAGTGTTCTTAAAATAACCCACTAGTCCTCCTATTCCGTATGAAACTGAAATCATGACTCTAGTAAAAAAAAGTATAATTTCATAATGATCTGTGAAATTATAATAAATTGTAACAATTAATAAGGATGAAAGGAGCAACGCACCAGTTATTAATTGTTCGATACTGAATATTTTAGAATATTTCTTTAAAAATATAAAAGTTGAAATGTTACCCAAGGACAAACCAGTAAGCAACAAAAATGGATAATACTTTGGGAAAAAGGGAATCAAAAGAAATGGTAGAGCCCAGGTTAAGCCATTTATCAATTTTATAAGAAATGGCCAAGAAATACTTGTTGAGACTCTGTTTCGAAATACTTGACGCATTGATACTATAGGTTTCAAAAAAAGTAATAAGGAAACAACAAAGCAACCTATCCATATAATGTAGTAATAGAAATAATTGAGATTATGAACAAATACTATATATGATAAAATCGAAGATAATCCAAACCATACAGATATAAAAAAAAATATGAATGAGAATACTCTGGTCATTCAGTTTAAAAAACTTCACAGAGTATATAATTTAATAAGGTAATCCTAAAAATATGTAACCTGTCAGAAAAAACATGAAGGCCTGTAAATTATGCAATAAGGTAAAATTTTATTCTATTAATTATTTATTTTCTGACACTTTGTGCAATGAGTGTTATATAATCCTGAAGGAAAAATCAGTCAAGGAAAGAAAAAATCAGTCCATTTCCTAAGACTAGTTACTCCTGAACATATCCACACTTATTACAAAATTTAGAAGAATATTTGATCGTACCACCGCAATTAATACAGTATTTTTTTTCAATATCTCCAGATTGTTTAGTGTTTGAAGTATTTTCATGCTGTGTGGAGTAAAAATCTGCGATAGCACCCGTGGGTTTAAACGTCTCATCTACGTCCGGAAGGTAACTAGAAGGAGAAAATGACATCCCGGTCTTTGATTCGGATTTATCTTCTAAGTATAAAAGTAGACGAGGAGTAGGTGTATCTGTTTTGGAATCTTTGATTTGTTCACCCAACCAAAGCGCAAATTTTTTTAGTGTCATTTCAGGTGTGGAAAAGGTTAGGGAATGGGTGGACATGTAATCTTCAGTAGCCAATCGCCCATTAAAGATTTTCATTACATATACTAAAAAATTGTGTTTATTAATTATTGTGAATTGCCGCATTTATTACAAAATTTTGCTTGTTTTGGAATTGACGCAGCACAAACAATACAGTTTTTTTTTAACCCTTCTGAGTTAGGCAAGTCTTGTTTAGTAATTATGATATCTACTGGTTTGTAGGTAGGAACTTCTTGTGGCAAAGGAAGATCGTATTCTTCACTAGTAGGAGGTGGGGCTGAGGGATAAATAGAATTAGAGGGGGAGGAAGGGGAGGAGGACCCCACATTACCGCCAGCAGATATAAAACCATCTACTCCAAAACCACCACCAGCACCAGCACTACCGCCATCTATATTACCACTATTTCCTGATCCTGATGGATAGGAGGAAGGAATGGTAGAAGGTGAAGTACCAGACCGTTCACCTTTGCCTTTTGCAGAACCAGTTTTATCGAGTGCTGTTTTAAGTTCAAGAATTACACGACAAGCTAAAAAATTTAAGGCTGAAGAGGATACAAGGAATTCACCCATTCTTGAAAAATATTCATTACTTTCCATTTTTCCTTGTTTAAATAACTGAGTTGAATCAAAAAAAGATTCATAATTATCTTGAGTATCATTAACTAATTGTTTTAGTTTTTCGATTAAGAGACCCAGTGTATCTACTCCAAAGGACATTACTTGAAAATGAATAAGAACAAATTTAAATTTATGTAATTACTGCAAGTATAGATAGCAATCTATGATAAAATTATATTCGACAATATTATCATCTTATAAAAATAATTCTAGGTGAAATAGTTGTGAAATTTTTAGAAGACAATTCTGATTTTGGGATAAATCCAATAGATAAGAAATACCAGACATTATCAGGAAAAAATTTTTTTGTATTATGGTCTAGTTTAGGCATCGGACTACTGGTAATTTCTGCAGGTTCATTTATTTCTTCTTCAAATTTAGGAGAAGCAATTATTGCAATAGTTGTAGGATCGATTGTAGGTTCTGTTTTATTAGCCCTAGCAGGCAAAATAGGTAGCGACCATTCAATTCCTTCAATAGTAAGCATGAGACCAGCCTTTGGTCTGCATGGGTCGTATTTTCTTACAATCTTAAATATCTTTCAATTAATAGGCTGGTCGACTTTTGAAATAACAATATTATCAAAAGCTGCAAATATTTTTAGTAATGGATATATTGATTTTTATGTTTGGTCGATCGTTTTTGGAATAGTAATCATTCTCTTCTGCATTTTGGGACCCTTGAAAATAGTTAAACAATGGCTCACCAAGTTTGCGGTCTGGGTTGTATACGGTTCAACAATCATCATGCTTATAAATATAATATTAGGAGCCAATAATGTAGATACAGCCAGCATAATAAATTCAGGTTCTAGCGGTTTTAGTTTTTTTAATTCTCTGGATTTAGTAATTGCAATGCCGTTATCATGGCTACCTCTGGTTGCAGATTACAATAGGTTTGCTAAAAAAAGCAAAAACGCTTTTTTTGGAACATTTATTGGATTTTCAATTACAAACTGTCTTTTTTATGTAATTGGGCTCTTATTAGGCATTAGTGACATATTTGCAATACTACTTGCAATTCAAACCTTCTTTTATGGATTTATCCTTCTGGTACTAATCGTCGACGAAGTAGATAACGTTTTTGCAAATATTTTTTCATCTGCAATGTCATTTAAGAACATATGGAACAAAATAAATTACAAATATCTTGTTGTTTTTTTCACAATAGTAGGAGTAATACTGTCCAATCTAATTCCAATTTATCAGTATGAAAACTTTTTGTTGATAATAGGAGCACTATTTGCCCCGCTATTTGCAATTGTTTTGACGGATTATTACATTCTAAGAAAAGGACGAGTATCTATCGAAAAATTCTATGAAAAAAACAACAAGTTCAAAATATCATCTTTTTTTTCATTTTTCGTTGGAAGTATTACCTACTTTGTTCTCTCCCCCATTTCGCCACTCCATGTTGAAGATTTTGCACTAAACATAGGTTCAACAATTCCAAGCATAGCAGTGTCGATTGTAGTCTTCTTAGTAATAGAACTTTTAATAAAAAAAGTTAAATTGAAAAATAAAGAATATTCCACAGATAAGAAAATTGAGTAAAAAGATGATGTAAAATGTCGACAACAAAAAAGAGAATAGTAATCCTGGGTGCAGGCTATGCGGGAATTTTTCTGAGTACTAACCTTTCATCAAAACTAGACAAGCATTCAAATGAGATAATACTGATTGATAGGAACAATTATCATCAGCTGATGCAAGAAATACACCTAGTAGCATCCGGTTTTAGAACCGCCGAGCAATTGAAAATTCCAATTTCATCCCTAATTCAAGGCAAAAATGTACGTTTTATTCAAGACGATATAAAGAGAATAGTTCCTGACAAGAATCTTATATCTTTGAATTCAGGAGATATCAGATATGATGAATTGGTAGTTTGTTTGGGGTCTTCCACAAAATACTTCAATATACCGGGTGCTGATAAATATACCCTACCTATTAGATCAATATATGACGCCTCAATTATTCATGATCATATTTCAAAAATAATTAGTGAAGAAAATATAAAACACAATATAGTAATAGTAGGAGCCGGGGCCACAGGTGTAAGTCTTGGCAGCGCCTTGGCAGAGACAATAAATGCTTCACCAAATAAAAGCAATATTAAAGTAAACATAATCGAGGCCACTTCAACTATCCTACCTGGATGGGATATCAGAGTCAAAAATAAAACTGAAGAGATTCTAAAAGACAAAGGTATAAGGATTTTCCATAACTCACTTGTGGAAAGAGTTGAAGAACGTACTCTATTTCTTAAGGATGGTCTTGAGATTAATTCTTCCTTAATAATATGGACAGCAGGAGTAAGGGGATATAGTATAGACATAGAGCCTACAATCGACAAGACTAATGATGGCAGGATAATAGTTAATGAGTATTGCCAAACTAATCAGTATAAAAACATCTATTCGATTGGTGATTTGGCAGCAATGAAAAACTCTAAAGGGATATTATATCCTCCATTAGCACAAATCGCGGTAAGACAAGCACGTTATTTGGCAGACAATATCGCAGAATATTATATCGAAGGAAATAATCCAAAAGAAAAATTTGACTATGAAATAAAAGCTCAAATAATTTCTGTAGGTAGTGATGAATACGTTGGCTTGCTAAATAATTATGTAGTGAGTGGAGATCTTGCAAAGATGATTGATGAATTTACCAAACAAACTTACATGAAATCGTTGAAGACTGGAGGAAAAAACATATCGGTCAATTTATATGAAAATGACTTTTTTTCGCAAGTAATGGCAGGCATAACCTTTGCTGGATTTACATTCTTTAAAGGTTTAGAAAAATTGGCATAATACTTAAAGAAAAGAAGAGAAGAGAAAAGGTAATCTAATTTTTCTTTTGCAGTAATCACGCGTCATCTTAAAAACCAGCTCAAAAAAAATTGAGGCATTGGACCTTTAGGGATGTTTATGTTCATGTCGATGTTCATCGGTATGTAAATGTGGATGTGAGTGAGACACACCACCATGACTATGAGAATGATATATTTTCTTAAAGACTGCATATAAAGCCGTTATCCCAAAGCCCAAAGTAACAAACATGACGATGGTAGGACCAGATGAAGAATCCAAAAAGAAACTAACATACATGCCAGAAAAAGATGCAACCGATCCTATGACAATTGAAAGAAATACAACATTTGAAAAATTATTTGATAACATCCTGGCAGAAATGGCTGGACCTACTATTACTGATGCGAGTAATGTTACTCCAATGGACGACATCGAAACAATAATTATGGTAGCCAGAACAAATGAAAAAAGTAGTTCGATATATGAAGTCTTGATCCCACTTATTTTGGCACTTTCGTTATCAAAAAAGGAAAAAACCAAGCGCTTATGGAGTAAAAAAAAGAAGGCACTTGAAAGTATTGTTACCGAAACAATAATATAAAGATCTTGTTCGGTAATAGCCAAAATATTTCCAAATAAAAGAGATTCGAAATTCCTTGTATATCTATTTGTCATACTTACTAGTAACACTCCAAATGCAAAAATAGCAGTGGTAACTAGCCCTATTGCAGCATCAGGTTTAATTTTATTTCTTTTACTTATTTCAAAGATTACAAAAGAAGCCAAGTAGCTCCAAATAATTGCTCCAACATAGTAGTTCAAACCTGCAATATTTCCCACTATTGCTCCTCCAAAAGCAGCATGTGAAAGTCCATGACCAACATAACTTAGTCCTCTTAAAACAATATATACTCCGGCTAAGCCACAAATACCCCCAAGTAAAACTGAAACTATAATTCCCTTTATAAAAAATTCATATTGAAATGGTAACAGAAGATCAATCAAATGATCTTCACTATTTTATTTTGTAATCTGAAAGTCCGTATGTTTTTAGAAGGTTATCGTCTTTAAGAACATCTTGAGGTTGACCTTCAGCGATCACATATTTATTAAAGCAAATAACCCAAGGAGAACGATTAGCAATATGAGTTATATCATGGGTAGATAAAATTATAGTCATTCCATTGTTATTGAGTGTTTTTAATATATCAAATATTTTTTCTCTTGAAACATAATCCAGCCCCGTTGTTGGCTCATCCAAAATAAGAATATCAGGGTTTCTAATCAATGCCCTACCCAAAAATACACGTTGTTGCTCTCCTCCAGAAAGTGCACGTATGTGTCGTTTTTCATAGCCACTCAATCCCAATATTTTCAATGTATCTTTAATCTGGTTTTTCAATTTTTTATCTATCCACGGAAGATAACTTTTGTAGTTCCATGATCCCATTGCTATGACCTCTTGCACAGAAACTGGAAAATTCCAGTCAATAGTTTCTATCTGTGGAACATATCCAACAGAAGGATAATAGAAAATGGAATCGCAGTCATTCTTACAAATGTACTCAACATCCCCATTCCAAGGATCATAAATTCCACACATTAGTTTTAATAAAGTAGTTTTTCCAGATCCACTAGGACCTACTATAGAAACAAATCGACCTTTTGGTATAGACAAATCAACTCCCTCTACAACAAAATCATGATAAGTAAATCCATACGATACACCAGATAATTTTAGATAGTCGAAGGAGCCCATTCTAATGATATAATTTGAGATGTTTATTAATATTTAATATAAAATTTATTGTGTGTATGTATTCTCAGGATTAATGTTAGTCAAACTACTAGTATTCCCACCTAACGGGATTATCATTTTCTCCATGTTATCAAGCATCATTCCCACATACGTATGATTGGGACTTGTTAAATTACCAGGAAGTGAATCGTCTCTTAAGGTATGTACTATATCTACACCAGCTTCTCTAGCTATTTGATCAGTAATTCTGTTTGAAAAGACCTCTGATGCAAAGAGAGCCGGTACCTTTTCAGCCTTTATTTGATCAATTAATTTGGCTATATCAAGAGGTGATGGTTCTGAAAAATCTGATGGTTGCACAGCGCCCATCACGGTCATGTTATACCTTGGTGCAAAATATGCCCAAGAATCATGATAGGTTATCAATTTTCTATTTTCTGGAGGTACAGTTTGTACGGCTGCTTTTATGCCTTTATCTAGCTGTTTTAGTAAAGCAATGTACTTTTCAGTGTTCTCCGTATAATGAGCAGTATTATTGGGATCCATCTCGATTAATTTATTTTTTGTTAAATTAGCAAACTTCATAGCATTTACCGGATTTAACCACAAATGAGGATTTGGATGACCCTGTTCTTTGGGAAAACTAAAATCAAAGATCCAGCCTGTCGAATCAATAGTGGTATCTGCAAGTTTTAACAATTGAATGTCTGGTTTGTTCTTAAGGGACTCATTTACAACTTTTTCCATATTGTCCTCTAGAAACAACCCGTTAATGATAACAAGATCTGCATTGCTTAATTTTATTATATCAGATGGGACTGGTTCAAAGGTATGGGAATTTACACCTTCTGGGACCAAACCAGTCAGATTTATTTTGTCTCCTGCTATATTTTTGACAATATTAGTTATTGGAGATATAGATGTAACGACGTTTAATGTTTTGTTAGCAGTAGCATAAACCGAATTTAGATTATTATCAATGTTTGTGGAGACTATCACCGAGAGTAAAGACAAAAGCGCTGTAAAGGTAGCTACAAATATTATTTTGGTGTTATTAAAAAAATTTTCGGGCATCCTAAATTCTTGTGAACGATTTTATTAATTTTTTTAAAGGCGAGTTATTGGCTTTGAGACAAAAAATACATTTATAGTAGTATAGAGGCCTACTTAGGCCTTTCTGATTCCACTAAAGGAAACATTTAGAACATTTCTTCTTACTATTCTAACTATAGAATAAATTATGTCACGGATATCATAAACAAATGAGCCTAACAACCGGATTAATAAACCATTTTCGTCTGGCAATTTTGTACATCCGCCAATAGCTTTTTTTGTCCCAGACAAAGTTTCTAGTATTTCATTTTGTATAGGGTTTACTTTATCCTTAGGGGTTAGAATATAAATATTCCCCAGTATTTCATAATTATTTAATATTCCAAAAGATCGTATATTTTCTATCTTGGGTTCTATTTTTGCCACATCAATTAGTCTCAATTTATCCTCTTGATTTACTGACTTGACTTTCATATAGCAAATATCATATTCAAAAGATTCATTGCTAGCAACCCTGCCAGGAGATAAAATTTCAGAATAAATGCAGGTAGCTTCATCATGAACCTTAATATTTGTAACCTGATAGAATCTAGAATCTCTAAATGGTATTATTTGATCAGGGATATATTCTAAGTAACAATCTTTATCAACGTTCAAATTTATTATTTGAGATCCAAAATTCTTATTCATCCTGTATATTCTAGTGGCACTTTGAGTAGTAACGTGTGATTTAGCTGAATTGGTAAGTGTAATGTCAATTCGATATCTATCACCTTGTAAAATGCCTCCAGATGGAGAAATAATATAAACATAAGCCATCTCGGGAAAGGTTTCTTCAAGGTAAAGAGCACGCTTTATGCATAAGGGAACTTTGTAATATTGGTGTTTTATAGATGTTTTATGACTATCTGGATCATTTTCTAGACCCAGCTGTAAAACACCTAATTTACCGGACTGTCCAACAGCCAATTGTTCCAACGTATTATCATAATTTAGAATTTCATCAGGAATATTTTCAGGAGTACAATAAGAAAGATTATACAAACTCATTGAAAATCATTAAGATTAATTGATAGTCACAGATTTAGGAGGCGCATCAAATAATACATCCTTTACGATTTGTTCTGCCACGGTTTTAACACCCTGACCTGTTTTGCTGTTAACAAAAACATATGGCTTATCATTTCGAACAATCTTGGCATCTCGCTCCATGATGCTTAGGTCGGCACCTATGAAGGAAGCAATATCTATCTTGTTGATTACCAATAAATCAGATGTTTCAATACCAAGTCCACGCTTTCTTGGATATTTATCCCCTCCAGAAACATCAATAATATAAATAAAATAGTCGGCCAACGCAGGACTGAAGGTGGTTGTAATGTTATCGCCCCCACTTTCAATAATTATTAAGTCAAGAGTTGGGTGTTTAGATTCCATCTCCTCTACAACAGATATATTAATTGAAGGATCTTCTCTGACTGCAGTATGAGGGCAACCTCCGGTAGCAATTCCTATTACTAGATCCGCGGGCATTAGTCCTTTTTCGGTGGCAAGGTTTTTTCTCATTCTATCGGCGTCTTCTCTAGAAACAACATCGTTAGAAATAATTCCAACATTATATCCATCATTCTTTAAAATAGGAACTAATTG
Organism: Candidatus Nitrosocosmicus sp. T; assembly: GCF_054408485.1. Taxonomy (NCBI): domain Archaea; kingdom Thermoproteati; phylum Nitrososphaerota; class Nitrososphaeria; order Nitrososphaerales; family Nitrososphaeraceae; genus Candidatus Nitrosocosmicus; species Candidatus Nitrosocosmicus sp. T. The sequence continues at coordinate 2,883,347 of NZ_CP166992.1, forward strand.
TTCGATTAACATGGTTTTTCCTGATCCAACAGGTCCTCCTATGCCTATGCGTGGAATTCTTAAAAGTGCCACAAAAAAATAAAGGAAAAAATCAAGTTATAAACATTTTTGAATCCATTTGTTCATGATGCATTTGAATTATATCAAGTTGAGGAATAAATTGCCACATACTATTAAGAGGTCTATTGATATTTTTTTTCACCGTTGATAAAATCACTGGTTTCATCTCATCTATAAGCATCTGCCCTTCAATATGCTGCAGAATACCCAATCTAAGAGTAGCTCCAATTACACTAACAACAAATCCATATAGCAACATCAAACCAGATCGCTCCTTAGTTATTTTCATAGAATTACATCCTAAGGCGAATGATATAGGATAAACACCCTTTGCATTACCGCTTTTAATATTTTTTGAATAGAAATCCAAATATTCATCGTTATGAATAAATGCAGAAACACATCTTAGGAACTGGATTCCTGATCTTGTTGAAGCTGAACGAGTTTCATCTACTAGCCTCATAAAATAATATGTAGTATCCAATTCTAACAACGATTTAAAGTCTTTCTTTAGAATACTATCATACACATTACCTATAACACAGCAATCAGTGGGTCCAATTTGCTGTACAAGGTAAGCTTTGATAAAATCCAAAATCTCGCCGTATGTTAGCTTTCTGTTTTTATCATAGAATAATAATTCCAGGCCATTTGAAGTGGTATACAAACCGGTAGGAAAAAAAGAATCAGATAATTGTAAGAAACTTAAATCCGCAATGGACAGTGTGGATTTATTAGTCTTTTCAGTGGGCATGAATATCAAAACCTTGATCAGGCTCGAAAATGAGGTGCTCGGAGCGAATTTCTATATAGTCTCTTAAATCTGACAACATTCTTAAGAATAGATTTATTTCATCTGGACTTTGAATAGGAAAAATGATATCACGATTTTCGATTTTTAATGGCCTATGTAAGTTTCCAATAGTATGTCCTACTTTTATTGCCACATTAGTAAGTTCATCCTCGTTAGATTGCTTATGTTCATGATCATGTTTATGATTATGTGTATGGTTTTTAATATTCAAGATAGCCACAAGCTCGGGAGATAATTTTATGACAATCATTTTAGTTTCATCAAGAAAAACTACATCACCATCTTTAAGATGGGTTCTAGAGGGCAAAATAAATCCGATATCAGTTTCTTTGTCTGAAACCTTTCTCATTCTAACCTTCTCGGTTTCAGATCTCGCAATTACTACATTCTCGACGGTATTTTTTTTTATCGACTCTTCATATTTTTGATGTAATTGTGGATCTTTCTTTATATTTCCTATAACAGTTGTAATGGTTAACATCAGATACCATATAGAGGTTAATCTTATCCATAAAAACAATTTCAAAATTCTTTAATCCTAATTTGAGTCAATATATGTATCAAAATTATTTTCTGAGCGTGAACAAAAATAACTAGAAATTTAGGTTTTATTATCTATATTGACGTTGTTATCATGAAATTCTAGATTATTGGTATTGTTATTTAGATCTGGATTTGTATTCCTTATTTTGTTCACAGCCGTTATCATATTTTGTAAATTTTGAGTATAATCATACTTTCCGTAGTGTTTATAGTTGCTAGGATTTAATTCTGCAAATACTAGTCCTCCGTCAGATATTTCAACCTTTGAACCAACCTCAAATTTTTGAGCTACCACACATTGTCTTACCAAGTGATAGGGATAATCAAGATTGAGGTGAGATTTGGGATCTATTAAACCTGAAATCGAAGACAATTTTCCAAATTTGACAATTACATGTCTAATTTGCAAAGGGTCGATGATTAACATGGAATCATCAATATTAGATTTTTCAGTACAATGCCTAATTTGCAACAGTAATCACCTTTTTGAATCAGCAAGTGCTTGAGGATTCAGGTCGTCTGCAGCTAAATTCTTATCAATCCTCAAAACAGATTTGGCCATTTCGCCTGATGCTTCCAATGCCATTGTTTTTACTAAAACTGGATCTAAAACACCTTTAGAAACCATATTTACAATTTCACCACTGTCGATATCCACTCCATAACCATCGGGGGAAGCTTTAGCATTCATTACTTTTTCTAAACCGTTAAATCCGGCATTTGTTAATATTTGTCTCATAATACTTTCTAGTGCAGATGTTACTACTTCTAGGCCTACTTGCTCCAATCCACTGAGTTTAAGTTTTTTAATTTTTTCAATTATATGCAATTCGGCAGCACCACCACCTGGAACAATTCCGTAATTTAATGCAGCTTCTGCGGCATTAATTCCATCAATTGTTGATCTCCATCTCTCTAACGATGTTTCCTTTGTAGAACCAGATATCAGGATAGTGATGATCTTCTTTCCACTGCCGTTTTCCAAATATATTATACCATTATTCTCATCCTCGTAGATTTTCTCAGAAACACCAAGGATATCGGTATTCTTTAAATCATCTAGTGTTCGAACTGGTTTTGCGCCTGTGTACCTTGACAAATATTCTATTTCTTCGTTTGAAATGTGAACCGCAAATAATCCCTTTGATACAAACAGATCTTCAACTATTTGATCCACTTCAGGTGAAGCTATAAAAAGAGTATTTGCGCCCGTTTCAACTATGGCATCAACAATTTTTTTTGATTTTTCCAAACGATCTTTTTCCATAGTAAGAATATCTTGATATTTGCTATTTTCTTTGATCCATGACTCTTTTACTGGTTTTAAATCCAATCTCACAATTAGAATTTTTGAATTTTCAACTTTGCTGGGAAGTTCGGGATCGATTCTTTTTCTTTCCAAAACAATGCCATTAAAAATTTTATCCTCAACATCTACTCTTCTTATTACCTGTACTGCCTTATCAAAATCATACAATCCGTTATAAATTGCATCTTTTCCTACAGTACGCAACGCATTAACTACCAACGTATGCAATACTCGACCATCCAATTTTGATGACAAGCTCGTTTTTACGATTTGATCGAGTTCAGCAGCATCAAGACTGATCTTTATGGCACTTTTTTTTAGCAATTCACAAGAATGTTTTATGCCACTTTCAATGCCTTCAACGACTTTAGTTGGATGCACTGCAAGCTCTCGAATTAATCTTTTACCTTCTTTGATCATCTCAGCTGCCAAAATGACAGCCGTTGTTGTTCCATCACCTACTTTTTGCTCTTGCCTTTCTGCAATTTCTACTATCATTCTCGCGACAGGATGAATTGCTCTCAGTGAAAGTAATATGGTAACACCATCATTAGATACATGTCTATTCATTGACTGATCGATCAAAAGTTTATCCAGGCCTTTTGGCCCTAGGGTGGTTCTCACCGTTTCAGCTACGGCCATTACGGCGTTTGAATTAGACTCTAAAGCATTGAATTCAATATTTTCAGCAATGGGCTTCCAAACTCCAAAATTTTGTGGTGAAGACATAATTTTTAACATTAAAGACCAAGAGATAAATGTATCAGAAATAATACTGAATAGAAATTAAAGGAAGAAGATTTTAATAAGAAAAAAAGATAGTTGGGAGGGGTAGAGGAACCTTATGCCATAAAGTATCTCTGTGCTAATGTTAGTTCCTTTGCCGGATCAACGGTAGCAATCTGCCCGTCAATCTTTACTTCATATGTTTCAGGATCAACAGTGATTTCGGGTGTTTTATCGTTCCACATCATGTCTTTCTTTCCTATACTTCTACAATTGCTTACAGGCAATACAGTTTTTTCTAATCCCAATTTCTGAGGAACACCTAATTCTATTGCTTTTTTTGACATAAAAGTAAAAGAAGTCTTCTGTACAGCCCTACCCATGGCACCAAACATTGGCCTATAATAGACGGGTTCTGGTGTTGGCAAAGAAGCATTTGGATCTCCCATTATAGACCAAGCAATAAATCCTCCTTTAAAGACCATCTTAGGCTTTGCAGCAAAGAAAGCAGTATTATACATGACTATATCAGCATACTTTCCTGCTTCTAGGGAGCCAAGGTGATCAGAAACACCATGAGTGATTGCGCAATTAATTGTAGTTTTTGCAATATAGCGTTTTGCTCTTAAATTGTCGTTGTCGCCTTCCTCATCTTTTAGTTTTCCTTTCATTTTTTTCATTTTGTCGGCCGTTTGCCATGCACGAATTACAACCTCTCCAATTCTACCCATAGCTTGACTGTCTGATGAATACATACTAAGAATGCCCTCATCATGCATTACATCCTCGGCTGCGATAGTTTCAGCTCTAATTCTAGAGTCCGCAAAAGCCACATCTTCTGGAACAGCAGGGTTAAGGTGATGACAAAACATGAGCATATCAAGGTGTTCATCAACAGTATTGACAGTGAATGGCCTAGTAGGATTGGTTGAAGAAGGTAAAACATTTTGTTGGGATGCTATAGCAATTATATCCGGTGCGTGACCACCACCTGCTCCTTCTGTATGGTAACTATGAACAACTCTTCCATCTATAGCATTAATAGTATCTTCCAAATAGGCACATTCATTTATTGAATCAGTATGGATTGCAACCTGAACATCGGTTAAATCTGCAGCACGAAGTGATGCATCCAAAACGGTTGCTGTCGTTCCCCAGTCCTCATGATCTTTTAGTCCACAAGCACCGGCTTCGATTTGCTCCATTTGGGTGGCAAGGGAAGGATGGGAATCGTTACCTTTTCCTAAAAAGCCCCAGTTCATTGGAGTATCTTCTACAGCCTCAAGCATTCTGCTTATGTTAAATGACCCTGGAGTACAAGTAGTTGCATTTGTACCATCTGCAGGACCAGTACCTCCGCCTATCATGTTACATATACCATTGCTGATTCCATCTATATACTGCTGAGGAGAAATCATGTGAATGTGTGTATCAAAATGTCCGGGAGTACAGATTGTATGCTCACCTGCAGTTGCCTCAGTACATGCAGATACAAGTAGATTTCTATCCACGCCATCCATTACTAATGGATTTCCGGCTTTTCCAATACCTGCAATTTTACCATCTTTAATACCTATATCACCTTTGACGATCCCTAGAACAGGATCAATCACTACGGCATTCGTGATAACAAAGTCCAAAGCGCCTCCTGCATTAGTAACACCGGGTGTTTGAGCTTGACCATCTCGGAGTGTCTTGCCTCCTCCAAATACACATTCATCTCCATGATATAAGAAATCCTTTTCAATCTCAACGAAGAGATCTGTATCGCCTAAACGAATCTTGTCGCCTTTGGTTGCGCCAAATAAGTCAGTATATTGTTTTTTTGTTAATTTTAAGACCAATAATATCCTCTCCTAATTACCCATTCCTTTAAAACCAAAGAACTTGGCTTTTTCAATTGCAGATTTTTTTATATTTGTTGAATGCATACTTCCCATTGTTAAACCATTATATCCAAAACTAACTTTTGAACCCCCTAATTCACACAATTCAACTTCCTTTGTGTCACCTGGTTCAAATCTTACGGACGTGCCAGCTGGTATATTTAATCGATAACCATATGCTTGCTCTCTTGGAAAATCAAGGACTTTATTGATTTCAAAGAAGTGTGTATGAGATCCTATTTGACATGGCCTGTCACCGGTATGTTTTACAGTAATCTTTATGGTTTTCCTGTTTTCGTTGCAAAGTACATCGTCTTCAGATAAAACATATTCTCCTGGAATCATTATAAATCAATACCTCCGTCTAAATTCAATTTAGATATAATTTTAGTTGTCATTTATAATTCACCTATTGAACTGGATCATGAACGGTAACTAATTTTGTCCCGTCTGGAAATGTAACTTCCACCTGTACTGTATGTATCATCTCAGGCACTCCTTCCATAACATCCGCTCGTTTTAAAATATTTCTTGCAGACGTCATTAACTCTGCGACTGATTTTCCTTCTCGTGCTCCTTCTACAACAAAATTAGCTATATAAGCAATCGATTCAGGATAATTTAGTTTTACTCCCTTCTGTTTTCTTCCCTCGGCAATTTGGGCTGCCGTCCATATCATCATTTTTTCAATCTCTCTTGGGGCTAACATCATTTTTAATTCACATATAACAATCCTAGTGAGTTATTTTAAAATTCAAAATAATAATCAATATATATGAACTATTACCATTATCAGCTATTTAGTCGATGTCGACTAAATTGGATGTCATTTGTCAGAAATTTTAACTGGTAAACACGTCTTTAACCAATATAATGTTTTGTTGTAGGGACCATTTTTTCCAGTTGGGAGCTTGAATTCATATTTTTCTTTTACTGTATGAATGATAAGTACATTTTCCTTTACAGCAGTGCCAAGCATATTAGAAACCAAAGTTTTGGTATCAGAGTAAAATACTATTTTTTTTATGTCCTGGTATTTGATGCAAACTTCTTGAGGCATGTCTCCTGTTGCTGTTGCTGCCTCTGCTGAATCTTGTTCTTTAGAAATAAATGAATCCTTTATCTTAATGTCCGAATATTCTATTTTTTCAGACAGAATATAATAAAGATATGGCCCGATTCCAGCAACAAAACCCGGGTCTGTCAGTTTTCGTAACTTGTTTTTTTTAACCATGATAATTCTAGTCGGAGTAAATGTAAGAAGATAGTCAATCTTCATGGGTTTGCTTTTGATATAACCCGAAAGCCTTAACACAATAGGTTCTATATTTTGAACACCCATTAAATCATAGAACATTTTAATTTTTTGACTATCTGACATTTTAGAATCAGATTTAATTTTTCTCAGATTTATCTCAAGCTCGGACAATACAGTAGTAGGATACAAGATGTAAAATATTACTTTAATTGAACGATTTTAGATGATACATTAGGCAAGGTAAAGGCTGAAAAGTTCAAGAGTACATAAAAAGAAAAATGAAAAATGAAAAAATAGTAAAGCCTATTGGTTGGTGGGTTGGTTAAGTTAATCCTGGATAGATATATCCCTCGGAACTAGCCTTCGGGCCTAGACCAACCTATCCCTGCGGGTATGTTTGAGAATCCGAAAATAGCAATTAGCCAAACCCAAGCAGTAAATACAAATGGCCCAGTAAGTGCAGGTAATCCCCATTGACCAAAGAACCTTTGGAGTGCAGGCATTACTATCACCGAACAAGCTACTGTTGCAAGCACAGCCAGCAAGAATGACTGCGGTGTAAGAGGCACAAAGCTTGTTAATGCAATCATAACTAATACCCTGATTAAAGCCGTGCAAACCTATTCTTGTTTCTTGAGTAGGTAACTTCATCAATATAGATAAAGCAGCACCAATTGCTGATCCTATAAAGGCCATAACTCCAGCAAGATATAACGGCGAATATTCATTCCATTGTGCTGTATACCCATTTGTAAACCATGGTCTATCTTGAACACCAGCTATTAGAGGTGCCAATTCAAATGTCAAAGTCAGGCCTACGACCCAGAAAACACCAGTCTTCCAATTCTCAACAAAGGTAACCTGAGACACTCCTTTGAAGGTAGCAATGATAAATTCTTTGGCTGTCCATTTGAAGTTTTCAGGTTTTACTTGTAGAGGATTATCGCTCCCGGGAATTTTATCTTCTTTAGCAGACTGAGGAACTTCTGGCCAAACATCATGTCCATACCGCTTACTTGCATACATCATCGCCCAAGTGGTGAAGATAAATGATGATGTAAATCCGGGTATTGCAACAGAATTAGCAATACCGCCTTTATCATCTGGACTAAATATATCTCCCATAAAATGTGCAAACGCCATCCAAGCTACTGCAGTTATGATTGCTCCAAATATTGAGATCGTCAATGTCACCCTGTTGGCTTTTACAAAGGGTCCAGACCAGAATGCCATCCCAGTTAATATAGAATTGTATCCGAACAAGCCAAAAGTGACTAGCCCGTAATCGGCACCCAGTAGTAACGCAGTTCCTGCACCAATTAATCCTGCAGCTACCATCATGATACCTGCTTTGCGCGAAGCTATTAGGACACCAGCAAGAATAAAAATACCAGTTACTGGTGAACTAAGTAAAGGAACTTCTGAGATGCCATTAAACAGTATATAGAAGAAATCTAGAAGGGGGTCTCCCGACGAATATGTTGGTATTCCCATACAAGGATTTTGTACAGGTATAGTTTAACAATTTGTATTAAATATCAGTTTATTAATAAATAAAAAATATCTATTAATCTCATAGAATTAGTTTAGCAATAATACGGGTTTGTTAGATTCAGAAAGAATTTTACTTGTCACACGTCCACACAGATCATTAGAATTTCCTAACCCTTTTGTTCCAAGAACTATGATGTCTACATTTAAGTCATTGGCAGTTTTAATAATTTTGTTAGCGGGATCCCCTATTTTGACAACTCTTTCACATCTTTTAGAATTCTTAATAAGGATACTAGACAACACTAGCCGTCCTTCTTTCTCGACTCTTTTCATCAGCTCGGCATCGTACTCGGTATTTTGTTCATAATCATCGGGCCATTCAATTATATGTACTACATAAATTATAGAGTCAGCTTGGAAGACATGGCTAGCATAATCTAATGCCCTTATTGAAGACATGGAACCATCAACAGCAACTAGAATTCGCTTGAAATTTGTATTAGTAGGATTTTCAGAGGTATTGTTTTTGGATAGAGAAAATTTATTGTCGTAATTTCTAACTTGAAACTTTGATCTTATGATAAATAGTAGATTTGATAAAACGATTGAAATTTCTCGTTTTGATTCAATAATCGGTTTTACTATAAGAAAACAAGCTGCACATATCGTCCAGACAATACTTAGTAAAATCCAAAACAAGAAAAACTCGTAGGAAAATATATACCCAGAAAAAAATAAAGGTAATGGCCAGATCACAACCAAAATGAGGGTAAAAAAGATTCCATACTTGTACCCAAATACAGTTCTATTCTTTAATAACGATTCATCATTATCTTCTTTTATCAAAGATCTGATTCTTTCCTCTGCAATTACGATCCGCTGCTTGGTAATATTGAAATTAAAGTTGTCGGGTTTAATTAGACTCCCTAGGATAACAAGAACAAATCCAGATGTAAAGGATGTTAAATTGCCTAACAGGAGAGGAATATCATGACTGGTAGAAGCTACTGAGATATCCCCATATATAGAAAAAGCTGAAAAAAGCCATACAAAAACACCCAGCAAAAGGCCACATAATGCTGAAATAGAAGCAGAGATTTTGTTGGTTTTTTTCCATATCAAGGACAAAGATATGGGCCCTACGGCGGAGCCGATAAGAATACCCATTGATAAATAAATATACTGCAAGTTCAATCCTATATGGAACAAAGATAAAGATAGTACGCCTATGCCGAATCCAAATATCAAAACAGAATGTTTTGAAATACGCATTAATTGCCTACCAGACGCAGATGGTTTGAAATAGGTTCTATAAACATCAAATGTAAATAGAGAAGAGAACGCCACAAGTTCTGCTGATCCTGCACATGTTACCGCAGTAAATAACATAGTCAATATTAGAATACCGCCTACTTCTCCCAAAAGAGTGGAGATAGTAATAGGTGCAACTAATCCATGACTAACTTCCAAAGGAGAGAGATCTAAATGCATTGCAATTCCTGCAAGTCCTAAAGAAGTGGCAAGGGCAAACGGAATAGCAAACCAGGCCAGTCCACCTATAAAAAATCCTTTTATTAGAGATTTAGGTCGTGCTGCAATAGCCCTTTGCCAAAAGGCTTGATTTACAAAAACTGTTCCAAAGTTTCCGATTATATTGATAATACCAAAAATAAGGGCGCCAATTGAAGCTAAAGTTAAGAATGAACCGCCCGAGTTTCCTTCTACAGGATTAAGAGCACTTGCCGATTGCAGGCCTTCAAATAATCCTGTTATCCCCCCTATGTGTGGATTGAAGAAATAAATACCCACTACTAGAATTAGTATCACTATAAAAATAAATGAAGTATTTAGATAGTCTGCAAAGAAAGTAGCCTTTAAGCCTCCAAAATAAGTATACATCATTATGCTCAAAGGTATTATAAAACAAGCTATTGTAATGTCAATTCCCGTTAGGGCATTCAAGGCTACGGCCCCGCCTAACACAAGCATTGCCATAACGATAGAATTGGCTAGTAAAGCAAAAAGCAAGAATACCTTATGGCCAAACTTTCCTAATCTAAGATACAGAAATTCTGTAAAAGTATGAGAAGAGGGAGCTCGCTTTTTCAACTCAAGAGCAATCACTGCAAAAAGAATGATTTGTATACTTGCCCCTGCAGCGTACCAAAATGGGCCACTTATGCCATATTTATATGCGACAGTGGATGATTCTAAAAGAGTTGCAGCCCAAATCCAAGCAGATATTACAGATGATGCCAAAAGGCCACTTTTAATACTCCTTCCCGCTGTAGAAAACCACTCAAATGTTTTTCTTGTTCCGAGCCATTTGGTATCCACAAAAATGAGTAATAATACAATAACAGTCATTATAAGACCACCCCCAATGAAGATCAAATAACCTATTTCTTCAGAGAGAATGAATGACAATTAATTCTTAAAATTGAAATGATTTATTTAAATTAATATTAAATACGTGCTTTTTATGGTCTTTTACCCATCAAGTTTAGAATTACCTCGAAATTAAAGTTCTAAACTATAAATAATCTGATCAATTATTTTTTAATATTAAATCAATGATAGATTCCATAGACGAGTTAATTCTTTCTGCTTTGAGTAAGGATGCCAAGCAAGATTTAAATGAAATTTGGGATTTTTTAAGAAATTATGGACATAATTTAAGTTTGGATGAGATAGATTCGCGTATTAAAACTCTTGAGGATGAAAAAATAATTTCAAGATATACAATTTCTATTGACACTAAAAAGGTACCACATAGAATAATTAGAGTAGTTTTAGTTACTTTTAGACCATCACAGCACTTGGCGAGTCGAATAGAAGGATTAAAAAAGTACCTCCAAGATGCTCCCTTTGTCTTATTTTCAGGAAGAACAAGAGGTGGATATGACTGGATCACCATTCAAGTATTTTCATCTCCCGAAGTTGCCGACGAGGAAAGCGATATTTATAGAAACCTGTTTGGAGACATAATCCAAACTTACGAAGTGTACGATTTTTCGCCTCTAAAGGAACCTACATTTAATGCGTTTACCTATACAGAAAAAGAATATAAAAAATTCTTGAATGAATGGATGCCTCCTTTTCTTGGAAGATAGAAAATGGAAAATTCAAATAATTATTTCGAATTATTTTAGATATCTTGCAGTTTTAGTTATTTTTATGTTTTTAAATCTAATAGTATCATCAATTAAAGAGTGAATTTTAAGACGCAAGTCCATTAAAAAGCTTATGATATCTGTACTTTGACCTGGTTCAAAATTTAGCTGAACTTCTTCTATTATACTATCTAGTCTAGCAAGAGTAATTTTTAATGCAAGGGAAGTTTTCTTGGTTACTTTAAGCGTTTTTATATTCTTAAAATTAATATTTTCGTTTGCAATTAATTCCAAGTCATCACCTGAAATACCTTCTTTGGAAAATACAGATTTTACCTCTCTAATTTGTCGAATAGTTAATTCATTTTCTATAATATGATCGGTAAAATGAATAATATTGCTTGGTGAAACAGTGGTCAATTCCAAAGCCTGACTTACACTCAATTTATTTAGCATTATTTTTTCTTTGACATCTTGTGGAAGTTTTAAAAGCTGAATCCTGTGCGATACATATTCCTCACTTTTACCTATTTTTTTAGCCAATTCAGTAACACCGCCCCACCCCAAGTCCTGGACATATTTTCTAAATGCCTCTGCTTCTTCGAGCGCGCTCATTGATTTTCTCTGAATGTTTTCAGTTAATTGAATTTCAAACGCTTGTTTGTCATTCATTTCCCTTATTTTGCATGGAATATGACGCCACCGAAGGGACTTGCATGCATAAAAGCGTCGATGGCCAGCAACTATTTCAAAGTTATTCTGATATGGACGTATTAAAATAGGCTGTAGTAAACCGTGCTCCTTGATACTTGAAACGAGTGATTCTACTTCCTGATAATCATTAAATTTATCTCTAATGGAAAACTGTGATGGTCGAATCATTTTAATTTCTATGTGTTCCACTATACTGGTATCGAACGCATGCATATAATAAATAAAATAAGCTAGTACTTATATATTTTTATTTTCAGATATTTTATCCAAGAATCTATAAAATTTTTATGAAAATTATAAAATTTACAAGATTCAAAATCTTTTCATAAGTTTTGTATATCAAACAATATTGTTAAAATATATTTCGTTTGTCTAAGCCTTTTAAATATAAAATAGATATTTCAAGTCGCATCAATCTATTAGATTTTTAAGATAAGATACTTTTATAATAATGATAAATTCTAGTAGAAAAATATGACGTTTTCTAAAATTTTAGTTGGAATAGATGGATCAGAATATTCTAGAAATGCTGTCAAATATGCTTTAGATCTTGCTGTAAAATATGATTCAGAATTACTTCTATTAGCTATTGTTCCTTCTAAAGTTCATCATGGTGACTCATCCGGAGTATTTGGTATGGTAGCTCCATCTTATTTTAATGAATATAAGAAGGAAGCTGATAAATGGTTTGAAGAAATAATAAATCATATAAACAAGGAAACTACCATAGATAGCACTACTAGAGTCAAATCAGAGGTAATTACCACCCCATTTTCCACTCCAGCTTCAATTCTAAATTATGCAGAGGAAAGAGACGTCAACTTGATAGTAATAGGCACTAGAGGAAACTCAGGTCTTAAAAAAATGTTACTTGGTAGCGTAGCTGCAGATGTTGTTACTTATTCTTATTGCCCTGTTTTGGTAGTTAAATAAGATCTGTTTTACTTTACCCCTTGTAGGAATCATATAAGCAATAGCACAAACAAGATTAATAGTATCTGTTGATATCAAAATCAATGTTGATATCAAAATCAAAATACTTTATTGGGAACGGTACATGAAAAGGATTTATGTATCAAATCAGTTCATCCTGGTGTAATTTATCCAATAATGGTCTCAAATTAATGCCAATTTCTTTTTCCCCTAAAGTTATGTTGGAACCAATGCCCAAAACTATTGATAGCATATTTCTATCTTCCCTAGCAGTGTAAATTGAACTTCCAAATATTTTGAACTCAAGATGATTGTCATGTACCCATTGTTTCCATTTTCTTGTTCTTTGGGCATTTTCCTCTAAAGAGTTTATCACATAATCTAAATCAATTCCTTCTGCATTATCAAGTAATTGAAGTTTCACCATAGGGAGCATGACATTTCCACCTTTCACTGATTGTTTTTCTTTATTCATTTGTTCTATGATTTTGTCTTCAACTTCATGATCGTCTTGAAATTTATCCTTATCCTTATGATCTTCTATATCAATGTCGTAATTTGGAAAAAAATAGCCTGTTAAATTTTTATCCCAGTCATATATTTTATAAACAGTATCAATATATTCTAATTTCCATAGTTGATTATCTTTATTTCCCCTTCCAAACATAATAAAATTAAGTGTTAGTTGGTATTTTTAAGTTGATAAATTGTAAAATGACATTTCCATAAGATTTTTGATATGAAAATGAAGATAAATGACCCATACTTCTTGTATGGAAAAATCTTACAAATAGGAAAATTTAGGGTGATATTTAAACAGCAGATAACATGTGATGTGATTTGACTTCTAGCTAATTGTAACTGTCTGATCCTTAAAAATTCTATATAATAAAAAAATTAGTTTAGCGAATGGATAATTCCTTAATCTAACGCGTCTCTTATCTTTACCTTAGCCTTATTCAATGTTTCAGAACTGGGCTTTCCTTCAGCGTTATCTTTGGCTGTTTCTGCCTCTGCTTCAGCGTCCTGAGATGAGTTTTTAATTTTCTTTGCAACATCATCAATAACATTATCTGTCATTAACTATGGATAGTCATAATTCTTTAAATAACTAATAATATCTTTTATTAGACATTAGATCAACAATTTAGAAGAAACTATGTGATTAATCTGATAACAATCAAGAAAAATATGTTAAATGAAATTTACAGGATTCTGAAATCATAAGGAAAAGAAAAAGGAAAAATGGTTATATCCGATTTAGTTACATCTGGAGAAATAGCTGCAAATTCTATTAGTACAGACAGTTGGTGCAGTTGTATCGATGGTACATTAACAAAAGAACGCTTCATTGATAGTATTAAAAAAGCAGGATTTACCAAATGTTGTTTATACAAAAGGTTTGAAAGGATTCAGTGGTATCGTTGGACTAGATATTTGTTTTTTGGCTTTTATATTTGGATCATCAATGAATCCTGCTAGCTCATTAGCTCCAGCATTGTTATCTGGAGTATGGACCGATCTATGGTTGTACTGGAGAACAACATTTGTGGGTACCTCTGTGATTGCGTTAGTATATAGAAAAAAGGATTGAATGAATAACAAATATTGATCTACTATTGGTAACATCCGGTAACTGATGCCATTTGATTTGACCTGTTATTTCGCATAGACAATATTTGATGTACATATAACAATACAAATAATAAATATTAGAGTTTATTAAGACAATTCTGCAACATCTTTGTGATATGTTGTTTCTAAATTACCTATCTTAAAATTTTGATTTTCTTGTTCTAATGAATGAATTTGTATCACTAAATGGAATTAAGAGTAGATTAATTGAATAAAACTAACTAATTGAATTGGTAAGCCGGATAAAGTTCGACATTCTAATGATCTAGTCTTTTATAGAATTAAAGCAATATTATATAATGAGTAAGAATCCGCAAGAAAAAGCACCTTTATCCGAATTAATGGTAGAAAAAAGGAGTGGAAATTCTGAAAAATTTGATGAAGAAAAGCTTGTGAGAGGGATTAGTAGAGCTGGTACACCGTTCCTACTTGCCAAAGATATTTCAAAATCAATCACTAGTAAGCTTGCACAAAATCCTCCATTAGACAACTTCATTTATTCAAGTAAAATCAGAGAATATATCACAGAAGAATTAAAGCAGAGAAACCATGATTCAATAGCCGAGTCATTCTCAGGGTACAGCAAAAATAATGTAACCCCTATTAATGAAGAACACCTAAAAAATAATAAATATGATTCAAAAGTATCTCCTTCAGTAAATACTCATTCTAAACAGTATGTAAAAGACAAAGATAGTACGACGGGTTGGTAACTAAGTATCTTTATGAGGAACAAAGTTCGAAATGAAACACGGAAATTGAGATCATATCATTACACTGGCCAACCTTTATTTGATAAATCATTTAAATATTAACTATAACGATGACCATAATACAAAAAAACGGAAATATTATAACTTCAATAGACATTTTCACAGTAGAGGATTCATCAAAACAACAAAGACTGCTTGATATGCTTAAAGATGCAATTAAACAAATAATTAATAAACATCAAGGATTCATTTCTGCAACTGTTCACAAGAGTTTGGATGGAACAAAAGTAATAAACTACATTCAATGGCAAAATAAAGATGCAATAGAAAAAATGTTTAACGATCCCAAAGTGTTGATACATATTAATGACGTTGATCAAATTGCTAAAGCTGATAGAAATTTATATGAAATTGATTTTGTAGACGAAATTGGCTAATTTGCTGCATTTCATTACTTTTACATTCCATGATAATCTTTAAACGTTCTCGTAATTATCATTAATTTTTAATACTACTGAATTATTTGTAAATGATTGGTATTTCTAAATTAAAGGACTAGATAATTCTTTTTCTTGTTGGCTTTAATTATATTGTCAAATAATTACCTGTGCTCTTCTCCGGTATGTTTTATCTAGTTCCTCTTGGCTGTTGAAGAGCATGAAATCAAATACTAAAACTTTGTAGTCTTTTGCTTCTTCTTTGAACTTTTCCTTGTCGTATTATGTACCATATCCCTATCGGGGTCTTTTATTTTATTTCCCATTGCCTTTGCACCGGATCTAATTTTATCTACTGTTCATCTATGCTGCTCTTTATTTATCAGCTATGTTTCAGACAACTTATTAACGTCTATGACATTATGTATTGAGATAAACTAAGAATTTCATGCTTGATAAATACTATATTAATAATGCTATTATTGTATGAAATTTGTAGGTTATTGGGCATCGCAGGAACAATATTCTTTACATGATTTGATAAGTTTTGTAAAAGAAGCAGAAACGGGTGGATTTACGGCCACCATGACAAGTGATCACTTTCATCCTTGGTGGAACGATGGTGGATTTGGTAATTTCACTTGGGTTTGGTTAACTGCCGCAGCAGAAAGGACTAAAAAAATGAAGTTTGTAACGGGCGTTACTTCTCCTGTTTATAGATATAATCCTGCAATAATTGCACAGGCATTTGCGTCATTGGATGTATTGTACCCTGGTCGAATAGCTCTTGGTATTGGAACAGGCGAAGCCATGAATGAGGTTTCTGTAGGTTTTAATTGGCCCTCTGCAGAAATTAGGCTAGCCAGAACGATAGAAGCAATACAGATAATAAATAACTTATGGAATAAGAAAAAAGAAGAGCCTCAAACCAATAATGATTCCACAGTTGATTTAAAAAGTGAAAAAATTGATGATGAGGGCTTTTTAACATATGAAGGTCAATATTATAAGACAAAATCAGCTAAATTATATACATCTGCTTCCACTAATATACCTCTATACATGGCCGCTTCCGGAACAGAGGCAACTCACACAGCTGCCAAGTATACTGATGGCTTGATAACAATTACAAAACCGGATAAGTCAAAAGAGCTATTTGATGAATTTAGTAATGCTGCACTAAAAGTTGGTAAAGATCCACAAAAACTTGAAAAAATAGGAAAACCAAAAATATCGTTTTCGGAGGATTATGATGAAGCTTTTAAATCTGCAGGCTTTTGGCGAGCCGGAGAGATTAAGGACGTATTTAATACATCCATAAATGATCCAAGACAATTGCAACAAAAAGCAATGGAAGAGGTTTCAGATGATATGCTTAAAGAATCTACATTGATAGTGACATCTGTAGAAGAATTGATCAAGCCACTAGAAGAATATTTTAAAGCGGGATTTACACAAATCTATTTGCATAGTACTAGCCCGAATGAAATAGAATTTGTACAACAGTTTTGTAAAAAGGTATTACCTCATTTCGCAGAGGGTTAAATAATCTAGGAGACATTCGCAATCACTAAATTATTAAATAAATTAAAGATTGAGAGTGTTATTTAACTTGATTCAAATGAATAATGAATTATGACTAATGAAAATTCTGTAATGTAATGTTAAGAAATGATTGAACAAAGCTTAAGCGTTAGTTAATGTCACTAAACTATTCGAGGTCGAGGTTAAGAATCAATGAACCAAGGATTAGACTAAAGTCCTCTCATAAGAACAGGCAATGAGATTTGTTTATATGTCAGGTAGTCATGAGTTTGAACTATTTAGAAGAACCCAGATAATCTCTACACTACCATTACTCTAATGAATGATCAATGGGGCCAGAGGGACTCGAACCCTCGACCGCCAGCGCCCCGGGCTTATACCCAACATTGGATGGTATCCTGCCAAGCTAGACGATAGCCCCCTTGTTTATTAAAAATAAACCTCTTATTTTTAAACCTAAGTATAGAATTAATTGCAGGGAAATTCTAAGGATACATTTTAATAATTAGTTAAATGCTTTATAGCATATCATTTATGCTGGTTAATGAACTAGATGCCATAGACAAAGAAATACTTAATGATATTCAATGGTCTTTTCCTTTGGTCAAAAGACCGTTCTTAGAAATGGCAAATAAATACCAATTAAAGGAAGAAGAAGTTCTCAATAGGACTCAAAGATTAAAAGATATTGGAATTATTAGACAGATAAGTGCAATTTTTGATACTCGTAAGTTAGGATACAAGAGTGCATTAGTAGCTTTTTCAGTGGATAAAAATAAGATAGATTATGTCGCTAATGAAATAAACAAACATCCAGGTGTAAGTCACAATTACGAAAGAAATCATGAATACAATATTTGGTTTACATTGGCTGTATCTCCGGATGCAGATATGAAAGCCGATTTAGATAAAATGGCCTCCCTAGATGGAGTTTTAAAATATAGAGTATTACCAACGCTAAAAATGTATAAAATAGGCGTGAAATTGGACATGGTAAATGATGATCCTGAAAAACCCAGTCCCACCGACGATGTAAAAAAAATGGAGACAAAAGTAGAAAAAATTTCAGAAGTGGACAAAGAATACATTAGACAATTGCAAAAAGATATCGAGATAATTAGAGAACCATTCAAAACAATCACGGATAATTTGGGAATAAATCTGGAAGAGCTCTTCAACAAGGTTAAGGAATATCAAAACATAGGCATCATGAGAAGATTTGCAGCAATTCTCAGGCACAGGCAAGCAGGTTTTACCGCAAATGGAATGATAGTGTGGAATGTGCCGGAGGAAAAAATAGATCAAATAGGATCAAAAATTGCATCTTTTCCGCAAGTAAGTCATTGTTATAGACGTCCTATATACCCAGACTGGGAATTCAATCTTTTTAGTATGATTCATGCAAGAACAATTGATGCCGCTGAAAAAATAGCAAAGGAAATATCTGCAATAATTAAAATTGATAGATACAGAATATTGTTTAGCTCTAGGGAATTTAAAAAAGAAAGAGTAAAATATTTTGAGTAAATTACAAGGTTTTGTTAATTAAAAATTTTTAATTATGCCAATAATTTAGGCATATCAAAGTTTTTTTCATACATTTGCTCAATTTGGAGTTTCTCATCTTCATTCAAATAATTGCCATCAGAAATTTGAGCAAACAAATCTATTTCTTCAATGCTTGTAACAGTTGGTAAAAGAACTGAGATTTGTTTCTGTGATAGAATATACTTCATAGAAATTTCAGTAATATCCCATCCATGAGAATTAGCAATGGGTTTGAGTTTTTCTATTTTTTGCATCGCTTGTATAATCCATTCCTTTTTTCTATTATTTCTATGGTCATTCTTATCAAATACTGTATGTTCATTTACTTTACCAGTTAAAACCCCCGATGCATCGGGTACTCTAACCATTATTCCTACCGAATTATTTCTTTTATTCACAGCATTAAAAAATATCCTGCCAGGATCCTGCTCTAATATATTATACACAGTTTGTAAACAAGATATATTCCTGTTTTCTATAGCATGAATTCCTTCCTTTTCCCATCCTATTGCGGGTCCCAAAGCAACGCCATGACTCTTAATTTTTCCAGAACTTACCAATTCATCTAGTTTATGAAACAATCCATCGTTTTCTATGGCATCCATCTTGGGATTATGCAAACTATAAACATCAATAAAATCAGTTTCTAATCTTTTCATGCTTTCTGACAATGCATAATCTAAGAATTCCGGAGTGTGCTTTTGAGGAATCTCTCCATGTCCTACTTGATTTGCATTATACATATCATACCCCCATTTAGTGGAATAAATTACCTCATTGCGCATATCTTTAAAGGCCTTTGCTAACAACTTTTCACTCTTGCCCTTTCCATACATATCAGCAGTTTCATAAAAGTTAATTCCTAAATCATAAGCATGTTTTAGCATCTTTATAGATTCATCTTCTTCAAGTTTTTTTCCCCACCAGTCTAAACCTAAAGTCCATGTTCCAAATCCAATTTCACTAACTTTAATTCCGGTATTTCCTAAGTTACGATATTTCATTAAATTATACTCCTCACTTTTTCAGATAGTTTATTGAAATTATTGTCATCTATACAAGGCTTACTAATTGACTTTAGATATTCAAATGGCTTTTCGGGCATATGATTTTCAAAATATGGGATCAATTCTTGATCATTGGAGTCAATTTGAATCCAAGACTTACAGCCTACCCATCCGGGTTTATTGGTGATTTGTAATGGATTATTTAATTTGTATACCCGTAATAACAATAAATAAAGTGGTTTTTTCGGATTATAATCAAATCGAGTTTTAAGATAATCATCAGTCCATATATGGAAATTCTCTAATTTTTTTAATGTAGTTAAATCTGAAACTTCACTAAAATGAGTAATCTCAACAAATGATGTAATTTCACTTTTATTATTTGAATCAGGAAGAGTTTTGGTATTGTCCAATCCATTATTTCTGTTTAACTCATCCAGGGCAGCATGATATTCCACGCGGATTGATTCTTTAGCTTGATGTTCAAAGGTTGGGAATAAGAAAAAATTCTTGAACTTTAGTTCAAACCCGTTTCGAAATTCCATAATGCCGCCCTTTCTGAACAATAAAATTTGATTACCAGATTCTAAAGCTCTACAAACTATGGCCCATTCTTTTAATGCCCCAAGAAAATTTGTGTGAGATTTTGATTCGTCATTAAAATTTTCATGACTATTATTGACTTGGGTTGCCGGCACAGTATCTGAAGAAATCGTGGAATATGGTCCTTTAGAATCAAGACCAAATCTTTTCAATGGGCCGGTTCTAGAATTGAAACCTGTAATATCATTAAAACCATTATCTAAAAAAGAATTAGAAATCATATAAACACCAGTATTTACAATTGTATCGTTATTATAAATAAATATTATTAACCACTGATTTTTGAACAATAGGATGCTTTTAACCCAGGCTCTTAATTATCTCCTCTATATTTTTTAGGACACATGGGATCATCGGCGTATCTTTAATAATATATTTGCTAACTTGAGTTTCACGTAGGTCAATGATTAGACTCTGGAATTTTGAAAGATTGTCAGTTTCAAAAGCCAACATAAAATCCTGATCATCAATGCCGAATGAATAGGTAGTATTAAGTCGGATATCAGGATATTTTCTTCCAACTCTTATATGTTCTTCCATCATCTCTTTTCTTTTCTCAAAAGGCAAAAGATACCATTCCCGAGATTTAATAAATGGATACACTACCGCATATTGCAATGGCTCCTCTTCAGTTTCAAACCCAAGTTTAACCTGATTTGAATAAAATGATTTTCTGGTTAAAGATAGATAAGTGGATGTAGGTTCTATATATTTTCCCAGTATAGTAGTATAAATTTTTGAAGCCAATACCTGAATATTTTCTAGTGATGACGACATAGTCCAAATCATAAATTCACTATCGTGTCTTAAACCAATAGTAGAATAAGTTCTAATTTCCATCCTCTTGCGTGCAGCATTTAATAACTCAAGAAACTCGCGTGAAGCTTCGTCTTTGCCCATCTCATTCAGCCAACGCCACTTGGGATCGACTTTATAAAATGTAAAGGTAAAGAATTTTTCACTGTCATTTTTGTTATCGGATTCATTGGTCTTGGCACCCGATAATTCAGGAGCTTTGGTAGTTGTACCGCTCACAACATCATCTTTTATTGGAATATTTAAATTATCAATTTTATTTTTTTTTATACTAGATAAATTATCAACTTCTGAAGGGCTTTTATTCTTGTTTCTCATTATTTGTATGCTGTTCTAAATTAATAAATAGTTTAATAATTCACTCCGCGCTGATGACCCTGTCACCTCAACGATAGATCTTTATCTTACGGTCGTTCAAATATGATCGAACAAGCATAATCATATTCAAAGAGCATGCGTGGATTTACATAACACATCCAGGGTGCCAGCATATTACGATCATGAACCTCTGCCTTTTAATGGTTTATTGATATATTAGTAGAGAGTTATATCGTCATTTACTATATGTTTAAATAAAAGACACTAGAAGACACCAAAGCGTAATGAATTATCCTAATATATATGTATATAGCAAGACCAACTTATATAACGTTAGTTATTAGTCATCTAGCCACGTAAATTAATATGAAAATGAACAAATAAACATTGATTGTCATTAATGTTAGTAGGGTTTTGCATAATAGAGACTAGCATAGATATTCTGAAAAAGATATATTAAAGACAGGATTTACATCTTTTTATCTATATGTTACTACAAATTATAAAAAATACTGCAATTTTGACTAGTTTCAAGTCAAACTAGAGCCAATAACACCAAATTCAGACCTGGTGAGTGAATTCACCTCTAATCAGATTATTAAATTGATATGTCTTTCCATATTCATATCACAAAAAATAGTCGTGTTGAATTTAGCTCTACGAACGAGCGCTTTTATTCTAAATGAAGTAATTGTTGGATGTTCCAGACGACAGATTATACTGGTTTTTGCCTTTTGCTTGCAAAAGGACTTGAGACGTCTTGGTTGCAATCAGTAAAACCGGGAGAGAATAATAAACTTATTTTAAAATAAATGGAAAATATAATTAAGATTATGAGTGTGTAGAACTTATCTAGAGGGTCGATATTTTTGTATATCTGTCTCATTCATAAAATAATATCATAACTATGGTACACCACTGATAACACGGTCTGTCAGTATCCAGATATATTAAATATTGGAAATGACTAAGATAATCTCATATTGCCTCCTTATTAATCTAGTTAATTTAAGGAGTGTGATGAGAAAGATCTGTTTAGTTAACTTGGCTCTAGATGTCTTTTAAACAGTACCTACTGCTTCATCAGATAGTCCAAGCCAAGCATATCCTTTTGACTCTAATTCCTCCGATAACTCCCTTCCTGCTGTTTTTATTATTTTACCTTTTGACATCACATGTACCTTATCTAGTTTATTCAAAAAACGCAAAATCCTCGCATAGTGCGTAATAACGATTACTCCTGCACCCGTTTCAATTAATTTATTTATGGCCTCAGCAACAGACTTTACAGCGTCAATATCCAATCCAGAATCAGGTTCGTCAAGAATTGCAAGATTGGGTCTCAAAACAAGCATTTGCATTACTTCAGACCTCTTTTTTTCTCCTCCAGAAAAACCTTCATTAAGATATCTACTTAAAAAGCTTGGATCTAAACCTACATTATCAAGATTTCTCTTTAGATATTCGTGGAATTCCTTTACGGTTATGAAAACTTCTCGATCCTTTTGTTCGGCTGTCAAAGATTTACTTAACAAATTATAGGCATTGCGTAAGAAATGACTATATCCTACCCCAGACACTTCAGTAGGATATTGAAATCCTAAAAATAATCCCTTCCTTGCTCTTTCATCTGTTTTTAAATCAATAATGCTCTCATTATTAACTAAAATATCACCCGAAGTTATAGAATAACGCGGATGACCCAACAAAACGTTGGCTAACGTACTTTTACCCGAGCCATTTAATCCCATGATGGCGTGAACTTCGCCTTTATTGACATCCAAGTTAACACCGTTAAGTATTTTTTTATCTTCAATATTTACATTTAGATCTTTGATGGTTAAGAACGACATAAAATTTTATGTATCAATACATAATATAAATATTCGTCAAAATAACGGTGTTATAATTATAAAATTTATATATTCTATTTAAATTTGATTAATTAATTTATTAAAATATAATATTTTATAATAATTTTTAAAAAAGAATACAAAGAAAATAAATTTTTGTTAAAAAATTTAGGTTATAGTTATTTTTCCTTTCATGAATGGATGAACAGTACAGTAGTAATCATGTTCACCTGGACCCATTTTTTCTGCCGGTACGCTGGCTTTAGCAGCGGGCATTATGATACTGGTATCGAAAAGTTTGGCGGTTTCTGGGTCTTCAGGTCCGGTTCCGCTAGTAGCGGTGTGTGGAACAGTATCTTCGTTAACCCATGTCACTAATGCATCACTCGTGGCACTAGCAGGATCAGGCCCATAGGCAGGATTTCCTTGGGTGGCAGAACCCTGTAATATTTTCACTTCAACTTTATTGGCAAATGCAGATTCATCTACAACTTCCGATGACTCCTCTGCTGCATCGGTAGCAGTAGCTACAGGAGCCGGTGGAAGTTCTTGTCTGTAAATAGAATCAACTATACCCGGTTTTGGAATAGCTGCAGTAAACAGATAATAAGCAATTATTCCTACTATAACCGCCATCACCATAAGCGTAGAAAAAGCTCTTTTGTCAGTCTTATCAGCCATATTGACAACAAATTGTATAAAACGCCCTTATTAATTTCTTTTATGATTTTATTTAATCAATTAAATGTAATTTCAAATTTATCTGTTATTAATGGAAAAGAATTTGCTCAATTTACGAATCCAAATGATATAACTTTTATTTCTGATTTCTGACATTTTTATTGCAACGAAAGAATGCTAAAGGGGAGGGAAAGAATCAACTGCAGTATATGTAATAATAGAATTGGTGATTTTAAATATGAGGCAATGCCACAATGGAATATTTCAGGATTCTTATGTAGTAAATGCTATTCAAAGAAGATATCCGAACACTATATAAAACAAAACCCAGACGAAAAAAAATTAAAGTAAAATGCACTAAACTGGCCTTGGGTTAGGCTAGATCTGGGCTAAAACCAAAACTTAGAGTAATTCATGAAATTATTAATTAATCGATTTTACGAATCTCGACAGCTCTATTGTTTTCTATTATAGATCTGGCATTCTCAAAAGGTATAATTGCCACATCATCTTTCCGATATGGACCATATTTATTCATATTAACCCCTACAAATTGCTCCATCGAATCGAAAAATCTTAGAATTACAAAATTCTGATTTATTGAAGATACAATCTTTTCTAAAGTTTTCGATTTTCCTTCAAGCAGCATATTTAGTATTATATTAATTCTTTGTTCTCTTTCTCTATTTCCGAAAAACACATATTTTTCTTCATTTGTAAGGTTAGAATATTCAAATATACTTTGTGATTTTGAATTATTGAAAATTTTTTTGCATCTTAGTATGAATATTAAAGTCGTTAATTTAGCAACCAGGTTTACTAAATTGGAATTAATTTGCTGGGAAATTTTCTCAGTCCCCTCATTTTCTTTTTGTAATTCTGGATACTCTTTTTCATTTTGTTCTTTTAATAAAGAAATAAGATTTGCAATATTTTGGTAAAAATTGTGAGGGACAGGCTGAGGTCCACTATTAAGATGAATTTCTCCTTTTAGAATATTAAAAATTTCTTCAATTTTTATTAAATTTGTTGACTTTCTATGATCCATCAGCTCTTACACAATTTGTATACATGATAAGCTTAATTAGAGGTTTTTATTTTACTATATCGAACATTTCATTTGCCTTATAAAGTTATAGATGGAAAAATTGAATCTTTGAATTTTACTGCAGAACAAATAATGAAGAAATTAAAGGATGAAGAAATTAAATTTCTAGATTTACAGTTTACAGGTTTAACTGGTAGATTCCATCATACTACAATGGCATCCAATATGTTCAAAAAGGAAGATTTTGAATACGGATTGCCAAAATTAGATGGTTCTTCAATTAGAGGTTTTACTGAGATCCATGAATCTGATTTGATAATAAGACCAGATCCTTCTACATATGCAATTATACCATGGATAAAAGAAGACAAGACAGCCAGACTAATCTGTGATATATTATCAGGAGGAGAAAATAGAAAGCAATTCAAAAAAGAATCCTCGAGGAATTGCAAGAAAGGCAGAAGAGTATGTTAGACATAAAGGATATTATAATTCATTTTGGGGACCTGAAGTAGAATTCTTTGTTTTTGATAAACTAGAAGTAAATACAATGACCCCTTATAGATCTCAAAGTTATAATATTATATCAAAAGAAGCACCATGGTCAACAGAAGGTGTAGGGTATGCACTCAGATTAAAAGAAGGATATCTCCCCAGTGCTCCAGGCGACACATTAATGCAATATCGTAATGAATGCGTTGATGTTTTGAGTAATAATTTTGGTATTATTTGCGACGCACATCATCATGAAGTTGCAACAGCGGGGCAATGCGAAATCGATATAAGATTTGATACATTAGTTAATGCTGCAGATTCTGTTCAAAGTTATAAATACATTGTTAAAAATATAGCCAAGAAACAGGGCATGATTGCAACTATGATGCCTAAACCTATCGCACTCGATAACGGTTCAGGGATGCATGTTAATGTGAGTTTGTGGGATAAAGAAAAAAATCTATTCTTTGATATCAATGATTCATATGCAGAAATGTCACAACTAGCCAGATATTTCGCAGCAGGAGTATTAAACCATGCTCCTGCATTGGCTGCAATAGTTGCACCTACAACTAATTCTTATCGAAGACTAGTACCTGGATACGAAGCACCAGTGTATATTGCGTGGAGTACTGGTAATAGATCTGCGATAATTAGAAATCCGGCTCATTATAAAGGTGAGAGGTTTGCACACATGAAAAGGATAGAATTCAGAGCTCCTGATCCGTCATGCAATCCATATTTAGCATTTTCAGCAGTAATATCGGCTGGCTTAGACGGCATAAAGAAAAAAACATCTATACCCGATCCAATAGACGAAGATATTTTCAAAATGTCACCGCAGCGCAGACGTGAATTAGGAATTAGACAATTACCACCATCACTTAGAGAAGCGTACGAGGAATTAAATATTGACAGAGAATTTTTGAAACCGATATTTGACGATGAAATTATAGATTCAATAATCTTACAGGAAGCTAAGGATCATCAAGAGGTTACTATAAGACCTCATCCACATGAATTCTCACTCTATGCAGACGTATGAAATATGATTGAAATGACAGATAAAATCAAAAGCAGAGATAAAACAAAGGTTAATAGCACTGGATTAATACAGTTCTAAATAATTTTTTTGGAGGGGTTGTCTAGACTGGTTAGGATACCTGCCTTACACGCAGGTGGTCATGGGTTCAAATCCCATTCCCTCCATTGCATTCATTGCATTCATGGGTTTATAGAGAATGTTTTTATCTATAAAACTCAAAGTATTTGTTAGTCCTTTCAAGAATGTCGATAGAATAAAAATATAACCCAAAAAGAATTAGCAAGTTTTAAATATATTTAGATTCATTAAAAGATAGAATAATTTTGTTTAATTTCCTTCCTTGAATTTTTTAGCTTAGTATTTTTCTTGTTAGGTAGTTGTGTTGTTATTACTTGTTACTCCTTTTAGCAAGTATAATATTTTCAATCCAATTGCCTAATACAACTAACTAAAGAATTCAAAGAAATTCAATAAAATATGTTCGGTAAGATGAAAACAAATGAAAAAGAAATCAAAAATTAGAGTATTAAAAGATAATCAAAATGATGATAGCTATACTTTCGTAATGGATTTAGACTTGTCTTCGAACCATAATTTACAAGGACCTCTAAACAGTAAAGAATCAGAAGAAAATACAGGAGCTACAGATGTAGATAATTTGAATAAAATATACAAAAAGAAAAAGGTATTAACAAATGAGGACCTTAGAAAGGCTTCTAAAGGTCTAAAATTCAGCAATCCGTCGCAAAGGAATCACTCTTCTATATATGAATAACCGATTAGTAGTTCCTTCTTTTAATATTAATATAGCACTTCTACGTATAATACCTATTAAACAAATTATGAACATGAAATTGAAAGATTTTATGTGCTTTTTACATGATAATAAACTCATTGATCTACATAGCCTTCTTAAAAAAGATGAAATGGGATGCATTAACCGTTTGAAGTTGCAAAAATATGTATACTTAGCTCAAACGTGTCTAAATAATGATTTTGGCTGTGAATACAGCGTATATAATAATGGCCCATATTCACCAGAACTAGCAAATTATTATTATGAAAAAATAGATCCTAATAAGATGTCTACGGAAGTAAATACTAGGAATTGGAATCATGATAATGGTTTTACCAAAAAATTTTTGTCTTTATTTAAAGACAAGGAACCCGAGTGGTTGGTAATAGCTTCTACTCTAGTAGATAGTAAGAACTATTTTGAAGATGAGCAAGAAATTTTGAATAAAGTTTATGCAATGAAATCAGATTATGGTAGAGGCTATATAGATGATGTTTGGATTGAATTAAAAAATAAAAGATTAGTGGAATATGAATCAGGTCTAAAGATAAATAATATTTTGTCAGTATTCTAGATTTGACTTTTGTTTGAATTGCACCTATACCATAAAGTTTGAGAATTTGTCAAATTTTTTTAAGAAGACTGGTTGATAATGACTTTGATTTCTCAGAATCATTGTTATACTTCTTGATTCTCGATATAAGAAAAGATAAAAGTACAATACGAAATCTATTAACAGTCGTGAAAGGAATAGAGTTTATTTTGTTAGCGGTAGGAGCCATTTTAGGAGCTTATATTCGATACAAATTCTTCCTTTCCTTTAATTCTAGGAATAGTTGGGTCAAATGTCTTGTTTGTAAATATAATAGGTAATCTTATCCTGGGTATTTTTTCTGTTTTATGGTTAACTGGAACCTAGATCAAAGGTATTCTTTTTTAATCGCTATTGGATTCTGTGGGTCCTTAACTACAATTTCTTCTTTTGCTCTAGAAAATATAGTAATGATAGAAAACAACCAAATACTAAGTATGATGATTAATACAATAGCCAATGTGGGCTTATCCTTTTTGGCGTTATATGGTGGCAGAATCTTAATAATTCAATTATTACAATAATAATTTTAGAATAATGATCCTAAAACAAATGATCTGCTTAAACATCCGTATAAAGAAAAATGACAATGTAAATAGAAAAAGACTGGAGAAAACTATTATTGAATTTTTGATGAAGGCAAACGTTTTAGGAGCTATAGTTTGGCTAGGTGTTGACGGATTTGGTAGGAGAGGCAAGTCAACAGTTCATTTGGAGGGTTTAATGATAAATCAACCTATGATGATAGAAACAATAGATGAGGAAGAAAAGATACAACCATTGTTATTACCGTTAAAACAAATGATAGGTGATAACGGCTTTATTACTATTCATAGAGTACAGGTTGTCTAAGAGTTATTCTTTGTGGTAAAAATTGGAGGCAAATGCTAAACTATAAAACTAATAAAAACACTTCAATTTGATAAACCTACAAAGAACAATAGAGTAGCCCAATCAACTTCATGCAAGATTTTTTCTAAAGAAACCCTGCTTATAATTAATAATACTGCAGCTCCTCCAATTGGAATCATGGATACTTCTACATGAGTAATTGTCTGTAAGGAGTCTGAACAGAAATGGTATCAAGAGGTGAAGTAGGATTAATTGTTGCTGGAGTTGATGTAACATCAGGAGTGCTTTCTACAGACATTTATACCTCTATAATCCGACGTTACAGTATTGATGATTCATATAGATAAAAAATATAGTAGAAAAAATACTGTTCAACCATTCTACAATTAAGTGGTGTTACTTTGTGATCTCATCCCTTATGGACAACGGAATACTGGTAAGGTCCCCATAATGGGTAGCATTGATGGGGCGAAGTCCCTGATGATCTAATAGCTGCAAACCATTTTTGGAAAGTATGAAGTTTACAAAAGATATTGCACCGTCTAAATTCTTAGCAGTATTTGGTATGGTGACTGAAAAGAAAACGGGTTCTCCATAAATTATTTTTTGAGTAGATCCCAAAGTATAATTGGCCTGCTTATAAAAATCAGAATATACACGATCATTAAGACTTATCTCTTCCGGGAGAATGATGTATGGAAGTGCTCTTGAAATAGCTTCGTGTTTGTATGCAACTACAGCATCCAACTGACCTAATTCTAATGTGGATTTTAATGTTTCTTCAGGAAAGATCTGTTTCGGATTTCTATCTTCTCCAAATATCTTATCTTTAATTGAGGAATTATTATAATAGGTATTTGCTAATTTAGCGGTTATGATTCCATAATATCCTTTTGGATCCAATTCAGGATCGGTTCGTCCTAATTTGAAACCATCCTGAGAAACAGTATTATACCATGGTATTTCACCTTTTCTTGCTTTTTCTAAAGTATCAAAATAAGGACTAGTTGTAGAATAAGATATTACAATTTCAGCGGATCCGAATTCCACAAGCCATTCTGCGATAGGAGGAGTGTTTTTCATCAACATTAAAACTGGAATAGTTCCAGCACTTACGAATACATCTGGTGTCCTAAATCCGTCCTTAATCAAATTTGCAACTTGAACTGACCTTTTACCTTCTCCTATGTATGTGTATTCAGATTCGTACTGAAATTCAGGTCCAATTACATTCTCGAATATATTTGCAAGGGATCCGGCGTACATTACAAAGACTCCATCAGATCCATCGTCTGAAATTCCACTTACAATGGAAACATCGCTTATAGCTATTAAAGAAAATATCCAAAATGCAATAAATAATATTAGAAAAAGGGTATTTGTATTGTTCTTCTTAGGCAATAACACATAGCAAAGTATCGTATTCTATTTTAATATAAAAATAAGGCTAATAGCTTCTTCGGAAGTAAATTTATTATCAAGTTATATCATAGTTCAAGGGGTGAGATAATAGTATAGCAATGATAGAATTACTAATTCAACAACCATGCAACATCAATCAACTAGCTGATGTGATCAAAATTGAAATAATGCAGTACTGTGGCATATCATATATTAGAAAAGAACAATTTACTTTGCTTTTATCTTGCTGCAGCTGATGTATTTTTTCCATCATATTATGTACTTATCTTATATTAACTTTAGTAGCAATTTTTTACTTAGTTAGTTATTAGCATTGAACTCGAAAAAGGTAATATTATTTTGTTGTTACCCATAGCTAAAGCCACAGTCCAAAAGATCAAGAACCTGAATTAATGTATTTGATACCTTAATATCAATAGAAATTAAAATTTTAATACCTGACGAAGTCCTATAATTTGGACAAGAAGTTCTTATGAAAGAAGAGAAATGCGATGTAGTAGGCTTATGGGAAATATTAGGAAAAAGATGGTCACTACACATTCTAAAGAATTTGAGTACCAATAGAACAGTAAGGTTCAATGAACTTAAAAGGTTGATACCAGAAATTAGTAGTACTGTGTTATCTCAAAGGCTACTGGAGCTAGAAAGGGAAGGGCTAATATCAAAAAAAATTTATTCAGAAATTCCCGTTAGGGTGGAGTATAGTTTAACACTTTGAACCAAAGAATTGGAGGCCATTTTACAACAATTAAGAGTTTGGATAAGTAAATGGAAAGTGTATGAGAAAAGAAAAGAAATCAAGAGTATGACGACAACCATAGCAAAATCTCCCCCTACATCATAATGATTAGAAAAAGTCGATCAACACGGAACTAGCAATGCTGTGATTGTTCACTTTAATTTTTTTTGAAATTCTTTATTAGGGTAATTTAAAATCTTTTCATTATTACTTTATAAAATAGATCTTTGTACCATATTTTTTACTCATTATAACAGTCATATCGTTGTTAAGATTCATTCATAAACTTAATTAGTTTACAAAATCGATGATATTTACCGACAAAATCATGTATAATCGTAAAGTATTGACTTTTTGTACTTTTATGTTAATAATTCTTTCTTCAACCTTTTCATCGTATATCCAGTTTTCTTATGGGGCTTATGCTAAAGCACCACTGTCTCCATATGGGCCAACCGTCAATGACGATAACCTTATAGTCGAAAAGATAGCGGAAGGTCTTGATTTTCCTACGAGTATGTCTTTTCTTGGAAATAACGATATTTTAGTTACAGAAAAGAATACCGGTATAGTCAAGAGGGTACTAAATAGCCAAGTACAAGACACACCTGTACTCGACGTGTCTGTAGCCAATAGCATAGAGCGCGGGCTTTTAGGAATCGCAATATCTAAGCAACCGGACGGGAAAACGTTTGTGTTCTTATCTTATACAGAATCCGGTGATGATTCAGACGGTAGTGATTTTGAAAATAATGTGGACCCGTTAGGCAACAGACTATATCGCTATGAATATGTCAATGGTGAGTTGATAAATCCTGTTCTTTTATTTGATCTGACTGCTATTCCCCCAAATGAAAGAGGAGAGCATAACGGTGGTAAAATTCTGATTGGGCCCGATAATAATGTATACTTTATAGTTGGAGAAGTAGGAGGTCATAGGACCCAAGCTCAAAATATTGGTGATGGTCCCGAGCCCAATGGTCTCGGAGGTATTCTTAGGATCTCTCAGGATGGTGGAATAGTGGACCCAGATAATCCTATTTTTGGAAATGGCTTGCCGTTGAGTGTATACTATGCTATGGGTATTCGAAACAGTTTCGGTTTTGACTTTGATCCTCTAACGGGTAACTTATGGGATACAGAAAATGGACCCACTGTAGCAGATGAAATCAATCTTATATTGCCAGGCTTTAATGGTGGGTGGTCCCAGGTTCAAGGCTATTTGTACCAGGATTTATTAGGACGAGGAATAACATCTGAAGACGAGCTTGTAACTATTGGCAACAGTAAATATACTGATCCAAAATTTGTATGGGTTACCACAATTGGACCAACAGCATTAAAATTTTTGAATTCAGAGAAATTAGGTAAAGAATATGCAAATGATATGTTTACAGGGGACATTAACAATGGTTTATTATACCGATTTACTCTGAATGAAGCACGCGACAATATACTCATAAATGATACTTCTCTAGGTAATGTGGCGGCACTTTCTGACAATCAGGTCGATGAGACCACCGAAAATCAACCTTTAATATTTGGTCAAGGTTTCGGCGGAATTACCGATATTCAGGTAGGACCAGACGGATACCTGTATGTATTGAGTTATACAGGCGTATTGTATAGAATAGTACCTATATCTGAAAGTACAGTACCAAATAATCAACAGGCTTTAGCCGATCAAAGCGAAACACAAAGTGCCGGTGCTATACCTGTAGTTATTGCTGGATTAAAAGGCGATCAGTCATATTCACCGAATCCAATTAGGATTGAATCTGGCCAAACTATAACATGGTATAATGGTGATTCCATATCTCATACTGTAACCTCAGGACAGGATAATGACGAGGATGAGGGTGCTTTATTTGATTCTAATGCAATCATACCTAATCAATCATACAGTCTGACATTTGATAACTCTGGGGAATTCAAATATTACTGCATATATCACCCTTCAATGGTTGGCGATGTAATAGTAGAATAAGATAACCATCTTTTTCTAAAAACAGTATTAATACATTGGGCTTATTTAACCCCCTACGAGGATCATATACAATAACTCTAATTCATCTGATATCAAATTTGAGTGTGGAAATCGCAAAGAAATCCATGTTTGTAATAATTATTTGTTTAGAATATCAAAATTAATCGATTTTAAATTTATCGTATATATATAATATTTAAGTAAGTAGAAATGTGAAAATCTCTTTATCGTTGATTTCAAAGTCACTTGTGCTCATTTTCACTATTTATATATTTCTGTCCTTAGTCATAGAGTACGAAGTACGAGAAGTTTCTAGCACAATCATCAACGAATCTTCATTTACTTCGATAAATCCATCTATTTTGATTAATACGACAAAGGTATCTAACTGCATACCGCAAGATATCACCGATAACAATGGTAGCAATAATTCAACCGCATTGTCTAAGGCCGAATCCAACAAAACAAATGAAGCGAGTACTAATAAGGAGAACCCAGGTATCTGTAAAATTCTACGGGTATCAGATTCGATCTCCTGCACCGAATATAATGGTAATCAATCCGAAATATCCTGTGAATCAAACGATTCTGATGAAAATAATCTTAAAGTAGATAACTTTGGCGATAATGGTCATCTGTTAGCCGACACAAAATTTGATCAACAATATTCATTTGAATTAAATGATCCATTGGGCCTAGACAAAAAATTCAGAGTAACCATGGATTTTGATAAACATACACAAAGCAATAATAATGATATAAATTCCCCTCGAATAGAAATAGTAAGAGAAAATTCAGAAGGAATACCAGATATGTCTGCTGCAAAGAATCAGGAAATAATTTGGCACGGAAACATACACGAGTATTTCAAGGAACCCAAAGACAAATTTGAAAATGAAACATATGTAGCCCTTCAATTTAATACGGGACGTCACGGAAGCAATGAACCCGATGAAGAGCGTGGCTTTGGAGTATTGTTTGATGTTTCTAGTAGTAGTAACCCAAATCTATTAGAATATCGTGATGATGGTAACTACGTAAAATACGATTTTAATACTACTAAGGAACTAGCACAGAACACTTTTATTTTTCATCAACTAGATAAAAAAGGTAATCCTATATTTAACAACAATCTGACAAACAAAGAAAATATAGAACTTAAAGTAAGAACATTTTTGACAGATAAAGATACTAGAACGATCGAAACATTTATTGATAATGGCTCGGGTACGGCAATTCCATATTGGACCTTAAATAATCTCTCAAAGTTAAAGGAACAAGATGGTATTGATAACCAAAGCGGATTCATGGAGACTATAAATCAAGGATCTGGATATGTTATTGCACGTACTGATAACATAGATACCAGGCCTTCGTCCTTTAAATCATTTTCTTTTGACCTATAGTAATCTGATACATCTTAATTTGATCTTTATTTTTGAATTGGATATAAAAATAAGTCACAAGTAGTCAAACCATAGGTTTTTTGCTACAGAATGTGTTAATCAGTTATTAACCGGAATGGTATAATACAGTCTAATAGTTCTAAATTTAATATTCACATTTAAATAAAAAATAGGGATATATCTTGATTATTCAAAATCAAATATCTCATTAGGAGGGTCATTAGTTGTTAGGTTTTAACAATATTGATGGCCATAGTATAACCGATGGCAATCAATAATCTTATTTACTATAGAGATAAATTTAATAAATGAGCGAATCTACGAAATTTAATTATTCGATAATGAGAGAAAATTCAATTAATAATTTCATTAAGGATCTGCTAGAGGACAGGATTGAATTTGATTATTCAAAGAGTATTAAAGAAGACAAAAATGAAGTTTTTAATGCGGCTATGGATTTAAAGGCAAAAATAATTCCATATCTAACTGTTGAAAAGGACTACACTAATAAAGAATACCATAAGCTTCAAGAAAATATATTTTCTTGTTATCTAAGCCTAAAAATTTATGGAGTAATACGTCCAAAATCAAATTAGGCTTATCTTTATGTGATTTATAAAAGAGAATCACAAACATGATCAACTTACAGAGACAATTTGTTTGATAGTGATCATCCTTACACCTTGCTGATCAAAATTAAATAGTAATGCGCATTTTTTACTCTGATTAATATCCTTTAAAAGACGCACAGTCCAATTAGCCAGTAAAGTAAAATCAAAACCAACTAAATGAATTTTATTGTTTATTAGTATAACCAATAAATAAATTGAAATTAACTTGATGAATTTATAAAATATTAAAACAACAACTAGGTAGAAGATATATTGGAAAGGGTACAAAGCGATCACGTTGAACCGCACATAAAAGAAAGTAATTACATTAGAGATGTTGTTTTTGGTTTTGGTGATGGAGTTAATACTTCTCTAGGTATAGTAGCCGGCATAGGTGGTGCCACTGTGGGGGTAGACATAGTCATCTTAGCAGCAATAATAGGAATGTTTACAGGTGCTAAAGCCATGGCTGTACAAAATTATCTTGCGGTTAAATCCCAAATAGAGATTTTACAATCTGAAATCAAAAGAGAAGAATATGAGATTGAAAATACTCCTGAGAAAGAAAGAGAAGAGATAGTAGAAATCTACAAGGCCAAAGGGTTTGCCGGTGAAGAATTGAATATGGTTGTAAATAAGATTACATCAAATAAGGGAGTGTGGTTGAAGACAATGTTAACAGAGGAGCTAGGTCTAAATCTAGAAATCCTAGGCAGTCCCATAAAAGGTGCCATTGTTATGTTCATATCATTTTTAGTAGGAGGCATCTTACCTATACTACCATACTTTATAGTCAAAACGGGTTTAATCAACAATTTTACGGCATTACTAATAGCCATTTCTATTAGTTTAACGTCCTCTTTTGTGATCGGTGCAATTAAAGGTAGATTAGCTAAAAAAAGCTGGATAAAGGGAGGATTAGAAATGTCCCTATTAGGAACAGGTATTGCGTTACTTGGTTATGGAATCGGATCTGAAATGAATAACCTAGGAGTGGTTAACTTTGAATAACTAATATATCTGTCGTATTATAGATATGCAGATAGGAAACAATTTAAGAATATTTTTTTTTTAATTTCTTAGCTAGTTTTGGACCTATTTTTGGGATCGTAGATAGTTTTGATTCTGAAATTAATAGGAGATCGTTAGGTATGGTGATTCCAGCCCCATGAAGAGATCTCGCCCTGGCCCTGCCTATATCTTTAATCTGTACTAATGGAACAAGCTCTGCCTTTACTCCATGCTTAATTCGACTCTCGAGGGAAAAAAGAACGGGTAAAAGATCTTTTCTGTTTAACAATTTACATATTTCGAATATTGAAGAGATTAACCAATTAGATACTTCGACAATTCTATGTATATCGCCTGGCTCCACACCAATTCTCTCATTCATCCTTTTTTCTGTAGACTCATTGATCCATTCATATAGAGTCCATAGACTTCTTGAACAATCCATTATGTCTACGTCTGAAAAAAATTCATCATAATTGTTATAAAACAGATAACTGAACTCTTCGATGTCTTGTTTTCTAAATGAAAGTTTTGGATAAAAATCTGGGCAAGTAGAAATCATATAAAGGAAACCAAATACATTGTTGATTTTTACAGACTGTGGTTTTATATCATTGATGGTCTTCCTAAACGTAACAGCAGTTTCAGGATTAAGATATAGATTTGAAACTAATTTTCCAAATCCAGTCACATTATACATATTGTTTTGTAAGCGAATTAGATCTTCTTCTAAAAAATAATCTAAAGATGAATCTATTTTATCAAATAGGGAAGTATTGTTACTATCTTGAAATGAATAAAATGTCTTTGAGAATAAGTCATAGATATCATCTAGACTAATTCCGTTAAATGAAGCAATTACCCCCAGTAAATGAATTTTAATCGCTATTATATTCCCAAGGTTTGAATTTAGAGGTTCAGGAATCCCCAATATATAATGATCATACAATTCTTCATAAGATGTTCTTGAATCTGAAATAATTATAGATTCTCCAAAAGTATCATACTGAGGTCGTCCAGCTCTACCACAAAGTTGTTTATATTCAAGCACACTAATAGGAACTGAAGCACCATATACGAAGTCATATCGGGTAACATTTGTTATTATTACTCTACGTGCAGGGAGATTGACACCAGCAGCTAGTGTAGGTGTTGCAAACAGGGATTTTATGATTCCACTTTTAAATGCTTCTTCAACAATCCCTCTACTTGAAAGACTTAATCCTGCATGATGAAACCCTATACCAGCAGATATCAAATTTGACAAATTTTTAGTTAAATCCGTGTCATCACCCTCCTCCAAAATTTGTTTAGAAACCTTTAAGGTATTTTTCTTTTCTTCGGGTGATAGGGTCTTGGATACAACCTCTGAAACCTTCTTAGCTAAGGATACTGCCCGTTTTCTTGTTTCGACAAAAATAAGATTTTGTCCATTACTATTTAGAGAATCCATGATTAAATCGATAGCCATAGAAGCAGTATCCTTACCTGACTCAGAAACTTTAATTCTGGAATCGTTATTAAAATATATCATTCCATCAGAATATACCCCCTCTATCAGTTTTGTTGGTCTCCAAGTGCTTTCTATTAATCTTGATCCTAACCATCCCGCAATTTCGGAGGCATTAGTGATTGTAGCGCTTAGGCCAAGAATCTGAGATAATGAATAGTACTTTTTTATTTTGGTTAGGACCATTTCTAAAACCGGTCCCCTATCTTGATCTCCGATTAAATGAATTTCGTCTGAAATAAACAGTCCAACATTTGATAACCACGAAGCGTTATGTCTAAGAATCGAGTCAATTTTTTCGTTTGTCATAATAATTATGTCGGCCGAACTTAAATCAGCGTTTGAAGTATTAAAATCGCTAGTGCTAATCTTTATTCTTATTTTTCTGGAAAATATACCGGATTTATCAACAGAAGTAAATTCCAAATATTTTTCAAAAGCTAAAGCTCTTAATGGTGTAAGATACACTACCTTTTTATTTTTTTCTAAGGATTTAATGGCAGCCAGTATGGCAATTAATGTTTTCCCGCTTGCGGTAGGAGTAGTAATTAATATATTAGAATCTTCTAACAAGCCTTTTTCTATAGCCAATTGTTGTGGTGGATATAGAGAGGTATAACCTAAAAATGAAAGATAAGAAGAAATCCTATCATCACTTAACTTCAATTGCATGTATAAATTACTATTATTAAGAAATCGTATTACATATTAAATTATTTTCATTGATATACTAGTTATTGTTATTGAGGATAGGAAAGAATTTTATTGATAAATTTTTTGCTTACTTCGTGGGTGCATTGGAATCTCGTTCGCCTTTAATTAATTAACTTAATTAAACTGAAGAATACTTATGATCCATGATATTTGATATAATTTCAGTCTATTGATTATTATAATGCTACCAATAAGTTAATAATAATTAATAAGTAAACTTTATATTATTAATAATCATACTATTTTCATGCGGGAGAATTATAAGGCTTGGATCTCTTTTTGCCTTATTGTTTTAACTATAGCATTATTTTCTTCAGTTATATCAAAGTCTATTGCTACCACTAATTTATCACAAAATAGTAATAATAGAACTAATGAATCAGATGGTCAAAGACAAATTTCATCAAATAATACAAATCTAAAAATTTTCTCATCCTTTTATCCGATTTATGATTTTGTCAAGAAAATAGGCAAAGACAGAGCGGATGTTTCAACCATAGTACCGGCCGGTATAGAACCTCATGATTTTGAACCTACAGCAAAGCAAATAATTGAACTACAAAAAGCTGATGTAATTTTTATTAATGGAGCCGGATTTGAATCCTGGATTAATAAAATGGGAAATGCAACTGTAGTTGACTTGAGCAAAGATCTGCCGGCTGAAAGTTTAGGATCTACGCCAGATCCTCATATCTGGCTTGATCCAATTTTGGTTAAAATATATTCAAAAACCATATTTGAGAAATTAATATCTTTAGATCCTCAAAATACAAATTACTATACAAATAATTTTAATGAATTTAATAATAAACTAGAGCTATTAAATTTAGATATTAGTAAGAACTTGACTAATTGTGATCTGAATGATTTTATCGCATTTCATGATGCTTTTGGCTATTTTGTAAAAAGATACGGGTTAACTCAGCATTCAATTAGTGGTTCGTCACCTGAAGCAGACATTAATCCTCAAAGAATTGCAGAAGCAATAAAGTTAGCTGAACAACTAGGTGTAAGCATTATTTTTTCAGAAGATAATATTGAGCCTAGACTTTCAAACACGATAGCAAATGAAGTAGGAGGGAAAGTACTAATATTGAGTCCTATAGAGATGATTACACAGGAGGAACAAGCTTTAAATAAAGACTATTTCTCAAAAATGTACGAGAATTTGGATAATTTGAAAATAGCGCTCAGATGTGAAAATTAATTATTTGAATTATATAGAATATGAAAAAAGAATTGAATAGTAATGATTGAAATTCTCCAGTATGAGTTCATGCAACGTGCCCTTATTGCTGGAATAGCAATTTCTATAAGTTGTTCGCTGATTGGATTGTTTCTTATATTAAAAAGATTTTCTTTGTTTGGTGATGCAATGTCGCATGTAGCTTTTGGAGGGATCGCATTAGGATTGTTTCTGAAATCTAATCCTATTTGGGTATCACTAATTGTTTCAATAATTGGAGCATTAGCAATCATAAAATTGAATTCAAGCAAAAGAATCTATTCAGATTCGTCTATCTCTGTTCTATTATCTCTAGGGCTAGCGATGGGATTGGTATTAATCAGCTTATCAGGAGGATTTTCTATAGATATAACAAGTTACCTTTTTGGAAGCATATTATTAGTTAATATCGAAGAA
The DNA here is from genome assembly GCF_054408485.1 of Candidatus Nitrosocosmicus sp. T. Taxonomy (NCBI): domain Archaea; kingdom Thermoproteati; phylum Nitrososphaerota; class Nitrososphaeria; order Nitrososphaerales; family Nitrososphaeraceae; genus Candidatus Nitrosocosmicus; species Candidatus Nitrosocosmicus sp. T. Next base: position 2,923,223 of record NZ_CP166992.1, read on the forward strand.
ACATTAAGTACCATACTTTTAAGCGTCATAGTTATTGCATTTGTTATCCTATTTTATAAAAAATTAGTATATCTTGTATTTAATGAGGAACAAGCATTAGTAAATGGCATCAATACAGTTGTATTAAATATTTTATTCATTACTTTGGCAACTATTGCAATTGTAATGTCCATTAGATTGATAGGAGTACTTATGGTTTCATCTCTCTTAATAATTCCTAATGTTTCTTCGTTGCTACTAGGATATGGATTCAAGAAAACTATATTATTATCAATTTGTTTTTCTTTGACATCTGTAATTTTAGGTATAATACTAGCATATGAATGGAATATCACACCTAGTGGAATGATAGTAATAACAGCCGCGGGAATATTCTTTGGAGTAAATGTATTAAAGTTATTTTCTTCAAAAATAAAAAGCAAGTCTAATACGAAAATAACATCTTGATAATTAATAGTTTTTATCATCTATTGCCCGATATTATTATGTACTTGTTTAACCAGTATGTTTTTAAAGAAATGAATTTTCGTATAAGATTTGTATTTGTCTTTCTTTTTGCTTCATCACTTTTGTTTTTTACTTGTTTATTTATTTTTGACATTATCACGGTCTTTGCTCAACAGGAAAATACCACAATAAATGCAAATGATCAATTTGGTATTGAAAAAATATATCCTACCAAATCCGAAGGCAGAGAATGGTATGTTAATATGTCTAATCCCAAAAATGATCCAAATGTAACTTTTACTTTTAATCCTAGAATAGCCAAACAGGATGATGGATCTTGGAAAATAAGGGATGACAAAATTCGAATTAATGTAGACACATTAAATGGGACAGAGGAATGGAAAAATGTTGAAATTACTGGATATGTGAAAATAGACTCAATAATCAATCCGCGTAAAAGTGTTATAACAGATATAGACTGGGTAGCAAGAACTGATCAACATAATGAAGATTTTCCTTGTCACGGCCTATCCCTTCACGGGGGAATTTATCCGGATGGTTCAGCAGCCTGGAAAAAAGAAATATGGTTTACCGGAGGATACACTAAAGAAAAATCTGTACCTAAAATAACAGACTCGTTGATGAACAGATGGATAGGTTGGAAAACTGTGATCTATAATACAAATAACGATTCTGCGGTAAAAATGGAATCATATTTAGATAACTCCAATTCTAATCATTGGGTCAAAGTTTTTGAAATTACGGATAATGGAGGCTGGTATGCAAGTAGTTCGGATAAAGTATTCTACAGTGCAAATTGTGGTAGATCCAAGGATCATATGGTTTTGAATTCAGGACCTATTGTTACTTTTCGCGCAGATAATGTAGTTTTGAACTTCAAAGATTTGAGCATAAGAGAAATAGAACCACCAAAGTAGGATGATACTGATTTATCTATTGGAAATTATTCATAAATGGAAAAAACAAATATTATGAAATGATCATAATAAAAAACATTGCCAATCATAAGCATTTCACTAAATGAACACATAATTCAAGAACTAGACAAACTGCAAAAGTTTTTGGGTTTTTCAGGCAGATCAGAAATTGTAAGAGCTAGTGTCAGAAACTTACTTCTAGAAGAGAAAAGAATAGATGAATTGTCAGGAGTTCTACATTCAGTTCTTTTAGTAATACATGATGAAAAATCTGATCAAGAAATTAGTGAAATTCGACATGGATTTGATAAAATAATTAATACCCACATTCACAATAAGATAGACAAAGACAGGTGTCTTGAAATTTTTGTGCTTTATGGTGATGCAAGAGAAATTAAAAATATTACTAAGAGATTTCAAGGGAACAGAAAAATGGATCAAGTTAGGTTAGTGGTAACATAATAATTCAATATATTAATTTGAAAGCCATAAGTGGGATTTGAACCCACGGCCTAAGGTTTACGAAACCTTCGCTCTGCCAGGCTGAGCTACTATGGCGGCAGCATTAGAACCAGTATACAAATAATTTCCAAGTATTAGAAGTATGAAAAAGTTAAATAATAATGTATTTTTTTCTATGATGTGACAAAATGCAACATACATGAATTTTTTTTTGACTGGAATTGTAATGTTTGCAAAGAAGAATATAAGGATTTGAAGGGAACTAATAAGATTGATGAAGAGTCACACGAGAAAGTAGAACCCATCAAGACTAAGAAAATAAAGAAGATGAATGATTACAAAGAATTTAACGAAGAAAAAGCTAAGAAACTCTACGAAGAAATTTTTTTGCAGTATTTAAAAAAGGATAAAATAACCGAAGCAGAAGCTATTGAGCGCTCAAAGAGAATAATAAGAAAACAATGTTTAATGCGCAACATGGAGCCTTGGTCGTGGGTTTAATCCAGACGCATAATTAAATAAGTTAAACCTAAATAACAAAAAAAAGTTATTTAACTTTATTGTCATCATCGAACAATCAATCTAATATCTTACAAGGAAGTGTAAATAAAGACATCCTTCTAAAATTGAAAGGAAAGAGAACTATAAAGGGAAAGCTGAAAAGTTTTGATCAATACATGAACCTAACACTAGAAAATGCTACCGAAGTTTTAGAAGGAGATAGAGTTCAACAAATGGGAGAAATCTTCATCAAAGGCGAAAACATTGTTATTATAGCAACAGACTGATTATAGGAATAATTAGTGATTCTTGATAATAAATTATAACCAAGTTTTTTCAAAAAAATAAGATAGATTATTTAAAACTATCTCGATCTTTGGCACATTCAATGATTTCCGAGTCAGATAGATAGTTATCTATGCTAAATGCTCTATCAAAACATGCAGAGATTTCCTTTGAATGTTTGTTATCAGTCTTACCATCATTGTCGTCATCATTATTCTTTATGTTGTCGCTTAAAGCATAATTATGAAGGCTATTTTGAGAATAACTATCTCGATCTTTGGCACATTCAATGATTTCCGAGTCAGATAGATAGTTATCTATGCTAAATGCTCTATCAAAACATGCAGAGATTTCCTTTGAATGTTTATTTTTGCCATCTAGAGACTCCCCTAATTCGCTATTAGTTGGATTAGTATAGATATTTTTGTTGATTGATGTATGGAACGACTGGAACGAATAAGGGTTGGATATTGGTCGATTCATATTTTGCTGTTGTAACTCCGAGAAGGTTGAAGGGTTGTCTTGAGGTGGAGATTTGATGAAGGTTGAAGGGTTGTCTTGAGGTGGAGATTTGATGAAGGTTGAAGGGTTGTCTTGAGGTGGAGACTGGAAAGTGTCCATATAATTTCCATTAGCCGTATTTGATGAATCAGAAGTAAAAGTGGGAGTGCTAACGTCACCGTCAACAGTATTTTTGCTCTGAAATTCATGATAAAACGGATTATTCTTACTTAAATTGTATGGATTGCTATTAGAGTGGGAAGATACAGAAGTACTACTATCAGGAGCTTTGTCTGAAGAAGAAGAAGATACAGAAGTACTACTATCAGGAGCTTTGTCTGAAGAAGAAGAAGATACAGAAGTACTACTATCAGGAGCTTTGTCTGAAGAAGAAGAAGATACAGAAGTACTACTATCAGGAGCTTTGTCTGAAGAAGAAGAAGATACAGAAGTACTACTATCAGGAGCTTTGTCTGAAGAAGAAGAAGATACAGAAGTACTACTATCAGGAGCTTTGTCTGGATATGTAGAATTTATTTTATTCAAGTTGTCAGTACAATCAGAATTTATACCAATAAGCGCACCAGTCATCATGCTTGTAATACAATCAGTAGTTTGGGCAATCAATGAATTATCAGGAACCAAACTGATTTGACCGTACGAAGAAGTAAATTTTGAACCAGATATAGTTGAAAATGATATTAATAAAAACACCATCAAAATGGGACTGATTTTATTTGCTATGTGCACGAAAAAATAAAACAATCATACTTTATAATGAGCACTTTAGATTGCTAGTATTAACTTAACAATATATCTATTACACAAAAATAAGATAGATTTATTTTACAAATTAAAAGATTGATTTTAGTATGCATAAAATGTGTCTTAGCCTGTCCAGTGCTTGTTTTATGTGTTAGATGTCAGGTATGGGTAATACCTCGATAGAATCAATCAATTTTATATTATCATTAAAAACAAAATTGTAGTTTTTTGGTTAAATCGACCCATATTATATATATAGATAATCTATAATAAAATAGTTGTTTTTGCCTAATTTTGAAGTGTTAGTAATAGGCACCATTATTGCATCTATTATCGCTTTTCTAATAAATCTAATTTTAATGCCAAGTTTTATTAAATTTCTAAAACTCAAAGGAATGGTTGTAAACGATAATCATAAACCCAATAAACCAAAGGTTTCTAGACCTGCGGGACCGATATTATTATTAAGCATTGTCATAGGAGAACTAATTTTATTTTTTATTACCTGGGATCTTGAGATAATAAGCATTTTACTTACAACGACTATTGCCTTCATAATAGGAATTGTTGACGATTTTAGAATAATGCCAGGATGGTTTAAACCAGGGGCATTGATTTTAGCCTCAATACCTCTCATTATTTTTCATATATATGACAATGAATTAAACGTGATTTTTGGAAGTGTGTTTATCCCAATACTATATATCCCATTAATATTAATTTCAATACCACTAGCAGGAAATACTGTAAACTCAATTGACGTGTTCAACGGAGTAGCCACAGGATTCATGATTATAACGATGTTTCCAATAATAATTAGTACTTTTTTGTTTGGAGATCTGGAAATTCTTATGATCGAAATACCATTTTTAGCTGCTTTATTAGGATTTTATATATTTCACAAATATCCGAGTAAAATATTCCCAGGAGATTCAGGTACGCTATTGATGGGAGCAATGTATGGAGCATTAGCAATTGCATCTAAATCAGAAATAATTGCGATTATAGCATTATTACCAGCAATAATGAATTCATTTTTGTTTTTGAGTAGTGTAAGAAAGATTGTTGAACACCGAGAATTGAAATCTAGGCCAACTATACTAAATGAAGATTATACATTACAAGCTTCAAAGGATAAGAATGCACCAATCACTCTAGTTAGATTAATTTTATTAGATGGAAAACTTTCTGAAAGAGAAATAGTAATGAAAATCTATAAATTGGCTACCTTTTCATCGTCACTTGCACTAATAACAATATTATTGCAATTTATTATATCCAGTGGATAGAGAAGGAGGAGAAGAAATGAATTTTCTAGATCTCAAAATCTTTATCTTATTTATGTGGATACTAGTCATGATAGCATGTATTTTTATTATTTTTGTTATAGCTCCAATCAGCAAATTTCAAATAGATCAAAATGATTCTCTATCTTTTCTAAAGACTTCATTTATTCAAGCAACATTGGCAGTTATTATAGTTGGAATTTTAATAGTTGTACTGAATAAATTTAAGAAAGTATATTTGTTAAAAAAACTTTCGGCTAGGAAAAAAAGTTAGTCTAATTCTGCATTATAAACTTGGATTAAGTTAGAGAATCCTTTTTTCTCTACAAAATTCCAAATCTTTCCACAAATTGAACATGTTATAATATTGTCTTTAGACGAATACTCCAAGCTATAATGACTACAACGAATTTGATATTCATATTTAAGTGACTCTAATTCTTTAATCGTGTCTATATGTCTGACAGAATTTTCTGTCAATATTATTATTTAGATTTAACATAATATAATCTATTAATTATAGAAATAAATATAGTTACAAAAAATATATGTGATTTATTGACTTATTCATATAGATATAAAAACTGCTAATGAATAATAATATAATAACCATAATTATTGAGAATCTATATATATATATCAATAATAGATTAACAATAATATTGAATAAATTGAATTCCGACATTAGAAAAATTCAATTTACGGGTAGATCTACCTATATTTTGTCGTTACCCAAAAAATGGATTGAAGAAATGAATCTAAAAGCAGGTGATCATGTTTCTATCTCAAGGAGTTCAAATAATTCATTATGTATTACCCCAGAACAAGAGAAGAGACTACAAGATTCTACAAATGAAGTTAGTACTCAGGTGTTGATTGATGAAGGCCCTAACACCCTAAAGAGAAAGATTGTTTCTATGTATTTGTCAGGATATAACCTGATAAATCTAAAAGCGAAATCTGCAAGGATTCAACCAATACAAAGGGAGGCGGTTAGAGAAGTAGTAAGAAGAAGTTTGATAGGAACAGAAATTATTGCTGATTCCTCTGATATAATTACGATTCAAGTATTACTAACATTACCGGAATTATCAGTTAACACGGCTGTACGGAGGATGTTTTTGATTGCTTCATCAATGCACAGGGATGCTTTGGTTGCAGTAAAAGAAAAAAATCATGATATAGCGATGGGAGTAATACGATCGGATGATGAAGTAGATAGATTTAGTCTTTACATACTAAGAAATTTAGTCATGGCTACTAACAATGAAAGAGTATTGCAGGAAATAGGGTTAAAAAATGCTTCTGATTGTCTTAGCTATAGAGTTACCGTAAAAAGTATCGAAAGAGTAGCCGACCATGCATCCAGAATTGCTTCAAAATCCATGGAAATTCAAAGTTTAATCCCTTCTTTGATAACCGAAAAATTAGAGAAATTAAGTAATTCTGCTTTAGAGGTTTTGACATCTGCAGTTGAGGCATTCTTAAGAAGAGACTATAATTTGGCCGATAAAATTGCAGATAAATCAGATAACGTTCTTTGTATAGAAAGAGAGATCATGTTGTTCTTAGATTCATTAGAAAATAAGGATATTGATAGTCACAATATCAATGCAGGAGTAAAATTAATACTTGAAGATATACGCAGAACTGTCGAACATGCAAGTGATATCGCAGAGTCAGCCATGAATCAAACTGTAGGAGAGATAATTAAAGTAGAGAAAAAGATAGAGAATTGAAATTAGATATTGTTTTGTAGTAATATTTGATTTATCTTAAAACAAAGACTACAGTGTATATTACAATTATCATGGATGCAAATGGATTTTAACGAATTACATACAAAACACCAAACTTGTTTATTCATGTAGTTAAGAAAATAATAATTATTATAAATATTATGAATAAATAATAATATTAATTAGATAATGGATTTGAATCAAAATGCTATTAAAATATTAAAAATATTAAATGGCAGATTCGCCTCTAGCCTTTGTTCTTATGCTTATTGCCTCCTGCACTTCTAATATGAAAATTTTACCACCTATTTTATCATCAAGTGTATCCAATAAGTTATTGACTAGTTTATCCACCACATCATCTCTTACAACTATTTCAACTTTGGTTCTAGGAATAAATTCAGGCGTGTATTGCATAGTACCTCTCCCAATTGAAACAGGTTGCGCTTTACCCTTACCTTTTCCCTCTATACGATAGTAGCTCATACCTCCGATGTCATTATCCTTTAAAATGGCACCAACAGTTTGTAGTTCTCTGTCTGGAATTATTATTTCAATCTTTTTCACTATTATTGATCAACCATCCTATTTTTTATATAACATATTTAAAACATCAATGTGTTCACTGCATTGCAGTGAAATAGTATCATAAAATAATTAAAAAAAATAATATTTATAAAATCTATTAACTATATTATGTACATATTGCTATATAAATTTTAAAAGTATATTCTAAAGTAGTAAAGCGAAGTAGATCGAATGTTCTGATCGAAAGACATGATCGAATGGACAGCTTTTAATAAATACTTGATCAACAATGTTCTATTTGATAATAATGAAATATAGAAGTAGAACAGAAATAACTGTCTTAATACTAGAAGCAGCAAACGGTGGGGCTACAAAGACGAAAATCATGTACAAATCATTCCTTTCATACGCACAGTTAAAAGAATACTTTACAATGTTAATTGAGAATGGCTCATTGGAATATGAAGGTGGATTGTTAAATATCTATAGAACAACAGAAAAAGGCTTACGACTATTAAAGATATATAATCAGATAGAAGAAATAATACCGCAAGTTCATGTAAATTATTGATATTCATTTATTATCATGCAGTCAAAAACTAGAACTACTAGGTTTGGATAAATAATATTCTCACTAAATCATTGTTATAATTATAATATCTATTTAACCACCAGTACCGGAATTTTACTATGATGTAACACTCTATGAGAAACACTGCCTAGTATAGCGTGTTTAAATTTTCCTCTACCTCGACTTCCTATAGTGATGTAATCAAAATTGTTTTTCTCGATATAATCAATTATTATAGATCCAACATTTTGTCCTTCCAAAAAGATAGTTTCTGGTTCTAAATTATAGTTTCTGGTTCTATTAACAGCATTTTCAAGGACGGTTTTGGCTTCTTTTTCTAGCTCCGCCATTATAGAGTTCACTAGTTTTTGTGATTGAATATAGACGAAAGGAGGGATTTCAAGTACATATAGAATTGTTAATTTTGAGTCTAGCCTAGAACTCAAGAATGAAGCATGATCTAAGGATCTCATTGAATTGTCAGAACCATCCACAGGAGCAAGTATTCTGGAATTCATTAGATTATATGAGTAAATCCAATGATATAAATCTAATATTTAAAGCATGTTCTCATATAGAGTAAAATATTTGAGAAAAAATTTTATATCGTAGGTAGAAAAATTTAAGGAAGTATTATTAAAAAGTGTCTTTATTGGAAGTGTTTATTGTGCTTGGGATTAATTCTTCTATCTGATTATATATCTTTAATAGTCGTAAGCCTTTTTCTGTTGTTCTATACTTTTGAGTTCCATCTTCATATTCTAGCAAAGCATTCTCAATTAACATTGTAAAGTATTCTTTTAACTGTGCGTATGAAAGGAATGATTTGTACATGATTTTCGTCTTTGTAGCCCCACCGTTTGCTGCTTCTAGTATTAAGACAGTTATTTCTGTTCTACTTCTATATTTCATTATTATCAAATAGAACATTGTTGATCAAGTATTTATTAAAAGCTGTCCATTCGATCATGTCTTTCGATCAGAACATTCGATCACCTGACTAACATATTAATCTATTTCATAATAAATATACATTTACTAGTTTTAAGTCCTCTGAATATATAAAAGTAAAACCTCGATGAATCAATAGGGAACAATATATATTAAACAGGGTGGTTATTTAGTTAGAATTTTATTTTATCAAATTTTAGGCTATTTGTATCCAAATAAGCAATTAAATATGTTGAAATTAATAAGATACATTTTAATAAATTTGTCTTTTCCAAAACAAAAATATAGATTTAGAATTCTAGAATCCAGATTACGATAATTATTTAAATTACATTCAGATAATAATCTCATGTCTTATGGGTCTAGTACCTCCGTCTGAGCCTTCAACGAAGAAACTGGTCTTAATTTTTGGTATTATTGCTATAGGTGCATTTATCATTCTAAGTATTTTTGTATTTCCTATTAAAAATTTAATCAGAGATGAAATTACCGCCGAGGTTAAAATAGTAAGTAAAAATGATGGAATTTGTGTTGTTGATATGGCTGATCATCCTAGAGGAATTAATGAATGTCCCTACAAGGCTGGAGATACGGTGCTTGTAAAATACAAAGAGGGAACTTCAGATATAATCGGTCATGAATTAAAACCCTAAAAAAATTATTTTATTGTGCTTGGGATTAATTCTTCTATCTGATTATATATCTTTAATAGTCGTAAGCCTTTTTCTGTTGTTCTATACTTTTGAGTTCCATCTTCATATTCTAGCAAAGCATTCTCAATTAACATTGTAAAGTATTCTTTTAACTGTGCGTATGAAAGGAATGATTTGTACATGATTTTCGTCTTTGTAGCCCCACCGTTTGCTGCTTCTAGTATTAAGACAGTTATTTCTGTTCTACTTCTATATTTCATTATTATCAAATAGAACATTGTTGATCAAGTATTTATTAAAAGCTGTCCATTCGATCATGTCTTTCGATCAGAACATTCGATCACATAAAATTAGTAAAAATACATCACAACAACATGGATAAAAAATTATCATCCTTTAGTGCTTTGGATACAGTATCAGAAGAAACAGCCATTTTTATTATTTGAGAACGGCCATACCTACCATGGCTAACGACATTTGATGTGATTAATCCTAGTTGATCTAATTCACTTATTATTTGAGTAACTCTTCTTTGGGTCAGAGAATCATGTTCAATCTGTTTGCATAATGAAACATAGATATCATAAACATCTCCTGTCATACCAGTTTGAGACTTCATGATGGAAAGAACAATCAATTTTGTATGTGTTGTGGAATTTTTAATGACTTCATAATTAGTGTCTTTTTCAATCTTTTCTTGTGCATCTCGTATATGATTTTCAGTAACCATATCTGCCCGTTCTCTTTCTGCTATTTCAGCGGCTACTCTTAATAGATCAATTGCTTTCCTCGCATCGCCATTTTCTTTCCCGGCCACTGCTGCACATAAATTAATCGCAGCCTGACCAATAGATCCCTCATTAAATGCAAGTTTAGAACGGTCATTCAAAATCTCTTTTAATTGAACTATTGTATATGGATTAAATATTATTTCTTCCTCACTCAAACTGCTTCTTACTCTTGGATCCAGTTTGTCTTTAAAGGTAAGACTATTGGATATTCCTATTAAGGAAACAAACCCGTCTCCCAACATGCGTTCATTTGCTCTAGTAAAGTTATATAAAACATCATCCCCGTTCCTATCGACCAAGGAATCAATCTCATCTATAATTAGTACTACATGAAGGTTATTCTTTTTCAAATATTCAAGAATCCTATCAGTGGCTTCACCCATAGATAAACCAGTAAAATGCACTCTTAATTTCTTGTCAAAGCGATTAAGCCCAATATCTTCTGCAATATCATATAATACCTTGTATGAAGTATTTGAAGTCTTTGCGTTAATAATAGTAACGGTAATCTCTATTCCATGCTCTATTGATTTTTTTTCTAATCGAGTAATTACATTTTTAACAACGGCCGTTTTTCCTGTTCCCGGTTTTCCAAAAACTAAGAGATTAGAAGGTCTGCCATTTTTTAATACAACTGATAGTACTTGTGCGATAGTTTTAGATTCTTCGTCTCTAAATGGTAATTTTTCAGGAACGTAATCGATTGTTAATGTTTTTCTATTTTTAATTAAATTGGCTCCAATAACCGCCTTATCAAATATATTATCTAAATAATCTGAATCCATCATCATTTCTTTCCGTTAATGGTATTGATAAATCAACTCAGACACACCCCTATTTTTCTATTCGAATGATAAAAAGATAATGTCATGTTAATATGCTAACTGTTATTAACATTTAATTTTAAACAGGTTAATCAATTACTTTATACATATTAATCAAATAAATTAATATTAATCTATTATCAAAATTAATACTCATTGCATAAGAAATAGAGGGGCCTGGGGCTATCTCATCAAATTAACAATCACATTAACAGTTAAAAATCGTTTGATAATAAACGTGATTTGACCCCTTTATTTCCACTGGAGGGGTGTTAAATCTATTCACAATGATAATAAACGTGATTTGACCCCTTTATTTCCACTGGAACTATAAAAATCTATAAAAGAAATAACAATATTAACATAAGAATCTAAACATCAAAAATTATGTGCTTATTTTAGTTAACAAAAATTAATCTTTTAGTTATCAATTTTTATTCCATATTGTTAAGTTAACATATGCTATCAAATTCACAGAGACGATAAATTGTCCACTGGAAAAAAACGAATAAAAATTGAATTGGAGGATGCTGAAGGTGGAAAATATAATTTATCTCTAGAAGGCAATTTATCAAAAGACAAAATTCAAAAAGTTCTTCAACTAGTAGAAAACCTAAACATCTCAAAGGATGATTTAGATAACAATCTCAAACTTCCTATGGAACAAAATAATAGTTTACAAAAATATGATTTAGGATCTAATCTATCTAGTAACTCAATTGGATCAAAGATATGGTCATTAATTGAAAACAACTTTGCATATACTCTTTTACATCGTCAAATGTTGCCGAATCCTATGAAGAATCATACGGTGAGCAGTTACAACTTAGTCTTATATCGACTTATTTATCAAGATATTTTGAAAAGCAAAAATTGGTAAGGAGTAAAAGAGGGAAAGAGTGGATATATAAGTTAATAAGAGTTCAAAAAGACGTTATTTCATCAGTTGGAAGACCGACTACTTCTCAATCACCTCGTTTATTGGATTCACATTATCCTGAAGATCAGGCTGAAAATGACTTTTTGAAGCAGAATGCTTTGACAACAGTTTACGACCTTCGACTGTGATAGTATACCTAAAGGGCTTTGTACTGACATCTCTATATACTAATTTCTCTTCAAATAATTTTTTCATTAATCTAGAAGTATGTTCCCTAGTCCTACCAATAACTCTCTGAACTTCTCTTGTAGTTAGAGAATTATCTTCTAATTTTCTGAGAATATATTCTATTGTACTATTCTGACGTTCTTCTTCCTGCTCGACCAATTTGAAAGAATCTTGTGATATTGTGTCATGACCCGTTAGTGATGATCTTAGATTCGGGTTGCTTACGTAGTTTTGCAATGGTGATATTACAGAATCTTGTGACTTAGTCTTGTAGTTAGAGATTATATTTTCTTCTAATAATTTTATTAACCCTTGTATATCAGTTAATTTTTCATTAGTCTTTTTAGTCCTATCATATACAACCCGAAGTTGCTCAGAAACGAAATCACTCTTATTAATTTGATCTTTTATTTGACTTTCAAGGTGAGAGATTTTTGTTTCAATATTATATCTCTTAAAATTATTGTTTTTTAACTTGTTGTAAATTTTCAAAGCAAGAAATGATAATACCAAAGCTGAGCCAAATGGAATTAAGGCGTAATTTAGAATCAGTGATGCAATATCTATGCTCACATATTATTTAGCAATACAGTGTGATATAACTTTATTGTATGTGATTATTTTACAATAAATATTATATAAATAGTGATATTTTAGATATTGATTATTTTGCTGATTACATCTTCTATCACATTTATCACGCGATTTATTTCTTTATCGTGATATTTAATGTGATTATCCTCAAGAATTCTAAGCTTATTTAACAGAGAGTTTAAGGCGATCAATTGATCATTATTGATTGCATTTATTAGATTAAGTAGTAAAATAGAATAAATTAGTTTACGTAGTTTTATCTTTGATTGCCTGACTTCTCTATAATATGCGCCTGAGCTAATTTCCTTTAGTCTTTTCTCTTTATTCTTAAAATTATAAATTATTTGTATTTGTCTAGGAGTAAATAAAGATTTTTCAACTAATTTGGATAAAAATATATTATTTATATCTTCTTTGTTTTCCATTAGCTATACAATATTGTATAGCTGATTCCCCTTTTTAAACAGCTAATTAACACAATCATTAAATTTAATTCTACTAATATACGTGTAGTATTATATTGAGTCGGGTAGAGAACTATATTAATGAGGAATTGAAAAAGCATAAAAAAATATGTTTTGCTTTATTAGATTCGGAGAATTTTAAAGACATTGCTGGTGTTGCGAAAAAAGTTGAATCACTCGGTGCCTCAGCCATTTTAGTAGGAGGCTCTTCTGCTATAGATCAATTGGATTTAGACAAATTAGTAATATCGATAAAGTCAATAATATCTATTCCTGTCATTTTATTCCCCGGAAATGTTACGGGTGTATCTCCAAATGCCGACGCAATTTTGTTTACATCATTACTAAATTCTGAGGATCCATATTTTATTTCGGGAGCTCAAGCATTAGCGGCATTATTGGTAAAAAAGTATAATATTGAACCATTGCCAACGGGATATATAATAATTGGCGATAATACTACAGCATGGTTTATTGGAAGAGCAAAGGGCATACCTTTTGAAAAATTCAATATCGCTGTTATGTATTCATTGGCCGCGCAGTATTTGGGTATGAGGTTTGTTTACCTGGAGGCTGGGTCGGGTGCAAAAAAGAATGTATCTGCAGAAATGATTTCAAATGTTAGAAAGTATTATGATGGCTTGTTAATAGTTGGAGGGGGTATTAAGAATTCAGCAATTGCTAAAGAATTGGCGGAAGCCGGGGCAGATATCTTAGTTATAGGAACATTATTAGAACGGGATCCCGATTGGGAGAATAAATTTAACGACATTATTACTGCCATACGTTCCTAAAATGGTGCGATTGAATAATTATGAATTTAATTGATGAGGCTAAAATAAGATTAAATAATATTTCAATACCAAGCTACTATTTAGAGTATCAAATTAGCCTCCTGGAACAGGTAAATAAGCTTCATATGGTAGCCGAAAAAGCAAGAAAAAAAGGTTTGGATGTTACGACTTATGTGGAACCAAAAATTGCCTATGACTTATCGGACAGAGTTGCAAAAATGCATAATATAGACATTTCAGACAGATTAAGGGCATTACTAAACTACACTACAAAAGAGAAAGCCGCTCTTAAAATAGCGGAAGAAATTGCGAAGGGGGAATATGGATCCGGAGATCTTAGAACAAGATTAGAAAATGCGGTTAGGGTAAGTCTAGCTGTGGTAACGGAGGGAGTCACTGTAGCTCCATTACAGGGCATATCTGATGTACAACTGAAAAATAATAAAGATGGTTCACAATATCTCTCCATTTCTTTCGCTGGCCCCATAAGATCTGCTGGAGGGACTGAAGCAGCACTTACCATGCTTATAGCTGATCACGTAAGGAGGGTATCTGGACTTGCTAGATATCAAACAAATTCTTTTGATGATGAAACTGGCAGATTTATAGAAGAATTAAGATTATACGAGAGGGAAGTAGGAAACTTTCAATTTAAAGTATTAGATAAAGACGTTGATTTTTGTATTTCTAATTTGCCTGTCGAGATCGATGGAGTAGATACAGATCCGGTTGAATTAGTAATTCACCGGGAGATGAAGAGGATAAAAACAGATAGAGTCAGAGGAGGAGCACTCAGAGTTATGAACGATGGTTTGATAGGTAGATGTAGAAAACTTACAAAATTGGTTGAAACACTTGAGCTAGAAGGTTGGGACTGGCTTGCAAATATGAATGGTGCAATCCAAACAGGCGATGATGATACAGTGAGTCATAGAATGTCCGAAGTAATTACAGGAAGGCCCGTGTTATCTATGAACAAGAAAATTGGTGGATTTAGGTTACGATATGGAAGGTGTTTTAATACTGGGTTTGCCACGATAGGAATACATAACACAATACCTATACTATTGAATTCTGCCGTAGTGGTTGGAACACAAATTAAAATGGATGTCCCAGGAAAAGCTTCAACAATTGCCCTTGTAGACAGCATCGAACCACCAATAGTAAAATTAGATGACGGAACGGTTTTGCAGATTAATACCGTAGAACAAGCTCTAAATTTAAGATCACGAGTAGTCAAAATATTATACTTAGGAGATATCCTGATTAGTTATGGCGATTTTCTTGAGAATAATGCACAATTATTACCTGCAAGTTATGTGGAAGAAATATGGATCCAGGAATTATTTGAAAAATTGAGCCACATCAATGAAGTCAAAAAGGACTGTGTTGTTGGATATGACAAGTTAGTTAAATTGAGTTCTAATCCCTCTGCAATACCACTATTTAGAGAAGCATTGAAAATTTCAATCCAATTTGACATTCCACTACATCCTAAATATTCCTTCTACTGGGAAGCTATATCAATAAAAGATTTTCTATTAATTAGAAACGCTTTGATATCTTTTATTTCACTATTTAGTAGTGATAAAAAGATTGAATCAACTACAGAGGAAATTAGGCTATCATACGACCACAAACTAAAAAGTATTCTAGAAAAACTTGGCGTGTTCCATCGTCTAGATACATCTAGTAATACTATAGTATTGTTGGATGAATCTCAAATTTTCGCGTTAGTGTGTTTATGTATTCCTGAATTCCAATCTATACTCTCATTGTTATATGAGACTCGCAATAAGATCCATTTTTCAACATTTTCTAATTATATATCAAAGGATGGATTTATCAAAAATGTAGATGAAATTGTTGAAAGTTTACAATCGGAGAAAGGCGAAGGTAAAACAAATGTCATCAAGCTAATAAATTCAATTTCATCTATTAAAATCCGTTCTAAATTTTCTTCTTCAATATCTGTAAGAGTTGGTAGACCAGAAAAGGCCTCAGAGCGTAAGATGAAACCCCCAATTCATGTTTTGTTTCCAGTAGGTAACAAAGGTGGTCCCATGAGAGACCTCCTAAAGGCTTCAAATGCCGATTCCTTTTATTCAGAAAAATCAAATCGATACTGTTATAATTGTAATATTCCATCGTTAGGTACTAACTGTAACTATTGCAACCAAGCGACTCCTATAAAATTTATTTGCAATGTTTGTAAAGTTGAATCTCTAGATTTATCGTTTGATCCTGTTGATAATATAAAAAAAAGGAATAAATGTTTAAAGTGTGGTAACGAATATAAAACATTTTCTCCAATAAAATTTCCTTTAAAGACCTTGATAGAGAAGGCAGAAACAAGGCTGAACTTTAGAGTAACTTCTCCATTAAAAGGAGTGAAGGCATTAATGGGGAAAGACAAGGAAGCTGAACAAATCGAGAAGGGTATTCTTAGAAAAAAATGTGGTTTATCTGTGTTTAAGGACGGTACCATAAGATTTGATGCAACGAATGAGCCTCTTACTCATTTTCTGCCATGTTTTATCGATACATCCATTTCAAAATTAAGAGAATTAGGGTATAAATTTGATTATCGACAGAATGAACTTAATACTGAAAGACAAATCGTAGAGTTGCTGATCCAGGATGTTATAATTCCATTAGATTCTGCAAAATATCTCTTAAAAACAGCTAAATTCATAGATGAGGAATTAGTTGCCTTATATGATTTACCACCTATCTATAATGCCTATACCGAAAATGATCTGATCGGACATTTAATAGTGGGATTGGCTCCTCATACTTCAGTCGGTATTATAGGACGTATAATAGGTTTTACAGAATCACAAGTTTGTTTGGGTTCTCCAATATGGCATTCCGCAAAAAGAAGAGATTGTGACGGCGATGCTGATTCGATTATCCTATTATTTGATGCATTCTTAAACTTTTCATATTCATTCTTACCCGATAAAATAGGTGGATTAATGGATGCTCCATTACTAATACAACCTATTGTATTACCCCATGAGGTTCAACGACAAGCTCATAATATTGACATTGTGGAAAAATATCCACTAGACTTTTATAAAAATACTTGGTTAGGTGTTAAAGCAGCAGATATTTCTGATACAATTGAAATACTAAAAAATCGAATAGGGAGTGATAAACAATTTTATGATTATGGGTTTACGCATACTAGTGGCACTTTAATATCTGACATAAATCGAAGTGCATATTCTACATTAAATACAATGAGCGAAAAATTAGAAATGCAAATATCCACAGCAAATCTTATTAATTCTGTAGACACAAACGAAGTAATCTCTATGGTCCTAACGACGCATATTATTCCTGATATAATGGGCAATATGCGTTCTTATTGTTCGCAGTCGTTTAGGTGCAATAAATGCGGTGATAAGTATAGGCGAATTCCTTTGTATGGTAAATGTCTTACTTGTAATAATACTTTATTACAGACGGTTACCCGAGGTTCGGTAGAAAAATATGTTCTTTTAGCAGAAAACTTGAGTAACAGCTTTAAAGTCACAAGTTACCTAAAGAGCAGAGTAGAATCACTTATCGTTGAACGAAATTTTATTTTTCAATCAAAGAAAGAACAACCTACAATACTTGATTATTTATAATACCATTGTAATTTTTGATTTATTAGCTTGCAAAATTTATTTGATATGGTCTTAAAGTGGCCAAATCAACTACAATTGCTATTCCAGGGGTAGGAGTGATTCCCATGGCGCGTTGAAAAGGTGTTTGGGTTTGCCACGCGCCAGAATTCACTACCAAAGTTCCCTTATAGCTATCCACGTCTATTACGTGTACATGACCGGAATGGAAAATATCTGGAACGTCTTCAATAACCATCATATCCTCTAATTCTGGAGCAATAGGTGTTCTTTGACCGTATATGGGTGAAAGATGTCTTGATTTTAATAAAATCTTCATCGCCTCGGCTGGTTTAGAATAACTTAGACCAGGAATTGTAGCAATCGTATCGTCTAAGCTTTGACCATGAAACATTAAAGTTTTTACTCCTTCCATATTTATCATACAGGGATTTCCCAGCATAGTAATATTACTCAGAGAATAAATCTTATCGGCATATTTTCTTGGTATTGCTGGTTGAGGCAATGCTCGTCTTCCCAAGTCATGATTTCCAGGAATCATAAAGACCTTGATGTGTTTAGGAATTTTCGCCAACAAATTTGTAGCATGCTCCATCTGGGAAAATGAATCCTTTTCTAATAATTCTCTGTCTTGATGCGGAAATATTCCTATTCCATCAATTAGGTCTCCACAAATGCAAATATACTTTATTTTAGAAACAATGTCTTTATTCTCTTCCTTTCCATTTAACCAATTCAAAAACATTTGAAATTCATCTTCCATGAAGAATTTACTGCCTATGTGCAAATCAGATATTAACACACTATATACCTCAGAGTGAGATCTATTTGGAATTCTGTCTGGCACATCTAATGAAAATATTTTTCTTATTACGTGGTTCTTTCTTTTTGAATTATTCTCAAGTTCTATCATTACCATTTGATCTAACGTTAATGATGAAATCTGTTTTTTTAAATCATCATCGTATGCAAATGCTTCTAATAATCCACTCTGGTCATCAATAGTTAAATTATAGCTATTTTTTTTTATTTTCTTTTCCATTACTAATCCTGCTATGAATAAAGATTCTTCCGGATTCTCCTTAGATTGTGACTTTAGATTTATTCTTGATTGGTTAAGAGATTGTTTAATGAAAGCTATTCTTTTGATCCTTTTACTATCTGGCCTATTGGACAAAATTTTCAAGGATTTATCAAATCGGCTTCTAAACAGCGATGTATATCCTTCAACTCCTTCACTGCTGTTGATACTATTATTAGAATCATAAATTATATTATTGATATAATAGTTATTCTCAAAATCATCAGTATGAGTTACTAATTCTAAAATAGGCTCTTCATTATTTTTTTTGGTATCAATGATTTCAGAATGATCTAACCTATTTATGATACTAGTACCATTATTAGCATTATCATTCACAATCAATGAACTATGGGTTGAAAACTTTAAAATATTCTTTACATCGTCAGATAAAATAACCTTAGACTCGTCTCTCTTTTTGATTAAGAGAATCTCTTCTACTATTTGATACACATCTACCTGCAGATTCTCGATTAACACTAACGCATCGGGATGAATCTGAAATCCTTTGCTAGTTATAAAGGAAATTATTTTTAAGAGATTGGAATTATCGGTCAATAATCAAATTAACTAATCGACGATATTCTTTAAACCTTTTTATATAAATAATAAAGTATTATAATTGATAAAAAAAGTATTATAATTGATTATGCTTATCACATTTAAAAAGAGACTGGCGTTTTTCTTTATAGCCATGTTATTTTTCTTGAGTATATTTTACCTTGGATTTTCCTTTGAAATGGATGAATCGTTTTCTAAGGAGTTATCAAAAAACTTTATGAATCAGATAAGTGACATAGACGAATTTGGGATATTCTTAAATAACTTAAAAATAGCATTAGTAATGTTTCTTCCTGTCATAGGTCTGGTAATGGGAACTATCTCTGGCTTTTCTACCGGTTTAGTATTTAATTCAATAATGAATCTATCGGGTGTTACATATTCTAATCCCCTAGTCATCTTCTTAACACCATTTGGAATTCTAGAGCTAGCATCATATGGACTAGCAATTTCTCGAGGCTGTATTTTATTATTTGAACTACTAAAGAAGAAATTTACAAAAAAATCTTTGTTTTATCTGCTAATCGAAGTAGCATTAGTTTCTGGAATGCTTTTTGTTGGAGCAATAATAGAATGGATGATGATTGAAAATATTCCAAAAAGGTTATAATCATCTATTATTCACGCATGGTTTTCTGGATTAATTTTATATCATTGTTATAAAATGCCATAGTGTTTAAATAGTTTTAATGAAGATTTACCTACAGTGAATTATTAGATGCCAGTAGCAATACTTCCAGATATTAGTGAACAGCATTGTATTGGGTGCGCTTTATGTGTAGAAATTTGTACAGCTCTTGGTCCAGATGTATTAAGAGTAAAACCTGTGGAAGGTTGGAAAAGAGGTAAAGCATTTGTCTTTTATCCAGAAAGATGTATTTCTGATGGTGCTTGTATTGGCGTTTGTCCAACAAAAGCAATTTTCTGGATGAGACCAATGGATTATACCCCAGGACAACCAATTCCATTAAAGAAAAACGCCATATTTACAAAAGGCTGGGAAGAGGGCTAAACTCTCCACCAATTTTTATTTTTTCTCAAATTATAGTTATTTTCCCATACAAAGCTGATAAGATTATATTCAATATACTTATATTCTAATATCGTTTTCTCTAGCAATTAGTACTTAAATATCCAATAGGCTACTAAAATGCCTAATTGACAAAAGAATTGTATGTTATAGGTGTAGGTCCAGGATCAAAAAAATATTTGACGGATTTTTCAAAAGAAATTATCAAGAAATCTCGTTTTATTATAGGATATAAATACACTCTAAATACAATAGATCACCTGCTTGATAAATCATTTAATCAAGTATTTGAAATAACCATGAAAAATCAAGAGGAGACTTATTTGAATGTATATAATAATTTAATGGAAGAAAATGATATATGCACTGTTCCATTTACAGGAGATGTAAATTTCTCAGAATCAGAAGTAGTGGACCGACTTTTACATCTGTTCGGTGATGAAAATGTCCAAATAATTCCTGGTATTAGTTCCATACAGATAGCAGCTGCAAAGTCTAGAGTTCCATTGGATAAATCTAACATTATAACTTTTCATGTCACTGGTGATATTGAAGAAAAAAAAATAGAAATGGTTAAATCAATTGTTGATAAAAAAAGCGTAATATTAGTGCCAAGACCATGGCCGTCAGATCCATCAAAAAACTTTATGCCCTCGGAAATTTCTTTATTTATCAAAGAGAGAGGATTAGACACTTCAAAAATTGACGTTTGGCTATTTGAAAATTTGACGAATGACGGAAAGGAAACAACTTTTACGGGAAAAATGAGTTCGCTGGAAAATAAAAACTTTAGCGATTTATCAATAATGGTTATAGATCAGAACAAGCGACAAACTTACTTGGAGTTCTAAAACTATTCTATGCTTTATTATTTCGGTTCTTAATGTAAATAAAATATATTACAATTAATTTCATATATTGTTGAATGAGCAATAACGAATTTAGATGTTGTATTGAATGTGGTTCAAGAATGTCTAAAAATACTAAACTATGCCCAGCCTGTGGAGAATCTCAGGCCTAGGATTAGATATTTTTGCTAAACTCATTTCTATTTTATTGCTTTTATTTATCGATCATTATGACGGTTCATTGTCGCTATACTCATTATTAAAATACCTCTATTTTTTTATAATTAAACGATGGTAAAAAAAATAACTCTCCTTATTCCAATAATTATTTCGGCTTTTGTAATAGGGATTTTGGGAATTATCTTTGTTCCATCAGATATTAAAAATGTAAATACCGCTTTTTCAAAAGGAACCATAAAAATAGACGAAAAACTTTTGACTGTCGAAATTGCTGATTCGGATTTTGATAGACAACGATGGCTAACATTTAGGAATGACAAGCCAAATTTGGATTCTGGACTACTATTGTTATATGATAAACCTGATCTATATTCCATGTGGTTGTTAAATATAAAATATTCATTAGATTTAATGTGGTTTGATCAAAATGGTGGCATAGTTTATCTTAAAAAAAATGCCCAACCCTGTGATAATATTCTTGATTCATCCAAATGTACATTTAAGAATACAAAGCCGGCAAAATTTGTGTTGGTTAGTTCATCGGGATTCATCCAATACAATAATATAACGGAAAGTTCAAAATTAGAAATAATTTCAGTTTGAATTCTATTTTTCTCTTTTACTATACATTGCTTATACTAAGATCAATATCGTTATTTCAAGTTCAACTACAAAAAGCAAAAGGCATAATCGCTTTAAACTGATAACAAATAGAGTAGGATGTCTGTTAATCAGAGAATCAAGAATATCCATACCAGATTATTTTCATAGATGCTTGTTTATTTCTTGTAGTTCATGAGTTATCTCTTCAATGGATGCCTCATCCTCAAGAGTAGTGATATCTCCAATAGTTTCGTTATTCACAATAGATTTTAAAAGTCTTCTCATTATTTTGCCACTGCGTGTCTTTGGTAACTTATTCACAAAATAAATCTTTTCAGCCGATGCAATTGGCCCTATCGTATTCTTAATATGCTTATTTACCTCAATATCTAAATTTGAAGATGAATCCACTCCTGCCCTTAACACGAGAAATGCAATGATTGTTTCACCTTTAATTTCATCCTTTCTACTGGTGACTGCTGCCTCAGCTATTGAAGGATGAGAAATAAAAGCACTTTCAAGTTCTATCGTTCCTAATCTGTGACCGGCAACCTTCAATATATCGTCTGCTCTTCCTAGTATCCAGTAATATCCATCCTGATCCGAATATGCAAAATCACCTGCAAAGTAACTATTATGTGCCTTTTCCCAGTACGTTTTTCTATATCTTTCGTCATTATTCCACAATGAAAGTAGCATCCCTGGCCAGGGTTTTTTAACGGTTAAATACCCTTTTTTACCAACTTCTACTTTTTTACCCTTGTCATCGACTATTTCTATTTCTATACCTGGCAATGAGAATGTTCCTGAACCAGGTTTCATTTGGATGATCTCGATTCCGGTACACATACTTATCATAATACCACCAGTTTCAGTTTGCCACCATGTATCTATAATAGGACAGTTGTTTTTTCCAATTGTATTGAAATACCACCTCCAAACCTCTGGATTTATTGGTTCTCCTACTGTGCCCAATAATCGCAAACTTGATAAATCATACGAATTGGGTATGTCGTTACCATATCTCATATATGATCTCAAGGCTGTGGGTGTAGTGTATAGAATAGTTATCCCATGCTTTTCAATTATTTTCCAATATTGACCTTGGTCAGGGTAATCCGGTGCACCTTCGTAAAGAATTTCAGTTATTCCATGCATCAATGGGGCATATACTATATAGCTATGTCCAGTTACCCAGCCTATATCTGCTGTACAGAAAAATATATCTGTTGGGGCAAAATCAAAGACCCATTTTGCCGAGTTAAACAAATGAGTCAAATATCCTCCACTTCCATGTACAACACCTTTCGGTTTACCTGTGGTCCCTGATGTATATAATATAAACAAAGGATCGTTACTTTCCATCCATTCTGACACACAATAGTTAGATTCTTTATTTACTAAATCTTCAAACCACAAGTCTTTTTCATCCATGTCTATATCTTCATTAGTTCTTTTAACAACTATTACTTTTTCAATAGTAGGAGCTTGTTTTACTGCTTCGTCAACTATTTTCTTAAGTGGTATTGTTTTTCCCCTTCTGTATCCTCCATCTGCGGTAATTATTATCCTGGATCCAGCGTCATTCACTCTGTCAATAATTGATTGAGAGCTAAACCCTGAAAAAATAACAGAATGAATGGCTCCAATTCTAGCACAAGCAAGCATTGATATAACTAACTCGGGTATCATTGGTAGGTAAATTGTAATCCTGTCTCCTTTTTTTATACCTTGCCTTTTGAGTGCATTAGCTAATTGATTTACTCTATGAAATAGTTGATTATATGTAATAGTAACAGATTTTCCGTCTTCTCCTTCCCAAATAATCGCTGCCTGATTTTTCTTTTCACCTGTTAAATGTCTATCAAGACAATTATAGGCGGCATTTAGTTTTCCTCCTAAGAACCATCTAGCAAAAGGGGGGCTCCAGTCCAATACTTGCTGCCATTCTTTAAACCATGATAAGTTTTTTGCACAATTTGACCAAAATTGTTTTGGATCTTTTTCGGATATTCTCTTTATTTCTTTTATCTTATTTCCTTCTAGAGAAATGATTTCTTGATGTCCATCCTTGCGATATTGAGGATCAATCATGAAAAAGAAAAGATTTTTCTTTACTTAAATGCTATCTTTATTTATTATAGAGTATTATCAATATATAATTATAATATTCCATAATTGTACTATCTAATTTCTCTATCAAAAACCATACAAAACCACACTAACCAACATAGATTTTATCATTTAAAAGAATTTTTCCTTCAGAGACAAATATAATTTCAAATTATATAATAAACTTATATAGGAATGTTATATCTGATTGTTGCAATAAACTAAAATAAATAAAGAGAACGAAAATAAAGTGTGAAATATAGAAGTAGAACTGAAATAGTGGCCATGATTTTGGATGCAGGCAACGGTGGAGCAACCAAAACAAAAATTATGTACAAGGCATTTTTAAGTTATGCACAGTTACGTGAATATTTATCAGTATTAATTGAAAATAATCTAATCGAATATGTTGAAGGTTCTCAAACCTACAAAACCACAGAAAAAGGCTTAAACTTTCTTAAAATGCACAATGAAATTGGAGAACTATTAAGTTCAACTACACAAAAGTAAATCAACTTTTCAAAATTTTATGAACTCTTGTAGTTTATGATTTTTGATAATTTTACAAGTGCAATCAAATAAATAAATTAAAAATGAAGGAATGAGCAAAAATAATTAGCTTTTAATCAGATGTTAACATGTTTCACATACTCTTTGTTGTTTTGTACTCATTAATTGTTTGTAGCCATCATGTGGCTGGGTTCGTTATTTTCTACATTATTTTCTACTGAAGCTTCTACATAGTTTGTTACTTCGTTAGAAGAACCTCCCGCGCCACGTTCCTCTGATTCTACTTCTTGTTGTTCTTGGTCTTGTTGAATCTCTTGATTATAACTTATATTTGGTTCCGATTCTTGGGTTAGCTTTTGAATATTATACTCGAGTACCTCTTCTTTATCTTCATTTTGGACGTTTAATTGATCATTTTTGATGTCGTTATTGTTTGAGGTAACCGTGTTATCTACTGTTTGTTGTGTAAGCTTGTTAATTATATTATTTATTTCGTTTTTTTCTAAATTGACATGATCTATTAGTTCATTGGTGTGCATAGTTATCTGCTGATAAATATCTTCTGTTATTTCGTTACTCTTATACTGTAACTTTGCATCGAACAAAACCGCTTTTATTCTTTTAGATTCCATATCTATTTCAGATATTCTTTGATGAAGTCTCTCAACAATCTCTTTGCTGTTTTCGCCTAAATCATCCAACCTTTTTTCATACTTTAAATATACCAATTCTGCATCGTCTTTCATATTGTCGTTATCAGTTACAATTTCTTGCAAAGCTTTAATCCTCTTCAAAGTTAAAGATTTTTCTCTCAAGAGTTTTTGTGCGTCCAATCGCCACCTAGGAATAAAAATGACATAGTCACCTTGTACCAACAGTTGTTCATATGGTAAATTTTTGATGCCACTTGATCCACAATCTACACTTACGGACTCTATAGATCCTTCTAAATCTGTGATGATGCCTACAACTTTTCCAATGAATGTTCCATACATGTCTTTAACTTTTTTACTGACAAATTCGAGCTTCAATTCGCTCATGCAATTTAATTTGTAGACGAGTATAATGCTCGCGGTGTGAAAAAAATTTTATAATATTGTAAGATTTAATCAACTATAGTTACAATTACATACGTACAATAATCTTTATTTTAAGAAGTTGGATCAGGAAAATTTTAATAATGTAGAGCGAAAAAAACTCGAATCTCATTTTTCCAATTCAGATCGTAGTGTATTTGTAATAATTACTCCACATCAGGTCGATCGTGGAGCTTTGATGTCTAGATATTCTAGAACTGATAAAACGATGAGAAGGATATTTATCGATGAATTTCTACCAAATCCCAATAGAGGTCTGGAATTTTATAACAGAGTTCTTTTAGAATATGGCGATGAATCTGTAGCTGAACTCGGAACAGCTCAATGTGCTTTAGAATGGATATCCAATATATCTGCACAAAAAATAGAAGATCATAGGATCGGATTATCATTTTTAGAAAAATCATCTCGTTATGTTGCCTTTGATAAAAAAATCAACGGAGTTTATAAATATTTTAGGGATGAAAAAATTATGTCATCCGTTTATGCCGATAGGTATATACAGTCATGTGACTTGGCATTTGAAACTTATTCAAAGAATATCTTACCTATGCAACAGTATCTAAAAGAAAAAATTCCAATAGATAATCTTACTTTTTATGATTCTGAAACAAAGACTGATAACCTCTTTAGCCACTTAAAAAACTCTATAGATGTTGATAGCGCAAAAAAAATATATAATTCATCCATTAAGGCCAAAGCTCTGGATATATTAAGAAATCTCCTTCCGTCCTCAACCCTCACTAATCTGGCAATTACAGGAAATGGAAGAGCGTTTGAATATCTTTTGTTTAATATGAACTCTTCCGAATTAGGAGAAATCAACAAGTTAGGTGATTTATTATATAAAGAACTGGAAAAGTACATCGAACCATTTATCAAGCGATCAAAAGATAAACACAGTATTTCATATTGCAATTACATTGATAATACCGAGAAATCTATTTTAGGAATTCTGGATAAGGATCTTTATCAAAAATATGATAAGGTTTCTGATAATAATCTTTTAGCCCATACTTCAAATAATATCAAAAGTTTCATAGATGTTAAATTGCTTTATCATATTCCCAATATTGAAGCAGAAATCAAATTGGTCGCTTCTATTTTGCATGAATATGGTAGAGATTTATTAATGTCTTTTTTACTAGATCTTGTTACTACTTTCTCTCGAGAAAAGCGACATGAGATTATCCGTGCTTATTCTCATTTTAGAGAAAATAGAAGACATAGACCAGGAAGAGCTTTTGAGGTAATTGATTATTCGTTTGAATTAGTAACTAATTATGGAATATTTAGGGATCTACATAGGCATAGACTTTTGACCATGAGTCGACAGTTGTTATCTACAAAGTATGGGTTTGATATTCCAGAGGAAATAAATGAATTAGGAATAGAAAAGGACTATAATGATTGTATGTATCACAGTGGTGATACATATAAGTTAATCTCCTCTACAATGCCTGCAGAAGCACAATACGCTATAAATTTTGCTTATAGGTATCCGTATTTTATAAAAATGAATCTTCGTGAAGCATGTCATATGATTGAACTACGGACAACTCCACAGGGCCATGAAGATTATAGAAATGCTTGTCAGAAGATGCATTCACTGATAAAACAGGTCAATCCCGTTATTTCTGAAGGTATCAAATTTGTAGATATGAATAGTTATGATTTAGAAAGATTCAAATCAGAAAAAAATATAGAGTTGAAAAAATCTAAAATAAATATATCTGATAATAGTTGATACATTCTGATTCCTCATTATGGTATCTCTATACATATAACTGTTATTTGTATCAAGATCACTACTTTTTTTCTTAAAACCATTTGTCAAGCGATTGACTTTTCTTAATAATGCTTTTTTCAAGTCTTCCCAAGTGGTTGATAACTCTTTCATTGGAAAAATTTTTCTCATCACAGAGATATTTTATAGTTTTTTCCTTCTCTATCTGATTAAATTCAATATTTAAGTCCTCTAAGTCAGTAACCTGAGGGTTCAGAAATATTTCCCTTATTTCATTGTATGGAGTAGTTAATAATTCTGTTTTTATTTTTTCTATATCTTCAAGTTTCTTGTACTTTTGTATCAATTTTAGAGCATTTTTAGGACCGATGCCACTAAATCCATCGGGATTGAAGTCAGTACCAATCAAGATTCCAATATCCACAAGCTGCTGGTGAGTTAGATTATTAGTCTTTAGTACTTGAGAGTACTCTATTATTTCTGGTACAATATCAACATACACATTTCTATTTGGGATTTTTCGTTTCCCACTGACTGTCAAATTCCTTATCAACCTTTTCGCACCAAACAGTATTGAATCATAATCTTGACTCACAGATGAATATGCTAGATCCTTTTTAGATAAGAGAGCAGCGGTTGCTTCTCCTTCTGACTTTGCATTAATATATGGAATTCCCATTAATGACAACAAATATTTTGATTCTTCAATCATTTTGGAGGTTAGAACTGAAGTCCCCTGACTAAATTTTTTTGCATCATCCATTCTTCCCTCTTCCAATGCCACATTATACTTCTCAGTTGCTTCTTCTTTGACTTTTCTTCTTCTTTCAATTTCTCCTGATTTCAGTCTGTTGGGTAATCCGTCAAAAATATATACTAATTTGACCCCATCACTAAGTAAATTTATGTTTCTATAAAAAAGTCCACTGAGATGACTGGTGGGTTCTCCTTGGTTATTTGCCAGTAATTCTCCAGTCGGGCCTCTAATTGTCGCTAAGAATTGATAAATTACATTAAAAGCATCTATTGCAACCACTTTTCCATCCAAATCAGAAATTCTAATAGGGTTAGATGTAATCAATGGTTTTAGATTTAATCCCATATTTTGATATTCTATCCTTTATGATTTTTAAATATTTGACAACTTAAAGCCTTGTAATAATGTGAAATTTTTTATTTATGATACTATCAATTTCATTAAATATACCCACTAAAAATAAAAAATTTAAATACTGATAAACAAATTGTTCAATACGATTTACAGATAACTGCTAGATAACTATCTAATACCTTCAAAATGTATCAAATTCTCAAAAGTTTTGTCAAAGGATTTAAAAAGTACATTCTTTTGATTTTAGTATGTTTAGATATTATCAAATAGTTTGTTATGAATAAAGTTCTGATCTGAAAATTATTATGATTTACAAAACATATTATTTGGTTATCAAGTAAATAGTTCTAATAAAGAAAGAATAAATGATTGTTGATTAAAAAAAGATAAAATAGTTACTATTGTTTAATACAATAACCACATAAATACACGGATCTTTATAATTAGACATTTCTATTCCCTGTTTTTGTTTTGTTATCTTCATTATTGTTACTAATGAAATCAATATTATTAGTTTGCTTACTAGCAATTATATTATTATATCTATTAACTCAATTTACAACTATTTTATTCGTATTTACTATATCTTCATCAAACCCGTTCTGAAATATATAGGATAATTTTTGTCCCAAAAATGGCTGTAAAGAAAGCAAAATTCTATTATAGGTTTTTTCATTGTTTACTGTATTTAACTCATTTTTCTTTTCAATCACTTTACTTTCAAAACCAACTTCTTATCATAATTATCTTCAATATCCTTCAAAAATATTAATACAGCAAGATCATTAGGTATCTTATTAGCTTTTGCAATTTCTTGAATTGTAAGCCAAAGCTGTTTAAGCTCTTTAAGACCCAGTCCCATACACTACAATTCTTCATATATGTTCATAGTTTGACGATTGATGTTTACAAGCTGTAGCATAAAATATGAGAAGAATATTGATTCACAATAATAAAATAAATTTTATAAGAAATTAAAAGTATTTAATAACATCTCATTATTTTTTACTTTGAAGATATTATAGTTTAGCTGATATTCCTCCATCTAGTGTCATCACTGTTCCAGTTATCCATTTTGAATCATCTGAAGATAAAAATAAAATGGCGTTAGCAACATCCTCTGGATCGCCAATTCTTTTTAATGGAAATGATCCCTCTAACATTCTTTTTGCGTTTTCGTCCTGTAAATATGGTTCCATCATAGGACTCCGAATGGTAGACGGTGCTATACAATTACATCTTATATTGTATTGTCCATATTCTACTGCTATACTTTTTGTTAACATTATGATGCCTGCCTTTGTTACACCATATACTGAAAATGGTACTTTTGGTATGGCTCTAATTCCCAATAATGATGATATATTGATTATATTACCTGATTTTTGTTCGATCATCAAGGGAATTACTGCTTTGATAGGCTGAAACGTTCCTTTTAGATTAACATTCATCAGGTTCGTCCATTGATCTTCAGTCATTAGATGGAATGGTGTAGGATCATTAATTATTGCTGCACAATTTATGAGATTATCTATTTTATCAAAAGCAGTCAAAGTCTGTTCAATGACACTTAATACTTCAGATTCATGAGATACATCAGCTGCTACATATATCAAATTATCATTATTGCCCAACTCATCTACTGTTTTTTTTAATTTATTTTTATTTCTGGAAACTAAAACTACTTTACTACCTTCTTCAAGAACTTTTTGCGCTACTGATTTTCCAATCCCACCAGATGCACCTGTAATTATAGTTACTTTTCCATTCAGTTTCATGAAGTAATTACAATACAATTAATTAAAAGGCTTTTCAATTTTACACATACAATTCTCGTTGTTTATGTAAAAAGGCATTAATAATGTAGTTTGTTGTTACAAAATGCTGAATATGATTAATTATGAGCAGGTAACATTACTTGTCTAACGATAAGAATTGCGCCAAAATAGATTAATATTGGAAAAATCTTATTTTCTATATGGTTAACGAATTAACTTGTCCTAATTGTTCAACCATGATGAGAACCAATCAAAGATATGGAGTTGATATTGATTTCTGCCCGTCTTGTAAAGGTATATGGTTAGATAGAGGGGAAATAGAAAAAATCGCTAATGCTTCAAAAAGATATGATGAGGATCCTGCATATTCAAATGAACGTCCTGCATATTCAAATGAACGTCCTGTAAATTATGATGATCATCCAAGGGAAATAAGAAAATATCGAAACGACGACGACAATTATGATCATGATGATGATTATCGTTATAAATCTAGTCAATATGGTTACAAAAAGAAAAAACGAGGATTTTTCACCGACTTTTTTGATTTTGACTAGCGAGTAACAAATATCCTTATTTTTTGAGATATTCAAAATTTATCAATTCTGTCCTATTCAAATAATTAAGAAACCAGAACTTATCAATCACAAAGTAGGATTCCCCTCTCTATCTCGATTTTTGCTGTTCTTTTTGATAATGATTTTCTTTTCTCTGTTTAATATGATTATTATGAGAAGAGGGAAAATAAAACCTAAAAGAATCATTATTTCAAATGTAATGATTATAAAAAAACAGATAATAATCAACCAAACGTAACAAATTGTTAGAATATAGTCATACGTACTCTTCAGCATATAGTTGGATATATTTTACTTTATAATAAACTAAAAGATCAATGTCTAAAGTAATCTATCAAATATCTATCGTCACCTCCAGCACCACTCGAGCGATTCCATAAGTCTCTATAATACGTAAAATTTAACTACTTTATTCTTGGTTTTTCATTTGGATCATCCTCCCCGACGGTTGAACATTATTTATATCCTTTTGAAAAAATATCATATAGTAACATGCATAGATTATGATGAGTAAATCGGTATATTATAATAATTTGGAAGTTCTTTGATTATTCTTGACATGAATATACGTAGAGCTAGATCCTCTGACAAGAATAAAGTCTTGGATTTCTGCATGAATACATTTGAATGGGGAGATTATATTGATAGAGCTTGGGATAATTGGATAAGTGAGCCATCAGGCCTATTATTAGTCTGTGAAACTCATCTATCACCTTTCATTTCAAAATCAAATCTCGTAGGAATCATCCATATTCTCCAATGTTCGAATAATTCATTATGGATCGAAGGATTAAGGATAAATAAGTTATATAGAAATAATGGTTTTGCCACTGCCCTCATAAATCATAGTATTGATTATGGAATCGAAAATAACTTAAATGAATGCTGTGCTTTAGTTTCTAAAGGTAATTTTGCCTCACAAAAAATGCTAGAAAAATTAGGATTTTTGAAACTCTTTAACTGCAATTATTATAATATAGAGTTAGAAAAATTAGGATTTACTGGCAAGAAATTATCTGCATCTACAAATATGTCATCATTGAAATTAATTATAAAGACACCACAATTGGCTGATGTCCCAAAGATTCTCAGATACTTATCTAATCCAAATACTACAAAGTATATGGATAATAGATATTTTCATTCTTGGAGATTCTATAAATTCAATATGGATTATTCAAATTTGATTTTACTCATAAAGAGTGACGAATTATTGATAATTCTAAATGAAGATGATGGAATAATAGGACTTGTAATGATAAAAACGTTTGTTAGTCGTGATAGCTCCGACAAAAAATCCGTGATACAAATTGGTTACTTTAATTGTATCAAAGAGTCGTTATACTCAAAAATCATTTATCTCTTATTGGAGAAATATTATGATGATAAGCGATTTAATAATGTTCAAGTTTTTTTACCAACCTTCCTTGAATTGAGAAAACTTCTTAGTTTCGAATCAATTAATTACTCTGATCAGTTCTATTTGTATTCAAAAAAATTAAAAAACATTAGGCAGAATCTGTAAGACACCACAGTTAAATCAATTATTATCATATTGTTACATTATTATCGCTTAATCAATTCTGATATGCTAGAAATATCCAGCAGTAGCGGTGAGAATTCAAATAGTTGTAGCCTCGAAACCGGGATTGTCAGATAATCCAAAAACATTCTTAGATAAGGTAATAATATCGACGTCAATTTGAATAGTAAAATATACAAAAGTCAAAATTCAAATAATTCTAATGAGGATGTAAAAAATCTATTTAGTTTCCTCTTTTACTTCTTCTTTTCCACTCAATATTAACCTATAATGAACTAACATTCGCCTGTGCATACCTGCCAACACGGCTTTCCCGTAAATTAATAAAAAGTCAAAAATAATTGTAACAAGTATAAATATCGACATGGCCTCTCCAAAGAAAAAGAAAGTCAATTCAGAATCCATTCCTATTTTTTCGAGTAATCCAAGCCTCAAAATTAAGCCAAGAGAAGTAATGATGATACGCGTTACGGTAGCTAATATATAACAGAAGTTAGAAAACCATCCGAGATCAACAAAAATTATACCTTTACTATTTTTATAGAATCTTAATATCTTATCAGAATATTTGTTGGCTAAATATAGTACTATCCCAAAAACAATCAAATAGGGAACTATAAGCTCGATTGGAACTCCAATGATGAAAAATGAACTATAGAGTAAAAATAATGTAAGCGCAAATTGTATAATTGAATGGATGATAACTTTCCTCTTATTTGGTTTTTCAACTTGTCTTATTGATTTAAATCTCATATCTTTACCGCTAATTCATTTTATTCTTTGATTCATGAATTGTGTCATTTTGTATTTAAACAATATATGGTTAATGATATCTGATTTCATATCGATCTGATGCTTGACTTCATCTTTATGCCATTTTTCGGATTAAGTGTGATTCCGGGATCCATTTTAATTTTCTGATTTGGGATCAGTTCTAATTTCCAATAGCTCGAAACGGTAGCGATTAATAATATTCCTTCTTGCCATGCGAAAGATTCCCCTATACAACCACGTAGTCCTCCTCCGAATGGAAAATAACTAAACCTTGGTAAATGTCTTTTGAATTCATCAGTCCATCTGTCAGGATTGAATTCGCTAGGATTGTCATAATATCGACTATCATGATGCATGACATATTGACTCATTAGGATTGAAGATCCTTTTGGAATTGTATATTTATCAATCAAATAATCTTCTTCAACCAACCTGCCAATGCTCCAAACAGGTGGATAAATGCGCATTGATTCTCTAAATATCTTTTCAATATACTTGAATTTGGGAAGATCCTTGATCGTTGGATTTCTATAAATCTTTTTCTTTCCATCACTATTTTTTAAAAGTATGGAATCTATCTCTTCAAACATTTTTTGTTCTACCTCCGGATGTTGGGATATGAGATAATATGTCCATGTAACTGCATTTGATGTGGTTTCGTGTCCTGCTATTAGCATAGTTATAACATTGTCTCTGATTTGCTGATCAGTCATGGGGCTAAGGTCTGATATGGTGTTGGTTTGAAGTTTGTCTAATTCATTATTTTGCTCCACTTTTGATTTAATGGTTGATAGTAACTGTGCTTTTATTAATCTGGATAACAAGTCTTCTTCCTGATCTACTAGCTTACTTGATCCTATACCATCATCCATACTGGTAGTTTTCTTTCTATCTTCAATTAATTGATAAACTATGGAATCAAGTGTCTTTATTGATTCCCTACTTTTAGATACTTCTGGTAGAATTTTAAAATGATCTAAAATGTGTCCTATTGGATGTTGAAGGCGTTTAAAGTATTTTTTTGAAACTTCTAATGCAGACGAAAATTTGGATGCCTCTTCGGAATCAATTTCATAATTCATGATAGATTTACAAATTATTTTTAGAGTAACATTCATCATTTCTTTATGAATATCCATCATGGAACCATCTTTCCATTCTTTGCACATCAACGATGTCTTGTCCACAACAATTTGACCGTAAGAAGCAATTCTCTTTGGCAAAAACAAGGGGTGAATTATTTTTCTCTGACCATCGTGCTTCTCGCCTTCACTTGTTACTAAACCTTCACCCAACAATCTTTTAGCTGTTTGCAGTCTTTTACCTTTTTTAAAATTTTTATGATTATAGATCAAAATCTTTTCAATGTAATCTGGATTGTTTATTAAATATACATGACCATTACCAATTCTAAAGTGAGTAATCTCTCCATAACTATGAGCAAAATCACTTAAGGTTTTGATTGGATCTTTTGATAATTGACGTAATAATCTTAAGGAAAACTTTGATGATGGTCCTGGAGGAAAGTCTAGTATTGCCTTTGACATTTTAGATTAAGACAGGGATAACTTGCTTATATAATTTGGTTAACTTTTCTATCTATATGACCATAAATAATTTATAAAAAATTATATTATCTAAAATGTTATCAAAGATCACTATCTTACATTGGTTAGAAAAATAGATTATTAATAGTTATATATCTAGTGTTAAATTTTAGAAACAATAAGAATCAGTATGGCGGGAGATCAATTGAAGCAATCGATTCAAGTAAGATTCTAGAGGCTAGAACTGAAGTTGCATTATTGATGTCAAAATCCGGTGAGAGTTCTACTATATCAAGACCGAGAATACCTGAACCAACTGCCAACTTAATCAGAGTTATCAAATCAATACTTGATAGTCCACCTGCTGAGGGAACAGAAACTCCAGGAGCAAAAGCTGGATCCAAGCAATCCAGATCAATAGAAATATACTTCTTACCCTTGTTGCTTTTTGCTTTCACTTTGTCCATAATTTTCGCAATTCCGGATTCATTTATATCTAGAGGTGTAACAATTTCTAATCCTGCTTTTGAAGCATTTTCTAATTCTTCTGGCTCAGCCGAGCGTGTTCCTATTAAAATGCTTTCGTTAAAATCTATCCATCTTGAGGCATCATACAGTACAGAACCATAATAGTCATTTGTGGTTGAAACAAAGTCGGGATGAGCATCAAAATACATCAGTCCCGTTTTACCTTTACCTATATAATCCCCTATTGCATGTAATATAACAGTAGTAATCGAATGATCTCCTCCTATAACTATGGGAATTTTTTTTGAAGAAACTAGCTCAAGTATTAATCGGTACAAGTCATCTCTACTGATATTGCCGTAGTCCATAATGCATTTTCCGTTTATTACTCCGCGCATTGGACATATCGGAATAGTTTTTCCTCCTCTCTCAAAAAAATTAGATTCATTAGATGATATTCTAAGAATGTCTGGACCCTTTATTGTACCCTTTCTCTTCGAATGGGATTTAGATTCATCAGGTACACCAATTATAACAATATCAGCTTTTGAGACCTCATTTACATTTGAATAATTAAAAGTAACCATGTATCCGTATTACACTAGTTTTCATAATAATCTTGCTCTAAATTAATTCACTTGACAATGAATTGCAATATGGAAGTAGATGATAAGCAACAACCGTCACTTTGAACTTCTACTTCTATTCTTTCTCAAAGATTTTATTTTTACAAAAAATCTTTCGAGAAAAACAGCCCATTTAATCTTTAAGAAGAATACAAATAAAATACTAAATACGACTAATGATATTATTACTGCAACAATTAACATATTAATATCCAAAGACATTTCAGAAAAATTTCCTATTATTGGTTTTCCAATAATTATGGTTCCCCACACAACTATTACATTCAGTAGTATTTTCGAAAAAAATGTGATCAAGATGAATTTTAGAGGACTATATCTATACATTCCAAATGGAATAAAAATAATATTGTCCGGTATAGGTGTAATACCAGCCAGAAATATTGTTAAACCTCCATATTTTCTCAGGATTCTATAAGTTTCTGGATAATCTTCTGAATTAAAGTTTCTTTTTAAATTACCAATGTTGGTTCCATAATAGCTAGCCATGTATACAATTGATTTAGCACTTACTGCCCCAAGTGCGCCAAATAGAATTATTAAATTTGGATCTAAATTAGTGACCAAAACTGCTGTCATCAGAATGGGAAAATAAGGAATTGGGACAATAATTAATACTGCAGAAATAAATGTCAATAGAAATATTGCCAAGTAATCCATTCCCTCAATGAAGTGCATAAAGTCAAAGACCTCCATGATAATAAGTACATTAAATATTCTTGATTAATTACTTTTTTTTATGATCCAGCGGAATCTTTTCGTGATTATTGCCCGAAAAGATATTCCGATCTAATTTTAAGGCTTAAAATTCGTGGTATTTCACCAGTTGTGATCATATCTGAACATATTAGTCTTAAACCTTTTTGATTTATTTAAAACTATTTAACCTACAAAATGTATGACATACTATAATTTTAAACAAATTTTATACATTCGTCTTATCAAATTCAACCTACTAGAATATTTTTAGTAGTATCTATAGGTGAATTTTCATATGTTACACACTTCTGTAAACATAAATTTTTGCAATCATGTTCTATATTTGCACAAGTTGATAAACCTAGATAGTCGTAATTTAATTCTAATATTGGTAGTTAATTTTAGAAATGACTAGATCATGGGAATCATCATTATATTCCCGGTCTGAATAATTGATTGGAATTGTTAGGAACTATCATCTCATCACTGTAGTTATAATCATAAATTCTGAGTTTAGGCATCATAGTCAATATTTTAGTGATAAAATGATGGTTTTTGAGATCGTTACTATATTCTTATTGTATTTCAATTCAAATCAGAGCCAATAAATTTATTTAATACCCCATAATAGATTGATTATTGGATAATAATCAGAAAGCAACAAAAGCAACAAAAGCAACAAAAGCAACAAAAGCAACAAAAGCAACAAAAGCAACAAAAGCAACAAAAGCAACAAAAGCAACAAAAGCAACACCTGTAAAAAGTGGAACAAAAGCAACAAAAGCAACAAAAGCAACACCTGTAAAAAGTGGAACAAAAGCAACAAAAGCAACAAAAGCAACACCTGTAAAAAGTGGAACAAACGATAAACCTGTAGTAAAAAAGACTGTAACCAAAACTAAATCAAAGCCATCTACAAAAAAAGAGAAATCTCTGTAAGTTAGTTTTTTTACAATTTTTTCATATTTTATTAAACCTGTTTCTCTCTTTTATTTGCTCTACCATTTGGATGATAAAATTTCAATTTATTGGATCATGATACAATAGAAAATTCAAAATAACCAGAAAAAGGATCATCTACATTCTTGAGCTCACAAGTAGAAAAACCCTGTCCTTATAAATGTAGTATTAAAAAATTCAGTAAAAAGACTCTTCTGATTAAGATGATTAACTTATACCTCGATAATAACTGATTAAGAATAAAATTAAAGTCGATCAAGCCGGTTTATCGAAACTATTCAGTTTTTTTGTTACATATATGAAATATCTTTACCTAAAATTTAGTACATTGTACATTTAAATCTGTAAAGTCGCGAAAATTAAAGTCATTCATTACTTTTATCTTTGGTATATCATACTATAAAGGCCAACATCGGAATAGATGTACTTTGTCTATGCAAATATGATTACAATGAACAAATAATATATTACCTGTGATGTTTGTACAATATTTGAATTTAAACATGGTGTTAAGATTGTCGTATAACTATCTTGGGAACTGTAGCTTTCTATCTCGAGCATTCATAAAATGACTCTTGATCAAGTTGTAGTTAATATAGATAAAGGAGGACTCAAGTTAAGTAGGTATGGGTATTAATATAGTATATACTTCTGAGGATAATAAATTTAAGCCGTTCAATCTATACTTTGAACCATATGTTTCTGACAGCAATGCCCCAAATCATTCTACTTTGAAGCTAGTTAACAAAGATTTGGCATTAGAAATTTACTTGGAAAATAATGACGATGAACTTATCATAAATCAAAAAATACAATATGATCTTATGTTGTCATATGAAAAAATTGTGATTGAATATGATGATAGTAAACAAATATTCCGAACTTTGAAAAAAGTTAGAACAAATCTAGAGAACTTAGTTAACCAATGATTACAGATTTACAAATATTGCTAATTAAATAGAGACGTATAGTCAAACATGTCTACAGCTGGTAAATTAAATTAATAAATTGATGATTAAAGCCAAGCTCAATTTTTATTATCAACAATGACATTGAATACAGATACCTTTTTCCAGTGTACAAAGAATATGAAATTTGCAATTGTAACACATATTGATATAAAGATCCTCCATTAATCAATTCCCATTATACTTCTATATGTATTGGATATTTGTTAGTGGTACTTATGCCTATCGAATCAACGTCTCTCCTCCTCCTGCTTCTTAACCTGCTTTTTTTTATATCATCATTAAATTAGCTACCTAGGATTGTTACTTCATGTTAAATCTGTGAATATAATATTAGTTGACAATATAGTACAATTTTACACTGCGTAATATATATAAACATAGTACACAACTAAATGTAATGAACAAAAAAAAACAAATGATAAAATTGAAAATTATTAGTCGATCTCCATATCTAATGGGCATAAGAAAGAGGATAAGGATACATAATGAAAAATAATAAAGAAACAAATTATGAAAAGAATAATATTACTAAATATGAGCAACTTGAGTATTATATGGACATTATCCCATGATATATTCTTTTATTCATAATCATTTTATGAACTCTAGTCTACTTACATTTGTATAATAAAATTGCTGTCATAGAACTATACCAACTTGAAGGACTGAACTTTTAACATCAGAGTCTCGGGTTACTAATGGAAGTCTTTCCCACCTTAATGCTTATTAGTATGGAAAAAGATATAGTGGAACTAATGACAACAAAAATTTTCGTGAACCTGCCTGTGAAGGATTTAAACAGAGCAATAGAATTCTTTACTAAACTTGGTTTTAAATTTAATTCTCAATTTACGGATAAAAATGCGACGTGTATGATAATCAGCGAGGA
The DNA here is from genome assembly GCF_054408485.1 of Candidatus Nitrosocosmicus sp. T. Classification (NCBI taxonomy): domain Archaea; kingdom Thermoproteati; phylum Nitrososphaerota; class Nitrososphaeria; order Nitrososphaerales; family Nitrososphaeraceae; genus Candidatus Nitrosocosmicus; species Candidatus Nitrosocosmicus sp. T. The sequence continues at coordinate 2,962,791 of NZ_CP166992.1, forward strand.
TATTTTTGTCATGTTATTAGTTGAAGATTTTTTTAAAACCTTTACTAAAAAAGAAATTTGCAATACTTCAAAAAATATAGAAGCTATCATAACACTCTCAGCTGAGAGCAAAGAAAAGGTTGATGAAATGATTAGTAAAGCGATAGAGGCTGGAGGGACCGAACCTAGAAAACCACAAGACCATGGATGGATGTATGATCGTGCTTTTGAAGACATTGATGGACATCTATGGGAAATAATATTCATGAATGAAAGTGGGTTAAAACAAAATGAAAAAAATAACTAGATTATGAAAGTAAAATAGATGACTCAATTTTGATCTAATCTACTTTAGTGAGTTAGAGATCTAATTATTCCAACTATTGTGTTTGTTATGATAAATGGCTTGTATTAAAATATTGATAAAACTCAGCTTATTCATGCACATCAAATACGATGGATTATTTTCACAAAAAAATTAACGTGTTTAAATTTAAATAAAATGGACTGTTTTCTTGCATAATAATATAAATGAATTCTAAGGTAGTGGATGAAATTAAAATTAAAGGTGGTAGGATGTTGACATTAGTTGAGGGGGATATTACGGAAAGAAATGTCGATGTAATAGTCAATCCTGCAAATTCTTACTTACAACATGGTGGTGGAGTAGCTGGTACCATAGTAATGAAAGGAGGACGCATTATACAGAAGGAAAGCGATAAGATAGGTTTTCTCCAAGTAGGATCCTCAGCAATAACTTCTAGTGGGATTTTACCATGTAAAGCTATCATACATACTGTAGGTCCAAGAATGGGTGAGGGGTATGAGGACGAAAAATTGAGCAAAGCGATCAATAGCTGTCTTCAACTTGGATTTCAAAAAGGATTTGAAAGCATGTCTATCCCTGCAATCAGTTCAGGAGTATTTGGTTTTCCTAAAAATAGATGTTCTAAAATATTAGTAAATGAAACGATATCTTTTCTAAAAAATCTAGAAAACTTATCTAGAGGTATTAAATTGGTAGAATTCTGCATACTTGGGAAAGACACATTACAAGCTTTTCAATACGAATTCAAAAATCAAAACCAGAATCTTCGTTAATTTCTTTTTCCCGCAATTATGATCTATTTAACGGTAGCGAGGATAGAAAAGAATTAAAACTTGTAAATTTTCCTTACTGTTGATTAAAATACCTAAATTTGATATCATCATTTTTAAGATGTAACATTATTGGCGGATGACACGATATTTCCAAGCTATTTAAAACCTATAAATAGGAGGAAGTAACAGTAACAATAACAGCTACAATAGTAACGTAATAGTCAGGAAGAACGATGATCTCAGTCATTTATGGATTTCAGAACGCACTTTTATTAACCGATTACTCTATTTAGATAAGGAATCTATTAGTAGTTTAATTCTCACATATCAAATAATCATCTAGAAAATCTTAATATTAATAAAATAGACTTGATAGTTGTGTTATATGCATGTAAAAATAACCAAGAAAAAAATTGCATTGGTAACTGGGGCTAATAGGGGATTAGGATTTGAAACTTGTAAACAACTTTCGCAATTAGGTATTACTGTTCTGTTAACCTCTCGCGATCCTACAAAAGGTGAAGTTGCAGCGAAACAACTAATAGACAAGGGACTAGATGTAATCTTTTATCAATTGGATGTATCAGATAGAAGTAATATAAAGGATATTTTTACCAAAATAGAAGATCAATTTGGACGTCTTGATATTCTGATTAACAATGCTGCAATTCTGTATGATAAAAATCAATCTACTATGAATGCAAATCTAGAATTGGTTAATCAAGCATTGACAACAAATCTATTTGGTCCATGGCTTTTATGTCAAGCTTTCATTCCATTGATGGAAAAAAACGGCTATGGCCGTATAGTTAATGTATCCAGTGGTGCAGCTTCCATGCATTATATGGAGGGTGGAACACCTGCCTATGGTATATCAAAAGTTGCACTTAATGCTTTGACTAGAAAATTAGCATCAGAATTAGGACGTAAGAATGTATTGGTAAACTCGGTTGACCCTGGATGGGTAGCAACAGACATGGGTGGTCATGGTGGACGCCCAATAGAAGATGGTTGTAGAGGGATCGTGTGGGCTGCTACCTTGCCAAATAATGGCCCTAGTGGAGGATTCTTTCATGATGGAGAACCCGAACTTTGGTAATGATTCTAATGAAAAGAAAAGAAAAGATAGGTCCCGCAGTCTATCTTATTTCAAATCCTACTTAAAAGCATAAGACTGTTTTGGATTTGAACCTTATCATAAATATAAAACAATTTAATAACATATTATTTGGTTAGATTACCTTGATGTTTATTAATATTTTATCATTGTTATGATAGTTTTGATCTCCACTATTATACGCAGCGTAATACTTAAATAAAAACTCTATAATGGAAAATATGGGTCGTAGTATTCCATCCTTCAGACAATTAATCGAAATTGAAAGGATGAATTGGTCTGAATTTAGAAAAGAATTATCATCTAAGAGTGATAAAAAAGCGTTTGACCTAATTTTCGAAAATGCTAAACTCTATACATCATATCTATCTAATGCTTGTAATCCTATCCCATTGGATTCTATCATTATGGGAACACTTTTTCATAACTATAAGTTACTATTTACATTAGATAACAAAGAAAGAAAAAAGGTTATTGACAGTAATCTAAATCCAGACTTAACTTTTCAACGTAATGGCAAAACGAAAGGAGACATACTGTTTGATGAGACCTGTGAAAAATGGAAAGACTTGATAAATGGCTTACATAAGGAGGACAGAGAATTAATGTTAAATATGTACTCCGATATATGCAGAAATGAAGGTAATCATAGTTTTGCATACGGTAGCAAAGATTCAAAATTAAATAGTTTTCTATATTTCTATTTCATTACTCTTCTGCATCACCAAAAAATAATCAATGAAATAAAAGGAGAGACATGACTAATAAAACCACCCAAGAGCAAGATTATCCAATTGCTTGTGTCAACAATTACATTTCATGACTATTAAAAATTAATATAATTGCATTATGGTAATGGAATATGTCATCATCTTCTCTAGATCAAATTCCAACCTGGAGTTTTAAGGCAGACTATGTTGAAACATGTAACTGTGATTATGGATGTCCATGCAATTTTAATGGTTTTCCATCAAATGGTTTTTGTAGAGCACTAGTTTTATTTCATATTCGTTCCGGAAGGTATGGTAGTGTAAATCTTGATGGAATTAATGTGATATGTGCATTTTCATGGCCAAAAGCAATTCATGAAGGTAATGGAACTGCTCAGTTATTCGTTACAAAGGATTCAGACGAAGAACAAAGAAGAGCAATCATTTCTATTTTTTCAGGACAAGCTAAAGGAGAGGGCCCTTTTGCACTTTTTGCTACTACAATAAAGTTTTTCCTCGAGCCTCAATATGTGGATCTAATAGTAAATATAGATGGTAAAAGAAGCAGTTTTTCAGTTCCAGGTATAATAGACGTAAAATCTGAAAGTTTCGTCAATCCCGTAACAGGTGAAGAACAAGATACGAGAATACAACTTCCAAAGGGTTTTATCTGGAAGCTTGCAGAAGCTGCAAAAACAAAAGTGATGAGAATTACTACATCACATCTTAATTTTGACCATTCCGGTAAAAATGCATTGTATTCAGTTATAGAATACAAGGGTCCTTAATTTTTAATAGTTGTAGTATTAACCGATTTAATAAAACAAAATAGTGTAATCTGATTGGATAAAGTTCAAAAGATAATTTTAGTTTCTATTATTTCTGTTTCTGTCATTGCATGGATTTTTTCCTTAAAACAACCTGACATGATGGAGGCAATGATGACATTAAATCCCATAGCAACTTTAATTTTTATATTAAGCTGGACTATTGGAATGGCTGCCATGATGTTTCCTGCAATTATTCCCATAATATTGCTATATAATAAATTGATATCTAAGAGTATTGACGATAGTCATAATAATCACAATAGTGATTATGACACAAGTTCTATACTGGGTAACTTTAAACACGAGTTTGGTACTTCTAAACCACAAAAAAATGGACGAGTTTCCTTTATGTCACTGCCTTTCGATTTACCAATCAAAACAGCTGCATTCATAGGAACTTATCTTTTGATATGGACATTGACCGGCATTTTCCTTCTAGTAGTATGGTCTATCATAATGAACAGTCTTCTTGTTAACTACAGTTCAAGAGATATTGAAATTATCGCGGGAATAGTGCTCCTGATTTCAGGCATTTATCAATTTAGTTCTATAAAGCGAAAATGCCTTGGATATTGTGAATCTCCTTTGGCCTTTTTTATGAAAAGATGGAAGGGCAATAATTTAAGAAGCGGGCTAACCATGGGTCTCTATCATGGACTGTATTGTCTTGGATGCTGCTGGCCCTACTTCCTTCTTATGATTGCCTTAGGTTGGATGAATATTTTTTGGATGGGATTATTTGCAGGTATAATTTTTGCAGAAAAAGTATGGTCCAAGGGAATTTATGTATCCAAAGCAACTGGAATCATATTTATGTCAATTGGTATACTTGCAATGATAGGAACAGTATCGATTATACCTGAAGATGAAAATATGGGTTCATTATATGAGATGGAGATGATGGATATGAGCAATTCAAATCATGATAAAGAATATGGTGTAATTGACAATACTATGAACATGAACATGAACATGAACACGACAAAATAGAATAGTAAAATATATTTATTTATACTAAAATTCTTGAAATGTTTACATTATTAGGTTTTTGGGGAGGAATACTGAAACAAAATAATGTACCTTAAATTTTATTAGACTGATCAGTATGTATGACTACAAATAGTATTCCATTTTGGAAAGCTTCGGGGGATTGGTTTGACGTATGTAAATGTAAGATCCCTTGTCCCTGTGAATTTGCACAAGAACCAACCTATGGCGATTGTGAGGGCGTACTTGCATATCATATTCGTAGTGGAAATTATGGTAAGATACCTCTAAACGGATTGAATGCAATAGGTCTAGGATCATTTGAAGGTAATATATGGACAGGTGCAACAAAAATAAACCTTAGTTTCTTTTTTGATGAACGCGCTGACAAAGAACAAAGAGAGGCTCTCCAGATGATATTTAGTGGAAGGGCGGGTGGTTTTATGGCCGAATTGGCTAAAATGATAGGTGAAATTAGAGGAATAGATTTTGAGCCAATAAAATTTGAAATTTCAGATGATTTGAGCTATTGGAGTGCAGAAATCCATGGAAAAGTACTTGCAAAAGCAGAAGCTCTTGGCGGCCCAATGACTCCAGCTGGTAAGCGGGTTCAAACAATAAATCCACCCGGTAGTGAGGTGGGTCCAGGTGCAGTAGCCACGTGGGGAACATCTTTAAAGGATGAAGTAGATGCAATGGGTTTTAAATGGAAAAGAGAAGGCAGATCTAGCAAACACATACCGTTTACTTGGAAAGGTCCATAAATAGGATTACACGGCTAAATATTACAATAGTTATCTGCATAATCATTTTCTCATCCACTGCAGTAAGTTCATGACTGATTCGATGATCTCTTGTGCTTTTAAAATTAGACTAATTTCTTAAAGTACTGTCCTACCACTAATAACATTGAAATTTGGTTTATAAATGTCGCTCCATTCATTGTTGTATCATACTTTCAAATATTTGAAATTCAACAAGAAATAAATATCAAATAGATAGCAGCATTGGTTGTTAAAACCTGTCAATGAATTCTTTGATCCCTAAACTCACGTTCTAAATTTAAGGCCTAACATGCAATAATTTTATATATTCTAAAAAAATGAATTAGACGATTGTCGGAATTGAAATTCTTGAGTATGACTGAGAATTATTATTGTTATATTTGAATAAATAATTTCCATAATCTACTCATTCAAATATATTTGCAAAGATGAGGGGGTTTTTTATCGAACCGAGTCTGAAAGTCGTTTAGTATGCCAATGATGGAAGAAAGGGCTTGAGTGTTTCTTGATAGGGACCCCTGGTCATAAGGTTTGCAGGCCAACCAATGCGAAAACCATTTTCAAGCAACCAAACAAGAATCTCCTGATTTCGAGCAGGTACAAAAAAACCAGGACCAATAATTCTCCGAGCATTGGTAATGAGTTTTAAGGTCTTCATTTGATAGAGCTACAGCATGACCAAATATTCCTATACCTGCCGTATAACCTTTGACCATACTATCATGTTCTAACATGGTGGCAACTCCTTGACTGATGGCATGACGCAACTCCATTTCTCTAGTAAATCCATATGCTGACATACATGATTCATTGCATAAAGAAATATCACGTTCGTTCTCAATCAAAAGTACATTAATGTTATGGACGTTATTTTTTTCTTTAAGTGACTGCCCTTGCATAAAAAGTAACGGCTCTTGAAGGGGAAAGCCTGTTTTAGTATATAAAACAAGAGAGCGAATGTGACTTGGTGATTGCACCAATCTAATCTGCTTGTAGTTCTGTTTATGAGCCTGGGCTATGGCAGCGTCCATTAATATCCTACCAATACCTCCCTCTGTAGAAGGATGTACTGTCAGTGACCCAATTACTGAAACCGGCGATGGCGGAAATTTATGAAGGAATATACTACCCAATACCTTATCTTGTCGCTCTGCTAAAACTCCATATGAGTTTGGATTACCAATAATTATCTTGATTAATCCTATGGCATATTCTTCAGAGGGTTGTTCAGATGGATAGCCATGAGATGAAGAAATAGATTTGTGAGCCTCCTACCCAATCTTTTCACAAGCTTCCACATCATTTTCTTCCACTAGTCTAATTTTTAGACTCATTTATACATGTATATTATCTGATTAGTTATTATTATACATCTATTTAGTATCCAAGCCTGGCATGTGAATCTATGCCTTTTATAGAATGATTCCCTTTACATCGGTTTGATCAACCGAGTATAGTGGAGATAATTAGTTTCTAAAAAGATTCTTACCAAGGTTTAGTAAAGATGATATGAGTTTTGGATTTGATTCTAAATAACAGTAATTTAGAAACAGTATCTATAAATCAAATACAAATGATGAAACCAATTTAACAGATTTCATGTAAACAAATTCTCATTTTTAAGTTTTTGAACTCATTCTCATGCTTTTTTATCATAATTTAATACATCGGTAATAGCTATTTAAGGGATAATGTTCTAGTCTAACAATGCGATACCTGCTACCTTCGATCTTAATACTTATTATACTAATAACTCCTGCAACCCAAGCTGTGTATGCACAAAATATTTTAGATGAAATTAGCCAATTGTTTGACAGTTTGACATCTGGACTTTTAGGAAATAAAGGATGATGACCAGTCTTCGACCAACTCTTCTAATGAATCGGCTGCACTTCAACAATCCGTAAGTCAAAGTCGGCTAATAATCACTTATTAAGGTAAAACCAAATAAATAAAAAATAATAAATTATTTCAAAATACTGAAAGCTAATTTCAGACCAAATATCCCCATATTCCTCTCATTGAAGAGTATTAAGTCCCCAACTCCAAAGTAAATTTTGAAGACCAATTTCTTATTCTTAATAGATCTTAATCCATAGGTATGTGCCTATGTTGTATATTTAGAAAATTAATAAAAACTAATTGACCCCTTTTATCTTATTTTCAATTCCTTAATCTAACAACAAGATTTGGGTATTACTGTTTACAAGATCTGTGATAATATTGTTGCTAAACCGGAAACGGTTACCCTTAGTAAAAAAATTATTCTATTCTATATCTTTATTTGGAAAAATTTAGATTGTTAGAAAATAATCTTTGCTGCCCAAGGGGATAATATAAAAACTTTATGGAAAACTATTACAAATTTTTTAAATAGAACAAAATTTGCAAAGTATATTCAAAAATTATTATATCATATATTATTACTAAAGGAATCAAGAATAGAATGTTAAAGTCAAATAACACAAAATTAAATGCAGTATTAGTTGTAGCAGTATTTGCGATAGCAATGACCCTTGGTCCTGCAATATCTAATTTCCAGACAGCATTTGCACACTACGGAGTAGACATAGATCAATGTAAGGATGACGAAGATTACTATGAAGATAATGAAGAAGCATGTGACAAGAACTTAAGAGCACATTATGATGACGATTATGATGGTGATTTTGGTTCTAAATCCATAGACGACGATAATGATGACAATGACCATGATGACAATAACGGTAATGGAAACAGTGCTTCACAAGGAATAGGCCAATCTCAATCGTCAAAACAGAATTCCCAATGTGTCTCTGGTGACGATACAAATGACTCTTGCAACAACGTAAGTGTTCAAAATCAGGACAATGATGGAAATAACGCACTAGGCCAACAAGGCGGCAACGGAAAAGGCAAGGGCGGTAATGATGCTTCACAAGGAATAGGCCAATCTCAATCGTCAAAACAGAATTCCCAATGTGTCTCTGGTGACGATACAAATGACTCTTGCAACAACGTAAGTGTTCAAAATCAGGACAATGATGGAAATAACGCACTAGGCCAACAAGGCGGCAACGGAAAAGGCAAGGGCGGTAATGATGCTTCACAAGGAATAGGCCAATCTCAATCGTCAAAACAGAATTCCCAATGTGTCTCTGGTGGTAGTTTGGGTAATTCTTGCAACAACGTAAGTGTTCAAAATCAGGACAATGATGGAAACAATGCAGCTGCTCAAGATGGCGGCAACGGTAAAAAAGGCAAGGGCGGTAATGATGCTGACCAAGGAATAGGCCAAGACCAAGACAGTGAACAGAATTCTCAATGTGTTTCAGGCGAAGATGCAACTGTTTCTTGCAACAACGTAAGTTTCCAAAATCAAGTAAATAGCGGGAATAATGCGTTAGCACAACAAGACTGACATCCAATTTTTTTTATTGGTCTTTTTAAGACCGCATTAATTTGGAAACAAATCTAATATACCAAAATTTTCAATCTTCTAATTAAGCAAACTACCTGATTCATTCCTAATCATCTCGTGTGATATCTTAACCTGTTTTAATTTCTTAATAAATACTAAACAGACTTTTGATCTGACTTTCCTAGTTGTTCATTTTTAAAATATTCCAATTTTTATTATCAAATAAAGGTCAATTTACCTACATGAAACCATGCTACTAGATTACCTATTTAATATATAATCTATAATTTGAAGCATGACACATGTAGCAAAAATAATAGAAATAGTAGGTTCATCTGACAAGAGCTGGGATGATGCTGCTCAGGTAGCATTAGCTGAAGCGACAAAAACAATCCACGGTATAACTGGAATTGAGTTAACCGATATGACAGCTAGGGTGGATCCAAATACCGGAAAAATAACTGAATATCATTCTACAGTAAAGATAGCCTTCGGAGTGGAACATTCCTAAGAATTAGCAGATTAGGAACTTTAATATCCATTTTTCCATAAATTGGCATGAATTTTTTGCCGTAATACGCCTTGGGTAGAGAGAATATTGATTGTGGTTTTTTGAAGATCCGTATCTTGATATATTTATCAATATAAGAAAAAAAATTAAACCAGATTGAATAGTCTGGGTATGCACGAACTTCGTTATATACTATGTATTGACAGCCTGTAGTTATCCAGTCTATTGTATTTGGCCGTCTACTAATATTATGATGGGATTCGTCAAATTGTTTAAAAACATCACATGATTCGCTGTTTTAGTATATGATGATTTTCTAATATCAAAATAGTAAGAATTCTTAACTGACATCTTGATATTTCTTTTATTCTAAATGATTATTTTGTGTTTGTGAGTAAAAAACATAATATTATTGCAAAGTTCATTGTAACTTTTTTTATAATGACAATGGGATTCTTGTCATCTATTTCTACGCCAACATCATTTGCACAAAGCGTTGGTATGCCTGATCTTCCATTTCTTGATTTTAATAATGATGATAAATTGGACAATAATGAAATTTTTTATGGCGATATTAGCGATGAAGAGAATAACAATTTAGAAAAATTATACGAGATAATTCCAGGTCTAAATACAAAAGACAATAGTGGCCGAGACAATTCAGATTCTAAAACTGGTAATAAAGATGCCAATGAAAGGTCGTCAATAAAGGATCTATAAATTCAAAAAATAAAGCTGAAAGCGAAATTAATGATTATACAGTTTATTCTGATGATGTAGTATATGACATCGACAACTCGGACTCTGGAAATGAAAAACATAAAGGAACAACAGCAACAACTCCCAGCATTCTTATCTCTATCTTGGATAAATTACCTTATTCCGATGTTTTATCAAGTTCTTTGTTACCATCATCATCTCCATCGCCTTCTTCCTCAGAATCCCCTATGGGACAGGTAATACCGGACCAATATATTGTGGTTCTAAATGAAGATGCTTTGAATTTGCGTGACATTCTTTCAGAAGTTGCAAAACAGGTAAATATTGAGGGAACTGAAATACTCTATATTTATGAAGATGTATTAAATGGGTTTGCGATTAGCGTTCCAAATGAAAGAGTTATCGAGGTGCTGGAACAAAGCCCATTTGTAGATTATATCGAAAAAGACAAGACAGTTAAAGCATTTGCTCAAACACTGCCAAGTAGAGTAAATAGGGTTGATGGCGATCTAAGCTCTACAAAGTCCGGTAACGGTGGTGGAGCCGTTAATACAGACATAGCCATCCTGGATAGTGGAATACATACGAGCCATTCTGATCTGAACATCTATCACCAGAAAACCTTTGTTTCAGGTACGTCGTCAGGAAACGATGATAACGGACATGGGACCCATGTTGCAGGAATTGCAGCCGCTAAAGACAATTCGATTGGAGTAGTTGGAGTAGCACCTGGAGCAAAGCTATGGGCAATCAAGGTCTTGGATAGAAACGGTTCGGGTGCCTTATCGACCATAATAAAAGGTATTGACTATATTAGACAATATGCAAGCCAAATAGAGGTTGCTAATCTCAGCCTTGGATGCGAATGTAAATCCTCTGCTTTTGATACTGCGATAAACAATGCTGTAAAGGCTGGAATCACGTTTGTAGTGGCTGCGGGAAATTCGGGAAAAGATGCTTCTACATTCTCCCCTGCTAATAACCCCAGTGTTATAGCTGTTTCAGCCATCGGAGATAGTGATGGCAAATGTGGAGGCACGGGTCCTAGCACGGGTTCTGGAAGAGATGACACACTAGCAAGTTTTAGCAACTATGGCTCTGTAGTAGACCTCGCTGCACCTGGAACCAAAATATACTCAACTTATAAAGGGAACTCATATTCAACAATGAGCGGAACAAGCATGGCCTCACCACATGTTGCCGGAGCAGCTGCCTTATATGAGGCATCTTATCCTGGTGCTTCACATTCAGAAGTACGCAAAGCGTTATTAAGCAATGGATCAACATCCTCAATAACCTGTGATGGAAAAGGCCGTGGCTGCTTTACTGGTGATAGGGATAGTTATAGAGAACCATTGTTGTATGCGAGAAACTATTGATGGTGTTATTAATGCTAATATTTATCACCTCCAGTATGTAAGCAAGTTTAGATACAGAAAAACGAACGCGTATATTTTATCTTAATTTTATTATTCCCTGATTGATAGCCGGAATTGGAACTCGAACTTACGTCTTTCGGACGTAAGTTCCATTAATAAGATCACTGATTAGAATAGATTAAAGCACGATTATAAAGAGGAGGGCTACTATAGCAACATACATCCTGTTATACAGAGAATATGACTGCAACAACTCTTTTAGATACTAATAAAACTATAGATACGCTGAAAATAAAATGGAATTTTACATTATCATAACATAGTTGCTTTAACTCTTCTATTTATTTGTCAAGATACTTTTCTTCTAAATTTTAATGAATTGGTTATACTCGTCTTATTCATTTCATTGTAATTGAAAATTGATGTCTTAGTTATCTGTTTAGTGCGTATATCTAAATATTATTTTGATAATTATAAGTTAGACTAAACATCTGTATTATCAAGTTTGTCGAAATTTGACTCGTAACCATTACAGCATCCATGTGGGGCAATTATATTATATAGTTTTCCAAAAACATCGGGACCTTCTTTGTCTACTATCATACATTTTCCACCCAAAGAATCAATCCAATAAATACAATTATAGTAGAAATAACCTGAGTGCAGATTGGCATCTTTAAACTCTTTTCGTTCGACATAAGCCGATTTTAATTTAGATAGCTTTTGAAGTTTTGTTATATTCCCAACAACATCTGCAGCCTTTTCAATTATGTTTTTATCCGACATTTTATTTAATCTCCTTTTCGTTTGGTGTCCAAAGCGAGCAGATACCATAAGGTGCTATTACATTTGATACATTACCGTCTACATCTTGTCCTTCATCGGTAACAATTGCACAGTGATTGGATTTCATAAAATATATACAATTATAGCAAAAGTAGCCTCTATGTGTATCAGAGTTTTTAAAAGCAGAAATTTCAAAATATCCTGAGGATACCTTGGTCCATTTATTAAGCTATAATGCTTCCTGTGGTATTTTTTGGGTAGATATAAAATTAGAATTTGCACTCATGAGTATAACTGTGAAACATACTTTAAATATGTAAAATTATATTACTTATAGTTCAGTAAAAGCTATATCTAAATACTAAATATTTTATCATTTCATTGTATATTGTAATTTTATTAAATGAGATTGTACATGTTTACCATTGGATAGTTATAAACATGAAAAACAAAAGCCTTTCCCTATTATTCTCTTTTAACTAATCCTGTTGCACTAACAACTTCTGATGCATTATTATATACTTTATCTTCTATTCGTCCTAATAATTCAGCTATATTCTTATCTGTATTATCGCTTATAACAGAATTTACTATTGTATTTTTGGATGCCGGATAATCAAGACCTTTTAAGATATTCGCTAACTCCATTACCGATGAATAATCTTTAACACTGATTTCATTTTCCTGTCCACGAAGGCTATTTTGCTCATTTGCTGTTGCATGCGAATTATAGTCATTACTCATAACTAATTGTATCTTACATAGTATTAATACAGTGATTCTATGTGTGTAATATTTAAAGGCGTTTTTAATTATTTATTATGAATGTTGGCCTAATAACATAGTTAAACAATTGCTTGATGAAGTAGATATATTACAAATTATTATCATCCCAAATCAATTCTTTTACATCATACGTAGCAATATAACTACAATGTGAGCATCTTTCTTCAGTTGCAGATCCTGTAGAGTGAGCAGTTTTAAGATAATCCTCTCCTGCAAATGCTACTCCTTGTATTTTAAAAACTCTCCCGCATTTTTTACATTTTGCTGTTGCATTCATATGATTAAAAAATAGTATAGAAAAAACATTATATAATTAATTAATCTTAAAGTGCTAATTTTTGCTAATATTTAATTTTTTGTTATTTTCTGTCTGACTTTACTTATACATATCCTGAAAATACATAGATGGAATTATGAGAATTTCATCTCACTATTTTTTGCTTTGGCAGTATATCAGAGAATCTACGGAGCTATATTAAAAATTTTTTGTTAGCATATAAAACGTGATTGTAAATTATATGATAAATGTAATAGGTATATTCGAGGTATTACTATATGATATTCAATAATAGTCTGAAAGTATCTTTTTTAAACTATTTTGAAATTCCTGTCCACGTTGATTATCTATATCCTTATCTATAGTCGTCCGCTCTTCTGATACCAAGTTATTAATAGCCTTGTCTGTTTCGGCCACTCCAATTAATGCTTTATTTAGCCTATTAGATAAAAAAAATATAGTAGAAAAAATATAACTGATTTTATCATTATCAAATTCTAATGTAGTAGAGGGTGGAAAAATCGTATCCAGCCTACTTCTCAATTCGTTGCCACATTGTTCTATACATTTAGGATCGCCTTTACAGCTCTGTAATTCTTGTGTCCATGATGCCAGACATTCTATTATTTCAGTCGAATACTTTGTCATAATAATATCAGGTACTTATAGTACTTATAGTACGATCGAGTATGCTTATCTAGATCTGAATCTATCGTTTTGATTCATGAATCAGGTTAAACGAACCAATAATTATTATTAAGAAGAGATATGATTAAGTTATTAAAAATAACTGTTCAAGTTATACCATCATACTATTATAAATTTCAGCTCCGTAAAGTTAAGGATATTTATTTTCAATTTTTCGTTAAACTGAGTTGAATCTAAAGTGAACAGATCCAGAAAAACAAATAAAAGAATAAAAATCTGAACAAGCATTTTCATGTATTAAGTTGACCGGTACAAAGCATGATTTAAGATTAAGACCTGGAGTCATAGATGATGCAAAGGAGATTGGAACAATAATTTTTGAAGCATTTTCAGAGATTGCAGATAAGCATGGCTTTCCTCGTGAGTTTCCCACTGTTGATATTGGAATAAATGTAGCATCTTATTTTCTCTCTAATCCGGGATTCTATTCAGTAGTTGCCGAAGATACAGAGGGAGGGGGTAACAAGATAATAGGAAGCAACTTTTTAGATGAACGATCAAATATAGTAGCAGGGGTTGGACCAATAACAATTGATCCTAAATTCCAGAATAAAGGGGCGGGTCGACAGTTAATGAGCAATGTAATGGAGAGAGCTAGAAGCAAAAAATATCTGGCAATACGTTTGCTCCAAGCGTCATATCATAACCGATCACTTGCACTATATACCAGCTTAGGATTTGATGTTAGAGAACCAATCTCAACGATGCAGGGAAACCCAATTTCAGCAGTCATTCCTGGAAGATCAGTGCGGGTAGCAACAGAGTCAGATTTGGAATCATGTAATGCAATCTGCAAGGCAATTCATGGCCATGATAGAAACGGTGAGTTAAAAGATAGTATAAAGCAAGGAATTGCGAAAGTGGTTTTACACGGGGAAAAAATTACTGGCTATACAACTGGATTGACATATTTTAACCACTCCGTGGGTTTTACTAATGATGATCTTAAGGCCCTCATTGCCTCAGAAACTGTTTGTTATGGAGGACCAGGTATTCTTATTCCGACTAGAAATGCCGAGTTGTTCCGATGGTGTCTTGACAACAATCTAAGACTAGTCCATCAACTTACCCTCATGACTATTGGAATGTATAACGAACCTGCAGGATACTACATGCCATCTATTCTATACTGAAATAGTCCTAGATCGATATCTATCAATAGTATATTCAGTTTGAAAAACGAGATAAGCATCTTAAGCTTCTATAAAAACTGGGATCTATTTTGTAAAAATTTTTAATAAACTACTATGCTTGATTTGTATCATTTAAAAATTCCTCTATGGCCTTATCTAATTCAACTGGATTATGAAGTATCAGCCAATGACCCTCTCCATTAATGATTTTAAATCTGAATTTTGGAATATCTTGTTTCATTGTTTTCTTAAGATTTAAAAATACATCATCTTCACTGCCTACAATTCCAAATAATTTACAATCAGAATTTTTTAAAAAATTATTTATATCTTTTGGCATTGTCCTCAAGGCATTTCTTGAAGCTATAAATCCTTCTACCATAGTTTTCGTAAATATTTCTTTAAATCGATTCCAATCTTTTTCATCTTGAAATGCTTTTTCCTTTTGGTAGTTTATCTGCCGTTCATACTCAGCTACTGCAGCCATTCCCTTTGTAGACGCTATTTCTATCATTTTGGAATCTTCAAGATCGTCTTCAGGGATAGGAATTGATGAGCCACTGATAAACATTATTGAATCTACAACGTCAATGTTCTTTTTTGCAAAAACAGCAGCTATTTTCCCACCAATCGAATGACCGATTAAAGTACATTTCAAAATATTTAGATGCTTTAGCAATTTATCCAAGTCATCAGCGAGATCTTCCATAGTGAAATTAGCTTTCTTTCCCATAGAGGATCTGTAATGACCGCGTAGCTCGTACGAAATGATTCTATATTTTCCAGATCTTAAAATAAGGGATATTTCTTCTTCCCAGATCGATATGTTTCCACCTAATGGATGAATTAAAACAATTGGATAACATTTTTCGTTTCCATAAGTTTCATAGTAAATTTCAAGATCATCCTCTAAAAATATAAAAGGCATGTAGTTAACAAATTCAGTTTTAGATTGTAGATAGCTTCCTCTAGAAATCATAAGTAAATATCATAAAGTTTATCAGTATCTGACTTACATGACATTGCCTCAATCTAATTATTTGTATTTTCAATTTTGTATGTCCTGCATGAGACTGATTTTGTCTTTATTAGTTAATAATTGTGCTGTGTCAATTTTTTTATAATATAAAAGTTCATTAGATTTGCATGAAGGTTACCAAAATATTGCAAACTACCTTATAAATAATAGTGTGGATTGCGGAAATTATTTAAAAATATGGTATGATTCCCTGTTTTAGGCGCCGGGAGTGGGACTCGAATCTACGTCTTTCGGACGTGGGTTCTAACAATTTATCTTTAGATCCACTAGTTAAATCTCTTATTAAAGGAAGGGAAGGAGTTCGTATACATGTTAAGTAGTCATGGTTTGCACTCATCCATTGAAGTCAATTTAGATAATATGGTTTCTTACTACAGTCGTCTCAATCTCATATTTTCTAAAAACAATATTTAGATTTGATATATCAATTCCTATAGAACTGAGATAATTTGACTTCTCTTGAGATCGATTCAATATCTTGCGATTATTCGCTCATATATAGAGGAATGATTTCTTTGTGAAGGATTATTGAATTTTAGACCTTTAGAAGCCTTTCTAAGATCCTTATTAGTTAATACCTTTTTCTTCTTGTATATATTATTCAAATTATCTCCATCTGTCGCTCCGATATTATTTTCTCCTGTTTCCTTACTGGTTTGCTGTGCTTTTAGATTACGATCAAGAGACTGGTTTAAATCCAGTACGAAAGTGTAACTATCATCACTGGTTATCTTTTAATACTCTAATTTTTGATTTCTTTTTCATTTATTTTCACCTTTTCGAACAATTTCGGAGTTTCTTTGAATTTGTTTAGCAATCTTCAATCAAATTGAAAATAAACCCTCTAAGGAATAATTAACAATAACGATTCAATTACTAGCTAAAAAATTACTAAACAGAAAAATTCAAGGAAGAAAGTCTAACAAATTGTTCTACCTTTTAAAGAATCTAAATATAATTAAAATTTTCTAATTCTTCTCGGATTATATTTTTTACTAAAACCAATATGAATTAGCTCCATGATAGATGAAGTTCTTATTCATTGGCATTGATATATAACTTTATTATGAAAGGGTTTCAATCACACATACGTATGAAATGTGCAGATTGCAATTGCTTACCAGATGGATGTGCACACAGTACATCAGATAAAGAGTGTATTAATTGTAGTTTAGAGAAATGTTGTTGTTGGTACGTGATAAATAAATGATAATTGCAGCAAATCAGAGGCTAGTCTTTCATCATTTGTATAATAGTTAATTTTTTTATTCGCTGTCTAAAATTAAAATATATGACTGACTGATATACGTTTGAGCTTTAATCTTGATTCATACCGTTCACATCAATGTCTTTAATATTGAACCGTTAAACTGTTTGTTAAACGATTAAAGGATCACAATTTATAGTTACATTATATTTGTATTGCAATGTCAAATAATTTCTTTAATAGAAATATAAAAACTTCGGTTGGAACATTGTTCTTCTTGGTTATTTTTTTTAGCATGATAACTATGCCAATTCTGAGTGTTAATGCACAGACAGAATCACAAATGAATATGTCACCACAACTAACTTCTTCAGTTCTAAAATTGGCAAATACCAACGTTCCAATTGATATACCACTTCTTAAAGGATACGAGAACGGAAATGAAATTTATTTCATTGCAACAGATGTTTCAGATGAAAATACAGCATCTCTTCTTACAAATAAAACAGGATTCAAGGTTAATTACGCTCCTATCTTGTCTCAAACACCCGAGTCCGCTAAAGGTCAGGTATTTGTATTTACAAACGGAATTGATGGAAATGGATCTTTAGGATTTCAAAATGAAGTAATGAATGCAAAGCCAGGAGATAAAAACTATAGTCCGCTATTTCAAATTAATCTAGTAAGATGGAATGATAATGCTAATGTAAGTGAAATCAGATCAATTGGACAGTTAAATCAATCATTGCAAAATAATGAGTTAACCATAAACAAAACAGATATTGTTGCTAATCATCCAGCCATTCAATGGAACAACGGTTCTTTAATGATTAGAGAAGACAGTACGAACATACATGATGAAACTCCATATATGGGCGGTCAAGTATTGGACATTAATACTGAAAAAATGATCGTAACAATGGTTGCACATAGAGGATGGGGACCAGATGGAAGTACCATTTATTATATAGTTACTGATGCAGCTCCAAAGATGCCTGCAGATATGATGGGTGTTCCTTTTGTAGAAGCCGATTCTCAGTTGGTTGGTAAAGGAGCAGTCGATCTATTCCAGTTTACAAACGGAATAAATGGTTCAGGTCCTATGGGTTTTCAAGCTGGTATTGGAGCTGCTAATCCAACTGATGAGAGCTACAGTCCAATGTGGTTTATTAAATTTATAGAATGGAAGGAGCCATCACAGGCTAGAGTGTTACAGACTTTAAGCGATATCACTAGCCTGCAAAGTTCAGGCGCCATAGAAATAACTCCAGCTATGGACGGAAAACATGTAGTCAACTGTTCATTCTTTGACGAAGAAACTGTACTAAAGCATAAGAGCAAACAAATGGGATTGTAAAATAAACGAACAAAACATACCTTTTTGTTTCAAAAATTGTCATATAGAAAGAAAGGAAAAATCGATTAATATCATTTAACTGAGGTTAAAGTATACATATATGCAAAGAACATTAACACTACAAATTGCAACTTTTGGTCCTAATGATAATGAAGCAATTGTTAGTGGAATAAAGAGTTTTCCAGTACATAAACTTGCAATTATATGTTTTGATTATGATAAATCAAAAGCAGAAGACTTTTCAAGGAAGATTAAATCAGCATTAGGATTGCCTATAGATCTTTATCTAGTAAATGAAGAGAATGTTGTCCGTGATACACTAGAGCGAATCAATGAAATATTGATACATTCCAAAGAATACGATCAAATACTAGTAAATGTAAGCTCTGGAGAAAAATTACTGGGATGTGCTGCATTATCGTCTTCATTTGTAAACGGTATTAAAGCATACGGTATGGATCGTACCAAGACCTTTCCTATTTTAATGCCTGTTCTTAAACTAAGTTACAATGAAATTGTGTCTGAAGCAAAGATAAAGATATTAAAAGCAATTGATCAAGCGGGTGGATCTTTGGATAGCTTAGAGGATTTAGAACAGGCATCTGGTTTTGGCAAACCACTTTTGTCTTATCATGTTCAAGGTGGAAAAGACGCCAAAGGATTAGCTTCGCTTGGATTATTAGATGTTGAAAGAAAAGAGAGAGGTAAGATTTCTGTCAGTATTACAGTGTTAGGAAAACTTTTGATAAGCAATAGTAGTGACTCTGCTTTTAAGACATCAAATAATAATGCAAATGCGAAATAAATAATAGATAGAAAACTTGTTATCATTAGCTAATAATTAATCTTGAAAGTTTTGTCTGACATACTGATTATTGTGAGAAAACATTATTCTTATTTTCATCATCTGGCTTTTCATTTATTCTCTGTTCTTTAAGTTTTTTTAAAATCTTGTTGACTCTGTACTCTTGATGTAACTTTTTAATACCTTTCATCATAATTGGAGCTAAAATCATGCCGACTATCATGCCTAACGACATATCAATAATATTGACCATTAACTGCTTCAAAATAGGATAAACCTCGACCAAATTAAATTTTGCAAATTATCAATTTGTTTTTCTCTCTTCTGGTTAACAAAGTTCTCAATCAATATGCGTTTTATAGCCGAGTAAATTTGAAGCTCACAAAAATAGGGAATACAAAAAAAGTGGAACATCGGGATAAGTAGTAGGATGGGATTTGAACCCGTTTCTTGCATTCACGGGTTTATGCTTTAACAAATAAAGACATTCTTTATCTTCAATCTTGAACATTGAGACTGTATTCATGATAAATATCTTTTAGTATTAATAGGCGAATTGAACCTACAGAAAAGCTCCTCTAGAATTAATCTTCTAAATTTTGATAGTAGCAGATGTTTTTCTATTTATTCTGAATATTCTTCTTTATCCATTCATGCTTCCAACAACTGTAGCAAGTGCCAATCCTAAGTTGATTCAGCTTTCAGTTTATCTCATATTCTATCAACATTGAGAGCATAACAATAGGAACATTAAAGGCCATATATTTCCTGAGTATTGCCTTAAGTATATAAAAAAAGGTTATTGAAAGAAATAATCTTCCTTATTATAATCAGAAAAGTGACCGCATTTAGTACAGTTTTCTGAATTATTAGAAATAGTACTGGCCTCAAGAGAATCTTCGCCCATTTGAAGAGCAGAAGGATGTTGAAATCCGCATTGCTTACACTTTACCATCATTGTCATGATAAAAAATAAACAATGATTTCTTATATGTAATTCTTGTTTGCAATTGCGTAATTAAGATAATTTTAATTTGATAATTGATTATCCGTTGATCAATTACCTCTGTGCGTTAAAATGATCTGGTATTAAATAGTATGTTGATTAAGCTATTCTACTTTTATTTGATGTGTCAGATTCTGAGGAGTTTGAGCAATGAATAAAGGGGTAATAAGGCTACAATCATGTCATAAGTTAGCCATCGAATTAGTCTTCCAATAAGCACTATCATGCAACCCGCCTGATAGTCTCGTGGATAACAAAAACATGGGAAGGTCTGAGGTTCTCTATGTATTAGAGATGCCAAGTTTACTGCCATAAGAAACAAGACCTTTATTGATACCTTATTACATTTGAAAATTGTTTTGTATATATTATATAGTTATAAATATACAATTAAGAAAATATAAAAACCATTATTGCTATACTAATATATGTCTAACATCACTAACACAGGTCTAACTAATAGAGCGTATGATATACTACGAACATTGGGTAAAGATGCTGACTTTTTATATGATACTATCGGTAGATATATCCAAGATGCTGAAAAGGACGGACGACAAGATTTAGTTGATATGTGGAAAACTATAAAGCAAGATCGAGAAAAACATATTAGATTATTAAAAGATGCATTAGAAAAAGAAATTCATCAATAGATCGGACATATCATCAACTTTTTAAAATTTTGTAGAAAGTCAATACACTTTTTATATTTTAAAAGAATTGGGATATTATTTCTTAATGTTTTTCTAATAATAAATTCACCTTAACAGTAGGTTTGCGTCTTTCAGTAATCCAACTACTAGTTGAGGAATGTAATATAATACAATAACGGATCTTTGACGTGTTCGTTCGTTCAAAAATTCTTTGGTAATCGTTTTAGTAAATAAATTAAATTTAGGTTTAATTTATGAAAAAATATACTTATCTTCATATATTTGTAATAATACTAACGAATTACCTATTAACCGTAACAATTTATTACGTAGAGATCAACCCTAAAACTCTCAAGAACATAGAGACTGCAATTACGATCAAAACTATTGAAATCATAAACTTCATAGTTGACTCATTTATTTTGTTAGTAAACTTTGATCCCAAAAATGCTCCTAGCATAGCAGTTGGACCCATTAAAGTTAGGATGACAAAATCTATATTATTATTTATCAAGTGTCCTATTACTCCTACTGTTCCCATAAATGCTGATGAAGCCAGATTAGTTCCTATTGCAATTCTTGCGGGAAGTTTTAGAATAGATATCATAGCAGGCATTCTAATGCTTCCCAATACGAGTCCCACCATTCCGCCAAGGAGACCAACAGCTAATCCGATCACCATTTCTTTGATTATTTCAATATTTTGCTTTTTGTTGATATAGTCTACTCTCGTTTTGTTTGAATCATAATCTGCTGCAGTTAGGCTAGTATTATTTGACCATGAACCTGTTAGATTGGTATTACTATTCTTGTACGCTTTTTTCCCAACTTTTCCAGACTTTATCATCAAATCAATTGCCTCATACGATACAATAATTATGATTATGCTTAGGAGGATTACAATGGATACTAAATTGGTCAAAAAGGACCCAACAAATGCACCTAATGCTCCAGAGAATGCGATTACTAGAAAAATTTTTAAATCAATGTTGTTTTGGCGGTAATGACTTATTGCACCTGATATTGCACCAAGTGTACTTATAGAAAGATTCGTTCCAGCCGTAATTGATGCTGAAGTTTCAGCTTCTAAAATAAACGGAAATCTTATTACTCCTAGAACTAGTCCAACCATTCCTCCAATGAATCCAATAACTCCACCCAGAACTGAATAGAGAATCATGGCAAACACATCCATCGCTATTGTTCATTGACTGATGTCCTAACAAGATTAAAATGTATTATATCAAATGACCCAAAAGAAATTATAAAGAAAGCATTGAAATTTTGGAATAATTAGCATATTCTATTATTATATTTGTAAAATTGATTCTAAAGAATTCAACGAGTCTTAATTAGACTACTTGAACCTTATGAATTGTAATAAAGCCATTATCACCTATCATCTGTTTTAGTGGTAATAACAAAGGTTCTATTTTTTCTTTCTCATCTATTGATTCAATCATCATAGGCTGATTTATCATTAATCCTTCTAAATGAACAGTTGATTTTCCTCTTCTACCAAATCCGTCTATTCCTAACCAAACTATAGCGCCCAAAACATTTGATTTCATCAAAAAATCTATAATAGTTTTCTCAAGTCTTTTTCCATTTACATTATCATTTTTCTTTATACGAATGGCAAGACATATCATTTCTTTTAATGTCATTATTAACAGGTTTTATTGCAGCAATTGAATTATTAAGATTCTTCCTCCATAAAGAGCCAAGAAGGACAGTCCTACATTTGCAATTGTATTAATCATCATGTTTAGAATTTGTTTATTTTCTATCATTACAATATTTTCTAGAGCAAAGGACGACATCGTAGTTAAAGACCCGCAAAATCCAATTGCTACTAAAAAAGAGTACCTTTGGTCGAGATTCCAATTGACTAATAATATAGAAAATATACCGAGAATGAAACTGCCTATAATGTTTACAATCAATACGTTTGAACCTATTATTCCTAGAATTAAAGGAAAAGAGGTAATTTTATAACGAATATAAGCACCTAAAACTGCTCCGGCTGCCAATAAAACAAACTCTATTCCTTTTCATGAAAGTGAGTGGTTTTTTACACACTTATTTTTTTGCCTAGATATATGAAATTAGTATCAATGGGAGTATAACTTATTTATTTATTCGACCATTTTCTCATCCATTGTAACAGATTGATAATGGATCCTACAAGTTCTTGTCCTTTAGGGGTAAGACGATATTCTACTCTGGGAGGAATCTCATTAAATGATTGTCTGTTCAGAATACCACTCTTCTCTAATTCCTTTAAGCGTATTGTTAGAGTTTTACTGCTAAAGCCCTTCATTGATTTTCTAAATGTGATATATCTAACAGGATCAGTAGAACAACATAAAGGTATCAATATTTCAAGTGTTCCTCTTTTAGTAATTATATTTCTCAATTGAGACGTTTCTTTCATTAAACTTTCAATATCATAACCATAGAAATTACAAGGATTATTATCGTCCTCAAGTTTTGGTAGTTTCGATGATTTTAGTATTGCTTTATTAGGTACGTTTTCTTTTGGTTTCCGTAATTTCACTTACTTTACTATTTTACTCTTACCAATTTATATAGTTTACTTGGTAAACTAAAGGTAATGAGTAAACAATCAACCATAAAAAACAAGATTAAAGAGCAATACAGAAAAATAGCATTGGCGGAGGGTTCGTTATCATGCTGCTCTACGTCATCAGGATGTTGCGGTACTAACGAGGCTTTGATATCACCCATAGAATCGTCTAAAACAGTAGGGTATGATCAAAACGATTTGAAATCCATTCCTCAGTCGTCTATCCTAGGTTTGGGTTGTGATAATCCATCTACCTTTGCGCCTCTTAAAGAGGGAGATATAGTAGTCGACTTAGGTTCTGGAGCAGGTATTGATGTATTTATAGCCGCAAATATTGTCAAAGACAAAGGAAAGGTCATTGGTATCGATATAACAGATGCGATGTTAGAGAAGGCAAGAAGGAACGCCGAAATTCACGGGTACCAGAACGTAGAGTTTAGAAAGGGTGACATCGAGGCAAAAATTCCAGTAGAGGATAATTCCGTCGATGTAGTAATAAGCAATTGTGTTATCAACTTAACAGAAGATAAGGTCAATACCTTCAAAGAAATTCATAGAATCTTAAAGCCAAATGGAGTAGGAAATTTGATAATATCGGATGTAGTGACCTCCAGAGAAGTAGAAAAGACGTTAATCAATGAGGCTAATTGGTGCGGCTGCATTGACGGAGCTTTAACAAAAGATAATTACTTGGACAGTATTAAAAAAGCAGGTTTTACCAGCGTTGAGATCTTAGAAGAAAGACCAGGTAACATAGTAGAGGATTATACTGAGGACATTGAAAAGAAGACCGGAAATATAACTAGCATAACTGTAAAGGCTGTCAAGCATTGAATATGAGACTATGAACTTTCTACACAAACCAAAAGAGTATGAGTGCATACAGAGAAAACCCTTTTTTATTTTTAGACAATTTTTCCTATGGTTTCCGTAATTTCACTTAGTTTACCCAATTTCTCTTACCAATTTAAATAGTTTTTCTAGTAAACTTATACTTATGGATAAACAATTACATCTAAAAGAAAAAATTAAGGAGCAGTATGGAAAAATTGCTCTAGATG
This sequence comes from Candidatus Nitrosocosmicus sp. T, assembly GCF_054408485.1. Taxonomy (NCBI): domain Archaea; kingdom Thermoproteati; phylum Nitrososphaerota; class Nitrososphaeria; order Nitrososphaerales; family Nitrososphaeraceae; genus Candidatus Nitrosocosmicus; species Candidatus Nitrosocosmicus sp. T. The sequence goes on from NZ_CP166992.1 coordinate 2,987,718, forward strand.
GTAATTCCAATTCTTGTTGTGTGCCCTCTAGTGATTGCTGTGGTAAGTCATCTGAGATTCTCAGTTCACCATTTGAATCATCAAAAGCTGTTGGATATGACGCTGACAAATTGAATCTAATTCCGGAATCATCAGTGTTGGGAGTAGGATGTGGAAATCCTACTAGATTTGGTAATATTAAAGAAGGAAATACAGTAGTTGATCTGGGTTCTGGGGCAGGCATCGACGTATTTCTCGCCGCTAATTTGGTGAAAGAAAGTGGAAAGGTCATTGGAATTGATATGACAGAAAATATGCTCAAAGAAGCAAGAGAAAACGCTGAAAAACATGGATATAAAAATGTCGAGTTCAGACAAGGTGATATAGAACAAGAAATACCTGTTAAGGACAATTCTGTTGATTTAGTCATAAGTAATTGTGTAATTAATCTGACAACAAACAAGGAAAGTACGTTTAGAGAAATTTACAGAATTCTGAAATCAGAAGGAAAAGGAAAAATGGTTATATCCGATTTAGTTACATCTAGAGAAATAGATGCCGATTCTATTAGTACAGACAGTTGGTGTGGTTGTATAGATGGTGCATTAACAAAAGAACACTACATTACTAGTATTAAAAAAGCTGGATTTACCAACATTGAGATACTAGATGAGAAACTATATATGGAATTAAGTGAAGACAGTGACCAAGAAAATCCAGAAAAAAGACAAATTACTAGTATCTCCATCACGGCTGTTAAAGAGTAAAACGATTAGCGAGAGAAGTGATTTAGATGAAATTTTCATTTGGCAAAAAAGATCATAATGATGCAAAAAAAACTGTCCTGTTTGTATGTGTTCAAAATGCTGGAAGAAGTCAGATGGCTGAGGGTTTCTTTAGAAAATATGCTCCAAAAGGCTATGAAACTATTAGTGCTGGTACAGTTCCTACTTCTCAAATCAATCCTATTGCAGTAGAGGTGATGAAAGAGGCTGGAATAGATATTAGCAAACAAAAACCCAAAGATTTGACAGAAGACATGATGCGAAATGCAACAAGTATTATCAACATGGGTTGCATGGATGATAAATTCTGTCCTGCTTTATTCATACCAAAAGTTATAGATTGGGGTATAGAAGATCCAAAAGACAAACCAATAGAGAAAGTTAGAGAAATAAGAGATGCAATTGAAAAAAGAGTATTGGAAATAATTGATTCAGCCAGAGACAATAAAATTCCAATTTAAAATGCTGTTTATTTAGTTCGATTAAAGTGATATTCTGACAATAATCGATTTTCATGTCAAAGGAATCTACTTTTGAATCTGTAGTCGATAAACTAACTGTTAATCAAAAGAAGTTTGTCGCAGAACTCATAGGAACCTTTATTGTTGTTGTTTTAGCTACAGGTTCAGTAGTTATTGATGCAAAGTTAAATGGTGTTTTAGGTATACCCTTCATTGCATTTGCTCCTTTCGTGGGTGTTGCAATAGGTGTATATCTTTTTGGAAAAATTTCTATGGCTCATTTTAATCCTGCAGTATCGTTAGGATTCTTGATAACAAAGCACATCACAAGAAAGCTACTTGTTTTGTACCTTTTAGCGGAGATTGTCGGTGCTTTGTTAGCAAGTCTTTTTGTAAGTATTGTAATAGGTAATGAGGCTAATCTAGGAGCAAACGCCCCTAATTATTCATATCCTTTACCTTTGATATTTGGAATAGAAGTTTTGGCATCAGCCCTTTTGATGGCGGTGATATTGACTGTTGTTTATACAAAAGGTTTGAAAGGATTCGGAGGTATCGTTATTGGAGGGATTGTTGGATTAGATATTTTATTTTTGGCTTTTATATCAGGTGCATCAATGAATCCAGCTCGTTCATTAGGTCCAGCAGTGTTATCTGGAGTATGGACCGATCTATGGTTGTACTGGACTGCAACATTTGTGGGTACTTCGGTGATTGCATTGTTCTATAGAAAAAAGGGATTGAATGAATAACAAATATTGATCTACTATTGGTAACATCCGATATGCACTGCCATTTGATTTGACCTGTTATTTCGCATAGACAATATTTGATGTACATATTATAATACGTCTATTAAATATCAGAGTTTATTAAGACAATTCTGCAATATTTCATAGTATAATTTTTCTCAAAAGGAAAGAACCTGTTAAATCTAAAGAATACAAAAAATAAACCAGACGAATTTGGGACTCGAATCTACGTCTATCAGACATGGGTTCCAGCCAAAAAAAGTATACCTTCTTAAAAATCGCAACTTACCCCTGGTTTTACATTTTATTCAAGAATATTCAAATTGGGATAGAATATAGTGTGAGAATATGAAAATAAAGTGATAGATAATTAGACGTCGATTTCAATTACTACTGGACAATGATCTGATGACTTGGGCTTTTTTTGACCTATGCCTTCAAATCGGGGGCCTGTATACTTATCAGCACTTAACGGAAGCCCTTTGCGAATAATCTTTGGTATAGAAGATAAATTCACATCCGCCAATGTCTTAGATAAAAGTATGTAGTCTAGTTGTTTGTAGGTTTTTGGATGTCCACATTGCGAATTACCTGCATAATAATGGGTCCATTGGTCCTCAGAGGGTAATCTTTTTACTACATTTTCAACTTTATTCCAATTTACAATTTCGTTAATGCCTGTTTTTCCTTGAGAATCGGTTTCCAGATAATCATTGAGATCTCCTAATATAATATAATTACCATCCCCACTAGGAAATTCGTCTTCTACCAGATCCTTGACTCTTTCAGACTGAATCTGTCTCTTTCTGTGAGAATTACTCCTGCCATTACATGGATCATTTTTATCAAACATTGATTTAAAATGATTTACAAATAATCTTATCCGTTTATTATCTGGTAGAACAACATCACATTCTAGACAATCCCGTGAAAAGGTATACCATCTTATTTCTTTGTTCCATTCATCCACATGAGTATCAATATTCTCTAAAGGGTATTTGCTCATAATTGCAACATCTATGAATCTCGGATCGTTACCATCCAATACCATGATATGATCATAACCTTTTTGCTTGAGATATTTGTTTCTAAATCGACGCAAGGCCAATAAACTCTCCACCTCTTGTAATGCAATTACGTCAGCTTTAGTCTCTTTTATTGCCGAAGCAGTCAGTTTTTTCGATTCCTCATTATTTATCGTAAAGTTAGTTCTGTCTGCAAGCCAACCATCAATAACGGCGTCCTCTGGTTTAACATCCTTGTTAAACTTAAAGCGAGCAAATAGATTTTCACAATTAAATGTGGCTATGCGAATTTTTGTCATAGAATTACAATATCAATTAAATATTTAAATTATTTGGTCTAAAAGTCAAGTTGTAAAAGAAGTTCGAGACTCGAATCTACGTCTTTCGGACGTGGGTTCTTTCAATTATCACATTACATAACTAATTGATAGAGAGTACTTAATAAAATAGAAAGAATTTTAGATTAACTATATGGTAATTCAGATGAAAGGCCGCTTAAGGATGAAAGTGTTTGACCTAAATCTTTACCACCTGTAGTCCATACAATTAATGTTTGTGTATCTCCTGTTCCTTCTTGCCCTCCTCTCAAGTCTTTAAAGTCATATGTGTTATCGACAGTAATTCCTGCACCTGTTATCTGTGTAATATATTCGCCAATATCTTGCGTTGGTATCATCAGAATACCGACTGTGTCAATATTGCTAGAATTTGAAGTTGTTGCAGCGTCTGAACTAGAGGATGTTGTTACGGGTGGTTGTATATTACCTACAGTAACTGAGCCAGTCATTGTTACACCTGGGTCTCCTTCTGCTTCATAGTTAAAGACACCGGGATTACTGAATGTAAATGGTGGAGATGCTTGACTATCAATAATTTCTCCGGTGTTAAATACTGTATTACCACTAGCATCTTTTACATCTATAGCGCGTTCATGGCCAGCATCACCATTAAACCATTGTACTGTAGTTCCAGTGTTAACTATTGCATTTTCTGGGACAAAGTGTTGGTCTAAGAAACGAGCTTCGTTGTCTTCACCAGCAGCATGATGACCTTCATTTGGGATAAGAATAACGAGATTTTTTATATTGTCGCCCAAAGTCATTGTTTTGGTATTAAAGATACTTTCTGCGTTGATGTTTGGTTGACCTTCAGAAGAATTTGTTTGTGCAAATACATCGTTAGATAAAGCAAAAGAAACGACTCCTGATGAAAATAATATGCCAGCAATAGCGAAGAGTATTTGAATATTTGAAATTTTATTTTTATTATCCAATAAAAAAAGGAGTTTTTGAAGGTACATAAAAGCTACTCTCATTCTAGAGAATGAGAATTATATGATAGTTTATTAATAGGAAGTGAGATTGACAACAACAAAAGATCATCTTTTATCTTGTATTCAAATTTTCCTTTATGACCATTTTTTCTATCTGAATTTGGAGTTTATCCTAGTCACACAAATCCTAACAATGGCCAAAAATAGAAGATAGGATTAGTCATGAGAAGCTGGAAGTATTTGCTTTCTTGGATATCCTTGCGATAGAATGGCCTGTTAATAATATCGAGAGCCTCCATTGGCCATTTTAACGATATCATCTTCTTGTCTGATTCAAATGGGTGTATGTTAATGGGGTTAATGTCATCATTTTCGTGTATCACAACAAAACAATTCATTGTTTCTCTTCTGTCATTGTCTATTAGAACGGGATTGGTTCCATCAAACAACGGTATCATATAATTATTGTTTTTCACTGGATTTCCATTTTTCAAAATGGTGAAAGTTTTTCCCCTCCCTGAAAGGTCAAATCCTACACTAGCATTCTGAATGTGGTATTCTTTGATTAGCTTGGCTGCCTTAATCCAGTCAAATACTTTTACTGATTTATCTTTTTTTATGATTGCCATTATCATTATTTATTTGATCCTCCTCATTTTGACGTGACATATCTTTGTTATCCTCCTAAACGAAAATTCTCTATTTAACATTTGACGATTTAATATATGGATAAATGTGAGTATCAAAATGGAATTGAACCCGTATGCCTAGTTAGCAGGCTATCTTCTATAGCATCTAATTGAATAGAAATAATTATTGCATTTGCATGATAGTAAATAATATTATATACATACTTGTGGATGTTTTCCTTGCATCATTTAGGCTTGGTGCTTCACCTGGGTTAATCTTGGAAAAGACTACCTGGGGAAAATCACTCTCATATCTAGATCGACTTTATTCTCTTGCCTTTAAACCTAAAACATTGATTAGCCAATTTATAAAATTTATACATAAATATTGCATATCTTGTAACTAATCTTGTGAGATTAAGATATATGATGAAGTTATTTTTTGATTGTGAATCTTGTAACTACATCGAGTATTTCATCTATGGAGGAAGGTTTTCTTAAGATGTATTTAGTACCACCATTCATCATTTCATTTATTTCACTGTTCTGCGTGGATGAAGCAGTAAATATTATTACATTATTTGAATTTAACATATTCTCTTCCTTTAGTTTGTTAAAAACATCTAATCCGCTAAATTCTGGCATGGCCAGATCCAATAAAATTACATCATAATATCCATCCTTCTTTCGTATTTCATCTAAGCCATCTATCCCTCTATTAATTATTTTACATTCTATATCTTCTGTTTCGAGGTAGTCTTTTATCAACTCAGTTATATCCTCATTATCATCTATAATAAGAACTCGGGAAATAGGTGTTACTGATGATGATGATGACGACATATCAGGACTCGTTGTATCTTTATTATAACCGAATTCTTCTCGGTTTAAAAAGGTATTGTAAATCTAAAGGCTGCACCATGATTATATTCTTTATCAATCCATATTTTACCACCGTGTGCCTCGATTATATCTCGATATATTACTAAACCTAAGCCGTTTCCACCGTATTTCCTTGCAAGAGCAGTGTCGATTTGATTGAACTTGTGAAATAGTTTTTCCATTTTATCTGCTGGAATACCTGGACCATTGTCTTCTACTGAAAATATGAGATAGTTTTTACCAGAGTTTGAACATTATCTGCTTCCTTTAATTCCTCTACTTTTAAGATAATTTTCCCGGATTTATTTGGAATAAAATCAAGAGAATTCTTAATTAAATTTCTGTGTTTTATTTCATGTTCACTATGTTTTGAAATCTGTTCAATGGTTTCTGTGGGCCTAAATATTTTACCATAATACATCATTAATGCTGCAACTACATCAATTACTAATCCAATCACAATTATTAGGTCTATCATAGTGTCAAAGGCGACACAATTTTAGGTAGAGGTTAATTTGATACACTGTTGCTGCTGCTATTTGCAACAAAATGATAAACTAGCGGAACCATGAGATCTGTTTTATCATTATCAACGGTTGTAATCTCTACATCTATTTCATATTCACCTGCTTCTGAAAATAATGGTCCCTTAACGACTATCTTGCCCGCTGGATCAGGAACAATAGCGTTGGTCAGTACATCAAACGTCCCGCCAACAATCAAGTGCGGTGAATCGCTGTCTCGAGCTAAAATTGTCAAGTCACCTGTGTGCGAATGAAAGAATTCAGAGAGCTTTAATTGATCACTATTTGATATAGTTAGTCTATAGGTAACATGTTGGATTAATTGTCCTGTTTTCTGATCCATCAGGTGCATAGTTAGCTGAGCATCTTGGTCTGAAATTATTTTCTTTGGTTCGATTGTGAGATTCATAGAGATGCTTCGATCTCCTAATGTTGCCATTGGAGGTGGTGCACCATGATGTTGTGCAAAGGAGGGTTCGGTGTTAGAAGATATTGCTGTAGTTACGATAAGGAACATGCTCATGACAATAATTATCAGCGACTTACTCAAATTGATATTCGATTGTAGTAGCATTGCTTTAATTGCAACTCTGTTCTTATGGCACATGGGATCTATATTCTCCAATGAAAAGTCTGATCCTAGACCAAATCCACTACTCATTTTATGATTATCTTATCTATCATCCATGGATGTAATGTACAGTAATATTCAAATTCTCCTTCCTTATCAAAAACGTGTTTATACGAACTGCCATCACCCATCAAGATTCCAGAATCAAATACTCCTGTAGGACCAGTACCTGAATTACCCGATGTCACTGTATGGGGCATATTGGTGTCGTTATTAACCCAAGTAACCTCTGTACCTACTTGAACTTCGGCATTAGGAGGATCATAAAAAATCTTACTATCTGGACTTGAAGAGCCTGAAACTATTGATATTTGACTAGAATTGGAATTTACATTGTTTGATTCTGTGATGTTTGTTGCCAAAGTCTTGTCTACGGCTAGAGAAAGGTCTTCACCTTGTTTTTGGATGTTTTTTGTTTCATCCATTTCTTTCATTATCTTTTTTTCTGCTTTGTCTATTCCTTTATGATCCGACTGTGCGACTATTATTGGATTTTGTAGTTTTTTTTGCAGTTCATATTGCCAATTAAACATCGATACACTTTCTGTTAATTGTTCTGAGGTGTTGTTGGATTGTTGTTGTGGGAGGTTGGAATTTGTAGCAGTATTACTATCATTGCCGACTCTTGAATTGAGTCCTTCTGATAACTCATTCTGATCAAATACTTTTATCTGTCCCATATTTCCCTTTTCTTCTTGAATTCCATGAGTATGGAAGAAATAGTTACCCGGGTATTTCCATTTGGCTTCGATTATTGATGCATCGCCTGGTGCTACTGAGACAGTTTGAGAGTAGATAGGGGAATTAGCCCATAGGCCTGATGGGTAAGTTAAGAAGGTAGTACTATGAAGATGGAATGACGCAGGTATTGTGGTACCCAAATTAATCAAATAAATACGCATAAGGTCTTGCTGATTGATTTCAAGTGGATTGTGTACATATTGATCAGCATATCCGTTTATCATGTAATAGTCGGCCTCAAATCCCATCTGATTTTTAAGACTATATTCACCCATGACCATCACAAACTCCTTTGCAGGGGCAACTTGTTGTTTATTTAAAGGATCAACTATTAGGGCTCCATACATACCCATTCTAATATGCAAAGACGTTGGAGGAGCATGGCAGTGATACATCAATGCACCTGCAGGTTCACCTGTTATGTTATATAGATACGTTTGTCCAGGCATCACTTGAGGAATTACTCCATCATTTACATCATCGTGATTACCATGAAAATGAATTGTATGTGGTATAGGAGATTTATTTATATATTTGATAGTCACATTTTCACCTTCTGCTAATCTTATAGTTGGACCTGGTACCGTTCCATTAAATGTCCAGGCTTTGACTTTTTTTCCCGGAGCGATATCAATTTCGACATCCTCTGTAACTAGCGTTATGAGCCTCGTCGAATTATCATTACCTTTGTTTGCTGCCTGCTTACTGATTTTAGCCACATTATTTTTATCGTTAACCGAAATTGTAGGCAACGGAGTTTCATTATCACTATTATTTTCAGTTGCAGCATTTTCATTTGGTTCAATTCGGGTTGATTCTTGGGCTAAAACAACTGCCGGCTCTAAACTAGTATAATTAACAGAAAGGCTAATTATCATGATTAAGGCACACATCGAGAATATTAAAAATGGTAAGGGGGCAACAAGTTCCTTTTGTTTTAATTTTACCTTCTTATCAATTTTGTCACAAAATTGTATATGTAGATTTGAATTACTATATAATGATAGTCTAGACTCTTTTGAACCGTTTTCTATCAATTTAGTCGCTTTATTCTGATTCAACAAAATTATTACTTGTTGCCATAATATAATTTTGACTAATGTTGTTTTACATTGTATAACAAATGTTGTTTTACATTGTATAACAAATGTTGTTTTACATTGTATAACAAAAAAATATGTATAAAACAAAGCATCGCATAATATGTGATTGTACAGTATAGCCTGAGATTAAGATTCTTGTGTAATATTCCTGCAGGTAAAAAACAAATTGAAAAATGCTCAAAAGAACGAATAAACGATACTATTAAATATAAATTGTATCTGGAGTGAACAGGTTTTCCTTGAGGCAGCCTCATACTCATACTCATAGTCAGGTCTCCATTATCTACGCTTCGCTATCGATGTAATCCAGTCATGTTAATTTATACCTATATCTAAAATGACTAATACTAATTACAGGTGCAACTGGAAGTGTAGGAGAACATCTTGTAAATATTCTATCTTTGTATGATAATGAATTCTGTATATCTCTTAGATCGACTCGTTGTCCTAATCATTTAGTGAGTCGTAATATCGACGCTTTCAGAGATCAAGGTATAATCAAATTTATTGACATGGACTACAATAATTTAGAATCCATTAGCCACGATAAACTGGAAGGTATCGAAAAAATCTTTTTGCTAACACCGTATCTCAATATCTTATGTAACTAAAAAAATTGTTACAGAAGCACAAAAAACCAAATCAGTAAAACACATTGTTAAATTATCAGATATGGGGACAAATTTGAGTCCTATTACGTATGGAGGAATGAAGAATAGACAAGCTGAAAAGATAATTGCAGAATCAGGTCTTCAATTTACTTTTTTGAGACCTAACTACTATATGCAGAACTTCATAAAGGTGTCATATAGACCTTCGATAAATGGAAAGACCTTTTATCTTCCTTTAAAAAATGCAAGATCTAGCTTTGTAGATATTAGAGATGTGGCGGAGGTTGCAGCTAGAATCCTTCATGAAAAATCCAATAAACACTACAATAAGATTTATTATATAACGGGTGGACAACTGCTTAATTGTAATGACTTTGCTGACATTCTTGAAGCAATACTAGGCGAACCCATTAATTATGTTACTATAACCGAGCAAACAGCAAAGACAGAACTGATAAAGGCAGGATTCTAATCAGAATCGGTAGACTATATACTTGATTTCTACAGGATTATAAGAGAGGGACCTATGAGGCAAATCTCAAAAATAGTCGAAACGATTTTAGGACGAAAGCCAATACCGTTTGAAGTTCTCGTCCAGATCATGTAGAGTTATTCAAAAGTAGACTTGAACTGAAAGTCCCCAGCCGATAATTAGATATCTCAAATTATTCATGAATCAATGAATGCATTCTATTACATCAGGTATTGAATAATGTATTTATTCAGTAATCCGCCGGAGATGCTATATTATACAGATTTAGAAGTATCTCTAATTTATAACAATTCAATTGTTTTCAGAAGCACCAATTAGTCTAAAGATTATCTGCCTCATAACAATGCATAATAACGTCTGGCACCGTAGTTATATGCTGAATGTCAAAAAATTCGACTACAGATACCGCAATACGTATACAACTGAAATCTATTAGAAAATTGAATTTCAGGCGTCCACTGAAGATAAAACAGGATCAGCAATAATAAACAATATACTTGGAAAACATGTATCATTGGATCAATTTGTAAGTGATATAGGGTTTGTTTTTTTTCAAAAACCGTTTGTGCGAAATATCTTCGAACATATTTCAGACGAAGATTTGGTAAAAGCAGCAAAGACTTCATGTTATACAGGGATGAGGGGATGCAATTTCTTTTATTCACGGAAAAAATGATATAGAAAGTATTGTAGATGTATTAAAGTTAGGTTTTCTCCATCCAATTTTAATAATAAAGTTATTCAAGTCGACGGGAAAATAGAATTTAGAATCCAACATAACCTGGTCGAAAGGGTTCGTTATATATCGGTACACTAATTAGTTCTCTTTTTGCAGATTTAAACATCAAATCAAAAGAAGCTTTGCCAAAAGACCATTCCTTGGTTATCGTGTTTAATTCTACCTCAAAAAAATGATTCAAAAAAACATAGAGTAGTGTTTATTAAAAATACACTATTCTATCAATTCCTGATATCAATAAATTTGGACCTGCGCATTTTATCTACCAATAATACCAATTCATTAGTACAATCATAATTTTTTACAAAAATATTGTCATCCAATAAGATGTTCTGTTAAGAAGTCATTTACCTGGATAGCGTTATGTTTGATTCTGGCGTGCCAGCTACATATCCTTGAATTACCTGTGGCATTCCTTAATAAGCGTCCAATTATACTTATATTCTCGCCTGATCAAGTGCTTTCTCTTGATATATTTTTCTTCCAAGTATCAAGATTGTCAGGTTCAGGCAAATTTTTAGAATCAAGATCAGATTGCAAATTATCGATTTTTCTGGGGCCTCTTTAGAAATTGTTGGAGGACGTAATTTGAATTAGGATCGTTTTGACTTGAGCCTTATCCAAAATCGAGAAATCATAGATGGTATACAAAAATTATACAGATAAAAGAAATATTCCAATTAATGAAGGAAACAATATCGAACTTTTCGCTACGTTTGATAAAAACTCTTGTTACTCTTATTAAAGATGTTTGTTATCTAAAATTTTGAAAGACGGTCATAAAATATTTCTTTTATGTTAAACTTTGCATAACTAAAATTTCCAGATTGAGTATTCCAAGCTACTTCAAGGACCATGGGGATCATCATATTCTCTATTTTAGTATAATTAGAATAGTAACCTGCCCATCTCTCTTTTACATATGAGTCACTTCTGGATCTGAAGCGATCACCTTCCATCTTGATAATCTCTCCCTTTTCATTAAAATAAAATGTCAAATTGAGTGTAAGTCCTGCATGGTTTACTACAGCTCTTGCACAGTTCAAATCAATTTCTTCCAATTTAAGATAATTGCTTGGCAAGAGTGCTGTAGGGAATAAAGGTGCCTCTCCAAGCCATCGCATTAGTTCATCCTCGTCTAATTTCTTGCCTTGAGGGGAATCAGCAATTGTGAGAAAAGACATTAACTTTATCTTAAAATTACCTTTTCCTTCAATAAATTCATCTAATCCTGTTAACCAAATGAATGGCAATAATTGTATTTTACCTATCCATATCAACCCGGGTAGTTCTGTTGAAAAGTATTCTTCTCCCTTAATGGGCATCCATTTTTGATTTTCACTTTGTCGGAATACCCCTTCGTGCTTAATTTTTACATTGCTGATAGAATGTTGTCCTTCATTTAAAGAGTATTCAAAATATCTTTGAACAGGTGCAGGCAGATTCTTTGTCTGATCGAAATAAAATTGATTGTTGGACATATTTTTGGAAATAATGGATAGTTTTTTGATGTTTTCTTTTAAATGGGAGTCAAACAATGAAATGGATATGCCTGCATAAATGATAAGTGTTAATACAGCTAAAATTGTAAAAATAAATATTACCTTTATAGTATATTCCAAGTTTCTATTAATAGATAAATTAAGTTTTATGGAAAGGTTTCATTTTCCAAGACTCTTGATTGATCTGCAATAATAGATATTTGTAATTGAAGTAAATATAATATATCTCATTAAATGCTTATACAAATCAACTTTGCATTCAACATGATGATTTGAGTTTTATGTATGTCTATGAGAATTAGATGTATAAGGTTAGAGAATATTATTTTGGTAACGAATAACTGTTTCAATCGCTATATGATTCATTAGAATATTAGAAATTAGGTAATATGATGAATGGTGGCTGTTATCTAAAAAATAAAAGGTAAGAAGATTGAAAGATTGGTTTATACTAATCTATTTTAATTGCCTTACCTGCTGGTTTGTTGACTTTCTTTTTGTCGAAAGTTATCTCCAATATACCGTTGTTGTAAACTGATCTAGCAGTTTCGAGATCTGCTTGTTCTGGAACGTCTATATTTTTGTGGTACTTTCTTTGAGCGTCCTTTGAAGTTGTTACCTCAACCTGAGAATCATATGCTTTTATTTGAATGTCTGTTTTTTTGATACCTGGCATTTCAACTACAACTTTGATCTCTTTTTCGGTGGTATTAACATCAACTAAAGGTTCTCTTTCTGCAGATATTTGAGACGATGATTGATCTACTTGTCCTCCTATATTTTTTATATTGCTATTACCTAAGGACTTGAGATTTCCAAATTCCCTTACCTGTGGTTTGCCATCAGGTCCAATGGTCATCGAATATCCATATACTATAGGTCCCACTTCTCTAACTTTGCCGCCTTCTTTTGTTTCATATTCTCTGACAAGTTCCTTTGGTGCATTGTTTGATATATTGTTAAATACATCAAACATTCTATTCATTTCTTCATGTATATCATCGAAATCCGCAAAAAGATCTCTTGTGTCTAATCCTCTTCTCCAAGGTCTTCCGAAATCTGTATCAAAGAATCGGCTGATCCAATCGCTTGGTATTATATCTTTATTCATGTAGAACGCAATATATGTAATGTATATTACATAATATAAAGTTTTCTTACATATTGTACGAAAACTTACATAAACACGGAAGAAAGCCATCAGAGTGTGATTGGTAACGATCATATTGTCTAATGCCGTATGAAAAGACAATGGTAAATCTAAAATCATGTTTCCAGTCGATAATCCTATAGGTCATCCTTTTTCTATTCCATTGATAATAGTATTGAATATTATTTTTCACTTTCTTTTCATATACAATAAGATGAGAATTAGGAATGGGACCGACGCAAATGTAAAACTAAAGGCGTAAATATTGCCAAAAAAATCAATGAATGAACTTCGAATTAAGATCAGGATAGCCAAGGATAAGCATATGTAGAGAGTGATGAAAAATGGGAAAATCCCAAATAAGATGAATCGATGACTACGTAATTGAAACTTTTCGAATTTTCTATATGGATATTGGAAATGATGGTATATAACGGGCATACTAAATAAAAGCGTAGCAACAGTTATGGAGAACAAAGCGAGTAACAATAACACTTTATTACTTTCACCAAACTCGGCAGGAGAATTTACAGAAATATTTAATAAAAATCCAAACAGGATACCCGCAACGGTAGTTAATAATGAGCTTTCCCTTAAAATCGAATCATAATGTTCGATTAATTTATCTTTATTACCATTTGAATCTTCATTAAGGTCCCCCATTACCTATCAAGATCTAATAAGTGTATTTACATATGTTTATTAAAACATTATTTTAGGCTGACCCTTTAACAAATGTATTTTAGAAAAAAGACTATCAAAGAGTTGAATCAAAAAGAGTTGAATCAATCAAATTTATTAAAGGTAAAATTATCATCTATCAATCTAACCAATGTAGGATAATATTGGGACGATCTAATAATCGGATATTTTTATAGAAGGTATAAAATATCCAGTCTTGAAGTCTAAAGCATTTGAAATTCAAAATATGTGTCCACCCACTTCGGCCGAAAGTTCAAGCAGAAAAAATCCAAAAAATATTGCACTCTCTAGACCTGAAGATTTCAGAAACAGATCCGGATATTGCATTAGTGATTGGTGGAGATGGAACATTTTCTCACTATGGAAGGAAATTGTCTATTCCGATGTTATTTATTGGCGTTCCTACTGATGAAATTTTAGGAAGTAAAAGTAGACTAGCTGAAATCTCTCTACAAAATCTTACAAAGACCTTGAGAAGTATTGCGAAAGGAAACTATGTAGTTACCGAAAGAAGAATGTTGGATGTACGACACAGCGCCTCCCCAGTAATTAGTGTATTGACAGATGTTTATTTAGAGCGTGGACTTTTTGCAGGTTGTATTAGATATTCAATTTCTATTACCAGTAAAAAGGTCGACAAGAGGAGTAATAAGAATAGTAAACTCCTATTTACGGACTATGTTATTGGTAATGGAGTTATTATAAGTACTTCATTTGGGTCTAGTGGATATTATTCTTATTTAGATCGAATATGCTATCCTGAACAAAAACCAAGTGAATTATTTAATGATGACAAATTGGGGATATGTCACATCCTACCGACGTTTGCTACAAGACTCATGAGTGATGGAGTAAATTATAAAAAAATAACTCCAATCCGATATACAGTCCCAGTTAGCAGTACTATTGATATAACCGTCACTAGAGAAGCTAATATCCGCTTATACGGTACTACCATTCATTCTGAAGGAGTTAAAATCATCTGGAACAACCCTATTACTGTTACATCATCAACTAAAACCGCAAAAATCATTCGTGTGGTTTAATGCTAATCCAAAATCCATTTAATAATCTTTGAAAGTATTGGGTATATAATACTCACAAGTCATTTAGCTTTCGGATTCAGTATAAGCATAGTTTATGACAACTAATTTTGTATTTTACATCTAATACTTTTTCATTGTTCAAAATACAAAGAAATTTCTTAGTTAGGGTTCTAAAATCATATAACCAATACCCCTTAGCTTCAAATAATCATGCTCACCTCTAGTAATATTAAATTGCAATTTCCCATAAACATGGTCTCTAATTCTAGGTTTACGCTCTAGCTCCTCAAGTAACCGATGAGCTTTGTATGCTTCAAATACCGAATAATATTCGATCTTCATTACTATCATATTATCTGTATTTACGATTTACAAGTTTCTAGATATTTTATTAATTCAATCAGAATGAACAAAGTAAATTAGTGTGTTTTTATCCTTTGATTTTAATGGTCTTTTTAATCTTCATAGAAAATTTAACCTATTATATTATTATGTTATAGAGGAGTTGAGCTTATTGGTTTTCGAATAACAGAAACGAGTAGGCAAATAAAAATGAAATTGGAGCAATCAATATAGATTGGGTGAAATTATGATAAAAGTATGATAATCATTATTATGAATATATAGTTTCAAGCGAATTAGTAATTAGTAACTTTACTATTCTCCTCTTGGAAAAGTATCTGGAAGATCCTTGTCCTTAACTTGCTTGATATGTAATGGATATAGGGCATTCGTAATATCGATAAATAATAAGACATCGTATCTCAAAGACAGTATCGTTGGAACATAATTACCATATCTTTCATATCGAGGATTGTAAACTACTCCTATAGCTCGCTGACCTCGAGTTTCATAATTTTCATCATAAATAAGATTATCTTGAGGCTTTTTTAAAAGGCTATTAATGTGAATGTTTCTCTCAAAAATGATTGTTTTATTTCTTTTTTTGTTAGCTGGCTCATCAGACAGGTTGTGTAAAACATGGTCCCAACTATCTTGTACTGCTTGAGGTAAATTCATTATTTCCATTCTCGCTCCCCACTCTCTGGCTGCAATTACCGTTCCCTCATAGGTACTAAACCCAATCAAAACAGTATTTTGTATTCCCTTTTTTTCTCTAACAAGTTGACCAATATTTATCATCCTAGAAGGTGACATGTCAGTAAACCTTGCATCTCCGATATGTGTATTATGAGCCCAAATTATCGCTTTAGTTCTTTTTTAGTGCTTTCATTACTATGAAAAGCAGTCAATCTTTCTAAAGTATTCATCATATGAGTATCTCTTAAATTCCAGGAGTTTACATCTCCTCTAATCATTGTTCTATAATAATTTTCGGCATCTTTTACAGTTAGTGCATTTTGTTCTGCATTAAAGTAATCTTCTCTGTTTTCATGGTTCTTACCGTATAAAGTCTGTTTGTTTCTTAATGCTACTAGCATTTCAATAACTTCCTTTTCACAATTCTTTGGAACAAATGCTGTTGCTCGAGCATATGCTTCTACTTCTTTATTATAAGGTTCAAAACAATTATAGGCTTTTATGGCATCCTGTAATAGTAAAGGGTCAACTTTCTTAAGATACTGAATTATTTCTTCCATCAATTCTCATAAACTGTAAAGATCCAATCCGTAGAAGCCCACCTTCTGATTCTCCTCGACCCTAGCAGTCTTATTATAATCTTTTAACCATTCGACTAATTCAATCATTTCCGTATTTGCCCACATCCATGTGGGCCATCTATTAAAGAGCGAAGCAGCTCGTTTGCAGTTTTATAGGCATCGACATACCTTTCACATACTTATTTACTTTATAACAGTCTGGCCAATCGCCTTCCACTGCAATAAATGAAAATCCTTTTTCTATAATCAATCGTTTGGATATTTCACTACGCCATTGATAAAATTCAGAGGTACCATGAGAGGCTTCTCCCAATAAAACATACTCTGCTTCACCAATTCTATCTAATAAAAAATCAATATTTTTTGGTTTATCTAAAAAATCATAAAAAATTTTTGCATCCATATATATCCCTACTTATATAGAACTAACAAGTTTATAAATAAGGAAAAGAAAAAAAACTAACGTTCTTATTTTATCTATCAAATAAACCAAGGGAAAATTACTATCACATTATTTGGGATCATTAAACATATAACAAAATCAAGCAGGGATTTTCATATTGTTCTGGGTTTACTAAAGTTTGCATGTTTGTGATATAGGTAATGCATTGCTAGTCAATATTACTCCATCTCCTATGCATATTTTTTAATTCAAAGTCAATTTTACTCATATCAGTGGAAAATAAATTAATAGGTTTGCATAATTTATCATCATCATTATTACAAGGTGTCATTCCGGCAGTATTTTTTTCTAAAGGCGAATTTGAAATAACATTATCTCTATATGACACGATCTTGCATTTTCCGGGCGTATAGAGATAGGGACTAGGATAAGTTTCGTCGGGACCGCACTTCTCAGCCATCATACGTAGCAACGTAACACCATCTTAAATATACTTTTAAAAAAGTCATTCAATATGTATACTATTATCTGTATCCCTCATTTGACAATAAAATCAATGTGAACATGCATTTCATATCTCAGTCATGAAGTTAGATATAATGATGGTGATATGAAAGATTGATTTCTAATATATTATAAAATTTGGTATAATAACTTCATCTATTTTTAGTCAAATCAATCTCTTCTTTTCAATTCTATTTATTAATGATCAAACGTGTAAAGATCACACGCTGAAATGGTAAGTTCTCATTATCTTTTTTACTTCCTCATCGCTTACCTGATCAAATTTTCGATAGAATTGTCCCACGGCTGAAAATTCTTCTGGAGAATATAAGATAATCACTCTGTCTGCAATTCTGGTTAAAACATCAACAGTTTCAGAGGTTGCAGGTGCTACCGGAACTGCTACAATTAATTCCTTGTAAACGTAGTTTTTATTTAGCCACTGAGCTGATGCAATAATTGTGGCTCCTGTTGCTATTCCGTCGTCTACTAATATCAAAATTCTGTCGTTTAATTTATCTGCATAAGAAGTAGTCCCCCTAAATTCAATCAGTCACCGAGCAATTTCCTTTTTTTTGAATTTCAATTTCCTTCTCCAAATATTTTCGAGAGATTGGAAGAATTTTCAAGATCCTTTCGTTCATAAAAAATGTTCCATCCGGCATTACTGCACCTATGGCCAGTTCTTCGTTTAACTCATGTCTAATTTTTCTTGAAACTATAATGTCAAGTTCACATTCAAAATAGGATGCGATAACATTTGCAAGAATAATACCTCCTCGCGGTATTGCTAAAACTATTAGCTCTTTATTTGAGGAAGTAATATTCTTTTGTTCGTATTTTAAATAAATTTCTATTTCTTTGGCAAGTTTGGTTGCTGCTTCTATTCGATCCTCAAATAGAGTACTCATAAGTAAATCATAAAAATACAAGCAAGATAAAGTTAACTTAAGCCCGATGATGGGATTAATCAAACCGCATACATGATTTACTAAGAATAATAGGCGAGGATGTAGATTTCCTTGACGATGAGACAGGAAAGTGTATTCAGGATACAGATAAAGATAATAGATCAAATTTAGTAGTCATGAGGAAAACTTAAAACCAGCACAAAGAGGATATCTCCATTAGTATGCATTAAAAAGGAATTCCATCAGTAATTTTTTTATCAAAACATTCAATCTAAAATATTAAAAAGATATTATTATGATTACTTGACCTAGATAAGTTATAAGATCAGGAGATGCTCAATCGAATTCTTAATCTTTATTTTGTTTTATGTCATCTACATTATTCTGATTATAGAGGACCAATAAAAGATTTGAAATCGGAAAGGGATTAATTGTGAGCAGATCTGTTATATCCGAACACAACTGCAAAATATGAGTTAGAGGTTGATCTTGAAGATTTACTCTACTCTTATAACATCAAGTCTGAACCGTGCTATTATCGCCTAAGCTTAATTTTTACTAAAATTTCACCTCCATGACGCTATGATTACTTTAATACAAATCAATGAAATTGATATAAGGGCAGGATCTTTTACAGGTATTATTATCTTAAAAAAATGGTATTTTTTGCAATTCCAATCATATGACTATTCACAAAAAGTCTTGTCAAAGGACTTTTACTTTGTAATACTTCTCAAATTAGGTAAATTTTCATACATCTACATGGCTTGTCTGTTAGTGTGTTAGTACTGATTTTACAAATCACCCTGAGTAAGCCGGAGCTTTAAATACAGATTGCTTATATGGAAAAATAAATCCTCTTTATGAGTTCCAATCATAATAATTAGCAAATTCCTCTCAGCTGGAACTAATTCAATCATCCTATACTTTTCCTATTTTTCTCCTACTGTCCGATTTCAAATTCAGGATCAGCTCATAAGACATGTATTTTTCCACAAATTCTCCACCTCTCCCTACTTCTCTTGTACTGGGATAATAATTGTCACGGGTCTCATGTAAAAGTCGAACTAATGTGACGCCATTAATTCCCTCAGGACTAATAACGATACTTTCAGGATATGTTTTGTTAATCACTTTCATGATATTTTCATAGCCAAAAGAATTGTTAGTTGACTCGTCAGTATTATTTGGTATCCAAGTGAGGTCAAAATATTCAATATCGTTATCGTTTCCCTTTTTAAGATCTCTTCGGCTAATTTTTAGCTTCTTACCATCCACAATTTCAGGTACTTTGATCAAATATAATCATTTTTCGTTTTCCGTCATGGAGAGTGATTTTGAATTAATATATGAAAATTGAAGAATTGAATTTTTGACTATTTTATCTGAAAACAATCCCAAACCTTGTTACAATGAATAGATTTTAGTTTAAGATTTAATACAACTTGTAAGCAAAAATATCAGATCATAATAACTGATGTATTTTATATGGATCCTATTTGTTATTCTTCTTTCTCTTCTTTCTCTTCAGAGATTTCATTTTTGATTGATTTTAGTATTTTTTTATCTTCTTCCTCGGTATTGTTTTCGGATTTTCCCACAACGTTTGATTCCTCTTCAGCAAATTCATTTTCGCCACTATTGTTGATTGATGACATATTAGTGACATTAGCATAGTGTGGATATATTATTTTTCTATTTGATTATTCTTTAAGACATGAATTGAAGAAGTAGTCTGATACAAAAGGAAATTTTGAGACAGTCTTCGAAAATTTACTATATTACCATTGAATATAAGATCAAATATTGACAATTTTATTCCATGATCGACTCCATTTCCACATATACTTAATTCTATTTAGGATATCAACTAGGTGATTAGTAATTGATATTTTGTCAAGATAGGGATAGGGACATTAGCTTATTCTACACTTTATAAAAAAAGTATTAAAAGTTTATCGAGTATGCAAATGTTTCATGTATCAGAAAAAATGTTTTTATTTTATTCTTCTTAGCTTACATTAATCTTGAATTCCTCATCGCCTTCTGGCTTGGTTGGGTTTTTCTTTGGTACATTGATTTCTAATATACCATCGTTAACTTTTGCATCAATTTGTGAAGGGATTATTTCTTGGGTAAAAGGTATTTGTCTATGAAACGACTTGTAAGACCTCTCGCTGTAGACGTATTTTTTACCCTTTTCCTTTGTTTTTTCTGTTTGTGTCCCCGACACAGTAACATAATTCTTCGTTGCCCTCAATACTATTTTTTCCTTGCTTATACCCGGTACTTCTAAATTTATTTCATATCTGTCTCCTCTATCAATCACATCACATAATGGTAGCCTGGTATCTGTAATTCTATCAAAGAATTCAAAAGGTGTTATTCCTCTCATTGGAGCCATTGATGAAGGCCATGCTTGTTTCATAATATTTTGCATATTTTGCATATTTTGGCTAAAAGTTTCAAAAAAATCATCGAAATAATTTGGGTACGAAACGCTTGATTCGCCTTTAATGCCGTTAGCTTTATTTTTGCCCTCAATACTTTCTTTATTGGATGTAATCTTTGAATCATTTTTGGATGACTCAGACGTCGATGATGACATATTACATGTTAGAAGAAGATATTTATATAACTTACATATGGCATCAATATAGATAAAAATACTCTAGTCGATTGTCTTGATTATAAATATCTGCCTTACTTGACCTTTTTTATTCTCATTGAATAACTTTGTTTGGGGTGACAATAGGATTGCTTTTGTCTTGTTATGGAATAAGTTAAGGTCAGGATTATTCTTTAATTTAATAGTTTTTACATCGGAGTTATAAGGTATGGTATAATTCTCTAGAGAAGACATTAACGAGGCAACTATAAAAAAAGAAAGACTGGCATCGGATACGTCGATGAATAAATTATCGTAGTGTCGGGCCTGTATATAGTATCAATAATTATAAAAATGTGGCTGAGGTCTCCGTTATTTCGACATGTATATTGAGAATGGAATAGGATTCCGAGTATTTTGAATTAAAAATAAGAAGTTCTCTTTTCGAATGTATTACTCTAAAATAAAATTCAAATAGTCATCTTATTATTATAATGGGGCATCTTACATTTTCTGATACTTTTCTAGATATACTTCCTAATCCCTTGATTTTCGCTAATCCATTCAATCCATTGCTTCCAATAATTATCATATCAATCGCATTATCGTTGACGTATTCCACAATCTTATTAGCTGGCTCACCATAAGTAATAGATGATTCGATACTAATTCCCTCTATGAATTTATATTTCTGCTTTTTCTCATTAATATCCTCTTCCATCAAGTCTCTAATTTCCTGATAAATACTTTCAACACATCTATCAAATGTTGGCTTTTCTTTCGCATATGATGAAGTCATTTTGTCCAATATTGCCTTTGTAACAGGTAATTCATGGATTACATGAAATATCAATATCTTAATGTGCTGACTGTTTGGATTACTTTTAAAGAGAGCATTTGACAAGTATACTGCATAATCTAATGCATTCTCCGAAAACTCGGAACCATCGTATGGAACTAAAATCCTGCGGACCTCCAATTACAAAATATAAACAACACTAGACAGTAATAATTATCTATGTAAAATACAGAAGAAGCCAATATCTAAGGATTATTATTTGACTTCTAAAATGTCATTGATGTCCTCTCATACTAAGACTGGTTAAAGTCTGTGTTTAAGGTAGTTATTCGGTAGATCACGGAGGCGATTCATCTGGCAGATAATTCTCGTAAAAATAGTCTAGGGAAATTTATTCAAGCCAAATAAATTGTTTCACATTCAAATGCAGATTAATAGTATTAAGGCCAATTCATTATTAGTTTTGTAAGATCCAATCAGCAACTTCAGGCCACAATTGATTATGTGCTGATGAGCTTATACATAACCCAACATGACCTCCCTTAAATTTGATCATTTTTTTTGCAGTGCTAGAGACACAATTCTCAATTTCCATTGTTGACCCTGCTGATACAAGATCATCATTTTCAGCCACAATGGTTAGGATGGGTGTATTTATTTTCCGTAGATTAATACTGTTATTATTTAATTGAATATTATTTTTGACAAGTGAGTTATTTTTATAACACTGGTTTACTATGTCTTTAAAAAGCTTTCCCGGAATATTGGGAGTATTGTAAAGCCATTCTTCGACAGATCTGAAAAGATCCATAAATTGTTTATCGTTATATTTTTTAGTCATAGTAATATACTTGTCAGTTGTATATCTTACTGGATTTCGCAGTATAAATCCCATATCCAGTATCTGTCCATTAAAGTGTCCAAATTCATCAATTATTTTGTCAGTATCAATATTCTTTGCCCAGGTTGACAGAATAGTTTGATCTTTGCTCGAATCAACAGGAATTGCTAAAAGAGTCAGATTCCTTAGGTTATCGTTATGCAAACTGGCATAACATATTGCTATAATTCCACCCCAACAATACCCAAGGAGCGATATTTTGTTCTTCTTAGAATCTTTATGATTCTGATAATCTCTATTGTTATCATGAACACTGGATTTATCTAAAAAATCATTTTTTGTAACTGCCATTTCCATGCTCACTAGGTTAGGCTTGTTGTTTTTTATTTTGTATATCACATTAGCATACATAGAATTTGAGGTTTGTTTTTGGATGTATTGTACGGCCTCGTGCACATATGTTATGTAATCATACAAGGAAAGATCATTATGTTTTGAGCTGGGATAACCACAATCAAGTAGATATACGTCTATTCCCTTGGATAAAAGGGATTTAACAACACTTCGATTAGGATGAATATCCATAATGTGAAATTGATTTATTGGAGCATAAATTATCAAGAGAGGATTATGACTCGCATTGGATGTATGCTCATTCGCCCCTACAAAGTGCATTAATCTTACATTGTATTTTTTATATGCTACTTTAAATTCTGTGGTTGATCTATCCTTTCTATCCGTATAATAAGAATTCCAATTGTTTGTAATATTTTCATACCTCTCTTCAAAGTATTGTATAGGGTATCCTTGAGCTTTCAACATTTTGTGTAATTCTAGATGTAACTTTACATATTCTGATAATGACGAAGAGAATCTATTTGCTATAATCTACTAATAGCGATGATGAATTGAAATTATTCGACAATTGTTTTTAATCAGCGATTCATTATGTCTACATTATGTGGGGCCAAATGGATAGAAGTCAAATGGAAGATTTTCTTAAATCACAGGTAGTTGGAAGATTGGGTTGTACTGATGGCGACAAAATATATGTTGTCCCAATTACTTATGCTTATGACAACGGTTACATTTACGGGCACACTAAGGATGGACTCAAGATTCGTATGATGCGAGGCAACCCAACTGTGTGCTTTGAAACAGATTGGGTACAAGATTTGACTAATTGGAAGAGCATAATTGCACACGGGACTTACGAAGAACTTGAGGAAAGCGAGGCAAACATGGGATTGGAAGTCTTGATGAAAAATATCATATCTTCTTTGAAAACAAAGACAGTATCTAGCGTTAACCCTGAACAGGATTCCAGACAAATAGAGAATCTCGCCTTTCAACATTCATTTTTGTCTCCATTTATACATAGCAGCAACAAAGAAATTTCTGATATTATCGTTTACAGGATTAAGATCAACGAGATGACTGGGAAATTTGGAAACAACAGTTAAGTGATATAATCTGGTATAATATATTTATAAGAAAAATCCTCAAAAAATATACTTTTTATATCGACAAGGGGTCAAAAATGCTTTTTCAGTTCTTATTTTGATTACTACAGGACGTCAACAAGGTTTTTATTTTTTTGCTTGTGAAGAATATCAGAACTATTAAATGGATCAACGGATCAAGTAAATTGTTTAAAACAGCAACGGATCCTTGACGAATCAAAAAAAGGAATCTCTATAAATAATGAGAAGTATTCTTAATCCTAACTAAACATATATTCTCTCCGCGATACTTACTAGGCATCCGATAATATAGTGGTTGTTACTATCAGTAGAGTTGATCGAATTTCCTGTCAAATGGATATGCACCTATGAATCACTATTCAAGTGGAACCAATGTATATGTTTGGTCAACATTGTTACCACACCAGGTCACTCTAAAGATTGCTTCTACCGATCTCAGAGTATATTGTTTAAAAGGGTTCATTTTTTGGAGTTGAGGTTTCTTTTGATATTATGTGCTATTTACAAGTAAGAAAACTTCCAACTTTACATGATTTATAGTCCAATATATCAAATCCAAAACGAAATCAAATAAAGCAACTAACTGTTCAGTGAATTAAAAAAAAACAAAACATTACCGATATATGTTTACTACTGCATATCACTCTTACCATACATAATTAATTCTAAGAATATAGCCACACCGTTTGAGAATACCACCACAGATATGGACAGAATAGAAAATATTTATATCTGAAACTCATCGAAAGGCTTTTAAAGAAAATATAGATGGCCATACAATGGGATTCTTTAATAATAGAAATGACTTTACTGGCAGGAATTATATGGTTTTCCATATATATTGAACACTGGGCCCATCACCGATCCGCTAAAAAAGAAGATGAAAAATCTAAAAAATATTCTAAAATTCATCGAAGATGACTTGGAACATAGAATTAGATTTGTTAATGAATCTTTGGGACATAAAGACTATAAACCATTCCTTACTGATATGTGGGATGCAGTCATAACTGCAGGTAAACAATCTCTCTTAGATTTCAACTTATTTCAAATCATTCAAAGATCATATTCATGGATGAAATACTATAACAGTGAATTAGAGTGGATTAAGAAAAATGAACTGGATAACAAAACTCTTGATGAACTATTGATTGACGTGAAAACATCAATCGAAAGGGCATTAAACAAGATTCATGAATTTCATAATTATCAAGAGTCGTAAGAAAGAAAGAAGATGAACATTTTCGTTCTTTAGATCATAATCTTTAGATACGAGTAAACTTTTCTAGACCCACTAGATATTTGTGATATCAATGTATTGACTCAATCTTACCAATTCTCATTGCCAAGGCAACAGTGGAGGACTTTGTTCCCGGAACAACAGTCTCATTTACTGACTGGTTTGTGATAGGACTGCCTCATGCAATTATTGGGTTACTAATATCATGGAATATAGTTTTCCTACTTCTACACCCAAAAATTAATTTTCTGCCAAATGTCAGGGATCAATTTAAGAACAGCTTAGGCAAAGTTAGAAAAATCACAATCGAGGAAAAAGCAGTTCTAACTATACTCTTTGTGGCAATGTCATTGTGAATTATCCCTTCGGTTTTAAGATCCTTTTATCATGAGGATGGAAAAGGTCATGTAAATGCGAGTGTAAACTCTCTGAGTGGTTTGTCAGACCTACTGATCGGTGCCATGAAGGACATTCCGGAGTCCATACCAGCCATATTGATAATATTATTGATAGGATTGGTCAGAATCAAACTTAACAAGACAGTCGATCTGAAACAAAATACAGGAGAGATAAAATCAAATGTAGAAAAACGTTTACCGAAATCATGGCAACCCATATTATCATGGAACGAGATTTTAAAGTCTATCGATTGGAACATCATAATCCTTTTTGGCGGCGGTTTAATATTGGGTCTTGGGATAGAGGCCAGTGGTCTTGCAACACTGTTGGGAGATTTGATAGCTGAGAATATCGGTGCACTTTCTACAGAATGGGGAATATTTGCGATGAGTGCTGTTATGACCTTTTCGATATTATATGTCGCCTCAAATACCGCTTCGGCTGTTATAGTTTGTCCTATTGCAACCTCACTCGCAATTGGTGCTGGATTAAGCCCCATTCCACCAATTATTGCAGCAGGATTTGGAGCCTCAATCTCAAGCTCGATTCCTTCCACCACCTCGCCAATGGCAATAGTTTATTCTTCAAATGCGGTTACACTTTTAAATATGTTCAAAACGGGAATAATCTCTGATATACTTAGACTTACAATATTGATAATACTTGGACCATTCCTGATAAGTATTATCTACGGCTGATGAATTCTCTGGATAGTAAGAATTAGACCATCAAAATTATATCTTGTTTTCATGACATTAAGTATTGCATTCTTATGTAGTAACACTTCTAAACCTTTTCAGTTAAGAGTATGTTATTCTTGTTGATTGTTAAATTTTTGTCTTCACTCTCGTTAGTGTCCATATGACGATAAAAAATTTTTGACTATTAGTAATAAACATTTATCTTTTATGAGCCCATTGAAAATGATCTTTCAATTTGGAGTGCATAAAATAGCGATACCAATAGCTAATATAATTATCTAATCATTTGCTATTTTATTGACTATTCTTAATGGTTCAGTAATAGGAAAAAAAGATTTTTGATCAAATGAGTATATATTTTTATATTTTCAACATAATAGAACATAACAAATGTTTCCAATTATTTTCCCATCCGGTCGTAAAGTTGTGCCTGCATTGATTATTGTGGATATGCAAAATGGTTTTGTAAGCAAAGATGGTTCTTATGATAAATTAGGAATGAATACATCCAATTATAGAGAAATAATACCTAATTTGAAAGATTTAATTCAATTTTGTAGAGAGAAAGAAATTCCAATTTTTTTTACCGAAGCAGTAAGGGAATCGACGGGCATCGATTTGTTAACAAAAGTACATAACTTTTTGCCTAAATCAAGACAAGAACGTCTCAAATCTCCAATCTGTGTAAGAGGCACTTGGGATGGAGCCACGATTGACGAGCTTAAACCACGGGATAATGAAAATATAGTCATTAAGAGAAGGGATTCAGCTTTTCAAGACACAGAACTAAGAGTATGGCTCCAGAGTGAAGGTATTAACTTGCTCATATTTGCAGGAATAGATACATCCATCTGCGTTGAGACCTCATTAAGAGATGGATTTAATCTCGGTTATGATGTAATATTGATATCTGACGCCACCGCATCAGGAAATAAGGAGCATTACAAGACGACTTTGGAAAGAGTATCAGAATACTATGGCTTAGTAATGAATATAGCACGCTTTAAGAAGGCCATGAATGATTTGGATAAATTAAGAAAACATGAAATTGATTTGAACAATATTTCTGATACAGAATTAAACGCTTTCCTTGAAGAATTTAATTTACTCGATCCTAGAACTTTTGCTCTATCTCCTACTTGAGACGCGAAAGTTTAAAATCTATTGTTCATGTAAAGTTAAGCAGGCAAAGTTGACGATGCAAGGTCTAAGTAAATGAGTCATGTTGTTTACAAAGGAAAAAGCATTATTAATAATATATTCAATAATTTACAAACCTACCTCATTTAAAAATTAAAGTATTTTCATCTTTGTATTTTTATCCACACGTTTGATATCCAAAAAAAGAACATAATAGGATAATTTCAATAATCAAAACAATTTTGTTTATCGCATTTAGAAATAACAATAAATATGCTCGCAAGATTTAATTTTTTTGATATTAGAAGACAGTATCGACCACGATACAACGATTTATCTCCTCATCCTTATACGTTGCGATTCACAGTTGCTTTATCTATTTCCTTCATAGTTTTATAACAATATAGGGGTCCAAAATACCAGATGAATCTAGAT
Organism: Candidatus Nitrosocosmicus sp. T; assembly: GCF_054408485.1. NCBI lineage: Archaea > Thermoproteati > Nitrososphaerota > Nitrososphaeria > Nitrososphaerales > Nitrososphaeraceae > Candidatus Nitrosocosmicus > Candidatus Nitrosocosmicus sp. T. The sequence goes on from NZ_CP166992.1 coordinate 3,015,833, forward strand.
CAAAATTACATATAATAAAATTAGTATAATTAGGTTACGTATTCTTCGGAACTTAATTTATCCCAGGCACACAGTATCATTAAAAAAATAATATGTTTACCTGTATAGAGCTCCTGAATAGCAGGTACAGACAGTCATATAGTATCTGACTGTTAAGCACCTATTCGTCCCTTTTTACAGCATCAAAGGTTATTTAGAAAACCATCAGCATAATACTAATTCCAATCCGGTTATACTATCTAACAGTTCCAGTTTTCTAAGTGTGTTTAATTCCTCCTCTGCAATAATAAAATCGATCTCCCAACTATAACACACGATAATTATGGTAATTTCTAGAGCCCAACGTTTCTATAGTTATCAAATCTATTATACTTTACAGCCTCATTCAGCACAGTGAAGGAAACCTGCTCGGCCATTCTACGCAGGTTCCCAACCTCATCTCGATATGCATCAAGGGACGTATGATCTTTATATCCCATAAATACTTCTTTTATCTTAAATCCATTCATTAAAGTTTCAATTAGCAACCAGACATCGATACCCCAGCCGTCAGGAGTTTGACCTGAATTATTATGTTCTATCAGCGTAGACCAGACTTTCATTGCTGCACATACTTCTCCGCTTAAAGGTTGTTGAAATTGTGGTGCCTCAGGAAAAAAAACTTCAAGCATTGGTCTTGCAATTAGTTTAGTCACAGCTCCGTCTCGGGGATGTCTATCGTAATATCCTCTCGTCATATCATATCCTTCTTTAATAACCGGAGCAACCAGCAGATCGACCCAATCTGTTGAAAGATTCTTTATATCCGAATCAAGAAAAAGGGCTAAATCATATCTGTTGTGATTTTCAATAGTAGTTGCAGAATAATTTACATTGCTCTTACTTTTGTTAGAATATTTACCAAACAATGCTTCCTCTAAACCCGCCCTCATAGCGATTCCCTTGCCTGGATATTTTTTCAATGGCTGCTTTATCACCGTCGTTCTTTCTAACTTTTCTGCAATTTTGATAGTATTATCCGTAGAAAAACCGTCAACAACTATAACATCTGGATCATAATTGCTTTGTCTGACTTTTGATATTGAATTTGCAATTGTAGTCTCTGAGTTCTTTGCACAAAAAATTATTACTAATTTAGGATTTTTCAACATAACTTTAACTTCAATATCTTGTTTTGATTTTTCCTCAGTTTTTAACATATTCTTGGATAAGTATATCTACTTGTTATAAGTTTCTGTACCGAAGATAATATTAGAGGTTTATTTTGCATATACATGGCTATTTACTACAAGATCCTGAAAATAGAGAAAAATCCGACACCAAATATATCTATAGAGAGAAAGTTGTATGACGCAAAGAGTTTTCTGCAGGTCTAGAAAAGGTTCATGGTAGCAGCCTGTCTCTACTGAGTGAGGTACATGGCATACTCAAGTACATAAATCATGGTCATCGATCACCATATCCATTCCTCCTTGAAGAAAAGCCTCATAGAAAGAACAACATAGCATATCAAGACAGAATTGAATGATTCGGTGAATATTTCCCTTGTAAGTTAAAGCATAATAAATTATAACATATAATAAACTAGCTGGAATCTGAATGTTGATTATTACTAGGAATTGCGCCGTTAAGTTAACAGTCTTGTAAACCGATACACAACTTCTAACTGTAAAGAAGTTTTGCTTTCCTAGACTTGCGTTTTTGGTTGTATTCCTGCGATCTTATCATACAAGGCAATAACTAGTCCCTGTTCATTTACAAATGTAGGATTAATTAGCCCGCCCGTGCATCCATAACCATCTTACTCCTAACAGGTTGAGTTCGGAAAATCCTGTTTGGAGAAATATTAATTGAATCTTTGAATAATATTTTGGCTGTCGTCTGCGCCACGTTATTTAATTTGTGAATCGTAAACGTTATCTAATACTCAGTAAATTATCTTTATAAGGTAATCACATTTTTGATGGACCCGTTCAAAAATGAGGTCCCTCCAGATATTTTTGCCACGATGGAGCACTTTACATCTTCGTAGAGAAGAACAGAATCAACAAGTAACTTGCTGTTTCAGTGTATTCTGTATCTTGCATTGGTTTAGTGATCATAGTTTGATTTCTTACTTCAGAAAAGCAGAGCATTCATCTTTGAGTATGATCATTATCGTACGATAATTAGATTCCTTGTAAGCCTTATCAACAAATCATAATATTTGTTTCTTTCATAATTGGTATTTTCCACGAGCAAAGTATCGTTCCTATTATCTATAAACCCAAATAGTTAGCCAAAAGCGTTGTTGATTAGTAACCAAACAAGCACCTTTAGTTCACATAATGATGAAGGATATAATTTACAAGAATTTTTACAGTGTCTCAAAAATACTCAAAATTTGTTTTTGTTCCATTCAAGGATTATTTCTATCCTGGTTATCTCTTCCTGTAATTTGCTGATCTGCAATCCGTTAAATGGAATAACTGAATGGAGTTTTCCTCTAATTTCCTTTAATTCCATCAGATAGGAATCTAATATGACTTTTACTATGTTCTTTTCATAAATAGGAATATCATTATTATTATAACTTAATACAAAACTATCGTATACGGTATCTAATTTAGCCCAAGCTTCTGTGATTATTTCCTTGCTAAAAGTCTTTTCGGCTAATTGTTCTTCCATTAACCTGGAAACCTCTTCTTTTTTAAAAAGAAAAGCGTTCTTGATTGATTCGTTATATTTATAATCATTGGAATTAGATGTAGACTTTTCGAAATTCTCGGCCATTGACCTCCATGTTTATCTTATTTTTACTTAAAAACTTATTGTCCATATTATGACATCACTTTATATATTGCAGATATATGTCGCCTTTTTAATTACCGCAAGTAGAACACCTCGTACTACAATTGGCTCTGGATTGTAGATATACTATTTAGATCTCAATAAGCCATCTGAAAGATTATTTCGATTCCATACTCGAAATTATGTTTCCATCCGGAACTGCATTCAAAAGTTGTAGTCAACTGGATGAAAAGTAATAGAGAATATCGCAGTTAAGATTATCTTAAAGGTAAGAGCAGAGTAGATTTGGCGTCGGGTTACAATTGACCATGAAAAGAGTCAAATTCTCGTACTTCTAGATCTAAAGAAAGTAACATGCATGTTGCTAAAAAATTTGTGAGAAAAGAGGAATATTTACAGATGGTAGTAGATGTACCCAATCGTTAATAGATTCTTAAATCATAATGATCAGATCAGATCCATTCCTCCTAGGAGAAAAATACAATCGAAGAATTCTGTAGTACGCAAATAACATAATAGTAAATTTTCTTGCATCCCACCCATCTTTGTAAATGACGACATCATTTTAATTTGCCGTATGTAAATTTTTTATTACATTTATTGAAGAAGAGGACCAATATAATAGAAGTATTATCTATAATCTGGATGTCTTAAATATAGATAATTATCATAGCATTTATGAAGAATTATAAGCCATAGGTTTATTTATATACACCATACGATAGAATCGAATTGTATCCATTAATATTGGAGTTTTTAACTTGAAAGAAAACTTTATGCTATAACACAATAACTTAAATCATTGACTAAATGCTTTGATCATAGTCCTTTTCAATATCAATAGTCAAAATTCTTTGCTTAAACCTTTTTTCCGATTATATCCTTTATAGATACTGTTCCAATAATCCTATTATAATTTTTTAGTCGTCTTCCGAAATCATTTCAAATCCCTCATTGGTTATTATTTCAATTATCGCTACTATGTAGACTTGTTGACATACAACTAAAGGGTTTCTTGTCATTATATCCGGTCTTTTTAACACATCAACACTTTTATTTTCTTTAATTGCATGGAGTGTATCGATGATACTGACCATACCCATTACATTATAATCGTTATCCATGATTGGCGATTCGTTAATTGCTTTAAATTATTCTTGTTCCAATTTCTACTACGGTCACATTTTCTTTAGTAACTTCAATGAATACCGACAATCAATTTAAGGCTTTCACATTCTAATCGTTTAGTTCAATAGTAAATTCCTATGGATTTCATAGGTTTCCATTTTTTTAGAATAAGTTACTGTTATCATTCTACATTTTTAGCACAGTAATTTCATTTTTCTATATTAATATTAATATCGTTAATTCGGGAACTGACTAGATCTGCAAGAATTTGCTGGTAAAAAACCATAGGAATAAGATATTGCTATTACGATTTATAAATTTCAGCGAATGTGATAAAGATAGATAGGATCCTAAACAAACAAAATTTTCTTCATTCTTTTATTCTAACATATGTTTGCCCAACTAATTTTAGATTGAAAATAATCAAATTTGGCCATATATATGAGATTCGACAAATAAAAATACCATTGTCGGCTTTATTATTTGTTTATGGCAAAAATAACAATTTCTGCAATCAAGGCAGATATAGGATCTATAGGAGGGCATACGCGTCCCAGCGATGAGATAATTCAAAAGGTAAAAGATCTTGTAGAGGTCGAATCGAAAAATCTGTTAATAGATCATTATATCGGGTATACGGGAGACGATATCCACATTATTATGACTCATAGACATGGAATAAGTAGCAAAGACATACACAGAATTGCTTGGGATTCATTTACTGAAGGAACGAAGGTCGCAAAAGAACAAGGGCTGTATGGAGCAGGGCAAGATCTTCTCAAGGATGCTTTTTCAGGTAATGTTAAGGGAATGGGACCTGGAGTAGCAGAAATAGAATTAGAAGAGAGACCAAGTGAAGTCTTTTGTATTTTTGCAGCAGATAAAACTGAACCGGGCGCATTTAACTTTCCTCTTTGGAGAATGTTTGTCGACGCAAGAAGCAATACGGGGCTGATAATCAATGAAGAACTAGCTAAAGGAGTACTTATAAAAATCATGGATGTAATGACAGGAAAGATTGCTGATCTAAAGCTATGGAATGATAAAGCAGAGGTTGAAGCGGCCCTCATGTACCCAGGCAGATATGTAGTCCATTCAATTTTATCTCATAATGGTGAACAAATAGTATCTTGTTCTACAGATCGATTGCATAATATTGCAGGAACGTACGTTGGGAAAGATGATCCAATTGCTATTGTAAGAACACAAAAGAATTTTCCAGCAACTGAGGAGGCGGGGAGTACTTTTAATAATCCTCATATAGTCGCAGGAAATACGAGAGGAAGTCACCATATGCCTTTAATGCCTGTAAAATTAAATTCGGCCGCCAGTATCAATTATGCTATACCTATTGTTTCTTGTCTTGTATTTAGTATGCATAACGGAAAATTAGTAGGTCCACATGACGGCTTCGGAACGGTGGATTGGGACTATCAGAGGATGTTAGCATCTGAAAGGGCACAGATGATGAGAGTTCAAGGTTTTGTGCATCCAGCAACTCTTGTTCCAGAGGAACTTGAATATAACAAAGGCTATGAGGCAAGAATGGCAAAGCTTAATGAAAAGTTCAAATAATCCTATTTAGCAATAAAATCCTAAAATCTGATTGTTCTTTATATTCTATAATTATTTTGAATTCTTTCCTTTATTACAATAATGGGACACGAACTGACAAAATAACTAAACGACATGTATGTTTTTGATATTTCTTATCAATCTAGTTCCTTTAATTCGCTAACACGTTGTATAAAATAGCAGGACAAGGAAATAGCATTAATATTGGAGTCTATTACAATGGGATGAAATAGTTATAAACATTTTTAAAATTTTTGGAATTTTAGTGCTGAACAAAACACTTCCAAGGAGAGAATCATTTTCCTGTTGTGAAATAAATATTCGTTGCAAGCTTTCAACAACTATCAAAAAATCAGTATGGCAAGATTTACAATGACTATAATGATATTATGCTATTAAAGATATTTCTTAAACCAATCTGCGGCATATCTAGCCACTTCTTCTAATTTTCCTTTTTCTTCAAAGAGATGTGATGCTCCTGGAATTATTATGATCTGTTTCTCCTTGACATTTGGAATTTGATCATTTATGACTTTTTTGTTCCAATCAATAACGGGCAAGTCATTCCCTCCTACAATAAATAAAATGGGGCAGACAATGTTTTCTATAGATGTATATTGAGAAGCTAAATCTACTCTCCCTCCTCTTGACACAACAGCTTTTACCATATTCTTCATTTTCTCTGCAGCAATCAAAGCAGCGGCGGCTCCCGTACTTGCTCCAAAATATCCAATACCTTCTACTTTACCTTTTTGTTTATAAAAATTTAGAACATATTCAGTTACTAATACTAATCTATCAGCTAAAAGAGGAATATTGAATCGATACTCTGCAGTAATGTCGTCTACAAGCTCTTCATTCTCAGTTAATAAATCTACAAGTAGTGTTGAAATGCCATATTTATTCAAAACCCTAGATACGTATTTGTTTCTCGGGCTATGGCGTCCGCTACCGCTACCATGGGCAAAAATAACTATTTTATCTGATTTGCTAATACTATTGAGGTTTCCTTCGATAAACTCATTGCTTATAGGAATTCGTATCGTATATTCATCATTATCAATATTGTAAATACTATTCATATGCATCCTTAGAAGTGGTAAAATTTATTTATTTAATGTTACCAATGATACTTTGCTTATCGAACTCTGCTTAGGATAAGGCGATTCAGTGAGATTTCCCATTGGTTCACATACTCCATGTTCAGGATTTTGTCACAACATCGGTTATGGAATTATTGACTGGTGGCAGATCTCATTTTTTCACATCTTGGTAAGTTAGTTCAAGAAAATTTGAGTGGTTGATAAAGAAGGGTATTGCGGCTACGAATAATTTTTCTATTTCAAACTCGGCAAAAGAATGTTTAGGAACATTCATTTTAATAACATTCAAAGCACTGGCTGTGATAGATTTGATTTTACAACTAATAGCAAATTCAAATTGTAATTCTTCCTAGAAAGATGTTCATCTGAATTTATAATAGGAACAAAATTTGCAAACTGTTTTCCGATTTCAAATCTTTTAATCTTATCGCTGTTTAAATTTATTTGAAGACTTGAACAAAATAAACAATAAGGTTATGATTGAATATCTATGGATCTCCAAAATAATTTAAAATTAACAATCAGTATACGAACATACTATTTTTAAGTTAGACTAGAATGTTAACCTAAAAAATTACTGATGGAATTCCTTTTCCAGTGCATCCTTTAGCAGGTGAATATGTCTTTCTCGGTCCTGTTTTATTGTTTTCCACATGTCAACTAAATCTTGTCTACCATCTTTCTCAGCATCCTGAATATACTTACCTATGACATCATATAAGAAATCGGCATCCTTCCCTAGCGTTCTTAGTATATCATAAGCGCGGTTGGTTAAACCTGTATCTGTTGTATCGGACATTATATACTCTATATACCATATTGTTCTTATAGTTTAGTTGATTTAATTACAAAGCCCATTAAATTTGCACTCGCTTTGAGGTTATAACTTTGTCTCGGTTCAAAAGTTCAACTTAATTATTTGTAACTGCATAATAAAGTTGTGAATACACTATTTGAAGATCGAATAGACGCGGCACAGATGCTCGCCAAAAAAATTGAAAGTTACCTAAAATACGAACAAAAGAATATTACTTTTTCAAATAAAGAGCTAATAGTTTTAGCAATACCACGAGGAGGTATTATTCTTGCAAATGTAATTGCATCCTATTTTGATTGCGAGCTTGACATAATAGTTTCAAGAAAAATTAGGCACGAATTAAATAAAGAATTGGCAACAGGAGCCGTAATGCCAGATGGAACAATTTTTATGAACGAACGGATCTTAAAAATTGCTCCAATTTCTCAAAAATATTTGGAACAGGAAATAGAGTTTCAAAAGAAGGAAATTTCCAGACGACTGATTGAATTCAGGGGGACTACTTCTTATGCTGATAAATTAAATGACAAAATTGTGATCTTAGTAGACGACGGAATAGCAACAGGAGCCACCATTATTGCATCAGCCCATTGGTTAAAAAAAAACTATGCTTATAAGAAATTAATTATAGCAGTTCCGGTGGCACCCGCTACGTCTGATACTGTTAATGTTTTAAGCAGAATTGCAGATAAGATGATTATCTTGTATACTCCTGAAGAATTTTCAGCTGTCGGTCAATTCTATCAAAGATTTGATCAGGTAGATGACGAAGAAGTAAAAGAGATAATGAGAAAGTACCTTTTTGATGTATGATTTCACATTGTCTATTATTGAGAAATCTAAAGAAGAATTCGAGAATAAGATGCATTTGTCAATAAAGTGAATGGCAAAGTTGCTTTGCTAAATTTTATACCCATTGCAAAATATCAATCATTCTAAATATCTATTATCATAATTCACTTGATGATTTAGATTTGAAATCTTTAATAATACTAATTTTTATTGTCAAAAGACAAAAGGCAAGTCATTGTTTAGGACACTGAATAACTTTTACTAAAAAGCATATTTAAAAAAGCATCATCTTGAATCATATGGGTAAAGAACGAGATATCGACAATAGTTGTCCTCAGATTTGTCCCTATGATCCTGAAAAATAGAATACTATGATATTTTACATAAATGTTAATTTATCTTTACCTTCAGAAAAGGTATTACTAAATTGACTACTTGTAATAGCGATGACAAAATATCCAGACCTATTAGTTTATTCTCGAGTGATTTAAGAAAAATTGACTAGTAATGCTTCGCTATTACCTTTGAGCATGAAACTGAATGTGAAAATAAGGATACAAGATCTCGTTTGATTTTGTTAATACTTGTACCAATTACACGAGTCTTAAGGTAGTTTCATAATAGTTCTCTCACTTTTCCTTATAAGTTTGTTAATTCCTAATACAACATTAGGGATAATGGATGAGCATACAATTTAGTTATGATTCATTAGAGAAACCAAAAGATATAGATTTCTTATTGAGTAGAATTGGTGAAGCAGAGTATGTTTTATTGGGAGAAGCCTCTCATGGTACCTCTGAATTTTATCAATGGCGTAGTGAAATATCCAAACGATTGATTAAAGAAAAAGGATTTTTATTTATTGCAGTGGAAGGTGATTGGCCAGACTGTTATAAAGTAAATAAGTATGTAAAAGGTATGTCTGATGCCTATAAAACTGCAAAAGAACTGCTTCGCTCTTTTAATAGATGGCCCACATGGATGTGGGCAAATACAGAAATGGTAGAGTTAGTCGAATGGTTAAAGGGGCATAATAAAGGGATCCACAATGAAGATCAAAAGGCTGGGTTCTACGGATTGGACCTTTATAGTTTATGGGAATCGATGGAAGAAATAATTCAGTACCTTAAGAGAGTAGACCCTTTACTATTACAGGATGCCATAAAAGCGTATAATTGCTTTGAACCTTATAATAAAGAAGTAGAAGCATATGCTCGAGCAACAGCATTTGTTCCAAAGAATTGTGAAAAGGAAGTTATTGATATGTTAGTAGCATTAAGAAACAAACAGACTTTATATAGTAAGAATCATGAAAACAGAGATGATTACTTCAATGCAGAACAAAATGCACTAACTGTAAAAGATGCCGAAAATTATTATAGAACAATGATTAGAGGAGATGTAAACTCCTGGAATTTAAGAGATACTCATATGATGGATACTTTAGAAAGATTAGTAAATTATCAAGCTAATGGAAGCAGTAAAAAGAAACCCAAAGCGATAGTTTGGGCTCATAATACACATATCGGAGATGCAAGGTTTACTGACATGTCACCTTCTGGGATGATAAATATTGGTCAACTTGTTAGAGAAAAAAAGGGAATACAAAATACTGTTTTGATTGGGTTTAGTACCTATGAGGGAACGGTAATTGCAGCCAGAGAATGGGGAGCGAGAATGGAAATAATGAATGTTCCTCAAGCAAGGGAAGGAAGTTGGGATTGCGTTTTACATAATCTTAGTGTAGAATTGAATAGTAAAAAAAGAGATAGAACAATTGTTTTTGATAGAAATTCTTATATTAATAGTGTCTTAAAAAAGACAGATGATAATCTTATTTATGATGAAAATTATGAAACTCGAGGTCAAAGGGCCATAGGAGTAGTTTACAATCCTCAATATGAAAGATATGGAAATTATGTTCCAACCATATTATCTTTGAGATATGATGCGTTATTATTTATTGATAATACTAATGCTCTATACCCATTACACCTTAAGCAGGTAGAGGATAAGGATCTTCCAGATACCTTTCCAAGAGGAGAATAAAAGAGAATATCCACCAAGTCGATTGCAGATAGATCTCCACGACATGGATTCAAACACTTGTAATAGATGCATAGTAACAATCTCGTCATTCACATTTCGTCTGTCCTTAATCGTTCTAGGCATCCTCAAAATATATAGACTAATCACTCTGCTTAAATAATGCGATTTACAAGTACTAAAATCTTTATTTAGGAGTAAAATATCGTGAAAAGTTTAACAGTTATTGAATATCCAGACTTGCAAATTGTACCTCAAAACGAGAGATAGGCATAATTCGTTAGAAATGAAATTTGCAATCCTCTTAAGTTAACTTCTCCATGGATTAAAGAAGATTTTCAGCCAAATCGAAAAAAATATAATTTTAGTTGTGTGGCTAATTAAATTCACAGGCGATGTTGATTTTGCCATCATACTGACAATTTTCGTTGGTGTATCAATGTTGAAATCTGTATTTTAGATGTATAGTAATCATGGTGTTCCTTTATATAGAATCAATAGCCATACTTACATTTTTTTGACAATAAATTTTATCAATTCGACCATTCGACATGCAAAGCCCCATTCATTGTCATACCAGGACAGTACTTTGATAGTGTTGCTTTTCTTTCCTAAAACCATTGTGCTGAGGCCATCAACTATGGAAGAATGGGGGTCTCCTATTATGTCAGAGGAAACTATTGGATCTTCCGTATACGATAATATATCCTTAAAATCTCCTTCTGCCGCCTGCTTTAGTGTGTTGTTGATATCATCATTAGTGACTTCTTTTTCCAAAGTTACTACCAAATCTATTATGGAGCCATCGCTTACAGGTACTCTTAAAGCCATACCGTCTAACTTTCCTTTTAGTTCAGGAATCACTTCTCCTATGGATTTTGCAGCTCCAGTTGTAGTAGGGATGATGGATTCTACCGCAGATCTTGCCCTCCTTAGATCCTTGTGGTGTAAATCCAGAAGATTCTGATCATTGGTAAAAGCGTGAACTGTAGTCATAAACCCTTTCACTATTCCATATTTATCATTAATTATTTTGGCGACTGGGGCAAGGGCATTGGTAGTACAAGATGCCATTGATATTATATTGTGATTATTGGCATCATACACTTTTTCATTTATTCCTAAGATCATCGTTGCATCAGGGTTTTTCGCGGGAGCTGAAATTACGACTTTTTTTGCTCCTGCCTTGAGGTGCTTGCTGGCTCCATCCCGATCCTTAAATTTCCCGGTAGATTCCAAAACAACATCAATTTGAAGCGGACCCCAAGGAAGTAGCTGCGGATCTTTTTCTGAAAATATTTTGATTTTGTGATTATTTATTACCAGGTAATTATTATTAGTATCCACAATTACAGTGCCATCAAATTTTCCATACACTGAATCGTATTTGAAAAGGTGCGCAAGAGTATTTATATCCCCAAGATCATTTATTGCAGTAACATTAATTATACTAATAAATTTATTATCCTTCAATGCTGCTCTTAAAAAAGTCCTACCTATTCGTCCAAAACCATTTATGGCAATATTTTTCATAATTTATACCAGAGATAATCTATTTTAAGTATTATTCTAAGTAAGCGATGAATGCAATTTCTCTTTATACGATCCATGAAGAAAAATTACTGAAAACGAGTCTTCACTTTAACACATAAAAAAATTTTCTCCTCAACTTTCTTAGAAAGCTGTCCAAATTGTTTCTCTTATCTCGCCAGCAGACGCAAAAGATATAAAAGAAAATTATGAACGGGTAAATACCATCTAGAATGGATAGAAGATATGGTTACAATTAGGACTAGACACAATTGTTATTGACTATCTATAACTTTATACTCCTAACTCATCAGCCAGTTTTACCAATTTTTTACTGTAACCTATAGGAAAACTCTGAACTTGATCTATATCTGTTAGAAACGGAATCATTTGAACTTGTTGGGAATGATATAGTTGTGTTGCATCCAATGAAGGCAAAGACTTTACAATAAAACCATTTTCAATAATCTTTTCTAAAAGAGGGAGAGAACCTTCGACGTGCTCATCTGCAAGTGAAATTATGTCCTGGACTAATATCTTCCGGTCATCAAGTATTCGGTGTATTTGTTTAGGGCCCGGGTATGTATGTTTGCCAGGACTTGTTTTTACTTTATAGATGATTGATTTTTGTTTACTTGCTTTTCCTTCAGTTTTCTCAATGTCACTGGCAAGTCTAATTACTTCGTTACTGATATGTGATTTGTCCTCTTTTTGTACTATTGTAGCTACCATTTTATAAACACCATTTATTACCGGATTATCTCGTGAAGTACAAAGCTCTGTACCAACAGCGAAACTATCTATTGGAGCCTTATTTTTGAGTAATTCCTTTATAATATTTTCATTCAGATCACCACTTACCATTATTTTTGTACTATGATAACCAATGTCCCCAGCCTCATCCAGGATTTCTCTTACTTTTTTACTTAAATACAACAAGTCTCCGCTGTCCAGCCTGACTCCTTTTGGTAATATTCCTTCATTGATTATCATTTTTATGGCGTCTAATGTATCGTAAGTATCAACTAGAAGAAAACTATCAGGAAATAATTTGCAGAACTCTTTAAACGCAATTATTTCACTATCAAAACTCATAATAAATGAGTGTGCCATAGTTCCATAAACAGGGATACCAAATTGCATGCCGGCCAAAGTATTAGATGTACCTGCGCATCCTCCCACATAAGCTGCTCTGGCTGCTAAAAGTGCAGCTTGTGGTCCGTGTGCTCTTCTAGAACCAAATTCAATTATTGGTTTGTTATTAGCAATATTACAAATTCTAGAAGCTTTTGTAGCGATCAGAGTTTGAAAATTGATTGTCGATAAAATATAAGTTTCTAATAACTGAGCTTCTATGATAGGAGCCTCGATTCTAAGTATTGGTTCGTTAGCAAATAGTACAGTTCCTTCTGGCACAGCCCAAAGGTCACCTGTAAACTTCATTTTAAGCAGAAAATCATAGAAATCTTGACTTATTCCTTTAAAGACGTCTAGCGACCTTAAATATTCTATTTCATCTTTGTTGAACTTAAAATTCAAAATATATTCTACTGCTTGTTGCAATCCTGCTATTACCAGATATGACCTGTTTTTAGGGAGTTTCCTCACGAATAATTCGAAGATACCTATTGTTTTCCAATCTTTGTGATATTGACTGAAATAATACCCAGCAGCCATAGTTATTTCATAAAAGTCCGTTAAAAGAGCTGCATTACATTCGGTACTACTACCATTAATATATTTCAATTCAGTTTATTTTAATAAAGTACATAATAAATCCTCACATCACACTATCGCATTTTGTATAGATTAATCATTAGGAACTTTGTAAAAGAAATCTTCTATTAGCTCTCTAACTTGGATGGCTTTGCGTTTCCATCATATATATCGTAAATCGCGACACCATTGCTAAAAGACGTAACCGATATTGTGATTTTGGAGTATACCGTGTAAGAAAATACACATAATAAATTTACTTAAACCAATGTTTCCCTCTTTTTTGATTAGATCAATCAAGATAGATAAGGTGCTATCGTATTTGTTTCATAAAAATGGAGGAGAACACAGGTTTAACAATTGATTAGACAGGATTGGCAAAAATATAAAGGGTAAAATATCTAATAATGTCTATATCAAGTAGATTTAGTTGTCGCGTCATGCAATTTTAGTAATAGATATGCAGAATGATTTTGTCAAGGGTAAACTAAAGTGCGAAAGAGCATCAAAAATTATTCACAACATACAATCATTATTAACAGAGGCCAGAAAAAGTGACATTCCAATATTTTATTGTATAGATGAACACCTACCTATGGATAACTACGAACTTGACCTGTGGGGACCTCATGCAATGAAAGGAACAGAAGGTCAGAAAATAATTGATGAACTTAACCCTACTGACAGAGATTTTGTTATTCCAAAAAGAACTTATAGTGCATTTGATGGAACTGGCCTTGATAAAGCTTTAAATGGGTTATATGGAGGTAAAGGTGTTGATACGATAATAATTACAGGATTGCATACAAATATCTGTGACAGACATTCATCATACGACGCATTTACACGAGGCTTTAAGATTATAGTAGCAGAAGATGGTGTAGAAGCATTCACAGAAGAGGAACATATGTCAGGACTAGAATACATTAAAAGAATGTATGGTGCAGATATAAAAAAAATAAAAGAGATTATAGAACTTTTCAAAGAGAATGATCAAGGTCTAAAATAGAGAAATGTATAAGGTGTTAATCATCTGAAATATTTTTTGGAAAGACTGTAATTTCAATCCTAATATAAGCCCCCCTTTCGAGTAGAGATTCAATTCTGAAACCTAAGATAGTAATAGTCCTTGTAGATGCTATAAAGAGCCTAAATCAGAATACTTTCTATAATCAGGAAACATAATCTATTTGGATATCTGTGACTAAATGCGATAATCTCTTAGATGATTCTACTTAATCTTATTACATTATTATCTCAAAACATATAATATCCAATATCGCAATAGTGTCATCATGGACGAAGGCGGAATCCTAAAAAGATATCCAAATAATCCCATACTCCGTCCTAATAGAAATAATTTGTGGGAGAGTCAAGCTGTTTTTAACTGTGCCGCGTTATATGACGGAAATAGGATTCATTTGTTATATAGAGCGATTGGTGAATATGAGAATTATGTATCAAGAATAGGATATGCTTCAAGTGGAGACGGCTACACCTTTAATAGACGCAATGAAATAGCTTTCGATCCGATTTTAGAGTATGAACAATTTGGTATAGAAGATCCTCGATTATCTGAAATTGAAGACCAAATTTATATCACCTATGTAGTATTATCAGAACATCCGAAAGCTGGGCCAGAAGTATCAACTGCACTAGCAGCAGTATCCAAGGATTATGTAGATTTTGAAAGATTGGGTCTAATTACAAGCGAAGAAATGGATAACAAAGATGTGGTTCTTTTTCCCGAGAGACTTTCTTCAAATTTAAACAAAGCAGGTAAATCATATTTCTGTTTACATAGACCGAGTTCTTGGATCGGCAAAGCATATGGTGTAGATAGGCCTAGTATTTGGCTTGGTGAATCCTCCACAGTGACTAAGTTAGAACAGCATACTTTACTTATGAAACCAGAGTTTATATGGGAACAATTAAAGATAGGTGCCGGACCCCCGCCTATAAAGACCAAATATGGTTGGTTAGTAATATACCACGGGGTGAGTGCAGATAGGGTTTACAGCGCGGGGGCTGCACTTTTGGATTCAAATGATCCAAGTAAAATAGTTTGTAGATGCAATAAGCCGATTTTGACGCCTACTACAGAATATGAAAAATATGGTGATGTAAATAATGTGGTATTTCCAACAGGGTTGTGTAATATCGATGGAGAATTATTCATTTATTACGGAGGCGCAGACAAGTTCTGTTGTCTTGCTACAGTTGAGCTTAACGATCTTATAGAACACATCTTTCAAAACAATTAACCATGAATTAGAAATGTGATTAATAGATGGATAAAATGCAGACTATAAGTAACATCCAAAAAAAAGCCCACGAAAGACTAATATTTCATTAAAAACCAAATTTGCTCTTCTTTTCTGCCATCATTATGGAAACTTATTCCTTTAATATATTAAGCTTTTTACAATGCTAAGCCTGCTTATTCAACCCTTATTAGATTAATTGTTTTACTTTATTGCATCAATGGAACCTGTTTACTTAAGCAAATCATTTAGCTTAGAGATACTCTATCTCGTTATATAATTTCAGAAATAAAACATGTTCAATATATGTTTACTACGGATTATATCTGTACTTTTCAGACTAGCTTTAATAAGAGCATGCAATAGACACGCATTTTCAGCCGAAACCACGTTTCCATTTGAACTGGATTCAAAAGTATAAACCTAAAATGGTCGGTAGAATGAAAATGAATTATAGAATACGGGTATGTGAAACTTTGATCAAAGTAGGTTTGAAGTATATGTATAGATTCAGGTAGATATGGAGTCAGAGAACAGACAATTCTTATGCTATCTATTTCCAAAGAAATATACAGTCTAATAGCATAAAGGTTTACCTCTTATAGAAAGTATTCATACAAAACATCTAGTTTCCCCAGATTGATGTACAAGGTACCTACATGCTTGTGAGTATCTCAAAACAAATCATCCATGCTTTGTTTCTCTCCTCTTGAGAAGGGCATTATAGAAGAACTATTCAAGCAAGACAAAAATTTTCGATGATTTTTTTCTTGTCGAAAAGAAAAGTGCATCAGACCCTATCAAATAATGGATTAAGGATGTACTTATTATTATATCAAAAACATTCGAGCCTAACTTTACATAGCCTGCCTTTAGTATCAGAATATTTTTATCTCATTCTCTAAATATTTTAAAAATACATCTATAAATACAAAACTTGATATATAAAAAGTATGGCGATAGGTAAGCCTAGCATTTTAGTTCCCTATGACGCTACTGAACTTTCTATAAAGGCGCTAGATAAGGCCATCGAAATAGCATCAAGGATGGATTATGCTATTCTTTTATTGTATATTATAGACGATACTAGCCTTTGTCCATCAAGAATAGAAAAGTTTATTTCAAACATAGCTGACCTTGAGAAAGCCAAAAAATATCTCGTAAATCTAATTAAACAAGGCGCAGAGAAATACATGACAGGGGTAGTTGACAAAATTAAAGAAAAAGAGTTATTTGTCAAATACATTATACGAGTGGGACACCCTGATGATGAAATCCTTGCTGTTTCTAAGAACCCAAATATACACTTAATAGTGATGGGCAGCAGCGGATCATTCAAGAAAAGGCATAACAGAAAAGGGGTAGGAAGTATTTCTAGATGGATCTCAGAGATAGCATCTTGCCCTGTAGTTTTAATGCGCTAAAAATATGAATCTCTAAAAGAGATCTATGATTGTATATCTATCTTTAAAAAAGCGCTTTGTACAACTACCTTTCTACCGTATTAAATGGAATTTATTGTAGTCAAAATCCAGATTAAGAAAATTCAGATGACAGACTGACGTTTTTTTATTTTTTATGGTGTAAAAAGATGAAAATATTAACCAGCGTATCCAATATTTAGATATAATAGAAGGTTGTGAATACTGAGTTGGGACCAAATGTCCTGATGGTTTCTACGGAATATCCTCCAATACCTGGCGGTGTTGGAAGATATACAAGTAACTTAGTTAAAGAACTAAAAAAAATAGGAGTTACAGTTTATGTTTTATGCAACGAGAAAGGCAATGGTGATTTTTTTGGTCTTGATCCTTCAAATCAAAATAATTCACAAGTAATACTAAATGTTATCGATAAATTGAACCCCGACGTTGTGCACGTTCAATTAGAGCATGGTCTATATGGGTTAAAACAAAGATTTAGAAATAATTCAAACAAAGCTATTACTAACATAGAATGTTTTTATGAGAAATGTCCTATTCCAATAATTACTACGTTTCACTCTGCGTACCCATTCAGACAATGGTTAAAATTATCAAAACTGCTGTATAATCAAGAAAATGATGTAAATACAAATTCAATTAACCCTTTGAGGAAAATCAAAGAATTTATGATGACCTTGTCAACCTATCATGCTTTTAATAAATCCAATAAAATCAAGATGAAAAAAAGTAGTTACAATATTGTATTTTCAGAATACTTGGCCCATCTGATATCTAATAGAACAGTCACGACCAAGTCGAATTTTAAAAAGAACAACATGGTTGTTGTTTACCATGGCGCAGAACCTACCTTACCTGTACCTCTAGAAAAGAAATTGGCTAGAAAAAAGTTTAATTTACCGGTAGATAAGAAAATAGGATTACTCTTTGGGTTTGCAACACATACTAAGGGTTGGGACCTGTTAAATAGTCTAAATATTCCCCATAACTGGACAATAGTGATTAACCAATCAAAAAACTTTTATGGCACAAGAAATCATTCATCGGCCGGAACAATTAATGATATAGATCACAAAATCAAATGGGATGCTAACAATAGGGATCAGAAAATCATCAATTTAAATCAGGGTTTTTTAACCGACATGGATCTCTCTATTTTGCTTTATAGTTCTGATGTTATCGTTCTCCCATATACTGTAACCTCGGGTTCTGGAGTTCTTTTTGATGCCTTAGCCCATGGTCTCCCTTTTATAGCAACTGATTTGGGTTTTTTTAAAGAGTTTGAAAAAAAGGGCCTAGGTATTACAGTAAAAAGAAAACCAGGCGAGTTTGAACGTGCCCTTAAGAAATTGGAAGTGGGTAACTCAGAATATGTTCAAAAAGTTGAAGAGTTTAAACAAAAGTTAACGTGGAATAATATTGCACGTCAACATCTAGAAATTTATAACAAATCGATATTTGATAGAAGGATAGGAAAAGTATGGTACGCATACTGCGTATAAGATATGAAACAATAGGTATAGCGTAATTGATACTGGCGGCCGAATTTAATTTTACAGGCATCAAAGGTATGTGATAACTTCATCTGGTATCGCCTGCAAAATAGTGAGTATTAGCTAATATCGTAGTTTCCCCCATTATTAATCCATAAGACAAGACAGGTGAATTGAGTATTTTTGGCTGTCTAATACGATAATTAATTGGCTTTTCCAAATATTAGTAAGTAGTACCCAAATCGTATTAATTTCTAAACAACAGTGTCATAAATCAAAGATAAGATAATTTGCTTATAATTCATTGGATTTAAATAGATTCTTTGATATTATCTGTTACTCCCTTCTTGAAATCGTTAAAGGCATTCTTAAATACAAGATCAAGTCATATGATTAAATGAGTATATGGAATTCTTACCATGATGAATGGCTGAAAAGGTTTTTTGGAAAAGATAGGGGAATAAAATGGCCAAAACACAGTTATTTTGATGACATGTTAAGAGACTACGACGATATGAGAAAGGATATGGAAAGAATGTTCCAGGAGGAGTTTAAAGATATGGAAACCAAAGCCCCTAAAGAACTTGTTAGAGAATATACTACTGCCGAGGGAGCAAAAGTAAGAGAGGTAGGTCCAATTGTGTACGGGTATTCGATGACAATAGGTGCTGATGGTAAACCCCACGTAAAAGAGTTTGGAAATGTAAGAACTTCTACATCAGGAACATCTCCTATCCTGAGTTCTGAAAGAGAACCTCTTGTTGATATTAGTACGAATGACAAAGAGATAAAGGTAGTAGTAGAAATGCCCGGTGTAAAGAAGGAAAACATAAAAGTGAACGCTTATGACTCTTCAGTTGAAATAAGTACGGATGATCCACAAAGAAAGTATCATGAGGTCATTAATTTACCGTCAGAGGCAGATATTGAAACTGCATCTTCAAAATATAATAACGGAATATTAGAAGTCGTCTTCAATAAGAAGCAACAATCAAAACCGAAAGGTAAAGAAGTAAAAGTGGATTAAAACATTTTTCTTTTCTAATGAGCTTGTATCTTCTATCCAACTTTTTCTTTAATTTTAGCCAGTCTTTGTTCTTCTTCAAAGACCGTTGTTAATATAGTTTCAATTGCGTCTCGATTGCTTGAAATACTCTTGATACCATATCTAACGAGAATTCGAGCCATATCAGATTGGCTACCACTTTCTCCACAGTTAGATGTTTCCACATCAAAACGATTACAGACATCGATTACCAATTTCATGGATTGCAGGACGGCAGGATGATATACGGATGATAATTTAGCTAATCGTTCGTTATTTCTATCTATTCCCAAGATCAATTGAGTAAGATCATTGGTACCGAAGCTAACAAAGGCTATCCCCTCTTTGCACAAGTCTTCAATTATCATAACTGCAGCAGGAGTTTCAACCATTATACCAATCTTTTTCTCAAGTATAGGGAATTCTTGTCTGCAAATTTGTTTAGTCTTTGCTACTTCTTCTACCGATATCACAAAAGGAAGCATCACATATAGATTGGTAAGTCCTTCATCATGCAGTCTTTGTATTGCCGTTAATTCAGCTTTTAATAAAGGAGGTTCATCTAGGCTTCTACGAATTCCATGCCATCCTAGCATTGGATTTGATTCTATTGGTTCATCTTCACCTCCAATTAGATTCCTAAATTCGTCTGTCCTTGCATCCAATGTCCTGACCCAAACCGGTTTTGGATAAAAAATTCTAGCTATTGGCCTGATCCCATCAATTAACATTTGAACATACTTATCCAATCGATTCTCTTTCATCAATTTAGCAGGATGTATACCAAATTGGGAGATCATGTGCTCCAACCTAAGTAAACCAACTCCATCTGTTTTTGGTTCTACATCATTGATATTCTTAGCAAATGCAAGATTTATTTTTATTTTTGTCTTTGTCATTTGTTTATGGTGTAACCGACCAGTATCTGTTTCTCTAGGGCCATCGGTAGGAAAAACATTCTTAATATTAACCATGCCGTCATAAACGATTCCATTATAAGCATCCACTGTAATCATCCTGCCATTTTGTAGTATTTTCGTAGCATCTTGTGTGCCTACAATTGCCGGAATTCCCATTTCTCTTGAGACTATCGCTGCATGACACGTCCTGCCACCAAGGTCAGTGATAATGGCTGCGGATTTATTCATACTTGGAACTAAATCAGGAGAAGTCATAGTTGTTACGATAATATCACCCTTTTGTATATTTTTGATATCGTCTTTGGTGCAGACAATTCTAACTTTACCGGTAGCAATCCCAGGAGAAGCTGCACTACCTATTAGCAACTGGTTTTCCTTTATAATATCAAATGCATCTTTTTTAATCAAATGGGTCGTTATGGGCCTGCTTTGCACAAAGTATATGTTATCATGATGGTCTACTGCAAATTCAATATCTTGTGGTTGGTCATTATAATGTTTTTCAATCATCAATCCATATATTCCTAATTGTAGGATTTGCTTTTCAGTAAGTACTTGTGTATTTAATTTGTCCTTTGGCGAATCGTATTTTTGGGTAGTTTTAGAAATAAAATCGAATTTAATGATTTTTGTTTTTGACGAAGTCTTTATGTCTAAGATTGCGCTAACGTCTGAACTTTTTTCTTTCATTTTCGGTTTACTAACACGATAAGAATCAGGTGACACCTCACCTCCAACGATGCTTTCTCCCAAACCCCAGGTCGCTTCAATTAGTATTACTTCCTCACCTGTTGTAGGATCTATGGTGAACATGATTCCAGATTTATCAGCGTTAATCATTTTTTGAACCACCACTGCAATGCTTGCATTAGAGATTCTATGATTGGAGCGATAGAAAATAGCACGCGGCTCATAGAGAGAAGCCCAGCATTTTTTAACACATTCTTTGAATTCCAATTCATTTTTTACGTTAAGAAAGGAAGATTGTTGTCCCGCAAATGAAGCATTAGGCAAATCCTCAGCAGTAGCGGAGCTCCTAACGGCAACCAAGGGAAAAGAATCTAAATTTTCAGTCCTTTTAATAGTATCTTCATTATTACTTAAGAGATCTTGATAATATTCTGTTATTTTTGCTTCAATTTCTTGAGGAATCCTACAAGAAAGAATCATTTCTTTTATTTTCATAGAAGAATCCATTAATGAGATTGCATCATTGACGTCGGTATTATTTATAATCTCGTTTATCGTTTCTCCAATGTTACTATCCCGAATGAATTTCTCAAAAGACGATGTGGTAATAACAAAGCCAGAAGGAACTGAAATACCAAGTTTTAGCAATTCACCAAGATTTGCGCCTTTCCCTCCTACGGATTTTATATCCTCTTTTCCAACTTCTTTAAGCATTACTACGTAGTCATACACTACAGTATACGAAACTTTCAACTAGAAAAATATTTGCTATTTTATATTGTAGAAATTTCCATCTGCAAGAAAACTGGAAACGATACTATATTTGCTGAATCCGCCCTCTAAAATTCTATTTGAGGCAGAGAAAGTTTATTTTGAAGTTTCATAACTTTTCGAAAATATATATGAAGATTATTCTTTCTTGTATGGATATTGAATTATTTTCTTTAGATGGCAATAGTAAATTTCGTTTTATCATGCTTATGGCTCGCACCAGTCGTGATATTCTGATAGTATTTTATCTTTTGAGGGATTTAACCTAAATCCTGGTGGTTTTTATACTGGCTACCTTTCTTTTTCAACATACAAACTACCATCCTTCCCAATGTAAGAACTTTGGTTAGCTTTGTACATCTTAAGTTTATTGTATATGGAAGAACTAAAAATTAATTTTTAAAAAGTTTTACTGATCTTTATTTTTACCCAAATCTACTATTGCCTTTATAATATCTGTTTTAGTTATTATTCCAGCTAATTCTTGTAAATCGTTTACTACTGGTATTCCACTAATACAATTTCCGATCATTGCTTTGGCGGCTTCCATCAAGACTGCTTCTTGATTAATGAGTAGTGGACGGGGTGTCATTATATCCTCTGCTGTAAAGGGTATTCTCATTTTGGAAGATGAAACCCTATTATTATTTGCCATATTTTCAAATTCTTTTGGTCTATCACTGTTACTGTAATTTAAAACTCCAAAATAATTTCCTTTGGGTATCATATCTCTTGTAGTTATTATGCCTATAGGTTTATTTTGACTCACTACAACTACTCGCGATATATTATATTGATTCATCAATACTGGTATTATATTTACATTCTCTTCTGGGCTTACAGTAATAACTTTTTTAGTCATATATTGGCTTACGGTAAAATTGTCCAGATTACGGCTAGCAATTAGTGCTATCAAATCTGTCTTTGTAATTATCTTATTTACCTTATTTTCTTCGTCTACAAGTAATAGAGAGCTGATATTTTTATCTAGCATAAACTGAGCACAGAGACCTAGTGAAAAATTTTTGTTTACAGCATATAATTCGTTTTTGTGTTGAAGTAATTCATCTAATAATATCTCGCCTAATTTACGCTTATCAAACGCTTGAATGGATAGAAATTTTGTCAAATCCTTTTCCGTGACAATTCCAATTACTCTTTTATCTTTAGGCGATGACACAATAATTCTTTTTATATTATATCTTAGCATTAAATTTCTTGCATCAAGAAATGTCTTATCTGATCCTAATGATACAATAGGTTTAGCAATATGAAAAGCATTTAGTACAAAAGTGTTATTTCTGTTTTGTGGCATAAGAATAAGGTTTATTTCCAGGTAATAAGACTTTTTTTTATTCCGATAGTTTTTGATCTATATTTTTATAGCCAAAGATATCCAGTTATTCAAATGCCGCTTGATGATAACGAAAAGATAGTCCTTAAAGCCGGAGATATTAGCAGACCTTTAATTTCAGTCGATCAACAAAAAACACTATTAGATGTTAGAGATATTATTTTAAAGTACAATATAAGAAGGATTGGAATATCAAATAACGAAAAAATCATTGGCATCGTTACTGAGAAAGATTTATTTAATTATTTATACAAGAATTCACCCGACAGAAAACTACTGAGTGAAATACTTATCAAAGATCTACTAAAGGATCCTAACGAGTTAATTACTGTTCAAAAAGATGCTTCAATTCAATTCTGTGCCCAATCTATGCTCAATAACAATATAAGTTCTCTATTCGTAGCTAGTGGTGAAGGCCAAATCAAAGAAATAATGACAAAGACTGATTTAGTTGAGGTATTTGCATATCATTGTTCTGGTTTCTTTTCTGTTAAAGAGCGCATGACAAGTAAAGTAATTACAGCAGCTCCAGATGATAATATCAATTTCTTATACGGTCTTATGCAGTCACATAAGATATCAAGAGTAGTGATTGTTAAAGATGGATTTCCTATAGGGATTGTTACTTCAAAGGATTTTCTTCCAGCTAGTATATTTTATGACATAAACTTTGCATCAAACAAGTTTCCATCCCAAAATTCAAGTAATACAAAAGACAAAAAATCAATATTCAAAATATCAGATGTAAAGTCGTTCTTAATGTCCAGTGATATAATGACTTCTAAACCTCTTCTCATGGATGAAGATGACGATGTAGCAGAAGCTGCAAGGATAATGATAAGGCATAGAATCAGTGGACTACCTGTCATCAATGATACAATGATCCTTACAGGGATTATAACTAAAACAGATATTCTAAAATCAGTAGTAAAGATTTACTAAAAATGATTCTTTACATTGGAGCTGATCTGCTTTAGAATTATCAACGTAATTCCATGTTGATGAACGGGATTATCAGCCTAGGAACTTTAGATAGATGATTACATAAAAATTATCGATCAATATCTCTGAAGGAATACTATTTGAAGAATTCACACGTGGTTTTAAAGTTAACATGATAAAAGCAAAGTTCAAAGGCATATTTTCTTCATAGAAGGTTTAGACAGGAAAATTTTAATCGAAGGCTACCACAACTTCCTAGACGCCGACATGGATGTGACATTCTTTAGCGAATTGAATCCGTTGGAACAGACACTTATAGCGACTTTTTTTACATGGTTAGTTGCCGCAATCGGCGCCTCTACCGTGTTTTTTACAAGAAGTTTTAGCAAGAAGTTTTTCCAAGCTCTTCTTGGATTTGCGGCAGGCATAATGCTGTCGGCTAGTTTTTTTTCTCTACTTCTTCCGTCAATAATACAGTCATCTCAATCTAGTGACATGCCATATTGGATTCCTGTAGCAACTGGATTTATACTGGGGGCACTGGTAATCTGTATTGCGGATCTCATTCTCCGACACCTTCATCACAAAGATATAATCAAGAATCCCAATAGTTCAGACATAGATTTTGAGAGTAAGACTGTTTTGATATTGGCTATAACCATTCACAATATACCAGAAGGATTGGCAATAGGAGTAGCTTACGGTGCAGCGTCCCTTGGAATACCAGAAGCTGGATTAGCCGCTGCTATTTCACTTACGATAGGGATTAGTCTTCAGAACTTCCCTGAAGGGCTCGCAGTCTCCATGCCATTACGTGCTCAGGGAATGTCCAAAATCAAGAGCTTTTGGTATGGGCAGTTATCGACTACAGTAGAACCTGTTGCAGGTATATTAGGAGCAATGTTTGTGCTTGCGGCTCAGCCCCTTTTACCCTATGCACTGAGCTTTGCCGCTGGAGCCATGATCCTTGTTGTCATAGCGAAAATAATGCCAGAATCTCAACGTGATGGAAAAGGCGTACTTTCTGCGGTTTGTTTTCTAATAGGATTTTCACTGATGATGATACTGGATTTGGCATCATCATAGATCTGAACTGTTCAAATCACCGAGAAATGATTTCCGTCAAATAATATGTATCAGAGTTTTATTTAATGGAAATTTATCATTCACTTCATACTGCCATAGTCATTCTCTAAATCATAATGGATATTAGATGGCTCATCTGAAAATGCTAAACAGCCTTAACAATGGCTACAGTTTTGAGATAGATTCTCATGGTACTTGAAAAGATCATATGAGAAATGGCATGTGGACTACAGCATAACCCATCATTATTGCCAATGACAATATGTGTCCTCGGACATCTCTCGTTATGTGCTCTTCCCCATTCCGTACAAACACTTGCTTTCTATAGTTCCACACTCATAATAGTTGATCACATGTTCATTGAAAAAAGTTCAATGCATTCCTTGTGGTAGTAAGGCTTTAACCAATTTAATAAATTCTTGATCGATTTAAGTCTGATTTATGGTCAATTGAATTTAATAATAGACATGTAATAAGCTAAAATCTATATTTTTATATTAATCCAATATAGAATTTGTTTTATCATCGAGCCGTATAACTAATCAAATTAAGAAATTATCAGACTTTTAGCAAGTTGATTGAATTTTACTTTTGAAGTAATTCATCTACCATCTTTAAAAAAACAATATACAATATACAGAAATAATTTCAATATGTTTGAATATGAAATTACCTCTAATATTCTGAATAATATGACTAATATACTATTACTAGCGAAAAGGTTATGGTTAACCATGAGCCTTAGGACCAAGCGACAATAAAGTGTTCTTGGATTTAGATTAATTTATTACTATTGTTGAAAAATAATTTTCTTTCATCTATTGCTCGGATTATTTCGGTTTTGCTGACAACACTTCCAATATACCCATGGTGTTGCAAACAAGAATCTTGTCCTGATTTTCTTTAATCATTATTGATAGTGCCTTTTCAGCAGCAGTATCTTCAAATTTTAACAACTTTATTTTACTCTTTTGGGGGACATGATGTTCTTTACAATGGTAATATCTCTTTGAGGTTCTGAAACAATTAAACATCTTTTGAAAGTTACCATATCAATTATCTCATAGTTTAATTTAGTTACTGGTGAATTAATACAGGCAGAAATAAAATAGCGGTTCCTATTATACTCACTATCCAATTGTGTACATGATTTAAACCCGATGAGTACTGAGGTATAAAACCATATGGAAGAGTCCACGCAATCAAAAAAAATACCAAAACAAAGGAATAGTGCAGTTTGATTGGAATCTGGTTAATTTTTGATACCTGTAATGACATCTAAAATGATATTATATTAAATCTCATATAATGAGTCCATCGATCTGTTAATAAGATACGATGGAAATCGTATTTTTAATATATGACTTCTATTTATCGATGTCTTTACAAATGTTTTAATCTTAATTCGTAATTATTAACAATTATTCCTATGAGGTTTAAGACAATATAGATGCTATAAACTGGACTTTGATTTGTTTATCTGATTTTCGTCTAAAATTAATACTTCTGTTTTGATTTAGTCTTACTAGCATAAAATTCTTTTGAATGATAGTATAATTAATTATAACGATAGCTACGATGACATTGCATCTTGCGAATCCACAAGTATGGATGATAGAACATTGAATAATGTTGCAAATACTTATTCGTCCCATCATCCAAACTCTGCCAATCCAAAGTTGATCTTCCATCTAATGCCTGTCTACTGATTACAATGTGAAAAGATTGTATTTTAAACGAATAATATAGATTCCTCTATCAAAAAATAAATAGAATAAAATTGGATTGAATATATTTTAGGAGACAAATCTCAATCCAAATTCGTCAGCTATGTTATCTTCAACCAGATTATTCCCCACTGAAACTACCTGAGCTCTGATTGTATAGTTGCCATCCCCAAAATCTCTTTCAACATGATAGGCACCCGTATTCGGATCCGATACATCAGGACCATATACGTTTGTACTGTTCATATTGCTGTTAGAGATTAACTCGACCTGAAGATCGCTTCCGCCTATAACCTGGAAATTGTAATTGAATATTGTTTGGTTATTGGTGTTGTTTTCTACCATAATATTGTAGACTATCGGAGTAGACCGGTCAACGGCAACGCTTATGGGCCTAAAGTTAAGCAATGTTCTGTCATTTTGTGTCTTATTTATTGTCCAATCGACTATCGTCCAATTAAATATGCTATCAACGGGCAAAAGTTCTGCTCCAGATGTCAGTGTAAAGTGATGTCCCATTTCAGCGGCCCCGCCCACATGAATGGTTCCAGACATGTACGGATGTAATGTACAGTAATAGAAATAATCTCCTGGGATTTTAAAGGTCATCTGATAAAAGGTGCCAAACGGCATAAACCCCGAGTTAAATATTTGTCCCGAGTCGGTAGCGTCAGGTACTCCACTGGTTACTGTATTGGACCTGGCCTGGATCATCATTGAACCATGCAACCGTTGTACCTGCAGGTATAGATATCTTTGGAGGGACATAATGTATGGATTCTTCAGAAGATACTGCGCCAGCAGGTATATCAATTATGTATGAGGGTAACACTTTTTGCGTTGCTGGCAAAGGCGAGAGTCCAAATTGAGCAAAGGAGTTGCCCCAAAAAAAGGTACTAGATACTAAGATAGTAAGCACCAGAGAAAACAAAGAAAAAGCAAGTATTTTCCTATATGGAATTTTACTAGAAAAAATTCTATTAGTACTGACAGTAGCACTGTAGTTTAAATACATTTTTTACAATGCGATACTTGTAGATAGAGGCTTGGCACTGCTGAATATGAATCGTTATTTGTCCCTTTTTGTAATTGTTCGACTGACATGATTAAACAAACGATGTTTTTAGAGTATTTAGATAAGCGAAAACAACGGAGGAAAACAGTTGTTGTGAATGCAATAATGTAACCAGTCATTGAAGGCAAAAAAACTGGAAGACATGCTAAATAAATGTGTACCAAACCTTAGATTATTGCCGTCATAAATTAACTCGAATTCGAATGGTGTTCGCTAATCCAGACCGCCCACTCTAAGGTCGCGCCCAAAAACAAACTCTGATACCAATATCATATTATCAGATCGGTGAATTTGGATAACGCCGGTCAACAGTAAGATACCCGTTGTGTTAAAGATAAAAGGATGCTAGCAAATTTGTAAAACCTAAACGGACATATTCCGTTATCCACCATATAAGCATCCAAAGCACCGTTTCCGATGCCACCTGGGGGCAGGCGGATAGAAGACAAATCGTCTGTGTCCAACTAGGATGACAAATCATCAGAAACTGTATTATTAGGAAAAGGAAGATTGGTAAAGAAAATATTTGTCATAAAATGTAGACCAAATATTTTCTTCCTATTTATGTGTCCTTCATAAGCCTTGATTCCGATTTTTCGTTTATCTTGACTCGCTATGACTAACCCAATATGGTTAGGTGACTATTACAAAATACGGTTTATGAATATTACAAATATTGAAAAAATATGAAGCGATCATAGTATATTATCATCCAATTTCTTATCAACATCTTAATAACCAGTCTCTAAATATTATAAATCTCAAATGACGTATTACCGCATATACTCCTATTTGACAATGATAAAAGATGAAACTATCTCCTTTGGTCTTCTTTGAGGCGTACTAAAAGCTCGTTTTCAGTCACACGTTTTTATCAAGCTCTAAGAGGGTTAAACCCATGTCGCTATGCTCTAAAGGTTAATTATTTGTTAGGGATAGGAAAACGCTAAGAATTTACGAGCTCCAGATCGGTAAAAGGATAAGAAATTAAGGCCCAGTGATTCTAATTCGTTGGTCTTTTAAGACGATTTTTTCACATTAAATTTACCTTCGACAAAAACAGGTTCATCAATTCCCCAGCTCCATTTCCTAGTAGGTCTTATTCTTATATATCTAGATTGAGGATGATCTGTATTGGACATGTAACCTCCTTGACGATCAACTGTATCTGCTACTCCATAAATCCTGATACCCCGTGGTTCCCAAGGATTGATAGTCTTTAAATCGTCTATAACTAGAGCAACTTTATTATTTATTAAAACATTTTTGTATTTTGTAGATTCCAAAATATTCATTCCACCTACATAAAAATACTCACCATCAAAATCAAAACCTACGGGAACAACGTCTGGTTGGCAACTTGCAATATCGGATTGGGAAAACGAACAGGAAGTGGCGATTCTTGCGAGCCTTTGTGATTTAATATACTCGATTTCTTTTTCTGTGAGCAAAATAATATCTGACGTTATTTAACCAGCATTACATTTAAAATTATTCTGACAAAAACATAATTATTACTACTATTTCTTAACTGTTGTTATTTATAGGGTGTATAGATTTAGTTAGTTTTTTGATAAGCAATTTACTGCGGGAACCAGATTCTAGTGCATTTCCGGCCGTAACAAATGAATTAGAATAATATTAAATACAAAAGTAAATACAGAGAATTAATTGGACAGGTTGGATTTAACCCTGTTCTCCATCGATTCTCATATATTTTCCAGATTGATTTGATAATAATTACTATTACTATCGGGCCAATACAAATTTAGATTCAATAATAATTTAATCTACAATGCATCCAAAGGACTTAGAAGCGGCAGAAATGAATAATGTAAGCAAGCCCAGCAAATGTTATGGCTTGATGCTTAGATCTAAAATGAAATTTTACATTTACTGTTATTGCAAGGTTTTTGCTACTAAGAGATGTAACCAAGGAATTGAACTACAATTCGTCTATTTACTTCAAAGTAGGATTAGTATTTGAGTATTTTCCAATGATGGATACATACCGAATATTAGAAAAACCATAACCAAAGGTAGAATTTGTACGAGTTAATGCATATTATTAAATCAATCAAGTACATATTTATTTGAATTAAGGGATTGTTTTTCTTGTTCTGATTGATATGAGCTGCAATGGAATATGTACAAGGTTCAAGGCAAAAAGGAATAATGATGTTCCATCCAGATATAAAGAAGGCCAGAAAAGATGTAGTATCTGTGAGATATTTATCAAATGTGACGAAACTTATTGTCCATGTTGTCACTATAAATTGAGGACAAGGTCATTTCGCGGTTGGGGAATGCGGAAGAAATACAGGGAAGAAGCCGTAAAACGATACTAAATATTTTGACAGGTTAGAGTAAACATTCATGAGAAAACTGGAAAAGAAGATATAGGCTCTTTTTTGGACGAGTTAATTTAAGGCATTCAAAGCCTAGCTCTTTGTATTTTGTGGAGTACAGAGCATCTCCCCATTTCATATCGGATCATAAAAATCAGGAAATCTAAATGTATTTGAATCAGATTTTAATAAAGGAAAATATGATCTAAAAGATCATTGATTCGGTTTATCTGACCTGTGTTTCGCTATAAACTCGATTAAAATCCTTTTTTGCAATAATTTATGATGAGAATTTGAGAATCATTTGTAAGAAGAAGAAAAATGCTCTTATTACTTTTAATTAGTATTGAAATTCAATCAAATGTAAAATATGACAAATGTGTATAAATAGAATGTATATGAACCATCCAGGTTATTATTTACGGTGAAATTATTAAAAAATCAAACATATAAGCATCCATATTAATTTGATAATAGTGAAAATTTTAACGCTAGTGGATGGATCTGACCATTCACTAAAAGCTTTAGAATATGTCATAAATCTTCTTGAATCAGTGACTGAGGATTCGGGCCAGGGAAAAAGTAAATTATTAACTAAACATGAATTGATAATTTTGACTATATTACAACCATTCATTTTGTCAGATGAAGTTAAAAAAAAATTTCTGTCCGTGGGTCAAGGAAGGAACAAAATATTAGACAAATATTTAAAAGACATTTATTCGGCAATAGAGACTGAATGGGTCAAAAAACTTTCATCTCTTAAATCAAAATTTGAGAAAACGGGTCTTGTCATAAGAACAAAAATAATTACTGGAATCCACTCAAGTCGATCTATTGCTTATATTATTATTAAATTTGCTGAAGATGAAGGAGTTGATTTAATTGTTGTTGGAAGTGTAGGAACAGGAGGTATTTCCGAAAACAAGTCACTTGGAAGTGTTACAAGAAATGTGGCAGAAATATCTACTCGGCCTCTGTTAATAGTACCTTAATAAATAATCTCTGAATTAGGTAAATACTATTTATTCGATAAAAGTATTAATAAACCAGAAATGTGAAATTTCATCCTTTAGTTGGTTCTCTGGAATAGGAAGGCTAGTACTTGTTATCACGGTAGAAAGCAAGTCTTTATTTTGAACCAAAGCTCTAAAGATATCTCTATCTGTTAAAATACCTACTAATTTATCATGCTCTAATATGATAACTCGCCTTATTTTTCTTTCATACATCAATTTCATAGCATCTGAAACGGTTGCGTTTGATGAGAGAGTAATCAAAGGATGGCTCATATGTTCTCTTACAGGAACTACCAGCTGATGTGGTTGTAACATGCCAATTGTTCTAATGATGTCTCTTTCGGTAATAATGCCAATGGGCTTTCTGTTTTCTAGATCGTCTACAATCACTACACTGCCAATATCATTATTAGACATTATTCTAGACACGCCGATTAAATTCATATTCTGTTCTGCAACTATAATATTTTTATTCATTAAATTTGTGATTCCGATGGAATCGAGACTCATTATAATTCTGTTATGATTAGTGTAGATAAAATACCTTCCTAGTGATTTGATTATAGCCATATACTATTATTTGGCACGATCGTAATAGGGTTGCTAGCTACAACAAGTAACTTGATAATCCTCCCCCACTTTTATCTTAAAGATTTTTCTATGTGAAAGATAATTGATATGAATGGATGTACGAATAAAGTCCGCTAGAATTCACGAGTATAACAAACCTTTAGAATTGGATAATGTTTCCAAACCCGTCATAAGCCGTGACGAAGAAGTACTCGTAAAGGTAGGAGCTTCAGGATTATGCCATAGTGACCTTCATCTTATTGGTGGCGAATGGAAAGATATCATTCCATTAAATCTACCAAAGACACCGGGCCACGAGATAGCAGGATGGATTGAAGATGTTGGTAAATCAGTACCGGAAAATATGATGAAACCTGGTGACTTGGTAGCAGTTTTTGGTGGCTGGGGTTGTGGTTGGTGTATCCAGTGTAAGTCAGGAGATGAACAACTTTGTGCTTTTGCTAAATGGCCAGGACTATCGTCTTTTGACGGAGGATTTTCTGAATACATACTAGTTCCTTCATATAGATTTTTAGTGAATGTCAAGAATTCGGAAGCTAAACCTGAGAATCTCGCACCACTGACTGATGCAGGTTTAACACCCTACAGGGCAATCAAAAAAGTGAAGGGCATGCTTGGACCTGGAAGAAATATTGGTATACTGGGAATAGGTGGTTTAGGATCATATGCAGTACAATATGCAAAAATCTTGGGAGGCGGGTCCAAAGTATTTGCCATGGATAGATCTGATAGTAAGTTAGAATTAGCAAGCAAATGCGGCGCGGATCATTTAGTCAATCTACATTCTACTGGTAATTTGGTCGACAGAATTAGGGCCGAAACAGGAGGTAAGATGCTAGACGTAATCATTGATTGCGTAGGGACAGACAAAACATTTTACGACTCTATTAGTATATTGACAAAAGAAGGATCGGTGGTAATAGTGGGCCTATTTGGAACAGCAGCTAAAATTCCAATAGCAATGACTGTACTAAATGAATTTAAAATACTTGGATCCTTGTGGGGCAATTATAATGAACTCAGAGAGGTAATCGAATTATTTAATGAAGGTAGAATCAGGAATAATATAACCAAGTTTAAACTGGATGGTGTTAATGAAGCAATCAAATTATTAAAAGAGGGTCAGATAAATGGAAGAGGAGTATTAATTCCCTGATGGTCGATAATCCGATGATATTACTTTAACTGCTAGTCAAATTACACGTTATGTGCTCTAAAGTATTAGATACAAAAGAGTAATTGTTAATCTGAACATAGATATAATGAACTAACAATTACAATAGCTTGATGAAAATCCTAGTTCCTGTTGATGGATCAGAACAATCAATCAAAGCTCTGGAATATGCGATTTATTTGCTCAAGCTTATTGATGCGAAACCTAAACCCTCAAAAGAAGGAGAATCAAGTGAAATAATAATAGTAAATGTACTACCACATTTTCATATTCCTTTGGGATTTGAAAAACCCATGAAGTCAATCAAGACAGGGAATACAGTTTCTTTATCTGAATATATTAAAGAAATGAATGACATATTGAAGACAGAGTGGATAAACAAGTTATCTGAAATTAAAAACAAATATACAGATTCTGGTATTTCAGTTCGAACTCAATTAGTTGAGGGCAGTCAATCAAGTAGGACAATTGCTGATAGTATTGTAAAATTTTCAACTCAAGAACATGCGGATCTTATTGTTGTAGGAAATGTTGGCCTAGGAGGGATTTCAAAAATTAAAGCCTTAGGCAGTGTTTCAAGAAATTTAGTAGAATTATCAAATCGTCCTGTATTAGTAGTACATTAAATAAATTTACTGCATCGGTTCTTGGTCAAGATTATTTTTCTAGCTTCTTGCATCAATAAGCCATCTAATTATTTTTGATAGATAAACAAATAAAATGATGCCAACAATACAAATAACTCCATTTAGCATTATTTGCGGCTCAAATTGAAGTAAAATTATAACTGATAGCACCATTCCTAAACCAGGCAATATGGGAAACTTTTTGATACTAA
Organism: Candidatus Nitrosocosmicus sp. T; assembly: GCF_054408485.1. Taxonomy (NCBI): domain Archaea; kingdom Thermoproteati; phylum Nitrososphaerota; class Nitrososphaeria; order Nitrososphaerales; family Nitrososphaeraceae; genus Candidatus Nitrosocosmicus; species Candidatus Nitrosocosmicus sp. T. The sequence continues at coordinate 3,050,109 of NZ_CP166992.1, forward strand.
ATGGAGAAGTGAATTGTCTATCTACTTTGCTCTTTTTATAGCGTAGCCTTATTAAAGCGATATTTATTATGATATAAACTATAAGAACACAGAATACTGTCACACCAGCAATCACTGACAATATCCCTTCGAATAACACAATGATCATGATGGCGATAAACATGACTATGAGAATAGAAAGCCACGGAGTCTTTCGTTTCGAATGTATTTTGGATAATATATTGGGTAAAGTCGACTTTCTATCTTTTGAAATCCCATAGATCAATCTCGATCCTGAAATTAACATCATTAGCACAGTATTTGAAGTAGCAAATAGAGCTATTAAAGAAAGGATAAATGTTCCTGGGGCACCACTAGCTCTTTCAGCTGCTGTTGCTAAGGGAGCTTCCGATAGATATAGGTCACGCCACCCTACCAATGATATAGCGGATATTGCTACTAAAATGTAGATTACAATGGTAACCATTATTGATATCATTAGAGCCTTTGGTATAGTTTTATTGGGAACTTTTGTCTCATCAGCAATATTTACCACATTTTCAAATCCCAAAAAAGCAAAAAATATCAATCCTGCTGCAGAGAAAATCAACCCAAATATCAAATTTGGTTGTATGTTTGGTAATGAATTGATTGGAACCTCAAAATAATCTGTATTGTAAATATGTCCTGATGCAAACGCTGCGATTATGATGAATAAAAGACCAACTAATTCAACAAATGTAAAAAGTACATTAAGATTTATCGATTCAGAAATGCCATAAAAATTAACGATTGATAGTATTACAATCAGAATGATTGCAAAAACAATTTCAGGCACATGAGGTATAGAAATAGCCATATATCCTGAAAATCCCACAGCAACTGATGCAGCTGAGGATATAATGACAAAAATAACAATATAGCCTACGGATAGCGATAAAACCTCATTTTCAAAAGCTTCTCTTACGAACAGATATTCTGCAGCACTTTTAGAAAAGATGGATGAAAGTTCTGCATAGCTTAGTCCAATTATTAATGCAAGTACGCCCGCAATAATAAAAGATATCCATACAATATTTCCAGCAATTCCAGCTGCTTCACCTATAATTGAATATATTCCTGCTCCTAAAATCAATCCTATCCCAAAAACAGTTGCCTGAAATAAGCCAATTGTTCTTTTTAGTTCAGATGGAGATCGGTCCTCGCCAGCCGTCATTGTAGGTCTTGCATTTAAAAAAGTCTTCCTAACATTAAATGTATGTACTTAATAAAGTTCCTACGATGTAAGATACTAATGCTGCAGTACCTCCTATTATCAACGTGATAGTGCCAGATCTTATGGGAGACTTACCGACTACTTTTGCTGAGATAATTCCTATACAAAAGAAAGACAAAGCAGTAAAAACTGTAGAGTAGGCAAATATAGTTTGAGATGCAAAATCGGTTGAATTATTCAAAACAAGTGCAAAAATAAATGGAAGAAGGGGGATTAAACCTATTATATAAAATGCAACAAATGTCGTGACTGCTTTGAATATGGGATTTTCATTTTTTTTATCTATTATCCCAGTTTTTTCTCTCAACAAGATGTCTGTCCAAACTTTTCGATTGGCAATTATAACATCTGTAACTTTTTCTAGTAATTCCTCTTTAAAGCCCTTTTCTGCATATATGTTTCTTATTTCTGATATCTTGCGTTCAGGAGTATCCTGAATCTCTTTATAGTGTCTTTCTCTTTCCTTTTCTTCGTGCTCTATCCTAGATCTTGTTGACAAATAATTTCCTACAGCCATGGCAAATCCATCTGCAAATAGGTTCGCAAAACCTAAAATTACTACAATGGTAGGAGATAAAGATGCTCCAACTACTCCTGCAACTACTGCAAATGTAGTAACAGCACCATCGGTCGCACCATAAACGAAATCTTCTATAGTCCACTTCAAGAATAAACATGCTCTTAATTATTATATATGAATTAACACGATCTAATGGAGCAAGCAGGTCATTTGTTCCCTTTTAAGTCATAAGATAATATGGTTCGATCATGCAACACGGTGAAAACAGATCTTAAAAAATAAATTACTAGCTTTTGGATAAGAATTGTAAAGAATTCAATTTTGCACCAATAAATAAAAAGAACAAGGATTTAAACAACGGCAATTTAATTTATTTCGATGAAAATTTTAACTCTTGTTGACGGATCGGAGCACTCTCTAAAGGCATTGGATTATGCTATTAATCTCCTGGCTTCAAAAAACTCGGATTCGAGGAGGTATAAGAATAATAAAATCCAAAGTAATCATCACCTAATAATTTTGAATATATTACAACCTCTTCAATTATCAGAAGAGGTTATACAAGGCTTCAAGTCCATCAATTCAGAAAGGAAAAATTCTTTACATAAATATTTGAAAGATATTAATTCAGCCATGAAAGACACCTGGATTAAAAAGCTTTTAAATCTTAAATCTAAATATGAAAAGACAGGGGTTTTGATAAGTACAAAAATAGTCAAAGGAACTCATTCAAGTCGGTTCATTGCTTATAGTATTGTCAAATTTGCTGAAGATGAGAAAGTGGATATGATTACGGTTGGAAGTGTTGGAACAGGAGGTATCTATGAGAAAAAGTCCCTAGGAAGTGTAACAAGAAATATAGCCGAGATATCTACTATACCTGTATTAATAGTTCCTTGATAAACCAATTGATAATCTGCAATAAAATTAATTTGTACTATAGTTGTTGACCTAGATACACGGGATCAACAAAAGAGAGAAAGATTAAAAGTCCACCAAATCATTTTTGATATTCATAGGAGACTTTTCAAAGAGCCGAATATCCATTTCTTTGATTTTATTTGATATTTGAGGTTTGAAATTCATCCGAGATAAAACATCTTTTTCAATATCAATACCGGGAGCAATTTCTTCCAAGACCAATTTACTCTTATCGAGTCTGAATACTGCTCTCTCAGTTACATAAATGATTTCTTGTCCACATTTAGCTGCTTGATATCCGCTAAAAGAAATTTTGTAGACATTTTCAACAAATTTGGTAATTGGACCATCATGTAGAATTTTAATTCCATTTTCGGTAACATCAATTTCCTTTTTTCCTCCTGTGAAAGATCCAGCAAAATAAATCTTGGATACTCCACCCGCAATAACTGGAAACCCTCCTGTTCCAAATATACGATCAGGTAACATGGAAGGATTCACATTTCCAAATTTGTCTATCTGTAAAAAACCTAGAGATGCAGCATCAATTATGCCTCCTTCAAAATTAGAAAACATATCCGGAATAGTAGATAACGCAAATGAACCCATGGCCAATCCAAAGTCATTTCCTGATAAAGCGATTCCTCCCCATGGGCCAGATTCAATGACAGATACTAAAACATCCATTATATTTTCCTCAGCGGTAATTGATGATATTAATGCAGGAATTCCAATTCCTAAATTTATCAAAACCGGTGCTTTCTTTTGTCGAATAAGGTTGATAAACTCTAATGTTACCCTCCTGGCAATAACTTTTTCATACATTTCTATTTGATTGGGATTATCTAAATTTCTGTTTGATGGAGAAACTATTTCATTAGAAATTCGAGGGTCGTAAGCAATAGAACCGGTTTGCCAATGATATTCAGCTGGAGAAATTACAATATGATCAATGAGTGGAAATGGTATATCGACGTCACGAGGATTAATTGTTCCAGACTTTGTTATCCACCGTACTTGGCATACTACTTTACCGTGTGTAGGTTTTGCTTTGGTAGCCTGTGCTATACTAAGCACAGTTCCACGTATTCCTTCTTCTTTTAGAGAAATATTTCCCATTTCGTCTGCAAATGAAGCTCGAATTAAAGCAAAATTTGGTTTCGGTGCTTTATAGAAGAGGTAATCTTCATTATCTATCTTTATTATTTCAACTTTACAAGTAGAATGAAATTTCCCCAAGTCATTTAATGCTGCATCATCTTTCCGTGGGTCCAAAAATGTATCAAGGCCAATCTTTGTTAAAAGTCCTGGTCTTCCAGATGCTATCTCTCTAAACCAGTATGCAGTTATCCCAATAGGCCATCCGTAGCATTCAATTCTGTTGTCAATAACAAGCTTCTGAAACCATGGCGAAAATCCTAAAAAAGGCATCAATGAACCTTTCAAAAAATCTTGATTCTTATCGTTGAATAGCTGCTTGGCAACGTAATCAAGTGCTCTTCCTGGAACAGCAGGTAAAGCATCTGATATTATGAACAGATTATTTGGGTGACCCGATCTCTGATATCTATCATAAAGTTGATTGATTAAATACTCAGGAGTAGTTGCCATATTAAAACCCGAAATTGCTAAAGTGTCGTTATCCTGTACATAATCTAGGTACCTGAAGCATCATTAATTTTTGGAAACATGTCGACATGTAACCAGTGTCATTTATATTTCATAAATATTGCCATGGAATAATAACAAATCTTTGGTAAATATCTATATATTCTAAAGTGTTACTTAATATATGTATGTGAATTCAAGCAAGTATGACAGTTTGATAACAATAATGGTTTTTTCATTATTTTCCATATTATTTGCATCTTTTTCTGAATATTCTTCTGAGGCTTTTTCATTGGATGGGACTACTCCATCCATCGTTAAAAATGACAGTTGGATAAGTGAGCGAGATAATTTGAATATAACTATAAAACTTGTACCTGAGGTCCCTGTTATCGATGAAACTACAAAAATATTATTTGAAGTGACATATCTTAATGGCTCTAAACCTTATGAAGACTTGAATACACGGGTTACCATAACAGATCATGATGGGAGATTATATAAATTTGAAAATAAACTCATACCCGTGATTGATGGACAATTTTCTGTTAATTATGTGTTTCCTGATGATGGCGAACATAGAATAATTTTACAATTATACAACAATATCACTCCTTTTACTCTTAGCTCATTTGATTTACTCATTCCTCATCTTACTACGCCATCACAAACAGACAGGATACTAAAACCCTTTATCGATTTTTTCAATTCCCTATTGTAATTTCTATTTCTTTGAACGTGGTCTACCTTATATTCTAAAGAAGGAAAGAGTATTATCTTATCTCTTATTTCAAATATATAACGATACGATGGACCCGATAAAATGAAAAAGTATACCCTAGTCATTATTGCATTTTTAATTTACCTGGCTTGGATATCTACGACGTACATACTGGAGGGACGAGTTAATCTGTTACAAAAGAACGATCCAATAGGTCGCCTTGAGTATATAGTTATTGCAAATATTGTAATTGGTATTGTAATACCATTGGTAGTTCTCAGGTTTGCAATAATGTCTGGTATGCTATCAGCTAAACAAATTGGTTTCAGATCAATGACAAATACCGCTTTATTGACTGCTATTGCAGGTATAGCTGGTCTTATCCTTTTTTTGGTTCAGGGCCCTGCATCCTTAAATCCAATCGCAATTATAAACGTGTTTTTGCAGACATTGCCCACCTCAATAGCTGAGGTCATTGTATGCTGGGTTATTGTTGGAACTTCAATTGAATCGTTGGCAAATAACAGATTAGGAAAGAATATTGCTTTGATGTTGGCTCTTGCTGTGTCAATCATTCTATTTGGAGTTTATCATTTTGCGCATAGTGAGCCATTTAATCAACCACAAATAGTTGTTTTTCTAATGTTACCTGGTGTATTAACCAGCATTGTATATTTTTTCGGCCGAAATCTGTATGCCGCGATAGTGTTTCACAACTTTCAAGCTTTGTTTGGAGTATTGGCTGCTGCCCCTTTATTTCAAATGTTGCAAATACAGCCTCCAGTAGTACTGCTTGCTTCTGTATCAATCCTTTCATTAATAATAATGAATAGATTTGTAATACATAGAATTAGATATAGTTCTAATGAATTTCAAAGTGAAAAGTAACTTTGAAATTAGTAGGAAAAGGGAAGACATTTTTTTATGATCATGTAGATAGATCATATTTCTGCAGTTGACGCTCTTTTTGTGGTCAATATAGTATAGTATAGTTAATCGAGAAAAATTAGCAAAGACTTTCGAAGGCTGTTTGAATAATGGATGGAAAAAATATTATCGGACTAGCAGTATTCTCACTTTATCTGAAGGATATGGACACAGAAGGACTAGTAACAGCAGCACCGAATTCAAACAGCAAAAATAATTGGACTCAAAGATTTTTCCTGGCTTCCATTATTCAGGGATCTATTGCAGTATTGCTTACAATCATACTTGCTTCTTTTGTAATATCTACACCATATGCAGAACGACTCATTTCAAATGTTTTGGAAAATTCTTCAATAGGGTACATCAAAATATCTGCCCTTGCTGGTCTCGGATTATATTTTTTAATAGGCGTACTTGCAACAGGAGTTTCTTTGTTGTTTTACCATTATCTTGAATTCCACGTAATAAAAAATTATAGTAAATTGGATAATGTTTTGGCATGGATGCATCTGATACTAATGAACCTAGGAATTTCTTCTGCTAGTTTGACAATGATTTATGCAGGGTATATAGGAGACGTAGCCATTTTTCCAAAAGAAATTGGCGGATTTGATATGACACTGATACAGGTTTCTGAGATTTTGCTAAATCAGTTTATTGCCCCAGTTGGAATAATGTTATTGGTTGCCGCCATAGGTGCAATTAGTGGGGGAATAGGATTCATCATCACATTTTTCAAAAAATAGTCCTTTAATTGAATAGACATGAGCAGGACGAGAAGCTGTAGTATTGTTAAATTCTGAGGTTAAAACCTCTCTTTGTTCTTCACCCTAGCTAGAATGAATACACGATCAATCCTGCTAAAAACTTAAGTTCCTTATTCGTAGTAACGTATTTCCTAAGGATTGTCACAAACACTCAAATTCTAAATTGTAGATAATATTAACCGATTTTGTTGTTCAATCAAAATTGAATATTAGTGTACTATAGTGGTTACAAAATCATTTTATTTGATCAAATTTTTACAAAGGTTGATCCACCTATATTTTTTGATTCTAAAATGACTATTTCACTATTACCTTTCCAAACATCCACGGATGGTATACACAATAATAGCTAAATACTCCTTCATCAATAAACACGGTAGAAAAAGCATCATTATCTGCCATTACACCAGAATCAAATAATCCATTGCTACCTGTTGATGGATCTCCTGATGTCACTGTGTGAATCATCTTATCATTATTAATCCATCGTACCTCTTGACCTTTGTGCACTTTGATTGTAGAGGGGGAGTAAAAATTATCGTTATTAGGAAGGCCTGCGTTGAGTAGGATGGACACATTTATGATATTATTTGTTGGATTACGTTTCAAGATATTTTCTATACTAAAGGCGTTTTGATATTTTTCAGTTTCATTGATATCAGATTCAGTTTTAAAGGACGTATTTGGATTTTGAAGTTCTGTTTGTAGTTTATACTGACTGTTAAGTAACGAAATCGATTGATTAAGAGGTTTCTGGAATGCAGATCCCTCCAAGTCCATAGGAGATATTTCTATCATACCCTTGCTGCCATGTTCTTGTTGCAAACCATGACTATGGAATAAGTATGTACCCGGGTCTTTCCACTTTGTCTCAATTATGGACGCATCGCCTGGTCCTATTAGCACAGATTGAGATTGTATGGGAGTATTTGCGAACAATCCGGATGGATAGGCTTTGAAAATTGTACCATGAAGATGTAGTGAAATGGGTAAATTGACTCCTGCATTTATAATGTAGATCCTAACCGTATCGTTTTGATTTGCTTTAATAGGGGAATGTAAATACTGATCAGCGTAGCCATTAATCAAGTAATAATCTGCCAGAAATGCTAAAGGATTTTTTAAGTTAAATTCGCTCATTACCAACACAACTTCTCTGGCTGGCGGAAAAGTTGTTTTATTTTTTGGATCTATAATTAAAGCACCATACATACCCATTTTGATATGTTGTGATGTTGGTACTACATGACAATAATACAGCAAAACACCTGCGGGATTGCCTGTAACATTGTATAAGTAGGTTTGACCAGGCATGACCATGGGTCCTACACCGTCATTGGGTTCATTATGATAACCATGAAAGTGTATAGTATGAGGAATAGGCGATTTATTTACAAATTTTACAGTAATATTTTCGCCTTCGGTCATTCTTATTGTTGGACCAGGCATAGTTCCATTGAATGTCCAAGCTAGTACTCTTTTATTTGGAGCTATTTCTAGGTTGATATTTTCTGCAACAAGTGTGTAAATCTTGTCAGGTTGAAATTTGCTGACATTGTCACCGCTTTCAACAGTAGAAGAATTACGAAATCCATTATAAGGTTCTTGAGCTAAATGGTTATCTAAAATAGATAAATTTCCAAAATTACTGGCGTCAGCAGAAGTTTTGTGATCACTAAGAGAGACCTTATCGAATAGACTAATACCATGTGATTCAGTGATCGTAGACATGCTATTTATTAATAGAATGACAAATCCAAATAAAAAAAGGGAGCAAACAAAACTGGGTGAATACGATCTTCTATTTTCAAATCGGAACATCAAGTTAATCAGATTATCATTCTAATAAATTATTCAATCAATTCTAAATCAATTCTAAACACTTGATTTTATACTACCAACAGTAAGTAAACACTATAACGGATACACAAGCCGTTTTAAAATGTACATTAATATCCGTTACATACGTTTTTTGTTCAGTTACATTTAGAGTCTGTGCTTGAGCCTGGTTGATTGCTTGAGTGAGAATTGTACTATATGCTGATATTATGGTCACTATCAAAACTGCCATGATACCAAACATTCCTATTGTCAATTTCCAATTCTTTATCTTACTAGGTTTTTTCATTTTATATTGAGAAGAAATAATGTTACTTTTGTTTATACTTTTTTATGGTGATTTACTAGAAACAAAAGATCGACTATTGCGAACCGTGTAGTAAATCGCTCCAAATCCAATGCTAGTCACTATCACTTGCGCTATTTGACCAAAGTAGGGAATAGGAACCAAGTACAAAAGATTGAGTATGACAAATCCTATCAAAAAGGAAGAAATATTGTTGATATCTCTCGACGACTTTCGTCCCAATAACTCGAGGATTTTTTTCCCGAGAGCAAATGATATCATTAAGGATGAAAGGGTTAGCCCCATAAGAAGAACTAATAAGCCAAAGGCCGATACTGGCAGCCCCACCACAGTTATTGCCGAGAGCACTATTACAACTACAAACAAGACAATTAATAGAAACCCAACCACTGTATTTTTTATAATAGATTTTCTAATCACTAATCGAACGGCATCAAACTGATTAGGTAACATCTTGACAAGTATAATACCTAAAATACCAAACCCTATGACAAATAAAATACCAAATAGACTTAACAAACCCTCTATATCGGGTATCATCGAATCTTGACTCACTATTTCCAAATCTCCGATTATGCCATTGTTTTGGAAATTGTCAGTCATAGCTACCAGTTGTCCTAATATTTCACCCTCGTTGTTGACAGTTCCACCTGCAGCATATGCATCCTTAATTATCACGGAAGTTGAGTCAAAATGTATGTCGTTAGCTGCTAATATCGCATTTGTTGATTTTCCACCTAAATCTATCATATTTCCAGCAGCGACAATTTTTCCTGACACATCGGTATTTATCGTTACTTGTCCTCCAGCCGCAAATAGGTCACCATCTATTGGTGCATTTACATAAATAATATTAGCAAAAACTATCGCTCCGCTAACAGGGGCGTCAATAGATACTGTTTCTCCAAAGATTACCACATCATCTTGAATGGGTTCTTGTATTGAAATCTGATTGCCCGAAATGACTTGCAAAGCAAATGAGGAGCTATCTGACATAACTAGCGATAACAAAACTAGAGCTGTCATGCAGGAGATAAAGATATATTTTATTCTAGTGAGTAGGACAATTTTGTCAGAAACCCAATACCAAGTTAAATCTAAATTCATAGGACAAACATATTTCATCTATTACCATTCTACTATCCTTTTATTAATATTTTAATTTAAGTAAAAATCGACTCAACCTGCACTAATCTATATTTGAGAATATTTACATATACATTAACAAACAAAAAAGCTCAAGTCAAATAAGATAGAGAATAAAGTATTTGAACAGCACTACACTTTGGACAGTCAATAAAAATTTCAATCAAATAATTATGTAAGGGAAAGAAATGTCTCTATTATATCATCTACAATATCAGGATATTGTTGCATCACTCCATGACCTCCACCTTGTATCTGAATCAACCATGCACCTGGTATTTTTTCTGCTATTTTTAATGAATTAATCGGTGGAGATGTAATATCTTCAGTTCCGGTTATAACTAACACAGGTTTGTCTATATCCTGTATGCTACCACAGGTACCTTTCCATTTTCCTACTGCTTCGCCATACCTCAAAAGATTTTCTTGGGAGACCTGAGGAAGTAAAAATGTTTTGTTTAAAGAATCACTATTTTCTCTTATCCAATTATCGGGAAACAGAGCATGCAAGAACAAAGTGGTATTTGCCGTTCCTGTTTGCATCTGCTTTAGATCATTTGGTGTTAGTTGTGGAGGTAAAGATTCTTCTCCTCCACAAGATGAGGCAACCAAAACAAGATGTTTTATCTTATCAGGATATGATAAGGCAAGTTCTTGTGCAATCATTCCACCAAGAGAAAGGCCCATTACATCTATTGGTTTTTCTATCTCTAATGCATCTATTAATCCAACTGTATCATTAACAAACTGTTCCATTGAAAAACTTTTGTTACCAGTAGTTGTTTCTCCAATTCCCCTATTGTCAAATATAATGACAGTATGATTCTCTGCCAAGTCATTTAGTATTGGTCCCCACATTTCCATAGTCATTGAAAAACCTGGGATCAATAAGATGGGATCTCCTTTTCCAAATATTTTGTATGCAATATCAGTATCTCCTACTATTACCTTTTGAGAGGGCATGTTATCTATTGTTTCAGTATCTGTTTGTTGAAAAGTAGATAATAAAGTATTGTTTTGGATTTGACTATTGTTGCTTTGATCAGTAACTTCAGAATTGCTATTATTATTTATATTGTTGATGGTCTCAGTAATCGTTTGCTGGACTTCACTGTTGATTGCCGATTGCAATTCATCCTGGCTTTGTTGAATGGATTGATCTAGAGAAGTTGTTGCATAAACCAGGTTAGTTCCTAGGCTAGACATAAGTAAACTGCTGACAAAACTTGATGCAATAATACTAACAGCTAATACAGAAGAAATGAATCGAGATATTTTCATACAATGTTTACTTTAGCCTTGCTAATAAGATTTAGAAATTCAACACGATTCCTAATCTTGTTTCAAATCCTTGACGGAACATACAACATAAACTTTGATTTATTACATACATCAAAATAAATAATATTATGATATATCTTGAACTAGTTGAAAATGAGTTCCTGTCGCCTCAAGAAAGCAAACAAATCAAGATAGATACGGTAGCTGGTAATACCTATGCCACAATATTTGTATCTACCTTATTCCCAAAAGAACAGATAAAAAATTCCTGATTTTGTCCATGAATCTCCCTTTTTTAGTATTACAGTTTTTACTTAAGATGGAACATGTTAACTCAATTGACTCGGCCTCCAAAAATTTAGAAGACAATAACGTAGAGGAACCTTTCATGATTCTTACATTTGCATTGTGTCAAATACTCTCCATTAAATGCTGCTCCCTACATAGCATATCTTACAAAATCATATGTCTTATATCCTTTGTATATTAATAAAAGATGCATCATTAGGCTTGATGTAATTGATATTGATTTGCATCAGGTGGCGGCATTGGTACTGGGGTTAAAGATTTAAACATTAATGAATTTTTTTATTGTTATCTTTATTAGTAGCTAGTTAGTAATTTACTTTCACTAAACATCCTGGCGCTCGTTCTGAGTTGTCTTAAAAGATTATTGTAACTGAATTATCCGTAGTAATCGACTGACATTTTATCCCCATTGTATCCTTAATGACAGTTTCTAAATACGTTTTCAAAAATATTGATCCCCTTTTACCCAATTCATGTCGGATACTAAATTTGTTTACTTTAGTTTCCGTAACTTGGTAATCGTATTGACCATATCCACAATGATCAAAGAACATTTTAATAAAACTAATCACATTAAAGTGGTTGATTTCTTTCCATTTAAAAAGAATAAACTCCTTCGGTGCTTTTGTAGCAATATCTATTGCAAGAGTATTTATTTTGTCAATATCTAAGCTCTCCAAAAGCAATTTAAACGCCTCTCGGCTTAGAATTATAGTCCCGAACCTTTTTACATATCTATTCCAGTCCACGTATTCTCCAAATATTTGATTAACAAGCGTATTCATACTGATCTTTTTTTCTTCTGCCTCTGCTCTTAATAGCTCATCATACTCTTTGTGTATTCTAAAAGATACTGTAGAAGTTTTTTTTCCTTTCTGGTAGTACATTTAGTATTAATCCATTTTACTACGAGTATACTTGCAGATAAGTACAATGTAAACGTCTTATAGAAATATTATTTTCACTGTTTTTCATGTATGTATATGAACAAAAATAAACCGTTAGAAAATAGCACTCTCTCTATCACTTCTGATGAATTAAAGTCAAAACTTGATAGTAGAGTTCCACTACTGCTATTCGACATAAGAGACTTAAAAAACTTTGAGAAGCGTCATATTCCCGGCTCTTCATGTGCAGTTTGTAATGAGGAAACTAAAAGAACTATTATGCCTCGATTACCAAAAGATATGGAGATCGTTTTAGTCGGAGAACAAAAACCAGCTGATTCAGATGAAAACTACCCAAAACAAATGGCAGAAATGATGAGACAAATAGGACTAAATGCAAGATATTTAGAAGGCGGTATTTCATCATGGAAATGGCAGTTTAATGAATCTATTGATGGGGATATATCTCCAAAGGACTTGAAGAAATTAATTGATTCAGAAAAGGACAAAGAAAATCTGTTCCTTCTGGATGTGAGAGAACCTGATGAATTTAATCAATGGAATATAGATGATAGTCAGAATATTCCTCTAGGTAAATTGGCTAATCCAGAATCCCTGGCTATTATCCCAAAAGACAAAAAAATAGTTACAATTTGTCCGCATGGAAATAGGTCTACAATTGGGAAATATATTCTTGAGAGATACGGTTACAACGTAAGTTCATTAGAAGGAGGATTAAAGGCATGGAGCTTTTCATTTGAAATCGCATCAACTGAATACAAAATTGACAATTCGTCCAAGATAAGGTTGTTTCAGTTTAGAAGGATTGGTAAAGGCTGTATATCATATCTATTGGATTCAGAGGGTCAATCAGTGATAATCGACCCTGTGTATCCCATTAATGAATATTTAGATAAAGCTTCTGAAGTCGGAACAAAGATTATCAAAATAATCGATACTCATCAGCATGCAGATCATGTCTCTGCTGCAAAATCACTAGCAAAGGAAACTGGCGCACAATATCTTCAGAGTGGCTATGAAAGCTATTCTAAGGAAGCAATTAGCACTAACCAAATAAAAGATGGCGATATCATATCAGTAGGCAAAATCAAACTAAAAGCAATCCACACTCCAGGACATACCTTGGGAAGCATTTCATTTTCGATTGAAGGTAACGTCAATAGCGTAGACGCCTATGACAAATTTACAGGGTTACTATTTACTGGTGATACCTTATTTGTAAATGGAGTCGGAAGGCCAGATTTAAGAGATAAATCTATAGAATTCTCAGAGAATTTGTATGATACTTTACAACAAAAGATTATGATCCTACCAAGTTATACCGTGATACTACCCTCTCATTTTGACAAAGATGTCAAGACAAACGAACTACTATCTTCTACATTAGGTGAACTAAAAGAAAAGGGTATATTTTTGAATCAACAATTAACAAGAGAACAATTCATACAAAACCTGTCTGCTAAAGTGATGGCAACTCCCCCTAATTATTTGAAAATCCTATCTATTAACAAGGGTGAGAAATTACATCCATCATCATCGGAAATCTTTGAATTGGAAATAGGTCCAAACAGATGTAGTATTTCATCCTCGTAGAATAAATTAATTCTAGAGGATCAAATTCTTTTTTTCTACTCTTGCAAGTAAGGAATAGACTAGTAGATGATAGCTGAGGCATATTTCTGGCCCATATATTTTTTATATTTCATTCTTGAAATGATTTGCTTAGGATTTGAAAATCTATTGCTACAAAACCCTTTGGAAGTAATTTCTTTATTACAATTAATTTCGGCTGATCTTATTCAGTACTCTTTTCTTATATCTCTTATAACTGCCATTGGAATATTGATTGGACTTTCTCTTGGATTGATTGGTGGAGGGGGATCTATACTGGCAGTACCATTATTAGTCTATGTTATAGGGCTAGAACCTCATATGGCAATAGGAACTTCTGCTCTTGTGGTTGGTATCAATGCCTTAATTAGCTTTATTGATCATAAAAAAAAGGGTCATGTATTATTAAATAAAAGTTTACTATTTGCTATTCCTGGAGTAGTAGGAACCCTAGTTGGATCTTATTTGGGTTTACTAACGCCTGCAAGTAGCCTGTTAATTTTGTTTGCAGTATTTATGATATCTATAGCGCTCAAGTTACTAATACAAATGAAACACAAGAAAAATAACAAAGAAATTATTTATGATCACTTACAAGAAACAACAAAAGACAACAAGGCAGACCAAAAAACAAAGGGTCCACCTACTACTGAAACTAATTTCGGTACTAATAAAAGGTACAAGCATCTAAAAGTGGCAATTATGGGGACTCTGGTAGGGTTAGCGGCAGGATATTTTGGAATCGGGGGAGGCTTTTTGATTGTTCCATCTCTAATGTATCTGAATATAAATATTGTAAATTCAATTGGAACATCTCTGTTACCTGTAAGCTTTTTTGGACTCACTACTGCTGCTAGTTATTCGCTTTCAGGTCAGATCAATTTCTTGATAGCCATACTGTTAATTTGTGGAGGTATTGTTGGTGGAAAAGTTGGAACGATACTATCATCAAAAGCTTCAAAAACACTATTAACAAAGATCTTTTCAGTATTGTTAATTACTGTTGCTATATACATAATAATAAAAACAATTGTCGGATGATGTTCAACCTGCTCCATAGTGTTAATTACCCACGACTAATAATTATTCATCATCCTTTGGATGATAGTGATAAGGAAAATGGAATAAGAAGAAGGCAAAATAACAGTGGAATCGACATATATAAAGTATGGAAATTGAATATCTAAAAGAGGCTTAATGCAAAAACGGTAAAATGAAGACACTGTCTTCATTATTGCGAGTCCATTCAGAAGAACTTGAACTTTTATGAGTACCATGATTGAAAAAGAATCTTTATCGTGACAAATTATCAAGGTGACAAATTTGCTAAAACCTATGGATAAAGATAATAGAGCCTGGACAAGGATATAATATTTATAAATAGTGATGGGTAGTTATGGATTAACATGATCTGCTTTGCAAATCACTATGAAAAGATGCGCCCGGATTTGCTAATTTTTGAATACACCGATATACCTATTCCAGTCAATTAACATCTGCATGCATTTTGCTGTTAATTAGTAATAAATAGCACTTTTTTTTAATTCTATGAATATTTTCTGATAGATAGGCATATCAAAGAAAGTACTCTTCAAATGTTAATTCCTAGATAAATTAAGAAATTGCCAATGAAGTATTTAAGAAATAATGATTGATTTAATTTTTCTAAATTACTATTATGTTCTTGTCCTTGGATGGTTGTTTCTGGCAAAAATCTTATATATCTTGACTTTTACCTTGAAGTAAGATGTACAATTTTAAAGACAACGAACAAGCAAGGAAGGGTTCAATTATTCTAACCATTTTTGCTGTTATTCTATCCGTAGTTCTGATTGCGCCCTTAGTTGAAAGTTCATACTCTGTCCAACATGAACAAAAGATGATGCAAAACAGAACACATCAAATGCTACAGAATCAGACAGATAACCCACTTAAGCTACAGGAGCAAAAGATGATGCAAAACAGAACACATCAAATGTCACCTCAATAACCGATAAAATATTCATTTTTTTACTACTTCATTTCTCGATTTACTTAGTGTTGGATCAATTGATCCAATCATTAAACCACTTTTCCATCTCAATACCGTTCTTGCGTATATCAAACATGATTACTTTTAAAAGCAGATGCTGTCTACCTAATATTGTGTCATTATGTTGGTTATCCGTAACAACTTTAGTTAATTCATATCATATTTATATGCAAATGTCTATGATAATATAACTAAATTCAAATCTCTTACATGATTGTATGTCTTCCCTCCTCTTTCATAATTGAGGTCATTGCATAACTACTTTTTTTATGTTGTTATCTAAATTGTTGGGAACTTTTATCTATATCAATTAAAAGACATCCATTTTATTTACGAGAATAATCCAGTGTAAAAAAACAGAGTTGCAATTATCTTGATCACATGTACAACGGTAAAACATTAGCTATTTTGATACCTCTATCTTGTTGATTCATGGGAACACTGCAAAAATTCATAACATGATTAAGATCTAACTGTCGATGTAAACTCTTTACTCATCATAGGAGCAACTGACTTTTCTGTGATAAGAATTGTTCTAATTCTTATTCAGTAATTTTACTAATCGCATTGATGCTATAGTTAACGGGTCCCATACAGGAGATATTGGAGGAACGTAACAAGCATCAAAGCTTGCCAAATCATCTACCGTTGCCTTCATTAATAGAGCAAAGGATATTAAATCGATTCTTCCTTTCACCGATTCTCCTCCAACAATTTGAGCACCTAGAATCATCCGGGTTATTTTGTCTGAAATAAGTTTTATCCAAATAGGCTTATTATCAGGATAGTAGCCTGCTCTTGTGATGTCTTCTATTTTGGTATCAATTGGATCAAAGCCATTAATTTTGGCCTCTTCCCTGTTTAAACCTGTTTTGGCTATTAATAGCCCGAAAGCCTTTGTTATCGAGCTTCCTGCAATACCTCTAAATTGAGTATTACCGCATGTAACTGCATTCTCTCCTGCTATTTTCCCTTGCTTATTTGCAGTCGTACCTAAAGGTAAATAATCGTCATTATTTGTTATGTAATTTCTCGCAGTCGCACAATCACCCGCCGCAAAGATATTTGAAATATTGGTTCTCATTGTATTATCTACCTTTATGGCATTGTAAGCCCCAAGTTTTATTCCTGCTTCATAGGCTATTTCTGAGTTTGGCATTATCCCCACTCCAATCAATATACAATCTGCAAGGACCTCTCTTTTATTGGTCCTTATGCCTTTAGCATATAGCATATCTTTGCTTGTGGTGGTTGTGGAATTATTATTAGAAAAAACAATTTCCTCGACATTTTCCTGCAAGAGAAGATTTACTCCATTTTTCACGAGTTCTTCTTCCACTAATTCTGCCATATCGTCATCTATCATACCTGACAATACATGAGTTGATCTTTGAATCACAATGACAGAAACACCTCTTTTTTTCAATGCTTCAGCCATTTCAATACCAATCAGACCAGCCCCTATTATTATCGTGGATTTTACATTTTTCATGAAATCTTGAATTCGGTTTGCATCTTCAAAATTTCTAAGAGTAAACAGATTATGAAAATATCTAATGTTTTTATCATCAATACCTTTTATGTTAGGAACAATCGATCTTGCTCCAGTAGATATTATTAACGAATCATAATCAAATACCCGTTCATTTCCTTCCTCTAAGTCTATCGCATGTACTTGTTTATTGATAGGATCAATCCATGTGGCCTCAGTATTGGTAATTATTTCAATGTTATACCTGTCTTTGAAGACATCTACTGAGCGTGCTATAAGTTTGTCTAAATTATCAACAACTCCTTCTATCACATAGGGAAAACCACATGAACCATAAGAAACCAGAGGCTCGTTCTGAATTATTTTAATATCCGCAGAAGGATCAATTCTTCTTGCCTTTGAAGCGGCGCTTGTTCCTGCCGCAACTCCTCCAATGATCAGTATTCTTTTATTAGAATCTATTTTGTTTTTGTTATTATATTCATACATGGATGGATTGGAATATCCTAATTGAGCTTAAAAGTGTCATCATATTCTGGAAAGTTTTTTGATTGGATGATTCTAAAATAGATAAAGAATTTTTTTAATCGTTTATCTTTTAGCAAGGATAGCAATTCTTATTGATGTCCACTTCGAATCATCACTAATAGTCATTCAAATAATAGAAGCTAATTGTGTTATCAAGTCTGAGTAAAAACTGAAAAATTAAATTCTAAATGGAAAAAGATGGAAATCCTATCAAATATGATTAGACAATAATTCAAAAAAGGTTCGAAAAATCCTTTTATAGATTAAGGATCACTCATGATCTAATAACATGATTCTAGACAAAAAATATACGAGTTTTTACTTATTGCATAGTCTTTTTCTTGACAATGACCCTACTAACAAACTATTATTATTTAAGCGGCGCATATGCTCAAATTGGTTTAACACCTGTGCCTACACCTCAAGAAGTAATACCTACTTATGTAATTGACATACCCGCAGGCGCTGCATCCAATGACTTGGATGTTAACTATTATCCAGAAGAAGTTGCAATTCCATCAGGAACCACCGTCGCATGGTTCAATGATGATCCAGGACAGATTCATACAGTTACTAGTGGACCACCTAATTCATCCAATGCAGGACAAGAATTTAATTCTGGTATATTGCCATTTGGCTCTTCATTTCAACTTACATTTACTGGTCCTGGAGACTATACATATTTTGATAAATTAGACACATCAAACAATGCTACTATTCATGTCAGTGATTCATTTGAAAACGGTAACTTTTATAAATTAAGTTCTGGAGCTGATATCATCCAAAGTGAGAGTGGCGCAATGTGGACCTTAGATAAAAACCAGTTTGATAGAGTGTTACTAAATGTCCAACCGCTTGATATGCAAATAAATGAAATTGCACCTGTAACCTATAATGTTAAGTTATTCAACAACGCAAGTGAAATTCTAGTCGACCATAACTTTTTAACCCTAGGAAGCGATTTACAAATCGAATTAATTTCGGATGATAACATCAATAAGACTACAATATATGGTCCGGACTTTACAGACCCTATAACTGGAGCATACCATATTGCAGACAATTTTGGTGATGGTGATTACCGATTACAAGCGCAAATGCTTTCCATAGGTCAAGACTCGGTAAAAGATAAGCAAATGATAGACGAGTTCGAAGGTAAAATAATATCACCTTAACAATCACTTTGTTTTTCTTGCCTTCATGGATTTATACTCAGAAGAAGTTGGAGTAATTGACCATATGAAATAATGATCCTTCTAATACTGGATTATACCTGCAAAGATCTTTGACTTCTTAAACAGTTTTGATTTGGATAGAAATTGAATTTTGATTGATCGAGTTATTTAATTATAGGGCGGTGCCTTTTAGTACCTATGTCAAAATCTTCTATTATTTTAATAGCAAATCTTGCAGCAATCCTTAGCATTTTTGTTTTATCGGGTGATACTACTACCAACGTCACTGCTCAAAATACCTCCAACGTCACTTCTACTGTCACAGATAAAATTCAAGTTTCCATTGTACCTGGCGGATCTTTACTAACCGATGACGCTTATAGTCCAAATCCCTTTGAGATTACAGTAGGTCAAACGGTTGTTTGGACAAATGATGATACTGCTTTTCATACTGTAACATCTGGAACTGTTGGTGCAGCAGATGCCGGACAGATATTTGATTCTGGATTGGCAGGACCAAACGCCCTAATTAGCAAGGGAAAGATTTTTGAACATAGGTTTGATACTGCTGGAGAATACCCATACTATTGTACCTTACATCCTGCAATGGTTGGAACAGTAATAGTGAGGTAACGCAAATCCCATACTTTTTTGATTAATATTCTTATAGCCTCGAGCATAATTGCAATATTTTCAGAAATTAAGAAATATAAGCATGTTACAATGAATTATCTACTTTAAATTAATGAACATCGGAATGAATCCAATTGTCCAAATTAATAAACAAACAAAGTCCTATTAGTTAAACTATGTTATCATCTATTATTCGATCTAATATTAAATTCATGGCCATAGAATAGAGAAAGGCAATAATCTTTAATATACCATCATAGTAATAGGTTCATGTTAAACAAAAAAGTACTTATAGTTCTTTTTGGATTACTTTTTCTGAGTTTTGCAATATATTTTGGCTTGTCAGCAAATACCGTATTTGCACATCATATAATTGATGAAATCTCGGTGTCTAGACCCATGGGAATGACAATAGATGAAGGGTTATTGTATGTTTCAAATTTTGGTAAATCTGGTGTATCCATAATTAATACAACTAACGATGAAATAGCAAGTGTAATTAATTCATCATCTAAAGGAGGCATCATAGATGCCGTTTCAACTCCAGATAAGATTTACCTTGCACCCTTCAAAAGTGGAACGATAGAAGTATATGATAAAAAGACAGAAAATGTATCTAATATAATTAAACTACCTGGAGGAAATTACTCTACGCCAACTCCTCTTGCTGATAAGAGTACTAACCGCTGCGGAATTTGTAAGAGGAGTTTGGGCGATGGACTATAATCCTCAAAACAAGGTTTTATATGCTGCATATGCAGATGCAAATCAAATACTGGCGATTAATACAACAAATGACGAAATTATTGCAGAAATTCCCGTTGCAAATCATCCCATGGCTTTGAAAGTCGATCCTCTTACAAGTACTCTT
The DNA here is from genome assembly GCF_054408485.1 of Candidatus Nitrosocosmicus sp. T. Lineage (NCBI taxonomy): Archaea > Thermoproteati > Nitrososphaerota > Nitrososphaeria > Nitrososphaerales > Nitrososphaeraceae > Candidatus Nitrosocosmicus > Candidatus Nitrosocosmicus sp. T. Next base: position 3,070,960 of record NZ_CP166992.1, read on the forward strand.
ATAGTTGGTAGTCTTACGGGAAATAAACTTACTTTCATATCTACGCTAACTAATCAAGTATTAGATGAAATTGAAACTGGGGTTGGTCCATGGCATATTGCTATAGATAGTTTATATCACAAGGCGTATGTTGCCAATAGGGGAAGCTATTTTGTATCAGTAGTTGATACCATAGGACATCAATTAATCGATAAAATACCAATCTCTTCTCCAAGTCAAGCAGTTGCAATTGATGAAAAAGACCATGTTGTATATGTTACTCATGGAAGCAGTCAAAACGTCGATAAGATAAATGGACAAACCAATGAATATATATCGACAATTGACCTAAATATGATACCACAGGATATAGTCGTTGACTCTGAAACACAAAAACTATATATTTCTACTAAATCCAGTGATAAGCTATTTGTTATAGGACCCGAATCTGTTTCATCTTCAATTGCTGTAATATCTTTTATTCAACCATACCTAGCCTTGGGATTCATACAGATTCATGGTCAAGATATTTATCCAAATTCTTTATTCTCACTTTCAGGTAACACTTTGGGTTTAAGTGTCAACGCACCTGATGGCGGTAATATAGCATTTGATGTACCGAGATCACTACTGGATTCAAAAGATGGTACAAAGGATATTCCTTTTAAGATATTACTAGACGGAAAGCAATCAGAATATAGTGAAAATGTAGAGGTTGTTACAACTGGCAATACTTCAGATACTTTTAGAAGCTTAGACTTCTATGTGCCCGAAAGTACAAAGACAATATCCATTGTTGGCACCAAAAGCATTCTATAAACTTTCTCTTTTTTTATATTGGTGTTACAAAACCAAAAATTGTTAATTGAATGGAAATAATATGTATCTAGGGTAGTAGATTGTTTTTTGCTTCGATTCCTTATTTTGATTGTTGAAAAAAAGATTTTCTTTCATCCATTGCTTCGATTATGTCTGTTTTACTGACAACCCCTTCTACTATATCAATGTCGTTGCACACAAAAATCTTGTCCTGATTTTCTTTAATCATGACAGACAGTGCCTTTTCAGCAGTATCATTTACATTTAACAACTTTATTTCACTCTTGGGGGACATGATATTTCTTACAATGGTGGTATCTCTTTCTATTTCGGGAACATTTAAACATCTTTTAAGAGTGACTATTCCAACAATCTCGTAGTTTAATTTTGTTACTGGAAATGAACTCTTCATATAAATATTAAAGTAGTTCCTCAAGATGGTATTTACTGTTATATCTTGTGGGACCGAAATAATATTAGTTTTCATTAGCTCTTCTAATCTTACCTTGGATAATATCTTCATTATATCATACTGATACAAATATGATTGAGCTCCGTTCTGCAAAAACCAACCGATCAAAATAATCCAAAGTCCACTAACAAATGATCCAGAAAGTATTGTTAATATTCCAAAACCAAAGAATACGTATGACATAATTACACCAATTCTTACTGCAATTCGTGTAGATTTGTCGTAATTCTTGTTTCTGCTAAATAGCAGTGATCTTAATATTCTTCCACCATCCATTGGAAAAGCTGGAACTAAGTTGAAAATTCCTAGAATTAGATTTAGAATAGACGAATAGAAAAGTATTCCATTTGTCATAGTTAATACTGTTTTAGAAAAATCATCAAATGACGTTGTAGTTAATATGGATGTAATCCACCAAAATATCGCAAATATAGCCGAAAGTACTAGGCTTACTGCGGGCCCTGCTATTGCCATTTTAAACTCCTTTTTAAACTCTTTAGGCTCTTCTTCAATATCTGAAACCCCTCCAAAAATAAACAACATTATTTGTCTAACCCTTATTCCATAAGATTTTGCTACTATAGAGTGTGATAATTCGTGAATTAGTACCGATAAGAATAAAATGATAGTCCCTGTTAAACTCATTATCCAATAATTTATCTGATTCATTCCAGGTGTATATTGAGGCATGAAGCTATATGCAAGCGTCCATGCAATTAAAAAAAATACTAAAATAAGAGAAAAGTGCAATCTTATTGGAATCTGTTTAATTGTCGCAACCTGTAAAGACATATAGATGATATTTGTGTGAATCTAATATAATATGCTATAAACTCATTGACCTGCTATTATAGGATATATCTCTACAAGGCCCATTTTTTTTCTTTGTTCTAGTCATCGGATATGTTTGGATCCGAATTCGAAGGAATTATCAAACAGACTTTATGGCATTGCTGCTATATTGGAACTTTTGATTGTAGCGTATTTTTTGATATATTTTTAGCATTACTCAGAAATAAGTTTTCAATTCCAAAAAGTATTCTCTTCATTTTGTTCCAAACAGTTTTTTTATATTTGCATAATTTACCATTCATGTGGATAGACTGGTTGTCTTATTGTTCTATATTTGTGTTCAAGTTATATATTTTTAAGAATGGATATTCTTTCAAATTGAGATTATTGTATTACTGAGTGCTATATCACACAGATAACAATGTATACGTATGTGAGCTAAAAATTGTTAATTATTCTGGATTGGACATGGATTTTATTACCGTCAGAGATGGAAATCGCGATAAATTTACTTAATGTTCTTTTGCGTTACTATTCTAGAAATTATAGTTAATATTTTGATTAAGGATTTAAACTAGAATCTCAAATAAAAGTTATTGAAAGAAGATCTGATTCCACTTTTAAATTTGAGGTCGGATTAGTCTTTATCCAATTCTAATATTTACATAATTGAAACCGATTGGTAATGGCGTTAGTGAATACCGTGATGGTGTAATTATATTTCGAGTCGGCAGGAGCAAATTTACAAATACCTATCTTGTATTGCAATGTAAGTATTTGCTATGCGATCAACAACACAGATAAATACAACTCGTTTTAATAAATAAATAATATTGTTGACACGATATATAAAATCTAAGAGTATAATAATTTTCTTTGCACTGACATTACTTTTGATTTCATCTGTATCAGGTGCACTACGAACTGGGTGATAGTTGAATCCAATGCTCAAACGGGAAGCATGGCTACACTTCAAAAAACTCCTACAACATATGCGGTGAGTATAATCCCTGGTGCTGCTCAGAAATATAGTCCATACCATTATTATCCTCCATCAATTAATGTACCTGTTGGAACAACTATAGGCTGGTTTAACAACGACTTTGGACAACCCTGTACTGTAACAAGCGGTGTCACTAACGCATCTGATGCTGGTTCGATTTTCAACTCCGGAGTGTTACCGGCTACCACCAATGCATTTTTTCAGTATACATTTGATAACCCTGGAGACTATGTTTATCACTGTATTATCCGTCCATGGAGACAAGCAATAGTATCGGTAAGTGATTCATATGAACGGGGTCACTATTTTGAGATGTCTTCAGGTGTAGGTCAAGTTTTCAACCTTACAAAGGATTTTAGAACATTGCTTGATTTTCAACCGCTTACGATACCATTAGACAGCGCGACCCCATTAGTCTATAATATTACAATGATAAAAAATTCAAATGACACAGTTTTCTCCAACACATTTGTGACTGATGGTGAATCTCTACCTTTAGAATTGATAAAAAGCAATGCAGATGAAACAACCACCTATGGTCCGGACTTCAGTAGCACAGGGGCTTACCACATGGATGCTCCTTTTCTTTCAGGCAATGCTGAATATATTATTGCAGTAGAACTTTCCTCCATAAATTCTCAAGTGCCTGAATTCATGATAAAGGATGAGTTTTCGTTCAAAACGGTTACATGACAATGAAACCATTAAACCTTTTTTTAAATCTAACTGTTCCTGGTATTTGCTTTTAAGAATTGTTTTATTATTCTAATGCATAACAATGAATAATAACGTCATACTTGGACTATAATGATGATAAAAAGTACTTCAAATCAGAAACCCTCTAGTACCGGAACAACTAATACAGCTATTCGTATTCCCTCTGATATATACGACAAAATTTCTATTCAAGCAATTCAAGAAGATAAAACGATTTCAAGTATAATAAATCATGTGCTAAGAAAATATGTTACGTGGGATCAGTTTGTAAGTGAAATTGGATTTGTTTTTTTGCAAAAACCATTTGTACGAACAATTTTTGAACATGTTTCTAACGAAGATATAGTCAAAGCCGCTAAAACCACTTGCTATACTGGAATGAGAGATGCAATTGCATTTATTCATGGTAAGAATGACATCGATGCTATTATAGATGTAATAAAACTTTGGCTTTCTGCTTCTAAATTTACAAACACGATAATCAAATCTGAAAATACAGTTGAGGTAAGGATACAGCACAATTTAGGTGAAAAATGTTCGTTGTACATGGGTACCTTAATAACAATGCTGTTTGCAGATTTGAACATGAAACCTGAAAAATCTATGTTAAAAGATCATTCTTTGATATTAAATTTAAAAAATCTTCAGTCAAAAAAATAAGTCTGTATCATATTAATACACATATTCTTTTATTATTCTGATTAAAATAAACATAGATTATTAATACATGCCAAATTTCTATTAATATAGCGCGTGTTATGAGTTTTCTTCAATAATGTACTCGTTATACAATGTAATACAATGCTTAACTTTATAAGCATTCTGAAGAATTTATGAATATGTCGACAAAATTACACGTTGATAAAAAAAACAAAGAAACAATTTCAAGAAGAATGGATACAATTTTTGAGAACTTTAGAGATGAAATAGAAAGTAACATTACATGGCCTTATAATTTTGACCTTAACCTTCCCGGAATTTCTGAAGAAAAATCAATCAGAAAAGCATTATGTGATCTGATCGACAAGGGAGACAAATACCAAATCCAATTAGAACTACCGGGAATTAATAAAAAGAATATCGATATTAAGGCTGCTAAAAATTCAATCGAAGTAAGCGCAAAGCAATCTGAAAAGATGGAGCAAAAAGACAATAACTACATTTACAATGAAAGATCTTTTAGATCGGTATATCGCACTATTTCATTACCAGAGGAAGTTGTTCAATCAAAAATCACTGCAAAACTTAATAACGGAATCTTAGAGATTGACTTACCAAAGAAAGTTCCTACAGTTGTTTCAAATGAGGCAACGAAAATAGAGATAGAATAAGAGTTTTGTGAATATTATGGGTCTATAAAGCAATATGCCATCATCAAAAAGAAATGAAGTATTTTATCCCGTATCATTACTTACTTAGCGGATTTACAAAGGAGTAGATAAAAATACATCTTACAAAATACAAAATAAAGAGAGATCTTAGATGTGATATTGTTGAACCTCTACTTATGATATGTGCTACTGGGGCTACTTTAAGCCAAATTGAACCTTTTTTAGAAAAAAAAATATCCAGATTCCTATTAAAATATTATTTGTTTTATCTGATTGAGTTAGGTGGTATATCATACGGCAAAATAAAAAATAAATATATTACAGAGCATAAGGGGTTTGAATTAATGAACCAGATAAATCAAGAATGTATCGGTAAGAATACAAGATTGGAGAAGGTTTTGATTACCTTTGAAATTGTAGCAAAGGGTGGTTTGAATAAGTATCGCTGAGTCAATATATGTCGAACTAAACAAATTATCAGCAATTAATTATTTTGATCGGCTTTGCAAAGTTAAGCTCTAAGTTACAGATCAGAGACAATGAAAGATGTATTTGATCTATAGCAAGTTATGATTGACTCAAAAACATATCACGTATTATCAGATAGAGAAAAGCCAAACTGGCATTATCATAAAGAGGAATTTTCACCAGATAGAGCAAACCCCAAATTCCCATTGTTAAATGACCAACAACAAAAGCAGTGGCTAACAAAATTATCTGAATCTTATGGAAAAGTCATACTCAATTGGAATCCAATGGACTCACTACCTGTATTTCCTCCACAAATAGAACAGGTTCAGCATCCTTTCATGGTGAATCAGTCAGTAAACAACCAAACAGAAAAACATGTAGATAGCTTTAACCAAACTCTAAATTACTAATTATTTTTAAAAAACACTTGATTTGCTTAATCAATTAGTCTTTTTTTTTAATTTACTGCATCACTTACCGTATTTAATTTCCTGTTACCTTAACAATATTATATTTTATGAGTAACCATGAGACATATTGTCATGTAACAAAGGGATTATTATTTTGGCATACATCATTTAATAGTTGTAGGGATATAATATTTGAGATGTCACATATAATAAACAGTATTGACCTTGACAAAATCCGAAAAACAACAGAAAGTGGGCAAAAAGATAGACAGTTTTTGAAGAAGTCAGTCAAATTGGAAGGAGAATGGAATTTTGATATTCAAAAAGGATATCAATTCAAAACAGAATTAGCATATGAGAAGGGCAAGGAAGTAATTGAAATAGATTCACCTTCATTCTTGGGAGGTAGTGGTAACAGACTAGGCCCTATGGGCTATTGTGTAGCAGGAATAACGTCTTGTTTTATAACCACATTCGTAAGTATTCTATCAAGTCATGGAATCAAACTTAATAAACTACGAATAAATGCAGAATGTAACATTAATTTTGCCAAAACATTTGATATCTCTGATGAACCTATTACAGAAGGGATAAATTTCGAAATTGATGCACACATGGAAGAAAAAAATACAATGGATAAGCAAAAACTTCAACAACTCATTGCTATGGCTGAGGAGAGATGTCCCGCTATTTACAGTATGAGTCATATAATCAAAGTAAGTGCAAAATTAAAATAGCAAAGTTACAGAAATCCAGAATTAATTTTAGGCAATAAAAATCGTAGATAACTGGAAATTTCTTTCTTAAAA